>NZ_CP177206.1:0-2400000 GCF_046764215.1 Haloferax sp. YSSS75
GGGTCGCCCCGAGGTGGACCGACCGATTCTTACCCGACCATCTGCTATCGCAGTCCAATGGACGCGCCGCTGTGGACCGAGACGCACGCGCCGACACTCGCCGACCTCCCACAAGAGGAGGTTCGTGAGCGACTTCGCCGCGCCGTGGACGAACCGATGAACCTCGTGGTACAGGGACCGCCGGGTGTCGGCAAGACGGCAGCGGTCCGCGCACTCGCCGAGGAAGCACACGCAGACCCGGACAACGACCTCATCGAACTCAACGTCGCGGACTTCTTCAACCGGACGAAAAAGCAGATTCGACAGGACCCGCGCTTCGAACAGTTCCTCGACGGACGCAGTCGCATGGCGAAACGCGACATGATAAATCGCGTGCTCAAGGAGTCGGCCAGTTACGCCCCGATGTCGGGCGGGTACAAGACTATCGTCCTCGACAACGCCGAGGCCATCCGCGAGGACTTCCAGCAGGCGCTTCGCCGCGTGATGGAACAACACCACCGCACGACCCAGTTCGTCATCACGACGCGGCAACCCTCGAAACTCATCCCGCCGATTCGCTCCCGGTGTTTCCCCGTCCCGATGCCCACGCCGGACGACGACGCACTCGAAGCGCTCGTGGCGAACATCCTCGAAGCCGAGGAGGTCGAATACGACCAGAGTGGCCTCAAGTTCCTCGTGGACGCCTCTAACGGCAATATCCGCAAGGCAATCCTCTCGGCACAGCGGACGGCCGTCGAGGCTGACGAGGTGACCATGGGTACCGTCCACGCCGCCCTCGGCGACGTGGGGTTCGACGACGAACTGAAGACGCTCCTCATCAACGCTCGCGACGGCGACATCAAGGACGCGCGCAAGACGATTACGACGCTCCTCGACGACGAGGGCTACGAGGGCGACGAACTCCTTCGCGACATCCTCCGCGTCGCCGACGCAACCCCGGAACGATTCGCAGACGGCGAACTCGCGCGCCTCCACGAACTCGCCGGGCAGGTCGACCTCGACATCTCGATTGGAATCGACGACAGACTACATATCACGCACCTCCTGACGAGTTGGGGTGCCGAGGTCCGGGGTGAGGCGTAGATGCAGTTCGCACCCGGCTATCGGCGGTTCGCCGTCCCCGCGTTCGTTGGGGCCGCCATCTCGGCGTTCGTCTTCCCACCGCTGGGGGCCGCGTTACTCGCCTTCGGCGCGTTCGTCCTCTGGTTCTTCCGCGACCCGGAGCGTTCGCCACCGGACGAACCGGGCGTCGTCTCGCCCGCCGACGGCCACGTCTCCGTGATTCGCGTCGAAGATGGTCGCATCCGCGTCGGCGTCTTCATGAACGTCACCGACGTGCACGTCAACCGCGCGCCCGTCCCGGGGACGGTTCGCGACGTGACCCACCGTCCGGGCGCACACAAACCGGCGTTCTCGAAGGATTCGGACAAGAACGAGCGCGTCGATATCGAAGTCGAATCAGACGACGGGGTGTACGAGGTGTCTCAGATTGCGGGTGCGTTCGCCCGCCGGATTCACCCCTACGTTGCGACTGGAGACGAACTCGCGCGTGGCGACAGAATCGGCCACATCGACTTCGGTTCCCGGGCGGACGTGTTGTTGCCCGAGGGGTTCAGTTCCGAGGACCTGACCGTCGAGAAAGGAGAGACGGTGCGGGCGGGCGAGACGGTGTTGGCACGGCGGTAATCGACACGGTACGGCCGGAGAGGGGGAAGGAATATCGGTGCGCACGTGGTGTGTGTACACATGTCGATACGAGTGGCCACCGAAGCGGACATCGACGCGATTCGGCAGGTGGCAAAGCGGTCCTGGGAGACCGATTATCCGGAGATTCTGACACGAGAGACCATCGAGGAGGGGTTCAACGACTGGTACGCACGCGAGCAGATTGCGGATGCGCTCTTTCCGGCCCGGTCACTCGTCCTCGTCGCCGAGCGTGACGACGCAGTCGTCGGGTTCGCCCACGCCACGTGGAGCAGCGACGAGCACGAGGGCTACATCCTCCGCCTCTACGTCCACCCCGACTACCGCCGCCAGAACGTCGGCCACGAGTTGCTCAACCGAACCCGGACCGAACTCTCTGAGGAGGGCGTCACCCGAATCAACGCGATGGTGCTGGCCGAGAACGAACCGGGGAACAACTTCTACGAACAGTTCGGGTTCGAGTTCGTCGACGAGACACAGACGACTATCGGCGGCAACGCGTACCGAGAGAACCGGTACGTACTCGAATAACCGACGCCCGCTATCGGTGTCCGCCACGGCAGAATCTCCTCTCGGACTCGACGCAACAGTCGCGCACCTATTCTCCGTGAGACGCCGAACTCGGTTCGACCAGATGATGACGGTATCGAGACTGTCGCAGGGATAACTATATGAGGTATGGTCTCATGCGACATGATGTATCGCTATGAAGCCGTGCCAACGCTGTCAGGCGGTCATCGACGAGTACATATTGGACAAACAACTCGAAGTGCTGCGCGACCTCACGGTAGACGACTTCAACGTCTGTGCGGACTGCGTGACCATCGTCGCCGACGCGTGTGTGGAGTGCGGTGGCGGCGTCTACGTCCCACAAAACGAGTCCGACGTCCCCGACTACTGTCCGGCGTGTCGGTCCGACCTCATCGCTCGCACCGGTCGGGACCCCGGATGGACCTGTGACACCGTGTCGACCTGACCGACGTTCCGCTCGAACCTCTGTTTTTGCCGTGGCGGACCGGTTTCACCGGGACGTGTCAGACTGCGGTTCCGCAGGCCTCTTATAGCGACAGCAGAGAGACTTACGTAGACGGCACGGTCAGTCGGTTCCTTTCAGCCCCTGTGGTTTACCACAGTGGGTTCCGCTGGCTGACCTACACCGTCGTTCTAACACGGTGAGCGGTTGCGCTCGTCATCCGACTATACTCGAACTGAAACAGTGTGACTGCTGAGTGCGGACGTGTTGTGCGGCGGGGGCCAGTTCGGTGGGTGAAGTCCCTCGAACCCACGTCAATACAATGACAACTATTTACCAAACACGACCGTCGGATACGACGTGTCCTCCACACCACTCGGTTCGAACTCGTCGTCTCGCTCCCAACCGGTCCCACTCCCATGGTGGTACGGTGTCGCTGCGTTCCCGATTTCGGTATTCCTCAGCGTCCTCGCGGTTGCGGCAGTCGCTGGAATCATGCCCGCCATCGAAGCTGAGTCCCCAGAGGCCGCACTCAGTTTCTTCGCAGTCCTCTTTCTCGCCGACGGTATCAGCCTCCTCGTCGGTTTCGTCGTTCTGGTGTTCCTCGCTATCGACGTCTACGCCGTGCGGGAATCGTCGGTATCGTGGCGGCCACGGTGGCTTTGGGTCGCGGCGGGTCTCGTCCACATCGCTGGGGCGCTGTTCTCGCTGTTCTACGTCGTCTCGGTTCCGTTGCTGTCGTACTACCTGTATCGGCGTGGAAAACGTGTCGGGTCACCGAGTCTCTGACCGCTGACGGGTCACTGCCCTCACCGACGCAGAAGATGCACGTACCGCACTAGCGACCGATGGACTCGCCGCTCGAACACCTGTTCTACGTCCCACCCCGCGTCCTCCGCTTCGTCGACCCACGACCTGTCGGCGACCATGACACACCGCGGCGAAACGCGATACACCTCTCGTAACGCGCCGCCGACTAAGTCCGAAAGCGAGTGCTGTGCAATCTTCGACTGTCGGCCGTAGGGGGCGTCGAACACCACGCCGTCTATCGAGTCGTCTTTGAGCGGAAGTGCCGTCGCGTCGCCGCGAACGACGTGGCCGCCGCCGACGTAGTGGTCTAAATTCACCTGCGCACCGCGGGCCATCTTCTCCTGTGCGTCGACGCCGACGACGTCGGCACCGACCAGTCCGGCCTCCAGCAACACACCGCCGGTGCCGCACATCGGGTCTAAAATTCGGGCACCGGGTTCCGCGCCGGCGATGTTGACGAACGCGCGAGCGTCCACGGGGGCCATGCTCCCCGGTTGGAAGAAGGGCCGGTCGGTCGGTTTTCGCTCCGCGAAGTCGCGGACGCTCTCGGTGACAGTCCACCCGACGAGACAGGTGTCGTCGGAGAAGTAGACGCGGAGTTCGTGGTCCGGGTCGTCCAGGTCCACGTCGAACCCGCGTTCGACCAGTGCCGACCCGACCCGTCGTTCGGTGTCGGTCGTACTGATACCCGTCAGGCCGCGCACGTCGCGGGCGCGGACGGCCACGGTTCCGTCTCGGTCGATGCTGGCCGCCACGACGAGTGCGCGGGCGGCGTCGACGTCGGGGGCACAGGTTCCGAGGAGTTCGACGACGCGACGGGTGTAGGCGAGCTGTCTCGCTCGCTCGGTGTCGACGCCGCGGGCGGTGGCGAGTCCCGGGGCGACGACGTCGACTGCCGTCGCCGCGGCGGCGGCCTCACGGGCAGCGAACGCGTCTTCCTCGCCGGCGAGTTCCAATCCGTACACGCTCGGACCTGACGGGGCTGAAAAATGAGGGTATCGGTCGCCGGTGACCGACACGGACCGACCGGCGAGTAAATCGTCGGCTAAACGTGACGGTCTGCCGAAACGAGATTTATAGTGGATGGTCCGAATCCACCCTCATGGCCTCCCTCGATGCCATCCTCTGGAGTGCGGCGGCACTCGCCTACGGCCTCGGCGACTACGTGACGACCATCGTCGGACTCAGGATGGCAGACGTTCAGGAGGGGAACCCTATCGTCCGATTCCTCTCCGGTGGTGACCCGGGTCCCGGTTCGTTCGCCGTGTTGAAACTCGTCTCCGTGGCGCTCTTCGCCGTCGCCTACTGGACGCTCAGACCGGGGTCTGCCCGCCTCGCCGTCCCGACGGCGCTCGCACTCCTCGGAACGGTGGTTACGGCCCGGAATGTCCAGATAATCCGGCGACGCGTGTAAATTGTCAAACTATTGTACCAATCTTTTTAAACCTTAAATACGTGATTTAAGTTGTTGCATGACCGACCCCAAGGACACCATCAACATTGAAAACGTCGTCGCCTCCACGGGAATCGGCCAGGAACTCGACCTCCAGAGTGTGGCCATGGACCTCGAAGGCGCCGACTACGACCCGGAGCAGTTTCCGGGACTCGTCTATCGGACACAGAATCCGAAATCTGCGGCGCTCATCTTTCGCTCGGGGAAGATCGTCTGTACAGGCGCGAAATCGACCGACGACGTTCACGAGAGCCTCGGTATCGTCTTCGACAAACTTCGCGAACTCCAGATTCCAGTCGACGAGGACCCGGAGATTACCGTCCAGAACATCGTCACGAGTGCGGACCTCGGTGAGAACCTGAACCTCAACGCTATCGCCATCGGCCTCGGCCTCGAAAACATCGAGTACGAACCCGAGCAGTTCCCCGGACTCGTCTACCGTCTCGACGAACCGAGTGTGGTAGCGCTCCTCTTCGGTTCGGGCAAACTCGTCATCACGGGCGGCAAGAAACCGGAAGACGCGAGAGACGCAGTCGAGGTTATCATGACGCGCCTCTCGGAACTCGGACTGCTCGACGGGTCGTTGTAACCGTCTCGAATCGACCGAACCTAAGTCAGTCGCGTCTAACGTCCCGTCATGGACGCGCTCACTTTGCAGACGGCCGCTTCCGGTGCGCCGGTCACTGCCGTCGCTGGAACGTTCGCGCTGTTCGCGTTGTTTCTCACTCTCACTGCTCACATCGCTGCACGGAACGTCCTCGGTGACGTCGAAATCAAGAAGGCGTTCGCCGTCGGCCCGGTTCCGGCGGCAATCGCAGTCGTCTTCACGACGTTCGAGTGGAACTCCTTTCTCGCGTTGGGACTCGCTCTCGTCGCCGACTACGTCCTCGTCACGTATCTCTACGGCCAGACGACCCGCCTGTCGGCGTACATCGTGTTCATCCACTTCGTCGTCACGATTATCCTCGGCACCGTCATCTTCGGCCTGCTCGTCCTCCTGACGAGCGCCCCCATCTGACCCCGCCGCGTTCCGGCGTACCTTCTTACCCGATGACGAACAACCGACAGGTGTGTCTCTCCGACGATACGTCTGGAACGACGGCGAACGCCGTCTCCGCGCGCCGCTTCGACTCCTCGCGACAGTCGTCGTCGTGGTCCTCGTCTCGCTCGTCATCGGTGTCGGCATCGCAGTCACCTTCAGCGACACCCTCGGTTCGAACACGCTCGTCAACCTGCTCGTCTCTGTCGTCTTGACGGGGTCGACTGGCATCGGCGGGTTCGTCGCTGCTCGGTACGTCGACCGCAGGACGGTTGCGGACCTCGGATTCGGTCTCGACCGTGCGTGGGCAGTCGACTTCGTCTTCGGACTCCTCCTCGGCGGGGTGTTGATGTCCGCTATCTTCGCCGTCGGCCTCCTCACCGGATGGGTCGTCGTCGACGCGGTCGGATTCGGCCTCGACCGTCTCGCGGGTGTGGCGGCCCTGTTGGTGTTCTTCGTCTCGGTCGGTATCGCGGAGGAACTCCTCTTGCGGGGTGTCGTCCTCACCGACGTCGCAGAGGGGATGCGCTGGCGGTTCGACGTGCCGACGGCAATCGTCGTGGGCCTCGTCGTCTCGTCGGCGGTGTTCGGCGTCGCCCACTTCTTCAACCCGAACGCGGGTCTCGCCAGCACGCTCAGCATCACGCTCGCGGGCGTCATGCTCGGGTTCGGCTACGTCCTCACGGGTGACCTCGCTATCCCCGTGGGTATCCACATCTCGTGGAACTTCGTGCAGGGTGGCGTCTACGGGTTCGCCGTGAGTGGACTCGACTTCGGCAGTTCGCTCGTCGAGACGACAGAACAGGGCCCGGACCTCGTCACCGGTGGTGCGTTCGGCCCGGAAGCGGGCCTCTTCGGCGTCGGTGCGATGCTCCTCGGGATGGCCGCAATCGCGTGGTACGTCCGCCTTCGCTACGGCCACCTTCGACTCGACCCGACTGTGACGGTGCCGGAGTTACGCTGGCAAAAGAAGTGAGGCCGACTACTCGACCAGTCGCTCGATTTCGGTGACGAGAATCCCGCTCGCACCGACCTTCTTGAGGTCGCTGACGACTTCGAACACGTCGCGTTCGTTGACGACGGCGTGGACGGCGACGGTGTCGTTGCCGGCGACGTCCATCACGGTTGGCCCACCGAGACCCGGGATGACCTCTCGGACCTCGTCGAGTCTCTCGCGCGGCGCGTTCATCATCAGATAGCGCTTGCCCTCCGCAGAGCGGACGGATTCGAGCGCCATGACCAGTTGCTGGACCTTCGGGTCGTCCACCACGTCGGGGCGGGCGAACAACCGAACCGACGACGAGAGCACTTCGTCGACGACGCCGAGGCGGTTGACTCGCAGGGTCGTCCCCGTCGAGGTGATGTCGATGATGGCGTCGGCCATCTCGACGTGGGGCGTCAGTTCCGTCGCGCCCGTCACTTCGACGACGTCCGCGTCGATACCTTTCTCCTCGAAGTAGGTTCGGGCGATGTGGGGGAACTCGGTGGCGACGACTTTGCCGGCGACGTCTTCGACCGACTCGATGTCGCCGTCTTCCGGCGCCGCGAGGACGAGTCGGCATTTGCCGTACTCTAAGTCGAGCAAGTCTTCGAGTTCGTGACCGGACTCGCGGACCTGGTCGAGGCCGGTGATACCGACTTCGGCGGCCCCGTCGCGGACGTATTCGGGGATGTCGGCGGCACGCGCGAAGAGAACAGTTACGTCGGGGTCGACGGTGCCAGCGTAGAGTTTTCGCTCGGCACCGTTGTCGAGATGGAGACCCGCACGTTCCAGCAGGTCGATGGTCGGTTCGTGCAGACGGCCCTTGTTGGGCACGGCGATTCGCATACCCACATCTCACACTCAGGGGCTAATTGGCTTTCGCCCGGTCGCTGTGGTTGGGAATCGACGGGGTTGGGTCACCCTTCGACGAGCGCGTCGATGAGACGGTCGAACCGGTCGACGAACCGCTCGGGAAGCGACGGCGACACCTCGTCTAAGAGTTTCGTCGTCCGGGTCGGGTGCGTGAGGACGAGCGTGACGCGGTTGTGCAGGTCACGTTCCTTCCGGACGACGTCGCGCTCGGTCAGGTGGCCGAGGTGCCATTCGAGCGTGCTTCTGGCGACGCCGATGGACTCGGCCACGTCGTCGGGTCGAGCGTCACCGTGTTCCAGCAGGTGCCCGAGGACGTCACGCGCAGTCTCTCTGCGGACGAGCGCGAGTGCACCGCGTTCCCACTCGTCGAACTCGGGTGGGTAGTAGTGGGTGCGTCCGTAGAACTCGGTTCGGTGGACCGTCTCCTCGGACAGGAGCCTCCGGATGTGGTGTTGTACTTGGCCGGGGGCGAGGTCGAGCGTGCGCACGAGCTCGTTGAAGTGGACTCCCGGGTTGTGCTTGATGTGGTCGGCGACGCGGGTTCGTGTCTCGCTCATGGTTCGTTTACCCCTGATTCGCGCTCTATCTGCCGGGCGTAGTAGATTGCTGCGAGGACCAGTCCGGCCATCGCGATGTCCAGCGTGTGCTCGACGATGTGGTGGTTGACCGACGAGAGCATCCCGTTGAACGACAGGGCGGCGATACCTGCTCGCGACGCGAACGCGAGGAGTGCGAGCGCTACGAGCAGGTGTGACCGAGTCTGTCGACGGTAAAACACCGCGACACCGAGTGACGCGAGCACCACCGACGAGATTCCCGCGAGGGCGACGACGGTGGTGACGGCCAGATTGTTTGCAGCTTGGATGTGCCCCGGCACGAGCGCGAATCGTAACAGGGGCTCCATGCAGTTCCGTAACGGTTTTCGATACGTAAGGGGCGTCCTCGTTCTCGTATCCCGAGAATCGTTTTTCTCGCCGTCGTGCCGACGACGAGACGGAGGATTCACCACCTCCCCGAACAGAACGGCCGACATGCAGACGCTCCGAATCACGGGCGGTCAGGTACTCCGTCCCGACGGCACCGTCGAGACGGCGGACGTGCTCGTCGACAGCGACGAGGGAACGATTCTCGACATCGCCGCCGACGTGGACGCCGACGCAGACGAGACACTCGACGCAGATGGGTGTCTCGTCATGCCCGGACTGGTCAACGCACACTGTCACGTGCCGATGACACTCCTTCGAGGCCACGCCGACGACAAACAACTCGACGCGTGGCTACAGGAGGACATCTGGCCGGCAGAGGCCGAACTCACGCCCGAGGACGTACGCGCGGGCGCCGAACTCGGCCTCGTCGAGATGATAAAGTCGGGGACGACGGCCTTCGCGGATATGTACTTCCACGTGCCCGACGTCGTCGCTGCCATCGACGAGGCGGGACTCCGCGCTCGTGTCGGCCACGGCGTCGTCACCATCGGCAAAGACGACGACGACGCGTGGGACGATATCGACGAGAGCCTCGACGTCGCCCGCGAGTTCGACGGCGCTGCAGATGGCCGCGTCCGAACCGCCGTCATGCCACACTCGTTGACGACGGTTGGCGAGGAGTATCTCCGCGAGGCGACGGCCGACGCACACGACGACGGCATCCCGGTCCACTACCACGCCAACGAGACGACGAACGAAGTCGACCCCATCGTCGACGAACGCGACGAACGCCCGCTCGAATACGCGCGTGACCTCGGTATGGTGACCGACGACGACTTCGTCGCCCACGGCGTCCACCTCGACGACGATGAGATATCGATTCTCGCGGACGCGGGGACGGGCGTCGTCCACTGCCCGGCGTCGAACATGAAACTCGCCTCGGGCATGGCACCGGTCCAGCAGATGCTCGATGCGGGGGTGACCGTCGGCCTCGGAACCGACGGTGCCGCGTCGAACAACGACCTCGACATGTTCGACGAGATGCGCGACGCGGCGATGCTCGGCAAACTCGCTGCCGACGACGCCAGCGCCGTCGCTGCACCTGACGTGATTCAGATGGCGACTGCCGGGTCAGCAGACGCGATTGGCCTCCCCGGTGGCACACTCGAAGTCGGCGGCGTCGCCGACATCGCCGTCGTCGACTTCGACGCTCCACACCTCACGCCGGCCACCAACCTCGTGAGTCACCTCGTCTACGCCGCCCGCGGGTCGGACGTTCGCCACACGGTCTGTGACGGCGAGATTCTGATGCGTGACCGCGAAGTGCTGACGCTCGACGAGTCGGCCGTCGTCGCCCGTGCTCGTGAGGCCGCCACGTCGCTCTTCGAGCGCGTCTAGTCGTTGGTTCGGGCGACTGATTCGCCCCCACACCCGCCGGTCAGTTCGATACGAAGGCCGTCGTCGGTGACGTGGACCGCCATCGTCTCGAACGTCCGACGGTACTGGGCGACGTGCCGGCCGTCACTGTGGTCGACCATAATCGACTTTTCGAGCAGTGCGGCCTCGTGGAGGCGTTTGACCTCCCGGTAGACCGTCGAGAGCGGCACCTCGGCACGGTCGCTCAGTTCTTTCACCGTCAGCGGTTCGTCTGCGACGCGCAACAGGTCGGGGACTGCCGGTGCGCTCATCAGGGCGAACAGCTCTTGTTCGGCTATCGTATTGCCGTTATTTAACGCGAGCATCGCACCTCCCTATGTCAATCGTTCCGTTGACACTTGTAGGTTCGGGGAAGGTGTCCGTCCGCCTTCGGTAAGGTTTTCGGACCGCTTGCCGAACCTCCGTCCATGAGCGAACATTACGCTCCCGTCTCCGAGCACCTCGACGACGTCGAGGCGGCACGGAAAGAGGGACGCCGGAAGATGGACTGGGCGCTCCAGCACATGCCCATCCTGCAGGAACTTCGCGACCAGTTCGAGGCCGACAAACCGTTCGACGGCGAGGTCATCGGGATGGCCATGCACGTCGAGGCGAAGACGGCGAACCTCGTCGAACTGCTCGCTCTCGGTGGCGCAGAAGTCGCTATTACCGGGTGTAACCCGCTTTCGACCCACGACGACGTCTCCGCCGCCCTCGACGCCAACGACGACATCACCTCTTACGCGGTTCGCGGCGTCGACGAAGACGACTACTACGCCGCCATCGAGTCGGTCATCGCCCACGAACCGACCATCACCGTCGACGACGGCATGGACATGGTCTACGCCATCCACGAGGAGTACCCCGAACTCATCGACACCATCCTCGGCGGTGCCGAAGAGACGACGACGGGTGTCCACCGCCTGCGTGCGATGGACGAAGATGGCGAACTGAAGTACCCCGTCTTCGCCGTCAACGACACGCCGATGAAGCGCCTCTTCGACAACGTCCACGGGACCGGTGAGTCGTCGCTGGCGACCATCGCCATGACGACCAACCTCTCGTACGCCGGCAAGAACGTCGTCGTCGGGGGCTACGGCCACTGTGGGAAGGGCGTCGCGAAGAAGGCCGCCGGCCAGAACGCTGACGTCATCGTCACCGAAGTCGACCCGCGTCGCGCCCTCGAAGCGCACATGGAAGGCTACGACGTGATGCCGATGGAAGAGGCCGCGAAAGTCGGCGACGTGTTCATCACGACCACCGGCAACCGCGACGTCATCACCCGCGAGGACTTCGAGAACATGAAAGACGGCGTCTTGCTGGCTAACGCCGGTCACTTCGACATCGAGATCGACCTCGACGCGCTCTCGGACCTCGCCGTCGACGAGTACGAGGCCCGCGACGGCGTCGACGCCTACGAGATGGAAGACGGCCGCCGCCTGAACGTCCTCGCGGAGGGCCGCCTCGTCAACCTCGCTTCGCCCATCGCACTCGGTCACCCGGTCGAAGTCATGGACCAGTCGTTCGGCGTGCAGGCAGTCGTCGTCCGCGAAATCGTCCAGAACGGTGACGCCTACGGACCCGGCGTCCACGACGTGCCGGACGAACTCGACAGAGAAGTCGCCGAAATCAAACTCGAAGCAGAAGGCATCGAGTTCGACGCCATGACCGACGAACAGCGCGAATACATGGGCAGTTGGGCCCACGGGACGTAATCGCAGTCCCGCGTTCTCTCGTTTCTCACACCCCTCAGCGACCGCGTTCTGTCCACTCGCCTGCTCGCCAGACGAGTGCGACGCCGCCAATCCACGCCGCGAGTCGCATCGCGTCGATGGCGATGTCTGGTGGGGCTTTCCACCCCCACCCGGTTGGGACCCGTTCGCTCGTGGCCGGTCTGACGACGTAGTACTGCCCCTCGTACGCGACGTAGTGGGACCGCGCCTCGTACACGTCGTCTTCTGTCACGGTGCTGCTCCCGTTTCGGACGGCTTTCTGGACGTGGTGTGGAACCTCGTCGAGGCCCCTGGACAGGTTCCGTTTGACCGTCTCTGCCGACACCCGGTCGAGCGAGAGCGTGAGTTCCCGGCCGTCGAGCGTCGCGTTCGGTTCGAAGTAGCGGCCGTCCACCCGGACGTAGTCGAACGACCAGAACTCGGCGTCGACGCCCCTGTCTGGGTCGAGACGGAGTTCGACCGAGTCGCCGCGAGCCATGTCGTTGACGACGGCACACTCGGCCGACTGGAGGGGATTCCACCCGCACGACTTGAAGTGGTAGTCGGTGTGTGTGGTCTGCGGAAGGTGGTCAACCGCCGACGCTTCGTACGTGTACGTCGTCTCGTAGGAGACGCCGTCGGGATACAGATACAGCGGGTTAGCCAGAAGCGCGACGCCGAGGAGGAGAAAGACGAACCCGCGCCGGTTCTGCCGGTTCATACGTTCGACAACCCGGGAGGCGAGTAAATGTCTGTTGGCTTTCAGAAATCACTGCCGGCGGTCGATACCGGCGGCGAACACCCCGCCGAACACGACGCCCCACACGGCGTGAGCGACGAATATCGGCAGCGAGAGCGACGGCACAGTCGCAGGGATACCGACTGCGCGAAGCCAAAGCGGCATGACGAACCCAGAGGCGAAAAACCAGAGGAACAGGCCGTAGACCCCTCCCAGCGCAGTCATCGCCGTCGGACGCTGGAGGACGTGCCACGGGTTGCGGCGCGTCACGGCGACGGCGAAGAGGACGCCGAAGACGAGACTGTGGAACAGGTGGAGTATCCACCCGACGCCGCCGTTCATCACGCCGTACAGGGCACCGATGATGGCGAGTGACCCCGTCAGTGACTGTGAGACCAGTCCCATGACGACACCGGACGTGAGTCCTGCGACGGTGGTGACGCCGAGGACCCACGGCGGAACGCCGTATCCCTCAGCGTCGGTGATGTTGTCGGTGGGTCGTGGGAGCGAGACGGTCACGACGGACCCCTCGTCGGTGCTCTCGACGCTGACGACACCGCCGTACTTGTCGACTGTGAGGAGGCGAACGAGCGTGAGTCCGAATCCGGTCGTCGGGTCGTCGTACTCGGGGAGTCGTCGTTCTTCGAGGACCGCCGCTACGTTTTCGGGGATGCCCGGGCCCTCGTCTTCGATAGCGATATCGACACTGTCGGCCGTCTCCGAAACGCGGACCGCGACGTGGGCGTCGTCGGTTCGAGCGTAGACGATTGCGTTGTCCAACAGGTGGCGGAGGGCGGTATCGAGGTGCGCGTCGGCCAGCGCCCGAATCTCGCCGTCGGCGTCGACGTCGAGCGTCACCGTCGCCTCGGGGTGTCCCGCAGAGACGTCGTCGATTGCAGTTCTGAGTGCCGACGACACGTCGGTGGGAACTGGCCGTTCGTCCGCCGGGCCGACGATGGCGCGGAGTTCGGTGATGGAGTCGTCGATACGGTCGGCGTTCCGCTGGATGACCTGCAGACTCGATGCACCTCCGGCCGTCTGTTCGGCACCGAGGTCAGCGTATCCGCGGATGACGTTCACCTTGTTCAGCACTTCGTGTCGGAGGATGCGATTGAGGACGGTCAGTCGGTCTGCTTGCTTCGACAGTTCGTGGCGATTGTGGTCGTTCAACGCGGTGCGAACCCCCGTCAGGACGCCGCCGATAGACCCGCCGATGAGGACGTTCGCGACGAGTGCAGACCGCGTGGCAGTACTCACTTCGGTGGCGTCACCGATGCCGACGAACGTCAACCCCAACACGACGACCATCGACAGCGTGCCGAGGAGACTCCACCCCGCGATGGTGTTGACGAACGACTCGTCGTACGAACTCACGGACAACCCGATGCCGAAGACGGTCAATCCGAGACCCAACACGAGGAACGTCGCCTGGCCGAGGAGGAACGCGCCGAGCGTCGCACTGGGGTCTATCGACTCCAGGACGGTGTACCGCGTGGCGAGAAAGCCGACAGCCGCGACCACGAACCCGCCGTACTTGATGTCTCGCCTGCGGGGACCATCCATCTCGGGACGCTTGTTCTCTGAGACCGACCTTATTCTTTTGGTGACTGTCAGGTATCGACGAACGCGTGTCTTCGCCTCGCGTGCGGTCGTCCCATTTATCAACGGCCACGGCCGAAAGACGAGCATGTCTTCGAACAGAAAGGGTGACCGACGCGAACGCGAACTCGTCAACGCGCTCGACGAGGCAGGGTTCGCAGTGATGCGCGCCCCTGCGTCGGGAAGCGCGACGACGCGCGAACTCCCGGACGTCCTCGCGGGCAACGGCGAGGTGTTCTACGCAATCGAGGCGAAAGCGTCCAGCGGCCGACCCATCTATCTCGACGGTGAAGAGGTCGAAGCACTCATCTACTTCTCACAGAACTTCGGTGCGAAAGCACGCATCGCGGTCCGCTTCGACAGAGAGGACTGGTACTTCTTCCACCCCGGTGACCTCTACGTGACCGATGGTGGCAACTACCGCGTGAAGAAAGAGACGGCACTGGCAGAGGGCGAGGACTTCGAGTCGTTCGTGGGCGGGCCGACACAGACGCGACTCGGCGACGACGACTGAAGCGACGACCAGTTCGGAACCTCGCTCGGACACTCGAACGTGCGCGAGTGTGATATTCCCGCCCAGACAGTTGGTCTCCCGTCCAGACAGCTGATTCGTGGTGATTGTCCCCTCTGCTAACCTGTCCTGTAACCACCAAAACATGTTAACATCCAGCACGACATAGTCGTCGAATGCGGGTGAAGACAGATGGGAGACATATTCGACGCGGAACCACTCGGTGACCCGGCCGACACTGGTACGACCGAGAACCGAGCGTACTGGGCGAGCCAATCACCGGACGGTGTCTGTGCCGAGTTCAGCGACCCGCACCAACACACCAACGGAACCTACGGATTCGACGTGTACTGGTGGGACGAATCCGGTCAGATGGTCGACCGCGACGACGGTTGGCTCATCGACGAGTGACGCTCGGTTCGCCACACGTCGCTGTTTTTTCGCTACGTCGCGATGGAACGGGCGAGTCGCCCACCGAGTGAGCGAGCCCCGACGAACCCCCGTTCGACGCGACTGAGGCGCGAGGATGGGAAGCGGTACGCCTGCAACCCGTCGAGGTCCGAGAGGCCGACGTCTACCGGAAGCGACCCGAGATAGACGGCCTCGAACACCGGTTCGTGGTCGCCGTAGTCGGCGTTGCTCTCGTACTCTGCGACGAGTTTCCCGTTCTCCGTCGGCGTCTCGTCTGCCCGCGTGTGAAGTGCGCGGGTGACGACGAGGAGACTTCCAGTCTCTCTGTCGTGGACCAAGTCGCCGGGACGGTGTTCGTGCTCGCGGCAGAGTTGTGGGCCGCGGGCGTCCATCGGGACGAACGTCTCGTCACCGCAGACGGCGCAGGTGGCGCTTCGGCGACCCGGCGGCGGCACTATCCCGGTGGTAATCTCGATGGCGACGCGGCGGAGGTGTTTACAGCGGGCGTGCCGGATAGCGTTGTCTGGACAGGTACAGGTCCGAGCCTCGACGTCGACGACGTAGGTGCCGCCCTCGGTTTCGACGACGTACCGGCCGTCACGAAGCGGTCGGACGGCCATCGGTTCGACTCGAGCGCGGCGTGCGCGGCCTGTCAACCCATCTGCGGGGAGCGTGGTCTTACGGCGCACCGGGCGGCGAGTCGACGCGGGTGTGTGTGCGATGTGCGTCATGGTGGTGCGGTGGACGACCCCAATCGCCGGCGGGCGACGGGGTTCTCCATCACCTAAAATAGGGTCCGAAGCGACCTAAACCCTCGTTCTGTGGGGAAATCGGCGGTGTGAGTATCTCTCGTCGGTCATTCGCTCATCGAAGACCTTTTAGAATGGCCGCGGATACGTCGTCGCATGGCTATCGAAGCGGAGATGCGTCGGAAGATCGTCGTCTCCATGGTCGCGGTCGGGGTATTCATCGCCCTCATCGTCGGCATCGGTGCGACTTTCAACCAAGGCGGATTGGCCGCCACGGGCGGCCTCGCACTCGTGGGTGCCATCACGGCGTTCGTGCTCGTGATGGCTGGCATCGGCGTTTGGCTCTCTCGTACGTCCTGAACTACTTCTCGACGACACCGTCGGTGAGCGTTCACCACGTCGTCGCGGTCACAACAGCCCAGAGCGACGGCGCGCCGTCAGTCTGCGCCGTTCGTCGCAGTCCCGTCTGCTACCGCGTCTTCTGTCGCCGTCTCGAAGTACTTCAGCGGGTGCGAAATCGTCTCACAGCGCTCGTCGCGGTTCACACAGAGGCCGTACGCCTCCATCGTCTCACAGGTCGGCGGTGCGTACTGGGACCCGCTGGAGTCCGCGAGAATCGTCGCTCGCGTCTGCAACGACTCGGCGTGCGTCTCGCCGACGACGCTCCCGACTTCTTCGGGGTCGAATCCGACGCCGACGAGGAACGCCGCGAGCGTGAAGGCCGCTTCGTTCGGCACCTCCTCGCCGTCTCGCGTCCGTTCGAGTAGCGCGCTGATACACGGCGGGAAGTGGTCGGCGTCGACCGAATCGGTGTAGACGACGTTGACGGCACCGCGGTCCGAAAGGAGGTTTCGAAGGCGCTCGACGTGTGGTTGGAGTGCAGACGCGAGTTGGTCGCCCGCGTCACTCCCGCGGACGGTAAACGGCAGTCCCTCCGCGACGCGGCGTCGCGCCGCCTCTCGAAGGAGTTCGTAGAGTTCCTCGCGAGCGACGCGCACTGCGCCGTCGTGGAGCGCGCGGTTGACGAGTCGCCATCCGTCGCCCCAGTCGGGGTCGGAGTAGGTGAGATACGCGCCGACGTCGACCCAGTAGTGCGACGGGCCACGGCGGCGGTTGTCGGTCGGTTCGCCTCGGACTGCGTCGAGCAGGTCGAACTCACGGAGGAAGTCGTTCAGCGTCGCGCGAGCGTCGGTGTTGACGTCGTCCGGGTCCGCGTCGAAGTCCGCAAGCATGCGCTCGGAGGCCGTGTCCGCCTCGGCGCGCGCGTACTTGTCGACTGCCGCCGGCGTCTCGACGAGCGAGACGATGATTCGAGCGATGGGATACGACAGGAGTTCGGACTCCGTGTCCCACGAGTAGGGGGACTCGGCTTCGACGGTGCCCTCCATGAGGGCGCGTTCGACGCGCTCTACCCCACGCTGGACCGCTGGTGCGTCCTCGGCGACGAGCGTCGCGATAGCCACGTCTGCCGATTCGACCGCCTCTCTGGCGGCAGCGAAGAATGGGTATCGAGCGTGGAGCGGGCGCATCCGCATACCGCCACGTTCCGGGTGCCACCCGATAAACGCGACGAATTGCCCGGTGGGCGAACCCCACCTCGGCGGCGACGCATCACACCACCTATTACGGACCGCTTCCTCACCCTCTCACGTGCCGCATTTCGACTATCCGTGCCCGGACTGTCGTGCGACGACCAGTCTCCACGACGCCGACTGCCAGTTCGAGGGGACACCGTGGGTGGACGTCGAACGCGCATACGTCGATATCCTCTCCGTCCTCACCGGCGGTCCGTGCGACGAAGAGACGCTTCGCCGCGAGGTGCCGGGCGAGTGGGGCGCACTCCAGCAGTCCGCACTCTCGCGTCTGAAGCGCGACGAACGGATTTCAGAGGCCAACTCGGGCGTCCTCCGTCTGCTCACCGCAGAAGAGTTCCGAGAGGAGGTGTCGGAACCGACGCACGAACCCATGCGGACGCTCTTTACCTACGGGAGCGTCCCCGGATGCCACGACAACGCCGTCTTCGCGATGATTGCGTGGTACGAGATGGTCGGCCTCTCGTGGCCAGAGACGCGCGAGAACGTGGTCGAATGGCTACGCGAGACGGGAACGTGGGACCGTGGCGGGTTCGAGGAGGCGACGCCGCAGGAACTCGTCGAGAAGAAACGCCACGTCTACGACGCAGGCTACGGGTGGAAAGAGAAAGCCACCTCGGCCAAGCGCGTCATCGACCGCTATCGCGCCTGAGTTCGGCCGTCCCCGACGCTGTGGGTGAGCACCCGACAGAGCGCAACGATTACGGATTTGTCGCACGTCTGGTGAGTCGTGAGTTCTCCCGAGTCGGCGTCTGCCTCCGCCGTTTCTCCACCGTCTGATTCGGCGGACAGCGGTGCGAGACGCGCGCTCGCCGTCGTCGTCGCCATCGTCTTCATCGACCTGCTCGGATTCGGCGTGGTCATCCCGATTCTCCCGTTCTACGTGCGAAGCTTCGGCGTCAGCGACGTGTTCATCGGCTTTCTGGCGGCGTCGTACTCTATCATGCAGTTCCTCTTTGCGCCCATCCTCGGGCGCATCTCCGACCAGCGTGGTCGCCGCCCCGTCATCATGCTCTCGCTCGTCGGGAGTATCCTCGCGTGGACCGTCTTCGGACTCGCGGGCGAAGTCGGCGTCGTCTTCGGGACGACGCTCGCGGTGTCGACGCTCTTTACGTCGCGGATGCTCGCCGGAGCGATGGGCGGCAACATCGCCACCGCACAGGCGTACATCGCCGACATCACGCCACCTGAGCGCCGCGCCGGCGCACTCGGACTCATCGGTGCGTCGTTCAGTCTCGGGTTCATCTTCGGCCCGGCAATCGGTGGTCTCATGGCGTCGGACCCGGTGGTCACCCTCGCCCGCGACGTGTTCCCTGCGTTCGTTCCGGCGACGCGCTTTTCGTTGCCGAGTTTCACCGCCGCCTTCCTGAGTCTCGTCAGTCTCCTGTTCGCGTTCGTCTTCCTCCGCGAACCCGACAGACAGCGTGCCCCTGCCGGGTCGTCGACGACGACGCTCGTGACACAGTTCCGCAACGCACTCGCCGACGACAACCTCCGTGGCCTCGTCGTCGCGTTCTTCGTCGTCTCGGTGGCCTTCTCGGGGGTACAGGTCATGTTCATCCCCTTCGCCGCCGACGTGTACGGCTACGGCGAGACGGAGACGGCGCTGTTTCTGACGTATATCGGACTCCTCGGAACGCTGAATCAGGGCATCGTCGTCGGCCGACTCGCGCGGCGCTTCGCGGAGGCGAAACTGGCCGTGGTGGGCGCGCTGGGACTCATGCTCTCGCTCGCTCTCTTACCGTTCTCGCCAGATATCGGGCAGTTCCTCCCGGCCGTCGGCGGTCCGGCGTGGTTCACGCCCGAACTCGTGGCCCTCCTCCTGGTCGGGGCGCTCCTGTCGTTCGGAAACGGGATGCTGAACGTCTCGCTCTCGACGCTCGTCTCGACGTCCGCGTCCGCCGAGACGCAAGGCAACGCGTTCGGCGTCACACAAGGTGCCGGAAGCCTCGGCCGGACCGTCGGCCCACCCTCGATGGCCGCGCTCTACGTGCTCACCTACTGGTCGCCGTTCGTCGTCGGGGCCGTCCTCATCGTCCCCGTCGTCTACATCCTCCTGTCGATTGCCCGACGCCCCCGGATAGTCGCCGGTGAGCGCCAGACTGACTGAGTCCCGTAAACGTTACGCCGGCGCAGTCAGAGTCATACCCGTGCTTTCGGCCTCTCCCCTCGTCGTGCTCTGCGTGCTCGCGGCCTCCGTCTCCGGGTCTATCGGAACGGTGGCGTGGTACGAGGGCACCGAACCGGGGTCGAGATGGCTGTCGGTCCTGTTGTTCGCCGCGACGCTGTGGGCCGGGTCTTACGCGTTCGCGCTCGTGACATTCGACCCGGCGATTCGAGTCTGGTACCAACTCCCCATCGAAATCGCACAGGGAATCATCGCACCGGCGTGGTTGGCGTTCTCGCTGGCGTACACCGGCCGTGGCGAACTCGCCTCTCGCCGCCTCGTCGCTGGCCTGTTCGTGTTCCCTGCGGTCACTGCCGCCGTCCTCGTGACCAACCCGATGCACGGGTTGCTCTGGTCGAACTACCGAATCGACCCGGTGTTCGGCGCGGCGACGGTCCAGTTCGACCCGAACCTCTGGTACTACGTCCACGCCGTCTACGGATACGTCATCATCGGGACGGGAATCGTCCTCATCGTCGGCATGCTCATGGAACGTCTCTCTCGCTACCGCGAGCAGGCCGTCGCACTCGCCATCGGGTCGATTGCGCCGACGGTGGCACACGTGACACACACCTTTGGTCTCGGCCCACTTCCGATGGTGAACTTCACGCCCATCGCCCTCTCGGTGACGGGTGTCACCTTCGGCTACGCACTCTATCGCTTCCAACTGTTCGGCCTCTCACCGGCGACGGGGCGACTGGGGCGGCGGGCCGCCATCGACGACGTGGCAGTCGGTATCCTCGTCATCGACCGTGAGAACCGAATCGTCGACGCCAACGCCGCCGCACGCTCACTCCTCGACTTCGACATCGGTGCGGTGCTGTTCGAACCGCTCTCGACGGTCCTCCCCGGCGTCGACATCGACGACGGCCGGCAACTCGTAGACGTGACGGTCGACCGTCGCCGGCGAACGTACGAGATTACGGTCTCACCGGTCTCGGACCAACACGCCCGCCGACTCGGGTGGACCGTGAGTGTCTCGGACGTGACGGGTCGCGTCCGACGGCGACAGCGACTGGAGGTGTTGAACCGCGTCCTCCGGCACAACCTTCGCAACGACATGACCGTCGTCATCGGGTACGCCGACATGGTCGCCGACCGCTTGCCACCGGACGAACGCGACGTCACCGAGACGATTCGGAGTCGTTCGAACGAACTGCTCTCGCTCGGCGAGAAGGCACGGACTGTCGAACGCGTCATGGCCGGTATCGACGCCGGCAGCAGATTCGACGTGGCCGAGACCGTTCGAACGTCCGTCCGGGAAGTCGCCGCCGAGTTCGACACTGGGACAGTCACCGTCGACGTGCCCGACTCACTCCCGGTCACCGGCAGTGAACCGGCGACGAAACTCCTCGTGCGCGAACTCGTCGAGAACGCGTTCGAACACGGTGGGTCCGACCCGACGGTCCACGTCGACGTTCGCACGGCGGATACAGACCTGCTCGTCAGCGTCACCGACGACGGCCCGGGCGTCCCGGATTACGAACGGACCGTCGTCGAAGAGGGTGGCGAGTCACCCCTGAAACACGGCAGTGGACTCGGCCTGTGGGCGGTTCGCTGGACCGTCGACGCACTCGGCGGGCGACTCACGTTCGACGTCGACGACGGGACGACGTCGACGGTTCGACTCCCGCACTGGTCGCTGGCCGACGATGAGGAGCGTCCGGACTAAGTGAGTGGGAACGGGGCGAGCGTGAGTCGTGCGAACGGTACAGTGGCCGCTCACACGTCGCTGAAACGGACGGAGAAGTGATGCCGTTGGGACGCCTCGTTAGTCGCTCTGGATGCGCGGGGCGAGCATGTACGTGATGGTGCCCATCCCCTCGGCAATCTGGTAGTGGAGCTTGACCGGGAACTCTTCGCCGAGTTCGACGGTCACTTCGGCGTCGGACGGAATCGCCTTGTTCATGTCCTTCAGGTAGTCGAGCGAGAACAGCGAGTCGGCGTCGCCTGCCTCGATGCTGATGAGGTCCGCCGGGGGCAGCGAGAGGTCGACGTCGTCGGTGTCACCCTCCGCTTCGACGTGGAACGTCTCTTCGGCGCTGTCGACGCGGAGACGGATGTGGTCCGACACCATGTCGGCCGCCTTGATACCCCGGTCGAGGTGGTTGCTTTCGAGGACGATGTTCGCGGGCAGGTCGAGGTCCGGAATGTCCGGTTCCTGCCGAATCGAGTCGGGGTCGATGAGCGCGAGCGTGTACGAGAGTCCGTCGATGCGGATGTTGAGCTTGCGCGTCTCTTCGTCGAGCGTGAGGTGGATGAGGTCACCCGCCCCTGCCATGCCGGCGACTTCTTCGAGTCGGGAGAGGTTGACGCCGATGACGCCTCCGTCAGCCTCGTAGGATTCGAACGCTGCAGCGTCGAGCGTGAGGTCCACCATGCCGACGTTCGCCGGGTCGACCGCACGGATAGCGAGGTCCTCCTCGTTGAGTCGAATCTTACACTCGTCGACGAGAACGCTCACCGAGTCGAGCGCGTCCCGGAGCGTCGCGGCACTCACGATGGCCTTGAACATATGTGCCGTCGTACGACAGCGGTCTTAAAAATACTCCTGATTTGGACCAATCATATGATGTTCCCGCACGCCCTCTCGCGTGCGCGATTCGGAGGTCACGGCGACCACACCACGCGGCGGCCACGATACTGCTCGACGGCGGCGACACTACCAAACTGGCCTGCTGTACAGCGATATCACCCGAACCGCTGGTGCTCCCGACATCTCTCCATGAGTATCGTTGGCAATAGATGGAAAAATAGCCAAACACCCGTGAACGGCGTTTACAGGCTTCGATGCACTCATGTAGCCCATCGTTCAAGGTGGGCTATATGCCACGTTCCGAACAGACGCGTGTCGCGTTCGTCTGCGTCCAGAACGCCGGGCGGAGTCAGATGGCGACGGCCTTCGCTCGCAGGGAACGCGACGAACGCGGCGTCGGCGACGAAATCGACGTCGTGACCGGCGGCACCGACCCTGCGGACCACGTCCACGACGAAGTGGTCGAGGTGATGAGTGAGGTTGGCTTCGAACTCGCAGGCAACACGCCGCGCGCCATCGGCGAAGACGAGATTATGGACGTCGATATCGTCGTCACGATGGGCTGTTCGGCGGAGGGTATCTGCCCCACGACGTGGCGCGGCGACGCCCGCGACTGGGACTTAGACGACCCTGACGGACGCCCACTCGACGAGGTGCGGGCGATTCGCGACGACATCGAACGGCGTGTGGTCGCGCTGTTCGACGAACTCGTCGGTGAGGACTGACGGTTCGCTGTCGGCCCCTCACACAATCTCAAAAAGCTGTCTCGCGGACGTGCTCGCAGTCGGGTCTATTGCATCGCTTTGACCCACCCGGGGACGCTCGCCATTCCTTCTTTGTCCGCCCAACCGTGCCCGCGGAGGTACGTCTCGAGGTCGGTAAACTCGAATCCGAACTGGTCTTCGAGCGCCTCGATGTCCGCGCTGTAGCCGACGTCGTTGAACCACTCACACATCACGGTGAACTCCTCACCGAAGGTTTCGTAGGCGTCTTCGATGGGGACGTGAATCGCTTCGACTTCGCGACCAGTGACGTCCGAGAGGACTGCAGCGGTCTCTTCGAGCGTCTTCTCGTCGCCCGCCAGGTCGATGGCTTCGCCGACGAACTCGTCGGGGTTCGCCAGTGCGACTGCAGCAGCGTGACCGATGTCGGCGTTTCCGACCATCTGAAGGCTGACGCCTGGTTCGAGTGGGAGTGCGAGTTGACCGTCGTCGACGATGTTCTCGGCGAACGCTTCGAGGTTCTCGTAGAAGAAGACGGGTTTGAGAACCGTCCACGGAAGGTCGAGGCCACGAATGTGTTGGTCAATCTCTTCGGCGGAGTCGAAGTGCGGAATTCCCGTGTCTTCGTCGTGACTCCCGACGCCCGAGAAGACGAACTGGTCGACACCCTCTTCGCTGGCGACGTCCGCGATGTTTTTACCCTGCTGGACCTGCGCATCGTAGCCCTGTGTCCAGAAGTTCGTGACGACGAAGACCGAATCCGCGTTGCGGACGGGTTCGCGCAGCGTCTCCGGTTCTTCGAGGTCGCCTTCGACCATCGTGACACCACGGTCTTCGAGCGCTCGTGCTGCGTCACTCGTGGCGTCTCGCGTGAGGCCGCTGACGTCGAAATGGTGAGCACTTTCGAGCAGATGGTCGACGACTGCGCTGCCTTGGTTTCCGGTCGCTCCAACGACGAGGACGTGTGTTTGCTGGTCAGTCATAGTACGGCGTGGTCGGTGATTTGGCCAACTCGAACATATAACTCTGGCAGCATCTCCGACAGTAGATAACACCGATGTTACCAGTAACTCGCCGCCGACCCCACGCGCGAACGCTTGAACTCGTGGCTTGGGTTCACACACCCTGCACGGCAAGCCGAAGGCGGTATACGGCCTGATACGCTACTGACCCGCAACGAACCATGGCACGAAAAGACCACTACTACAACAAGGCCAAACAGGAGGGCTACCGTGCCCGGTCGGCCTACAAGCTGAAACAACTCGACGAGGAAGTCGGGTTGTTCGGCCCCGGAAACACGGTCGTCGACCTTGGTGCCGCCCCCGGCGGGTGGCTACAGGTCGCCTCCGAACGGGTCAAAGCCAACGGGAAAGTCGTCGGTGTCGACCTTCAGCGAATCCGTGGCCTCGACCTGCACAACGTCGAGACCATCCGCGGCGACATGACCGAAGACGAGACGAAAGAGAAACTGAAGGCCATCGTCGGCGAACGCGGTGCGGACGCCGTCGTCTCCGACATGGCACCGAACATGACCGGCGAGTACTCGCTGGACCACGCGCGGTCGGTCTACCTCGCCCGGCAGGCGTTCGAAGTCGCACAGGAACTGCTGGCGACCGGTGGCGACTTCGCGGTGAAGGTGTTCGACGGACAGGACCTCGCGGACTTCCGCGCCGACATGGAAACAGAGTTCCAGTACGTCCGGTCGATTCGCCCGAAGGCCTCCCGCGACAGTTCGTCCGAGCAGTATCTCGTCGGCAAGCACTTCCTGACCGCCCCCGTTCGCAAGGGCGACGAACTCGACGTCGAAATCGTCGACGTGGGCAGCGAAGGCGACGGCATCGCCAAAATCGAGGACTTCACTATCTTCGTCTCCGGCGTCGACGAAGGCGACACGCCGCACGTCCGCATCACTGACGTGAAACCCCGGTTCGCGTTCGCCGAACCGGTCGACGACTGATTCGTCTCACGGCGCAGGTCCTAGTTTGTCTACCACCTCGCGTCGGCGCATCTCTCTCCCACGCGAGTCGCCTCGGATGGCGCTCACTCGTTGACGACGAGTTCGAGTTCGAGTTCGGTCGTACATCCCTTCCACTCACCGCGACACTGTCCCGTCGCGAGAATGTCACCGAACGACGTGTACGTATCGCAGTTCGGACACCGAATTCCCATCTCCATGGCGTCTCGCTCGGTGAGTCGGACGCGGCGCTCGTCAACCATGTACCGTGAGGTATGCTACCAAAAGATATAAGAAGCGCGACGGTTCGGACGCTCAGTCGGCGACCCACCCGTCGTCCGCCGCGGTGGATTCGTCACCGAGGAGTGCGACGACGGCGTAGACGAACGGGGTGTCGACGACGGCGATGAGCAGTTTCAACAGGTACTGTCCGGCGATGAGTCCAACGAGGACGTTCGTCGGGAGCGCCTGCCCGATGCCGAGGACAGTCGGTGCGACGTAGAACGCGACGCCGACGAAGATGACCGTGTCGATGGCCTGACTCGTCGCCGTCGAGACGATGTTTCGGAGCCAGAGGAACGCACCGTCGGTCATCTCACGGATGGTGTGGAAGACGATGACGTCCCAGTTTTGGCTCACGAGATACGCGAGGAGGCTTCCGGCGACGATGTTCGTCCCCGACGCGAGCACGTTGGCGAAGTCCGCCGCAAACTCGGGGTTCGCCGCGGGTGCGGCGATGGTACTCCAGACCAGGCCGAGGAGGACGAAGTTCATCGCGAACCCGACGTTCACCATCACCTGCGCCGCCCGGCGGCCGTACAGTTCGGAGTAACAGTCCGATGCGAAGAAGGTGAGTGCGTACGCCAGTGCGGCCCCCGGGAGGATGATGCTCGCACCGACGAGCGGGAGTTCGCCGATGGCGGACGGCAGCGGAATCGACAGCAGTTTCGAAGCGGTCAACTGCGCCGTCGTCAGTGCCGTGACGAACAGTCCGACGAGAGCGATGTGCCCGACGTTGGCTGGCCCGTCACTCATCGTCTTCCAGGCGATTGTGCCGTTTGTCGATTTCGTCGAGGATGTCCAACGTCTTACGGATAGACGACCTGACGGCGTCGCTCCGATTTACGAACTTCTTGTCGTCTCCGACGTGCTCGTCTAAGTCCGCGAGCAGTTCGTCGGGAATTTCGACGCTGATTTTGGCCATATTCGGCGATTATCCTGAGAATACTTACACCTTTTTAACAGTCAGTTGAACCGATACCTCAAAACAGAAGCTTACGCTGAGTTTACTCGACTGTCCCGCGGGCGGGCGCGAGGTTTCGCCGGCCGCCGAACGTGATGACGAACAGAATCCCGAGTCCGATACCGTAGGCGGCCATCAGCGGAATCGTCACCATGAACATCGTCGTGACGCTCGCCGGCGTGAAGATGGCCGAGATGGCGAGGATGAGCACCGTCACTTCGCGCCAGCGGTCCCGCATCGTGTTGTAGGTGATTCCAGCGGTGTTGAGAAGCACCATCAGGATGGGCACGTCCGCGAGGAGGCCGATTCCGGCCGTCGTGAAGAAGATGAGCCAGAAGAAGTTGGTGATACGGTAGGCGATTATCATCTCCGCCGCGATGGCGTCTTCGACGAGGAACGTGATGACGGTAGGTGCGACGTAGCTGTAGCCGAGTGCGAACCCACCGAGGAGGCCAGCGGTGAGCGCGCCGGTCCACAGGAAGACGGTCCGGCGGCGGTGGCGGACGATTTTACGCTCACGGAGCGCGGGCCACGCGAAGAACGCGAGGAGTGGAATCGTCGCGAGTGCGGCGATGATGGTGGAGAACTTCACCTCGAAGATGAGCGCCTCCATCGGGTGGAGGGCGACGACGTTCAGCACTTCTTCGGGCGTCACCACGTCGGGCAACCGGCGGAGGAAGTCCTGGTAGACGTCGCGGATACCGCCGGTGTAGAGCCATCCGAACGTCCCTGCGAGGACGGCCATGAACCACCCGACGACCCAGAACGCCCGGGACGTCAGCGAGTCCAGGATGAACGCGATGTCCTTGTAGTAGCCACCGATGTCGTCTTCGTCAGTCTCGCCGCCAGTGAGTTCGTCGAAGAACGCGCCACCGGCGCGCGTCGTTCTGTCTTCGAGTCCACTGGGTTGGTCGCCCGCGGATTCCGCAGACCCGTCGTGCCCGGCCTCTGCTTCGTCGAACCGGTCGAGAATCGCCTGTGCCTTCTCGGTGTCTCCGTCGTCGATGGCGGCGGACGCCAGCCCCATCGCCTCGTCTTCGTCGAGGTCAGTGAACACTTCCGGCGGGGCGGCACGGACGCCGTTTGCGTCGAGTGCGGAGATGTCGAGTTTCGTGGGGTCACCGACGCCGACTTCCGTGCGTTCGAGACGTTCGATGTCGCGGTAGACGAAGTAGCCGACACCGAGGAGGAGGCCGACGAGGCCACCGGCGACGACGGACACGCCGAGGACCACCTGTGACTCCGGCGTGAGGAAGGCGTAGTCGCTCCCGATAGCGTCGAGTCCGGCGTTTGCGGCTTCGATGCCGCCGTACTCGTAGAACGCGTAGACGAGCAAGCCGGCGACGACGCCGACGCCCGCGAGCAGGTTCCAGTGCGTCTTCAAGGTGTTCCGCACGTTCATCTTCTCACTGCCCCGTCTGGCCGTGACGACGACTTTCGCGAGGTAGAGGCTGAACCCGTACAGCGAGATGACCGGGACGGCCCACATAATCTGGGTGAACGGGTCCGGCGGCGTAAACAGCGCACCGAACGCGAAGATGCCGACGACGGCGTGTCGCCACTTGTCGCGGAACGTCTCGTACGGGACGATTTCTGCGTACGACAGGCCGGTCATCGCCAGTGGGAGTTGGCTAGCGAGGCCGAACGAGAGCGTGAGCAGGAAGATGAACTGCGCCCACTTCACGATGGAGTAGGTGGGCGTGAAGCCTGCAGAAAGCGCGTTCTGGGCGAGGAACGCGAAGGTAAACGGGAAGAACACGAAGTAGCCGTAGGCGACGCCGAGCGTGAACAACACGACCATCGTGAGTCCGATGAGGACGAGTTTCCACGGAGCGATGGGTGACCGCGGCCACGCGTCACGCTCCTTCAGGGCGTCTCTCGAGAAGTAGATGAACGGCGGGAGCGCCATGAGGATACCCACGACGAGCCCGATTTTCGCCTGCAAGAGGATGACGTCGAACGGCGTCTGTGCGATGATTTCGAGGTTCCCTTGGACGCTCGCACTCATCTGTGCCTTCGTGATGCCTTTGAAGAAGTCCCAGATGTAGAGCCTGAGGGCGTAGAACGTTCCGAGGAAACCGATGAGGAAGACGATGAAGACCTTCTGGAGGTCTTTCTGCGCCGCTCGGAGCATCGCGCCCGCGGTTTCACGGCCGGCCGCGAGTGTCTGTTGAGTGTCCTCGTCGAGGGCGCTGGACATACGTATGCTGGGAAAGCAGTCTGGCGGTTATCAATCTTTTTCACCGCATCCGTATTTTCGGGGAGGGTGAGGTCCGTTCTCGGAACTATCCGAAAAGACCTATAACTGGCCGGAAGCGTAACTCATCTGAATGGCGGACGAGGAGCGCGACGTGGAGTCATCAACGGACGACGAGACGAACGTCTCTGACGACGTGACTGACAACGACCCGGTTTCGCGCGGTGACGATTCAGACACCGGGGACGACGTCGTGACAGACGGCTCAGACGACGTTGCGACAGACGATTCTACCGACGACGAGACGTCTACGGACGAATCTGACGCCAGTCCTCACGCTGACGACTCCGGCGACGCCCCCGAAAACGAGGAGTCGGACGACGACGCATCTGTCGGCGACTCCGACGACGACGCGGGCGGGGAAGCTGACGCCAGCGACACGTCTGAGGACGACGCTGACTCGGACACGTCTGAGGACGACGCTGACTCGGACACGTCTGAGGACGACGCTGACTCGGACACGTCTGAGGACGACGCTGACTCGGACACGTCTGAGGACGACGCTGACTCGGACACGTCTGAGGACGAGACTGAACCAGTCTACGGCCGCGTGACGCCTCGTGACGAGGCGACGCCCGACGAGTCTACGGACGACGACGAGTCGGGCACAGACCCCGGCGAGGACACCGACGGTTCCGACACAGATGGCGACGACGAAGTCGATGCCGACGATGCCGACGACGGAGACGATGCCGACGCTGAAGACGACGGAGACGACGCCGACGACGCCGAAGACGACGTAACCGTCGGCCCAACAGGCGACGCGCCCGACCCGTACGACCCGAGTACGGCGATGGGCGACGATGACGATGGCCTCGTCGGGAGCGCCCCCGAGAGCGACCAGGAGATGCCGCTGACCGACCACATCGAGGAGATGATTCGTCGGTTGGCAGTCGTCTTCGGTGTCGCAGGGCTGATTACGCTCATCCTCTTCCCGGGTGCCGACATCCTCAACGCCTACGTGAACACCGGTTTACCGAGCGCCACCGATGTCATCAACTTCCTCTGGAACACCCACATCCCGGCCGCCGACTCGATTGCCGACCGTCGGCCGCGCCTCTACGGCCCGCTCGAACTCATCCTGACGAAGCTCAAAGTCGCCGGCCTCGCAGGGACGGTCATCGGCCTCCCGGTGTTCGTCTACGAGACGTACCTGTTCATGCGCCCCGGTCTGTACCCCAAAGAGCGCAAGTACTACCTCGCGGCGGTGCCGACGAGTCTGATTCTCGCGGTTATCGGCGTCATCTTCGCGCACTTCGTGGTCCTGCCGGCTATCTTCGCGTACTTCACGTCCTACACCGAAGGGACGGCGGTCATCGCGTTCGGCCTCAAAGAGACGTTCAACCTCATCCTCATCCTGATGGGCTACATGGCCATCGTCTTCCAGATTCCACTGTTCGTCGAGCTGGCCATCATGATGAATCTGGTCACGCGACTGTGGTTGGAAGACCGCCGCCTGCTGTTCTGGGGCGCGTTCCTCGGACTGGCGTTCCTCGTCAGTCCCGACCCCACGGGGATGGCCCCCATCATCATCGCGGCGACGATGATTACGCTCTTCGAAGGGACGCTCGCCGTGCTGCGGTGGACCGGAAATTAGTCACAACTCTGCCGATTCCTGTTCTTCCATCGCGAGCAGTCGTTCGACGCGAATCTTGAGCGCCTCGTTCATCGCCTCGAACCCGGCCTTCGTCTCCTCGCCGATGAACCGAAAGATGAGTCCCGCCAGAATGCCCGAGAACGTCTCGGCGTGCACCAATCGGGTTCTGTCCCCACCGTCGAGTGGTTCGAGACGGAACTGATGCTCGCCGTCGAAGAGGCCCGGTAGTACGAGGTGGCCAAGCCACCTGAACTCGCGGTGTTTCTCACACCGGGTCACGTCTGGTTCGAATACCGACTCGCGTCCGCCCGGCGGCATGAGGTGGACGACGAGTGTCGCACCCACGTTCGCCCGCCCAGCGATGCGCATGAAGGGGTTCCACTCGTCGTAGTGGTCGAAATCGACGAGCACGTCCCACACCCGCTCCGGCGGGGCGTCGATTTCGATGCTCGTCGTGAGTTCACGTCCCATAGCCGTCTATTCGCGCCCCTCAACCGTGAATCTCGCGCGTGACACTCGGCGCGGAACGTTCATTGCCAGTGGGAAGAAAAATCACGTATGGCAACCCTCCTTCTCGCCCGTCACGGCGAGACGACGTGGAGCCACGAAGGGCGTGTGCAGGGCTGGGCACCTGTCTCGCTCGATGACCGTGGCCGAAACCAAGCGGACGCGCTCGCGCGCCACGTCAAACAATCGTACGATGTCGACCGCATCGTCTCCTCGGATATCGAACGCGCCCAAGAGACCACTCGACCAATCGCCCGCGAACTCGGAATCGAACCGGTTCTCGACTCCTCGTGGCGTGAACGCGACGTCGGGTCGCTTCAGGGATTCGAATTCGAGCGCCTCGCGGACCAGTATCCGCAGTACTTCCTCTCGGCAGTCGGGACGCCGGCGGCACGCGAACGACCGCCGAGCGGTGAGAGCCTCGTCGAAGTTCGGCGACGCGTCCTCACGGCAGAAGAAGGCCTCGTCGCGACGATGGCCTCCGACGAGACGGTTCTGGTCGTCACCCACGGGACACCCATTCGGCTCATCCTCGGGGAACTGAAAGGACTGAACATCGTCGAGACGATGCTCTCACAACCGCTCGACTACGGGAGTCTGTGCGAACTCGTCGTCGAAGTGAGTGACGACGGTTCCGAACCGGCGGTCCACGTCGTCGCAGAGAACGAAACCGAGTATCTGACGGCGTAACGAGACGCCTACTTCCGCATCGGGTAATCCTGTGCGAACACGTCGTCGACGAGCATCTCGTCGTCTGTGTCGTCGTCAGCAGCGGGACTGACACTTCCCGTCCGGTACCCGTGTAAGTCGAGGGTGACGTGGTCGAATCCGGCGTCCTTCAGGTGGTCACGCGCAGCGCGGACGAAATCCGCGTCGAGTGCGCGCTCTAGTTCGTCGGGTGCGACTTCGATGCGAGCGAGGCCATCGTGGTCACGGACGCGGAACTGTTCGAAGCCCCAGGTTCGGAGAATCGTCTCGGCTCGTTCGACGCGAGAGAGTCGTTCTTCCGTGACTTCGAGACCGGTCGGGATGCGCGACGAGAGACAGGCCATCGACGGCTTGTCGGCGACGGAGAGGCCGTAGTCGTCTGCGATTTCGCGCACCTCGTCTTTCGTGATGTCGTGTGCGAGAAGCGGTGAGATGACGTCTAACTCCTCGACTGCTCGGAGGCCGGGACGGTGTCCCTCGCCGGGGTCCGAGGCGTTCGTCCCGTCACAGACCGTCTCGATGCCGCGCTCACGGGCAGCGTCGTACATTCGCCCCAGACGCATCGTCCGGCAGTGATAACACCGGTCGTCGTCGTTCGTCACGAAGTCCGGGTTGTCGAGTTCCGAGAACTCGACGACGACGTGCGGAATCCCGATTTCTTCGGCCACGCGCTTGGCGTCGTCCAACTCCGCTTCGGGGAGCGTCTCGCTCTTTGCCGTACAGGCGACTGCGTCGTCCCCGAGGGCGTCGAAGGCGAGTGCAGCGACTACACTGGAGTCTACGCCGCCGGAGAAGGCGACGAGGACGCTCTCGCGGTCTGCGAGTGCCTCGCGTGCCGCCTGTGCCTTCGACGCGGCGTCTCGCTCGCTCATGGCCTCCCTTCCCGGTGGACGGTCAAAAGCCCCTCGTCCCCGGCGCGAACGACCGGCAACGAACGAATTTGCTCGTCGTCACGGGGTTTGGCACCCGCGACTTTTTGTTCTATGCCGCGATAGGTGCGCCCGAATGGAGTTCGAGACCATCCCCGGTGTCGGCGCGAAGACGGCGGCAGCACTCTCGGAACTCGACGACGCCGAACGAGCGCTCAGAGAGGGGGACGTGGCCGCACTCGCACGAGCGCCGGGTCTCACGGAAGGCAGGGCGGCGGCTATCGCCCGCGGGGCGATTCGACGTGACCACGACGATGCCGGTGGATTCCTCGCCACCGACCGTGCCTCTGAGGTTTACCGCGACGCACTCGGTCTCTTGCAGGCACGGACCGTCACCTCGTACGCCGAAAAGCGCATGGAGACGCTGTTTCCCACCGGGTCGGCGTCTCGAATCGAGGAGGTCCGCGAGTTCGCCGCCGACGCGACGGACCTCGACCCAGACCAGAGCGTCCTCGACGCACTCGCCGGCGTCGAACCGCTCTCGGACCCCAAACCGCGGCGCGTCCGCGAGCGCTGTATCGCCACCACCGACGCCGAACGCTACGCGGCGGCGAAAGAGACGTTCCCCGAACTCTCTATCGAAGTCGTCGAAGACGCACGTGGTATCGGCGAACTCGCTCGGTCGTACTCCACCGTCGTCGTCCTCGACGAGTCGTTCGCCGGTATCGACGTCGAGGGCGACGTGCGTGTCCTCCCGGACGCGGCAGAACGAACCCACGAAGTCGTCCCCGAGCGACTGCTCGCCTTCTTCGCCGAGAACCGCGAGGCGCTGTTGGCCGCGGCGGACGTCCACGAGGCCGCAGGTATCGACCCACCGTGTGACGTCGACGCCCTCCGCGATGCCCTCTCCCGGTTAGACGACGATGGGACCGTCGTCGGCGACGACGAACTCACGCGCCTCACGAACGCCGTCGACGACATCGACGCGGCCGTCTCGACGGCCGAATCGGTCGCCAACGACCACCTGCGCGACGTGATTCGGGAACGTGACGTGACCATCGAGGGGACGGACTTCCTCTCGTTGGTCGAACAGGGAGCGCGCGTCGACTCACTCCTCGCACGCGAACTCGAAGACGAGTTCGACGAGGCACTCGCCGCCGCCCGCGACCACTTCGTCGAGTCGCTCGCGCTCCAACCCGGCGAGGCCGACATCACAGAACGCATCTTCCCCGAGAACCCGTCGTTCCCGCTCGACCACGACGAAGCGGCGGTGGGTCGCTTACGGACCGAACTGAAGGCCGCTCGTGGCCGACGCGCCGCGAAACTCAAATCCGACCTCGCGTCGGACCTCGGTGTCCTCCGCGACCCGGTCGAGACGCTCGTTCGCGACGCCCTCGAACTGGACGTCCGCCTCGCAATCTCGCGATTCGTCCGCGACTTCGACTGCGTCTTCCCCGAATTCACGGGCCACGCCGGCGACGACGGACCGGGGTCGTTCACCATCGAGGCCGGACGCTCGCCGCTCCTCGACGTGGATTTCGAGGACGTAGACCCCGTCGATTACGAGGTGTCCGGCGTCACGCTCCTCTCGGGCGTCAACAGCGGTGGGAAGACGTCGACGCTGGACCTCGTGGCGCTCGTCGTCGTCCTCGCGCACATGGGACTGCCCGTTCCAGCGGAGTCGGTCCGTCTCTCGCGCTTCTCGGAACTCCACTACTATGCCAAGTCACAGGGGACCCTCGACGCGGGTGCGTTCGAGAGCACGCTCCGCGACTTCGCCGCACTCACCGACGGTGCGGCCGACCGACTCGTCCTCGTCGACGAGTTAGAGAGCATCACCGAACCGGGTGCGTCGGCCAAAATCATCGCCGGTATCCTCGAAGAACTCGCCGAACAGGGCGCGGCGGCGGTGTTCGTCTCTCACCTCGCGGGCGGGATTCGTGAGGCCGCCGATGTCGACGTCGCCGTGGACGGTATCGAGGCCGTGGGACTGGAAGACGGCGAACTCGTGGTGAACCGGTCGCCCGTCAAGGACCACCTCGCGCGTTCGACGCCCGAACTCATCGTGGAGAAACTGGCCGGCGAGAGCGAGACGAGTTTCTACGGGCGGTTGCTGGAGAAGTTCTGAAACCCCACCTTTTTCTTCGTCGGGGTCGCCTGCGGCGACCCACTCTTCACGGGCGACCCGCGAGTCGCCCGTGAGGAAGCGAGACGCTGGTGCCGTCTCGCACTCCTCGAAAAATCTGGACCACTGCCAGAAGTCTGTGACTTCTGGCCGTTCAGCCAGAACGCACTGCGTTCTGGCGACAAAAACGCCGCGAGCCTCGGCTGTTGGCCTCGCTCGCGGTTCGGCCCGGAGTTCCGCTCAGCTCGGTAGCCCGAAGAGCGCGATTGTCACCATCGCCAGACCGACCAGCCCGATGCCCACGAACCGTGTCCACTGGTTGTTGCGCGAGGCCATGACGAGGCCGATGATACACTGAAGGGCGAAGAACGCCGCGAACACCCGCGAGGCAATCGCGACAGCCGAGAGCACGTCGGTGACGAGAACGACAGCGATGGCTCCGATAGCGAGGATGGGATAGGTGAAGCGCTCCTCGACGCCTCCTTCGGTGAGTTCCAGCAGGACCGCCGACCGTGAGGAGATTGCGTTGACTGCCGCCGATGCTTGACTCCCGACCGCTAAGAGCAAGATGAGCCACGGAAGGATGGGGCTCGCCACCGTCGCGATGAGAACGACCGAGATTGGGTCGGCCGAATCTGGGCGGTACTCCGCAAAGAGGAGGAGAGCGGCGAATGGGAAGAGGACGAACGCAATCGTGGCGATGATTTGTGCGATTCGCATCGTCTTGATACGGAGGTCAGCGCTGTACTGCGAACCGATGAATCGAGACGCTTCGAAGCCCTGGACGATGGCGAAGAGACCGAGAATTTTCCGGAGCTCTTCTGAGCCCACTGGTGGGTCGTAATTGGGGAGCGCCCAGTTCCCCGCTAGGGCGACGTCGATGTTGTACGCGAGGAACCCGACGATGATTGCCGTGATGGCCGCGAGGTTGAACGCTGTCGTCTTTTCGCCCAGTCTGTTGAGTTGGTCGAGCCCTCTGGAAAAGCCAATCAACCCGAGGGCGACGAGCGAGATAACCGCGAGTCCTGACCCCCGCGAGACGCCGGGGTCGAGGTTCACGCCCAGCGGAACCGCGATGAGGATGATGATGACTCCGCCCATCAACTGCAAGTAGTAGGCGACGTTCACCAGCGACGCGACGAGTAACGAAGCCTGCGAGACACGCGAGACGTTGTGTAGCGCTCCCTTCCCGCCGGCTATCGGTTCGTATTTCCGGATGTTGTATCGCATGACCCACCCCATCGTGTAGCCGAGCGCACAGAGTCCGAGCATGACGAGGGGCGATTCGAGTCCGATGATGAACACGATAATTGGCGTCATCGCGACGAATCCGATGTCCATGATATTGGCGAGCGGAACGACCGCCGCCTGGTAGACCTCTGATTTCTGGACTCTGCTCGAATACAGTATCGCGGACAGTGCGAGGAGTGTCACGACGACCACTATCGAGACGACGAGAGTCATCGGCAGACTCCACCGTGCAGATTGCGTGCCGAGTCGACTGAGTTACGGGTGGGTCCTGCGTGGGTCATCTTTGGTTCAACTCCTGATATTCTCAGCGAGGCAGCACACCCATCCACAGTACTTCGGTGGAGATGTCGTGTCTCGATGCCCGTTCGTCCGCGGCGTCTCACAAAGCGTGCCTCGTGTGGAGAGTGATGCGGTACCTATCGATGGGTTGACGCAAAGTTACTCGTCCAACCATTCAATTAAGCAGATATTATCACCGGTGTGGCGGGTCTGAGACTCGTCTCCGGGAACTGAGGGTACTCGGTTCCAAATCGGGTGACGTGGGCGTGGGGCGTCTGGTCGGACTGTCGGTGACCGGCCTCCCGTGTCTTCTCCCGACGAGTTACTTCTCGCTCTCCCACTCCTCGCGGAGTAACCCGTACTGAATCATGTCGCGGTGCGCACCGTCGACGAACATAAACCTCCGTTTTCGACCCTCCTCGATGAACCCGAGTGACTCCAAGAGGCCGCGAGACGCCTCGTTGAAGTCGAACGCCTCCGCTTCCACTGCAGGCGTGTCGTGCTGGCTGAAGACGTAGTCGATGGCGAGCGAGACTGCCTCCTTTCCGTACCCGTCGCCACGATACTCGGGAACCAGCCAGTAGCCGAGTTCCGGCCGCTTGTAGTGTGCGTCCGCGACGCCGACAAATCCGATAGGTGTCACGTCGTCGCTGTCGTTGTTGCCGGTGCTGTCGCTGTCGTTGTCGCCGGTGCTGTCGTTGTCGCCGGTGCTGTCGCTGTCGTTGTCGCCGGTGCTGTCGTTGTTGCCGGTGCTGTCGCTGCCGCCGCCGGGAGCACCGGCGGACGCGTCGTCGTCTTCGAGACAGACGACGAACTTGTCCGGTGCGTTCCGGTCGTCGGATATCTCGTACTGCTCGCGGTTCATCACTGGGTTCCCGAGCGGAATCCGAATCTCCGGATTCGCGCCCGCTCGCTGGAGGAACGGGATATCCGCTGTCTCGGCCGTTCGGAGGGTGACTCGCTCGCCAGTTGCGACTCGTGCACCGGGCATGCATCGAGTGGCACGGGGGTCCGGTATACGCTTTGTGTGCGGTACGGGCCACTGGTCCCGTCTTCATTTATAATACTTCGCCGACAATTTCGTCTCATGCCCTCCGATTCGCTCTCCGCCGAGGAACGGCGACAGTACGACGTCGTCTACCACGCCACGAAGAACGCCATCTGGGACGTGCTGGGAACGGCGGTGTACCTGTTGTTCCTCGTCTTCGGCGTCTCCATCGCGGTGTTCGCCATCGTCCTCCCTGCGGTGGGCGCACTCGCACAGGGCGACGCGAATCTCGTCGTCCTCTTCGTCGGGTTCGTCGGACTCGTCGTCGCCGCATTCGGCGTCTACCGTGTCTACACGCTGGTTCGGTAAGTTCCGATTCACGAATCTCTTTCACGCAACCGGCCGAGGCGTCCCTATGCACGATTCACCCGTCGCACTCGTCACGGCGAGCAGTCGCGGCATGGGCGCTGCCTGTGCCCGCCGTCTCACAGACGACGGCTACACACCGATTCTCCTGTCCACCTCCGGTGCCGCCGTGGACCTCGCAGACGAACTCGGCGGCGTCGGATTCGAAGGCTCGGTCACCGACACCGACGCCCTCGCCGCGATGGTCGAGGCCGCCTCGGAGACCTACGGCCGCCTCGACGCCGTCGTCAACAACACCGGCCACCCGCCGACCGGTGACCTCCTCGAAATAACAGACGCGGAGTGGCGCGAAGGGATGGACCTCGTTTTGCTCAACGTCGTCCGGATGGCCCGACTCGCCACGCCACTCCTCCGCGAGGGCGACGGCGGGAGCATCGTCAACATCTCGACGTTCTCGGCGTACGAACCGTCGCCCGACTTCCCCGTGTCGTCGGTGCTGCGTGCCGGTCTCGGTGCGTACACGAAACTCTACGCCGACCGCTTTGCGGCAGATGGCGTCCGGATGAACAACGTGCTGCCGGGCTTTACGGACAGTTACGAAGTCGACGACGAGACTCGCGAACGAATTCCGATGGGGCGACCCGCGACTGTCGAGGAGATAGCCGACACCGTCGCGTTTCTGGTCTCCGAGGAGTCGAGTTACGTAACCGGCCAGAACCTCCGCGTCGACGGTGGGTTGACTCGACACGTCTGAGACTGGCGACGACGAGGTGGGGGAGGTGACGACGTCCCACTCGCGTCTCTCGTGGGACGCCCGTCGGACGATGGCCGGTAAACGATTAAGTCCCCTGCGCGTGGTACTCTATTCGATGAGGGAGGACCCCGAAGAGGGGATGCTGTCGTGGGACGAATCGGTGTTCCGCGACGAACACGTCTTCGAGATTGACCACGTCCCGGAGACGTTCGACCACCGTGAGACCCAACTGCAGAGTCTGAAGTACGCACTTCGCCCGGCAGTTCGTGGCTCTCGTCCCCTGAACACGATGGTTCGTGGTCCACCCGGCACGGGCAAGACGACTGCCGTCCAGAAACTCTTCGGCGAGTTGGGGACGCAGTCGGGCGTTCGGACCGTCCGCGTGAACTGCCAGGTCGATTCGACCCGCTACGCGGTGTTCTCGCGCGTCTTCGAGCACATCTTCGAGTACGAACCCCCGTCGTCGGGCATCTCGTTCAAGAAGTTGTTCGGCCAGATAACCGACCGACTCGTCGAAGACGACGAAGTGCTCGTCGTCGCACTCGACGACGTGAACTACCTCTTCTACGAGAACGAGGCGTCAGATACGCTCTACTCGCTGCTTCGCGCCCACGAGGCACACACCGGGGCGCGAATCGGCGTCATCATCATCTCGTCGGACCTCTCGCTCGACGTCATCGACGAACTCGACGGGCGCGTCCAGAGCGTCTTCCGGCCCGAAGAGGTGTTCTTCCCCCGCTACGACGTGAACGAAATCGTCGACATCCTCCGGGGGCGGACCAAACGAGGCTTCCACGACAACGTCATCGGCGCGCCGGAACTCGACCGGGTGGCCGAACTCACCGCCGACAGCGGTGACTTGCGAGTCGGTATCGACTTGCTCCGGCGCGCCGGCCTGCACGCCGAGATGCGTGCCTCTCGGACCGTCGACATGGAAGACGTAGAGGAGGCCTACGACAAGTCGAAGTACGTCCACCTCTCGCGGTGCTTGCGTGGGCTTTCGGACCCCGAACGCGAACTCGTCCGTGTCGTCGCCGAGTTCGACGGCGAACGCGCTGGTGCGGTGTACGAGGCGTTCAACGAAGAGACCGGACTGGGGTACACACGCTACTCGGAACTCGTGAACAAACTCGACCAACTCGGCGTCATCGAGGCACGCTACACCGAAATCGAGGGCCGGGGTCGGACGCGAGCCATCTCGCTGGCCTACGACGCCGACGCGGTTCTGGACCGTCTCTGACCGTCTCGACGGACGCTTCGACCCGTTTCAGGTCAATTTTTACTCGCCGGCCGAGTCGCCTGAGATATGAAGACTACCGGCGGAACCGACGAACAGAAACGTCGCGCCGCTGAGGCCGCAGTCGACGCAGTCGAAGACGGCATGGTCGTCGGCCTCGGCACCGGAAGCACGGCGGCGTTCGCGATTCGCGCCATCGGCGAACTCGTCGCCGACGGGATGGACGTTCGCGGCGTTCCGACGTCCTTCGCCTCGCGCGAACTCGCCCACGAGTGCGACGTCCCACTCGCCGCCCTCGACGAAGTCGACGCTGTGGACGTCGCAATCGACGGTGCAGACCAGATTGCCGGCGACGCACTCGTGAAGGGTGGCGGGGCCGCTCACGCCCGCGAGAAAATCGTCGACACCTTCGCAGACCGCTTCCTCGTCGTCGCGGACCCGTCGAAGGTGGCGGACGTGCTCTCCCACCCGATTCCGGTCGAAGTGCTCCCCGACGCACGAACCACCGTCTCGGCGGCCGTCTCGGACCTCGGCGGCGACCCGACGCTCCGCCGTGCCGAACGAAAAGATGGCCCCGTCGTCACCGACAACGGGAATCTCGTCCTCGACTGTGACTTCGGGACCATCGACGACCCGAACGCGCTGGCGGCGTCACTGTCGGCGCTCCCGGGCGTCGTCGAACACGGCCTCTTCGTCGGAGTGGCGGATACCGTCTACGTCGGCACGGACGACGGCGTCGACGTTCACGAGGCCTGAGCGACGCTTTCGGAGACGAATTCTGGATTGCCGACTGCTCGTGGACTGCCGACTGCTGTCGCTCGGCGGTCTGCGATAAATAGAATGTAGTTTGGGACCGGTTTACAGGTCGCGGGGCTGGACGGTCTTGCGGTCGTTCTGCTCGGCACGGCGAGCAGCGTCGTCGAGAAGCTCCTTGACTTCTTCGTCGAGAGCGTCGTAGAAGTCCGAGGCTACGTTCTTGTCCTTGAGCGCTTCCTTGACGGCTGCCTTGACAATGAGGTCTGCCATACAGAATGTTCTTCCGATTCTCCCTTCTTAAACGTTGCTATATTGGTCGTTAATACCGCCGTATTTGGGGGTTTTGGCGCTTCTATAACGACGAATTTCGAAGTAAGAATCCCCTCTTATATATGTTTTCTCCTCGTGAAGGGAGAACGACGGGTATGAGTACGCCTCGGGCCTACCTGCGGCCATATGCGCGACATTCTGGACGCCGTCGCGGACGGGTCACTCTCGCCCGCGGAGGCGGAAGCACGACTCGCCGGATACGCGACGACTGGTGCGGGTCGGTTCGACGCCGCCCGAGAGACGCGCCGCGGAGTCCCCGAAGCCATCCTCGCAGAGGGAAAGACACCCGACGAGGCGGCGACGATTGCCGTCACGGCAGTCGAGACGAGTGGGCGAGCGCTACTCACTCGTGCCAGCGCTGACCACGCCGCCGCCGTCGCCGATGCCCTCCCCGACTGTGATATCGAACGCGACGCCCGAGCGAAGACCATCGTCGCGTGTGACTCGTCGTTCGAGCGCCCCGATGTCGACGCCACCGTCGGCATCGTCACTGGCGGGACGTCCGACGCGGAGGCTGCAGGCGAAGCGGCCGTCGTCCTTCGCGAGATGGGTGTGACAGTCGAGCGAGTCGAAGACGTTGGTGTCGCCCACCTCGGGCGCGTCCTCGACCATCTGGATATGCTCCGTGACGTCGACGTCCTCGTCGTCGCTGCCGGGAGAGAAGGCGCATTGCCCACCGTCGTCGCTGGACTCGTCGATACCCCGGTCATCGGGTTGCCCGTCTCGACCGGATACGGTCACGGTGGCGACGGTGAGGCGGCGCTCCTCGGGATGGTCCAATCGTGTACCGTCCTCTCGGTGGTGAACATCGACGCAGGGTATATCGCGGGTGCACAGGCGGGCCTCGTCGCCCGCGCAGTCTCCGACGCCCGGCAGGAAGCGTAGGCACAGGGCCGACTACGCTGTCGATTTCTCCGTCGTCCCTCCTCGGTTCGGTGAGTGGTTGCCGAACGACTGTGTTCGCTGTGAGAGTGGACGACTACTTTCGGACGACAGGAGTGCACCACGGGAGTGCGTGTAATCGGCGCTCGCGCGCACACGCGCGATGCCCTCATATGGGTGGGCCACTGTGTAACATACACCGGCTTGGTGGCTGCCGGCAGTACAAACAATGCCTGTATGTGACCACTGCGGGTCACACGTCTCAGAGCGCTTCGCACGCGTCTTCGCCGACAAGGACGGACAAGTCCTCGCTTGCCCGAACTGCTCGGCGAACGCGGGTATCGCGGAAGTCGCTCGAAGACGCGCCCGCACTGCATGACCACTGAAGCGAACAAAGACCACCACGCGAAGCCAATACCTCGTGCGCGAGACGGGGCGTAGGGTTCATACCCTCGCCCCTGAACCATTCTCTCGTGCACTTCGTCTACGTCCTCCAGTGTACCGACGGGTCGCTGTACACCGGATACACGACTGACGTCGAGCGACGCGTCGCAGAACACAACGCAGGTGACGGCGCAAAGTACACCCGTGGGCGCACGCCCGTCGAACTCGTCTACGTCGAGGAGTTCGACTCGAAATCCGCCGCGATGTCCCGCGAGTACGAAATCAAGCAACTCAGACGCGAGCAGAAACTGACACTCGTCGAGTCGTGACGTCGCCCGTCGATCCTGACGGCGGTACATGTCGGGACGTAACGTAGTTTTTTGCCTCGTCGTGCCGACGTGCGCGTATGGAACATATCTCCTTTGGGACCGATGGGTGGCGCGCCACGTTGGACACGTTCACCGACGAGCGCGTCCGAATCGTCGGCCAAGCGGTTGCAGACTACCTTCGCGAAGAGGGCTACACCGACCCCGTGTTCGTCGGATACGACGCCCGTGAGACGTCGCCCGGATTCGCCGAGTCACTCGCCGAAGTCGTCGCCGGCAACGGGTTCGACGTACTCATGCCCGAACGAGACTGCCCGACGCCACTCGTCGCCTACGCCATCGCGGACCGCGGCCTCTCGGGTGCGCTGATGGTCACTGCCTCTCACAACCCGCCGGAGTACAACGGTGTGAAGTTCATCCCGTCCGACGGTGCACCTGCGCTGCCCGAGGTGACCGACGCCGTCGCCGCCTACCTCGCCGAACCCGACTTGCTCCCCGAATCGGAACGCGGCACTATCGAACGCGTCGACGTCGTCTCGCCACACGCCGACCACGCCCTCGAACTCGTCGGTGACGACCTGTCTGGCCAGACAATCGTCTACGACGCCATGCACGGCAGTGGTCGCGGCGTCACCGACGCACTCCTCGAATCGGCCGGCGCGGACGTCGTCCGTCTCCGCTGTAACCGCGACGCGGAGTTCGGTGGCAACCCGCCGGAACCCTCGGCGGAGAACCTCGAAGAACTCTCCGAGGCACTCATCGACCTGGGTGCTGACCTCGGCGTCGCGAACGACGGTGACGCCGACCGACTCGCCATCGCGACACCCAAGCGTGGCGTCCTCGACGAGAACCTCTTTTTCGCCGCCGTCTACGACTATCTGCTCGAATCGGACGCCGGCCCCGCCATCCGAACGGTTTCGACGACGTTCCTCATCGACCGTATCGCAGAGGCACACGGCGAGGAAGTCTTCGAGACGGCAGTCGGATTCAAGTGGGTCGCAGACGCGATGCGCGAACACGACGCCCTGATGGGTGGCGAGGAGTCTGGCGGGTTCACCGTCCGAGGCCACGTCCGCGAGAAAGACGGCGTGCTGATGGCGCTCCTCGCGGCCACTGCCGCCGCCGAGGAGGACTTCGACGCCCGACTGGACCGCATCGAAGACGAGTACGGCGAAATCGTCGCCGACAAGATTAGCATCGACTGTCCGGACGGCGAGAAAGCGCGTGTCATCGACGAACTCGACGACGAACTGCCGGAGACAGTCGCCGGGCGCGACATCGCCAAAGTCGTCACACTCGACGGGTTCAAACTCCTCTTGGACGACGGGTCGTGGCTTCTCGTCCGCCCGTCGGGCACGGAACCGAAGATGCGAGTCTACGCCGAAGCAGGGAGTGAAGATGCGGTCTCTGCGCTCCTCGAAGCGGGTCGCGAACTCGTCGAACCGCTCGTCTAAGACTCTCTGTCGTCGTCTGTTTCACTCGCATCGGGTCGAACGATTCCGCGGTACGCGGGCGTGAAGAGGGGCAGCGTCTGCGCGTGGTCGGTCAGTGAGACGGCGTCACCGTTCGACTCCACGAGGTTGGCCGCTTCGAGTTTCGGCAGGTGAACGTGGACGATACCGGCCTGCGCCTGTTCGACGATTTGGATATCGACCTGATTCGGTGGCCGGTCCGTCGTCCGAACAGCGAGTGCGATAGCGAGGTCCCACAACGAGACTGGGTCAGTCCTGTCGTGGAGATATTCGAGGACGTACCGGCGAGAGGGGTCCGCGAGCGCGTCGAACACCCGATTCCAGTCGGTGAGTATCCTGTCGCGTCGTTCTCGGTTTGCCATGAGGTCGGCCCTCTAACCCTTACCGTCCCGCCGATTTACACGTGTCGGTTGTTAACTCGTACCGTACGGGTTCTCACAACGTTCCGCGGAACCGGTCGTCGCTGGCGTCGCCCGCGGGTTCGATAGTGAATCCGAGCGACTCGTAGAAGGGGCGGACAGTGGCGTCGAACTCGGCGGCGAGGCGGCCCTCTCGCGCCACTGCGGCATCGACGAGAGCGGTTCCAATCCCACGGCCACGCCGACTCGGCGCGACGGCCACTGCTTCGACGTACTCGCCGTCGAGGACGAGGACGCCCACGACTCGGCCGGACACGTCGGCGACGAGACACGCGCCGGTGTCGAGTCGTTCCCGCACGTCGCTGGCGTCCATCTCGAGGAGGCCAGCGTCGAGGATACGCATGACTGTGACGAACTCCGAGGAGTCCCCGTCGCGGACGACGACGTCGCTCATCGTCGGCGTTCGGTGACGAGAGCAGATAGGTCCGGCGGGTCGTCAGTCGCTGCCGCCTTTGATGAGGCGGAGCACCTGCACCCGGTCGACTTCGACTGGTTGGTCTTCGGGGACGGGTGTGCCATCGACGAGGACGGACACTTCGTGGGGGCTGAGTTCGACTGCCTTCACGAGGTCCGCGTAGGTTCCGTCGTCGCCGACGGTCACGTCGTGTGTCTCCTCGCCGACGACTTCGACGGTTACGTCCATGGTCTGGCGTGGGGCGGGCGGAGATTTCAGTCCGTCGGCTTGGGTGTTCACGGGGAGACAACCTTCTCGAAATCCATAACATGTCAATATTTAAACTAATTTCTGTCGAATGTCCAGACGGTGTTCACCGACACCGAGAGGAGACCGAAACTATGCCAACGTACATCACACTGTGGAACTACACCCAGCGAGGTATCGAACACATCGACGACAGCCCGAGTCGGCTCGACTCCGCGACCGACCTCATCGAGTCGCTCGGTGGCGAACTCCACGCGTTCTACCTCACGATGGGGCAGTACGACCTCGTCACCGTCATCGAGATGCCGGACGACGACGCGGCGGCCAAAGCGATGCTCAGAATCGGGCAATCGGGTGCCGTCAAGGGCGCGACCCTGAAGGCGTGGCCGGAAGACGACTACCGCGAACTCATCGAGAACCTGCCCTGAACACACGCACCGCCCTCGCCCCTGCCCTCGTTTTTTGCCGTCCATCGCCTCGCGACGCCACTGTCTCGGACGCTTTATGTGCGCGGCCATCTGTGACATGGATATGAGCGAGGCCGCGGAGTCGGGCGACACCCCGGCGGGTCGCGAAATCTGGATCGAGAAGTACCGACCGCAGACCCTCGACGACGTCTACGGTCAGGAAGAAATCGTCGAGCGACTGCGGAGCTACATCGAGCGCGACGACTTGCCCCACCTGCTGTTTGCGGGCCCGGCGGGCGTCGGCAAGACCACCTCCGCGACGGCCATCGCCCGCGCCATCTACGGCGACGACTGGCGGGGGAACTTCCTCGAACTCAACGCGTCGGACCAGCGCGGCATCGACGTCGTTCGAGACCGAATCAAGAACTTCGCGCGCTCGTCGTTCGGTGGGCACGACTACCGCATCATCTTCCTCGACGAGGCGGACTCGCTGACCAACGACGCGCAGTCTGCCCTCCGCCGGACGATGGAGCAGTTCTCGGACAACACGCGGTTCATCCTCTCGTGTAACTACTCCTCGAAGATTATCGACCCCATCCAGTCTCGATGTGCCGTCTTCCGCTTTTCGCCGCTCGGTGACGACGCAATCGCCGACCAGACGCGAGATATCGCCGAGGCGGAGGGTATCGAACTCACCGACGACGGCCTCGACGCACTCGTCTACGCCGCCGGCGGCGACATGCGTCGCGCCATCAACTCCCTGCAGGCCGCCGCGACGACGGGCGAAGTCGTGGACGAAGAAGCAGTCTACATGATTACGTCGACTGCCCGCCCCGAAGACATCGAGGAGATGGTTCGGTCGGCCATCGACGGCGATTTCACGACTGCTCGCAAGAAGTTGGAGACGCTCATCGTCGATACCGGGATGGCCGGCGGCGACATCATCGACCAACTCCACCGCTCGGTCTGGGACTTCGACTTGGACGAACGCACGGCGGTCCGTCTGATGGAGCGAATCGGCGAGGCCGATTACCGTATCTCCGAAGGGGCGAACGAACAGGTCCAACTCGAAGCGCTTCTCGCGTCGCTCGCGCTTTCACAGAACTAACGCCGCTAACGCCGCTAACGTCGCTTTTCTTCGTCACAGACCGACCACCACGGCTCTTTGTCGGCGGCCGTCACGTTCGGAACTCGAACCGCGCCCCACCGTCGGGACTGTCGGTCACGAGGACCGTCCACCCGTGCGCCTCGGCGATAGATTCCACGATTGTGAGTCCGTAGCCGATACCGTCGTCACCGGTCGTCTCACCGGGTTCGAACACCGAGTCGCGTCGCTCCGGTTCGATACCGGGGCCATCGTCCTGAATGTAGAACCCACCGTCGACGCCGCCGACGTCGATGGTGACGTCGTCGCCGCCGTGTTCGATTGCGTTCCGAAACAGGTTGCCGAGCAGTTCCGCGAGTCGGTCTTCGTCGGCGTCCACGACGGTTCCCTCGGCCGTCTGTAACGTCGCGTTCGCCGACTCGACGCTCGCCCACGCTTGCTTGGCGACGGTCCGAAGGTCGATTGGCATCGTCTCGTCGACGAGTTGACCACGTCGAGCGAGCGACAGCAGGTCGTCGACGAGCGCCTCCATCTGGTCGAGTGCGTTCTCCACCGTGTCGAAGCGTTCGTCTTCGCCGGTCGCACGGGCGAGTTCGAGGTTGCCGCGAGCGACGCCGAGTGGGTTTCGCAGGTCGTGACTCACGATGTTCGCGAACTCTTCGAGGCGCTCGTTCTGCCGTTCTAACTCTTCTTCGCGCTCCTTGCGCTCGGTGATGTCGGTGTAGATGGCGTATCCAGACCCGCGTTCTTCGCCGGGCGACAACGGAACGACGTTCAGGATGAACTCGCGGATGCCTTCGTCGGCCCGGCGGCGAACCTCACCACGGTAACTCTCCCCCACCGCGACGCGCAGTTCGGGGATGTCGTCGCCATCGTCGGCGTCGGCCGCCGTCGCAGTCGCTGGCGGAACCACTCGTCCGAGGAGGTCGGTGCCGACCACGTCGACGGCGTCGTATCCGAAGATGTCCTCGAACGCTCGGTTGACGTCCGTGACGGTGACGACGCCGTCTTCGACGTCGTAGGCGACTGCCGCGTCGGAGACGTGTGCGAAGAGGGCGCTGGACCGGTCGCGTTCTTCGCGGAGGTGAGACTCCGCCTCGATACGGTCGGCGGTGACGGCGACGTGGGCCATGAGCAACTCGGTCAACTCCGCGTCGGTTTCGTCGAACGCGTTCGGGACGTACGACGCGGCCTGAAAGACGGCGATGTCGGCGATTGGGACGCTCAATCCGGAGCGATACGTCCGTTTCACCGGTTTGGCGTCGGAGTCGCTGGCGATGTCCTCGACGAGTTGCGTCTCGCCGGTTCGGTACGTCTTGGCGGCGATGCCTCCTTCTTCGTCGACTGAGACGCGTTCTGCACCGTCCTCGGGGGCGTCCGAGGAGATGGCCGTCGGGACGATTTCGTCGCCTTCGATTACGCCGATGTAACTCAGGTGGAAGTCGAGGATGTCGTCGGTAATCTCGACGGTGCGTTCGAACAGTTCGGTGAGGCTCGTCGTCGCGGCCAGTTCGGTCGCACCGTGATGGAGACGCTCGATTTGCTCGCGACTGTGACGCATCGCCGCCTCCGTCTCGATACGTGCCCGCGTCTCCGAGACGTACGAGACGAGGAGTTCGGCCAGTCGCAGGTCCGTCTCGTCGTAGGCGTCCTTCTCGTTCGAAATCGCCTGGAAGACGCCCGTCTCGCCCATCGGGACGCTCACCACGGACCGATACGCCGGGTCGTTCGGTGCGGCGTTCGGATGACTCTGGATGTCGTCGACGAGATACGACTCCTGTGTCTGGTACGTCTCCCCGAGAATCCCCAGGTCGGTCGGTATCGGTCCGGTCCCGACCATGTCTTCGCTGTTCGCGCGGATGTAGAACCCGTCGTCCTCGTGGACGACGAACGAGGTGTTGTCGAACTCGAGGATGTGTTCTGCGAGTCCGATTGCCCGGTCGTACAGTTCGTCGACAGTCTCGGCGGTGATGAGTTCCGTCGTCCCCTCGTAGAGTCGTTTCAGTCGGTCCCGTTCTGTGCCGGCGCTGTCGCCGACGGCGTCGCCGGAGCGCTGTGAGAGAAGCCACTGAATCTGCGTCTGGAGTGACTCTGTGTCGCCGCGTCGGACGTAACCGTCGAATCGGCCGGGTGAGTCGACGTCGCTGGGGTCGGTATCGGTGTACAGAATCGTCGGCGCGCGGTCGGAGGGCGTCGCGTCCGGGTCGGTGACGACGACGCAGGCGGGAGTTTCAGACGTTAAACCGTCGCTCATCGACGCAATCGTGACCTCCGGCCCGAGGTCGACGTCGCAGTCGAAATCGCTGTCGACGACTACTACCAGTTCCGCCGCGTGCACGAGTTTCGTTATCCGAGGATAACGAGAAATATAACCGTTGCGGCATGTTCTCCCGTCTCAAGCACCTGCCCGATTTCTCGATAGGTTGGCCGCGTCCGACAGTCCGCAGTCGTGACGGTCGGTTGGCCGCCGTCGGTCAGTTGAGCGACCAGAATCCGTAGTTGAGAACCGTCGCGAACGAGACCCACAGGAGATACGGGACGAGGAGGGCGGCGGCCCGTCGGTCCACGAGTGCGAACTCGCGCATGGTCGCGAGAATCGCCCCGAGGAGGACGACGATGACGACGAGACCCGTCGCCGGCGACTGGAGTCCGAAGAACGCGAACGACCACGCGACGTTGACGACGAGGTGGCCGCCGAAGATGGCGAGCGCCCGGCGACTGCGGGGGTGACCACTCCGAGAGACGAGGAATGCGGCGACGCCCATCAGCGTAAAGAGCGTTATCCAAACGGGGCCGAACACCCAGTTCGGCGGTGCGAACTCCGGTCTGACGAGGGTGGCGTACCACGAGTCGATTGCGGTGACAGTGAAGACGCTCCCGACGGCACCGGCGAGTTGCGCGAGGACGACCCACGCGAGGAGTTCGACGGCGGGTCGGCGGCGGACGGATGCGAGTTCCATACTACTGTATACGCCCGCGAGGAAATGAACGACACGGCCGGTGTGGTCGATATTGCCCGGAATCGGGCGTCTCCGGCTATTTCCCGGAACTGTTTTACCCGACGGTAGACCAGACTTTGGCAATGAGCGAACTCGAAGCGGAGTACCGCCTCGACTATTTCGAAGAGGAGGGCTTCTACCGGAAGCAGTGCCCCGTGACGGGCGTGTACTTCTGGACGCGTGACCCGGACCGAGAGACGTGTGGCGAACCCCCGGCGGACGACTACACGTTCATCGACAACCCCGGATTCGACCAGGAGTACACCTTAGAGGAGATGCGAGAGAAGTTCCTCTCGTTCTTCGAAGAACACGACCACGAGCGAATCGACCCCTATCCAGTCGCCGCGAACCGCTGGCGTGACGACGTTCTCTTGACGCAGGCGTCTATCTACGACTTCCAGCCACTCGTCACGTCCGGCGAGACGCCGCCGCCGGCGAACCCGCTGACCATCTCGCAACCCTGTATCCGGATGCAGGACATCGACAACGTGGGCAAGACCGGACGCCACACGATGGCGTTCGAGATGATGGCTCACCACGCGTTCAACGCCCGCGAAGAGGCCGGTGACGAGTACGCCTACTCGGGCGAAGTCTACTGGAAGGACGAGACGGTCCGCCTCTGCGACGAGTTCTTCGAATCGCTCGGTGCCGACATCTCCGAAATCACCTACATCGAAGACCCGTGGGTCGGTGGCGGCAACGCCGGCCCGGCGTTCGAAGTGCTCTACCGCGGCGCGGAACTCGCCACCCTCGTCTTCATGTCGATGAAGCAGGACCCAGACGGCGAGTACGAACTCAAAGACGGGAACAACTACGCGCCGATGGACACGTACATCGTCGACACGGGGTACGGCCTCGAACGGTGGACGTGGGTCTCTCAGGGGACGCCGACAGTCTACGAGGCCGTCTACCCCGACATGATAGACTTCCTCAAGGAGAACGCCGGCATCGAACACACCGACGAGGAAGAAGAACTCATCCACCGCGCGGCGAAACTCTCGGGCCACCTCGACATCGACGAAATCGACGACCTGGCGACGGCACGCGCCGAAGTCGCAGGCGAACTCGACGTCGACGAGGAGACACTCACCTCGCTGCTCCGCCCCCTCGAAGACATCTACGCTATCGCCGACCACTGCCGCACGCTCGCGTACATGTTCGGTGACGGCATCGTCCCGTCGAACGTCGGGACGGGCTATCTCGCCCGCATGGTGCTTCGCCGCACCAAGCGCCTCGTCGACAACCTCGGCGTGGACGCTCCCCTCGACGAACTCGTGGACATGCAGGCCGAGCGACTGGACTACCAGAACCGCGACACCATCCGCGACATCGTCCGCAGTGAAGAGCGCAAGTACAGAAAGACGCTCGAACGCGGGTCGCGACGCGTCCAGCAACTCGCCGACGAGTACGCCGAGAAGGGCGAACCCATCCCGGTGGACGAACTCATCGAACTGTACGACTCCCACGGCATCCAACCCGACATGGTTCAGGATATCGCCGAGGAGCGCGGTGCGACGGTGGATATCCCCGACGACTTCTACTCGCTCGTCGCGGACCGCCACGAACAGGTCGACAGCGAGGCGGTGACGGCCGAACAGGACGAACGCCTCGGTAACCTCCCCGCGACGGACAAACTCTACTACGACGACCAGGAGCGAACCGAGTTCGAAGCCGTCGTCTTGGACGTGTTCGAACGCGAGGAGGGGTACGACGTGGTCTTAGACCAGACGATGTTCTACCCCGAAGGCGGTGGCCAACCCGCCGACCACGGGACGCTCTCGACGGACGACGCGACGGTCGAAGTGAGCGACGTGCAGATAGAAGGCGACGTGGTGCTCCACCGCACCGACGAGGACCCGGGCAAGGGCGAGTTCGTCCGCGGTCAACTCGACGTGGAGCGCCGTCGCCGCTTGATGCGACACCACACGGCGACACACGTCATCGGCCACGCCATCCGGACGGTCCTCGGTGACCACATCCGGCAGGCCGGTGCCTCGAAAGGTGTCGACCGCTCGCGCCTCGACGTGTCGCACTACGAGCGAATCACCCGCGAGGAAGTCAAGCAAATCGAGCGCGTCGCCAACGAACTCGTGATGCGCAACATCCCGGTCAAACAGGAGTGGCCCGACCGGAACGACGCCGAGAACAAATACGGATTCGACCTCTATCAGGGCGGTATCCCGCCGGGAGAGAAGATTCGCCTCATCCACGTCGGTAGTGACGTGCAGGCGTGTGGTGGGACCCACGTCAAGCGAACCGGCGACATCGGCGCCATCAAAGTGCTGAACACCGAACCGGTGCAAGACGGCGTCGAACGCGTCGTCTTCGCTGCCGGCGACGCGGCCATCGAGGCCACCCAGCGCACCGAAGACGCGCTCTACGAGGCCGGTGCCGTCCTCGACGTGAACCCCGAAGACGTGCCCGAGACGGCCGAGCGCTTCTTCACCGAGTGGAAAGAACGCGGCAAGACCATCGACCGACTCAAGACGGAACTCGCGGAGGCGCGCGCCGCCGCGGGTGCCGACGAAGTCGATATCGACGGCACGCCCGCCGTCATCCAGCGACTCGACAGTGACGCAGACGAACTCCGTGCGACGGCCAACGCCCTCGTCGAAGAAGGCAAAGTCGCCGTCCTCGGGTCCGCCGCAGGCGGGTCCGCACAGTTCGTCGTGGGTGTCCCCGACGGCGTCGGCATCAACGCCGGACAGGTCGTCGGCCAACTCGCGCAGAAAGTCGGTGGTGGCGGCGGCGGCCCGGCCGACTTCGCGCAGGGTGGCGGCCCGAACGTCGACGCCCTCGACGACGTCCTCGACGAGGCGTCCGACGTCCTCAAGAACGTCCTGAACGCCTAACCAACCCCTCGTCTAATTCTCACATCTGATTTTAGAGACGGCCCGGAGTGACAGGCGGTCAGACTCGAAACTCCTCGGACCGGAGAATATGGGGTTTCTCTGGTTCATTTTCGCGTTTTGGGCACTAATGCGTACATCTAAGTGCGAAAACGTGGGTATGTGTCGCTATGGGTTCTGAGGAGATTCCGCTGGACGACGACACGGCCCGGTCAGTGCTCGTTCTCGACAGTGATATCTGCTCGGAACCACTCGCACTCACTGCCGTCCCGAACCCGCGACTGCTCGCGGTCGATTTCACGCCACGAAGCACGGGGAACCCCGACGACTGGGAGGAGCGACTGGCTATTCGGCCGACGGAACTCGTCGCCGTCACGACGGAGACGCGCGACGCCGACGCAGTCGGTGCCGACGAGGTCGAGCAGGTCACCTCGCCGGCGGACCTGACCGGACTCGGGATGAAGGCGACGAAGCACCTCTCTCGGTGGGAGGCCGACGCCGACGGAGACGACGCGACGACGCCAATCGTCGTCTTCGACTCGCTCACCATCCTCTTTCAGTACGCCGGATTACAGTCGATATTCAAGTTCGTCCACACGCTGACGACGCGCATCGCCAACGTCGATGGATACGGCGTCTTCTTCCTGGACCCCGTCACGCAGGACGACAAGACTGTCCACACGCTCTCGTCGGTGTTCGACGCCATCGCCCGTCGCTCCGGCGACGAGTGGGACATCGTCACCAGATGAGGAGTGGGACGTCTCCGTTCGGTGACGAACGTCCGAGTCGCCCGCCCAGACGGCCACGCCTAAGTCCGTCGCCCGCCGACCTGCGGGTATGCCAACGGCATCGAGAGATGGGACCGACCTCTACTACGAGACGGACGGCGACGGTGAGACAGTCGTCTTCGTCGGCGACGCGGGATACGGTGGCTGGCAGTGGGGATGGCAGTACGCCGCAGTCACGGGGCCATACGAAGCACTCGTAACCGACCTCCGAGGGACCGGTCGCTCCGACGCACCGCCCGGCCCGTACTCCGTCGAGATGCTCGTCGCCGATTTGGAGGCGATTCTCTCGGATGCAGGCGTTCGAAAGGCGCACGTCGTCGGTCTGGGCCTCGGCGGGATGGTCGGATTGGCGGCCGCACAGACGACGTCCCGAGTTCGGAGTCTGACCCTCGTCGGCACCGCAGCGTCGGGTGCGGACGTCGATGCCGACCCACTCTACGGCGCGCCGTCGGACGCTCGCGCGCTCCGCGAGTCGCTCACGCCGGCGCTCTCCGACGAGTTCCGCGAGGAGCAACCCGACGTGGTCGAACGAATCGTCGAGTGGCGAGCGGTGGAAGACGCGACGCCTGACGCGTGGACGGCACAAACTGCCGCTATCGCGGACTACGACGCCGGCCCACTCTACGAGGTGACGGTGCCGACGCTCGTCGTTCACGGCACTGCGGACCCCGTCTGGCCAGTCGAAGGCGGGCGCGCCCTCGCAGACGGCCTGCCACGAGGGCGGTTCGAATCGTTCGACGGCGCACACCACCTCGTCACCGTCGAGCGGTCACGTCTCGTCAACGACGCACTCGTCGGCTTTCTCGAATCGCTCGACGACTGACGGCGACACGCTCGTCGCGGTTCCGCACTCGTCTGTCACCGTCGTCGGCAGATGCCCTCTCGTCGCAACTTCTTTCGTCCCGCACCTACTGTTTATCTTCAATGAACCGACCTCGACTCGCCTTCTTGGACGCGTCCCACGGCGACGAGAACACCCGGCGCAACTTCAGACGTGAACTAGATGCCGACCTCGTCGAGTACGACGTGACCGAGGGCGTCCTCCCCGACCACTTCGACTACGACGGTATCGTCGTCACGGGGTCGGCGTCGTCAGTCTACTGGGACGACGAGTGGATTCGGGCGCTCGTCTCGTACGTCGCCGAGGCGGACGACCGGGGGATTCCACTCTTCGGCGTCTGTTTCGGCCATCAGGTCGTCGCCGAGGCGCTCGGCGGCAGCGTCGACGACATGGGTGCCTTCGAACTGGGCTACAACCAAATCCGGCGGACTACGACCGACGAGGGGGACGACCTGCTCGCGGGCATCGGCGAGCGATTCACCGTGTTCACGTCGCACGGCGACACCGTCGTCGAACTTCCGTCCGGTGCCGACCTGCTCGCCGAAAACGAGTACGGCGTCCACGCGTTCCGCCGTCACCACGCGTTCGGCGTCCAGTTCCACCCAGAGTACGACACGAAGACTGCAGAGCACATCGCGCGTTCGAAGGACTTCCTCCCCGACGAGCAGATTCGGTCCGTCCTCGACGGCATCTCCTCGGAGAACTACGACGCCGCCTGTGAGACGAAACGCCTGTTCGACAACTTCGTCGCGTACGTGAACGACGTTCGCTCGGCGTCGGCGAACCGGGCGGCCTGAGTCGTTGGCCCGCCTCTGAGTCCACGTCTTTCTCTCTTCCCCGCCTCACTCTCGTCTCGCGCCTCGTGTCTCGGTTCGACAGGCTCTGTCGAAATCCACATAGGTTGACAGAGGTGGCGTGACAAAGACAGAGGATGAGTTCAGCAGAAAGCGAGTTCGATATAGAGACAAGATTCGCGTGATGAACGGTTGAGTTATTCACTCTCGCCTACGAACCCTGCAACCACCCCAACCGCGCCGACGACTATTCCTAGATTGACCACCAGCTGGAAACTGCTTCCGGGCTCGACAAGCCAGTAGAATCCTCCAAATGTAACTAGCACTAATGCGAACAACTCGACGAGAATCGCCTGTTTAACATCCATTATTGGTGGAATGTGTGGTTCCCGTCTAACGGTTCCGATACTGTCACCGTTCTTTCTTATTCGATGACCGACTCGCGCGCTGTATTCAGCACGAACGAGAAAGCGGACTCACGATTCGACAATAGCGATTAGACCCGCCTCTTCCTTGCGAGATTAGGCGTTTTCGTCTATCCACTCACAGAAGGCATCGAAATCGTGTGCTCCGGCACTCTCAGCGATACTTCGGAGCGTCCCGGTGCGTAGCTCGCTATGCAGCGGGACGGTCACCTGTCGACGGTCAGCTTCGTTCGTCGGGTGCTCGTAGTACAGTTGAGCGTGGTCCCCAGTCGTTCGTCGCCACTCGAACCCACCGACGTTGACTAGAACCTTCACTACCTCCATCCCGGAGAACGTTCGCCGCCCCATCGATTAGTCGAGGACGTCCGGCGGTTCTTGGTCACCAGTGGTGTTGTTCGCGGGGTCGATTCCTAGTGCACGAAGTTCTTCGTCCGTCGGTTCGCGTCCACGCTTCCCGGTGTGGACTGCGACAGCATCGTCGAGGTTATTCAGTGCTTCTTCTCTGGACTCACCCTGTGTGGTCACGCCCGTATCGACGTCCTTCGCGATCCACCAGCCGTCCTCTTGCCAGAGACGAATCTCGCCATCGTTGGCGTCGCCGTTCCGAGTCGAACTGGCCATCTTACTCATAGTTGCCGGATGAACTGTATAAGCATTCGGCATACTGCTCTCGCCCGAAGACGAGCACGTAATTTCGCCAAGCAGATGCTCATATTCGAACAAACTTGATGACCAACTTACGCCCTGCATTCAGCACGGCACCGGAAACGTATCCTCAATCGAGGACTTCGACAGAGCCGTTCGACACCTGTATCGTGCCACCAGTTCTCACGCGAACGAATCGTTTTTCACCGCCCCATACCGACGAAGTATCATGCTCGATTATCTAGGACTGGAGGAGGACCTGACCGGGGAAGAGAAACTCGTCCGCGACGAGGCCCGACGCTTCGTCGAAGACAAGGTCAAACCCGACATCGGCGAGCACTTCGAGCAGGGGACGTTCCCGACGGAACTCATCTCCGAGATGGGGGAACTCGGGTTCTACGCGCCCAATCTCGAAGGCTACGGACTCCCCGGACTCGGTGACCGTGCGTACGGTCTGTTGATGCAGGAACTCGAAGCGGGCGACTCGGGACTCCGGTCGATGGCGAGCGTGCAGGGGTCGCTCGTCATCTACCCAATCCACGCCTACGGGTCCGACGAGCAGAAAGAGAAGTGGCTTCCGGCACTCGGAACCGGTGAGGCAGTCGGCTGTTTCGGGTTGACCGAACCACAACACGGGTCGAACCCCTCGGCGATGGAGACGCGCGCCGAGAAGGACGCCGACGGATACGTGCTCAACGGGTCGAAGACGTGGATTACGAACTCTCCCATCGCGGACGTGGCCGTCGTCTGGGCGCGAGAGACGTCCGCCGAGGGGTCGCCAGTGCGCGGTTTCCTCGTCGAGACGGACCGCGACGGCGTGACGACGAACAAAATCGAGGACAAACTCTCGATGCGCGCGTCCGTGACGGGCGAAATCGGGCTCGACGACGTCTGGGTCTCTGAAGACGACGTGCTCCCCGGCGTCGAAGGGATGAAAGGTCCGCTGTCGTGTCTCACGCAGGCGCGCTACGGCATCTCGTGGGGCGTCGTCGGTGCGGCACGTGACGCCTTCGAGGACGCACTCCAGTACGCCAAAGACCGAGAGCAGTTCGGCGGCCCAATCGCGCGGTTCCAACTCCAGCAGGGGAAGTTCGCGGAGATGGCGACGCAAATCACGAACGCACAGTTGCAGGCCCATCGCCTCGCAGAACTCAAAGAACGCGGCGACTTGCGCCACCAGCACGTCTCGATGGCGAAGCGCCACAACGTCCGCGTCGCGCGCGACGTGACGCGAACCGCCCGCGAAGTGCTCGGCGGAAACGGCATCACCACCGACTACTCGCCGATGCGCCACATGGAGAACATCGAGACTGTCTACACCTACGAAGGCACCGACGACATCCACACGCTCGTGATAGGTGCCGACCTGACGGGAATCGAAGCGTTCGAGTGACGCAGGAGACTGCGTGACCTCTCCGCTTTCGGAGTCGTGCGTGGGCTGTGACAACAGTACACATACATTTATATTTCCACGGTCGTAGTGTATCGTAGAGACAGACAATGACGACATCGGCCCAGGACCGTCCAGCGGCGCTCGACCTCTCTCGCGAGGAGGCGTGGGTCGTCCACGCCGCCTTACTGGAGGCCATCGAGCGAGCAGTCGACGCAGACGAAGACCCGAACCCCGCACCTGGCCTGCTCGAACGGGTCGAAGCGGGCGAGGAAGACTTCGATAGCGCCGAACTCGACTATATCGTAGACTCACTCCGTGCGTATCGCGGTATCGCGCCGACCCGCGACCAGCACTACATCTCCCACGTCCTCGACCACATCGAGGCGGCACAGGTGTAGCGCCGCATAGACCGCTGTCGTCGCTTTTCTCGACACTGCCGACGTGACTACCGAGAGGCGTCTCTCGGTCACGCCAAACTCTCCGACTGAGACCACATTCCAATTCAGTAACAATTTTATTATCTGTCAGACAACTATCTTTTGATGCGTCCCTCCAGCGTAGCGACAGCGGCCCTCCTCGTGGTCCTCGTAACCACGGCGATTCCCGCAGGTGCCGCCAACGCACAGTACGAGTTTACAGAATCGGTGTACGAAGGAACACAGGGCGACGTCGTCGAAATCACTGTCGACGTTCCCGACACGGTGACGGGCACCTTCGACGTCCACGTCGGTAGCGAGAAAGCGAACTTCCTCGTCCACGCGACGGTCACCGATAGCGACGACGACGGCGAAGTCACCGTGGAACTCGACACGGCGACTGCAGGACAGGTGTCTCCCGACGAGGCCATCACCGTCGCGGGCGACGACTCAGTCGAGAGCGTCACACGGGACACCGACCGCCTCTCGAGTCGACTCGACGCCGGCGAGTACCAGTTGCGCGTCGGGTCGTTCGACGACCCGGCGGATACGTCGTCACTGCAGTTGCTCTCGGCGGCCCCACCGAACGAGACGGTCACGTCGTCCCCGACGACGCCGGCAGTCGAACTCGGGTTCGCCGACAGCATCGTCGTCGCGGACGCGGGTTCGGATGGTGTGGCGACGATTCCGGTTCAGTTCGGTGCTGACACCGACGTCGTGACGGTCACCGTCGCGTCGGACGACACCGGACTCGACGCCTCTGCCGACGTCGTCGACGCCGACGGCGACGGGCACGCCAACGTCACCATCGATGCCGCGACGACGGCGACGTCACCGCAACAGTACCTCTCGGTTTCGGACGGTGACCGACTCCGGAACGTCTCTCGGTCCGGGTCGGCCACGACAGTCGTCGCGGGCACCGAGTACGACCTCAGTCTCACGGTAGACGGCACCGTCGTCGACATCGGAACACTCGTCGTCGCCGAAGACCTGACCGAGACGACTGCAGTGACGACCAAGACGACTGCAGCGACGGACGAGACGCCGACCCACCAACCGACCACCACGACGACGCCCGCCCCGACCACCACGAGCGAATTACCCGGATTCGGCGCCCTCCTCGCAGGTATCGCACTCGTCGTGGCAGGATTCGTCGCGGGACGGGACTGACTGTACGAAACTCTCGACCCCGTCCCTGTCCAGCGATTTTTCCGACGTCGATGGAGACGCTTTAGTACGACACCCCGTGAAGACCACTCGACATGGCTATCGACCCGAACTTCGATTCGAACCGAGAACGAGAGGGGACCGAAAAGCTGGACGAACTTCGTTCGTCGGCAAACCAAACAGAGTTTGGTGACGGTGTCGCCGTCTGGGGACCCGTCGACCCGCCGGAGAAACTCGGTATCCACGGGACGCACGTCGCCGTCGACTACGACATCTGCCTCGCCGACGGCGCGTGTCTCGAAAACTGCCCCGTCGACGTGTTCACGTGGGTCGATACGCCCGGCCACCCCGAAAGCGAGGTGAAGGTCGAACCGACGAACGAAGACCAGTGTATCGACTGTATGCTCTGTGTCGATATCTGTCCGGTGGACGCCATCGACGTGGACGCCTCCCGGCAGGCCTGATATCGCCGGCGACGCCGCCCGACGACGAACACCGCCTGCTGAGTTCTGACGCGGACTCCCGATTTTATCCCGTCCGAACGCGTGGCATCGGGTATGGGTCTCATCCACACCGCACTCGTCGTCTCGGACCTCGACTCGACGCTCGACTTCTACGCCGAACTCGGCCTCGAACAGACCAACGAGTTCGAACTCGGAGGGGTTCGGAACGTCTACATCGGCAGCGACGACACCGACATGGAACTCCAACTGAAGTACGACCCCACCTCGTCGGAACGGGTCGAACCGTCGGGTATCGACCACGTCGCACTCGAAGTCGACGACGTCGAACGCGTCTTCGAGGAACTCCTCGAAGCGGAACGCCCCGACGTGGTGAAACCGCCGCAGTATATCGACCCGGCGAACGCCACCGCCGCGTTCGTCAAAGACCCCGACGGGTACGTCGTAGAGTTGGTCGAATTCGACGATTGAACCCCACTCGGCGGATTTCGACGGGGTATTCCGTCTTGTGCTACCGGACGAACTCCCGCCGGCGAACAACTATTTGTTGCCAGAGCGTCAATATCGGGTCGCTATGTCTGAGGACGTAACTGCGCTGTTGAAGCGCGCCTATCAGGACGAAATCGAGACGGTAATGAACTACATGACGAACTCCATCGTCCTCGACGGCGTCCGGGCCGAGGAGATAAAGGAGTCGCTCAAAGCGGACATCCAGGAGGAACTCACCCACGCACAACAACTCGGTGACCGACTGAAGCAACTCGACGAGAAACCACCGGGTTCTGGGACGTTCGAAGCGCGGCAACACGACCTGCAACCCCCGGAAGACAGTACGGACGTGCTGTCGGTCATCAACGGCGTCCTCGCGGCCGAGGAGGGCGCAATCGACACCTACCGCTCGCTCATCGAGGCTGCCCGCGAGGCGAACGACCCGGTCACGGAGGACCTGGCAGTGACGCTCCTCGGCGACGAGGAAGCCCACCGCACCGAGTTCCGCGGGTTCAAGAAAGAGTACCAGCGCGAATAACCGACCGAGAGAGACGACGGTTCCGACTCGGTCGGACACCCGGCCCGTTCGACCCGCTGTTTTTGACAGTATCCACCGTTCCCACGCGAGCGTATCGCCACTGCCAAGTTCGGTTTCCGGTCACTGGAGGTCTGTCCGCTCGAACCAGAGATAGCCGAGGACGAGCGGAATCGCCCCCCAACAGAAGAGGATGGCGAACCCAACCCAGTCGTCCAGGTAGAACGCGGTTCCCTCCGGGTAGAACGTAATCTCTCTGTACTCGGGAATCACTGCCCGTGCGGCGTGCATGAACGCCGTCGATGGATTGAGCATCCCGATGAATTTGAACCAGTCGGGCAACCCGTTTTCGGGAATCTCCTGTCCGTAAATCACCATCTGGAGGACGAACAGAAGGACGTCCCACAGCAAGATGACGAGCGCGTACAGGCCGCCCGCGCCGACGAACGCTCGCTGTCTGGACTGCATCCCCGCCGAGAACCCCGTGGCGAGTGCGACGTAGACGGTCCCGTAGAACACGGTGAGAAGCGTGTATCGGACGAAGATACCGGCGTCGAACGACTCGTACGTCGCGAACGCGATGAGCGCGGCACAGGCGTAACCGACGAGTATCGACACCGTGATGACGCCCGTCCGTCCGACGAACTTCCCGAACACGACTGCTGCACGGGAGTTCGGAAGGCCTAACAGGAGTCGAAGACTCCCGCTCTCGCGCTCACCGACGACGGTGTCGTAGGCCACTATCAGACTGATGAGTGGCACCATGAACACCGTCGGTTGACGCATGCTGTTCAACAGTGCGAGTGTGCTCGTCTCGACAGGGCTACTCTGGTACATGACGGGTATCCACTGTATCGACGCGAGGCCGACGGCGAAGACGACGAATATCGCCGTGGTGAACTGCAACCAAAACGAGCGGACGGAGTCGCGGAAGTCCTTTCTGACGACGGCGGGGAAGCCCATAGAGGACGCACGAACTGGTTAGATAATTGACTTTTGGTGGGGCTGGCACCGACCCGTGGATACCGCTCTCGTCTCTCGGTCTGTCCCGAACCATCAAACAGAAGACACTTGCCGTCACTTTTCGAGGTGGTGAGTATGCCCGGTTCGACTTTTCTCGCTGGCGACGAGGTGACGCTCCGAACCGTCGAGCGCGAGCATCTCGACTTCCTGCAGACGCACCGAAACGACCCCGAAATCAGGCGCTGGATGCCGCGAGCACTCCCCCAGAACCGCGAGCAACTCGAATCGGAGTTCGAGGGCTACATCTCCGACGACAGCGGTGTCAACCTCGTCGTGTCCGTCGATGGTGACCCAATCGGATTCGTCTCACTGTTCGACCTGCAACACGACTCCGGGCGGGCACGAATCGCGGCGTGGTTCGCGCCCGACGAACAGGGGAAGGGGTACGGAACCGAAGCGGCCGAACTTCTCGTCGACTACGCGTTCGACGAGCGACGACTCCACAAACTCGTCGCGGGCGCGTTGGCGACGAACGACCCGTCGCGCGGACTCCTCGAATCGCTCGGGTTCGAGCAGGAAGGCCGGCAACGCGACCACTACTTCGTTCGCGGCGAGTACGTCGACAGGGTCGTCTACGGACTGCTCGAAACGGACTGGAAAAATGCGACGTGACCTGCGGCGCGAGGTGGGTCAGTCGGCGGACGCGGGCGTCGTCTCCGACCCAACCGCGCCTGCCTTCGTGTCGAGCGCTTCGACGATGAGTTCCGAGATATCCACGATGTCGATATCGTCTTCGTAGTCGCCGGTCTTCCGTCCGTCTTCGTACATCGTCCCACACATCGGGCAGGCGACGACGAAGCGTTCCACCGAGTTGCCGGCCTCGGTGTCTTCGAGCGCCTCACGCAGGCGTTCTTCGGAGGGTTTCGACTCTTCTTCCTGGTCTAACCAGAGGCCACCGCCGCCGCCGCCGCAACAGAAGGATTCGTCGCGGTTGCGCGGCATCTCGGCGAGCGAGACGCCCGTCGCACGGATGACTTCGCGGGGTGCCTCGTACTCGCCGTTGTACCGGCCGAGGTGACACGGGTCGTGGTAGGTGACGGTCTGTGCGGAGAGTTCGGTCCCCGAGAGGCCGAGACGGCCCTCGGTGACGAGTTCTTCGACGAGTTGCGTGTAGTGGAACACCGGGGAGTCGAAGGAGTCGTCCATCTCCGGATACTCGTTTTTGAACGTGTTGTACGAGTGGGGGTCCGTACAGACGATTTTCTCGAAGTCGCAGTCGTCCATCGCGGCGACGTTGTCCTCGACGAGCATCTCGAAGAGGCCCTCTTCGCCGACGCGGCGCACGTCGTTGCCGTCGTGCTGTTCGTCCTCGTAGAGGATGCCGTAGGAGACGCCCGCCTCCTCGAAGATGCGGGCCATCGAGCGAGCGACGTTGCGATTGCGTTCGTCGTAGGACGGGTAGTCACCGACGTACCAGAGGAACTCGACGGACTCCTCGCGGGCGTCGGGCACCTCGAAGTCGAGTTCGTCGGTCCACTCTGGGCGCTTACGCTGTGGGTCACCGAACGCGTTGCCGTTCGAGAAGATGTTCATCATGGCCTCCTGGACGGGTTCTTGCTGTTGGCCCGTCTCGGTGAGGCGGCGGTTCATCTCGGTGAAGTGCGTCAGGTGTTCGATTTCGACCGGACAGGCATCCATGCAGGCCATACATGCCATACACGACTCCATCGACTCGCTGGCGATGACGGAGGTGCCGCCGTCGGCGACGATGTCGATAGATTCGCCGCCGTCGGCAATCGAATCGCGGTAGGTCTTCAGGTCTAAGATGACGTCACGCGGGTCGAGGTTGCGACCGGACGCTTTCGCCGGACAGGCGTCCGAACAGCGGCCACACTTCGTACAGGCGTCGAAGTCGAGCATCGCCTTCCACGAGAAGTCGTCTTCAGAGACGTAGCCAATCTCCTCGGGAGAGGCGTCTGCGGGCACCTTCGGGAGGCGTTTGCCGGCCTTCTCGTCGGCGGTGACGATGTTGGCGAAGGAGGTGAGCATGTGGAGCGGTTTGGCGTACGGGACGGCGGCGACGAACGCCAGCGCGAGCAGTGCGTGGGACCACCAGCCGAACCAGTAGAGCGTCTGGGCGAGGCCCTGACCCATGCCGGCGGTGTCGAAGACGATGGCCACGAAGTAGCCGACGAAGCTCACCGTCTCGAACTCGGGGAACTCGGTGCCGACGATGCGGATTCCTTCGAGGACGTACCCGCCGACGCCGAGCAGGAAGAGCGTCCAGACGAACGCGTCGTCTTCGAAACTCGTGTGTTTGCCCCACAGACGCGGGTGGCGGACACCGTAGCGCCGCCAAATCGCCATGCCGACGCCGACGACGAACGCGAGGCCCATGAAGTCCATCACGAAGGAGTACGAGAGGTAGAAGTCGCCGACGAAGAAGGACTCCTGCGAGAGGAGCTTCGTCCAGATGTCCATGTCGATAGCGAGAATCGTGGTCCCGATGAGGAGCGTCAGGAAGCCCCACATGATGAGTCCGTGCATCACGCCGGCGTACCGGTCGCGTTTGAACTGGTTCTCGTTGGTGAAGACGACTCTCGTCGCGCGAACTATCCGGTTCGGGAGGTCGGATAGTCGGTCGAACGGGTCGGGTTCACCGAGTGCGTAGCGCACGAATCGGTCGTACACCCCGTACAGAAAGACGAGGGACGCGATACCGGCGAGGCCGTAAAAGAGGGCCTCACCCACCGGGCTGATAGTCCAGAAGGTCTCCCGAGTGACCTCCGCCTGCGCCGCAAATACCATAATCAATCACCGGAGAACCAGATGTTAAATCTTACCACTGTCGTCTAGTTTGCAGGTCCGGTGTCTGCGTTCAATCCCCGTCTCGACGCGCAACACTCCACTTTCGGTGAGTTGTGTCGATTCGCTAGACGGCGACGCTGACCAACAGGCCCACGGCGACTGCGAGGGCAGGCACGTCACGCCGCGTGAACTGGAGGGTAGGAAGCGTCGGGTTCCACGCGAAACACCGCGCTCGGAGGGCGAGCGCGAGCGAATCTGCGCGGCCGAACGCTCGGCGGAGGCCACCCGCCGCGACGAGCGAGAGTCGTTCGTCGAGTCGTCGCTCACTCCCGAGGCGTGCCGCCTGTGCCTCTCGGACGCGACGTAGGTCACGGCGGACGAGCGGGAGAAATCGGAAGACGAGGGCGACACTCATCCCGAGGACGACGCCGAGACGCCCCGGAACGAGTCGCTGAATCGCCGCCCGCGAGTCGCGGACGGGCGTCGTCCTGACGTAGGCGGCGGCGACGAGGAAGACGAGCAGAATCCGAATACTCGCGAGGGCGGGGTCGACGGCCGCCGCGGGGTCGAACCACGGTGCACCGAGACGGACTGCTTCGACCACAGGTGCGACGACGAGAAACGGCACGGCGTAGCGGAGCGAGTGGAGCGCCGAAAGCGGGGACGTCTCCGCCGCGACGAGACTGAGTGCGGCGACGACACCGAGGGCGGTCAAACCGACCGGCGTGGTGTGGGCGAGTCCGGCCGCCGCGAACGCAATCTGGACGGCGAGTTTCGCTCGTGGGTCGAGACGGTGGGCGAACGAGTCGCCGGGTTCGTACGTCAACACGATGGGGGTGGGCGGATGCCGAGGTCGGCGAGACGGTCTGTGGCCGCGTCGGGTGTGTCGTCGAGGGCGACGCGCCCGTCCGACAGAACGACGACCCGGTCTGCGAGTTCCGTCACGTCCCGCAGGTCGTGAGTGACGACGACGAGACTCGTCCCCGACGCGCGGAGTTCTCGAAGACGGGCGAGCACGGACTGTCGCGAGGGTTCGTCGAGGCCGGTGAAGGGTTCGTCCAAGACGAGGTGGTCGGGGTCCATCGCGAGTGCGCCGGCGATAGCGAGGCGTTCGACTTCGCCGCCCGAGAGCGCGTCGACGCGTTCGTCGCGTCGCCCGTCGAGGTTGACGGCGGCGAGCGACTCGCGGACGCGGGTGTCGATTTCGTCGTGTGAGAGGCCGAGGTTCTCCGGGCCGAAGGCGACGTCTGCACCGACGGTTGCCGCGACGAGTTGGTCTTCGGGGTGTTGGAACACCATCGCCACGGCGGTTCGCGCGGCGACGAGGTTCTCGGCCACGTCGATGCCATTGACTGCGACTGACCCCTCGTCGGGTTCGAGGAGGCCGTTGAAGTGGCGGACGAGCGTCGTCTTGCCCGACCCGTTCGCCCCCGCGAGGACGACACACTCGCCGTCGTCGATAGTGAGGTCGATTCCATCGACTGCGGCGCTGTCGCCGTATCGGTGGACGAGGCCACGAGTCTCAATCATGAGTTGGTGGTGGGTGTCCGGTTACTCGGCGGCGATGGCGTCCGAGCGGACGATGCCGACGGCGGCGGCTATCTTGAACGCCTCGGCGGGGATGAACGCCGCGGCGGCGGTCCAGAAGGCGGCGACGAGGCCGACGTTCTGGACGTACGCGAAGCCAATCACGCCGAGGGCGTAGATGACGGCGGTGCCGACGACCATCGCCCCGACGAGGCGGACGGTGCCGACGCGGTAGTCACCGAGTTCGACGCCCCCGTGGACGATGGCCCCGACGACGGCGGCGGCGATGGGGTACGACCAGAGGTAGCCTGCAGTCGGGCCGACGAGCGCACCCACACCGGCAGACCCACCGGCGAAGACGGGCGCACCGGCAGCGCCGGCGACGAGATACAAGAGCATCGAGGCGCCGCCCCAGACGGGGCCGAGGAAGATACCTGCGAGGAAGACGACGAGCACCTGTAGCGTCACCGGAATCGGTGAAATCGGGTTGGGGAACGAGACGTACGCACCGGCACCCATGAGCGCCGCAAAGAGGGCCGCACGGGCGACGTTGCCGACGAGTTCGTCGCCGACGAGTTCGACAGACTCGTGTTCAGTTGCCATGCACGTCGCTGTCTCGTAAACCCAATTGAAGGTATCGGTTTACGAGTTCTCTCGGCGGGTCGTCCCGGGGGCGTCCAGCGGTCTGGACCGAGTTGTTGGCCGCCGACGACACGTCGAGGTGGTCGAATCCGTCCGTTCGCCTCAGCATCATTAAAGGCGCTGGCGGTGCCATCTCTCCCACATGGACGAAAAGACCGCCGAACTCCGCGATATCTTCATCGAGACGACTGGGTCCGAAACCGTCACCGAACGGCAAGCCGAGTCGCGTGGGTCACTCGCCGACGTCGAGGACCCGGCAGAGGTCCGCGCCCGCGTGTTGGACCTCGTGACGACGATGCGAGAGCGCTACGAGTTCGGGACGGACCTCTCCGACGACACGCTCGTGAACCTCGTCGTCGGATACTTCGACGGCGAGCGAGACGAGGAACTCGCCGTCGAACTCGACGTGGCCCCCGAGGTGGTTCGCACTGCCCGATTCGACTTACATCTCGTCCGTGATTCTGACCGCGAGGCGCCGTTCGATATGGACCGCCTCGACAAACTCCTCGTCGAGGGCGCAGACGACGAGACGATTGCGGGGAAACTCGACGTGCCCGTCGACGTCGTCGCCCAGTTCCGCCCCGTCGCCGAGGCGGATATCCGTTCGTCGCGGGCGAACTACCGCTTCCGCGACGACTTCGCGGAACTCCTCACCGACGACGACCTGTCCCAGCGGATGGCGGAAGACGCCCGAAACGATGGGCTTCGGGAGGCGACGGAGGACATCGAGACGGACGTGTCGCTGTAACGTTTCGACCCGCCCGCGTCGACGTGAAACGAGACTGACCCGTCCGAACGACGAAGGTTCTTAACCGATAGGGGTCATACTCACCTGCGATGGCGCAGGCCCCGCAGAACCAGGAACTCACAGAGCGGTTCATCCAGTTCTACCGCAACTACTATCGAGAGGATATCGGGAAACTGGCACAGCAGTACCCCAAGGAGAAACGGTCGCTGTACATCGACTACGACGACCTGTACACGTTCGACGCGGAACTCGCGGACGACTACATCACGAAACCCGGCCAGTATCAGGAGTACGCCGAAGAGGCGCTTCGTCTGTTCGACTTGCCCGCCGACGTCAAACTCGGACAGGCGCACGTCAGGATGCAGAACCTGCCGGATTCGGTCGATATCCGGAACATCCGGGTCAACGACGACCACATCGGGACGCTCATCTCGGTTCAGGGTATCGTCCGGAAGGCGACGGACGTGCGCCCGAAGATTACCGAGGCGGCGTTCGAGTGCCAGCGCTGTGGGACGATGAGTTACATCCCGCAGGGCGACGGCGGCTTTCAGGAACCACACGAGTGTCAGGGATGTGAGCGTCAGGGGCCGTTCCACATCGACTTCGACCAGTCGAACTTCGTCGATTCGCAGAAACTACGCGTCCAAGAATCCCCCGAAGGCCTGCGCGGGGGCGAGACGCCACAGAACATCGACATCAACCTCTCGGACGACGTGACCGGCAAAGTCACCGCCGGCGACCACGTCACCGCCGTCGGCATCCTCCACATCGAACAGCAGTCGTCGGGCAACGAGAAGACGCCCATCTTCGACTACTACATGGAGGGCATCTCGCTCACCATCGAGGACGAAGAGTTCGAGGACATGGACATCTCCGAAGAGGACGTCGCCGAAATCATCGAACTCTCGAACTCGCCGAACATCTACGAGCGGATGGTCGACTCCGTCGCGCCCGCCATCTACGGGTACGAACAGGAGAAACTCGCCATGATTCTCCAGTTGTTCTCGGGCGTCACGAAACACCTGCCCGACGGGTCGCGGATTCGCGGTGACCTGCACATGCTGCTGATAGGGGACCCGGGTACCGGGAAGTCAGCGATGCTCCAGTACATCCGAAATATCGCGCCCCGTTCGGTCTACACGTCGGGGAAGGGTTCGTCCTCGGCCGGTTTGACCGCCGCCGCCGTCCGCGACGACTTCGGTGACGGTCAGCAGTGGACGCTCGAAGCGGGTGCGCTCGTCCTCGCGGACAAGGGTATCGCCGCGGTGGACGAACTCGACAAGATGCGCCCGGAAGACCGCTCTGCGATGCACGAGGGCCTCGAACAACAGCAGATTTCGGTCTCCAAGGCGGGCATCAACGCGACGCTCAAGTCGCGGTGTTCGCTCCTCGGCGCGGCCAACCCGAAATACGGCCGCTTCGACCAGTACGAACCCATCGGCGAGCAAATCGACCTCGAACCCGCGCTCATCTCCCGATTCGACCTCATCTTCACGGTCACGGACAACCCGGACCCCGAGTCCGACTCCGAACTCGCCGAACACATCCTCAAGTCCAACTACGCCGGTGAGTTGAACACCCAGCGAACACACGTCGCCAACTCCGAATTCACCGAAGAGCAGGTGAACGCAGTCACCGACGAAGTCGCGCCCGACATCGACGCCCAACTCCTCCGCAAGTACATCGCCTACTCCAAGCGAACCTGCTATCCCACGATGACCGAGGAGGCGAAGAACGTCATCCGCGACTTCTACGTGGACTTCCGCGCTCGCGGTGCCGACGAAGACGCGCCCGTGCCCGTGACGGCCCGGAAACTGGAGGCACTCGTCCGCCTCTCGGAGGCGTCCGCGCGTGTTCGTCTCTCGGACAAAGTGACGCAAGAAGACGCCGAACGCGTCACCAACATCGTCGAGTCGTGTCTCCGTGACATCGGGATGGACCCCGAGACGGGCGAATTCGACGCCGACATCGTCGAAACCGGTCGCTCGAAGACCCAGCGTGACCGCATCAAGAACCTGCTCGAACTCATCCGCACGATGCAAGACGAGTACGAGGAGGGCGCACCGCACGAAGAAGTCGTCGAGCGTTCCAACGCCGAGTTGAACATGGACGAGGGGACGGTCATCGACCAACTGGAGAAACTGAAGATGAAAGGCGACATCTACGAACCGCGCGGCGACGTGTATCGGGCGACGTAGCGTCCCGCTTCAGGAGAGCAGCGCCTCGAAAACCTTTCTCTCGGCGGCCCGGAGATGCTGGTGGAACGTCGCCGGACTGATACCGAGTGAGTCGGCGACGTCTTCACCCGAACTGGTGCGCGGCCACTCGAAGAATCCGGCGTGGAAACACGCTTCGATAGTGGACCGCTGTCGGTCGGTCAACTTCTCCGTGAGGACGTCTCTCAGTTGCGGATTCGGCCGTTTGACCTGCCGCCGACTCACCATCTCGGTTTCGGGGTACTCGGATTCGACCAGTTCGATAATCTTGCGCACGTCCGCGCCGGGCGGCAGGTAGAACCCGAGGTGGACCGTCCCATCCTCGATTCTCGCCTCGCTTATCTCGCCGCCCTGCCCTGCGACGGCGGAGGCGACTGGCGGTTCCGAGTGTTGGACTTCGAAGGTGTTGGTTCCGTCGTCGGAGTTTCGGAGCGTCAGTTTCTCCCAGTCTGGCGTCGCCTCGAAAATCGCTTCGAGGGCGTCGACGGCGTCGTCGGTGACGGTTCCGAAGGAGGTGAACGTGCCGTCACTGATTTCGACAATCTCGTCGATGGAGATGGTCCCGTCCATCTCCAACGGGATGCCGAGCGACGCCGAGAAATCGTCTATTCTGAACTGGATTTCGATGACCTCCTCACTCATGAGCGCGCGTTTGCGCTCGATACTGGCGATGGCGTGGCCGATAATCGCACCGAGGTGGTCGATTGTCGCCTGCTCGTCGCCTTCGAACGCGTCCGGTCGGTCCGTCGAAATCATCAACACACCGAGCACCGTCTCCTCGTGGACGATTGGGATGGCGACGGACGACTGCACGTTCATCGCTGCGAGGATGTCATCGAAACCCCGGTCTGTCTCGCCGTCTGCTGTCGTCTCGTAGTCGACGTCGTCGATTCCGCGTCTGTACTGCACCGTTTGCGTTCGCAGTGCTTCGGCGACGAGCGTCCCGAACGCAAATCCGGTGTCCGCCTCCGCGTCGAGTGAGAGTTCGATACCCTCGATGGAGTCACGGCCAGACGTCGCCTTGACTCGGACGGTGTCGAGCGACCGGTCGAGTTCGCCAATCCACGCGAACTGGTAGGTTTCGGCGTCGGCGAGACGGTCACAGACGACCGATTCGACTTCTTCTCGCGTCGATTGAGCGATGACCGCGTCGGTGACCTGTCTGATGACCCCGTTCAGGTCGTTGAGCGCGGCGAGTTGTTCGCGTTGCCGTTCGAGTTCGGCCTCGTACCGGCGTCGCTCCGTCGTATCACGGACGACACCGACAGACCCGACGAACGAGTCGTCCGCATCGTCGCCGTCGTCGGACGACGGCAAGTGGGTGAACTTACTCTCTGCGAAGAAGTGACTCCCGTCGGCGCGTTCGATTTTCGCCTCCAGCGTCGCGTACCGTTCGTCGTCGCCCATCAACCGTCTGCGGGCGACGGCCTCTCGTGCAGTCTCCTCCCCGACGACGAGCGAGGCGTGTTCACCGAGCAACTCCGACCGGTCGTACCCCATCATCTCCTGAAAGGACTCGTTGACCATGACGAAGTGAGAGTCTTCGTCGAGGACGTACACCCCGTCGTCGATGGTTTCGACGATGGTTTCGTACTGTTCGAGTTCTCGGTTTCGCTCGCGCCGTTCAGTGACGTCGCGGAGATACACCGACAGTCCGTGTTCAGAGGGATAGATGGTGGCCGTGAGCCATCGCCCTTCGTCGTCGAGGTAGCTCTCACACGTCACCGGGTCACCCGTCGCGAGCACGTGTTCGAATCCGTCTCGGAACTCCGCCAGACGCTCCGGTTCCGTGCTGTTCCAGAGCGTCTCACCGTAGAGTTCTGCCGCCTCCCGTTCGAGTAACGTCGCTGCACGCTCGTTGACGTAGACACAGTGTAACTCCTCGTCGACGGCGAGGAACCCGTCGTCGATGCGTTCGAAGACGTCGTCGAGTTCCCGTTCGAGTTCGTCTCGTTGTTTCGCGAGTCGCTGTCGGTTCCTGTACTGTCTCGTGATGTCCTGTGTGACCTTCACGTACCCGCGTATCTCGCCGCCTTCGGTGATTGCGGTCAGCGTGACTTTGGCTCTGAACCGCGACCCGTCTTTGCGGATACGCCAGCCTTCGTCTTTGGTGGTCCCCTCTCGGGCGGCGTCCGCGAGGTTGCGTTCCGGGACGCCCGCTCGCGTTGCGGCAGTCGGGTAGAAAATCGAGAAATGTTCGCCGACGATTTCCGCTGCGTCGTACCCCTTGATACGTTCGGCCCCCCGATTCCACGTCACGACTCGCCCGTCGGTGTCGAGCGCGAAGATTGCGTACTCCGACACCTCCTCGACGAGTGAGTTGAACTGCGCCTCTCTCGCGGTGTCCGTGGTTCCCACTCCGTCACTCGTCACTTCGAAGGCGTCTGCCGACGCCTGCTGCGGGACACGCCACCAGATACGGCCACGGGCACCCACCTTCTTGGTCGCGAGCAGACCATCGTCGACGAGTCGCTGGAGTCGGTTGTACACTGTGCGACGGGTACAGTCCAGGTGCTCGGTGACTTCCTGTGTCGTCAGCGGTTCGCCAGTTCCACTCGTCTCCTCGAATACCGCGAGTGTCTCGTCTTCCCAACCACCCTGTCGACCGGCCATTGTGGTTGTCATTGTCTATCGCAGTGTATAGCGCTTCCGTTGACGGAACCTCCACGACTGCGACTTGACTCTCGGTGACGACTGCTCGACGCAGTCGTGCGATGTCGAGCATCGACGCGTCGCCGTTCTCGTCGGGTCGGCGGTGGTGGGTGTCGAATCGTCCACGTGCACAGTGTGAGATTCTGGGTCTGTTCCGCTCACGAAGGCGGCCACTCTGGGGTAGTGAGTCGAACCGTCGCCCCTCCTGAGCGACTCGAACCTAACAGGTTTGGAGCTTTGGCTATCCTCGTTCGGTGATTACGACGAACTACCCATGAGCACCAGTTTCCGACCGTCCGACTTCCACCCGCTCGCGCTGGAGATGTGTTCGTGTTCGTCGGCGACGATTCGCGCCCTCGATTCGTCAGTTCGCCGCCGAGCGCTCGCGTTGTTACTGGAACGGGGGACGGCCGGACTCGACGTCCTCTCGTCCGAACTCACTCGCGATTCCGAGCACTCACAGGCTGACGGCCACGTCGACGAGGAAAAAGCGATGGCCGCGTCGCTCTATCACACGCACGTTCCGAAACTCGAGGCTGCCGGACTCGTGTCGGTGAACCGTGACGGTGACGTCCTCACACTCCACCTGCACCGCGACATCTACGGTGGGCCACTGACCCCACAGCTACTCCGCTCCGTCGACCAAGAGGTGTGGAGCGCAGTCGCGGCCGTCCACCGAGACGAGCGGCGAGGAGCGGTGCTCGCCCTGCTCGCGGAATCGGAGACGACGCTGACGGTGTCGTCGCTCGCGTCGAGACTCTTCGAGTCACAGGGGCAGGCGTCCGGTCGAACCGTGGGCGAGGGCACCGAGACGAGAACAGAAATCGAGACGACACTGCACCACGTCCACCTGCCGGTACTCGCCCAGGCGGGATTCGTCGAGTACGACACCACCAGCGGTGAGGTGACCGACAGAGGTGACCAACTCTTCGAACTCGCCGACTTCGTCGATACACTCCCGCCTCGCATGCAGATTGAACTGTGACTCGCTCGGGAGGAGACGAAACGGCGTCTCCGGTCCGACGAAAGACGCAGCTCACAATCTAGACTTTCTCTCGCCGGCGATTCTCATCTCGCCAGTAACGCTATCCCGTTACAACGTCAATTATATCACATGAACCGTCGAGCATATCTATCGGCCGCGGGTCTCGTCTTGTTCGCTGGATGTTCGACGTCGGAGACGACGGAGACGCCCGCCCCGACGACGACAGAAGCGACGACCACCGAGACACCCACGGAGACGACGACAGCAGCACCGACGACCACCGAGACGCCCACAGAGACGACGACTGAGGAACCGGAGACGGAGACGACCGAAGAACCCGACAGAGTCGACCGAATCCTGAACCTCGCGGTGGCGGACCTCACCGACGCCGTGACGGTGTTCGAGGACGCGGCAGGTCCGGACGGTGGGTTCCACGACGTGAACACGGCGACGAGATTGGATTTCGACACCGTGGCGGAACCGCTGTATCTCGCACGGGGTCACTTCAACACGCTCGGCCAACTCGAAAAGACGCAGGAACAGGAGTCGCAACTCACCGCGCTCCAAGGCGTCTACTGGTTCCTCTGGTGGACCGCGAAGACCTACGAGAATCTGGGTTCGGTGCGTATCCGCACGAACAACGCAGTCACGCGGTTCTACGACGGAGAGTACTACCGAATCGAATCGGCAGTCGAACAGATTTCTGACGCACTCGAGTCGGCAGAGAACACGTTCGAGCGCATCCTCGACGAGTCGAACCCCGAACAGATGGACGCCTTCGACGTGCTCTCACCCGACGACTACACGCGGAAGGTCGACGACTTGGAGACCGAACTCGCACAGTTCGACCGGTTTGGCAGTCTCCTCGTCTCGATGCGGAGCGCCACCGAACGATTGCAACGCGGGTTCGACGAGTACCTCGACGAGAACTACGAAGACGCGATGGGGTCGTTCTTCCGCGCATCACTGGCGTTCGAAGACGTCAGCGAGGCGCTGGCCGAACTCGACCCAATCGAGTCGCTCGAAACCTACGTCGCCGACTTCGCGTGCCTCTCCGACGCCCTCGCAGTCGGCAGTGACGCGATGGACGAAGCGGCGACGGCGGGTGACAGAGATATCCCAGAGAAGCAACCGGAGTTAGAAGACGAGGCGCAAACGGCCTTCGAATCCTGCGAACTGACCGCGGAACGGGTTCCAATGGTCCCCGCGTTCTTCGAGGCACTTCCGGACGAACGGTCCTAAACACCTGCACGGCCCCTCCCCCATCTTCGTCGGCGACGGCGAATGCTGACGCTCACAGTCGTTCCGAACCGAGGCACTTAGTTAGCGGTACGGTGACGAGATAGACGACCGAATGGACCGAATCTCCGCCCTCCGAAACATCGAAGACGCACTCCGGGAGTTCGAGGCAGGAGAATCAGACCTCGCCAACACGGAACGACGTGTCGTGACCGTCCTCCGGACGTTCGCAACCGAGTTCGAGACAGATACCGGCGACGAGACACTCGACGCGTGGAAGGCCGTCGGTGACGACAGCGCAGAGGGAATCGTCGTCCTCGCTGCGTCCGAAGCAGAGGCACGGACGCGAGTGGAGGACCTGCTCAGCGACGCGGTCAGCGACGATGCCGACGTCGCCTTCTCGGTCGAACGGGTCTAGTTCGTCGCGACGCGGTCGAACGATTTTTCTCCCGACTCCGTGACCGAGTGTCCGTGCTGTTGGTCGTAACCTACTCGCAGGCGGCGCGGACGACGCTCCGAAACATCTGTCGCACCCACGAGGAGACTGTCGTCCGCCGTCTCGGGCGTGCCGCGCTGTTCGAAGCGACGGAGTTGGGTGCCTTCCTCGCGCTTCGCCTCCGCGAGAAACACGACGGGGACGTCCAAATCGAACAGACGACGCCGTTCAACGAGTTCGCCGCCGCACCCGAGGCGGTTCGCGCCGCCGCCGAAGCGTACGAGTCCCGCGAATCGTCTGCGACGCCCTACAGCAAGTTCGCCGCTGGGACTGACCACCCATCCGCCGCGGAGATGCGTGACCGCGAGTTATGAACGTCCACCTGCCGTCTGGCGTCGTCCATTCGGGCCGCGCCATCGACCTCTCGGAGACGAACATCGCCCCCGAGCGCGTCGTCGCGTCGATTCGAGACACCGACTCGTCCGCAGACTCGCTTCGAATCGAGTGTCCCGAACCGGGGCCGGGACACGAACTCCTCGCTCGTCTCCCTGTCTCGAACGTCTCGACACCGCGCCTCTTGACGGCAGTCGGTCGCTCACGCGGACTGTCGACACCCGTCGACGGCGAAATCGGCCGACTCACCGAACGACTCGCGGACCACACGGTGCCCGACGACCACTCGGCGAAACTTCGTGCGGTGCGCCGTCGACTCGCCGACGCGGGCGACGACGAAGCGCGACTCAGAGAACGCACGGCGACGCTCCGTGGTCGGTTGGCCGCCCACCGAGAGGCAGGCGACGCGGAGGCTATCGACGCGACGCGCTCGGAACTCGTGGACGTCGCGACGAAACTTTCCGAAGTCGAAACCGAACGCATCGCGGCCGAAGAGCGACTCGACGCACTCGAACGCGAGGCGACTCGCGTCCGCGACACCCGAGACGAGCGCCTCCGACTCACCGACGCGCTGGCGAACCGACGCCGTGAGGCCAGAACGCACTTCGCCGACGAACTCGCGGCCGAATTCGCCGAGGCGAAACGCGAACTCGCCGAGATGTCCCCGGCCGCGACTCCTCCGGACGCCACTCCTCCGGACGCCGTCGTCGCTTCGCTCGCCACCGTCCGACTCGCCGACCTTCGCGCACCGGTCGTCTCGACCTGTCGGTTCTTCCCGGACGCCGAGACGGCCGTTCGCTCCCTCGACACGCCCGTCGTTAGGATGTGACCCGCAAGTGAGCGTCGAGTCCCTCGTCGGTCCGGGCGTGACGTGTGCTCCGGCGGGCGACGATTTATATACGAATAGGCGGCCACCCCCGCCATGCACTCTGATGTCGACGTCACCGTCGCGGCGGACGTGGCACTCGTCTCCGTCACGCTCGACAACACAGACCCGGTGGCACAGCGCGTGCGCGTCCGAAATCGACTCGGCGGCCCAGTCCTCCCACCGCGCCGCGCTGGCGTTCCCGAACCCGGATGGGACGACGAGGGATTCGAGGGCGTCGTCCCGGCCGAATCGACGATTGCACTCGGCTACGCCTGTCCGACAGATGACGCCTCGGAACTGCCGTCGGACGTCCACGACGACGACGCCGTCGAACTCGACGTTCTCGGACGGGACGCCGACAGCGACGCTACACCCGCCTCGCCGACAGACGCGATTCGACAACTCGGCCCGGCACGCCCGCCTGCCGACGCGGTGCCCGCAGTCGACTCGGTAGGCGATGTCCGGCCGACTGACGCGACTCCCGAACGGCGAGACGTGGGTCGAACAGCCGAACTCGTGAGGCAGTCCGAAGCACGCACCGACGAGGCCGAAACGGACACGAAGCTCCCAGACGCGGACCGTTCTCCCGACACTCGTGACTCGGTCGCTCCGCCGTCCGAACCGACGGACGAAGCGGTTGCGATGGCGATTTCGGCGACCGACGGCCCGACAGACGAGGTGGCCGACACACCGACCGACGAGTCGGTGTCCACCCCACCGTCGGGTTCTGCTCACTCGTCGTTCCTCGCCGCCTGTGAACGCCGAATCGAACTCGCAGAGCGACTCGACGGTGCATCTGTTCGAACGGCAGCAGTCGCACTCGAAGACGCGGACGCGACGGTCGAATCGCTCGAATCGCTCGCTGCCGACCGTGAACGACTCCGTCGAATCGCGGCGCGGGCGACCGAACTCGCAGACAGAGCGGCCGACGCCGACCCGAACGTCGACGCCCTGCGGGGTCTCGCGTGATTCTCGCCGTCGTCTCCGGTAAGGGCGGCGTGGGAAAGTCGACTGTCTCGTTCGAACTCGGTGCCGAGATGGGTGCAGTCGTCGTCGACGCTGACCTCGGGATGGCGAACCTGCCGTACGCACCGGGTCCGGACTTACACGACGTCCTCGCCGGGCGTGCCGACCCGGTCGAGGCGGTCCGAGACGGCGACCCGGTCACGCTCCTCCCGTGCGGGCGGACGCTCGCCGGCGCACGCGCTGCCGACGTCCGCCGACTCGCGGAGACGCTTCGTGTCGTCGAGGCCACCTACGGCGACGTCGTCGTCGATTGCCCGGCAGGAATGCGCGCCGACGCGGGCGTCCCACTCGCCGTCGCCGACGCCTGCCTCGTCGTCGCGTCGCCGAAGCAGTACGCCCTCGCCGATGCGGTTCGGACGCGCGAACTCGCCCGCGAACTCGACTGTGGACTCGTCGCTGTCGCGGTCAATCGCGTGATAGACGACCCACCGCTGGACGCCTTCGCGGACGTGTTGGGTGCGCCCGCGACGGCGATTCCCGCCGACCCTCGACTCGGCGCGTCTCTCGAACGGTTCGACCCAGTCGTCGCGTCGGCACCGAATCGTCTGGCCAGTGCGCGGATACGTGACCTCGCGTCGGCGGTGCGGGTCTGTCGCTCCTGATGGAGTGACGCCTCTCGAAACGGACGGCAGAACGGTCGAACACAGGTAGAACAGGTCGTCAGCGAATCGTCACGTCGACTCGGGCGAAGCCACCAATCACTCGCGAAGCGCGACGTAGGTCTTGCGGAGCGTCACGGGCGTCACGTCGGCCACGTCGGACGCCGCGGACTGCGTGCAGTCGGCGCCGTGGTCACGTGCCGCGGTGTAGAGACACGCCGCGGCGACACCACACGGGTTTTTCCCGGCGACGAGGCCGTCGTCCCGTGCTTCGGCGACGTACTCGCGCGCACGCCGTTCGACGGTGCTGTCGAGGCCGAGTTTCGTGGCGAACCGCGGGAGGTACTCCGTCGGGTCGGCCGGTGCGACGGGGAGGCCGAGGTCACGGTTGAGTGCGCCGTAGGCGGCTTGATGCTCTGCTTCGGTCGCCTTCGAGACGGCGCAGACTTCTTCGACACTGCGGGAGATACCGGCGACTCGACAGGCGGCGTAGACACAGGCGGCGGCGAACCCTTCGAGTGAACGTCCACGGAGCAGGTCTTCGTTCTGTGCCGAATCGAAGAGCGAACACGCCTGGTCGCGGATGTGGTTCGGGAGCGAGAGCGCGCTGGTCAGGCGACGGATTTCGGTGAAGGCGTACACCTGATTCCGCTCACGCTTGGTGGAGATGCGAGCGCGGTTGTGCTGACGGCGGAGGCGTGCGAACTGCCGGCGCTTGCGACCTTTGATACGCGTCGAGCGGCCGATTTCGGTCGAGAGGCCACGGTCGTGACGCGAGCGAGTGAGTGGCGCGCCCGTCCGGGCGGGGTTGCGGTCGTCGTCCGAGAACGACCGCCACTCTGGTCCGTGGTCGATGCGGTACTCCGAGACGACCAGTCCGCAGTCCGAACAGACCGTCTCGTCTGCTTCGACGCCGAGGTGTCCATCGCATTCGGGGCAACCCTGAGTGGAACGTGCCTTACTCATCACAATTGAAAATCGGGTCCGAATGGGTATTTAAACACGGGACGAATCCGGGTTTTGACCCCTGATTCGGCCGCCCGTACGTATCGGTTACCGGTACGTTCGAGTATCAAATATGATATTGTATGGCAATACTTTTCTCCGGAACGGCGAGAGTTGCGTGCGATGGGGCTGTCGGAAATCGCGGCCGAGTTGGAGACGACGACCACCGAACAGCGAACGCGCTGTGTACCGACTGTCGACGACACCGGTGTTTCACTCCGTGAGCGTTTCGAGACGCACGCAGACGCGCTTCCATGTGCGCCTGCAGAGGCGGAGCAGGTTGTCGAAGCACACGGGTCGGGGACGTCTATCGGTGCGAGCGCACGCGAGGCAGGTGTCGCTCCGGTCACGGCCGCGAAACTCTTGCATTGTTGTGGTGAAGCGGGCGTCAACCCCCTTACCCCCGAAGCGCGACGAATCGTCCGCGATTGGATAGACGGACACGTCTCGCGCACTGACGCCCTCACGTTGACACAGGCGACGGCGTCGGAGTTCGCTCTCGCGACGTACATCGAGACGCACGACCCCATCGACCCCCTCGCCGAAGCAGTCGAGGGTGCGCTGACAGACCGTTCTGACGCGGCTGTCGCAAAGCGCGACTCGCTGGCCGAGACCATGAGTTCGGTCGGCGACTTGCAGTTCTAACACGGGATAGTGCCTCCCCACCCTCCCGTTTCTCACAGACCGCCGAGCCACTCGGCTCTCGATTCGGAGCGAACGAGAAGGCCGGCGTGTCACGACTTTCAGGTTGGTCGTCAGCAGACGACTCGCGTCCGCCGCTCGTTCAGCGACTGATACCCGAGAGGATGCCGTCAGACTCGGTGAGCGCCGACAGGTCGACGTCGAGAAGGTCAGACGCGACGTTGGCGACGCCAGCGGCGAGTTCGGTGTCGTCCCGGCAGGTCGGACTAGCAGTCGGGCGTTTCGTCTCACTCTCGGGGACGGCGACGTCGGCGTCGGGGAGCGACCCGAACGTGGAGACGACGGTGTCGACGTCGATACCCACGTCGGCAGCACGGGCGGTCAGTCGCCCGACAGCGTCTGCCCCACGGTCGGTCGCAGGTGCGACGAGCGCCACTCGGTCACAGGCCGTCGCCGCTGCGACGGTCGGATTCGACGCGAGGAGTGGTGCGTCCACGAGGACGACGTCGAACTCGCGAGCGGCCTCTTCGATGCGCCCCTCGAACGCCTGTGCGGCGTCTGCCGTCATCGCTCGCGCGAGTCGTTCGAACGGTGCGGCGGCGGGACAGACCGCCACGCGGCCGTCCGTCGACCCTTCTAGTTCGACGAGTCCTGCGGCGAGCGACTCGTCTGCCTCGTCGGTCACGAGCGCGGTTACGTCGGAGTCGAGCGTCCCAGACGTGTAGTCCGAGAGCCCCTGCGTGGCGAACGCCGCGTCGAGGACGGCCACGTCGTGGCCACCCGTCGCGAGTGCCGTCGCGAGTTCGACTGTGAGTCGCGTCGTGCCTGCACCGCCGGTGGTGCCGACGAGCGCCGCAGTAGTGGGAACTGACATACGGCGAGTGGCTACCTTTTGGGATTAATACCTTCGGTCAGTCTATCGATTTTGAGATTACCAGCACACTGACGACGACGAAAACCAGTCGGTTCGACTATGCGACTCTCCCGGGTCGCTCAGGACTGTGAAATTGCCGCTTCGATGTCACTCATCTCTTCGTCCGAGAGGTCGGGGATGTCGCCCGCGACGGCGTGGATGGGACTGCCGCCGTCGTCTTCGAACCGCGGGACGATGTGGACGTGGACGTGTTCGACTTCCTGGCCGGCGGCGGGGCCGTTGTTGATGCCGACGTTCGACGCGTCGGCGTCGACGGCGTCTTCGACGCGCGGGACGAGTTCGTCGACAGTGCGGAAGAGGTCCGCCGAAATCTCGTCCGACAAGTCGTCGAGGCGGGCGTAGTGGTCCTTCGGGACGACGAGTGTGTGGCCCGGTGCGAGGGGGTTCACGTCGAGGAACGCCAGCGAGTGTTCCGTCTCGTGGACGATTCGGCCGGGGATGTCGCCTGCTGCGATGGCGCAGAAGATGCAGTCGGGCATGGATTGTACGTCGATTGGTGAGGAAAAGAAAGTTCGGACCGGTTCGCCGTGGCTAGTCGTGTTGGTGTCTGTGGTTGCTGAGGTTCGATACGACGGGTCCTCGACCCTCCTCGGCACTGTAGAACTCCTCCACCTCTGACACGTTGTCAGGACTGTGCTGAATAGCGGGCGCGAGTCGAGCAGTTGCATGTACTACATCCTTCCCATAAATCTGATATTTCAACAGGACTGGAAAATGCTGTTTGAACATCACATTTAATAGTGTGTGTGTGTGTAACTCACACAATGCCGGAGTGCCTCTGACAACAAACACCGGCGTCTTGCCTAACCGAACTGCCCCCTCGGTTTAGGACATGGTGGTGGGGGATTCCCTCACCTTTTGTATAAATACCCAGATGGTGGATAATCGAAATAGGGTAGTCGGAATTTCAAAGTCGCAACTGTACTCCCATCGAGAATGGTGCCGTGAGAAATCTGGTGTGACAACCCAATTGACGCCCCAATTGATGACGTACTCTTCGAGGCCATGCTGGACTCAGCCTCTGAATCGGTCACGTAGGTAGTGACAGAGTCTGAGCTACTACTGAATACAGAGCGCGAATCGAACATGCGGATAACCCCTATTGCAGCGGTTGAATCGCTACGTCCTGGAGAACGACCGGCCGTTCAGTGGAGCTTACCCGGAGACTCCGCTGAGACTGGTCATCGGAGTAGCTCCGGCGACGATAGCACCGGTTGCGAGAAGTGCGGCAGACAGAACAACAAAGTCTCCGGTTGGTGAGTAGCCGGCCAAACCAGCCCCTACTTGCACGATAAAAACAGTCACGAAGAAACTGAGGATGGCAAAGGCTAGCATAACAATTCCCGCGACGATACTATTCGCTAACGCACCGAACGAATCAAGAAATCCCATTAAGTAAGTAACCTCTCTTGACCTGAGGGGTACCACGCGTAAACCAGTTGGGTGTTGGCCGCATCGGAGTACTCCTCTGGATGGGCACTACGCATTGCAATCTACTGTCTGCTTCATCACGGAGGGCGATATGAACGACCACAGTTTGCTGCATACACCCGCTGTCTGTGTCACTCTATTCCTGTCACGGTTCGAGGTGTTCGATAGAACTACTCCCTCGAAAGCCCCCTTTCAGTCCCATCCTGTGGACTGGTTAGAGTCGCTCCCGGTGGAGTGCCGTGCATCCTCGCCCTCGGCCATCAAAACAGGAGTTGCAGTCTGAGTGTTCCCCAGACGATGTGCCACCAGAGGTAGTAGACGAGGCGGAACGCGTACATCGTGAGGAAGTCGTATCGCGTGAACAGGTACAGTTGCACCACGTTGATGACGAAGACGTTCGCGGCGACGTACGCCGTCGCCCAGCGCGGAATCGCACTCGGGAACCCCAACTGGAGTTGGAAGAGTGGTTCGAGCAGGGCGACGACGAGAATCACCCCCCAGACCAGTTCGGGTCGCTCGGCACCGTCGCCCAGCGAGGACACCACGACGAAGGCGACTGCGAGCGGAAGGAGATGAAAGAGTACCTCGACGACGACGGCTATCGTCGGATAAAACAGGAGGGAGAGCGGGACGGCGACGTTGATATCTTCGGGGAGGACGGCCACCGAATCGACCAGTGCCATCCCCACAGCGAGGAGTGTCGGCGGACCCACGACGAGGAGCGCTCGCCGGCGGACGTCACCCGGTTCGAACACGACGAACCAGCCTCGGGTGAGGAAGAACGACACGACGACGCCGCCGAGGGCGACGATGCCGAGCATCACGGCCACCGGCGGGAGTTCACCGAAGTACGGGGCGAACACCTGCGGACTGAGGCGTGTCAGTAGTCCGGTGAACACAATCACGACGCCCGAGAGGAGTCCGAACAGAAGGTATTGTCGTCGCGTCTCGGTCTGCTGTTCGCTGCGTCGGTTCATGTGGGTCGGTTATCCGTTCGGGTTCTCGTGGTCGTCCATCGCGACGCTCAGTTCTCCGCCTCGTGGGCCTGTTGGTCGTCTCCATCGGACTGGAAGCGCGTTCGGACGCCCGAGAAGAGTCGTTTCACGCCGCCGCCGACGGCGTCGACCACCTTCATCAGTGGACGGACGGCGAGTTCGACAATCAGGTCCACGAGGAGGTCACCGAGCATTGTCTCGACTCGACAGTGACGCGACTGGCTGATTAGTGTTGCTTCACTGACTTACGGGAGGAGGCCTGCCAAGTCCTCGTAATACGTCTCCAACTCGTATCCCAGACGCGACAGCCACACGTCGCGGTACGCCGGATGCAACAACGGAACGACCGTATAGCCGAATCGCTCGCTCTCGACGGGTTCGAGGACGGTATCGAGAAAGCCATCGAGCGAGACATCGTCCAGCGAGAAGACGCTCTCGGTGGCGTGGCGGCCCGTCGGTATCACGACGTCGGGCTGAATCGTCTCGAGTTCGGTGACGAGGTGGTCGAGACAGTTGGCCTTCTCTTCGGCGCTGGGTGCGCGGTTCGACCCCTCGCCGTCCGAGGGGAAGCATTTCACGGCGTTCGTGTAGAACACGTCGGATTCGTAGCCGACGGTGGCCATCGTCTCGCGGATACGTCGCCCGGAGTGCTGTGCGGTGTAGGACATCCCGGTCCAGTTGCCGCCCTGCCAGCGCTCCGCGTCGGGGTTGCCAGCGCCGGGTGCCTCACCCACGACCATCACCGTCGCGTCGGCGGGGCCAACACCCCACGAGATACGGTTTCGGCACTCGACGAGCGCCGGACAGCGGGTGCAGTCGGGTTCTGTGACGAGTACGTCGGCGGCGTCAGGGAACTGTGGGTCGGCCATCTACTCCGTCAGGGGGAGCACGATGCCGAAGATGATGGGCGAAAAGAGGACGAGCGCGATGCCAATCCACTCGGCGTCGAAGAAGAGCGTTCGCTCCCACCCGGGAAGCTGTCCGCCGTGCATCGCCAGTGCGACTTTCGCGCCGATAGCGCCGAACAGGAAGAGTGCGAGTCCGAGTCCAAGCCCACCTTTCGCCAGACGTGGGTAATCGAGATTTCCGTAACGTCCCATATCACTCCGAGATAGGGGAGCAAACAAAATCGTTGCGAGAGAGTGTGTGGTCTGCTAGCGTTCGAGAACCGGGGCGACCACGGGGGCGACGGAGACGGCGCTCACTTCGCGTTCGATGGTGTCGGTGCCGACGATGCGTTCGATGCCGGCGCGGCAGAGTTTCGTCCGGGCGTTGCGGGCGAGCAGTGGGTGAACCGTCGCACAGAAGACGCGGTTCGCTCCGCCGGCGGTGAGTACGGCGACTGCTTTGCTCATCGTCGTCCCGGTGGCGATGATGTCGTCGGTGATGACCACGTCACGGCCTTCGAAGTCCGTCTCGCTCGGCGTGATTTCGACGTCGGTTCCGGACTTGCGCACCTTCTCGAAGTAGTCCGTCTCGCCGTCGCCGTAGGCGTCGCGGACGGTTTCGGCGATGTCGATAGCGCCGTCGTCCGGCGAGAGGAACAGCGGGTCGTGGAGGTCGGAGAGCGGTTCGGCCAGTTGGCCGGCGGCGTCGACGATGTCGACGGGGGCGTCGAAGAAGTCCGCGACGGCGTCTTCGTGGGGGTTGACCAGAACGACACGGTCGGTGGTCGTACTCACGGCGCGGGCGACGGCGCGGGCCGAGATGGGGTGGCCGACTTCGAACGCCTTGTCCTGTCGGGCGTAGCCCATGTAGGGGATGACCGTCGTGACGTCCTCTGCGCCCGCTTCGCGGACGGCGTCCTGCAGTTGGAGGAGTTCGATGTAGGCGTCGTTACTGGCGGTGCTGGCGACGATGGTGGCGGTGTCGGCGTCGAAACCAGGGACCGCTGCGAGTGTCTCCCCGTCCGGGAAGCGGTCGTACTCGACGGCCGCGAGTGACTCGCCGAGCTCTGAGGCGAGGGCGGCCGCGAGTGCCTGTGAAGATGCGCCGGGTACGAGCATACACGTCCGTCTCTCGTGAGGGGTAAAACCGCTTTTCGTTGGTGTCGGCTACGTCGCGTGTCAGCGTGTCGCGTCAGAGACGTGTGTCGGGCCTGTCGCGGTGCTCGGGATGTGCCAGAACGCGGCGACGTTACTGTACTGCCTCGTCGATGGCCCTGACGAACTCGTCGGGGTGTTGTGACCCGACGAGAACTGCCCGCCCGTTCGTCCGTTCGAGCCAGACCCCCCGATTGCCACTGACGTTGTACGCGAGCTTCCCGGGTGTCCAGCGGATTCCCCACCCGCCGAAGTCGCGAAGTGGCCTGTACTGTTTCGACTCGTATCGCTCGATTTCTGCATACGGAATCCGACGGAACGACCAGTGGAGCGGCCACATTTTGAGATAGATGCCATCGGCTCTCACTTCGGTCTGGAGCCGAAGACTGTAGACGAGTCCAGCGACTGCACCGACGACGGCCAGACCACCCCACGAGATGGGTGCTGCAAAGAGCATGAGAAGCGCGATTCCTCCGAGGAGTCCCCAGAGCCACGGTTGCCGAAACCGCTGTACTTCACGAAATTCTGGGTCCTCGTTCATGAGTGAGTCGTTCGGAATTGTCGCTACTGGGTAAAGGCTCCTCTGGGAACCGGGAGGCGAGTCGTATCAGCCACGCGCACGAAGTTCAGCACACCTGCCGGAAGCACACCTGCCGGAAGCCCTCACACGCTGCAGAGTCCGGAAGCGCCGTCGATGTCTGATGTTATCGCACCGCGACACCCACCGCGTCCAACCCGAGCACCTGCGTCCGCCAGTCGTCCTTCACCGTCCGAACACAGAACGTCCCCGCGTCGGTGACGGCGTAGGCCGCCCGGGCGTCGTGGGCGACGCCGACGACTGTCTCGTCCATCGGAATCGGGTCGGCGACCCACTCCTCAGCTTCGAGCGAGACGAGGCCATCCGGGCCGACGGCGTGGGCGCGGCCGTCGGGCATCGACGCGACGACAGTGGTCGTGCCTTCGAGTGCGTCCATCCAGCCGTTTCCGAGCCAATAGAGTCCGGAGTCCGTCGCGGCGAAGAGCGTCCCGTCGTCACTGCCGAGACGACCAGCGGGGTCGGACACGTCGTTCACGTCGTCGAGGCCGACGTGGGTCAGGCCACTGTCGCCGATGCGGTAGACGCCGTCTGCGGCGGCGACGAGACTCCCGTCGAGGGCGCGAACGTCCTCGACACTCCCGAGTTCCTCCCACCCGTCTTCGCCGTAGCGAGCGATGCGCCCCGATTCGTCGGCGGCGACGACGCGATTGCGGTGAAAGCCGACTGTCGTCGCCGGGCCGAAGTCGAGTTCGTGGTACGCGTCGTCGTGGACCAACAGCACGTCCTCGTCGGTGGCGACGGCGACTTCGCCCGGCGACCCGACGATGTCCCGTGGGGTACAGCGATGGTCGATGCGGAATCCGCCCACGAGGTCATCGGAGACGTCGACGCTGACGACGCCCATTTCGGCGGCGACGTACACCGTCTGCTTGCCAGACTTGTCCGCGTACACCCGTTTTTCGTCGATAGAGAGGTCGAAATCAGCCATCCGTTGGTCCGGGGTTAGAGGGGGGATTCGGAAAGCGTTGTGGTCGTTCTCAGTGGTGGGTATCCCAACTCTCCCGTGACTAACGCTGTCCAGTCGCCCTGCTCCCGAGTCAGGATGCAGTGAAGAGAGGAAGACCCGCGTGGTGTGATTGCTTACGCCAGTTCGATGGCGACGTTCGTTGGCGTCGGATTGTCGATGTTGTCGCCGACGGGACAGCGCTCTTCGACCTCTGCGGCTAACGCTTCTAACGCTTCCTCGTCGGCGTCCGATTCGACTTCGATTCGCACGTCGATTTCCTGATAGCCCGCCCGGGGGGTTTCGTCGATGCCCAGGAACTTCCGTGGGTCGAGGTCGCCTTCGACCTCTATCGTGACGCCTTCGAGGTCGATTCCGTGTTCTTCGCCGACGGTGTGCACCACGACGTTGAGACAGCCGGCCCACGCTCCAATGAGATATTCGACGGGGTTCGGTCCGTCGTTCGTCCCTCCCAGCGCCGATGGTTCGTCGACGACGAACTCGAAGTCACGCGCCTCGACGACTGTCTTCGTCTCGCTCTCACTCTCGGCCGATACTGCGAACCGTTCTACGTGTTCTGCCTTGCTCATTGAGTCGTTCGACGGGACGTCACGCCATCAAGCGACCGACTGTGGGGAGATGCGCTGTTGTCCATGACGCTCGTCCGACACCGATTTACCGCAGAAACCGACTCAAGTCCCCGGACACCCGCATCTGGGGAGTTTGCGGGTTGTCATCCATCACGGCAAGTATTGGGACCGGCTTCGCGGGGGTCCCTAGACGGGTTTCGGAGCCACCCAGTGCCTCCGAACTCACAAGAATTCTCGAACTTCGGAGTACCACATGTCGTGATAGTCGACTTCGTCGAGGGCGTCGGCCACGTCCACGGCGATGACGTGCCAGCAGCGTTCTCCCTCGTCCGGGTCGAGGTTGTAGATGGAGTCTTTGCACGTACAGCCTCGGCCTTCGACCACGTACTCGTCGTCGTAGCCCACGACCACGTCGAAGTCGCGGTATCGCTTCACCCGTCGCTCGGAGACGGCCTCGATGGCCTTGACGCCCCTGTCACCGTGGGCATCGACGATGTCCTGCACGATTGGCGGCGAGAGTTGCCCTGCCTCGGCGAGGGCTTCCCGCCAGTCGTCAATCGCGTCCACAGCGTCGAGTTCGCGGGTGCCCGACAAAACGCATTCGGTGCGGGTGTGAGGCGTCGCCGCGTATCGACGTCCCTACCGCGCATCGCAATCGCAACCGCCGCGCATCGCAATCGGTTTCCCCACACGCGGGTGAACACGGGTATGCACGTGAGCGAGGGAGGCGTCGAAATCGAGGTGCCCGACGCCCGCGACGGGGCGTCCGAGGGGACCGGTGACGACGTCTTCTACAACCCCACACAGGAGTTGAACCGCGACGTGACGGTGGCCGTTCTGCGTGCCTTCGCCGAGCGCGAACCCCGCGCCGAATCGTATCTCGACGCGATGGCCGCCTCCGGGATTCGGGGCGTCCGCGCCGCCGCCGAAGGCTACGACGTGACCTGTGCCGACCTCGACGCCGACGCCGTCGAACTCGCCCAGTCGAACCTCGACGCCGCCGGCAACGGCGGAAGGGCGGTCCACCGCAACGCGAACGCACTCCTCTACGACTCGGTGTTCGACGTGGTGGACCTCGACCCCTTCGGGACGCCCATGCCCTTCGCAGACCCGGCGTTCGCCAACACGCGTGACCTCGTCTGCGTCACCGCAACCGACACTGCACCCCTCTGCGGTGCCCACCAGAAGAGCGGTATCCGCAAGTACGGATGTGTCCCGCAGAACACCGACTACCACCCCGAGATGGGCCTGCGCGTCCTCGTCGGTGCGATGGTTCGCACTGCCGCCAAGTACGACAAGGCGGCCGTGCCGATTCTCTCGCACGCGACGCGCCACTACGCGCGGACGTATCTCGAACTCGACGAACGGGCGACGAAAGCCGACGAACTCCTCGACTCGACCGGATTCGTCTACCACTGCGAGGACTGTCTCCACCGCGAGGCCGAATACTCGCTCGTCGCTCACCCGCCCGAGGCGTGTTCGAACTGCGGGTCGACACGCATCCTCGAAGCGGGGCCAATCTGGCTCGGCCCCATCTCAGAGACCGAGTTCGTCGAGTCCGTCCGCGACGAAGTGACAGATGACTTCGGGAGCGCGAAACGCGCCCGTGGCATGCTCGACACTCTCGCCGTCGAACTCGACACGCCGACCCACTTCGACCAGCACCGACTGTGCAAACTGTGGGGGCGGTCAGCGTCGAAGATGGAGGTGTTCCTCGACGCCCTTCGCGACGCTGGATACGACGCGACGCCCGCACACTACCACGGCACCGCCTTCAAGACGGATGCGACGGTGGCCGAAATCCGCGCGGCGACTGCGGAACTCGACCCAGAGGCGTGAGACGCGACATCCACTTGGGCGACTGATTTCGAGGTAGTTTCTTCTCCTTCCGTGTCGTGTCGTTGATACGTGAGCGCACAGCTTCGAAATCTCGTCTCCGTCACGCGAACCGTCGTCGAGACGATTCAGGAAAAAGAGATAACCTTTCTCGCGGCGAGCATCTCGTACTACACGCTCGTCTCTCTCATTCCCCTACTCGTCCTCGGTGTCATCGTCGCGACGGCCGTCGGCGGCGAGGAACTGGAGATGCAGCTACAGTCACTCGTCGAACAGTACCTCGTCCCGGCGGGACAGGACCTCGTCAACGAAGCTCTCTCCGACGAAACCGGACAGGGGAGTGTCGGACTCCTGAGTCTCGGCCTCACTCTGTGGGGCGCGCTGAAACTCTTCCGCGGCCTCGACATCGCCTTCTCTCGCATCTACGGGTCCGAGACCGGTGGCATCGTCGAACAACTTCGTGACGCGGTCATCTCACTGGCCAGCATCGGTGTGGGCACCCTCGGCGTCGCCATCGTGACGGCGGTTCTCGGCATCCTCGACATTCCATTCATCAACTTCCTCTCTCCAGTCCTCCTGCTCCTCACGCTGTGTGTGGCGTTCTTTCCTCTCTACTACGTCTTTCCGGATGTCCGACTCACCCCGCGACAGGTCGTCCCGGGGACGATATTTGCGGCCATCGCGTGGACGCTTCTCGGCATCGGGTTCGGTATCTACGCACAAATCGCCGGCGCGTCGGTGGCGGGCGCACTGGGGTCCATCCTGCTCCTCGTCACGTGGTTCTACTTCTCGGGCATCACGCTCCTCTCGGGTGCGGTCATCAACGCCGTCCTCGCCGGCGTCGGTGGCGACGACCCGACGGAACCGGGTGACCGGCCGGGGGGATTCGGCGAAGTGGACCGGCAGGTACAACATACGGGAGGCCGACATGATGCTCGTACGGATATGAGCGACGACCGAGGTGACACAGATGGCTCGCAGGCGGGCGACGACGCCAGCGACGACGCACGCGCAGACTCGTCCGTCTCCCCGCGCGGTGCTCCGGATATCGAGGAGTTGGAATCGCAGGTCGAGGAACTCCGTGCGGACCTCGACGCCTTCGAGGCCGACGTAACCGACCGAACGGTCGAGAAACCGAAACTCGAAGAAGAGTTGAAGCGATACGTCCGTCGCCGGGTACGCCGCGGGAAAGCCCGTGGCTGGGGGCCGTATCTCGTGCTCCTCTACGGCGTCGTCCTCACGCTCGGTGCGTTCTACTACCTCCAGTCGGACCTCATCGCAGTCGTGGCGATGCTCATCATCTTCCTCTCGACGCTCGGGTTGTACGTGCTGTTCGTCATCTTCGGCATCGGACTGAACGTGCTCGGTGTCCCGAGTCGCGCCGTGGATGCAGTTCGCGAACGCCGAAGCTGAGCTCCCTCCCATGTCTCCACTCCAGACACGCGGTGTCGGTGAGACCATCCTCACGGAACTCCCGGACGTCGTCGTCTTCCTCTTCGGCATCGTCACCCAACTCGGCGACCAGTGGTTCTTCTTCGTCGCGTTCACGTCGCTGTACTGGCTGTGCTGGCCGCATATCTCCGAGCGCCCGCGTCGAACGGCGGCGTCGTTCGTCGGCCTCGCACTGGGGTCGCTCGCACTCGTCACGGCGTTGAAAGTCGGCTTTGGGCTTCCCCGCCCGCCGACGGCGGCCATCGCGGCGGCACCCGCGTGGCCCGACCCGCTGGCCGACCTGTTCGTCTCGTTCACGACCGACGACGGATTCGGCTTCCCGAGTGGGCACGCATTCGGGACGACTGTCGTCTACGGTGCGGCGGCAGTCGTCCTCGACGTGTGGGACCGTCGCCGCCGCATGCTCGCGGCCGCTGTAATCGTCGCGACAGTCTCACTCTCGCGAGTCGTCATCGGCGTCCACTACGGCGTGGACGTGGTTGTCGGCGTCCTCCTCGGCCTCGTGTTCCTGAAGGTGGTGTTCGAAGTCGCCGCGAGCGACGATGCCCCCGGCCACCTCGACCCGACTCGACTGTTCGGCGTCGCTGCTATCGTCGCCGCACTGGCGCTCGTCGTCGTGTTCGTCACGGGCGCGCCACACCACGCCGAAAACGCTGCCGCCGCCCTCGGCGGGTCGCTCGGTGGCTACCTCGGGTGGGCTCGAATCACCGACCACGAGTCGCTTCCGACGCTGAATCCTCCCGTCGCACTCGTCTCGTTCCTCGGTGCCGGTGGTCTTTGGGTGGGAGTCGACGCTCTGGGCGTCCCCGTTCCGGTGACCGTCGTCGCAACCGGGGCCGTCGTCGCGTTCATCCTCGTCGCACCACGGGTGCAACTCCGACTCTCCGGCGACGCACCCGCACAGAGCGCCGATTGACTTTACACCGGTGCCGTCCGTTCCCCAACGCGATGGCTGCGATTCACATCGAGGACCTCCAGAAGACGTACGGAGACGTGACTGCACTCTCCGGGTTGTCCCTCGACGTTGCGGAGGGAGAACTGTTCGGACTGCTCGGGCCAAACGGTGCCGGCAAGACGACGACGATGGAGATACTCACCGGGCAAATCGTCCCCGACAGTGGTCACGTCTCGGTCCTCGGTATCGACCCCGTTGCAGAGCCAACGGCGGTCCGTGAACGCGTCGGTATCCTCCCCGAAAAAGAGTCACCGCCGAGTTTCATGACGCCGCGAGAGTACTTCGACTTCGTCGGCGCGGTTCGGAACCTCTCGACCGAACAGGTAGACGCCCAGACCCAGACGTGGGCCGAGCGATTGGACTTCGCGGAGAAACTCGACACACTGACGACCGACCTCTCGCGAGGCCAACAACAGAAGGTGATGATTGCCGGAACCTTCCTCCACGACCCGGCAGTCGTCTGTATCGACGAACCGCTGGCGAACCTCGACCCTATCATGCAAGAGCGAATCAAACGGTTCCTCGTCGACTACCAGGCCGCCGGTAACACGGTGCTGATTTCGACGCACAACGTGGACGTCGCGGCCGAACTCTGTTCTCGCGTCGGCATCGTCTACGGCGGGTCGCTCGTCGCGGACGTGGTACCCTCGGAACTCGCCCCCGACGAGCGGTTGTTGGACGTGTTCATGGACCGAATCGACACCGACGCCGAGCATCTGGACGCGTCCCCATGACCGGCTGGAGTCGAACACGTCGGGTCTTCGTCGAGATGCTCCGCGAGGAGTGGCGACTCCACAGTCACCTGTTCAGTGGTCGCCGGTTTTCCGCGTTTCCGGTCTTGATTACACTGCTCGTCGCTGGCGCGGTAGAACTACTCGTGCGGACGGGGACGGAACTCACCACCGTCTTCGCTGGACTCCACGCCCTCGCCTTCGTCTTCGGGATTCAGACCGGGTCGATTGGATTCGTCGGCCGTGACGCGCTCCGGAACCTGCTCGGTGACCTCACCTTGCTCGTGTTCTCTGCGCGGACGCTCCCCCTCTCGCAGAAACGGTTACTCGCCGTCTTCGTCGTCAAAGACGTCGTCTACTACGCCTGTCTCTTCTTGCTGCCGATTGCGCTCGGCGTCGCACCGGCGGTACTCCGCGCACAGGGCGCTACTGCGGCCGGTTCGGTTGCGACGACAGTTCCACTCCTCTGGGCGACGTTGACGGCCACGTTCGTCCTCGGTATCGGTGTGACTATCGCCGGTGTTGGAATCAGCAACCGAGGCGTCTCCGGGGCCGCTCTCTTGGGTCTCGGTGCCGTCTTGGCCGGTGGCGCGTGGATAGCGAACCTCCCCGTAATCGCGTACACGCCGTACGGGGTGTTCCGCTCGCCGACGCCCGTCCGGGTTGGCGGGGCACTGGGACTCGTTGGGGTGGTCTACCTGCTCGGTGCAGTCGCCTACGACGTGAACGCACGGCGAGACGCGCGAACGGTTCGCTCGACGTTCCGTCACTGGCAGCGTCGGATTCGAGACCCACTGGCGACGAAGACACTCCTCGACGTCCACCGGAGTTCGGGTGGGTTCTGGAAGGTCCTCTTCTCGGCGGCGATTCTCCTCGGTGTGACGGACGCACTGGTGGACCTTGCCGGGCAAATCACTGGCGTGTCGCCGTCTGTCGGCGTCTCGTTCGGTGCGATTCTCGGCCTGTCGGGATTCACGACGTACAATTGGCTCACCCAGTTCGACGACGTCGACTCGTATCTCGCACACCCAGTCGACGTGCCCGAAATCTTCCACGCGAAGTTCCGCGCGTTTCTCCTGCTCGGGCCGCTCGTCGGCGTGGTGTTCTACGCGATTGCCGTCTTCTGGCGCGGCGCACCACTCGTCGAGGCGCTCGTCGGCGGCGTCTTGCTCGTCGGCGTCTCCTGTTACATCTTCGGCGTCACCGTCTATCTCACCGGCCTCTCCCCGAACGAGTTCCTCTTCGATACCGTCCTGTTCGCGATATTCGGTGTCGCGATGGGCCTCCCGCTCGTCCCGATTCTGGTCGTCGGGTTCGCCCTCGCCCCCGTCTCGCTGCCGGTGTCTGGAGCGCTCGGCGTCGGCGGCGTCGCACTGGGCGGCGTCGGTGTCGCCCTCTATCGACGGGCGCTTCCCAAGTGGACGGCCCACCATCGGCAGTGAGTTCGCGTCGCTACTGTGTGTAGGGCGTACGTTCATCACTGTCGCCAGTGATGACTATTCAGTATGTTCACACGTACCGAACGTTCCGTCTGCGACACCGTCCGCACGACGGGAGTGGGTGAGGCCGAATGGTAGCCGACCAACCGTACACGCAACTCCGCTATCTCCTCGAGATAGACGGGTTGACCATGGCGGGGTTCAGCCGATGTTCCCTTCCGACGGCGTCCACCTCGGTCATCGAGTACCGCGAAGGAAACGGCCCGCCGACGCCACGAAAACTGCCCGGACTGAACGAGTACGGTCCGCTCGTGCTCGAAACGGGCGTCACCGACCAATCGCTCGAACTCTCGGAGTGGCGGGCAGACGTCGAACACGGCGACATGGAGGCCGCTCGCCGCCCGGCGGCGGTGACGCTGCTCGACGCGATGGCATTTCCTGCCGCGCGCTGGGAGTTTCGGCGGGCGTGGCCGTCGCAGTACGACGCGCCACGGTTAGATGCGACGCGTTCCGACGTGGCTATCGAACGACTCGTCGTCGTCCACGAAGGATTCGGACGCGTCGAAGTCGAATCTGGCGACGACGACGAAGACGACGAAGCGGACTCCGAGCAACCCAAACCGACTATCCCGAGACCCGAGTTCCCGATTGGCGGCGGAGGGGTGCAGGGTATCGAAGAATCGGTGCGAACAGAACAGTTGTCGGCCGACGACGACCCAGAAGAGACGTGACTTCGGACGAGGCCAACCCGTACGGCTCACACCGATTCGAGGTGTCGTGTGATGCGCTCCCGCCGATTGGCTTCACCGAAGTCCGTGGCCTCTCGGTTGCAGTGGACAACGGTGGAGACGCCGATTCGACGACGAACGGGAACCGCGTTCCACGTGGCCGTCCCGGAAAGTCGAACCGTCGCACTGGAGACGCCCGAAAAGACAGTCGCGGGGTTCGGTCACCACCCCTCGAACTCGAGCGGGGGGTGACCGACGAGCAGGCGCTCTGGGAGTGGTTCCAGCAGTGGGCCGACGGCGATATCGAGCCACAGGACGTTCGAATCTGCCTCCTCGATACGACTGGCGCTCCCGTCCGTGGATGGGTCTGTCGGGCGGCGAGACCGGTTCGGTGGACCGGCCCCCACCTCGTCGCCAACAGCGTGTCTGTCGCAACCGAGACGCTCGAAGTGACTCACGAGGGAATCGAGGCGCTCGTCGACCTATCTGAGTGCGCTTCCGACCAGTGACCGTCGCTAGGTGGTCGCGCTGTCCCCACGACGACGCCGTCGCTCGGGCGTGTGGGTGCCAAAAAAGAATCGTGGCTGTGTGCGAGGCGCTTAGAACGTCTCGAGGTAGCGGTCGAGTTCCCACTCGGAGACGGAGACGAGGTAGTCCTTGAACTCGGAGCGCTTGGCTTCGACGAACTTATCGTAGACGTGGTCACCGAGGGCGTCCTGGATGACTTCGTCTTCTTCGAGCGCGTCGACTGCTGCGCCGAGGTCCTTCGGGAGCGTCTCGATGCCGTACTCTTCGCGCTTCTGCTCGTCGAACTCGTAGATGTTCTCGCGAACCGGGTCGGGGCATTCGAGACCACGCTCGATGCCGTCGAGGCCGGCGTGGATGAGTGCCGCGAAGGCGAGGTACGGGTTACAGGACGGGTCGGGGAAGCGGGCCTCGATACGCGAGGCGGCCGGCGTGCGTGCGGCCGGCTTACGGATGAGCGCCGAGCGGTTGCGGTCGGACCACGCGATGTAGACCGGCGCTTCGTATCCGGGGACGAGGCGCTTGTAGGAGTTGACCGTCGGGTCACACACGGCCGTCACGGCGGGTGCGTGTTCGAGGATTCCGGCGGTGAACTGCTTCGCCGTCTCGCTCAGGTCGAACTCGTCGTCGCCGTCGTGGAACGCGTTCTCGCCGTCCTGGAACAGCGAGATGTGCGTGTGCATGCCGGACCCGTTGATGCGGGCGATGGGCTTGGGCATGAACGTCGCGTGCAGGTCGTGTTCGGCCGCGATAGCGCGGACGACAGACCGGAAGGTTGCGACGTTGTCGGCCGTCGAGAGGGCGTCGTCGTACGTGAAGTTGATTTCGTGCTGGCCTTCGGCGACTTCGTGGTGCGAGGCTTCGATGTCGAAGCCCATGCTTTCGAGGCCATAGATGATGTCACGGCGCACGTCCGAGGCGAGGTCCTTCGGGGCGAGGTCGAAGTAGCCACCGGCGTCGTTCGTGACGGTGGTCGCACGGCCGTTCTCGTCTTCTTCGAACAGGAAGAACTCCGGTTCGGGGGCGGCGTTGATGTCGTAGCCCATCTCTTCGGCGCGATCGATGGCGCGCTTGAGGACGCCACGCGGGTCACCCTCGAACGGTTCGCCGGTGGACGTGTTGAACACGTCACAGATGAGGCGGGCGGCCGCGCTGCTTTCTTTCTGTCTCCATGGGAGGATGGCGAACGTAGACGGGTCGGGTTCGAGACGCATGTCCGACTCCTGAATGCGGACGAAGCCATCGATGGACGAGCCGTCGAAGTAGATTCCTTCTGTGAACGCCTTTTCGGCCTGCGAGGCCGGGACAGAGACGTTCTTTACGGTGCCGAGAATGTCGGTGAACTGGAGGCGGAGGAAGTCGACATTCTTCTCTTCGATTTCGTCGACGACTGCCTGCGCTTCCGCGCTCAGGCCACCGTCGGTGCGTACGTTTTCTTCCGTCATATTCCTGGACACACGATTCGAACACCCGAAGTATAAAGACCTTTCCGCTTAATGCAATTCCCCGCTCCTCGCTTAGGAATTGGATATTCGTAAAATTCTAATGCCCCCGGACGGTGTTTCAATGTAATGACGTACGAAAACCTCGATGCGAAACTCATCAACGCACTACTCGGCGATGGCAGAGCGAGTCTTCGGAGTCTCGCCGAAGAACTCGACGTGTCGGTGACGACAGTCTCGAATCACCTGCGTGACCTGGAAGACGAGGGCGTCATCGAGGGCTACACCCCCCGCGTGAACTATGACGCACTCGGCTACGACGTCACCGCCGTCATCCAACTGAAAGTCGAAGGGACTGCGCTCGTCGACGTGACCGAACGACTGCGGGAGGAAAAACAGATGATTTCGGTCTACGAGGTGACCGGCGATTACGACATCATCGCAATCGGCAAATTCCGTGACACAGACGGCATGAACAAGCAGATCAAGAAGCTGTTGACCGACGTGGACATCCGGGAGTCCAACACCTCTGTCGTCCTCAACGCCGTCACCGAAAACGAGCAGTTCGAACTCGATATCGAAGAGTAACTCAGACGATTCGCGTTTTCACGTCACGCATCACTTCGCCGCAGTAGGGGCATCGATACCGTGTGTCGAATCCGTCGACACTCGTCCGTGTCGTCGTCTCGATTTCGTGGACGGCAACGTCGCGGCCACACGTTCGACACTGTACCGCTGGCATCGTCGGAACTCTCGTTCTGGGTGAGTTAAGTCTGCTGGCCCGTGTGAACACCCGACACAATATTCTCCCGAGTCGAAAGGGCACCGTTTCGACTGGAGATTCCCGGACGTTATCCAGTGTATGACGCCCGTCTGACGGATTTAGACGCTCTCTAACGACCGGACTCTCGAAGGGTAGTGTTTCGACTGGAGAGTGGACGACGGAACGGCCTCTCCGTGTAGAACCGTGGAGGTGAAACGGTCCAATTGGAGCGTCTCACGGTTGTCCAAAAACCGCACCGACCCTTCAGAACCCGTCTTCGAACACGAACGTGCCGTTGCGCTGGACGACTTCCCCGTCGAGTTCGATGACCGAGTCTTCGGACATGTCCACAATCATATCCACGTGTTCGGCGCTCTCGTTGACTTCGTTTTCCTCGCCGACTGTCTCGGGATAGGCGGTGCCGACGGCCATGTGGACCGTGTCGCCCATCTTCTCGTCGAAGAGCATGTTGTAGGTGAACTGGTCGATGTTGCGGTTCATCCCGATACCGAGTTCACCGAGGTAGCGTGCACCCTCGTCGGTGTCGAACACGCCGTCGAGGACTTCCTCGTTGCCTTCTGCGGAGTAGTCGACGACTTTGCCGTCTTCGAAGCGGACCCGAACGCCCGAGACTTCGCGGCCCTGCCGGTACAGTGGCAGGTCGAAGTGCACCTCGCCCTCGACGGAGTCTTTGACGGGTGCAGTGAACACTTCGCCGCCGGGGAGGTTGTGTTCGCCTTTGTCGTTGATGGTGGTGTTGCCGGCGACGCTCATCGTCACGTCCGTCTCGTCACCCGATTTGATGCGGACTTCGTCGGCGTCGTCGAGGAGTTCGACCATCTGCTGCTGGTGTTCGGCCTGCTTCTCCCAGTCGAGACTGACGGCGTCGTAGACGAAGTTCTCGTACGCCTCGGTACTCATGCCTGCGAGTTGTGCACTCCCCTTCGCGGGGTACTGCGTGAGACACCAGCGTTTCGAGAGCGCTTCGGCCTGAACTGGCTTGTAGGCGCGTCGCCACGCGGCGTTCGTCGCGGGGTCCACGTCGCTCTGTTCGGACGCGTTCGTCTCGGCGCGGATGTTGATGAGCACGTCAGCTTCTTCGAAGAGTGCGAGGTAGTGCGACGGCGTCTCGAACTCCTCACGCTCGGACGCACGGAGGTACGCGCGCATGTAGCGGGGGTTGGAACTGGTGGTGACGACGTACGCACCACGCTCGCCGATGAGTTCGCAGACGGCGGTCACGAGGTCCTCGGCGACGGCGGGCGCAGAGACGACGACGTTGTCGCCTTCCTCTACGCGTGTCGAGTGGTCCACGATGGTTTGGGCGTGTTCGCGGATACGTGGGTCCATACCGCGTCGTGTGTCTCCCCGGGGCAAACATGTTTCGAAGCACAAATGTTGCCACGGAGGCCGAACTCGGCACAGTCCATCTGGCGGACGCCGGACAGACCACCGGGCTATTTCTCGCTCGGGACGGTCCTTTCGGCCAATGATAGACCTTCGAAGCGACACGGTCACCCTGCCGTCTGACGAGATGCGTGAGGCCGCCCGCGACGCTGCCGTCGGCGACGACGTCTACGGCGACGACCCGACTGTCAACGAACTCGAAGCGCGCGCCGCCGAGATGGTCGGCAAAGAGGCGGCCCTCTACGTCCCCTCGGGAACGATGGGCAACCAGATTGCCGCCCGCGTCCACACCGAACCCGGTCAGGAGGCGCTCGTCGACGCCGAGGCACACGTCTACAAGTGGGAAGTCGGTGGGTTCGCCCAGTTGTCGGGCCTCCAGGTTCGGGCCTTCGACGCCGGCGAACGCGCCGTCCCCACGCCAGCCCAGATTCGCGAGCACGCACGCGAAGCGTCACTTCACGTCGCCGGTACCGGCGTCGTCTGTCTCGAAAATACCCACAACGCCCGTGGCGGCGTCGCCATCCCGAAAGCCGACATCGACGCGGCGGCCGAGGCGGCACACGAACTCGACATCCCAGTCCACCTCGACGGCGCGCGCGTGTTCAACGCCTGTGTCGCACTCGACGAAGACCCGGCGGCGATGGTCGAGAACGTCGATACCGTGATGTTCTGTCTCTCGAAGGGTCTCGGCGCACCAGTCGGGTCGATTCTCGCCGGTCCAGCGGAGTTCATCGAGGAGGCAACCCGCGTCCGCAAGCAGTTCGGTGGCGGGATGCGGCAGGCCGGTCTCATCGCCGCACCGGGTCTCGTCGCTCTCGACAACGTCGACAGACTGACCGACGACCACGAAAACGCCCGTCTGCTCGCCGACGGACTCGACGCCGTCGACGGACTGTCGGTGCCGACGCCCGACACCAACATCGTCGTCGTCGACTCCGAGGATGCAGGACTAACGGCAGAAGAATTCGTGGAACTGTGCGACGACGTGGGCGTCCTCGGCGGGGAGTTCGGCGAATATCACACCCGGTTTACGACGAATCTGAACGTCTCGCGTGCCGACGTGGAGGAAGCAGTCGAACTCGTCGCCGAAGCGGTCCAGTCGCAGTAGACAGACTCGGCAGACTCAGCCGAGTGCAAGCGCGATGACGAACCACAGTACGCCGACGCCGACGAGCGCGAAGCCCACTGTCTTCGCCAATACGCGCTGGAGTTGGGTTGCCTCCTCCGGTGATTCCTTCCACGTCCGTGGAGACACGAAACTCCGGACCGACATCGGGCGACTGTACATGTAGACGCCCGCGGCGACGAAGATGAGCGAGGGGGCGAGTTCGGCGAGGCGCATCTTACAGTTCGGGTTCGATGTAGACGAAGTGGACCCGGTCGTCCGCCGCCTTGAGTCGGTCTTCGATGCCGGTGATGTAGTCGTCTATCTCTTCGGTGTCGAGTTCGGCGTCGAAACTCACGTCGAGTGCGAGAAGCAGTTTCTCGGGGCCGACGTAGGTGGCGCGGAACTTGTCGACGTGGGTGACGTGAGGGTCGTTCCGGACGATTTCACGCAGCTCCTGTTCTTCGCGGGTGGGGACGCTCTCGCCGATGAGCAGTCGCTTGTTCTCCCACGCGAGTGCGATGGCGAATCCCATGAGGAGGATACCGATGAGGAGCGCCGCGGCGGCGTCGAACATCTCGTTGCCCGTGATTTCGGTGAGGCCGATACCGACGAGCGCGAGCATCGCACCACCGAGTGCGACGGCGTCTTCGGTAAACGCCGTCAGTGTCGTCACGTCGCTCGTCTCGCGGAACGCCTGCACGAGGCCATCCCACTCGTACTCTACGATTTGCCGGCGGAGTTCGGCGTTCGCTTTCACGAACGCGTACGTCTCGAAGGCGATGGCGCCGAGGAGGATGGCGACGTTGACCCAGATGGGTTCTATCTCCATCCCGAGCAGGACGAGAGTTTCCGCACCGCCGCCGTGACCCGGATGCATCAGGGCCTCGTAGCCGTGTTTCGCCGACTCCCAGCCAGCGATGCCGAAGAGCATCACCGAGACGAGAAACGAGTAGAAGAACTGTGCTCTCCCGAATCCGAAGGGGTGCATCTGCGTCTCCTCGCGTTTGCTGTACCGAATGCCGATGAGGAGGAACACCTGATTGCCGGTGTCGGAGATGGAGTGGTACGTCTCCGAGAGCATGGAGGGACTTCCGGTCGCGAGAAAGCCGAGGAATTTCAGGATGGCGATGGCCCCATTCGCGAAGAGGGCGGCGACGACGACGGACGTACTGCCTGCCATGTCGTGGGGCACTCCCTCCGGGCGGATAGACCTTCCGCCACGGCCACATGTTCGCCATTCGTCCGACCTGAACCCACCTCCGTCCGGAAGACGGTAGCCTTCACTACCTTCGACACATAGGTGTGGTATGCTCGTCGTCGTCTCCGATACGCACAGCACAGACGGCCACCGCCTCACGGGTCGCACGCTCGAAGCGGTCCGCGAGGCTACTCTCGTCGTCCACGCGGGTGACTTCATGCGTGAATCCGTCCTCGACGCGTTCATCGACGAGTCCGAACAGTTCCTCGCCGTCTACGGGAACAACGACGGCCCGGAGATTCGCGCACGGATTCCCGAGGCACGGAACTTCACCTACGGCGGCGTGGAGTTCGCCATGACGCACACTCGTCGCGGCGGCGGCACCGCGCTCTCACTGTTCGGACGCGAACGCGGTGCCGACGCAGTCGTCTTCGGGCACAGTCACCGACCGACGTTCGATAGGACGGGTGCGATTCCACTCGTCAATCCGGGGAGCCACGCACAACCGCGCGGGAACCGGAAGGCACACGCAGAGTTCGAGGAACTCCCTGGCGGTGGCCTCCGAGGGCGACTCGTCACTGTCGATGGCGAGGTGTTCGAAACGTTCCGCGTCGCGCCCGGCGGGAACTGAGCGAGGGTGTCGGCGGAGGGCCGAAGAATCAGCGGGATGGGGACAGCGGGTCGTCGTCGGAAATCCGAGGCCACGTCGGTGGGGTCGGCGACGGTTGGGCAGGGGCACCAGTTGGGGGGCGATTCACCGTCGTTCGAGGGGCGGACGTGACCTCGTACTCATTCGTAGGAGCGTATCGATGAAATACGCAGCGTAAGCTCAAACAACCGTTTTAGTCACGGAGCAAACCGACTGCGACCCACGCCACGAGGACGGTCATCCCACCGAGGAAGAACAACGCTCCCGGTGAGAGCGACCCGACGAACTCGGCGAATCCGGGTGACCCACTGGTGACCTGTGCGGCCGTCTCGGTAACTGTCTGTGCGGCCGTCTCGGTAACCGTCTGTGCGGCCGTCGTCGCTGGTTCTTCGGTCTGGATGGGTGTCGGCGTCTGAGTCGCCGTCTCGGCGACGGTTCTCGTCGCCTCGGCAGTCGTCTCGGCCGATTCGGTGGTCGTCGCCTCTGCGATACTGTACCCGTCGTCACCGGACGCTTCTGTCGCCGTCTCGGTGAGCGTCCGCGCCTGTTCCGTGGCCGTGGCGTTCACGTCGCCGCTGTCGCCAGTGTAGGAGACGGAGACGTCGCTCGTCGTCGACTCGTTTGCAGCACCACCTGCAGCACCGCCGTCGCCACCGCCGCTGGCCCCACCCAGTGCGAACGGTGAGAACGTGCCCGTCTGCGCGAGTCGGTTCAGTACCGCCGCACCGATGCCGAGGACGCCGACGCCACCGATGAGGCGTTTGAGGGCACCTTTGAGGCCGCGTGTCTCCTCGTCGCGCCCGGCGACGACGACGAGCGCTCGGTCGGAGGGGGCGTAGACGTTCATCTCGCGGCCTTTCTCGGAGTAGCGCGTCCCTGTGACTTCGATGAGTCCAGACTCCGAGAGATTGCCGAGGTGGTACTGAACGTTCTGTAACGAGGTATCGGCCACCGTGGCGAGTTCCGACGGTGTCGCCGGGGCTTCGTGGAGGGATGCGAGAATCGTCCGTGCCGTCGACGACGAGATGGCTCCGAGGAGTTCGTCCGCTTCGTCGCTATCGAGGCCGATGACCCGTGGGTCCCGGTCTTCCCGGTCTGGGTCGGGGTCGCTGGTGATGGAGGGGATGAGGTCGGCCATCTAGTCGCGCTACTCGCCTTCGCAGTAAAAAACATTGCTACCCTGTCACGTCCTCGCGCCGAAATGGCTATACCCCGGGCACTCGGAATGCTGGCACATGGCCGACCCTCTGGTCGTAGACGGCGTCGTCGATTTCCTCGCTGGAGACCCAGTGTTCACTGGGTTGCTCATCGTGATGTTGCTCTTCGTCTTCTTCGCGTATCTCCTCGTGCGCCGGACGCTGCTCGGCCTGCGCGAAGGCTACGACGACGCGAGACGCAGATAGGATGTCGGTATCTCTTCGGAACTGCACGCGAGGTGTCTTTCTGTGGTAGCAGTCTCGACGCTCGCGACGCTCGTCCTCGCTGCACTCTCGAGTCTGTTCATGGCGTGGGCCATCGGTGCCGGGTCGTCCGGTTCGACGCCGTTCGCACCTGCGGTCGGTGCCAACGCCATCTCGGTGATGCGTGCCGGGTTTATCGTCGGCCTGCTCGGGTTCGCCGGTGCGATTCTGCAGGGGGCCAACGTCACCAACGCCGTCGGTACCGAACTCATCGGTGGGGTTACGCTCTCCGTGGCGGCGGCAGTCGTCGCCCTGCTCACCGCCGCAATCCTCGTCGCATTCGGCGTCTTCACCGGCTATCCTATCGCGACGGCCTTTACCGTCACCGGCGCAGTCGTCGGTGTCGGACTCGCGATGGGTGGCGACCCCGCGTGGGCGAAGTACCAGCAAATCGTCACGCTGTGGGTGCTCACCCCGTTCGTCGGCGGCGGCGCGGCCTACGCCACCGCCCGGATGCTTCGGTCCGAGTGGGCCGCTGAGACGACGACTGTCCCCGTTCTCGCGGGCATCGTCGGCGTCCTCGTCGCGAACATGGAGTTCGCTGCCCTCGGGACGGGCGGTGGGTCCGCATCGGTCGCTCGCGCGTCTGCACTCGAACTCGCTGGCACCGGGTTCGGAGAGACGACGTGGTTCGTCGTGAGCGTCCTGTTCGTCGGCGTCGCCGCCGCGGGCGTCGTCGGTCGGTGGATGTACACCGACCCGACCCGTGGCCAGCGTCGGTTCCTGCTCGTCCTCGGTGGCCTCGTCGCCTTCTCCGCCGGTGGGAGTCAGGTGGGACTGGCAATCGGCCCGCTGGTCCCCCTGCTCGACGCCGTCACTGTCCCACTAATCGCACTCCTCGTCGGCGGTGGAATCGGCCTCCTCGTCGGGTCGTGGACGGGTGCCCCGCGGATGATTAAAGCGCTCGCACAGGACTACTCCTCGCTCGGCCCGCGGCGCTCTATCGCGGCGATGATTCCCTCGTTCGCCATCGCACAGACTGCCGTCGCACTCGGCGTCCCCGTCTCGTTCAACGAAATCATCGTCAGCGCCATCATCGGGTCTGGTTTCGCTGCCGGTGGGTCGGGCGTCTCGAAACGGAAGATGCTCTACACCGTCCTCGCGTGGGCCGGGTCGTTGGTGCTCGCGTTCGGCCTGGGCTACGGCGTCTTTACACTCCTGTCAAGCGTACTGTCTGTGTGAACGTTCGTGGTCTCCGAGTCGCCCTCGCCAACCTCGTCGCCGCTCTCTGGGCGGGGTTCGGTGTCTATCACGTCGCGATGGCCATCGTCACCGGTCTCTCGCTTCGCGGATTTGCCTTCGGTACCGTTGGTCTCGGTGGGTTCGCGCTGGCGATACAGTTCCGAAACCGAGCGACGTACCTCCGCGAGGGGACCGAAGACACCCGGCGGTTGATGCTCCTCGTCATCGTCGCACTCGCGCTCGTGTTACTCTCCTTTACGCTCCTCGGGTGACGCTTACGCTCCTCGGGTGGCGCTCGGTTACGTTTCGGGTAAAAACGAGTCTCCGACTCAGGCGTCGGATTCGACTTCTGCTTCTTCGTCGTCGTCTTCTTCCTCGTCGGGTTCGATACCCACGTTGGTCTGGATGCGCGCTTTCATGATGCGCGTGTTGTCCACCTGCTCGATGCGGATGACGATGTTGTCGTAGGTTATCTCTTCGCCCTCTTCGACGAGGCGGCCGGCGCGGTTGAAGATGAACCCAGCGAGCGTCTCGAACTCCTCTCCTTCGGGGAGTTCGATGTCGAGCATCTCGTTGACTTCGTCGATATTGACTTCGCCCCGGACGAGGAACGTGTTCTCGTCGACTTCCTCGAACGGTTCTTCCTCGTCGCCTTCGAGGATGTCACCGACGATTTCTTCGACCATGTCTTCGAGCGTGATGAGGCCCTCTGTGGTTCCGAACTCGTCGATGACGATGACCATCTGCATCCGCGTGTCCTGCATCTCGGCCATCAGTTCGTCCACGTTCTTCGACTCGGGGACGTGGAGCGTCGGCGAGACGATGTCGGCGAGGCCGACGCCGCGTTCGCCGTAGTACTTCTCGCGGACGAGGTTTCGGATGTTGACGATGCCGATGACGTTGTCGAGGTTCCCGTCGTAGACGGGGACTCGCTCGTGGTCCGCCTGCACACACGTCTCGATGGCTTCGTCGATGGTGGCGTCTTTCGGGACGGCGGTCATGTCGAGACGCGGCGTCATGACCTCCTTCGCGATGGTCGAGTTGAACCGGAAGATACGGTCGAGCATCTCGCGTTCTTCTTCTTCGATGACGCCCTCGCGTTCGCCCGTCTCGATGAGGTTCTGAATCTCGTCGCGGGTGACGTACGTCGTCTCGATGGCCGTCTGCCCACCGGTGATGCTGTTGATAATCCGCGTCAGGTAGTCGAAGAAGACGACCAGCGGGAGCAACAGCAGTTCCGCGTACTTCAGCGGTCGAGCGATTCTGAGCGCCCACGACTCGGTGTTCTCGACTGCGTACGACTTCGGCGCGCTCTCGCCGAACAGCAAGACGAGCGTGGTGATGCCGAGCGTCGAGATGAGCACCGACTCGCCGGGGCCGAAGTTGAGGACGGCGAGAAGCCCCGTCGCCAGCGCCGACATCGCGATGTTGACGATGTTGTTGCCGACGAGGATGGTGACGAGGAGACGATGCGGGTCGTCTTTGAGCGCCTTGACCCGCGTCGCTCCCGGGACCCCGTCTTCGACGAGCGAATCGACGCGGTGTTTCGCGAGCGAGAACATCGCAATCTCGGATGAAGAGAAGAACGCCGAGAGTGCGATGAGGACGAGAATCGCGGCCCCGCCGAGGACCGTTATCGTCGTGTCGTCCAGCGGGACGTCCGAGACCTGTACGGCCGCGAGGAACGCAGCTGGAAATGTTAGTAGCGGCGGCAAACCCATGTAACTATACAGTGTTGAGTGGCACCGGAATTAAGAGTTGCCCTCGCCGTCACCGCCAGACCGGAGCGTGGTGCCGAGACGCCGGAACGCCCCACCTCGCGGTGACAACCGAGTCGCTGTACGGCATTGCGGCGGAGATACCCGCGAGCGAAGGGCTTAGGCGGGACTCTTCCCAACGTGCCCCCATGACAGACGACCAGCCGGCGATTACACTGTATCGGTTACAGGCGTGTCCGTACTGCGAACGCGTCGTTCGCGTCCTCGACGACCAGGGACTGGACTACCGTTCGCGCTTCGTCGAACCGATGCACTCCGACCGCAACGTCGTCAAGCGCGTCTCCGGGAAGCGAACCGTCCCCGCCATCGTCGACGAGAACACCGGCGTCACGATGTCCGAATCCGCCAACATCGTAGAGTACCTCGAAAACACCTACGGCAACGGAGAGGTGGCATAATGGTCGACTTCGACGTCGTCGAACTCCCACCACACGACGCGCCCGGCGTCGGTGACACGGCACCCGACTTCACTCGCCCCCTGGTCAACGAGGAGTTCTGGGAGGACACTGCGCTGTCGGACCTGACCGACGAGGGTCCCGTCCTCCTCGTCTTCCACACGATGGACGGGGCGTTCCCCTCGACGTACGTCTGGAACAACCTGCGTGACCGTGGCGTCACACAGGAGATTCAGAGCGTCGGCGTCTCCATCTCGTCGCCGTACGAACACAAGACGTTCGTCGAAGAACGCGAGGTCGACGCGCGGTTCTTCTCGGACCCCGCGGCGGACGTCGCGACGGCGTACGGCATCGAAAACGACCTCGACAACATGACGGGCGTCACCGAACACCGCCCCGCCGTCTTCCTCCTCGACGAGGACCGGACGGTCCAGTATCGGTGGGTCGCCGACGAGTGGCCCGACTTCCCCGACTACGACGACATCGTGGCCGCCGTCGACGACGTCTAACCCCGTTTCGTCACCCTTTTTCGCCCCTCGCTCTTTTCGTCGGTCATGAGCGACGACGACCTGACAGAGGCGGCAGACGCCATCCGCCGTGGTGAGGCCGTGGTCTATCCGACCGAGACTGTCTACGGGATGGGTGCGGACGCGACGAACTCGGACGCCGTCGAACGCGTCTTCGACATCAAGGGCCGCCCCCGAGACAACCCGCTCTCTGCAGGCTTTCCGGACGTCGACGCCGCACTCGAATACGTCGTCGCCGACGAGATGGAAGACGCGTTCATGCGCCGATTCCTCCCCGGTCCCGTTACCGTCGTCGTCGAACGCCGCGAGTCGCTCCCTGACGTCCTCGTCGCCGGACGTGACCGGGTCGGGGTACGCGTCCCCGACCACGAACTCGCACGTGACCTGTTCCGTGCGGCCGGAACACCCGTGACGGCGACGAGCGCCAACCGCTCGGGGACCGGCAGTATCACGCATCCGTCGCAACTCTCCGCGGAGATTCGCGACGCCGTCGCTTTTGTCCTCGACGGGGGAACCACACCCGGAACCGAGAGCACCGTCGTGGACCCCGGACGTGGAATTATCCATCGACGCGGCGCGATGGCGGACGAAATCGAAGCGTGGCTAGAAGCCAACGAGTGACTTCAGAGAGCGCGTCTTGACGCCACACTCCTGCCGGTAGGCACACTCGTCACACTTCGCGGAGTCACGGAGTCGCGGCGGGACGAAGTCGAGTTCTCGGGCGACTCGAAGCGCTCGCCGGTAGGCCGCTTTGTTTCTCGTCGTGAGGCGAACCCTCCGGACGACACCGACGGCGGGATACTCGACGAAGGCGGACGAGACGCTCTCTTCGCGCTCCCACGCCAACGCTTTCGCCAGTGCGACGACCCGAACTCGTTGGGGTTCCCACACGCCACGGTCCGGCGGCGTCCCCGGTGAGACGAACGACGGAACCGGTGGGTCACCGACGAGTTTGTGCGCGATACCGCGACAGTCCTTCCCCGTGAGTCGAACGTCTCGGCCGACCGGATTCGAAAGCGCGTCCCACGCGTCTCGCTCACGTAATCGGCGGAGTGTCTGCCGATAGGCCGTGGGCGTCGTCGCTATCGGCCGCGTCGTGAGTTCGTCGTCGGCGGCGGCGAGGAGCGTCGGATACTCGAACGCGAGGGCGCGGATTTCCTGCACGTCGGGCGGTGGTTCTCGGTTCTCGTCGCGGCGAGCGTAGTACAACTGGCGCGGACAGTACGCGGCGCGAGCGAGGTCAGAGAGGGCGACTCGATTCGACACGACCCGTCTGGCCCCGTCTTCGTATAAGTACCTTCGTCGTGAGTCGTCGGCATCGTCGCCCCGTGGAAAACGAGCGTTGTGGAGAAATGGGTGTTTTGTAACTCGAAGAGTCACGATACTCTGGCTGAGAACGTGGTTTTTGGCGTATTCGGCGGAGAAACCTGCCGAGAGGCACGAACAGTATTGCGAATAATAGGAAACACTATCTTAAGACTTAATTAGACACGGCGGGGAACTCCCGCCAGAAACGCGGCCGATTCGCCGTACACACGAGAACGATGGTCCCACTCCGCTGCCACGATGGTTGAACTGCTCTCGCTCGCCCTCGTCGTCGTCGCCACGACAGTCAGTCTGTTCATGGCGTGGATAATCGGTGCCGGGTCGGCGGGTGCGACGCCCTTCGCGCCGGCAGTCGGTGCGAACGCCATCTCGATAATGCGGGCGGGCCTCGTCGTCGGCGTCATCGCCTTTTTCGGTGCCGTCGTACAGGGTGAGAGCGTCTCGTCCGCCATCGGGACGGGTCTCATAGACGGCGTCTCCCTGTCGCCAGTCGCGGCAGTCGTCGTCTTGCTCCTCGCGGGCGGACTCATGGCCGCCGGCATCGTCACGGGGATTCCAATCGCGACGGCGTTCACCGTCACCGGTGCCGTCATCGGAATCGGAATGGCCCTCGGCGGCACACCCGCGTGGACGAAGTACCAAGAAATCGCGTCGGTGTGGGTGCTCACCCCGTTCGTCGGTGGCGGACTCGCGTACGGACTCGCACGCGTGCTCTCTCGCGAGTGGGCACCCGAATCTATCTGTATCCCGGTGTTGGCCGCGAGCGTCAGCGCCGTCGTCGCGAACATCGAGTTCGCCGTCCTCGGTGGCGACACCGGCAGTCAGTCGCTCGCTGGGACGCTCGGCGCGTCTCTCACACCGGTGACCGCACGTGGGTCGCTCGTCGTGACGCTGCTCTTCGCCGTCGTCGCCGCCGCCGTCGTCCGCTTCGACATCCACCGTGACGAACACCGGGCGATGAACCGCTTCCTGCTCACCCTCGGGTCGCTCGTCGCCTTCTCCGCCGGTGGGTCACAGGTCGGACTCGCCGTCGGCCCGTTGTTGCCACTCTTCGATACGATGGCGATTCCACTCGTCGCAGTGCTCGTCGGCGGCGGGTTCGGTATCCTCGTCGGCGCGTGGATGGGCGCGCCGCGGATGATTAAATCGCTCTCGCAGGATTACTCCTCGCTCGGTCCGCGTCGGGCGATTTCGGCGCTGATTCCGTCGTTCCTCATCGCACAGGCCGCCGTCTTCCTCGGCGTCCCCGTCTCGTTCAACGAAATCGTCGTCTCTGCCATCATCGGGAGTGGTGCGGCTATCACCGGCGGTGCGGGAATCAGTCGCGGGAAGATTCTCAAGACGCTCGGCGCGTGGACTGGGTCGTTCGCCCTCTCGTTCGTTGCCGGCTATCTCCTGTTCGCCGCCATCGCGATGCTTCCGTAGGCCGTCTCTCGACGACGACACCCGGATAGCGACGCCGGAGGTGTCACTTGTGTGATTTAATAGGCGTCTCCCCCTACGTGTCTCCCATGGCCTCGACGCCTTCTCTCTCACCCCTGCGAATGACGCGCCCCGAACTCGCGGTGTTCGTCTCCGGCGTCACGTCCATGGGGTTAGAGATACTCGCCGGTCGGATGATTGCCCCCGAGTTCGGCAGCAGCATCTACACGTGGGGGAGCATCATCGGCGTCTTCCTCGCGGCGCTGAGTCTCGGCTATCACCGTGGCGGACAGCAAGCGAAACTGGCGTCGAACGACAGACTCGTCCGCGTGTTCATCGCCACGGCGACGTACATCGCGGGCGTCATCCTCCTCGGCGACGTCTTCTTGCAGTCGGCGGCGGGACTCCCCTTACCGAGTCGGTTCGCGTCGCTCCCGGCGATTACGTTGCTCTTCGGCCCACCGACGTACCTCCTCGGATACATCAGTCCGTACGCGGCGGAACTGTCCGGCCAGTCCGAAGTCGGGGCGGCGTCGGGACACGTCTACGCGGTGGGGACCATCGGGAGCATCGTCGGCGCGTTCGCCACCACGTTCGTCCTCATTCCATCACTCAGCGTCCCGCAAATCGGACTGGTCCTCGGGGGCATCTCTGTCGGCACCGCCGTCGTCCTCGCCCGCCCAAACATCACCCGGCAGGAGGCGTACTGGAGCGTCGGCGTCAGCATCCTCCTCGTCCTCGCCGCCGTCTCTGGCGGTATCGGCCTCGATAGCGCCGGAACGACGGTCTACCACACCCAGACTGCCTATCAGGAACTCCGCGTCGTCGATGCGGGAGATACACGAACTCTCTATCTCGACGGCCAACCACACAGCGCGATGGATTTAGACGACCCGACGCGCCACGTCTTCGACTACACCTCGTACTTCCACGTCCCGTTCCTCCTGTCGGACGACATCGACCGGGTGTTGTTCGTCGGTGGCGGCGGGTTCACCGGGCCGCGGGTGTTTCTGGAGAAATATCCGAACGTGACCGTCGACGTGGTGGAAATCGACCCCGAGGTAGTCTCCGTCGCAAAGCAGTACTTCCGGGTCGAAGAGTCCGACCGCCTCAACATCTACACGATGGACGGCCGGAAGTATCTCCGGGAGACGAATCAGACGTACGACCTCATCGTCCTCGACGCCTACCGCAAGGACAAGGTGCCGTTCCAGTTGACGACGGTGGAGTTCATGCGACTTACATCTGACCGCCTCGACGAGGACGGAATCCTCTTTGCGAACGTCATCTCCGCACCGTCCGGTCCCGCCTCGCAGTTCTACCGCGCGGAGTACAAGACGATGCGACAGGTCTACCCGCAGGTGTACAGTTTCCCCACCGCCGGGAGCGTGGTCGTCCAGAATATCGAGGTGGTGGCGACGAAGGACTCGACGCTCGTGACACACGACGAGTTACAACAGCGGAACCAACGGCGCGACATCGGTATCGACCTCGCCGCCGAAGTGTCGTCGTATCGGGACGACGAACCCACCGACGACGTACCACTCTTGCGAGACGACCGTGCACCAGTCGATAGCTTGCTGGACCCGATGGTCGGCCAACGATACGTCATTCAAAAGGCCAACGAGAGTGAGGAAAACGTGACGACGACGGCGGCACGGTCGCTCGACGCACCGATAGTGACACGATGAGTGCCGAGGTGCAATCCCACGAAGACGAACTCCGATACGGCGCTTGATTGTCTACCATCACGTGATAATTACACAACAAATACGTGCTACATTTGGGTGATGTCTGAGAATTAACAAAATCTATATCGGTCCGAGAGCGGAACTGGTGAGGTATGGAACGCCCTCCGGAGGGGGATGGGGAGTCACCAGCGGTAACCTCGGGCGAACGAACTCTCGAAGTGTTGTTCGAAGTCGAGCTTCCAGGCGGTAGTTGCTGCATGCTCTCGGACCCTGATTCGAGAGTCGGTAACGTCCACAACCAAATTTGCGATGGCGTCTGCCACGCAGAGGTGACTGTCCACAACGAAGAAGAGGACACGGCCCACGTCGTCCACGCGAGTAACCGAATCGGAGACGACTGTCTCTGTCTCGCGTTCAACGATGTCGGGTGTGTCCCACGAATCAAGAGCGCACACGACGGCGTCCTCCTCATCGAGACGTACCTCTCGGACCGTTCGGTCATCAGTGAACTGGTCGAACGCCTCGACGAGGTCGCAGAGTCGGTCAGTCTCCGACGACTCACCAGCAACGATAGGACGAACCCCGTCGGATCGACGTCGACCACGATCGACCTCTCGCGACTCACGTCGAAGCAGCGTGAGGCAGCGACGCTCGCCGTGAGCAGAGGGTACTACGAGACGCCTCGGAAGACGTCGCTCGAAGAACTGTCGAACGTGCTCGGCATCTCGAAGTCGGCGCTCTCACAGCGACTGAACGTCGTCGAATCGAAGCTCGCGACGGCGGCGTTCGACCCGTAGTCCGCACTGGAACACTCCCCCTCGGGCCACCTCGTTTCGTGAGTGTGATTGACATCCGTGACCCCGATTAACACCCGGTAGCGGCCTTCTATCAGCCATTTATCGATTCTGTTATAAAGAGGTTGATTATCAAGCGGACGCCCTACCGAACTCCGTCTCTAGAGCTCATCTGTAGCCATGAGTGACCCACAGGAGCCGAGATTGACGCCACTCCCTGAGTGGGAAGAAGAGGCAACCGAGATTCTGGATGGCGTCGAGTACGACGCTGACCTGGGGATGCGGATGGCTCGTGACGCTATTCGCGTCTCGAACGGCGAGATGACCGACGCCGAGTTCCACGAGAAGTACCACGAGGAGGTAGTCGCGGAGTTCGGTGAAGACAAGCGGCCGACTGAACCGGAGGAATTCTAAGATGAGTGATGGAGACGGTGTACATCGACGTGAGGTGTTGAAAGCCGGCGGTGCTGCCGCCGCGCTCGGACTCGGCGGGAGTGGGTTCGGAAAGACACTCGTCGAGTTTGGGGACGACCCGAAATCGAAGGGTAACCCGGGAATCGAGAGTTTCGTCGGGCAGAACGAGGTCATTCAGACCGTCTGTTCGCCCAACTGTCGGGGGAAATGTCCCATCGACGTTCACGTTCGAGACGGACAGGTAAAGAAAGTCGAACCACACCCGCCCGAAGACGAACGCTACAAACGCGCTTGCGTCCTCGGGTTGTCACACACCCAGCGCGCCTACGACCCGACCCGACTGAAGTATCCGATGAAGCGGACGGACTGGTCGCCGGACGACCCCAACGGGGCCGGACGGGGGCCAGACGCCGAGTTCGAACGTATCGAGTGGGACGAGGCACTGGACCTCGTCGCCGGCAAGATGCAGTCGCTGAAGTCCGAACACGGCGCGGAGAGCGTCCTCTTCCACGAAGGGTCCGGGAACTACGGCCAGACTGGGAAGTCGTTCAACCGACTGGCCTCGCTGTTCGGTGCGACCCAGTCCGGATGGGGAATCGACGCCAACGTGGGACGCGGGTTCAACCGCGTCACCGGCGTCGGCTTCTTCCTGCCGCCGACGAACGAGGCTGAAGACTGGGAGAACGCGAACACCATCATCGTCTGGGGGTCCGACATCTTCTCCAGTCAGTTCCAGATGGACGCCTCGAAGATTCTCGACGCCGTCGAGAACGGGGCGAAACTCGTCGTCGTCGACCCGGTGTACACGACGACGGCGGCGAAAGCCGACCTGTGGCTTCCGGTCAAGCCGGGCAAAGACGTGTATCTCGCGCTCGCGATGATGCATACCGTCTTCGAAGAGGGAACCTACGACGAAGACTTCATCCGGAGTCGGACGACTGCGCCCGCACTGATTGACAAGGACACTGGCGAACTGCTCCGCGCGAGCGAAGTCTTCGAAGACGGCAGCGAAGACCAGGTCGTCGCCATCGAGCAGGGGACCGAAGAACCGGTCGCACTCGAACCCGAAACCGGCGGCCCGTACGCCCTCTTCGGCGAGTACACCATCGACGGTGTCGAGTACGTGACTGCGCTGACGACGCTCAAAGAGCACGCGGCGGAGTACGCACCCGAGAAGATTGCCGAGAAGACCGGCGTCAAAGCGCAGAACATCCGGACTGCGGCGCGCTGGCTCGCGACCCGTGGCCCCGGCGGCATCGCGCCGAGTTACGCACTCGGTCGGTACACCCACGGCCACATCTTCGGACAGGCCTACGCCATCTTGATGGCACTCACGGGCGACTACGGCCGAAGCGGAAACATCCACGCCCACCACTCCGGTGGGACGGTGCTCAGCGCCGGCGACTGGTCCGCACCCGAGGGCTCGAACCCCGGGCCGAAGATGTACTTCCCCGACTACCCCGACTCGATGTTAGACGGCGAACCCCACAAGGTCAGAGCCGTCTACTCCATCGAGTCGAACATGATGGGGAACCAGTTCCCCGACCGCAAAAAGTTCAAGAAGGCTATCGAGAGCCTCGAGATGTACGTGGTCGCAGACATGCACCACACGGACACGGTCCAACACGCCGACATCATCCTCCCCGTTCCGCACTGGTTCGAACAGGAGGACATCGCCTCTGGCTGGGGTTCACACCCGCACCTCGGCTACCGGCACAAAGTCCAAGAACCGCTCTGGGAGAGCAAAGACGACTACTACGCGGTTCGCGGCATCGCAGAGCGTCTCGGATACGGTGACCGGTTCCCCGAGACGAAACGCGAGATGCTCCGCGAACTCGTCAGCAGGGACCCCGACATCGACTTCGAGACGATATTCGAACAGGGGACCCAGCGGAAACAGAGCGTCTCGGTCATCAAGTACACCGACGCGTTCCCGACGCAGACCGGTCGCCTCGAGTTGTACAACGAGGACCCGCCGAGCGAGAAGGGTGTCTCGTTCGACCTGCCGCGTCCGGTCGAAGACCGGACGGCCGACGACTACGAGAAGAAAGACCAGTACCCGCTGATGTTCATGCAGAAACACAGCAGGTTCCGCATCCACTCACAGTACGAGATGGTGAACTGGGTGCGGGAGGTCAACCCAGAACCGCAGTTGGACATCCACCCACGGGACGCGAAAGCCCGTGGTATCGACGACGGCGACTACGTCCGCGTGTACAACGAACGCGGTGAGATGGTCGTCAAGGCGAAGTACAACGAGGCGTTCCAGCCCGGGCTGGTCAACACCGACCAGGGCTGGTGGTCCCGTGACTACGTCAGGGGGCACCACAACGACCTGACCCACAACGAGGTCAGCGAAGTCGGCCAGACGATGGCGTTCTACGACGTCCGCGTCGAAGTCGAACCAGCCCCCGACGCCGATGCAGAGATGTACGAAGGAAACAACCCACGCGGTGCCGATGCAGAGGCCCCGCGAGCAGGAGGTGACTGATAATGACGAACTACGGCTTAGTAATCGACCAGGAGCGGTGTATTGGCTGTCACGCCTGCGCCATCTCCTGTAAGCAAGAGAACAACGTCCCGCTGGGACAGTTCTGGAACCGCGTCCTGACGGAGGGCGGCGATAAGATGGACACGCCATCCGGCGGCTACCCCGAAGACGGCGGCAGCGGGTCGCTCGATATGCAGTACCAGCCGACGGCGTGTCAGCACTGTGAGAACGCACCCTGTGTGAAGGTCTGTCCGGTCAACGCAACCTACACCCGCGACGACGGTATCGTCGAAATCGACTACGAGAAGTGTATCGGGTGTCGCTACTGTATGGCGGCGTGTCCGTACAACGCGCGGGTGTTCAACTGGGACGAACCGCAGCACATGCCCGAACAGGGAACTGGCGACGTCCCCGCCCGCCCGAAGGGTGTCGTCGAGAAGTGTACGTTCTGTAGCCACCGCGTCGACGAAGGACTCGACCCGGCCTGTGTCGTGAACTGTCCGGCCGACGCCCGTATCTTCGGTGACCTGGACGACGAGGCCAGCACCGTCTCGAAGTACATCAACCAGTACGAGACTCACCAACTGCTCGAAGACCGGGGGACGAAGCCGAAGACGTACTACATCAGCGGCAAGATGAGTCCCGGTCGGCCACAGACCTCGGACAAACTCGAGAGCGAACTCGACGACATCGATGTCTGGTCCGACGGCACCGACGACGTGCCCGCCGACTCGGGCGGTGGAGGCGGGACCGGTTCGTCGACTGGCGGTATCCACTCGGTCGACGACGACGCAGTCGGCGATGCGGTGCCGCACGTTCCCGCCGTGGACGCGGGAGGTGACGACTGATGACGACGAAAGAACACGCTGGCCGGGTCGTCGTCCCCTCGTTCAACGCGAAAGGGAAGGCGTGGATTGGACTGCTCGCCGTGCTCATGGCCATCGGCGTGGCCGCGTGGGTCTACCAGCTAACCACGGGCCTCGCCGCTACGGGGATGCGAAACGTGTTCTCGTGGGGGCTGTACATCATGATGTTCGTGCTGTTCGTCGGTCTCTCGGCGGGTGGCCTCATCATCTCGAGTGCGCCGAAGTTCTTCCACTCACACCGGTACGAAGGGTTCGCCCGACTCGGCGTCCTCGTGAGTCTCGCGTGTATCACCGTCGCGGGACTCCTCATCCTGCCGGACATCGGTCGGCCCGAGCGACTCTACCAGTTCTTCACCTCGCCCGACTTCCGGTCGCCGATGGTGTGGGACTTCGCAATCGTCCTCATGTACGGGGCGTTGAACGTCTGGTACCTGTGGCTCTTGACCCGCCGTGACCTGGCGGCGCGTGGGTCGCGACTCGCCTTCGGTGTCAAAGACAGCAACGCAGGCCGTGAGCGTGACCGCACGCTCATGTTCTGGACCGCCGCAGTCGCACTGCCGACGGCAGTCGCACTCCACTCGGTGACGGGTTGGATATTCGCGACCCAGATTGGCCGTGGCAGCTGGTTCAGTCCGCTCGTCGCACCGGTCTTCATCGCGAAGGCACTCGTCTCCGGCCTCGGGTTACTCCTCGTCGTGGCCGTGCTCGCAGACCGGTTGACCGACTACCGGGTGGACCGTGAGGAACTCACGAGTCTCGGGAAGATACTCGGTATCTTCCTCGCGTTCCACGTCGTCTACCTGCTCGCAGCAGAGCGCCTCCCACACGCGTGGGCAGACCACTTCGGCTTCTGGGACATCACCACCAGCTTCCTCATCGGTGACACGGCCTACTTCTGGCTGTGGACTATCGTCGGCGGGGCCATCCCGCTCGGCCTGCTGGTGATTCCCTCGCTGCGAAAGCGGGTTTCGGTCATCTTCGTCGCGAGTCTGCTCGCGGTGTTCGGGACGATGTTCGAGGGGATTCGGCTGGTGTTCACGGGGTACGAACTCGCCAACATCGACGCGGCACCGGGTATCTCGCTCGGTGGCACGTACTCCGGCATCACGACCGACATCTGGGCGACGGCGGGCTCTTACACCCCGACCCTCGTCGAGGTGGCGATTACGCTCGGTATCGTCGCGTTCGGTGCGCTCGTCGTCACGCTCGGACTGAAGTACATCCCGATACAGGACGTCGACCAACGACAACCGTACGCAGCAGACGGCGGTGAACAGGACCACCCATGACTGGACGACTCACACCCGACACCGACGGCGGACAGTCTTCCGACCGGAACGTCGACGCCGACGCGGACCGGTCGGGTGTCGCGGCGACCTACGGGGTCCTCGCCGCGTGTTGGCGAGAGCCGACAGAGCAACTGGCCGAGGCGGCCACCGCCGGTGACCTGCGGTCGGTCGTCGGTGATATCGGTTCGGTGGAGTTCGGCGACCTGCGTGCCGAATACACTCGCCTGTTTATCGGGCCGGCGGGACCACCGTGTCCGCCTTACGAGAGCGTCTACCGCGACGGCGACGCTCCCGGCGAGTTCGGCCCGGTCAACGGCCCGGCGACGATGGCCGTCCGCCGCTGGTACGTGGAGTTCGGGGTCCGCCCCGCAGAGGGTCACTCGGACCTGCCGGACCACATCGCGACGGAACTGGAGTTCGCGGCCTACCTCGCGGAGCAGGGACTGGACGAACGACTCGACCAGTTCCTCGACGAACACCTCCGGGTCTGGGCCGACGAGTTCCTCACCGGCGTCGAAGACGAGACGCGCGACGCGTTCTACGCGTCACTGGCGGCGACGACTCGTGAGGTGATACGAGCGTAGGCCACGCTCGTCTTCGACCCATCGGGACCGCATCACAGACCCCCTCCGGTATCCGTCCGCTATGAACCTCAACGAACGCTACGTGTTCGAAATCACGTACGATGTCCGCGACGACTGCCGCGAGGAGTACGAAACGTGGCTCTCCGGGACGACGATAGCGTGGCTCTCCAGCGAGACGCTCTGTGGCTTCCACAGCGAACAGAGCGTAGCCCCCGACAGTTCCGAGGTGAGACTCCTCCTCGAATTCGACACGCTGGGGGCGTGGCTGGCCTTCGTCAACACGACGTCACACCAAGAACGCCTCCTGCGACTCAGGGGCCTGACTGACGAACTCCACGCGCACCTGTGGGAGCCGACGGCTGTCTTGCTCACGCCGACAGCCGATGGTCGCCTCGTATCGTAATCCAGCCGTCGAGGTAGGATTCCGTCCACTCGGACGGTTCCTCGTGTGCCACCGCACGCCTCTTTTTAGAACTCAGTGGTCGAACTGCCGCTTGCGATGGGCTACGTCCCGTGTGCGTCGGCGTCGCCCCGCAGGGCCGCCACCGACCGCTGGAATTTCTGCCGGAGGTACCGATAGACGGGAAACAGGTAGTCTTCGAGGCGTTCGGGGAATCCCTGTGCGCTCGCGTAGACGAGGACCGGAACTCCGGCTTCTCGTGCCTGTTCGACGACTCGGTCCGGCGTGCTTCCAAACACCCAGCGCCGGAGACGGCGGTCACGAGAGGCACCGATTAGCAGGATGCTATCGGCCTCGGCAGCCTTCGAGACGAGGCCGTCTGCGACGGAGTCGGCCGTCACGTTGTGTACCTCCACGGACTCGACGGTAGACAGCGCAGAGAGCGTCACACCCGGGTCTTCGCCCGACCCACCGCCACCGGTCGGTGTGACGTTGACGAGGTGGACCGACGTTCCGCTCCCACCCAGACTGTCGGCGATGTCGAGGAGCGCGCGCTGGTGAGGGCCGCCGCCGACTCCAATCGTGAGCGTGCGCAGGTCGAGCGCCGACGCGCCGCCAGTGGCGTACACCACGTCACACGGTGCGTTGAACTCGACTGTCTCCGTGATTTCGGGGCGCTCTTCTGGGTAGCCCATGACCAAGAGGTCCGCCGCCGATTCGCGTGCGGTCTGGAGCACGTCGAACGAGACGTCCCGACAGAGGTGTCCTTCGACGGTGTAGTCGGCGTCGACACCAGCGTCTTCGAGCAGTCGTTCGATTCGGTCGACTCGTGCGGCGGCGGTGTCTCTGACGAGTTCGTTCGGTGTCTGGTCGGGGAGTTCGGTGACGGTGAGGACGTGAATCTCTGCCTCCCCGGCGTGTGACGCCGCGAGCGCCGCCGCGAGACGCACGTGCCGCGCTGCGCTCTCGGGTCGGGCGATGGGGACGAGAATCCGGTACGTTTCGGTGTCGGCCGCCTCCGACGGTTCTGTCGCTTCGGTCTGACCGCCCGACGCTGCCCGTGCTCTCGGTGGGACGACCCGTTCGACGAGTTCGTCGACGTCCGGCGCACCACCCCAGACAAGGTAGGCGACGAGAAGGCCGACAGTGAGGAGGAGGCCGGTTATCACGCCATCGACCGGCAGGTTGTAGATGAGCGCCACGTTTGCGAGCACGCCGATGACGGGCACGGCGGGGACGCCCGGGACTCTGAACCCGCGTTTCAGGTCGGGGAACCGGCGGCGGGAGTAGACGAGGGCGACGTTGACGACGGCCAGCGGCAAGAGCAGATTCAGCGTGGCGAACCCAGTGAGTGCCGTCAGGCCGAGGTTGATTCCGCCGAGTGCCGCGCCCTCCGCGGGAAACATGGCGATGAACGCGACGATGAGCGCGACGATGACGCCCGTCGCGGTCATGACGCTCCAGAACGGCGTGCCGAACTCACGGTGAATGCGAGAGAAGCGACGCGGTGCCTGCCCCTGACGCCCCATGAGCGACCCGATGCTGGAGGCGGCGAGGATGGAGGCGTTCGACGCGGAGACCATCGAGAAGATTGCACCGGCGACGATGAGACTCCGACCGACCGGGCCGAGGAAGGACGCCGCGACGCGACCCATCGCCGTCTCGCCCTCTTGTGCGATAATCTCGGCCGGAATCGGAGAGTTGACCATCGCCACGATGACGAAGGCGTACAGCACGGTGACGGTCACGATACTCGCGCCGATAGCCAGCGGCACCGTCCGCTGGGGTTCGATTATCTCACCGGCGCTCGCCGCGATAGCGGAGAACCCGAAGAACGTGATGAACGCCAGCGCAGAGACGGTGAGGATGTTGACGGGTTCGGCCTGGAACCCTGTGGCGAACGTTCCGACTGCCGCGGCGGGCCCTTTGAACGCGAACGCGCCACCGATGAACGCGAACAACACCGCGACTTTCGCCCCGGTGACGAGCAGTTGGAACGTCCCCGACTCTTCGGTCCCACGCGCGTTGAGGACGCCGAGGAGGACGGCGGTGACGACTGCTGTCGTCCCGTGTGGGAGGAAGTGAAGCGATTCGGGGAGGACGAACCGGAAGAACCACTCGTCCATCGTCGCCAGATAGAACGCCGTCGTCCCGGTGTAGCCGAGAAACAGTGACGCCCCGATTCCGTACGTGAGCAGGTCGCTGTCCTCGAACGTCCGTGAACAGAACAGATAGCCACCCCCGTTTTCCGAGTATATCGACGCGAACTCGGAGTACGCCGCGGCGGTGACGCCAGCGATGACCGCCGCGATGACGAACGCGATGACCGCACTGGACCCGACTTCGGCGACTGCCGTCCCGGACAACGAGAAGATGCCCGCCGCAATCATCGTCCCGAGGCCGATTGCGAAGGCGATTTTGAAGTCGAGGGTGCGGGTGTGTTCGACCATCCTTTCAGGCCTCCCAGTCGCGTACAGGCATGCTACTGGGCAGGCTACTCGTGGGGAGAGTAAATATCGACCGGCGCATCGTGGTCACTCGGTAGAAAGCGTCAGCGAGTGTTCTCGAACCGCACCACAGCTTGGGCACTCGTGGTAGTAGTGGACTTCCTGACCGTTCGTCTCGCTCTCCCAACTTCCCGATTCGTCTTCGAACCCACACTCCGTACAGACGAGTTCTTCGTGGTCGTAGTACGATTTGAGACGCTCCATCGGTGACCGAGACGTGTCTTGCGCCATATCTGGACCGTTGCCACCAATCAGAAAAAATACTTCTGGTTCTTTTTCTCAATACGAATTTGAAGGGACGATATATTTTTGGAACGGAAATAATGCAGAGGTCACTTCCGAGACCCGATGGTGACGCGTCGGACTGCGCAACGCACTTGCCGTGACCGAAACTACAGGATAGTATGGGCTATCGGATCGACGAAATCGACCGGCTGATTCTGTATCATCTCACTGCCGACGCCCGAAATACGTCTGCTCCGAAGATTGCAGAAGAAGTCGACGTGACGCCGGCGACGATTCGCAATCGCATCCGCCAACTCGAAGACAACGGTATCATCCGCGGGTATCACGCGTCTATCGACTACGAGGCCACCGACGGGAAGATGACCACGGAGTTCACCTGTACCGCCCCCGTGAGCGAACGGTCGAGACTCGCGAACGAGGCGCTGGCTACCCACGGCGTCGTCAACGTCCGGGAGTTACTGGCTGGACAGGAGAACCTCGTCGTCACCGCCGTCGGCGACGATAGCACCGATATCAATCGTATCGCACACGAACTGTCGTCACTCGGGTTGGTCATCGAACGCGAAGACATCCTCCTGAACGAGGTGACGCGACCCTACCAGTCGTTCGCTCCCGGCGAGGACAATCCGCAGTCGGCCATCAGAGACTTTCAGAGCGTGGCCGGTGGGGCCGAAGTCGTCGAACTCACCGTCTCGGAGGACGCCGAAATCACAGGCTACACGCTCGCAGACGCGACGACGGACGGGTTGCTCCCGGAGGAAGTGCTCGTGGTCAGTATCGAACGCGGCGACGACAACATCACCCCGAAAGGGAGCACGCGTATCGAAGCAGGCGACATCGTCTCTATCTTCTCTCCCGAGGCGTTGCCCGAGCAGTTGTTGCAGGCGTTCGACGAACGGGCGTCGAGTGGGGAGTCGGCGTAGAAGTGGGGCCGCCCGGATTGTGAACCAAGCCGAGACCTCACTCCGTTCGGTCTCGTCGGGTTCAAATCCGTGTTTCGTCCACACACTGCGGATTTGTCGTCCCTCGCACACGCTACGCGGTGCTCGTAGGTAAAATCCGCATAGAAGTGGGACCGCCCGGATTTGAACCGGGGTCACGGGCACCCAAGGCCCGAAGTATACCAGGCTAACCCACGGTCCCGCATATACTTCTCTTCCCGTCTCACTGTAAAGGGTTTCGTTCCGCGTCGTCAGGTGAGGGGGAAGAAGTACGCCACTCCGAGAGTGGTCACGATACCGAGCACCAGTTGCAGTGGCCCGCCGACGCGCATGTAGTCCGTGAACTTGTAGCCGCCGGGACCGTAGACGAACAGGTTGGTCTGATAGCCGACGGGCGTCATGAACGCCGTCGACGCCGCGAACATGACCGCGAGGACGAACGAGACGGGGGTCGCACCCAGCGTCGTCGCCGCCTCGATGGCGACGGGTATCATGAGGACGACGCTCGCGTTGTTCGAGATGACGTTCGTCAACAGCGCCGTCACGAAGTAGAAGACGCCGAGGACGGCCAGAAGCGGGAGGAACTCGCCACTCATGACCACCATCTCGGCGAGGAGTTCGGCCGCACCCGAGTTCTCCATCGCGATACCGAGTGGGATGACGCCCGCGAGCAGGAAGATGACGTCCCACTGGACGGCGTCGTACAGTTCGGTCGGTCGGAGACACTTCGTCGCCACCATCGCGAGCGACCCGAGCAACGCCGAGACGACGATGGGGATGAAATCGAGCGCCGCCAGCGCGACGACGCCCGCGACGATGCCGACGGCGACGGGAATCTTCGACTCACGGAAGTCGTGGCGCTCGATTTCCTGTGCGACGATGAAGTCTCGATTGGTGTCGAGGCGCTCGATACTCCCCGTCGTCGCTTGGACGAGTAGCGTGTCACCGACGCGGAGCGGGAGGTTGTCCATCCGGCGACGGATGAGTTCGCCACCACGCCGGAGGGCGAGCACGGACCCGTCGTATCGCTGGCGGAAACTCGCCGTCGCGAGCGACTCGCCGACGAGCGACGACCCCGGTGCGATGACCACTTCGACGAGGTTCTGTCCCTCGCCCGCGATTTCGAGTTCGTCTTCGGTGACCGAGACCGGAACGAGGTCCAGTCCTTCGACGTCAAGCAAGTCGACGAGGGTGTTGCGGTCGGTTCTGAGGGTGAACACGTCGCCGGCCTGTATCTCCTTCGGGCCGAGCGGTTCGAGGAAGACGCTGTCGCCACGAATCAGTTGCAGGATGTCCACGTCGAACTCCGTCTCCACGAGCGCACTCTGGACCTGTTGGCCGACGAGTGGCGAGTCGTCTCGGACGACCACTTCGGTCAGGTACTCGGCCATCTGGAACTCTTCGGTCAGGTCGAGTCGCGGTTCGATGCGTGCGGGCGTGAGGCGGCGGCCAATCGTCAGCAGATAGACTGTTCCGACGGCCATGACGACAGCCCCGAGCGCGGTGAACTCGAACATCGAGAAGGGCGCCTCGCCGGTGATGCGCGAGTAGACGTCGCTGGCGAGGATGTTGGTCGAGGTACCGATGAGCGTCAGCATCCCACCGAACATCGACGCGTACGACAGCGGCAACAGGAGTTTCGATGGCGACGTCTTCCCGCGTTCTGCGAGGTCGGTCACCATCGGCAACAGGATGGCGACGGCCGCCGTGTTGTTGATGAACCCGGAGATGGGGCCGACGAGGCCGACAGTCGCGCTCAGTTGTTTCAACTCGCTGTCGCCGGTGAGTGCCGAAATCTTCGCGCCGAGAATCTGGATGACGCCGGTTCGCTGGACGCCTTCGCTCAGGATGAACATCGCGAGCACCGTCAACGTCGCCGTGTTGGCGAATCCAGAGAGGGCGTCACCGGGATACGACTCGAAGAGGATAATCGGTGTCCCGAGCAGTCCCGCCCCGACGAGTGCCTCGGAGGCGGGTTGAATCAGCATCAACGTCACCATGATGCCGATTGCCGTCACGTCCACCGGAACCGGCTCTGTCGCAAAGAACAGTAACGCGACGAGGATGACGGCAAAGACGACGAAGATGGCCGGCGTTATCGCTACCACGCACTCACCGACGCGCTGGCACCCGAAAAGCGTGCGGGATGCGGAACGTCTCTTCGACCAGACTGGTCGGTGTCACCCCCGTCGTTACCGCCCTTCCTCGGCGAGTTCGAGGTCGGCGACGATTTCGTAGGGTGTCAGGCCCTTCCGGATACCGTCGAGGATGCGGAACGCTTCGTTCGGTGAGAGGAACTGTCTCGTCACGGCGAGGCCCAGTGGGGTGGGGTCGAGGCCGTCGATAAAGCCCCATTCGAGGAGTTTACCGACTGCGTGGGTGGTCGGCACTTCGCCGAGCATCCGGTCGTTGAGCGACTTCGCCTTCTTGCCGGCGACGACGATGTTCGCCAGCGTCTCTTCGACGGCGGACGACTCGTCGTAGACCGTTCTGACCTCCTCCATCTCGCCTTTCAGGAGTTTGAACGCGACTTCGTCTTCGGTCATCTCCATCGAGTTGTGGTAGGCGGCGTCGGGTTCGACGAGCAGGTAGACGGTCCCTCTGTCGTGGTAGTCGGGTCGGCCGGCACGGCCGAGCATCTGGCTGAACTCCTGGACTGAGAGCCACTCGATACCCATCGCCAGCGTGTCGAAGATGACCTGTGACGCCGGGAAGTCGACACCGGCGGCGAGTGCGGCGGTGGTGACGACGGCGGCGAGGTCCTGATTGGCGAACTGGCGTTCGACGCGCTTGCGTCGCTTGTAATCTAACCCCGCGTGGTAGGGGGCAGCGTTGTACTCCAGTTTGCGGGAGATCTCGTGACAGCGCCGTCGCGAGTTGGTGAAGATGATGGTCTGTCCACGGTACCCCTTCGAGGATTTCGTGTCGAACGCCCGCTTGACGAGGCGGTTCTCGATGCGAGGTTTCTCTTGGCCCTTCGCGAAGGTGACGTGTCGCTCGATGGGGACCGGTCGGTCCTCGTACTCGATGAGTTTCGCCTTCAGGGCCTGCCCCAACCACTTCGGGTTGCCGACAGTCGCAGAGAGGTACACCCACTGCGCACCTCCATAGTCGCCGCGGCCTTTGGCCCGGTTCTCGCAGTAATATTTCAGCCGGGAAATCATGCCGTCGAGGCGGTGGCCTCGCTCTTCTTCTTTCAGCGTGTGCACCTCGTCGATGACGACGGTGCCGATGTCGCCGAGGTCCTTGCCCGTCCGGAGTGCGTGGTCGATACCCTCGTAGGTGCCGACGATGACGTCCGCGTTCGGGTCGAAGCGGTTGCCGTCGTCGTTGATTCGACTCGCACCCACGCGGATGGTGACCTTCCCGAGGTGGCCGTATCGCTCCTTGAAGTCCTCGTGTTTCTGGTTGGCGAGTGCGACCAGCGGGACGAGAAAGAGCATCTTCCCCTTGCCCTTCAGCATGCGGTCGATGCCGGCGAGTTCGCCGATGAGCGTCTTTCCCGTCGCGGTGGCGCTGACGACCAGTTGGTCGTCGCCGTCGAGGACGCCGTTCCGCACGGCCAGACTCTGCACTGGAAGTAACGTCTCGAAGCGGTCTGTCAGCATCGACTTCAGGTTCGGATGGACGTCTAAGTCGGCGGTATCGACCAGGTCGACGTCTTCTGTCGTCGCGCTGATGGTGTCGAACTTCGTCAGGTCGGGGTCCAGTTCGCCCTGCAGGAGGTTCGTGATGCGAGTCAGGTCCTGCGTCTCGTAGAGGAGTTCTTCGAGACGGTCCTGTGCCGCCCTCGTCAGGCCGCCGGCGAACGAGAGTTCCTGTTCGAGTTCGCGAACGGCGCAGTCGCGGCAGACGTACTCGTGTTCGGCTTTGATGGCCGTCTCGTCGGTAATCGGCGAGTAGCGGCCGTTGGCAGAACACCGGCGACAGGTTCGGACGACCAGTGCCTCCAGTTGATAGCCGTCGAGCATCGATTTGAGTTCCTCGCGGCCGTGGCTGGAGGTCTGTTGGGAGATACGAATACGAGACGCAGACCGGGCGAGTTCGACGAACTGACTCGGGTCTCGCGGCATCTCTTCGCCCTTTCGGATGACGAGAAATCGGAGCGGGCGGGGGCCCGCGTTCGTCTCTTTGAGTTCGAGTTTTCCGCGGAGCACCCGCTTTCCATCCCGCTGGACGACGACCAGATAGTCGTCGTCCATCTGGTGGAGAAAGAGCGTGTCGACGCGGGTGACCTGTTTAGACACGATGCCTGCTACGGCCACGTGGTATTTCAGGGATTCGCCTGCGTCTCGTGGAGACGAATCGGCGTCGGCACCGACGGCCTACTCACTCGTCGTCGAGGACCTGAATCGTGTCGTCGCCGTTCGGGACGGCACAGAGGAACGACCCCTCACTGTCGGCGTCGTTTCGGTACCAGTGGGCGACGCCGGCGGGGATGAAAAGCGAGTCACCCGCTTCGACTTCGTACTCCTCGCCGTCGATGCCGACGACGTACCGACCCGAGAGGACGTGCTGTTCGTGTTCGACTTCGTTCGTGTGTTTCGGCACCGACGCACCGGGTTCGAGGACGAACCGGCGGATAGCGAAGTTCGGCGCGCCGTCGTCGTCGGAGATGAGGACGCCTTTCGACATCCCGTCTGCGGCACCGACCGTCTCGTAGTCGATGTCGTCGCCGCGTTTTATAACCGGATTCGTGTGGGAATCACTCATATCACACCGTCCATCGCCGGCCTGCGTAAGCCTTCCCCCGGTTCCGGTGGCCGACGACTTAAGCCCCCTGCGTGACTAGTACCGGTATGCGAGGCATCCGCGTCGGTAGCGTCTTCGGCATCCCGATTAGGCTGGACCTCACGTTCCTCCTCATTCTCCCGCTGTTCGCGTGGCTCATCGGGTCTGACATCGGCAACCTCTCTCTCCTCATCAACAACCTCTTTGGGGCGTCTATCGACGGCGTCGCACTCTCCGACGGGTCGCTCCAGTGGATTCTCGGGAGTGCGGCCGCCATCGGCCTGTTCGGCGGCGTCCTCCTCCACGAGTTCGGCCACTCGCTCGTTGCCATGCGATACGGCTACGAGATAGAGTCGATTACGCTGTGGCTCTTCGGCGGTGTCGCGCGTTTCAAAGAGATTCCAGAGGACTGGAAACAGGAGTTCACCATCGCCGTCGCCGGCCCACTCGTCTCTGTCGCCATCGGCATCGTCGCCTACGCCGGCTTTATCGCACTCCCCGAATCTGCGGCCCCACTGAAGTTCGTCACCGGCTATCTCGCGCTGATGAACATCTCGCTGGCCGTGTTCAACATGCTCCCCGGATTCCCGATGGACGGTGGCCGAGTGCTCCGCGCACTCCTCGCCCGCAACCGTCCGCACGCGAAAGCGACGCAGATGGCCGCCGAAGTCGGGAAGGTGTTCGCGTTCTTGCTGGGCATCTTCGGCCTGTTCTTCAACCTCTTCTTGGTCGCGCTGGCCTTCTTCATCTACATGGGCGCGTCCGGTGAGGCCCAACAGACCGTGCTCAAAGCGACGTTCCAGGACGTCGTCGTCAACGACATCATGACCACCCGAGAGAACCTCGACGTCGTCGACAAGAAGACGAGCGTCACGGAACTCCTCGAACGGATGTTCGTCGAACGCCACACCGGCTATCCGGTCCTTCAGAACGGCCAACTCGTCGGGATGGTGACGCTCGACGACGCCCGAGGTGTCAGAGAAGTCGAACGCGACGCCTATCTCGTCGAAGACATCATGAGCGACGAACTCGCGACTATCGACCCCTCGGCGGACGCGATGGAAGCTATCGCCCTCATGCAGGAACGCAGTGTCGGCCGACTTCCGGTCGTCGACGAGACGGGCGAGTTCGTCGGCCTCGTCTCGCGGTCGGACCTCGTAACCGCCTTCAACATCATCCGCAGTCGTGGCTCACTCGACGCGATGCCACGCAGTGAGGCGGGTCTGCCGCAACTCCGCTAACTCCTCTCGATTCCCCACTTCGACTCGATTCCGCTACCTCGATTCGATTTCTCTACTTCGACTCGACTCCACTACCCCGATTCCTCTCGGGTCGTTTCTTCGACTGTCGCCTCGCTCTCGTAGAGGTCCACCGTCGCGTGCTCCCACACCCACGCGACGGCGTCGTCGAGGACGGCCGGGTCGGAACCAGTGAGTTTGATTCGCGTCGGCCCGCCCCGATTCGGGTAACTCCCCACGTCGACGCCGAATCGCTCGGCGACCATCCCGAGTTCGCGGGCGACTGCACCCTCCGGTGCGTCGGCGTAGAACTCGCGTGAGATTCTGTCGCCCGCGAATCGGTCGGCAATCGTCTCGAACATCGGGTGCATCTCGTCGGGAATCCCCGGCAGGACGTAGACGTTCCCGGCGCGGCACCCGGGTGCGAGTCCGTCGTCGTTCGGGAGTACCTCCGCACCCTCGGGCATCGAGGCGTACCACGCCACGTCCAGGTCGAAGTCGATGTCGGGGCGGCGTTCGAGAATCGCCGCGATGGTCGCTTCGACTTGTTCGGCCGCCTCGTCGTTCACGACGAACTCGCGGCCCAGACCGGCGGCGACGGCCTCCATCGTGATGTCGTCGGGCGTCCCCCCGAGGCCACCGGTGACGACGACTGCGTCGAAGGCGGTGCTCCACTCACTGACGACGTCCGCGATGACCCCGTGGTCGTCCGGGACCGTCTGAATTCGCGCGACTGTCGCACCCCCTTCGGTCAGTCGCCGGGCTAACCACGTCGCGTTCGTGTTCTCGATATCGCCCGCGAGGAGTTCGTTGCCGACGGTGAGGATGGCGACGTCCATCGAGTGTGTGGTCGTGTCGGTGAAAGAAAGGCGTACCCGTTTTGGACACGCTGTCGACGACGCACGTTCCCGGTGTACGAAGTGTCACAAAGCCTATGCCCGAACGAGTGGTATGTTACCACGCTACGGGGGTGGTGACAGAGAAATGGTCAACCGAGTCGTCTGTCGCGAAGCGGGGGTACACCTATCGAGTTCTCGGACACACCCGAGGACGACGACGAACGCGTAGCGTTCGTTCAGAAACACGCGGCAGAGGCGCACACGAGAGAATGTGGCCGCAAGAGACACTGCGGCCCGCAATCACGATTCGAATCCGATTTTTGAGGTACTGTCTGGGTAGCGGTCACTTTTGGCGTCTCCCGGGTGGTGTCTCTCCGCTGCAACTCTCACCGCAAAACAAGTCGGAGTAGTGACCGCTGCGACGCCCTCGGCGGGTGATTAGCCTGTGGGGACAGTCGGTCCCACCGGGTCTTCGTGGTCTTCCGGGTCACCCCGGTTGAGTATCGCGTCGCGGATGCGGTCGAACACCGATTCGTCCGTGTGGAGTGGTCGGGGACGCATCGCACGTAGTGTGTTGTGTGTTAGCACACTTTGTTCTGGTGGGCCTCGTGTGAGAACGTGCAGGCGGTTCGGGTGCGAGAATTGAACGCCGTGAGGCGAAGCCTCACGTACTCACGCTCGCTCCGCTCGCGTGAACCTCGGTCGCTCACTGCGTTCGCTCCCCGATTCAATTCTCTCTGTTGGACTTCGCACATTCTCGGAAGCGACTCGCGGTGCTCACTGGCGTGAGCACACGCTCGACGGGTGAGAATGTGAAGAAGGTCCAGGTGCGAGAATTGAACTTTGGTCGCTTTGCTCACTTCGTTCGCGTCGCTCCCGAGTTCAATCTCGCAGTCGCACCTCGCACCAAATTTCGGTATGGGTTCGCGCACGCTACGCGGCGCTCACCGGTCGAAATTTGTAGAAGAGGTCCAGGTGCGAGAATTGAACCCGCGTCTCAGCCTCCACAAGGCTGAAGGATAGTCCACTACCCCAACAGCCCTGCTGACCTGCTATTCCGCCTCTTGCTCGCTCTACCAAAGATTAGGTTGGGCGTGTGTTATAAGTGCTCGTGTGTCAGCCTCATAGGTCACCGTACGCTCAGTCCATTCTACCGAGTGAAGTCGTCTAAGTACACCATACTGCGCGATATTCTACGGTCCCCCGTCTCGATCCGAGTCTCAAGACGTAGCGTTCCTTGTGGAATCACAGAGGTTCCACCGATTTGGGGTCAGGAGATTCCTACCGTAGAAAAGTATTTACAGTATGCGTACCTTGGCTTACTTGTGGTGAGGTAAATGGAAGGTAATGGAAGTAGCCCAGATGAGGAAGAACTGATCGAACGACTCAGACAACTCCCACCAGAAGAGCGCCGTCGAGTCCTCTCAGAAGTGGAAGATGCACCACTTCCTCGCCCACCACTCGTTGGTTGGGCGTCGAACCCACTAAAGGGAAAAGCGGCACTTCGTCGCCTTGTTGATGTGGGTGCAGAAACTCGGGAAGAGCTCGCAGATTTCCTGAACTCCCTTGATGAACTCGGAGAGGTCGGGTCTATGAACTACGGACTGGTTGGCCGACGAAGTAACGATCTCTTCCACGTCGAGAAGGGTTCGTCGAAGGCCGAGGACGTCTTGTCACTAACGCCGATCGGAAAGGAGGTCGCAGAGAAGTTCGATGATGACCTTACGAAACTCACGCGTTCAGAGATCGCGCTCTACCGTGGCCTCCACATGTACGGTCACACAGTTGCGTTCCTCGGTGTTCTTGAGAAGCTCCAACAAACTGGAGACCACCCAGATGGGCCACTCAAAGCAGAGATCGTGGAAGAACTCGAACAGTACTATCAAAACGAGGCTACTGCGTTCGTCGGTTACTGTGGAACGCTCTGTGAACGTCTGGAACTCATTGAGCGAACTCGAGACGGCAACCAGATGCGTTACAGGCTAACTGTTCCTAAGGAATGGGACTCGACTGGATAACGGTCTCAAAACACCCAACATGATTTCATTTAATCGACCTTTTCCAAAACACGATTAGAATACTGAGCTGTTATCCTGTTCTATGAAGTCGAAATCCCACTCAGAGGTATCGAACCTCCAGTCAGAGAAGATTCCCTCGTCTGAACTGCCTTCTTCGGAGTCTATGAAGTCATAACACAAGACATCGGATTTGTCCATCTGAAGATTCACTTCGCGTAGGTAGGCTTCAGTCTCGTCACCGTTCGTCTGTACACCTTCGTCCACCGCGTACTCTCTTAGCTCATCGAACTCGGTGAGAACGTACTCAACCTCACCCCCGATACTCTGGAGGTTGTCTGCACTCACCTCGTCGTATACCTTCTCGCGGATTTTCCAGTGGACCTCGCTCATTAGTAAGGCGATGAGACGATTGTCGAGGTAACGAGAGGCTCGTAGTAACGTCCTGTTGCTCACGAACCGTGTGCCACGCCACGCCATCTTGTACGGTGCCCCGAACCACCAAAGTCCAACCTCGAGAGCGAACGCAGCGAGTGCGTATGCGAACTCCTCAAACCTCCCGAGGTCGTTGTTGTGGAGGATCTGGATGAGGAACTGTGTTCGTCTCGTGAGCGTACTTGCGGTCTTAACCGATGTGAACGCTGCCTCAATGAGTGCTGAGTCGATTACGTCCCCCTTCTCGTGGATTGTGTGAGCGAGGGTGGCGAGTTCGTCTCGAAGATCCTTCGGTTTCTCTGGGAGATCTGAGAACAACTCCTCGATTAGTGTCTCGAAGTCGACTTCGTGCCAAGTACCATTCTGAGATGCGAGTGTAGACGAGGTTAACGTAGGGAGAGACAGCGTAGAACCTGTCGCAACTAAGAACGTTCTCCTCTTCATCAGTGTTGGTGTAGTTGTCAATTCGATGTCTAATAAATGATTCCCCACTGAGGAAAAGACGTATCTACTCGTTCTCCAGCACGCGACCGATATACCGTACATACGCTTTGCCGACATCGACAGCAAGTTCGCTGTCTCGACGTCGAATCGGCCCTTCGAAATCAGTAATCAGTTCCTCAGTGTGGTACCCAAGTCAGTGACGTTGACGAAGCAGTGGACCAAAGGGGGACAGACCTATTATTCCGAACTCTGATTATTTGTTAATGAACCGAAGGTTTTCCACGTACCATATCACCTCTGCTGCACATAATGGTCGCATTGCGGGAGAAGCTGAGGAAGCAAAATGTGCTAAAGGAATCGACGGAATTCATAAAAACGAATCAATCCGTCGTTGGCAGCCAATACATGACTCGCACGTAGTTAGTTCAATTATTGCAGCGTATGCTGGCGTTGAGGCGTCAATAAACGAATTCATTTCGCGACCTGCTGGCCCCCATCAACAGGAAATTCGCCATTTCAACCGCAACTACCCAGGAGATTTAATCAGAGAAAAGCCAACGTTGAAAAAAGCTCAACTTGTGCTGAGGCTGTCGGGTGTAGATGTGTTTGCTAATGGAGAAGAACTCTATCAAGATGTGAACTTGATTAGGATGTTTAGAAACCACTTCGTACATCATAAACAGCAATCCGCATCGAACTCATTGATAGGGGGTCTGTCAACAAAAGGTGTCGGAAATAATCCATTTGCTGGCGACAGTATAGGAGAACTGGACCAGTATCTGAGTTATTCTGCTTCAAAATGGGCTTTTGAATCAAGTCTGGATTTCATTAATGAGTTTCACCACCGAGTCGAGACATCGTCTCCTTTTGAGGCATATGAAGAGAGGTTGAGAAATGAAATACAAACAGATTGGGTTGGTCGCGAACCTCAGTGGTAGACAGGACGTTTTCCACCACAGTTACATTATCAGAAAGTCTCTGAAATCGCTCTGTTGAAATCCTCAGCAACTGATAGTTTGTTGAGGCCGTGCTGAACTCGGAGTGCGTATGTTGCAGAGGTATTTGGCCAAAAGGTGGCTGGTATCTACATCTGAAGTATTCTGCTGACGATGCCAGCGGAACAGTATCTTCAGTGCCTTCACCCGCTGTGATTTGTCTTCGGTCGTCGTGTTCCCATAGGCCACCTCGCGAATGTAGGCGTCCGCATGGTCGTGTGTGAGGTTAGTCGTGTAGCTACCTTCCTCGTCCCACACGAAGCGATAGAACTGCGAGAGGCGGTACGTGTGCCCTTTGACCGTTGTCGTTGCGTATCCTACTCCTTTCTCAGGTGTCTTCCCGATGTTGAGTGCCCACTGAAGGAACCGACGTCTGTGCTCGTGGTAGTCGATGAGTTGTCTGTCAGTGAGTCGTGCTGCTGCTGGTTCGGTAACAATGCGAATCCCCTCGAGTCGAACAGGGTCGGGCATAGCCGAATCTCCTCGAACTGGGGGCTGTGTCGCGCGATCTACGGTGGAATCCCCCGAATTTACTGGGGAACCCACGTCTGTGCCTTTCGTCATATTGCTCACTCGTGGTGGGAGCGAGCGGAAAACCACCCGACGCTGGGCGGTTAGAAACGGAAGAAGGTCCAGGTGCGAGAATTGAACCCGCGTCTCAGCCTCCACAAGGCTGAAGGATAGTCCACTACCCCAACCCGGACACGCTGCAACCATCTGTAATCCGCTACGACTAAAATACGTTACGCTACGGCCCCGGAGTGACAGGACTTCACAGCCTCCACCGTTACTGCACCGCTGTGAACGCGTGCTTCCACGTCCTCAGATTCGACCCGACGCGAACCCACAGGGGAACCAGCGCCTCCAAATATCGGGCCGCGGTGATGTCGCCAACGTCCATCGCACCCGGCCACCCGAGTTCGACCAGAATCTCTTCGGTCCGTGCTTTCGCCTCGTCGTCGTTCCCACAGATGAACATCGGTGGCGTCCCCGCCTCGAATTCGGGGTCTATCATCTGAATATTCGACACGGTGTTGAAGCACTTCACCACCGACGCGTCCGGCAGTTTCGCCTGAATCCGCTCGCCGAGGGAGTCGGTGCCACCGAACGAGAGGTGGACGTCACCGGAGGAGAAGTCCAGTGGGTTGGTCGCGTCGAGGACGAGTTTCTCTGCAAAGTTCGCTGCCCCGACCATCTCGACGACTGCTTCTGCGGCGTCACCGCGAACGGCGAGGACGACGACGTCACCGTGTGTCGTGGCCTCGGCAAATGTCCCGACAGAGACGCCGTCGCCCTCGTCCATCGACGTCCGAAGCTCGTCCGGGCGTCGAGTCCCGAGTTTCACGTCCCATCCGTGGCGGGCGAACCCCCGTCCGAGTGCTTGCCCGACGTCTCCGCTTCCGAGGATACCGATACGACGTGTCTCCATCCACAGAACTACGCGCCCTGTGAAAATATAGCCACTCGCCCGTGGCCGACGAGAGCGGGAATCTTTTGCTCCTCAACGCCAAACGAACGCCTACGCGTGGCTATCACGGACAAAATCTATCTCAAAAATCACCGCCAAATCGTCTCCCAACTTGACGCGAACATCCCGAAGCGCGTCTTCAGCGGGGCGACGCTCGAAGTCCTCTACTCCGGCGAGGGCCTCTCGAAGGTCAACGGGGCGACCCGTGACCGCCTCCTCGACTTCGCGGAGGACTTCCTTGACTGCGAGAACTCGGACGACATCTACACTGGCTACCCCGAACAGAAGTTCATCGAGTATCTCCTCGAACTCCGGGCACAGGGCCTCGGCCCCGACGCCATCGTCGACGTGATGAGCGACGACTACATGGTGTACGCCTACCCCGGTGACGTGCTGTCGTTCCTCGACGACTCGGTCCGGACGCTCGAATCGGTCGAAGCACTGGCGGACGTCGAAGGCGACAGAGAGATGCAACAACAGGCGCGGCAGGCGAAAAAAGACCTCGTCGGCCCGCGCTGACGTCGGCGTCGACTGGGTACCTCCGCCCGCGACGACGGCCGTCAGTTATCCGAGTCGAAAGGAGGGTTCGTCGCTCGCGGCGTCGAGGTCCTCAAGTTGGATGACTTCTTCGACGTCGTCACGGTCCTCTTCGAGTTGCTCGCGGAGGTAGTTCACGTAGCTCTTGTGCTCTTCGAGTTGCTCGCGGAGGTGGTCTGCCTCCAGTTCGAGGCGTTCGTGCTCGCGGATGAAACTCTTCGGCACCTCGACGGTCGGCGGGAACGACTTGTCCTCGCCCTCGCGGAGCGATTCGAGTTCGTGTTCGGGGACGACCTGCACCTGACCGTCGTGGGCAACTAACGTGTCCACGTAGTCGCGGAAGACGGCGGACAGGGAGATGTCCCGTTCTTCGGCTATCTCCCGAAGCGTCTCGAACGCGTCTTCGTTGACGCGAAACGAGATTGTCTTGTTCTTGTTGCCCATGATACTCTTCGGTCCGTAGTCTGGCCACTTAATATTTCGTCAGACAGCGGCCTCGAACCGCCCGAAGTGTCCGAAAATGGGGCGTGAAAACGGTGGAAACCGTTCGCTGATTCGTGTCGATTCGTGGGCGACGCGTCGCCTCGATGGCGGCGCGTTACGCGCTCAGTTCGTCGGTCTGTTCGAGGCTTTCGAGTGCGGCGATGGCCGCGTCTTTGTAGTCCTCGGGGTCGAGTTCGTAGTGCTCGCGTGCCATCCGGGCGTACTCGTTGCCCTCGTCGTCGAACCGCTCGATGCGGTCGAGTGTCCGCGCTGCCGTCTCGGTCACCCAGCGGTCACGCGTCGCCGCATCGACTTCGGTGATGGACTCGGGGCGGACGGAGACGTTGATGTTCCCGTCGTCCGTCTCGTAGGTCCGTGGCTTCCCGACGACGGCCACGTACGCGGGCGCTTCGAGGTCACGCAGTGCGCTGGCCGCTTCGGGCTGGTACTGGCCGGCGTAGACGAAGAACGTCCCCGTCGGGTCGACGATGCGACCACGCCAGTACTCGTTGTCTTCACCCACGTCTTCTTTCTCGGTGAGGGTGCCGACGAGGAAGATGCGGTTGGCGCTCTCGCCCGTCGGGAGCAGCACGTAGACGGGCGCGCGCTCGTCGTCGGACTCTTTGAACGTGTAACCGGCGTCGTTGAACTCCTGTGCGAAGACACGCCGGGCGACCTCTCGGGTTGGGATTTCGTTGGAACTCATTTACATCGACCTCGCTTTGACGAGCAGTTCTTCGGCATCTGTCGGGTCGCTCAGGCGCTCGACTTCGTTGGCGAGCACGTACCGGCCGAACGTCGGGCCGGTGACGCGGTAGTAGTAGCCAACGAGGTCACCGCGCATCTCCTCTTCGACGATGGTGGTGTCGAGGGCGTCCATGGCCATCTGCTTCGCCTCGTCCAGTTCGATACCGGTCAGTTCCTCGGTCATCTCCCGGTTGAAGATGACTTCGTGGACCTCGTCGCCGTCGTCTAAGACGGCCTTGATGCGAAGGTCGAACTCGCCTTCGACGTTGCCGTGTTCGGAACACCGTCCGTTCTGGAGGACGCGCGTGCAGTCCTCCTCGGGACAGCGTTTGATGAGGCCGCTTCCGGACTGGATGTCCACGAGTGCGCCCTCGACGTCAGTCGAGTCGTCGCCGACTTCGATTTCTTCGTCGAGTTCCGTGATGCTCGTCGTCCGGTTGAGCTTCACGGAGAAGTTGCCCTGGTATTCGTCGGTGACGACGTTGCCGAGTGCGTACGACTTCCCTTCTTCGAGTTCGGGGAGTTCGGACGTCGTGAAGGCGACGAACTTCATCCGGCCCGACTCGTCGCCGAGCAGGCCGACCTGCGAGATGGAGTCGCTCCGGGGTTCCCAGAGGTCGACGACTTTCGCTCGCACGTCGACCCACTGTTCGTCTTGGTCGATGTCGTTGAGCAGGGTCTGTTCGTTGCCGCCGGCACCGCCGCCGCCGAGTTCGTCGCGGTCGATACCTGCTTCGTCGAGGTAACTGTTGACGACACTCCGGCGTGCTTCTTCGACGGGGACGCGGTACTCGCTGACGAGGCGTTCGAGTCGTTCTTCGACCTCGTCGGTGGACACGTCTAGGTGGTCCGAGAACTGTTCAGCTATCTCAGCTGCGTGGGTTCGCAAATCAGTCATGGTCTTCCTCGCCTCCACCTTGGTTTCCATTGGGAGGCATATCGAGGTTGGACGCGTATTCATATAAAAATGTCTGAGGCGGAGTGAAAGTGAACGAACGCCCCGGACGAGCGAGGAATTGATAGCCTCGGGGCACTCACCAACCTGCATGGACGACCGCCTCGAGAGCATCATTCGGAGTGCCGCACGCACCGCAGGGAGGCGCTACGAGGAGGTCAAACGCGCGTACCGAGACGGCAACGCGTCGCCGGACGCGCTCGATTCGCTCCCCCGAGACGCCGAGGGGCGGGCGAAAATCGTCTGTCGTCGCCACGCCGAACGCCGCGCCGTGGCTATCGACGCGAAGGGCCGGCCCGCCTGTTTCGACCCGGACCACCCCGACTGTCAGGGCTGTGTCGAAGATATCCGCGAAGGTATCGTCGAGACGTGGTGACCGTCGGTCCGATGTGATTTCTCAGACGTGGTGACCGCCGAGACGGCGTGAATTTTGAGTCTGCAGTGTGACCCGGCGGTATGGACCGCCCAATCGTCGCACTCGTCCTCGCCGGTGGCACCGGCACACGTCTCTTCCCCGCCAGCAGGAGTACCCGTCCCAAGCAGTTCCTCTCGTTCGACGGCGACCAGTCGCTTCTCTCGGCGACAGTCTCCCGCGCTGACTTCGCCGACCACGTCGTCGTCTCGACGCGCCCGGCGTTCGCAGACCAGATTGCCGACCACGCCCCCGACGCCGACGTCGTCGTCGAACCGGCGGCGAAAGACACCGGTCCGGCACTCGTCTACGCGACCCACCGTATCGCAGACCTGTACGACGACCCAGTCGTCGTCGTGCTCCCGAGCGACCACCACGTCGGCGACGGCTTTTCGGCGGCTATCACTCGCGGTGCTCGCGTCGCCGCCGACACCGGTTCGCTCGTCGCGTTCGGTATCGACCCCGCGCGTCCGGACACCGGCTATGGATATATCGAACCCGGCACAGAACACGGAGCGTATCGCGAACTCGTCGCGTTCCACGAGAAACCCGACGCGGAAACTGCGACGCAGTACGTCGAAGCGGGCTATCTCTGGAACGCCGGGATGTTCGCGTGGACGCCCGAGGCGCTCTTTTCGGCCGCCCGCGACTCGCCGCTCGAACCGCTGGTCGATGCACTCGACGCCGGCGACTCGGAGGCCGGATTCGAGGCAGTCGACGCCATCAGTATCGACTACGCGGTCATGGAACGCGCAACCGACGCGGCAGTCGTCCCCGTCGACTTCGAGTGGGACGACTTGGGGTCGTGGGACGCACTCGAACGCATCCTCGACGCCGACGACGATGGCAACGTCTCACTCGGCGGCGACCCGACGTTCGTCGATGCCGGAGACAACGTCGTCGCCACCGACGGTGCGAACGTCTCGCTCGTCGGTGTCTCCGACCTCGCGGTGGTCTCGTGGGACGACGAGGTGCTCGTCGTGCCGAAAGCCGAGGCACAACGCGTCCGCGAGGTAGTCGCGGTGTTGAAAGACGAAGGGCGGTTCTAACCGACCGAACAGCCGAATTCAGGCGCTCCGCAGACGCCCGCCATCGACCGGCACGCAGGCACCGTTGACGAAACTCGCCCGGTCGCTGGCGAGGAAGGCGACGACGTCACCGAGTTCTCGTGGGTCGCCGACACGGTTCAGCGGGATGTTGTCAGACCAGGCGGCGAGGCCCTCCTCGTAGGTGTCGTGGTCACCACGTTCGACGGCCGCTTCGACCAGTTCTTCGATACGACCCGTCTCGTGTGCGCCCGGCAAGACGGCGTTCACCCGAATACCCGGCGCGAGTTCCCGCGAGAGCGACTTCACGAGGCCGATGACGCCACGTCGAACCGCGTTCGAGAGAATCAGGTCGTCGACGACTTCTCTGACCGTCGTGGAGGTGATGCAGGTGATGGTTCCGGCGTCGCTCGCTTCGAGGTGCGGACGGGCCGCTTGCACCGTCCAGACGGCGCTCATCACGAGCATGTCGAACGCGCCGTACCACTCTTTTTCCGTCAGGTCGGTGAACCCACCCGGCGGGACGCCACCGGCGGAGGTGACGACGTGGTCGACGCCACCGAACTCCTCGACTGCCGCCTCCACGAGGGTCTCTATCTCTTTCTTGCTCGTGATGTCAGTCTCGACGCCGATTACGTCGCCGGAGAGGTCACTCAGTCCCGCTTCCGTCTCGGCGAGACGGTCCGCGTCCCGTCCGCAGATGACGACGTTCGCCCCTTCGTCGGCGAGTGCTTCGGCACTCGCTCGCCCGAGGCCTGCCGAACTCGCGGTTACAATCGCCGTATCTCCGTCGATTCCGAGGTCCATATGCGACGTGTCGCCCCCGGTAAGCAAAAACGTAGGGGCGTGCAGTCGGTCGGTTTCGCCACGTGTCGCCGACTCGTAGTCAGGAACTGTCGACGTGCCGGCGGACGCGAACACGCCCGCCGCTGGTGACGCCGACGAAGAGCGGTTCTTTGATTTCGCGGCCTTTCACCGCCTCGCCGGCGGCGTCGGAGACGATTTTCATCAGGTCCGGTGCCGTCTGATTCACCTTTACGCCCGCTTCGTCACAGGCGTCGTAGACCTGCTTCGGGACGTCGTAGAGGTCACTCCCGACGGGGACTTCGATGCGAACCGGGGCGGTGAGTGCATCGACGAACGTGACCGTCTCGCGTGCCTTTTCGACGTTCGCACGAGCACTCGCTTCGACACTGGAGACGTTCGCACGGGAGGTACCGAGATAGTCGGCGATGGTCGATTGGCGGACGTCCTGTTCGCGGAGTGCCAGTACCTCCGCCTGTCGACGAGTCAGCACGCTCCGCTCGGGGTCGAACCCCGCCGTATCGAGCAGTTCGTCTACATCGGGCACCGCCTCGTCGTCGCGTCCGGCGTCGCTCATACTCGAACTATGCAACCGGGGTGGAAAAAAGATACAGCAGGCTGACTGTCCACTGGAACGCGACGACGTGCTGTCGTCACTCGCCCCAGAAATTGTCTCGACTTCCGAGTGCTTCGGGTCGCTTGGGTCCGCTTCGCTTTTTCTTCTTCGACGAGCGGTCCGGTTCGTCGGTTCCAGTCTCGGTTTCGGTCTCTGCGTCCGCCTCTGCTTCTTCCGGGTCGAGTGGAAGTCGCTCGACGACTTTCTTCGCCCGAGCGTGACTCCCCTTCACCTGGTCGATGCGGACGATTGCTCGCGCATCGGGAAGCAGGCCGTCGACGAAGACGATGAATCCGTCTTCGGTTCGTCCAACGCCGGCACCACTCTCGTGGATGTCCTCGACTGTGACGACGACTTCTTCGCCCGGTTTGACGGGTTGTTGTTTCAGTTCGCTGATGGGACGGTCGTAGTGGTCACACCATTCCGCACCGCCGCGGTCCCCGTAATACTGACACCCCATCCCCGCGATTCGTTCTGAGAAACTGGGGCACTCGTCCGCGAGTGGACAGTCTGACATGGGCGGAATTACACTAGGGTGACTCTAAACGCTTCCGGGTAGCGCTCCACCGCCGAAACCCTTTCCGCCACTCGCCCGAACTCCGCGACATGGCCGAACGCGTCCCCGAGTTCGCACTCCTCATCGGCGTCTTTCTCGGACTCTCCGCGACTGTCTCTGCCGCCGTCCTCACCGGCACGCTGTTTCGACCACTCCTGTTCGGTGTCGTCGCGTGCTATCCGTTCGCGGCGTTCGGTGTCGTCCGGTCCGAGGACCCGACGGACGCGCTCCCGCCGACGTACGTCCTCGGTGTCGGCGTCGCCCTCGGCGTCCTGACGCTCGCTGCCGCCCTCCTCGAACGCCCCTCTGTCGGCATCGTTCCGGGCCTCTTGGCTGGCACACTGGTCGTGCTGCCACCGGCCGCCTACGCAACACACTTCGGTGCCGACGTGAACCCGCTTTCACCGTCGCAGACGCTCGCCGTCTGTGCCGCCATCGGAGCACTCTTCCTCGGGGCCGCACCACTCGTCGGGTCACTCAGTGCCGTCCTCGGCCTCGTCGTCGCTCTCTCGGGGGCGCTCTACGCGAACGCACGTGGCTTCCGACCGACCCACCGCCAGCGACGTCTCGGCATCGTCGCGGGTGTGGTTGCCGGCAGTGCAGTCGCGTGGTTCGGCCTCGCGATGCGTCTCCCACTCGGCGCGACGACGACGGCAGTCGCACTCGTCCTCGCGCCGAGTCTGTTCGTCGCGCTCACGCGTGCGCAAGAGAGGTAACGAGAGACGGTCGGTTCTCTGGCTCTGTCGAAATCCTCAGCGTTTGATGGTGGGGCGACATGTACAGTGGGGTCTCTATCTGCCAATTTCGAGATATTCAGTACATAGGGTTAATCCACCAGACGACGTGAGAGATGTAAGTATTGAGAAAGGCGTTCAATCGATTCTGGTTGACACGTCTGCCCTCGACGGTGGTCACTCATTACTCACTGGTTGTACCTCATGTCAACAGCACCTTCGACTAACACGCCGTACCGCGTCCTCGTCCCTGTAAGCGACAACGAAGCAAGCGCGCAAGCACAGGCTCTTTTTGTCGCGTCGCTTCCGAACGCACCGACGACTGTGACTGCGACGTTGACCCACGTCCTTCACGGTGGAGAACTGAACACTTCGAGACAATCACGGAGCGCCCAACGAATCGGGACTGTAGTCCACGTCCGCGACTATCTCGACACACACGGCGTCTCCGTGCAGATAATGGACGTTGACGAACCGTTCCCACCGACCAAAGGAATCGTTGCACTCGCTAACAAACTCGATGCTGACCTCATCGTGTTGGGTGGTGGCATGCATAGCTTACTCGACGATTTACTGACAGGAAATGTTTCGAAATCTGTGGGCCGGCATACGAACCGACCCATTACGGTCGTCTCCAAGACCTACACGACGGCCACATCCGAAGAGTAGCGATAGGTACGACCGGGAGTGTGCCCCACTTCGACGGCACTTCTCGTGTTCGTATCGTGCAGGTAATCGGAATCGCTGTTGAATACGCGCCCGCTATTCAGCACGGCCTCGTCAAAATGTCAGAGATTGACGATTTCAATAGAGCCAGGTCTCAGTTCGCCTACGCCAGCGGCGTCCGTTCGACGACAGTCGCGTCGTAGGTCGGATACTGCTCGACGATTTCGCCGTCTTCGATGTCGCCTTCTTCTATCATCTCTTCGAGCAACCACCACGCGACTTCGACGTGGTTCGATTTGACGCTGTAGAACTCGTCGGGGACGCCGAGTTCGATGAATCGCTCGGCCGGTGTGTAGGTCTTCCCGTAGATGAGCGTCCCGTCGTCGGTTACTTCGTCGAACGGGCGACTGAGGTTCTGGGCCATCCGCTTCAGGCGGTTTCGGTGCTGGGCGGCGTCTTTGAAGACGGAGGTACAGAAGTAGACGCGCTCGTGGTCACCCATCTCGTCGAGGATGGCTTGCTTCGACCCGTCGACGGCCGACATGTGGCCGTCCTGGAGTTCGTAGCCTTTCTCTTGCATCCGGCGGTAGTTGCCGTCGGACATCTCGAACTCGTTGATGTTACAGAACTCTGCGGCACCCTCGTCGAGGAATTCGAGGAACTCGGGTTCGGCGCGGATACCCGGAATCTCGAACGCCGGCGTGAGACCCTCTTCACGGGCGATGTAGAGGATGTCCTCCCACTCCGTGCCGTGCATGTCGCCCCACAGTTCGAGTGGCGGGTGGAAGCGAATCTCGTCGAGTCCGGCCTCGGCGAGTCGGCGCATGTTCTCGCGCCCGCCGGTGATACCGGTGTAGAGGTGGATGTGGTGGTCCTCGCCGAACTCCTCTTTGAGGAGCGAGATGTAGTGGCAGGTTTTATCGAGTGCTTCCTGCGGTTCGCCACCGGTAATCGACGACCCGAGTGCGTCCATGCGCTTTGCTTCCTCGACGACGTCGTCGTCGGACTCGACGAGACGCTCGTTGGCGTACACGTCGGTCACGTTCTTTCGGTTCTCACCGAGTGGGCAGTAGAAACAATCGCGCTGGTCACAGTATCCGTAGACGAAAAGCACCATCTTCCCACCCATGGCGCACTGTTCGCAACCCTTCGAAATCATTCAATTGGAAGCGTATACTTGGTGCATCGTCAAAAGGCGTCCGACTTCGACCGACGCACGGGGAGAACCTCCACGTTCGATGGTCTGGAATACGGCGTCACGGTTATTATCAGCCAGACTGAATTTATGTCATGAACGTTGGGGACGTCTTCGACTTCGACGGTCCCATCCACGTCCTTCTCGTCGATGGGGAGCACGAGTACGCGGCGTCGACTGCGGACGCCCTCGACTCCCACGAGAATATCGAGACGGAACTGGTTGGGACGCCAGACGCAGGGGCCGACCAACTGGACTCGTCTCCAGTCGACTGCATCGTCTCGGAGTACGCGTTCGAGGGGACGGACGGCCTCGAATTCCTCCGTACGGTCCGGGACGCTCACCCTGACCTCCCGTTTATCCTGTTTACTCGGCACGGGTCGGAAGGTGTCGCCAGCGACGCCATCACCGCCGGTGTGACCGACTATCTGCGAAAAGATTCGTCTTCGGAGACGTTCGAAGCACTGGCGAACCGAGTCACGGACGCAGTCTCGGCAACCCGAACGTCACAGGCACTCGACCGGATTCGAGTGTGGTACGAGACTATCGTCGAAGAGTCACACGTCGGCCTGTACGTCGTCCGAAACGGGCGTATCCAATACGCGAACGACTACCTCCTCGAACTGCTCGGCTACGATGCATCCGACGTGATTGGCCGCCCAATCGTCGAGTTCGTCGCGGAACACGACCGCCACATCGTCGAAGAACGAGTCTCTCCGAAGAGCTACGGAAGCATCGAATCGACGAGGTACACCGTCGACGTGCTCGACGGACACGGACGGCCGATTGCGCTCGAAATCACCAGTCGGCGCGTCTCACTCGGCGACGAGACGGCCAACGTCGGCGCGGCAATCGACGTCACCGCTCGTATCGCCTCCGAACGAGAGATGCGACGGTCCGAACGCATCACGCGACAGGTCATCGCGTCGCTGCCGGATATGGTCTTTCTGTCGGAACCGGACGCGTTCGACATCGTCTACATCAACGACGCGTTCAAAGAGATGTGGGGCCGGCCACGGGTGACGCTCTACGAGGACGCGATGTCGTTTCTCGACTTGGTTCACGTCGACGACAGACCGCGACTCAGACAGAAGGTCGAAGAGATATTCGACGACATCGCGAACGACGCTGTCGACGAGCGATACGAGTTCGAATTCCGGTTTACTCCCGAGGGGAGCGACGTCGTCCGCTGGGCCACCGCGCGTGCAGTTCCACTGTACGACGAAGACGGGCGGATTACGAACGTCTTGGGCGTGATGACCGACCTCACAGAGCGTGTCAGTCGCGAACAGAAACTCGCGCAGCAGAACACCCGTCTCGAAGCGTTCGCTCGCGTCCTCTCACACGACATTCGGGGGCCACTGGCGGTCGCACAGGGCCGACTCGCGCTCGCACAGGAAACCGGTGAGCTATCACACCTCGCTCACGTCGACCGTGCACAGCATCGAATCACGGAAATCATCGAAGACGTGCTCTCGTTGACGTGCGACGAACGGGCAATCGCCGACCTCTCGGAGGTCGATTTAGCCGAGTCGGTGGTGTCTGCGTGGGACCTCTGTGGAACCGACGTCTCCTGTGCCCGGTTAGAACTCGGTGACTTGCCGGTCGTACAGGCCGACCAGAGTCAGATGAAACGCCTCTTCGAGAATCTCTTTCGGAACGCCGTCGAACACGGTTCGACGAGCAACCAGCCTTCGGCTGGTGATGCCGTGGAACGTGGTTCCACGAGCAGTCGGACTTCGTCCGACGATGCCGTCGAGCATGGTTCGACGTTCTCGATTCGTGTCGGGACGCTCCCGTCCGGTCGCGGATTCTTCGTCGAAGACGACGGAACGGGTATCGACCCGTCGGTTCGTGACACGCTCTTCGACGCCGGCGTCTCGACGAAGTCGGGTGAGGAGAACGGACTCGGACTCGACATCGTCCGAAAAATCGTCCACACACACGGGTGGTTGATTCGTGCCGCCGAAAGCGACACTGGTGGTGCCCGGTTCGAGATTCTGTTCGACACGGTCGGCGACAAAGCACGTTCGACCTGACCGGACGGCGGACGTCCGGGGGCGGTACACCCCCGGTTCCGAAGACGATGCAGCGACTGCGCCCCCGAAAGCAGATATATCCCCACGGCATAGGGACGAACGATGCTCTTGGTCCTCTGTGTCGACCTCGACGACGACCTTGGACGAAAGACGGGGCTCAAGACACCCGTCGTCGGCCGACAGAAAGTCGAGGACGCGGCAGTAGCACTCGCTACGGCCGACCCAGAGGACTCTGACGTGAACGTTCTCTTTCAGGGAATTCGCGTCCACGACCAACTCCTCGAAGAAGAAGACGAAGAAGTCGAAGTCGCTGCCGTCACCGGCGTCGAAGGCAGCGACGTGAAGGCCAACCGGGCTATCGGTGAGGAAATCGACACCGTCCTCGCCAGCATCTCGACCGGTGAGGCGATTCACGCCATCGTCATCTCCGACGGTGCACAAGACGAGTCCGTCCTCCCAGTCATCCGCTCTCGCGTCCCTATCGACGGGGTCCGCCGTGTCGTCGTCCGACAGGCGCAGAACCTCGAATCGATGTACTACACGATGAAGCAGGTGCTCGCGGACCCCGAGACGCGTGGGACTATCCTCGTTCCACTGGGTATCTTGCTTCTCATCTACCCCTTCGTCACCATCGCGAGTTTCTTCGACGTCCCCGGGGCCGTGGTGCTCGGCCTCATCTCGGCACTGCTCGGCCTCTATACGCTGTTCCGTGGCCTCGGCCTCGAAACCGCCGTCGACGAGGCGGCGAACCGCGCCCGGAACGTCCTCTACACCGGCCGCGTCACCATCATCACGTACGTCGCCGCGGCGGCACTCCTCGTCGTCGGCGGGGTCCGCGGTATCGAACTCGTCCAGGCCGTCTCGGACGCCGTCGGGGGCGACCCACCTGCGGGTCTCGTCCTCGCGGCCCTCGTCCACGGTGCAGTCGAGTGGTTCGCCGCCGCCGGCATCACGAGCAGTCTCGGACAGGTGACCGACGAGTACCTCCACGACCGGTTCAAGTGGCGCTATCTCAACGCGCCGTTCTACGTGGCCGCCATCGCCATCGTACTCTACGCGCTCTCCGGGTTCTTCCTCCCCACGGGGGCCGCCGGCATCCAGACGTTCGACCTGCCCGGCCTCGCCGTCGCGCTCACCGTCGGCACGCTCCTCGGCGTGTTGAGCACGCTCACCTTCGCGGTGGCAGAGTCACGGTATCCGACGACGGGCGACGGTGAACAACCGGCCTGACCCCCGGTGCTCGCCGTGTCGTATTAGCCCATCCGGCGGCAAGTAGTCCTATGAGTGCTTCCCGTACCACCCTCTACGTCGCGACGAGCGTAGACGGGTTCATCGCCGACGCCGACGGGGGAGTCGAGTGGTTAGACGAGTTCGAGAACGACGCAGAAAACGACGACGTCGCCGGTGCTTACGAGCGCTTTTTCGATACTGTCGACTGTCTCGTCATGGGTGCGACGACGTACGAACAGGTACGCTCGTTCGGTGCGTGGCCATACGGGGACAGACCGACGTTCGTCTTCACCCACAGGGAACTGCCACTGGCCACTGACGCCGTCGAGTTGGTCGACGGGGGAGTCGAGTCCGTGGCGACGGAACTCGAAGGAGAGTACGAACACATCTGGTTGGTCGGTGGCGCACAACTCGCACGCGAGTTCTTACGAGAACACCGCGTCGACGACATCCGACTCTCGGTCGTTCCCGTCCTTCTCGGGAGCGGAATCCCGCTCTTCAGTGCAGACGGCGAAACGAACGAATTACAGCACCTCGAGACGACTACCTACGAGACTGGCATCGTCGAACTTCACTACAAAATCGTCCCGTAAACCCCTCGGGATGCTTCAGGGACGGCGCGCAGATTGGCGGTTCGACTGTGAGACGTCGTCCGTTCAGCTCTCGCGAACCACGACGAACTGCGCCAAGTCGCGGAGATACTGCAACGACTCTGAGTCTTCGACACCGGAGGATTCGAGCGCGCTGAGCGCGTCGTCGGCCTGTTTACGGGCGCGCTGGTTGGCCGCTTCGGGCGTGAGGTCGGTCACCTGCACGAGCGACGGGCGACCCATCTCGGCGTCCTGTCCGGTCGGTTTGCCGAGTTTGTCTGCGTCTGCGGTGGCGTCGAGGACGTCGTCGCGAATCTGGAAGGCGACGCCGACGCGTTCTGCGTAGTCACCGAACGCTTCGACGACGTGGGCGTCACCGCCGGCGGCGACAGCGCCTAACTCGGCGGCGGCGCGGAAGAGCGCCCCCGTCTTTCGGCGTGCGAGTTCCATATACTCTGCTTCGTTCGACGGGATGGCGACGAGTTCCGTCGCCTCGCCCTCACCGAGTTCGACCATGGACTCGGCGACGATGCGAGTCGCTCGGTCGCTGGGCGACAACAGGGCGAACGCCTCTCCGAGGAGTCCGTCCGATGCGATGATTGCCGGGCCGTACCCGAATTCGGCCCACGCGCTCGGCGTCCCGCGACGGATATCTGACCGGTCGATGATGTCGTCGATGACGAGTGAGGCGTTGTGGACGAGTTCGACGCCGACGGCGAAATCGACTGCATCTTCGGGTGCGCCTCCAACGGCCTCGCAAGCGAGGATTGTCACGGCGGGACGCACGCGCTTGCCGCCCGCCAGAGCGACGTGGTCGAGTTGGTCGGCGAGTTCCGACGGTTCGACCGTCGAGACGACCTCCTCGAGGCGGTCGTTTACCATCGTGACCCGGCGCTCCAGGTATTCCATTGTCGGTTCGTAGGGTTGGGTAGGGAAGTACGTACCGGATTTGTCGAAACTGTGCGACCCGGACACCCTAGCCGTCAATTTCTGACCGACAGAAAGCGACGCTATCGGAACAGTGGGGTCGGGACGGTGACACTCGTAAATACACCCCCAAAAGCGATGGTCGTGAACGTGGTTCTACTCGAACTGCTCGATGAGCTCAGGAACCACGTGCGACCACCTTTTTCCGAGGCTCGCTGGCGCTCCCCTCGCAAAAATCTGGACCAAAAACATGGGTAGGGTGGAACCTACTCGAACTGTTCGATAAGCTCAGGAACCACGTCGAAGAGGTCACCGACGATACCGTAGTCGGCGATGTCGAAGATAGGCGCGTCGGGGTCGGTGTTGATGGCGACGATGTTCTCGGCACCTTTCATCCCGGCGACGTGCTGCACTGCGCCGGAGATACCGACTGCGATGTAGAACTTCGGCGTCACGACTTTCCCGGACTGGCCGACCTGCCGGTCCTTCGGGAGCCAGCCGTTGTCGACGATGGGGCGGGACGAAGAGAGCGTCGCGCCGAGCGCGTCCGCGAGGTTCTGGACGAGTTCGAGGTTCTCTTCTTCTTCGATACCGCGGCCCACGGAGACGAGCACGTCGGCGTCCGTGATGTCGACGTCGCCGCCGCCGACCTCTTCGAATCCTGCCACGCGCGAGCGGACGCGCGACTCGTCGAGTTCGAAGTCGAACGCTTCGATGGCGGGTTCGCCCGCTGCTTCGGTGGGTTCCCACTCGGCGGAGCGGATGGTGACTGCGGCGTTGTCGGCGTCGACTTCGACGGTAGATTCGACCTTCGAGGCGTACATCTCGCGCGTGACCACGAGGCTGCCATCGTTTTCGAGGCCGATTGCGTCGGTTACGAGCGGGATGCCGAGGCCTTCCGCGACGGCAGGCGCGTAGTCGAGGCCGTTGACCGTGTTGCCCATGAGGACGTAGTCCGGCCCGAGTTCCTCGTAGAGTGCGGTGACGGCCTGCACGTAGACGTCGTGGTTGAACTCGTCACCCTCTGCGATGGTGTGGATGGCGTCGACGCCGTCGAGCGAGAGTTCCTCGGCGAACGCATCGACGTCGCCGCCGATGATTGCGAGGTGCAGGTCACCGTCTCCAGCGAGTTCGGCACCGGCAGTGACGAGTTCGAACGACACGTCACGGAGGTTTCCGCGGCGGTGCTCGGCAACAGCGAGAACGTCGCTCATTGGGCACCCACCCCCGCGTCACGGAGGACAGCAGCAAGTTCCGCGGCTTGCTCCCCGGCCTCACCTTCGAAGTAGACGGCGTCGGACTCCGTCTCCGGTTCGTACATGTCCGTCAGGACGAGTTCGGAGTCGACTGCCGAGGCGTCGAGGCCGAGGTCCGAGAGCGCCAGCGGCTTGATTTCCTTCGACTGGGCCTGCCGGATGCCGCGCAGGCTCGCGTAGCGTGGTTCGTTGATACCGGTCTGGATAGAGAGGACCGCTGGCAGGTCGACTTCGGTGAGCTCTTCGACGCCACCTTCGAGTTCGCGGTGGACGTTGGCGACGCCACCCTCGACGTCCAGGTCGAGTGCGTTGACGACTGCGGCCCACCCGAAGTCGATGGCGGACGCGAGCGAGACACCGGTCGCACCGAAACTATCGTCGTTGGCCTGCACGCCCGTCAGGACGATGTCCGGGTCTTCTTCTTCGACGACTGCCGAGAGGAGTCGCGTCTTCGCGCCGACGTCGAGAAGGTCGACGTCTTCGAGCGCGTCGTCCCACACGCGGATGGCACGGTCGACACCCTTCGCGAGCGCCATGCGGATGGTCTCTTCGGAGCGCTCGGGGCCGATAGTCACGCTGACGACTTCGACGTCGTCGTTCTCCTCGGCTATCTGGACGGCCTCTTCGACGGCGTACTCGTCCCACTCGTTGAGGTCGTACTCGAGGTACTGCTCTGCGACGTGTAGGCCGTCGAGTTCGAAGTCCTCCTCCACTTCGGCGACTTCTTTGACGGTTACAAGAACTTTCATCAACGTTTACTATTGAATGGGGGCGAATAAACGTTTTCGACCCATTCCCGACAGGTACTAGTCGGTCGGTTGACTACTCTTCGCGCTCCTCTTCGTCCGGGAGCGAGATGAGGTTCTCCCGTCCGAGTCGGAGTTTTTCGACGCGGCCGTTGTCGGCCATCGACGAGAGGAGTTGTGAGACCTTCGCGTCGGACCACCCGGTCTCTTTGACGATGTTCGCCTGCTTCATCCGGCCACCCTTCTGCTCTAAGAGCAGTTCGACGCGCTCTTCGTCCGACAGGAGGTCCACGTCGACGCCATCGTCGTCGGGTTCGGTCGGTGGTCTCTCCTCGCCGGAGCCCTCCGATTCGGACGTCGTCTCGGGAGTCGGCGGCTCGCGGTCAGGGGTCGGAGCAGTGCCCTGCCCGGATGGCGCACCGGCGTCCGTCGGCCGCCGCCGGAGGTAGACGACGGTTCCACCGAGCACGACGGCGACGGCAACGATGCCACCGATGATGAGGTCCCACGGCCACTCGGGCGGTTGGCCGCCAGTCGAGACGTAACTCACGGTCAACTGCTCGGTCGATTCGAAGGTGCGCGGCCCCTCGATGACGACGGCGTTGTTCTCGAGCGGGAGGCTCGTACTACTGACCGCGTGTCCCGGTGGCGTCTGAATCGTGAGGTTCTGGTTCGACTGAAGCGACGTGAGCCACGTCGCGTCGGTCCCTGACGAGAAGGCGTCACCGAGACGCAATCCGTCGTCGGTCTGTTCGAGGAAGTTCGTCCACGTGAACGCCAGCACGACGATGCCAGTGTCGTTTTCTATGTTCGCCGTCGCGGTGACGTTCTCGATGGCCATCGAGCGTCCCGTCTGTTCTTCGGCCGTCTCGCTGACTCGTTCGAAGAGGTCCGCATCCAGGCCGACGTCCGCGGTTCCTGCTTCGTACTCCTGTGCGAACTCTTCGAATCCAGCAGTCTCGTTTTCGGTTTCGAGTTCGTACCGCATCTCGATTCGCCAGTCTGCAGACCGGTCACTGTGGAGTTCGATGAAGATATCCGTCTGCGGTGAACGTTCGAGGGTGGACTGTTGGGCGGCAGTCGGTGTGTCGAGCGCCGTCTGCGTCTTACCGTCGTCGAGACTGGCCACGGACGGGCTAGTCGCCGTGGCCGGCAGCGCGACACCGGCGACGATAGTGAGGAGAGCAACGATGATGACGGCACTCCGCATACGTGAATCCGTTTCGTCCGGCGATGAAAACGCTTTCCATCGACTGAACGCCCTCGCGGCCATCACCGTCGGACTGTCTTCGACTACAAGAGGGTCATTTTAGTACCGGTGTCGTGTACCCTTACAGCGATGAAGGCCCTCCCGCTCTTCGTCGTCGTACTCTTGGTGGCCTCACCGATTCTCGGCGCGGCCACCACCGCCCCCGTCGCGAGCGACGCGACTGCGCTCTCCGGGGAGCTGTCTGCGCAAACGCAGCCACCGGCGAACGACACCATCCGAGTCCTCGATATCGAGGAGTCGTCACTGGTCTCGTCGAGCGTTGACACCGGGCACGTCGACCTCGGTCCCTCACTCGCGTTCGCCGGTCTCAGGGCCGGTGGGCGTATTCAGACGCACGCGTCCGTCGAACGAATCGAGTCGGTCGACGACGTGAGCCTCCGGAGTCAGATGATACTCGGTGAGCTAAACCGCGTCGAACAACGAGCCATCGCGCTCCAGAGCGCCCAACAGTCCACGATTACACAGTTCAACGCCGGGACTCTCTCGGCACGTGAGTTCCTCGTCGAACTCGCTCGTATCGACGCCGAGGCTCGGTACCTCGAATCGCGCCGCGTCGTGTTGCGCGAACTCGCCGCCGAGACGCCGGACTTCTCGGTCGATTCGGGCCGTCTGGCGGCACTCGAACGCGAACTCGACACCTTCACCGGACCTGTTCGCGCCCACGCCGCGGACGTCCTCTCGGGGAAGGCCGAACCGACCCGGTTCTCCGTCCGAACCAATCAGTCGGGCGTCGTCTTGAGTACCGTCACGGAAGACTCCTACATCCGAGAGGTCTACCGCAGTGACCTCCGGAACAGAGACGAAGGTGGCGTCACACCGACGGAAGCACTGGACACCGTCGCAGAGAGATACCCCGAAGTCTGGGAGAGTCGCGCCACACAGAACGGTGCCGACGTGGTCGGTGCCGGGAACAGTTACCTCGTCCGCATCAGCCACGACAGAGGGCAACTGTACGCCTACGTCGACAGCGGGAGTCGCAAAGTGTTCAAAGAGTCCCAAACACGTCCGCTCGACTCGATTTCGAACGGCACGCCGGCGACCGAAATCAAAGACGGACTCGAACTTACGGTCTACCGAACCTACCCCGGGGGCCCGCTTCGCATCCAACTGAACGAGTCCCCCACCGGTAACCCAATCGACGCGAACGTCACCATCGGCGTCGAGGCCAGTCAGGAGAGTACGCTCCTCGGCCGAACTGGGGCCGACGGGACGATTTGGACCGTCTCACCGTCGAATGCGTACACCATCACCGTTATCAGAGGGAACTCCGCCGTCGTGCTCACGACGGACCCGACTCCGATTCCGGCGCTGGCGACGAACACGACGGACGCGAATACGACGACGATTGCGCCGCAGTAACTGCCAGAAACGGGAACGGCGGCCTAACCGAAGAACGTCGAACCGTCTAACGGGATGGGTCGCCACCACGTCCGTGACGTGCGAACGTTCTTATCCGATGACGGGGCCACTCCGTCTCGATGTCTCACCCCTTTCACCGTGCGACTCGCGGTTCGACAGTTCTCGTCGGGAGTGTCCTCCTCGTCGGTGTGGTCGTCGTCCTCGCTGCCGGCGTCGGTGTCGCCGTCCTCGACACCGCCGCGTCGACGCCCGACCCGGTTCGACCGACGATGCTCTCGGTCTCTGTCTCCGGTGGGGCGGTCACACTCACCCACGACGGAGGTGCACCGCTCGACGTGCGGACACTTCGAGTTCGAATCACCGTCGAGGGCGACGCACTCGCGTACCAACCACCGGTCCCGTTCTTCTCGGCACGGGGATTTCGACCCGGTCCGACGGGGCCGTTCAACGCGGCGTCGGACCCGAGGTGGACGGCCGGTGAGCGAGCGAGTTTCGAAGTCGCGGATACGAACGACCCGGCGTTGACCGCCGGTGACGACGTCGTCGTCCGGGTCTACGACGGAGAGACACCGCTCGCAGTTCTGCGGACGGTTGCATCGTGAGACGTGCCGACGAACAGTCGACAGTGCGTGACAAGAGCGATTCGGGCGCAACCCGTTCGGTTCGCCGTCGTTCGGGTAATCCAGAGTCGTCGCAGTCGGTGGAGCGATTGGTCGTCGCAGTCGGTGGAGCGATTGGTCGTCGCAGTCGGTGGAACGATTGGTCGTCGCAGTCGGTGGAACGATTGGTCGTCGCAGTCGGTGGAACGATTGGTCGTCGCAGTCGGTGGAACGATTGGTCGTCGCAGTCGGTGGAGCGGTTTACTCGTTCGCCGGTGCGCGCGCGATAGTCACAATAGCACGCGGACTGCCGGGTTGTCGCTGGAGGATGTGGTGTTCGATGTCGACGAAGCCTGCGTCCTCGAACATCCGGTCTGCTTCCTCCTCGTCGTAAAACAGCATGATGGCGTCGGCGAGTTTCTGGAAGACGCCCGTCTTCGGATAGTCCGGGCCGACGACGAGCACTTTGTTGCCGGGTTTGACGACGCGGCGGAACTCTTCGAGGGCAGTGACGGGGTTCGGCCAGTACTCGATGGACCCTGACGACCAGATGACGTCGAACGAATCGTCGGCGAACGGGAGTCGTTCGGCGTCGCCGCGGTAGAACCGGACCTCGTCGTTCTTCCCGAACTTCTCCCACGCCTTCTGCATCTGGTGGATACTCTGGTCTAATCCGTGGACGTCGTCGGTGTAGCGGAGCAGTCCTTCGGTCCCGAATCCGGTCCCACACCCGACGTCGAGGACGCGGTCACCCTGTTGGATGTCGAGCATCTCGAGCGCCTCGTCGCGCATCTCCTCGTTCCAGATGAACGGGTTCACCTGGTCGTACACCTTCGAGAGGTACTTGTAGAACAGGCGGGCCCGCGCTTTATTTTCGAGGACTCCCATTGCGCCGGAATTAGGACTCACTGATGATAACGGTGCGGATTCGTCTCGCGGTTCGGGCGTCATCACCCCGTCTGAGGTGGGGGTGATTCCCAGACCCTCTCGCCCACTTTCCGCAAACACCTTATACAGCGCTTGTGCAACGTTCCTGTGATACGAGTATGCCGAGACAAGAGGTTCTCGAACGAATCAAAACGGCCGAGCAAGAGGCCGACGACATTGTCGAAGAGGCCGAGGCCAAACGTGAGGAACTCGTCGCGGAGGCGCGCCGCGAGGCCGACGAGATTCGCTCCGAGGCCGAAGAAGAGGCGAACGAACTCGAATCGGAGCGTCTGCAGGAAGGGCGCAAGGAGATCGAGGCCGAGCGGGAACGCATCCTCGAGGAGGGCGAAGAAGTCCGTGAAGAACTGATTGCCGAGGCGGAAGCCCGCATCGACGACGCGGTGGAATTCGCCGTCGGCAAGTTCGAGGAGGCGGTTGATGCTCAGACCTGAGCAGATGAGCAAAGTCTCGGTGACCGGTTCCAAGGGCGTCATGTCCGAGGTCATCGAGGCTGTCCACGACCTTCGACTGCTCCACGTCACCGAATACGACGGTTCGTGGCAGGAGGAGTTCGGGTTCGATACCGGGTCACCCATCGAAGGCGCGGAGAGCGCCTCCGACAAACTCGTCACCGTCCGCTCGCTCAAGAGCATCCTCGGTGTCGACGAGTCGGACGCCGGTCGCCAGCGCATCGTCCCCGACGACGCGCTCGGTGAACCGCTCGAAGAGATTCGGTCGGAGGTCAACGAACTGGACGACCGCCGGTCCGAACTGAAGAACAAACAGAACACAATCGACGACGAAATCGACGCGATGGAACCTTTCGTCGACCTCGGCATCGACCTCGACCTTCTCTCGGGGTACGAGTCGCTGCAGGTCGTCGTCGGGCAGGGCAAACTCGAACCGGTCGAGCGCGCCGTCGTCGATGCTCCCGAAGTCGACACCTACGAGATATTCTCGGGGCAGCGCACGCACGCCATCTTCGCTCGTCCCACGGAGAACGCCTCCGAGACGGCGCTGGTGGACGCGCTCGTCGGGTCGGACTTCACGACGTACGAGATTCCGGACGCGGAAGGCGGTCCCGAAGACTACGTCCGTGACCTCCAACAGGAAAAGCGCGAAGTCGAATCCAAACTCGACACCGTCGAGTCCGAGCTTCACGACCTGAAGGTCGAAGAAGGCGAATTCCTTCTCGCGGCCGAAGAACGCCTCGCCATCGACGTCCAGAAGACGGAAGCACCGCTTTCGTTTGCGACGACGGAGAACGCGTTCGTCGCGGAAGGCTGGATTCCGACCGACCAGTACAACGAGTTCGCCAGCGAACTCAAGAACGCCGTCGGTGCGAGCGTCGACATCGAGGAAATCGAACGCGCCGAGTTCTCCCACGACGGGCACGACCACGCGACCGAAGACGTTACAGAGAGCGGTGGGACGCCCGCCGCGACGGACGGTGGAGTGGTCACGATGTCCAACGACGAACCACCGGTCGTCCAGGACAACAGCGGCCCGGTCAAGCCGTTCGAACTGCTCGTCCAGGCAGTCAACCGACCGAACTACTACGAACTCGACCCGACCGTCATCCTGTTCCTGACGTTCCCGGCGTTCTTCGGGTTCATGATCGGTGACTTCGGGTACGGGCTCCTGTACAGCGCAATCGGCTACTACCTGTACTCGAACTTCGAGAGTAACGCGTTCAAGAGCATGGGCGGCGTCACCATCGCGGCCGGTGCGTTCACGACGCTCTTCGGTATCCTCTACGGCGAAATCTTCGGCCTGCACCTCATCACCGAGTACTTCTGGGTCGGTGTGGTCGGTCTCGAACACGCGCCGATAGAGAAAGGCCTGTCGCCGGCAACCGCCGAGTGGGCCCTCGGTTGGCTCACTGTGAGCGTCGTCGTCGGTATCCTGCACCTCAACGTGGGGTACATCTTCGACTTCTACGACAAGATGCAGCTCCACGACGTCAAGGAGGCAGTCCTCGAAGCCGGTTCGTGGATTCTGATGCTCAACGGGCTTTGGATCTGGATTTGGAGCCCCGCGCTCGGCGACATCCCGCCGGAGTTCCTGTTCACGACCTTCGCCAGTGACGGCGTCATCCCGCTCGGCTTCACTGGCTTCCCGGCTATCGTTGGATGGGCTGGTCTCGGAGCGTTCTTCCTCGGTCTCGCGTTCCTCGCGATGGTCGAACCCGCAGAACTGGTCGAGTTCATCAGCGTCCTCTCGAACGTTCTGTCGTACACCCGTATCGCCGCAGTGTTGCTGGCGAAGGCCGGAATGGCGTTCGCAGTCAACCTGCTGTTCTTCGGGGCGTACGAACACCACGGCGAGTTCCACTTCTTGCTCAACTACGGGCCGGAGTACGCTCTCGAGCACTACGAAGGAGCAGTCATCTTGTTCCCCGGTCTGATGCACTCCGGTGCAGCAGGGCTGGTCGGTGGCCTCCTCGTCCTCGTGCTCGGCCACGCACTCGTCCTCGCACTCGGTGTCACGAGCGCCGGCCTGCAGGCCGTGCGTCTCGAGTACGTCGAGTTCTTCGGCAAGTTCTTCGAGGGCGGCGGCCGCGAGTACGAACCGTTCGGCTACGAACGCGAGTTCACCACCGAAGACTAACAACTCTTCACCGGTGACACTTCTTTAGACCCGCTTCGAGAGCCGCCGCACTCCGTGCGAGTCCCTCGCTACACCGTCCAAATCCCGTGATTCTGTGGATTGTTTTGGGAACCTTTATGAGACGCCTTGCTACACATACGAACGTTCGGAGACGACAATCCGGTACTTAGGAACACACAATGATTGAAGCAATTGAACCCCTCATGACTGCACTGCAGAGTGAAGCTGCTGCCTCTCCCGCAATCGAGCCCTCGGCCGCCGCGGCCCTGGCCGTCGGCCTCGCCGCCTTCGGCGCTGGCTACGCAGAGCGTGGTATCGGTTCCGCTGCGATGGGCGCCATCGCTGAGGACGAGGACCTCTTCGTTAACGGACTGATCCTTACGGTCCTTCCCGAGACCCTCGTCATTCTCGCGCTGGTCGTCGTCTTCCTGGTCTAAACCACCCCTTCCTTTCCCATCATGAGTTTGGACAACGTCGTTGAGGACATCCGAGAGGAAGCCCGCGCACGTGCGGAGGAAATCAAAGAGGCCGGCGAGGAACGAGCAGACGAGATTCGCTCCGAGGCCGAAGCGGAAGCCGAAGCGCTCGTCGAAGAGCGTGAGGAGTCCGTCGAAAACCAACTCGAGCGAGAGCGCGAACAGGCGCTCTCCAGCGCGAAGCTCGAAGCGAAGCAGTCCCGTCTCGGCGCACGCCGCGACGTTCTGCAGCGCGTTCGTGCTCAGGTCGAAGACGAACTCGCCACGCTCGAAGGCGAACGTCGTGAGGAGCTCACCCGCTCGCTCCTCGACGCCGCCTCGGTCGAGTTCGAAGACGAGGACGAAGTCCACGTCTACGGCCGCGCTGACGATGCCGAGCTGCTCGAAGATATCCTTGCCGACTACGATGGATACGAAGTGTCCGGCGAGCGCGACTGCCTCGGTGGCGTCGTGGTCGAAGGCACGAATTCGCGTGTCCGGGTGAACAACACCTTCGATTCGGTCCTCGACACAGTCTGGGAGGACAACCTGAAGGAAGTGAGTGCGCGACTGTTCGACGACCAATGAGCACTGCTGGCGGCTCAAATCCGGAATACGTTATCGCTCGGGTGAGAGCGCGACGCAGTGCACTCTTCGGAGACGAAGAGTACCGCAAACTGGTCCGTATGGGACCGGCCGAAATCGCCCGATTCATGGAGGAGTCGGAGTACGAACGTGAGATCAACGCCCTCGGGAGCCGTTACTCGGGCGTCGACCTCATCGAGTACGGGCTGAACCACAACATGGCGAAGCAGTTCAACGACATCCTCAGTTGGGCCGACGGCCGTCTCTACGACCTCATCGCGCGGTACCTCCGGAAGTTCGACGCGTGGAACGTCAAGACCATCATCCGCGGTATCTACTCCGATGCGGCACGCGACGAGGTCGAATCCGACCTCATCCGCGCCGGCGAGTTCGACGACCGCCTCGTCTCTCGACTGCTCGACGCAGGCGAAATCGAGGAAGCCGTCGAGCTCCTGTCGGGGACGATTTTCGAAGATGGTCTCGAGGCCGCCTACGACGATTACGAAGACACTGGCGTCCTCGTTCCGCTGGAGAACGCCGTCGACCGAGCCTTCTACGAGCAACTGCTCGAAGGACTCGTCGTCGGTGAAGAGACGAAGCAGTACCGCGAATTCCTCGAAGCAGAGATTGACTTCCGGAACGCCCGCAACGCGCTCCGTATCGCCCGCAGCGGTGCCGACCTCGACCCGACCGATTACTTCATCGAGGGTGGCACGCTGTTCCGGGCGGCAGAGCTCGCGTCGCTGGCGACGAATCTGGACGAACTCGTCTCGAAGATTCGCGACAGTCGGTACGGTGACCGCCTCTCGAATGCACTGGCGGACTTCGAAGAGGCAAACAGCCTCATCGGCTTCGAGCGCGCCCTCGACGCGGCGCTCTTGGAGTACGCGGACACACTCGGTTACGTGTTCCCGCTTTCGGTCACGCCAGTCATCTCGTACATCCTCGCGAAGGAGCGCGAGGTGGACAACATTCGGGCGATTGCCCGCGGCCGTGAAGCAGGGCTTCCCCCCGAAGAGATACAGGAGGAGCTGGTCATCCAATGAGCCAGGAAATCGCAGTTATCGGCAGTCCGGACTTCACGACGGGATTCCGACTTGCGGGTGTCCGCAAGTTCGAGAACGTCCCGGACGAAGCAAAGGACGAAGAACTCGACGAGGCCGTTATGCGAACGCTCGAGGACGAGGACGTGGGCATCATCGTGATGCACGAAGAAGACCTCGACTACCTCTCGCGTAACGCCCGCCAGTCGGTCGAGCAGAGTATCGAGCCAACACTCGTTACGCTCGGCGGTTCTGGTGGCGCGAGCGGCCTCCGCGACCAGATCAAGAGAGCAATCGGTATCGATCTGATGGACGAATAACCAAACATGAGTCAGGCAACACAAGATTCCGTCCGCGAAGACGGTCTCATCGCAAGCGTGAGTGGTCCGGTCGTGACCGCCCGTGACCTTGACGCCCGCATGAACGACGTCGTCTACGTCGGCGACGAAGGTCTGATGGGCGAGGTCATCGAAATCGAGGGCGACCTCACGACCATTCAGGTGTACGAGGAAACCTCGGGAGTCGCCCCAGGTGAACCCGTCGAGAACACGGGCGAACCGCTGACGGTCGACCTCGGTCCCGGGATGCTGGACGCCATCTACGACGGTGTCCAGCGCCCGCTGGACGTGCTCGAGTCCAAGATGGGCTCGCCGTTCCTCGACCGTGGTGTTGACGCACCCGGTATCGACATGGAGAAGAAGTGGGAGTTCGAACCCAGCGTCTCCGAAGGCGACGAAGTCGCCCCCGGTGACGTCGTGGGTACCGTTCCCGAAACCGTGACCATCGAACACAAGGTCATGGTCCCGCCGTCCTTCGACGGTGGCGAAGTCGTCGCCGCCGAAGCAGGCGAGTTCTCCGTCACCGAGACGGTCGTCGAACTCGACAACGGCGAAGAAGTCACGATGCACCAGGAGTGGCCGGTTCGCAGTGCGCGTCCTTCGACGGAGAAGAAGACGCCGCGTGAACCGCTCATCTCCGGGCAGCGCATCCTCGACGGTCTGTTCCCCATCGCGAAGGGTGGGACGGCCGCGATTCCGGGTCCGTTCGGGTCCGGAAAGACGGTCACCCAGCACCAGCTCGCCAAGTGGGCCGACGCGGACATCGTCGTCTACGTCGGCTGTGGTGAGCGCGGTAACGAGATGACCGAGGTTATCGAGGACTTCCCGGAACTCGACGACCCGAAGACGGGCAACCCGCTCATGGCACGGACGTGCCTCATCGCGAACACGTCCAACATGCCCGTGGCGGCCCGTGAATCCTGCATCTACACCGGCATCACCATCGCGGAGTTCTACCGCGACATGGGCTACGACGTCGCACTGATGGCCGACTCCACCTCCCGGTGGGCAGAGGCCATGCGCGAGATTTCCTCGCGTCTCGAAGAGATGCCCGGTGAAGAGGGGTACCCCGCGTACCTCGCCGCGCGTCTCTCCGAGTTCTACGAGCGCGCCGGCTACTTCACCACCATCAACGGTGACGAGGGGTCTGTCTCCGTCATCGGCGCAGTGTCGCCGCCCGGCGGTGACTTCTCTGAGCCGGTTACGCAGAACACCCTGCGTATCGTGAAGACGTTCTGGGCACTCGACGCTGACCTCGCAGAGCGTCGTCACTTCCCGGCTATCAACTGGAACGAGTCCTACTCGCTCTATCAGGACCAGCTCGACCCGTGGTTCGTCGAGAACGTGCGTGACGACTGGCCCGAAGAGCGGCAGTGGGGCGTCGACGTCCTCGACGAAGAAGCTGAACTCCGCGAAATCGTTCAGCTCGTCGGGAAGGACGCCCTGCCAGCGGACCAGCAGCTGACGCTCGAAGTCGCTCGCTACCTCCGCGAGGCGTACCTCCAGCAGAACGCGTTCCACCCGACGGACACGTTCTGTGAGCCAGAGAAGACGTACGGTATCCTCACGGCCATCCACACGTTCAACGACGAGGCGTTCAAGGCGCTCGAAGCCGGCGTCCCCGTCGAAGAGATTCAGGACATCGACGCGGCTCCGCAGCTGAACCGTATCGGCGTCCAGGAAGACTGGGATGCGTTCATCGAGGACCTGAAAGCAGAGATTACCGAGCAACTCCGCGAGCTGTACTGAGACCATGAAGGAATACCAGACTATCACCGAAATCAGCGGCCCGCTGGTGTTCGCCGAAGTGGACGAGCCGATCGGTTACGACGAAATCGTCGAAATCGAGACGCCCCAAGGCGAAACCAAGCGCGGACAGGTCCTCGAATCGAGTGAGGGCCTCGTCGCGATTCAGGTGTTCGAAGGCACCACCGGTATCGACAGGAACGCGTCCGTTCGATTCCTCGGCGAGACGCTCAAGATGCCCGTGACCGAGGACCTCCTCGGCCGCGTGCTCGACGGTTCCGGCCAGCCAATCGACGGCGGCCCGGAAATCGTCCCCGACGAGCGACGTGACATCGTCGGCGCAGCAATCAACCCCTACTCCCGCGAGTACCCCGAGGAGTTCATCCAGACGGGTGTGTCCGCCATCGACGGCATGAACACGCTCGTTCGTGGCCAGAAGCTCCCAATCTTCTCCGCGTCGGGGCTTCCCCACAACAACCTCGCACTGCAGGTCGCCCGTCAGGCAACGGTGCCTGAAGAAGAAGGTGACGACGAAGAGTCCGAGTTCGCTGTGGTCTTCGGCGCGATGGGTATCACGCAGGAAGAGGCCAACGAGTTCATGCAAGACTTCGAGCGCACGGGTGCACTCGAGCGTTCCGTCGTCTTCACGAACCTCGCGGACGACCCCGCAGTCGAGCGGACGGTCACGCCGCGTCTCGCCCTCACCACCGCCGAGTACCTCGCGTTCGACAAGGGCTACCACGTGCTCGTCATCCTGACCGACATGACCAACTACTGTGAGGCGCTCCGCGAAATCGGTGCGGCTCGCGAAGAGGTCCCCGGTCGCCGTGGCTACCCCGGTTACATGTACACCGACCTTGCGCAGCTCTACGAGCGTGCAGGTCGTATCGAGGGACGCGAAGGGTCTGTCACCCAGATTCCCATCCTCACGATGCCGGGTGACGACGACACGCACCCGATTCCGGACCTGACCGGCTACATCACCGAGGGGCAGATATACATCGACCGCGACCTGAACTCGCAGGGTATCCGCCCGCCGATCAACCCGCTGCCGTCGCTGTCGCGACTGATGGACGACGGTATCGGTGAGGGCCTCACTCGCGAGGACCACGCCGACGTCTCCGACCAGATGTACGCGGCGTACGCAGAGGGTGAGGACCTTCGTGACCTCGTGAACATCGTCGGCCGCGAGGCACTGTCCGAGCGTGACAACAAGTACCTCGACTTCGCAGAGCGCTTCGAAGCCGAGTTCGTCAACCAGGGCTTCGACACGGACCGGACCATCGCCGAGACGCTCGACATCGGCTGGGACCTCCTGTCGACGCTGCCGAAGTCCGAGCTCAACCGTATCGACGAAGAGCTCATCGAGAAGTACTACCAGGAAGACGCCGAGACGGTCGAAGCGGAAGCCTAATCCGGGTTTTCGTTCCTCAGCTTCGGTCCCGATTTCTCTCTCTATTTTCCGGCGTGAGCGACGCGGCCACCTCGTGTCCGTACACGTCGAAGCAGTCGCGCCCGACGAGTGCGCACGAACCTCCTTTAGGTCACGCGTGCGACGTATTCCCATGAACGACACGCCGTCTTCGACAGACACGCCGCTTCGCGTCCTCGCAATCGCCGGTGGAACAGAACGTGACCGTATCGAAGACGTGCTGTCGTCGCTGTCGGTCACCGTCGAACCGTCGGTCGATGCAGCGCGTTCTCGACTCGACACCGACCCTCCCGACTGTCTCGTGGTCCGAACCGACCGAGTAGACGACATCTCGTCGCTCCGTGCGGAGACGACACTCCCACTCGTCGCCGTCGTCCACCCGGGCAGCGACCTGTCACGGATGGCGGCACTGGATGCGGGGGCGACAGACGCCGTCCCACTCGTCGATTCGAACCTCTTCGAGCGATTCCCGGAACGAGTCGAAATCGCCGTCGCGTGGCAGCGGTCGAGAGACGAGGCGACGGGGCGAATCTCCGAGGACCTGAAAGAACAGGCGCTAGACGAAGCGCCAGTCGGTATCACGATTGCCGACTATACGCTCCCGGACCGGCCACTCGTCTACGTCAACGAGTCGTTCGAGTCGATGACGGGCTATTCGGAACAGGCAGCACTGGGGCGCAACTGTCGGTACCTACAAGGACCGGAGACGGACCCGGAAAAGGTCGCAACGCTCCGCGCGGCCATCGACGCCAAGGAGTCTGCGTCGGTCGAACTGCTGAACTATCGGGAGAACGGCGAGACGTTCTGGAACCGTGTCGACCTCGCACCGCTCAGAGGTCCGAACGGAGACGTGACGCACTTCGTCGGCTTTCAGACGGATATCACGGAACGCGTTCGGGCCGAGGAGGCCGCAGAACGCTACGCAGAGCGAGTCGACGAAGAACGCGCTCGACTCCAGACACTGGTCGAACTCATCGAGGGATTACTCGAAGACGTGACGAGCGCACTCGTCAGAGCGGAGTCACGGCAAGAACTCGAAGCGGCCGTCTGTACGCGCGTCGCAGCGACCGAACCGTTCGAGAGCGCGTGGATAGGCGACTGTGACCTCTCGCCCGCAGCAGTCGTCCCAAACGAGTGGGCGGGTGAGCACGCGTCGTTCATCGAGACCCTCGAAATCGACCGCGACCAGTCGGACGACCCGACGGCGCGCGCCGCGAACACGCGGACCGTCCAGTCGGGGGTCACAACCGACACACCGGGTCACGACGCGAGGTATCCGTCTCGCTCCACACTCGCCGTGCCGTTGATTCACCGGGAGACGCTCTACGGGGTGTTGACCGTCTACGCCGACACCGCCGAACTCGACGACGAAGTCCACGTCGTCTTCGGGACGCTCGGGCGGGCGGTGGGTGCGGCTATCGACGCCTTCGAGAGTCGGCGGTCACTCATCTCCGACGAAGTCCTCGAACTCGAATTTCAGGTGTCGGACGCCACGCAACCACTGGTCTCCCTCGCCGCGGCGACCGACTGCCAGTTGACGTACGAAGGTGCCGTCCTCCACGACGACGACACGCTCAGTCTCTTCGTCTCGGTGACGCCTCCCGCGCAGTTCGACGACGAACCCGGTGACATCGACGGTATCGTCTCCGTCGCCAGACTGCCTCGCGGCGACGACGTGGGTCTCTACGAAGTCGTCCTCGAAGCGGGGTCGCTCGCCCATCTCGTGGCAGATGCCGGCGGCCGATTGACTGACCTCGAAGTCACGCGGACGGGAAGTCGGTTCACGACAATCGTCCCGGACCGCGCGGCAGGCCGGGAACTACGCGACGACCTCGAACGCGTCGCCAGCGGCGTCGAACTCAGGGCTGTCAGAGACCGGTCGTCGCCCCCGCGGACCCGCCGCGAGTTCGTCGCCAACGTCGGTGATGACCTCACGGACAGGCAACACACGGCCCTGCAACTCGCGTATCTGGGTGGCTTTTTCGACTGGCCACACGGTGTGTCGGGTGACGAACTCGCCAGTGCGATGGACGTCTCACGGGCGACGTTCCACCAACACCTCCGCGCCGCCGAGCGAAAACTCGTCTCTCGATTCTTCGAGACCGCTCCGAACTAGACCCGACCGGTCCGTGCCCTCGCCGATTGACCCGTCACTGACCAGTCTCACCCGGTCTGACGGGCCAGACAGTAAAAGATTAACACCCCTGAACGACAATCCTCGCCAAAGATGGCCGAAGACGTCAAGCCGACCCGCAAGAACTTGATGGCGATCGAGGATCGCATCGAACTCTCGGAGCGGGGCCACGACACGCTCGAACAGAAGCGAGACGGCCTCATCATGGAGTTCATGGACATCCTCGACCAGGCACAGGACGTGCGGGCGAACCTCAACGCAGACTACGAGCGCGCCCAGCGCACCATCAACATGGCCCGCGCCATGGAGGGTGACGTCGCAGTTCGCGGCGCTGCCGCCGCGCTCAAAGAGTACCCAGAGATTACGACGCAGTCGAAGAACATCATGGGTGTCGTCGTTCCGCAAATCGAATCCTCGCGCGTCAAGAAGAGCCTCGACCAGCGTGGCTACGGACTGCTCGGTTCCTCGGCCCGCATCGACGAGGCGGCCGACGCCTACGAGGAACTCCTCGAATCCATCATCCTCGCCGCGGAAGTCGAGACGGCGATGAAGAAGATGCTCGAAGAAATCGAGACGACGAAGCGCCGTGTCAACGCACTCGAATTCAAGCTCCTGCCCGAACTCTACGAGAACAAGGAGTACATCGAGCAGAAACTCGAAGAACAAGAACGCGAGGAAATCTTCCGCCTGAAGAAGATCAAGGCGAAGAAGGAAGAAGAAGAGAAAGAAGAACGGAAGGCCGCCGAAAAGGCCGCCGCCGAAGAAGCTGCCGCCGCGAACTAACCACGCTCTGCTTTCTGACGCGTTCTTGGTCGTCTCACCGACCAATTTTCACCATTCGACCGCGTAGCCTCCGGTATGCCCTGTCCCGAATGCGGGGGTGACGAAGTCGTCTTCGCCGTCCCAGAACCACTCGAAGAGTACGCCCCGGAAGGGTCGGTGACGATTGGCCTGTGTGGTGACTGCTTGCGCGTCCATCCGAGCGACGAGCGCCTGACCGACGACGAGACGCGCCCGCTCGCCGATATCGTCCCCAACGGTGGCGGCGGTGCGGCCCTCGCCATGCTCGTCGGCTTTCTCGACTCGCTGGCGCTCAACCGCGAGGCAATCGTCGAGTGTACCGAGTACGCAGAACGCGAGGGTATCGACGTCCACCTCACACTCGACAGACTCGAACGGTCGGTTCCAGACGCTCACTTCGACGTGGCGCGACGACACTCGCAGTTAGAGGCGTTCCTGTAATCGCCCCACGAACGGACCCATCTATTCGCCCTTCGAACGCCTTTTAGCCTATTTCGCACAACAGCGAACCAGATGAACCGAATCGGCCGGGACACGTTCGGGGTGCGACAGTGACGGAGTCACAGGATTCGTCTGGCGGCGTCGTGACTCGGGTCGCCAGTCGTGTTCTGGGGTCCGTAGACGACGGCGACGTCGTCGTCGGTGCGGTCATCGTCAGCACGTTCTTCATCGGGTTCGGCGGTGGTGTGGTGTTCCCGATTCTGCCGAATCTCGGGGCCGTTCTCGGCATTTCTCCGTTTCTCGTCGGAATCATCCTGAGTGCGAACCGATTCTCTCGACTGCTGGCGAACGCACCGGCAGGGAGTCTCGTCGACCGAATCGGGACGCGAACCCCGTTCGTCGTCGGCATGGTCGTCCAGGGTATCGCGACGTCCGGGTACGTCGTCGCCATGGTCGCACCACTCCCCGAGGCGTGGTTCTTGGGTGCGCGCGTGTTGTGGGGTGTCGGGAGCGCCCTCGTCTTCGCGACGGCGTACACCATCGCCGCCGACGTGAGCGATGGGCGGTCACGTGGGGCGAACATGGGTCTCATCAGAGGGGGTGTCCTCTTTGGATTCCCGGCAGGCGTGGTCATCGGCGGTGTTCTGAGTGAACTGGCGGGGACGGTAGCGGCGTTCGGCGTCGCGACAGTCTTCGCATTCTTCGCCAGCGCCATCGCCTACGGGTCGGTTACGGAGACACACGTCGAAGCAGAACGCAACCAGTCGGCAAAACCGTGGGACGTCAACAGAAGCACGCCCGCACTCACGGTCGGTGTGGTGAACTTCTCGGTGCTCTTCGTCTACATCGGCGCACTGTTCGCGACGCTGGTGCTGTTTCTCGGACAGAACGACCTGAGCGTCTTCGGATTCGACTCACAGGGGTCGTCGGGAATCTTCATGGGTCTCACCGTCGTCGCCGCGGGCATCTCGATGTACGTCGGCGGGTACGTAAGCGACAAGCGGCAGTCGCGTGTCCCCACGTTGCTCTTCTTCTTGGTGACGACGTCGCTCGGATTCGTCCTGTTGACGTTCGCGCATTCGAACCTGACGCTGGCCCTCGCCTGCGTGTTCGTCGGCGTCGGACAGGGTGGGACCAGCGGCCCACTGATGGCGCTGTTGGGTGACCTGGTCCCCGGCGACGAGATGGGCCGCGCCGTCGGGACGAGTAACGTGTTCGGTGACGTCGGCGGTGGACTCGGCCCCATCGTCACGCTCCCGCTGATAGACGTCGTCGGCTTCGACCCGATTTACCTCTCGTGTGCGGCCTTACCGCTCGTCGCGGCGGTGGCGCTCCTCGTCGGTGTTCGTCGGGAGACTGGTCGCTTCGTCCCGAGCGTCCGACCGTGACGCGGCGTCGAGTCGGTCGCTGCGAGGGGTCGAAAAGAGACGCCGAGGAGGAGTCGCTTAGATACCGGTGGAGTAGCGGAGGATGCCGGCGATGCCACCGAAGGCGTCGTGGAGCTGTTCGCCTTTCTCGAAGTCGGTGCTGATGAACTTCGTCTCCGTACCGCGCTGGTCTGCGAGGTCCATCAGATACTCGATGACGTCCTCGCGCTTCTGCAGTTCGGCCTCGCTCCCGTCTTCACAGTCGTGTGACGGGGTGTTGTGTCGGTGGTCGACGAGTTCGAACTCCTCTTGGCCGCCGCAGTCGAAGACGGCGACGTCTTTGCGGAGGTCCTCGGAGATGAGCAGACGGTCGACAGAGCCCATGACGAGGTTCTTCCGCGTCGCCTCGAACCCGTAGGTGGACTCGTTACCGCGGTGGAGTTTCTCGAAGAACTCCTCCATCTGCTTTTTGTCCTTCATGACCTCCTGGTCGGCCAGCACGTCCTGTGCGGCGTCGACCAGGTCGTAGAGGCCGGACTCGTCGGTGTAGGCCACGTCGAACTTGCCGGCGACGAGGTCCTGCAGTTCGTGGTGGAGGTAATCGCCGTCGAGGAACTCGTCTTTCGTCGGCGAGGGACCGCCCACGAGGATGCCGTCCATGTCGTGACGCTTCGGGACGAACAGGTCGTTGGCCATGCCGGCGACTTCCTGATAGAAGTTGTCGATTGCTTCGAGGCGGAGACGGGCGAAACGCTGGGCGGACTGGCCACCTTTGCGCTGTTTCCCGGGGACGAGCGACGAGGCGCTCTTGACCGGTTCGACGCGCTTGCCTTTCAGCCACCCGACGTTCGCTTCGCGCCGGTCGAGGACGATGAGGCCGAAGAGGCCCTTGTCCATGAGCATGTCCTCGAGTGGCCCGGTGAGGAAGTTCGAGTCGCAGTGGTAGCGGAACGACTGGATGGGTTCCGGTGGACTATCGAGTACCTTCGTGACCATGTTCGTCTGGCCACCGCCGGAGTCCACGGCACCGGAGAACATGACGATACCGCGGTCCGGTGGGAACGTATCGTAGTACCGGAGACGGTCTTTGATACTCGTCAGGGCGTCCTGGACGTTCGTCCGCGTCTGCTTGGACTTGATGTTCGACGCTTCGCTGTGCTCTGTGATGACGTGTTCGACGACGTCAGATATCTGCTTGTCTTCGGGGATGTAGATGGTGACGAGCTGAGTTCCCGAGCCTTCGTACTCCTTGAGGTCCTCGATGACCTTCTTGAATTCGTACTTTCGGCGGTCTTCGCTCGCCTCCTCGGCGTCGCTACTCATCACTACTCCTAGTCTATCCAGCGGCTAAGTAACCTTTGACTGGGAACGCTACACGATATCCACTCACACGCCGGTCTCCCGGTCAGACGCACGTCGTACAGGGAGTCCACTGTTCGAGAACATTTATGGTGCTGTCACGGGTGGCTTTCGACAGTTGGAACTATGGCTCGGGTGTACGCAATTGCCAGCGCAAAAGGCGGGGTTGGAAAGACGACGACGACTGCCAACCTCGGGACGGTCCTCTCGATGGCCGGCCACGACGTCGTCGTCGTCGACGGTGACCTCGGGATGCCGAATCTCGCTGGAGCTCTCGGTGTCGACCCAGACGGGGAGACACTCCACGACGTGCTCACCGGTGAGGCGACGGTCGAATCGGCCACCTACGAGGGGCCCGAAGGACTCTCGGTCGTCCCCGGTTCGACTGCGTTGGAGGCGTTCGCGAGTGCGAACGCGAAGCAACTCCACCCGGTCATCGAGACGCTCAAAGAGACCCACGACATCGTCCTCGTCGACACCGGTGCGGGCCTCAGCGACGACACGTTCGTCCCGCTGAAACTCGCAGACGAGGTGCTCTTGGTCTCGACCACCGAACGCGAGGCGCTCGGTGATACAGAAAAGACGCGCCAACTCGGTGAGCGAATCGGCGCGGACGTCGTCGGCGTCGTCCTCACCCGCGTCAACCAGTCGAACCCGAACGCCGACGAGGTTGCCTCGCTCCTCGACGCGGGCGTCATCGCCGTCGTCCCGGAAGACGCCGCGATTCGCGAGGCACTCGGTACACAGGTGCCAGTCGTCGCCCGGTCGCCCGACAGCATCGCCGCCGCAGGATACCGCGCACTCGCAGAGGCGCTCACCGGCGAACCGGTGCCAGTGCCGGACGGCGACGCCGACGAAGACTCGCAGACTGACGAAGAACCTGCACCCGCCCGAGAACCCGACGCCCCCAGCGACGCCGAGACGGACGACGATGTATCCGTCGTCCAGACCGACGCGCCCCCCGAATCAGAGACGGCAGACGACGAATCCACTGACACCGACAAATCCACTGACGCCGACGAATCCACCGACGCTGACGAATCCACCGACACCGGCGCCGACGCCCGCTCTGAGTCCTCACCTGAACCATCGGCCGACGCCGACGACTCCCAATCACCCGAACCCGAGTCTGTGACGGAACGGCCGAGCGACTCCGAAGAAACGCCGGACGAATCGGCCACCAACTCGGTCGAAGAACAGTCTGTGGAGACAGATTCGGTGGAAGAGCAGTCCGAGGAGGCAGATACGGTCGAAGAACAGTCACAGGACACGGACCCAGCCGAAGCGGAGTCGCCCGACACCGAACCGGCCCCAGCGCCCGACGCCGACTCCGAAGCGTCGGCGGAGTCCTCGCAGACCATCGACGCGGACGCCGACGCGGCAGGCGATGTGACGGCCGAAGCGCAACTCGAAGCGGAGGCAGAAGCCCAACTCGACGCAGAGGCCGACTCGTTAGACGGTGCGATTCCGTTTGGCGGCGACGCTTCGGCGTCGGGATCCGACGACCCGTTGGCCGGTGAGTCGTTCGCGGGCGACGACCCGGTGACGGCCGACTTGGACGACGCCGAGATGGGGCCGGACCCACTGGCAGGCGACGCCGTAGACGAACCCACGAACGGGAGCGTCACGGCCGATGTCGACACGTCGGACCCCGACGACGTCTCTCCTGCCGCCGGAACGGCCACTCAGTCTGCCCCTGCCGAGGACCACACGGAACCCGTCGAACGCGAGCACGACGACGCACCGGCGCAGTCTTCGGAGGAGGCGTCGGTGGTCGAAGCGGCGCCGTCGGACGACGGGGACGAACCGCTCGTCGCCGAGGCAGAACCGGACGCAGTCGAAACTGCCGACCAGTCGCCTTCGGACGGCGACGACGACGCGGGTGACGAAGAGGGAGTCTACACCACTTCGCTCGTCGAAGAAGTCGAGTCACTCGAAGACGAGGAAGAAGACGAGAAGAAGAAGGGCTTCCTCAGTCGCTTCCTCGGCTAAACGAGAAGTTCTTTTAGGCGGGTCCGCCGAAACCCGGGTATGGTAGAATCCAACTCCGTTCCCTTCTGGTGGGTACTGTTGTTCATCCTCCTCGCACTCGGTAGTGGTGCCGCCGTCGTCTTCGCAGTCGGCGGGTCGCTCGTCGCCGGAACTGCAGCACTCCCACTGTTCTTCTAACGAAAAATTCGTCTCGGCCCGCAGTTACATCGACTGGGGTGCTTCGACACCGACGATAGCGAGTGCGTTGGCGACGGCGTTTCGCGCCGCTTTGACGAGTGCGAGGCGTGCGGCACCGACGTCTTCGTCGGCGTCGAGCACGGGGCACTCGCGGTAGAAGGTGTTGAACACTTCCGCGAGTTCGCGGGCGTACGTGGCGACGGCGTGCGGTTCGAGGTCGTCTGCCGCCTCCTCGACGACGGCGGGGAACCGCGCAATCGTCCGAATCAGGTCGCGTTCGGCGTCGGTGGTGAGCACGGACGGGTCGACTTCGGTGGCGTCGAGGCCGGCGTTGGCCGCCTCGTCGACGATACCACAACAGCGCGCGTGGACGTACTGGATGTACGGCGCGGACTGCGCTTCGAAGTTGAGCGCCTGGTCCCACTCGAAGGTAATCGTCTTCGTCGGTTGTTTGGAGACGATGTCGTAGCGAACCGCGCCGATACCGACCTGTCGTGCGATGCGGTCGATGTCGTCTTCGTCTAGGTCGTCGTCGCGGACGCGATTTTCGAGTCGCACTTCCACTTCGTCGCGGGCACGGGAGATAGCCTCGTCCAGCAGGTCGTCGAGCATGACGCCGGTCCCCTTGCGGGTGGACATCGTCTCGCCGCCGGGGAGATTGACCCACGAGTAGATGACGTTCTCGAGTTTGTCGACGTCGTTGCCGAGGATGTCGAGTGCGGCGCGGAGTTGGCCGGCCTGCAGTTTGTGGTCTTCACCGAGGACGGTCACGGCGCGGTCGAAGTTGTCGAATTTCCACTCGTGGTGGGCGAGGTCACGCGTCGTGTACAGCGAGGTGTCGTCCGACCGGAGGAAGACGAGGTTCTTCTCGAACCCGTAGTCCTCGAGTTCGAGTTGCCACGCGTCTTCCTCGTAGACGGCGTATTCGGTCTCCTTGAGACGGTCCGCGACGTCGCGGGTGCTCCCGTCGAACATGAAGCGCGTCTCTTTGACGAACTCGTCGAACTCCGCGGGGAGGCGTTCGAGACACTCGCGCATCCCGCCGAGCACCTGGTCGACGACTTCTTCGACGCGGGCGTAGGTTTCTTCGTCGCCTTCTTCGATGCCCTGCAGAATCTCGGTAATCTCGGCTTCTGCCTGTTCGACCTGTTCGGGGTCGGCGTCTTCGAGGTAGGCGTTGCCCTTCTGGTAGTACCGGACGAGGTCGTATTCGATACGGTCGCGTGCCGGTTCGCTGTCGAGGTCCGACTCGTCGAACGTCTCGTATGCCCACGTGAAGACGGCCATCTGGCGGCCGGCGTCGTTCACGTAGTAGTGGCGTTCGACGTCGTTGCCGGCGAAGTCGAGCAGGCTCGCGACGGCGTCACCGATGACGGGGTTTCGAGTCCGGCCGACGTGGACCGGTCCGGTCGGGTTCGCACTCGTGTGCTCGACGACGACGCTGTCTCCGGTCGATGGAAGACGGCCGTAGTCGGTATCGTCGGCGGCGTCTTCGAGCGTGTCGTCGTAGTAGGCGTCGGTCACGTGGAAGTTCACGTACGGCCCCTGGGTGTCGACTGCGCCGACGTAGTCGTAGCCCTCGACGGAGATTTCGTCTGCGATGTCGGCAGCAACCTTCGGCGGTGCGGCACCGACGACGCCGGCCAGTCGGAAGGCGACGCTGGAGGCGAGTGTCGCGGGTACGTCCTCCGGCGGTTCCTCGACCCCGAGGTCGTCGGTGGGAAGGTCGAGCGACGAGAGCGCCGCAGAGAGCGCCGCCTCGACCTCCTCACGGAACTGTCTGAACATGTACGCGGATTCTCGACAGGCGGCTAAAGGCCTTTCCGAACCGTCCGAGGCGAGGCGGACCCCGTCGTGTCGGTCGTTCGAATCGTCTCCCGGACGAGTGTGCGTCGCCCGAACGTCCGGCGACACCTCGCGATACCTTACTAGTTTGGTAGTATTGGTATATCCGGTGCAATCCACCTCAACATCGAGGCAGGACGGCCTGCCACCCCCACAACCATGACGAACCAATGCAACCACTGCGAAGCGTTCGTGTCGAGGAACTTCGTCCGCGTCTTCGGCGACGAAAACGGGTTGGTCTACGCCTGCCCGAGTTGCTCGGCGAACGCTGGTATCTCACAGGTGAGTGCCGAACGAAGAGCAGAGACCTGAGGTACACTCCCACAATCACCCCCAACGACCCCCTCCCACGATAGTCCCTGCCTGACATCACGCCTGCCAATCCCTGCCCAACCTGACAACCCCTCTCCCTCCGACCCCCGCCTCGACGCACTCGTGCCTCCTACACTCGGCACTCTCGTGTCTGCCCACTCCCTCGGGCACACTTCGCGTCTCGTGTCTCCCGGTGTTCCCTCTCGTTCCCGAGAAACCGCACGACTGCATTCGTTCTCGAATCGTTGTACTGACCGACGGACTTACGAATAGTGACCCGATAGGTTTCACGTACGGTGTGGGCTGTCCGCTCCGACGACCATCTCAATTTTGAGATGCATCTCATTTACGATACGCTTATGAGTCGGGCGTTCGAATCGATACCTATGTCAGAATCGGTAGTCGCCGCCGCAGTCGGGTACGACGAGTTGGCCACGTTGAAACTCGTCGCCCTCGACGGTGGCCGCTCCGGTCCAGTCAAAGTCTCCTGTTCGGGCCTCGCAGACAGACTGGACGTCTCCAACCAGACGGCGTCACGTCGCCTTCAGCGCCTCGAAGAGGCCGGTTTCGTCGAACGCGAAGTCGTCTCGGACGGGCAGTGGGTAACCATCTCCGACGCCGGTGAGTCCGCACTGCGACGCGAGTACGCCGACTATCGCCGCATCTTCGAGACTCCCTCCGTCGTCGTCCTCGACGGCGAGGTGACCGGTGGGATGGGCGAGGGGCGCCACTACATCTCACTTCCGGGGTACATGGAGCAGTTCACAGACCGGTTGGACTACGAACCGTTCCCCGGCACGCTGAACGTCCGTCTCGGCGAGGACTCGGTCCGCGCTCGGGCCGGGATGTCGTCGCTCGATGCCGTCCCAATCGACGGGTGGGAAGACGAGGAACGAACCTTCGGCCCGGCCACGTGTTACGCCGCCGTCATCGAGGCGGACGGCGAGACGTACGACCCGGTCCACATCATCGTCCCCGAGCGAACTCACCACGACGAGTCACAACTGGAGATTATCGCGCCGGACAAACTCCGCGACGAACTCTCTCTCGACGACGGCGACACGATTACCGTCCGCGTGGAGGAGGCTGATTTCGAATGAGTCGCTCCGCCGAGAGCGACTACGACAGCGTCGACCGGGTCGTCGACGCGTTCCGCGCGGGTGAACCGGTTCTCATCCACGACTTCGACGACCGGGAGGGCGAAGTCGACCTGGTCTATCCCGCCGGTTCGGTCGCCCCACTCGACGTCGCTCGGATGCGTAACGACGCCGGTGGACTGGTCTGTGTCGCCCTCCCGAACGACGTGGCCGAGACGCTCTCGTTGCCCTTCATGGACGACGTGCTCGACCACCCGGCGGCGAGTTCTCACGACCTGGCGTACGACTCCCGGTCGTCCTTTTCCTTCACCGTGAACCACCGCGACTCTTTCACCGGTATCACCGACCGCGACCGAGCGATGACCATCTCGCGTCTCGCTCCCGTCGCCGAGTTGGCGCGGGCGGGCGACTACGACGCCGAGGACTTCGGCGGCGAGTTCCGCGCCCCCGGCCACGTCCACCTGCTTCGCGGCGCGCCCAACCTCCTCGCCGACCGGCAGGGACACACCGAACTCGGCCTCGCCCTCGCCGACGAGGCAGGTGTCGCCCCCGCCGTCGTCGTCTGCGAGATGCTCGACGACGAAACCGGTGCGGCCCTGCCGAAGTCGGCCGCCCGCGACTACGCCGTCCGGAACGACCTGGCGTTCGTCGACGGTGACCGACTGCTCGACGAACTTCACTGAGTCACCGTCAGGCGCGTCCGTCGCGCCACGACCACTCGGGTTCCCATCCGAGGAGTCGCCGCGCTTTCTCCGTCGAGACGAGTGACTGGTGTCCCGACAGTGCCGTCCGAACCTCCGCGTCGGGGTACACGTCGCGTGCGAGTGCGTCCGATTCGACGGTCGTAGACGTGTCGCTGGCGGCCGCCCAGAACACCTCGTGGCCGTCGAACTCCGCCTCGATGGCGCGACGAATCAGTCGTGCGGCGTCTTCTCGTCCGAGATACGCGAACAGGGTGTTCCGCGCCGTGTGGAACACGTCGTTTTCTTTCAGTCCCGCGAGCGACCGGTCGGCCTCGGCGAAGGTCTCTCGTGCTTCGTCTTCGCTCGGCATCCACGGAAACCGGAGACTTGCGATGGTCGTCGGCGCGTCGTCTCGGCGAGCGAACCCTGCGGCCGTCTCTTCGGCGACGTACTTCCCGAGTCCGTAGGGGTTCGACGGCGTCGCTCGGTGTGACTCGTCTATCGGGAGATAGTCGATTCGTGCAGGGTCGGGTTCGAACGCCCCACCGTTGGCGCTCATACTCGACGCGAGTGCGACGCTGTCGATGCCGAGTGACGCCGCCGCTTCGAGGACGACGTAGGTCGATTGGACGTTGCTCTCGAAGACGCGATGGCCAGGGTCGTGTGTGGGCGTCGAAATCGTCCCGAGGTGGACGATAGCGTCGGCATCGACGGCCGAAAGCGTGGCCACGAAGTCACCGGCGTCGAGTGCGCTCACTCGGTAATCGTGGTCAGCGTGTTCGGACCCGCCGCTTCGACTGAGGTTGGTCACGGTGTAGCCGTGGTCTCGCAGATGCCGGACGACGGTCGGTCCGAGTTGGCCGGTGCCGCCCGTGACGGCGACAGATTCGAGTGACATACTCCAGAGATACGCCTGTAAAAACATAGTCCCCGAGGATGCGGGGGTCGGTTCGTCATGATTTTAGAGGGGGGCCTGCGAAGGGCCTCACATGGGATTTGACGACATGGACGTGTCCACGATTTGGATGAACGGCGAATACGTGGACTGGGACGACGCACAGATTCACGTCCTCTCTCACGGCCTTCACTACGGGACGGGCGTCTTCGAAGGGGCCCGCGCCTACGACACCGACCGCGGTCCGGCTATCTTCCGCTGGGAGGAGCACCTCGAACGCCTCTACGCCTCCGGGAAGCCGTACAACATGGAGATTCCGTACTCGCCGGAGGAACTCACCGAGGCGACCATCGAGGTCATCAAGCGCAACGACCTCGGCGGGTGTTACATCCGCCCCATCGCGTACTACGGCTACGACTCGCTCGGCGTCAGCCCCAAGGACAACCCGACTGACATCGCCATCGCGGCGTGGCCGTGGGGCACCTACCTCGGCGAGGAGGCGCTCGAAAACGGTGTCGACGTGATGGTCTCGTCGTGGCGCAAGCACGCCTCCAGCCAGATTCCGACGAACGCGAAGACCACTGGGCTGTACGTGAACTCGCTCCTCGCAGGCGAAGAGGCCCGGCGTAACGGCTACGTCGAAGCTATCGTCCTGAACAAGGAAGGCAACGTCGCGGAGGGTCCCGGCGAGAACATCTTCATGGTCCGCGACGGGAAAATCTACACGCCCGGCCTCTCGCAGAGCATCCTCGACGGCATCACCCGCGACACCGTCATCACGCTCGCTCGCGAACGCGGCTACGAAGTCGACGACAGCGCCGTCATCAGTCGCGGCGAACTCCACACCGCCGACGAACTGTTCTTCACCGGCAGTGCCGCCGAAGTGACGCCCATCCGTAAGGTGGACAACGTCGTCATCGGCGAAGGAACGCGCGGCCCCGTCACCGAAGAACTCCAGACTGCCTTCTTCGACCTGGTGGAACGTCGCACCGACGACCACGAAGAGTGGTTCACCTACGTCGACGAGCAGTAAGCAGAGAGAACTTCTTTTTCCGCGGACGCGACGACGCCGAGTGACTACTCGTTCCGACAGTCCCTAGTCGTCTGCGACTGTCCCTACTCGTTCGCGACTGTACTGTCCGAGGACTCTCCGGAGATGGTGACCTCTTCGGACCCGTCTCCCACGGACTCTTCTGTCACGTCGATGGTGTACTGGCTCGTGTGGTCCTGTTCTGCGAACCCGGCCGAGAGGACGCGCGTGAGTGCTTCTTCGACACGTTCGCCAGTCTCTTCGATATCTTCTGGTTCGACTTCCATCACGAATCCGGTCGTGATGTTGGGTGCAGTCGGCATGAAGACGATTTCGCGGCCGTCTTTGGTCTTCTTGCCCGTCTTGAACCCAGTCATGCGGATGCCAGGCCACGTCTCCAGTCGGACTGGCTTCTGCAGGTCTTCGGTGCCTGTGAGCGCAGTTTCGACGGCGAGTTTAGAAGCGTTGTAGACGATTCGAACGAGCGGAACCTTGTTCATCATTGTGTCGAGGCCGGACTCCAGCAGACGACCGGACGTGGTCCGCATGAGGTAGCCAACCGAGAGGACGAGCATCAAGAAGACCACGATTGCGACGAAGAATCCGTACGGTTGTGGAAGGTCTTGGATAATCGGTAAGGCGACGATGCTGTTGTAGAGGATAGACAGCACGTACAGGATGACGAGTAGCGGGATGAGGACCACCAGACCGCTTGCGAAGTCGCGTCTCCACGAGGACATTGATATGCGGATTGTGAACCTGTGGCCTTAAGGGGATTTCTAGTACGGTTCGTACTGCCGATACCCAGTGTCGTCGATGGCGTCTCTCGCGACAGATTAGATACCGACGACTGCGCGAAGCGCGAACAGCGCGTTCTCCTTGCGCTCGCGGACGCGACGATAGAAGTACTGGAACCACTTGTCGCCGTAGGGTGCGTACTGCCAGACGTCGACGCCCTCGGCGGCGAGTTCGCGCTGTGCGTCTTCGCGGACGCCCATGAGCATCTGCACCTCGTACTCTCGGTCGTATTCTGCGCCGAGTTCGCGGGCGTAGTCTATCATCTTCGGGTCGTGACTGCCGACGGCGATGCCACCGACGTACTCCTCGAAGAGATAGTCGAGGAGTTCTTCGTACACCTCGTCTACCTTCGACTTCTTCTTGTGCGCGATGGCCGCGGGTTCGTCGTACGCGCCCTTCACGAGTCGAATCTTTCCGGGGACGTCTGCGAGACGCTCCAGGTCGTCCGGGGTGCGTTTCAGGTTCGCCTGCACACACAGGCCCATCCCGCCGTCGAACTCGCGGGCGAGTTCCTCGAAGGCGTCGAGCGTCACGTCCGTCGTCTCGTGGTCTTCCATGTCGCACCAGAGGAACACGTCGTGTTCGTCGGCGGCCTCGGCGATGCGTCGGTAGTTCTCCTCGAACACCTCGTCGCCGACGTCGAGGCCGATTTGCGACGGTTTGACCGAGACACAGGCGTCGAGGTCCGTCGAAGCGATGTCTTCGACGAGGGCGACGTACTGGTCTGCGTCGTCGTCGGCCGGCCCACGCTCGTGGTAATGCTCGCCGAGGAGGTTCAGGATGACCGCCACGCCGTCGTCGTTCACCGTTCGGGCGTGGTCGAGCGCTTCCGCCACGGACTCTCCCGCGACGAAGTTGCTCGCAATAGGCGGAATCATGGTGAACAATTACGACCGTCTGGTATTCAGACTTCTCATCTGCGACTTCTCGTAATCGAGAGACTCCGTCGCCACCGGGGCGCACGAACCGTCGGAACTTACATTCCTCCCTTCTGACGTACCCGTATGGCCGCCTCTCTCGTCTCGCTCGTCGTCACCGCCTTCTGGGTGATGTTGCCCGCGTACGTCCCGAACAACGCCGCCGTCCTCGCCGGTGGGGGCCGCCCCATCGACGGTGGCCGGACGTGGGATGGCCGGCGCATCCTCGGCGACGGGAAGACGTGGCGTGGAACTGCCGCCGGCACTCTCGCGGGGATGGTGCTCGCCGTCGTGCTCAACGCCATCGAACCGAGTGTGTCTGGAGTCGTCGGCATCGACCTGCCGACGTTCCCACTCGCCGCCGGGTTCGGCCTCGCACTCGGGGCGATGTTCGGCGACATCGGCGCGTCGTTCCTGAAGCGCCGGTCTGGCCGCGAACGCGGTGCCGCGTTCCCGGGTCTCGACCAACTCGACTTCGTCGTCGGTGCGCTCGTCTTCGCCTACATCGCCGCGCCCGCGTGGTTCACGGCGACGTTCACGCTCCCCGTCCTCGTCGTCGTCCTCGTGATAACGCCGATTCTCCACGTCGTCACCAACGTCGGCGCGTATCTGCTGGGTCTGAAGAACGAGCCCTGGTAGCTGCACCCTCCTTTCGAACCGATACACCCACAACCCGTGGTCGTGTCACGACAACCACACGATGAGCGTACTCTTGGACATCTTGAAGCACATCTTCACCGGTGCTATCGAACTCTTCGTCCTCGATTCGGCGGCTGACCGTGAACAGGCGAGTCGTCAACTGTGGATTCGTCGGCTTGCAGTCGTGGCTGTAATCGTCGTCTCCGCAGGGGTGGTCTGGACGGTCTCTTCGCCAGTTCGATGGGTCGGTGCAGTCGTTGGACTGCTCGCGTTTTTCTACGGACTGTACGCAGAGTTGCGCTACGAGTAAGCCACAGCGCGGTACCCTCGCTCACCCGAACCGCCCCGTTTAAGCGCCTTCCTGTTGCGTCTGCAAACAAGATGGCGAACACAGAACTCATCGCGGCGCTTCGCGACGCCGACGCGGTCCAGTTCGGAGAGTTCGAACTCTCTCACGGTGGCACGTCCGACTACTACGTCGACAAGTATCTCTTCGAGACGGACCCCCGGTGTCTGAAACTCATCGCCGAGGCGTTCGCCGAACTCGTCGCAGACGACGAGAAACTCGCGGGCGTCGCCCTCGGTGCCGTCCCACTCGTCGCCGCGACGGCAGTCGAGACGGGCAAGCCCTACGTCATCGCCCGGAAGAAGGCCAAAGAGTACGGCACGGCAAAGCGCATCGAAGGCGCACTGGAGGAGGGCGAACACGTCGTCGTCCTCGAAGACATCGCGACGACGGGCCAGAGCGCCGTCGACGCCGTCGAAGCGCTCCGCGACGCCGGTGCAGTCGTGGACCGAGTCATCGTCGTCGTCGACAGACAGGAAGGTGCCGAGGAACTCCTCGCCGACCACGATATCGAACTGCAGTCGCTCCTCACCGCCGAGGACTTACTCGCAGACGCCGACCGCTGAACACGTTCGTGTCAATACACGCCTGTGACTAATTCACGCACAGAAAGCAATCGAAGTATTCATTTTTGTGCAAGCGCGAAGGCGAAGGCATGAACAGAGCAGAGAAGGCCGCACTCCAGTTGCAGGCAGTCTCCGTCCTCCGGATGCTCAAAGAGACCCGGACGTACGACGAACTCGCCGAACTGACTGGACTCCCGGCTGGGGACCTCAATCGCTACGTCAACGGGCACGTCCTGCCCGGCGTCGAACGCGCCCGAGAAGTCGTCGAAGGCGTCGGCCGCGACGCACTCGCAGACGAACTCGAAGCGCGCGTCCGCTTCGACGACGAAGGGTACGTCGACAACTCCGGCGTCGTCTTCGACCAGTCGTTCCTCGACCTCGTCGCCCCCGTCGCGGCGAACACGCTCGAATTCGAGCGACCTGACGTCATCTTGACCGCGGCAACCGACGGTATCACACTCGGTGCCGCCATGGCGAGTTACTTCGGCGCGCGCCTCGCGTACGCCAAGAAATCCAAAGAGACTGCCGTCGAAGACTTCATCGAGTCCCGCCAGCGTCTGGCGTCCGGCATCGAACTCACCTACTATCTCCCTGCCAGCGCCATCGACGCCGGTGAACGCGTCCTCGTCGTCGACGACCTGATTCGCTCCGGCGAGACGCAGGAACTCCTCTTGGATATCGCACTGCAGGCCGACGCCGACGTCGCCGGCGTCTTCGCACTCATCGCCGTCGGTGACGAAGGAACCGAACGCGCCCGCGAACTCACCGACGCGCCGGTCGGTGCGCTCTCGAAGTTCGAATAAATCACCGCTGTCGACGTCCGAGACGAGCGCTCGTCTCGACTCTCGACCACGTTGGCCCGCGGACACGCTCGGTCACCACTTCGGTTTCTGTCTCACCACCCGCTCGTGACACCACGGTGACTTGAATGTCCTATTTTCCGAAGCGATGGCGGTGAAAGTAGTCATGGCTGTGTTGGTCGCCTTCGTGAATAACCCATTATAATACACATTCGTGTATACTTTTTCAGAATGGATGGTAATGCTTATGTGTGCAACCTTGGGTATGCTTAGTCGTGCATCATGGGGCTCTCTGAAACCCTCGCAAATTACTTCGACGTGCATAAACACGGGTCCTCGGTCGGGACCGAAATCATCGCCGGCATCACGACGTTCCTGACGATGTCTTACATCGTCGTCGTCAACCCTGCCATCATGACGGGCATCCCGGACGCGAAACCGGGCGTCATCATCTCCGGATTCGCGCCGGGGCAGGTCCAGTCGATGCTCGCGGTCGTAACCATCCTCGCTGCCGCAATCGCCACACTGGTGATGGCGTTCTACGCCAATCGGCCGTTCGCGCAAGCGCCCGGCCTCGGCCTGAACGCTTTCTTCGCGTTCACCGTCATCGGCGCACTCGGCGTCCCGTGGCAGACAGCGCTCGCCGCCGTCTTCGTCGAAGGGTTGATTTTCATCGCCCTCACGGCCGTCGGCGCGCGTGAAGCCATCATCAAAGTCTTCCCACAGCCGGTCAAGATGGCTGTCGGGACTGGTATCGGTCTCTTCCTGACGATTATCGGACTCCAAGCGATGGGTATCGTCGTGAACGACCCTGCGACGCTGCTCACGCTCGGTGACCTCGCGTCTAACCCGGTCGCCGTCCTCTCGATTTTCGGCCTCTTCGTCACGTTCGCGCTCTACGCCGCGGGCATCCCCGGGTCGATTATCATCGGCATCGCACTCACGACTGTCGTCGGATGGGCGCTCACCACGTTCGGTGTCGTCTCTTCTGAGGCCGGTCTCGTCGCTGGTTCGTCGGCCGCGACGTACGACATCACGCCGCTCGCCGGTGCGTTCATCTCCGGGTTCGGCGGCATCGAGGCGTTCAGTTTCGCCCTCATCGTCTTCACGTTCTTCTTCGTCGACTTCTTCGACACCGCGGGCACGCTCGTCGGCGTCGGGCAGGCCGCGAACTTCCTCGACGAAGACGGTAACCTCCCCGACATCGACAAGCCGCTCATGGCCGACGCAATCGGAACGACTGCTGGCGCGATGCTCGGTACCTCGACGGTCACCACGTACATCGAGTCCGCGACGGGTGTCGAAGAGGGCGGCCGCACCGGCCTGACGGCGCTCACCGTCGCCGTCCTGTTCGTCGCGTCGCTCGCGCTCATCCCCCTCGCAACCGCCGTCCCGCTCTACGCGTCGCACATCGCGCTCGTCGTCATCGGCGTCGTGATGCTGCAGAACGTCATCGACATCGAGTGGGACAACATCACCCACACGATTCCGGCCGGCATGACCATCCTCATCATGCCCTTCACGTACTCCATCGCCTACGGCATCGCGGCGGGTATCGTCTCGTACCCGCTCGTGAAAGTCGCCGCCGGTGAGTACGACGACATCAGCGCTGGTCAGTGGGCACTCACGGGCGCGTTCGTCCTCTACTTCGTCGTCCGGACCTCCGGCATGCTGCAAGCACAGGTCTGAGGACGACACACTTTCTCGCCTCCGTCGTTCGGTTTTACCAGAACGAACCGCAAGTCTTTGAAAAGCGAATCTCCACTGTTTTCGTAACCAATGGACACGCCCTCCAGACGAGGGGCCGTTCGTGGTGTGGTCCTCATCCTCGTTTTCGGCCTCCTCGCACCCTCCGTCGTGTCGGCGATGACGTACGACCCGGCGGAGTCGACCAGTCTCGAACCCGGACGAATCGAGAGTCCAGCCAACGGGTCGACTGTCGTGAGCGTTCAGGGGTACGTCTTCGAAGGGGAGACGAACCCGAAGAAACCCGCCCGACTCGTCTCCGTCGGTGAACGAGGTTCGCTCGAGTGGACGTACAACGACTCCGTCAACGGTAGCGCGTGGTTCTTCGACGTCGACCCGCTTCCGAACGGGAACCTGCTGGTCTCGTCACCCCGGAGCGGTTCGACGGTCATCTTCGAACTGGACCCCGAGACGAGAGAGCGCGTCTGGGAGAAGGAATTCGACATGGAGGACACCCACGACGTGGACGCCCTCGGCGACGACAGACTCCTCATCGCCAACATGCGTGAGTGGAACGAGTCGTCAGGCGAAAGCGGCGACCGAATCGTCGTCTACAACCGCTCGTCGGACGAGATTACGTGGGAGTGGTACTTCCGCGACCACTTCCCGGCAGACACCGACGGCGGGTACAACGCAGACTGGAGTCACGTCAACGACGTGGACTACATCGGCGACGGGCGACTCCTGCTCTCGCCGCGGAACTTCGACCAGGCGCTCGTCGTCGACATGGAGTCGGGGGACATCGTCGAGCGACTCGGGTCCGACGACAACCACGAGGTGCTGAAGGAACAGCACAACCCCGACTGGTTGGTGAGCGAAAACGGCACGCCGACGATGCTGGTCGCCGACAGTGGAAACAACCGCATCGTCGAGTACGCGAAAGAAGACGGCGAGTGGGCCCAGACGTGGTCCGTCGGGTCGAACACGCTCAACTGGCCTCGTGACGCCGACCGACTCCCCAACGGAAACACGCTCGTCACCGACACACTCAACCATCGAGTCGTGGAGATTACGCCGACCGGTGAAGTCGTCTGGGAGTACTACGCCACCTGGGGCCCCTACGACGCCGAACGCGTCGCCTACGGAGACGAGTCGACGGGACCGACCATCCGGGACATGAACGCGAGCGGGACCTACCCGATTACCGGCAGTGCAAACTTGACCGCCGGCGGTTCCGGGAGCATCGGGTTCGTCGGGCAGGTTCGCGCGACGTTCGCCGAGACGCCGCTCGAAGAACCGATGAACGAGTTGGCGACGAAAGTGTTGCACTTCACCCCGTGGCTTCGACCCATCTGGATGTCCCCGTGGGACCTCTTTTGGGCCGTCTGTGCGGCCGGGGTGACCCTCGTCTGGGTCGGTGCCGAACTCGTCGCGGGTCGCCGTCGAATCGCCGGGTTTGCCCGGAACGTGGTCAGGTGAGGACGGCCGTCACCGTCGCCGCCGCTACGGACGACTGACTACGCCGTTTCGGACGTGTGCGTCCTCGGTGCACGCGACCACGGCACTCTTTATTCGCGCGTCCATATCGACGGTCGATGTCTCAACTCATCCTCTACGAACTGCAAGGGTGTCCGTACTGTGCGAAGGTCCGGAACAAACTCGCAGAACTCGACCTAGAGTACGAATCGCGGACGGTACCGCGGTCACACGCAGAGCGGACCGAAGTCGAAGACGTGAGCGGGCAGACGGGCGTGCCGGTCCTCGTCGACGAGACGAACGACGTCGAGGGGATGTCCGAGAGCAGCGACATCGTCCAGTACCTCGAAGAAACCTACGGCGGCGCAGCGGCGAACTAAGTCGCGTCCCCGCTCCCGATTGCCGCCCGCCCCCGGTGTTACGCTTTTCTGCGAACTGCGGCCTCGTAACTCGCACGTAGTGCGTCGGTCAGTTCACCGACTCGTTTCGGTTCGATATCGACCGTCACCCACGACCCGACGAGGCGGCCGTTGGCCTCGAAGGGGGCGATTCTGTGCTTTTTCACGACGGCGACGCGAGCGTCTGCCGGAAGCGACGTGAGCGACAGGCCCTGTTCGGAGACGACGGCGAACAACGTCCCGTTCGCCCGAAACGACGGCACTCCGAACATCGTCGTTCGCTCGACTGCGTCCCACGACTCGGTGATTCGCACCACTGCCGCGACGAGGGACTCTACCTTCGTTCGCGACGCCTCTCTCTGCTTCGACATAGTAGTGGCTACGCTCGGAACGAGGATAACGGTGTGTGGTGCGAACGCAGGGTCTGTTCGCCGCCCGCGTCAGGTTTCGGCCGGGTCGCGGGCGCGTTCACGAATCAGGTCGCGAATCTTGTCGGGGTCGTTGATGCTCGCGAGTTCCTCACAACTGACGATGCCGGTGCCATCGACCGACTGTCGCTTCTGCGTCTCTTCGACGAAGTAGACAGAGCGCGTCCGTGTAATCTCACCGAGCGACGACATAATCTGTGCGCGCTTTTCGGCGCTTCGCGTGAAGGGCGAGTGGCCGGTGAGGACGTTCGTCTCCTTGCGACGGCCATCGTCTTCGCTCACGGCCTTGAACGGCGCGCGAGCGGTCGGGTGGACGGTAAAGCCCGCTTGGGTGAGCACCGACACGACGTGTTCGTCGTCTGGGTCGGCCGCCGGGTCGTCGGGGGTCGGTTCGGACTCGCGCACGTCTTCGGCCCCTTCCAGCACGTCGACCGGGTTCGAGAATGGACGGTCGAACAGTTCTTCGAGTTGGATGGCGACTTCGATACTCGCGTTCATGCCGCTTTCGTACTTCGAGACGGTCCGGCGCGAGACACCGAGTTCGGTCGCGAGGCGGCCGAGACTCCAGCCACGTTCTCTGCGCTCTTCGGCGAGGATGTCGCCGTCGATACTCACGTAGAGGCCGCCGGGCGCGGCGTAGATGAGCGGCGGGACGCCCTCGACGAACATGTCCATCGCGGAGTCCGGGTTCAACACCGGCACGCCGTGACGGAAGTAGACGACGCCGGGCTTGAGGTCCTCGTCGCGGGTCCGAAGACCGACGACGAGGGGCGTCGCGTCGAGGTACGACCCGAGTCGACGCATCTCTGCACCGGTAATACCGTCGAACGCATCGATGTTCCCCAGTATCTTGAGGAGCAACAGGTCCTCACCTCTCCGGGCGGCGAGGTCGAAGCTCTTCGGCCGGATGGCGATGCGGTCGCTCACGACGAACCCCGCGTCTTGGAGCATCGCGGCGACGTTACCAACCAGCGCTGACCGGGACATAGGGGGCAATAAGCGATTCGGCCCATAAAGACTTTCCCCCGGAAATCACCGCCCTCGTGGACTCGTCTCCCGTGTTGAGCGCCCATTTATATAGTCGGGAGCGACCCGAAAGGCGTTACTTCACCCTTCGGCTATCTCCGGCGATGACCGCTATCGGCCTCGACGACACTGACTCCCGAACACTCGGGATGTGTACGACCTATCTGGCGACGCTCGTCGCCGAGGCCATCGAGGCGGCGGGCGGAACGGTCGAACGACTGCTTCTCGTCCGGTTGAACCCCGCCGTCGAGCACAAGACGCGCGGCAACGCCGCGTTGGCTATCCACACCGACCTGCCGGCAGGCGTCGCGTTCGACGTCGCCCGCGACGAACTCGACCGGTGGGCGATTGCGGACGACGACCGGACCAGTCCGGGACTCGTCGTCGCCCCGGGGTCGCCAGACACCGTTTCGACTGCCGTCGAAGCGTTCGCTCGGGACGCCGTCCGCGACTTTCACGACGTGTCGGACGCCGTCGAACTGGCGTCCGAGTCGGGATTCCTCACCGAAGGGTGGTACGGTGGCCGCGGCCGAATCGGTGCCCTCGCCGCAATCGGCGCGTGGGCCGCCTTCGACGAGTGGACCTACGAACACATCTCCTACCGGGAGTTCCACCGGTGTGGGACGCCTCGCGACGTCGACGTCGACTCGGTGTTCGAGGCGGCGGACGACGGCTATCCGGTCGCGTGGGACACCGTCGACCACGACGAGGGTGAGGCAGTCTGCGTTCCGAACGCACCAGGGCCGATTCTCTACGGCATCCGCGGCGACGACCCGGACGTCGTGCGGGAGGTTGCCGACGCTATCGAGTCCGAACCGGTCGACCGGTCGGCGACGTTCCTCACGAATCAGGGGAGTGACGCCCACCTCCGCGACGGAACACTGGCGACACTCCGCGACGGGCGGGCCTACCGCGTCACGGGGACGGTAGCGTCACCCCCAGAGACCCGACCCGGCGGCCACGTCTTTTTCGACCTCGAAGCGGACGACGCGACGGCGCAGATGGCGGCGTTCGAACCGACGAAGCGCTTCCGTGACCGAGTCCGGTCGCTCCGCGTCGGTGACCACCTCACCGTCTGCGGCGAGGTGTCCGATGGGACGCTCAAACTCGAGAAGTTCGCGGTCCGTGACCTCGTCCAGACGGAACCGACGACGCCCACCTGCCCCGATTGTGGCCGAACGATGAAGAGCGCCGGCCGGAACCAGGGCTACCGCTGTCGCGACTGCGGTACTGACGCCCCCGGAAAGGTCGAGCAGTCGGTCGACCGGACCCTCGAACGCGGGTGGTACGAGGTGCCGCCGTGTGCGCGCCGACACATCGCCAAACCACTGGTTCGCGGCGGATTCGACGCGCCGACGCATCCCGAACGGTAACGTCGTTCTTCCGAACTCTCACCCCTGCACGACGAGGATATTCGTGTTCTCGCGGCGGTCCACGAACGAACTTCCTGCGGGCGGTTTTACGTCCACGACGAACGTCCCGTCTTCCCTGTTCGCACCGAGTTCGGGCGTGACCGATATCGTCGCCGTGCCACCGCCGTCGGTTTTCGCCCGTGGGATTCCCTCGTTCGCGAGTTCGGCGGTGCCGGATTTCACGATGACCGTCGCGCCGTCGACGGGATTCCCCTCGTGGTCGACGACGGTGAAGGTGATGTCCTGCGCCCCCGGTTCGACCACGTCTGGCGACGGTTTCACGTCGAGTTCCGAGGTAGCGAGTCCCTGCACGCCCGAGAGCATGTTGAGCATGACGCTCATGGCGGCGACGCCGACGACGAGAGCGACGACGAGACGAACTGGCAGTCCTTCGATAGCGCGCGTGTCTGACCGAAACGAATCGAGCATAGCCCGTCTGGCCGCGGATTCGTATATAAACCCTCGTCCGGAGATTCAAGTCACATCCCGCGGCCACCCCGCCCCATGCACGTCATCGGCCGGCACGCGGACGACGATGGACCAGTCTGTCGCTTCGGACAGTATCGCGCCCGCGATGGCAGCGACGGGGCACCCGTCGAACTCGACGTGAACCGCCCGCACGCAGCAGTCGTCGTCGGCAAACGCGGCAGTGGAAAGTCACACACGCTCGGCGTCGTCGCCGAGGGACTGGCCCGCGCCGACGGCGTCGCACCAGTCGTCGTGGACCCGATGGGCGTCTTCGGTGGCCTCGAAGACACACCTGTCGAGGCGACGGTACACGAGTCACCGACGGTCCGTGCGGACGCACTGCCGCCGAGTGCATGGCCGGACCTCCTCGGACTCGACTCGACCAGTTCCGTGGGGTCGCTCGTCTGGCGTGTCGCCACCGACACGGACTCGCTCGACGCGATGCTCGCCACCGTCGCCGACGCCGACGTGGACTCGGCAACCCGCCGCGCGGCGACGAACCACCTGACGCTCGCAGATTCGTGGGGCGTGTTCGACGCTGATGGCCTCTCGCCCGAGTCACTCTGTAGCTCCGTACCGGACGTGCTCGACCTGTCGGGTGTCGATTCCGCACCCGCCAGCGCCGTTGTTCGCGTCGTCGCTCGCGGGCTGTACGATGCCCGTGTCGCGGGCGCAATCGAGCGACTGCCGTGGCTTCTCGTCGACGAGGCGCACGCGTTCGTCGGGACGACTGCCGAACCGGCGCTCGGAACGATTCTCACGCGTGGGCGCGCACCGGGCGTGGGAATCGCCCTCGCGACGCAACGCCCGTCTGCACTTCCCGACGTCGCCGTCTCGCAAGCCGACCTGCGAATCGTCCACCGTCTCACCGCCGGACCCGACGTCTCGGCGATGGCCGCCGCCGACCCGACGTACTTCGACGAGACGCTCACGTCTCGACTGCCACGGGAACGCGGGTGTGCACTCGTCGTCGACGACACCACCGAGTCGGTCCACGACGTTCGCGTTCGCCCGCGAGAGACGAGCGACGGCGGCGCAACCCCGACTGCCGCCGCTTCTCGCGACGCTTCCGAAACCATAGAGTAACCGCTCTGGGTGAGAGACGGTATGGACCGTTCGGAACTGGCGTTGGTCGCCGTCGGTGGCTTTCTCGGGGCGACGCTCCGCTATCTCGTCGCCGTCGCCGTGCCCGGCACCGGTGGGACGCTCGTCGTCAACGTCCTCGGGAGTTTCGCCCTCGGGACGTTCGTCACCACCGTCTCCTCTCGCCGGGTGCAGTTGCTCTTCGGGACGGGCCTCCTTTCGTCGTTCACCACCTACAGCACCTTCGCCGTCCAGACGGCCGGACTGACGATGACTGGCGGCCTTCTCAACGTCGGCGCGAACTACGCTCTCGGCTTCGCCGCCGCCGCACTGGGCCTCGTCGTCGGGGGGAAGAAACTGTGAGTCTCTCGTTCGCGTCGGTGCTTCTCGTCGGCATCGGCGGGACGCTCGGCGCACTCTCTCGGCATATCGTGGACCAGCAAATCGTCGGGAAGTGGAGTACGTTCACCGTCAACGTCCTCGGGAGCATCGCACTGGGCTTCGTCGTCACCGCGTCCGTCGGTGACGCGACGGCCACGCTCGCCGGAACCGGGTTCTGCGGTGCGTTTACGACGTTCTCGTCGTTCGCGGTGGGTGTCGCCGAACTCCTCGACGTGGGCGACTACCGGACGGCGGCGCGGTACGCGTTCGGGACGTTGCTGGCGGCGTTGGTCGGCGTGGCGATTGGTGGGGCGATGGGCGGGATTGTTGGGTGAGGAACTGCTCACGCTCGCTTCGCTCGCGTGAACCTCACTCGCAACGCTTCGCGTTGCTCGCTGGTTCAAATCCCGCCTGTCACCGCGTACATATTTCACTCGCTGTCGCTCGGCGACGAGACGCCTCGCTGGAGGAGTTGAAATCAGAGAAGCGCCCGAGGCGGGATTTGAACCCGCGTCACGACCGTGACAGGGTCGTATGATGGGCCACTACACCACCCGGGCTTACTGAAGTGAGTTTGAGGTACGGAGAGCGCCCGAGGCGGGATTTGAACCCGCGTCACGACCGTGACAGGGTCGTATGATGGGCCACTACACCACCCGGGCCCTCCGTCTGCACTCAGTCGTAGCCGAGGTTTATAGATAAGACTTACCATCTGTTTTGCCCTTGGGCCGCGGTACCGCAATTCCTGCCCCGAAGACATTTATATCGAGACATCCCATGCCAACATGTGACGATTCGCGCATCTCCGGTGCGTGACCTCCAATAGCCCCGCCTTTCTTCGACGCAGTTAACAAGTGTTAAATGGATGGCTACCAAAATCTGCCGTAGTATCCCGTGACAGCTTCTTCCAGCACCCAGCAGCACCATACATGGTAGACGTAAGCCAACACAAACTGGTACCAGAACACACTGTCCTCGACGACGAGGAGCTCGAGAGTGTGTTACAGGAGTACAACGTCGCAAAGACGAATCTCCCGAAGATCAAGAGGAAAGACCCGGCGCTTCCTGATGACGCAGAGCCCGGCGACGTCATCAAGATTGTCCGGAATTCGCGAACGACCGACAAAGCAGTCGTATATCGACTGGTGATCGAATGAACCGACAAGCGCGACGCGAAGTCTCTCGCAAGTACTTCTCTGAGGAACGGCTCGCTGAACATCACTTCCGCTCGTTCAACGCGTTCCTCGAACGCGGTATGTCCGAGGTCGTCGAAGAGAAAGCCACCATCGAGACGGACATCGGTGACAAAGAGGGCGAAGAACCCGTCTACGTCGAACTCGGTGGCGTCCGCGTCGAGACGCCCCGCGTCCGTGAGGCCGACGGTTCCGAGGAACTGCTCTTCCCGCAGGAAGCGCGCCTGCGTAACATCACGTACTCCGCCCCCGTGTTCATGGAGATGTCCATCGTCCGCGGCGGCGAAGAAGAAGAGGAAGTCGTCGTCGACACCGCCGAGACGAAGGTCGGCCGGATGCCGATTATGGTCGGCTCCTCGAAGTGTAACATCGCGGAACTCACCGACGAGGACCTCATCGAAATCGGTGAAGACCCCGTCGACCCCGGTGGCTACTTCATCGTCAACGGCTCCGAGCGCGTGCTCATGACCTCGGAGGACCTGGCACCCAACAAGATTCTCGCCGAGTACGACACGAAGTACGGCGACGAGATTCAGGTCGCCAAGACCTTCAGTCAACGCCGTGGCTACCGCGCACTCGTTCTCTGTGAGCGTAACCGCGAAGGACTCCTCGAAGTGTCGTTCCCCTCCGTCTCCGGGAGCGTCAACTTCGTCACGCTCGTGCGTGCACTCGGCCTCGAATCCGACGAGGAAATCGTCCACCGCGTCTCCGACGACCCGGAGATTGTGAAGTTCATGCTCGAAAACCTCGAAGAGGCCGACGTTCAGACCCAAGAACAGGCCATCGAGGCACTCGGCAAGCGCGTCGCTGGTGGGCAGGGCAAGAACTACCAGCTCAAGCGCGCCAACTACGTCATCGACCGCTACCTCCTTCCGCACCTCCACGAAGAGGGTGCCGAAGAAGAGGAAGTGCGCATGAACAAGGCGTACTACCTCTGCCGCATGGCCGAGGCGTGTTTCGAACTCGCACTCCAGCGCCGCGAGTCCGACGACAAAGACCACTACGCCAACAAGCGCCTCAAGGTGTCCGGCGACCTGATGAAGGACCTCTTCCGGACGGCGCTCAACAAGCTCGCACGCGACGTGAAGTACCAGCTCGAACGCGCCAACATGCGCAACCGGAACCTCACGGTCAACACCGTGGTCCGGTCCGACGTGCTCACGGAGCGTCTCGAACACCCGATTGCGACGGGGAACTGGGTGGGTGGCCGCTCCGGCGTCTCCCAGCTCGTCGACCGTACCGACTACATGGGTGTGCTCTCTCACCTCCGCCGTCTCCGCAGTCCGCTGTCGCGCTCGCAGCCTCACTTCGAGGCACGCGACCTGCACGCGACCCAGTGGGGTCGCATCTGCCCGTCTGAGACGCCAGAAGGGCCGAACTGTGGTCTGGTGAAGAACTTCGCGCAGGCGATGGAGCTCTCTCAGAACGTCGAAGACGAACAGGCATTGAAACGAGAACTTGCGTCGATGGGTGTCGAGGGTATCCCCGGCATCGACAGCATCGACGCCACACCCGCAGACGACTAACATGGCTCAGGCACAGCGAGAAGCGAAAGTATACGTCAACGGTAGTCTCGTCGGGACGCACCCCGACCCCAACCAACTCGCAGCGCAGATTCGCGAGGCACGTCGCCGCGGCGACGTCAGCCAGATGGTGAACGTCTCCGTCAAGGAGCGCACCCGCGAAGTTATCATCAACGCGGACGCCGGGCGTGCCCGTCGTCCCCTCATCGTCGTCGAAGACGGTGAACCGCTGCTCACCGACGACCACGTCGAAGCCCTCGAGAACGACGAACTCGGCTTCGAGGACCTCGTCGAGCGTGGACTCGTCGAGTTCATCGACGCCGAAGAAGAAGAGGACATCTACGTCGGCGTCGACGAAGACGAACTCACCGAGGACCACACGCACCTCGAAATCGACCCACAGCTCATCTTCGGTATCGGTGCCGGGATGATTCCGTACCCGGAACACAACGCGTCGCCGCGTATTACGATGGGTGCAGGGATGATGAAGCAGTCGCTGGGGATTCCGGCCGCGAACTACCGCATCCGCCCGGACACCCGCCAGCACCTCATGCACTACCCGCAGCTCTCGATGGTCAAGACCCAGACCACGGAGCAAATCGGGTTCGACGAGCGCCCGGCCGCCCAGAACTTCGTGGTGGCCGTCATGTCCTACGAGGGGTTCAACATCGAGGACGCACTCGTCATGAACAAGGGCTCTGTCGAACGTGCCCTCGCTCGCTCGCACTTCTTCCGGACCTACGAAGGCGAAGAGCGTCGCTACCCCGGCGGTCAGGAAGACCGCTTCGAGATTCCGTCGCAGGACGTGCGTGGCGCACGCGGTGAAGACGCCTACTCGCACCTCGACGAAGACGGTCTGGTCAACCCCGAAACCGTCGTCGACGAGAACTCCGTCCTTCTCGGCAAGACGTCGCCGCCGCGGTTCCTCGAAGAACCCGACGACATGGCTGGCCTCTCGCCGCAGAAGCGCCGCGAGACGTCCGTCACCATGCGCTCCGGTGAGTCCGGTGTCGTCGACACCGTCACCCTGATGGAAGGAGAAGACGGGTCGAAACTCGCCAAAGTCTCCGTGCGCGACCAGCGCGTCCCGGAACTCGGCGACAAGTTCGCGTCCCGCCACGGACAGAAGGGTGTCGTCGGCCACTTGGCACCGCAGGAAGACATGCCCTTCACCGCAGAGGGCGTCGTTCCTGACCTCGTCCTCAACCCGCACGCACTGCCGTCGCGTATGACGGTCGGTCACGTGCTGGAGATGCTGGGCGGGAAGGTCGGCGCACTCGAAGGCCGTCGCGTCGACGGGACCGCCTTCCAGGGCGAGTCCGAACAGGAACTCCGTTCCGCACTCGAAGAACGCGGCTTCATGTCCTCCGGCAAGGAGGTCATGTACTCCGGCGTCACCGGCGAGAAAATCGAGGCCGAAATCTTCGTCGGCATCATCTTCTACCACAAGCTGTACCACATGGTGAGCAACAAGCTGCACGCCCGTTCGCGCGGGCCGGTGCAGGTTCTCACCCGGCAACCGACCGAGGGTCGTGCTCGCGAGGGTGGCCTTCGTCTCGGTGAGATGGAGCGTGACACCGTCATCGGACACGGTGCCGCCATGGTGCTCCAAGAGCGCCTCCTCGACTCCTCCGACAAGGAGCAAGTCTACATCTCCGCGGACACCGGCATGGTCGCCGTCGAAGACCGCGACCAGCGCCGTATCTACGACCCCGTCACCGGCGACGAGGACAACATCCACGAAATCGACATCAGCTACGCGTTCAAGCTGCTCTTAGACGAGATGGTCGCGCTCGGCGTACGCCCACGAATCGAACTCAAGGACGCGGTCTAATCACACATGTCAATTCAGACACCAAAAGAAATCGGCAGCATTCAGTTCGGGTTGATGGACCCGGAGACGTACCGAGACATGTCCGCGACGAAGGTCATCACCGCGGACACCTACGACGACGACGGCTACCCAATCGACATGGGTCTCATGGACCCGCGTCTGGGCGTCATCGACCCCGGCCTGCAGTGCCGCACCTGCGGCCAGCACTCGGGTTCGTGTAACGGGCACTTCGGCCACATCGAACTGGCCGCACCCGTCATCCACGTCGGCTTTACGAAACTCATCCGCCGTCTCCTCCGTTCGACCTGTCGCGAGTGTGGTCGCCTCTCGCTCACGCAGGAAGAAGCAGACGAGTACCGCGAGAACCTCAAGCGAACGAAGGAACTCGGCGACGACTGGAGCGACGTGATGAAAGCGGCAGTCCGGCAGGCCCGTAAGGCCCACCGCTGTCCGCACTGTGGGTCGCCCCAGCACGACATCAAACACGAGAAACCGACGACCTACTACGAGGTCCAGAACGTCCTCGCCGGCGACTTCTCCGAGCGCATCGCCTCCGCGATGCAACCGGACCCCGACGACGAAGACGACGAGGGTATCTCGCCGCCGGAACTCGCAGAGAAGGCCGACATGGCGGCCGACCGCATCAATCAGGTGCTCGCAGGTGAGTTCCGCCCCGTCGGCGACGACCGGAAGGCACTGGAGAAGGCCCTCGGCATCGACCTGACCGAAGAGGACATGAACAAACTGATGCCCTCGGACATCCGCGACTGGTTCGAGGACATCCCGAACGAGGACCTCGTCACGCTCGGTATCGACCCCGACCGGTCGCGCCCCGAGTGGATGATTCTGACCGTCCTGCCCGTCCCGCCGGTGACTGCCCGCCCGTCGATTACGCTCGACAACGGGCAGCGCTCCGAGGACGACCTGACCCACAAACTCGTCGACATCATCCGCATCAACCAGCGGTTCATGGAGAACCGTGAGGCCGGTGCGCCGCAGTTGATTATCGAGGACTTGTGGGAACTGCTCCAGTACCACGTCACCACGTTCATCGACAACGAGATTTCGGGCACGCCGCCGGCACGTCACCGCTCCGGCCGCCCGCTCAAGACGCTCAGTCAGCGCCTGAAAGGCAAGGAAGGCCGCTTCCGCGGTTCGCTCTCAGGAAAGCGCGTCAACTTCTCCGCGCGTACCGTCATCTCGCCGGACCCGACGCTCTCGCTGAACGAAGTCGGTGTCCCGGACCGCGTCGCCTCGGAGATGACGCAGACGATGAACGTCACCGAGCGAAACATCGAGGAGGCCCAACAGTACGTCCGCAACGGCCCCGAGGAACACCCCGGTGCGAACTACGTCCGTCGTCCCGACGGCCGTCGCCTGAAGGTGACAGAGAAGAACTGCGAAGAACTCGCAGAGAAGGTCGAACTCGGCTGGGAGGTCAACCGACACCTCGTCGACGGTGACATCGTCATCTTCAACCGACAGCCATCGCTGCACCGCATGTCCATCATGGCGCACGAAGTCGTCGTGATGCCGTACAAGACGTTCCGCCTGAACACCGTCGTCTGCCCGCCGTACAACGCAGACTTCGACGGCGACGAGATGAACATGCACGCCCTCCAGAACGAGGAGGCCCGTGCCGAGGCACGCGTCCTCATGCGCGTCCAAGAGCAGATTCTCTCGCCGCGCTTCGGTGAGAACATCATCGGCGCCATTCAGGACCACATCTCGGGGACCTATCTCCTCACGCACGACAACCCGCACTTCGTCGAGACGCAGGCGCTGGACCTGCTTCGCGCGACGCGCGTGGACACGCTCCCCGAACCCGCGGGCGAAGACGAGACTGGCACGCCCTACTGGACGGGCCGCCAGATATTCTCCGAACTCCTGCCCGACGACCTGGACATGGAGTTCACCTCGAAGGTCGGCGACACGGTCCGTATCGAAGACGGCCAACTCGTCGAAGGGACCATCGACGAAGACGCAGTCGGTGCGTTCGGTGGCGAAATCGTCGACACGCTGGCGAAGGATTACTCGAAGACGCGTTCGCGCATCTTCATCAACGAGATTGCCTCGCTGGCGATGCGCGCCATCATGCACTTCGGTCTCTCTATCGGTATCGACGACGAGTCCATCCCGGAGGAGGCGACCGAACAGGTCGACGAGGCCATCGAAGCCGCCTACGAGAAGATTCAGGAACTCATCCAAATCTACGAAGCGGGCGAACTCGAATCGCTTCCGGGCCGTTCGGTCGACGAGACGCTGGAGATGAAGATTATGCAGCGCCTCGGCAAGGCACGTGACTCTGCTGGTGAAATCGCAGAGGACCACTTCGAAGAGGACAACCCGGCAGTCGTCATGTCGAAGTCCGGTGCGCGTGCGTCCATGCTCAACCTGACGCAGATGGCCGGGTGTGTCGGCCAGCAGGCAGTTCGTGGCGAGCGCATCAACCGTGGCTACGAAGGCCGCACGCTGAGCCACTACCAGCGCGGTGACCTCTCTGCGGACGCTCACGGGTTCGTCGAGAACTCCTACCGCGCCGGCCTCACCCCGCGTGAGTTCTTCTTCCACGCGATGGGTGGCCGCGAAGGGCTCGTCGACACGGCAGTCCGTACCTCGAAGTCCGGGTACCTGCAGCGTCGTCTCATCAACGCACTGTCCGAACTCGAAGCGCAGTACGACGGTTCTGTCCGCGACACGTCGGGCACCATCGTTCAGTTCGAGTTCGGTGAAGACGGCACGAGTCCCGTCAAAGTCTCGTCGAGCGAAGACACGCCAATCGACGTCGACGGCATCGTGGACCGCGTCGTCGACGCGGAGTTCTCCTCGGACGCCGAGAAAGAACGCTTCCTCGGCGAGCGTGCACCGCCGACCAACCTCTCCGAACACGCAGAACCGCGCGTCAGCGCCGGTGCGGAGGTAGAATCAGATGACTAAGAAAGTAGACCTCTCTCAGTACGAATACGTCGACCAGAACGTCGTCGACGTCGTCGAGTCGAAGGAACTGTCTCGACGCCTGAAGGACCGCATCTACCAGACCATAGAAGAGCGCGAGGGCGTCTCGCCCCAGCAGGCCACCGAAATCGCACAGGCCGTCGAAAATCGCTACATCGAGACGCGCGTCGACCCGCTGGACCCCGTCGGAACCGTCTCGGCGCAGTCTATCGGTGAACCCGGGACGCAGATGACGATGAACACGTTCCACTACGCGGGCGTCGCCGAAATCGACGTGACGCAGGGACTCCCCCGTCTCATCGAACTCGTGGACGCGCGGAAGACGCCGGACACGCCGATGATGACGGTCTACCTCGACGACGAGTACGCCAAGGACCGTGACCTGGCCCACCAGGTCGTCTGGGACATCGAGTCGACGAAGGTTCTCGCGCTCGGTGACATCTCGACGAACGTCGCCGACATGGTCGTCCAGGTCAACCTGAACGACGAGACGCTCCTCGAACGGTGGCCGACCTACGACGACGAAGGCGTCGTCGCCAGCGAAATCGCCGAGACCATCGAAGACGCTCTCGGCATCAAGACCCGCCGAGAAGGGACGCTCATCGAGTTCGGCCCCGAGAGCCCGAGTTACCGCCGTCTCCTTCAACTGGTCGAGGAACTGCGTGACATCGTCTTCAAGGGTATCGAGGAAGTCTCGCGCGTCGTCATCCGCAAGGAACAGAACGACGAGACTGGCGAAGAGGAGTTCGTCCTCTACACCGAGGGGTCGGCCTTCGGCGACGCGCTCGCTATCGAGGGCGTCGACGCCTCTCGGACCACCTCGAACAACATCCACGAGGTGTACAAGCAACTCGGCGTCGAAGCGGCCCGCGAGGCCATCATCAACGAGACGATGAACACGCTCAAAGAGCAGGGTCTCGACGACGTGAACATCCGTCACCTGATGCTCGTCGCAGACATCATGACCAACGACGGCACCATCGAGTCCATCGGTCGACACGGTATCTCCGGGTCGAAGGACTCCGTGCTCGCCCGTGCCGCGTTCGAGGTGACGGTCAACCACCTGCTCGACGCCGCCATCCACGGCGAAGAAGACGACCTCGACGGTGTCATCGAGAACGTCATCGTCGGCAAGCCAATCGCCATCGGAACCGGTGACGTGGACCTGCGGATGGGGTCGCTCGACGTCGACGACGTCGAGGCCAACGCCGCACCCGAACCGTCTGACGACTGACGATGAAAGTCACGCTGTCGGACACTGCGCGCCGGTACATCGCCCTCTTCGAGGACGAGACTGACGCGACGGCACACGACTGCCTCGTCTTCGACGACCGGGTCGTCTTCCTCGTCTCCGCGGGGGAGATGGCGACGGCCATCGGCCCGGGCGGACGGACGGTCCAGACGGTCGAACGACGCATCGGGCGGTCGGTCGAACTCGTCGAAGACGCCGACACGCCGGAGGCGTTCGTCGCGAGTGCACTCGCGCCGGCGGCAGTTCGACACGTGACGATTTCCCGGCAGAACGACACCGTCGCCTACGTCGAAGTCCAAGAGGAGGACCGCGGCGTCGCCATCGGTGCTGACGGGAAGACCATCGACACCGCGCGTGAACTGGCCCACCGTCACTACGACATCGACGACATCCAGTTGACGTAGGCGTCAGGATTTTTTCGCCCCCGTCGGGCACACGTTTTTGTCGCCCGCGTGCGGCGGTGTATTCATGGTACTGCTCCGACCGACAGTCGTCGCTGTCCCCGGGCAACTCGACCCCAGTGGACTCACGGCGTACGGCGACTTCGCCAGTGCCGTCGTCGGGTTCGTCGTCGGAGCACTCGTCGTCTATCTCTTCGGACGACTCGCCGTCGTTCCGGTCGTCACGCGCGTCGTCAGTTCGCGTAACCGGAACAACCCGACGCTGGAGACGGCGACGCGGACGTACACGCACGCGATAGTCGTCCTCGCCGCGTTGGTCGGGGGACTCGTCACTGGTGGGTTCGGGTCGTTACTGACCAACAGTGCGCTCATCATCGCGGCGGTGACGCTCGTCCTCGGTGTTGCCGGTCAAGAGGTCATCGGCGCACTCATCAGCGGTCTCTTTCTCGTGGCCGACCCGGACTTCAACGTCGGTGATTGGATTGCCTGGCCCGGTGGCGAGGGCGTCGTCGAGGCGGTCGATTTTCGTGTCACACGTGTCCGAACGGTGAACAACGAGACCATCAGTGTTCCGAACACCGAACTCACGACGAACGCACTCGTTCGTCCGTACGGGAGAGAACGCTACCGAGTCACCGAACGGGTCGATATCGCCTACAGCGACGACGTGGAACTGGCCCTTCGAGAACTCGTCGAGGTGGCACGCGGCGACGACCGGGTGTTGGAAGACCCACAACCCACCTCGCGTATCATCGAGTTTGGGGGCAGTTCCGTCACTCTCAAAGCCGAGTTCTGGGTCGACTCACCGATGGACGTGAACCTCGTGGACCTGCGCTCGCAGTTCAGACGCCGGGTGAAGTTGCGGTTCGACGAGGTCGGACTGACGCTCGGTCCGGCGTCTGGTCGGGAGGTCAGCGGGACGCTCGACGTGGACCTCGTGGGTGAATGACACGCGAGGCCCCAACGACCGCTTCTCCGGGCAGTTCAGTCCCTCTTGACAGCCCTGCCGTCGTCGTTTTAATTCGTAAAACGGCCTCAGATTCGTCCTTAGGGGTCGCTAATCGGTGCTGAACCCGTCTCGTCGGATTCGAAAAGGGAGGCTTAAGTATCTCCATCTGGAAATCACGTTCACTATGGCGAACGGCAAATACGCCGCGCGCAAGCTCAAAAAAGACCGGCAGAAGCGACGCTGGTCCGACTCTGAGTACGCGCGCCGTGAGCGCGGTCTCGGCAAGAAGTCCGACCCGCTCGAGGGTGCCCCACAGGGTCGTGGCATCGTCCTCGAGAAGGTTGGTATCGAAGCAAAGCAGCCGAACTCGGCAATCCGGAAATGTGTCCGTGTTCAGCTCATCAAGAACGGTAAGCAGGTCACCGCCTTCTGTCCCGGTGACGGTGCAATCTCGTTCATCGACGAGCACGACGAAGTGACCATCGCCGGTATCGGTGGTGCGAAGGGTCGTGCGATGGGTGACCTTTCGGGTGTCAACTACAAGGTCGAGAAGGTCAACGGCGTCTCGATGATCGAACTCGTCCGCGGAAACGCTGAGAAGCCGGTGCGCTAACCATGTCGGAAAGCGACTCCCCCGACCCCGAGTCCCCCGCGAGCAGCGAGGAAGCCAACCAGAACGCGCTTCTGTTCGGCGTCTGGGACTGCTCCGAGATGGAGTACACCGACCCCAGCATGAGTCGGTACATCAAGGCGACGCCAATCGCCCACACGATGGGCCGCCACGCGTCCAAGCAGTTCAAGAAGAGCGAAATCAGCATCGTCGAGCGCCTCATCAACCGTCTGATGCAGACGGAAGAGAACACGGGCCACAAGCAGAAGACGAGCAACATCGTCAAGGACGCGTTCGAAATCGTCGACGAGCGCACCGAAGAGAACCCCGTTCAGGTTCTCATCCGCGCCGTCGAGAACGCCGGTCCGCGTGAAGAGACCGTCCGCCTCAAGTACGGTGGCATCTCTGTCCCGCAGGCCGTCGACGTTGCACCGCAGCGCCGTGTCGACGAAGCGCTGAAGTTCATCGCACAGGGTACCCTCAAGGGCTCCTACAAGACGAAAACCTCCGCCGCCGAATCACTCGCACAGCAGCTCATCGGCGCCGCGGACTACGACGTCCAGACGTACGCTATCTCGCAGAAAGAAGAGAAAGAGCGCGTCGCAGAAGCGGCCCGGTAATCTCCCTTCTCTCTTCGTTTTTCACGCCCGCCGAGCGACTGCACCGAGCAGTCGTTCGCGTTCGTGTCCGCGTTCGCGTCTGCGTCCGTCTCGGTTCGTCGCTCTCAGTCGGCGGCGGTGTTCGACCCGACGACGTAGTGTTTCACCACGTCCACGAGCGTGCGCCGGTACTCGCTCTTCGAGGGGTCGGCCGCGAGGTTGCGGAAGTGATCTTTGAACGTCACGAGCGAGACAGAGGGAGCGTCGTCGGCGGCGGCGTGGGCCAGGTCGTAGAGCCTGTGGTCGGTGTCGATGAGGTCGTGACGCTCCGCTAACGCGAGGGCGAAGGCCGCGTTGACCGCCGTAATCTCCGGGTCGGACCCGGTCGTGACGAGTTGTGACCCCGGGCGACCGGACGTCCGTGGCCGGTCTGCGAGGGCGGCGGCGAGTTCCGATTCGAGGAATTGGACGAGTTTGTTCGCGGGTGCGACCGACAGCGTCAGGTCGTCAGCGTAGATGTCCTTGCAGTGATTCGCAATCTGATAACAGTGCGCGAGTTTTCGGCGTTCGACCGTTCGCCCGGCGAGCGCCAGAAAGACCGCCTCGTCTGTCGACTGGAAGTGTGAGGCGTGGCCTTCCTCGTTGCGTGCCATGTGCGAGAGTTCGTGGAGCGCGAGTTCTCGGCCCATCGCGCTCATCGCCGTCTGTCGTGAGATGTTGAGGACGTGGCGGTTCTGATAGTGGGCGGCCCACGTGCGGGTGTCCGGGTCGTCGCGCACGTGGACGTAGACGGGATATTCGAGGTCGAACTCGGTTTCGAACAGGTCGGCGGCGCTCAAGAACGGGTCTGCGGGCGCGCCTCCGAGTACACGGAGGTCCATTCGTACGTGTGTAATGTTATCAACCAACATGACTCTTGCGCCGAGCGGTCGGAACCAGATAGTGTGAACGACACTCAGTGTATCGTGACAAAAATGCTCATACCACGGCAGTAGGACGCCTGACGGTGGGAAATTCGCTGGCACAAAACACTACTCTTTTGACCCTCCTGCCGGTAGACCCCTGTATAATGGGCCGACGAAAGAAAATCGTCCAAGAATGTGAGAAACTGATGGACAAGCCGGGACAAATCCGGAATATCGCCATCGCAGCTCACGTCGACCACGGGAAGACGACCCTTTCGGACAACCTCCTCGCGGGTGCCGGCATGATCTCTGACGAGACGGCCGGGCAGCAGCTCGCGATGGACACGAAAGAAGACGAACAGGAACGCGGTATCACCATCGACGCGGCAAACGTCTCGATGACTCACGAGTGGAACGACCAGAACCACCTCATCAACCTCATCGACACGCCGGGCCACGTCGACTTCGGTGGCGACGTGACGCGAGCGATGCGCGCCGTCGACGGTGCGCTCGTCGTCGTCGACGCCGTCGAAGGTGCCATGCCGCAGACCGAGACGGTCCTGCGTCAGGCGCTCCGCGAGGGTGTCAAGCCGGCCCTGTTCATCAACAAGGTCGACCGCCTCATCAACGAACTGCAGGAAGGTCCCGAGGAGATGCAACAGCGTCTCGTCGACGTCATCTCCGACGTCAACGAACTCATCCGCGGGATGACCAAAGAGAAGGACTACGATTGGACCGTCTCCGTCGAAGACGGGACCGTCGCCTTCGGGTCCGCCCTCTACAAGTGGGGTGTCTCCATGCCGTCGATGCAGGAGACCGGTATCTCCTTCGGCGACATCATGGAACTCGAACGCGCTGGCGACCGTCAGGAACTCCACGAGCGCACGCCGCTTTCGGACGTCGTCCTCGACATGGTTGCGGAGCACTTCCCCAACCCGCTCGAAGCCCAGCCCCGTCGTATCCCGACGGTCTGGCGTGGTGACTCCGAGACCGAACTCGCACGCCAGATGCGCGAAGTCGACGACGACGGCGAAGTCGTCTTCATGGCGACCGACATCTCGATGGACCCCCACGCGGGTGAAATCGCGACGGGTCGTCTCTTCTCCGGTACCATCCGCAAGGGTCAGGAGCTCTACGTCTCCGGGACCGCGGGCAAGAACCGCGTCCAGTCCGTCGGTGTCTTCATGGGTGGCGAACGCGAGGAACTCGACCGCGGCGTCCCCGCAGGGAACATCGCGGCCGTCACGGGTCTCCGTGACGCCATCGCGGGTTCCACCGTCTCCTCCGTGGAGATGACGCCGTTCGAGTCCATCGAACACATCTCCGAGCCTGTCATCACGAAGTCCGTGGAGGCAGAGCGCATGGACGACCTGCCGAAGCTCATCGAGACGCTCCAGCAGGTCGCCAAGGAAGACCCGACCATCCGCATCGAAATCAACGAGGACACCGGCGAGCACCTCATCTCCGGTCAGGGTGAACTCCACCTCGAAGTCATCACGCAGCGTATCCGCGACAACCAGGGCATCCCGGTCCGCACCGGTGAGCCGATTGTCGTCTACCGCGAGCAGGTCCAGGGTTCGTCCCACGAAGTCGAGGGTGTCTCCCCGAACCGCCACAACAAGTTCTACATCACGGCGGAACCCCTCTCGCAGGACATCGTCGACTCCATCAAGCTCGGCGAAATCTCGATGGACATGCCCGAACTGGAGCGCCGCGAGGCACTGCAGGAAGCCGGCATGGACAAGGACACGTCCCAGAACGTCGAACACATCCACGGGACGAACATCCTCATCGACGACACGAAGGGTATCCAGCACCTCAACGAGACGATGGAACTCGTCATCGAGGGTCTCGAAGAGGCACTCGACGACGGTCCGCTCGCCGCGGAACCCGTCCAGGGGACGCTCCTCCGTCTGCACGACGCCAAGCTCCACGAGGACACCATCCACCGTGGTCCGGCGCAGGTCATCCCTGCAGTCCGTGACGCGGTCCACCGCTCGCTCATCGCGGGTCAGGTGAAGCTCCTCGAACCCATCCAGAACGTCCGCATCGACGTTCCGTCTGACTACATGGGCTCGGCCTCCGGCGAGATTCAGGGTCGCCGTGGCCGCGTCGACGACATGTACCAGGAAGGTGACCTCATGGTCATCGAGGGTATCGCACCCGTCGAAGAGATGATTGGCTTCTCCTCTGACGTCCGCTCCGCGACGGAAGGCCGCGCCTCCTGGAACACGGAGAACGCTGGCTTCCGCGTGCTCTCGGACAACCTCCAGCGCGAGAAGATTATGGAGATTCGCGAGCGCAAGGGCATGAAGCTCGAGCTCTCGCAGGCTATCGACTACATCTAAGCGCACACCTCGCGCTCTTCTTTCGTTTATCACCCCGCGAGCGACTGCGTCGGCGCGTCGCTTCGTGACTCACGCTCCGTTTCGACTCACTCGTCCGCCGAATATCCGTGTCATATGCCACCACGCGGACGATATCGGCAAGCCGTGTCACCTGCGAAGGCTTATACCTCGTGGCCGAATCACGGACACATATGCGAAGGGGCACGTCTCCCGACTCCTGTCGCGTCGACGCGAAACCACGGCGGAACTACGCGTCGCCGACAACAACACCGGGACGGCCCACGGAGGTGGGACGATGAGCGCACAAGACGTCGAGAGCGACGCCGACGGCGAGGTAGACGCCGAAACCGACGGTGGTGGCGAGATGCCGAAACCGCACACGGTTCGCCTCGAACTCGTCGACGAACCCGGGCAACTGCTCGCCGCGCTCCAACCCATCGCCGAAAACGGCGGCAACTTGCTCTCTATCTTCCACGAACGCGGGAACCTGACCCCACGCGGTCACATCCCGGTGGAAGTCGACCTCGAATGCCCACCGGACCGCTTCGAGGGTATCGTCGACGCGCTCCGCGACGCCGGTATCAACGTCATCCGCGCCGGTGCGGAACACTTCGGTGAGGAGGTGACGCTCATCCTCGTCGGTGACCTCGTCGACTCCGACCTCTCGGATACGCTTCACCGTATCGAGGCGTCCGCTGACGCGGCGGTGAAGGACCTCTCGCTGTCCGCACCGGACGGCACGCAGGAACCGTCGAGCGCGCGACTCAGACTCGCCGCGCGGTCCGGAAAGACCGCAGAGGCGCTCACCGTCGTCCGCGACATCGCCGCCGAGAAAGACCTCCACGTCGTCGAACCGCTCACGGAGGAGTCCGCATGACGCTCCGACTCGCCATCCTCGGTGCGGGCGCAGTCGGCGGGTCCGTGTTGGACCTCGCGGGCGAGTACGGCCACGAAGTCGTCGCCTACGCCGACTCGTCGTCGTCGGTCACCGACCCCGCGGGACTCGACCCACAGGTGGTCCACGACCGGAAAGAACGCGAGGGCATCGTCGGTGACGGTGACCTCGACGCGGTGTTCGACACCGACTACGACGTCCTCGTGGAGGCGACGCCGACGACGCTCGGTGACGCCGAACCTGGCTTCTCACACGTCGAGCGCGCGCTGGCGGACGACAGACACGTCGTCCTCGCAAACAAAGGACCGGTGGCCGAGCGCTACGCCGACCTGCGCGCCCTCGAAGCGGAGAGCGAGGGGCGCGTGCAGTTCGAGGCAACCGTCGGCGGTGCGATTCCCGTCCTCTCGACCATCTCTGACCTCGGCGCGAACCACGTGAGTGCCGCGCGCGGCGTCCTCAACGGGACTGCCAACTTCATCCTCTCGCGCATGGCCGCGGAAGGACTCGACTACGAACACGTCCTCGCGGAGGCCCAGGACCTCGGCGTGGCCGAGGCGGACCCGTCGTTCGACGTCGACGGTATCGACGCCGCGCTCAAGTTCGTCATCCTCGCGAACGTCCTCTCGGACGGTGACGCCGAGTACACGCTCGACGACGCGTCTGTCGAAGGGATTCGGAACGTCCCCGGCACGGCGCTGGACCTCGCCGCGGAAGATGGGCGCACGGTTCGACTCATCGGTGAGGCGACTGCCGACGGCGTGCGCGTGGCACCGCGACTGGTCCCGCAGGGTGCCGCGCTCGCCGTGACGGGCACCCAGAACATCGTCCAACTGGAGACGACACACGCCGGCCAACTCAACGTCAGCGGCCGCGGAGCGGGTGGTCCGGAGACTGCGACGGCGGTGCTGTCCGACGTTTCCCGACTCGAATAACCCGTTTTCGGCCTCCTCGGACCGTCTCCGTTGGATGTGACCTATCAGTGTCACCGAGTGTCACCCACCGTGGTATGGTTCCGCAAATCGCAGTACGGCGCTTAGACGGCCCGTAGACCGTATCGAAATCGTTTTAGGGGTTTCAACAAAAACATCCCCCACAGAGCGCCTTAGCGCGTGAATACACCAATGAGCGACAAACCCCACCAGAATTTGGCCATTATCGGCCACGTCGACCACGGTAAGAGTACGCTCGTCGGCCGACTCCTGTTCGAAACCGGTTCCGTCCCGGAACACGTCATCGAGCAGCACCGAGAAGAGGCCGAGGAGAAAGGCAAGGGCGGATTCGAATTCGCCTACGTCATGGACAACCTTGCAGAAGAGCGTGAGCGCGGTGTAACGATCGACATCGCCCACCAGGAGTTCGACACGGATGAGTTCTACTTCACCATCGTCGACTGTCCTGGCCACCGCGACTTCGTCAAGAACATGATCACCGGTGCTTCGCAGGCTGACAACGCGGTCCTCGTCGTCGCTGCTGACGACGGTGTCGCACCTCAGACCCGCGAGCACGTCTTCCTCGCACGTACGCTCGGTATCGGCGAACTCATCATCGCGGTCAACAAGATGGACGTCGTCGACTACAGCGAAGACACGTACAACGAGGTCAAGGAGCAGGTCGGCAAGCTCCTCAAGCAGGTCCGCTTCAACTCCGACGACGCGACCTACGTGCCGATCTCGGCCTTCGAGGGCGACAACATCGCCGAGCGCTCCGACAACACGTCGTGGTACAAGGGCGACATCCTCCTCGAGGCACTCAACAACCTGCCGGCCCCGTCGCCGCCGACGGACGCGCCGCTGCGCCTCCCCATCCAGGACGTCTACACCATCTCCGGCATCGGTACCGTCCCTGTCGGACGTATCGAGACGGGTACCCTCAACCCCGGCGACAACGTGAGCTTCCAGCCGTCTGACGTCGGTGGCGAAGTCAAGACCGTCGAGATGCACCACGAAGAAGTCGACCAGGCTGGTCCTGGCGACAACGTTGGTTTCAACGTTCGTGGCGTCGGCAAGGACGACATCCGCCGCGGCGACGTCTGTGGCCCGGCTGACGACCCGCCGAAGGTCGCCGAGACGTTCAAGGCACAGGTCGTCGTCATGCAGCACCCCTCGGTCATCACCGCTGGCTACACGCCGGTCTTCCACGCCCACACGGCGCAGGTCGCGTGTACCATCGAGTCCATCGACCAGAAGCTCGACCCCGCGTCGGGTGAGGTCGCTGAGGAGAACCCGGACTTCATCAAGTCCGGCGACGCTGCCATCGTGACCGTCCGTCCGCAGAAACCGCTCAGCATCGAGCCGTCCTCCGAGATTCCGGAACTCGGCAGCTTCGCTGTCCGTGACATGGGTCAGACCATCGCGGCCGGCAAAGTGCTCGAAGTCAACGAGCGATAACGATGCAACAGGCACGCGTTCGGCTCGCCGGCACGAGTCCGGAAGACCTCGACGATATCTGCGACGACGTCCGCGAGATCGCGAACAAGACGGGCGTCAACCTCAGCGGGCCGATCCCGCTGCCCACGAAAACGCTCGAAGTCCCTGCCCGCAAATCGCCTGACGGCGAGGGGACGGCGACGTGGGAACATTGGGAGATGCGCGTCCACAAGCGTCTGATCGACCTCGACGCTGACGAACGCGCTCTGCGCCAGCTGATGCGCGTTCAGGTCCCTAACGACGTCAGCATCGAGATCGTCCTCGAAGACTAACTACGGTCCCACCTCGGACCGTCGTGACGCTTCGCGTCACACTCGCGGCTGTCGAGGCGCGCGTCCGGAAGCTCTGCCCCCGAGCTGGGTTCAGCGCTAAGGCGCGTGTCATCTCACTTCGATTCGACCCGTCGGCCTCGCGCCGACGAGTCTTTTCGTGGAGTGGGTGACGACGACTCGCCAGCGAGCTACGACCAAATCGACCGACAGCGAGATGGTATCGTCTGTCTGGCTGATGGCGAAACATAGAGTATAAGTGTATCCCACGACTCCGTGGGAATGAGGGCTCGTAGATCAGTGGTAGATCGCTTCCTTCGCAAGGAAGAGGCCCGGGGTTCAAATCCCCGCGAGTCCATCAACTTCTGTCGATACCACCGGTGAGCGGAGCGAACCGCGTGTATCGACTGTATTGATGCCTGTCTGAGCGGGGATTTGAATCAGGGAGCGAGAGGTGAGCGAGCAGCGCGAGCGAACGGGAGCGACCGTGGTTCAACATCCCCGCGAGTCCATCTCCTTCGGTCGTTTCACTCCCTTAGTCGATGGACTCGCTTGCCCCCACTCGCTTCGCTCGTGGGGACCCCGCGAGTCCACTACCATTTTCGCGACGCAACCCAACGAGTCGTGACTCCGGCAGGAGGGCCGTGTACCCAGCAATATTTCGGGTGGTACAGTCTTAGGAATCTCTACTTCCGATAATGGCATACATTCGAGCGGGAAGGAGATACATCGTGATTACGTAGTGTCCTAGCCCGAAGTAGACTATAAAGGAAATAACTGACTGGGAAGTAGTCGAGACGACAATTGCATCACTCATGAATAGAATATGTACTGCGATTGTGACTGTCAATACTAACAAGCCAGACAAGATCGAATAAATTGCATGACTTTTGGTTTGCCTTACCAGCCTCTTCATTCCAGATGAGGCAGAAGAGCTAGGTTTGTCGATTAGAGATGATACTGCACTAATTGAGAAGCCGATCAAAATAGCCAACGTAGAGATGATAATACCGCTAAAATTCTGTGTTAAAGTTGCACCTACGTAAACAACACCTGCCGAAATGACTGCTGGAAATGCAAAGAATATCACATACACCATACTATCTATCGCTAAGTCTGACTTAACAGACTCAAAGTGTCGATTTGCTATCCCTCTGATGCTGAATATTCCCATTATAGTTGGCTCTCTGTTGACACTGTGTTTTCCCCATACCGTCTTAGTATCTCGTTTGCATACTCACGTGCAATTTCGGAGATAGAAGAGGGAACTGGATGTCGTTGATGGTCTAGGAGAAGGTCATCTGACTTTGGGTCAACAATTCGTTCCATTGCAACCTCGTCTTTGAAAATCGAGATTGTTCGTTTTGACCCGTTTTTCTCGATTTGGAACTTCGCTTCATCAAACTCCTGTCCATGAAGCTCAACAGCACTTGTTTCTGTGTTTTGGAGGGCTTGAATTACTCTCTCGATCCCTCTTTTTATGACCGGTAGGCTTTCGCCCCGACTAGCTTTTAACTCGATCTGCTCTTTAAGAGCACCACCATCTGAGTCAAACATATGTCCTAGGTCATCGTGAAGGGCGGCAGATTTTTGCTGTTTTTCAAGCTTCAGCTTGAGAATGCGGTCTGCTTCTAATATCTGCTCAACCAAGTCGGCATCGACGACTGGGTTCATGTCAACGTGTACATTCCTATCGATGCTTTCGATAAACTCACGTTTGAACACCCTATCGAAGTGTGTTTTCACGCCTTTGTTCCCTGCCTTCTCTAGCAAAAATAGAGCACGTGTTCGGTCTTTTTGTGGAACGTGACAGAAGAAGTAATACGGCTGTTCAACCGCTATTTTTGGTGGTCGGGCATCTGGGTCGCGTTCGTCTTCCACAGTATCGTAGTGGCCCGCCCCGCGTCCGTAGTTTCCCCCGACAAACGTTCCTTCAATCGTATTATTGCCACTTTCCCAATCCTCAACAGTGAATGTTCTTTCGGCTTCCGGGTCAATTTCTGTTCCCGGAATGGCTGTACAGAACTCTTCGAAAAGAGAAATAAATGACCGTCCTGTGAGTGACAGGCTATTGCTTAGATTGGTCAAATCCCAGTAGTTGTCTGTTTCATGCTTCCGTCGAAGCCGTATCCAGTATGGGACCAGTTTGTATGTCTGCACTATTATCCAGTTATTCAATAATGTAGATAAACATTTTCTCTAGACATATCATTTCACGCTATGCTCAATTTGGGTGGAGTCTGTTACTGATGTATTCGAAGTTTCAGGGAGTGACCTCGTCAAGCGACTTGTTGGTGACTCCGCGAGTGTCGGGGGCCTATAGCCGATGAAACACGCCCTCGACCGGCCACCACTAACTCAATTAGTAAGAATACAGTCGTACAGCCTCTCGTAAGCAACTATTCAGTAGTCGTTGGCACGTCGGTCGGAGCGTCGGCGGTGCGGGTTTTCTGGGGGCTTGATTGCTTCGGGGCCGCCAACAAGTCTCTTGGCGGGGAATAGTATTCCAGATGGCCAAAGCGTCATTACCTTTGACCGAGAAGCCATATTGTACATATGTTCTTTGGGTTTATACCGTGGAGTAAAAGAAATAGCCCACCGAAACCGAGATTACGGGAAGAGCTTACTGAGGATTCGAGGGTCCGATTGGCAAATATATTGAAGGACATTAATGGTGAACACATACAGAAGGGATACAAAGAACTGCAGGATTATACAGGTCACAACATAGTAGGAATATATTCAGGTACGATTCGAGATGCCGAAGAATCACAATTTCTGTTCCTAAAAAATGATTCGTATGATATCAATATTGTTCTTGATTATCTAGAATACGTACTGAACGTCGCATTCACGGAAACGCCATTTCTATCTAAAGATAAAAAAATTGAAATAATATACAAAATAGAGAGGACATTTGAAGAGGAAGGGATTCTGGTCCAAATAAAACCATCTTCAAAGGAGATATTTGAAAATAATGGATATCACCCACCAGAGGATGGGTTTATTCAATTCCAACAAGTTTCAGATGAGACAATCATTGATACAGACCAGGAGGTTCGCGTGTTTGCGATGGGCGAGAGATGGAGCGAACCACTTGCTCCGTATAACAAGGCGTGGGAAATGTACAAAGACGGTACCCATACAACCGCTCTCATTGAGAAGTTGTACAATAGCTTAGAGCTAACTACAGAAAAGATTTGCTCTGATTTAAACAACTGGGAAGAAGAAGGAAAAGGAGTCGGTCGTTACATTGAGGTACTAAAGGAGCAGGGGCTATTCGAAGATAGTCCTCAAATGAGCGAAGAAGCAGCACACATTGTACAGTCGCTCAGAGTGACGATACATCGAATGGGCGGTGACAGAAAGAGGCACATAGATATCGATTCAGACTACTGTATCTTCGTTCTACACCAAACGTCTGCGTACCTCTCTTATTTCATCAAACGTTATGAGAAAAATTTCGAGTAGTGACCTAGCGACAGACGACTCTGTGATTTTCTGCAATCTTTAATTCGGTCAAATATTCTCAACTATGGCGAACAACCAATGATGCCCTTCCAACGTCAGTACCAGCCACAGCGGCAGGTCAACCGTCTGCGTCAGTGCCTCGATCATCGCCGAAGACCCCACCCAAATCTGGGATATGGGATTTCTCCAGTCGCCCGATTCGTGAGAGAGTGCTCCAGATATCTTCGTGAATCGTAGCCTTCACCTCCCGAACGTACAGGCCGAGTCCGATTAAGAGAGATGCGACTCACCTAAACAATCGCAACCCGAACAAAATACCACGTCCCCTCGTACTTCAGAACCTCGGGCCGATTCTCGTCGTTGAACCCAAACGGATTCTCCTCATCCTGCCCGAACTCCACCTGTCCATCCAGCGCGTCCACGAACACCTGCTGTCGCGACTCGCTCAGATTCTCGAAGTGAACCGACTGATTCTCCGGCCACTCGAAGTACCGACTCTGATTCTCTAGTTTCGACACAGAGACGAATTCCGTCCCGTACATGGGCGAGTCGTCGGCAGTCATCGCCGTCGTCTCTACAGTCGTCTCAGTGGGGTCTGTCGCCTCCACCACAGTCGTCTTCGTCGTCATCGGGTCCGATGGTTCACTGACCGTCTCTGACCCGCCGAGTCCGGCACACCTGGCGAGGAGGACGAGTGTGACCACGAGGATGAGTCGCCAGTTGGAGGGCATAGCCACATACTCGTTGACATATCGACAGTAAGTGTCTCGTGCGCCTGCAGGTTCACACAAACCCACCCCCAAAACACCCATACTCCAACCCCACCACAATCCCCCATGTTCGAGACACCCGCCTCGACGCACGGCTATCTCCCTGTCGTCGCCGTCTTCTGGGTGTACGTCCTCCTCGCCCTCGGCATCACGTTCGCCCTCCGAACAGTCGGGATGCCCAGTGAGTGGACGCTGTACGCCTTCGTCGCAGTCGCGCTCCTGCTCGTCAAACCGTTCGTCCCGCTGTTCAGGCGGTACACGCCCTGACTCCACTTCCACCGATTCCTTCACTTTCACTCCGCCCTTGGCGGACCCTCTTAACACCCGACGCCGACGCCACGGGTATGGGAACTGAACAGGCCGAACCCCCGTCGGACCCGACTGCCCTCTTTCGGGACGTCGTCGCGACACTCCGCGAGACGCGCCGAGGCGTCTATCAGCACCGGATGGCGCAGGCACTCTTACAGAAGGACGCCAACGGGTCGCGTCTCGTCGCGCTGAACGAGGACACCCAGCGAGCGGTGTTCTTCAATCCCGCGTCGCGGACGCTCGAATCGGTGCCGTTCGACCGGGAGGGAACGCACGAAGACGACGCGCGGGTGCTCTCACGCCGGTTGAGTGACCCGGCGTCGTGGGTCGAACGACACGCCGGCGAACTATCGTGGATTCACCCGCACTTTCGGTGGGCGTGTGGACTGGACGGTGAGTGTGTCCGACCGTGAAGAATTATACACTCGCACTGCACACACACTGCGTATGAACGACGAGGAACTCGACGAACTTCGGTCGTCGCTCACGCCGTACGAGTCTAGCAACGGGGTCACCACCTACCAGAACACCGTCTCTATCGCCTGTCCGGCCTGCGAGAAACCGTTCGACGACTTGGTCGTCTGCGAGAACGACTACAACAGTCTCGAACTGAGCATGCTGCTCGACCTCTGTGTGACCACGCACGACGACGACGTGCTGTTGTTCACCCACAAGCAGTAACGGCTTGCGGAATCACTCGACCGAGACTCGCTCGGCGTCGATAGTCGTCTCTTCGACCAGCGTCTCGACTTCCAGCACGCCGTAGACTAGCCACGTGACGACAGCCGAGACGACGGCCGCAGTCGCGCCTGCACGAAGTCCTGTTCTCCACCCGTCGGTAAGCGACCCGACGAGGAACCCCACGAGGAACGCGAAGAGACCGTCTAGGATGGTCGTCTGTACTCTGTTCATACGCTCACGACGGTGCGTGAGACGAAAAAATGTAGGTTGAAAACGAGGAAGTCTGCGTTACTCGCGCGGCGGGAGGCCCTTGTCGTCGATGACGTCGCCGTCGTCGTCGACGGTGACGATACCGCGGTTGTTGACTGCGTAGGGGTCGAGGCCGACTTCCTGGAGGAACTGTTTGTAGAGGCGCTCGGCCGTCTCGGCGTCTTTCTGGCGGTCCGACGCGCGGTCACAGAGTTCCACGAGGTCCTCGGGGACGTCGTTCTCGTGGACGATCCAGTGGTTGATGAGGTCCGACAGACGGCGGATGGGCGACGTGAAGTGGCCGTAGATGTCGAAGTTGAGCGCGTAGTGACCGCCGAAGGGGTCGTTCATGTACTTCGCGCGGGGCATGACCTTCAACACGGCGCGCTGAATCTTGTTGAGCGAGCGAGAGTTCGCGGTTTCGAGGGCGTCGTTGACGGCCTTCCGGGGTTCGTCCCACGACGTGGACTTGATGCTCACGCCGTCGAGTTCGGTAATCTCACGGAGCGCCTTGTCCCACTGGTCGGGGGTCGGTTGCGGGTGGACGCGGTACATCGCTTCGACACCGCGACTCCACATGAGTTCGTGCGTGACGGCCTTGTTGGCCTTCAGCATGCACTCTTCGATGATGGTGTGGGCGCGGTCACGACTCGGGTTGAGGACGAGCGACCCGTCTTCTTTGCGCTGTTCGTGCAGTTGGTCTGCGAGGTCGTAGACCAGCACGTTCTCATCGTGGAGCGGCGCGTCCTCGTCGTCGAGGCGGTTCTCACACTGCGTGTAGGTGAGTCGCTCGTTGGAGTGAATGACGGACTTGTAGATGTCGATAGATTCGAACGAGAGCGTGTCCTTCTTGATTTCCATCTCCACGGTGTGGGCCAATCGGTCCTCGTTCGGAACGAGTGAACAGACCGTCTCGGCGAGCACCGGCGGGAGCATGTGAATCGTATACGCGGGGAGGTAGACGGTGTTGCCGCGTTTGACGGCCTCTGCCCACATCTCCGACCCGGGGTGGACGTAGTGGGTCACGTCGGCGATGTGGACCCACAGCGTGTACGTCTCTTCGTTCTCGCGGATGCTGATGGCGTCGTCGAAGTCCTGTGCGTCGACAGGGTCCGTCGTCCACGTCGTCAGGTCCCGAAGGTCCTGGCGGTGGTCTAACTCGTCTTCTATCTCCTCGTGGACGCCTTCGGTGCGGGCGCGTGCCTCCGAGAGGACTTCCGGCGGGAATTTGTCGCGAATCTCGAACTCCTCGAACAGTTCCTCGCGCTTGTTCTGGAGGTGTCGCGCGAGTTCGGCGTCGATTTCGACCGGGCCTTGCCCTTCGGCGGTTCCGGCGTACGCCTGCGCGTCGTCTGACATAGCCCCGTCTTAACGGGGCAGGGAGAAATGCGTGTCGGGGGCGCGGCGTCGCCGTCGGAAGAGGAAGTCGCTCGTCGGTCGTCGCGAATCACGTTCGCTGAGCGTCTGTAGTGGCCTTCGTCGTAGTCTACCGGCCCACGTTACCGCTCTCGTTCTTCGGGTGACTCGTACCGCTCTGTGACGGTGTCGAAGTACCGAGTGAGGAACTCCGTCTGAGAGAGTCCGTGTTCTTCGATGTCGACGAGGAGTCCTTCGAGTTCGCCACGTGGTTGGTGACAGAGGTCGCGATAACACTCCTTACAGAGGTGTTCGAACCGCTTGCCGTGTCGTTCCCAGCGGTTCCCCTCTTTGTCGTACTCACGCGCCGCCGACCGGAGCACTGAATCACCACACGCGATGCAGACGACAGTCTTCCGGTCCCGGTTGGTCCGGGAGCGCCACATACCGATGTGGTGGACCCACCCATACTTATCTGTTGTTCCGGTCGGTCCGCCTCGACCCTGGCAGTGCCCGCCGAGTCGGGGGTGGCCGTCGGCGCGGAGCGGTCGATTTATCGGCCATCGGCGTCCACCACACGGTATGAAGGTCAAATCTCGTCACCATCTCCGCAACGACGAAATTCAGGCGGTCAAAGAGTCGGTCCAGTCGCTCCTCGGTGTCGAAATCGACGGCGACGCCTTCGAAGCAGTGGAGTTCGCGGACGCCGACTACGAAGTCGTCCTCGTGGACGGCGAACCCGCCGTCATGTACGTCGACGACGAACCCTTCCTGACGGTCAAAGGTGCGAACCAGTTCCCGCCGACGAAGAACGTCGTCACGGTGGACGCAGGTGCCGTCTCGTTCGTCTCCAGCGGTGCGGACGTGATGCGTCCCGGCATCACCGAGGCGGACGAATCCATCTCGGCGGGTGACCTCGTCGCCATCGCCGAGGAGAACCACGGCAAGATTCTCGCAATCGGTCGCGCACTCGAAGATGGCGCGGACCTCGTCGGCGACTCCGGCAAAGTCGTCGAATCCATCCACCACGTCGGTGACGACCTGTTCGACTTCTCGGTCTGACCACGCTTCTCGGCAGTCGGTTCGCTCTGACTACTCTGTCGCGTACTTCTCGACGGCCGCTTCGTATCCCTCTCGCGCCAGTGCGAACGTCTCGCGCAAGTCGCGCAGTGGCGTCTCCGTCGCGTCCACTCGCAAGTCGTCGTAGTACGGGTCCATCTCTCTGTCTTCCGTCGTCGCGACGACGACGGCGGCGCTCTGTATCGGCAGGTCCTCGCGCTTGTCGCCACCCTCCGCGTGACCCACGCCGAGGGCGTCGATGAGTCGCTTTGCCAGCGGCTCGTCGCGTCCGGAACCCTCGTAGGAGTCGGCTACGGCATCGACCACTGAATCACCCGTGAGGAGGTTCCCCGCGACGGTGTAGTCCGACCCCGTTCGATGGCCGGCCCAGTCGTGGCACCCCTCGCCAGTGAAGGCGAACGTCCCGTCGGCGTCGACGCCGTGGAGTTGGCGCTGTTCGCGCCCGTCGTCTGCGTTCAACAGCGCTTGGAGCGCGTCGTCTACCGCGAGTCCGTCTGCGAGGTAGTCCAGTCCCTTCCGCCCGAGTTCGACGTTCGTCACCGACTGTGTCGCTATCGCGCCGTCTTCGCTCGCGTGCGGACAGAGTGCGCCCACACCGGGGAGTCGGGTGGTCACGGCGACGCCGAACCGGTGCTGGTCGGCCCCCTCGTCGTCGACGTACGTCTCGTGAACGCAGATACTGAAGGTCATACGACGACACAGGCGGAGTGCGGTAAAACAGTCGAGGGAATCGGACGAGAACGCCGGTTGTCGTCGGTCTACCGAGAGATATCGTCGATAAACGTATCGTGATGTCGATAGTTGTCTGACGTAAGAACTAACCCTCTCGTGACCGCTCTACGTCCTATGGGTATCATGAGCAAAATTCTCGGTGGGGGTGGCTCCCGGACGACCGAGGACTACGTCGAACTCGACCTCGACGACTTTGACACCGCCCGCGCATCGACCGGTATCTCGGTCCACATCGCGGAAATCGGTGGCCAGCAGGACGTTATCGCCATCAAAGACGCCGTCTACGATGGCGACATGGTCATCGCGGATATCACTCGACACACGACGTCTGACAGTACCATGGAACACATCATCGACGACTTGCGTCAGGTCGCGCGGGAAGTCGACGGCGACATCGTCCAGAAAGGTGACGACCAGCTAATCATCACCCCGACGAACGTCAACATCGCGCGCTCGAAACTCAACTCCTAACTCGGATTCTCTGGCCGCGAACGGAGGGAGCCAAACAACCGGTTCGGATGGCCCGAACCGATGGCTATTCGGTCCCCTCGTCCCTAGAGGCCTCTGAATGAGCAAGGACCACATCGAGGTTCGCGGTGCCGAAGAGCACAACCTCAAGGACCTCGACGTCCGTATCCCCCGCGAGACGTTCACTGTCGTCACCGGCCTCTCTGGCTCGGGCAAGTCCTCTCTCGCGTTCGACACCATCTACGCGGAGGGTCAGCGCCGCTACATCGAATCGCTGTCGGCGTACGCCCGCAACTTCCTCGGCCAGATGGACAAGCCGAAAGTCGAGGCCGTCGAGGGACTGTCACCGGCAATCTCTATCGACCAGAAGAACGGGGCGAACAACCCGCGTTCGACCGTCGGGACGGTCACCGAACTCCACGACTACCTGCGTCTCCTGTACGCGCGCGTCGGCACCCAGTACGACCCCATCACCGGCGAAGAAGTCGGCGAGCAGTCCGCACAGGACATGGTCGAACAGATTCTGGAACTCCCCGCAGGGACGAAAGCGAAAATCGTCGCTCCGGTCGTCCGCGACCAGAAAGGCGAGTTCAAAGACCTCTTTTCGGACCTCGTCGCCGACGGCTACGCCCGCGTCGAAGTCGACGGCGAGGAGTTCGACCTCTCGTTCGAGACGCCGGAACTCGACAAGAACTACGACCACACCATCGACGTCGTCGTCGACCGGGTGAAGGTGTCGCCGGAAGCGCGCTCTCGCATCGCCGACTCCGTGGAGACGGCACTCGAAGAGGCTCAGGGCGTGCTCAAACTCATCGTCCCCGACCCGCCGGAAGACCTGCCCTTCGCGTCGAACACGCGTTCGACCGGGTCACTCGCCGGTGAGGGCGACGACCGACTCGTCGTCGAGTTCTCCGAAGAACTCGGGAATCCGAACTCCACGTTCCGCTTTTCGGAAATCGAGACGCGGTCGTTCTCCTTCAACAGTCCGCACGGTGCCTGTCCGGAGTGTGAGGGCCTCGGCAAGGCCAAAGAGGTGGACCCTGCCCTCGTCGTCACCGACCCCTCGAAACCGCTCAAACACGTCTTCGAACCGTGGAGTTACAACCGGACCTACTACCAGCGGCAAATCGACTGCGTCGCCGAGCACTTCGGCGTCAGCGTGACCACGCCGTTCGAGGACCTAAGCGACGAGGTACAGGACGCGTTCCTCTTCGGAACCACCGAAGACGTGGTGTTCGAGTGGACGACGAAGAACGGCACGCGACACAAAGAACACCCCTTCGAGGGCGTCGTCGGCAACCTCGAACGCCGGCACGTCGAGACGGACTCCGACCGGACGCGCGACCACATCGAGGAGTTCATGGCCGTCACCACCTGCCCCGACTGTAACGGGTCGCGTCTCAAAGAGCAGTCGCGACACGTCCGCGTCGGCGGGACGACGCTCCCCGAAGTCAACCGTCTGAGCATCATCGACGCGCTCGAACATTTCGAGGGCCTCGAAGCCGAGTTGACGGACCGAGAACGGACCATCGCACAGGAGATTTGCAAGGAGATTCGTGCCCGACTTGGCTTCATGACTGAAGTCGGTCTGGAGTATCTCACACTGGACCGTGAAGCGGCGACGCTCTCGGGCGGCGAGTCACAGCGCATCCGTCTCGCGACGCAGGTCGGGTCGGGTCTCGTGGGCGTCCTCTACGTCCTCGACGAACCCTCTATCGGCCTCCACCAGCGCGACAACGACAAACTGCTCAACACGCTCGAAGGCCTGCGTGACCTCGGAAACACGCTCATCGTCGTCGAACACGACGAGGAGACGATGCGCCGGGCCGACGAGATTATCGACATGGGTCCCGGTCCGGGCAAGCGCGGCGGTGAAGTCGTCGCGCAGGGCGACTTCGACGACATCGTCGCGGCGGACAACTCCATCACTGCCGACTACCTCTCGGGCCGCAAGGACATCGACGTTCCCGACACGCGACGCGAGGGCGACGGCGAACTCGTCGTCCGCGGCGCGCGCCAGCACAACCTCAAGAACCTCGACGTACCCATCCAACTCGGGACGTTCACGGCCATCACCGGCGTCTCCGGGTCGGGCAAGTCCACGCTCATGCACGAGATTCTCTACAAGGGACTCGCCCGCCGGATGAACGACAACACCTCGGTGGACCCGGGTGAACACGACGGCATTGACGGGTACGACCAGATAGAGACGGTCCGCCTCATCGACCAGTCGCCTATCGGTCGCACGCCCCGGTCGAACCCCGCGACGTACACCGGCGTCTTCGACTACGTGCGCGAACTGTTCGCCGAGACGAAACTCTCGAAACAGCGTGGCTACGAGAAAGGTCGCTTCTCGTTCAACGTCAAGGGCGGGCGCTGTGAGGCCTGTAAAGGCCAGGGGAACGTCAAAATCGAGATGAACTTCCTCTCGGACGTCTACGTCCCCTGTGAGGAGTGTAACGGCAAGCGGTACAACGCCGAGACGCTCGACGTTCGCTACAAGGACAAGACCATCGCGGACGTGCTCCAGATGGAAGTCGACGAAGCGCTCGACTTCTTCGAGGCGAACTCACAGATTCGCCGTCGCCTCCAACTGCTCCACGACGTCGGACTGGGCTACATGCAACTCGGTCAGCCATCGACGACGCTCTCCGGTGGGGAAGCCCAGCGCGTCAAACTCGCAGAAGAACTCGGGAAGAAACAGACGGGCGACACGCTCTATCTGCTGGACGAACCGACGACGGGTCTCCACAAGGAAGACGAGCGGAAACTCATCGACGTGCTCCAGCGACTCGTGGACAACGGCAACACCGTCCTCGTAGTCGAACACGAACTGGACCTCGTGAAGAACGCCGACTACATCATCGACTTAGGGCCCGAAGGTGGCGAAAACGGCGGGAACATCGTCGCCAGCGGGACGCCCGAAGAGATTGCACAGAATCCCGACTCACACACGGGGCGATATCTCCGTGACCACCTCCCGAAAGTGGACAAAGAAGGGCCGCGTTCGGACCGTCGCAAACCGGCGAAAGTGCCGAACGACGACTGAGCGCTCGCGGTTCTGTTTTCACGTCACCGTCGCCGGAACCACCAGTAGCCCACGCCAGCGAGCGCGAGAATCGCCACCGCGGCGGGGAGGACGGGGAACGTCGTCGCCGGTTCGACGACTTCGATGGCGATTTGCTGGGTTCCGGCCGACAGTTGTCGTCCGGCGTCGTCTTTGTAACTCACGTTGACGGCGGCAACCTGTGTCTTCGGCACTGCCTCGTCGCCGACTTCCAAGTCGAAGGCGACGACGCGCGTCTCACCCGGTTCGAGTCGCGGGATGAACGCCACGGCGTCTTCGCTCGACAGTGGGCCTTCGACGAGGAGTCTGACCGTCACGTCGGTCTGTGGTGAGTCGTCGGTATTCGTCACCGCGAGCGCGAGTTGACCGGTCGAATCGACTTCGAACGTCGCGTTCTGCGGTTCCACCGAGAGCGCAGGGTTGCGCGCACTCACCGCCGCGAGTACGTCCGTCTGGTCGCTCGCTCGCATCTCGTCGCCCGGCGGGCGGTACTCGACGACGAAGGGGAGACGGCGTGTTCCCGGTGCCGTGCCGTCGGCCAGTCCGATAGCGTACTCGAAGTCGGCCGAGTCGCCCGGTCCGAGCGTCCCGACTGTCACTTCGAGGTCGGTTGGCGTCATCGTGGGGTCGGTGGGTGCGAGTCGCAGGACCACGTCACGTGCCTCGCCTTCGCCGACGTTTTCGACGGTTCCGGAGACGCTGCCGACGCCACCGACGCGGAGGCTACTCTCGGTGATGGCGACGCGGAAGGCCGGGCCGGCGCCGGGGTCGAGGCCAGCGACGAGCGATTCGGTCTTTCGCTCACCGCCGGGGTTGCGGAACGTCACGGCAACGTCGAGTGAGTAGGGCCTGTCGAGGGCGTCGTCGGCGACGCGAGTCCGGAAACTCACCTGTTTGGTCTCGCCGGGTTCCCACGTGCCGACGTAGGCCTCTGCGGCGGGTGCACCAGCACCGAACGTCACCTCGGAGTCGGTCGATTGCAGACCGACGGTGGTGCTCGTCGCAGTCGTGTCGCCGACGTTCTGGAGTTCGAGCGTCAACGTGCCGGTGTCGCCGACAGCGACGGCGGCATCGACGTCGACCAGTTCGAAGTCGGCACCGCGAATCGGGGCGATGCCGGCGACGAGTGTCCGCGAGGTCCGGTCCTGGCCATCTTCGTCGCGGTAGGCAACCGTCATGCTCACCGAGTAGTTGCGGACGATTGCGTCCTCGGCGACGCGGGTTCGGAACTCGACGCGCTTGGTCTCGCCCGCCTCCCACGACCCGACGAAACTCTCCGCCGCCGCCGCGCCGTTTCCGAAGGAAATCTCGGGGTCGGTCGACGTGATAGTCACGGTGGCGTCTTCGGCAGCTACCGGACCGACGTTCTCCAGGTCGAAGGCAATCGTCCCCGAGTCACCGACGGCGAGGGTCGAATCGACAGACTGCACGTCGAACGCGGGGCGTCGCTCGACGACGACGCGGAGGTCACGCGTAATCGTTCGACTTCGGTGCGTCGTCTCGACGTTCTCGCCGTCGACGAAGACGGAGGCGGTGTACTCGTAGGAGAGTTCGACCGGCACGTCGTAGACACCTGGCTTCGCGCCCTCAGCGACGCGGAGTCTGAGCGGGACCGGACCGGAGACGCCCTCGGCGACGGTACCGACCGGCGTCTCGCCACTGGCGACGGTTATCGGCCCGTCTGACTCCGCATCGAGGGTCAGCGCTCGGGCCGTCTGCACGAGGGCCTCGTACTCTTCGGGACCGTCTTCTGTGACGGTTCCCGTGTTGACGACGAACACCTCGACGACTGTCTCGCTACCGGCGACGAGTCGGTTGTCCGGGGCGACGAGAGAGAGGTCCGGACTCCCCGAGATGCGGGTTGCCGCCGCCGCAGTTCCGGTCGCTCCGACGAGCGAGGACAGTACTATCAGTGCCGCAAGGAGTACGACGCTCCATCGCCGTGTGTGTAGAGACATGGTGAAACAAACCGGAAGGTGGCCCTCGCTCGGTCGATTCATATTGGTTTTGTGTAATATTAACCCGCTCTCCGTCTCTCACGAGGTGAAAACGTCGCGTAAGGAATAGGTTCACACCGCTCGTATCGTTCTCTATGACCGTCCCCGCCATCGACATCGAGGGCCTGACCAAGTACTACGGGGACGTTCGCGGTATCGAGGACCTCGACCTGACGGTTCCGGAGGGAGAACTGTTCGGATTCCTCGGCCCGAACGGGGCGGGGAAATCGACGACGATTCGACTCCTCCTCGGTTTTCTCAAACCGACCGACGGAACGGCGAGCATCCTCGGTGCCCCCATCGACGACAGAGAGGAGTTCCTCGACGTTCGACACCAGATTGGTCACATCCCGGGTGACCCGCAGTTCTACGACGACGTGACGGGTCGAAAGACGCTGGACTATCTGGCGAGTCTCGGCGGCGACGAGCGACGCGACGAACTCCTCGAACGCTTCCCGGTCCCGCTCGACCGGCCGGTCCGAGGCTATTCGCGGGGAAACCGCCAGAAACTCGCCATCGTGCAGGCGTTCATGCACGATCCGCGGGTGGTCGTGATGGACGAACCGACCTCCGGGCTGGACCCCCTCGTCCAACAGGAGTTCTACGACTTCCTCCACGAGGAACGTGACCGAGGCGTGACGGTCTTCTTTTCGACCCACATCCTCGGAGAGGTCCGCCAGGTGTGCGACCAGGTGGCTATCATCCGCAACGGGCGACTCGTCGCCGTCGAAGCTATCGACGACTTACTCGAACGGAGTGGAAAGGTCGTCACGGTCCAGTCGCCGGACCCTATCGACCCTGCCGACTTCGACTTCGACGAGACCATCGACGCCCGATTCGAACCCGATGGGTCGCTCCGTCTCGTCATCTCGGGGAACTACGACGGACTGGTAGACGCGCTCGAAGGCTACCGCATCGACGACCTGGAAGTCCGCGAGACGGCCATCGAAGACGTGTTCATGCACTTCTACGACGCCGACGACGAGGGCGACAGCGGTGCCGATGGTGGTGGCGACGACGACGGTGACGATGGCGACGAGTGGCCTCACGACGAACGTCGCCACCCCACTCGTGACGACGCCGTGAGCGAAGACACAGAAGAGGTCGCTGATGCGTGAACTCGACATCGCGCTGTTCGAGTTCGACCAGCGTCGGCGTGGCATCCTCATCGTCAGCGCGTTACTGGTGGCGACGGCGGGACTCACGATTGCCGTGTTCCCCTCGTTCGGACAGGCGGACGTCGACTTCAACGAACTGCTGGAGTCGTACCCCGAAGAGTTCCGCACGGCGTTCGTCGGCAGCGTCACCGACATCTCGTCGTTGGAGGGATACCTCGTCATCGAACTCTACCAACTCGTCTGGTTGCTCATCGTCGGGAGTTACTTCGCCTACGCCGCAGGGTCGCTCATCGCCACCGAAGTCGACCGCAACTCCATCGAAATCGTCCTCGTTCGCCCCATCTCCCGGACTCGATTCGTCGTCGGGAAGTTCCTCGCGATGCTCCCGGCGATACTGGTCGTCAACCTCGCCGTCTTCGTGGCCGTCATCGTCGGCGCGGGGTTCATCGACGAAGAGATTCACTTCTCCCGACTCCTCTTGGTGCACGCAGTCGGTGGGCTCTATCTCGTCGACTGCGTCGCCGTCGGCCTGCTCGCGTCGGCGTTCTTCCAGCGCGTGCGCCGGGCACAGGGTGCCGCTATCGGCATCGTCTTCGGGACGTTCCTCCTCGACTCGCTGACGACCGACACGGACTACGAGTTCCTCGGGTCGCTGTCGCTCACCCGCTACATCGACCCCGGCGAACTCCTCGTCGCCGGCGACGTCGACTGGGGCGGAGTGGCCGTCCTCTTCGTCACCGCGTGTGTCCTCGTGGTGCTCGCCGCCGAAGTGTTCGAACGCCGCGACCTGTCCTAGCCCTCGGTACCTGTCTGCCTGCCTCGTTTTCTCCTCCGAGAGCCTACGAACTGTATGCGACTCTACACAGCAGCAGACGGTGCAGTGCTCTCCGTCTCTGGCTCGCCGGACGACCCACAGACGCGCCGCCGCCTCGACGAGCATCGAATCGAGTGCGTCGCTGCCGACGCGCGCGCCCCTGACCGTGCCTTCGCAGGAACGTTCGATGCCGGACTCTTTCGAACCACAGACGGTGGCGACACGTGGGAGCAGGTCGGTGGCGACACACTGCCCGAGTCGGTGACGAGTCTCGCTATCTCGCCCGCAGACCCGGACACGATGTACGTCGGAACCGAGCCTTCGGCGGTGTTTCGCTCGACCGATGGCGGTGCGACGTGGGCCGAACGCCCGGGGCTGACCGACCTCCCGTCGTCGTCACGGTGGGCGTTCCCGCCTCGTCCATACACCCACCACGTCCGGTGGATAGAACTGTCTCCGTCGGACCCGGACAGACTCTTCGCAGCCGTCGAAGCGGGGGCGTTGGTTCGCTCACTCGACGGCGGCGAGACGTGGCTCGACCGAGTCCCGACGAGCAAACGAGACACGCACTCGATGGCGACCCACCCCGACCGACCGGAACACGTCTGGGGGGCCGCCGGCGATGGCTACGCCGAGAGCGACGATGGCGGTGAGACGTGGACGACGCCGACAGCGGGTCTCGACCACGGGTACTGCTGGAGCGTCGCCGTCGACCCTGTGGACCCCGATTCCGTGCTCCTGACCGCCGCGTGGAGTGCGATGCGTGCCCACAACGTCGGGTCTGCGCAGAGCTATCTCTACCGGCGTCGCGGTGACGGCGCGTGGGAACGCCTCGACGACACCGGATTGCCGACCGGCGACGGTGCGACCCGTGCCGTCTTGGCGACCGGAGTCGCGGGGGGAGAGTGCTACGCCGCGAACGACCACGGCCTCTACCGGACGACCGACTTCGGCGATTCGTGGACACGCCTCGACGTCCCGTGGTCAGACACGAGACGGCCGGCAGCGGGAATCTCGGTCGTCGCGTAGTTCGATATCGACTTCGTATCACGTCCCGACCAAAGCGAGAAGATTCATTGGCCGGCGTCCCAACCGCCCGTGTATGTACGATTTCGCCGTCGTCGGCGTTGGTCCTGCCGGCGCGCGGTTCGCCCGCCGCGCAGCAGACGAGGGATACGACGTCCTCGCCTTAGAGAAAGGTGAGGTCGGAACCCCGCTGGCCTGTTCCGGTCACGTCAGCACCGACATCTGGGAGTACGTCCCCGACGAGGCACGAGAACGTCTCTTTCAGAACCGTATCTACGGTGCCGACTTCCACGTGGGCGGCCCCAACTCGAAGGCCTATCCGTTCTACAAGCAGACGGAGGTGTCGAACGTCATCGACCGCGTCCAACTCGACAAGACGCTCGCGGACGCCGCCAGCGAGGCGGGCGCGGACGTCCGCGACGGTCACACCGTCACCGCCATCGAAGAACACGACGACCGAGTCACGCTGACCGTGAGTGTCGCCGGCGAGTCCGGCACCATCGAGTTCGACGCGAAGATGGTCGCCGGATGCGACGGGCCGACTTCTCGTGTTCGTCGGTCACTCGACTTGCCGGAACCCGCCGAGACGCTCCACGGCGTCCTCGCGTTCGACCCCGAACCGGACCACGGCGACTTCGTGGACGTTCACCTCACGGTGCCGCGGTTCTTCGCGTGGCGTATCCCCCGGGGTGACGCGGGCGTCGAGTACGGCCTCGCGGCACCACCGGGCGCAGAAGTAAACGAGATGTTCGACACGCTCACGAACACCTACGACGTCGAGACGGAGCACTTCTGCTCGGGTGCGATACCCATCGGTCCGCCGGAGCGAACCACGACGCGGCGTGCCTTCCTCGTCGGTGACGCCGCCGCGCAGACGAAACCGTTCACCGGCGGTGGCATCCTCTACGGGATGACCGCCGCGGACATCGCCGTCGAGTCCATCGACCCAGACGACCCGGCGACGCTCTCGGATTACGAGACGGCGTGGCGCGACGAACTCTCGACGGAGATTCGACTCGGCCACCTCATCCGCAAGTGCTACTCGTTCCCCGAATGGCTCCAGCGTGTGGGTCTACGGTCGCTCTCCGGCGAAATCGGTGTCCACATGGACAAGCCGAGTTCGTTCTTCTCACGAGAGCACCTGAAGAAACTGCTCTGACCGACGGGCGAGTGACCGACTGCTCGAACGATAGCCCGTTCAAACGAGCGTGTCGCGCAACGTCCCCAACACGACGAGGCTCCACAGAAACACGCCGAGTCCATAGAACAGGAGGGTGAGACGAAGTGAGGTATCCGTCTCCATGGGCGACCAGAGACCCGCGTTCGACGCTACTCTATTTCCGCCCCCTTTTCGCCCGCGTGTTCGACGTTGCTGGCGCCCATCTGCCCTGCGGCACCGCCACCGAGAACGACGAGCAACAGTCCGCCGCCTGCTACCACGAGCATGTACAGTCCCGAGTGTGTCGCGAGATACACCCCTCCAACCGTGAGTAGACCGAGGAGACACGTATAGAGCACAAACGGCTTCCAGATGGATTCGAGATTCACGTGTGACCACCGTAGGAACCTGTTACAGTATAGACAGTATATCTCTTTGGGGCGGCCAGGGACACTCGCAGACGGCGATACCGTCCGCGGGTCCAGTTTTGGAACGGTACTGAATCCCGAATCCGTTCTATCGACCACTGTGACTCCGGGTACGTCGGAACTACTGTGGCTCCGGGTACGTCGGAACTACTGTGGCTCCGGGTACGTCGGAACTACTGTGACTCCGGGTACGTCGGAACTACTGTGGCTCCGGGTACGTCGGAATCCGTGCCGAGCGGGCGCTCCCCTCGACGAACGGAAGCGTCTCGACGGTGGCCGAGAGGCGTTCGCCATCCACGTCGATGGTGAGTTCGTCGGTACCGACGTCGTACTCGACCAGTGCGAAACCGATTGGTGCGTCGAGTATCGGGCTCACGGCGGCACGCGTGACAGTCCCGACGACGTCACCGTCGGCGAGGACGTCGGCACCGGCGAACGCGTCGGGTCCCTCCTCGGGGAGTCCGTCGGCGCGGACGCCGACGAGACGACGTGATGGCCGGCCACGGTTTTCCACCTTCGAGACGATTTCCTGCCCGACGAAACAGCCTTTGTCGAAGTCGAGCGCGTTGCGAACGCCGACGACGTTCGGGACGTTCCCACGGAGTTCCGACTCGAACAGGGGGGTTCCGGCCTCGGTGGTGAGACTCTCCCACGTCTGGTACCCGACGGGAATCGCCGGGTTGCCGTACAGGAGGAGGGCCTCGAACACGTCTTCGGCGTCCGTGGCGCGACAGATGAGTTCGTACCCTTCCTCACCGGTCGGATTGTCCGACGCGATGACCGTCACGCCGTACTCACCGCCGATAGACCCACGGACGAAGGTGAGTTCGGGTTCGGGTGCACCCGCCCCCGAGAGGATACTCGCTACTTTCTCGGTCGATTTCGACCCGTGGACGCCGAAGACGGCGAACTCGTCGGAGGCGTCGCGAATCGTGACGCGCTGGAGGAACGTCTTGGACCGCCACTCCTCGACGAGTGGTTCCGCGCGGTCCGGCGGCGTGAAGATGAGCAGTCGCTCACCCGCGTTGTAGACGTACATCTCCGTCTGGATACGGCCGTCCGGGTCGAGGAGGAGCGCGTAGACGCCGTGGCCGTCGTCGGCCGGAACGGTGTTCGTGACGGCGTTGTCGACGTACTCGACTCGGTCTTCGCCTTCGACGGCGACGACGCCGTATCCGTGTTCGATGACTCCGACACCGTTGCGGACGGCACGGTGCGTTCGCTCGGGTCGGCCGTAGTGGCTGACAACCTCGACTCCACCGCGCGTCTCGAACGTCGCGCCGTGGGCCTCGTGAATGCCGGCGACGAGTGTCATGACTCCCCGTTTGGTCTCGGTGGGTAAAACCCTCACACTCCACGGTCACGCTGCCGGGGTGTCGCCGCGTCGCTACAGGCCGAGGCGTTCGCGGAGACGGTCAAACAGCGATGCGTCGTTCGTCGGTTCTTCGCTCGGGTCCGGCACGACTCGCTCGTCTGGATGGATGAGGACGCGCTGTTGTCCCTCCTCGACCACGATTAGTCCCTCCGATTTCAACGCCGACAGCGCGTCTTCGATGGTGTCGATGTCGGCGTCGACGGCAGCTCGGAGTTCGAATACCGTCATCCCTTCGTCGTGGCGGTCGACGAGCGCGTCGAGTACCGCGACTTCGATGTCGCGGCGGTTCCGATACTCCCGCCTCGCTCTCATAGCCGATACATCGTTCGCCTCCCGTTTACCTGTACCGCCCGTCTGACATTCGTCTGACGGTCAGGGGGTAGATTTTTGTTCCCGAACCCCGGAATCCTCCCGTAATGGGACTTACTTGCCGTCTTCTCGGGCACTCGTACGGAGAACCCGAGACGGAACGGGAGCGTGAGGAACGCGGTGACGAGGTGGTCGTGTCCATCAAAGAACTGCAGGTGTGTAGCCGATGTGGTCGTGAACAGGTCATAAGCGAGAACAAGGAGGTCACTGCCATTCGGACGCCAGAGGAAGTCGGGATGACGGAAGGGGAGGCCGAAACTGCCGCCGCTGGCTTCGAACCCGCGAACCCGAGGCCGGGAACAGACGACGCGGACGAACCGACTCCCGGTGCCAGTTCGGGGACACAGGAGGCCGAGAGCGCACCGGAAATCGAGACTGCGCCCGACCCGGAGACCAAGGCCGAAGTCGAAGCGGAGACAGAGGCGGAGACACAGTCGGCGCCGGAGCACCCGACTGCGGGTGAGGTAGACGAGGAGGCCGAACCCGACGTCACGGACGACGCAATCATCCTCGACGACGACGACGAAGACGAGGTTCAGCGAGACCGGACGCAGTGGCCGGACCAGGTGGACGACGTCGATACCGAGGATACGGTGCCTAAACCCAGTGCCGACGCCGACGACGCGGAGTTCATCGACGCCGACGCGGAGGTGGACTCCGAGGACACCACCCAACAGACGCGAGAGCGCGGTGCATGGCCCGAGGCGTCCGGTGAAGACCAGGGATGGGACGCGGAACCCGACGACGGCGAACCTGTCTCCGTCTCGTTCGGTGGCGGTCTGACACCCGAAGGAGAGGGGTCCGTCGAGTCCGCCTCGAACGGCGAGTTCATCGAAGCGGGCGGCGAAGACGAGTTCGTGCGCGCGGACGAGGCGAGTCTCGGAAGCGAGACGCCGGACAAATCTATCGAGTACTACTGTCCGAACTGTGGACACTCGCGCGGTGCCTCCGCGTCGTCGATGCGGGCGGGCGACATCTGCCCCGAGTGTAGAAAAGGGTATATCGCAGAGCGCCAAGCATGACCGCGTCACGGTCTTTCAGGCGTCGGAGAGTCACGAAACAGGTAAACCATCCCCTCACGAAGGTGGCCGCATGAAGGAGTACAAGATGCGTCGTGGGGAGACGCTCGAAGAGCGTATACCGGACATGAAAGCGACCGTCGAGGACTACTTCGGACCCATCACGGGCACCGAGGAGTTCAAAGGGAGCGACCTCTACGTCGTCGGTGAACCGAAGAACCCCGTGTTCAAGCGCGTCGTCGTCGGCGCTGTCAAGTACAGCGGCAAGAAGGACAAACTTGCCGTCAACTTCGAAGAACAAGACCCGACCGAACTCGGCCCCGAGGACCTCGAATCCGCGGGTGAGGCTGTCAGCGCCAAGAACGAGTTCCTGCTCGAAGCGACGGGTCGCGACGCGAAGTCGCGCCGCGAATCCATGAAGCGTGCTGTCGAAGACGACGCACCGGACTACTGAACCAGTCGAACGACGTTCGACTTTCTCTCGGACCCCCTACCGGCGAGCGACTGCTCTCGCTGTCGTGCCCCCGTGTGACGACGGAACATACATATTGCTACCACTTGTCACCTTACGTGAGTGGCGACGAGCGACTGCAGAAATATTTTTTCGGAGCCGAGTAAACATTCGCCACGGTTAAGTGACGCGGGAACGAACGGTCTGGCATGGCTATCGAAACTATCGTTCTCGGTGTCGCTGCGAGCGACACAGACCGAGTCGACCGACTCGTCGAAGAGACCATCGACGTCGCCGGACCGACCGGTGCACACGTCGTCGTCAGTCACGTCTTCACCAAAGAGGAGTACAACGATGCACTCGACAACCTCGAATTCGACGTAACGGCCGAGGAAGTCTCGGGCGACGACGTGGCACGCCGCCACTCGATAGTTCGTGACGTCGTCAAGGAGTTAGAGGACGCTAACATCTCGTTCGAGGTGCGGGGTCCCATCGGCGACCACGCGGAGAAACTCGTCGAACTGGCAGGCGACGTCGATGCCGACCGCCTCATCGTCGGTGGTCGCAAACGGTCGCCGGCAGGGAAGGCCGTCTTCGGCAGTCTCGCACAGGAGGTCATGCTCGAATCGCCCTGTCCCGTGACGTTCGTCCGCGCGGACACGAAGTAACTCGACGCGCAGCGTTTCGTTCTCGTCACTGGGGTTACATACATATCGGTGCCGAGCGTCGGTACCCCCATGGACCACAGCATCGAATACCGTCCATCGTTTGCCCTCCTCACAGTCTCTCTCGACCAGGGAGAGTCGGTTCGTTCGGAAGCGGGGGCGATGGTGAGTTACGCAGATGGCATCGATATCCAGACGGAGGCACGGGGTGGCATCCTCGGGTCGCTCAAGCGGAGCGTCCTCGGCGGTGAGTCGTTCTTCCAGAACACCTTCGTGGCGAATCAGGCCGGCGACGTCTCGTTCGCACCGCCGCTCCCCGGTGATATCGTCCACCAGCATCTCGACGACGAGACACTGTACGTCCAGTCCGGGTCGTACCTCGCGTCGGACGTGGACCTCGAACTCGACACCTCCTTCGGCGGCGCGAAGACGTTCTTCGGCAGTGAAGGCCTGTTCCTCCTGCAGTTGGAGGGAACCGGCGACAGTTTCCTGTCGAGTTACGGTGCTATCCACGAAGTCGAACTCGAAGACGGGGAACGCTACACGGTGGACACGGGCCACATCGTCGCCTTCGACGGGACGACGAACTTCACCGTCGAGCGTGTCGGCGGCCTCAAATCGACGCTCTTCAGCGGCGAAGGACTCGTCTGTACGTTCACAGGACCGGGGACCGTCTGGCTCCAGTCGCGGAGTATGGATTCGTTCCTCTCGTGGCTGATTCCCCAACTTCCGTCGAACACCTCGTCACAGTGAACGCTCGTCTGATACCGATGTGGGAATCGCTACCGCTCCGCGAGTAAATCAGCGCAAATCCCGCTTAGTTAAGTGGTGTGCGCATCCCTATGGACACAATGGCGTACTACGTGGGTGTCGACCTCGGGGCGACGAACGTCCGCTCGGTCGTAGCCGACGACGAGGGAGAAATCATCGGACAGGCCCATGACACAACACCTCGCGGACCGACTGGCATCGCCGTCACCGAGGCGGTTCTCGGCGTCGTCCGCCGGGCCTGTGACGAGGCAGGTATCGAACCGTCTGAAGCAGTGGCGGCGGGAATCGCTGCAATCGGACCGCTCGACTTGGCCGAAGGCGCAGTCGAGAACCCGGCGAACCTTCCAGACACCATCGACCGGATTCCACTGACCGGCCCGATTTCGGTCCTCTTGGACACGGACGACGTGTACCTCCACAACGACACCAACGCCGGTGTTATCGGCGAGCGGTTCCACTCCGACCGGAACCCCGACGATATGGTGTATCTGACTATCTCTTCCGGTGTCGGTGCGGGCGTCTGCGTCGATGGCCACGTCATCTCCGGGTGGGACGGCAACGCCGGCGAAGTCGGCCACATGACACTCGACCCGAACGGATTCATGACCTGTGGTTGTGGCCACGACGGCCACTGGGAGGGATACTGCTCCGGCAACAACATCCCGGAGTACGCACGCGAACTTCACCAGGAAGACCCGGTCGAGACGGCACTTCCGGTAGACGACCCCGACTTCTCCGCCGTCGACGTGTTCGAACACGCCGGCGACGACGATTTCGCCGACTACGTCATCCACCAGGTCGGCCACTGGAACGCGATGGGTGTGGCGAACATCGTCCACGCGTACGCGCCGCTTATCATCTACGTCGGCGGGGCCGTCGCACTCAACAACCCCGACCTGATTTTGGACCCGATTCGCGACAAGATGAGCGACATGGTGATGTCGAACATCCCGGAGATTCAACTCACGACGCTCGGCGACGAAGTCGTCGTCGAGGGGGCAGTTGCAAGCGCGATGACCGGCGGAACCGGTGACCGGTCGCGACTGTAAGGTCGAGACGTGTCGCCAGCCACGGCACGAGAGTGACCGACGACTGACCGTCCCGAGTTGTCGATACCACACCGAGAAGCCCTCGCAGTTACGCTCGGCGAGAATCACCAGTGACCGCGTACCCCGGTGCAGTCACCGGATTGATATTCGAATCCAGAGGCAGTTATCTTGTGTGATATTCGGTTGCGTACTCTTATATGGGTCCTCTGAAAACTCGTGTTCGTGCACCCGACGGTGCCCACATCGTGGGTGCGTCTGTCGGCGTCCCCGTTCCCGCCGACTCGATTGGTGCACGGGCGTTCCACCGGAAGTTGCGAACGGGACTCAGCCGGTACCCCCCACCACCACTACCGGCTAGCTGACAGCGCCGAGCGGGAATCTCCCACCACCCACCCACCCACCCGGATTCCCCATCTCTCGGCGTCTCTTTACTTCTCGGGCGCCCAACTCACTCGCCGAGGAGCGCCGTCCGATTTTTCAGCTCTGAACCCCGAGTAACAGTGTGGACCGCCGTCAATTCCTCCGCGTGACTGGTGGCACCCTTCTGGCAGGTGCTGTCGGGACGTCTCGCCGCGCTGGTGCCCATCCAGGTCCGTTCGAACCACTGGGCTCCGTCGACATCGACGGTGCCAAAGAGGTGGTCCTCTCCGCCGACGGGAAGACGGCGTTCGTCGCCGCGACGAGCGGATACGTCACCGTCGACGTGTCGTCGCCCGACCGGCCGCGCATCCTCGCAGAGCGACGCGGACTCCTCTCGGACCACGACGATGGCCCCTTCCGAAACATCTACGACGTCAAACTCGACGGCGAAACGCTCCTCGCCGTCGGGCCAGCGAATCCACTCCCCGGGTCACCGGCGGGCGTGCTCGTCGTCGACGTCTCCGACCCGGCGGCCCCCGTAGAGCAGACGTTCCACGAGACGGACTACCCCATCCACAACTGCTTCGCTGCCGACGGGCGAGCGTATCTGACCGCCAACGACGGCGACGAGAACCCGGTGGTCGTCCTCGACGTCGAGACGGGCGACGAACTCGGCCGCTGGTCTGTCGTCTCGGCGGACGAACGATGGGCGGACGTTCCAACGAGGGTCCGGGCCGTCCACGACGTGTGGGTGCAAGACGGCGTCGCCGCCATCTCGCTGTGGGACGCCGGGACGTGGCTCGTCGACGTCTCCGACCCCGGCGACCCGTCGGTGTTGGGGTCGGTCGGTGCTGGCGACCCCGCAGAACTCACGTCGCTCTCCGCGGACCAACAGCGAACCACGGGCCGGACGCCGCCCGGGAACCACCACTCTGCGGCGACGGACGAGTCGGGTGACCTCCTCGGCATCGGCATCGAGTCGTGGGGTATCGAAGTCACCAGGGACGACGAGACGACGGAACTCGTCGGCGGTCCGAGCGGTGTCGAACTGTGGGACATCTCGAATCCAGCGAGTCCCACACGTCTCTCGACTATCGACCCCCCTCCGAGTCCCGCGCCGACGATTGGGGGCGTCTGGACGACTGCACACAACTTCGACTTCCACGACGGGTTCCTCTACTCGTCGTGGTATCGCGGCGGTGTCAAACGACACGACGTCTCGGACCCGTCGAATCCGGTCGAACTCTCGTGGTGGCGCGACCCGGAACGGGCGAGTTTCTGGGCCGCCCAGTACGCCTATCCGTTCGCCGACGAGGGCGTCTTCGTCGCGTCGAGTTGGGGTGTCGATGACGTGTCGCCCGCGCTCTACACCTTCCCGGACCACGCGGGCGAACAACGAGACTCACCGGCGCTCGACACGGAGGCCACACCCGACTCGACGGCGACACAGACGACTGCCCGCGAGACTGAGACGACTACGACGGATACCGCCTCCAGAGCTGACGTTCCGGGATTCGGCATCGGCGTCGGTGCCGCCGCGTTCGGTGCCGCTGGGTGGTTGTACCGCCGTCGTGCTCGGCAACAGCGCGAGTAAACTATCACGAACGACCGAGACAGGCTTTCTCTCGCCCGTCGATACGTGGGGAGAACCGTTCCATTCTAATTCATGGGTCCCGAACAGTGACGATATGAGCGACGAGTCGGAGAGCCTGAAAGAGCGTGTCGAGACGTGGATGGTCGGTCAGATGCCGATTATCCAGATGCACGGCGGCAACAGCGTCGTGCGCAAGGCCGACGCGGAGTCGGGAGAAGTCGTCGTCGAACTCGGGGGGGCGTGCGCGGGGTGCGGCATCAGCAACGTCACCGCCCAGAACATCCAGTCGGACCTCATCATGGAGTTCCCGGAGATAGAAGACGTGCAGGTGAAAGTCCCCAGTTCGGGTGACCACGGGAGCAGCACTGTCGAAGGTGGCCGCGGCGGCGAGTTGCAGTACGGTGGCGAAGGACCCGGGCACTTCTGACCCACTTTTTTACGGTTCGGGGTCGCTACGCGACCCGCTCACCGTAAAAACCTGGAGGAAAAAAGGCCGAACCTCACTCCGCTCAGTTCGGTCAGTAACCTCGGCGTCTTCCAAAGCTGTTACGCCTAACTGGACAGCGCCGACTCCAGACTAGACGCCACCGACCGGGCTTTTTCGGCCAGTTCTTCGGAGATGTTGCCGGCCTCGACTGCTTCGTCTAACTCGTCGTCGTCCACGCGCTCAACTGTTCCATCGGTGTGTTTCACCACGTCGACGTGCAGGTCCACGTACCGAACCTGCTTGGGGAAACACTCGACTGGCGTACAGATGTTGACGTAGGTGCCTTTGACCTGTCCTTCAGAATCGCGGTAGACCGTCGGATACCACCAGCGTCCTTCGCGGAACTTCGTCACCGCGACGTCGCCCGACTCGCGTTCGACGCCGAGGGCGTCGTAGGTGCCGCCACCACTCATCTGCCGGCGAATTTCGATGGTACCGTCGCCGTCTCGTGCGGTGACTTCACCCGACCCGAGTTCGATGAGTCGTCCATCGGGTTTCCCGTGGCCGATGCCCACGTCGTCGCCTTCGAGGGGGCCGAACTGGGCCGTCACCACGTCGAACGGGAACTCGCCCTCCCCGGCCGACTCACAGAGTGCCTCTGCGAGGTCCACACCGGCAGACGCCTTCGAGGAGGCGGCCTTGGTGCGGTGGTGGCCGGGCATCGTCGTCTCGACAGCGCGACGGTGTTCGTCGAGTTCGAACCGCGTCTCGCGCCCGAACCACAGCCAATTCGTCGCCGTCGGAGACGCGACGACCCGGGGTGCATCTACCGGGTCGTCGAGGACCGCATCGAGTTCGGCAGCGATGGCCGCCGCTCGGTCGAGTGCGTCGTTCAGCGCGCCCATGTCGGCGTCGACGGCGTCGCGGTGCCAGCGGATTCCCCACCCATCAGGTGGGTCGCCGCCGAGGAGGTCGGTCATCCCGGCGAGTTCTCTGGCGGCCGCTTCGTCGCGGGTGTCCACGCGGACGCCCTCCGAATCCGGTTCGAGCGTCGCGAGACCGGCGAGAGCGCGGATATCGCCCGTCAGTTCGGGGCGTCGGTCGGCCCACGGCGGGGCCGAGTCGGAGACTTGCACTCGAACCTCGTCACCGACTTCGACGTGGCCGTCGACGTCGCCGTACGAGAGGTAGCCCTCGGTTGCACCGAGGTCACAGAGTGCGCCGCTTCCCAGTGTCTCGGTCACGCGAGCGTCGAACACTGCGCCGGTCGGAGCGGGGTCCTCCCAGTCGAACGTGTCGAGGGCGAGGTCACGAAGGTGGTCGGTTGCCGTCGCAACCGCCTCAGGTGTTCCAGAGACACCGACGCCCTGCCGGTCGCGGGTCGTCTCGACGGCCACGTCGTGGTCGGCGGATTCGAAGTCGGCGTCGAACCGTTCTCGAATCGGCCCGGACGCCTGTACCACGTCGTGGCCGGCGTCGAGGAACAACCGCGTCAGTGCGGTGGTGTAGATGCCTCGGACGCGAACCTTCATAGGTCGTCTGCGCTTCGTGCGAACTTCACGCGCCCGTCGACGGTCGGTCCGAGTGTGAGTTCGACCGTCGTTTCGGAGAGGACGCGGCCACCTTCGATGGGGACGCCCCACGAGTCGAACTTGAGATATCCGCGGAGGGACGCACCGTGGGTGTAGATATCGACGTGGTCGACCGTGTGTTCCTGGACGTCGCTGGCGCTGTGGGCCATCTCCATGTCCGAGTAGAACGTTCCGCCGTCACCGAAGAACGCCGCGAGACCCTCGGCGTCTTCTTCGACGGCCGCGCGGACGCGTTCGGACGCTTCTCGAAGCTCCTCGGTATCGAGGCCAACCGCTCGGAGCGCCGCCTGTTCGCGGGGGTCGAAGTGCATGTCCGGCTTTTCGGCGTGGAGGTTTTAACTTCACTCGTTCGGGCACGACGCCACCCCCGCGCCGAAGGAATTACCCGTCGTGCAGGTGATACGGCAGACGATGGACCAGAGACGAGACCCGGTCGAACGCGCCGCCGATGGCTCGACTGACCTCTACGACATCGCGACGTGGGAAGAGCGAACCTCCGTCGATGGCCTCGCAGTCGCACTGTATCGTCTGCTGGTCGCGTCCACTCGTGTGGTGGTCATCCTCGCGGCGTTCTTCATCCTCGTGGCCATCGGTGGCCTCTCGGCTATCACCGACCCGCAAATCGGAGCGCTCACGCTCCTGTCGGCCTTGCCAGCACTCGGCCTCGCGGGCTACGTCTACTACACCGACGTCACTGACAGCGAACCACTGTCGATGCTCGTCGTGACGTTCCTCCTCGGCGTGCTCACGGCGACGTTCGCGGCGATTCTCAACTCGCTCATGAGCAACGTCGGACAGACGATTGCCACCGAACTGTCGCTCAGTATCGGCTTCTTCGGGTCGATAATCTTCTACTTCCTCGTCGTCGGGCCAGTCGAGGAGACGGTGAAACTGCTCGCGGTCAGACTGTACGCCTACTCACACAATAGTTTCAATGCCGTCGTCGACGGTGCCGTCTACGGTGCGATGGCCGGCCTCGGATTCGCGACTATCGAGAACGCACTGTACATCACGCGGAACCTCATGTCGTCGGGACTCGACGTCGGCGTCGCCGACGGTGCCGCGATTATCGGTGCTGGCGGTACCATCACGGCAGTTCGCGCACTCGCTGGGCCGGGCCACGTCATCTACTCCGCTATCGCGGGTTACTACCTCGGCCTCGCGAAGTTCAACAAGAAGAACGCCGGTCCAATCGTCATCAAGGGTCTCATCCTCGCCTCGCTCGTCCACGCGACGTACAACTCGACGGTCGGTATCGGTGCGGCCATCATCTCGTCGCTGACGGGACTCACCGCACTCCCGGCGTTCCTCGTCTTCGTCATCATCTACGACGGCATCTTCGGCCTCTACCTCATCGGGAAGATTCGTCGGTACAGCACCGCCTACCACGAGGCCACCGAACCGGGCCCACCGGCGTCGTCGTTCCCCTCGGAAGCGACCGAATTCGAGGACTGACGGCGGCGTCGCTTACTCTGTGAGTAATCTGTCGGTGTAGCCGTCGAGCATCGACTCGACGTACTTCGCGACGACGTCGACTTCGACGTGAACCGGGTCGCCGACGTCCTTCTCGGAGAGCGTCGTCAGGTCGTAGGTGGTCGGGATGATGGCGACAGCGAACGAGTCGTCGCGTCGGTCGGCGACGGTGAGACTGATGCCATCGAGACAGACGGACCCCTTCTGGACGACGTACTTCGCCAGCGACTCGGGGAGGTCGAACTCGAAGAACCAGTCGTCGCCGACCTGCTCGATTTCGGTAACCGTGGCCGTGCCATCGACGTGACCTTGCACGATGTGTCCGTCGAACCGGTCGCTCGCCGCGAGTGCGCGTTCGAGGTTGACGATGTCGCCCACCTCGACAGTTCCGAGATACGTCTTCTCGACGGTTTCGGCGGCGAGGAAGACTTCGAACCAGTCGTCGCCGTACTCCTCGACGGTCAGACAGACGCCGGAGACGGCGATAGACTGGCCGTGGTGGAGGTCGTCGAACGCGAGGTCGGTACGGATGCGGAGGCGGCGACCACCGTCGGACGACTCATCCGACGTGATTTCTCCTGCGGAGAAACCACCTTCGGAGTCAGTCACACCGACGATTTCGCCCGGCCCCTCCACGATACCAGTGAACATATCGACGGCTTCGAGTGGGACCGGTTAATGGCTACCGTTTCTGTCTACCGTCACGAATTCGTGACGCTTCTCGTCGCCCCATACAATTTAGTCCCCGTCGTACTCAGAACCTCTATGGACGTGCTCGCTCGGCTTCGAAGTAGTTTCGTCACGGGTCTCATTCTCGTCGCGCCGCTCGCCGTCACCGTGTTCGTCCTCCAGTTCCTGTTCAACCGCATCGCTGCGGCACTTCGGCCGCTGGTCAGAGAGATAAACCCCTTCCTCGCCGAGGCACTCAACTACTCGGGAGATATCGTCTTCATCTCGCAGATACTCGCGGCGCTCATCATCGCGGTGACCATCGCGCTCATCGGGTACCTCGCGTCGATGAGTATCGGGCAGCGTCTCTTCGGGAGCTTCGAGCGGGGTGTCGGACTCTTCCCGCTCGTCCGAACCATCTACTTCGGTGTTCGACAGGTCTCCGAGTCGCTCACCGAACCGGCCGCCGGGTACGACCGTGTCGTTCTCGTCGAATTCCCTCGTGAGGGTCTGTTCTCTATCGGATTCGTCACCAACGAGGCACCCACGTCGGTGTCGAAAGCGACCGACGACGACCTGTACACCGTGTTCGTCCCCAACAGTCCAAATCCGACCGCTGGCGCACTCGTCATGCTCCCGGGAGACGAAATTCGCGAACTCGACATGCCGGTTCGTCGTGGCCTACGCCTCCTCGTCACGACGGGCTTGAGCGTCGACGACCCAGAGACGCTCCCGGAGGGCCCGGCCGCATACTCACCAGAAAACGGAGTCAGCGCCGACGCTCCCGACGGGAGTGTCGACTCGGCGTACGGTTCGAACACGACCAAGAAGGGTGCAGAGTGAGCAACCTTCGTTAGCCGGTCAAGGGCCCCCAAAAGAGGACGATTCCGAGTGTCGTGACCACGGTGAGGAGCATCTGAAGTGGCCCGCCCACGCGAAGGTAGTCGGTAAAGCGGTAGCCTCCCGGTCCGTACACCATGAGGTTCGTCTGGTAGCCGATGGGTGTCATGAACGCCGTACTCCCGGCGAAGGTGACGGCGATGGCGAAACCGAACGGGTCGGCACCGAGTTGCTGTGCGGTGTCGATGGCGATGGGGACGACGAGGACGACGCTGGCGACGGGCGTGATGACGTTGGCCAAGAGTCCCGTGAGCAGGTAGAACGCCGCGAGGACGGCGATCACCGGGAGGAACGCAGTGGCCTGTCCGACCAGGTCTGCGATGAGCGCGACGCCGCCGGTCAACTGGAGTGCACGTCCGAGCGGAATCACGCCGGCGAGGAGGAAGATGACGTTCCAACTCACCGCGTCGTAGGCATCACTGGGCGAGAGGCAGTCTGTCGCCACCATCGCGACGACGCCGCCGAGTGCGGCAATCGCGATGGGGACGGCGCCGAGTGCGGCTAACCCGATGACCGCCGCGACGATAGCGAACGCTCGGAGTGCCGTCGTTGACAGCGCTCCGTTCTGTTCCATCACCTCTTCGGCAATCTCGCTCGTCACGATGAAGTCGTCCGTCTCGCCGAGGTACTGGGCCGTCTCTTGGGTCGTCTGGAGGAGCAACGAGTCACCGGCGTGCAGTTCGACGTCCCGGAAGTGTTCGCGGATGAGGTCACCACCGCGCCGGCGAACTGCGAGCACCGTCGCGTCGTATCGCTCGCGGAGGCGTGTCTCGCCAATCGTGTCGCCGACGAGTCCCGACTCCCTCGGGACGACGAGTTCGACGAGTGCGACGCGGTCTGGTTGGTCGAGTTCGAAGTCGGTGACCGCCGCCCGGGGGAGGTATCGAAGGTCTGCGAGTTGGCAGAACTGCTGAATCTTCTCCGGGTCGCCGCGGACGGTGAGCATGTCGCGCCCGTCGATATCGCGGTCGGTTTCGCTCGCGATGAAGTGGGTGTCGCCGCGGAGCACGTCGAGGATGTCGATGTTCAGGTCACGGTGTGCGTCGTCGGCGACGTCTCGCGCCGGATTGCCGACGAGTGGTGACCGCGAGGGGACGAGCACGCGGGCGAGAAACGGTTGGACACCGTAACTGGCCGTCCGGTTCCCCGGTTCGATTCGCTCGGGGAGGAGTCTGGGTGCGACGGTCAACAGGTAGACTGCGCCGACGAGAAAGACGACGATACCCAGTGGCGTGAACACGAACATCGAAAACGGGGGGTTACCCGTCGCGGCGGCGTACGCCTCACTCGCGACGAGGTTCGTCGCGGTTCCGATGAGCGTGAGTGTCCCGCCGAGCATCGACGCGTACGAGAGCGGGATGAGGAGTTTCGACGGCGAGACGCGCATCTGGTCTGCGAGTTCTGCGACCATCGGGATGAACACCGCCACCACCGGCGTGTTGTTGACGACGCCCGCGATGGGACCGGTGAGGCCGACGACGGCAGCGAGGAGTCGACTCTCGCTGCCGTGTGCGAACTGGGAGATTGCGTTGCCAAGCGTTCGAATCGCGCCAGTCTGGCGGACGCCCTCGCTAAGCGCGTACATCGCGAGGATGGTGATAGTCGCGGCGTTCGAAAAGCCCGAGAGACCGGTCTGGAGGTCGACTTGCGTCCACGGTTCGAGGACGACCAGCGCGACGATGACGCCGATTGCGGTCACGTCCGGCGGTGCCGTCTCCGTCACGAAGAGGAACATCGTGACGACCACGAGGGCGAAGACGACGAGCATGCCAGTCGTAACCGTGACCATGCGAAGGGTCGAATCGGAGACGGCTTAATGGTTGCCTGACTGAATATTCCGAAAACAAGGGAGTCTTCCGCCGCACGGCGGCGATGCCGCGAGTCTTTTGTCTACTCGTGGACTATCCGCGCTCGATGCGACTCGGAATCTTGGAAATGCTCGGCCTCGGGGCGTCACTCATCTTCGCGCTCCCGCTCGGCATCTTCGGCCTGACACTCCTCGCGGACGGCAGGACTGCCTTCGGTGCGGGGATGCTCGCACTGGCCGTCCTCATGGTCGCCCTCCCGAAGTATCTCACCATGCCACAGGACATTCCGACGATTGCCGCGGAAAAAGTCGCCGGCGGCGTCGCGAAAGACCCAGACGAAGAGGAGTGACGCGCTCTTGGGACGTCAGTCGGTCCAGCGAGACGGTTCCAGACCGGTCGGCGCGTCGGCGAGATAGCGGGGCCCGTCGTCGCCGACGACGAGGACGTCGACCAGTTCGACGTCTCCGTGGTCCGGGTGTGTAATCGCCGCACGAATTTTGAGGACGTTTCCGGCGACGAGTTCGGCATCGCCGTCGAGTGGTGGGGCCTCTCTGGCGGACAGGCCGATACCGCCGCCGACGTCTCTCGTCACCTCACTGTCCATCGCGAAGCCAAATGCGGCCGTCTCGGCGCGAATCTCGCTGCCGACGAATCCGGCGTCTGCACCCGGATTCGCTTCCACGAGCGCCACGTCGCGGGCGGCGTCGCAGGCCACGTTCGCCCGGCGTTCCCACCCGCCGTCGGCGTCGACGACGAACGTTCGAGCGAGTGCGCCACGATAGCCGTTCGGGCCGCGGGGTGACACGGAGACGACGATTGGTTCGCCCGGAACGAGTTCGACTGCGTCGCCGTCTCTCCCACGGGTGCCCGCCGTCACTGTCGTCGCGCCTGCGGTATCGACACCTTCGATGGCGAGCGTCGCGTTCATCTGCCGCCGGAGGCGCTCAGTCGAAAGCGGGGCGTCACCCCACACGAGTGTCTCGTCTTCGACAGACGCATCGTCGAGGATGACGGCCGCAGTTCTGATGGCCCGCGTCGCGGCCCGTTGGACCGCTTCGATAGCACCGTGCTCGTCTTCGTCTTTCGTGGCACGTGCGTCTCGCACCACCGTCGTAGACGACAGGTCGTAGCCCGCCGATTCGAGATGGAGTGCGGCGTCGTGGGGAACCGTCTGCGGCGTGAGGACAGTTCCCGTCGGCGCGCCGTCTGCGAGGACTGCTGCTGCGGCCATCCCTGCCGGGCTGTCGTCTACGCGAATCGACGCGACGGGCACGTCGGGAACGTCTACCGTCGCGGGGACGCGAAGATGCGTCTCACCGGGCAGACGGACGTAGACGACGTCGAACTCGACGTCGAGGCCGGTCAGATAGCCGCTCGTAGGGTCGTCCCCGCGGCAGACGGTGACGAACCCAACCGCGCCTGCGGCGTCGATGGCGGCGTCGATGGCGTCGCTCGCGCGGGGACCGAACGACACGGCAGTTACGCCTCTGGTTCGGGTGCAGGCGGTTCCTGCGCCGCCGCGACGAGTTCCTGCGTGTCTTCGTCGCGAATCTCGTTGTGGAGGAGGACGCTGATGGGCAGCGTCGGGGCCCCGCTGACGAGGTTCTCGAGGATGATGAGGCGCTCACGGGCGCGCGACATCCCGACGTAGAAGACGCGGCGCTCGTTGTCCGTGATGAGCGGGACGGGGCTCGTCGCGGAGGTGAACTCCTCGATACCGCGGGCTTCGAGTTCTTCCTCGGAGACAGAGGCGGCCATCTGTTCGACCACCTTCTCGGTCAGATCCGTCGCCATGAAGACGTGGTCTGCTTCACGACCCTTCGCGGAGTGAATGGTGCCGACGCGGACGCGGTTGGGGTCCATGCCCTCGTAGTCGCCGGAGAAGTACGCTTTGACGGACTTCCGCTGGAAGCTCGTCACCTTGCGGACCATGTCCGAGGCGGCGCTTCCGTTGGGGGCAAAGGGCGCGAAGTTCTTGATTTCCTTCGGCGTGAACTCGAGTTCGGTGATGTCGTCGACGCCCGTCTCTTCCTGTCGTTCGTCGATAGCATCGAACAGTTCGTCTCGGTCGTTCGTTCCGAACGCGGAGTCTTGCAGCATGTCCGCGAGACGACGGGCTTGCAACCCATCGACCGGTTCTTCGGCCTCCATGGCCTCGACGGCGCGGACGTACTGGGTGAGACGGTCGGTCCACATGCGCTGGTCGGTGAGCGTCGAGAAGGGGATACCGGACGGCAGGAACTCGTCGATGAACTGGAACATCTGGTAGCGAGCGCGGAACAGCACCATGATGGTCCCGTCGTCTTGTTCGACGGTGTAGCGGACGTTCCGGGCGAGTTCGAGCATCGACGGACTCTCGACTGCTTCGACGGCCCCGCCTTCTTTGCGGGGTTTGAGGTCCTTCTCCTGTCGCTTCTCGATGTGTCGAATCTCGCGGTTGACGACGTTGAGGACGTTCGACGGGAGGCGGTAGGAGTTGGGCAACACCTCGTCGTTGTCACGCTCGGCGTCGAGGAGCAGGTTTGGGTCTGCACCCTGCCACGCGTAGACGACCTGGTCGTCGTCGCCGGCGATGAGGACGCCCTTCATGTGCGGTTTCCACTCCTCGTACACGTCGTACTGGAGTGTGGTGATGTCCTGGAACTCGTCGATGACGAGGTAATCGACGTTGGGGACGAGCGCGCGTTGCTTGACCCGTTCGAGCATGTCTGCGAATCCGACGAGGCCGTGTTCTCCTTTGTAGGCGCGCCACGCACGGATGGCCTCGGGGATGTCGATTCGCTCGTCGTCGGAGGGCCACGTCGGCGTGTACTTGTTGCCTTCCTGTGCGTTCGGGTCTATCTCCGGTGGGAGACGGACTTCTTCGACGTTCCACTGGAAGGGGACGTCGTACCAGTCGGCGACGTCGCGGCGAGTTCGCTGTAACCACTGACTCGTCGCGATAATCTTGTTCCCGATGGTGGTCGACCGGGCAGTCCGGCGACCAGCACCACTGTACTCGTCTTGGAACTCGAGGCCGTAGTCCTCACAGAACTCCTGTTTGTCTTTCTCGCCGACGACGTCGTTTCGCGAGAGGTCCAGCAGTTCGTACGCCTTCGCGTGCATCGTCGAGACGTTCCCCTTCAGCGAACGAGGATTGATGTCGAGTCGCTCTGCGAGTCGGTCACGGACCTCGGACGCTGCTGCCCGGGTGTACGAGACGACGAGAATGTCGCGGATGGTAACGTCGTCCTGTTCGAGAATCGCTTCGACCCTGTCGAGTAGGGCCGTCGTCTTCCCGCTCCCGGGACCCCCGAATAGTCGGGTGACGGTCACGTCGGATTCGCTCATTGTGCACGTTCACGGCCTTATCGGTGATAAACGGCGTGCTTCCAACGAGGGCGAACGCGCCCGGAACCGATTCAGTGTGCCGGGCGTTCGCAGCGCACCCTGATGGGTACGTCGAGAACAGGTGCTGTGGCGTGGTCAGTCGTCGTCGGACGCGTTAGGCCTCCGGCGACCATCCGCATACGGTGCATGTCGCCGCGCCCATCTCGTGTAACGCCCCACAGTCGGGACATTGCAGTTTGTTATAGGATCGGTCCCAGCGTTCTGGTTCTGTCTCGTGACCGCGGTCGGCCAAAAACTGGTCGAACATGTCGTCACTGGGTGCTGAGGCCATACATGGTATGTTATGACATGCCCTTATTTAGTTCCTGCGGCGGTTGTGAACCGCCGAGAATCGGAGATAGAGACTGTCTCGTTGCCTTACAGGTCGTACAGGTGAGTGTACTTCGACTGCACGTAGTCGAGGAAGTCGTCGGCGGTGAAGTCCGCGCCAGTCGCCCGTCTCACGAGTTCGTTCGTCTCGTAGCGACGCCCGTGCTGGTGGACGTTCTCGCGCAACCAGTCACGTAAGTCGGCGAACTCGCCGTCGGCAATCTTCTCGTCGAGGTTCTCGATGTCGTCTTCGGCGGCGGCGAACAACTGTGCGGACATGATGGACCCGAGGGAGTACGTCGGGAAGTAGCCGAAGTTGCCGTACGCCCAGTGGATGTCCTGGAGACACCCTTCGGAGTCCGTCTCGGGACGGATGCCGAGATACTCCTCGTACTTGTCGTTCCACGCTTCCGGCACGTCTTCGACGGCGAGGTCACCCGAGACGAGTGCGCGTTCGAGTTCGAATCGGATGACGATGTGCAGGTGGTAGGTCAGTTCGTCCGCTTCGACGCGGATGAGGTTGTCCTCGTACACCTGATTCGCCGCTTCGTAGGCCTCTTCGACGCTGGCGTCCACCTCGGGGAAGTGCTCGGTGAACGTCGGCAGGAAGTGCTGCCAGAAGGCACGAGAGCGGCCGACGTGGTTCTCCCAGAGACGCGACTGCGACTCGTGGACCGAGAGGTTGCGGTCTTCGCCCAGTGGCGACCCGTAGTGTTCGTCCGCCAGGCCGAGGGTGTAGAGCGCGTGGCCGAACTCGTGGATGGTCGAAAACAGCGACCCGAGCGGGTCGGACTCGTCGTAGCGCGTGGTCACGCGAGCGTCGAACTGCGTGCCCGACGAGAACGGGTGCGGCGCGGTGTCGAGGCGGCCACGGTCCCACGGATAGCCGAGCGCCGAGAGGGCGTCGCGGACGAGTTCCTCCTGTTCGTCGGCCGGGAACTCGCCTTCGAAGGCGTCTACCGCGAGTTCGACGTCGGACTCGCGAACCTCCGCAATCATCTCGACGAGGACTTCACGAACTTCCGCGAGAATCTCTTCGGCCTGTTCGAGGGGGAGACACGGTTCGTAGTCCTCGAACAGCACTTCGTAGGGGTCCCGGTCCGGGTCGATGTGCTCGGCGTACTGTCGCTTCAGTTCGACGTGTTTCTCCAGATGCGGGGCGAACGTCTCGAAGTCGTCTTCGGCTTTCGCCTGTTTCCACGCCGGAATCGCCTCGGAGGACGCGGCCGAAATCTGTTCGACCAGTTCGTTCGGCACGCGCACCGCGCGCTCGTAGTCGCGGCGGAGTTCGCGGAGCACGTCGGCCTGTTCGTCCGTCGGGTCGTCTGCCTCTGCCGCGTCGAGGAGTTCGCCGAACTCGTCGTCGGTGAGGAGTTCGTGACTCAGCGCAGAGAGCGCAGACAGTTGTTGGGAGCGCGCGGGCGTCCCCGCGTCGGGCATCATGACCTGCTGGTCCCACGAGAGAATCCCACCGGCGTTCTCGACGTTGGCGATGCGCTTGTACTTCGCGAGTAGTTGGTCGTACGCCGATGCATCGTCCGTGGAGGATTGTGCCATATGATATCAGGTCGGGGCGGGTGCGTATTAAATCGCAGGAGACGGCGACTTCGGTGAGGTCTTTATCAGGTGTGAGAGGCCGTCTTACTCGTCACCGCCGTTGACCTTGTTGTTACCACCCCTGTTGTTGTCCACACTTTGGTCGTCACCATCACCGTCCGAGTCGAGGTTCACCGGGTCGCACTTGCGTGGTGTGGGTCGTCGAACAGGGCCTCCGGTCGATGGGCCGCGACGATATCTGGACAGTTTGTCATCGCCTTACCGGCCAGGTATCACCAGCAATCACCCGACGATGGTTATCTGGTCGGTGCCGGCAATCGGACGTCCACTTTCGGTTTCACCGGTTAGTTCTGCTGTCACGTCACCACTGCTGAAGCCAGTCGCCTCTTGGTCGAAGAACACGACCAGGTCGAGATATCCATCTCCGTTCACGTCTTCGAGACTCGACTTACTACTCGACGCAGCAGCGGGTCCAAACTGAACCGTGCTGACATCGACGGTCGTAGCGTCGAAATCTGCCGTGCTGAGGATTGCGACTGGTACGATGCCCTTGTTCTTGAGGTTGATTGGGCTTTCCTCATTCTCACCTTCGTCGTTTGGTTTGACGTCAACTACCACCGTGATGACATCTGCGACCGTTGGGTCGGTACCGTCTTGGACTTCTACCCCGTCACTGAGCCCGTCATCGTCCGAATCCGGGTCGTTCGGGTCCGTTCCGAGAGCGAGTTCCTCGCCATCGTTGAGTCCATCGTCATCCGAGTCGGGGTCGTTTGGATCCGTGCCGAGAGTCTGTTCCTCGCTATCAGTTACTCCATCACCATCAGAATCCGGTGCTGGGTCGTTCGGATCGTTGGGGTCGGTTTCTTGGCCAATTTCGGTGGCGTCATCTATCCCATCGCCGTCGGAATCACTCGCGTTTGGATCCGTTCCGTATGTCAGTATCTCTTCTGCGTCGGTGAGTCCATCGCCGTCGGTGTCGGCGTTGGCATCGGTCGGGTTCGCGTCTTCCCCGTCGTCCAATCCGTCGCCGTCTGTGTCCGGGTTGGTCGGGTCCGTCCCGAGGGAGGCTTCTTCACCGTCCGTCAGCCCATCGCCGTCCGAGTCGAGATTTGCTGGGTCGCCCTCGTCACTCGCATCGAGTGGGTCGGTCCCCTGTGTGACTTCGGCTCCATCGTTGACACCGTCGTCGTCTGTGTCCGGGTCGAGTGGGTCTGTTCCGAGCTCGGCTTCCTCACCGTTCGTCAGACCATCGCCGTCCGAGTCGAGTCCAGAGGTGTCGTCGTCACTGGGATCGGTAGGGTCGGTTCCGTCGACGAATTCCTGACCATCAGTGATTCCGCCACCGTCAGTATCTGGGTTGCGTGGATCTGTGACATAGCCATCCTGGTTCGTGTAGTACTCTTCACCATCGAGGAGTCCGTCGCCGTCTGTGTCCGGGTCGAGTGGGTCACTGGTCAGTGTCCCAATGGTCCGAGAGACGCCGTTTACTTCGGCACCATCGGGAATCCCGTCGTCGTCGGTGTCGGTATCTTCTGGATCAGTGCCAAGCAGTTCCTCCTCTCCGTTGGTCAGTCCATCACCGTCGTTGTCCAGATTGTCAAGTGGAGATTCATCCACACCATCGAGCACACCGTCACCATCTGTGTCCGGGTTGGTGGGGTCGGTTCCGGCATCGAACTCCTCGCCGTCAGTCAGTCCATCGTCGTCAGTATCCGGATTCCGCGGGTCGGTGACACGACCATCAGCTCCGGTGTACACTTCTTCTAGGTCGTCAAGTCCGTCACCGTCCGTATCAGTGAGGGTCGGGTCAGTTGTGTAAACGACTCCACCACGGGGGAAGCCAGCCACTTCAGTCCCGTCGGATATTCCGTCGCCGTCGGTGTCTGGGTTATTCGGGTCCGACCCGTAAACGTTGACCTCGTCTCCGTCACTGAGGCCGTCGCTATCGCTGTCCGGGTTGTTCGGGTTCGTCCCGAGGTCTGCTTCTTCACCGTCAGTCAGACCATCGCCGTCCGAGTCGAGTCCAGAGGTGTCGTCATCACTGGGGTCGGTCGGGTCCGTTCCGTCGTTGTACTCAGACAAGTCATCGACCCCACCCCCATCTGTATCGGCATCCGAGGGGTCAGTGATGTAGGGATACGCGCCTCCAGCAGAGACCTCTTCGAAATCAGTGAGACCGTCGTCGTCGGTGTCCGCGTCATTCGGGTCGCTGGTGTAGTCGCCGTTGACCCTACCGTTGACTTCTTGGCCATCAGATAGTCCATCGTCGTCAGTGTCTGCGTCGTTCGGGTCGGTGCCAAGTTCTGCTTCCTCTGCGTTGGTTAGCCCGTCCCGGTCGTCGTCGAGGTTGTCGCGGGGAGCTGGGTCCTCGCCGTCGAGCAAGCCGTCGCCATCAGTGTCGGGGTTGAGCGGATTGGTCCCTGGAGTGTATTCCTCAAGGTCAGATAGGCCATCGTCATCGGTATCGGGGTCCGAGGGGTCGGTGATATAGGGATACGCGCCTCCAGCAGAGACCTCTTCGAAATCAGTGAGACCGTCGTCGTCGGTGTCGTTGTCCAGTGGGTCACTGGTGTAGCCACCGTTGACCCTACCGTTGACCTCTTGGCCATCAGTCAGTCCGTCGTCGTCAGTGTCTGCGTCGTTCGGGTCGGTGCCAAGTTCTGCTTCCTCTGCGTTGGTTAGCCCGTCCCGGTCGTCGTCGAGGTTGTCGCGGGGAGCTGGGTCCTCGCCGTCGAGCAAGCCGTCGCCATCGGTGTCGGGGTTGAGTGGGTTGGTCTCGGAGGAGTATTCCTCAAGGTCGGAGAGACCATCATCATCGGTATCGGGGTCCGAGGGGTCGGTGATGTAGGGATACGCGCCTCCAGCAGAGACCTCTTCGAAATCAGTGAGACCGTCGTCGTCGGTGTCGTTGTCCAGTGGGTCACTGGTGTAGCCACCGTTGACCCTACCGTTGACCTCTTGGCCGTCGAGGAGGCGGTCGTCGTCGGTATCCCTGTCGTTCGGGTCCGTTCCGAGAGCGAGTTCCTCTTCGTCCGTGAGTCCGTCACCGTCTGTATCGGTCGCCGCCGCAACTGGCGACACGAACACCACGAATGGACCAGTCACCACGACAACCACCATCAAGATGACTACCCCGTGCCGAAGCACGTCGGACAGTGCCCACCGCTTTCTGCTCCGCGATGCCGCTTGTCGTGCCCGTTGTGAAACTGACATGACTAGTAAACGATTGGAAAATCGATATAGACGCCCCGTGATATACAGACACACTGTGAAGGTTATTCAGGGTTTGAACTGCGCGGAATCGACCCGTTCAGCTTCGTCACGATAGCGTTCGAACGTCGTTCCAAACCAGTTTAGAACGGCTTCGTCTCGACTCTCGACTCCACCGCGAGGAATCCCAGACTCGTCTGCGACGCCGACAAACACGACTTCACCGTCGAACTCACCAGTCAGGTGTAACACGTCCTCGTGGCTGTACACGGTTGCCCCCGCATCGAGCATCTCGCGCAGTAACTGTGACATCCGTGCATCACTCGCGATGACGTGCAGGACCTCGTCCGAGAACACCACCTCGAACGACTGTCCATCGGTGACGACAGCGTCGTGACTCGCGGCGAGTGCATCCGGTGCAATACCTGCACCCATCCCACGGACGGTCTGTGCTGAACGCATCAGCTTGGCAGAGTGCCTGAGCGGGGCTAGCGGGTCACCGTGTGTGGGTAGTGTCACTGTCGAATCCAGCAGTCGGCACAGGTCGACATCGAACTCGTCTGGGAACCATGGAACGATTGCTGCCAACCGTTGGCTCGTCTCGACTACGTCGATGAGCGACCCAAACTCTTCAGAGACAATTGAACCGATTTGAGTCGCGCGGTACGTGTGGCCATCTGCGCTCACCCAGCCATGTCGAGCGAAGTCATCGAGTATCCGTTGTGCAGTGACTCGTGAGATGCCGATGGTCGCTGCGAGTTCGTTTCGGTCAGCTGGGTTGTCAGCGAGATAATTCAATGCGTGGACTCGGTTTTCTGACCGAGTGAGAAAGCCAACTGCGTCGAGTGGAGAAGCAATTTCACTCATCCATGTGGTCCACGTTCTGACTCAATCTGACGTGACACAACACAGAGATTCTGCCAGGTATCACGCTACGAAATCTCCTTCTTCGAGTAACGCGGCCTCTGCACAACAGCGGTCAATCCTCGATTCGACCCACTCAAACACCTCTTGGTCGGCCGACTCGACGAGTCCGCGTGGGACGCCCATCTCGTCGTTCATCCCAATCACCACCATCTCGTCCATGGTGGCCATAAGATACGAATGGTCAGGATGTTCGTACACCTGACCACCGGACGTTACGATTTCACTAAACCAGCGTCGCATCGTTGCGTCACCATAGACCACATCCAGCGCGGTCGTGGTCGCAACGAACTCGACGTCTGCTCCGTCCTCGACGGCCGCGTTCCGAATTCCTTTGATGACGTCTGGTGCGATTCCTGACGCGGCGACCCGTAATCTCTCGAGCCCCCGACAAAGCTCGGCCGCACGGCGGACAGGTGCGACCGAGTCACTCCACGTTGGAACTGTGATTCGTGCGGTTGCGAGGTTTCGAACATCGATAGTGAAATCGGCGGGTAACCAAGGTTGCACTCTCGAGAGATGGTCCATCGATTCGGCTGTTTTCAGGAGGAGCCCGAACTCCTCACAGATGATTTCCCCGACTGGCGAGACCTGGTACGACGGACCGTTGCGATCCGCCCACCCCCGTGCGGAAAAATCGTCGAGAATGCGACCGACCGTGACAGATGAGACCCCGACATCGTCGACGATATCCGACCGTACCGCTGGACCACGTTCGACAAGCGATTGTAATACGGCAATGCGATTCGGTGACCCAGCAAGAAACGCGACCGTAGCGAAGGGGTCTACTGGAGCATCAGTAGTAGATACCATATCCCTCAATTGTAAGCTGTCTAACATCCTAACCGTTGCTAACTCCGTGGCTACGATGATGAATTCGGAACTGAGAGACGGGTTGGACACCATCACCAAACGAGCGTCGTCGACGCTCTTTCACTCAGTCTCCGGTAACGTAGTGGGTTGGATGATACGGACAGCGAAAACATGGAGTAGTCGAAAACTGCGCTTGTATCTGTCCCACTCTACGGTCAATCGTGGTCGCTACCTGTGTCTCTCCGTCGCGTCGTAGTGGACCGGTTCTCAGACGTTCTGCCCACTACCATCCTTCCAAGAGGTCACGATACGTCTCGTAACACCGCTCCAGTACGTCCAGCGAGACGCTCTCGTTCTTCGTGTGTGCCTCACCCGGTTCCGACGGCCCGTACACGACGCACGTCGTCCCTTCCTGTGCCAACCACCCGGCGTCGGTGGCGTGCGGTTTCGTCACCTGTCGTGGTGTGGCGTCGCCGCGAGTCTCGTGGACCGTTCTGGCCGCAGTGAGCACGCGTTCGGCGAAGTCGGCGTCGTCGCAGGCCATCGGCGGCAGGTCCTGTTCGACCACCCACTCGACACCCTTGATGGTCTCTGTCTGCGAGAGGTCGGCGTAGCCACCAGGAACGGTTCGCTCGTCGATGGTCACCGTACACTCGTCGGGGATGACGTTCCACGCGCTCCCGCCGTCGATTTCGGTGACGGCGATGCTCCCTGAGACGGTGTGTCCGAGCACCTCGGATTCGGGGAAGGTCATCTCGCGTATCACGTCGACGGCGTCGCAGGCGCGGTAGACAGCGTTTTCACCTTCTTCGGGGACGCTGGCGTGACAGGCGGTTCCGCTCACGACGAGGGTGCTCGCGCGACGGCCACGGTGGGCGACGACGACGTCCGTTCGGTCCGGTCCGGAGTAGTTCGTCGACCCTTCGGCGACGACGGCGTAGTCGAGCGAGAGGCCATCGTCGAGTGCGGCGCGGACCCCGTTTCCACCGAGTTCCTCACCGACGAACGAGGCGAAGACGACTTCGCGGTCAGATTGTGTGGCGGCGTCACCAGACATAGTCTGGTTGCCTGTCGAACGTTGTTCGACAGCGTCCCGGAAGGCGAGCATCGACGCCGCGACGGCACCTTTCATGTCCGCTGCGCCTCGGCCGAAGAGTCTCTCTCCGTCGGATTCGACCACGTAGTCACCGTCGTCTGTGAGTTGGCGTGCTGCCGGGGGGACCACGTCGTGGTGGCCGACGAGCGCCAGTGACTCACCGACGCCGGGATTCATCCGTGCGAGGACGTTTCCGGCGTCGTCTCTCGTCACCTCCGCGTCCGTCTCGTCTCGAAGCCACGTCTCGATGAAGTCGCCGGCGGCACGTTCGTCCTCGTGACTGGGAATCTCGACGAGGTCCGTCGTCAGCGAGGTGAGTTCGTCCATGGGGCCCCGTCGCACTGCCACCTCAAAAGTACCTCTCGTCTCGCCCGCGAGAACTTTCCCCTCTCATCTTTGAGAACGAGCGTACTTTCGACGGCGAGAACGACCAGCGTTTCTCTCCGAGAACGCATCACGCTTGGCCGATAGCGTCGTTCTCAGCGAACGGGAACACACTCCCAGACTTATACTCGAATCTGAAAACGGTGGACTATGCGCATCTTCTCGGCGTACGAACGATTACTCTGGGGAAGCATGGACGTACTCGGAGTGTCGGACTCCGTCGAACGGAAAATCGTCGCAGCAGTCGGTATCCAGTTCGTCGTGTCCGTGGTCCAGGCCATCCTTCCGTGGGTCGTGACTGGCACCACTCGAATCGCGCTCACTGCCGTCCTCTTCGTAGGGGCAGTTTTCGCGTTCGGCAACACCATCCTCATCGCTCGCAAAGACATCGCAAACCCAATCAAGGCTATCTCTGGGTCCGCGTCGGAAGTCGCGGACGGTGACCTCTCGACGGCACCGCCGGTCATCGAGGGGACGGACGAAGTCGCCGAACTCTCGTCGGATTTCGGGTCGATGCACCAGCATCTCTGTATCGTCGCCTCACAGGCGTCCGCACTGGCCGACCAGGACTTCGACCACCCGTCGCTCGACGAGGAGATGCCGGGCGAGTTCGGTGACGCACTCGACAGGATGCAGCGTGACCTCGCAGATTACACGCGCAACCTCCAACACCTGGTCGAAGCGTTCGCGGAAGCGACGTCCCGTGCACAGGCAGGTGACCTCACGGCGACTATCGACGCCGACGACTGGGGCGTCGACGACGAGCGTTACGAAGCAGTCGCCGAGACGTACAACGAACTCGTCTACACGCTGTCGGAGACGATTGGCGAAGTGCAGTCGTTCGCCGAAGAAGTCTCCCAGATGAGCGCCGCCGCGCAGAACCACGTCGAGCGAGCGAACGCCGCCAGCGAGGAGGTTGCCTCTGCAGTCGCCGAGATATCGAACGGCGCAGGGACGCAGACCGAACACCTCCAGACGGTTTCGGACGAACTCAGCACGCTCTCTGCGACGGTCGAAGAGATTGCGGCGTCGGCCGACGAAGTCGCACACACGGCGGAGACGGCGGCCGAACGCGGTGCAGCGGGGCGAGATGCCGCCACCGAGGCGATGGAGGAGTTAGACGTCGTGGAAGCACGCATCGACCACACGGCCGAAGCAGTCGAAGAACTCGCAGACGGCATCGAGGAGATAGACGAAATCGCCGCCTTCATCGACCACGTGGGGTCACAGACCGACTTACTCGCTATCAACGCCTCCATCGAGGCAGCACACGCTGGGGAGGCGGGCGAAGGGTTCGGCGTCGTCGCACAGGAGGTCAAGTCGCTGGCCGAGGAGACGCGCGACTCTGCGGACGAGGTGTCTGCGCTCATCGCGGACATCACCGACCATTCGGAAGAGACGCTCGCCGACGTGCGGGAGATGAACCAACAGGTGTCCGACAGTCTGGAGACGGTCAGCGCCGCCATCGCAGAGTTCGAGTCTATCGTCGATATGGTCTCGGACATCGACGCCAGCGTGGCCGAAGTGAGCAACGCGACGGACCAGCAGGCATCGTCAGCGCAGGACATCGCAATCCGCGTCGACGACGTGGCGAACATCTCCGAGGAGACGACGGGGCAGTCTGAGATGGTCGTCGAGACGGCGGCCCGACAGTCGGACTCCATCGAAGACCTGTCCGAACAGGCGGCGGTGCTCTCGTCGCGTGCGTCGAACCTCGACGAACTCGTCGAATCGTTCGACGTTCTCGATGGTGACGGGACTCGGTCCGCACTGGCCGACGACTGAGGGCACGTCCGGTCTCGATTCACCCGTCTGGTCGCCCCACACACGCCGACGCCATCTATATCCTTATCCGTCCCCCGCTCGAAATTTCGCGCATGAAGATAGTGCCGGACACGAGCGCGGTCATCGACGGTCGCGTGTCCGAGCGAGTCGACGACGGAACCTACGACGGTGCCGACGTACTCGTCCCCGAAGCAGTCGTCAGCGAACTCGAATCGCAGGCCAACGATGGCCGCGATACGGGGTGGGAGGGTCTCTCTGAACTCCAGCGCCTCGCCGAGTTCGCAGACGACGACGTCATCGAACTGAAGTACGTCGGTCGTCGGCCGAGTTCCCACGAGACCAGCGGTGCTCACGAAGGAGACATCGACGCGCTCATCCGCGATATTGCGACCGAGCGCTCGGCGACACTCCTCACGAGCGACGTGGTACAAGCCGAAGTCGCCAAGGCGAAGGGCCTGTCTGTCGACTACGTCGAACCCCTCGTCCGCGGGTCTGGCGGCCTCATCATCGAGCGGTTCTTCGACGACCAGACGATGTCCGTCCACCTCAAGACGGACACCAAACCGAAGGCCAAACGCGGCGCAATCGGCGAGATGCACTACCAGACCATCGCCGACGAAGTAACCGACGAGGCGACGATGAAAGAGTGGGCCGACGACATCGTCAACTCCGCTCGCGCCGCCTCTGACGGGTTCATCGAACTCTCGGAACCGGGGATGGATATCGTCCAGTTCCGCGACTACCGTATCGCCGTCGCTCGCCCACCGTTCGCAGACGGCATCGAAATCACGGCGGTTCGCCCCATCGTCAAGACCGAACTCGACGACTACGAGTTCGCCGACGAACTCCGTGAGCGTCTCGCAGAACGCCAGCGCGGCGTCCTCATCGCCGGGTCGCCCGGTGCCGGGAAGTCCACGTTCGCACAGGCTGTCGCGGAGTTCCTCAACAAGAGCGACTACGCGGTCAAGACGATGGAGAAACCGCGTGACCTGCAGGTCGGCCCCGACATCACGCAGTATACGGCACTCGGTGGCGACATGGCCAAGACGGCCGACTCGCTCCTCCTCGTCCGTCCCGACTACACCATCTACGACGAAGTGCGGAAGACCGAGGACTTCTCGGTGTTCTCCGACATGCGCCTCGCCGGCGTCGGGATGGTCGGTGTCGTCCACGCGACGCGGGCCATCGACGCCCTCCAGCGTCTCGTCGGCCGTGTCGAACTCGGCATGATTCCGCAGGTAGTCGACACCGTCGTCTACATCGAAGACGGCGCAGTCCATACGGTCTACGACGTGAGTACCGAGGTGAAGGTCCCCGAGGGACTCTTCGCAGAGGACCTCGCCCGCCCGGTCATCCAGATTCGGGACTTCGAGACGGGCACGCCGAAATACGAGATTTACACCTTCAACCGACAGGTCGTCACGGTTCCGCTCGGCAAGGAGAGCGACAAGAAAGAAAGCGGTGTCTCCCGACTCGCCAAGCAGGAAATCGAGCGCGAGATTCGCTCTATCGCTCGCGGTCACGTCGAAGTCGACCTGAAGGGACAGAACCGTGCGGTGGTCTACGTCGAAGACGACGACATCTCCTACGTCATCGGGAAAGGTGGCGGCCGAATCTCTGACGTCGAAGACCGCCTCGGCATCGATATCGACGTTCGGACCCACGACGAGAAACCCAACCAGAACGCGGCGAGCGGGCAGTCGGCCGACAGCACGCCGGCAGGCGGGCAGTCGAACGAGGGTTCCGTCGTCACGCCCGAGGTCACCTCCCGACACGTCGTCATCCGGATGGACGGCCACGTCGGTGAGACGGTCGAAGTCCGCGCGAATGACGAGTATCTGTTCACGGCGACAGTCGGTCGTGGTGGCGATATTCAGGTCTCACGCGGCAGCGCCATCGCCGAGGAACTGGAGAACGCAATCGACAAAAAGCAACAGATTACGGTCGTCCCGGCCTGAGAGCTAGGCGACCGGACCGTCGTCGGTTGGCATGTTTCTGCACGTCGCAACGAGATTCGACGAGACAGGTTGCGAAGCGCTGAGCAGTCGTCTCTATTCGGCGCAGCAGGCCTTTTCCTTGCCGCCGTCTGTCGCCTGCGCCTGCTGTGGCGCGAGGTCGGTCAACTGATAGAGATTCTGGCGAGCGTCAGCAAAGTAGACGTCCTCGTCGACGATTCCGATACCCTCCAGTCGTTCGAGCGCGTATCGAACTGTCCGTGCCGAGAGCATCGACTCTTGCACGATACCTTTCTGGGTGAGTGGGCCGTTGTATTCGAGCACTTTGAAAACGAGCTTCGCACTCGGTGGGAGGTCGTCTAGACTCTCCTCTTCTGTTCCAGCCATCGTTACGAATCGAGACGCGCGACCAGCATAAACCTTGTTGGCTTGGATTAGCCGACAACGCTTTATCGACGGACGCGCGGGAGGAACGAACGCCTTTTGATGCCGGCTATCGCAGGGGAACACATGGCCACGGAAACGCAGACCGAACTCTCCGGCCACCTTCGCGGAGTGACGGTCACAACACTCGCCTGTCTCGCCGGCATCGCTGCAGCGGTGCTCTCCGGTGTGCTGGTCGGGACGACCGTCGAGGCCGCGACCAATCAGTTGGCCGTGGGTGTCCTCGGCGCGTTCGTTCTCGTCCAGTTCCCGGTGCTCCGCGCCATCGGCATCACCATCTCCGGGGCGAAAGATTACCTCTACGTCGGGTTCATGACGTTCGCGCTCTGGTTCATCTCGTTCGCCATCCTGCTGACCTCGGGTGTTCAGCTCTAATCATGGCGGACGATAGTATCGCAGTCGTCGACTTAGACCGGTGTTCTCCGGACCGCTGTAGCTACGAGTGCTCGAACTTCTGTCCGCCCAACCGGACGGGCAAAGAGTGCATCACGCTCCGCGGCGAGGAGGCAGAACAGGGAGGACCTGACCAGATTCGCATCTCCGAGGAGATATGCCTCGGAGAGACCTGCGGTATCTGTGTCGAGAAGTGCCCGTTCGACGCGATCGAGATCATCAATCTCCCGTCTGAACTCGACGAAGAACCGACCCACCGCTACGGCGAGAACGCCTTCTCGCTGTACGGACTGCCGGTCCCCGAATCGGGGTCCGTCACGGGTATTCTCGGGCCGAACGGTATCGGGAAGACCACCGCCGTCCGCGCACTGGCCGGCGAGATGGTTCCGAACCTCGGCAACTACGGCGAAGAGGCGACGTGGGAAGCGGTCCTCGACCGATTCCGCGGCACCGAACTGCAAAACTACGTCGAGGAGGTTCGTGACGGCGACGTCACTATTGCACGTAAACCGCAGTACGTCGACCAGATTCCCAAACAGTTCGACGGGAAAGCACGCGAACTTCTCGAAGCGACCGACGAACGAGGCGCGCTCGACTCCTACATCGAACGTCTCGAAATCGGACCCGTCGTCGACAACGACATCGACACGCTCTCGGGCGGTGAACTCCAGCGCGTCGCCCTCGCGGCGACGCTCGCCCGTGACCGGGACTTCTACTTCCTCGACGAGATTTCGCCGTACCTCGACATCGGCCAGCGCGTCACCGCGGCGCGTCTCATCCGCGAACTCGCGGAAGACGAAGACCGGGCAGTGCTCGTCGTCGAACACGACCTGGCGATTCTCGACCTGTTGGCCGACACGCTCCACGTCGCGTACGGTGAACCCGGTGCGTTCGGTGTCATCACCGACCCCAAGTCGGTCAGAAACGGCATCAACGAGTATCTGAAAGGCTACCTCACGAACGAGAACATGCGCATCCGCCCGGAGGCGATTACCTTCGAGGAACACGCGCCTCGTGAGACGTCGAAGGCGGAACCCCTCATCGAGTACCCCGAACTCCGGAAATCCTACGGCGAGGGCGAGTTCTCCCTCGACGTGGATGCCGGCACTATCTACAACGGTGAAGTGCTCGGTATCGTCGGCCCCAACGGTATCGGGAAGTCGACGCTCGCAGAGCTATTCACGGGTGACCTCACGCCCGACGCCGGCGAACTCGACTTCGCGCTCGACATCTCGTACAAGCCGCAGTACATCGAAATCGACCAACCGATGCGCGTGGACGCGTTCCTCTCGTCGATTACCGACCAGTTCGGGTCGTCGTACTGGAACACCGAGATTGCGAATCCGCTGCAACTCAACCGCATCATGGAGCGCAACCTCACCGACCTCTCCGGGGGTGAGCGCCAGCGTGTCGCCATCGCGGCGTGTCTCTCGCAGGACGCCGAACTCTACCTGCTGGACGAACCGTCGGCCCACCTCGACGTCGAACAGCGCGTGCAGGCCACCTCGGCCATCCGCCGCTACGCCGAGAACCACGACGCGACGGTCATGGTCATCGACCACGACATCTACATGATGGACCTGCTCGCAGACCGTCTGATGGTCTTCGACGGCGAACCGTCTATCGAAGGTCACGCCTCGAAACCCCAGGAGATGCGCGACGGCATGAACGACTTCCTCGCCGACCTCAACATCACGTTCCGCCGCGACGAGCGCACTCAGCGCCCGCGCATCAACAAACCCGACTCGCAACTCGACCGGGAGCAGAAGCGCTCCGGCGAGTACTACTACGCGAAGTAGTTGGGTCTCGCGTTTCCGTTCTCGTCCGACGCTCGACGCTCGGTAGCGGCGCAGTCGCTCGGTTACACCCGTGATACTACGACCGTTTTCACGCTCACGCACGAACTGAGAACCATGACTGACACTACTCCCACCGAGACACCTGCCCTCTCGGATGCAACACACCTCGGGCGAGTCACACTCCGCGTCGGGTCGCTCGACAGCGTCGTCCCGTTCTACCGGGACGTCGTCGGACTCGACGTCGAACGCGAGGGCAGTCGAGCAGTCTGTTCCGCTGGTGGCGACCCACTCGTCGTCCTCGAAGAAGACCCGGACGCACCGCGACGAACACGCGACCAATCGGGCCTGTTTCACCTCGCGATTCGCGTCCCAGACAGGGGCGCACTCGGCGACGCACTCGTCCGTATCAGAGACCACACCTCGCTCTCCGGCGCGTCGGACCACCTCGTGAGCGAGGCGCTCTACCTCCGCGACCCGGAGGGGAACGGCGTCGAAATCTACCGTGACCGCCCGCGCGACGAGTGGCCGCGAAAACAGGATGGTCGCGTCGCGATGGACACGCTCCATCTGGACCTCGAACCACTCGTCGAAGACGCTCGCGGCGACGACGGCGCACCCGTCGGAACCGACCTGGGACACGTCCACCTCGAAGTCTCAGACCTCGCCCGGTCGCTGGACTTCTACACCGACGCACTCGGCATGAACCTCCGCGACGACGGCTATCCCGGTGCCGCCTTCGTCGCCGCCGGCGAGTATCACCACCACGTCGGCCTGAACCGATGGAACGAACGCACCGCGCCGGTCGGCGGGAGTCGCGGTGTCGACTGGTTCGAAGTCGTCGTTCCCGACGCCGACACGCTCGATGCAGTCTGGGACTCGCTGGAACAGGCCGGCCACGCTGTCGAGGCGTCGAACGAGACGCTCACCGTCTCCGACCCCGACGGTATCGGTGTGCGCGTGACCGTCGCTCGATAGACGGACTCGAACGCGCTCGTCACGGCCGAGACCAGTCGGAACGGCCGGACGAACCGTTTTGTCACTGGTCGACCAAGTGTCGGGTATGGTACCAGACGAGAGCGATGCGTCGGGTGGGCTCTCCCTCCGGAGTCCGGCGTTCGACGACGGAACCGAAATCCCGCGGCAGTACGGTTACACGAACCAGAACACGAGTCCGCCGCTCGAAATCGAGAACGTCCCGGCGAACGCCGAGTCGTTGGCGCTCGTGATGGACGACCCTGACGCGTTGGAACCGGCGGGGAAGGTGTGGGACCACTGGGTCGTCTGGAACGTCGACCCGGCGACGGCCCACATCGAAGAAGGTGACGTCCCCGCGGGTGCCGACGAGGGGACGAACAGTTACGGCCAGCGAGGCTACGGTGGGCCGAACCCGCCGGACGGCGAACACACCTACCGGTTCGTTCTGTACGCACTCGACACGGAACTGGACCTCGAACCGGGCGCGACGAAGTCACACCTCGAACGGTTCGTCGAAGGCCACGTGCTCGACGAGGCGCGACTGACCGGGACGTACGCGCCCTGACGACCCATCGGCACGCACACACTGACGACGGACCCTACCCTTCACACTCGACGACGGCACCGCCGTCCGTCTCTCGCACCTCGATATCGTAGCCGAAGGCACGAATCACGTCGAGATTCGTCCGGACGTGTTCGGTCACCGCAGGAATCCGGAGGCGACCACCGGCGACGGCAATCCAGACGAGCAGTTGGTCGGCCATGTGTCGGTCGACGGGCGCGTCACTGCGATACCAGTCGGCGAACGCGTCGACTGCCTGTGCGCCGACGTCCTCCGCGGGCACTCCCCGTTCGCCGTAGGCGTCGAATCCGGCGACGACGTCGCCACAGTGGGCCGCGAGGACGACGGCCGTCCCCGGTGAGGCACTCTCGGCGTACGTGACGGACGCGCGAATCGGCGTCTCGACACCTGCTCCGGTGAGGGCGTCGCGGACGCCCTCGACCTGTCTGTCCGCTACCGATGCGTCGGCGAGGCTCTCGCTCGCGACAGAGTAGACGTCGACACTGTCGAGCGATGGCCGGTCGAGAAGGTCGATTGGCGTCGGGTCTGCGGGGGCGAGTCGAACGCCGAGTCTGCCACCGCCTGCGGGATAGAAGCCACGTCGAAGCACTTCTACGTCGAACGAGACGCCGAACGTCGCACACAGCGGTCGTTTCACGTATCGAAGGTAGTCGGCGGGTGGCGACCATCGGACGTCTGTCCCGCCGGAGACGGTGAGCGTCAGTGGGTCGTCGAGTGCGACGGCGACGGGGAGAAGTGTCTCGCTGACGAGCGTGGCGCTTCCGGCGGTACCGACCGACACGCTCACCGGGTCGCTCGACAGTGCTCCGGGGTCGAACTGGAGCGTCGACGCGCCTTCGTCTCCACCGTCGACGTCGGCGTTCGCCACCGACGCAGCGACCGAGACACAGGCGACGTGTTGCGCTTTCAACCCCGGTATCGAGCGGTTTCCACGGATGTTCGCCATCTCGAATGACTCGCCGGTGACGAGTGACAACGAGAGCGCGGTTCGGAGGAGTTGACCGCCGCCGGCACTCCCGTCGAGTCGGTGCATTCAGCGGACGACGGTGACCGGGCAAGACGCCCGCTCGACGAGTGCTTTGGCGACGCTTCCGGCGAGGCCCTCGTACTGTTTCGAGATACCGCGGTGGCCGACGAAGATGCCGTCGGCGTCGGTGTCGGCGGCGTACGAGGTGAGTGCATCGACCGGATTGCCGTAGAGGAGTTCGGTGGTCGATTCGACGCCAGCATCGGTGGCGTGTGCCAGTGCCTCTTCGAGGACCTGTTCACCACGCGCCTCGGCGTCTTCGAGACTCTCGGCGACGATATGGTCGCCCATGGTCGGAACACCTGCAATCGGTTCTTGGCCGCCTTCGACGACGACGTGCGGTTCCACTGAGTAGACAATCGTGACCGTCGCCCCCAGTGGTTCGACCATCGAGAGGGCGTATTCGAGCGCTCGGTCGGCAGACTCAGACCCATCGACTGCGACGATGAAGTTCATGGCTGTATACACGTGTCGTGACGAGAAAAAAGGAGGAGACTGCTACCGTGCCGGGAGAATCAGTGAATCAGGCGACTGCACGTCCCACAGAGGTTCTCTTCTTTGACGTCGACTTCCCGCACCGTCGGGGAAAAGGACATCACGCACTTGTTGTTGTCACAGTGTTCGAGGCCGAGTGTGTGGCCAATCTCGTGGACGACTTCCTTTCGCACGCGGTCCGAGAGCACTTCGTCGGTGGGTTTGTTCGTGATGCCACCGTCTGAAGAGGTCTGCAGGCGGTACGTCGAGATGACAGACCCGTTGCCGTTGAGATACGCGAGTCCGAAGACGTAGTTCCGACGGCGGTAGTAGAGGTCCTGCGACGTGATGCCGATGTTCTTCTCACCGCGACCCACGCGACTCGTCAGCTCGATGAACTGCTCTGCCCGGTATTGGTTTCGGCTTCTATCGAACGCGCCCTCGGGGATGGCCTGATTCGACTGTACGGTCACGTCACAGTCGTAGACCGACCGGAGCCCCGCGGAGGCCTCTCGTTTGACCGCAGCAGAAATATCCCCGATAGGCACGATATCGACAAGCATGCGAGGGATTAAGCGATGGCGCTTCATAAATATCCCGACGTGAGAGATTCCTTGCGCGACGCCCTCGTAACTCGGTTGCAAGCGTACGAACGAGTGGTCGAAGTGGGAATTGGCCAGGCGTCTGACGTTGCCGGAGAACTCGCCAGACGCGGAGTCGACGTCGTGGCCGTCGACGTCTACGACGTTTCGGTGCCCGAGGGCGTTCGCTTCGTCCGCGACGACGTGGTCGCCCGCGCAGACGCCCCGACACTCGGCCCTTACGAGGGTGCCGACGCCATCTACGCGTTGAACCTCCCCGTCGAGCTTCACCGCCCGACTGCACGCGTCGCCCGCCGTGCCAGTGCGGACTTTCTCTTTACCACGCTCGGGTACGACGAACCGTCGATACCGGTCCGCCGTGAGTCGATTCCGGGTGATACGGTCTACGTCGCCGACGACGGTCCGGGGACCCGAACCTGAGTGTGATGGCACCCCCGACGACAAGAGTAAGGCACTTGCCTCCCCGTCACGCGGTTCCGGTATGCACGCGGACGCTGTCGTCTTCGACATCGACGGGGTACTCGTAGACGTCGCCGACTCCTATCGGCGCGCCATCGTCGAGTCGGTCGACCGAACCTACGGCGAGACCATCTCCCGCGACGACGTCCAGCAGTTCAAGGACGCCGGCGGGTTCAACAACGACTGGGAACTGACCTACGCGGCGGCGCTCTACGTCCTCACCGCTCGCGAAGCAGACGTCTCTCTCGACGCCTTCACCGACGACATCGAAGCGCGCGGTGGCGGCCTCGACGCGGCCGAAGCAGTTGTCGAATCACTCCTCGACGACCCCGCCACGGTCTTCGACGAGTGGGACCCCGACGGCCTCCGAGCGACGTTTCAGGCGCTCTACCTCGGCGGTGACCTCTACCGTGACCTCGAAGGTGGCGACCCGCCGTTCGACGCACCGGGCTACATCCACGACGAACCGGTCTTGCTCCGTCCCGAGACGCTCGACGCGCTCGGTGACCGAGACATCGGCGTCGTGACGGGACGACCATCCGCCGAGGCAGACATCGCACTCGAACGCGTCGCCCTCGAAGTCGACGACGACCACCGCTTTACGATGGACGACTGGGACGACGGGAAGCCCCACCCCTACGCCCTGATGACAGTCGCCGAGCGACTGGACGCGCAGTCTATCGTCTTCGTCGGCGACACGCTCGACGACGTGAAGACGGCGTTGAACGCCGACGCCGCCGACCCAGACCGGGTCTACTACGGTGTGGGCGTCCTCTCGGGTGGCCTGACCGGCGACGACGGGCGACAGAAGTTCGCCGAAATCGGCGCTGCCGCCGTCGTCGAAGACGTCAACGAGGTTCCGGAACTACTCGACTGATGGGTGAACACAGATGAGACAGACACTGGGAGGCCGTTGATATGAGACAGACACACGGGGGACACTGATGGGCCACTTCCGCGCGTTCGTCGTCACGCTCCTCGCACTCGACGCGGTAATCTTCGTCGTCGGGTCGGTCTTCTCCCCGCCGGACCCGTTCACACAAATCCTCCTCGTCGGGCCTGCGCTGTTGGTCGCCCCGGCAGTCGCGTGGTGGTTGGTCTACCGCGATGGGTTCGAGCGGGTACAGGCGCTGTTCGAACCCGACGACGAGTGAGAGAGGCCCCGACTGGCCGCCGCGTCACGCCGCCGCAAGCTGTCGGCACGGAGACAGCAGGCAGAACCCACCGGTCGCGTAACCCTTTACGTCACCGGAGTTCGCACATGGTGGTATGCGAATCGCACTCCTCGGTGGGACGGGCGACATCGGCGAGGGACTCGCCCTCCGCTGGGCCTACCACACCGACCACGAGGTCATCGTCGGGTCGCGCGACCCGGAGAAGGCACGCGCGAAAGCAGACGAGTACGAGACCGAACTCTCCAGTCGCGGCCGTGACGTGAAGGTAAACGGCTTTACGAACGAGATGGCGGCCGACCGAGCCTCTGTCGTCGTCCTCGCCGTCCCGCCGTACCACGTCTCCGACACCATCGACGCCGTCTCTGACTCGCTCGAAGACGGCGACATCCTCGTCACACCCGCGACCGGTATCAAACGCGACGACGACGGGTTCCACTATCACCCGCCGAGCGCCGGAAGTGTGACGGCACTCGTCGCCGACGCCGCACCGGACGGCATCCCGGTGGTCGGCGCGTTCCACAACCTCGCGGCTGGACGCCTCGCCGACCTCGACGCCGAACTCGGCATCGACACGCTCCTCGTCGCGGACGACCCCGACGCCAAAGAGACCGTTCGCCTCCTCGCGGACGGCATCGACGGCCTCCGCCCACTCGACGGCGGCGGACTCGCGAACGCGGGCGAAATCGAGGCGCTCACGCCGCTTCTCATCAACGTCGCGACGAACAACGAGGGACTGAACGACCTGGGCGTTCGGTTCCAGTAAGCGACGCCGCCTCGCTCAGAATCGGTTTTTCAACTCTTCGCGCAGGTCGTCGAGCGACGCGTCGTGCATCGCCAGCACGACGAGCAGGTGATAGACGAGGTCCGCGCTCTCGTAGAGCAGTTCCTCTCGGTCGTCGTCTTTCGCGGCGAGGATGGTCTCAGTCACCTCTTCGCCCAGTTTCTCCAGCGCGTAGTTCTCGCCTTTCTCGTGGGTGAACAGCGTCGTCGTATAGGAATCGTCGGGCAACTCGGCTTTCCGCGACTCGATAGTCGCGAAGAGTTCGTCGAGCACCTCGTCTGTCGGCGTGTCCGCGTCCATGGTCGCACGACGAACGGCGGCGGAAAAAGACTCTCTGATTCCGGCGAGGCGAATCGACCCGCAAGACCCGGTGGCGACCCCCGTCTCTACGCTTCGACTTCGGCTTCCAGTTCGTCGAAGAACGCCAGGTCGTGAAGTCGGTCGTCGGGAGTCAGTTCGGGGTGGAACGAGGTGCCGACGACAGGGCCGTCGCGGACGGCGACGGGGTTGCCGTCCCACGTGGCGAGCACTTCGACGCCGTCACCGACCTCGTCGATGAGTGGGGCGCGGATGAACACCGCCGGGAACGACGAATCGAGGCCAGTGACGTCGAGCGGTGCTTCGAAGCTGTCTACCTGTCGCCCGAAGGCGTTGCGGTCGACGGTCACGTCGATGAGGCCGAGCGTCTCGACACGGTCGTCTTTGGCGTCGGTGGAGGCGACGATGAGGCCAGCACAGGTCGCGAGAACCGGTTTTCCGGCCTCGACGTGGGCTTTGATTTCCTCGTCGATGCCTTCGCGTTCGAGGAGGCGCGAGATAGTCGTCGACTCCCCGCCCGGCATGAGAAGCACGTCGCAGTCGGGAACGAGGCCGGCAGTTCGGATTTCGACGATTTCGGCGTCGACGCCGTGAGAGGCGGCCGCTCGCTCGATTGCGTCGGCGTGCTCGGTCACGTCGCCCTGAACGGCGACGACACCGGCGCGTAACGTATCCATAGACGAGTCTCGGGAATGCGAAGACAAAAATCGACCGTTCGTTCTGTGCGCCGCGTCAGATGGCGAGTGCGTTCAGCACCAGGATGCCGATGCCGAAGAGAGTACCCATCGCCACGATGGTCTTGGGGTCGACTCGAATCGCGTTGCGGTCTTCCGCGTCGAAGTAGCGGACGAGACCGGCACTCGACATCAGACCGCCGCTGTTCTGGCCCTTGCTCATGTCCTTTCGTCTGTGCGTCCACCGCCTAAACGTTTCGGCTCGGGGTCGTCGGTGCGCTCCGACAGTGTATGAGTAATCCTTATGCGCGGGGGAGCGCAAGATTCGTCGGGATACGATGACTGTTCGACTCTTGGACTTTTACGCGGACTGGTGCGGCCCTTGTAAGACGCAGGACCCGATTCTCGACGACCTCGAAGGTGACTTCGAGAACGTCGAGTTCGAGAAAGTAGACGTCGACGAAGAGCAAGACGTCGCGAATCAGTATCAGGTCCGCTCGCTGCCCACGCTCATCATCGAGAACGACGACGGAATCGTCGACCGATTCGTGGGTGTGACCCAGCGTGAAGATATCGAGTCCGCACTGAAACAGGCCGGCGCCTAAGCGCGCACACTGCGTTCTTCGCGAACCCGTATCGACCGAGAGCGGCGGCGATGTGTCTCGCAAGCGTTATACGAGCGGCGACGGGACTCGTAAGCATGGCTAGTGACGCTGCGACGAAACGGACGCTCGAGAAGCAGATTTGCATGCGCTGCAACGCGCGGAACCCGAAGAAAGCAACATCGTGCCGCAAGTGCGGATACAAGCACCTTCGACCGAAGTCGAAGGAACGTCGCGCTGCGTAACTCTCGGGCTTTCTACCGTTCTCGCCGATACAGTACGACGAGCACCGCCACCAGCCCTATCTGGACGATTTTGTCGACGATACCGGCGACACCGAAGATATCCGGCCAGTTCAGTACCACGTAGAGGACGATTTGTCCGGCCGTGAAGGGAATCCCGAGGAGAATCGCCCATCGCCGGGCCTGTTCGCTCCCGCGGAGCACGGCGACGATACCGCCTGCGAATCCCGCTGCGGCCCCGATAAACGAGAGCGCGAGGGGGTCGGCCGGGTTCGCCGAGAGCGCGGCGGCACCGAGGACGAGGTGGACGAGGCCGGTTATCGCCGCGAGCACGATGCCGAGATAGTGGAGGCGCGTCAGTTCGGGGCGGGGCGTTTGGGTGGCCATCTCACTCCTCCGGGTACTTTGGTTCGCGCCGCTCGGCGCGTTCGAGCGCACGCTCCACAACGTCGCGGACGCTGTCACCGCCAACCTCGGATTCGAACACGTCACCGTGGCCGGCGTACATCGAATCGACCGTCTCCGGAACTCTGTCGAGTAACGTCTGGAGACTCGTGATGAGTCGTTCCCGGGACTGCCCCGGCATGTCGGTGCGCCCGAAACTCCCGTCGTCGAACGCGCCGTCGTTGTACACCACGACGTCACCCGAGAACAGGGACCGACCGCTCACGAGCGAGACGTGGTCGTCGGCGTGCCCCGGCGTGTAGACGACTTCGAACGACTCGTCTCCCATCTGTACCGTGTCGCCATCTTCCAGTTCGTGCGTTCGAAGCGGGTGGTCGGCGTAGGCGTAGACGTCCGGGTCGAATCGGTCGACGACGGCGTCCAACTCCCCGACGTGGTCGGAGTGCTGGTGCGTGACGACGACGGCGTCGAGGCTGTCTGTGTGGTCGGCGACGACGTCTTCGACGCCGGTCATCGTCCCGGCGTCGACGAGGACGGTTCGTTCGCCGAGGACGAGATAGGCGTTGCAGGTGAACACGTCGGCGTCGGCGGTGACCGTGATGACTTCCATACCCACGCCTACGCTCTCCGACAGGAAAAAGTCGGTTGACTGGTGATACCGGGATTTCGACAGAAACACCCCAGTTGGGTTTCGAGCGACAAACCATTTTTCACGCTCGGTCGTGTAGAGTGAACTGTATGGGATTCGGGAGCTACGACGAGTCCGAGCAGGGTGACCAGAACGTCGACTTCGACGAAGAAGACGGCGTAGAGACGAGCAAAGAGAAACACGAGGGCGAAGTGGACTTCGAAATCGGTGCATCGAACGACGAGCTGCTGGACCGCCTCCAAGAGATTAAAGAGGAGTGAAGTCCGGCACTCGCGCCCTCGGGGTCGCAGAGTCGTACCCCGGGCGTGTGCGCGTGCCCGCAGACGATTCGAAGGACGCATCTTTTTCGACCGACCCGGCGTCGACCAGTGACGACGCGCCCGACTCACCACCGGAGAGTATCCTCTGTGGTGCCGTCGTCCGCGCGGACCGTGTCGTCGACGGCCTCGAATTTTCCACGTGTACCGTCGGCGGCGAGGACGCGACTGACGCTATCGCCTCGCTGTACGACTCGCTCGGACGCGAAGACGTTCGCTACGTGCTCGTCGCCGGCATCGCACCAGCGTGGTTCAACCTCGTCGACATCGGCCGACTCGCCACCGAACTCGACCGACCGGTACTCTCCGTCTCGTTCGAGGAGAGCGACGGACTGGCGTCTGCGCTCTCCGAACAGTTCTCCGGGGGGGCACTCGCGCGTCGTCTCGATATCTACCGCAACGCACCTCCGCGCCGAGAACTCGACGTAAACGGCGAACAGCTATTCGTCCGTGCCGCAGGTTGCGACGACGACGAAGCGACCCGGGTCGTCCGCGCGTTCACGCCGACCGGTGGTCGTCCCGAACCGCTTCGCGTGGCCCGGATGGCCGCCCGCGCGGCGCGACGGTTCGGGGGGAATTAAGCCGTCTGCCTCCTCGAAGCGGATATGGAACATATGGAGGGCCTCTGCGTGACCGACTGCGAGAAGTGCCCCGAACTCGTGGCGTCACGGAGTCGCATCGTCAACGGGGTCGGCCCCGAGGACGCCGACCTGCTCTTCCTCGGCGAGGCACCCGGCGCGAAAGAAGACGAAGGCGGCGAACCGTTCGTCGGTCGCTCCGGGTCCGTCCTCGACGACGCACTCCGTGAGGCTGGTCTCGCCCGCGCCGACGTCCGCATCACCAACTGCGTCCGGTGTCGCCCGCCGGACAACCGCGACCCGAAGGCCGACGAACTGTCGAACTGCAAGGGCTACCTCGCCCACGAGTTCGAACTCGTCGACCCCGAACTCGTCGTCACGCTCGGCAAGGTGCCGTCACAGCATCTCCTCGACCGGAGCGTCGCCATCACGAACGAGTCGGGTTCGGTCGTCGACGCCCGCGTCGGTGACGACTCGTATCGCGTGCTCCTCTCGGTCCACCCCGCGGCGACGCTCTACGACCGAGGCCAACGAGAGGGGTTCTTCGAGACCATCGCGCGGGCCGCAGACATCTCAGGCCTCGCTGACTCCTCGAACGGCCAGTCCAGTCTCGGCGACTTCTGAAGCGACGGCGACCCGCCAACTGCTGAAGCGACGGCGACGCACCCGCGGACTCACGCCGACGCGTCGTGGGCGTCGGGTCGCTCGGTGGCCGTCTCGTGGTGTGTCTTCGCTCGCTTCCGCGCTCGGGCGTGTTCTCGAAGGTGTGCACCCACGTCGAGAACCGTCTTGACGACGACCATGACGACGAGCGCCGCCAACGGTGCACCGGAGGCCCCCACGAGGAACGCGCCGAGGACGATAGTGAGGTGTAAGACGACGACGCGGCGGTACGGTTCAGACATCTGCGTGCCGGGCGAGACTGACCGGTACTCCTCGCGCCCGACGAAGTTGACGACGAACGACCCGCCGTGACTGAGGAGTGTCACACCCGCCGCGAGTGCGACGGTGACGAGCGGAACACCGCCGACGCCGCCGACTGCGAACGCGTCGAACGTCCAGACGAACACGCCGTGGACGGCCCAGAAGACGCCGTAGTGGACGAGAAAGAACCCCGCGATTGGAACGTTCGAGGGATAGAGGTGAAACCCCTCGCGTGGGTTTTCGGGAGGTGAGAGGTCCACCTGTCGGCCGTTTATCGTGGCGGTGATGGACGGCCCACCGTCGCCGCGTCCCACTGCGGTCAGAATCTTCGGGACGTTCAACAGGCCGACCACGCCGCTTTCGAGCCAATAGGCGACCAGCAGTGCCTTGAGGCTCCATCCGAACCAGACGACGCCGACGAGCGGGGCGACGTTCGCGGCCACCAACGCGACGAGTGCGAGTGGCGACGAGACGGAACGCGGTGACCACGACATACCTTCGGCAACGTCAGCGAGCAACAAAAACAGTGTCGCGAATCGAGGACGACAGCGCCCGACGAGGGGACGTCAGTCCCAGAGCGAACGGGCCATCCGCTGTGGGAACTCGACGACGAGTTCGAGGAAACTCAGTCCCTCGTCTTCGCCGCGGATGTACGAGCGGACGCGTTGACTCACGAACTCGACGGAGACGACGAGGAGGAAGATGACGAGAATCGTCGCCATCATGTTCGTGTACTTGAACAGACTCCGCTGTGTCTGCAGGATGTAACCGATACCGCCACCGCCGATGAGACCCATCGTGACGGCGATTCGGGTGTTGATTTCGAGGATGTACATCGTCCACGCGATGAAGGGGGTGAACACCTGCGAGAGCATCCCGAAGACGACGGTCTGTCGACGGTTCGCACCGGTCGATTCGATTGCTTCGATGGGTCCGTCCTCGACTTCTTCGAGTGCGTCGGTAAACAGGCGTCCGAGGTTCCCCATCGTGTCGGTGCCGATAGCGAGCGTCGCGGTAAACGGCGAGACGCCACCGAGTGGGATGTAGATGAGTGCCCAGACGAGCGCCGGGATGGCGCGAATGACGCTCATCGTTCCGCGGAAGATGAAGTTGAACGGATACGGAGTCACGCGCTCGGACCCGAGGACACCGAGGAGTAGTGCGCCGGGGATGCCGAGGACGGTTCCGGCAAAGCCCATCGCCAGCGTGACGACGGCGGCACCGAAGAGGTTGCGCTCTTGGATGAACTGCCAGTAGGACCCGAAGTCCACGAACGGGATGACGCCGAAGAGTGGCGCGCGCGGGAAGAACTCGCCGAGGGCGTTCTGGAACTCCGGCCAGTAGTAGAGGATTTCGGCGAGCGAGAACCCGACTTCGTCCAGCGCCTGGAAGAACAGGAAGCCGAAGACGAGCGAGAGGATGAACGCCATCCCCCACTTGATACGCTTCGTAATCGTGAGGTCACGGAGTGCGCCGTCGAGTCTTCCCGTCGCGGTTCCGCCGTCGGGTCGCGGATTCGGTGTCTCCGCCGGGGCCGAAGCGTCGTCTCGGTCGCTCATGCGTGGGCCTCCGTCCCTTCGCGGATGTCCTGCGTCTGGACGTCGCCGTAGATACGGTCGATGATATCGACGGTCAGGTCCTCTCGATGGCCGTCGAAGACGAGTTCGCCATCGCGAAGCGCGAGGAATCGTTCACCGAACTCGCGGGCGAGGTTGACCTGGTGGAGGCTTGCGAGCGTCGAGAGGTCACGCTCCTTGGCGGCGCTTCGGATGTAGCCCATCACCGTCTCCGCGCTCGCCGGGTCGAGACTGGCGACGGGTTCGTCGGCGAGGAGGAGATTCGGTTGCTGGACGAGTGCGCGCGCGATACCGACACGCTGTTGCTGGCCACCGCTCATGCTTCGTGTCCGCTGGTTCGCTTTGTCGAGCAGACCGACCGTCTCCAGCGCGTTGAGCGCCTCCAGTTTGTCCGGCCGGGAGTGCCACCCGACGAGACTCCGGAAAAAGGAGGTGCGGTTGAGCGCCCCCGTGAGCGCGTTCCCGTAGGCGCTGAGTTGTCCGAGGACGTAGTGTTGCTGGAAAATCATCGCCACGTCGTCGCGTGGCCCTTTGACCGGTTCGTCGTTGATTCGAATCTCACCAGACGTGGGTTTGGTGATGCCGTTGAGGCAACGCAAAAGCGTGGACTTCCCTGCACCGGATTGACCGAGCAAGACGGCGAACTCGCCGTCTTCGATGGTGAAAGAGACGTCGTCCAACGCTCGAACGTCGCCGAACGTTTTCGTGAGGTTACGTACTTCGATGGTACTCATGGTGTGTCGTCGGTGTTCCCGCGTTCACCCGTCGTGGGTGTGGTACCGCCAAAATGATACTGCAATGGAGTGTCTGTGTGGTGTTACTGCCCGAGCGAGATGCCCAGTTCGTCGATGACGTTCTTTATCGGTTCGTAGTCGTCGACTGTTCCGGGTTCGACGCCGGTGAACCAGAGTTGCTGGTCTTCACCGAGGTCCTCGTTGATGAGGTCGTCCTGTGTGACGCTCGTGAGCGCGTCGGTGAGTGACGACTTCATCTCCGACTCGAGTTCGGAGCGTACGATTATCGGCGCACGTGGGATGGGGTCGGACGCCGCGAGCAGATTGAGTTGCGGGTCGGCAGTTCCCAGGTCGCCGTCGTTCTCGGCGGAGATGTCGAGGAACCGCTGTGGGAACTGGTCTTTCGGGACGTGCGGTGCGACGGAGAACGCGCCGGTACCGGCCGCCATCACTTCGTCGCGGTTGACGAGCGTCTCGCGGGCCGTCGAGTGGTCGGACCACTGGCCGGTGAAATCTACCGGGTCGCCGTCGGGGGCGTTGCCCGTGTCGAGACCCGCTTGCTTGAGCATGTACAGCGGGAACAGCGACCCACTCGTCGAGAGACGGTCTGCGAAGGCGACTGTCTCTCCTTCGAGGTCAGCGAGTTCTTCGATGCCGCTGTCGGGGGTCGTCGTCATGAGCGAGAAGTATTTCGCCGCACCGTAGGCGACGCGGATACCCATGACCTCCGTCACGCCTTCGTTGCCTCCTTGAATCGCAATCGTCGGCGACGAGTCGGCCAGGTCGGCCTGTCCAGACTTGAACGCCTGATAGACTGCCGCGTAGTCGGCGGCGACTTCGGACTCGACTGTGACTTCTGCCTCGGATTCGAGGTACGCGAACAGCGGTTGGTACTGCTGTTTGATGTCGACGTCCGATTCCGACGGTGTCAGAAGGAACGTCACCGTGTCCGACCCGCCTCCGATGCTACCGATACACCCGCTCAACCCTGCCATACCGAGTGCTCCGACAGCACCAGTTTTCTTGAGGAAGTTCCGTCGTGAGGACATGTACTTCAGAATGAAACTCAGGCAGATTGGGGTTAAATCTTCCTATTTTTTCTACGTTGGATTACATAAATATAAACCCGAGACACGGTAACTACCGTTTCCTACAGAAATGGCCGGTCGCTGTCGGCAGTGGTGAGGTGGTCGCCGGGACGGAAACTCACTTGCCTACGCCCCGTAAAGAGAGGGTATGAGCACGACACAGGCGTCCGAGGAGACGCTCGCCGACGTGGTGATGGTCGACTACGGCCTCGGCAACCTCCGGAGTGCCATGCGCGGACTCGAACGCGCGGGTGCGAACGTCGTCATCTCCGACGACCCAGCGGACTTCGAAGATGCAGACGGTATCGTCCTCCCCGGTGTTGGGGCGTTCTCCGAGGGAATGGAGAACGCGGGACCGTTCCGCGAACCGCTCGCGGAAGCTGCCGACGCCGGCACGCCGATATTCGGTATCTGTCTCGGGATGCAGATGTTACTCACCTCCTCGGAGGAAGCAGACCACGCGGGCGAAGGCGAAGTCGAGGGGCTGGACTTCATCCCCGGACGAAACGTCCGCTTCGCCGAAGGACAGAAGGTCCCGCACATGGGCTGGAACGAACTGAACGTCCAGCGTGACCACCCGCTCGTCGAGGGTGTCGATGGCGAGTACGCCTACTTCGTCCACTCGTACTACGCCGACCCGGACGACGACGAGGCCATCGTCGCGACGACTGACTACGGCGTCGAGTTCCCTGCCGTCGTCGCCAACGAGGAAGGCACCGTCTTCGGGACGCAGTTCCACCCCGAGAAGTCCGGCGAAACCGGACTGACGATTCTCCGGAACTTCGTCGAGTTCTGCGCGGACAGATAGGTCGAATCTGCCTCCCCCGACGCTCTTTTGTCGTCCGTGCGTGAAGGGGGCGGTATGCAGGCAGTCACGCTCGGCCCGGCGGGCACCTACTCACATCGTGCCGCCCGCGCCGTCGCCGACGACGTCGCCTTCAGAGAATCGGTCACGTCTATCGTCGATGCAGTCGCCGACGGGTCGTTCGAACGAGGCGTCGTCCCCATCGAGAACAGTATCGAGGGAAGCGTCTCCGAGAGTCTTGACGCCGTGGCGAACTCCGACGTGAGCGTCGTCCAAGAGATAGTGACGCCGATTCGCCACGCCCTGTTGGCACAGAGCGACGAGTTCGACGTCGTCGCGAGCCATTCGCAGGCGCTCGCCCAGTGTCGAACCTATCTCGAAGAGAACTATCCAGACGTGGCGCTCGAAGCGGTAGCCAGCACCGCTCGCGGCGTCGAACGCGCCCGGAAGGACGCGTCTGTTGCCGGGATTGGCCACCCGGACAACGCTGGAGATGACCTGAAAATCATCGCCGAAGACATCCAGGACCGGTCGTCGAACGCGACGCGCTTCCTCGTCGTCGCACCCGAGTCCGCCCGGTCCGACGCCGGCGGGAAGACGTCGCTCGTCGTCTACCCGAACGCCAACTACCCCGGACTTCTCCTCGAACTGCTCGAAGCGTTCGCCGAACGCGACATCAACCTCTCGCGTATCGAGTCGCGTCCGAGTGGCAATCGCCTCGGCGACTACCTCTTCCACATCGACGCCGACGCGGGACTCTACGAAGAACGCATGCAGGGCGCGCTCGACGACGTGGAGGGAATCGCCCGAAACGGGTGGGTTCGCGTCCTCGGGTCGTACGACACGCGACACGTCCTGTACTGATACCGGCGGACAGACTGTTTCTGTCTGATTCGTTCGACGCCTCGAAGGCGACGAGGAGTTCGGTGTTTCACCGCACGGAAGGCAACGTCGTCTCGTGTTCATCGAAGAGTACGTCTCGGGGAACGTGACGGCCGTCCGGTGACGTTCGTGTGAGAATAGCCACATGATTCTTTGAGATGCGCGTCGAAAGTTCTGGTGTATGCAACGAAATCCATTCGACGAGATAGAAGACCTGTTCGACCGGATGGGGCGGTCCTTCGAAGACTCGGGACTCACCCGTTTTCAGGACATCTCCCTCGACTTGGTCGACGCGGACGACAGTATCGAAGTGGTTGCCGACCTACCCGGATTCGAGAAAGACGACCTGGAAGTGAGCGTGCGCGGGCGGCAACTCTCCATCTCCGCCGACCGTTCGGAGTCGACAGACGTCGACGAGGAGAACTACATCCGACGCGAGCGAACGCAGCGGTCTGTCTCGCGGACGGTGACCCTCCCGGCCGAAGTGAAGCGTGACGAAGTGACTGCCCAGTACCGAAACGGCGTCCTCACCATCACGCTCCCGAAGATGGAACCCGACGCCGAAGACTCCAGCAGCATCGACATCGAATGAGTCGACACACACGTCGGCGCTGTGCGGCACTGACCCAGAGACCACCTTTTTGACCGAAGATATCGCACCCTACGCGTCGAATGGCACTTCGACTTCGAGTTCGACCAGAAACCCCTCCTGGGCGAGTCCTTGTGGACCGAGAATCGTCAGACACGGGTACGGTTCGTCGGTGAACACCTCGTGCCACACTTCGAAGAACCCGTCTCTGTGTTCGTGAGGGTCGACGATGTGTGCGGTCACCTTCGCCACGTCGGCCAGCGACTGCTCGACGCTCGAAAGCAACGTGTCGACGTTCTCGAACGCCTGTCGCGTCTGCGATTCGATGTCGTCGCCCGCGAGCGTGAACGTCTCGTCCCACCCCACTTGTCCCGACATGTAGAACGTGCCGTTCGCGACGACTGCCTGACTGTACCCGATGCTCGTCGCGTCGACGAGGCCGTCGGGGTTCACCGCTTGTCTGTCCATGCTATGTCACCGACACGAGGCGAGATAAGCGGCCGTGGTGAGTGGGACAACGAACCGAAGCCAGGCGCGTCGAATCTCGGGGCGATTCGACCGAATTCCTGCTCTCTGGGGTGTGTGGCGTGCTAATTGCTACTCCAGTTCCAGAAACGATTATCTCCTCAGACGGCGTCCTTATCTCTCGGTGAATTACCGATGATGCGACGCACGAATCCATTCGACGACATCGAAGAACTGTTCGACCGACTCTCCCGACAATTCGACGAGATGGGCCACCAGTTCGACCGCTCGGGCATGATGCCCACGACTCGCCTGCACGACATGGCCGTCGATATCTCCGACTACGACAACAAACTCGTGCTCTCCGCTGACCTCCCCGGATACGAAAAGGAGGACATCTCCCTCTCTATCGCCAACCGAACCCTGACCATCGAGGCGAAGCGTGAGATGACCGAAGAACGCGAGGAGGGCGAGTACCTCCGCCGCGAACGTCGCCAACAGTCTGCCCGCCGCACCCTCCGACTCCCCGAAGCGGTGGACGAAGAGAACGCGACGGCGTCGTACCACAACGGCGTCCTCACCATCGAACTCCCCAAGGTGGACGTCGAACCCGACGACTCCCACCGCATCGACATCGACTGAGTCGAGCGGGGCACGCCGACCATCATTCGTCGGGACGCACGAATTCGATTTTCTCTCCATCCTCCTACCGCCCTCCCGGCGCCGACGCTCTGTGATTCGGTGCCAATATTTGCCGCAATCAGACAGAGTGGGAAGTCGAGTATAGGAGTTATTTTAGGCCGGCGTGCCACTACCACGGATATGGACTACGACCCGCAGGAACTCGAAGCGCGTTGGCGGGAGCGCTGGTCCGAGTCTGGCCGATACGAGGCCGACCCGGACGCAGACGCCGACGACGCGACGTTCGTCACAGTTCCGTATCCGTATCCGAGTGGTGGGATGCACATCGGGCACGCACGCACCTACACGGTTCCGGACGTGTACGCCCGCTACCGACGCCAGCAGGGCGACAACGTCCTGTTCCCCATCGCCTGGCACGTCACCGGCACGCCGATTATCGGCGCCGTCGAGCGACTGAAGAAGGGCGAAGAGAAGCAACTGTCCGTCCTCAAAGACACCTACAACGTCTCCGAAGAGACGCTTTCGGACCTGGAGACGCCGATGGGGTGGGCACACTACTTCATCGAGGAACACTACAAGAAGGGGATGCAGTCGCTCGGGCTCTCCGTGGACTGGCGGCGCGAGTTCACGACGAACGACGAGCGCTACTCGAAGTTCATCGAGTGGCAGTACCGGACGCTCCGCGAACGCGGGCGACTGGAGAAGGGCCTCCACCCCGTCAAGTTCTGTACGAACGAAGAGCAACCGGTCACGACACACGACCTGCTGGAGGGCGAAGAAGCGGAGTTCCAGGAGTACACGCTGGTCCGCTTCGGGTGGGAACGCGACGGCGAGTCCGTCGTCGTCCCGATGGCGACGCTGCGCCCCGAGACGGTCCACGGCGTGACGAACGCCTACATCGACCCTGAAGCGACCTACGTCGTCGCCAACGTCGAAGGCGAGACGTGGTTCGTCTCCGAGTACGCCGCCGCGAAACTGGAATATCAGGCACACGACGTCGAGATTCTGGAGACCGTCGACGGCTCCGAACTGGTCGGCCAGTTCGTCGAAAATCCCGTCACTGGCGACGAAGTTCCCGTCCTGCCGGCAGGGTTCGTCGACGCCGACAACGCGACTGGCGTCGTCATGTCCGTCCCGGCACACAGCCCCGACGACTACGTGGCACTACAGGAGGCCAAAGCCGACACCGCATACCTCGAATCGTTCGGTATCGACCCCGACGTCGTGGCCGACATCGAGCCGATTCCAATCCTCGATATCGACTCCGAGGACGACGAGTACGGCGAGATTCCCGCGAAGTCCGCGGTGGAAAACCGTGGCATCGAGTCGTCGGACGACCCGGCACTGGAGAAGGCGACGAAGGACCTCTACAACAAGGAGTTCCACGCCGGCCGACTCAAGGAGTTCTACGGCGACTACGCCGGCAAAATCGTCGAGACGGTTCGTGACGACTTCAAAGCCGACGGCGTCGCTGCCGGCCAGTTCGACGTGATGCAGGAGTTCTCCGAGGAAGTCGTCTGCCGCTGTGGTGGCGACGTCGTCGTCGCCGAACAGGACACGTGGTTCCTGTCGTACGACGACGAAGACTGGAAACAGATTGCCCACGACGTGGCCGACGGACTCGACGCCATCCCGGACAACACCCGCGACGAGTACCACCACACCATCGACTGGCTGAACGGGTGGCCGTGTATCCGTAACTACGGCCTCGGCACGCGCCTGCCGTGGGACGACCAGTTCGTCATCGAGCCATTGTCGGACTCGACTATCTACATGGCGTACTACACCATCGCCCACCGTCTGCAGGACATCCCGACCGAGGAACTCACGCAGGACTTCTTCGACACGCTGTTCTACGGCCCCGAAGCGGCCGACGAGGCGGACGAACGCGCCCTCGAACTGCGCGAAGAGTGGGACTACTGGTACCCCGTCGACTACCGGTTCTCCGCGAACGACCTCATCACGAACCACCTGACGTTCTACCAGTTCCACCACGGCGAACTGTTCGACCAAGCACAGTGGCCACAGGGAATCGTCATCATGGGCATGGGCCTGCTCGAAGGCGAGAAGATGTCGTCGTCGAAGGGCCACGTCGTCCTCCCCGGCGAGGCAATCAGCGAGTACGGTGCCGACACCGTCCGGTTCTTCCTGCTCAACTCGGCTGAACCGTGGCAGGACTACGACTGGCGCGACGACCTGGTCGGGTCTGTCCACAGCCAGTTGGAACGCTTCTGGAACCGTGCACAGGAGATTATCGCAGACCCCGGCCCGGAAACCCAACCCGAACTGGAGACCATCGACCGATGGCTCCTGTCCAAACTGCAGGACACCGTCCGCGACGTGACCGAGGCGATGGACGAGTCCGAGACGCGCTCGGCCAGTCAGGCCGCCTTCTACAACTTCGAAGAGGACCTGCGCTGGTACCGCCGCCGGACGGACCTCGACCGGCCCGCCGCGAAGTGGACGCTCCGGACGGTTCTGGAGACGCGTCTGCGACTGCTCGCCCCGTTCGTCCCGTTCATGACGAACGAACTCCACGAGCAGTTGACCGGCACGCCCGCCGAAGACGCGCCGTGGCCGGAACCGGACACCGAGTTCGACGACGAGACGGTCGAACTCGAAGAACAGCAGGTCGAACGCCTGACCGAAGACATTCGTGACATCATCGACGTGACCGACTCGGACCCCGAGACGCTCCGCGTCTACGTCGCCGCCGACTGGAAGCGCGACGTGTTCGAGACGGTGGTCGACCAGGGCGACAACGTCGGTGCCATCATGGGACAGGTCATGCAGGACCCAGACCTCCGCGAGAAGGGCAACGACGTCAACGACCTGGTTCAGGACCTCGTGAGTCAGACGCGGGGGCAGGACGAGTCGGTACTGCGTGCGAAACTCGCCCTCGACGAAGCGGCGACCTACGAACGTGCCGCCGACTTCCTCGCTCGTGAGTTCGACGCCGACGTCGAGGTGTACGCCGAAGACGACGCGGACATCAGAGACCCCGCAGACCGTGCGTCGAAGGCGATTCCGTTCCGGCCCGCGGTCCACCTCGAATAACTGCGGTACACTCTACTCCCGTTTTTTCTTCTGATACTCTGACGAGCGACCGCTCTACCGTCGGTGTATGTCGCTCACGAACGCCATATCTGGCCACTATCCTCGACAGCCCCTAGATTTACATGTTCATTAGTGATAATTAGGGCATGCTCTGTCAGTCGTGTGGCGCTGAGATGTACCGGACCGACGACGAGACGTGGACAGACCTCGAAGACAGGCGACGCTACGAGTGTCGTGAGTGCGGCGAAGTCGTCGAACGGGCCAAGTACCGCCACCGGTGAGTTCGCCGGTCATCTTATCCTTTCGGCGAACGTACAGGAATACATGAGCGAAGAGGAATCCCTGTCACTCCCGGAGAAGGCCTACCGAACCGTCACGCCGCGGACGGGCATGCGGCCCGACATGGAGATGGACTCCATCGGGTGGGTGATATTCCTCATCCTCGTGATGCTTCTCGTCCCGCTCTTGCCGTTCATCGCCATCGTCTACGTGGTGTCGAAGGTGTTCGAGTACCTCGCTAGCCAGCGAGGAACCGGTGAGTAACTGAACGGGGAGAAAACTCGGAGAGACTCGGCTCTTCGTGCCGCGTTACTCGTCGGCGAGGCCGAGTAAGTCGAACGCGTAGCCGTTGTCGTTCTCGATAGCGTGTTCGTAGGCGACGTGAGCGGCCGCGACGTCCTGAATCGCGAGCCCAGTCGAGTCGAAGACGGTGATGCCGTCCGCGTCGGTCCGACCATCTCTCTCGCCGACGACGATTTCGCCGATGTCGCCGTAGATGTCGTCGTCACCGAGGACGCCCTCGTGGTACGGGACGTTGATTTCACCCGAGTGAGTCGTCTGGGAGTGGTCGTCGATGACGAGTTTGGCGGCGAGGAGAATCTCGTCGTCGAGTTCGTGCTTCCCTTCGGCGTCGGCACCCATCGCGTTGATGTGGGTGTGTTCGCCGACGGCGTCGAAGGGGACGATGGGGCTTTCGACGGGCGTCACCGTCGAGAGAACGTCGCACTGGGCGGCCTCTTCGATGGACCCCGCGCGGATGTCGAACTCGTCCTCGAAGGCGTCGATGAAGTCGGCGACGCGCTCTTCGTCGAGGTCAGAGATGACGACTTCCTCGATGTCGCGGACTTCGCTGATTGCGCGGAGTTGCGTGTACGACTGGACGCCGGCACCGATGATACCCATCGAGGAGGCGTCTTCGACGGCGAGGTAGTCGGTGGCGACGGCGGCGGCAGCACCGGTCCGAAGCATCGTCAGTTCCGTCCCGTCGAGCAGTGCGAGGGGGAACGCGTTCTCGGGGTCGGAGTAAATCATCGTTCCCATGACCGTCGGCAGGCCGAACTTGTCGCCGTTGTCGGGGTGGACGTTGACCCACTTGATGCCTGCTGCGTCCCAGTCGCCGGCGTCGAGATAGGCGGGCATCGACCGGAAGTCACCGTTGTACTGCGGCAGGTCGATGTAGGACTTTGGCGGCATCTGCGCGTCGCCCGTCTCGTAGGCGGCGAAGGCGTCTTCGATGGCCGAGATGAGTTCCGGCATCCGGACGTTCTCGTGGACGTCGTCTTTGTTCAGTAGCAGCGTCGTGGGCATAGTGACACATTCCCGCACCCCCTACTTAGTTTGTTCTATTTCTGAATACAACTCCAACTCTCTTACAGAATATGAGAGATAGGTCCAAAAATAACGCGAACCGAACTCCGATATCGCTCCCGAACCGCTGGAAAACCACTCGACAGAACCGACTACCCGATAGAATAACCGTGATAGTTCACCGACTTCGACGGCCGATTGCGCGGCGGGCTTCCGTCAGTCCGTCGTCACGTTCCGGACCGAAAAGAGTCGGTCGTCTGAGAGGACAGACTGCACACGCCGGTGCCAACTCTCGCCGAACGCCGCCCGTTCGTCGTCGGTGGCCATTCCTTCGAGAATCGACTGGAGGTTTCCGAGCGCCGGTCCGCCGCCGGGAATCCCTCCGACGTGGTACCTCACTTCGACGGTTTCGCCGGTATCGGTTCGGCGGAGACGGAACGTCGGGTCCGCACTCTCGGCGTCGAACCCGTCGTACGTCAGCAGGTTCTTTCGGCCGCCGTATCCACCGCCGAGGCCACCGAATCCATCGACGCCGGCGGCACCCGTGATGTACGACAGCAGGCGGGTCGTGACGCCGTACGTCGGGTCGTCTTCGGGGCCGGCGGCGACGACTTCGACGTCACTTCTGACCGGTCGTTCGTCGTCGTACAGTGTGTCGAGGCCGACCTGTGCGATGCGGAAAGCACCCGCCGCCGTCGGACAAGAGTGTCCGGCAGCTTTCACGACGTCTTCGTAGGTGACGACGAACGGTTCGCCGGGTTCGAGGACGCAGAGGGCCTCTGCAACCGGGTCCCGGATGTAGATTGGGTCGGCGTCGTACGTGACGTCCCAGTTGGTCTCTGTGCTGTTCGTCTCGGTCGGATTCGTGTTGGTGTTCGTCGTCATGTGTCTGGTCTCTGTGGGTGGGTTGGTTGGTTGGTTCACTGGCGGAGGAGTCGCATCCCGTTGAGTATCACCGCGAGGACGCTCGCTTCGTGGACGAGCATCCCGGCGGCGAGGTGGACGTAACTCGTCAGGACGCCGGCGAGTAAGAACACCACCGTGACGATGGCGATGCCGACGTTCTCGTAGACGTTCCACCGGGTCGCTTTGCTCAGGGAGATAGCCTCGGCAATCTGTCGCAGGTCGTCTGCCATCAACGCCATGTCGGCCGTCTCTATCGCCGTGTCGGTGCCGGCGGCACCCATCGCGATGCCGACGTCGGCGGTGGCCAACGACGGTGCGTCGTTGATGCCGTCACCGACCATCGCGACGACGTGGCCGCGTTCGCGGTACTCGGTGATGGCCCGTTGCTTGTCTTCGGGCAACAGCGCTGCCCGGACGTCGTCGATGCCGACTTCCTCGGCGACTGCGCGGGCAGCACGCTCGTTGTCGCCGGTGAGCATTACGGTCTGGATACCGGCGTCGTGCAAGCGTTCGACGACTTCCGGTGCGGCCTCCCGAAGTTCGTCACGCACGGCGATGACACCGACGACGGCCCCGTCGAGGGCGACGTGAACTGCCGTCTCACCCCGGTCCTCTCGGGTTCGGGCGTACTCGGCCGCGGCGTCGGGAATCGAGATGTCTCGGTCGTCGAGGAGTCGGCGGTTCCCGACGACGATTTCGCGTCCGTCGTGGTGGGCGACGACGCCCGACCCGGGGACGACGTCGAACTCGTCGGGTTCGGGAATCGACGTGTCTGTCATCGCCCCCGACACACCGCCGTCGGCGGCGAGCGTCCCGGTGTCGTCGGCACTCTCCACGGCGGCGAGGATGGCCGCCGCGAGGTGGTGTTCGCTTCGTTTCTCGGCAGTCGCGGCGTAGCGGAGGACCGAGGCGGGTTCGTGGCCGAAGCCTTCGACGGCGGCGACAGTCGTCTCACCGGTAGTGAGCGTCCCCGTCTTGTCGAACGCGACGAGGTCAATCTTCCCGGCACGCTCGAGGTGCTCGCCTCCCTTCATGAGGACACCGTTGCGGGCGGCAGTTCCGATGGCGCTGACGATACTGACGGGCGGGCCGATGACGAGCGCACCGGGACAGCCGATGACGAGCAACGTCAACGAGAGCATCGCGTCACGCGTCACCGCGAAGGCGACGAGCGACAGCGCGACGATAGCCGGCGTGTAGTACGTCGCGAACCGGTCGATGAGACTCTCCGTTGGCGACTGGGCCTCCTGTGCTTCTTCGACGCGACGGATGATGCGCTGGAGCGTCGTATCGGAGCCTGCACCCGTCGTCCGAACCTCGAACGCCCCCTCCTGATTGATGGTTCCGGCGTAGACTTCGTCGCCGGGCGACTTGTGGACGGGTGCGCTCTCGCCGGTGACGGGCGCTTGGTCGACGGCACTCTCGCCGTCGACGACGTCACCGTCGACGGGAATCTTCTCGCCGGGCTTGACGACGACGATTTCGCCGACTTCGACGTCGCGGGCAGGGATTTCGACGTGCTCGCCGTCTCTGACGACGACGGCGGTGTCGGGCGTCATCTCGAGGAGCTCTTCCAGTGCGCTCCTCGTCTTCCGCATCGTCCGGCTTTCGAGGTAGCTTCCGAGACTGAAGAGGAAGACGACTGCCGCCGCCTCCCAGTACGCCCCGATTGCGATTGCGCCGACTGCCGCCAGCGTCACCAGCGTCTTGATGCCGAGCGTCAGACTCCGGAGTTCGTAGTAGGCGATTTTGGCGATGTCGAACCCGCCGACGACTGCCGCCACGACGAGGACGACTGCGCTCGCAGTGTCGAACGGGGTGACGTACCCGAGGGTCCACCCACCGGCGTAGAGGAGTCCACTCGTGGCCGTCGTGAGCGCCTTCCTGTGCCGCCGGTAGAACTGTCGAATGGAACTCACGTCAGAGTTCACCGGGGACGGGGGGTGTAGCCCTGCTTCTCGATTACGGACTCCACGTCCGTGACTGTCGCGACGCCGGGGTCGTACTCGACTTCGACACGCCCCGTGGTGTAGTGAACCTCGACGCGTTCGACGCCGCCCGTTCGTTTCAACGAGCGTTCGACGTTACTCGCACACGTCGGACAGTCGAAATCGCGAACACGGAACTGGATTGTTTCGGTCATCAGTGTCTCCACCTAGGCGGAAGCGACCCACCCTCAAATATATTATTTAAATGATATGTTTGAGTATCGGGACGGGTCGTCTCACCACTCAAACGACCCGTCTAGGTGGTCTGTGTGTTCGACCGGTCAGACCCAAAGATATACGCGACCAAACCCTACGTCTGACAGATGGGAGAGTTCACAGTCGACGTTCAGTTGACGGACATCGCGGTTCGAGATACGAACGTCTCTACCGCACTCGAGGAACCGTTCCGGGCGATGATTCTCGATATGCTGGCCGACAGCGCGATGACCGTCGGGGAGATTCACGAGGAACTCGAACGACGTGGGTTCGAACGCACGGAGAACACGATACGGCACCACGTGAACGAACTCCGCGACGTCGGACTCGTCGATATCGCACGCCTCGAAGAGCGCCGCGGTGCGACGGCGAAGTACTATCGGGCCAACACCATCGTCCTCTCGTACGCGGTTCCAGAGGCCCACGACGCGGCCATCGACGCGATGGCGGCGAACGTCGAACCGCAGGTTGCCGACGTCGTCTCACACCTCCAGTCAGAGTTCGGCGACGAGTTGGCAGACATCGCCTCGGAGATGAGCCCGTGTGAGCACTGCCAGACACAGAAGTACGAGACGTATCTGCTGTTGACCGTCCTCCGTCGGGCGTTCGTCCGCGCCCGGACGCGTCCGGAGAAGACGGACGAACCTGCCGAGTGACGAGCACACTGTCGGCTTGCTCTGGGAAGTAACAGACGGACTATCGGCTACGCGCTTCGGTCGTCGGCCGAAAAAGAATCGGTCTGTCGTGCGGTGCGGGGGTCGGCGTGAGTGGATGGTGACCTACGTGGAGGTGCTCACATCGCACCGCCCATACCGCCCATACCGCCCATGCCACCCATGCCGCCGGGTGCGCCGCCTTCGTCGTCGTCGTTGCCGCCGGTGGAGAGGTCACCGGCCGCGATGATGTCGTCTATCTTGAGGACGAGGTTCGCGGCTTCGGAGGCGGAGGAGATGGCCTGCTCTTTGGCGTGGGCCGTCTCGACGACGCCTGCTTCGAACGCGTCTTCGACTTCGCCGGTGAAGACGTTCAGGCCAGCGCGGACCTGTCCGTCTTCGTGGGCCGCACGAAGGTCGACGAGCGTGTCGATGGAGTCGAGGCCAGCGTTCTCGGCGAGGACGCGCGGGACGAGTTCGAGCGCGTCGGCGAAGGCTTCGACGGCGAGTTGCTCGCGGCCGGTGACGGAGTCCGCGTAGTCGCGGAGGCGCGAGGCGAGTTCGACTTCGATGGCACCGCCGCCAGCGAGGACGCGGCCGTCGGCAACCGTCGAGGCGACGACGTCGAGGGCGTCCTGCACGCCGCGTTCGAGTTCGTCGACGACGTGGTCGGTCGAGCCACGGAGGAGGAGCGTGACGCCGTGGACGTCGTCACCGATGCCTTCGACGTAGAACAGGTCGTCGGCGTCGTCACGACGGACCGACGCACGGCCGAGGTCGGAAGCGTCGATGGAGTCGAGGTCCGAGACGATGGACGCGCCGGTGATGTTCTTGAGGAACTTGATGTCGGACTTCTTCGTCCGGCGGACGGCGAGGACGCCTTGCTTGGCGAGGTAGTGCTGTGCGAGGTCGTCGATGCCCTTCTGGCAGAAGACCACGTCGGCACCGGAGTCGACGACCTGGTCGACTTTCTTCTTCAGTTGCGCCTCTTCCTGGTCGAGGAACTTCTGAAGCTGGTCGGGGCTCTCGATAGAGACGTTCGTGTCGATGTCGGTCTCTTCGACTTCGATGGGTTCGTTGAGGAGGAGGACGTCGGCCTCGTCGAACTGGACCGGCATGTCGTCGTGGACGGGGTCCTTGTCGATGACAGCGCCGGTGAGGAGTTCGGACTCGGACGCGGAGCGACCGGTCTGCGTCTCGAGAGCGATGTTTTCGAGGTCGACGATGTAGGAACCGTCGTCCGCTTCGACGGTGACCTGCTTGACGGCGCGGACGATGAGGTCCGCGAGGAGTTCCTTGTTGAGTTCGGAGCTCTTACCGGTCATCGAGGTTTCGGCGACCTTCTTCAGCAGGTCCTCGTCGTCGGGGTCGACACGCTCTGCGATGTTGTCGACTTCCTCGCGTGCCTTCTCGGAGGCGAGGTTGAAACCACGGATGATGGCCGTCGGGTGGATGTCCTGTTCGAGGAGGTCCTCGGCGTTCTTCAGGAGTTCACCCGCGATAGCGACGGCCGTCGTCGTGCCGTCGCCTGCTTCGTCTTCCTGGGTCTCGGCGACTTCGACAATCATCTCGGCCGTCGGATTGTCGATGTCCATCTCTTTGAGGATGGTGACGCCGTCGTTCGTGATGGTGACGTCGCCCATCGAATCGACGAGCATCTTGTCCATCCCTTTCGGCCCGAGTGTCGAGCGTACTGCCTCTGCGACCGCTCGTGCGGCGCGGATGTTGTACGCCTGCGCGTCGCGATCTTTGACGCGTTGGGAGTCTTCACCGAGAATGATCATCGGCTGACCCTGCTGCATTCGCTGGCTCATAGACACCCATCGATTGTTTGTGATTCTATATAAGCGTTACGCCGGCGGCTCGGCTCGCGACTCTCGATGGTCGGCCGATGATTTCACCTAATCGAGTGACTGCACCGCCTCCGGCCCGCCCCCGGTGTATCGTGCGGCACGGCAACAATTAACATAATATCGGCCAATTTACCCTCGTTTATATACTATTCTTCCACCGGTTCCTTCCAGTGGATGGTGATGGTTCCGACGGCGAACGCGTCGTCGGTGGACTTGTCGCGGACGATTCGAATCGTGTTCGTCCCTTCGACGAGTTCTGCGCCGACGACGGTATCGACCCAGTACTGCCAGCCATCTCCCGGCGGGATGTCGAACCCGGAGAGAGGGTCACCGTTTATCAAGATATCGTGGCCGTACTCGCCGACGTCGAACGCCTGGATGCCGATGTACGCCTCCGTTGGGTCGTCAGTCGGCACCTCGAACTCGAAGCTGTCCGTCTCGTCGCCGACGTCGGCGGCCCAGTCGAGGTTCAGTCTCTCGTCCGGTGGGTGGAGATGCGACCCGATAAACACAGTTGCGTAGTTCGCGCGGTGTGACACGCTCAAAGGCTACGTGAGCGTCGATAAAAAAGCCGAGTGGCCAGTCAGCCAGTACTGGCGGGTCGCGTCAGGTTTCGTCCGGGAGTTCTTCGGCGATGAACTCGCCCTCGAATTCCTCGAGTTCGGGTTCGTCGTCTTCGCCGTCTAACACCGCTAATTCTCGTTCGTACAGCCGTTCGGTAAGCTGGGAACGCTTGTTGAGCCCCTTCTTCTCACGGCCGGATTTGGTGTCAGGCATTGTCTAACGTGGTATTGCTTCGCATGGTGATGAATGTTTTGGACGCTATACTAACACGGGACGCCACGGCGACGTCTCGCTGACTCACGTCGTAACAGATGGCAGTGTTGTACCTGCACGTAATCGTAGTACTCGGACGGGAAAAGACACCACTGTGGGTTCTCGTCTCCCGAGAATCGAGAGTGTGGTTAGGTGTTTTCAGGTCGTCAGTGGGCAGGGGTCGCTGGGTGGTCGGTGGGATGTGTCTGTCCTTCGAAATTGGATTGTACGATTTTTCGGTCTGTCGAACTACGCAGAGTTTGACAGACGTGGCGTGCTGAATATAGAGGATGGATTCAGCAACAGGCTCTCGTTTGTCTGTCTCCAGTCCTACAAAAGCTATATCAGCCCTTCAAATTGATTAATTGACACGAATGTCCCCGTCACCTCCCCTTGCTGTATGGCGATTCGCGATAATCGGTACACTTGTTTCACTACCCGTCACTGTCGTTGTGAACTGGCTACCAAATTCGGATGCGGCTATCGGTGGAGGAATAATGATGTTTGGCGCGTTCACCGCGGGTGTCATCGCTGAGTTCTGCTCAGCGAACCCGGGCGCTGCGGGACTTCGTGCAGGTGTTCTTGCTGGTGTTGTCGCCGGACTCACGCTGCTTGTGGAAGTCGCCAGTACCACGCAACTATCGATTTTGAGTGTCGCTTTCGTAATCTTGGCCAGCGGGCTGGCACTGCTCGTCGCTCCGGCCTTCGGGCTGGTATTTGGTCGAATTGGTGGGTGGGCGGTGAACACAGTTACCTCGCGATTGTGGTCTGGTGCGAATATGCCTTGACTGAGATTTTGTGGCTCGGGATTCGGAATCATTCGGGCGGGCTTTCCAGATAGCAGGTTGTTAGTACCCGACTCGCGCTCTGTACTCAGCACGGCCTTGACAAACCGTCAGAGAATGGCTGTTTCAATAGAGCCGAATTCTGAAACTGGTGTTCTCTCGGTGTTGGAGCGGGATTTGAACCCCGGTCGCTCACGTCGTTCGCTCCCCGGTTCAAATCCCACTGAGACGCTTCACGAAAATGGCCGTCCGCGACGCGACGAGACGCGTCGCTCGGGGGTGTAGTTTTCGGAGAAGCGCCAGGAGAGGGATTTGAACCCCCGATCCCAGAGGGAACACGCTTTCCAGGCGTGCGCCTTACCGCTCGGCCATCCTGGCTGGCTTACATCGCAACGTTCCCGCCTGATTAATTTAAGCCCTTCCTTTCCGTTCGAGTCGAGGCTCGATGACGTATGTCACAGACGCGACGACGATGCCGGCGACGACAGCGACTGCTGCCACCGCCCAAAACGACGCCTCGATACCGAGTCCGAGGAGGGCCGCACTCTGTGCGAGGACGCCCACGAGGAGGAAGCTCACCGCCCCCCACGCGAGGGCAGACCGAACGCGGCGGTTCACTCCTCGTCGACGACGGCGACAGCTTCGATTTCGACGCCGACGCCCTTGGGGAGGTTTCCGACTTCGACGGCCGACCGGGCCGGCGGTTCGTCGTCGAAGTAGGTCGCGTACGTCTCGTTCATCTCCTCGAAGTCGCCGATATCGGCGAGGAAGACTGTCGTCTTCAGCACGTCCGAGGCGTCCGCGCCTGCCTCGTCGAGGATGGCCATCACGTTGTCGAGGGCCTGCTCAGTCTGTGTGGCGATGTCTTCGTCGTCGAGGAGTTCGCCGTCCGGCGTCAGTGGAATCTGACCGGCGGTGTAGAGGAGCGAACCGTTCGTCGTCGCCTGACTGTACGCACCGACTGCGGCCGGTGCTTCGTCTGTCTCGATGACGCGCTTCATACCCGGCAAGTTTCGCCACGGCGTGATAAAATAGGTGGGAACATTCGAGCGTACCCTCCGAGGTGTGGCGGTCTACTCGGGTCTGGCGTCGAGTCGGGCGTCCGGTACCTCAGTCGAGGACTTCGACTTCGTACCCGTCGGCGCGGAGGGCGGCCAAGAGCGAATCGACGTGGTCGGGGCCGCGCATCTCGAGGTCGATTTCGACTTCCGTCGCGTTCAGCGCAATCTTCCGCGAGGTTCGGTCGTGCCGGACCGCGTAGATGTTGGCTTTCTCCTCGGCGATAATCCCGATGAGGTTTTCGAGTGACCCCGGTCGGTCTTTGAGTTCGGTGCGAATCTTGAGGTACCGCCCCGTCTCCACGAGTCCACGCATCACCACGGTGGTCAGCGTGTTCATGTCGATGTTGCCACCGCACAGCGCCGGGACGATGACTTCGTCAGCCTCGTAGTCGAACTTCTCGAAGATGAGCGCGGCCAGTGCGACTGCCCCCGCACCTTCGACGAGCGTCTTCGACCGTTCGAGGAGGTAGGTGAGGGCGACGGCGATTTCCTCGTCGGAGACGGTGACGATTTCGTCGACGCGTTCCTGGATGACTTCGAACGTCGTGTCGCCTATCCGGCGGACTGCGATGCCGTCGGCGATGGTGTCCACTTCGTCGAGTACCTGTACGGTGCCCTTGTCGAGAGAGTCGGCGGCACTGGACGCCTGTTCCGCCTGCACGCCGACGACGCGGACGTCGGGGTACTGTTCTTTGATGGCGGTGGCGATACCGGAGATGAGGCCACCACCACCGATGGGAACCACGACGGTATCGAGGTCAGGGCAGTCTTCTGCGATTTCGAGGCCGATGGTCCCCTGCCCTGCCATCACGTACTCGTCGTCGAAGGCGTGGACGTAGGTTCTGCCTTCCTCGCGCTCGATTTCGTGGGCTTTCGCTTGTGCTTCGTCGTAGTCGGCACCGTAGAGCACGACGTCGCCGCCGTAGCGCTCTGTGGCCTTCACCTTCGTGATGGGCGCGTACTCCGGCATCACGATTTTCGAGTCGACGCCGGCCCGCGTCGCCGCGAGCGCGACACCCTGTGCGTGGTTGCCCGCACTGGCAGTCACCACTCCCGCGCGTTGTTCGTCGTCCGAGAGCGTCGTGATGCGATTCATCGCCCCTCGGATTTTGAACGACCCGGTTCGCTGGAAGTTCTCCAGTTTCAGATGGACCTCCGCACCTGTCATATCGGAGAACGTATGCGAGTATTCCAGCGGTGTTCGACGGGCAACCGCTTCGACGCGCTCGCGTGCGTCTTGAACGTTGGAAAGAGAGAGCATGGTCACGAATCGCCGCCTTTCGTGTTTAATCGTTCGGGATAAATTCCATTCGACCACGTGTTGTCAACTCACACACCGGCCGACGGAGTCCTGCTGGTCACGACGTAGAATGTGGGGGAAATGGGGGAATGCACGCGTGTGACGTGCAACTTAGTTTCTAACTCCTGGGTATATAAACATCCCCCACCCGCGGCGAAAGTGAAATCGACAGACAGCGGCGACCCGAACTCGGCGTATGACGCTCGTCATCCGGGCGTCGTGCCTGTGTCGATTATCTAACTCGATACTCGGCGCTCCGCGACGACGACGCGTACACTGCCGTGGGTGCGACGGAGAGTCCGCCAGAAGAGGACGTGAGAGATGCGTCTCGGCAGTGTGGGTTCGGACTGGCGAAAAAAGGACCCGTGCCCTGTCGTCGTTATCGTTCGTCCAGCGCGGGGAAGTCGAGGCCCTTGTCCCCGACGTACCGTGCGCGCGGCCGAATGAGGCGGTTGTCTTCGTACTGTTCGAGGATGTGTGCAATCCATCCACCGGCGCGAGAGACGGCGAAGATGGGGGTGTAGAGGTCGATGGGGATTCCCATCTGGTAGTACGTCGATGCGGAGTAGAAGTCCACGTTCGGTGCGAGACCCTTCTCCTCACCGATGTACTCCTCGATGGCGACGGACATCTCGTACCACTTCATGTCGCCTGCTGCCTCGCCGAGTGCTTCGGATTTCTCGCCGAGAATCTTCGCACGCGGGTCTTTGACGTTGTAGACACGGTGGCCGAACCCGGCGACGCGTTCGCCACGTTCGAGTGCGTCTTTCACCCACTGGGTTGGGTCCATGTCGCTGTCGTCGACGTCTTTGAGCATTCGCATGACGTTCGCGTTCGCGCCGCCGTGCAGCGACCCCGAGAGCGTGCCCACTGCCGAGGTGACTGCGCTGTACATGTCCGAGAGCGTGGACGCGGTGACCATCGCGGAGAACGTCGAGGCGTTCAGGCCGTGGTCGGCGTGCAGGACGAGCGCCATGTCGAACGTCTCGGCGAGTACGTCGTTCGGTTCCTCGCCGTTGAGCATGTAGAGGAAGTTCGCAGCGTGACTCAGGTCGTCCTTCGGTGCGACGTAGTCGTCGCCGCGTCGGAACCGCGCGTAGGCGGCGAGCACCGACGGCATCTTCGACGTGATGCGCTTTGCCTTCTCGAGGTTGACCTCGCGGTTGGTCACGTCTTCGAAGTCTGCGTTCTCGTCGTACGCAGACATCCCCGAGACGAGCGTCCGGAGTGCCGCCATCGGCGACTCGTCCTGCTCGGCGAGTTTCCGTGCAACGTCGAGAATACCATCGTCGAGTTCGCGGTGCGCAGCCAGTTCTGTGGAGAATGCGTCGAGTTCCTCAGCATTCGGAAGCTTCCCGTGCCAAAGGAGATACAGCACTTCCTCGTAACTCGCGTCGCGAGCGAGGTCCTCGATATCGTAGCCACGATAGATGAGTTGTCCCGCATCGCCGTCGATGAAGCTAAGCTCCGACTCGGTGACCAGCACACCTTCCAGCCCCCGCTTCAGTTCGCCTGACATACCCAGAAGATTGCTTACCATATCAAAAAAGCGTTATCGTTTCCCTGCATATGTTATCGACCGGCATACACATACCATTGTAGCGCTGTCTTGTGATTTCTCTCGACTGAACCGACTAGCCACACATTCGACATCTGTCGATATTCGTTGCCCCATTATATGGGGTCGTGTTTCTGCGTGTCGCGCGACCCGGTGACTCGCCGAGGTTCATATGGGGTGGCGACGTAGGGGATGATGAGAAACGGTGGCACCGATATTCCTGGCAAGTCTTTTCCCGTCACGTCGTGAAGGCGGGCGCATGAAACCGGAGGACGTTGAGTACGAACCTGTGAGCGTGAAGGCGGTACTCGCAGAGATGAAAGATACGGCGGAGCTACTCATCGACCTCTCGTACTCGTCTGTCCTCCACGGGAACGAGGAACTCGCGGCCGAGGTTCTGGACCTCGAAGAGCGGATGGACATCCTGCAACTGCAGGCGCGGATGAGTCTGATGATGGCCGCACGAAGTCCCGAAGACGCGGAGGAACTCGCCCCCGTCCTCGGCGTCGTCGGCGCCGCGGAGAAGATTTCCGACGCCGCGGGCGACATCGCGAAAGTCGTCATCGAGGATATCGGCCTCCCGGACGCCATCCGGGCGGCACTGCCGGAGGCCGTCGAGACGACGATTCGGTGTGAACTCACGTCGACGTCACCCTACGCCGGACAATCGCTCGGTGACATCAACATGGAGACGGAAACCGGTGTTCGCGTCGTCGCCATCAACCGCGCCGGTGAGTGGGTGACGAACCCCGACCACGAGACGATGCTCCGCGCCAGCGACGTCCTCCTCCTCCGCGGCCGCGACGAGGGCCTCCAGACCGTCCACGAAGCGGCGACTGGGATGCAGTACGACCCGCCAGCGGTCGAGGAACCGACTATCGAGGACCTCGAACGCGCCGTCGACTCTATCGTCCTGATGAAGGATATGAGTGAACTCGCGGTGGACCTCGCCTACGGTGCCGTCCTCTTCGACAGCGAGGGCGTCGCCGAGGAAGTCGAAGAACTCGAAGCCGAGGTAGACGCCCTGAAGTCTCGCTTCGAGGCGTGGACGCTCCGCGCGGCGAGTCGCGTCGAAGACCCAGTCTCCCTGCGCGGACTCGTCCAAATCGCCAGCGCGACGGAGATGATAAGCGACGCAGCGCTCGAAATCGCCGAGGGCGTCCTCCGCGGCATCGACGCCCATCCCGTCGTCGCCGCCGCCGTCAAAGAGTCAGACGAGGTCATCATCCGCCTGCGCGTCGCACCCGGGAGCACGCTCGCGAATTCGACGCTCGGTGACCGACGCGTCAAGACCGAGACGGGGATGCGCGTCATCGCAGTCCGCCGTGGCGGCAACCACGAGTGGGTCGTCTCGCCCGGTTCGACCACGCGACTCCACGACAACGACCTCATCATCGCCAAGGGGACGCGCGCCGGGGCAGAACGACTCGGTGAACTCGTCGGTGACGAACGCGAGTTCGACGAGTAACCGCCGATTCGACCCCGACTCGACCGGTTAGAGCGTTTTACTCAGCCGATACGCCGACACGAGCGTGAGCACCGTCGCCACGAGGAGCGCCGTCGCGGACGCGAGGACGAACGCGAGGATGAGGAACCACCCTTCCGGGCCGAGTATCGGATACTCGCGCGTGCCCGCGAACGGGCCGAACAGTTCGAGGACTCGAAAGAGGTACGCACCGACGGCGAGTCCGAGTCCGACGACGGCACCGATGGTGGCGTTTCGCGGCACGTCGAGCGCCTCTACGAGCCCTGCGGCGGGCGGGCGTTCGGGAACGTCGTCTGTCACAATCGGCAGTTGCGACCCGGAGACCAAAGCGGCACCGCTTTTTCTCACCTCGCGACACCGTGGCGGTTCGCGACTCTTCTCGCTGGACCGAACCCCTAAAGGGAGGTGGGTCCGAGTTTCGCGATATGATTACCTTGGGAACGGCGAGTGCGGCCCCCGGGGAGATGGACGTGGGTCGCCTGACGGTGGGTGAGTCACGCGATGGCGGCACTGTCGGCCTGCCTGTCGCCGTCGTCAACGGCGCGTCGTCGGGAAAGACGCTCTACATGCAGGCCGCCTCGGACGGCGACGAACTCAACGGCGTCGGCGTCATCCAGCGGGTCGTCCCGCAACTCGACCCGGCCGAGATTTCTGGGACGATTCTCGTCGTCGGCATCGTCAACTATCACGCCTTTCAGGTCGCACAGCACCGCAACCCCATCGACGACACGAAGATGAACCGCGCGTACCCCGGCGACGAGAACGGCACCTCGTCGGAACGCATCGCGGCGGCGACGTTCGAGGTTGCCCGCCGTGCGGACCTCATCTTGGACCTCCATCAGGGGTCGACCAGTCAGATGATAAACGAGGTCCGCGTCCGCTGTGGCCGCCACCACCGAATGCACGCCAAATGTCTCCGTCTCGCCAAGACGTTCGGCTGTGGCTACGTCCTCGACCAGAAGGGACCCGACGGCCAACTCGCTCGTGCGGGTCCAGACGCCGGGATTCCGACTATCGACCCGGAACTCGGTGGCTGTGTCGGATGGGACGAAGAGAGCATCCAGAAAGGCGTCGACGGCGTCTTCAACGTGCTCCGCGGATACGGCTTCCTCGACGGTGAGAACGAACTCGAGGCACAGACTCGCGCCCGCGGGTTCGACCAGTACGGGTCGCCCGTTGGTGGCCTCGTTCGGTTCGAACGCGAACTCGGTGAGGAAGTCTCCACTGGCGACGTGCTCTTCGAAGTGACCGACGTGTTCGGCAAACTCAAAGCCCGCGTCACCGCCGACCACGCCGGCATCTTCTGGCGCGCCCGGCGACTCCCGCAAGTCGCCACCGGCGAGTACGTCTGTTCTGTCGGCATCGACATCGACACCTACTGACTCACGATGACGTCCACTCACCTCCCGTCGCACCTCCGCCTCGCGTGTGACTCCTGCGGGTCGTCGTTCGACGAGTGGCGGTGGCGGTGTTCCTGCGGCGAACCACTCGACTTTGCGACCGACTTCTCGCCGTCCGCACCGACGCCCGACGACGCCGCACTCGACTACCGCCGTGGCCTCTGGGCGTTCGACGAGTTCCTCCCGACAGAGGCACACGCCACGCTCGGCGAAGGCATGACGCCCCTCGTCGAAGCGGCCGAGTGGGACGCCTCGTTCAAACTGGAGTACGTCTTCCCCACCGGGTCGTTCAAAGACCGCGGCGCGACGACGACACTCTCTGTGGCCAACGAACTCGGCGTCGAACGCGTCGTCGAAGACTCTTCGGGGAACGCCGGCGCCGCCATCGCAACCTATGCCGCCCGTGCCGGCATCGACGCCGAGATTTACGTTCCCGGGTCGGTCAAGCCCGCGAAACTCCGGGCTATCGAACGCGCCGGTGCGACCCCCGTTCGCGTCGAAGGCGATAGACAGGCCGTCACCGACGCCTGCGTCGAAGCAGTCGAAAACGAAGACGCGTGGTACGCGAGTCACGCGTGGAACCCAGCGTTCTTCGCGGGCACGGCCACGTTCGCCTACGAACTCGCCGCCCAGCGAGACTGGGACGTTCCGGACGCCGTCGTCACCCCACTGGGTCACGGGACGCTCTTCCTCGGCGCGTACCGCGGGTTCCGAGCACTCTACGACGCAGGGTGGACAGACAGCGTCCCCCGACTCTACGGCGCGCAGGCCGCCGGGTACGCGCCGATTGCCGACGCTCGACACCGGACGCTCGACGAGACGAACGACGTCGCAGACGGGATTCAGATTCTGAACCCCGTCCGCGAAGCCGAGATACACGAGGCACTCGACGAGACGGGGGGCGATGCCCTCGCGCTCTCGTCCGACGCCGTCGAGGACGAACTCGACAGACTCCACCGACACGGGTTTTACACCGAACCGACCTGCGCCGTCGCACCGGCGGCGCTCCGCGAACTCCGCCTGACCGGCGCTATCGACGCCGACGACGACGTGGTCGTTCCACTCACCGGGAGTGGCCTCAAGACCTGAGTTCCGAAAAGATAGTTACTGCGCTCGGGCCTTGCCCGAGGGTTCCGTCTCCGTCCGTATCTCGCCCTTGTAGGTGTTGACGCCGAGTGCCCTGTTGAGTGGGCATTTCTGCGTCACTGCCGTCGTCGCCAGCACTGCACCGACGAGGAGTGCAGCACCCGCGACGACGAGTCCGAGTGTTCCCGCTGCAATCGTCACGAACCCAGCGAGTGCCGCGGCACCGACGATGATGAGTACCGGACCGAGGACGGCCCGAGCGATGCGGTCGTATCCACCGACGTTCTTCTCCATGATGTGTAACACCACCATTGTATAGAACGCACACGACTATATCCGAGAGAGATGGTTCTCGCTGAAAAGGAAGCGTGACTGTCAGTCTTCCGAACGTGTTCTCAGAGAGACATTTATGCGTGTCGTACGCGATAGCTCCGGTATGTCCCGCCTCTCGTACGTCCTCCCCGGTGAAGACGAACCAATCGGACGGTTCCTCACGCTCACGGTAGCGATTTTCCTCGTCGCGAGCGGATTCGAGTCGGCAGGCCTGCTGCTCGGGTCGGCGTTCGCCGCCCTCACAGTGTGGGTTCTCGTGACGATGCTCAACGGACTCTGGGTCGGATATCTCGAAGGGAAGACTGGGTAGTCAGCGCTGTGCGCCCCAGTCTATCCAGTCTTGCTCCCATCCGTGTCCAGCGTGCCACCCACGGCCTTCGTACTCGGGGTCCTCGCGTTTCGTCCGATTGCGGACGATACTCCCGGTCTGTTCGCCGTCGACGAGTAATGGTTTAAACGTGATTGGGCCGAACTTCTCGGCTACGTCGCCGTCTTCGATGGCGACGAGGGCCTGTTCGCCGACGCCTCTCGGCATGACGAGTCGCCCGCCGTCGTCGAGTTGTGCGAGGAGGCGATGCGGGGGCCGGACCGCCGACGCTTCGACGAGGATGCGGTCGAAGGGCGCGTACTCGGGAAGTCCGTCCGCGCCGTCGCGGCAGTCCACGAGGACGCCTTCGTACCCGGCATGCTGGAGGTTCTGTCGGGCCTCGTAGACGAGTGTCCGGGTGATGTCCACGGCGTGGACGTTCGGTTCACCGACGATTTCGGCGAGGACGGCGGCCGTATAGCCGACGCCAGCACCGACGACGAGCACGTTGTCGTCCGGTTCGACTGCCAGTGCCGACAGTAAGCGAGCGACTGTGGTCGGTGAGAGAATCGTCGTGTTCGTCTTGCGGTGTTCGGTCGGGCGGTTTTGATACGGACCGTCCGTGACGAACTCGTGTCGCGGGACGCTGCGCATGGCGACGTCGACAGACTCGGGCAACGGGTCGAGTCGCTCCGCCAACCCGTCGACCATGTCGTGGCGCAGCACCGAGTTGTCCATACCTCACTTCGGGGGTGGTCACTAATCAACCGCACGCTCGGCGGCGACTGCCTGCAAGTCGGTTCCCGGTACGTCTCGCACCGTCTCGCGGCCGAATCCCGCTGATTCGACCCACGACCGAACCGTCGCTTCGTCGTAGAGGTCACCACGCCCGAGGGCGAGCGAATCGACTGCCCGTCTGGTCGTCGCGTCCGTCGAACACCGACCATGGAGCGTGTCGACGAAGACGGCGGTTCCACCGGGTGCGAGCGCTTCGTACGCGCCGACCACGAGCGACGACGCTTCGTCGGCGTCTCGGCCCTCGAAGGCGTCGCCGACGAACACGAGGTCGAATCCCGTGACTGGCGGGTCCGTCGGGTCGCCCGCGACGAGGTTCACGCCGGCACGCGAGAGGAGTGGCCGGACTACGTCCACCGTCTTCGGGTCGTCAACGACGGTCACGTCGTAGCCACGTGCGAGGAACTCGCGGGCGAAGACGCCGGACCCCCCGGCGAGTTCGAGTACTCGCGTCGTGTCTGGTGACTCACGGACTGCGGCGGTCACGCAGGCGCGGACGACCGATTCGTCGGTGGCGTCTTCGGCACCGAGTCGGTTGCGCCGCCACTCCTCGGGGAGGGCCGGAACCTCACCGGTCGCCATCCGCTCGGGGAGGTCAGTGTACAGCGAGAAGATATCGAGGGCGTGTGGAAGTCGCCCGATAGACCGAACGTCACGCTTGGCGAGAAAGCCGAGTGCACGGTTCGTTATCTCGTACTCGTCGCCGACGCGTTTGATGAATCCCATCGTCGCCAGCGCCTCGACGGTGATGCTGGCCGCTCGGGGGTCGATATCTGCCACGTCTGCGACTGCGTCGGCGGTGCCCGCAGTGGACGTGAGCGCGTCGATGACGCCGCTCTCACGGGCGGCCCAGAGGAGTGCGAGTGATTCGACCGACGCGTGCGACCGGTCGCGAGTAGGCATATCCACACCGACGAAGTGCGAGAAGAAAATTCGTTCCGTGTGCGCCGCAATCGACGGCGTGTCTCGTCGGCGCCGACTACCAGGCGGACCAGGCCGTCGACGACTGGTCGCGGGCGTAGACGCGCTTTGCGTCCTTGGCGTAGACCATATCGCCGGGGTGGTCGAGTTTGCCGTGGCGGTACTCGGGGGCGTCGGCGCGGACGACGAGTCCCTCGATTTCGACTTCTTCGTCGCCCAAGGACTCCGTCTCACCGACGACGAACTCGTAGTCTCCGGGGACGTTGACGGTGATGCTGCGCGTCTCTTCGCGCTTGCCGTCTTTCGGGTGGATGGTGACGTTCACCGAGACGTTGTCCACGACGCGGGTCCAGACCGTCTGGACGTCTTTGACGAGGGCTTCTTCGACGCGCTCGTCGGGGCCGATTTCGATGCCCGTGATACGGACGAGTTGAATCGCCTCGGGCGTGTCGACGATGAACTCGTCGCCGAGTTCGACGTCGGCCTCCTTGGGCGCGGAGACAGTCGTCGAGACGGACGACCCGTCCTGTGAGACGACGACGTCCATGTCGATTTCGTCGGGAATCTCGATTCGCTCTTTGTGTACCTGACCGCACTCGGTACAGCGGACGGTGGACTGACCACCGGGCTTGAGTACCTCGTGGACGGTGGGTTCGTCGGGCGAACACGACGGACAGGGGAGAGGGACGCGTTCGCCGGCGTCGGGTAGGCTCATGAGGGTCGCTAACCCGTCAGGCCGTAAAAAGCCGCCTTTCTCTTCTTCCCCGTGGGACGCCGTGGCGGGGTTCGTTCGTCGGAGACCGGAGGTGTGTGTTTTTCCTGTCACCCGACCAACGTCCCTGTCGTGCCCAGTCCAACCCGCCGTCGGTTCCTCGCCGCAGTCGGCGCTGCTGGCCTCGCGTCTACCGCCGGATGCGTCTCCGGCGGCGACACGCCCTCGTACGACGGGACGTGGTCCCGGTGGGGGTTCGACGACGCCCGGACCGGAACCGCACCGGTGACCGGACCGACCGGAACCCTCCGTGTCGCGTGGCGAACCGACGTGTTCGATGGCTACCCGACGAGTTCGCCCGTCGTGGCCGACGGGACAGTCTACTATCTCCACACGCGCGGGGGCTACGACAGGCGACACGAGTCGGTCGTCTCTGCGTTCGTCGCCGAGACTGGTGAGGAACTGTGGCGAACCGTCGTCTCGGAGACCGAATCCGACGAACTCGCGTACCACCACGACTCACTGGTAGTCACCGACGGACGACTCTACGCCAGGACCTTCGAGGGTCTCCACGTATTGACGACAGACGGCGAACTGCTGTGGACACACCCGGTTCCCACGACTGAGCAATCGTATCCGGATATCGCACCTCCCATCGTCTCGGACGGGATGGCCGTCACTGCGACCTACGGGGAGCGAACTCCACCGGTGGCAGTCGTCGCTGTCGATGCAGAAACCGGCAGGCCACGGTGGCGGGCCGGATTCAACTCACGTCGGAGGCCGTGGACGCTCTCGGCCGCCGATGGAACGGTCTACGTCCCGTTCTTCGACGGCGATTCGGGTCTCGTCGCACTCGATATCGAAACCGGCCGGAGGGAGTGGTCGCTCTCGCTGCCCGTCGAGGGACCGGTGACCGTCGCCGGCGACACGCTACTGGTCCCGCTCGATGGCGACCCGGAGTCTATCGCGGCCATCGACCGTCGAACCCGCGACGTCGTCTGGCGGAAACCAGCGAGCAGACGCACCGAGTCGGGTGTTGCAGTTGCGGGCGAACTCGTCTACTACTGCGCCGATGGCTTGCTCGTCGCGCGACGCCTCGACACCGGCGCGCTCGTCTGGTCGTTCGGGCCGCGGCCACTCGTCTCGCTCAGTTGGACGCCTGTCGTCGCCGGGGGAACCGTCTACGCAGTCGCCGAACGGCCGAACGAAGAACAGACGCCGAACTACCTCTACGCACTCGACGCGCGAACCGGCGAGGTTCGCGGGTCCGGACAGATATCAGTGGCGTCGATGCCCTCCGGTCTGGCCGTCGTCGACGGTGCGGCGTTCCTCGCCCTAGGCCGGGGCGAACTGCTCGGTATCGAGTCCTGTGAAACGGCGGTTCTCGGGCGCTGTCTCGACCGGTAAGTGAAAACGAGCGGTTCTGGACTACGGTTGCGGCAGGTCGACTTCTTCGCCGTCGGCGTACACCGTCGGGTCGCGGATTATGCCGTCTAAGTGGAGCGGTGCGTCGGTGTCGCCGCCGATGCCTGCGTCGTCACCGATGGCGATGTGGACCGTCCCAGCGGCCTTCTCGTCCAAGAGGACAGACCCGACGAGTTCGGTCACGCCGACGTTGGTGCCGATGCCGATTTCTGCGAGGTTGAACGCGTCTTGGCCGACTTCCTCGGCGGCAGTCTCGACCTGTTCGCGGATGTCGTCGTCGGAGATGTCGGTCACGTAGCCGTCTTCGACTTCGAAGCGAAGGTCCTGGCCCTCGTCCAAGAGGCCGTGGGGCATCATCGTCCCGTCGACGACGTAGGTTCCGGTTGCGGATTCGGGGCTGAGGAAGATTTCGCCTGCGGGAAGATTCGAGAACGAACCCGGGTCGGAGATGTCGCCCGTGTCTGCGAGCCACTCGCGGTCACCGCGAACGAAGGTGATGTCTGTGCCTTTCTCGGTGGTGACGCGAACTTCGTCGGCGTCGCCGACGGCCTCCAGCATGGCCTCGCTGTGGTCGTAGATGGCGTCGTAGTCGGCGTCGAGGCCGGTGACGAACACGTCTTCGGTGATGCCGGGGAGCGTCGCCCCACGAGCACCCGCGTCGCAGGCGTTGCCACGGGCGCGGGTGTGACTCAGACTCTTCGTCGTCGGTGCGAGGAAGGCGTCGGCGTCGGCCATCGCTGCTGCGACCGGTGCGGGTGGTTCTTCGCCGTGTTGGTCACCCGGCGGGTAGCGAATGATGGACGCGTCGTCGGTCACTTCGCTGGCGACGTCGTAGAGCGCCTCCCCGATGCGCTCGCGCTTGTCGTCCGTGACGACGAGCAGCGATTCGTCGGACTGGAGGTCGAGACACTGGAAAATTGCCGTCTCGCTGGCGGCACGGAGTTCGGAGTCGTCCGTCGTCATGGTCGGTGCTGTGTCCCCGGGTAGGTTATGCGTTCCCATCTGGCCACCCTCGGTCGGTTCTCTCGTCTCTCTTCGTGACAATCGTGTCAACTACAGCTTCACTCACCTCAGAGATAATCCGGTGACTCACTCGCCCGAGAGTTAATTTCTGCTCATTAACCATCGAAATAACTATGGTCGACTACGGCCGTTTCTCTCCTATGATACGAGTGGGTGTCAACGGCTACGGTACAATCGGAAAGCGCGTCGCCGACGCGGTGGCGGCGCAACCCGACATGGAACTCATCGGCGTGGCCAAGACGCAACCCAACTTCGAAGCACACACTGCGGGCGGCCGTGGTTACCCGATGTACGCCGCGATTCCGGAACGCTCTCCACTGTTCGCCGAAGCAGGCATCGAACTCGCCGGCGAAGTAGACGAACTCGTCGCCGAGGCGGACGTCATCGTCGACTGTACGCCCTCCGGTATCGGCGCGAAGAACCGTGAACTGTACGAGACCCACCACACGCCCGCCATCTTCCAGGGCGGCGAAGACGCAGACGTCGCCGACGTGAGTTTCAACGCGCGGGCGAACTTCGACGCCGCCCGCGACGCCGACTACGTCCGCGTCGTCTCGTGTAACACGACCGGTCTCTCACGCATCATCGCACCACTCGAAGAGGAGTACGGCGTGGAGAAGGTCCGGGCGACGCTCGTCCGCCGCGGTGGCGACCCCGGACAGAACTCTCGCGGACCGATAAACGACATCCTGCCGAACCCCATCGGAATTCCCTCACACCACGGTCCCGACGTGAAGACCATCTTCCCCGACCTCTCTATCGACACGCTCGGACTGAAAGTTCCGGCGACGCTGATGCACGTCCACGCCCTCAACGTCACCCTCGAAGACGACGTGACGGGTGCACACGTCCGCCAACTGCTCGAAGGCGAAAACCGCGTCTACGTCATCCCCGAGGGGATGGGCATCGACGGCGCTGGAAAACTCATGGACTTCGCGCTCGACGCGGGCCGCCCACGCGGTGACATGTGGGAAAACTGCGTGTGGGGCGAGTCTATCGGCGTCAACGGTCGAGACCTCTACCTGTTCCAGGCCATCCACCAGCAGTCCGACGTGATTCCCGAGAACGTCGACGCGATTCGCGCGATGTTCGACCTCGAAGACCAGGAGACGAGCATGGAACTCACAGACCAAACGCTCGGCGTCGGCATCTCCGGCGACCCTTCTGGGTTCCCTGAACAGACGCGTGCGGAGTTCGCCGACGACTAATCGGCGAATCGTCTGTTCACCCCACTTTCTCCCGTTTTACAGCGTCTCGAACGAGACGTTTCCAGTTCCGAGGTCCACCACCGCGACGTGGAACGACTCGTCGGCCCCCGGAATCGGTAGCCCACCGGGGTTGACGTGCGTCGTTCCACCTCGGTACTCGACTGTCTGCTCGTGGGTGTGTCCTCGGAGCACGTAATCGTACGTTCCCGAGTCGACGAGGGCATCCACGAGGCCCGCCTCAGTCCCGTGATAGACCGCAATCTCGTCCCCATCGAGGGTCAGGGTGGCGAAGTCGCCGTGGTACGTGCCGAACGACTCGACTATCTCGCGGAGTTTCCACTCGCCGTCGTTGTTGCCGCGGACCGCGTGGAAGTCGAAGTCCGCGTCGAACGGCGTCGCCGAGAAGGGTGAGACGATGTCACCGCAGTGGACTACGACGTCCACGTCCTCTGATTCGAAGTGCGATACCGCCGCCTCGACGTAGTCGAGGTTGTCGTGCGTGTCCGAGACGACTCCGAGTTTCATGGCTCACGATTCGGCGGCATCGGATTTCAACGTTGGCCGACATTTATTGACCGCCCGCTCGCTGTCGTAGATATGTCCCCGCAGACGAACGAACTGGAGGCCGATTCGTGACCGACGACGAACACACCGGTGACAGGCGGAACGTCTCCGACACAAATGTACTCGTCCTCGCAACCGGTGACCGCGGAAGAGTCTTTGCCGGGGCTATACTCGTCGGAATCTCGGTGTTCAACGCGGCCCGGACGCTCGCAGTTCGCGCGTCGGGGGCGTTCCCAGACGCTGATGCCCTCGGGGCACTGTTCACGCTCTTCGTCTTCGCAATCGGCGTCGTCTTCCTCGTACAGGGGACTGTCGGCCTCTTCGCGGCGAGGACAGACGCGGCGTAGGTTGCGGTGACCGCCGACTCTCACCAGACGGGTCGGCGTCAGACCCGCTCGACGAGCGTCGCGATTCCCTGTCCGAAGCCGATACACATCGTACTGAGACCGTACTGGCCGCCGCAGTCTTCGAGTTGGTAGGGGAGTTTCCCGAGGAGTGCCGCGCCCGTCGCACCCAGTGGGTGTCCGTGGGCGATGGCCCCGCCCCAGACGTTCGTCTTCTCCCAGTCCGCGCCCGTCTCTTCGAGCCACGCCCCGATGACCGACGCGAACGCTTCGTTCACTTCGAATCGGTCGATATCGTCTACGCTGAGGCTGTTTCGTTCGAGTATCTCGTTCGTCGCCGGAATCGGCCCCGTCAGCATCGTCACCGGGTCGACGCCGACGACGTGGGTGTCGACGATGCGGGCCATCGGGTCCCATCCGTACTCCTCACAGGCGTCGCCGGACGCGACGACTGTCGCCGCCGCGCCGTCGACGATACCGGAGGCGTTCCCCGGGTGGATGACGCCCTCGCCCTCCTCGCGGAACGCCAGTGGAAGGTTTCCGAGCGTCTCCATATCCGTCTCCGGGCGGGGGTGTTCGTCCTGTTCGACGACGTGTGTCTCGCCGTCGATTTCGACTTCGACCGGGACGACCTGTTCGTCGTACTTCCCTGCCTCGGCGGCCCGCCCCCAGCGCGACTGCGACTCCACCGCGATTTCGTCTACGTCGTCCCGCGAGAGGCCCCACTGTTCGGCGATTCGTTCGGCGCCTTCTCCCTGTGAGGTGAGTTCGTCGAAGTGGTCGAAGTACGTCGCCGTCACGTTCTCCGGGTCGGCGAACGTCAACCGGTCGACGGCAGAGTCCGACGCCATCGGGACGCGCGTCATGTGTTCGACGCCGCCGGCGACGAGGACGTCGTGCATCCCGCCACGAATCTGGCCGGCGGCGAAGTTGATGGCTTGCTGGCCGGACCCGCACATCCGGTTCAGTTGGACGCCGGGGATTCTGTCACCCCACCCGGCGACCATCGGTGCCAGTCGGCCGATGTTCATCCCCTGTTCGCCGATGGGTGAGACACACCCGTAGATGACGTCTTCGGGGTCCGCAGACCCGTCGAATCCGAGTCGCTCTTCGAGCGCGAGCAACGGTTCTGCGGCGAGGTCCTGTGGGTGAACGCCGCTGAACGACCCCTTTCGTTTCCCGAAGGGCGTCCGAACGGCGTCGACGATGTAGGCGTCCTGCATACTAGCGAAATCGGGGGGCCGGTCAATATTGTTTGTGTGGGGGACGTGGGCGACACGGAAACTCACGGACCGCCCGCCGGGAAAACAGAAACAGCGGTGCGTCGGTGGTCAGTCCTGCTTCAGCACTTCGATGCCGGCCAGTGGCGCGCCGGTCAGGGCGCGGATGTACGCGCCACCGGCGATAGAGACGTGGCCGAAGTCTGCTTCGTCCATGCCGTACATCTCGATGGCGCGCGAGGTGTCGCCGCCGCCGACGACGGAGAAACAGTCCGTCTCCGAGATTGCGCGGAGGACACCGACCGTCCCCACCGAGAAGCGCTCGTCTTCGAACAGACCGAGCGCGCCCTTCACGAAGACGGCCTCTGAGTCACGGATGATGGGGTCGTACGCCTCGACTGTCTCGGACCCGACGTCGAGGTACGCCCGGTCTTTCTCGTCGATGTCGGCGACGGCGACTTCGGCGCGCTCGTCGTTTTCGTCCTCGTAGGCGAGGTCAACGGCGAGTTTGATTTGGTCGCCACGCTCGTCGAGGAGCGACTCGATTGTCTCGCGGTTGGCCTCCCACTGGTCGTCGAAGAAGTCCATGCCTTCCAGGTCGAACCCGACGTCGTTGCCGGCGGCACGCAAGAACAGTTCGCCGGCGATGCCGCCGAGCAGGAACTGGTCGACTTTGTCGCCGAGGTTGTTCATCACGTCGATGACGTCTGTCGCTTTCGTCCCGCCGACGACCATCGTCACCTGCCCGTCGAACTCGCGGGTGGCGATGGAGGAGTTCGCTTCGTACTCGGACTGCATGACGCGCCCGGCGTAGGCGGGGAGTTCGAGGGCGAACCCGACGAGCGACGCGTGCGAGCGATGCGCCGCCGAGTAGGCGTCGTTGACGTAGGCGTCGACGTGGGGGGCGAGCGTCTGGACGAACTCGGTGTCCGCTTTGACTTCAGGGTCTTCTTCGGGGAGTTCCTCGTCACACATTCGGGTGTTTTCGAGGAGGAGAATCTCGCCCGATTCGAGCGCGTCGATGGCGTCGAGTGCCTCGTCGCCGTAGGTGTCGGCGACGAACTGGACGTCGCGCCCGACGTGGTCCGCGAGGATGGCGGCGTGCTGTTCGAGCGAGACGAAGTCGTCGCCGCCGGGGCGACCCTGATGGGCCATCAGGACGACTTTGTCTCCACGTTCGGCGAGTTCGCGAACCGTCTCCGCGTGGCGGTCGAACCGACGGTTATCCTGTACTTCGCCGTCTTCGACGGGGGAGTTGAGGTCGAGGCGGACGAGGACGCGCTGGCCGGGTTCGAGGTCGTCGAGCGTCTTGAAGGTCATCACCCGAAGGAACGTCCGCGGGTCACTTAGTGGTGTACAAAGCGGGCGAGGATTGTCTCACGCTTCCCCGAGTTCGACCGTCGTCGTCGGTTCGGCGACGTATCGACGACCACCGCCGCGTTCGCTCACGACGATTCGGGCCGAGACGGTCAGTTCCGTCGGCAACTCGTCATCGGACAGGAGAAAGTGCATGGGTAACTGGGAGAAGTCGAACTCGTCGAACTCGTCGATTCGAAGAATCGCCGCCTCGCTGTGGCCGTCCTCGACGAACGTGAACGGCGGGAACTCGGTCGTTCCTGGGAGACTGACGTAGACGACGGGATGCACGCCGGGTGAACTCGTCGTGAACGCGTACCGAACCGAGTCGAACGCAACTCGCTCACCCCGTCTGGTGTAGACGTCGAACGCGGCCATGTCGGTATCCGACTCGTCGTCTGTCGCTTCGGATGCGTTGACACCGAACTCCACGAGACGCTCGTCGTCGCGGCGGTAGACCAGTGAAGGCTGGCCACGGAGTTCCCCCTCTTGGGGGTCAGAGAGCGGTGTCGGTGTCGACGTCGTCGGCGCAGCACAACCGGTGAGGGGGACGACTGTCGCAGCGAGCGCGGGGAGAAACTGTCGGCGGCGCATCACTTGAGCCTCGCGCGCCCGCCATTATCGTTCTTCCGCTGGTCGCCGGGCGAAAGAGACGACACGACGATGCGGTGTAGACACCGACATCGCCGGTCGAAAAACGTAGCGAGTCGGAGCGAGTGTGCGCTTACTGGTGGGTGACGAAGTGGGCGACGTCGAGCATGCGGTTGGAGAAGCCGTACTCGTTGTCGTACCACGTCAGAATCTTGTAGAGGCCACCGTCGTTGACCTGATTGGTCGAGTTGAGGTCGACGGTGCTGGAGAACGGCAGACCGAGGATGTCACGCGAGGTGACTTCGTCGTCTGTGTAGCCGAGGACACCCGCGAGTGGACCGGAGTCGGCGGCGGCGCGGAAGGCGTCGTTAATCTCCTCGACGGACGGCTTTGCTTCGAGTCGAACGACGAGTTCGGTGAGCGACCCGTTCGGGACGGGGACGCGAATCGCCATCCCGTCGAGTTTGCCGTCGAGTTGGGGCAGAATATCGGTCGTGGCCTGTGCGGCACCCGTCGTCGTCGGGACGATGTTCTCGGCGGCGGCGCGGCCACGTCGCTGCTTCGAGTGCGGGCCGTCGATGAGGTTCTGACTCCCGGTGTAGGCGTGAACCGTCGTCAGGAGGCCGTTTTCGATGCCGAACTCGTCGTCGAGCACTTTCGCGACTGGCGTGACGGAGTTCGTCGTACAGGAGGCGTTCGAGACGACGTCCTCGCCGTCGTACTCGTCGTGGTTGACGCCGTAGACGATTTGCTTGACGGGTTCGTCGCCCTTCGGCGGTGCGGAGATGACGACTTTGTCCGCGCCCGCTTCGAGGTGCGCCGTGGCGTCTTCTTTCGTGCGGAAGATACCCGTACATTCGAGCGCCACGTCCACGTCGAGTTCGCCCCACGGCAGTTCTGCGGGGGACTGGACGTTGTAGAGGCCCACCGACGTCCCGCCGATAGTCAGGGCGTCGCCGTCGCGTTCGACGCCGTCGAGGCGTCCCATCACGGAGTCGTACTTCGCGAGGTACGCCATGTCGTCGAAGTCCATGACGTCGTTGATGGCGACCAGTTCGACCTTCGGATTGTCGAGGACGGCCCGGAAGATATTCCGGCCGATTCGCCCGAAGCCGTTGAGTGCCACCCGCACCACGTCCGACTCGTCTACGTTCCCGCCCGCGCTGAGGTAGGATTTTTCACTCATATTCGAGTAATAACCAAGCGAATATTGCTGTGCCAGCAGTATATCTGTTTCGGTAAATCCGGTCGAATCGAACGTTACCTTTCAGATATGGGCATGGAATTCGCAGAAACGAACACGACCGTTCACGTTCACACGACGACCGGCAGACGGCTATCCGACGGCCAGAGTGTGTCTCGCGGCCGAATCGTACTGGTTCGCTGCCAAGTGACTGTCACAGGCAGAAACGTTTTATCCTCCGATTTCATAGCGGCCCCCATGGTCAGAGACGACCGCGACGACCCGTTCGACAACATCTTCGACGAAATCGAACGGATGATGAACGACATGACTGGAGGAGACGCCGGATTCGCCTCCGAAACCCACATCGATGTATACGAAGAGGGTTCTACACTCCGACTCGTCGCGGACCTCCCGGGCGTCGACAAAGACGCGATAGACCTCAAGTGCGACGGCGAAACGCTGACGATTAGCGCCGCAGGTGACCGCCGCGAGTTCGACGAACGCATCCGCCTCCCGGCACGCGTCGACGAACACTCCGCGAAGGCCACCTTCAACAACGGCGTCCTGCAGGTCACGTTCGACCGCGCTGAGGACTCTGCCGCCATCGACGTCGAGTAATCGGCGACCGAGACGGCAGCGTTACGAGTTTTTCGCGACCCGTTCGACGAGCGCCGCCAGTCTATCGAAGAAGTCGTCGTCGTACTTCCCGTGGTCGATAGTCGGGCGCGCGTTGGTCTCGGAGACGACGACTCGGTCGCCCGATTCGAGGAGGTCCACGCCGAGGTAGTCGATTCCGAGTTCGTCGGCGACCACTTCCGCGAGTCGACGGTGTCGCTCGGGGAGGTCCACGCCGACTGCCTCCGCTCCCCGGTGGACGTTGTGTTTCCATCGCCCGTCCGCACGTGCGCGCTCGGGCAGGCGACGTTCGACGGCACCGACGACTGTCCCATCGACGACCATCGCACGGTAGTCACGCGCGTCCGGTAGCCACTCCTGGACGAGATACGACTTGTCGCCCGTCGCGCGGTAGTCGTGGACGAGGTTCAAGTGGTCGACGAGGCCGGACAACGAATCCGGGTCGTGTGCCTTCGCGATGCCGGCACCGCGAGTCGTGGAGTTCGGCTTGACGACGAGCGGATAGTCGAGTCCTGCCCGTTCGATAGCGTCCGCGAGAGAGGCTTCGTCGGTCGGATTCGAGACGTAGACGCTCCGCGGGACGGGAATATCGGCCGCCGAGAGCGCCGCGGTCACGCCCGCCTTGTTTCGCGAGGTGAGCACGTCGTCGCGCGTGTTCACCCACGGGATGTCGTGTCTCGCGGCGACGACGCCGCCTTCCATCGCCCGCGAGGGGTAGACGAACCCCACGTCGAACGCTTCCGACGGCGGTGCCGAGAGGTCGAGTGCGAACTCTTTGGCGCGGAGGTGCCCCACGTCGATACCGCGTTCGGCCAGTGGGTCTCGCATCCGCTCGAACGTCTCGCTACTGGTCGTCACCGCCAACCGAAGCATACGCTACGAGGAGTGGGCCGCGGGCAAAAGTGAGGTGGTTCTGTGCGAACCGCGTGCGAACTTACGCGACGAGCAGTTCTTCGCCGCGTTCAGCGAACGCGTCAAAGAATCACTGCGCGATTGTACGCTTACGCGACGAGCAGTTCTTCGCCGCGTTCGACCACGATGCGGCACGGCGGCGACATCTTGTTGTAGGCACGGCGGAAGGCGTCCTTCGCGATTGCCGCGTCCTCGACGTCACAGTAGATGGTAAAGACCGTCTCGCCCTTGGGGATGCGGGCGGCGGTGCCGACGACCTTCCCGAACGACTGGCGCATCCCGTCGGAAACACGGTCTGCACCTGCACCGGTTGCCTGCTTGTTCTCGCGGATGACGTGGTGCGGGAACTTGCGCAGGATCATCTTGTACTGCTTCTCGCCTGCGTTCTTGAGCATGAGGCGGTTGGCGGAGAGGCGCGCGGATTCGAGCGAACCGTGGCGAATCTGAACGTCCTCTTCGACCTTCAGGGATATCTGGACTGGGTAGTCCGTGGGGTCCGCCTGCAGGTCGCCCATGTTGTGCTGTGCGATTTTGGAACCGGGAATTCCCGTGATGTACTCGCGTCGCGTGTACGCCGGGTTCTTGATTTCCCGGTACATAGAGGCGGGCTTGTCTGACATGGTTACTTGTGAAACCGAAGGGTCAGGCGGGCTAAAAACGCTTCGAAGAGTCGTCGTGTAGCGGGCTGTGTGACCGTCTCACACGATAATTCCCTCTCTCTCCCGGTGTGACGCACCCCGTCACACCCACCGAAGTCACGCCGAACACCGCGACGGCGACGTTCGACGACGCCCTACCACACGCTTATCAGACTCCGCTCCTTCGGTTGGGCCGATGTTGCTCGTCTGCGATACGATGGTTCCCGATGGGCCGTCGTACTTCACCGACGCACTCTCCGCGCTCGCGCTCGACGGCCGCGAGGGTGCCGTCCACTCGCTCCCTCGGGATGGCCTACCGACGCTCTCGGACGTCGACGCCGTCGTCGTCACCGGGAGCACAGCAGGCGTCTACGAGGCCGACGAACGACCGTGGATAGCCGACGGACGGCGCCTCGTCCGCGAACTCGTCGCGCGCGAGGTTCCGACGCTCGGCGTCTGCTTCGGCCACCAACTCGTCAACGATGCACTCGGCGGCACCGTCGAAGCGGGTGACCAGAAACGTGGTCTCGTCGACGTCGAACTCGCCGACGACCCGATGTTCGAGAGCGTCTCGAACCACATCCCGATGGTCCACGGCGACTACGTGGTCGAACCCGGCGACAGAATGGAGACGATTGGGTCTGCGGACTACTACGACCACCTCGCGACACGTCACGAGTCCGCGCCCGTCTGGACCGTCCAGTACCACCCCGAATTCACCGACGCACTCCTCGACCGTATCGCGGACGACTTCGGGTGGCCCGACGACGCTCGCGACTTCCACGACGTGACGGCCGCGAGAACCGTCGACAACTTCGCCGCACTCGCTGGTCTCGACTGACTACGTGTCGGAGTCTGCGTCTCTTGCACCGCTCGTGTCTTCTGCGTCGTCGTCTTCGACTGGCGGTTCGCCCGTCTCGGGGTCGAGCGCGACGAACTCCAGTCCCTCGCGTTCGAGGAGTGTGGCTGCCCTGTCGGTGAGCGACGGTGCGACGAGGATACCACGAACCGGGTCGGTGTCGCCGAACTCGCGGCGAAGTGCGTCGACGTACCGCCCGAGTTGACTCGCCGCGGAGGGGCCGACGCGCCGCCGTTTCAACTCCACGACGACGGGGACGCCGTCGGCGTCTTCACCGAAGATGTCTATCGGGCCGGCGTCACTCTGGCGCTCGGTTTCGAGGGGGTCGAACCCCGTTTCGAGAATCGACGGGTTGGCGAGGATGTGCTGTCGCAGGTCCTCTTCGCTCCCGGAGAGTTCCAGGTCACTCCGGTCGTCGACGCCGTAGACCGAACACTGCTCGACGCGTTCGAAGTGAACGTCGAGTCGTTCGTCCGGATTCGACCGGGTACTGCGGATGCGGAGGCGGCCATCGCGGACGCTCGCGGAGTGGGTACACCCCGGGGGTTGCCAGTTGACTGGCGTGCGCTTTTCGTCGGTGTGGACGAGGATGGACCCGTCGGGTTTCAGAAGCACCAGTCGGTCACCGGGGCCGAGTTCGCTCGTCGCACGGCCGTCGTAATCGACGGTACACCGTCCGAAGACGGTGCACATCTCGCCCCGCTCGAACGCGTCTTCGAGGTGGACGAGTGCGTCGCGGTGGGTCGGCCGATGGAGAGTGTTTACCGTCATCCGGGTGTTGCTCGGAGTTCGTCTTCACTGGGCAAAAGCCCCACGTCGTCGTTCGGGACGTTCCGGTTCGCTGGCATGCTTATCTCCTTTCCATGCGTACTGGTAACATGGCCCCTGAATCCGCGGAGACCAACCGTATCGTGATGCCGGACGAGGAGATAGACCGGATACTCCGTGAGGAGGGCGTCGGTGTCCTCTCGCTCGCCGACGACGGCGTCGCCTACGGGTTACCGCTGTCGTTCGGCTACGACGCCGAGCGAAACAACCTGTATTTCGTCTTCCTCCGCCCGGGCGAGACGTCGCGGAAGACGGACTTCGCGATGCGGACTGCACGGGCGAGTTTCACTGTCTGGCAGTTCCCGTCGCGCTACGAGTGGCAGAGCGTCATCGTCGAGGGCGAACTCCACCCGATAGCGGACGACGAGTGGCGACACGTCTGCGGTATCCTCGAAGACAACGCTCGCTACCCGAGTCTCTTTTCGGAGACGGAATCGATGCAGGACATCCTCGGATGGGAACTTCGCATCGACCACCGGTCGGGTATCCAGCGCCACAACTGATGCGTCTCGCGTCTGCGCAGTGTGACCGCACTCCCGCGGTCCACCTTTTGCCTTCTCTGACGTCACGACACCTGTGATTTCGCGGAAGTGGCGGGTGCTCGGGACGCTCGCAGTAGCCGAGTTGTTCGCGATGTCGCTGTGGTTCAGCGCGAGCGCCGTCGCTCCCCAACTCGCGACGGCGTGGGGACTCGCTCCCGAACAGGCCGGGTTGCTGACGACCACTGTCCAACTCGGGTTCGTCGTCGGTGCGCTCGCGTCTGCGGCGCTGACGCTGTCGGACGTACTCCCGCCACGGTACCTCCTCGCGGGGTCCGCACTCGTCGGTGCGGCGGCGACAGTCGCGCTCGCAACCGTCGTGACGACACCGACTGCTGCACTGACGCTCAGGTTCGTCACGGGCGTCGCCCTCGCAGGCGTCTACCCGCCGGGGATGAAACTCGTCGCCGGGTGGTTCCGCGAGGAGCGCGGACTCGCCATCGGGACGCTCATCGGCGCGCTCACCGTCGGGTCTGCGCTCCCGCACCTCCTCCGCGCTGTCGGTGGTATCGACCGGCCGCGACTCGTCCTCCTCGGTGCGGCGGCGCTCGCGACTGTCGGTGGCGTGGTGGTCCTCCGCGTCCGTCCGGGACCCTATCAGTCTCCCGCCGCGCCGTTCGACCCTGCAGCGGTTCGGCGCATCCTGCGTGACCCGCCGACGCTCCTCGCCAACACGGGGTACTTCGGCCACATGTGGGAACTATACGCCGTCTGGACGTGGATTCCACTCTTCCTCGCGCTCGCCTACGACGCCTCCGACCACCCACTCGCGACGCCCGAAGCGGCCGCGTTGACTGCGTTCGGTGCGATTGCAATCGGTGGTGTGGGTGCGCTGGTCGCCGGGCGGGCGGCCGATATCTGGGGTCGAACGACTATCACGGCGGCCAGTATGGTCCTCAGTGGTCTGGCCAGTCTCCTCGCGGGCCTCGTCTTCGGTGCCTCTCCACTCGTGGTGGTCCCCTTCGTCCTCGGATGGGGATTCGTCATCGTCGCGGATTCGGCCCAGTTCTCCGCGGCAGTGACCGAACTCGCAGATAGTAGTTACGTCGGCACCGCGCTCACGCTCCAGACTGCGTTTGGATTCCTGCTGACCGTCGTCTCTATCCAACTGACGCCAGTCGTCGCCGACGCCGTGGGGTGGCAGTGGGCGTTCGCGCCACTCGCAGTGGGTCCCGTCGTCGGAACGCTGGCGATGTGGCGCTTGCGAGGGCGACCCGAAGCGGTGAAACTGGCCGGCGGCAGGGGGTAATCTGACACCCCCGTCATCGTGACTGTCGCGCCGACGGTATCGTTATCCTCCCGACGCGCGTATCGGTAGTTCATCGTATGCGCCGGATGACGCTCGCCGAAGGTCGGAAACTCGCGACGGCAGTCCGGACGCCGAATCCGACGCTTTCTGGCGTGCGACCCGACGCATCCGACGAGGTGCTCCGTCTCGTCGAAGACCCGTTCCGTGACGTCGCCGACGCTCACGACAGACTCGCCGCGCTCGAAGCACTCCTCTACGAACGCGGTGACCGCCGGGCCGCGTTCTTGACTATCTACGCTCGCGTGACCGCCGAAGTCGACGCCGGCCTCGAATACGGAGAGTTCGCCGACCCCGCGTGGGTCGCCGACTATCTCGTCACCTTCGCCGACCACTATCGACGGGCCTTCTACGCCTTCGAGTGTGGCCGTCGTGGGGAGGTTCCCGCCCCCTGGCGTCTCGCGTTCGAAACCGCACTCGGCGGCGAATCGCTCGTGACGCAGGACATCCTCCTCGGCATCAACGCCCACGTGAATTACGACCTCGCGCTGGCGCTCTCGGAAGTCGGTATCGACCCGAACAGACGGACGAAGTACGCCGACCACCGGCGGATAAATCGCGTCTTACACCGTCTCGTGGACGAAGAACAAGACCTCGTCGTCGAGCGCTACGCCGACGGCCTCGCCGACGTCGACGAGTCGCTCGGACGACTCGACGAAGCACTCTCGTTCTTTACGCTCCGTGAGGGGCGGCGAAATGCCTGGCGTGGCGCAGTCGCCCTGACCGACGGACGATACGACCCCGTCAAACGACTCGTTCGGTGGTATCTCGAGAGTGTCACCATGGGCGCAGGACGCTTCATCCTCGTACCGACGGAGAACGCCACGCTCCGTGACCGGTTGGAACGCCTCGAAGACGGCGGCGACGACCAGTAGTCTCGGGGGGTGGCCACGCCCGACCGAAAGCCGTTCTTCGAGAGGGGGTACTTAAACTACCCCAGATAGTGCGGTGATAGATACCTCCGAGTAACGCTCGTGTTTCTGAGTATGAACTCTCCCAGCACGCTCGCCGCGAACGGTGTCCTCGGCTACGACTCTCAATCCGGGGACACTGCGGAACCATCCGCCGTCCTCTCGGCCCTCAACGACACCGACAGTCGGCGCATCCTCGCCGTCTGTAACGAAGAACCGCGAACCGCACAGGAGTGTGCCGCAGTGTGCGACATCCCACTGTCGAGTGTCTACCGCAAACTCGACCAACTCTCCGAGGCATCGCTCCTCTCCGAAGGCCGCCGAATTCAACCGAACGCACACCACCCACGGGAGTTCTCGACGCAGTTCGACGCGCTCTCGCTCTCGTTCGACGCCGGTGTCTCGGTGAACTTCCGACAGGTCGCGACCGATGGCGGTGAAGAACCCAACGGACGGTGAGTTGGATGTCCGCACGACGCACCACGACGCGAGATTTCGGCGCACTGTTCGTCGAACTCACCGGACAGACGACGCTGACCGAACGGCGAGACGCCATCGCAGGGGCCGTCACCGAACTCCGCACAGAAGATATCGAGCTGTGGGAAGACGTGACGTCGGCAGTTCGTGAGACGGGTATGGAAGACGCGCTCGAAACTCCGGAGGTAAACGGATGATGACGCACTCAGCTGCAAAAGAGTACGTGTTCACGTGTCCGCAGTGTGACGAACAGTTCGAAGTCAACGACGGGATGCGAGACGCACTCCTCGAACGCGGGTGCCCAATCTGTACCTCGCCGGTTTCGACCACTGCGTTCTCTCCGGTCTGACCGGAGACAGGCAGTTCTCTCGGCCGTCTCGGAGGGTTCTTCGGCCGTTCGCGCCGTCTCTCGACGTTCTGTTTTCAACTGTGTCACGTATCGGAGAAACAGTAGGCTACATATACGAGCACTTCACGAATATGTACCATGGCCGACGGCACAGACTACACCTTCGTCTGCCCGGAGTGTGCGGAGTCTATGGAGGTAAACGGGCCGATGCGCGATGCCCTCATCGAAAACGGATGTGTCGTCTGTTCGTCGTCAGTTTCGAGTACTGCGTTCTCTCAGTCCTGAGTCGACTTCCTGTTCCCCGCCGTTCCGCGTGGATAGCGGGTCTGTCGTAATCTCGTTCACTCGTGGCGGACGTTCTCCAACTGGGACGAATCTTCGGCCCGAGAAGTAACAATGATTACGTCCGCCGCGAGTGGAGGCATACGAACCGATGTCTTTGGACCAACAGACAAGCCTCTCATCCGACGATATTGCTGAGCTTTTAGCTCGTCACGAGACGGCAGTGTTGTCGCTCGCGAAAGCAGACATCCCTTATGCAATCCCTATCTCTTACGGGTACGACACTACTGAAGGGCGATTCTACTTTCGACTCGTCTCGACTCCTGAGAGCGAAAAACGCGACTTCCTCACGTCGTCGCCGCGTGCACGTATCGTCGTGCAAGAATCTGACGGCAACGTGTACCGGAGCGCTATCGCGGAGGGGACGCTCGAACAGGTCCCCACGAGTGAACTCACCCCAGAACGCATCGTCCAGTACGGGAACGCGAAACGACCCCTATTCGAGATTTGGGCGAATTCGAAGAAGGACCTCGACATCCAACTCTTCGAACTCGACCCAAAGTCGCTCGGTGGTCGTGAGGTGCGCGTCGAGCAGGACGAGGAATGAGCACTCGGCACGCTCCCACCACGACTCACACACGTCGACTCGACGTCGCAGTGACGACCACCTCAGGAACGGAATCCAGAGGCTACTGGACGACGTAACCCATCTATGCCCTCCGGAATTCGTGCGACAGTCGAATTCGATTCTCCCGTCTGTCGAATCGCTTCGATTGCCCAAGCGACGGGGTCTATCGTCAGTTCCATCTCGACGAGTGTCGCATCGCCGCCCGACTCGGTGAGCGTCACCGAGTTCGCCGTCCACTCCGAAGACCCATCCGAGCATACGGACCTCGAACCCATCTTCTCTTACGGTACTACCCACCTGTTTCGAATCCAGCACGACGGAGGCGTCGGGTGTCCGTGTGAGTGTCTCGGAGAGTTCGGGTGCCCAATCGACCGCTACTTCACCCAAAACGGCACGCTGACGCTCGTCTTCCACGCTGCCGACTACGAACAACTACAGGCCGTCATCGGTGCACTCCGCGAACGGTTCCCGGACGTCGACATCAAACGTCTCGTCAGGTCTCCGAAGGGAGACTCGTCCGAAGATAACATCTTCGTCGACCGGGCGAAGCTCACGGGTCGTCAACTCGAAGTGCTCCAGACGGCCTACGAGATGGGGTACTTCGAGCGCCCGCGACGCGCCAACGCGACGGAAGTCGCTGCGGAGCTGGATATCAGTCAGTCGACCTTTTCCGAACACCTCGCTGCCGCACAGACGAAGCTCCTCGGAGACATCCTCGAAGAGGGGTGACGTCGGGGACTCGACCCTCACCAGAGAGGGAGTATATAAACGTCCCCGGATAACGTGGTTGTCCGTTGGTTTCTGTACGGCCACTCTACTGAGGTATGAGTCAGGCATCGCTTCCGAAGTCCATCCGTACCCACATTCACAACTCGAACGAGACTGTCGTCGCCGACCAAGAGACGATGGACACGCTCTTCGACGTGCTCGACGACGAAAGCTGCCGATGCATTCTCGAAGTGACCGACGGAACTGCGCTGTCTGCGAGTGAAATTTCGGAGGCGTGTGACCTCCCGCTTTCGACGACCTACCGCAAACTCGAACCGCTCACCGAGACAGGCCTCCTCTCGAAGGGATTACGCATCTCTCGCTCCGGGAAGCACACCGCCGAGTACGAGCGTGCTATCGACGACGTGACCGTCTCCGTCTCGGCGTCCGGGTTAGAGGTCCGTATCAGCCACCTCGACGAGTCCGAGAAATCGACCGTGACTGCCTGAACCCACACTGCGTCGCTGTACTCCCTTTTGACCGACGTCCACCGGACTTCCGACTGATTTCGACGGTGTCTCTGGTTGCTGTCTGGTTTCGCAGCCCCATATTCCAATTTCGCCGGGACTCGCTGCGCTCATCGGGTTGAAATCACAGAAGTGCCGCCTCCCGGATTGTGAACTCAGTGAGACGTCGTCTCACCTTCTCACACTCGCTTCGCTCGTGTGAACCTCACTCGCTCCTTTCAGTCGCTCGTTGATTCAAATCCGTTCAGTGAGCATTTTCACTGCTCACGTTGTTCGCAGGAAAATGCCGCCTCCCGGCATTGAACTGAAAGTTCAAATGCCCACCTACTCTAATTTAGAGTATGTCGAACTTGCCGCAGGGGATCGAAGCCCTCCACACACGGATTGAGGGCTCCGAAACGCTGACACCTGATGAGAAGGACGCCCTGCTCAGGTTCTCCGAGGAGCTCGGGATCCACAACTATTCGACCGGAAGACGAGTGAAGCACCTCCAGCATTGCACTATGCTGGCCGGCGACTCAGAAAAATACGACCCAGAACAACTACCCGGTCCAGATCTTGTGGACATCATTGGCGATTCAAGAGAGGCGAAATCGTCCGCGAAAAAGTACGTCAACTGGATCAACAGCCACTATGAGAGTGAAGAGTCGAAGCGGGATCTTCGAGTCGCAATCCGGATGCTCGGCGGTCATCTCACTCCGGGAGACCCGGAGGATGAGAAGCCGCTGAGCGTTGAGTGGATCTCTGCTGATCTTCCGGACGACTACGATCCCTCCCCCGACCCGACGAAGATGTGGCGGTGGGACGAACACATTCGCCCCGCACTGGATAATGCGAAGTACGCGAGAAACAAAGCAGCAGTCGCAGTCGACTGGGACGCTGGTCCTCGTTCCGGTGAATTTCGGTCGCTAACGGTCGGTGACGTCGGTGATCACAAGTACGGTATGGAGATCACCGTCGATGGACGACAGGGCCAACGAACGATTACGCTGATTTCATCTGTCCCGTACCTCAAGCGATGGCTCAAGGTACACCCACGAGGTGACGATCCAGAAGCACCCCTCTGGTGTGATCTGGACACCGGCCGGGACGTCAGTTACAAAATGAAGCAGAAGATGCTACGCAAGCCGGTCGAAAGGGCCGTTGAGAACGGGGAGCTCAAGCGACCCTCAAAGATGGGCTTTACTCGGATGAGAAAGTCCTCGGCGAGCTAGCTGGCTCGTAACAATGTCTCGCAGAAACCATCTGGAGCGGCACCATGGATGGGTCAAAAACAGCGCCGAGGCACGCCGGTACATTGCCGTGTTCGCCGACGACACATCACGTGAAATCGCACGAGCGCATGGAGTCGCTGTCTCGGAAGACGAGATGGATCCAATCGGACCGGTCGAATGCCCCCGCTGTCAGCGGGAAACGCCTCGAGACAAGGTGCAGTGTATGTGGTGTGGACAGGCGCTGACTCAAAAAGGCGTAGAGAAAATCGAAGAGCGGAGAGAGCGGCTATTTGACTCTGCACTTGAAGCAGAGGGCGAAATGAAGGAGCGTCTCAAGAGTGTCCAGAGTGAACTTGAGGAACTGCGAGCGTTGGGATTGGAGATATAAACAAGCGGCTCTGTTGAAATTCTCCCCGTCAAACCATAACGGATTGCAAGGTACAGAGCGTGTATGCAGCACGCTTGCAGAATTATCTATCAAAACGGGTTTTTCTCCAACTATTGAACATCACACCCACCTATCCGCTATTCTGGCAAGAAAAGTGTCGGGGAAATACAGACCCAATAGAGCTCCCTTAACCGCTTCCTCGAACTACTGCACCATCTCCTGTCCATGATGAAACCGGCCTACTGCCACCACAGCCAACTTGTCTAATGTCTCCCAAACAACCCTCCGCGTCAGTCAAACCGGATGTGTGTATCCTCCGTCACGACAACCACGTCTTCACCCAACGCCGTCCCCGTCGACGGCTCCGTCGCCACCACATTAATCTCCCAATCCTCCACCTCCATCAGCTCACCTGCAACCGCTGCCCGACCATCCACATTTCCCCGTATCTCCTGTTTCTCCGCCGGCAACAGGTCCGTCCCATCTAGCACCACCTTCGCCGCGACCGGTCCATCCGCCACCTCATCCTCCTCCTCATCTCCAACATCTTCCGAGTCGAGGTTCTCATACGACGCCGGAATCTCCGGTGCATACTCCTCGACTGCGACGTGGTCCTCGTCATCCAGCATCAGCTGCGCCGTCTCATGCCCGTAATCCAGTAACCGCGGCTCTCCATCCCAGAAACCCCAGTTCTGTGCCGCCACCACCTCGTTCGTCGCAATCCCCTGCTCATTCACCAGTTCCTGGCAACGCGATTCAATCAACTCTGAATCCACCTGTGCGGTCTCGGCAAACGGCATCAGCACCCACCGATACAAGTCCCCGGACGCAAGCACCGGTACCAAGTACGGACGAAGTTCATCCAGTGCCTCCTCCCATAGCCGTGCCTCCCACGCATTCTGGTACCGGCCATCCCGCGAATCAGCCCGGTAAATCGGCAGCTTCAGAACCAGCGCCGGCCCATCATACGCATCGCAGGCCGACGGCGGGATCTTCACCACGAACCGTGCACCGCCATCATCCAGATACTCCCACCCGTACTCCTCCACCGTCTCCTCCAACCACTCAATCGCCGGGGCAAGCCACCCGAAACTCGAGTCCCGCGACTCCCACGTCTCCGTAATCATCGGATAGTACCGCGATGAAAACTCCTCGATGTCCGCCCGTAACGTATCAAGAATTGTGAAATTAGTACCCGGCATCAGAATTACCTCGACAAAGACACACCGGTCAGATAACGGTTTACAATCCAACGGTGGACTTCTTGACGGATGTGAGTACCGACTATTTTGAACCCACTCGTGTATTCCAGTTGAGTGTTTCTGAGTGTCGTGCAATTGAATTTTGACGCCTGTCACAACCGAACCAACGCACACCGAACATCAATTCGACAGACATCACTGCTATTCCAACGCTCCCAGGATTTCGCAGTTGCTAATCTGAACAAAATCCACCACACGTAGGCCACACCTGAGTTTTCGGTCGGCTCACAATTCACTCGAACGCAGTGGTACTGAAAATGATGAGTGTGCCTTCCTCTTCGCTTTTGAATCAGGAGGTGTCGATGTATATCAGTAACCCATCGTGGTCGTATCCTTCCGTCTGGAGCGGTCGAAGCAGCGAAGGTAGTTCCTCAAGTTCGTTCGTGAGGTCAATCGCACGGCGGTTTGGTTTGACACCGAGGAGTTTCCAATCGCCGCCGTAGAGTGGTTCCTGATCCGTGTCATCTTCAAGACGTACCTTTCGGTACACGCTGAGCTGATTGCGCGTCAGATGTATCTTGAACCCTGTTTGGCCCTCAGGGAGGCTCTTGACCTCGTAACGCACTGGCTCGAATCCAGATGCTGTCTTCTTGAGACCAATCAGATCATATCCAGCACCATCCCAGGTCCGTGAGATGTGGAGTCCGCGTCCAAGCAGCTCACGGTCTCTGGTCTCTTCCCACTCACGGAGGGCCATCTGAAGTTGCTCAACGCTTTTCCCGGATCCTGGAATCGCAGAAACAAGTGCGTTGGAGACTGTCCCGAAGTCACCACTCGCGACTGCCTCATCGAGACACTCTGCGGTCCTCTCAGTAATCCACGTCAGCGCCGCCTGCTCGGCATCATCACCAACTGCTTTCGTTTGCTCCCATTCCGCTTCCAAATCAGCCAGCTCAACGATTCCACTCCCTGATTCGTTCGGCTCTGATTGTTCCACCTCGGGCCTAGCCAACCCCATCTTATCGGAGGGAACGACCTCTTCGACGGGGTCAAAACGCGGGGAGAACTCTCGTAACTTCGTTTCAAAATCATCTGCTTCCGGAATCTCAGCGCTTGGAACCGATGCTCCAAACGGGTCACGTCGGAGCCATTCAATCACGGCTGGTTCGGGGTCAAAGACTACCCGCTGACACGCAGTTCCTCGAACATACTCATTGAGATGGTTCGCTACCTCCGATTCCGAGATGGAAAGCTCCGTGTGTGCCTCGAGGAGGTGCTGAAGATAGGCGCATAGTCGATCCTCCTGAGACGAATACCACCCCTCCCAGACCGCCCGATGATGTTCGACACACGAGAAGTGAGGACGGAACGGTTTTTGCTCCTCTGTCAGGTCTAACTCACGAAGCGTTGCTTGTACTTCCTGACTCATCACGTCCCTTGGAGCGCTACTCATGACGATGTCTTCCGGACCAATGTGTGAGAGCCGCGTCCACGAGTCGCGCAGTTCAAGGCCGAGCTCACCAATCACCTCCCGAACTCGGTTCCGTAACGCAGCATATTCCTCGTCGTCAAGCTGTCTGAGATGACGGTTATACGCCTCGACGAGTGACATCGCGTCATACTTCTCAAGAATCCGCTCCACACGGTCAGTGCCACCGGACTCAAACGCGCCAAGAACATGAGCAAATGACGATCCAACCCCTCCTCGATTCTCTCCAAGCAAGAGTTCGACCAGAGGCTCTCCGAATTCATCCAGCGGTGGCGGCCCTTCCTGCCCCTCCGGAGTGTCGAAGATTATCGTTGGCGGCGCATCCTGAAGGAACAGCGCATGGTTGTAATCGCCTCTGAACTGAGGATCCGAACGTCGTGTCTCCTCACCTAACGTGGCCTCAAACTCAACCCAAGCATCATCGACATGCCGGATAACACGACTACGCCAGCGGTCCGCAGCCTCCGCTGGATCCACATCGGCTTGCGTCGTGGTTTCTGCTAATGCGAGTAGATGCGGAACAACCTGCTCTATCTTCGTATCAAGTGTTCCGACGGCCTCGCCACCTTCGCTGCCTTGACGAACTGGATGGACATGACGTGTGATCTCGAACGCAAGGTCGCTAAGTGGCTCATACCCCGCCAGAGTGTCCCGACCGATAATGGCCGTGACAAGGGGAACCTCGGAGAAGAATCGGCGCATTCGTTCGCGCTCGACGGTATCAGTGGGTATCCAGACACCGTCGCTGTCGGTCCAGGCAAGTGGCCGATCAGAGAGCGCTCGCTTATCTCGAACTCCTTGATAGACGAGTAGAGGGATAGTTCGCTCGTCATCCTCGGGTTCGTGTTCGCGGGCAATCGTGTTGAGAAGTCGATCAACGAGCTGCCGGAGTGCCTGTCGCGCTCTCGGGGTTTCCTCGATAACTGTGAGCATCGGGGCAGTCAATTCGTGTAGTTGTTCGAGTAACCTGAAAGCCGGGTCAGCGTTATTCTTGCTCAAACTGTCCATATCGGTGCCCGGGACGGCACCAAGTGCTGTCAGTAACTCTGATTCGATGGGGGCTTCTTTTGAGAGACTCCACAGTACGGGTGGAAGCTGTCGCTGCTGTCTCGATACCAGAGTCACCTTGGTGGGCGGAATCTGTGTCGGTGGATCCTCCATGATTACGGGGGGTTCAGCAGCTGCATCGGAGCCAGAGCTTGATCCCTCAACTGGGAACCAGGCGCTGTCTCGAAGTTGTGGAATTAACTCCAGTGGACGTCGACCACCTCCTTCGGATGTCTCTATTTCCAGGCGTTCCGCTGTGATGAGCTCTTCCAACCAATCCCATGCGGCATCAAGTGACTGTAGCCACGCAGTTGGATCCACGTCACCGTCCCGTCGTGGCCCCTCTCCGAACTGAAGGGGGCTCCACTGTGATCCAGCCGTACTCAACGCCGGCGGCGTCTCTGCCACGATCCCGTTGTCACCCCCTTCAACCAGAGTCAACTGGACACTGTCTTCTGGTGGAGCCGGCGTTACGCCGAGAAACAGAAGGAAGTCATCAAGCTCAACGTCTGCCGGTGGTGTCGGTAGCTGATCTCTCGCCACTCGGTCAAGGGTCAACTGCCGGGCTGGTTCCCACTTGCTCGCTCTCGTCGGGAGAAATAGCGTAGCGATAGATCTCCCGGCTGTCCGCGCATTATCACTATATACGTGATTCCGTAACGCACGCCACCCTGGACCGTACTCATCAGATTCTGCGGGTGAGACTGTCCCTCCTTGGGAATTCAGCGCGTACAGATCCATAGCGAACTGAATCAAGTCGTACTGCAATTCAGCCGCTTCCCCGGCATCCCCAGCGAGTGGAGTGTGCGTCCACGTATCGGTATCGTGAGGAAGCTGTCGGAGCTCACGAAGTACTTCCCAGCGGTTGAATTGGCTCGCACCGAGTGGCTGTGGCGACTCCTCGCTTCTGAACCCTGGTGGGAAATCGAATGACGTCACGGCCCGATTTGCTTCCCGAAGCGCACGCGGCAACTCAAGATCTGTCTCCTCAGAACGTCGAAGAAACAGCCGGCGGGTGTGGCGTTCTCCACGCCCGACCGTCGCATCGGCCTCTGAGCGCTCCGGCAACGGGACTGCCGGTACGAGCTCATCGGGCGGTAGTTCCTTCTGCGCGGTGACCGGTGCTACGCTTCCCCGCCTATTGCGGAGTGCATCACCCATTGCGGCTGCTGTTGACCGCCACGTCTTCGTGCTGCTGGAGTACTTACAGGCCCGGTCGATCCATCCCTTGGCAGCCGTCCAGAAGTCACGGTATGTCTGAACTGGCCATTGCCCCCTGGCTTCGAAGAATGCCGTTGCCAATACCGACCACTGTTGATACCTTTCGACATCTTGTGAGTCGTCACACGGGAACAACAACGACTCGAGGTGGTCAACAATCCTCTCTCCTGCCTCGGACTGGCTGGTAGCCGGGTTCAAGAACCTCCAAAGATCCGGGCGAGGCGACGTCGGTGAATCGTCTCCTGAGACTGTTTGAACAGTTCCGGGATCAATCCAGTCCCACTCGATGATGTCACTCGATACTCCCACTTCTGCGAGGATTTTGTTGAGGTGGATTTCGGCAGCTACCTCGAGCAGGGCTTCATTGTATGCTCCGATTGTCTCATCGTCAAGTCGCAAGCTAGTACGATCCGTTCGAAGTTGGAAATCGCCCTGAACATCGATCCCAAACGGGCTACTGATCAATGTCGGTAGATATCCGTAAACCCGCGATTGTGACGAACTGGAGGATTCCTCGGCAGCAAGGGACGGCTCAGTTGGCCAAGCGACGGCAGCACCGGGTGTTGATAACTCGTGTTCTGCCCCTCTGGCGAGTGATACTAACGGCTCTGATTCGGTTTTCCAGTGACTGATCGACAGCGATTCTCGTCCGTCCCGGACGTCGTTTTCTGGCCAGGTTCCTTTGTTGAATGACTGCCAGGGAGTCTCAAACTGAACGGTCAGGTTCTGACGATCCTCGAATAGCCCAACGAAATTCAGGTGACCCTGCTGGATTGCCTCAACTGACTCTTGGAGCTCGCCCATCCGTGATTCTAAAACCGGAACCACAACGACCGTCTTCAACCCCTGAATATCACTGGGGGTTGGCGGCTGTTCGGCGTCAAGCGGTAGCGGGAAGTGAAAACTCGGGCGTTGATCTTCTTCGCCAACCCGGACATCAATGTCGTTCAGGTATGTTTGATGTCCCGCTCGAACTTCTGGCACGCCCAATCTGGTTGTCCATGTCGCCCGGTCAAGCGGAGAGTGCATCTCGAGACCCCACCATTCCGGTTCTTCAGCAAACTGGCTCCAGACCCGAACGAAGTCGCCGAGCCAGAATACTGATCGAAACCCGATTCCTTTGTTCCCGACACTCTCGCCAGGTAGCTTATTGGACGTATGGAGTGAACATAGCGCGTTGAAATCGGGTCTCCGTTCGTCACTCGTTTCAGGAGGATTCTCGTAATCGTACTCTGGATTGACTCGGATTGGCGTCCCGTCGTTCCCGACAACAAGAGCGTAGTCAGTTGTTCCCCACGCGACCTCTCTGATTTCTACACTTACTTTGGAATCTGCCCGATCCAAGGCGTTCTGTAAGAGCTCGAAGAGCACACGACCTGAGTATTGGCGACGGATTGACTCCTCGTTCTGTAGTTGCTGATATGAGACTTCTCCACTCGTATCCTTATAATTAGAAAAGTGGCACTGAAACACTGATGCGACATCGTCCGGCTCCGGTACGAACCCCTCCGAACCCGAATTTTCCGGGATGTTCATTCATCACTCTCAAGCGTACTTTGAGCAGAACTCGTGCTGAACATACCTGTGAGTGTCACTCACTTTCAATGAGTGTTTTCCCTCGCGATACCCGCCCCAGTCCCAGTAATCCCGCGACAATCAGAGATACGGGCTTGATCACTACCATCGCAAACGGTGTCTGACGCCTTGCTATGTGGAATCACTAAGAGTCGGACTCGTACTGAGAAATCGTCGTCTGGTGCGAGATATATTCTTCCTGATTCACAACTGGCCTGACCAAGTCGGGAAGTCGATCAATCTCGAGGACGTCGTCAGGGACGACACTGAGACCCTTTTGTGCCGCTTCCAGCACCTTTGGACGGAGAACCCGCGAGTGGAACAGATCCCCCGGTAGAAGAATGGCGTCCGGGTCGTCCTGCATGATGAGCTGTAACGTTGCCTTGAACGTGCTCGTCATGTCGTCTTCGCGCTGGTTCAGTCCGTACTGACGGTGGCCGAGATGGATGTCGGCAAGGTGTCCGATATTCATTGGATTATTTTTGTGATTGGTGGCGTTTTGTCGTTCTGTCCGGAGTGAATCCGCAGCAAAGCGGGGAATGCCGAATCAGGCTGGGACCCTGTGTTTGTGAGTAAACAATTCTCCCGGCGGCAGACACTTAAACTCGTGTAAGCCAAGGTGAAAGTGAACGTGGCGTATCGGAGTGGAACACCAGTCAAGGACAAGAGCTATTCCCGGCCTCGCATCATTACTGGGACTGGGGATTAAGTTGGCTCCACTTAACTACCAGTTATGCAGATTGACGACCTCCGGGACTTTCTCTCGCGGTACGCTGACGGAGAGAGCTATTCCGGAAGCCAACGCCCGTTGCGCGATGGTGAGGCCCCTCCAGACACCGTCCGTCGGTTCCAGAATAAAACCGGTCAGGACACAGACGAACACGTAATTCCTGACTCGGTGTTTGAGTACCGACTTGACGTTGATGACACTGCACCTCCAGGAACAATTCCTATCGATGAGAACATCCACCGCATCGAACGAACTTGGGACGCCCTCGTCAGCCAGTTTGGGCTTGACGCCTTCTCGACTTACGTTCCGTTTCATATCGACCCAGACAATTACGGGATATACATCAGCCAGCGTGGAATTCGCTATCTAGGTCATCTCTTCTATCACTGGAGCAAGCAGCCTCGCGCTCGTGACCAGCAAGACGGAGACCAACGTGCTCTCGATCGAGGATATCTCGTCGCAGGACCTGAACTGGACAGTCTTACGTCCGCGTTTGAGTCGAAGGAAGCGGCCTTTGACCTCGCTTACGAAATTTTCCGTCGATATCAGTGGTTCCACCACCAGTTTGAGCTGCTGGCTGCGTACACCGCCGATGCCAGCGATGATGTTTCTTATATCTCGTACTTCGACCAGCATCGAGTAATCGACGCACCCCAGACAGACCTCCCACGATTTGTTGCACACCAGTACGTCGCACGGAGTCAAGCATGCCGAAACAAGGCACCTGAGACGCTGTTTGGTTCGCTTTTTTCGCGAACAGTGGAAGCCTTCGATTCCCCCAATAAACCGAGCCACACATCTGGCCATTCGATATTTGAGGATGGTTGTCTCGAACTCTCACGGGGCCTTCGCCCAAGCTCTGGAGGACCTTACGGCCAGCCCCCAGTTGAACTGAGCCGGCACCTTCCCTTCTCCACCGATATCGAGCGTGCCATCCCTGATCGAATTGCACTCTATATCACCAGACGTGAGGGTGATTCGGATGACGACCGGTATGCCTCGACGAGAGACACTATCACAAACCAGCCAGGGGTCCACGCATTGGGTGGTCAAATCGAGTATGCAATCTCGAGTACCGATGAGTACGATCGCAAGTATGAGGGGGCAGACTGGAACACCAAGGAGTTACTTGACAACCGCATCGATAAAATCAAAGAGTCGTTCGAAGCTCAGGACTGGCAAGGAGTCAATAATGGTCGGGACTCGTACCGCTACATCAAGCTTAGCAGATCCAGCGCGATTCGACTGGTGGTTTCTGTCGATGAAGATGCGAAAACGGTCGAACTCGTTGACTTTGGCGACCGGATGAAAGTCCCTCCAAAGTACGGGTTGCACAATTCACAGAACTAACTGAGCCAGATCAGTAGAGTTGTGAAGACTAGCAAGGACCGTTTTGAAATATCAACAGCCTGTAGAACTAGACAGTCCATATACTCGGTCGTGGAGTTCAGGAAATCGTTCCCAATCAGCACAGGCTTCAAAAATGTGCCCGAGTGTGGGGTGGAGAGTGTGGTACCAGCTCTGGTGGCTCAGAACGTCATCCACGTCCCACTTTGGAATGAAGTCCCACCCATGAATTGTGTACTCTTCCACGTCAATGTCACCGAGGAGAGAGAAGTGATTAACTGAATACACGACGAGCAAATACCGAGATCTCCGACGGAGGGCGTAGTGCTGATACCTTCGAAACCGAAACGCCCCACGTCTCCCGGATTGTAGATGGCGTCTCGTTGCTTTGATTTCGATTCTGTATCCGTCGTCCCTTATCGCATCATAAAACCGACACCGATCCTTTTTCAAACCAAACCTCTCTCGCGCCCAACGCTCAATGTCCAGCCCCCTAGTTCCAGACCTATCCGCTCTTCTTGATTGCTCCTCAAACCGAATTTTGTTGTCTGAAACGGTAATATCCGGCATTACCTTGCTATCAATGCGACAGGGATAACGACCAACGACGGACCATCATAAGCGATATATACAACATTCCGATTCTGCCAGAGATGTTGAATGCCGAAAATTCCTAGCTTACTTACTAGTCACGCACGGATATGGATATGCGCGGAACGCCTGAGAAGGACCGGTGCTGGAACACCGGACCGCGCTGCCAAGCATGACAGCAACCGATACTGACGACACCGACGCAAAAAGGAGTGTCGCAGAGAAGCTAGACGAACACCTGACAAACTCAGAGATGGTCCTCATGATGCTCGCCGAGAACAATGGGAAGCTCACACAGCAGGAGCTCCTCGACAAGCTACCGTGGTTTTCGAGCAAGATGACTGAGGTCATCTCAGCGATGAAGGCGGAAGAAAAAATCGTCAAGGTGGACTTCGGTCCAACGCACATCGTGATGCTGCCGATGGCGGTGCCGGATATTATGGAGTAAATCACCGAGGGACTGGACTCGGCACCGCAAGCAGCACGGCTACGCAGGCATTTGAACTGTGAGTATAATGCCGCCTCCCGGATTTGAACCGGGGACAGCTCGATCTTCAGTCGAGTGCTCTCCCAGTCTGAGCTAAGGCGGCGCAACCCGACAGATGCAGAGGGGAGAAAAAACCATTTCGAATTCCGACGCTACCCTTCGTCGCGTTCGGGCGATTCCCATCCCGTCACCTCACTCGGGATGAGTTCACCGTTGACGTTCCACTCGCGCGGACGGAACGCGACGCCGACGAGGATTGCGTAGAACCCTGCGACGATGGCGACGACGATGTGACCGGCGACGCCCCCGACGCCCGCGCTGGCGACGAGACTCGCGTGGTCCGTATACGTCGTCAACTGGACGACCCAGGCGACGAGCATGACGAGGAACAACGGGAGGTAGACCCGCCGAAGTCGGTGTGCCACCGCCTCCTCGAACGGTATCTTCATGTTCGGCGTCCGGTAGTCACCGCCGAGTTTCTGCCGCCAATTCTCGTCGACGACGCCACCTTCCGGGTCGAGTGCGTACGCGAAGACGTTCTGCTGGAACATCCGCACTCGGGAGCGCCAGATGTCGTACGCTCGGAACCGCCGGGACTCGATTCCGAGGAAGATACTCAGCGTCACGAGGCCGAGCAAGATGATGTAGTGTGGGTGCGACTGTGCAGAAAAGGACCACGTGAGTATCCCCGCCATCAACGTAATCGCCCAGTTACTCGTCCGGTCGAGTCGCTCGCGCCACGACTTCATCCGGTGAATCTCTCCGCGGTACAGGTGGGCGAACGACGAACCCGGCCCCATCGTCTCGTCGAAGAGGTCCGCACCGATGTGTGAATCAGGCGGGATGGGTTGGGGTGCGCTCTCCCTCTCGGCAGACATTGTTGTTCATATTATGCACAACTGCGGAGCCGTATGAACCTTCTGCCTACGGCTGGCGACGTTCTGGTGTAGAGTATTGCAAATCGTTACAAAATTCCTCCTCCCCCGGGAGGTAGTGCTGTCGCTCGTAGATGTAGAAAATAGTTCTTGATAATCGATACGTCTGTGGTGTTACGGGGACCGGGTTAGAGTCGCTTGACGTTCGTCGCACGAGGACCCTTTGGGGCGTCCTCGATGTCGAACTCGACTTCCTGACCTTCTTCGAGGTCTGGACCGCCTACGTCTTCCATGTGGAAGAACACGTCGTCGTCCGCGTCGTCAGTGGAAATGAAACCGTAACCGCCGGTGTCGTTGAAGAAATCAACCTTACCTTTCGCCATTGCCTTTGTATAACGACCCTGTGAACGGTTAACCTTTCCGCCTGTCTCACCTGACGTTCAGAATCGAATGACTGCGTACCGAACGCAACCGCTCACGAGTGGTGAAAAACGGAAGAAAGTTCGTCAGTGTGTGAAGTTACCGGCGGTGAACGAAGACCTGCTTAGAGGCGGGTGACGTTCGTCGCGCGGGGGCCCTTGGGGGCCTGTTCGATGTCGAATTCGATTTCCTGACCTTCTTCGAGATCCGGGCCGCCAACGTCTTCCATGTGGAAGAACACGTCGTCGTCCGCGTCGTCAGTAGAGATGAAACCGTAACCGCCAGTGTCGTTGAAGAAATCAACCTTACCTTTCGCCATTGCCTTTGCATCCAGCCGCGTCGAACGTATAAACCTTGTGAAGGGAGCTTTTGAGGTAGCACACTCGAATCTACTGCTTCCGTGGCGCGTAACCGCCGTTTTTGGATAGTGGTGTCTGCCGACCACCAGTTCCTGTCGTCCCGAATCTCTGGTGTGTGAACCCGTTCGCACCGACTGTTTAGACGACCCGAACGGGGACGTCGGTGTGTCCGACGACCCGGTTCGTCGTCGAACCGATGAGTGGTTTGTCGGGGTCGCTGCGCCCACGTTTTCCCATCACGATGAGGTCGATATCCATCTCGTCTGCGTACTCGATTATCTCCTGTTCTGGGACGCCGGATTTCACGACGCCGACACACTCGACGTTTGCTTCGGTGGCGAGTTCTTCGATGCTCGTCACGAACTTCCGACCTTTCTTCGTCAGTCGCTCTCGCGTCTCTGCGATGTCGCTCGGCACGGCCACGTAGTTGACGTCGCCCATGTCCATGACGTACATCGCGTGGACCGTCGCGTCGTACTCGTTCGCCAGTTCGATGGCCTGCTTCGCCGCACGCTTCGCTGCTTTGCTGCCGTCGGTTGGAACGAGAATCGAGTCGATACGAGTCGCTGGTTGGTCTGTCATACGTACCTGTACACCGTGATAGACAATGAATTGACACTCTCACTCTCTCGACGTGAGAGTCGTCTCGGTGGTTTAGGTGGGTGAGTCGGACGATTCGTCACCTAGTCGTCGTTATCGTCGCCCTTTGCCCCTCTTTCCCTTCTTGCCTTTCTTTGGCTTCTTGGGCTTCTTTCCCTTCTTTGGCTTCTTACTTTTCTTTGGCTTCTTGTCCTTCTTGCCCCTTTTGCCGTCGCGTTCGTCGTCATCATCGTCATCATCGTCGTCATCGTCGTCGTCGTCCTTGTCGTCCTGCCACTCGTCCCGCTTGTCTTTCCAGTCCTCGCGTTTTTCCTTCCGCTCTTCGCGTGCTTCGTCGCGGGCCTCTTTCCAGTCGTCGTCGCCGTCGTCGCGCTTTTGCTGCCACTCGTCTCGGTCTTCTTTCCACTCTTCGCGTGCTTCGTCCCGGTCTTCCTTCCACTCCGGTTTCTCCGTCTCCGCTTCTTCATCCTGACTTTCGGGCTCCTCAGTGGGCTCTTCAGTCGGATCTTCTTCTTCTTCTGGCGACTCTGTCGGTTCTTCCTCCTCCGGTTCGGGTGTGACCGGCGTCTCGGTTTCGACGACTGTCTCACAGGTTATCGTCACCGGGTCCTGGAGGTTCAACGACACCCGAGTCAGACTGTCCCAGCTACCGGTGAGAACCTGCCACGAGGTGATGTCGCCTTCGTATAATTCTCCGTACAACGTCGCCGCCTCGTTGTACGCCGGGTCGATAGTGATGGAGAACTCGCCGTCTAGATAGCCGACGACGCCGCCGTCTGTCTGGCTGTTTCGCCACGTCCAGTCGACGACGTGTTCGCTGCCACTTACGTCCCATCGGTCGTTGTTCGAACTGGCGATTTCACCCGTGTCGGGGTAGGTGTACAGGTCGTCCTTTACGAGCCATTTGGCGGTACTGGGGATGCCGGTGACGCGCCACGTGACGTTCCCTTCGCTGTTTCCACCGCCGTGGACGGCCACGAGACTGACGCCATCCGGGCCATCGTAGAGAAACATCACCGTCGACGACTCTTCTAACAGATACGAGAGCCCGGCCGACTCGTAGTACGGCCCCTCTCCGGGGTCTGTCGACCCGTTGTCGCCGCCGTAATAGTTCGGGATGCGAAGGTCGTAGAGCTCTCGAACGGGTGTCTCGCCCACGAGCACGTCGACTTCGAACTCGCGAGTTCCCTGTTTCACGCGATACACCCGTTGTGCTGTGTCGAACCCATGAACAGCACCGGCCTGTCCGCCGAGCGCACCAGCGAGAAGAATTCCACCTGTCAACTTGAGTGCGGACCGTCTGTTCAGCGGCCACTCGTCGTCGGGAGTTGCGGGCCCAGTCATTGGCACCAATTGACAAGTATGTTGTATTGTTATGCGTGCGTTACAGACACCAAACGACAATTAACTGAGCCCTACAAGGTGAAATCGGTCGGTTCGTTCACGAGCTCTGGACGGTTTTGACTGTGTTTCCGTCAGGTGTCTTCCCTGCCGCCTCCCGGATTTGAACCGAGTCGAGACGAGCCGTTCACTCGAGCATCCGAAGCGCAGTCAGGAAGACGCCGGGGTCAGGGTAGTCCTCGCAGTACTGGTACCGGTGGCTCACCTGGATTCGACCGTCGGTATCGACGAGGAATTCGCCTGCTTGTTGCCACGGGTTGTCGACCATATTCTGTCCCATCTCACGACGGTCCGCGGCTAGGCCGGCACCCGCTTCGGAGTCCAGCGCGAGAAACTCGTCGGGTGCCCCCTGGAACACTTGCGGGAGGTCGTAATCCAACAGTCCGAACGCGTCGTACGTCTCTCGTCCCGGGTCACAGAGGACTGGACACTCGATGCCACGTCGCTCGACATATTCGGCCGACCGTGTAGGCTCGGCTTGCGTCACTACGACCACCTGCGCACCGGCGTCGCGGTAGTCATCGTACTCCGCTGCTAATCGCCCTGCACGCTCGATACCGCAGTTACACCCGAAGTGGCGCCAGAACATCACGACTGTCGGTTGTTCGGACCAGAACTCGCTCAGTGACCGTGTCTCCCCCTGCAGGTCTGTCAGTTCGGCATCCGGTGCGTCGTCGCCAACCTGCACGGGGAGTTCCGTCCATCGGAGGCGTGACGGCCCTGCTTCGTATCGCTTCGTCCACTCAGCTTCTGCCTTCGACACCAGTTCCTCGACGTTCTCGTCAGCACTCTGCATAACGCTACACGTACGCTGGCAACCGAGTTAATCGTTCACATGATCGTTCTCGGCTATGTCACTCGCTCTGGATGCGCCCCACGTGTAGAACACCGTGTCACCTCCCGGATTGTGAACTTTGGTCACTTCGCTCACTGCGTTCGCTTCGCTCCCGAGTTCAAATCCGCTCGGGTCGCACTTGCAGAACCTGCCACGCTCGCTTCGCTCGGTGGGCAGGTTCAGAGAAGTGCCGCCTCCCGGATTTGAACCGGGGACAGCTCGATCTTCAGTCGAGTGCTCTCCCAGTCTGAGCTAAGGCGGCTCGCATTCTCCCGAAGCCGGAGGTGACGAAAAAGACTTTCGAATCGCCCGTCGGCGTTCGGTCAGCGCCGCCGCCCTTCGGTCGCACTCGCTCGTGCCCGTTCGGCCCGCTGGCGGATGCCTTTCAGCATCTTCCGCTCCATCGCGAACTGGACGGGCTCGACGACGAGTCGGTTCACGAGACGCGCCCGAAGCGACGGTGACCGCCCACGGAACCGAACGACGAGTCTCGTCGCGCCGGGGGCGACGTCGTGCAACGCGAACGTCCACGTCGCGGTGCTCTCTCCGGTTTCCCACCCCGGTGCGCTCAAGACGAGCGCCCGCCCCGGGTTGATTAACGCGACGCGGAACGACGGTGCGTTTGCCCCCAGTGGGCCGAGTCGCACCTCGTCGCCGACGCCCAGATGCTGGTGTTCGGAGAGGATGCTTCGGGTGTTGTGTATCTGCAACCCGAAGAGGTCTTCCAGTCGTTCGTAACTGTAGAACCCTCCGCGTCCCTGTCCTAACTGCACCACCCACGGCCAGACGTCCCGTGCCGGTGCCGCAATCGTAATCGCCCGCGTCGATTCTACGTCGGCGTCCTCGACGAAGTCGTCGCCGGGAAGTGCGCCCGTCGCTTCGGTGTCCGTCGTTCCCCATCGCCTGTGCCAGGGACGGAGTGCGAAGAGGTACGCGCCAGCGAGTGCGACGCCCGCAATCGCGAGTGCCCGCCCGAATGCCCGGAGTATGCGTTTTGTGCCCATGTGCCTCACTTCTCGGGTGGTGTTAGACAGGGGGGTGTGATAACGCTACCTGCCAGTTTGTAATCTGGTAACGGCGTACCAGAGGACGACGCCGACGAACGCTCCGAGTACGTTCGCCCCCATGTCTAACAGGCTGAACGACCGGTACGGGACCAGTGCTTGGACGAGTTCGATAGTCGCACCGAAGAGTCCGGCGGCGGCGACTGCGATGCCCATCTCGCGTGCCTGCCGTGCCTGCAGTGCAGACGCACACCCGAACCCGAGCACGGCGTACCCGACTGCGTGCACCCACTTGTCGAGTCCGACGACGCCGAACGGTCCAGTCGGTGTGAGGCCGCCCGGTGGCGTCGGGACGACTGAGGCGACGAAGACGGCGAGTGCGTATCCGAGGACGACGAGCGTGCGTCGTGGGTGTTCACGGAGCGTCTCGATGAGTGTCACTGCTCTGGAGTGGGCGCGTTTTGGGCTAAAAGGGTTCGTGTGGTTGCGGGCGGATTCGAACCTCGGTCGCTCACTGCGTTCGCTCCCTGGTTCGAATCCGTGTCGCCCACTCAGCCGACACAGACTCCTCGCTTCGCTCGTCGTGTTGTGTCGTCAGAAGTGGGCTCGGGCGGATTCGAACCACCGACCTCAGCCTTGTAAAGGCCGCGTCATAACCAACTAGACCACGAGCCCTGCAACTCAATCGAACCGGTTCGCGCAAATAACGGTTTTTGTTTCGACCGACCCCCGGAACCCTTAGACGGATTGCGAACGTACAACACGAACGAATGACCTCGCGTGTACGAACTGCGCTCTTCGTCACGGCCGTCCTCGTCGTCGTCGCCAGCGTGGCCTACCTCTCGAACCCCGCCATCGCGCCGGGGGCCACCGACGACTACGAGCGAACCACGCTGACAGTCGTCGACGACGAGACGGGCGAGACGCTGGCCAGCGTCGACGCCCGCGTAGCCGACACCTACGCCAAACGCTACACCGGATTGAGTGACACCGAGTCGCTCGCGGCGGACGAGGGGATGTGGTTCGTCCACGACTCCTCGGACACGTACGCCTACGTCATGCGTGACATGGACTTCCCGATAGACATCATCTTCGTCGCCGAAAACGGGACCATCACGCGTATCCACCACGCCGAACTCGACCCCGAGGGGACCAGCGAATCCGACCTCACTCGCTACCGTGGGACTGGGAAGTACGTCCTCGAAGTCCCGTACGGCTACACGAACGACAATTGTATCGAAGAGGGCGACCGAATCGTCCTCGACTGAAAGCGAAACGACCGAAGGGATGGACACGTTCTGTGTGAACATGGGTGACCACGTCGACGCGCTGTCCGAACTCGAAGGCTGGTTCGCAGAGGAGTTCGCCGCTCGCGTCCACTACCGCGGTGCCGACGACGCCTACAGCATCGAGTACTACGAACCCTCGAACTGCGTCCTCTACTGGAAAGTAAAGGGCGACGGCGAGACTGCAGTTCCAGTCGGACGCGACACGGTCCCAGACCCGCTTCGGACACGAGTACGGGAGGACTTAGCCGAATCAGGACTCGACCCAGAGATAGAGTCGAGAGTTCTGTAGGCGGCCACCGGCCCCGACAGAGGCCACACTCCCCCCAGTCACTGACACGGAGAACGGTGGAGAGCCCCCGCTCTCAGTCGAGCCTACAGGATGAACGTGTGAGAGGGAAATCCCTCAGCCACCACGTCCGGGCCGGGCATCCCGAAGTGGTGACGATGCTGGTGTCTTCAGAGGCACCCCAGCGTCAGAGCACTTTCTCATACGAGACAAATAAACTGTTGATTTGAACAAAACTTTCTGAATATACTACAATAAACTACAACTTGTATTATTTGAGTTGAATTCAATTCGGTATTTCTGGATGGCCGGTATGCGTAGACGGTCCGGGCTGGGAAGCCGAGAGCCAATCTGTAGGACAGTTTTCATACGTCTCACCGTCTATCTCTCACGTAGAAGGTGCCAAATGGACGACCACACGTGGACGGTTCGACTGTATACTCTGAATCTGGCGGTGCTCATTACCCACGAGATAGACTCCGCGTACTGGGAGGAGTGGGCCCTCTTCGGAATCCCCGGCGGCATTCAGGTGTTCAATCTGCTCAACCTCCTCGTCGTCCTCGTCTTCCTCGAAGGATTTCGCCGACTCGTCCGGCGAGAGCGACGCGGGTACCAGTTTTCGCTGCTCCTCGCCGCCGCCGGATTGTTCGCCGTCGTCGCGCACAGTTACTTCCTCGCACTCGGCCGCCCCGAGTTCCGACTCCCTGTCTCGCTCGCGCTCATCGCGCTGACGTTCGTCCTCTCTGTCGCACAGGGCGTCGTCACCGTCCGCGCGCTCCGCCCGGCGAACTGACCGACGAGAAACCGGCGGGGGCCACCCGCACCCGAGCACTTTACTTCGCGCGCCCCCTGAACCGTTGTCGTGTCCCCTGAGACAGACGACGACCCGTTCGAAGACCAGAGAGACCGGGTCGAAAACCCGATGCGGCGGTTGTTCTCCGAATACGGCGGTGAGAACACGCTTCAGTTCTTGGTCGGTTTTCTCGCCAGCATCGCCGCCCGCGTCTTAGACCTGGTCCCACCGGTCGTTCTGGGCCTCGCCATCGACGCCATCATCAGACAAGAGAAGTCGTTCGCGGCGGCAGTCCCCGTCATCCCCGAAGCGTGGATTCAACCGTTCGTCCCCGCGACACAGTCCGGGCAGTTCTTCCTCGCCGTCGGCGTCATCGTCTTCAGTTTCACCGGCGGTGCGGTGTTCCACTGGTTACGAAACTGGGGATGGAACTCCTACGCGCAGAACATCCAGCACGCCATCCGCGTGGACACCTACGACCGGATGCAACTGCTCAACATGGACTTCTTCGCCGACAAACAGACCGGCGAGATGATGTCCGTCCTCTCGAACGACGTGAACCGACTCGAACGGTTCCTCAACGACGGCATGAACTCCTTTTTCCGTCTCTCGGTGATGGTCGTCGCCATCGCCGTCGTCCTGCTGTCGTACAACTGGCAACTGGCGCTCGTCGCCCTGCTTCCGGTCCCACTCATCGCCCTGTTCACGTGGAAGTTCGTCGACATCATCCAACCGAAGTACGCCGACGTCCGCTCGTCTGTCGGCAAACTCAACTCTCGGTTGGAGAACAACCTCGGTGGCATCCAGGTCATCAAGACGTTCAACGCCGAGACGCACGAATCGGACCGCGTCGACGACGTCTCGATGGACTACTTCGACGCCAACTGGGACGCCATCAACACCCGTATCAAGTTCTTCCCGGCACTGCGCATCCTCGCCGGTATCGGGTTTACGCTCACGTTCGTCGTCGGTGGTCTCTGGGTCATCAACGGCGAAGGACCCGGCCCGTTCACGGGCACGCTGGCAGTCGGTGAGTTCGTCACGTTCATCCTGCTCACGCAGCAGTTCGTCTGGCCACTCGCCCAGTTCGGGCAGATAATCAACATGTACCAGCGCGCCCACGCGTCGAGTGCGCGTATCTTCGGGTTGATGGACGAACCTGCCCGTCTCGCCGAGAAGCAGGATGCCCCGGACCTCACCGTCTCCGAAGGCCGCGTCGAGTACGACCACGTCTCCTTCGGTTACGACGACGGCGAGACCATCATCGACGACGTCTCGTTCGACGTCGGTGGCGGTGAGACGCTCGCACTCGTCGGACCGACCGGCGCTGGCAAGTCCACCGTCCTCAAACTCCTCATGCGGATGTACGACGTGGACGACGGTGCCGTCAGTATCGACGGACAGGACGTCCGCGACGTGGCGTTGTCGAGTCTCCGTGAGTCCATCGCCTACGTCAGCCAAGAGACGTTCCTGTTCTACGGAACGGTCGAAGAGAACATCACCTACGGGACGTTCGACGCCAGTCACGAGGACGTCGTCGCCGCCGCGAAGGCCGCCGAAGCCCACGAGTTCATCTCGAACCTTCCGGAGGGCTACGACACGAAAGTGGGCGAACGCGGCGTGAAACTCTCCGGTGGCCAGCGCCAGCGTGTCTCTATCGCCCGTGCCATCCTCAAAGACCCCGAAATCCTCGTCTTGGACGAGGCGACGTCGGACGTGGACACCGAGACGGAGATGCTCATCCAGCGCTCGCTCGACAGACTGACTGCCGACAGGACGACGTTCAGCATCGCCCACCGCCTCTCGACCATCAAGGACGCAGACAACATCGTCGTCCTCGAAGACGGCCGTATCGTCGAACGCGGCACCCACGACGACCTGTTGACCGCCGACGGCCTCTACGCGCATCTGTGGGGCGTTCAGGCCGGCGAAATCGACCAACTCCCGGACGAGTTCGTCGAACGCGCTGCCCGCCGGCAGGCCGAAGTCGACGCCGGAGACGACTGAACACCGACCCCACGGCCCCACCGCCGAAAGCGCCTACCACTAAGGCCACCCCACTCATTTTCCCCGCTATGCGACTCTCCGAGGCCACCTGGACTGACGCCGCCGCCCTCGACACTGACCTCGCAGTCCTCCCCGTCGGGAGCACCGAACAACACGGGCCACACGCACCGCTCGGTACGGATTTCCTCAACGCCGAATCCGTCGCAGAAGCGGGCGTCGAAGCCTTCGATGGAGATGTCGTCGTCGCCCCCACGATTCCGGTCGGTATCGCCGAGGAACACCGTGCCTTCGACGGGACGCTGTGGGTCTCTCCTGACACCTTTCGCGCGTACGTCCGCGAGACCATCGAGTCACTCGCGTACCACGGATTCGACCGCGTCGTCGTCGTCAACGGCCACGGCGGCAACGTCGACGCACTCGCCGAAGTCTGCCGACGAATCTCACGAACCGGTGACGCCTACGCAGTCGCGTTCACGTGGTTCGACGCCGTCGGTGACCACTCGCAAGACATGGGTCACGCTGGGCCACTCGAAACGGCGCTCCTCCGGCACACGCACCCCGAACTCGTTCGCGAAGACAGAATCGAAGAGGCTCGCGAGGGAGCAGCAGACCGGTGGGGAGAGTGGGTTTCGGGTGTCAACCTCGCACACGACTCCGACGAGTTCACCGACAACGGCGTCGTCGGCGACCCGGCGGACGGCGGCGCGGCGCGTGGAGAAGAACTGGAGTCGCTCGCGGCAGACGCACTGGCCACACTTCTCGACGCAGTCGAGGCGCGCGGCCACGAGTGAGAAATCGGGGATTCGACACCGACGCTCCCTGTTCTGGGCCCGTTGGCCGCTCCGTTATTCTTCCTCTTCTTCCTCTTCTTCCTCTTCTTCTTCGTCGTCGTCGGCCGCTTCCGCCGCATCGGCGAGTGCACCCCGGAGTTGCGGCATCGTGTTCGTGAGTTCCCCGACGAGTTCGTGGGCCTCTTCGACCATCTCGAGGAGTTCTTCGAGTTCTTCGATGGCCTCTTCGAGGTCCTCCGCGTCGTCGAACGCGTCGGCGCGTTCGCCGATGACGTACCACTTCTTGGCCTGTCGCAGGTGCTCGCTCGCGTCTTCGACGTTCAGCGAAGACCGAAGGCCGTTGAGGACGCCGAGGACGTTGTCGGCGTCGGCGTCCCAGACGTCGTCGGCGTCGGGGAGCACCGCCCGCGCCTCGTCGAGATGTTCCTCGACGTCGGCGCGCATCTCCGCCGCCGCCTCTCCGAACAGGTCGTCGTCTCCGAGTGTCGCTTGACTCATGCCAACACATTCGGCACGAGGGGGTTTAAAAACGACCCCGAAAGTGAAAGTGAAATCGAGCGACTCGGCGGGAGTCGGTGCCGAATTCTCAGCGAACGTCGCCCAGATATTCCGCGTCTCGACGTTCGTGTTCTCTCCGGCCACGAAGCGGAGCGACGAGACTCCGAGGGAAAAACTGGATATCGGGGAGTGTTTCGAGAGGAATCCACTCGACGCCGACCTGTTTGGAGTCGAGTTCCGGTGGGTCTGCTGGACTCGCTGGACTGTCGGCTCTGAAGTCACACCAGAAGAAGTGGTCGAGGCGATGGTCCGCGTCGTCGCCGTCTTCGAAATGGTTCGACGGGACGAGGTCCCTGACGAACGCCAGTGACTCCACCTCGACTTCGTATCCGGTCTCTTCGTACACCTCACGGCGAACTGTCTCAGAGAGTGACTCCCCCTGTCGTTGTCCGCCGCCGGGGGTCAGATACCAGTTGTCGTCGCCGTCGCCGTACTGAACGGTCAAGAGGTGGCCATCGTCGACGACGAGTGCCCGGGCCGCAGTTCGTGGGCCGGTCATTCCACCGAGACGAGCTTCATCAGCGGGTAGCCGTCTTCCATCTCCATCCGCGTCCGGACCGTGACGCCCTCGTACTCGATTCGCATCTCGACTTCCATGAAGCGACCCGTCAGTTCGGTGTAGTCGGCCGTCGAATCTGCGAGTTCGGCTTCGAGTTCGTCGTCGAGGATTGTGACCGACACCGACTCGCAGTAGGGCTGGTTCTCGATGGCCTCTGCCATCGCACGCTCCAGACTGCGGGCACTGTCGGGCGAGACTGGCGTCCCGGCGAACTGGTGGTAGAGTGTGCCGAACTTGATTCCCGCCTCGAAACAGGCGGTCTGTGGGTCGGTGACCATGCCGAGGGATATGTCGCTCGTAGGTAAAGTTCACCGGATACGAGCGCTCGCAGGCACGAACCGGTCCTTACTTAGCCTCCCTCGCCGGACGTTGAATCGAATGGACCAGCCGGTTTTGCTTACGGGGGCTGGCGGGCGCGTCGGCCAGGCGATACTGGGTCACATCGGCGACGCCTACGACTGGCGACTGTTAGACCGCGAACCACTGGCCGACGAGAAGATTCCCGACTCCGTCGACCGAACGGACGTGTACGTCGCAGATATCACCGACGAGACAGCCGTCAAAAATGCGATGGAGGGCGTCTACGCGGTCATCCACCTCGCAGGAGACCCCCGTCCAGAGGCACCGTGGAACAGTGTACTTCGGAACAACATCGACGGGACACAGCAGATGTACGAGGCGGCGGTGGACGCGGGCGTCGAGAAGTTCGCCTTCGCGTCGTCGAACCACGCCGTGGGCGCGTACGAAACCGAAGACCGGACGCCCGACATGTACCGCCCCGAACACGAGTTCCGTCTGAACGGGAGTGAACTCCCTCGCCCGAGCAATCTGTACGGCGTGAGTAAGGCGACTGGTGAGGTAATCGGTCGGTACTATCACGACCACCACGGCATCTCGGTCGTGAACGTCCGTATCGGCAACCTCACCCAACACCACCCGCCCAAGGAGTACGAACGCGGGCAGGCGATGTGGCTCTCCTACCGCGACTGCGCACACCTCTTCGAGCGGTGTGTCGAGGCCGACTACGACTACGAAATCGTCTACGGCATCTCCGACAACGACCGCAAGTACTACTCCATCGAGCGTGCTCGCGAGGTACTCGGCTACGACCCAGTCGACAACTCCGCAGAGTTCACCTTCGAGGGCGAACCCCTCGACGAAGTCTGACTCACTCGAACAGCCCGCTCACGTCGTTTTCGCGCCGTCGTCGCAGACGGACGTGTTCTCCCATTCGCTGGTAGACGAGTCCACGCTGCGTCTCGTTCTGCACGAAGTCGAACACCATCGCCGTGAACTGCGTCTGTCTCCCCTCTGTAACTTCTTCGCGAGCGTACTCGATTGCGTCTGCCACTATCGACTCGTCGTACCCGTCGAGTTCTTCGGTGAGTACCTCGGCGGCGACGACGATTGCGTCGAAGTCGAGTTCGTCGGGCGTGACCACGTCGCCGTCGAGGCGAAGCGAGAGTGGGTCGTCCCGAACGGCGACGTCGGGGTCGGATTCGAGTTCCGAGAGATAGGCGCGAACCGCGTCGAGATCGACGCCGCGATAGTCTGCGGGCAAGCCGTCGAGATACCGCTGGGCGCTCACCGCCAGTCCAGTCGCACCGGAGTGGTTCCCGTCGCGTGCGTGATGGACGGCGGCCGTAAACTGGATGAGGCCGTGAAGAAACCGCTCGTCGTCGCTCCCGTCTTCGAGGTCCAACCACGTCGCTTCCCACGCGCCGTGGGCCGCCCGATACGCGCCGGCGTTGTAGATTGCGACGCCGGCCCGAAGCGAGTCGTCCATGGTCGTAGTGGGCCGTTGTCGCGTAAAAATACCCGCATCGAACCGACTTCCGACACCGAGAGCGCACTCCACCGCAGTTCCGACGCGACACTGCAGGTCACCTCGTACCCGAGCGCCGAGAGAACCGTTTACTCGATTGTTTTCGGGAGACCAGCGTCGCTCCGTGTCGAAGTTTCGTGACGTCTGCCATCGCGAGTTAGAACGATGGTAACAATTCTCCCGCTCGGAACGCCCCTTCAAATTGAGGTCATACTTATGCGTCTCGGGGACATATGAGATATGATAGCACATGAACGCCCACCCAACCCTCGACCGAGGTTTCGAACCATGACACAGTCTCCTGTGTGCATCCGTTGCGGTGACAACTATTCGTTCACACGGATGTACAAGGGCAATTACTGTCCAGATTGCCACGAAGCATGGTCTGCGGCCCCTCGGTCCGAGGGACCCCCTCGTCCCCGTCCGCGAAGTGCTCGGACGTCGGCGGCGGTTCGCCGCCTCGACGACGAAGAGCACCCCCTGCCCGAACCTCCGTACGACGAGGCCTGAGACGCCGATTTTCTGCGGTGATTCCCCGAGCGACAGCACTACCGCCCGCTCGTGATTTTCGGGGGTTAACGACGCTAGAAGACGGTTTTCACGCCGAGAGAATCGAGAGCCACGGAGGGCTCTCGAAGGACGGGTTCTGTAAAATGTAGCGTCCTGACGGAGTTCCACGCGAGCACCGCGAGCGGGGAACACGTCAGCGGCGAACGGAGTGAGCACGCTGACGGAGATTTGAACACCGTGAGACGCTTGGCGACTCACGAGCCCCCGCTCGTAGAACTCGCGGGGACTCAGTCTCTCTGCTCGCTTCGCTCCCTGTTCAAATCTCCTCGGTGGTCGCTCACCGCAGAAAGACCGAGAGCCACGGAGGGCTCTCGGAGGTTAGTGTTCTAAAGGAAAGCGTCCTGACGGAGATTTGAACTCCGGTCCCTGGCTCCGCAAGCCAGGAGGATAGTCCACTACCCTATCAGGACTGTCTTGCTGCATTCATCGGTACTCGACGGTTACATAAGACCGTTACGATGTGAACTCTCAGTGAATCGCGGGACCACGGCACGAGGACCGGCGGTTCGCGCCGGCGAGCGAGACGGCCATTCGTCTCGCTCGTCCACCTCGACGCAAGGACTTTTTGTCGACGCCATGTACGTCCGAGAGTGAACCGACGTGCCGTCCTTACGGGGGCCGCAGGACTCTGTGTCTCACTTGCAGGCTGTGCGGCAGACGACGGTGACGCCACCGAGACTCAGTCCACGACAACCGAGGCGACGACGACTACGATGCCGACACCGAGTGAGCCAGTGTTAGTCGACCGGTCGCTCGCCGCCGAACCGGCGGACGATTGCCCGTCCGAAGGCGACGCGACCATCCACGCGGCGACGGACGGCGTCGTCGCCATCGACGGCTGTCTGTGGGGGCGAAACGGGTGTTCGGTGGTCCGCCTCGCCAGCGCCGACTACGATGGCGATTCGGACACCGCCCGAGTCACCGTCCAGACAGTCGAGGAGGAACCCGACGACGGCGCGTGTACACAGGCACTCGTCTCACTCGGCTACCGGGTGGAACTCGAATTCGACTACCAACTCCCGGGCCGTGTCGCCGTCGCCCACGACGACGTCGACGGTCGGCGCGTCGTCGCACGACGCGAGCTGTGAGCACTGGTCTGTTCTCACGAAGATTCATATACGAACGAGCGGCCACCCCTCGGTATGTCGTCCGATTCGTCGTCCCTCGCCGCGATACAGACCACGAGGAAAACAACGCTTAAGCGCCGGCCTTCCCTGTTCGAGCCTAGAATGAATACGACGTGTGGTCTGCTGCGACGTGCACTCTTTGCACAGGGGGGTGACGCCTGATGGGCGTCATCGAGGACGTCTACGAGGACCTCGATACCGACGTCGAGTTCGAGAAGTTCGAGGCCGCAGTCAAAGACAAAGTCGAACAGATGGGTGGCCTCGCGGACGAGGAGACGGCGGCGATGCTCATCGCCCACGAACTCCGCGACGAGGAAGTACACGGTATCGCCGACATCGAACCCGGCATGGAGGACGTGAAGTTCCTCGCCAAAGTCGTCAGCATCGGTGAGGTGCGAACCTTCGAACGCGACGACGAAGACGAAGACGGGCGCGTCCTCAACATCGAAGTCGCCGACGAGACGGGTCGCATCCGCGTCTCGCTGTGGGACCAGATGGCCGCCGGTGCCGAAGAGAACCTCGAAGTCGGGACGGTCCTTCGCATCGCTGGCCGACCGAAAGACGGGTACAACGGCGTCGAAGTCAGCGCCAACAAGGTCGAAGAAGACATCGAGGCCGAAGTGGACGTCCAGATTCTCGACAGTTATCGCGTCGAGGACCTCGCGATGGGACTGTCGGACGTGAACCTCAAGGGGAAACTCCTCGACACGGGCGAGGTTCGGACGTTCGACCGAGACGACGGCACCGAGGGACGCGTCTCGAACCTCTCGCTCGGCGACCCCACGGGTCGCATCCGTGTCACCCTCTGGGACGAACGAGCGGACCTCGCAGAAGAACTCGAACCCGGCCAGTCCGTCGAAGTCGTCGACGGCTACGTCCGCGAACGAGATGGCTCCCTCGAACTCCACGTCGGGTCGCGCGGCGCCGTCGAAGTCATCGACGAGTCGGTCGAGTACGTCCCCGAGACGACGGACATCGGCACGCTCGAAATCGGCCAGACGGTGGATATCGCGGGCGGCGTCATCGAGGCGGACGGCAAGCGGACGTTCGACCGAGACGACGGGTCGCAAGGACAGGTCCGCAACATCCGCGTGAAAGACGACACCGGCGACATCCGCGTCGCGCTGTGGGGTGAGAAGGCCGACACCGACGTCGAACTCGCAGATTACGTCGTCATCACGGACGTCCAAATCAAGGATGGCTGGCAGGACGACCTGGAAGCGTCCGCCGGATGGCGCTCGTCCGTCACGGTCATGGACGACGCACCCGACGGTGCGAGTGGAACCGACGACGACGCGTCGGGTTCGACGAGCGACCAGGGCCTCGGCGCGTTCGCCGGTGACTCGGCCGGTGCCACCACGTCCAGCGACACGACTGCTGCGTCGTCCGAGTCGAGCGCAGACGGCGCAGACGGCGCAGACGGCGAAGACGTCGAGTTCACGGGAACGGTCGTTCAGGCCGGCAACCCGGTCATCCTCGACGACGGCACGCAGACCAAGACGGTCGAAACCGACGCCGAACTCGGACTCGGCGACGAAGTGACCGTCAACGGAACCGAGACTGACGGCCGCATCACCGCGGACTCAGTCGAAGTCCACACCGGCGCGAAGCGCTAACCGACGACTTCGCTCGTCACCACATCGTCGGCGTCCGACCGCGGTGTCACGTTGCTGTCGCTCTGGTGTCGCTTTCGACGCCTGCCGTCGAGGCTGTGTGCCGCGAATCGCACGCGTATCCAGCGACGCGATTCGGATAAAATCCAGAAGACGCCGCGACGGAAAGGATTATACGCCGGACGGACCCGATATGTGGGTATGAGTGTCGAGCTACCGTTCGCCCCGGTAGACGCGATTATCCGGCAGAACGCGGGTGACCTCCGGGTGAGTGCGGGTGCTGCCGAGGAACTCGCTCGCCGGATTCAGGACCACGGTGCCGAGTTGGCGATTGACGCCGCCGAGCGGGCGACGGCGGACGGTCGCAAGACGTTGATGGCCGAAGATTTCGGCGTCCAGCAGGTCGTCGACAGAGACGACCTCTACCTCCCCGTCGCACCCATCGACCGTATCGCACGCCTCCAAATCGACGACCGCTACCGCGTCGCGATGGATGCTCGAATCGCCCTGGCCGATATCCTCGAAGACTACGCCAACAACGTGGCGAGTGCAGCGGTGAAACTCGCTCACCACGCCGACCGGCGGACGGTCCAAGCCGAGGATATCGAGACCTACTTCTCACTGTTCGAATAATGCGCTTCGGCTACAGCGAAACGTGTCTCGACCACGACACCGGCCCACGGCATCCAGAGACCGCAGACCGTCTCCGCGCGATTCGACGGGGACTGGCGAAACGCCACGGCGTCGAATACATCGAAGCCCCCCCGACCAACAAATCGACCGTCGCCGCCGTCCACGATATCGACTACGTCGACGAGTTCCAGTCGTTCTGCCAGCGCGGTGGCGGCAACTGGGACCCGGACACCGTCGCCGTCGAGGAGTCGTGGGTCGCCGCACTCGCGTCTGCCGGCCTCGCAGAGTGGGCCGCACGCTCGGCCCTCGACGGCAAGGACGGCCGTGACACGCCCTTCTCGCTCGGCCGGCCACCGGGACACCACGCCGTCGAAGACGACGCGATGGGGTTTTGCTTCTTCAACAACGTCGCCGTCGCCGCACAGGCCGTCATCGACGACGGACTCGCAGAGCGCGTCGCTATCTTCGACTGGGACGTCCACCACGGGAACGGCACACAGGACATCTTCTACGACCGTGAAGACGTGTTCTACGCCTCGATTCACGAAGACGGCCTCTACCCCGGTACTGGCGAAGTCGAAGAGACCGGCGAGGGCGATGCCGAGGGGACGAACCTCAACGTCCCGCTTCGTGCGGGTGCGGGTGACGCCGACTACGTCTACTCGTTCGACGAGACGATTGGCCCCGCAGTCGAGCAGTTCGACCCCGACCTGTTCATCGTGAGCGCCGGGTTCGACGCACACCGACACGACCCGATTTCGCGGATGCGCGTCTCGACGGAGGGGTACGCGATGCTCACGGAACGCGTCCGTGACCTCTGTGAAGAGACCGATTCTGCACTCTCGTTCGTCCTCGAAGGTGGCTACGGCCTCGATACGCTCTCAGAAGGAGTCTCCATCGTCCACGAGACGTTCGACGGGCGACTCGCGTTAGACCCGGACGAGGACCCCGACCAGAAGAACGTCGAACTCGTCGACGAGATTCGCGACGTTCACGGCCTCGGGTCGAAGTAACGACCCAACTCGTCCCCGAAGGAGTCCGCGAGCGTGGCGACTTCGTCGCCGACGAGCACCTCGTAGCCGTCTTCTCGAAGCATCGACTCGACGTGTTTGCCGAGTGCGACGTCGAACAGTGCGTCACTCGTGAGGAACGCCGTCGCCGTCGTGAACTCACGTGGTCGCTCGACGACGAGTCGGTCACCGTCGAGGAACGGGCCGTAGTGGTCGTCACCGGCGTCGGTGTACGCACCGTAGAATCCCTCGGCGTGGGTCTCGACGTGGACCGGTGGTCCCTCGTGACGCTCGACTCGGGGGCGTTCTGCGACGGAGAGTTCGACGAACAACACCGCGTCGTCCGACGCGAACGTCGTCTTCCTGAACACGTCGAACTCTCGGCGGTCGAGTCCTGCTGCGACGCCGTCGAGCGATTTCCGGAGTTGTGGGTAGAGTTGGTCGTCGACGAGGTTCGGCGTCGTGAAGACGAGCGCGACGGGCGTGGTGCCACGTCGTTCGAGGTGGTCACGGACGCCGTCGGCGTCCAGCGCAGGTGGGTCGGGCAGGAAAAAGAGGTCTTCACGCGGGTCGGAGAGGAGACGACGGGCGTAGTGCTGGAGGCGAGCGACGTTCTCTGCCGAGCAGACGGCGGCGACGTTCCGTTCGGGGTCGGTTGGGTCGATGACGACGAGCGGGTCCGAAAACGTCCGTGTCCCGTGGTCTTCTGGGTCGAACTCGACCTGTGGCTTCCAGTCGGCGGCGGCGCGGAGCAGTGGTTCGAACCCGCCGTATTCGAGCACGAGCAGTTCGGCGAGATAGCCCGAAAACCCCTCCGTCCGCAGGTCGCTCCCGTAGGCACCAATGCCCTTCAGGAAGCGTTTGAACACGCGGACGTCGGCGGCGAGTTCGTCGTCCAAGCGTTCGGTCAGGTAGGTGTTGTGGAACGGTGTCCGGTCGACTGCCGAGCGGATATCGGGTGCCGTGGGAACGTCGTAACAGGGGACGAGGTCAACGTCGAACCCTTCGTAGTCGCCTTTCACGTAGGGGTGTTCGGCGTACTCTTCGTGGCCGTCTGGGAGGACAGCGTGGCCGACTTCGAGGCCGTACTCCGCCAGTTTCTCACGTGGGAGGTCCTCGGGGAAACGGACGAACAGGTCGATATCGCGGTCACCGGAGAGCCACGTGCCACGGGCGGTGCTGCCGACCTGTAGCACGTCGGCGTCGACGGACAGGTCGGAGAGCGCGTCGTGGACGCGAGACTCCAGTTCCGCCGCCGCCGCGGCGAGCGCCCGACGCTCCGCCTCGTCGGGGTCGATACGCTCGCGGACCGCGGCGACAACAGCGTCGAGGTCCGAATGTGTCATGGAGATGGATTCCGCGCCTGCCGGCGAAAGCGTGACGGTGCGTCTGCGACTTCGTGAGACGGTGGCATCCGCCAGCCGTCGGGTAAAAACGAAAGCCCTATCAAGAAACGTCGAATACGAAGCAATGCAGACGAAAGCCGCCGTAGCTCAGTTGGTAGAGCACCTCGCTGTTAACGAGGTGGTCCCAGGTTCGAGTCCTGGCGGCGGCGCTTCTCTCTGACACTCGTTCGGTGAGCGACGCGTGTGGTGTGAGTGCTACAAGCGAGTGATTCGTCGCTGGCGGCCGACTCACCCCGACAGTCTGCGTGGTCGGTCACTGCCGTCGGAACCGATCTCCTCATCCAGCGCGTCGCGAAGCGCGCCCGCTTGCTCGTGTGTCAACACGACTGCGTCGGCGTGGGACGTGACCTGGTCGGTCGTTGTGGGGTCGAGTTCGAACTCGACGACGACAGAGTCAGGGTCGTCTTTCGGCGTGTAGACGTCGAGGATGCCGACACCCGTTCGCTCCCAGTCGACGCCACGGACCGAGACTTCGACGTAGTCGAGTGTGGTGTGAGACGTCACGTCGAGCACTCTTCCAGACATCTCAATCCCCCGAAATCGACGTTCCGTCCGCTCGCGTCGGTGCTGGCGTCTCACCGTCGTCGAAGGGGTACCACGACTGTTTGGCGTCGGTGAGACACGGGTCGTCGTATCCGTCGACTTCCTCGGGTTCGGCGAGTTCGATGAGTGTCTCGTGGCCCGTGGCGTCGACCCACTCGCGGAACGTCTGTCCATCCTCGCGGAGCGCGGCGTAGGCCTCGACGAGGTTGCGAATCATCCCCGGAACTTCGTCGGCGGGCACACGCTGGCGGACCCACTCGATGAACGAGGGGTTCTCGCCGATGCCGCCGCCGACGCCGATGTCGAGCGCTTCGACCATCTCGCCGTCCTTGCGACCACGCATTCCCTGAATCCCGATATCGGCCGTCATCGCCTGCCCGCAGTCTGCCGTACAGCCCGAGTAGTGCATCTTGATTCGAGCGACGTCGGCTGGAAGGTCGACGTTCGCCCCGAGCCAGCGGAGCATCCGGGCCATCCGCGCTTTCGTCTCCGTGAGTGCGAGCGAGCAGAACTCGGTTCCGGTGCAGGCCATCGCTCCCTGGACGAAGGGGTTAGGTTCTGGCTGGTACGTCTCGAGCAGCGGTTCGGTGAGCAGGTTCGAGAGATTCCCGTCCGGGACGTCCATGACGAGGGGATTTTGCCGGCGACTCAGTCGTATCTCACCGGACCCGTACGCCGCCGCCAGTTCGGCGAGTTCGATAGCGTCGTCGGCGGGCATCCGCCCCACCGGGACCGAGAGCCCAACGTAGTTCGCTCCGTCTTTCTGGTCGTAGACCCCGACGTGGTCGTGGGCACCCTGTTCGACCGACTTCCCCGCGTTGTAGGTGTATCCACCGCGGAAGTCGGTGCCGGCCCGTTCGAGTTCGAACTCGAGGCGTTCGTCGAGATGCTCGCGAATCTTGTCGGTCCCCCAATCGTCGACGAAAAAGCGGGCGCGGTTCTTCGACCGATTCGTCCGGTCACCCGCTTCGTGATAGAGTTCGACGAACGCACGCACCGTCTCTGTGGCCTGCTCGCGGGTTACGAAGAGGTCGAGTGGCCGTGCCCGACGGGGTTGCCGCCCACCGAGGCCGCCACCCACACGGACGTTGAATCCCTTTACCTCTCGGCCGTCGACGAACTTGTGAGCCGGTTCGAGGCCGATGTCGTTTATCGAGTCCTGTGCACAGCCCTGCCGACATCCCGACACTGAGATGTTGAACTTCCGCGGCATGTTGCACAGGTCGTCGTCGTCGCGAATCTCGGCTTGAATCTCGTCCAACAGGGCACGACTTTCGACGTACTCCGTCGCTTTCCCCGCGACCGGACACCCCGAGATGTTGCGCATCGTGTCACCTCCAGCCGACCGAGAAGAGACACCGACGCTCTCTAACTTCTCCCAGATTTCGGGGATGTCTTCGAGTTTGAGCCAGTGTAATTGTATCGACTGTCGAGTCGTGAAGTCGACCCAGGCGTCGCCGAATTCGGGGTTCTCGACCGGTCCGGTGGCGTAGTCACGGGCGACTTCGCCGATGGCCTTCAACTGGCCCGGTTCGAGCACGCCCCCGCAGTTGGTGAGGCGCATCATGAAGTACGACTCTTGTCCGCCGCGGTGGTGGAAGACGCCCCAGAACTTGAACCGAGAGAACCACTCGTCGCGCTCTGCTTCGGGAATTGCGTCCCAGCCTCGCTCGGCGAACTCTTCTATCTTCTCTCGGACCGCGTCACCGTACAGCTCTGCTTTCCACGCTTCTTTCTTGTGTGGCATCGGTCACAACCCCCACATCGCAAATTGAAATCTATTCAGACAGATTGTGGTCGTTTGTTCCATTCTCACTGGGAGAAGTTTTCATAGAGGGGTAAAATGCTTCTCATTTAATAAATCTGCAAATTCGGCAGAAAACAGAACGCTCGCAAACCTCCGGTTCGAAACGGGATAAATTTCCGGCGAGAGATTCAGAATTTATGTTTGTCTCGGGATGCCGACGACAACTGTACGATACGGTAGTTACCCCACCGTTCGAGTGCTGGCCTCGTCATACGACACGCGGACGCATACGAACGCACGCATGTACATTATTCTCTGAGAAAAATTAAATTTGTCCACATCGAAACGATTATGGTGCCTATTCTTAAACCAATTGGTGGATGAGAGCGCACAGACACGGTCCCGGTGCCACGCCAGCGACGGGGCGTGGGATGGTACCCGCAACCGGTCGGAGAGACGTATCAGTGTGTTTCAGAATACGGTGGTGGTCGCAGCGATGAGCGAGTGGACGCCAACGACGTGTATGCGGTGTGCTGTCGGCTGTGGACACCTCCAGCAAGGCGTCGATTCCGGCTACGGACTCGATACCGTCCGCGGCGATGCGACGCACCCCGTCAATCAGGGACTCGCCTGTCAACGCGGCGTCAACGAGACTGCCGACCCCAACGGCGAATGGCTGACTCGACCACTCGTTCGAGAGGGTGGCGAACTCGTGGCGACCGGTTGGGACACGGCACTCGACGCCGTCGTCTCTGGATTCGACGAGGCCCTCGCCCAGACACGCGACGGCATCGCCGTGCTGGGGAGTGGCCAGCAGACGAACGAGGCGGCGTACGCACTGGGAAAGGTCGCCCGAGGTGGATTCGGGACGAGATACTACGACGCGAACACGACGCTGTGTATGGCGTCGGCGGTCACAGCGTACTATCAGGCCTTCGGGAGCGACGCACCCCCTCCGACGTACGAAGACATCCCGAAGGCCGACACACACCTCGTGTGGGGAGCCAACCCCGCCGTCGCCCATCCAGTCATGTACCGCTGGATAGTCGACAGCGCCAGCGACGCCGACAGCGAACTGATAGTCGTCGACCCAGTCGAAAGCGAGACTGTCGACGACGCCGACTGCCACGTCCAACTCGACCCGGGAACTGACCTCGCCTTCGCACGGGCCGTCTTAGCGTCTCTCGTCGAGAGGGACGCCCTCGACCGTTCGTTCATCGAGTCGACGACGACCGGATTCGAATCGATGGTCGCTTCGCTCCCGTCGGTGGAGACGGCCGCCGACGACGCTGGAGTGTCTCCCGCCACCGTCGAACACGTTGCGGACGCGTTCGCCGACCCGACGCTCGTCTACTGGGGGATGGGTGTCAACCAGAGCGTCCAGGGGACGAAGACGGCGCGAGCGCTCATCGACCTCTGTCTGTCGACGGGCAACCTCGGCCCCGGAAGCGGACCATTCTCGCTGACGGGGCAGGCCAACTCGATGGGGACGCGGGTCTGCTCGTCGAAAGGGACGTGGCCCGGCCACCGGGAGTTCACCGACCCCGACCACCGCAAGGTCGTCGCAGAGACGTGGGACGTGCCGGTCGACCGCCTCCCCGACGACCCCGGCCCCGGCCCAGTCGGTATCGTCGACGCAATCGCGGACCAAGAGGTAGCGGCGTGTTGGGCGGTGGCAACAAACCCGGTCGCCGGTATGCCGGACGCTGACCGAGTCCGAGAGGCGCTCGCAGAGACGTTCCTCGTCGTTCAGGACACCTTCCGGACCGAGACTGCAGAGGTGGCGGACGTCGTGCTTCCGGCGGCGACGTGGGGCGAATCGGAGGGCACCGTGATGAACATGGAGCGACGAGTATCGCGAGTCCGTGCGGCGACAGACGTCCCGCCAAAGATAAAACAGGACCTCGACATCATCGCCACCATCGGAAACCGGGTCGAAGCGACGCTGTTCGACCACCCGTCTGTCGACCCGCAGTCGGTGTTCGACGAACTCCGAACACTGACGGCGGGAACGTCTGCGGACCTCTCGGGCATCACCTACGACCGACTCGACGCAGAGTTAGCGGTCCGTTGGCCGGCACCGGAGCCAGATAGTCGCGGTGGCTATCGATACGCGACCGAAGATGGCTGGACGTTCCCGACCCCATCGGGGCGGGCACGATTCTCGACGGGGTCGCACGACGGCCTCGCCGAACCGACCGACGAGGAGTATCCCCTCACGCTGACAACCGCTCGCCAGTCCGATGCGTACAACACCGGTGTTCGGTCCCGTGGAGACGAGACTACCGAGTTCCCGGTTGCGCGAATCCACCCCGAGACGACCCTCGAATACATCGAGGCACTCGACCGTGGGCTGACCGTCGTCACCTCGCGCCGTGCGTCGGTCACGGTCCGCGTCCAACCCGACGACGGTGTGCCGGAGGGGATGATTTGGCTCTCCATTCACCATCCGGCGGTCAACGCGCTCACGCTCCCGACCGTCGACCCACAGTCAGACGAACCGAACTTCAAGCAGTGTGCCGTCAGCGTGCGGGCGCCTCGACCGGAGAGCCCGCTTTCCTATCAGGGTATCTCGAGTTCAGACGACACCATCCCGGCCGGTGACGACTGACGCACACCACTGATAGAGGGTGTATTATCGGATATTAAGACAGTGTATAATGTAATAATAGCAGTTATTGGCAGGGAGTAGAAGTCACATAGCAATCGTGGAGAAACGTCCCCGAACGATTGACGAATGAGGCACTACTGATGTTCGAACTAGCATTCAGACCACTTTTTGGAATACGAAATGACTGATTGGGAACCGACGACGTGTATGCGGTGTGCGGTTGGGTGTGGTTACCTCCAGCGGACCACAGACGGCGAACACGGTCTCTCGGACGTGTGTGGCGACCCGAATCACCCGACGAACAACGGCCTGAAATGTCGGCGCGGTGTCCGAGAGACGGTTGCACCTGAGGGCGAACGCCTGACGGAACCGCTTTTACGCCGTGGCGGAACGCTCCAGCCGACAGACTGGGATACCGCGCTCGGTGTCGTGGCGGCGCGACTCATCGAGGCACTCCGGACCAGCAACGACAACGTCGCCGTGTTAGGGAGTGGCCAGCAGACGAACGAGGCGGCGTACGCGCTGGGAAAGGTCGCCCGAGGTGGGTTCGGGACGAGACACTACGACGCGAACACGACGCTGTGTATGGCGTCGGCGGTCACAGCGTACTATCAGGCCTTCGGGAGCGACGCGCCACCACCGACCTACGAAGACATCCCGAAAGCTGACACGCACCTCGTGTGGGGTGCCAACCCCGCCGTCGCCCATCCGGTCATGCACCGCTGGATTACGGATAGTTCGTGCGACGACGACGGCCGACTGGTAGTCGTCGACCCCGTCGAGACGGAGACTGCCAGGGCCGCCGACGTTCACGTCCAGCCCGAACCGGGGACCGACCTCGCGTTGGCCCGGGCAGTCCTCGCCTCTGTCGTCGAAGACGGCAGCGTCGACACGACGTTCGTCGAGTCCCACACCGAGGGCTTCGAAGCGATGGCCGAGTCTCTCCCGGACGTCGAGACGGGAGCTGCGACGGCGGGGGTATCCGTCGAGCAGGTCGAGACGATAGCGTCGACGCTCGACGCCTCCACGATTCTGTACTGGGGGATGGGTGTCAACCAGAGCGTCCAGGGGACGGGCACGGCGCGAGCGCTCATCGACCTCTGTCTGGCGACGGGCAATCTCGGCCCCGGAAGCGGGCCGTTCTCGCTGACCGGGCAGGCCAACTCGATGGGGAATCGCGTGTGCGCTTCGAAGGGGACGTGGCCCGGTCATCGCGAGTTTACCTCGCTGACTCACCGGGAGACGGTCGCAGAGACGTGGGGCGTGCCTCTCGGCCGTCTTCCGGACGACCCCGGCCCCGGTTTCGTCCGCATCGTCGACGAACTTGCGCAGGGCAATATCGACGTTTGCTGGACCGTCGCGACCAATCCGGTCGCCGGCATGCCGGACGCGAGCCACGTCAAGCGCGCTCTCGAGGATACGTTCCTCGTCGTTCAGGACGCGTTCTACTCGGACACCATCGAATGTGCCGACGTCGTGCTTCCGGCGGCGACGTGGGGCGAATCGGAGGGCACTGCGATGAATATGGAGCGACGGGTATCCCGCGTCACCGCCGCGTCCGACCCGCCCGCGTCCGTTCGGCAAGACATCGACATCATCGCGGCTATCGGGAATCGGATAGACTCCGACCTGTTCGACTCGTCGCCGTTAGACCCCGAGTCGGTATTCGACGAAATCCGCGAGCTGACTACCGGGACGACAGCTGACCTCTGTGGCATCACGTACGACCGGTTGGCCGACGAACTCGCAGTTAGGTGGCCAGCACCGGACGAAGAGAGCCAGGGTGGATACCGATACTACGACGACGGCTCCTGGTCGTTCCACACCGAGTCGGGACGAGCCCAGTTCTCTACAGTCAGCCACCAGAGCGTCCCCGAACCGATAGACGAGGAGTATCCACTCACCCTGACGACCGGTCGGCTCTCGGGCGTGTACAACACCGGGGTCCGGACGCGTACCGGTGGTGCGATGGACCGGCCGACTGCGCGAATCCACCCCGAGACTATCGTGGAGTATCTGAACGTCCTCGACTGCGGCCGGACAATCGTCGAATCTCGCCGGTCCAGCGTGGCTGTCGACGTCGCGCCCACCGACACCGTCCCACCTGGCGTCGTCTGGCTTCCGATTCACAACTCGGCGGCCAACGAACTGACACTCTCCGAAGTCGACCCGAAATCGGCAGAGCCGAACTTCAAACAGTGTGCCGTCGGTCTACGGGCCCCCGAGACGTCCAAGTCCGAAAGGGACGATATCGTGGTTCCGCCGTCGCCGTGAATGAACGGCCGGTCCGAGCGGCGCGCACTGTGTCGATTGCCCCGGTCCGAACGAAGTCGAAGCGCCCACACACGCCGTTCGTGGGCCGCCGACGTCTCAACTGACGCACTGTCTCGCTCCGATTTCTGTCGCTCGTCACCGACACCGTTTCGTAGCGACGCCGAGCAGTCTCGCCGCAAAATCCTTAATTATCTATGAATATAGACCGAGACAATAGTCGTTTGTCCGACTTCAGGGGAATTGTGGCCCACATTTTTAATTTCTTCTCCACAAGGTGGAAACTAACGACACGAGAAGCTATTCTGAATAGAATAAAACTGAGCAGGATTAATTTGGCCATTTGTCAATCGAATATCTTATTTACTACTGTTCTATATGCCAAAACAGTGTTGAACTACAATAATCCAAAGTTGCATGGGCGTATCGTGGATGAATGGAATCATGAATCGGTCCGGGAGTGGTCGAACGGGAACTTCTCGGTCGGGACGCGTGTAGCCGACGCCGTCACGCGCCACTCACACCGTAAAATCCGTCAGACGGGTGGTGTCACGTCATGAAAAGCCCGATAAAGATGACCAAGTACCGGACGCTCTTGCTGGCGACAGTCGGGTTCAACTTCTCGTTTCTCATCTGGTTCTCCTTTGCGCCCTTCACCGGGCCGATGGCAGATGAGTTCGGACTCTCGCTCGCAGAAATCGGGATTCTCGCCAGTGCTGCTATCTGGCTCGCACCGTTCGGTCGGATACTGACTGGCTGGCTCTCCGACAAGTTCGGAGCGCCAGTCGTCTTCGCTATCGTCCTCGCGTACGTCGGCGTCTTTTCTATCTGGAGTGCCTTCGCCGAGTCCTACACCGTCTTCTTCATCACTCGTCTCATCGTCGCGACGGCGGGCATTACGTTCGTCATCGGGATTCAACACGTCTCCGAGTGGTTCGAGGAAGAGGAACTCGGTACGGCAGAGGGAATCTACGCCGGTATCGGGAACGCGGGTGCGGCGGGTGGTGCGCTCGTCCTGCCACGCGTCTTCTCCAGCGGATGGAGCGGTCCCCTGTTCGACGTCAGCTGGCGGGCGGCGTTCTTTTACACCGGTGTCGTCTCGATTCTGCTCGCAGTCGTCTACTACGTCTTCGGTGAGGCGGCCAAATCGACCGAAAAGCGGCAGGCGACGAAGGACAGCGCGACTGCGAAAGAATGGCTCTTCACCGCGACTCGGTACGGAACCGTCGTTCTCGCACTCGCGTACGTCATGACCTTCGGTCTCGAACTGTCGATGAACGGATGGTTGGCGACCTACTACCGTGAAGGGTTCAATACGCAGAATCTCGTGTTGGCCTCCACGTTCGCAGCGACGTTCTCCATCGCCGCTGGCCTGTTACGCCCCATCGGCGGTTACGTGAGCGACGTCGTGGCTCGGACCGAGACGAACATCCTACCGTTCTTCACCGGCCGGTACCGCGAACAGTGGACGTTCGTCGCGCTGTGTTTCGTCGTCGTGGCGATGTTCGGGATGACTCTCGCGGGACTGAGCGGCGAGGTGATGCTCGCAGTCGGTATCGGATTCCTCGTGGGAATGGGCTGTGCGTTCGCCGAAGGAGCGATTTTCGCACAGGTCCCCGCCATGTTCCCCAACAGTTCCGGCGCGGTGGCCGGTGTCGTCGGCGGCATCGGGACGGTCGGTGGCATCGTCTACCCACTCGTCTACTCCGCACCGTTCCTGCCGAATCTCCACGTCGGCTACTTTGTCGTGGCGGTCTCGATGATTCCGATTCTCCTGTTGGCCTCGTGGGTGTTCCAGCCACACGTCGCAAAACGTGCGACCGACGACGGGTTCGTCACCCAACGGGAGTCGGTCGTCTCCGCCGACGACTGAGCGCTGTCGGGCGGCGGTGTCGTCTCCATCGACTCACCTCTTCGGAGGGTCTACGAGGCAGTTCCCCCTGACCGCCTCTCCGAGAGGTGACTGGCCGATAGCCGCTTTTTTTCGCATTTTCCCGTCTGTTGCCCAGCGATGGGCGTCGATTCGACGCTTCCCCCACGGCGACGCCTTCTGATAAGACATAAGAGGGCGGCCGGAAAAGAATCGGCCGAGGGCCCTTAGCTCAGTCTGGTCAGAGCGCTCGGCTCATAACCGGGTGGTCATGGGTTCGAACCCCATAGGGCCCATCCAAATTCTGCACGCTTGTGAGCCAGTGGTATCTATCGATACAGGCCTTCTATCTCTGTTTTACGGGCTGAGTGCTACTTTGGAGCCTCCGTTGCCGCGCGTGGCCCATCCAACGGGTGTACGGATGCCGCTCCTGTCGTGTCATTACTGATGGCCGACGCGGCGCGCACAGGTAATCAATCGGTGGTTGCGCTCCTGATTAACAGAGATCTGCTTTTATGAAATCCTCAGACGCTATTTTTGGTCGAGAGGTGCGCTGGATACAGGTCGCAAATCGGCTATCGAGTAGTCGCTTACAGTCTTGGTACGGACCGGCAGATATATTCAGACATTATGAGATAGCTGTATCCGCAGTGGAACTGGGATTTCGATCTATCATTAAGAAGTGTTAGTGAAGATTTAGTCGCATTCTACACCCGAAGCTGTGTTTGCCAAGTACTGTGGGATGTCTATTTCCCCTTTCGGAACCCAAGCAAGAACCCTCCGTCTATTATGGTTCCCACATTGGTGTGTTCAGTCGACTATCACAAGGAATATCAGGCTCATTGCTGAGGTTGCCCCATGGGCGTGCTAAATTGGCCCTTGAGCGTCTACAACATCCTCCGGGTTGCGGTCCTCCGAACACGTAAGGGGTTATACAGTCGCCGGATGGGCCTATCTATCGGTGTCTCCACAGCTCTCGGGCTTGCTGCCTTCGGATATCTACTTGGGCCAACCCTCAACTGGGTCATTGGAGAGAAACTCAGTCTAAAAATATTTCACTTCGACCATGACGTGCTGATTGCTCTATGGGGTATTCATGGAACAATTATCGCCTTTGGCCTCGTTGCACTCTCGTTCGCTTGGAACTCGATTCGCGACATCCAGACTGATCCGCACATTATCGCAAATATATCCCATCGTTTGCGATCGATCGAACTGATTGCATTCCTGCTTGTTTCGAATCTTCTGATCGGCACCACCGTGTTGCGAACACCGGCAGAAGCGGTGCCAACTCAACTCGGGTTACCGGCGGGGTTGCTCTTGGTCGTTGGGTTAGGGGCTATCCTCTCTCGCTTCTGGTATGTGCTTGATTTGCTACTCCACAACTCGATCGATGATAAGGTCGAGCAATACGGGAAAGATCACCTTTCAGGAGACTTTCATAGCCCAGCGGGAGATTTTGATACATACTTAGGACACTTCTTCGAAGCGAGTCGACGAGAGATCGATTCGGAGAGGCCCGAGAAGCTGAGAAAAAAACTACGACGAGTAGAATCTCTGCTTGAAGCTCTCTTGGAGAAAGACGACCAGATGGCGACCGATACCGAACTTTGGGATTTCGTCCACAGTAACTACAATTCCCTATACCGACGAGCAGTTGCGCAGGAAAACGAAGAAATAGAAAAGAAAGTTATCAACTCGCACTCGGGTATCCTCTGGATTAGCATGAATCAATGGAGGGACCGACAGCTATGACCAGCGGCCGATCAGACCCTGTCCATCGGTCACTGGGTATGTACGCTCGATTACTCGAAACAGGACTTTCCCAAGCGTCCCAATCCAAATCGACGATCCATTTGCTCAAGCGCTTTGAGAACGCGCAGAAGCAAGTTCTGATGGAATTTGTGAACGCTGAGACCCGAGAGCAGCTATCCCGGGCGGAGGGTCTCCTCGAGGTCTGGTTGCAGACACATACTAAAATGTGGAAGACTGCTGTCGAACACGATTCACTCGAGACGCTGAAGTCGCTCAGACAACTGCTGAGTGATATCTACTACTTAGGGGAGGGGGAATACGCCGTCCCATATCAGGATACTGAACTAGGGAAATCCGGGGAAGATGAACCAAACTTCAGCCAGTACAAACAACGCCTCGCAGACAGCTTCCGACGGCGACTCACCAACCTGCAATTCGCGGCTTATGCCTGGGGATTTTTCCTATCCAAGGACGGCAATGTATCCGATTCCACCCTCCACTGGATGCTGATCAAGCCAATCACTGAGGACTTTGGGTCAGTACAGGTTCTCTCGGAGGTGTATTTCCGTATGCGTGATGCTCGGGGGGCCGCGAATTCCTGGGAACAGTGGAATATGAGCCGTGAATTGGACCGCAATTTTGGTGTTGCGACTACTGCCCCAGCGACGAGTTCCTGGCTCCTGTCGTTCTATTGCAGTGCACTCGTTTGGGTCGCCACAAGAACTGATTGGTCACTATCGGATAATGGTGACCCCCAAAACAGTCCAGCACTCAAGTATGCTGATCACAGCTTAAACATAGACCCGATTCGGGAAACCCTCAAGTCGTATAATGAAGAGTATCCACTGGAATCGTTTTTGGACGACTACCCGGTCGTTGAAGGCCTGATCGGATACTTCGACCAGGTGCAGGAAACTTTCAAGCAGCAAGAACGCGAGTGGACTAGAATACAACCAATTGACAAAAGTCTCGTCAAACGCTTCGCTGAGAAAGCAAATTCCAGACTCAACGACAGCACGTTCCGAGCAGCGCTTACTAACTCAAACAAGATCACAGAGGTCGACAACTTAGACGACGAGGATACAGCAAGCTTTGACGTGACTGGATGGTACCCTAGAAGACTATTCGTTGAGACTGGGATTTCGACGGTGTTCTCGGATACCTTCTCTCCAGTACTCACCCGCTACCGGGAATTCGTAATCGACCAGTTGCAGTTACCGACCCAGCGAGTCGCTTCGTACAACAGGCTCCCCGAGAAACTAGATGACATCATTGCGGAACACGATGCCGAACTCATCATAACCGGTGATAGTGAGGCTGCAAGCATCCTCCGTAATCATGAAAAAAGTAACCGGACGTCCCACGAGCAATTGTGGAGCTACTTGGAATACAGTGGCACGCCTGTACTCAACGACGTCGGGGCTGAGTTCTTGACGCTAGTCCTGTTTGAGGCCGAGTTCAAGTATAAAGAAACATCTACTGGTACTCCATTGTCGATCGATTATACTGCTGGGGAGGATGTTCAAAACCGGCAAGACACTAACTCATCGTCGGATACTAATCCGTCTGATTGGGTGAAATTCACCCTCAAGTATGAAGCCGCAATCCAGTCTGAGGAACAACCAGGCATTGTCCTGACACTATGACTGCAGTAGTTAACATGGGTGACCAGTTTGTCACTCAGACACTTCTTCGTGGTACCGCGCAACTACGGTTGCTTGCTAATCTGCTAGATCCATTATCGGTTGGTGATTTCAATAGAGCCACTAAATTGAGTTGGCAGCACGGGATTGTTCCTTACCCAATCCAGAGCAGTTCAGCCGCTGCAATCGCGACGGTGACAGCCGTCAGAACTAATATAACGATGGTCAGGTAGTTTGTCGCACGCTGCTGGCGGAGCGTAGCAGTCGTAGCGCGGACATTGATTTTGTCTTGGATGTAATTCGAAACCTCGTCCAACTTAGAACCGATTCGCTCAAGATCCGACGATATTTGCTCGCTCAGTGTAGCCAACTGCTGGTCGTAGATATCCAGGAGAGAGTTTACAGGAGCCCCATGTGTCATCTCATCAATTTTCACAGACTCGAGTTGTTGCCTATGTGAACGTCGAAGAGGAGACCTCGACTCTAAATCTGCAATTTCGTCGACTGTCTTAGTATATCGGTTGGTCCATTTCTCCCGTATGTCGTCTAACTCGTTCTCGATTTCCAGTACCTCTTGGAACTGATTCGACTCACTCGAACTATTCCGCATTAGCCCCTCAATGCCGTGTGTCTCCCGATCTAACTCAGCGAGGAGGCCTACACGGTGGTTGAACCATAAATACGTTCGAAGGTATTCGCGAAGAGGTCTAAGTCGACGAAGCCATATCGGCTCGAAATCTGACTCAGAAGCCGGTGGAGAAGTTAAATTGAATACAGTCAGCTTTCCCCAAGGAAATGCTGTACCTTGTGGTGTGACCAAGTCTTCTCCGTTGAGTAGTGATTGTGGGTGATTGACGCCGTACTGAATCTTTCTTAATTCTTTTCTGTTTTCCTCGAGAAACTGGGCCAACAACTCTTCTGAAACTTCTCCGTCGTCTCCTGTCACCGGCTGTGGTTCTGCCGGCTCAACGTAGAATTGGACCGTTTGACGGTTGAACCCGGTCGGAGCAACTGTGGGGATTCTTTTTGCTATCCCAGTTAACTTCTCAGCAAGATCGTCAATGACATACTGAGTTCTGCTCGGCTCCTTCTGTTCGATCTCCTTGATTTGCTCTTCATTCAATTCGGCGACTGTTACAGTATCGACAAGGTGCCGAGTCTCGAAGCTGACGAACGTCTTTACAGACTCGAATATACCAAATTCGTTATCAGAGGTGTGCAGTTTCCCCTCGAATCGATATCGATCCCACTGCTGCCCACCGAGGACACTCTCTCCGAATTGCTTCCCCTCATCATTGTAGAGACTTTGGAGTCTGCTCAAAAGCAAGTCACTCCTTGACTCGTGGCAAAGATCATAGCGAATTATTGCAGCAGTATTAATCTCCATTTGTCACTCGTTTGAACATCGACTTACCTAAGTGCTATCCATGCTTGAGTTTCACAAAACGTGGAATACTCTGTATCTGCTAATTCAGTCCATCCTCAGTCAGTGAGTGACCGTTTCGCGTCCTGTACTCAGCATGATTCCAATCAACTATCTGTGACTGAGGGAATCAAGAGAACCGAGACTACTGGCTTCGACAGTCTAGCTAAAGTATTTCTACAGTCCTCAGTCTTCATCAAGTTCTAATTCACCTGATTCAACTTCACCCTCTAAAAATCGATCTCCAAGGCTAGTTAACCGATAGTTCGACGCATCAACTCGCTGAAGCAGTCCTGCTTCTGCCAGCTTACGGCACCGCCTTGAGATATATTCACCAGTGTAATCGATGTTCGCTGCAATTACTGAGGGAGAAGCAATGATGTCTTTTTCTTGAAGAAACTCTAAAACTCGCTCGTCCGCCTTACTCATCCAATCTACACGGGGACGCATCTCTTCATAGATACTGGAAACCGAGTCTAAGATGCGGTGAAAACGTATCTACCAGCACAATTTTTTGTGCTACTAAACACAGATTTTTGTGGTTGAATGATGTAGTTGCGTTGTAAATGACAATGAATCGGTTAGTCAGACACCCTGAATCCAACCGAATTAGATGAGCTGTAGTTGGTTGGTTGCACCTCAAGACGATGACCTCTGAAGACATTGATCCGTTACTCTCTGCCATATATCACTCACTTCGCGCACCACGGCGACGGTATACGATTCAGGTCCTGTACGAGAATGAGTCAAGGGTGCTGACCACACGCCAAATAGCGCGGAAGATATCCAGTATCGAACAGGGTGTTCCTCCAGCGCAAGCGACCGGCGAGCCATACCGAAACGTGTACAACGCTCTTTCTCAGACGCATCTACCTACTCTATCCAAAGCAGGTATCATCATCTATGACCCGAATCGTCAGATAATCCGCGTTGGACCCAATTTTGATCTCGCTTCTCTGCTACTTGATATGAATACTCCCACAATCGCTCTCTTTTTGAGGCTATCTAAAGATAGAAATTCCAGCAATTCTTAAAACATGTGAACTAAACATCAATATCCAATCAGTTCTTCTCTGACTTCTTCTTGTGCGATACGGTGCCCGATATCGTCAAGGATCTTCTCTCCCCATCTCAGGACTCCTTGGGCAGTGTCATCCCGACCTTCTTCAATATCTAACGCTTGTTGAATCTCCGACTTTTTATTTTTAAAGTGCTCTACAGATGACCCAACCCAGTGTTCAGTAAAGTATGTACTCCTGAGTCCTTCTTGGACTGATTCTAAGTGCCCATATTCTGCCAGCATTTCACGAGTGACTGTTGTTTGATGAACTGTTTCTGGTAAAGATACACCAATTGAATTGGCAATAACCTCTGCCCGCTCCTCTGGGTTTTCTTGTATCCAACTATTCACGTCGTCCCAGTTCAACAGACCGAACAATGGCCCTCCAAGCGAAAAGCCACCAGATAGCAGTTCAGTTGTCCACCAAGCAGATAGTTCACCCGTCAACAGGCGCGATGAAATCACGTCCCAGGCACCCTCTGGATTTGATTGGATAATTTCTCCGAGAACGCTTGCTTCAGGACCTGCCCATCCAACGAAGGCATTTTCAGATTCTGATGCCTCAATAACTGCTTCAAGTATTTCAGGCCCTCTCTCAGAAGATTTGGAAACGATCTCACTAACTAGCTCTGCCCAATCGTATCCTCTAGTTTGCTTTATTGTGTCATCCAGAATAAGCACATGTTCATGAGTGACAGCAGAGGTCAAGTAGTCTGTATCAAGTTGAGGATGTTGGTCGGGGTAGATGTACGTCCAATTTAGTAGATCGAGAGCTGAATGAGCAGACTGCGAATCCGAGTTTAACAGTCTAGTGCAAATATCTTGAATTATGTCCTCTGACAGAAACTCATTCGGGCTGGTGAGGTTGGCAAAGTCTCGAAGGTGTTCAACATCTATCTCTCCGGTATCCACTTTTTTGAGTAGTCGTTCAACGTTATCATCTGTTGGTGCAACAATTCTCACCAAAGGAACCATGAACTGTTGGAGTTGCTCCTCTACCTCGAACTGGTTTGACAACTTCTCGAACTGTTCTGTATCCTCTTCTTTGACTTTAGCGAAATATGCCAAGGCAAATGAAGGAATTGCCTGAAGCTCTCTCTCTTTGAGTTCATTCACAATACTTTCCATGAACTCAAATTCGTCATCGGCTTCTGCTAGATAGCGACCAAGAATGTGTCCACGGCTGGCCTGTTTCTCGAACAAACAATCATATTCTTGATACAATATTGGTGGGTTGGAAATCGCTTCTCTAGCTATCTCGTCAATTAAGGGGTCAATAGTATCTTTACGCTCATCACTAGTGATCATGTCATTGACGACTACATATCTAAGGAACCGAGTGTGGAATGAGCGATGAATTAGCCAGTCTTCAAACTCCTCCCACAATTCTTGCTCACTATCACTCAACCCACCCACATCGTATTTTACGATGCTCATTGTGGATCGCATTATTTGATCGGTAGAGACCCAATCTGCTTCTGTGAGATAAATGTACGAATTTCTAACTAAGCGACTCAACTCTTCGCAGGAAGACACGTACCTACGAGCGGAGTCAGTAAGGATCTTGGTGAGCTCATCACTTCTATGTTTATCATTTGCAACTCTCGAAATTATGATGTTCCAGGCTGTCTCAAAGTAAGAAATCCAGTCTTCTCTAGATTCTGGAACCCATAAATCTGGGAGCTCTCTGGCACCCTGTCTTTCTGGTCTGCCGGATTTAACATAATGGCCGGTTTTTAGTGCTTGGCTTGCAGCTCCGAGAGCCAATTCAAACTTCTCTTGATTGTCTGAGGTTAGCCCATCTTCAATATGAGAGAGCCGATCTCGTGGATGTCTTTCTGTGGGGGCAACTTGTCCCACCGCAGGTGAAAACAATCCTTGGTAAACGCCAGTCGCGTTATTTGTGTATGGTTCATTCTCAGCGAGGGCTAAGCGACGTAGAAAGCTTGCTGCGTCGTCAAAGGTGGTGTCCCATACCGCAATTGCTCTGATTGCTTCAATGAGGTTTCTCCTTCCTTCTTTGAGCTTTTTTAATTCTGTCTGTGATGTAGTCCTGAAGAATCTCTGAAGAACCTTAGTCGCGTCTTCAGCTGAAGCGAATGCTAAACCTTTGAATACTCTACTTCCTGGCTCTGATTCGAGAAGCGATGTGTTTCTAAACCATCCGTTTCGGCTTAACGTATCTTTCACCCACATCCTCCCAGACTCAAAGGCATTGAGATATTGGAGCCGATTTTCTACTCTGACGATTAGTGACTCCGATAGTTGGAGCAATCCCTCGTCAAGATCGTGACGCTCCAGATGCGATTTTATTAGAAGGAGTGCGACGGGTAAGGGCTGTAAGCTTAGTGATTTATCCCCTTGAAGCAGACCACGCTGTCTTGCGTATCCAACAATCTCCTCTATTCCGTCTAAACCTGCGACACTGTCTAATCCGAATGTTTCATAAATTTCAAGGAACTCTGCATGTCGGTTGCCTTGATGATCTTCCCATCCTACTCGATCAAAGAGTGCAAACGCTGACAAAGTACGACGAAGGTCATCAATATCCGGGTGGTCGTTGGCTACGGTGCCTATGAGGAACTTCCTCATAAATTGGCGCGATGGTAGTTCAAATTCTGAGTCCCATCCGCCGTACTCGACTGTGGTCGTAATCTGCACAGCTATTTGTGGAAACCCTCCAGAAAACTCCACAATCTTATTAACTACTGCCTTGCTCAGGTCTGGCCTTTCAGTCTCAACAAAAATCTCAATTTCACTATCGTCAAGGGGTGAGAGTTCTATCTGGATATCTGAAGTCACCTTCTCGAGAGTGTCTGAAATTGTGATTATTTGAACTCGCTTGCCCCGAGACCCGAAACGGTTCACAAGCTCGCTATGGTACTCAGGCGAGCAATTGTCAACAACGAGTATACATCGCGATGTAGGTTCGGTTTCTAAGTGTCTAAGTAGCCGACTATCTTGTAAATTCTCGGACGAGACATGGAGTGTTAAATCCTCAAATTCACTACCAAAAATAGTTTCGTACACGAAACGTGATTTTCCCACACCCGACAGTCCAGATACTCGAATTATCGAACACGCTTTACTCGACCGAATCTCTCCAAGAATCTCTTCTCTGTACCTTCTTCGTGCGTCGTCCTCAATGTAATTATAGTTGCTCTTAATTTCTCTCCGATTTCTCCATGTACCAAAGTCAACCCCAACATCTAGGTTTGGATCGTACCGGAGAGCCAGACTAGGGTACTGCTGGGCAATCGTAACTAGTTTGCTCGAATCAACAATCTCGACAGCTGTTGTATCGTAACCGTAATCCGAGAATACTTCTTTGAATGCTTCTTTCCTACTTGATATTTTCTGGTCCGTTAGATCCTCAAAGACGACCAAACAGTAAGTTCCCCCATCGTCAAGGAGTTGCTTGACCATGGGCTTCAGCTCAGTTTCTTCGTCATTTTGAACTTCTTTCTTACACTTTGATGGAGAGAGGTCGCTACGCTTCAATTGGTAGCCCACACGACCAATCGGGATTAGTGGCGTTTCTGACCCAGAATCGTTTTGAGCCTCCGCATCTAGCCCTCCATCTGGGATATTTACTCTAATTGGGACGTGCGTATTTTGTACTCCAATGTTGTTCGCAGAAGCTTCTGCTTGAAGCAGACTTCTAAGAAATTTCGCAGTTTGGTGTGACGTGAATTGTGTGATATCAACGTCTCCAAAATCGAAAGGAGAGGGCATATTTGTAAGAGATGTTGACATCACTATCAAAGTTTCTGCGACCCGAATCAAAAGCAGACTGCGGAATTTCCAGTCGGCATATGTCAACTGAATCTTGGGGCTACCTGCAATGAGCCATAGAGCAAGTATTCATTCAACGTGGGTACTCCAACGAAGGTCAAACAGCTCGCTTCGTTCTGAAATCATGGTTCAGGAACACAACGTACAATCCACATCTGAAGGTAATGTTCAGTCAGAGTTAATTCACGAACTCACACCAACCAGCTATCACGAGTGGTACAATCGACGAAAACACAGGCAGAACATCGAAGATGGGAAACCGTACTTCAACGGGCCAGGGTCTATCCCAGAGCCGACATACCATAGCCCAAGTAAACTTCTCCAGTGCCATAGGAAAGTCACATACGACCAATTGAACGCCCCTGAAGAGACCTCAGACCCAGATGGAATCTTCTGGGTTGGAACGTTGTTCGAAGAGCGCATTGCGTTTCCATTTTTGAGGAGTGTGGCATCGAACGCTGACGCCTACGTGCGTAGAAATGACTGGATAGATTTCCAAGTCGAAACCCGGGTGGGAGAAATACAGTTCACAGGGTCAGCCGACCCGGTCATTGTCGACGAAGAGTCCAACCCAATTCTGCCGACGGAAATCAAGACCAAGTCCTCGCTGGACCACGTTTCGAAGTCGAGCAGGATTCACCGCGCCCAGTTACACGCGTACATGGTTGGTCTCTCGGCGAAGTACGACGTTGAACTGACTAAGGGAGTCATCATCTATGGCTGCCGCAAGTCACTCGAAGTTAAAATTTTCCACGTCGAGTTTGACGAGGCATTTTGGCACGACGTCGTACTGGAATGGGCAACCAACCACACTGAGTACAGACTCGAAGAGAGACTACCACCTTCGAACCCTGAGTACGGCTGGGAGTGCAACTACTGTTCATTCCGAGAGCGGTGTGGACGTGGCAGCCGTCCGATCTCGGACAGTCCAAGTGAGGGGCTGTTGCCGAACTTCACTGGTTACCCACGAGAGAAACTTCTCGACTATCTTGACGCAAATGAAGACGCGAGATTGACGCCTTCGCTCGCTCACGCGTATCCATCATTCGTCGACGAGTACGGGGCGTTTGATTGGCTCTGCGAGCGCTGTGAGACGTCTCATCCGTGGGATACTGTGTCGCCAGGCAAGCCAACTCAAACGCCACCTCGATGTCCAGATTGCTCTGAGAAGGGGAGAGTGTCCTCGCTCAGAGGTCCCTCACCTCTTGAGCAATCTCGTGGGGGTTACCAATGAGAGGCCACAGATGGATGCATCTCGACGATCTCCGTGAGAGTTGGTTGTTCTTACTCCTCGAGATTGGTGAAACGGATCACGCTGAAATCCAGACTTCTGTGGAAACCGAATACTGGGAGATTGGGATAGGGAATGCTGACGCGCTAGTTGAGACAAAAGCAGCACTCGTTGGCAGAAATGGCCTGCAGTCTACAGACGAATTAGTCGGCCAACTACTGAACCAGATTGGACAGTACAGGTACGGCGGGATTGTTCTCATCACCCCAGACCGAGACACTCTCGCCAAACTGCGCCAGGTGCTAGTGGATCCAGCGAAACAGAATTCACTCCGTGGTTTCAGACACTTGGCTCTCGAAGAGCAGCTAGAGTGCTACTTCGACCAGAGTTTGGATGATTATGGCTTCGGTCGAGAATCCCGTTCTCCACCTCGGCGTATAGAGGGCGGAACATCTGGAGTGGTGAGTGCAGGCACCGCTGAATTATTCTGGAGAATCTGGTCGCAGATATTCAGATTGATCCCTTCTGCAGAATTGGTTGGTGATCCTCTATGAGTAAATTAGCGAATACCGACGAATCAGGCGATAATCCTGACCTCCCGCAGCTTAGCCACAGGTGCCAAAATGACTGAGGGATATCGACCTGAATTCATTCGCCGAAAATTCACGATTACCGAATCGCTCGATGGTGTTCTGAAGCAGATGGCTGATCGTCACTACCAAGGGAACGTGAGCCTCTGCCTCCGTGCATCCATTGAGAGCCACCGAGAGATTCTGGAAGGAGAGGGGTATATGGCGACTCGACGAATAGAGCGTCGGCTCGAAAACTTAGAGGGTGAACAAAAAGTTCTCTTGGAGGTGCTCACTTCGGTTAAAAGCGATGTCAAGGAAGTTCACCGAGGATCAACGGACGGTCAACAACCAATCGAAGCGACCATGACGAAGGACATGATTCGAGTTTTTGAATTACTCAAAACAAACGGAGATGGGCTACAATTCGGTGACCTGGTTGAGCAGTTAGACCTTGGTATGCACAAGGTTCAGCCCGCCTTGGGAAGACTCACTGACCACGGGATTGTGATTCGCACAGGAGAAGCCGGACAAAGATACACTCTCGCAGGCTTTTCTCCTGAGAGCCACTTAGGACACGGGCCATGATGGAGCGGAAATCGGAACCTGTTGAACTTCGAGTACCCGACGAACACGCACAAGAGTATCTCAGAAAGAGTTCAATCCTCTCGCTTTCTCCACATTCAGTAAGGACATACGACTCTCACCTCACGCAATATGCCACATTTCTCCACGCTCAGGGTAAGTCGGTTCTCACAGCGGAGTTCACCGATTTAATCGATTTCATTGAAGAGTGTGTTTTACGCGGAAATAGGGAGACCACAATCAGCGGAAAGGTCTCGACTGTAAGTGAGCTGTATCGATATATCCGTCTTCGAACAGATGTTGGCGATGAACTTCTTTTTGATCCACTTCGTATCTCGGAAATCGATTTGAGCCGGTACAATACACCAGAACTCATCGAGCGAGAAGCATTGACTCGAGAAGAGATACGAAAACTGTTCGATGCCTTTGATAGCTACAGAAACCGCCTTATTGCAGTTGTTGGAATCGAAACTGGACTGCGGAATTCTGATCTCAGAGACATCAAAATTGACGACGTCGACACCGAGCACTGCGAACTTCATGTTCCCAAACCCAAATATTCCAAACCTTACGATGTTCCGATTAGTAAAGAATTGGAGTTTGAAGTCGGATTTTGGCTTCAACACCACCGACCGGCCTACTCAGCTGCTCACGAAAGCGAGTATCTATTTCCCAGTCAATCTGGAGATAAGATCGAGCACAACGGAAGCCTCAATAAAATTGTTAGAAATGCTGCAGAACGCGCTGGAATTCAACGGGCGATTGCACGGTCAAGACTCACCCCTGCTCAGCAGGACGCCCTCGGGACGGAGAAGAAGTACCGAGAATGGCATAGAGTGACTCCACACACCCTCCGTCACTCTTTCATCACCCTATTAAACGACTCAGGTGTCTCCCTGGAGTATCGACAACTGTTGGCTAATCACTCAAATCATAATACAACTATTGGGTACACACATAGTCCAGACAACGTATTTGACTCGATTAGAGACCAGTTTGATCCTCCTCGGTAACAGCACATCTGCATAGGTTTACGGCCACCGTTAGTAGACAATTGTCCAATTTTGGGGTGTGGCCCATAATATCCTATGGCTGTTATGACCTATAAAAAGCTTATAAGCCAAAATCATTCTGACATATATTTATAGAATAAATGATGTATGTTTATTTGATATTCAAAACTAAATACAATTATTTATACCTGAAATCCCATGTTTATCCCGTAGTTACCTCGGGAAATCAAAACTGACCCTTGTAATCGCACGCCTTAGAGGGCCAGATGTCAACTGGGCCCAACTGAGGACGTTGTCGATGGCTCGGTTTCAGTAACGAGTGGCTACTTCAGTATGATAGAAAATCGAACCAGCGACGGCAATAGTCCGAATTGGCCGAGACAGAATTGGCGCAATGAAATAATATCCACACGAAAGTCTCGTGGTTCCCATTTAGATTTACTAATCAAAGATGGTAGACCGTTCTCATCAGTCCTGAGTCAGAGTGTGAAGCCTTGTGGTGAATGATGCGGCAAGATACAGAGCCTAAGTCTCGAAGACTGGTAAAACCGAACTGCACAATCACTCTACGACATAATTCGATTCTTGACCAGATGGCCTCAGATCACTACGTGTCACGAAGTGAAGCGATACGTGCGGCCATAACGGATCACAGCCATAGATTGAATGGTGAGAGCGAGGAAGTTATTAAATTACTACATGAGAAAATAGACTCTCAATCGGCGGATATCAATGAATTGTCTGACACCATCGAAAGTTTGCTTAAACTCATCGTTGGTCCGAAACTAACGCTGAATTCTCACGGACACGGGAGGAGTCTCAATGATATTCCCACAAAACAAGTGGGGGAAGCGAACGTTGTCTCTGAAAATAGAATCGCGACTGCCGAGATTAAGATTGACGAAGAAGTCTACGAGTCGATTTCAAAACTTGGCCAAGCAACCATCTCTGAGGTTTCGGACTACTGTGGTAATGCCCAGCTAGAGACCAGTAAAAGTCTCGAACGACTTGATGCACGTGGTCTGATTTCGTCGTCAACCCGCGGTAGAGTTACTGAATACCAAGTGAAAACGGACGTCCCGAAGGGACGGAAAAAAGCTGAGGAAACTGATGAATAAAAAAATCCCACAACAACTCATTGTTGATGCCCCAGTTTGCCCGATATATGAAGAAGAGCAAAAACGGCCCCGGTGGAGAGAATTACAAAATGAATATTATATAGTTGACCCGGGTTGTGGACATGCAATTAACTACCTCGTTTGGAACACGAACAGCACTATCAAGCCCAGCAGTGCTTCCACATATTCTACTCACCTATACCAATTCGTAGACTTCCTTCACTCTATGGGTGTTACAGTTTGCAGCGCGGAGTTGGAACACGTTCAACAGTTCTTCAAGTATTTATCTGATAACGGGAAGAGAGAAGGTACTCTTTCTCTTCACAAGACTTCTATCACGAACTTATACAGACATGTTGATATTCACCTTGGACACGAACCGAATCTCAGGTGGGACTACATTAGAGAGTTCATCAAACCATCGCAGTTCCGCACGCCACCACCAATAGAGCGTGAGCCGATATCGAAAGAAGAGATTATTTTACTGATTGAAAATCTAAATACGCAAAGAGAACGGTTAGTTGTACAGATTGCACTCGAAGCAGGGCTGAGAAATTCTGACATTCGGGGCTTAAAAATAAATGACATAAAATTAGAAGAAAAATACCTAGATTTCTACAATCGTAAGTCAAATATTTGGCAGAGAATGCCGATCTCTGGTGAATTGGCCCTACTCTTACGTCATTGGCTATATGTTGGCAGGGAATCAACACTTGTCGATCCAGAAAACGACCACTTATTCCCGGGGCAAAAGCATGAACAACTATCTGGTGGGTATTTGAATTCAATAGTTACTGAAGCCGCAGAAAGAGCAGGCATTCAAGAGGTGATTGGCAAAATAAAAATCACAGAAAGACAAAAAGTCTCGATGAAGACAGATAAAGAATACAGAGAGATGCATAAAGTGACTTTACACTCACTTAGACATACATTCAATCAACTATTGAAGGACGCGGGGGTGCCATCGGATTTTCGGAGCGCAGCTTTAGGCCATAGCAGTCCCGAAATCACGAAAAAATACTATGAGCACGATGACGACAATTACGATGAAGTAATTGGAGAATTATTCCGGGGTCTCCAATTAGGGATTTAGCTCAGCTTTCCTGCTAGCAATTTTTGACTGTTTATTCTCTCGGTGCCGTAAATCGAGTCTTCAGTGGTCACTCAGTGGCCACCTCAGACAATATAAGAGGGACTTTTTCGTGCGAGATGGTCACTCAGTGCCCACTCAGTTCGGGATGAGTGGTGTATTCACTGTCATGGTCAATTCGACACCGGAATTCGAGGGGCCGTTGCAGAATGAGCCTTTCTCCGAGTAATAAGAGACACTGCTTGGATGAGATCGAAGAAGCATCCTCAACTTATCTCAGTACTCTGTCGAACAACGTTCCCGAGTCTACTTTCTTGTCACATCAAACTGCACTGACAAAGTTCGTTTCATGGCTGCAGGACACCACCGCCAGTAGGGCCGACTCGAATTCACTCCGAGTAGCTGAATTCGTCGATGTCCTTCTCTCCGAGATGAATCACAACCTGGGTACTGTTTGCGGGCATCTGTACTGCCTGACCAATTTTTTGGCATTCTTGACAAAGGAAGACCCGACTATTCTGCGCCTACAAATTGTTGCGTCTCTAGATGAACAGCCTTCTTCTGACATCCGGTCTGTGGGTGCGAGATTTGCTCCAAGCTTCGGTAGTTTGGACGGCCCCATTCGTGATTTCCGGCACTCGGCCCAATCTCTTGTCAGGTACCTCAGAGAGCGAGAATTCGGGACTCGCAAACACGCATTCGTTGAGCTATTATGTGACACCAAGGCCCGCCCTGGACAGATACGAGAACTTGATCGCTCAGAACTCAACCTGCAGGAGAAAACAGTCTCAGTTGGCATATCCAATAGCTACATAGTGAGTTCAGTGGGTTTGCTCAATCAACGAACTGCGGAACTTTCTGAAGGCACTGTTGACGCCCTCAGAACATACATTGAACACGAGCGAAAAGCGGTGCCAGATACAAAACCTGCCCCACTATTCACGACCTCTCATGGCCGGGTTAGCGCTGCGGCTCTTCGGCAATCATTCAAAGTGGCCAGTGAAGCAGCGAATGATTACTCACATTTCCGAAAGAGGCAGGACAGTGGGTTGCACGACGAACAGCTCTCTGGGAGACGGGTGCAGATATTCACACCCACTGATGTTTGGCACTCTGTGATTTCGTCGACTCTTGATTCCGAATGAAGGGGCAACTCGAAGAGATATTGGCTCGAGTCGACGACCCCGTAGCAATCAAAAAGATTCTCGAACTGGACCAAGGCCACGATTCACTGCAGAGTTCCCGGTTGAGAAGCACAGACCACGACCCATTGTCAACTCTGTACGAACGATTCATGTCTCGCCGACAGGACCGGAGCCCATCGACACGTGCTCAGTACAAGCGAACCATTTTGGACTTCGTCGAGTTCGCCGAATCGAGTGGGATAGTCAAATCCTCGGAACTCTCCATCAATCTCTTGGACGGTTACGTCGACACACTCCAAGAACAGTACAACTCTGACGCGACGATTCTCACAAACACGAAGAACGTGCGCGGTTGGCTTCGGTGGCTCACCAAGCGAGGGTACTGTGACGAATCACTCTACCGGATTCTCGATAAGGACGATCTCGGGCTCTCTCCCAAGGCTCGTGACGAAGCCTTGTCCACTCGAGAAGCCGAGTCAATTCTCGAACAATTACGAAACCAACGCCGAGGAACGCTGAAGCACGCACTGGTTGAACTCCTCTGGAATGCTGGTCTGCGAATCGGTGGAGCGCGTTCACTTGACGTCCGGGATTTCGTTCCTCAAGATAACGAGATCAGATTACGCCACCGTCCTACGACGGGTACTCGTCTGAAGAATGGGAGTGAAACCAAGGACCACGTTGGAAATGGTGAGAGGAACGTCGCAATCAAGAGTCGAGTAGTCGATGCGATTGAACTCTATATTGAACTTGAGCGCCCGAATGTGACTGATGAGTTCGGTCGGTCTCCATTGTTCGCGACGTCGCAAGGCAGAGCTGCACGATCCACACTACGCCGAAAAGTGTACAATGCGACGAGTTGTCGCTGGAACACGAGTCGGGACGGTTCTGTGAGTTGTGAAGGTGAGTGTAGTGCCCGTTCGGAAGTCTGCCCCGTTTCGTTCTACCCACACGCCATTCGCCGCGGTGCGATTGTACACCACCTGAGTCAAGGGCTGAGACCAGACATTGCGAGTGAACGGTTCGATGTATCCGTCCAAACTCTTCGAAGACACTACGATCCGCGCACTGAGCAGAAGCGGAAACAGGATCGGTCTGAGTACGTTCGGGCGTGCTGGTAGCAACTTAGAAGACGAGTCTCAGCTGTCTTCTTCTCATAGCCTAGAAGACTTATTTACCCAGAGATTTTGATATATAATTGACTTAATGAAAGGGACGACTGAGAAGTTTAGAAAGGTACTCCTCTCCCTCCACCACCGTGTCCCACCGAATCTACAATTCGTCCAACGGGAGACCATCCAGCAACTCTCACACCGCGCGCTGGTTGTCATCATGGTTCTGGCTATGATTAGCCCAAGTGTCGTCGCTGTTCCGATTATGGATGCCGACAACGATGGGCTCAGAAATGGGGCAGAATGGACCAAAAGTGTTGACTGGCAGGCACAGGATACGGATGGCGACGGGCTTATTGACGGCCGAGAAATTTCCTCACCGATTCTAAATGCTACTAATCCAGATACAGATGCGGACGGATTGAACGATACCGAAGAAGTCGAACTCGGCACGAATGCGAGCTCAGTGGATTCTGACGGGGACGGAATAAACGACCTTGTAGAAACAACCAACGGAACTGACCCTACACAGGCTGATACTGACGGAGACTCTCTTTCCGATTTAGTCGAGGTGACAAACAGCACTTCGCCAGTAAACGCAGACACTGATGGCGATGGGCTTGACGACGGACTCGAATTTGAGATAGGTTCTAACGCTACCAATCGTGACACTGACCACGACCTCTTACCTGACAAGCGAGAGTGGGAACTGAACACATCTCTTGTCTCGTGGGATACTGATGGCGACTCTCTGAGCGACGTTCGAGAAGCGACTTCAGACAAACTGAACCCACGCAAGGCAGACACAGACTCAGACGGCCTCAATGATAGCCGCGAGTTGATGTTGGTCACTTTGGTAAACGTCAGTGACACCGATAACGATGGTCTCAAAGATGGTGCCGAATTTGACCACGGCACTTCGCCTATCCAAAATGACACTGACAACGATTCACTGTTAGACGGGGCAGAAATTCATCAGTACGGGAGTGATCCACTGAACAACGACACTGATTTCGACAACGTAAGCGACAGCATCGAGGTCAGAACTGAGATACTGAACGTCTCAGACCCAGACATTGACGACGATGGGTTGAATGACGGCGTTGAGTGGTACGGTGAGACCAACGTCACATTAGCCGACACAGACGCGGACGGCTTAGACGATTGGAACGAGACGAAGGTCTACCCGACGGATCCAGTTATCAACGACACTGATTCTGACGGCCTTCTGGATGGTAACGAGACGCTCCGATTCGCAACAGAGCCACTTGACCCTGATACCGACGGTGACGATCTCAAAGACGGCCCAGAAAAGCACACCTTTGGTACCAACGCAACAAACCCTGACACGGATGGCGATGCTCTGACTGATGGACAAGAAGTGAACGAGTATGGAACAGACCCGTTGAAGAACGACACAGACGGCGACGGTCTGAGCGATGCTCGGGAAGCCAAATACCTCCAGACGAGTCCAACGAACGCTGATACTGATGGCGACGGAATACCTGACGGCACTGAGGTGGCTGTCAAGGGCTACAACCCAGTGGAGAAAGACCCACTTCACGACAAGAGTTCGAGTCTCCAAATCACGGCTAACCAGGAACAAGCGCTTGGTTACTTCATCGATAGCATGGTGCAGTTCCTCCACTCGGTAGCGACAGATGACGTAGATGCTGGTCCAGTGATGGAATACAGCCAAGCAATCGTGAAATTACCTGGTGCGAATTTCACTGGGTCTGAAGCCACGATTATTTCGAATTTCAATCAAGCTGGCCTGTATCAAATCCTCGATTTGATTCAAGCCGACCTCGGTATCGGAATTCCGAGTGGTGCTCTTGAAGGACGTCTCAAGCAGGCGATTAGTGTTGGTTCGAGAATGAGCTCCGTTCTCGCGGTCGTTTCCGACTATGCTACGCTCCACGACCAAGCACAAAATGTAGTGAGTGCAAACGAATCTGAGCTCCGTGCTGCCAAAGTTGGGGTCTTAATCGCGACCACTGTCCTCGTCATTGATGCCTATTTCCTCTACCAGACCGGTGGAACATTTGCACTTTCTCCCCAGCATAAGTTGGCGTTCTCTGCGACGGGGACTATCGCAGCGAAGACTGGGCTTGCCCGGCTCGCCAAGTATTGTGGTTGGAAGTGTGTTGGTGGAGTAGAACGCATTCTCCATTGGTCTCTCCGAAGCCTCATCGAGATTGGTGAGACGAAATTTATCGCTTCAATCATCGAGGTTGGATATCTCGAAGTGACTGGTGTCACGCTCTTCGATATCCTCGATGGCCTCTCTACAGAATACCTCAAGCAGTTAGTTCCGATGCTCAAGGAGATTCTGTCTGAACAAATTCTGCAGCGTCTTAGGGAGGTCGTTGGTCAGTTAGTAGAATCAGAGGTCGGGAGTTGGTTCTCCAGGGACGAAGTCTTCACAGTTAGCACTCCGTCGGAAAGTGGCGTTCCTACTAGAGCAGTTTCGTAGCGGAGTCACCTCTTTTGATTCGAGCAGCAACCCGTTTCACTCACAACTCGTTGGCCTAGGACAAACTGTTAACATATGATAGATGAAAATGGATGACAGATGCCGTATCTTGACCCTCTCATCGACAACTCAGAACGAACGCTCGAGGAGACGTTCAAAGAGGTAATCTCTGAGAGCGAGGAAGTCCGGGTTGCGACAGGCTACTTCTATCTCTCTGGATTCGACCTGTTTAAGGATGATCTCGACGCTCTTCTAGACTCTGAGGCACTCGGCCATGCTCCGATGCGGATTCTGATGGGAAAGCAGACAGACGCTCGGACTGCTGATGAGATTGAAGAGGGCAAGAGTCTACACGAACAGTTCCGGACGCAACTCAAAGACGACCTCGAAGATCTCAACAACGCTCAGATGGACCGGCTCGACCGGCTTCGAGATTTCATCAAGGAAGGCTTAGTCGACGTTCGGATTCGAAACCCCGAGAAAGGATACTTCCACGCCAAAGGAGCGTCGTTCCGATTTGCGACTGACGACCCTTCCAAGCGGGAAGGCTCGACAGATAGACGCGAACCAGCACTCATCGTTGGGTCGTCGAACTTCACCCAAACTGGCCATCGAAACAACATCGAACTCAACCTCACCAGCTCAGACCCACAGAAAGTCGAAGCCTTCGAGGATTGGTTCGACAACCAGTGGGCCAACTCCGAAGAGTTCTCACGGGAAATTGTCAAAGTCATCGAGAACAGCGAAAAGTACCAAGACTGGAAAGAGGGTACGAAACCCGATGGTAATCTTGGAACCTTCATCGAGCCGTTCGAACTCTACAAGGTGCTCTCCTACGACGCGCTCGATGGGAACATCAGTGCCCGAGATAGCCCTCTGTACTACTTCCAGACGATTGGTTACGAGAGTGCCGCGAAGAAAATCGCCCAATACAACGGCTGTATCATCTCCGACTCAGTCGGCCTCGGCAAGTCCTTCATCGGGAGTGAGTTGCTCTACGACTACCGCCAAGACGGGAAACGCTGTCTCCTCATCGTCCCTGCGAATCTGACTGACCAGTGGGAAGACCTTCTCCAAGACGCAACAGACGAAGACGGAGACCCGTTCTTCGGGCTGGAGATAGACGGGACGCACATAGACGTCATGAGTATCAGCAAGTTCCAGAACCTCTCTTACGAGGACGTGAACGCCCTCAGAGAGAAGTTCGACGTGCTACTCATCGACGAGGCCCACCGCTTCCGTAACTTCGGGAAGTGGCGACCCAATCCCGACGATGACGACGACTACAAAGGAACTCGTCGCCACGCAAATCTCCGACTCCTCCGGGACAAGACGATGATTCTCCTGACGGCGACGCCGCTGAACAACAGCGCGACCGACCTGAAGAACCTCATCGGGTTGTTCACCGGGAAGAACGAGATACGGAACAAAGCGAATCTGGACTTCAGTTCGTTCGACCGCTACATCGACATCGCAGAACAGCGGAAGCGTGTCGCCGCCGGGAAAGAAGAGATGGAACCCGAGGACCTCGAAGACCTCACCGAGAAACTCCGACACGAGTCCCAGGAAATCTCGAAGATTCTGAACGAGGTGATGGTCCTTCGGACACGGAAACACGTCAAAGAGTCGCTGATGCGGAAGGACGACGAGTTGGAGATGAGTTTCAAACCGCCGGAGGTTAACAAAGAGGAATACTCGCTTCCGACGGCGTACCGCCCAGTCTACGAGTCGTTACCCGACGTGATGGATGCACTCCACCTGCCACACATCACCATCAAGAACCCACAGGCAGGGAGTACGCTGAAAGCACTGTACAAACTGAATCTGCTCAAACGACTCGAATCGTCGACGTTCGCGTTCGTCCAGAGTATCGAAACGCTCTACCAAAGTGAGCAGACACTGCTCGGATTCTTAGAGGCACTTCCAGACGACGAAGAGATAGACACGCTCCGAACGATACAGGACGACCAAGCAGCGGTCACACTCGACGACTACGTCCAAGACGGTGAAGCGGCAGAAGACTTGGCACAGACACTCGAAGAGTTCGGCTTCGATGCCGAATCTCTTCGAGGCGGGGACAGCAGTGGACAAGACGAGTTAGCCGACTTGACCGTCTCTGAGGTCAAACAGCGAATCCATGAGGACATCGCTCTCATCGCGCACTTCCTGACGTTGTTTATCGGCGACGTCGCAGAGAACGCGACCCACGTCAACGACCACGCAGTCACGGTCAGACAGTGGCTCAGCCGAAAGCATATCGGCTACGTTCCAGATGTCCCTGAAGACGAGGTCGATCCCTTGCTCTTCCCCGACCAGGATCTTTCCGAGGTCGAGGACATCACGCGGGACTTCTACGACGCCGTCTTCCGACTCTTGGAGTTCCGTGACCCGAAGATGGATCGGCTCAATGACGTGGTGAACCAGTACGACGACAAGGTACTTATCTTCACACAGTACCGGGCGACGGCGGACTACGTCTACCGGACACTCCTGAACGACCCGAATTCGCCACTGACGCCGAAGAACAGTGCGGTCGTCAAAGGCGGCGACGAGAACAAGCAGAAAGTCATCCGGCGATTCGCGCCCGAAGCATACGGCTACAAAGAGACTCTCGAACGGACGGGCGACTCAGAGTTGACCTACGTTGTCGCTACGGACACACTCAGTGAGGGTGTGAACCTCCAGGATGTCCACACCGTGGTCAATTACGACCTGCCGTGGAATCCCATGCGTATCGTGCAGCGAGTTGGTCGCGTAGATCGCATCGGTTCGACCGCCGACAAGCACGTTCACAACTTCTACCCTGACGGCGACATCGAGGCGGCCATCAAACTCCTCAAGCGACTTCAGGCGAAGATCAACGACATCGCCCTCATCGTCGGGAAGGAGAACAACATCCTCGACCCGAACGAAGACGAGATTCTGGAGAAAGCTGGCATCCAGACGGAGAAGACTATCGGGGAGCTCGAACTCGAAGAGATTGAAGGTACCTTACGGGCCTCTCGTGAAGTCGACGACTACAACGAACTCGATGACACCTCTAAGAACCCGCTCTTACGAAACGCCGGGAGCAACGAGGACGAAGCCTTCGAGCGGTTACTCCTCAAAAAAGAACTGAACGAAGAGTTCGGCCTCTCCGACGAAGACTTCGAGTTCGCAGATGAGTACTTCGAGATGTCACCAGAAGAACGCGACTTGCTCTACACTAACGTCCCGGACTCTGAGAGCAACCACGCACCGGGCATCTTCGGGATGACCCACCTCTGGTTCGACGACGAAGAAGACGCTCCACTCGGTCGGACACGTCGAGCCCTCTATGGAAAGAAACGCGGCGGAGAGGTCAAAGACTTGAGCGCGATTCGAGCACTGAAGATTGGCCCTGACACTGACGGCGAGAAAATGACTCGCAATCAGAAACAGTACCTCGACGAACGCGGGTCCATCGAAGCGGTGGTCGAACAGCGACTCGAAGAGGCGAAGGAGGGACTACTCGGCGACATCTACCGTGGCGGTGACGAGTATTCAAAAGAGCAAGAGAAGATTCTCTCCTACCTACTGCACCTTAAGAGCAATTCGAGTGGTGACCTGTCCAACCCCATAGATGAGCATACGTCACTCCCAGAGGCGGCGGCTCACCTCCGAAGTCGACTCAAGGACGTGAAACTCCAGAACACCGATGAGGACCGTATCCTTCGCGCCACCTTCCGGAAGGAGAACATGGGACTCGGAGAGTGGGACGTCGAAGAGTTCCTGCAAGAACTGGCGGACTTCCTTGACGAGAATATCGAAGGGTCGACAGAATACGATACGAAACTGGCTAAGACTGGGGACGTTGATGCCCGACTCCTATGCTGGGGTGTGCTTCAATCCTGAATGAAGAGAGGTCAAGTCCTTCGCCCAATACGGTAAGCCAGTAATTGGTAAATTCGACGTTACGGTTGCGGGCCAGTCTCGGACAGTTCGTCGTACTTCTCGAAGACGAGGTCAAAGTACTCCTCAGTCATCATCCGAGGATTGTTGACTCGGTGGAAGTCGTCAAGAACGAACTCGGTGTCTCTGCGGTCAAGTCCGTAGGCGTGGAAGGCGGCGGCGTCGATTTCGGCTTGGAGGCGTTGTCGCTCGTCTTCGTCTGTGGCTGGTTCGATACCACCGAGGCGTTCGCGCATTTCTGCGAACTCGTCGCCGTAGCAATTGAGGCGAGCAGCACGCTCAGAGATGTAGTGGAACCAGTCGTCTCCTTCGGTGAGACGCGGCATCTGCGATTCGAGTAGTTCGCGCTTTACGATGTGCGTCTCGACCTTTGTCCGCATCAGGAAGTCGAACGCGATGCTGTTTAGCAGCCCAGTGGCCGCGAACAATTCGTGGTCGGTGAACCGTCGTACGTAGGGTGACCGAAGCGGTGACTCCGAGAGATGCTCTTCTTCGGGCTCGATAGCGAACGGCTTGAAAGTGTTAATCGTGTGGAGGCAGATGACCTCCTTCGGAAGCACGGTGGCGATGATCGTTCGTTCATCTCGTGACCGAGAAACGTCTCTGATTCCAATTCGGTACTCGGTGCTGTCGAGGAGTACATCGTCTTCTTCGAGTCCGTGACCACGATGCTCTTCGAGGAGCTCATCGACGAACTGAACTTGTGACTGACTTGTCTTCGGGCCTCCGAAAGCGTCGTATATTGAACGCTTGAGATGCCCACGATTGAATTTCTTTTCTCTGACGCGGTACTGCGCACTGTTCGGAGGGTCGTACATTCCACGACTCCAGTACTTGGGCCCGTCCAAACTCTGTGTATGGGTGTTGTCGTACTCGAACTGATGGATATTCTTACCCCCATAAATTGGGTAGTCGGCGTTCTCAGGTGACGTCTGAAGGCGGTCTTTGTCGGTCGATTCGACGAACTCCTTCGTGAGCATGTCAACCGTCCACGCGTCTTCGATAACCTCGTCTAACGAGGGCTGATTGACCACCTTTTCAAGGACGCTCACCTCGATTTGAGAGGTGATTGATGGGAAAATTCTACCCTCTGGAGAGTAGCGGAGGAGGACATCACGTGGGATGCTGGCTGCTTCATCCTCAATACGATACACTATATCCATATCGCGTTGGTTGAATATGCCGCGGAGCTCGGAAGTCACTCCCCCGTACTCAAACGTTAGAATAGCAAATCGGTAGCGGTCGTCAATGGCTTCGAAAATCCCCTTATTCTCGAACCCGATGAGATTCTCTACGTCAGTGTGATCCAGCAGGTGTGTCCGGAGGTCTTTGCCCATCACTCCACCGAAAATCGTACCGGGGAGGAGCAGACTCACTTTCACACCGTCCCGAGAGAGCCTGAAGACTCGCTCTAGAAAGAGAGCCGATAACTCGTTCTTGGTCGGCATCGTTCGACCACCGACCACCGGAGACTGGAGTTTGTAGGTGTCTCCCTTGGTGAAGAAGTCTGCTCGGGTCTCCATCGAATCCTGATACGCTTCCCATTCCCGTGCAATATCAGGGTCAGAGAGGAGGTCTTCCATCACCTCATCCTTCTCCTCAGATGGATAGACGCGGAACTGCTCGTCGTACCGGATGAAAAAATCGTCGCGGTTCGCGTATAGCATATCCCACGGTGGGTTCCCGATGAACACGTCGAAGCCACCCTCCTCGAATACGTCCGCGAATTCTAACGGCCAATGGAAAGGCGACCAATCTCGAAGTTCATCGACCGTGATGTCATCGAAGCCTGCATCTTGGAACTCCCCTCGAAGGATCTTGTCGAATCTCCCACGGTGCTCTTCGATACGGGCCTCTGCTTCTTTCCGCCACTTCTGTGCTTCGGCACTCGTATCGGCACTCTTGTGGTTCCTGATTGCTTGCTTCACGTCCTCTAGTCGGGTTTTACGCTCCCACCCACCCAAGTCGCTATTACCGTCTTCGTTGGTCTCGACAACATCGTCAATCTGGCCGATAAGGCTGTTGCCCTGTCGGATGTTGAAATCGATGTTCGGTAACGGTTCGACCTCACTCGGCTCGTTTTCGATGTCGGCCACCATCGAGAGCCATAGTCGTAGTTTACAAATTTCGACACCTCCCTCGTCGATATCGACTCCATAGAGGTTGTTGAGGATGATCTGGTTCTTCGCATAGAGCGTGGGCGTCCCCTTAGAGGAATCAATTGCGTCTAGTTCCTCTTCGACATCGCCGTGAAGTTCCCATGGTCGCTCGTCACGAAGTGCCTGGAAGTACTCGATGCACTGGAGATACACGTCGAGCAGCACTTCTTGTGCAGCAAGGAGGAATGCCCCACTTCCAACGGCGGGGTCGACTACTCTAAGTTCGTTCAGGGCGTCGAAGTAGAGCGTCTTGACGTGTTCTTGATTCACTGCGTCAAGGTCGACAGTCTGTGCTATTCCGCCGTCGGCCATCGCTTCGACCTTATCACCGCCCACCGATGAAACGTCTAACTCGAAGATGTCGTCGATTGCTTCGTAGTTCGTCCCGTGGGCGTCGTTTACCCGGTCAAGCAGCCACGGGTGAACCGTCCGGCGGGACATGAAACCGGTAATCTCCTCAGGCGTGTAGTACGCCCCCATCTCTTTCTGGTTGACCGTCTGTTCGAAGATGTGCCCGAGGATGGCCGGCGAGAGGTTCTTCGGGTCGACGATGTCAAGTCGCTCGTCGACGTTCCAGTTCCAGTCCGAGAGAAACGAGAGAATCTTTCCGAAGAGTGTAGCCGTCTCTTCGGCGGTTTCTCCCAGCCGGGCGCCGTCGAATTCTTCCTCAACAGGGTTCTTGCTGAAGAGACCGCCGTTGAGGTACGGGAGGTTGCCGTAGGTTGTATCCTTCTTGCCCTCTGCGAGAATATCGAAGAAGAGCGGGTCGTAGAACTCCTCGTAGACGTCGCCATCCTCCGAGAACTTCTCGTGCATCTTGTGGAGGTACTCGGTGTCGTGGTCAAGCAGGCCCTTCTCCTGGATGAAGTAGAGGAAAATCATCCGGTCGAGCGTAATCTGCACGTACCGCTGTTTGGCGTCGCCACGGTCGTCGGGGACACCGGCGACTTCCTGCACGAGTTCGGTCCGGAGCTCCTCGAAGTCCTCGTAGAAGTCCTTGACGACCTGTTTCGTATCGTAGAGAGAGTCGAAAATCGTCTCGGGCTTGTTGAATTCGATATCGTTGAGCTTCTGGAGGATCGTGTTCTTCTCTCCAGTCTCACTCGTCATCTGTTCTTTCGAGAACGAAAGTTGCTGGTACTTCGTCCGGCCGTGTGCGTCCCACGTCCGGATTCGGGTGATGAAAGTAAACTCCTCAAAGTCGTCGGTAGCCACCATCCCCGTGTGAGTGTTGACGTTCGTTCGGGACTTGAACGACGCCGCGGTCTCTCCAGGCGGTGCTTCGATGAGTACCATAAACTCGTCGTCGTCGGTGAGACGAAGGACGAGCTCGTTGTCCTCTCCGAGACTTGGCTCCGGTTGGAGGCCCCGCTTCTTCAGCGACTCTGCGACGTCCTCAAGAGAATCCCACGTCGCAATATCATCAGATTTGATTTGCTGAAGTGACATAATCGGCAGTCACAATGACAGGTCAAAAAGTCACCGACGCGAAGTAATTGGCATCCCAAACCGGGAGCGAATTAATATACCCACAGTCTCGTGAGAATAACAATGCGGGTACAAGATCAAGACTGGAAGTGGTTCCTGCGGATTGTTCAGTCGTATTCTGTTTGGGAGTGGCGTCTCGTTATCGTGGGTGTAATTGGGGCTCTCTTCTTTTTGGTAGCTCCACTTGAGTATGATGTGTCGAACGCGAACCAAGTGCTGTCTACGCTTGCAACCGCACAGGCTAGCCTATTAGCGATTGTATTCTCTGTGAGTATACTCGGCGTTCAACTAATCGCAAACAGATACTCTGCAAGGATGACGAAGCTGATTACTTCGTCAGCAGCATTTCAAGCCACGCTCGTTCTGCTATTCGCGTCTGTGGCTTTCGATTTATTTTTGCTGTTCAATCTTCCAACCATTCCTTCTCAATATACAATCTCTGGGATCTCCATCGCAGCAGGATTGGCTCTAGCATCCGGAGTGACTCTCAACCGGCACGTCAATTCGATTCTTGCAAGGAGCACCCCAGAAGGGATCCTAGAAGCATACGAAGAGAGTGTGTCTGTTGAGGATTTTCGGGAAGCAGTTTCGAAAAGCGTCGACTCATTTGACCAGCATCCGCTTCACGAGCTACACGAACTCGTCATGTCTGCCTTGTCCCGGCACGAGTGGGCAACTGCCAAGAATGGGATTCGGTATACAAACCGCATTTCAGTCCGGATTATCGAACAAGAGGCAGCCAGAGGGAACCTCTGGTCAACCAAGGACGATTTATCACACAAGTATTTTCGAACACCACTTGAAGAATACCTCCCCAGAACGGCAAAGGAAGCAACGTCATCGGAAGAGATTGATTTAGCGGAGGATGCAATTAAGACAATTAGCGATATTGGCCAAGCTGGTATCAGTTCTCATCGTGCCTATATCGCTTCCCAAGCAGTGAGTGGTTTAACTAGTACCTTTCAAGATACACAGGACAATCAAGAAGGCCATCGACTCCGTGTGGCGGTTCTCGATTCATGCCGAACTCTTCTCGTGGAAGCCTTGGAAAAACCAGCACCACATATGGTTTCCTCGATTCTCTCAATGTATAGAGGCAGAATCCGAGTTTGGTTGATTAAGGACTATGACAAATGGACATACAGACACCACCTCAGAGATTTTTACGACCGAGGTATCGCGATTGGGCTTGATCTCTATCTCCAACACTATGGTGAATATCTCACAGATTGTACCATTGACTGGAGCTCTCGAAACAATCCTGAATCATCTAACAACGTCACCAATGTAATCTTCTACCTGAGAAGATATTCGATAGAGACGACGCTCAATATCTTCAGATATATCGAACGTAATGACGAGTGGCCGATTCTGATGACTGGTCTCAGAGATGGTTGGAAAGAAATCTGTAAAAAAAGTGCTGAGCACGAAGTAGACGGAATAACACGCATCTTCATTCGACATTATATAGATATTGCTTACATCGTTTATCGACTTGATCGAGAGAAAGCGAGCACGTGGTCTGGGGAAGTTGCCCACTTGAAAGGGGAGATCCCCAACGGCTCGATAGTTGACGAGGCACTGAGCGAGTCTCGCCGTGAGGGGATGACTTCAAGACTCGATGAATTTGTATCTGTCCTAAATCGAATCCAAGAGCCAGAGTCTACCCCGAAGAAGTTCATTCGGGAGGTTACAGACGATACTCAAGAGTACTCTGAGTGGATAAAGTCATTCCAGCGGGAAATCCAATCGACATACGAAGAGTACCATGCAGGCTGAATCCTCATAGCGTAATCAGAGCATTGAGGGACCATCTCAGTAGATTGGCTCGACAATAACATGCTGATGTTTCAGTCGAGGAGACTTGCTTCGTCCATCGTGGTCGAACTCAACGATATCCAATTCGAGAAGTTTCTGTAAGTCACGACTGATGACTCCTTTATCGACGTCCAACTCTTTCGCGAGGGCACGGACCGACTGAGGTTGATGTGTCTTTAGATAATCCATGATCCGAATACGCCGCTCATGGAACACATCGTCTGCCCGTTCACGACTCAACACAAGCGTATCTGGGAATCCGTGGTGAGTGATTGCCTCCGAAAACGCATTTCGAAGCTCAAGGGCTGAATCAACTTTCTCGTCCCCACGGAAGCTGTTTGGATCAACACTATCTTGGTTGGTGTCTTCTTCACCCATCTATGTCACCAATATAACTGTTGTTAGTTCCACAACGCCATTAAATTTCTGTAGACGGCATCAGACCGTATAATTCAGTAATTGTGGAACCAGTATCACAATCAGTCACTAATGCCTATACACTCAGAGAGGGTGTATGCAGCACAATATTCCTGCGGTAGAAAGATAACACCTGTAATGGAATTGCAGACATGTCTACCAAGGTCTACGGGATCGATTTTAGTGGGAGCAAATATCCAGGCCAGAAGATATGGATTACAGAAGCATCCTTGACAGACACCCCGAATCAACTTCTCCATATTCAGGACGTGAGTGCTGTGGCTGAACTATTTTCAGGCACACACAGAAGCGATGTTCTCACCGAACTTCGCGAATTAATTCGTCAATCAAATAATGCTGTGGTTGGTCTAGACTTTCCGTTTAGCCTCTCTCAATCATCCGTCTCGGCCGAAAATTGGAAAGAATTTCTCGAAGAGTTTGCTAACAGGTTCTCCGATCAGGATATAGATGCATATCCTGGTCCATATAAATCAGAAGGTGAACCGAGGCGCGAGACCGATTTCCGATTCGGAGGTCAATCCCCTATAAGTCCACAAGTACGATATCAGGTATTCTATGGATTACGCGATGTTCTATATCCTCTCGTTACCGATGATGCAGTGCGAGTGTTACCAATGCAGAGTCGTGACGTGACGAAACCATCAGTTCTTGAGGTCTATCCAGCGGCTACATTTGGAGCTGAACGGCTCTACCGGATTGGGTACAAGGACAATAGCGAACAATCACAAAGGCGTCGACGAGTGAACGCCGAAGGGTTGCAGTCCCACGAGAAACTGTCTATTGAAGAAGACCTCGTCGAGAAAGCCATCCAATCCGATGACGCATTGGACAGTGTATGTGCGGCGTTTGCAGTCGGCCGTGCACTACGCGAGGGGCTTGGTTGTGAACAAAAACTTGTTGAAGGCCAAATTTATGCGTGAGACTCACGGTATAACGCCCTGCGCTAAACGCTATTGTATTCAGCCCGATCACAAACAACCTTCTGAGTAGTTGTTAGAAGAAACTTGCCGAATATCGAAGATGTGTTCAGTATTGTTACTGAGTCTAATCTAGGTTGAAGCGACCAAATCAGAGTGATCTACTTTTTGTCTTCGTCAAGTCTCGTCACGTCGGAGAACTCAACTCGTTGTACTACCAGCCTATCGGATTCGGTATCTTCGGCGAACCATAGCCTAACGTCCGCCTCAAACTCTTCAGTTGGATAGTCGCTGGTGAGGTAGACTAAAGCCGACTTCTCGCCCTCTGGCTTTTTAGCTAAATACTCTTCCAACATTTTACGTCCTTCAGTCTCCCCGAGCTTCAATCCAGTACTCTTGACATATAAGAGGTCAAGCTCGACCCCCGATGAGCCAACAGACCGTTCGACACGGGCTTGTACACTGTAGTCTCCGGAATCAGTTTCGAAGCATTGGAAGCGAATTGTGGCATTTTCTCCGCGGCTCGGTGTCTCAACGCTTGATGACATGGTTGGCTGGCTAGCACGTTGGTCAGGGTTACTTTCCAACAAGTTACAGACGCGATGAACAAATCCATTCCAAGACTCATTCTTATGCTTGAACCGCTGGAATCGCTGGAAGGCGTCTTCTGACAATTTTAAGCTTTTCCTGGTCATTAAGTGGCTTTTGGGTCCCAAAGTATATAAAAAGACCCCCAACTGGGGCCTTTATTCTATATCGGCTTGATTACCGGGGCCCAACAACCAACCGTGGAACGTTCCCTACATTCAGAACGGCCTCAATAAATTGCCAGAAACAGAGAGGTTCAACAGAGCCAACAGTAGTCAATTCTAAACGTCAGCACGAAATCTACTCTCGCTCATCTTCTGGCAGATACCGCCTCCGTTGCCTGAGTTTTTCCCGCTCTGTTCGTTGGTCGTAATGCCGGTCGAGCACATCTGTTCCGACGTCCATCCTATCGCTCACGACCCGCTCTGGTGTGTCCTGCTGGAGGTAGTAGGTAATCGCCCCACGGCGAACTGGGTGGGGGCTGAGTGAGGACGGACACGCGTATGCTCGTGGTGAAGGTCGCGCATCACACTCGTCGATGTCTCGGTCGTGTGGACACATCGAGTCGTACACACAGGGCCGGGTGTACTGATACGAGATTGTCCGGCCCCTATTCCGACTTAGCCGACTTTGACTAGTTGCGAAGAGCGGCTTTCGACCATACTCGTCTATCGTCCTTGGATGGTTGACCTTGAGCCAGTCATCCAGAACTCTGCAAACACGTTCACTCAATGCAATATAGCGTTCACTCTCCTTGCCGTTCTTCAGAGATGTCCCCCGCTCGGGTCTGTGAACAAGTTGGAAAAACCGCTCCTCTGAATCGTAATCGTCGACATCCAGACTGACAGCAGCACCAATTCGCAACCCAGTGTGCCAGAGGACCTCCAGTAGTACGTGTTCTAAGCGTGCGTAGTGGTACTTCTCGAGATGAGCGAGAATCTGCCAGGCACGCTCTGAGCTCAACGATTCTGTCCGGGCATCTTCTGACGTAGTCGTTGGGAGCAGTATCTTCTCGTCAAGGCCGGGTTCGACCGCATCGATGCTCGCACAGAACCGGAGAAACACACGAAGAGTCGCCAATTGACCTCGCATCGAGGCATTCGAAAGGCCGTCTTCGTTACGTCGTTTGATACGATATCGGTGGATGTCCCTCCCGGAGAACGTGTTCATATTGTCGATCGCTTCGTCTTCGCACCACTGGACGAACTGTTTGAGTCGGTAGTGGTGTGATTGGAGCGTTGCGTCTGATAGCTCCTGACTGCGAGCATCGAGGTACATCCGTTTCGCTGCCGCAGGTTCCAAGGGTTCGAGGTTGTTGGTCATGGTCACTTCGCGGAACAACGACAGGAGACGAATTTCCAAACGGCCGTTTTAGGACTTGAATCGCCTATCAACTGGTGGCTGACAAGGCGGGACAATCTGGATGCTCCCCCATAGGGCCCATGTGAGTGCCTGAGCGACAGCGAAGGCCGAACATTCCCTCTAGGTGGTTCGAATTACGGAGCGAGCGAGCGTCAGCGAGCGAAGTTCAGGTGGTTCGAACCCCATAGGGCCCATGAATTCTGCTACGAGCATACGCGAGCAGTGAATTCTATCCGACTATGGCGGTTCGAATCAGGGAGCAACTCGTCGCGATTGTGGTCCGGCCCCGTGTAGAAAGACTGACACCAAAGCCACGTGAACCGTGGCTCATGGACGAAGTGTCTCGTACGACAGCGGTGTACGAGAGTGATGCAGACGCGTTCGTCGACAAGTATCTCTCCGAGTCGATTGCCGCGCGGTTCGGCGACGACTTCTCCGAGGCACTCTCTGGGCCACGGGTACTGGACGTGGGGTGTGGCCCCGGCGTCGACTCGGCGACGTTTTCCGACGCCGGACTCGACGTGGTCGGATTCGACCTCACGCCGTCGTTCGTGGCCGTCGCACGAGAGAACGTCCCCGACGCGCGATTCGTCAGAGGGGATATGCGACAGTTGCCGTTTCGAGACGGCGCGTTCGACGGCGTCTGGGCGTGCGCGTCGTTTCTCCACGTCCCACGACGTGATGCTCCCGACACACTCCGGGAGTTCGGGCGTGTCCTCGGCGACGACGGCGTCGTCTCCCTCTCCGTGAAGCGTGGCGAGGAGAGCGGATACGACACCGACGGCCGGTATTTCGAGACGTATCTTCCCGGAGAGATTCGTTCGCTCGTCGACGACGCAGGGTTCCACGGGATTCGAATCGAGGAGGGAGAGGGGTGGATACGGACGCTCGCCAGCGCGTGAGACGTCGGCGACGACGTACCCGAACGGCACCCGAATCCAGCGAACCGTGGCTCAGTGGACGACATTCTCGAAACGAAGATATCAATTTTTTCTGGCTATTTTCGTATCAACACCAAAGAACCCATGGGAATCAGTGCAATATGGGAACAAATAACGCACTGCACGGTGTACTATCTCCTGCGCACGTTCCGCATTCGGGCACAATACAAGTGATGCAGAGTGCGCGTGAGGAAAACAATGGCTACAGCAAGAGACGATGCAACGATAACTGGCGAACTCCGGGATTCGTTCCGGGGCAACCTGATTCGACCAGGTGACCCGGAGTTCGACGACGAACGAGCGATATTCAATGCGATGATAGACAAGCGTCCGCAACTCATCGCCAAGTGTACGGACGTCGCGGACGTCATCGCGGCGGTCAACTACGCCCGCGAGAGCGGACTCGAGACGGGAATTCGGAGTGGCGGCCACAACGGGCCGGGACTCTCGTTGGTGGACGACGGACTGGTCATCGACCTCTCGGAGATGAACGGTATCCGAGTCGACACGGACAAGCAGACGGTTTCTGTCGAAGCAGGTTGCACGTGGGGTGACGTCGACCACGCCACCCACGCGTTCGGGATGGCAACGGTCAGTGGAATCATCTCGACGACTGGCGTCGGGGGACTGACGCTCGGTGGCGGACACGGCTATCTGACCCGCAAGTACGGACTGACCATCGACAATCTGGTCGGCGCGGACGTGGTGTTGGCCGACGGGCGGATGGTTCGCGCGAGCGAAGACGAGAACGAAGACCTGTTCTGGGCGATTCGGGGCGGTGGCGGCAACTTCGGTGTCGTCACCTCGTTCGAATTCCAGTTACACCCGGTCGACACGGTCATCGCCGGACCGATGTTCTGGCCGCTGTCGGAGCTAGAGACGACCATGCAGTGGTACCGCGATTGGATAACAGCGGCTCCGAGAGACGTGTACGCCTTCTATCTCGTCGCCGAAGTGCCGGGTGACCCGTTCCCACCGGAGCTTCACGGCGAGAAGGTCTGCGGACTGCTGTGGTGCTGCACGGGAGACGACGAGCAGGCGGAGTCGATGCTCCAATCGGCCCGCGACGTGGCCGAACCGCTGTTCGAGCACGTCGGCGAGATGCCGTATCCAGCATTACAGGGGATGTTCGACGGCCTCTACCCAGAGGGCGACCAGTGGTACTGGAAAGGTGACTTCGTGCGCGAACTGAGCGACGACGCCATCGAGGCTCACGAACGGTTCGCAGAAGTGCCGACACCAAAGTCAGGGATGCACCTCTACCCAATCGACGGTGCGGTCCACGACGTGGACGCCGACGAGACTGCGTGGTCTGCCCGCGACGCCAACTGGTCGATGGTCATCGTCGGCGTCGACCCCGACCCGGCGAAGGCCGACGAGATTACCGACTGGGCCGATGGCTACTGGGAGGCAGTCCACCCCCACACGTTCGGTGGGTCGTACATCAACTTCATGATGGAAGAAGGAGAAGACCGGATTCGCGCCACCTACGGCGACAACTTCGAGCGATTACAGAAGGTCAAGGCGAAATACGACCCGGAGAACTTCTTCCACGTGAATCAGAATATCGAACCCGCAGCATAGCGCCGCCGAACACAGTCTCTCATTTTTGTGGGCCGCAGTCGTTTCACTGTCCGCTCTGAAGCAGCAACGTGAGAATCGGTCCCATCTCGTTCGACGGGTGAGCGAAGACGAGGAGAGTCGCCTTCGCGCGTTTCGGTCTCCGTGCTCAGGTCACGGAGCTGTCTCGCTCGTTAGCGGTTACGGTTTTCCGACCCGGAACCGAGTTCCTTGAGGACGTACAGACCACCGTTGCGGTCGGAGGCGTAAATCCACGGACTGTTCTTCTCTTTGTCGATGCCCCAGACGTCTTGGATACCGCCGTTCTGGTCTTCGAAGTCTTGTCCACTGGGACTGTACCGGGCGACTTCGACGGGGTTGGCCGGGTCCGAGATGTCGAGGATGAGGACGCCGTCGGAGTACCACGAGATGTACACCATGTCGTCTTCGACGATGATGTTGTGGACCGAGTAGGTTCCACGTGGGTCGCAACTCGGGTCGCCGGGGTTGGCGCTGCACACCGTGTCGAACTCGCTGCGGAGTTGGGGGTTCGATTCGTCGGAGTAGTCCCAGATACGGACGTTGCCCCAGCGACCGTAGCCACTTACCACCTCGACGGGGGCACCACTGGCCCCGGGGATGACCTCTGAAACGTCGTTCACGCCGAGGATTGCCAGTCCAGTCGAGTGGCCGACGAACACACCGGGGATGTCGACTGGGTCCCCTCCCATCGTCACGAGTGCGTCACCACGGGCGGCGTCGTTGAAGACGACGATACCCGCGTAGCCAGCGTCGAGTGCGTTCTGGGCCTTCGAGGTGAAGGTGCAATCGCCACGCTGGATGACCGCGATGTGGTCTGGGGACGGTGCGGGAGGAACGCTGCCCGCCTCGCACCCGAGGCCGACGTACGTCGTTGGCCCACTCATCGTGCCGTCGGGAAGGTCGACGATGGGTTCCGTGATTGCACCCTCTGCGACGGGGTACTCGCCCGCGTTGGCTCCGCTCGTAATCTCGAACGTGAGTTCGAACGGGTCGAAGTCCTCTTCGGTTTCGACGACGACGCTGCCGTCTTCGTTCGGGAACGCCTGGTGACTGTTGACTTCGCCGTCGCCTGCATTCGGGTCGATTGCCTGCGAGACGAGCGTCGGGTTCGCCGGGTCCGAGATGTCGAGGAGGACTAGACCGGCGTCCCAGTTGGCGAGATAGGCGCGAGTTCCCTCCTCGTTGACGGTCACGTCGTGTAGGAAGCGGTTCTGTGAGGACCCGAAGCCACCGAACAGGTAGGCGTCTGCCTCGAGAATCTGGGCGAATTCGTCTGCACCGAGGGAGAACCAGTCGACGTTGGGGTCGAACAGACTTTCCGCACCCCACGCGCTCACGAACTGCGGGTTGGACGGGTCCGTGATGTCGTATATCTGGAAGTTGCCGAACTCGCTCTCGACGACTGCGGCGATGTAGTCGTTCGCTCCTTGCGTGAAGAACCAGAGGTTGTGGACGCCGAAGTCGACGAAGCCGAGCGCTGTTCGCAAGAACGCGTTCGGGTCGTCAGTCTGGACGCTGGCGAGGTGCTGGGGTGCCGTCGGGTCGTCGACGTTGTAGAGTTCGAAGCCACCCGGCCCGCCGTCACAGGCCTCGTTGGAGTGCGCGAGAACCTGCCCGGAGTTCATGTTCGCGACTTTCACGTCGTTGGTGCGACTGCCTGCGACCGAGGGGATGCTGCCGACGTACTCTGGCTTGTTGGGATTGTGGACGTCGAAGACGGCGATGCCCGGACCCAGCAGGTCTTCCTGAAGGCTGACTTCGCCGCCATCGACGTACCCAGCACCCGTGCCACAGGGCGTGTTGAACGTCCCGACGTAGGCATACCCTTCGTGCGCCCACACGTCCGTGGTTCCGTTTGGGAGCAGGCGTTCACCGCGTCCCGCGAGTGCGAGATTCTTCACCACGTCTGCGGACGGCCCGTCGCTGACGACGTCCGAGACTGCGGCGTCGTGTTCCTCGAGGGGTTCGCTCGGGTCCGGCGCGCCGTGGCCGGTCAGACCACGGTGCCCCTCGTGTTCGTCCGATTCGGTGGGGTCGTCGGTGACGGCATCCGGGTGGTGTGCACTGGCCACTCGCGGAAGTACACCCACGGTTCCGAGGCCACCGACGCCGAGCATGGCGAGTATCGAGCGACGGGAGACGGAGGTTCGTGTGGGGGACGAGGACGATTCAGGCTTGTCGTTGGAGTTATTCATTGACATGTATCTCAACACGGCAGGTTCAGTCGAACAATCGGGAGGACCAACTCGTGTTGTAGACAAACAGTTGTCATTCATTTATATATAATTATCGTTCATGTGAAATTCGCAATATCTTGTTTTTAGCCTGTCTCTGCCTGTCTAACCCCTGATTTGGGGCATCGTCTATCAACTGAGAGTGTCCACAACGTCGTAGATTATCGAATCCGGACAGAGTGTTTTGCACCACGCACGCAATTCACTAGCTTGACAAACCTTTTATTTAGACCCGTCTAACTTACTATTATGAAGGCCCAAAATATATCGGGTAATCACCGTGACACTCAACACTGGACGCTGTCGAGTCGCTCCTCGACGGGAATCGAGTCGAGTGTTCACGGGACTGCCGTGAGGTGTCACTCGTGCCATCGTTAGACTACGCACGGGCCAAGGAACTCTCCGAACGACTGGAGACCCAGTTGGTCGACTCACTGGACACCGATTTCAAAGTCAGCCGACGCTCAGTTCTCGGTGGCCTCGGACTCGCTGGGAGTGCGGCACTCGCCGGTGTTGGCCGAGCAGATGGCGACTCCCATAGCGCGGGGTCACACGGCGACAGCACACACGGAAAGTTCGGTGCTGTCGGCGAGTACGAAGACACGGATTTCGACCCACACGAGTTTCTCTCTCAGTTCAACACGGGTCGGGGTGAACAGGAGAACGTCCCGCAGGACGTCTACGAAGAGGACGGACGGACGGTTCGAGAGTTCGAACTGACGGCCGTCGACACCACGGTGACCATCGCACCGGGCATCGAGTTCCCGGCGTGGGCGTACAACGGGCAGGTTCCCGGGCCGACGCTCCGGGCGGTGGAAGGTGACCTCGTCCGGGTGAAGTTCACGAACCTCGGCCGCCACGCGCACACCATCCACCCACACCTGCGGAACCTCAACCCCAACATGGACGGCACCCCGACCAACGGGCCGGGCGTCCTCGAGACGGGCGAATCGTTCACCTACGAGTGGATTGCCCAACCCGCGGGCACGCACTTCTATCACTGCCACTCGCTCCCGCTGAAAGAGCACATCCACCGCGGACTCTACGGCGCAATCATCGTCGACCCGGACCCAGAACGCGTCGCAGAGCGCCCCGAAGAGTACTGCGAGTTCCACCGGTCACAGATAACCGACGAACTCCGCGCGGAACTCGTCGCGGAAGCCAAGAGTCGGAACCACGAGTCCCCCGAGAACGACGCCGTCAACGAGATGGTGATGGTGATGAACGGATTCGACACCAACTTCGACGGCGACAACGAGGTGTACGCCGTCAACACGCGAGCGTTCGCCTACGGAGTCGGTCAGACCGACGGGCAGGGCAACTGGCAGGCCGGCGAGACGAAGCGACCCATCCAGTTGGACAAGAACCAACGACATCGGGTCTACCTCGTCAACGCCATCGAGTTCGACCTCATCAACTCGTTCCACACCCACTCGCAGTTCTTCGACTACTACGACCACGGGACGACGCTCAGGCCGACGTCGAAGACTGTCGATACGATCATGCAGTGTCAGGCACAGCGCGGTATCATCGAACTGGACTACTCCAACCACGACCCGGGCCTGTACATGTTCCACGCCCACCAGTCGGAGTTCGCCGAACTTGGTTGGATGAGCTTCTTCGAGGTGGTCTAAATGAGTAAACCAACAGACGGCGGGACGAACGTGAACCAGACCGAACACCCACTGGGACTTCCCCGATGGGTGGCCGCACTCCTCCCACTCGTCCTCCTCGGACTCATCGCGGGTGGGTTCTTTGCAGCGACCCCACTCGCGTCTCTCGACACGGGTGGCGAACCACTCCCCGACCTGACGATAACGCACACGACGCTTCCGAGCGACGAAACCGTCGTCGTCCACGTCACGAACAACGGTCCCGACGAGGTGACCATCTCGCAGGTGCTCGTCGCGGACGCGTACTGGGACTTCGAGGTGACGGGCGCGGGCGGTGACAACACGCTCGCTCCCCGCGAGACGGCACAGGTGGTCGTTCCGTACCACTGGAACCCGGGGTGGGACCTCGACGTCGCGTTGATGCTCTCCGACGGGAGCACGGTCCACCACACTATCGTCGCGCCGAGTGAGTCACCCGGATTGACGACGGACCTGCTGGTGACGATGGTCGTCATCGGCCTCTTCGTCGGCGTCATCCCCGTGGCGCTCGGGATGCTGTGGTTCCCGTTCCTGCAGACGATGAGCGACAGGTGGTTACACGCGATTCTCGCCTTCTCGGCGGGTATCCTCGCCTTCCTCGCCGTCGACGCAGGCTTCGAGGCGTTCGAACTCGGTGAACAGGTCCCCGGTGCGTTCGAAGGGCCCGCACTCGTCGTCCTCGGTATCCTCGGTGCACTGCTCACGGTACAAGCGGTCAGTGCGTGGCGCGAGGGCCGTGCAGCGGCAGGTGACGCACGCGCTCAGAGCGGCCTCTGGGTCGCCTATCTCGTTGCACTCGGTATCGGCCTGCACAACCTCGCAGAGGGGCTCGCTATCGGGAGTTCGTTCGCACTCGGGCGCGTCTCGCTCGGCGCGTTCCTCGTCATCGGGTTCATGTTACACAACGTGACCGAAGGCCCGGCAGTCGTCGCCCCCGTCGCTCGCGGCGAACGCCCGAGTATCTGGCACTTCTTTGCCCTCGGTGTCATCGCCGGTGCACCGGTCATCCTCGGTGGCTGGCTCGGTAGTCTGGCCTTCTCACCGACGCTCGGCGCGCTCTTCCTCGCCGTCGGCGTGGGTGCGATTCTGCAGGTCATCTGGGAACTGCGCGGGATGGTCAGTCGCAACGGACGGGTCGGGTCGGCGTTGAACCTCGTGACGTTCCTCGTTGGTCTCGTCGTGATGTACGTCACCGACCTCTTCGTCGCACTCTAATCCCCACGGCCTCTCCCACACGGTATGAACCGACGACAACTCCTCCGACTCGGCGGCGTGACGGCCCTCGCCACGCTCTCTGCGGGGTGTTCGTCCGCCGGTGGGTCCGGTGGGACGAGACGCGTCTCGATGAACGACAGCTTCGAGTTCGACCCGAAGCGCGTCACCGTCAGCGCCGGCACGACGGTCCGGTGGGTCAACGACAGCAGCGTCGGCCACACAGTGACGGCGTACGAAGACGAGATACCCGCCGACGCCGCGTACTTCGCGAGCGGCGGATTCGACACGGAACGTGCTGCCCGGAACGACGTGACCGGCGGGTTGTTCGGTCCCGGAGAGACGTACGACCACACCTTCGAGGTGCCCGGTACCTACGAGTACTACTGCATCCCCCACGAGAGTTCGGAGATGGTCGGTACTGTGGTCGTCGAATAACGCTGTTTTCCTGGTCTTCCCGACGCGCTTCGAGCGTCGTCAGTCGCCGACCGAACGGCGATAGCCGAGTGCGTTGAGGAGACGGTGAATCGGTTGGGTGAGACCGGCCGAACGACACCGCCGATACAGTCGTTTCCGGACAGATGCGTTCATGATAGTCGCGTATCGGTGGGGATACGACGTCTTGAGTTCGTGTTCGAGGGTGGCGTCGAAGGCCGTTCGAGGGACTGATGGATGACACATCCGCATCGCGGGGTCGAACCGACAGGTGCCGTCGGCGTCGCGTTCCATCCGCCATCCGAACTCGACGTCTTCGCGCCACTCTGAAAACTCGCTTTTGAACCCACCTACGGCGAGTGCGTCCGCTCGACGCACCGCGAGATTACACCCGACGTAGTGGCGAGGAACGTCGCTTCGACAGCCACCGTAGACTGGTCCTTCGAGGCAGACGAGGTCCGGGTCGTTCGCGAACGCTCGATGGATAGTCGCCAACCACTCCGGCGGTGGCGCAGTATCGTCGTCAGTGAGCGCGACGACGTCCGCTGCGGCCGATTCGAGACCACGGTTCCGGGCGGCCGACCGGTCGAGTGAGGCGTCGTCGACGACGAGAACTTCGTACGGGTCGGTGAACGTCTGCGACCGCAAGTGTTCGACGGTGCGACTGTGGTCGTGCGCAGGAACCGATGGGATGACCACCGAGAGAACCGGGTTCGGTGCGACGACTGCGTGTTCGACAGTCATCGGTGACGAACGAGACGGTCACTCCGTCGTCGCGTCCGGCCCCCAGACGAACAGGGCGATGCCGGCACCCACGAGGAGTAAGAACAGTGGAATGCCGAGGAACGCGACGACGCTGACGCGCTCGCGGCCGACGAGTTGGCTGACGACCGGACTCGCCCAGAACCGAAGCGTGAGGAGCGAGACGACACCGACGACGACGAGTGTGACGCCGAGTGTGGACGAGTTTACTCGTCCCGTATCTACTTTGTGCAATGTTCTCACCTACCAAGATATCGGCGTGCTCCTGTAATAATTCTACTCGGGCGACAGACAGTCGTTCGCCGTCGTCTCCTGCAGACGTATCAGTTTCAGACAGATACAGTCTGCACCGAATAACAGATATACGCGTTCGGATGCTACTTTTTCACATGGAGGGGGAGTCACTCTACACACTTACAGTGGTGTTCTCACTCGTGAGTGGGACCGCTGCTGCCATACTGTCGCTCCTCATGTGGGAGTCACTTCATCGCTCACCGTTCGGACGGGCCATCTTCGCCCTCTCGTTCGTGATGGGTGTGTTCACGTTCTATCACGTGTTCATCCTCGTGTTCCCGACACAACCGGTGCTCGTCCAGTTGTTCAAGAGTCTGGTCTTCACCGGTGTGGCGGTGTTCATCTGGATGATGGTCCTGAGCCAACACCGACTTCGAACCGTCGCCGTGGAGGGGACTGACCAATGATAGACGGCGCACTCCATCTCTACAACCTCTCGATGGGACTGGTCTCACTCGCCGGACTCGCCTACCTCGTGTACGCGCAACTGCCCGCCGTCGGCTACCGGCGGTCAATCCAGTTCATCGTCGGCGGGTTCCTCCTCTTTTCGGTCGGTGGACCGCTGGCTGACCTGTTCCGCCCCGACGTGGCCCACTTCGTCCACGGACTCGCAGCGATGCTCGTCGTGTTCGGCCTGTACGTCCAGGTTCACCGTGACGTAACCGAACGAGCGTGGGCCGAACTCCTGTTTCGTGACCCCGATAAGCTTCGGCAACCGGACGAGTGGATGGTCCCGATGGACGACGAGATACTCGAGGTGTTCCGGTCGTCGGACCTCGTCCTCACACCGTCCATCGTCGCCCACAACATCGGTCGGAGCAGGGGCGAGGTGAACCGTCGATTGACCGAACTCACCGACCACGGACTCGTCGAGCGCGTCGGCCGTGGGAAGTATCAAATCACGAGATTTGGTGAGGAGTACCTCCAGGGTGTCAGTCGTGCCGACGAGTCGGCAATCGACAGACAGCAGGCTAACCTCACCATTCGGTGAGGTGCCTGTTCTGACTGGTTCTGCCAGTCTCACTAATTGCGAAGCTGTGGTAGGTGTTCTATACTTTTCCCACGCCATTTGTTACCCTCTACCATGGCACGTGGGTGGTTCGGTGCGTAAGACTCGATACGGGAGGCGTCGGTTCCTCGAACTCTGCGGGGCCACCAGTGCGCTGGGGGTGGCAGCACTCTCAGGGTGTGCGATGACGGCCGGGAGCACCGACGCGTCGATGTCCTACGTGATGGGCCGAGAGGGATTGCAGATGACCAAGGGTGCGCCAGCGGATGGGTCGTACCCCGCATCGCCCAGTCAGATAGAGATGGAGATGCCGAGCGGAGAGCACATGGAGATGGAGGCGGTGACGGTCAGCACGATTGCACCGACAGACGACTCGGACAACTACCACTTCATGCCGCACGTCGTCTGGGTCGAACCCGGACAGCGAGTGTTCTGGGAACACTACAACGAAGCGGGGTTCTCCGAGCGCCGGACGCACACCGTCACGTCGTTCGGTGCGGACGGTCTGTTCACGAGTCTCATCCCGGAGGGTGCTCCCCACTTCGATTCGGGGTATCGAGCAGGAACACACGGCAGTGGTGACCCGACTATCGACGAACGGTTCAACCGGAAGATGGTCGGCCTCGTCGGTCAAGAGGGAGGATTCGGCGTCCAGTTCCAACAGAAGGGCGTCTACGTCTACTACTGCCAGAACCACCACATGTTCAAGATGGCCGGGGCCGTCGTCGTCGGGGAAATCTGGGGCGAAGACGGGACGATGGGAGAAGACCCGGTCGGGTGGGACCCGGCGATGACGGCCGACCTCTCACGCCTCGTAGAACAGGACCCACTCCACGGCGAAGCTCTGATGCATCAGGTCGAAGAACTCCGTGGATTCGTCCACGCTGGCCGCGCAGGCGGCCACGGCATGGAGGGCGGTGAGATGGGCGGCGACGAGATGGAGGATGAACACGATGAATGACGCGACGCGCTGCGACGCGTCTCGGCGGGAGGTGACTGTACGATGAGTCTCGAACGAACGACAGAACACGGTGGTGGGCACGAACAGGGACACGACGGACACGGTTTCACAGGGTGGCGATACTGGCTCTACACGACGGACCACAAGGTCATCGGCATCATCTACCTGTGGCACGCCTTGTTCGCGCTGGCACTGGGCGGACTCGCGGCGCTGGTCTTCCGGTTGGACCTCGCAGTCGCACCGGAACCGGTGTATCTCAGCCTGCTCGGCTACAACTCACTCATCAGTGTCCACGGACTCACGATGATTTTCTTCGTCATCCTGCCACTGCAGGGTGCGTTCTTCAACTACATGCTCCCGCTGTTCTTGGGCGTCGACGAGATGGCGTGGCCGCGAATGAACGCGCTCGGTGCGTGGGGTATCTCTGCAGGCCTCATCATCCTCTATACGCCCTTCGTCACGAACCTCCTCGGCCTCTCGGGCGTTCCGACCGCCGCAGGGTGGTTCCAGTACCCTCCGCTGAACACGATGATGAACTCGTTCGGGCAGGACGCTGGCATCGTCGGCGTCGGCATCCTCGCGATTACCTCGACGGGGAGTGCGGCCAACTTCTTCGTGACCATCCTGAACGAACGCGACCCGAAGCTGGGGTGGTTCGACCTGCCGCCGTTCGTCTGGTTCACGATGTTCGCCAACATCCTCGCGCTCTACTCCATCCCGTGGGTGCTCGACGCCTGGGGGATGGTCTGGTTGGAGCGCAACCTCGCGATGAGTTTCTTCAACGCCCGAGCGGGTGGCGACCCGCTTCTCTACCAGTGGATTTTCTGGACGTTCGGCCACCCAGAGGTGTACGTCCTCGTCTTACCGGGGATGGGTATCGCGGCGGAAGTCATCTCGCGATTCTCCGAACGCCCGCTCTACGGCTACAAACCGCTCATCGCGTCGATGGCGCTCATCACCGTCGCCTCTGTCGGTGTCTGGGCGCACCACATGTACGCGACCGGTCTCGCGGCCAGTCGGTACGCCTTCATGGTGTTCTCGATGGCTATCTTCCTCGGGTTCGGCGTCTACATCTACTCGATGATAGCCACGATGTGGAAGGGGCGACTCCACCTGACGACGCCGATGCTGTTCTCGATATCTGTCGTCATCGGACTCCTCTACTCGGGGATGGACGGCGCGTTCTTCGGTCAACCCGCCACCGACATCCAGTTCCACTCGACGTACTTCGTCGTCGGGCACTTCCACTTCACCATCGTCACGGTCGGACTGTTCGGCCTGCTCGCTGGCGTCTACTACTGGTTCCCCCGGATGACCGGCCGGATGTACGACACGCGACTCGCGAAGTTCCACGCCTTTACGACCATCGTCGGCATGTTCGGTCTGTTCTTCATGATGGGACTGCTCGGTGATGGGAGTGCCCCGGGGTCGGACGGCGTCATGATGATGCGTCGGTACGCGACGTACACCTACGCGCCACAGCTTCAGTTGGGTCACATCCTCGCGACTGGGTTCGCCCTGTTCGCCGGCGTCGGCCAACTGGCGTTCTTCGCGAACTTGCTGTGGAGTCTGCGTAACGGCGACGAAGTGGACGACCCGTGGGACGACCTGTTTTCGGGTCACAACATGCCGTCGCCCGAGTGGGACGGCTTTCCCTACTGGCCGCCGACTCCGAGTTCGGTTCGCCGACACGAACCCGAATCCGGTGGTGTGGCACACGACGGCGGGACTGCCGACGAAACAGGGGGTGACGACTGATGGCGACTGACGACGCCTCCGCGACCGGATTCGACGAACGCGGTGACAGAGTCGAATCGCTGCTGTGGGGTTCGGTGTTCCTCTTCACGTTCTTGCTGTTCGTCTACGAGTTCGGCTTCGGCCTTCTCGAACCGGAAGAAGAGGGTCTCTTCCCCCTCTCGACGATTATCGACTTCAAGCAGACGATGTTCCTCGCCGCACTCGTCGGCGGGGGTCTGTTCGTCGCGCTCGTCGTCTGGGCGGTGTATCGTCACTCGGTCGGCGTCCGCGACGCCGCGGCACCGATGGTCCCCGGACAGGGCCGACTGACGCTGTCGGTGTTCGTGCTCGCCGTCCTCGTCATCATGTCGACGACCATCTTCGTCGGCGCGTCGACGCTCGCACAGACTGACGAGGCGACGCCCGCCGACGCCGCGGCACAGACCGGTGCGACACAGCAACTCCACATGGACGTCGTAGCGTCGCAGTGGTTCTGGCGTTTCGACGTCGATGGGATTCCACACTCACAGGGTGAACAGGTCGTGCTTCCAGCGGAGACGCTCATCGTCTTCGATACGACGTCTGCCGACGTCATCCATAGTTTCGCGATTAAAGAACTCGGCATCACCAAAGACGCCATCCCGGCGCAGTCGAATCGGGCGTGGTTCTACGTCGGTGAGGTCCACGGTGAGACGACCATCCGGGCCGGCGACCAGACCATCCCCGCAGACCGGTACGAGGTCCGCTGTGCCGAACTCTGTGGAAAAGCCCACTCGGAGATGATTGCGTCCGTGTACGTCGTCTCGCCGGCGGACTACGAGACGTGGGCGCAGGCGCAAGGTGGAGAGGCGGCGTTCGAACCGACGGGCGTCGGCGGCGACGAACACAGTGAGGGCGAGATGGGTGACGACGAACACGACGGCGGAGAGATGGGTGACGGCGGCGAGATGGACGGCGACGAACACACCGAAGAAGAGAGCGGCGGACACGACGAGCGTATCGCCGCCGAACCGGCGGCCGTCTACAACGTGAGGTGAGTACGATGGGAGAATCAGAATCAAACGTCGGTGAACCGATTCGGAGAGGAGAGGGAGCAGAGGGGTTCCCCCACGGGAGTAAGTACCCGTTCGTCGTCGGAGTTGGCTTGCTCCTCGTCGGGTGGGGACTGTTGTGGCCACTGGCCCTCGTCGCGGGCGTTCCCGTGATGATATACGGCCTCTGGGGCTGGACGCGAGAGTACGCTATCGAAGAGTTCGAGACGGGTGTCGTCCCCGAACAGAAGCGGCAGTTGCTCGGCATCGAGACGGGCCTCCTCGGGATGTACGTGCTCATCGTCAGCGAAATCCTCGTGTTCATGGGCTTTTTCGTCGCGTGGTTCTACCTCGACGCGACGCGCGGACCGTTCCCGCCTGCGGGGTATCCCGCCGTGACGCTCTGGCTCGGGGCGGCGATGGCCGCTACGATGCTCGTCGGGAGTGCGGCACTCAACTGGGGACGGCGACGAGTCGAGGCCGGTGACCGAAGCGGTGTCGTTCGAGGCTTCTCGGTTGGGATTCTCGCAGGTGCCGCGTTCTTCGTGCTCCTCGGAATCGAGTACACTCGGCTCATGGCAGCGGACCTGTTCTGGAGTACCGGCCCGTACGGCGCGGCGTACTACGCGCTCACCGGCCTCCACGCTGCCCACCTCGCGGCGGGCGTGGTGTTAGTCGGCATCGTCGTCTACCGCGCCCGGGTTCGGAACCACTTCAGCGAGGACCGGAACCTCATGGTTCGGACCGTCGAGGCGTACTGGCACTTCCTGACCGCCGTGTCGCTCGCCATCCTGACGTTCGTCTACTTCGGGACGTGATGGCCATGGTTGGAACACTCTCTCGTCGGGTTGCCTCGCTCGGTGTCGTCGAACTACTCACGGCGACGACGATTGGCGTGTATCTCCTCGTCGTCGTCGGTGTGTCCACTGCCTTCCTCGACGGTGCGACGGCCTGTTCGACGTGGCCGCTCTGTAGTGACGAGTTGCTCCTGTCGCTCGACGACCCCCTCCCATACGCCGTCGCGTGGGGACACCGCGTCGTCGCGCTCGTCGTCGGCCTCCTGCTCTTCGGAACGGCCGTCCGCGCGTGGGCGTCGCGACAGACGACGCCGACTCGGGTCCGAACCGCGCTCACTGTCGGAGCGGCCCTCTACCCGGTACAGGTCGCAATCGGTGCGCTCACCGCCGTCTCCGGTGCCCCGACCAGCATCTCGTCGGTTCACCTCGTCGTGGCGATGACGATATTCTCGGCCCTGCTGCTCGCGCTCTTGTGGCAACTCGAAGTCGAGACACCCGTCGAGGAGTCGGCGGCGGCGTCGAGACCAGTGGCCGACCAGCACCCGCATCACGGTTCGGCGGTGTCGACGGCGACTCCCACTGACGACACGCTGTCTCTCGACGCACAGGCCGACGCCATCGACACGCAGGCGTCGCTCGGGTTCGCGGACCTGGTTCGAGCGTACGTCTCCCTGACGAAACCCAAACTCTGGTGGTTACTCTGTCTCGTCGCGCTCGCTTCGATGGGCATCGCAGGTGGTCGGACGCTCGACCCGTGGACCGTCGTCGCGACACTCGTCGGTGGTGTCCTGGCTATCGGCGCGAGTGGAACGTTCAACAACGTCCTCGAACGCGACGTCGACCGGCGAATGGCCCGCACCAACGACCGTCCACTCGTCGAGGGGCGCATCCCGGTTCGTAACGCCGTCAACTTCGGTTTCGTGCTCACCTTCGCGTCCGTGGTGGTCTTCGTCACCTTCGTGAACGTGCTCGCGGCGGCACTCGGCGCGTTGGCCATCGTGTTCTACACCGTCGTCTACACGCTGCTCCTGAAGCCGCACACGACCCACAATATCGTCCTCGGCGGTGCGGTGGGCGCGTTCCCTGCACTCATCGGGTGGGCGGCGGTGACGAACACTGTCGGGATGCCCGCAATCGTCCTCGGTGTCGTCATCTTCCTCTGGACGCCTGCACACTTCTACAATCTCGCGATGGCGTACCGAGACGACTACGAGCGGGCGGGGTTCCCGATGCTGCCCGTCGTTCGCGGCGAGTCGGTCACACGGCGACACATCATGCTCTACCTCGGAGCGACGATGCTCGCGGCAATCGCACTCGGGTCACACCAACGCCTCGACGTCGTCTACGCCGTGACAGTGGCCGCTGTCGGTGGCGTCTTCGTCTGGGCAGTGGTCGGTCTCTTCCGTGAACGAACCGAGCGTGCGGCGTTCCGCGCGTTCCACACGTCGAACGCGTACCTCGGAAGTCTCCTCGTCGCAGTCGTCGTCGATACACTCCTCTTATGACCCGCACTGCGTCGTCCGAGGAGGTGGTATCCGCCGTCGTCCCACGAAACGCCGTCGTCTGGGTGGTGGTCCTCGTGTTCGAAGCGATAGCCCTCGTCGGCTATTTCTCCGCGACGAGTGCGACGATGACCCAGTTTCGGTACGTCGTCTACCCGTTCGTCTGGATAAACGCCGGCCTCTGGGCGATACTCCGAACGACGCCCGCGCCGCAGAACCGTCGCCATCGACTCCTCGGCGTCCTCGTCGCAGTCGGTTACTTCCTCGTGGTGATGGGCGTCCCCGGAAACGTCGGACTGGGTGGACTCGCCACCGGAACCGACCTCCGAATCGCGTGGTACGCACCGGGATGGGGTCCACTGCTCGCGTTCGACAGTTCGTGGATACGCCTCTATCTCGTCCCGTTCGAAGTCGTCGGCTACGCCTCGCTCGCGTATCTGGTGTACGCGAACGTCCTCGCCGTGGCGCGAGGCACGATTGCGAGCGTCCTCGGTATCGCAACCTGTGTCGGGTGTACGGTACCGATACTCGCGCCCGCAGTTGGCCTCCTCGGGGGGCCTGCGACGGCGCTCACGACGACGGCCTACCAGTGGTCCTACGACGTCGGAACCGTGCTCTTTCTCGTAACGCTTGGCCTCCTGCACGTGAGTCACCGCAGGTCACGGCCGTGAAGTCGACCAGCGCGGACCGCCGTTCGCGACTGTGGGCACACCTCCGACGGCGAGGCCCGATGGCGCTCCTCGCCGGACTCTCCGGTCTGGCCGGGTCGTTCGCCGTCGCCGGACTCACCCGAAACTTCGTCGCCACCCCCGTCAACTTGTGGCTGGTGAAGGCCACTCCCGGTATCGTCGTCACCGCTTCGATTCAGCTACTCGGGACGCTCGGCGAGACGCTCGCGTTCGTTCTCTCTCTCGGATTGGCTGTGGGTCTCCTCGCGGCGGTGGCACTGGTCGGCGACGCACTCGGAACGCGTGTCGGCGGCACGCCCGGTGCAGTGTTCGGGACGTACTTCGCCGGGTGGGCAGTCACCACGCTTCTCGTCGGTGCTCCGTTTTTCGCCCTCGGTGCCGCAGTCCCGATGGCCGCCGCCGTCGGTCTCTGGCGGTACGCCCCGCACTCCAAATCACCGGACCGTGAACGCCGGCGAATCGTCGTCGCAACCGCAGGCTTTCTCGGATATCTTGGCCTCTCGGCGTTCGTCGGACTCCGCCTCGTCCGCCCCGAGACATCGGTGGTGACGGCGCTCCCTGCGGTAGAGCGAGACGTCATCGACAGTCGTCTGGCCGACGCCCGCGCTCGGTCACTCGACGTCGACGAACTGGGTGGACTCGTCACGCCCGTCGAGCAGTTCTACGAAATCGACATCGACGCCGTCAATCCCAATCTGAACGCGTCGAAGTGGGACCTCCGTCTCACCGGTGCGGTCGAACGCGAACTGACGGTCACCTACGGTGACCTCACTGACGTGACTCCCGAACATCGGTTCGTCACGCTTCGGTGCGTCGGTGAACCGCTGAACGGCCAGTTGATGGACAACGCGCTCTGGACGGGCGTCCCCGTCTCGACGTTCGTCGAGCAAGCCAGACCGACTGCGGAGGCGACGCACGTGATGCTCAGAGCGGCGGATGGCTACTTCGAAGAGTTCCCCATCGAAGCGTTCGAAGACGGTTTTCTCGCGTACGCGATGAACGGCCAACTCCTCCCTCGGAAGCACGGATTCCCCCTTCGGGCGTTGATTCCCGGCCACTGGGGCGAAATCAACGTCAAGTGGCTCACGGAAATCGAATTCCTCGGCGGGCCACGGGAGGGGTACTGGGAGAAGCGCGGGTGGCACGGTACTGGACCGGTATCGACGGTGGCGAAACTCCACGTCGTCAATCACCTCCCCGATGGGTCGATTCAGGTTGGCGGCCACGCCTACGCCGGCGTCCGCGGTGTGCAGACTGTCGAGGTGTCAACCGACGGCGGTGAGACGTGGACCGAGGCGCGACTCTCCGACCCACTCCCCGGCGACGACGTGTGGCGACAGTGGGTCTACGAGTACCAAGCGTCTTCTCCACACGAGGTGGTGGTCCGCGCCGTCGATGGGAACGGAACGGTGCAGACGGCAGTCGAGTCACCGCCGTTTCCGATGGGTGCGACTGGGTGGGTCCGGCGACGTATCGAACCGAGAGGGTGAACTGACACAGTCGCAGGCGGTGTTTTCGTCCACGTTCGTCTCGTCGTCTCGCACCCACCGTCTCTGAAGTGCGCTACTTCCCGTCGACTCGATGTGATTGGTTGCTGTGTCCTTTCAACTGATGAATCTTCGAATACACGGCACCGAGACCCCGCAAGAGTGGTCCGTCACGAAAGTGCGGTTCGACGCGCCCGGCCCGAATCGCGTCGACGACTGCTTCGGGCGTGAACGAGTCGATATCCAACCGGGTGGAGATACGACCGACTTCGAACGGGAAGTGAGCGTCACTGCCACCGACGACCGGAATCCCTCGGTCGTTGGCAATCGTTTCGATTCGACGCCTGTGTTCTGGGTGTTTCCCGTTGACCTCGATAGCGTCGAAACTGGCATCGCTCTCCCGGAGTGTGCTGTTCCGGAACGGGTGTGCGATAATCGCGGCACAGTCGTGTTCGTGTGCGAGGTCGACCGCGTCGGTCGGCGTGAGTTCTCCGCGACGCGTTCGCGTCGGGGGAGTTGGACCGACGACGAGGAGATGTCCCTGAGTTGTGGATATCTCGATACCCGGAAGGCAGTTCGGACTGATGAGCGTCTCCGCCTCGAAGTAGTCGTGGTTCGTGACCGCGATACCGTCCAGTCCTCTGCGTCGGGCGACGCCGAGTGTGAGACGTGTGCCAATCGGGTCGTACGCCGCGGCAACCTCCGGTTCGAAGTGAAAGAATCTACTGTGCGTGTGGAGGTCACAATCGAACATAGATACCCGTCACAGACGAACGGTATAAATCGGTTGACGCCCGTTGTCGACGGGCCATGCTGCCGGCATTCCTTTCCCCCTGTGGGGTGAGTTCCGGACAGTGACCTCAAGGACACCGATACTCGTCCGGAACCCGAACAGTGGCGACGGGCAGCGGTCGAAGCGGGCCAAAGAAATCGCCCTCAAGCGCGGTTACGAAGTCCTCGACAGCGAGGGTGGCAGTCACACGACCGAACTTGCGAGCGCCGCAGCAGAGCGGTCGGATACGGTCGTTGCCTGTGGGGGCGATGGCACGCTAAACAAGACAGTCCAGGGGGTACTCACGTCGGACCGTCTCGATGAGGTTTCGCTGGGGGTCATCCCAGCGGGGACGGGAAACGACTTTGCGGACAACATTGGGATTCGCGGCGTCGAGAACGCGTTCGATGTCATCGAAAACGGGAGAGAGCGACGGTTAGACGTCGGCATGGCGAACGGCCGTCCGTTCCTCAACTCCTGCGTCAGTGGATTGACGAGCGAGTCGAGCGCACGGACCTCGCGAGCACTCAAACGGCGACTTGGTGTGCTGGCGTACGTGCTCACGACACTCTCGGTCGCTCGTACTTTCGAGGCACCCGAACTCGACGTCTCTGTGGGCCCCGACCGAGAACCGGTCTGGTCGGGTGACGCGCTGATGGTACTCGTCGGCAACGGCCGGCGGTTCCCCGGTGAACGAATGAAGCAGGCGAACATGGAAGACGGCCTGATGAACGTCGTCATCATCAGGGACGCCCCGACGCTGAATTACCTCTCGAAGGGTGCCGCGGACCGATTACTCCGGCGCGGAGCGAGTCATCTCACCCGAGTCAAGACGTCACATCTCCACGTCACGCTCACCGACGAGCAGGCCCAGTTCAGTCTCGACGGTGAGATGATGGAGACGGCAGAACTCACCGCCGACAGTCGGCCGGGCTTGATGCGGTTCTTTGTCGGACCCGACTACGACCCGAACCCCCCCGAGTGGTCACAGACGACACCGAAGTAACCCCCAAAAACAGTCTCACGAGCATCGGCTTCCGTGACCCTATTTAGGAACAATGCGGCAGTCGAATCCGACTCAGACCGCTGTCGCCGGACGACCAAGCCGCGTCAACGTCCCGACACAGACACCCGCGACGACGACGTGCATCGCCATCAGGACGAGGACGCCCGGAATCGTCGCCTGTGGGTCGCCGAACAGTAGGCCGATGTCCGGGATGAACGAGACGACTAAGACGGCGACTGCGACGCGGAGGAAGGTCCGGTCTGGGTTCTCGACCCGAGTCGACAGGAGTCCGTAGACGAGTGTCGCACCCGCCGCGCCCGCCCCTGAGAGAAACAGCACCGACGGGTACGAAAGTGGTGCGAACGGCTGAACTGCGCCGCTCGCGAGGACGAGCGATAAGACGAGGCCGTTGGCGAGGACGGAGAGGACGACGGCGAGGAGTCCCCGACGAGCGAGTACCGAGCGTGTCGGCCTGACGGTGGGTGTGACTGTTGACATATCCGTATGAATTACGGTACCACACAGCATGAATCTGTGCCGTCCGAAAAAACGTGTGAAACGAGCCCGTCAGATGGCGGTGTCTCCGCTCAGTCTTGCGTCAGCAGACGACGCAGGACGTAGTGGAGGATACCGCCGTTTTCGACGTACTTCACCGCCGCTGGCGTGCCGACCTGTGCGGTCACGTCGAACTCGACTTCCGTCCCGTCGTCTTTCGTGGCGACGACGGTGAGTTCGTCGTTGACTTCGAGGCCATCGTCGAGGCCGTGGATAGAGAAGTACTCGGTTCCGTCGAGGCCGAGTGACTCCCACGAGTCGCCGTCTTCGAACTGAAGCGGCAGGACGCCCATGCCGACGAGGTTGTCGCGGTAGATGCGCTCGTAACTCTCTGCGATGGTCGCGCGGACGCCGAGGAGGTCCGTCCCCTTGGCCGCCCAGTCACGACTCGACCCGGTACCGAACTCGACGCCCGAGAGGACGACGAGCGGGGTTCCCTCTTCGCGGTAGCGCCCGCTCGCTTCGAAGACAGTCGTCTCCTCGCCAGTCGGGTGGTGGATGGTGTAACCACCCTCCACGTCGTCGAGCATCTGGTTCTCGATGCGGACGTTGGCGAACGTTCCGCGCATCATCACCTCGTGGTTCCCACGACGAGAGCCATAGGTGTTGAAGTCGATGGGGTCGACGCCGTGGTCCATGAGCCACTGGCCTGCCGGTAGGTCGGGACCGAACGGCCCGGCGGGACTGATGTGGTCCGTCGTCACGGTGTCGCCGAGCGTCATGAGACAGCGGGCGTCTTCGATGTCGGAGACGCCGGGTTCCTCCAGCGGGAAGTCCTTGAAGAACGGCGGTTCACGAATGTAGGTGGACTCGTCGTCCCACTCGTAGACGTCGCCGGTCGGCGCTTCCAGTGCTTCCCAGCGCTCGTCGCCTTCGAAGACCTGTGCGTACTTCTCGCGGAACATCGACGGGTCGACACTGTCGTGAATCGTCTGCTGGATTTCGTTCGTGTCCGGCCAGATGTCCGCGAGGTAGACCGGTTCGCCCTCGTCGTCGGTGCCGAGTGGCTCGTTTTCGAGGTCGATATCCATCCGCCCGGCGAGGCCGTAGGCGACGACGAGTGGCGGACTCGCGAGGTAGTTGGCGCGAATCTTCGGGTGGATGCGCGCCTCGAAGTTGCGGTTGCCACTGAGGACGCTCGTCGTCCACAGGTTGTGTTCGTCGATGGCGTTCTCGATGGCTTCGGGAAGCGGGCCGGCGTTGCCGATACAGGTCGTACACCCGTACCCGACGACGCTGTAACCGAGGTCCTCCAGATACGGGAGGAGTTCGGCTTTCTTCAGATACTCCGTGACGACTCGACTCCCCGGCGCGAGACTCGTCTTGACGTACTCGGGAACGTCGAGGCCCTTCTCGACTGCGTTGCGTGCGAGGAGGCCCGCCGCGAGCATCACTGACGGGTTCGACGTGTTGGTACAACTCGTGATAGCGCTGACGACGACGCTTCCGTGGCCGATTTCGGCCTCGGTGCCGTCGTCCATCTCGACGGTGACGCGCTTGGTCAGCGGGTTCAGGTCGGCGTCGACCTGTGCGGCGGCAGCGCCCCCGTCACCGGCGAGTTCGGGGTCGCCTCCACCCTCGCCCAACCACTGCTGGAGTTCGTACTCGTCGTAGTCGTCGAGTTGCTCTTCGAACTCGCCGTGGACGAGTCCGCGGAAGTGCGTCTTCATGTCGCCCATCGGGACGCGGTCCTGCGGGCGCTTGGGACCGGCGAGGCTCGGTTCGACAGCAGAGAGGTCGACGTCCACCGTCTCGGTGTACTCGGGGTGTTGCTCGCCGAACAGCCCCTGTGATTCGAGATACTCGCGGACGACTTCGATGTGGTCTGGGTCGCGGCCGGTGAGTTCGAGGTAGTCCAGCGTGGCCTCGTCCACCGGGAACATGCTGATGGTCGACCCCTGTTCGGGTGCCATGTTCGAGATGGTCGCCCGGTCTGGGACAGAGAGGTTCTCGACGCCGGGGCCGAAGAACTCGACGAACCGGTCGACGACGCCGACTTCGCGGAGTTGCTCGGTGACGTGGAGGACGAGGTCCGTCGCCGTCGCACCCTCGGGAAGTTCGCCTTCGAGTTTGACACCGACGACTTCGGGGAGTTTCATCGTAATCGGCTGGCCGAGCATCGCCGCTTCGGCCTCGATACCGCCGACACCCCACCCGACGACACCGATACCGCCAATCATCGGCGTGTGACTGTCGGTGCCGACGAGCGTGTCGGGCAAGAGCCACTGGTCGTCACGCCACTCTCTGTCGTGGACGACCTGTCCGAGGTGTTCGAGGTTCACCTGGTGGACGATACCGGTTCCCGGCGGGACCACCTGGAAGTTGTCGAACGCGTTCTGTGCCCACTTGAGCGCCTTGTACCGCTCGGAGTTGCGCTCGTACTCCAGTTCGACGTTCTTCTCGTAGGCGTCTTCGGTGCCGAAGAAGTCGACCTGTACACTGTGGTCGATGACGAGGTCACACGGCACCTCGGGTTCGACGACTTTCGGGTCTTCACCCGCTCGGTCTGCCGCAGACCGAAGTGCCGCGAGGTCCACCACGGCAGGCACGCCAGTCAGGTCCTGAAGCACGACGCGAGACGGGGTGAAGGGGACTTCGACGTTCGGGACGTCAGGTTCCCAAGACGCCGCATTTCGCACGTCTTCTTCGGTGATGATGTCACCGTCGACGTTTCTGAGAACTGATTCGAGGAGGATTCGGATACTCACCGGGAGCTTGTCGAGTTCGCAGAGACCCTGTTCTTCGAGGACGGTCAAGTCCGCCATCTTGTACGTGGTATCTCCGTGTTCGAATTCTCGGATTGCACCGAATGGATCGGAATCTACCATTGTCTTCCACTAGGAACTCATCGGCCTTGAATCGGTTACCTCAGAATCGGGGCAGTGTTTGGGGGAGAGAGCCGACACGTCTGGCACTTTTTCGGAATATTGCCACTGGTGGTATCAGTTTGGTATATAATTGCACGTAATTGATTCTTATTTGGCACACGAGCGATGAGCAACTGGTGAGGTACTTGCTCACATAGAACATACAACATACAACTGGTCGATAGGTGACTCACATCTATTCGATAGATGACTCACACTCGAAAGCTAGCGACGTGCTAGCGATTCACCTACTATTCGACAATCATTCTCCTACTATTCGACAACGAACAGAGTCGCGTCCGATATGTGACTGACGACTACGACTGTCGCCGTCGCTTCCCGCTGAGGTCACCGGCGACGATGATGCCGCCGTGTTCCAGAATGCCGACAGAACAGTCCCAACAGCTATACCACATCTCGTGTCCGCGAGCGACGACGAGGGCGGACCGGTCACCACACCGGTAACAGGGTTGCCGTTCTGGTGAGTGGATGATGCGCATCGGTCGTTCGGTTCTACTCTTCGAGTACCCCTGCGACGCCGACGAACTCGTTTACCTCGTCTTGGATGTGTCGTCGGACGCGTTCGCAGTAGTCCCACAGCAAGTCGTTGAACTGTTCTCGCTCTGCTTCTGTCAGACTCTCCTCACCGCGTGACCACTCGACGGGTATCTGTGGGTGCCGCGTACAGACGACGGACAGCGGGTGGTTCTTGGGATGTCCCATGACGATGGCGTACTCGTCGACACCCCAGATACCGTCGTCGCCGTTGCTGGCGAGTTCTTCGTCGATGTGGTCGAGAAGTTGACGCTCCTCACCCGTGACGACAGCGCTGTCGCCGTTGAACAGTTCACGGTACGCCTGGTCACGCGCCGTGTAGGTCCACCCGTCGAGTTGCTCTCGGGCCTGTTGGAGGAGTTGTCTGTCAGCTTCCATGGTCGTATAGTCGTGCGCCGAGGTGATAGGATTACGCCCGAAAGAGGGGGCCGAACTGCGGTGCGGGTACCACTCGGCCCACGTCTCGACGGGTGCCGACTGGTTCGGACTCACCCCTTGATGTTGGCCAGGGGTGTCGTCCGAGCGACTTTCGTGCCGATACCGAGGGCGTCGCTGACGCGGACCACCTCGTCGATATCTTTGTACGCGCCGGGTGCTTCCTCCGTCAGCGTCCCGCCCGAGCGAGCACGGACGAAGATACCGCGGGCACGCAGTGCCTTCTGGAGTTCGCCGGCAGTGTACTCCGACTTCGCTTGCGTCCGCGACTTGAGTCGCCCGGCACCGTGGGCGGTGGACCCGAAACTGAGCGCAAGCGAGTTCTCCCCGCCAGCGAGGACGTACGAGTGTGACCCCATACTCCCCGGGATGAAGACTGGTTGCCCCACGTCTCTGTAGGCGTCCGGAATCTCGGGGTGACCAGCGGGGAACGCCCGCGTCGCCCCTTTTCGATGGACGAGGAGCGGTTTCTCTCGTCCATCGACGGTGTGCCGTTCCTCTTTGGCGATGTTGTGGCACACGTCGTAGACGAGTTCGACGTCGCTGGCGTCGAAGAGCGCGTCGAACACCTCACGGACTGCCTGCGTCATCGCCTGCCGGTTCGCCCACGCGAAGTTGGCGGCGGCGTTCATCGCATCTCGGTACTTCTCTGCGAGGTGGTCTCCGAGTGGCGCGTAGACGAGTTGCCTGTCCGGGAGCGACTCGACGAGGTCAGCGTACTCTCGTTCGAACGCCCGGATGAAGTGAGAACACGTCTGGTGACCCAGGCCACGCGAACCGGAGTGAATCATGACGACGATGTCGTCGGTGTCGATACCGAACGCCGCCGCCGTCTCCGGGTCGTACACGTCGGTCACACGCTGGACTTCGAGGAAGTGGTTGCCTGACCCGAGTGACCCGACCTGATTGACCCCGCGTTTGAGCGCCTCGGTCGGAACCGCGTTCGGGTTCCCCGGGAGACGGCCGTTTTCCTCGCAGTGGTCTAAATCGGCAATCGTGGCGTGACCGTTGTTCAGCATCCACTCCATCCCGAATTCGAGGATGCCGCGCACGTCGGAGATATCCGTCCGGAGATAGCCACCTTTGCCCAACCCGGTAGGGATGGTCTGATAGAGTCGGTCCGCGAGAATCGACGTCTCGCCGGCGACGTCTTTGTACGACAGTCCGGTTCGGAGGAGACGGACGCCACAGTTGATGTCGAACCCGATGCCTCCCGGACTGATGACGCCGTCGTCTGTGTCTACCGCGGCGACGCCACCGATTGGAAACCCGTAGCCCTGATGCCCGTCCGGCAAGACGAGAGCGAAGCGTTGGATGCCCGGTAACGTCGCTACGTTTCGAACCTGTGTGAGCGTCAGGTCACCCTCTTCGAGCATCTCCTCGATGAGGGCTTCTGAACCGTAGACGCGCGCCGGAACGCGCATCGAACCGGTTCGCTCGACTTCGTAGACGTTCTCTGCGACTGCTGAAAGTTCGACCATCTGACCACCACGTAGAACTATGCGAACGAGTCGCATAAGTGCGTGCGATAGGACAATCACCTTACTCTACTGACAACATTCAACTCCCCGTCGGCCGTATCCTACGTATGGATATCTCGAACCTCGTCGAGGGTGAGTTTCCGACGGTTTGGCCCGACACGCGCGTCTCCAAACTGCAGGGAGTGTTCCACGAAACCGGGACGAAGGCTATCGTCGTCGTCGACGACGACGAGTATCTCGGCATCGTCACGCTCCGGCAGATGAACGTCACCCACCGTGACCCAGACGCGAAGGCACAGAGCATCCTCTGGCACCCGGCGAAAGTCGAACGCGACGAGGACGTCCGGCGCGTCGCCCGCCTCATCCTCGCCAGTCGGAGCGAGGTGCTTCCCGTCTTCGACGGCGACGACCTGTACGGAACGATATCGACGGACCGGGTCCTCGACGCCGTGACGGAGTATCTCGGCGTCCTCACCGTCGAGGACGTCTACTCCGACTCGCTCGTCACCGTCGAACGCGACGCGACGTTCGGTGAGGCGCTCAACACCTTCCGCGAGAACGGTATCACACACCTCCCCGTCGTCGAAGACGACTCCGTCGTCGGCGTCGTCAGCCTCTACGACATCCTCGACTTCACGACTCGGACAGTGAACAAACCGTCCGGTGGGTCGTCGGGCGGATTCGACGTCGCGAGCGGCGAGGCCGGACCCGGATTCCGGTCGCCCGGCGGGATGGGTGACCGTGCCGGCGAACTCGAACGAATGTTGGACTTACCCGTCGTAGACGTGATGAGCACACCCGTGGCGACGGCACTCCCGAACGAAGGACTCGACGTCGCCGTCGAACGGATGTTGGAGGAGGGCGTCTCGTCGCTCATCGTCCTCCACGAAGACGAACCGTCGGGAATCGTCACGAAGACGGACGTCCTCGAATCGCTGACGTGGACGGGTGAGTCGAGACTTCCGGTCCAGATTACCAACGTCGAACTGTTGGACGATATCTCTCGGTCGGAAGTGGTCGAGATGGTGGAGGGGTTCGCCGACAAGTACGGTGGCCTCACGATACTCGAAGCGCACGTCTACCTCCACAAACACGACGAGAAACTCCGTGGGACGCCGCTCATCATGGCCCGCATCCGCCTGTACACCGACAAAGGCCACTTCGTCGGGACGGGCGAAGGATACGGCGCGTCACACGCACTTCACCTCGCCCGAAACATCGTCGAGCGCCAGTTACTCGAAGGGAAGACGCACGACGAGACGAAGAAACCACCATCAGACCCCGACGAGTACTGGTCGAAAGTGTTCGGGTGGTGGTTGACTGCGCCACCGCGTCGCCGGTGAGTGTTGCTTTCACCGTCGAAGACGGCGGCGTACGGTTCGACTTCCGCGACGTGACGCGGGCAGAGAGGCCGTCCATCGAACAGCGACCGTCGACTGAGTGACGTCCCTGTTAGAATCCGGTCACCTGCTCCAGACTCAGTCTCCCAACGTATGACCCACTCGACAGTTCGAACGCGCGACGTGTGGCGGACTGCCGCCGGTGTCGTGCTCGCACTCACTGGGTTCGCCATCTACGTCTGGTTCGTCGGCGTAACCGACGTCGTAGACGCTGTCCGGTCGGTCTCACCGCGCGACATCGCGTCACTCGTCGTACTCGGACTCCTTCCCATCGTCGTCTGGGGGGCGGGACTCTGGTTGCTACTCCACCGAATCGGCGCACGGGTCGGTCTCTGGGACGCGACGGTGCTGTTCGCGGCGACCGGATTCGTCAACGCCGTCACGCCGTTCGGACAATCCGGGGGGACGCCCGTGAGCAGTCTGCTCGTCGCGTGGGAGGCCGATATCGACTACGAGAGTGCGTTCGCCGCCGTCGCCAGTCTCAACGTGCTCGTCCGCCTCGCCTCGCTGTCGCTGGCGTTCCTGGCAGTCGTCGTCTACGCTTCGCGCCTCGTCCCAGTCGGGCAGAATCGGTCGACTGCGACTATCATCGTCGGCGTGACACTGACGTTTCTCGTCGTCGGCGGCGTACTGTGGGTGGCCCGCCACGACGTCGCCCCGGTGGCCGGGCGCGCACTCGGGCGACTCACCGCCCGGGTTGGCCACTGGATTCCCGGTGTCACCCCGCCGTCGCCAGCGAGCGTCGTGAACCGCGTCGAACGGTTCGTGGCGACGCTGGACGTGCTCGCGTCGGACCCGTGGCGCCTCGTCGCCGTCTTCGCACTCGCGACGTTCGGACAGGTATCGGTTGCCGCGGCACTCTGGACTGCCCTCGATACACTGGGTGTCGACCAACCGTTGCTGGCGGTGTTCCTCGTCGTTCCGTTGGCGAAGGTGAGCGGAGTCGTCCCGACGCCGGGTGGACTCGGGAGTGCAGAAGTCGTCCTGTCGGGACTGCTCGCGGCGATGCTGGGCGTCCCCACCGCGTCGGCGACTGCTGCTGCGTTAGTCTATCGTGGGACCGTTTACTGGGTGCCGACTGCGCTCGGCGCCGTCGCCACCGGCGGACTCCTCTTTTCTGCTAGCGGTGGCACCGAGACGCGACGCACGCGACAGATGACCGCAGTCGCGTTCGCCCTCGCGGGTGGAATCTCTATCCTGTTCGTCGTCGTGATTCACACGCGAGCGCTCTTCACCGAACCCACGGAAGTCGTCGTCCACCTCGTTCGAGACGTCGGATTGGGCGTTCTCGGCTTTACCGTGCTGTGGGCGCTGTTTACGACGGCGACGAAGCAGTGACTGTCAGAAAGATGTCGAACGGGCAGACAGCGAACCGGCGGCGTTCACGGGGACGCCACCGCCAACTTCTCTCGCAACTGGGCCGGGTCGACGCGGAATTTGAACGCCGGTCGGCCGTCGACGTAGACGTAGGGAACACGCTCGCCGTACTCCTCGCGGAGTTCCTCGTCGGTATCGACGTCGACCAGTTCGATGTCGACGGGGACGCCCTCGTCTTCGGCCACCTCGCGGATGGTCGCTTCCGCTTCGTCACAGAGGTGGCACTGCTCGCGCGTGTAGACGACGATATCGACGGCGTCACTCGTGTCACTCATATTCGACGGTGTCGCGTCCGTCACTCCTCGACGATTCCCGTGAACTCGTCGACGGGCATCACGGAGTAATCGACGCTCAGCGTGTCTCGCGTCGCCCGAATCTTCCCGACGAACGTCGAGATATCGGTCAGTTGTCCTTCGAGGACGAACAGTTCCATACAGTAGTGGTTGCCGACGTGGTTGTGGAAGTTCGACTTGACGAGGCCTTCGTACTCGTGACGCAGGCCCATCATCCGCTCTTCGACACTCGTCGTCTCGTAGTCGAAGATGACGGTGACGACGGCCATCAACTCTCGGTCTTCGAGTCGCTTGTCTTCGAACTCACCGAGGAGATTCCGCGATGCTTCCCTGACGACTTCGCTCCGGCCGGTGTACCCGTGTTCTTCGGCGAACGAGTCGATGCGCTCCAGCAGTTCCTCCGGCATGGAGACGCTGACGACGGTCATATATTAACACCGGCAACCACGATTATTAAGCATTGGTATCGTGAGGGGTCGCCGGCCGGGACAGACTACACGCTTGCCGGTCGGCCGTCTCGGGATATCTCAGAACCGTGAAGACGGGTGTGAGGCCCGGACGTGGCCGGAATCGGGAGTTTCGGACGCGAGCGTCGTTTTCACCTGAGATAACCGAGGCGAACTGTTGATATAGGAGAAGCGACCAGTCACGAAACAATCGAATCCTCGTATGGCGACATCACCTGATACCGAACTATCTGAGACGCGAATTCACGAGGTACTGAGCAACGACCGCCGTCGGATGGCGATCGAGTTCCTGCAGGACGGGAACATGACGCTCCGCGAGCTCGCGGAGCGAATCGCGGAGGCAGAGACGGGTGAGTCGCCACCACCCCGAAACATCCGCCAGAGTGCGTACGTCTCGCTCCAACAGACCCACATCCCGAAACTCGACGAACTGGACATCGTCGAGTACGACGAGGAGTCGAAAGAGGTGGCACTGGCAGAGGCGGGCGACGTCACCGTCTACATGGAAGTCGTCCCGGAGGGCGAACTCTCGTGGAGCGAGTACTACGCCGCGCTCTCTGCACTCGGCCTCGTCCTCATGGTTGCCGTCACCGTCGACGTTCCGCTCGTCTCCTCGGTCAACGCCGCTATTCTCGCCGGACTCGTCTTCGCCATCATCGGTGGGTCCAGTCTCTACCAGCGCTGGTCGCAGGAACGCTAACCCCGCTTTCGTATCGTACAGCGTCTCTCATCATCGTTCAGCGGTGTTTCGAACTGGGAATACGGGACACAATCAAGTAGCCTCGGCAAGAATAGTTTACCCAGATATGAGTTATAATGTCGTGCTCAGCGACTTTCACATGGTGGACCCCGAGCACCAGCGTCGGATTCTCGGGGACGTTGCCGAGATACACGTCGCCGAACTCGGGTCCGAGGAGGCCCTCGTAGAGGCCTGCCGCGCGGCGGACGCCGACGCCGTCGTCACCGACATCAACACGCCGGTCACCGCCGACGCGCTCTCCCAACTCGACCTCTCTATCGTCGCTCGCGCCGCCGTCGGGTTCGACAACATCGACGTGGAGGCGGCCGACGCGCACGACGTCGTCGTCACGAACGTACCCTCCTACTGCACCGACGAGGTGGCGACCCACAGCATCGCACTCCTCCTGTCGTGTATCCGGGCGACGCCCACGTACGACCGGGCGGTCAAGGCGGGGGAGTGGCCGTCGACGCCCGGGCGTGACCTCCACCGGATGGACGGCCGGACGCTCGGTTTCCTCTCGTTCGGTGCCATCGCACAGCGTGCTGCCGAACTCGCATCCGGGTTCGGTGTCGAGATGGTCGTCTACGACCCGTACGTGGACGACGGACGACTCGCCGAGTTCGACGCAGAACGCGTCTCGGTCGACGAACTCTACGCCCGTTCGGACTATCTGCTGGTCAACGCACCGGCGACACCCGAGACGCGCGGGATGGTCGACGCCGACGCCTTCGACGCCCTCGACGACGAGGCGATTCTGGTCAACACGGGCCGGGGTGCGGTCATCGACGAAGACGCACTCGTCGAGGCACTCCGTGAGGGCGACATCGCCGCCGCCGGCCTCGACGTGTTCGAATCGGAACCCCTCCCGGCGGATTCGCCACTCCGCGAGTTGGACAACGCCGTCCTCTCGCCACACGCCGCGTGGTGTTCGGTCGAAGCGAAAGCCGAGGTGAACGAACAGACTGCCTCTGACATCAAACGCGTCTTCGAAGGGAAGGAACCGACCGCCCGCGTCGAACCGCGTTGGGACTGACCAGTCTGGACAGCGTGCGGCGGGCTGGGAGGACACTTAGGTCATCCCCGACACAAGTGGAGGCATGGTCGACACCGACGACCTTCCGTCGGTCTGTCCCGAGTGTGGTGCGAGACACTCTTTTCGACGGCGGTACGTCACCGGAGGTGGCTGGCGTGCAGTCTACCGGTGTTCGGAGTGTGGGTCACGGGTGACGAACGAAGCAGAGTCAGATTCTGAGTGAGATGAGAGCAGTGCTGCAGTGACTCAACAGTACGTCTCGCGCATCGTCTGGGCGAAGATGCCGTCCCTGTCGAACGCGATAGCCACGAGGACGAACGCCTCGTCTAACGGCCGTATCACGAACACCTCGCGGGGTGCGTCGGGGACGCCCGATTCGTCACCCGCCGTCGCGTCGTCAGTTTCCGCGGCGAGACGGCCGATAAGCGGGTCGAGTGGGACGACGCCGTCTCTGAACTCTTCGAACAGGTCACGCGCACCGGGTTGTTTCGCGAAGACGTAGAGGACGGCGTTCGGGTCACCGTCGGTTCCGTACGTGACGCGGGACCCGATTGCCTCACCGCTGTCCATCCTGTGCCACGTCTCTCGAGCGGCCTCGAACAGTCCGGTCGCACCTCCGACGAACCGGAATCGAGTCCGGTCGGTGACCGACACCTCGGAGAACCGCGGGTCGCCGTCGTCCCACGCCAACGTCGCTTCGATTTCGTTTCCGGGTTCGAGCGCCGCGATGGTGTCTGCGATGTCCTCGTCGTCGTATCCCGTCTGCGGGACGTAGGTGGGCGAGAAGGCGTCGGCGGCGTCGGCGATGGCCGCCGAGTCGGCCCAATCGACGGCCTCTGCGGGGCGTTCGAGCAGGAGCAACTCGTCTGGGTCCCGTGGACTACGGTAGACGCGAAATCGCCCGGCCGTCGTGACGTTCATAACGTCGGCTACTGGACGGACCGAAATACGCCTGCCGGTCGCACGACAGTAGAACCCGTGTGGCCGACCCGTGGGTCAGTCGTCGTCGTCCGCGAACGACGCGAACGCGCCGCGCAGGCCGGCCTGGGTGTCTGCGTCCTGTTTCGTGATTCGCCACCCGGTGAGTCCCATCGCCACGAGGATGAGCGGCGAGAGGAACCCGAGGAAGTAGTACGGCGCGTACTGGAGCGTCGGCACGCCGAGCACGTCGGCCATGTACGCACCACCGGTCCCCCACGGGATGAGTGCGCTCGTCGTCGTCCCCGCCGACTCAACGGCCCGCGAGAGGTTTCTGCTGTCCAAGTCGAACTCGTCGTAGAGGCCACGGAAACTCATCCCCGGTACGACGATACTCATGTACTGGTCCGCCGCGATGGCGTTCATCGCCAGCGACGACGTCGCCGTCCCGATGGTGAGCGACGACACCGAGGTGAGGACGCGCCGCATCTCGTGAGCGATGACGGCGATACAGCCAGTCCGTTCGAGGATGCCGCCGAGCGACAGCGACGCGAGGATGACGGTCATCGTCCACGACGACCCGAGGAGGCCGCCGGACGCGAGGAGCGAATCGACCGTCGCGACGCCCGTCTCGGGGGACGTCCCCGCGAAGGCGACGTTCCACGCGCCGACGAACGTGTCGATAGCGACGGGTCCCTGTACGAACAGTTGCGTGAACGTGCCGGCGACGACGCCCGCGATGATAGAGGGGAGTGCCGGGTAGCCACGGAGTGCGAGGACGAAGGTGACGACGAGTGGTGCGAACACGAGCGGAGTCACGCTGTAGGTGCCCGCGATAGCCGTCTGAATCTCGGTGACGCGCCCGACGGGGATGTCACCCGACGCGGTGAGTCCGAGTGCAGTGTATCCGACGAGCGAGATGGCGAGTGCGATGCTCGTGCCGACGCGCATCGTCCGCACGTGAGTCATCAGGTCGGTGTTCGTGACGGCCGCCGCGAGGTTCGTCGTATCCGAGAACGGCGAAATCTTGTCGCCGGTGTACGCGCCCGTGAGGACGGCCCCAGCGGTCATCGCGTTGGGCATGCCGAGACCCGACCCGATGCCGATGAAGGCCACACCGAGCGTCGCGGCGGTGGTCCACGACGACCCGATGGCGAAGGTGACGACGGCCGACAGCAGCGTCGCCGCCGGGAGGAACACCGCCGGCGACAGCAGGTCGAGGCCGTAGTAGATGAGCGCGGGAATCGTCCCTGCGGCCGTCCACGTCGAGATGAGCATGTAGACGACGAGGAGGATGAGCAGTGCCGACATGCCCATGTTGATGCCGTCGCGGATGCCCTCGGAGAGACGGGACCACGAGAGGCCGAGCGAATATCGACCCACTGCGCCGGTGAGGATGATGCCCCACAGAAGCGGTAACTGCGGGTCGAGGCCGAGCCAGATGACCCCGACACTCAGGAAGACGAGCATCCCGACGACGGGAACGAGCGCCTGCGCGAACGATGGGCGCTCGTCGTCGGGGATGTCGTCGTACGTCAGCGGTTCGAACGAGAGTGATGCCATTTCCGGAACGCAGTATCAGGCTCCCGGATTTGAATCTGACTTTTTAAACGAGAGGAAAAATCGTTATCGTTGGTCGTTCGTTCACTCACAGAGACAGATTCTGCGAAATACGTGTGCTGATTCTGCCATCTGTTGGTTGGTATACAATCTCTCGGTACGTCAGACCATCACGTCACTCACCGGTCGTGAGTGGCCGAACACGCGGGGTCCCCGCGTCGGCGGTTTCGCCAGTCGATTCGTCGCGAAACGGTTGGAGAGGTAGAACTTCGCGTGGTTAGCGGGAGATGCCGTCGTCATCGTCGGCGACGACGCGTTCGACGTCCTCGGGCGTCACGACGGCCACGTCACCGTCGATAGTTCGCTTGAACGACGCCGTCGCGGCGGCCCACTGGAGCGATTCGGAGACATCGCCGCCGCCGAGTCGTTTCGCGAGGAATCCGCCGACGAACGCGTCACCGGTTCCGATGGCGTCGTGCGTCTCCGCATCGTAGACTCCCTGTTCGAACACCTCGCCGTCGGAGAGTCCGAGCGACCCCTCGGCACCGCGGGTGACGACGACTGTCTCGAAGTCGAAATCGTCTGCGAGTCCGCGAGCGATGGATTCGGCGTCGCCGTCGCGTCCGAGGACCGCCTCGGCGTCTCGCTTCGCGGCGAACAACACGTCGATGTCGTCGAACAGGCCCCGGTAGGCATCGGCCGCTTCTTCGGGCGTCCAGAGTTTCGACCGGTAGTTCAGGTCGAACGCTGTCGTCGTCCCCGCTTCCTGTGCCGCGGCGAGTACGTCGGCGGTGGTCACTCGCAGCGTCTCCGAGAGTGCGGGCGTGATACCACTCGTATAACAGATGTCGGCGTCACGGACGGTTTCGAGGTCGATTTCGCTCGTCTCCAGCGTCGTCACCGCGGCGTCACTCCGGTCGTAGACGACGTTCGTCGGGCGGGGAGAGACACCGTGTTCGAGGTAGTAGAGGCCCTGTCGGTGGTCGTCGTCCCAGACGACGCCGTCGGTGTCGACGCCGTGACTTCGCAGTTCACCGACGACGCGGCGGCCGAGTGGCGAGTCGGGGAGTTTCGAGAACCACGCCGCGTCGCGGCCGAGTCGTGCCGCGGCGACGGCGACGTTGCTCTCTGCGCCGCCCGCCTGCACTTCGAATTCGCGGGCCGTTTCGAGTCGCTCGCCACGCGGCGGCGACAAGCGGAGCATCGTCTCACCGAAGGTCACGAGGGCTGTCATGCACGGGGGTTCGCAGTCGCGGTATAAACCTCCGGCGTTGACGTCGAATGACGCGACTGCTGGCGGTTCGACCCACGCGTGGTCGCCCCGTGAGGCCGCTCACGCTGCCGTGAACCGCCGGACCAGATAGATGACCGAGATGGGGATGCTGAGAAACGGCACGGCCACGAGGTAATAAATAGGAGAGGGCACCCAGTCAGACCGTCGTGCGAGCGTCAGTCGGTCGAGGTGGAGTGCGACCGGTGCGACGACGACTGCCAGCGCCGTCCCGTAGAGTCGAATCGCCTCCCCGACGGCCCCCGCCCACGAGGGAACGGCCGGGCCAGTCGCCGCGGTAAAGAGGTACGAGGCGACGAGGACGAGTGGCCCGAAGACGATTCCCAGAAAGACGAGCGGGTTCATCGCTCTCATCCACTCGGTGTCCCGACTTTAATCCTCGGCGCGCGGACGGGCGGTCACTCTTCGGTGCGTCGCCCGCCGTGGCCCGGATAGTCGCGTTCGAATCGCGCTTCTATCTCCTCGCGGTCGAACTCGATGATGACGGGTCGGCCGTGTGGGCAGGCGTACGGGTTGTCGCAGTCGTCCAGCGCCGCGAGCAAGTCGAGGACCGACCCCTCGCGGAGCGACGTGTTGCCGGTAATCGAGGGGTAGCACGCGAGGTCAGCGAGCAAGTCGTCGGCGACGGCATCGACGGTCTGTTGGCCACCATCGGCCTCTTCGCGGACGAACGCCGTCAGCGCGTCGCGGACGAGTCCGGGGTCGAGTGCCGCGTCGAAGACGGCGGGCACGGTCCGAACGGAGACGGTTCGGTCGTCCGTCTGCCCGGCGTGGAACCCGACCTGTGCCAGCGCCTCGCGGTACTCTTCGAACAGCGCGGCCTCACGCGCCGTCAGTTCGAGTTCGACGGGGTTCGCCAGCGCCTGCGTCGGCGTCTCGCCCTCCACGTCGCCCTTCAGGCGTTCGTAGTTGACGCGTTCGTCGGCGGCGTGCTGGTCTACGAGGACCAGTCCCTCGCTCGTCTCCGCGACGATGTAGGTGTCGAGCAGTTGGCCGAGGATTCGCATCGACGGCAACGAGTCGAACTCGGGAGTCAGCGACGCCTCCTCGCCCGTGAGGTCACGCTGTGTCGTCGGCGCTGCGATGCGCCCCGGTGAGCGTGGAGGACTGTCGGTGTCCGTCGCCGTCGTCGGAGCACTGTTCGACGCCGACTCGTCGGACGACCCAGACCCGTCTCCGTCGCCGTCTAGCGACGACTGTTCGGTCGTCTCCGGCCCCGGTGTGAGGTCGTATTCGCGCGGCGGCGTGGGCGGCGTCGAAGAAGATGTGGACGACGAAGGCGAGGGCGGTGAAGACGGCGACGAGGACGTGGAAGACGGAGGCGACGTCGAATCGGACTGCGACGTGGGAGACGCAGTCGAATCGGCGGAGACGTGGCGGTCCTCTCGTGCCGATTGCACGTCTCGGACCGTCGGCCGGTCGAATCCGTCTTCGCCGTCCGCGTCGTCAGCGACGTCGCGAACGTCGTGTGGGTCTGCCCCGTCATCGGCGTCGCCCGTGCCGGGTGCGACGGGTGTCTCGTCCGCCTTCGACAGGCCACGCGGGGCCGACGAGCGGACGAGGCCGTTGTTCAACAGCGCTTCTTCGACGGCGTCGGTCACGTCGCGTTTGACCTGCGATTCGTCGTCCCACCGGACTTCCATCTTGCGCGGGTGGACGTTCACGTCCACGGCGTCGGGTGCGACGTCGACGAAGAGGACGGCGAACGGGTAGCGGTCGGCGTCGAGTTGCCCCCCGTAGGCGTCGAGGACTGCCTCGCGGAGCGTGCGGTCGGTGACGTAGCGGTCGTTGACGAACGTCGAGAGGTAGTCGCGGGTGCTCCGCGTCGTCTCGGGATGACTGACGAGTCCGCTGACCGTGACGCCGGGTGCGTCGTACTCGACGGGGACCATCGACTCTGCGACTTCGCGACCGTACACCGAGAGGACTGTCGACTGCAGGTCACCGCGGCCCTCGGTGGCGAACACCTCTCTGTCGTCGTGTTCGAGCGAGACGGCGATATCGGGGTTGGCGAGTGCGTAGTGGGTGACGACGGTGTTGACGTGGTCGAACTCCGTCGCCGTCGTCTTGAGAAACTTCCTGCGAGCGGGCGTGTTGTAGAACAGGTCGTCGACTTCGACGACGGTCCCTTCGGGGCAACCAGCGGGGCGAATCGATTCGACTTCGCCTCCCTCGTACCGCAACTCGGTTCCGACGTCGCCGCCGCGGGGTTTCGACCGGATGGTCATCCGCGAGACGGCACCGATGGTGTGGAGCGCCTCGCCCCGGAACCCGAGCGTTCCGATACCCGCTTCGAGGTCCTTGATGTCCGATATCTTGCTCGTCGTGTGCTCGCGGACGCAGAGTTCGAGTTCTTCCTCACTCATCCCGACGCCGTCGTCGCGGATGCGAATGCCCTCGGTGCCACCCGATTCGACGGCGACGGAGACGCGCGTCGCGTCGGCGTCCAGACTGTTCTCGAAGAGTTCCTTGACGACCGATGCGGGCCGTTCGACCACTTCACCGGCGGCGATGCGGTCGATGGTCTTCTCGTCGAGTTGTTTGATGGAGGTCATCGGTCACCCTCCGACCGGTCACCATCGCCCGCCAGTTTCGACTGCCACGCCTGCACCTTCGCCATCAGGTCTATCGGCGAGGTTGCGTTCACGTCGGTCGATTCGAGTTCTTCGAGGACGGCTTCCATCTCCGGGTCGAGTGCGGGTTCGGAGGCGGACTCGGATTCGGGTGCGGTGTCGGCCGAAGCGTTCTGGGCCGACCCATTCGCCGGATTCCCGCTTCCACTGCCGCTGGCGACTTTCATCTGGCCGCTTCCTACGTCGAAGACGGCCTGTACCGGTTCCGAAGACCCGCCGCCTTTGGCTTCGATTGCCTTCTCGTCGCGGAGTCTGTTCAGGACGTCCGACGCCCGGTCGACCACGGGTCGCGGGACGCCCGCGAGGTCGGCGACGTGAATCCCGTAACTCCGGTCGGTCGGGCCATCGACGACGGTCCGCAGGAAGGTCACGTCGCCGTCGCGTTCGTCGGCGGCGACGTGGACGTTCGCCACTCTGTCGAGGTGGTCTGCGAGACTCGTGAGTTCGTGGTAGTGGGTGGCGAAGAGCGTCTTCGCGCGCACCTCGTTGTGCAGATACTCGGTGGCGGCCCACGCGATGGAGATGCCGTCGTAGGTGGCCGTCCCCCGGCCGACTTCGTCGAGGATGACGAGCGACTCCTCGGTGGCCGAGTGGAGGATGTTCGAGAGTTCCTGCATCTCCACCATGAACGTCGAGCGACCCTGTGCGAGTTCGTCCAGCGCGCCGACGCGGGTGTAGATGCCGTCGACGACGCCGATAGTGGCCGAGCGAGCGGGGACGAAACTGCCCACTTGCGCGAGGAGCGTGATGAGCGCCGCCTGTCGCATGTAGGTGGACTTCCCCGACATGTTCGGTCCGGTGACGATGAGGAAGCCACGTTCGCGGTCCATGTGCAGGTCGTTCGGGACGAACTCGGTGGTCGTCTCGACGACGGGGTGGCGACCCGCCTCGATGTGGAGTGCTCCCGGTTCGGTGAGTTCCGGCCGTGTCCACCCGTTTCCGGCGGCGTGAGTCGCCAGCGACGCCAGTGCGTCCACCTCTGCGATGGCGCGGCCCACGTCCTGTAAGAGTTCGGCGTGCTGGGCGACTCGCTCCCGAAGCTCCTGAAACAGTTCGTATTCGAGGTCACCGCGGGCCTCTTCGAGTCGAAGCACGTCGCGTTCTTTCTCCTCTAACTCCTCGGTGACGAACCGTTTCGAGTTCTTGAGCGTCTTTATCTGCCGGTAGTGGTCGGGCACCTGGTCGGCGACGGACTTGCCGACTTGGATGTAGTACCCGTCGGTCTTGTTGCGGTCCACCGTGACGTGTGAGAGGCCGTGTTGCCGTTTTTCGCGCTGTGCGAGCGTGTCGAGCCACGACGTCACCGACTCGTGTCGCTCGATGAGTTCGTCGAGTTCGTCGTCGTACCCCTTCTGGAACAACCCACCCTGTGTGACCGTCTTCGGTGGGTCGTCTGCGAGTGCCTCGTCGAGTTCCGCGTGGAGCGTGGCGGCGGCGTCTCTGTCGGGTCGCGCGACGACGTCTGTCAGCGGCGAGTCGGCCAGTTCGGTGCCTTCGATAGCGTCTGCGAGGACGGGGAGAACGTCGAGTGTGTCGCGGACCGAAAGCAGTTCTGACGCGCCGGCGGTTCCCGACGCGGCACGAGACGCGAGTCGCTCTAAGTCGTAGGCTCCGTCGAGTACTTCGCGAACGCGCTCGCGTGCGAGTGCGGCGGACGCGAGGGCCTCCACGGCATCGAGTCGATGCGAGAGTTGGTCTCGGTCACGTCGGGGGCGGGTCAACCACTCTCGCAGGAGTCGGCCACCGGGCGAGGTCATCGTGTGGTCGATAGTGTCGAACAGCGACCCCGACCGGTCGCCGTGCATCGTCTCGATGAGTTCGAGGTTTCGCTGGGTGGTCGCGTCGAGTTCGAGCAGGTCGCTCGGGCGGTAGACGCGGAGGCGAGTCATCGACCGGAGGACGCCGGCACCCGTCTCTTCGACGTACGCGAGGACGCCGCCGGCGGCCTGCGTCGCCAACTCGGAGTCGAGGCCGACGCTGTCGACGGTGGACTCGCCGAACTGTTCGCGGACGGCGTGGCGTGCACGCCCCGGTGCGAACGCGTCGGTAGCGAACAGCGAAAAGGAGGCGTCCGTCGCCTCGCGGAGACGCGAGAGCGTCTCGTCGTCTGAACGGAGGTCCGGCCCGGGGAGCACTTCGACTGGCGCGAAGCGGTAGAGTTCTGCGGCGGCGTCCTCGACGGTTGCGGCCTCGGTGACGAGGAACTGCCCGGTGGTGATGTCGGCGAACGCGAGACCCACACCGTCGGTTCCGGTCACGACGGCGGCGAGGAACTGTGCGTCGTCACGCGACGTTTCGAGGAGCGTTCCCGGCGTGACGACGCGCGTGATACGCCGGCGGAGGTCACCCGACTCCGTCTCGTACTGGTCGGCGACGGCGACCCGATAGCCGTGTTCGACCAGCGCCTTGAGGTACGGCGTCAGGTCGTTCAACGGCACGCCCGCCATCGGATACGACGACCCGTGTGACGACTTCTGGGACACCTTGAGGTCGAGTTCGCGCCCGACCGTCTCGGCGTCCTCGGCGAAGAACTCGTAGAAGTCACCACACTGCATGGCGAGCAGGTCGGCGTCGGTGTCCTCTTTCAACGAGAGGAACTGTCCGACGATTCCCTGAGTAGTCATGTGCGCACGTGGGAGGGCGTGCGGATAAAACGCTACGATGGTGCTCGCTCGGCCGACACCACTGAACCGGTCGGGTCGGAGTCCCTCTGGACGGGGCGGCAGCCAGCTCACGCCAGTGAGTGACATGCGTGGTTTCTGTTACCAAATACCGCCAATTCTGGAGAAAACACACTAATGCGCCACAAAATATTACGTTTGATAACTAGCGGCCCAAGATTATATATCGGAGTTCTCTCGGTCGAATCGTGACTCACTCCGATACGAGACGAGGGTTTCTCCGCGCTGCCGGCGGTGCCGTAGGAGTCGGGACACTCTCGGGGTGTCTCGGAACGCTCGACGCTGAGAACGCACAACCGGTTCGCTTTGGAGCGATATTGCCCCTGAGTGGTCCCCTCGAACAGGTCGGTACGCACGGAAAGCGCGCTGTCGAACAAGCAGTCGCCGACGTCAACCGCGCCGGTGGGATTCGTGGCCGGCCAGTCGAGTTGACCGCACTCGACAGCGAGGCGAGTCCCGACGTCGCCCTCGAAGGCTACCGCTCGCTCGTCGACGCAGGTACCGTCGGATTCGTCGGTGGCCTCGTCAGCGACGCGTCGCTGGCACTCGCCCCGAAGGCGGCCGAAGACGGTGTCATGGAAGTCAGTCCGGCGAGTACGAATCCGCAACTCACGGATGCCGGACGGACGAACGGCCGGAAGTTCTTCGGCCGGACTGTGCCGAGCGACATCCTGCAGGCGATTGCGATGGCGAAGATTCTCGACTCGTTGCAGTACGCCGGTGCCGAGACGGTGTCGCTCCTCGCCGTCGACAACGCGTTCGGCTCTGACCTCGCCGCCGAAATCGAAGCCAATCTCGACGCCGACGTCGTCGCGAACGTCGGATACGACCCCTCGGCGGACTCCTTCGAGGGGACCATCGAGACTGTCTTCGCCGACTCGCCGGACGCAGTCGGATTCGTCAGCGTCCCCGGACAGGAACACGGCGTTCTCGACGCCTACGCCGCCTCGGACTATCACGCGCCGTGGGTTTTCTCCGCCGGCATGTTCGGGAACGACGTTCCCTCTTCGTACGAAGGATTCTACAGCGCGTCGCTCTCGTCGGTGCAGACGGAGGGCTACTTCCGCCTCTCGCGACGCCTCTCGGATATCGCCCCGTTGGCACCCTACGCGGCGAACGCCTACGACGCGATGTTCCTCATGGCGGCGGCGGCCGAGAAGGCGGGGACGGTCAGTGGCCCTGCCATCGCCGACTCGATTCAGTCAGTCTCGGGCGGTTCCGGCCACACAGTCGCTGTCGGTGAGTTCGACCGGGTTCGGTCGCTCGTCGACGCCGGCCGAGAACTGAACTATCAAGGTGCGGCGAGCGGGGTGGACCTGACGGACGCACTCGAACCGCTGAGTTCGTACATCGTCGAACACGTCTCGAGCGGCCGCGCCGAGCAGTTAGAGCTCTTACAGCGCCAGTTCTTCCAGAACGGAGGTGACCGATGAGTTCGCCGCTCTCGTCGGTGCGTGCCGCACTGGGACGACTCGTCCCCGACGTGATTCGTCGCCGGTACGCGGCGAAGTTCGCCGTCGTCCTCCTCGCTATCGCCCTCGTCATGGTCGCCGCGGGTGCGTTCATCCACTTCGACACGAAGTCACTCGTCGAAACCCAGACCCAAGAGGAGATTCGCGGCATCGCGGAGTCGCAAGCGAAGTCGGTTGCCGACTGGACCGCCGCGAAGGAGTCGTCCGTGGCGTTCCTCGCGGAGGCGCTCGGCGAACGACCGTTGACCACGTCGGCGGCCGAACACGAGCGATGGCTCGAACAGAAACTCATCGAACTGCCGGGAGACGTTCGGTCGCTCCACTACGTCGACGCGGATGCCGGATTCGTCGTCGCCAGTACGACAGACGGGATGACCGGCAAATCCCTCGACTCGCTCGACGCGCCGTGGGCAGGCCGTGCCGACGAGTTCGGTACCGCCGGGTCTGCCGCCACGTCGGCACCGTACGACACAGGTGGCGAACCCGTCGTCGCGTTCGTCTCACCCGTCTCGGAGACGGGTGGGTTCGTCGTCCTGACGGCCTCTATCGAGGCGCGCTCTCACGAGTTCTCGTCCCCGTTCGCGACGGGCGACGTGAAAGTCGTCTCGTCCGACGGGACGATTCTCCTCGACAACCGGAAATCGTCGCTCCTCGAACAGTACACCGCCCTCGACGGGTCGGGCGTCGCCGCAATCGACGAGGGCCTCGCCGGACACAGCGGGTACGACGTCGTCTCCGCACGCACAGGGATGGAACGAGGCGAGTACGCGATGGCCTACGCGCCGATTACCGGCACCGACTGGGTGCTCACTTATCACGTCCCGGCGGACCGTGCCTTCGCGCTCCAGTCGCAGGTGACGCGAAACGTCGCGCTCCTGTTGGCGTTCGCCGTCGGTGCACTGTTCCTCGTCGGCGCGACGATGGGTCGCGGAACCGCCCGGTCGCTCGCCGTCGTGGCGCGGAGTGCAGACGAAATCGCTGCCGGTGAAGTCGACGCCGACGTGCCGAGTACGACTCGCATCGACGAGGTGGGTCGTCTCTACGACTCGTTCGCCGCGGTACAGTCGTATCTCACGACGGTGGCCGGACAGGCCGAAGCACTCGCGGACAAGGAGTTCGACGACCCGGTGCTCGACGAGTCGGTTCCGGGGTCGTTCGGCGCGGCGATGGGCCGTACCCACGACGACCTGGAAGCGCTCATCAGCGAACTCGAATCGAAGGCCGAAGCGTTCAGTTCCGTCATGGCGTCGGCGGCGGACGGTGACCTCACGAACCGGATGTCGGAAGACGCCGACAACGAGGCGATGAACGAGATGGCACGGTCGTACAACGAGATGGCCGACGCGCTGGAGGCGACGATTGCCGAAGTCGCGTCGTTCGCGGAGACAGTCGCCGCGGCGTCCGAAGAGGTGACCGCGAGCGCACAGGAGATAGAACGTGCTAGCCGACAGGTCAGCGAGTCCTCGCAGGCGATGGCCGATGGCGCTCACGAGCAACAAGAGCGCATCCACCAGACGACGAGCGAGACGAGCAACCTCTCGGCGACCATCGAAGAAGTGGCGTCGTCGGCGAGCGAACTCGAAGGGACGGCGACGCACACGCTCGAAGCGAGTGAAGATGGGCGCAGTGCTGCGACCAACGCCATCGACACCATCGAACAGGTCGAATCACAGACCGAACAGACGGCCGAACGTATCGAGGAACTGGAAGCCGACATGGAGGAAATCGGGGACATCGTCGAACTCATCACCGACATCGCCGAGCAGACCAACATTCTCGCCCTCAACGCGAACATCGAGGCGGCACGGGCGGGTGAGGCGGGTGAAGGCTTCTCCGTCGTCGCAAACGAGGTGAAGGAACTCGCCGGAGAGACCAAAGCGTCCGCCGAAGAGATTGCCGACACTATCGACGGCGTGCAGTCGAAGACCGAAGCGTCAGTCTCCGAGATGCGCGAGACGCGCGACGCCGTCGAATCCGGTGTCGAAGCGGTCGAAGACGCACACGAGTCGCTCGACGTCATCGTCGAAAACGTCCGCGAGACGAATCAGGGCGTCGACGAGATTAGCCGAACGACGGACGAGCAAGCCGCATCGACCGAAGAAGTCGCGTCGATGATGGACCGCGCGGCAGACATCAGCGAAGAGACGGCGAAACGTGCGGAGTCTGTCGCTGCCGCCACCGAAGAACAGACCGCGTCGCTCGGCGAGGTGTCCAGCGGTGCCGACCGCCTCGCTTCGCAGTCTGAGCGACTGATGTCGCTCGTCTCCGAGTTCACCGTCGATACCGACCGGACGATGGCCGTCGACACCGACACTGCCGATAGTGCCCGGTTCGAGACGAACGAGACGAACGAATCGGCCCCCCGAGTCGTCGATTCGCCGGCCACCGACGGCGGTGCCGACGTCGAGTCGGACGACTCGTAACCGAGCGACTGGGGGACGAGTCACTCGTCTCGTGTCGACTGGGTTCGAACGTCGACTCGGTGTGACCAATTCTGGTATATTTCTGGTATTTACTACACAGGAGAGTTCTACCGCCCGTCTGTGAATATCACCTGTGATAATCTAGGCAGTAGGGTTATGTCCACCTTGTTCGACACACGGACACATGGACCTGCTTTCGCGACTTGCGGCGCTGGTTCCGGGGGCCGGGGCTCGGGCACGTGCAGACGGGGGCGTACAGACGGACGACAGTGCGACAGTTGCTGCTGCAGCACGGCAACTTGGACGTGGTGACTTGCTCGACGGCGTCGGGACGCCCGTGTTCGTCCTCGGTGCAGACCACCGGGTCGTCGCGTGGAACGCGCCGATTACAGAACTGACGGGCGCACCAGCGGAGGACGCACTCGGGTCGGAGCACGTGAGCGAACTGTTCTACCCCGACGGGCGGCGCGCGAAGACGCTCGCAGACAAGGTACTCGAATCGCCGCGAACCGCCGCAGAGAAACACGGACTGGAGCTCGTCGACCCGGTGAGATACCTCTACCGCGACACGAGTGTGATGACCGACCGGAAGGGTGCCGACAGACACATCGCCTTCACCGCCCAGCCGATTTTCGAAGGCGACGACGTCGTCGGCGTCGTGGAGACGGTCCACGACCGGACCGACGTCGTGAACAAACAGCAGGCGTCGGAGGAACTCGTCGAGGAACTATCGCGGACGATAAGCGGCCTGACGAACGGTGACCTCTCGACGCGGGCAGCGTTCGAAGACCACCGCGACGTCCTCGACGAGGAGACGATGCAGGTCGTCTCCGACCTCAACCGGATGGCCGCTCGGTTCGAACGTCTCGCGAGCGAGGTGGATGGCACGACGGCGGACCTCGGCAACGCAGTCCAGCGGGCGGCGACTTCGGCCGAAGACATAGAAGAGCAGGTCACAGAGCAGGCCGAGTTGCTCTCGAAAGGCTCCGAAGAGATGCAGGACCTCTCGGCCAGCATGGAGGAGATTGCGGCCACGTCCGACGAAGTCGCGTCGGCGGCGGACCAGGCGCGGACTGCCGCAGAGAACGGCCGTGAAGCGGGTCAGAGTATCCGGACGGCCACCGACCACGTCATCGACATCTCAGACGAGTTGCTCGACAGCGTGATGGAACTCCAACAGCGGATGGGTGCCATCGAAGAAGTGGTCGAGGTCATCGCGGAAGTCGCAGACCGAACGAACCTGCTGGCCCTCAACGCGAACATCGAGGCGGCACGGGCGGGCGAGGCAGGCGAGGGATTCTCCGTCGTCGCCAACGAAGTCAAACAACTCGCCAACCAGACGCACGAACACACAGAGGAGATTGCCGACAGCATCGACGAGATTCAAGAACAGGCAGACGAGACGGTGATGGCGTCCGAGCAGTCTCACGAGCAGATTCAGGTCGCCTCCGGCGAGATTTCGGACGTCCTCGCGTCACTGAACGAAATCGCCAACGCGGCAGACTCGGCGGCGAACGGCATCACGGAAGTCGCGCGTGCAACCGACTCGCAGGCGACGAACATCGAGGAAGTCACGACGACGATTCAAATCGCACAGGAACACGCCCGTTCGGCCGAAGAGGCGACGACGGACATCACCGACGCGACGTCCGAACAGACTATCGCCCTCGACGAACTCGCCGGGCAGGTGGACGAACTCGTCGGTGGCGACGCCAGTGCAGTAGACGAAGTCCAGCGACTCACTCAGGCCAACGCGGCGACCGACGGCGGCGAATCGGCGGACGACGACGCCCGGACCGACGGCGGATTCCAGTTCGGCCAGTAACCGCTCAGTCTCCACCCCTCCGACACGCGGTAACAAATACCACGTGCACGTTCGATAGATTATCTCTGAATAATTTCTCGAACGTACGAACTATATTCTCAGAAGTTCGCTCGACGGTACGGATTCGATTCGACGCGTCACTCGTCGCTTCGCACACGGTCTTCTCTCACCGAACGGTCACTTATTCGGACTCGACCATCCCGACGCGGCCGAACTCGGTGTTCCGGTAGAGTCGGACTAGCCACGCCCACGTGAGAAGCGAGAGCACGAGCAGGGCGGCAATCTGACCGATAGACTCGGTGACTGTCCCCGTGAACAGTTGTACGACGAGGACGACTGGGTAGAACGCGAGAAAGACAGCGATGAGCAAGGCAATCCCCTTGAGGGGTGTCCACACCGTCTTGTTCATACGTAGACACATCGGTAGCCGGTGTGAAACGCTTTGTGCGTCTTCGAAGACCGGTTCTATCGCACCGCGTCACTCGATGCTGATGGCGCAACTCTCGACGTAGTCGATATCCGAGATGGAGTCGACGCCACCCTCACCGCAGACGGGACACTCGGGGTTCTGTCGGTACGGCACCGTCTCGAACGTCATATCCATCGCGTCGTAGAACATGAGTCGTCCATCGAGTACGTCACCCACGTCGAGGAGGACTTTCACCGCTTCCGTGGCCTGAATACACCCGACTGTTCCGGGGAGGACGCCGATGACACCCGTCGTCGCACAGTCGGGGACAGTCCCCGGTTCGGGCGCTTCGGGGAACAGACAGCGGTAACACGGCCCGTCCGGGAGGAGCACCGTCACCTGTCCCTCGAACTTGTAGATAGCGCCGTGGACGAGCGGGATTCCTTCGAACCGACAGACGTCGTTGAGGAGATACCGCGTCGGGAAGTTGTCCGAGGCGTCGACAACCACGTCGGCACCGTCGAGGAGTTCGTGGACGTTCGACTTGTCGACGCGTGTCTGGACTGGTTCGACCTGTACGTCCGGATTGAGGTTGTTGACGAAGTCGGCGGCACTCTCGGCTTTGGGGACGCCGACGTCTTCGTCGTGGTGGATGACCTGCCGCTGGAGATTGCTCCGTTCGACGACGTCGTCGTCGACGACGACGAGTTCGCCCACACCGACGGCGGCGAGATACTGGATGACCGGCGACCCGAGGCCACCCGCACCGACGACGACGACGCGCGAGGAGAGCAACCGCTCTTGGCCCTCCGGGCCAACCTCGTCCATGATGATGTGTCTCGAATACCGGTCGAGTTGGGTGGCGTCGAGTGAGAGTGTCATATCCCGACGTTAGCGTCGGTGCCGAATAAACCCGCGGCACAGCGGTCAGGGAGGCGACCACCCGTCGTCGTGGTTCGAATCTCGAAAGCGACGCACACTTCCCGCTTCGGTACTCCTCCCTCGATATGGTCGTCGAGACGACGCCGGACGAACTACGCGAGAAACTGGCCGACGAGGAGTGCGACGTGGCTATCGTCGATATCAGAGACCCGTCGTCGTACGCGTCGGGACACATCCCCGGGTCCGAGAACCTCCCGTCTTCGACGCTCGGCCCGGAGATTTTCGACAGAGAGTGGCCCGGCGAAGTCGTCGTCTCCTGTTACGTCGGTGAGAGTTCGCGCCGCGTCGCGGACATCTTAGACGAGAACGTCGGTGCCGACGTGACGAGTCTTCGCGGTGGGTTCGAGGGGTGGAACGGCGACGTCGAACGCGGGACTGAATCCGAATCCGACGCCGGCCCGTCTGCTCCATTCTGACAACCCCTCCAAGTCTCGCGTCGGTCCCCGGCGAATGGTTCTTCCCGCCGGATTGCTCCCTGTTTTCGTCCTCGCGTTACCGTCGGCGTCGCACTCGTCGGGCCGTGCCTCGTCGGCGCAGGACTGTACGCAACCCGCTGGAAAGCGCTGTCGCTCGATGGTCGATAAACGAGAGAAGGTTGTGCGGTGTGCGGGACGTTACTTGCCGCGGCGGCGGCCGGCACCGATGGAGGGACGGATGTGTTCCGTACCCTTGCCACGGTTCTGGAGGCCGCGGTTCTTCTTGCCCGCGTTGGTCAGACCGCGGAAGGCGCGGCCGTCGTGGGCGTCGTCACAGATCCAGTTGAGGTCGTCGTCGTTCTGGATTGCGGGGTGTTCGGGGTCGACGAGGATGACTTCCTGCCACTTCTGGGAGCCGTCCTGCCCGACGCCGTAGGAGTTCAGCACACGCATGTTGGGGTACTTGCGCGAGGCGCGTTCCTCCGCGATGCGCGGGATGGACTTGCGGCGACCGATGCGGTTGACACCCTGGCGCTTCGAACGGCGGCCAGCCTTGTGTCGCTGCTTGCGTGCGCCACCCTTACGGACGGAGACGCGGACCACGACGATGCCCTGCTTGGCCTTGTAGCCGAGTTCACGCGCCTTGTCGAGACGGGTCGGACGCTCGATGCGCTCGATAGCGCCCTGCTTGCGCCACTCCTGTTTGCGCTGCCACTGGAGTTCGGCCAGTTTGCCTTCCTTCGGTTTCTTCCACGCTTCCTTGATGTGGGAATAGAAGCTTCGTGCCATTGTATATCACCGCGGGCGCTTGCGATTCAGCGTCGGGGTATCTTCCCCTTGGCCACATTTCGTCCCGTTCGTGACGGGTGCCCACTGGCGGGCCCGCGTGCCAGCGAGTTGCCGAATCTACCTTTGGGTGAGGGTTAAGAACTTCGGATTGAGAGCGAGTGTGCGGCCTCTTCGCATGGGACGTAAACGAGAGCAGGAATTGACACGTCCTAGCAATGGTTATCCTCTCATCTGACGTACTATTGCATTGGACCGGGCGCATTTCTTCAACTCACGACACGAGTCTGTTCTAGAGTGCACTATCCACGACTCGGAGAATGTTTGACGTAATGACAATCAATCGACTGGCCGGCTGTAAGCGGTGTACCGACTCTTCTGACCCAGTGGACGTCTTGGTGAGCAACGCGTCCTCTGACCCACTGCAGGTGTCCGAGTGCGTTCGATGTGGCGCGATTCTGGATATCGGTGGCCATCAGTGGTGACGAAGCGATAACCAGCCTTCTTTTCGTAGACGTTTCCTGTCGGGTCTGCTAGCGCAAGCGAGACTGGTGGCGTTCACACCGTCCGCTGTTCGCTGGCAGCGACAATCGAATCACTGAACCGCTGTACTGCCTCGTCACCTCGTTCGGCATCTGGGCCGACCACGAGCAACCGAAGCAGACAGCACGTCACCGTTCCGAGTGCTTCTGAAAGGGGTCGATAGAACAAAAGCCGAGGTGACGGCAGGATGCCCTCAGCCTTCCATCCCGCCGAACGACAGGCCACCTTCGATGTAGCGCTGTGCGAACAGGTAGATGAGCATGATGGGTGCGGCGAACGTGAGTGCGAACGCCGAGAACCGCGCCCACGGGATGGAGTACCGGCCGACCAGCGAGTAGAGGCCCACCGGGAGCGTGTAGTTGTCCGTCGAGAGCAACGTCTGGGCGACGACGAACTCCGTCCATCCGGTGAGGAAGGTGAAGATGAACACCGTCGCCAGTCCCGCCTTCGAGAGTGGCAGAATTATCTCGGTGACTATCTTCCACGACGGCGCGCCGTCTATCATCGCGGCTTCCTCGTAGGAGACGGGGATGCCGTCCATGTACGTCTTCAGGAGCCACGTGTTGAACGGCACCGCCGTCGCCGCGTAGTACGCCGACAGTGCGAGTTTGTTGTCGTTGAACCCGTACTGGACGAACAGGGCGTACAGCGCGATGAGCAGTGCGACGCCGAGTCCGCCGCCGATTTGCGTGAACAGCACGTAGCCGTAGAGAATCTTCGAGCGCCCGATGAACTTCCGGCGCGACAGTGCGTAGGCACCGGGGACGATGAGACTCATCGCGAGCAACACCGTCGGGATGGCCACGGTGAGACTGTTGACGAAGAACTTCTTGAAGTTCGACGTCTCGGTGACGCCGTAGTTCGACACGTCGAGGAGTGCGAGTTTCGGCGTCTGTACGAACAGTTCGTAGCCACCGAGGCCGAACGTAATCCGGTAACTCGGGACGATGAGGTCACCGACGACCCACAGGAAGGGTTCGATGGTCGGGTCGGCCGGCCACAGGCGAATCCCACTCGACGAGTACAGCGACGCGCCGGTACCGGAGAAGGCACCGACGGCGACCCAGTACAGCGGGAACAACAGGAGTGCGACGACGACGACTGCGCCTGCGGTGATTCCGGCCGTCTTCGCGACGGACGCGGCGCTGACACGCCCCTCGCGGATTCCTTCGAGCGTGTACCGCGCATCTTTGATTGCCTCGGCGGGTTTCGTCGCGACGGCGCGAACGTCGTCTCGCACCTCGTCGACGATATCGGAGAGGCCGCTCATGCGTCGTCCACCCCGTCTGCGAGTTTGCCTTTCCAGACGTTCAACATCATGAACGCCCCGATGACGAGGACGGCGACGAGCATGATTGCCGCCCCCTCACCGTACTTCTGGAAGCGGAACGCTTCGCGGTAGCCGTAGACGATGAGCAGTTCGTTCGTCCGCGACGGACCGCCCTGATTGAAGACGTACGGAATGAGGAACTGCTGGAACGACGCCGCGGCGGTGAGGATGGACGCGAACAGCACCGGACGCTTGATAGACGGGAGCGTCACGTGCAGAAACCGGGAGAAGAACCCCGCACCGTCTATCATCGCCGCTTCGTGGAGTTCCTCGGAGACGTCCTGCAGTGCGCTCACGGTGATGATGACCATGAACGGGTAGGCCAACCACGCCTCGGTGACGTTGTAGGCGATGAAGGCCATCCAGCGTTCCGAGAGCCACGCGACGGTGTCGAACCCGCCCATCCGGAGGAACTGATTCGCCAGTCCGAACTCGGCCGAACTGAAGATGCCGCGCCAGATGGTAATCGTGAAGATACCAGGTAGGCCCAGCGGGATGATGATGAGCGCCCGCATGAACCGCTTGCCGCGGACGCGCGCTCCGGTGACGACGAGGCCGACGCCAATGCCGACGAGCACCTTGAGCGCGACAGAGGTGCCGACGAACAGCCACGTCACCCACATCGAGTTCCAGAACTGACCGTCTGTGAGGACCGCTACGTAGTTCGCGAGCCCCACCCACTGCTCTTTCCCCTGGAACAGCGTGGCCGGCTCTGCGTTGGTAAACGAGAGGTAGACCAGGTACGCGATGGGAAAGAGCATGAACGCGAGGAAGATGAACAACCCCGGCAGGACGAGCAAGAGAGGAAGGTCCTCTTTAGTCACTACTGGCGTGTCCTTTGCTCGCTCGACGGCGCTGTCGACGACGCTCATCTCCTTACTCCCAGTTCGACCGGATGTTCTGTTCTGCCTTCTCGAACGCGGCTTCGAGCTCCGCGTCGCCGTTCTTCACGCTGTTGAAGGCGTCTTCGAGCGGCCCCCACACGTCGCCCATCTTCGGGTGGGACGGAATCGGCGTCCCGAGCGCGACGTTCTTCGAGAAGCCTTCGACGGCCGGCGGGAGGTCACCGCTTTCTGCGAGTTCCTTGAGAACCGGGATGTAGCCGAACTCTTCTGCGTTGTTCGAGAGCACGTCCGTGCTCGTCGTGTACCACTCGGCGAACGCGCGGGTCGCGGCGGCCTTCGCCTCGTCTTCGTCCACGCGGGTGGTGAAGTAGAGTTGCTTGACCGTCGTGTACGGTTTGGGTTCGGCGTCACCCTCGGGCGAGGGAAGACGTGCGATTCCGGCGTCGATGTCGTTGGACTTCACGTCACCGAGGAACCACGGACCGTTGATGGCGAACGGGGCGTTGCCTTCGAGGAAGACGGACGCCTGCGGGCCGTAGCCGGTGTCTTTCGGCTGGTACGGAACGAAGCTGTCGAGGACGAGTTGGAAGCCGTCGAGCGTCTCCTCGTTGGTGAGGCCGAGTTCGACGTTCGACTCGTCGAAGTAGTAGCCACCGTAGGCGTGGACCCACGCACTCATGAAGTAGGCGTTCAGCGGGTAGCTGAGGCCGTACTTCCCGTTGTCTGGGTCGTGGTGCTCCTCCATGATGGCCTTCATCTCTTCGAGTGTCTCCGGCGGTTCGTCCACCAGTTCCTTGTTGTAGATGAGACCGACCGTCTCTGCTGCATACGGGAGTGCGAGCGTCGCGCCGTCGAACTGGACTGCCTTCTGTGCCGGTTCGGTGTACACCGAGAGGTCCACGTCGAGGCTCTCACTCTGGTCCGACAGGAAGCCGTTCTGGTAGTACTCGCCGGTCCAGTCGTGTGCCCAGTCGAACATGCCCGCGCCCTGCCCAGCAGGGATGGCCGACGTCGTCTTCTTTCGCAGGTCGGCGATTTCGGCGGGGTCTGCCGTGTGCTTCGTCTCCGAGGTGAACGTCTCGGCGTTCTGTTCGAGTGCCTTCTTCTCTGCTTCCGCGCGCTGGTGCCAGAGTTTGAAACTCCCGGCGGGGACGGACGACTCCGTCTCCTGTTGGGTCGTCTCTTCACCACCGTCCGAGCCGTCACTCCCGTCGGAACCGCCCTCCTCGGGCGTCGACGTCGAGTCAGTCTCTGAGACGCCGACGCACCCTGCGAGTGCCCCGACGGCCGTCGTGCCAGCCAGCTGCTTCAGAATTTTGCGGCGGTTCATTGGCATTGCGAATCTATGAGGAACTATGTGTTCATATATTTAATAGTTAGGAATGCCGGCGATTCTGACTACATAATTTCAGTCACGGAATAGGGGTATGATGGCTTCAGAGGACTTCTAACTCGCCGGATACCGATATTCGAATATTGAATGAATTCGATACGAACTATTGCATCACAAATTCAGAAAATAGGAAAACGATTATGGACGATGGGGATAGACGGAGAGTAATGGCACGTCTCACGCTCGAAACGCTTCGGAAGGAGTACGACAGGGGTCGCGTCGTCGCGGTGGAAGACCTCTCACTCGACGTCGACGACGGTGAGTTCATCACTGTCGTCGGGCCGTCGGGGTGCGGAAAGTCGACGACGCTTCGGATGGTCGCCGGACTCGAGTCACCCTCCGGCGGGACGATTCGCATCGGTGGCGAGGACGTCACGGACCAGCACGCTCGCAAACGCGACGTGGCGATGGTGTTCCAGAACTACGCGCTGTATCCGCACAAGTCGGTCATGCAGAACATGGCGTTCGGACTGCGGATGAGTACCGACCTCTCGAAAGACGAGCGCCGCGAACGTGTCCGTGAGACGGCGGCGATGATGGGTATCGAAGAGTTACTCGACGACAAACCGGACGAACTCTCCGGCGGGCAGAAACAACGCGTCGCCCTCGGCCGTGCAATCGTCCGCGAACCCGACGTCTTCCTCTTCGACGAACCGCTGTCGAACCTCGACGCCAAACTTCGGACGACGATGCGGACGGAGATTCAGCGCCTCCAGAACGAACTCGGAATCACCTCGCTGTACGTCACTCACGACCAGGAGGAGGCGATGACGATGGGCGACCGAATCGTCATCCTGAACGACGGGCGACTCCAGCAGGTCGGCCGCCCGAAAGACGTCTACGAGAACCCGGCCAACGAGTTCGTCGGCGGGTTCGTCGGGTCGCCGTCGATGAACTTCCTCGACGTGCACGCCGAACGCGATGGCGACAACCTCGTCCTCACCGACGACGGGTCGTTCTCGTACCGACTCTCGGAGTCGTTCTCCGAGACGCTCCGCACGGGGACGGACGTACGCGAACTCCGCGTCGGCATCCGCCCCGAAGACGTCGAAACTGCCTCGACTGGGGCGAACGTCGTCGAATCGACAGTGGGTGTCGTCGAACCAATCGGGTCGGACAACTATCTCCACCTCGACGTCGCCCCCGACTTCATCGCGCGCGTCGACTCCGACGTCGACCCGACGCCCGGTGAGACGCTCGGCGTCACCTTCGACGAATCCGACCTCCACGTCTTCCACCCGGAGACTGGCGAGTCGCTCCTCTACCGCGAATCCAAGCAGAAGGCGACGGCGGCACAGTAATCGACGCCGCCCGTTCTCGAAGCGTGAACAGATAGTTCGCTGGGCTCCGGACGCGCTCTTCGTGTCGGCCCTTACAGCATCCCTTCGTCCGTGAGCGTCGCCAACGTCGCTAGTCTGAGGGCGTGGGGCCACCCGAGTGGCGTCGCGCTGTCGGGCGTGCCGTCGTCGAAGAACTGCTCTGCGAGGTAGCCGTCGTCGGTACTGAGCGGTCCGTCGGGGAGGACCAGTTCGAGTAACGACCGGCCTTCGTCTGCGAACGCCGCGCTCCGGTCGTCGTCGTGGGCCGCGAGGAGCGTCGCGAGTTCGACTGCCGCGTTTGCACCCCACGCCGTCGAGACGGTCCAAATCTTCTCGGTGTCCTGTTCTCGCATTCGCCAGTCGTCGCCCTCGAACCGGACGAGGCCCTTCACGTCGCTCTCCGATGGGTCGTGCCAGAGGCCGTCGAAGACGGATTCGACGTGGCTGACGAGTCTGTCGAGACGCTCGTCGTCCACGCCGTGGAGGGTGTCGTAGGTTCGGTGGGCGGCGACGAGTGCGAGCGCCGCCGAGTCGTATCGGTCGTCCAGTTCGCCATCGGCGAGTCGGAGCGCGTAACACTCGCGTTCGTCGCTCCAGAGCGAGTCGATGGCGTCGTAGACGTCCCGTGCGCGGGCGGCAGCACGGTCGGTCAGTTCGCCGTCGAGGTCAGACAGTGCGAGCGCCGCGTACGCGTCGAGGAACGTCGCAGTCGTGTGACTGAACCGGCCGGTCATGTTCTCCCACGCGTTCTGGCAATCGACTGGCAGGCCGTCGTCGCCGAGTGTCTCGTCGAGACTGTCGAGTGCGCGTTCGAGCGTGGATTCGATGTCGGCCCGCAGCGACGGGTCGTCACACTCGCCGTAGTACGACGCGAGGAAGGCGATGACGCTCCCCGTCTGGTCGGCCTGATAGTCGGCGTCGTCGCCCGATTCGAGACGAGCGTTCGCCCATCCCGGGGCGAGCGACCCGTCGAAGGGCCAGACGCGGTGCGGCCACGACCCGTCGTCACGCTGTGTCCGGCAGTAGGCGCGAGCACTCCGTTCGTGCCACTCGGAGAGGCCGAGGCCGAGTTTCTCGTCGGACTCGAAGAGGAACGTCGATATCTCGGCGTCGTCGCGGAACCACGTGTAGCCGTAGCCACCGGAGTACGCGTAGTAGGGGTCGAAGTCGGGGCCGGCGATTCGCAGACCGAGCGAACCCGAAAGGAGCGAGAGCACGCGAACGTCGTCACGCATCGCCACCGCCTCGTCGTGGTCGGGAACCGTCCCGTCGACCTGTTCTGCGGACCGGGCCGCCAGACTCTCGCGGCCGAGCGTGACGAGCGTGCGGACGCGTTCGAGGGCCTCGTCTCGACTCGTCTCGGTTTCGTCGGTGAGGAGTGTCCCGACTGTCGCTTCGCCGCCTTCGAATGGGACGGTGGTGACGACTGCACCGCTCAACTGGCCTTCTTCGTACCGGTCGTCGGAGAGTGGTCGTGGGAGTTCGACGTTGGCGTCCGAGAGCAGTTCGCCGAATCGCTCGGGGACGCGCCCCTCGACGTGGGTGAACGAAGGGTTCGCAGCGAGGAAGTCGTGTTCGTCGGCGTGATACGCTTCGACGGCGTCGCCGTGGAGTAACTGTCCGACGAGCGTGTCGCGGCCGTCGGGTTGGAAGTGGACGAACGAGACGAGTTCGACGTTCGCGCTCGTCTCGAACCGCGTGACGTGGGCATCGTCGATAGTCAGGTCGTACTGCGTGACGTCGCCGTAGCACGTCTCGTGTTCGGTGACGACGAGGCCACCGTCCCCGACGTACGACTGTGCCGCACCGTCGTCGAACCAGACGACACCCGCATCGTCGTCGACTGGCCGGATTCCGAATCGAGAGCGTTCGATTCCCCACCGCCCGGAGAGCGGATAGCCAAAGTCGCGAAGCGACCCGTCTCGTTCGATGTGGACGAGTCGCCCGCCGAGGCCCGAGAAGAGACCACTCGTCGTTCGTCGTTCGCCCGGGAAGCGAGTCGGGTGTTCTGCGTGCCGTTTGTAGTCGGCCAGTGCGTCGCGCAATTGCATTGGTGTCTCCTGCGCCCTCCTCCGGTAATAATCTTGGTGTAATGTTCCTTCACACTTTTGAGTGTCTGCGGACGGCCGGTCAGAGATGGAATTGTGGCCCTCGTCGAACGCCATCGCGCCGTCAGAGATTCGAGCCATTAAGTACCACCGTCGATGTTTGTTCGATTATGGACGACCGCGAACTCGCCGACCTTCTCGAGCAGTTCGGCCTCTCCGAGAAGGTCATCGACACGTATCTGACGCTTCTCGAACTCGGGGAGGCGAAGGCGAGCCAGATTGCCGACGCGGCGGGTGTCTCCAAACGCTACGTCTACAGTGTGAGTCAGGAACTCGAAGCCCGCGGTTTCGTCGAGGTGAACGACCACGTGGTCCCGACGACGATTCGGCCACTGCCGCCAGCGGAAGTCGTCGAGTCGCTCTCACGGAGCGTCGAATCGATGCAACCGGCGCTCGAAGAGCGGTACACGTCGACCGCTCGCGACGAAGAACGGTTCGAGGTCATCAAATCTCGGGTCACGGTGCTCAAACGCATCGGCGAACTCATCGGCCGCGCGGAGTCCGAAATCACGCTCTCGCTCCCGTACGACGTCATCGACGAGGTTGCAGACGAACTTCGTGCCGCCCGCGAACGCGGCGTGCTCGTCTCGCTCGTCGTCAGCGGCGTCGAACCCCACGACGACCTGTCGCTCGACGGACTCGCCTCGCTCGTCCGCGTCTGGCACGAACTCATGCCGACGATGCTCACCGTCGACTCGCGTATCGGACTGGTCTCACCCGGTGAGATGGTCGCCCGGTCGAACTCCGAGTCGCAAGCAATCGTCTTCGCACAACCACATCTCGGGCCGGTCATCGTCGGGTCGTTCTTCGGGAACTACTGGCCGATGGCGGCCGAAGCGTACACCGCCGAACCCGACGCGCTCCCGGCGACGTATCACAACTTCCGCCACGCAGTCTTGCAGGCCGCCCTCTGTGACCGTGCCGGCATCGAACTCTCTGTGACTGCTCACGGACGGATGGTCCACACCGACGGACCGACCGAACTCGACGGTCGAATCGTCGAAATTCGCCAGGGACTGCTCGAACCCGCGAACAACTCGTTCCCAGTCGAGAACACGCTCGTCGTCGAGACTGGGGACGGAACCTACAGCATCGGTGGGCAAGGGGCGTTCATCGAAGACTTCGAGGCAGACTACGTCGAACTCTCCCCGCTCTCCTGAACACCGGTCTCTCGGTTCTGACCCCCGTCTTCGACCATCGCCACTCGCTGCATCATTTTTGGCGCATGGTGACGTACGTTACCATATGTCTATCGCACGTCACGACTCGGGAGTCAAAGCGGCACTCGGTGCGCTCGTCTCACAGGTGCACCCGGTGTTCATGCTCCCTCCCGTGGCAGCGTCGTGGTTCGGCGCTATCCTCGCTGGTGATTTTTCGCTCCTCCTCGGCGTCCTCCACGCATCTGCGGTGTTCTTCGGAGTGTACACCGCGCACGTCAAAGACGGGTACGTCGACTTCTACCAGCGAGGCGAAGACGACGACCATCCGATGACCCGGCGCGGGTGTTTTTTCGGTATCGGATGTGCGACGCTCGGGTTCGTTGCTGTGACCGGCGCGCTGGTCGGGTTGGTCGATGCCGGTGTCCTCGTCTTCACCATCCCGGGGTGGCTATTAGGCTACTTCCACGCCCCGCAGTTAGACACCAACCCCGTGACGACGACGGTGGGGTACCCACTCGGTATCGCGCTGGCCATCCTCGGCGGCTATTACGTCCAGACGGGGGCGCTCACCGCGATGCCGCTGGCGTTTTCCGGCGTCCTCCTCTTCGTCCTCGCCGGCATCAAGATAATCGACGACGCGAAGGACTACGACTTCGACCGGTCTATCGCCAAACGCACCGTCTCGGTGGTTCTCGGAGTCGACGCCGCGTTTCGACTCGCCTACGCACTCATCGGTGCGGGTCTCTTCTTCGTCGTCGCCGGGTCGATTACGGGGACGTTTCCGCCGTTCGCGGCACTCGCCGCACTCCCCTTCGCACTCGTCGTCGTCCTCGCCCGTACTGCCTCACCACGACTCGCGACCATGATGCTCGTCCGTGGGTCGTACGTCTTTCTCGCCCTCCTCGTCGTCGCCGTGGCGTTCCGCCCGCTGTCCGGTGTCTCCCTCCCCGATATCGGTGTCTTCGGACCATACACCTACCTCGCGACGGAGATTCTCTTCGGGACGATTGCCGCTATTCTCCTCGTGCGGGCCGGCAACGACGTGGTTCGTCGGGTCGCTCGGACCGTCGCCGTCGTCTACCCCGTCGCGTACGTCTGGGACTGGTACACCCTCGAAGTCGGCGTCTTCGCGATTCCACTCCGGACGGGCGTCGAACTCCTCGGGATTCCGCTCGAAGAACACGTCTTCATGCTCGTCGTCCCCGCGTTCGTCCTCGCAGTTCACGAGACACTGCACAGGGGGAGGCGTCCCGAGAAGAACCGAGAGGGTGGAGAATGAGTCGGGGGAACGTCGGCGGGTTCGTTCTCCTACCTGTCGACGCCGCCGTCGCTGACTGCCGGTGACTGGGCACCGTACCCGACGTTCGAATCGATAGCCGAACTCACGTCGTCGGCGTGTTCGTGCGTGTTCTCCTGTGGGTTCCCGTGTGCGTCCACGTCGAACTGGTCCAAGAGTTCGTGCAGGTTTTCGGCGTTGGACGCGAGTGTCTCTGCGCTCGACGTGACCTGATTGAGCGACGCGGCCTGTTCTTCGGCCGCCGCGGACACTGTCTCCGCTTCGGCGGTGGTCTCTTCGCTCACGCTCGCGACTTCCTGCACCATCGCCGTCACGTCCTCCGTCGAGGACGCTTGTGCGTCAGTCGCCGAGGTAACCTCGTGGACGCTCGTGTTGTTCTCTTCGACGCGTTCGGTGATGTCGTCGAGTGCGTCGATAGCCGTCTCGACGGATTCGGACTCTTCGGTCACGCGCTCGCTCATCTGTTCGACGCCGGTGACGACTGTCTCACGCTGTGCCCGGATATCTTCGATGAGTGTCTCCACCTCGGCGGCCGATTCCGCAGTCGCTTCGGCGAGTTGTTTGACTTCGTCGGCGACGACGGCGAACCCTTCGCCCGCCTCGCCCGCCCGTGCCGCCTCGATGTTCGCGTTGAGGGCCAGCAGGTTGGTCTGCTCGGCGATGTCGCCGATGACGCCGACGATGTCACCGACCTCTTCGGTGAGCGCACCGAACTCCGCGACGTCTTCGACTGTCGACTGGGTCTCCGCCCGGATGGCGTCCATCCCGTCGAGCGCGCCTTCCGCGGCGACCTGTCCGTCCGCGCCGAGTTCGGCGGCCTCCGCCGAGTTCGCGGCTAACTGGTCGGCGGCGGTGGCAATCTCCTCGACGGCGGCCGAGAGTGTGTCCATCTCTTCGGAGACCCGAGTGAGACGCCCCGCCTGCTCGTCCGCGCCGTGCGATATCTGTTCGACCGACTGGGCGACCTGTTCGCTCGCGGCGTTGACTTCGCGGGCACCCTGTGCGACCTGGTCGCTGCGTATCTGCACCTCGTCTGCGAACTCCATCACCGACCCGACGGTCGATTCGAGGTCCTCGGCCATCGCGTTGAACGACGTGGCGATGGTCTGCATGTCGGTGGAGTTGCTGTCGGTGTCCATCCGCGCGGTCAGGTCGCCTTCTGCGGCCGTGTCCATCACCGCGCTGAACTCCGCGGCGTCGTGACGTTGGTCGAGCAAGTCCGTTCTGAGCGAATCGACCGCACCGAGTACCGAACCGAACTCGTCTCGGCGCTCCGTCTCGAGGTCGATTTCGAGGTCACCACCGCGAAGACGGGTCAGCTTCGCCTCGAGACCACCGAGTGGGTCGAGCATCCCGCGTTTGAGCGCTATCGTGATGCCACCGATACCGACCAACAACACTGCGAGCAGGATTCCGATGTCGGTGGCGACGGTCTGCTGGAGGTGGTACGCGGAACTCGTCGGCGCGTGGATGACGACGACGAGGTCCTCTGCGCCCGCGTACGCGACGACGTGGTCTTCGTCGAACGCGCCGTTCGACTCGGCTTCGTACGCACCGGTCCCACCGTCGAACCCATCGGTGAGTGCCTCTGCGCCCTGTTCGCCGTAGGCTTCACCGCCTGCAACTTCCCGTTCATCGAACTCGACGACGCCGTCCCTGTCGACGATTTGGACGAACGACCCTTCGAACGGCGCGTGGAACACCTCGCGGAGGTGTTCGGCCGAGGAGACGACAACGAGCGCGCGGTTCTCTGCGTCGGGGACGGGACTCACGAAGGAGATGCGTGTCTCGTCGCCCTGTTGGTACATCTCGGTGACTGCGACTTCGTCGTCGTTCGCGAACGCCATCGACCCGTGGATGTACTTCCTGTCGGCGGCGAGTGCCGTCTCACCGATACGCGCCTCTGCGGAACTCGCGACCACTTCGTTCGACGCCGTATCGACGTAGTGGATGGCGACGAAGTCCGCCGGAAGTTTCGACAGTTCGTCGGCGAGGAAGGCCGAAATCGCCGTCGGGTCTTTGCTGTCGAGAATGGGGAACGTCGAGAGCATCCGCGTTATCTGTGTCCGCTCGTCTAACCAGACGCTGAGTTCGTCCGCTTGCAGTTTGGCCGTGTTCTCTAACTCGCTGTGGACCGACTCGTGGAGTTCGTCGGAGACGGTGAAGTAGGTGTACGCACCGACACCCGACGTGAGAACGACGAGGACGCTCAACATCGCGACGAGTTTGTACAAGTACTGTTCGTGAAATCGCTCCGGGAGAGCCCGGGTGAGTGACTGGACCACAGGTCAACGTGCGGAACACACCACATAATGACGGGGTTCAAATTATCAGACCGGGTAAACAGCCTGTACGCCACCTTTCGTGAACAAGCCAGATGTCGTAGGGGGCGGCGTCTCCGTCGTGCAGTCGATGGCAGACACCGTCTTCGCCACCCACACTGTCCTCTTTCTTCGACCTCTCCTCGCACGTACGTGGGCAGCGACGGCCTCAGACCTCTCGCTGCGACGATGCTCGCGGGCAGACGTGAGAAGAACGTCAGGGTGACGGCGGCGAGCATCGCGTACTACGCGTTCAACCCACTCGTGCCGCTGTCGCTTTGCCTCCCGTCGTCTGCGACTCGGGCGACAATTTCGGCATTTCGTATCGCACTATACGATTCACCGCGAGCTGAGAGACGCGACTACTATCGAGCTGATTCTGTCTCTCGGAGCCTGAAACAGCGGAAAACAGTTGACTCGGCGCGGGGCGAGTCAGGTGCCGACTGCCGCGAGCGTCTCGAACTCGTTTCGAGCAATCGCCTCCGAGAGCGCCTCGAAGTCGACGTCGTCGGGCATCTCGGCGGGGTACTTCCGGCGGAAGTAGTTCACGATGTTCTTCACGTCGCGCGCGAGGAGTTCACGGGCGTTCTCGTGGTCTGTCGGGACTGCCTGTGGCCAGTCGAAGATGGTGATTCCCTTCTCGCTGACGGCGACGTTGTACTCGGACATGTCCGCGTGGACGAACCCTGCTTCGTACGCCGAGGCCATCTCGTCGAGCACCAAGTCGAGGACGCCAACGACCTGTTCGGAGTCGAGTCGGGCCTTCCCCAGTTCGACGCCGTCGAGTTTCGACATGATAATCGCGTGGCGGTTGTGGTCGACCGGACGCGGGACAGATACCTTCGGAAAGAGCGTCTCCAGTGCCTCGAACTCCCGTTCGGCGGCCTTCCGTGCGGTGTAGAGCCACGACACGTGGTGGTTGTCCGAAGTGTAATCCCGTTCGCGGCGAACCTCGCGGAAGTTGGTGTACCCCTCGCGGTGGAACTTCAACGCGAGCGGCTTGAACGACTGTACCTCGAACACGTCGCTTTCTTTGCCGACACCGAGTGGTGCGCCGAACCCCTGAATGGTGTCTCGTTGGGCGAACGTCCGCAAGGCGAGCGCGTCGTACCCTTCGACAGTCAGTTTGTACCCCTCGTACTGGATGGTCTTGCGCTCGACGAGGTCACGAGTCATACACCGGTCGATGCGATAGTCCACCTCCTCGGCGGTCAGCCCCGAGTTCTTCGGGAGTTTCTCGCGGTTGACCCACTCGCTGAAGCGCATGCCCTGCTCGACGCCCGAGAGGAGATAGAAGTCCTCGGGTTCGAGTTCGGCCATCACGCCGGCGACGTTCCGTACCATGCCTCTCTGTCCGCGGGCGAGGCGTAAAAGGCCCGCGAGTCGCCGAATCGACAGGTGGTAAATCGAATACGACGATACGAAACCGCTGGAGCACACCTCGAACCCTCGACTGGGTGGTTGTGAGACACGAGAGAGGCACAGACGGATGTGGCCGAGCGACGACCGGAGCGTGAACGGCTGAAACTTTCACGGCGAAAACTCGACCCGCCTCACGTAATCATTAAGTCAATTTGCTTCGTCTGTATTTTTTGTAATGCGAATGAAGATGGTTGATTGATATGAACCCCACCGACTCAAATCTTCGTCTCGACGACATCGACCGCCGCATCCTGTACGCACTGATGCAGGATGGACGAAACACGACTGCGTCTTCGATTGCGGAGACGGTCAACGTCTCGGGGGCAACCGTCCGTAACCGGATACACAAGCTCGAAGAACGAGATATCATTCGCGGATACCCCGCCCACATCGACTTCGAACGGGCGGGTGGAAACCTGACGAATCTGTACCTGTGTAACGTGCCGGTCCCGGAACGTGAAGCACTCGCCCACAGGGCGCGTGCGATTCCGGGCGTCGTCAACGTTCGGACACTGATGACCGGACGGCGCAACCTCCACGTCGTCGCCGTCGGTGAGACGACGTCCGACCTCCAGCGAATCGCACGAAACCTCTCGCAACTCGGTATCGAAATCGAAGACGAAGATTTGGTCGAAGACGAGTTTTTCAGTCCGTATACGCCGTTCAACCCCGACGACAGTCGGTCTGACACACCGAACGACGTTATCAGTCTGACTGGTGAGGCGACTATCATCCAACTCACGGTTGGAGAGACGGCCCCCATCGTGAACTACACACTCGAAGAAGCGAGTCGACAGGGCATTCTCGGCGAGACTATTCTCGTCATCGGAATCGAACGAGACGACACGGAACTCACCCCTCACGGTGATACCGCCATCCAACCCGACGACATCGTCACTATCCTCTCGCGGAGTTACACCGATGGGACAGAACTCGACGTGTTTCGTGGGTCGCAGACAGAGGCGGTCGACCAATAACCTCCCCGACCATGTTCTCTCTCACTTCGTTCCTTCGCTCGCGGTTCGCCCCCGAAGAGATGCACGTCGAGTGTCGTGACTGCGGAACCACGCTCGACCCCGTCGTCGAACCGTGTCCACAGTGCGGGTCCACTCAGCGTTCCCGGTATCAGGTGATGTAAGATATGACACAATCGTTCACAGAATCCATCGTCGTCCCGGTTGCAGACCAGGCAGACGCGCGGAAGACTGCGACTGAACTCGAAACGTACGACGTCGGGGACGTGACCGTCCTCCACGTCGTCGAAAAGGGAGACGGTGTCCCGGACAAGACGCCCGTCGTCCAGTCAGAAGAGGTCGCCTCGGAGTCGTTCGCGGCGTTTCACGAGTCGTTCCCCGAGGCAGAGACACGGGTAGTCTACCGGCGAGACGTGGTCAGGGGGATTATGGAAGTCGCACAAGAACTCGACGCGAGCGCCATCGTGTTCCGACCGCGTGGCGGTGCCCGCATCCTTCAGTTCCTCTCTGGCGACCGGTCGCTTCGACTCATCACGGAAGCCAAACGGCCGGTAATCGCCCTCACCGAGGCTGAAGACGACGAATCGGCCGACGAAGACACAGACGATTCAGCGGTGGTGTGAATGACGTCTGGAGACGAAGAACTCGCCAAGGACCTCGGTTTGCTGTCGGCGCTGACCATCGGTGTCGGAACGATGATTGGCGCAGGCATCTTTGTCCTCCCGGGTCAGGCCGCGGCGGCGGCGGGCCCTGCTGTCGCCCTCTCGTTCGTCGTCGGTGGTGTCATCTCGCTTTTCACCGCGCTCTCGGCGTCCGAACTCGGGACTGCCATGCCGAAGGCAGGCGGCAGTTACTACTACGTGAACCACGCCCTCGGGCCGCTCTTCGGGTCCGTCGCCGGGTGGGGCAACTGGATGGGGTTAGCCTTCGCCAGCGCGTTCTACACCCTCGGCTTCGGTGAGTACCTCGCTTCGTTCCTCCCCTTGCCCGCGCTCACACTCGGCCCGCTAGGGCTCACGTCGTACCAGATTGGAGCGTTGTTAGCCGGGACTGCCTTCGTCGCAATCAACTACATCGGCGCGAAAGAGACGGGGCGAATCCAGATTGTCATCGTCACGCTGTTGGTCGGTATCCTCACCGTCTTCTCCATCCTCGGCTTCCTTCAGGCAGACATCTCGACGCTCCGCCCGTTTTTCCCCGCTGAAACCGGCGGTGCGGCCGCAGTGCTCCCCGCGACGGGCCTCGTCTTCGTCTCCTTCCTCGGATTCGCGAAGATTACGACCGTCGCCGAGGAGTTGAAGAATCCCGGTCGGAACCTCCCGTTGGCCGTCGTCGGGAGCGTCGTCATCGTCACCGTCATGTACGCCATCATCATGGTGGTGCTGATGGGCGTTGTCAACTGGCGGCAACTCGCTCCAGAGTTCACGCAGACCCCCGTCTTGGACGTAGCCGAGATTGCGTTCGGGACGCTCGGACTCGCCGGACTCGGCGTCGCGCTCCTGACGTTCGCGGGCCTTCTCGCCACCGCGTCGAGCGCGAACGCGAGTATTCTGGCGTCGTCGCGAATCAACTTCGCGATGGGCCGTGACAAACTCGTCTCGGACAAACTCAATGCCATCCACCCGTCGTTCGCGACGCCGTACCGGAGTATCGCCGTCACCGGCGGGCTGATTCTCGCGTTCATCGCCGTCGGCGACGTCAAGACGCTCGCCAAGGCTGGCAGCGTCCTCCACCTCATCGTCTACGGGATGCTCAACATCGCGCTCATCGTGATGCGACAGGCCGACGTCGAAGAGTATCAACCGGCGTTCGAAGTGCCACTCTACCCGATTACGCCGATTCTCGGTGCGGTGACCTCGTTCGGTCTCATCGCGTTCATGGAGCCACTCGAAATCCTCCTGTCTGTCGGCTTCGTCGTCGGCGGAGTCGTCTGGTATCTGGTGTACGCGCGCGGCGAGGCCACGAAGCAGGGGATACTGACGCAGTACATCCTCTCGCGGGCCGACGAGATGCCGGCACCGGCGGTGTCCGCCGCAAGTACGGTCCAACCCGACGGTGGCGACTATACGGTGATGGTTCCGCTGGCCAACCCCGAACACGAACACGACCTTATCACCCTCGCGAGCGCCATCGCGAAACAACGAGGTGGGCGCGTCGACGCCGTTCACATCGTGACGGTCCCGTACCAAACTGCGCTTCAATACGGTGCCGACCACGTCGACGACCTGGACGCGGAGTCGCGGGACCTTCTCGAACGCGCTCGGCAACACGCCACGACGTTCGGCGTCGACGTCGAGACACACACGGTCATCTCTCACCAATCGTTCGAGGAAATCTTCGACGTGGCGGCCGACCACGACGCCGACCTGGTCGTCATGGGTTGGGGTCCCGACTCCCACGGTGCACCGGGCCGAGCAGAGGGGCGATTCGACGAACTCACCGAGGACATCCCGTGTGACTTCCTCGTCCTCAGGGACCGTGGGTTCGACCCGAGCGAGGTGCTCGTCCCCACGGCCGGTGGCCCCGACTCCGACCTCTCGGCCGAAGTTGCCACGATGCTTCGGTCGGAGTACGGTTCGAACGTGACGCTCCTCCACGTCGCCGACGAAGTCGAAGAAGGAGAGGTGTTTCTCGAAGAGTGGGCCGACAGCCACGGCCTGGGTGACGCGACGCTGCAGGTCGAAACCGGTGACGTGGAGACGGCAATCGAGCGGGCGGCAGTCGGCAAGTCGATGGTGATTCTCGGCGCGACGGAGCGCGGGTTACTCACCCGACTGGTCCGCGGGACTATCGCGGAGGACGTCGTCGACGACATCGAGGGCTCGGTCCTGCTTGCGGAGCGAGCGCGCCACAGAGGATTCCTCGAGAGACTCTTCGGCGACTGAGTTCTCGCCGCGGCACTCGTGGCCCGTTACTGTTCGACGTTCACCCGGTAGGGAAGTCCCTCAGGGTCGAACGTCCCCGCGGCGTCACACTGGACGGAAACCGGGTCGAGAGCGGCGTTTCTGTCGGTCGGGAACCACGGGCGGCCCGTGGGTGCGACGACGAATCGACCGGTCTTGTCGCCGATGAACACGACGGTTCCGCCACCGAACTCACTCAGGATTTCGACGTCGAGTGCGTCGGTCAGGTCGGAGACGAACGCTTGCACGTCGGGAACGGCCATCCCGACTTCCGTCACGCCGACGATGTCCGTCTCCGGGTCGAACGTCCCCGACGACTGCCCGTCGTAACAGATGTACTCGATGATGTTCCCCTCGGGGTCCTCGAAGTAGACGGAGTCGCAGTCGAGGAAGTCGAATCGGATACTCGGCCCTTGGTCGGTTTCGAGGACACCGACGTGTTCGTCGACCCACGCGACGACGGACTCCACGTCGGCATCGACGGTGAAGGCGAGGTGGTCGGCGTCGGTGTCGCCGAGTTCGAACCAGAGCGTCGTCTCGCCGGCGACGACGGAGCGCTGTGACCCCGGAACGGCCTCGAATCCGAGCGTATCGACGTAGAACTCACACAGCGAGATAGGGTCGGTCGCGGCGATTGCGACGCGGTGAAAGTGCATAGCTAGCCATCTGTGTCGGATGGTGTAAACGAATCGCTCGCTTCTCGCAACTGGGAACCGACCACCGCCGGTGTGCGTCGAAATCGCTTTCTCCCACATGGACGAAATCCGACTATGAACGACTCGCAGGGCGCACTCGCAGACCGGGAGTGGCGGTTGATTCGAGAGGACGTCCGCCCCGGGGCGATGCAGATGGCGCTCGACGAAGTCGCAGGTGAGACTGCCGCCGCAGGTGGACCGCGAACGGTCCGCGTCTACTCGTGGGAACCGAGTTGTCTCTCGCTCGGATACGGTGAGGACCCCGAGACGGTCGATTGGGAGTTCTGCGAACGCGAAGGTATCGACGTGACCCGGCGGCCGACCGGTGGTGGCGGCATCTACCACGACCGGTACGGCGACGTGGCGTACTCTATCGTCGCGCCGAAGGCGGAGTTGCCGGGTGACCTCATCGACTGTTATCACCTCCTCTGTGAACCGATTCTCGACGCGATTCGGTCCGTCGGCGTCGACGTGGACTTCGTCGAAGACGACGTGCCGGTCATCTGGCACCCGGCGTGTTACCTGCGGGCGCTCCACCCCGCACACGACATGGTGGCCGAAGGGCGGAAAGTCGCTGGCAACGCTCAGTACCGCCGACGCGACGCGGTTATCCAACATGGCTCTCTCACCTACTCGGTCGATGCCGAGACGCACCTCGGCGTGTTCTCCGGCCACGACGTGTCGCCCGAGGCGTTCCGCGAACGCGTCGTCGGCATCGACGAACTCGTGGACGTCTCCCGCGAGGCGTTCGTCGAGGCAGTGACCGATTCGTTGGCAGACTTCGTGGACGCCGACGAGGGTTCGTGGACCGACGCGGAACTCGATGCGGCACGAACCAAGGTCGAAGAGAAGTACGACGCCGACGAGTGGGTCCGACGGAGACCCGGGTCACGCTGACGGAGGCCCACCTGTTTTCATCTTCGTCGTTGGCCGACTCCGAAGTCCCTTTGTTCGGGTACCCCGTGGAGTTTCGCATGCGAGTAGGAGCACACGTCTCTATCGCCGGCGGCGTCGACAACGCGATTGGAAACCAAATCGACGTCGGCGGGAACTGCGGCCAGATATTCACACATTCGCCACAGGTGTGGCAGGATCCCAACATCGGTGACGACGAGGCCGAGACGTTCCGAACCGGGACGACGGAGTCGCTGGACGGGCCGTGGGTCATCCACACGTCGTACCTCGTCAACCTCTGTACGCCGAAAGACGGCCTCCGCGAGAAGTCACTCGACTCGATGCAGAAGGAAGTCGACGCGGCGGCCAAACTGGACATCCCCTACGTGAACGTCCACCTCGGCGCACACACCGGCGCAGGGGAACAACAGGGCCTCGACAACGCCGTCTCCGTCCTCGACGATATCGACGTGCCCGAGGGCGTCACCATCCTCATCGAGTCCGACGCCGGGTCGGGCACGAAGATGGGTGGCGACTTCGCCCACCTCGGCTACGTCCTCGAAGAGTCCGAACAGGACCTCGACATCTGTCTCGACACCGCCCACGCCTTCGCCGCGGGATACGACCTCTCGACGGCCGAGGGCGTCGCCGAGACGTTCGAGGAACTCGACGCCGAAGTCGGGCTGGAACATCTCAAGTGCGTCCACCTGAACGACTCGAAACACGCCTGTGGGACGAACAAAGACGAACACGCCCACATCGGTGAGGGACTCATCGGCGAGGAGGGGATGCGCGCGTTCATCAACCACCCCGCCATCGTCGACGACGACGTCCCCCTCGTCCTGGAGACGCCGACTGAAGACGGCAAGAGCTACGCGTGGAACATCGAACGCGTCCGCGAGTACCGCGCAGACGCCAACTGACCCACCCATCGACGTAGGGTCTGCTCACCACACCGACCGACTTTTGTCTCGCGGAATCCGACAGCGAGTGTGCGACGGTTCTCCGAATCGTATCTCCAGCGGACGCGACAGGGGATGTGGGACGACTCGCGGGCGGCCCTCTCGGACCTGCATCTCGGGAGTCGGACTCGTATCCTCGACGTCGGGTGCGGGACGGGCGAGTTCACCCGCGTCCTCGCCGACGAGTCCGACGCTCGCGTCGTCGGCGTCGACGCCGACGAGACACTCCTTTCGGTCGCTGCGGACCGCCCCGGAATCGAGGTGGTCGCCGGCGACGCCACACGACTCCCGTTTGCCGACGACACGTTCGACTTAGTGGTCTGTCAGGCGTTGCTCGTGAACCTCCCCGACCCAGTGGCTGCGGTACGGGAGTTCGCGCGTGTCTCGTCAGACCTCGTGGCGACAGTCGAACCGGACAACGCCGCCGTCGGCGTCGATTCGACCGTCGCTGCGGAAGTTCCCCTCGAACGCTCGGTCAGAGAGGCGTTCCTCTCGGGCGTCCAGACGGACGTCGCCCTCGGTGAGCGCGTCCGTGACCTGTTCGACGATGCCGGACTCTCCCTCGTCGGAACCCGACGCTACCACCACCGAAAGCTGACCGAACCGCCGTACGACGAGTCCGACGTACAGAGTGCGGCACAGAAAGCGACCGGTGAGGGCTTAGACCGCCACGAAGCGGACCTTCGACGTGGCCTCCACGACGACGAGTCTTACGAGTCGCTCCGGCGCGAGTGGCGACGCATGGGCCGCGAGGTGGTCGAACAGATTCGTGACGGGGAGTACCGCCGGGCCGAAGTCGTCCCGTTCGACGTGACGACTGGACGAGTGTAGTCGGGTCGCCGACGAGCTAGCCTGTTTGACCCGCCTCGACGGCCGAAAAAGAGTCCGTGACTTAGTAGCCGACAGCGAGCTGTTCGTGGACCGCGTCGCCGCTCTCCAGTTCGTCCGCGAACGCGATTGCGAAGTCTTCCATGGAGATGCGGCTCTCGCCGTCCTCGTCGGCGACCAGTTCGCCGAGCGCGGTTCGGAACTCGCCGGTCCGCTCGCCCGGTTCGATGAACGCCGCGGGCGCGACGTAGGTCCACCGCAGGTCGTCGGCGTCTTCGAGCAGGCCGTACGCCTCGATGGCGGCACTGGCGACGGGTTTCCACTCGTCGGGAAACTCCGGCGAGTCGATGAGTCGGGTGTCAGGGCCGACGTTCAGGATACCCGCGCCGCCGGTCCAGACGAGACGGTCGACCGAGGCGCGGCGCATCCCGTCGACAGTCGTGTCGAGCATCTCGACGAGAACCTCGGGTGACTCGTCGTCGGTCGGGCCGAGCGCGGAGGCGACCGCATCGTGGCCTGCGGCGAGGTGCGCGATTTGGTCGACATCGGTTGCGTCGCCGGCGACTGCCGAGAAGTCTGAGTCGTCGATGCCGTCGACCTCGCCGCTTCTGGAGACGCCGGTCACCGCATGCCCGCGGTTCAGGAGTTCGTTTGCGATTCGCGTGCCGATTCGTCCGCTCGCACCGAGGAGAAGTACGTTCATGATGGCGTGATGTGGGTTGTGTCGTGAGTCGTGTTCGTCGTCCGGTTCGCTGCGACGATGTGGTCACATCGTCATACCTGGTCAAGGAGAGTGAGTTTAATATAGCTAAGCGAACCTCGGTATGAGTAAGTCACACCGATGTCACCGCACCAGAACCTCGAAACGAAGTACGAACAGTGTCCGGTCATCAAGACGCTCGAAGAGATTGGCTCGCGGTGGCGGATGACGGTCATCCACGTACTGCGCGAGGGGGACCTCCGATTCAACGAACTCAAGCGCGCTACCGGCGCGAACTCTCAGACGCTCTCGCGCGTGCTGGACGACCTCCAAGAGCTAGGGTACGTCGAGCGGGAGGTCGAAGATGGTAGTCCCATCGCGGTCTACTACTCGCTCACGCGGAAGGGCGAGGAACTGCTCCCGGCGTTCGACGACATCTACGAGTGGGGCGAAAAGTGGATGTCCGAGGACGGCGACGCGGAGTCGTAAGCGGCGGAGCGTGGATGCTCAGCCGAAAAAGAGGTCTAACATGTTCCCGCTGGACTGCCCACGGTAGAGTTCCGAGAAGCCGCAGTTGGTACACGAGACAACCGTGAACTGGCGATTCTGGATGTCGAACATCTTGGTCAACCCGCTTCCCGACGTCGCGATGGTATCAGTCTCCGCTTCGGTGTGACCACACTTCGGACAGCCGTTACGGTCGGCGTCTGTTGGAGGGCTCATCGTCTACGCGTGCTCCCGAAGATGACATAACTTTGACGCCCGAAACGCTACAATCTGTCAGTACGTTTGTGTCTCTATGGTCACCGACGGTATCGCGCTCCTGCTCGCGTTCGCACTCGTCTTTGCGGCACCGCTGTTGCTCTATGCGATGATGCAACGCGAGACGCAGAACCTCCCGCGGATGGACCGCGACAAGGCGGAACAGCGTGCGAAAGAAGAGGGAAAACGGTACAACCGAGGCGAGTCCGACGACCAGAGCAAACCCTAGACGACGTCGCCGCGGACTGTCGTGCCGGTCTGTTCGGCGCGGTACGTCCGCATCGCGTCGACTGCCGTCGCCGCCTCGTCGCCGTCCAGTCCGAGCATCTCCAGTGCACCGGTGAGCGTCGGAAACGCGAACGCCCCGTCTCGGAGTTTCTCCATCGCGTCCGCAGAGCGCTGTCCGTCGGCGTAGAGGCAGACGCCGCGCGGGTCGAGAATCTGTTCGTACGCTTCGCGGGCCATCGCACCCTTCAGTCGCTGTGTGACGTTGTCTTCGAACGAGGCGTTACACACTTCGAGGTGGACCGGTTCGTCGTCGTCGGGGAGGAGGTGTGCCGCGAGACATTTCTCGGGCGCGGCGTAGCCGTTCGAGTTCGCGCGAATCAGGTCCGGATGTTCGCGTGCCCACTCGGCGCGGACGCTCTTTCCGACGCCTTTGACGCCGTGGGACTGCTCGAACTCCGCGGCGGCGTCGGGGTCACCCCGAAGGAGGATATCCTTGGTGACGTACACGTCGAGTCGGTCCAGCGGGTCGAGTCCGAGGGCTACGTCGCCGTAGACCCACACTTCACGGACCGGGACCGGAAGGGTCTCGGATTCGACGGCGTCGACCACGCGTTCGACTCGGTCGAGGGCGGCGTCTCGTTCCATTGGGCGTCTGTGAGGGTCGAATGGTCAAACCGGTTGCGACCCGCGACCACGCCCGCCGCGAGGCGAAACCCGTATCCCTCCTGCCGGGCAACCGACCGGCAATGGAGTGCGACAAGTGCAGTCGGGACGCGGTGATGCACGCGGCTTACTCTGGGGCACATCTCTGTGACGACCACTTCTGTGCCTCAGTCGAAAAACGCGTGCGCCGCCGTATCCGCGAAGACAGCATGCTCCCGCGGGATGCGACGCCCGAGGACCCACAGACGTGGGTTATCGGCCTCTCCGGCGGGAAAGATAGCGTCGTCCTCACGCACATTCTCGACGACACGTTCGGGCGCGACCCGCGTATCGAACTCGTCGCGTTGACTATCCACGAAGGAATCGAAGGCTACCGCGACAAGTCTGTCGACGCCTGTGTCGAACTCGCGGCGGACCTCGATATCCGTCACGAAGTCGTCTCGTACGAAGAGGAGTTCGGCGTCCAGATGGACGACGTGGTCGAAAAAGACCCCGAGAACATGGCCGCCTGTGCCTACTGCGGCGTGTTCCGCCGTGACCTCCTCGAACGATTCGCCGACGAACTCGGGGCGGACAAACTCTTCACCGGCCACAACCTCGACGACGAAGCGCAGACTGCGTTGATGAACTTCTTCGAAGGTGACCTTCGGCAGGTGGCGAAACATTTCGACGCCAGCATCGGCGACTTCGAGAAACGTCGGGACAGCGACGACTTCATCCCACGTGCCAAACCGCTTCGAGACGTCCCGGAGAAGGAAGTCGCACTCTACGCACACCTGAAAGACCTCCCGGCACACATCACCGAGTGCCCACACTCCTCGGAGGCGTACCGCGGCGAGATTCAGCAACTGTTGTTGAAACTCGAAGAGAACCACCCGGGTACGCGCCACTCGATTATGGCGGGATACGAAGAACTCGCTGGGTTAGTCGCAGAGGAGTACCGCGGTGACGGGCAGGTCGACCTCAACGAGTGTGAGCGCTGTGGGTCGAAGACGGCGGGAGATATCTGCCGGAAATGCCGCCTCATCGAGTCGATAGAAGCGGTGTAATACGTCGGCTTTCTAACTGATTTTCTGTCCTCGTGCCGTCGCTCGGGAGTCGAGGATGCGGTGTCGAAAACGGGGTCGGAAGGAACCCCACGACGAGAAAAACTGCGTGCCGAGCGGACTTAGTGGAGTCCAAACGGGCCTGTAGGACCCGAGTGAACCGAGTGAATCCGACCGGAACTGGTGGACTCCGGACGGAGTCAGTACTGTCCGAACGGGGCTCGGTGATTAGCGGATGACGTCGAGGCCGTTGTTCTGTTCGGCCTCGTCGCGTCCGCCGTCAGACCACGTGCCGCTCTGTGACGGCTTCGCACGCTGCGAACTGTCGAATTCCGTGCCTTGTTGTCGTCCTTCGATGCTCTGGCGAGACTTGTCGGCCTGCTTCTGCGTCGTCGGGCCGAGAACCTGCGCCGACTGGACACCGGTCATGATGGCCATGACGCGGACCTTCCCTTTGTACTCGTCCTGGATGCGAGCGCCCCAGATGACGTTCGCGGCCGCTTCGAGTCGTTCGGTGATGCTGCTCGCGATTCCCTCTGCCTCTTTGAGGGTCAGGTCTGGACCGCCAGTGATGTGGACGAGACCACCGGACGCACCGCGGTAGTCGACGTCCAACAGCGGGTGGTTCATCGCGTCGTTGACCACTTCCTGGGTCTTGTTCTTGTCCTGTGTCTCACCGACGAGCATCACCGCGACGCCGCCCTGATTCATGATGGTCGACATGTCGGCGTAGTCGAGGTTGATGAGCGACGGTTGGGTGATGGTCTCCGAGATACCCTTGACGGTTTCGGCGATAATCTGGTCCATGACCGAGAACGCCTTGCCGATGGGTAGGTTCGGGACGTAGTCGAGGAGGCGGTTGTTGTCCAGCACGATGATAGAGTCGGCCTCGTTGCGGAGGTTTTCGAGTCCCTCCTCGGCCTTCACCGTGCGTGCACGCTCGACGTTGAACGGCGTCGAGACCATGCCGACGACGATTGCGCCCTGCTCTTTCGCGATCTTGGAGACGACGGGTGCTGCACCGGTACCGGTGCCACCGCCCATCCCCGCAGTGACGAACACGAGGTCCGCGTCGCCGAGGACGTCCTTGACGGTTCCCTGTGCCATCTCGGTGGCGCGTTCCCCCATCGAGGGGTCGCCACCGGCACCGAGACCCTGCGTCAGGGACTTCCCGACGAGAATCTTCGTGTCCGCTTCGATCATCTTCAGGTGCTGCTTGTCGGTGTTGATAGCGACCGTGTCGGCACCTTCGACGCCGATGTTGTACAGTCGGTTGATCGTGTTGTTGCCAGCACCACCACAGCCGACAATGACGATTCGTGGGTCACCGAACTGGTCGTCGTCGCTGTCTTCGAGCTTGGTCTTGCGCTCCGCCTCGTCGCGCTCCATCGCCTCGCGAACGATATCTTGCATCGGTTTACACCTTCGCCCAGCCGCGCTTGCTGGTCGATTCGCGCTGGCGTTTGTCGGTAGTCTGTTCGTTGAGCATCTCGCGAACGGCGGACCGAATGGCTTCTGAACGATTCGGGAACTCCCCCGTCTCGACCATTCGCTCGACCTCCTCGATTTGCTGCTTCGGAATTCGTAGTGTCACACGCTCCATATTTTCATTCCCCCGGTAAGACGGTGCGCCGCACACATGTGCGAACGTCTTACGCACCAAAACCGACGGACGACGCCGAGTTACGGGCCGCCGTTGGCTGGCTGTAAGACAACCGTCTTACGCGTAAGTCACCACAGAGCGATAGGATATAAATGTAACGCCGTTTGTAAGACAGAGACTGAATCTCCCGTATACGGGGCTTAATCGGTGATTATACTAGTCGAGGACGTCCGCCGCAGGTGTCCGACGGCCGCAATCCGGGCAGAACGCCCAGTCAGAACGGAGTTCGTCGCCGCACTCACAGAAGACCCGGTGGGAGGCTTTCTCCCCACAGTTCGGGCAGTATACGTGGTCCGCGTTGACCGACTCACCGCACTGTTCGCACGACGATTCAGTCGCTTGTGCGGGTGATTCTTCGAGCCGATTCGGTGTCTTACGCTCTTCGTTCGGCGTCGATTCCGGGTCGTAAGCCGCGTTTACGGCCGAATCGACACCTGCGCCATCGACGTTGATGTTGACGTTCAGGTCGGCGGGGGACGCCCGCTCGGCGGTCCGAGCGCTCACCACGTCGTCGACGAGGGTCGGGAGTCGTTCGTCGAGTCGTTCGTCGACGAGTGCTTCGACCCGGGCGGACAGTGCCGCATCGAGGCCACTCTGGTCGTCGTAGTCCTGCGAAGAGGACGGCGACTGACCCGCATCGGTGTCGTCACGTTCCAGTTGGTCGAGGTACTGACGAAGTGCCTCGCGCATGGCCTCGCTCTTCGACGTGTCGAGGCCGTCCAGTCGCTCGACGAGGTCGTCGTCGGCGCGGAACGTGATTTTCGTCATACATTCAGCAATACTTTGTCACCTAATGAATGTTCGCCTCCGTCAGACAGAGGTCACACACGGGGCGGGTCGAATGATAATCGTTAAAACCGTCCACCGGATAGAAATCAGTGACCGCTCTTAGCTCAGCCTGGCAGAGCAGCCGACTGTAGATCGGCTTGTCCCCCGTTCAAATCGGGGAGAGCGGACTTTTCCTGCGAACAACGTGAGCAGTGAAACGTCCACCTCGACCCGATTTGAGCAGCGAGCGAACGCAGTGAGCGAGTGAGTTCTCGTGAGCGTCAGCGAACGAGAGTTCGTGAGTCGCAGAGCGTCTCACGGTATTCAAATCAGGGAATGCGTCTCACATGTTCAACTCGTGGTGCACCGCTCGCAGAACTTCGAACCCGTCCCTCGCCGGGACCCGGTGATTTACTGACAACCATCCTGTACCTCCCCACATGAACTCTCGACCACTAGGTACGACAGGATTCGACGTCTCGGAAATCGGCCTCGGAACGTGGCAACTCGGCGGCGACTGGGGTCCCGTCTCCGACGAGGAGGCTACCGACGCAATCGAGGCGGCGCTGGACGCCGGTATCACGTTCCTCGACACGGCAGACGTCTACGGCGACGGGGCCAGCGAGCAGTACATCGGGTCGGTGCTGGACGAACGCGACGACGACGTGGTCGTCGCGACGAAGGCCGGTCAGCGACTCGACCAACAGGTCGCAGACGGCTACACCCACGAGAACCTCGACCGGTTCGTCGACCGGAGTCGCGAGAACCTCGGCGTCGACTCGCTCGACCTGGTGCAACTCCACTGTCCACCGCGCGACACGTACTATCGACCCGAGGTGTTCGACGCACTTGACGAACTCAAAGACGCGGGGAAGATAGACCACTACGGGGTGAGCGTCGAGAAAGTCGAAGACGCCATCAAGGCCATCGAGTACGACGGCGTCGAGACGGTACAGATAATCTTCAACCCGCTCCGACAGCGACCCGCCGACGTGTTCTTCCGCGAAGCACAGCGTCGGAACGTCGGCGTCATCGTCCGCGTGCCACTCGCCTCCGGCCTGCTCACGGGTGCGCTCTCCGCGGACGCCGAGTTCACCGCACAGGACCACCGCAACTACAACCGAGACGGCGAGGCGTTCGACGTGGGTGAGACGTTCGCGGGAATCCCGTTCGAAGACGGCCTCGCCGCCGCCGACTCGCTCGAAACCGTCGTCCCCGACGGCGTCTCACTCGCACAGTTCACGCTCCGGTGGATTCTCTCGTTCGACGCCGTGAGCACCATCATCCCCGGGTCGAAGACGCCCGCACACATCAGAGACAACGTCGACGCGGCGTCGCTCCCCCCGTTGTCGGCCGAGCAGTTCCAGCACGTCGATGAGGTGTACGACGCGTACGCACGCGAGCACGTCCACCACCGCTGGTGAATCGCTGACGGAACGCGTTCATCGAACGCGCCGGTGTCTGGAATCCGTAGGCTACGTCTCCTTCCACGGACGGTCGACCTGGAACGGGTCGAGGGTGGCGTAGTACGACCCGGTCAGGCGACCGACTGCATCGATTTTCGTCACGTCGATTTTTCCGTCTGTCAGCAGTTCGTCGGCGACGTGGATGCGTTCGATTCGTCCGAAGACGACGGTGTGGTCGCCGATGTCCATCGTGTCGTGGAGTGAACACTCCATCGTCGCTTTCGCCGCGGCGACGAGTGGGACGTCGACGGTAGTCGCTTCGCGTCTGTCGAGGCCGGCCACGTCGAACTCGTCGGTCCCCGGTTCGACGGACTCGCTCGTCCTGTCCATCTGTTCGACCAGGTCGGCAGTGACGAGGTTGAGACCGAACGCTTCCGTCTCGACGGCGTTCTTTGCGGAGTCTTTCAACGTCCCGTCCGCTCGGTGTTCAGCCGAGAACATCACGACTGGCGGTTCCGCTTCGATGACTCCCATGTAGAAACTGAACGGAGCGAGGTTGTCGACACCGTCGACACTTCGCGTCGAGACCCACCCGATTGGCCGCGGGATAATCAGGCTCGTCAGCAGACGGTACATCTCGTCGACGGCGCTCTCGGGGTCGATATCCATTACCCCTCATCCGTAAATCGGTGTGATAAGTGTTTACTCGGGACGACTGACAGACTCTCGCCGGAGCGTGAACGACTTCGGCGACGACACGACCGGACGGAACGACGCGAAAAGAGGGGGAGAGTACGGGGCGCGCTTACGCGAAGATGTCTTCGTAGTCGTTGCGGATGAAGTAGCGAACCCAGTTGCCGTAGGTCCGGTCGGCGGGGTGGTCGGCAACCTGTTCGTACTGGACGATGCCGTCTTCGTCGATGACGTAGGTCCCGGCGATGCCAGTCACACCGTGACTCGTCTCTTCGGTGCCGCTGTACTGGTCTGCGACCGTTCCGTCGGGGTCGGCAGCGAGTTGGAAGTCGAAGTCGAACCGGTCGCGCATCTCGGTGAGGTCACCGAGTTCGCTCGTGACGACTGGCAACACGTCGACGCCGTCGTTGAACCAGAGGTCGTAGGCGACTTCGTCGAAGGTCTGGAGCTGTTCGGCACAGAAGGAACACCAGTGGCCGCGGTTGACGAGGACGACGGTCGGACCGCTTTCGAGCGTCTCGGAGAGTGTTACTTCGTCGCCGGCGGTACGTTCGAGTGTAAAGTCGGGGGCTTCGGTTCCCTGCAGACTCATCGCCCGAGTCGAAGGACGCCGTCTATCTATACCCGGGGCAGTCGGGTAACCTCCGCGCAAAACACCCAAAATATAGTGCCCAGTCGCAAAGATGGCGGTTTCGAACAGGTCAGAACACGAAATTCCGGCGCGTTACTTATGCACACACGAGGTGATAGTGTAGGCATGGCTTCACGTCTGCCCTCGAACGAGTTTGTGGCGCGCCTCGACGCAATCAGAGGCAGTCTGGCAGATACCGACGCCGACGCGGCACTCTGGTTCGACGCGACGAACATCGAGTACCTCTCGGGGTTCAACCACGTCCAGACCGAACGCCCGGTGGCACTCGTCGTCACCGACGACAGCGTGGACCTCGTCGTCCCACGATTGGAGTACGAACGCGCGAGTGAAATCCCCCGAATCGACAGGGTCCGTTCCTACTTCGACTATCCCAGCGGTGACCCGATGGGGACCATCGTCGAGACGCTTCGCGAACTCGACGTGGAGCGTGTCGCCGCCGACATGGACGGCGCACCGGGGATGATGGGATACCACGGCGCCCCACTCTCGGAATCAGTCGACGTGGTCGAACAGTCGTGGGCAGACCGGATGCGGTGGGAGAAGACGGACGCCGAGATAACCTGTATCCGTGAGTCGGTTCAGTGGGCGAATCTCGGGCACCAGTATCTCGTCGACTTCACGGCGGTGGGTGCCCACCCGATTACCGTCTCCCAGCGGGCGTCGATGGAGGCGTCACGCGTCATGCTCGACACACTCGGTGACAGATACGCAGTCCGGACACGCGGCGTCGGGCCAGTCCACGCAGGCTACATCTCCGGCCGACAGACTGCCCGGCCACACGGGTTTACGCCGAACGAACGACTCGCCGAGGGCGACGTCATCATCACCGGGGCGACGGCAAACGTAGACGGGTATCACTCCGAACTGGAGCGGACGATGTTCCTCGGCGACCCGTCGGACGAAGACGAGTACTACTTCGAACTCGTGTGTGAAGCACAGGAAATCGCCATCGACGCACTCGGCCCGGACGTGCCCGTCGACTACGTCGACCACATGGTCTGGGAGTACTTCGAAGAACAGGGTGTGGCCGACTTGGCGCAGCATCACGTCGGCCACAACATCGGCCTCGGTGCGCACGAACCGCCGTATCTGGACCGCGGATGGGCCGACCACTGTGAGGACCCGGTGACCGACCACACCTGGTCAGACGCAGAAATCGGTGTCGGACAGGTCTACACCGTCGAACCCGGCCTCTACACCGAGACGGCAGGCTATCGGCACTCCGATACCGTCCTCGTCACCGAGTCCGGCACGGAGACGCTCACGTACTTCCCGCGAGATATCGAGTCGAACACGATTCGTGTCTAACGATTCCCGACGCGAATCCCCCATCGGACGCTTCGCTATATTCAAGTAGAGTTTCACCAATGCAATTATAGTGGCAGTCACGTTCGACCTCTTCGGCACGCTCGTCGACGCCGCGTATCCCGACGACCCCGGTGCAGCAGTCGCGGACGCACTCCGTGAGTACGGTGTCACCGTGCCAGACGACTGGGACGACGCCTACCGCGAGGTGCACATCGACGCGCCCGAGGGTGCGGAAGTCCCGTTGCCCGCACACGTCGCGGCGACACTCCGGTCTCGCGGCGTCGACTCACCAGACAACGCGGCACGACGGGCAGTCGTCTCGGCGTTCGACCCCGAGGTGACGACCCGACCCGGTGCTGTCGAGGCAGTCGAGGCGGCCCGCGACGCCGGTCCGGTCGGCCTCCTGTCGAACTGTTCGGTTCCTGAACTCGTCGCCCGAACGCTCATCAGGTCGGACCTCGACCGCCGCGGATTCGACGCTATCACGACCAGCGTCGCCTGCGGGTGGCGGAAGCCACATCCGGAGGCGTTCGAAACAGTCGCCCGAAATCTCGGTGTCGACCCGTCGGCGCTGGTCCACGTCGGTGACGACCCGGCGACTGACGGCGGCGTCGAGGGCGTCGGCGGCAGATTCGTGAACCTCGAAACGACGACGCTCGACGCACTCGCCGAGCATCTCCGGGACGGGAGGGACCCGTGCCCGTGACTGCGACAGTCGCCGTCGCCGTCGCCGCACTCCTCGACAGCGTGCTCTCCGAACCGCCGGCACGGGTCCACCCGGTTGCACTGTTCGGCCGGGTCGTCGCACCGTTCGACAGAACGTGGTCGCATCCGGTTGCCATCGGCGCGTTCGCCGCAGTCACGCTCCCGTTGCTCGCGGCGGGCGCCGTCGCGGGCGCGACGTGGAGTGTGTCGCTCGTCTCTCCGTGGGCAGGTGTCGGCGTCGCCGCCCTCGCGCTCTTTTCGACGACGAGTCTCCGGATGTTGCTCGACGCGGCGACGACAGTCGTCTCCCTGACGGCGACAGACGTCGATGCGGCCCGGTCGGAACTCCGTGCCCTCGCCGGACGTGACCCGTCGGCACTCTCCGCAGATGAGATTCGAAGTGCCGCCGTCGAGAGCGCCGCCGAGAACCTCGCCGACGGACTCGTCGCGCCCTTGCTCGCGTTTGCCCTGCTCGCACCGGTGTCACTCGCTTTGGGCACCGGGGCCGCCGCGTGGGTCAAAGCCGTCAACACGCTTGACTCGATGCTCGGCTATCACCACAAACCGGTCGGGCGCGTCCCCGCCCACCTCGACGACGCGGTGATGTGGCTTCCCGCTCGTCTGTCGGCGGTCTTACTCGCGTTCGTTGCGGGGGCACCCGGCGTTCTCGCGCACGTCGGACCGCTCGCCCGCCGCCCGGCATCACCCAACTCCGGGTGGCCGATGGCGACGCTCGCGGCACTGCTCGGGACGCGACTAGAGAAACCCGGCCACTACCTGCTGGACGCCGGGGCTGACTTCCCCGACGAGGCGGTTGCCACTCGCGGCGTCCGTCTCGTCTCTCGTGCCGGCCTCGCCGCCTTCGCACTCACGGGGGTGGTCGTGTGGTTCTGAGCGCTATCCGGGGTGGTCTCGGATTCCTCACACGACTCCCTGTCGGCGGTGGCGAATCCGAGTGGGACGCCTTCAGGCGCGCGCCGGTCACGTTCCCGCTGATTGGCTACGTCGTCGGTGGACTGGCCGCGCTCCCGTTGCTCCTACCCCTTCCGGTTTCGACGGCCGCGGCGCTCTATCTCGTAACGCTCTATCTCGTGACGGGCGTCACGCACGCCGACGGCCTCGCTGACCTCGGCGATGCGGCCGTCGTCCACGGTGACACCGACCGACGCCTGTCGGTCCTGAAGGATTCACAGACGGGTGTCGGTGGCCTCCTCGCGCTCAGTCTGACGCTCGTGGTTCTCGGCCTCGGCGCGTTCGGCCTCGCGGGTGCGGGCGGCAGACTCGCCCTCACCGCCGGCGTCGTCATCGCCATCGCCGCCGAAGTTGGCGCGAAGGCCGGGATGGCCACGCTCGTCTGTCTGGGCACACCAGCACACGACGGCCTCGGGGCGGCACTGGTCGGCGAGAACGACCCGTCAGGCCTTTTGGCCGTCGCCGTGGCCTGTCTTCCGGTCGTCGCACTCGCCCCACTGACGGGCGGCCCTGCCGTCGTCGCCACACTCGCCTGTGGCCCGGTGGTCGCACTCCTCGTTCGGTCGTGGGGGCGAACCCACCTCGGCGGCGTCTCGGGTGACCTCATCGGCGCGACCAACGAACTCGCTCGCGCGACGGCGATTCACGTGGGGGTGGTGACGTGGACGCTCTGGTGATGTGCGGTGGCCGCGGCACCCGTCTCGACGCACCGGTCGAAAAACCGCTCGTCGAAGTCTGCGGGCGACCGATGCTGGACCGTATCGTCGACGCCCTCCGCCGGTCGCAGGTAGACAGTATCCACGCAGTCACGTCACCACACACGCCGGACACGCGAGCACACGCGACCGAACTGGGCGTCCACTGCATCGACGCGCCGGGAGACGGGTACGTCTCCGACCTTGGCTTTGCGCTCGACAGCGTGTCGCGTCCGGTGGTGACAGTCGTGGCCGACCTCCCCCTGCTGACGCCGGACCACGTCGATGCAGTGGTCGAGGCGTCCGATGGCGGGTCGCTCACGGCCTGCGTCCCCGTCGAACAGAAACGGGAACTGGGCAGCAGTATCGACGACGCGCTCGTCTTCGACTACCGAGGCGACCCGGTCTGTCCGACCGGACTAGGCGTCGTCGGCCCCGAAACAGCAGCACCGACGAACAGCGAACAAACCGACTCCAACGACACAGATTCGACCGTGTACCTCACTACCGACTCCAGACTGGCACTCAACGTGAACCGTCCGACAGATATCGCGCTCGCGGAGGACCGATGCGAGTAGTCCTCGTCGCCGGGTCGACGGCGACAGCCAAGATACCCGGTATCAGCGCCGCCGGAGCGGACCCGACGCTCGTCGGCCACACGCCGAGCGCCGACGCCGAGATTATCGAGTACGGCGACACCGTCCGGTCGCCCGTGACGCCCGTCAGTCCGACGGGGTGTCCGACACCCGCCGCAATCACGCGTGCAGTCCGCGAACTCACCGGGTTCGACGTGCTCACAGTGGACGCTGGCCTCGCCAAACCGACCGCCGCGCCGACTATCGACGTCGGTGCTCGACCCGGCCGGGATATCCGCGAGGACGAACCCGTTCCGACCGCACCCGGTGCGTTCGAGGCGGCCCGGCGGATGGGACTCGCCCTCCCGGAAGACGAACTCGTCATCGGTGAGACGGTTCCCGGTGGCACGACGACTGCGCTCGCAGTGTTTCGCGCCCTCGGCGAGACGTTCCCCGTCTCGTCGTCGCTCCCGGAGAACCCGACGACACTGAAAGAAGACGTCGTCGCCGAGGCACTGGACTCGGCCGACTTGTCACCCGGCGACGCGGCACACAAACCCGAACTCGCCGCGCGATACGTCGGCGACCCAGTGCTCCCCGTCGTCGCCGGCCTGACCGTCGGCGCGCTGGAAGCGGATATCGACGTGACGCTCGGCGGTGGGACGCAACTGCTCGCGGCGGCGGCACTCGTCAGACACGCCGGCGCAGTCGGCGACCTGACGCTGGCGACGACGTCGTATCTCGCGGACGACGTGCCCGAACTCGAATCTGCGGCGGCCGAACTCGACGTTGACCTCGTCGTCACTGACCCCGGATTCGAGTCGGCCCCGCTGGACCGATACGCCGCCGGCGAAGCCAAAGAGGGCGCAGGCATGGGCGGTGCGCTCATGCTCGCCGACCGGATGGGCGTCGTCGACGACGTCGAAGCGGCGACGCTCGACGTGCTGTCACGACTCGACCCACAGGCCGTCGGCGGAGTCGAAGATGGACCCTGAGTCCGTCGCTCGGGCGACGCGTGTCCCCCACGGTGGGACGACTGATTCGACGGTGCTCGACTTCAGTGCGAACACGAACCCGGTCCGCCCCGACGGCGTCGACGAGGTGTACGCGGCGGCGCTCTCGGCGTCGACGCGCTACCCCGACGACGACTATCCAGCGTTCCGCGCGGCGGCGGCCGACTACGTCGACTGCGACGCCGACGACGTAGTTCCGACTGCCGGTGGCCTCGAAGCGCTTCGACTCGCCTTCGAAGTCACGCTCGCCCCCGGCGACTCCGCGCTCGTCCCCGAACCGAGTTTCGGTGAGTACGAACGCGAGATTCGACTGCAAGGGGCAGACGCCGTCTCCGTCCCCCACGACGAGGTTCTCGACGCCGACCCGTCGCCACACGACGTCGCCGTCGTCTGTACGCCCAACAACCCGACTGGCGAACTCGCAGAGACCGACCGCCTCCGAGCCTTCGCGGCCCGATGCCGCGAGTCGCAGACGACGCTCGTCGTCGACGAGGCGTTTCTCGACTTCACCGACGCACCGAGTCTCGCTGGCGAACCCGGCGTCGTCGTCGCTCGCTCGCTGACCAAGATGTTCGGACTCCCGGGAATCCGCGCTGGATTCGCCGTCGCACCCGGTACCCTCGGTGAGCGACTCGCAGTCGCCCGGCGTTCCTGGTCGCTTTCGACGCCGGCGGCCGATGTCGGCGCCTACTGCATGCGACAGACCGAGTTCGTCGACGCGACTCGGAGACGCGTCGCGAACGAGCGTGCGCGACTGGCCGACGCGCTGTCCGCGCAGTTCGACGTGTTCCCCTCGGACGCCCCGTTTCTCCTGTGTGACGTCGGTGACCGTGACGTGAACGCGGTGGTGGAGACTGCCCGCGAACGCGGCGTGGCTATCCGCGATGCGACCACCTTCCCGACGCTCGACTCGCACGTCCGCGTCGCGGTGAAACGCCCCGAGGAGAACGACGCGTTGCTCGACGCCCTCGCCGATGTTTGAGACGACGCGGAGCGACGGTGTCTGCCGAATCTTTCGCCCCGAGACGCGGTGGCTCTCGACCGGATACGACGGCGGTGAGTCTCGTGGCCCCGTCGCGTACAACGTCACCGTTCCAGAAGGGTGGCCAGAGACTGACCTCGACAGCTACGTCGAACGCCGCCTCGCCGACGCCGGATTCGACGCCCGCGGGCCGGCACTGTTGACCGGAGTCGACCAGAGACACGCCCGACGTGCCCGATACGGACCGGTCGAAGCCATCGCCACCGCCGGCGTGTCGAATCCAGCGGCACTGCCGACGGAGTTCGACGACGGCGGGAGAGAGAACACACCCGACGACGCCGCAGACGAGAGAAACGAGACGGGCGGACCCGACGAACTGGGCGGACCCGCCGCCGACGACGTGGGAACCGTCAACGTCGTCGTCGGAACGACCCGTTCCCTCGAACCGGGGGCGTTGGCCAACCTCGTCGCTGTCGCCGCGGAAGCGAAGGCGGCCACGTTGCTGTCTCGGTGTGGGTCACCGGGGACGACGACGGACGCTATCGTCGCCGCCTGCGACCCCAGTGGTGAGGCAGCGGCGTTCTCGGGGAGTGCAACGCCAGTCGGCAACGCGGCGAGAATCTGCGTCCGGGACGCGATTGTGGCCAGTCTCGACGCCCGATATGCGACAGACCCGATTCCACAGTCCGTCGAGGCGGCGGCGTACGGTGTCGTCGCCGACGCCCGGGCGACGGTGACACAGGTTCAAAGAAGAAGATAAAACACCTCAAAAACCGATAAATCTTCATTCAGATTCATAAGATATGTTCGGAAGAATTGAATACGGCTCGCTTCTAGCAAATGCATATGGACCCCGGTTCGGTACCCGACGTCGACCCAGTCACTCACGGCGGGACCGCAGACCACTCGCTCGTCGACTTCAGTCTCGGGTCGAATCCCGAGCGTCCGTCCGGTCTCGCGAGTATCTACGAGTCGGCGTTCTCTACGTCACAACGGTATTCGCTGGACGACTACTCTGAGTTTCGCGTCGCGGCGGCCGACTACGTCGCCTGCAACCCAGAGCAGATTATTCCAGCGGCGGGCGTCGTCGAAGCACTTCGTCTCGCAATCGGTGTCACCGTCTCCCCCGGCGACTCGGTTGCGATTCCCGAACCGTGTTGCGGCGAGTACGCTCGCGAAATCCGGTTGCAGGGAGGAACCCCCGTTCGTATCCCGTACGACCGGATGTTCGAGGAAATCGACCCGTCCGAGTACGCGGCAGTGGTGGTGAGTCACCCGAGTAATCCGATGGGTATGGCGTACGAGACGGACGCGCTCAGCGCGTTCGCCGACGAATGCAGACGGGTCGGCACCCCGCTCATCGTCGACGAGTCGTTCCTCGGCTTTACTCGCTTGCCGAGTACCGCCGGCCTCGACGGCGTCATCACGCTCCACTCGGTGACGAACGTCTTCGGCGTGCCGTCACTCCGCGCTGGATTCGCGGCGGCGACGGGAGAACTCCGCGAGAGACTCGCCCGCGCCCGATGTACGTGGGTGCTGTCCGCACCGGCAGTCGAAGCGGCGACGTACTGCCTCAAACAGGACGACTTCCTCGAAGACACCCGTGACCGTGTCCACCGAGAGCGCGAGCGGATGACGGACGAACTGTCCTCGTTCGGGTACTACGTCTACCCCGCCGACAGTGCGCTCATCCTGTTCGAAACCGACGACGTCGACACCGTCCTCCACGAGACGCGGAAACACGGATTCGCGGTCCGCGACGCTCGCAACTATCCTAGCCTCGACTCCCACGTTCGCATCAATGTCCGTCGACCACACGAGAACGACGGCCTCCTCGACGCGCTCGCGAACGCGAACTGACCGAGCGACTGCCGGCCATCGGCCGCTCTCGGTACCGACACCGGCGTTAGCGATTCAGATGGACGATGACCACGACAGTCAACAGCGTCGCGAACGCGGCGACTGTCGACTCTGCGACGGCGAAAGAAAACGAACCAATTACTATTTGAATCATTGCCTTACATCCACCCACAGATACTCCATTCTATTAATTGTTGTTACTATTTGACACCGTGAGAGTGGACGACCGCTCTCAGCCTTCCGAACACTTATAGAAAATCACCGAAGACGTGGGGCCATGGTCGAGGCGTTCGCCGTCGCCAGCGGGAAGGGCGGCACGGGAAAGACGACGAGCACGCTCGCGCTGGGGATGGCGCTCGCCGAGGAGTACGACGTAACCGTCATCGACGCCGACACGGGGATGGCGAACCTGCTGTTCCACGCCGGGTTGGACGACGCCGACGTGACGCTCCACGACTTGCTCATCGAGGAACGTGACGCCAGCGTCGACGACGCCGTCTACGAACGCTTCGGGATGTCCGTCGTCCCCTGCGGAACGAGTCTGGCGTCGTTCGAAGCGGCCGACCCGGAACGCCTGCGCGACGTCGTCGCGGAACTCGCGAGCGACACCGACGTGCTCTTGCTCGACTCACCGGCCGCTCTGGGGTCGAAGAGTGCCGTCTTGCCTATCGTGTTGGCCGACCGCATCGTCGTCGTCTTACAACCGACGGTGCCGTCGCTCTCTGACGGTCTGAAGGTCCAGGAGTACGCCCACTCCTACGGCACCGACACTGCGGGTGTCCTGTTCAACCGCGTCCGCCCCGACGAAGACGTCGACACGATTGCCGAACAGGCCGGTCGGTACTTCGGCGGGCAGACACTCGCGTCGATACCGGAGAGTGACGCGGTTCGCGCCGCGCGTCGAGCAGGCGAACCCCTCTTGGCACACGCTTCTGACGACCCGGCAGCGGACGCCTTCCGAGAGGCCGCCGCCCGGTTGGACGTCCGCGACGGCGATGGCCGTGACGTCGCACAGCGGTTCAAGAGCGCCGTCGTCCCTGACCGCGTATGAGGATTCCACGTGGCGCACTCCGACGGTCACGGGTCGTCGACGACCCGGGCGACGTCCTTCGGACGGTTCTCGACGAGGAACTCACCGGCTACGTCGTCTTCGAACCACAGGACGCACTACTCCTCGGTGAGGCCACACGCGGCATCGTCACCTTCGAAGACGGCGTCCCGGTTCTCGCGTACGACACCGAACGAGACTGTGGCGGCCAGGCGGGACTCGAAGGGTTCGCAGTCACCGGGCCGAACCGCGTCTCGGTCCACGTCGTCGACGCCGATGCGCTCTCGGAGGCCCACGAGACGGACGAATTCCGCATCCCACCGGGAGAACCCGCGCGCGTCCTCGCCGGTGACGAACGACTCGCTACGGAGACGGCCGAGGTGGCACCCGAGTCTCGTCGCGAAGCGGGGCGTTCTCAGAGCGCAGTCGAGGCGTTCCTCGCAAACGAGGATGCTATCGAGGAGATTCGTTCCGAGGCGAGAGAAGAGGCGCGCGCACGGGCGGCCGAGTGGGGACTCGACGACGTTCTCGAAGACGACGAAACGCGCAGTGTCGAGACGCCGTCCATCGACACCGGGACAGAGAGTCGCTAACACGCTTCTCGAAGCCTGAGAAGCGTGATTTGGGGTTATGACCTCGACACCCGATAGTACAATTATGTCTGTAGAATCTACCCCTCAACTGTTGACCTTCGACATCAGCGCACAGGCAGAAAACCCCACCCAGACACGCGTCTCGACTCGTGGCTTCGAGTTCGTCGTCGACGAACCCGACTCACTCGGTGGGACCGACGTCGGCCCGAACCCCGTCGAATACCTCCTCGGTGCACTCGCCGGCTGTCTGAACGTCACCGCCCACGTAGTCGCCCGCGAGATGGATCTCGACGTCTCGAACCTCGAAATCGGTATCGAAGGTGACCTCGACCCCGCGAAGTTCATGGGGAAGAACGACGACGGACGCGCCGGCTTCCGGGAGATTCGCGTCGACGTCGAAGCAGACGTGGACGCCTCGGACGAGACCATCCGAACGTGGCTCTCGGCGGTCGAAAAGCGGTGCCCGGTGAGCGACAACCTGACCGGCGACACCCCAATCGCGCTCTCGTTTACCTTCCGGTAAGCGTCGCTCCCTGTCTCGCTGTGCGTCAGAACTGCTTGTTTTGTGTCTCGCCTCGCACCTGCGACGGGTACGTTTCGTCGTCTACTCGACTCGGTGCGTCGTCGTTACAACACGTCGATTTCGTCCGAGTGGGCAGTCGTGACTTCGACCCGTCCGGTCGCAGTGTCGAACTCGACGGTTCGCCCGTGTTCGCCGCCCGTCGCTTCGGCGACGATGGGCACGTCCAGTCGGTCGAGTTCTTCGCGGGCGACGGCGGCGTTCTTCCTGCCGACACCCTTTCCGAGTGCCTTGAGTTCGAAGATGTCCGCGCCGCCGACGAGACGCGCCTCGATAGACGCGTAGCCAGCGCCCGCTTCGACCATCTCGCGGAGCATCGTCTGGATGGCGGCGTCGACGTACTTCCCCGAAGACGCGCCGTGGCCCGTCTCCTGTCGGGGTAGGAGCGTGTGGGCGAGTGCGCCGACGCTGGCGTCGGTGTCCCACAGGACGATTGCGACGCACGCCCCGAGTCCGTAGGCGACGAGCGTCTCACCGTCGTTCGCGACGTGATAGTCCGAGACGCCGACGAGTCGCTCTTCGCGAGTCGCTTCGTCTTCCTCGTCGCCGAAGTCGAACGTCTTCACAGGTCTTCGACCTCCTCGAACGTCCCGGCGGCGATTTCTTCGACCAGGTCGGCGTCGAACTCTTCGGGCACGAACTCGGTCTCTTCGACGTCGTGTCCGAGCGACTCGTCGATACGTCGCTCGTCGAGGCGGTCCAGTGCCGCTTCGAGGTCCGTCTCGTCGGGAATCGCGTAGATGTCGACGTCGAACTCTCTGTCGACGGCGCGGATGCGGGTGTCGAAGACGAAGGCGAACTCCTGTACCTCGCTCAGGCCGACGATGAGTGGGTCGACGACGGCCGCACCCATGTCGTGGGCGTAGGCGGGCGTCGAGTGGTCGATAGTCGCATCGAGCATGTTCGCCCACCCGTCGAGGAGGCCACTCGTCATGACGTTGCTCAACTCCTTGATGGCGTCCTGTTCGAACGCGCCGAATCCACCGCTCGGCGAGTCGCCGACAGTGGCCGCGACGAGTTCGTTCGCCGACCGGGGTTCGAACAGGAAGAGCAAGTAGCCACCGAGCGTCCCGCTGAAACTGAACGCGACGCTGACGAGGGGTTCGTTCGGAACCGTCTCCGGGATGGCGTCGAGCGAGATGAAGTTGATGCGGCGGATATCCACGTCCATCTCGATGCCGGTCATCCGCGTGAGGTTCTCTGCGACGCGCGTCGCACCGTGTTGGGCCATCTGGTCGAACCCCGCGAGTTTGTCGTACTCGATGCCCTCGTCGTCCGTCTGCGTCTCGAACAGACTGGCGATGGAGTCGTGTTCGGGGATGAGGTAGTGTTCGAACCCGAACTCGGTCCCCGTCGTCTCGATTTGGCTCTGGAAGACGAGCGCCAACTCCTCGTGCATCTTCTCGAACTCTTCTTCGTCGATGAACGCGGTGGCCGTGTCGCCGATGACGTAGTCCGGTGCCGACACGTCGATTTCAGCCTGCAACACGTCGGCCCACCCGTCGACGAACCCGCTGTTCATGATGTGGCAGAGTTCGACGATGGCGCTCGTCGCCAGTTCGTTCGTCGGTTCGTCGTCGACGTCGTCGACGAGCGTTCCGACGACGGACCGCGCGCTCTCGTGGTCGAACAACAGTAGCGACGTCCCGGACAGTTCGCCCTCTAACGACACGCGAATCCCGACTTTCTCTTTCCCGTCGTCGAGTTCGGTCCGTATCTCTTCGCGGTGGGTGAAGTGGAGTCGCGTCACCTTCACGCGCGTGTCGAACTCGGACATCGAGTTCAGTCGGGTCGCCGCGAGTCCGGCCCCTTCCCGGGCCATCTCGTAGAACGTCCCGAGTGCGTTGACGTTGAGCTTCACGGGTTGGCCCCCGAACTCACCGTCTCCATGTCGAGGCGGTTCAGAATTTCGACGAAGACTTCGTTCTCGGGGAACAGATAGAGTTCGACGTCGATGTCGTGACTCGTGATGTGGAACGTCGATTCGAGGTAGAGGCCCCTGTCTTCTTCGTCGGTGATTGCCCGCTCGATAATCTGTGGGAGTTGGCTGTTTCGCGTGACTGGCGGCCACGTGGCGATGTGCTGGTCGAACGCGTCCGCCAGGGCGTCGAGGAAGCCGTTTGCGACCATGCCGCCGAGTTCGACGATGGAACTGACCGCCATGTCGTTCGACACCTCCGCGAGTTCTTCGTCCGTGTCCGACAGCATCAGTCGGACGGCGCGTTTCGCACTCGCAGGCGGGAACAACACGAGCATACAACCGTGGGGTACCCCGTTGAGGCCGACTCTGACGCCCAGTCGCTTCTCGTCTGGGAACGCCAGGCCGACACTCGACTCGTCGACGTACCCGTTCTTGACGACTTCCGACCTGACGGCAGTCGACTTGCCGGCCAGTTTCCCGAGTCGTGACTCGACACCGGAGACGCCCAACTCCCCGAGGTAGTTGAGGACGCCGAGCTTCTCGATGTCGATTCTGTGCACTGCTTCCGTCGTTTGGTCCATTTCCGTCATAGTGTTGTCACGTCGATGATGTTCACCAGCGTTCCGTCCCCGCTCATCGTCGCCCCACTGATTCCGGGCACGTCGCCGAGCAGTTTCTCGTAGGGTTTGACGACCACCTCTCGGGCGTCGTCGACTTCGTCACAGACGAGTGCGAACTCCCGTGTCTCGGGTTCCAGACGGACGAGTACGCGCTTGCCCTCGGGAACCCCACTGGCGTCGCTCCCGCCAGCGACGGCCTCCGAATCGAGGCCACTCGTGGGTCCGCCGGCGTCGCCAGTCTCCGTCACGTCGGTGCCCGTCTCGACGCCCAGTGCGTCACTGAGACGACGGTACGGGATGCGAGCAGGCCGGTCGGACACCTCCTCGGGCCACTCCACGGCGACCGTTCCGTCGTCGTCGAGGTCCGCCTCGTCGACGAGTTCGACGTCCGCGACGGCGCTCGCCGGAATCGCGTACTGCTCCGGTCCGACGCCGACGAACAGCATCTTCGAGACGGCGACAGACACCGGGAGACGCAACCTGACGGTGGTCCCCGACCCGGGTTCGCTCTCGATGTCGACCGTTCCGTCGAGTGAGTTGACGGTTCGCCTGACGGCGTCCATCCCGACACCGCGACCACTCACGTCGGTCACCTCGTCGGCGGTCGTAAAGCCGGGTTCGAAGACGAGTTCGTACACTTCGTCGAACGACATCCGCTCGGCCCGTTCCCGGGAGATGATGTCGTTGTCGATGGCCTGCTGGCGGATGCGCTCGGCGCTCAGGCCGCGGCCGTCGTCTTCGACTTCGATGACGACGCGTTCGCGGTCCCGCCACGCACGGAGTTCGACGGTTCCTTCGCGTGGCTTGTCCAGTCGTTCACGTTCGTCCGGCGGTTCGATACCGTGGTCGACGGCGTTGCGGACGAGGTGGACGAGTGGGTCGCCGAGTTTCTCGACGATACTTCTGTCGAGGTCGACACCCTCGTCGGACACCTCGTAGGCCACTTCTTTGTCCTGTGTGCGAGCGATGTCGCGGACGACGCGCGGGAGGCCGTCGATTGCCGTCGAAAGCGGCATCAGACGGAGGTTCATCACCGCGCGGCGGAGTTCGCCCGTCACCGAGTCCATCACCGAGAGGTGGTCGTCGATGTCGTCATCGTCGGACTGCTTGATTCGCAGTTGCGTCAGCGACAGTTCCTCGACGAGATTCAACAGTGAGTCCGCGTTCTCTACGTCGACGGTGAGCGACTGAATCCGGTCGCTCTCGCGCGTCTCTCCGAAGTCGAGTGGGTAGTCGGCCGTTCCGCTCGACTGGTAGCGGGCGGTGTCGAGACTGCTCGCTTCGATGGTCGCCGAGGCGGTCTGTACGAGTTGGACTTTGTCGTCGTCGGTGCTGCCACCGAAGCGTTCTGCGAACCGAGATTCGAACGCCATCGTGTGTTCGTCACGTTCGAACGACACGTCGGTGGCACCCGCGTCCGTGTCGTCGGTGAGGCCGCCGGCCGTGAGTTCGTCCACGTCGGGCAGGTCCACGTCGGTCGGTCCCAGGTCGTCGACGCTGCTCTCGGAGGCAACGTCGATATCGCCGCTCTCGGCGCTCTCCTCGTCCGCCGGGTGGCCCTCGCCACCAACGTCGAGACTCCCGCTCAGGAAGTCCTCGGGGAGGTCGAGTTCGTCGCCGAAGGGTTCTGCGTCCGGGTCGTCGCCGAAGGGTTCGGTGTCCGAGTCGGCGTCGAACGTCCCGGGGAAGTCACTCTCGACGTCGTCTTCGTCGGCGCGGGCACCAGTTGCACTGTCGGCGTCTGCGTCCGCCGTCGGGAAGTCGTCTGAAAAGTCCTCTCCGCTGATGTCGATGTCGTCGCTCGCGAACTCCTCTGAAACCTCGTCGTCGCCCGTCGAGAAGTCGATGTCGCCGACGCCGAACTCGTCGGGGACGTCGCCTTCCGCGACGCCCTCGGGACCGTCGTCGTCTTCTGCGAACGTCTCGGGGAACTCGGGCGTGTCTGCGGGCGACGTTTCGGGTTCCGTCTCCTCGGCAGGAGTCGTCTCGGTTGGCGTCTCTTCTGTGGGCGTCGCCTCGGGTGACGTCGCTTCTGTGGGTGTCTCTTCGGTTGCTGGTTCTTCCGCAGGTGCTTCTTCTGCCGGGGCCTCTGCAGTTGGCGTCTCTTCGGTCGTCGGTTCTGCAACAGGTGTCTCTTCTGCGGGACTCTCCGCGGTTGGCGTCTCCTCGGCAGAAGACTCAGCAGACGCATCTCCGTCGTCGGGTTCGGGGCCGAACGTCTTCCCGTCGGGGAACGAGATATCCGGTTCGCTGGTATCGCTCTCGGCGCTCGTGTCTGCCGTCGAGACGTCGCTCGCTGTCGTCCTGTCGGCCGGGTCGACGAGGTCGCCGCCCTCGAATGGATTCTGGGCGTCCGCGCCCGCCGCCGTCACCCCGTCTGCCTCTGCCGTCTCGCCCTCGCCAGCAGTGGGCGTGTCGTCCGGCGTCGACGGGACTGTCGACTCGTAGCCGAAGTCTTCGGGCCTGATGGCGTCGTCGGGTGCCAGTGTCTCGGTGTCGGCCGTCGAACTCGGCGGTCGCTCGGTGGTGTCGTCGTCGGCGTCTGCATCTTCCTCCGGGAGGGCAGAGTCGTCTATCTCACCCTCGATGAGGTCCTGAATCGAGAGTTCGTCGTCGTGGTCGAACTCGCCGAACTCCACGTCGACGAGTTCCCTGTCGAGCGCCGAGACGTCGTCCGTCTGGACGTCGTTCTTGATGCTCGCGAACTCGTCCATCGCCCCCGACGACTGGGGTTGGATGTCTCTCGTCGGTCCCGGAGCGTCGCCGTCGTCGTCACTCGGTGTCGCATCACCGTCGTCATCCGTCGCTTGTTCGCCGTCGTCGTCATCCGTCGGCTGAGACGACTCACGTTCGTCGAAGGTACCCCATCGAGACTGCTCGTCGGGGTCCGTCTCGTCGGGGTCGTCCATGTCGGCCAGCAACCGGTCTAAATCGTCGAATCCGCTCGCAGATTCGAGGGCGTCGACGACTGTCTGGTCGAACTCCTCCGACGGGTCGTCGGGGGGCGCGTTCGGTTCCTCTGGGCTGTCGGTGGACGCTGCCCATCCGGGGCCGCCAGTCGACTCGTCTCGATAGCGGTCCATCTCTGCACGGAGTGCCGACGCCGACGGTTCGGGGTCTGTCGTGACCGATTGGTCGTGCCACTCTTTGAGGATGTCGTCGATGTCGTCGACTGCCGCGAGTGCGGCGTCTATCAAGTCGGGGTTCGGTGTCAGTGACCCGTCACGGAGGCTACTCAGGAAGTCTTCGACGGCGTGTGCGAGACGACTCGCACCGTCGAGGCCCGCCATACTGCAGTTGCCTTTCAACGAGTGCGCCGTCCGAAACAGTTCGTCGACGAGTTCACGACTCCCGCCGCTGCGTTCGAGTTCGACGAGTCCGTTCGTCAGTTGCCGGACGGACGCCCGCGTCTCGCGGACGAATTCGTCGTCTCGGCTCACGGTGGTCTCCCTCGATTGCTGACGACGGCAGTCGTCGACGGTACCACTGTGTGTCTCATGATTCGACTTCTTCTTCCTCTCGGTCCGCGAGGATGCTCTCTATCGCTTTGACTATCTCGTCGTCGTCGAACGGTTTCGTGATGTAGCCGTCTGCGCCTGCCCGCGCAGCGAGTTCCATCTTCTTCCGCTGTCCGACGCTCGTACACATGATGACGCGGGCGTCCTTGTCGAGATGCTTGATGGCCGCGGTGGCTTTCACACCGTTTGCCTTCCGCATCACGATGTCCATCAAGACGATGTCGATGTCGTCACCGTGTTCTTTGTACTTCTGGACTGCCCACGCGCCGTTCTGTGCTTCATCGACGATTTCGTACGTGTCCTCGTCGAGCGCGCTCTTCAGCCTACTCCGCATGTAGCTCGAGTCGTCGACGATTAGAATCCCGATTGACATGTTTGCGTCCTACGTTGACCTCGGTTCGGTTGTGTTCATCTGTCGTTGTCTCTGTCGTTTCGTGTTAGTGTGTGTCCGCGGGGTGAAGCGCGGCGATGAGTTGGTGACTGTCGAAGACGTGGATGTCGGGACCGTCGCCGTCCGTGATGGCGGCCCGAAACCAGCGGTCGTCCAGTGGCGTGCCCCCCTCGGTCGGTGGGACGACTGACTCGACGTGATGCCGCTCGATACCGTCGACTGTCTCTACGAGGAGGCCAGTCGGTTGCGGCGTGTCGTCTCTGTCGAGGAGTACGAGGTAGGCGTTCTCGGGGTCGGCGAACGGTCGCTCCTGTCCGACGACGGCGTACGTGTCGACTGCGACGACGACGTCGCCTTCGACCGTCATCGACCCGTAGATACCCTCCGGGGCGTTCGGGACGCGAGTGGTCGCTGGCTTTCGGATAACCTGGGCGACTCGACCCAACTCCAGCGCGTACCGGTCTCCGTGGAGTCTGAACTCCAGGAACTCGATGACCGACTCCGGCGAGACGCTCTCGCCTTCGTCGAACTCCGGTGACTGCTCGCTCACGGCTTCCCCCTCTCCGAGCAGTGGTACGCGGTCGTCGGTTGCATCATCGTTCTGCTGAGTTGTCTACGGTCGATTCGTGACTCTCGTCTGCTGGTTCGTCGCTCGATTCGGTCTCCGTCTCGTCTGCGCCGTCCGCTTCGTCGACGACTTCGTCGAGTGCGATTGGGTCGTTCGAATCGCCGTCGAAACTGAACGGTGACTCGTCTGCGGCGGTGTCGCCGTCAGCGTCCTCACTCACCAGTGCGTCCGACTCTTCGACCAGTTGGTCCGCCTCGTCGTCAGCCAACGGGTCCACCTCGTCGTCGGTCAACGGGTCCATCTCGTCGTCGGGTTCGCCCGAGAACGTTGGCTCGCCGTCGTCCGCATCGGCAGGCGGTTCGGAACCGTCGCCTTCGGGTGTTTCGACGGGTTCGTCGGCCGGTTCGGGACTGCCGTCCGTGTCCGCGAGTTCGGCCGCGTCGTCCGCGTCGTCCGCGTCGTCGTCGCTCGCTGCTGCCTCGGCGACGGACATCTGCGTCTGGAACTCGTCGAACGTCTGCGAGAGGCGGTTCGCCTGCGTCGCGAGTGCGCCTGCACGGTTGGAGACTGCGCTCAGTGCGCGGGTCTGCTCTTCGGCACCGGTCGCGGCCGCTTCTGCTTCTTCGACCGTCTCGGCGCTAATCTCCGTCGCGTCGTCGACTGCAGCGAGAACGTCCTGTGTCGCTTCGGCCTGTTGGCTCGTCACAGAACTAATCTCCTGGACACCAGTGTTGGTCTCCTGTGCGTTCTCGGCAATCTGGTTGAGTGCCTCCGCGGCGTTCTCGACCGACCCCGTGTGTCGGGCGATTTGCTCTCGCGTGTCGCGCACTTCTTCGACCGTCTCGGAGGTCTGTGACTGAATCTCTTCGAGACGCGTCTCGATGTCAGTCGCGGCTTCCTTGGTCCCCTCTGCGAGTTCCTTGATTTCGCGGGCGACCACGGCGAACCCTTGCCCGGATTCGCCTGCGCGGGATGCTTCGATGTTGGCGTTCAACGCCAGCATGTTCGTCTGCTCTGCAATCTCACGGATGAAGTCGATGAGGTCGTCGATTTGCTGGACTTCGGACTCCAGTCGCTCGATTTCTTCGACCGTATCGACGGACTCCTGCTCGATCTCCTTCATGCCCGTGATTGCTTCCGTCGCGGCCTCACGACCCTCACGCCCGGTTTCGACCGTCTGCTGGGCGAGGTCTGCGACGTCGCTCGACGAGGCGTCGATTTCCTCGACGGTCGCAGAGAGGTTACTCATGTCCATCGCGACCGAATCGAGGTTCTCGTACTGGGTCTCTGCCACGTCGGAGATGCTGTGGAGACTGCCGGAGACCTGTTCACTCCCTTCGCGCACTTCGGCGGCGCTCACGGTCACTTCGTTGCTCAGCGTCGCGACTTCCTTCGCGAAGTTCTCGGCGTGGACCATCGTCCGCTCGAACTCGGCCATCATCTCGTTGAACTTGACGGCGAATTCGGCGGCAACCTCGTTTTCGACGTCTTCGTCCATCCGCTGAGAGAGGTCACCTTCGGCGCACTCCTCCAGAACTTCGGCGTACTCGCCCGCCATCGCCTTCAACTGCTGGTTCTCCGTGGCCAACTCGTCGCGTTCGTCTTGCAGCGACGCGATTTGCTGGCGAGCGCCTTCCAGTTCTGCTGATTTCGCCTCGCGCGCGTCGAGAATCTCGTTCGTCGCGGTTGCGAGTCCCGCCATCGCGTCGTTCGTGGCGTTGGCGTTGATGCGAACCGATTCGTCCGTCGTCGCCGTCTCCAGCGACTCCGAGTACTTCCCTGCAATCGCTTCGATTCTGCGAATTCGCTTCTCCAGTTCGTCTCTGTCGGACGTCGTCTGTTCGAGACGTTCGACGACGGTGTCGCGGAAGGCAGCAATCGACCGCGACAGACGCCCGAGTGCGTCGAGCCGTTCCTGTTCGACCGGCACGTCGAAGTTGCCGTTTTTCAGATGTTCGGTGCTCGAATCGAGGGAGGCCACCGACTTCATCGTGCTCCGAACCATCAACCCGCCGAGGACCCCACTCACGACGATACCGCCGACGGCCGCAGCGACGATATCCGTCGGAATTTGATACGCTGTTGTTCGCCCCACACCTAGTGCCACCGCACCGATGACGACGCCGATGCTGCCCAGTACCACTCCGAACCGAAGTGCGTACCGTCGGCGTATGAACCTAGGTAGAAGGAGACCGAGTATATCTACCATATGCCACGAATGTCTCATCTGATACTATAAACCTTCGCACAATATTGACAGTCTGTTTGGAAAACTAGATTGGCATTATACGGCGGATTAAGCCGGTGTAAATGACCCGTTGTCCGCCGAGATGTGGCTACGACCACCGTGGTTCGAGGGCGTTCGTCGACAGTCGAACGTCGTCACCCGACGTGGTGTCCGGTCAGGTGCTTTCGTGGCTCACGACGAGTTCGCAGTGGTCGTCGCCGTCGAGCATACAGGACGGTTCTGTAATCTCGAACGGTTCGTCGAAGTGTTCGCCGACGCCGTTGATGATGCCTCTCGCGAGGTGACACATCTCCCGTTCGGAGTCGTAGACGACGCTCACCGTCTCGTTGTCGCGCCACCCTGCTTCGAGTTCGGGCGGCGTGTACGTCGAAATCTGTTTCTCCCGGAGTGCGATGTGGATGTACCGCTCGACGTTGGCGATGAGTTCGAGTCCGCTCCAGTCTTTGTCGACGTGGACGCCGTACGTTTCGAGCAGTGGGGGGACGAGGAACTCGCCGAACATCTCGAGCAGGTCCGGAATGGGGATGTCCGTCAGTTCCGACGCCGTCTCGACGAGCGTGAGCACGTCTTCGTCCGGATACTCCGACACCGGGACGTAGATTCGTCCGGGGAGTCCCGCTTCTTTCTGCAACGTCGTCCACGTCTCGCGGTCGTACGTCTGGACGACGAAGTCTTTCAACTGATTGAGAACGATGCCGTGCACGACTCAGCGCCCTCCGAATACTCGCGGCGGTAGTCGCTGTGCCCGGGCCGACGACAGGGGGAAGGTAGTCGAAATCACACGTAGACGATAATATGTTATGTAATCGTATAAAATATTTTCAATCAGAAAACTTACACTCCGAGATAAACTTATCACACAGTGATTTAATATCCCCTTTATGTCGGGCACCCAATCACTGTACGACCGTCTCGGCGGACGTGAGGCGATCGCAGCAGTCGTCGACGAATTCTACGACCGGATGTTAGACGACGAGCGAGTCGCACACTACTTCGACGACATCGACATGGCCGCACAGCGGGCACACCAGACCCGATTTATCAGTCACGTCGCCGGTGGCCCCGTCGAGTACACGGGCGCAGATATGCGCGAAGCGCACGAGCACCTCGAGTTGACAACGGAGGACTTCGAGGTGACTGCCGAGCATCTGCAGGGTGCACTAGAAGCGTTCGACGTCCCCGAAGACGACATCGAGGAAGTGATGTCTGCTGTCGCCGGGTTACGAGACGAAATCGTGACGGCCTGACTGGCCGGTCACCGCGGTTCTCGGTTTTCTGTCGACTCGTCCTGTGACTCCCGTCTCCGTAGCCTCGTTCGCCCCTCTACGTGGTGGTTCCGTCGGCGAACGCGGTACGCTCATTGTGCGCATTGAGCAAATGACATTAGAAAAATGTTTTAAACTTTGAGAATGTACGGATATACTGCAGGTAGATACCTGCACTTGGGTTGCGTATACCGGGGAGTTTTCCCCAGTGTCCGTGGAGTGTGGACGGGTGCCCGGTCGTCCACACTCTTACTTCTCTACTCTCTGAGCGACTCGCCTCCAGCACGCACGGCTATCGTCTTCGGAGTCGAATCGTATCGAATGGACGACACTGACACCTCTTCCCCCGACAGCGTCTGGCCGCGCGGTCCGCCACGAGTCGGTGAGTACGCCGAGCGCTCCCGGTACATCGAACCGGAGTACATCGAACTCTTCTCGGAACTGAGCGGCGACCACAACCCACTTCACTTCGACGAAGCAGTCGCCGAGGCGTCCGCGTTCGGTGAGATTGTCGTGCAGGGCGGTGTGACGAGTGCGCTCCTCAACGCTATCGTCGCCGAGGACCTGCCCGGCCCCGGAAGCGTGTTCCTCAGCGTCGACTGGGACTTCACCGCGCCGGTCCGCCCCGGCGACACGATTACCGGATGGGTCGAGGTCACGAAGGTCCGCGAGGACAAGCCGATTACCGAACTCGAGGCGGAGATTACGCGCGACGACGGAACGGTCGTTCTGACGGGGACTGTCGTCTGTTACACGATGCCGATAGCGGGCGCTGACGCGGCGTGAACTGACCCTAAAAAATCCCGTTCGGTGTCCTCACCGCTCCGGCAAGTCGACGATGCCGAGTTGACTGAGCATGCCGAGCATGTCGGGTTGGACCCATCGCTCGGCAACCATCCCGTCTTCGATACGTGTGAACACCATGTTCCCGACTTCGAACCGCTTCCCGCTCGGTTCGACGCCCATGAACTCACCCGCGTGCGTGCCGCGGAGTGTGAGTCGCATGGCGACGATGTCGCCCTCTGTGACAGTTTCTTCGACTGTCGCAGAGAAGTCGCCGAACGATTCGAGGAGGGACCGCATCTGTGTCTTGAACTCGTCGCGTCCCGTCGTCTCCCACATCGGCGTGTGGTCGATGAAGTCCTCGGTACAAATCTCGTCGATAAGGTCGAAGTTCCCCTCTGTCGCAATCTCCTCTGGAATCCGTCGAGCGAGTTCCGCGTTCGCGTCTGCTCCCGGTGTTGGTGTACTTGCTGTTGCCATACGTGTTTCTCCATCGCGCCCTCACCGTGGCGATACGCCTCGTTGCGTCCGGTTCGAGCACTGTCTCCTCCTACGTGCTGTCAGACGTTAACAATTCACACAGAAGACAGAAACGAGGTAAGTGAGCGAGAACTGAATGTCTCGTCACACAGGACGCACGACGAGTGTCAGGTCCGTCTTCGTCTCCGGGGTAGCGACGACGACGTCGATGGCGACGGCGACGAACGTCGTCTCTCCCGCTCGTTCCTGGACGACGACGCCGTCGTCTACGACACACGGTCCGAACGCGCGGGCCGGACCATCCGGACAGTTGCTGTCTGCCCATCCGGACGCGACGGACGCGTTCGTCGAAAGCGAGACGCCACCGCCACCGGTGTACGCGCGTTCGATTCGGACGAGTTCTGTACCGAGACGAGACTCGAAGTCGTCGACGGCAGACGCTCTGGCCGGCCACCCGTACTGTCCGTCGACGTCTGCGGTCACCGCTTCGACGGCGCCCTCCGTCGCTTCGGCGACGTCTTCGACGGGCGGGGGTTCCGTCCCACCCAGCGGGGCGAGTTGCGCGTGAACGACGAGGAGACTGAGCAACGCGACGACGACGATGGCACCGGAGACGAGAACGAGTTGGCCGCGCTCGTCGCTCGACTCCGGGCAGACTCGCTTCGGCAACACGCCGCGACGCCGACTCATGGGTACCATACCTCCACCGTCGCCGTACACCCGGGAACGACGGCAGGTGCGCTCGCGGTGCGAGCACGCTCTGGCGGTGGTGTTCCGGCCGTCCCGACTGGCGTCCGAATCGACACGAACGCACTGTCCGGAAGACTGCTCGACGCAACCGAGTGCAATTGCGTCGCTCGCGTGTCGAACTCCTCGGGCGACGTACAGGCCGTTTCGAGAAGTGTCCCAGTCTCGCCTGCCGGCACAGTCGCCACCATCGATGCCGCATCAGTCGCCTGCTGGTCGAGTGACGCACTCACTGCTGGCGTCGGTGTGAGGGCGAACCCTGCGGCCACGACGAGAATGAAGAGCGTCGCAACCGTCCCTTCGACCACGGTCAACGAGAGTTGGCCACGAGACTGGGAGCGCGGCGTTCGTCTCCGGTCACGCATCGACAGTCACCTCGACCTGTGCGGTTCGTGTCTCGAACAGCGTCGCCGTCGCCGTCACCGTCCCTTCTGGCGGGTCCCCCACGGCGTCGACTCGAACCTCGGGAGTCGTGTACGAAGAGACGGCGACGACGTACGACCCGTCGATACCGCCCGGTTCGTGCAGGACGACTCTGTCGCCGATGCGAACCGTTCGAACGGTCGTATTGTTGACCGGGGCGACGTCGACGCGAATCTCGTCGGTCCGGCCGTCGAGTGTCGTCGCGGTTTCGTTGCCGAGTTCGATGTCCTCGGTGACGGTGCGGTTCTCGACGACGACGACGCTCCGTGAGACGGTGACGCCGTCGGTGACAGGTCCGCGGGTGGCGACGTCTCGGCCGTCGAAGCGGACGCGGAACGAAACGCCGCGAAGTGACGGGATAGCAGTCGCGAGTTCCGACGCGTTCGTCGCGTTGGCGAGCGACGGTGCGACGTATCCTTGTGCAGTCGTCAGCGGCGAGTCTGTGACCAGTGCGTCGCTCGCGCGTTCGACCCGGTGTTGTTCGAGTGAATTCCCATCGGCATCCGACAGTGCCCGGTCGGCGGCGACGATGCTCCCAGCGGTCACCACCGTCAGGAGGACGAGCGCCACCGTGAGTCCGGCGAGCGTCGTCTGCCCGCGGCGGGAGTCAGTCGATGTCGTTCTCCCACTCCACCGACTGGGTCGTCGCGGACCGTCAGGCACCGTCGCCTCCTGTGTCGACCGAATCGCCGTTCAGGAGTTCGAGCGTCGTCCCGTCATCGCCGACGACGACGCGGACGACGTTGTCCGTCCCGCTGTCCCACGTCCCAGAGACGTTCACGGACGGCGGGAGCGTGACCGGAATCTTCCGGTCGAACGAATCACGCGGGTGGTCGAGGACGAGTGCGGGAGACGTCGCGTTCGGGTCGCTCCCGAACGAGGCGTTCGCACGGTACTCGATTCGGTAGGTGGCCCGCCGGATAGTCCGCGGGAGGTTCACACTGGCCTGCCGGTGTCCACCTACTGCCGTCGCAGGGACAGTTGCCGTCGTCTCTACGCGTTCGGTCGCCGTCGATATCGTCCGCTCTGCGACTTCGTGAGCGACTGCGTCACGGTGGTCTGGGACGACACCGCCGAACAGCACCGTCGCCAAGAGACCGATGAACAGGACGACGATTGCCGCTTCGAACGCCTTCCCGACGACTGGGACGACGGCGCGACGAGCGGTTCGAAGTGTGGGTCTCTCGCCACCAGTTCGACGCCTCTCATCCACGGTCGACCACCACCGTCAGATTGTACCGGGCCACCGCGAACGTGCGCTCGTCCGGAACCGTCGCGACGACGCTCGGGATGCCGTCGTCGTCGAAGTCAGTGCGTGTCGTGCCGAATCCCTGCCGCTCGAACGACCGTTCCCACGCGTCGGGCGTGGCGGTTTCGACGGCGACTGTGTAGCTATCGGTGGGGAGCGTGGTCACGTTCCGAGTCGCAGTCGCGCGGAGTTCGGCACCGCCGCCGAGTCCACCACCATCGGCCGACGCCCCCGTCAGTGTCGGGAGCGGAAGGAACGCTGCGTCGCCAGCGAACGACAGCGGAACGGGCGTGACGAGTCGGGCGTTCGCTCTCGTCCCCCGGACGACAGCACCGCCGACGAACGCGACTCGATGGCCGCCGAAGGTGGCGACGTAACCGTCGGCGTCGTAGGTCCTGGGTTCGCCGTCTTCGGAGATGAGTCGGACGGTGCGGTTCACGCGAGCGAACTCGCCGTCCGTGACGTGAATCGGGTGACTCTCGTTGGTCCCGTCGAAGACACCGTCTCTGAGCGACGTGAAACCGTTTGTCGCGGCGTCCGCGTCGGCGGTGGACAGTTGCGCGTCGACCAGTCCGCCGACGCTCGCCGTCAACAGACCGATTGCGACCACGCCGATGCCGAGCAAGAGCGCGACGCCGACGACGTTGGATTGGCCACGCGAGGTGTCGGTCACGCTCAAATCAGTCCGCCTCCTGCGTAGACGAGATAACAGATTGCGACGAGGATGGCCGAGTGGAGGAGCGCCTCGTAGCGCCCCCGACTCGCCGTGCCGGCGAACCACCCGGACGCGAGCATCGTCGCCTGCGTGACGACGTACATCCGGTAGCGGTCACGAGAGAGGTCCACCGCGCCGGCGTCGATGGCGAACGACCCAGTCGTCGAGAGCGACGAGAGCTGTGCGAACCCGTCGAAGACGTGGACGGTGACGGCGACGGTGATACCGACGACCAGCAGTGCGGTAGTCCACCCGACGGCGACGTAGACGAGCAACCCCGAGCGGAGCGCTCGTTTCTCGTGATAGAGACGGCCGATTTCCGTCTGAAGCGTGTCGAAGACGGTTCCAGTGTCACTGCCGCCGTCGAGCGCACCCACGACGAGGCCGATAGTCTGTTCGGCCATCGGCGTCCCGACGCGCTCGACGAAGCGTTCGAGAGCGGCGGTCCGGAGGTTCACGTCGGTGCCGGCGCTCGGAGCGGTGAGTCTGAGGTTGAGTGCGAGGTCCGCCACGTCCGCGTCGAGTGGGCCGAGGTCGACGTCTTCGCCCACGCGTTCGACCGCCGCCGCGAACGGACGCCCGAGACTGACGTGTCCGGAGACGGCGTGGACGAAGTCTTTCAACTCGCGGTCTTTCGCGTCGTCGAGGCGAGCGCGGCGGACGCCGACGAGACCGACCGGGAGCGCGTAGGCGACGTAGCCTGCGAGCGTCGCCCCGAACGCGTCGGCACCGACGAGCGCGGTGGTCACGGCGACGACGACTGCCGGCGTCACGAAGACGACTGCGGCACTGGCCGGGTTCGTCAGCGCCGTCGCGAGCGTGTCGAGTGTCCCCCCGGTGCGGTCGTAGTCGACGGATTGGTCGGGCGGCCGAAGACCGGCGACGAGGAGACTCGCACCGAGTCCGACACCGACGATGAACGCCGCACTGGCGTAGACGACCACGCCACGGACTGTCGTCGACCCGACGGGGGTGACGACGGGGTCCGAGAGACCGGGCGCGATGACGCTCATCACCGTCAGGACGATGACGAGGAGCGACGGCAGGACGAGGAGGACGATGAACAACTCCGCGAGGAGTTCGAGAAAGCCCTCTGCTCTGTCGCGGGCGCGGTCCTGTCTGTGTCCGAGCATCCGACTCTCCATGTGGAGGTAGTTCCGGAGTGCGTCGTCACCCTGCCCGGCGTGTTCGCGGAACTTCAGGAGGAACGGTGAGAGCATCCCCTCCGAGGGTGTGTCGCGGGCGACACGGCGCAGGCCCTCGTTGACGTTTCCGGTCAGCGAGGCAGTGTTGAGGACGCCACGGAACGCGACTGCCGTCTCGCCGTAGGCGTCCGTCTCGGCGACGCGCCGAAGCATCGCGCGTGGGCCGTCGCTCCCCGACGAGAGCACGTGAAGATAGCGCACTGCGCCGGGGAGCGTCCGCTCGATGTTCTCTCGTCTAGCGGCGGCCCGCCACCCGAGGTACCGCCCGGCGACGAGGAGGACGACACGACGTACTGCCACCGCGACGACGAGAGCGGCCAGTGCTGCGACGGGAAGGCGGGGGACGACGGGTATCGAGACGCCCCCGACGAGTGGAACGACGGCCCGCATGAAGTCGAGCGCGTCGGTTATCACGGTGTTCGGAATCGCGAGCACGACGAGTATCGTCGGTGCCGCGACGAAGAGGCCGAATAGCCACGCCAGACCGTACGCGCGGGCGAGATAGAGGTCGAAACTCATCCGCAGGTCGGTTCCGCGGTAGCGCCGCCTGTCTCTGTCGTGTCGCGAGGCGTCGGCGTGGCGGGCGAACAGGGCGTACAGCGCTCTGTCGAGCACCGAGAGCGAACGAACGTGTCCGACGCGTCTGTCGTCGAGGCCGGTGTCGAACCCGGTCACGGTTCGCCCGCCGAACTCCGTTCGGCCATCCGGCGTCTGACTCGTTCGACCGTCGCCGCTTCGTCGGTTCGGAGGTCCGAGAGGAACCCGAACAGTTCGTCGACGTCGGTGAGGCGTTCCTGTGTGAGATACTCCACGTATCGATGTTTGCGGTGGAACTCACGTTCGACCGCTTCCACCTCTCTGTCCGTCGCTTCGGCGATGCGGTGGAACAGTCGAATTCCGACGCGTCGGTGGTCGTCACCCAACTGCGGGTGTTCGTACGAGAGGTCGAACGACCCGTCCGGCGTCCGTCGTGTGATGGAGTTCCAGTGGAGCGTCCGCCCGTCTTTCTCGACGACGCCACGCCGCCCCCACGTCTCGTCGTACTCCGACTCGGGGACGAGTTCGACCACTTCGGAGACGTACCGCTCGCCGTCGACCTTGTGGGGGAAGACGACCAGGTCGAGTTCGCGGAGCAGATAGGCCGGAAGTCCCTGCTCGATGACGCGGTTCACGAGCGTCTCGACGTCGGCGGCGTGCGTGGTTCCGATGACGCCGTGGCCGGTGTTGAGCGTCTCTGCGAACGTCGCGAACGACTCCGGCGTGTTGATTTCGGCGATGACTTCGACGTCCGGGTTGAGGTAGTTCGCCTCCGTCATCAGGTCGGCCATGGCGACGCGTTTGAACTCGGATTCGTGGTCGCGCGTGGTGAGTGAGACGCCCGTCTCGTGCGGCAAGTGGACCTCTCTGGACCCCTCGTCGATGCTGATGGGACGGTGGTCGTAGGGGATAAACGGCATGTGCGCGTTCATCAGCGTCGTCTTGCCCACACCGGTCGCCCCCGAAAACAGCACGACACCGTGGTGTTCGTAACACAACCACAGCAGGGTCACGAGTTCTGTCGAGAGCGACCCGCTCTCGATGAGGTCGACCGGTGTGAGCACGTCACCGGACTGCTTGCGAATCGAGACGTGTGGACCGCCATCGGAGATGACAGGTAACGCGACGGCACAGCGTATCGTCTCGTCTGGGTCGTCCGACGGGTCACCACCGACGGACCCCGGACGGAGGTTCACCTTCGCACTCGGGTTCGAGGCGTTCAACTCGACGCCGTCTGCGGCAGCGAGTTGCGTCACGACGTTGGTGAACTCCGTCTCGTCTTCGAAGACGAGGTTCGTCGGGACGCGCAGGCCACCGCGTCCGGTCACGCTGGCCCGCGGGATGACTTTCACGCGCTCTCTGACGCGATTCGCCTCCACGTCTTCGAGGTGTGGGTCGCGGATGGGGACCGTCAGGATACCTTCGCCGACGTAGTCACGGAGGACGTAGTAGACCAAATCGTCTAGGCGGTCAACTGCGAATCGCTGGTCGACCGGCGGGAGAGCGAGGCCGTACTCCGCGAGCGCAGACCGGACGCGGAACCGCGTCGCATCGACCCACGCCTTCGTGTTGCGGGCGGTGAGTCGACGCGAGAGGAACTCGCGGGCGCGCTCTCGAACGAACCCGACACGGTCGGAGACCACGTCGTCGACGTTCGCCTCCCAGATTCGTTCTTTGCACTCTTCTATGAGTTCGGTGTCGCCCGGCACGAGGTCAGGTTCGAGCACCGCGTACTTGGTGGCGAACCGGTCGTCGCCGAGGAGGCGGTCACGGTAGACGACGACGTCCACGTCGTATCCGGCGAACGGAACGGTGTAATGCTGGATGCGCTCGGCGGCGATTCGGTCGGCGAAGGCAACGTCCGAGTCGAACGCCGTCGTCGCGGGGGCGAAGTCTTCGGTGTGGACGACGAGTTGTTCTGACCCATCGCCGCGCCCAGCGTCGACGACGTCGATTCGGTCGTCCAGTGCGAGTGGCGTCACGTCGCCGAGGAGACGCAGGTCAGAGAGCGTGTAGTGTTCGACTCGTCGCCGTGCCGGTGGTGTCAGGTCGAGTAATCTGTCGAGGATACGCCGGTACTTCGGTGAGAGTCCGGCGGACGCACGCTCTGCTGCACCTTCGCGGGTCAGGGGTCGGCGTCGAGTGACCGTCGAGAAGTGGTCGCGAACCGTCTCTAGCGCCTGCGACTCTCGCACACCGAGCGTGGGTTCTCGAACCTCGTACGCGAACCCGTGGTCGGCGTCGCTGATGGTCACCACCGTGTTGGGTGCGACTTCGTACTGTGACCGGACCGTCGGCGCGTACCACGCCGCTGGGTCGTCCGGCGGCACCGGCGCTGGGATGCTCGCTTCCTCGTCGGGCGTCGGGGAGGTGCCAATTTCGAGTGTCGGAGTGGCGTCGTCTCGCTCGGTAGTATCACCACTGGTAGTCATACTCCGGAGTTGTCTGAGTTTCGTATTTAAAATTTGACCGTGAGAATTCATCGTCGATAGAGAACGAGAAATAGGCCACAGAGTGCCATTTCAACCAGTGAAACGGAGATATCTACGGACTCGATATTGCCCAAAAAGTAGGGAAATTTACAGGAGCAGAAAACCAGAGTATCAAATCTGAATTTGGCGAGAGCGACGAAGGGGTGCTGAAGCAGTCCGTCCACGACGACCAGTCCGACGGCACACAGTCGTCGACTGTCTCTCGCCGACCCCGTTGTTTCGGACAGCGTACTGCTCGACTGGCATCTCAGACGTCCGGCCGCGAATATTTATTCCCCCTTCTCAAATCGAGTGCCATGACAACAACCCACGATGTCGTCGTCGTCGGTGGCGGCCTCGCCGGCCTCGCTGCCGGTCGGCGTCTGCAGGACGACGGTATCGATACCGTCGTGGTCGAGGCACGTAATCGAGTCGGAGGGAAGAGTTACACGACACACACCGAGTACGGAGACGTCGTCGAGTACGGCGGACAGTGGGTCGGTGCCGACCAGGACCACGTCCTCTCGCTCGTCGCGGAGTTCGACATCGACACACGACCACAGTACGGTGAGGGCGCCGTCGTGAGTCGTGTCGCCGGTGAGGTGTACGTCGAACCAACGTACGTGGACGCGCTTCGAGCGCTTCCCGGAGACGCCGGGGCCGAACTCCTCGAAGCGTTCGCGGAAATCGAGCGCTGTGTCCAACAGGTTCCGAGAGAGCGACCACAGGATGCACCCCACGCAGACGAGTGGGACGCCATGACGCTACAGACGTGGGCCAACCAACAGTTCGAATCGCCAGAGGCCCGCGCAGCATTCGAACGGATGATTCCGGGTATCTACACGGCCGACCCCTCGGATATCTCGTTTCTCTTCTTCTGTTACTACGCGAGAACTGCCGGCGGGTTCGATATGGTCGCTGGCCTCGACGAGGAACAGGACTCACACACCGACGTCGTCGTCGACGTGCAGTCAATTTCACAGTCGATAGCAGAGGAACTCGGAGCGGCAGTCCACTATGGACGACCAGTCACCAGAATCGTCCAGGACGACGACAGCGTGACCGTCCACACTCCCGACCGGACGTACGCCGCACGATACGTCGTCGTCGCCGTGCCGCCGACGCTCGCCGGTCGCATCGACTACGACCCTGCGATGCCGCCTGCCCACGACGAACTCACACAGCGGATGCCGAACGGAACTGTCGTCAAGTGCCACCTCCGATACGAGGACCCGTTCTGGCGCGATGATGGCTTGTCGGGGCTCGTCGAAGACGACGTCGGGCCCGGTGACTACTTCTTCGACGATGGGTATCCGGAGGGTGAGACTGGTCGTCTGGTCGGGTTCATCTGTGGCGACAACGCCCGCGAGTGGGCAGACCGAACATCTGCAGACCGCCGCACGGCACTCACAGCGCAGTTGGCGTCGGTGTTCGACGACGACCGATTCGAGGCCCCTATCGACTATCTCGACCAGTCGTGGCCGTCCGACCCGTACTCGCGGGGTGCATACCACGGGTATCCGACGCCCGGAACGATGACGGCCTGCTGGGATGTGATTCGGGAACCAGTCGGCAGGATACACTGGGCAGGTGCGGAGAGGGCGACGCACTGGTACGGCCACATGGACGGTGCGATTCGTTCTGGGAGACGCGCCGCCGCCGAGATACAGTCCAGACTCGCGTGACCGTACAGACTACTGACGAATGAAACTCGACCTCGACCTCGACGACCGATTCAGAGACGGAATCGAAGCCGAAGGCGGTGAACCCAGTTCTCGCGAACACGTCGCACCTCAACGACCTCCGGTCGGCTATCACCCGACTGAAAGTGCTGTACGCGGACGAGTTCGGAGAGATATTGCGGACGTAGGACGAAGACTCCGCGGCATCGACGAGGGACGCCGACGTTTCAGCCGAGGTGCCGTGGACCGCTCGCCCCGAGCACGTTCGCGTAGAGCGTCACCGCCGGGAGCACCGTCTCGACGGGGCCGTGACGGAACTGGTCTGCGAGTTCACGAAGTGCCGTCACGTCGTCGTCGGTTAGCCCCATCTCTCGGAGGTCAGCGGGTGCGAGTCGCGGCGTGTAGGGGAGCGACGACACGTGTGCTTCGGCGGAGGACCACGACGAGACACAGGCCGCCTCGAACGCCGTCGATTCGAGGACCGGTTTGAGGTCATCCCACATCGTCTCGAGGAGCGATGGCCACTGTGCGAGACTGCGATAGATGGTCGGGAGGCCCGAGTCGAATCCGTGGACGCGCTGGATGGCGGCCACAGTGTCGGCCAGCGAGTCGGGGACTGCTTCGAACGGAATCATCGTGACGGACCGCCCCTGTTCTGTGTTGGACTCGGGGAACGGCGCAGTGGACCCCCACGTTTCGTCGGGAGACGTCCCGACAGCGTCACCCGAGAGTGCGGTGTCGAGTAGGTCGAAGACGAACGCGAGCCGAGGCACGACCGTATCGAGTGTGACGAGTTGCCCCCGTGCTTCGCGGAACTCCGCCGGTGACAGGTCGACAGCAGACGGCGTGTACGTCGGGAGCGACCGGTCGTCTTCGAGGACGGTGAGGACGGTGTCGCGGTATTCGACGACGTAGCGGGCGAACGCACGCGTCTCGAACGCCGGTTTGAGTTGCCCCCACGCGTACCGGAGGAAGGCAGGTTGGTTGGCCGCGAGCGTCCGAAAGAACCAGTTGACGACCGGTGCTCGAAACGTCGCCTGGATATCGTCGTAGAGACCACGTTGCCACCCCTCGGCGTCAGATTCGTACACCTGCTGGCTCACGTCTATGGTCATGGTAGTACATCACACAAGAGGGAACGTGATAGGCGTTCTGTCACTCGAACAGGAGTGCAGGGAGGGGGCTGTCACCGAGTCGGCCGACTACTGTTCGTGGTGCCCGAGGACGCGCACCTTCGGTGGGGGTATCGTCGGTTGTGAGGTGGGATACCCGAGTGCCTGCCGCGCCATCACGACCAGTTGTGCGAACGCCGGAAGCGGGTCAGACCGGTCGATGATGTCGAAGTAGACGCCGTCTTCGACGAGCGGAAAGAACTCGTCGAGCGCAGCTTCGTCGCGTCGACTGAGGAGGTTCAGTAGGTCCCCCGGCAACAGGTAGCGACACTTGACGCCAGTGGGGTACGTCAGCACTGGCTCTGGGTCGAGTCCCAATGCGCACTGTACCAGTAACCACGGGAACTCGACGCCGACCCGGTACGGGAGGTGGAGCGACCCCCAGAATCGCGGATTCACTTCGAGGAGTTGCGGCGTGCCGGTTCGCGGGTCGTTTTTGAACTCGACCATCGCGACGCCCTGCCAGTCGACGTCTTCGAGCAGTGCTTTCCCCGCCTCGAACAGTCTGTCGTCGCGGATGCTCTCGCGGAGCGTCGAGGGACCACCGTCCGGTGGGAACTCGCGAAGGCGCTGGTACTCGAAGCGCGCTTTTATCTCCCCGTTCCACCGGAGAAACGCCGCACCCATTCCACGGCCGTCTTTCGGAACCTGTTCTTGGATTATTGGGTAGGGGTCCCACTGACTCGCGGCCCGATAGGCGTCGAGGAGCGACGCCGGGTCGTCGACGTACTGGACGCCTTTCGACCCTGCCCACGCTCTGGGTTTGATGACGAGCGGAAACGTCAGGTCGGCGGCCAACTCCGAGACGTCGTCACCGTGTTCGGGATACACCGTCCGTGGGTGTGGGATACCCAACTGCGCTGCTCGCTGCATCACGAAGTCCTTCCGCACGAGACGGTCGAACTTGTCGGCGCCGGCGACTGGAACGAGCGTGTGTTCGGCGAACAGGTCCCGGTGTTTGTTGACGAGATAGGTCGTCTCGTGGTCCATCGGGAGGAGCACGTCGACGTCGTTCTGTCGGAGATACGCGTCGAGCGTGTCCACGAACGCCTCCGGGTGGGTTCGCGGGTCGGGATAGACGAAGCGTTCGTCCACGTGTTTCGAGGCGAACGTCGTCGCGATTCGTGACGCCTCGCCACAGACCACGCGGACGCCGTGGTCTCCGAGTGACCGAGCGACTGCGAGCGAACTTCGAGACCGGCCGTCCGTCACGAGGACGGTCGTCATGGGGGGTACTCACTCTCGACCGACAGAGTACGCTGCCGCTCGTGGGTCGATAGCCCGGGTCTACTGCTGTCGCATCTCCGGGCACCGCGCCCGCCAACTAACTCGTCGAATCCGGAACGCGCAGTGGCCGGATGTACGGCACGCTCTCGGAGGCCTCTGGGGACCAGCATGGGCCAGTATACTCACGGTGAAATAATCAATCTATGTCAACAGTATTACTTTACATAATATATACCAGATAGGATTACGAACGTGAACTCCGTGTGGGGGAGACAGTGGCGAGACTCGACAGGACGAATATGTTCGGGTTATCGCTGATACGGTTCGCAGACGAATATTCTGTCCATGGATTCGAAGGCTATCGACACCACCGAGAGGACACCGCACACGACGACGACTGTCGAGGCGCGGTTCACCGGACACGTTCGGACGGAACTGGGGATGCACCGACTGGAGTACACGTTCGAGGGCGACACCCTCCGCGAGTTCCTCGACGCCTTCTTCGACGAATACGACGTTCGTGAGTTGGTGATGGCGGAGCGAGAGTCGGAGGCGACGACTCGTGGATGGATCAAAGCCGAACACCTCCCCGGAACGTGGCGAAAGAACCCGGAGGGCGAACAGACGCGAGCGTACGCGCGAGTGATGGTGAACGGCCACTTCAACGAGAACCTCGACGGGTTAGATACGAAACTCGAAGACGACGACCGGGTGGCACTCGTCAACCCCTTCATGTACTGTGTGTGACTGCCCGCTCTCGCGGGGCGTACCTTTAGGACGGTTCACCGATTATCTCACCTATGTCGTCTACTTCTGATACCCCGCCCCGAGAACGCGGCCCACACGAAGTGTTCTGTCGAAACTGTGGCGACGTCATCGACAGAGAGGCGGAAATCTGTCCGTCCTGTGGCGTCCGCCAGCGACCACCGCCGAAGTCGTCGACCGATTCGGCGGTCGAGGACCTCTTAGAGGGTGGCAACCCGTTCGTCGCGGCGTTGCTGTCGGCAATCTTCCCGGGCCTCGGACAGATATACAACCGCGAACTCGAACGCGGACTCGCGTTCGTCGTCGTGACCATCCTCGCGGCGCTCTCGACGCTCGTCTTCGTCGGGTTCCTGCTGTTCCCCGCGGTGTGGCTCTTTGCCATCTACGACGCCTACACGCGGGCCGAACTGCGGGCGGAGGAGTTACGGGCCGAAAAAGAGGCTCTCGGCGTCCCCGTCACAGAGTCGACGGGAGTCGAGACGACGACTGCGGACGACGACGAAACAGACCCGACTGCGGACGACGAAACAGACGAGGAGGACGGAATAGACGAGGAGGACGGAACAGACGAAGAAGACACGGTAGCGACGACGGACGAGTCGGACCCGGAGACAGAGCAGACGACGGGCGACGCAGTCGCAGACGAGACAGCAGACGACGAGAAATCGTCGTAAGTCACCGCTCCAATTTTCGACCGGGCGACACCCCAATCGTCGTCGGTCTACTCTTCGGCCTTCGCGTCCCAGTCCGGCGGCAGTAACGGGTCGGGGTCCTCGTGGACGAACTCCACGCCTTTCTCGGGGTCCAGCGGATGGACTCTCGTCTTCATCGTCTCGCCTTCCTTCAGGAGCGAGAACATTCGGTCCGTCTCGGCGAGACGGTAGTACAGCGGGAAGAAGAGTGCGACTTCGTCCTCGGTGGCGCGGACGACGAGCGTCAGGTAGACTAGCCCGCCTTTGACCGCCCGAAACGCCTCGTACTCGTCGATGGTGACGCCGTCGAGCGCCGACTCGATGTCGGGATAGATATCGTCACCGACCACCACGTCGAGGCCGACGTGCTCGACGACGCTGTCGCCTGTCCCCGGAACGGGAACCACGTCGCCGGGGATGGCGACGACGACGTCCCAGTCACGCTCTCGATAGTCGTCTGCGAGCGCCTCGCACTCTTCGACCACCGTCTCCCACGTGTTCGACGATTCCGAAAGCGGATGTTTGTCCATGCGAAATCGTGTCGGAGAGCGCTACCTAAACCTTCGCTTTGCTGTCGCTTCAGCGGGGGCCTGGGCACGAGTCACGGTGACGACCGGTTCGACGTGAATTTCCTGCCGAAAAACCGTTGTACCGAGCCTCTCGATTCCGGCAAAAATTAAAAAGTTATTTCATCACATGCAGGTCACTCACAAACAATGACAGACCTGCTCTCTCTTTCGGACCTCCGGACGCAGTTCGCGACAGACCGTGGTCGCGTCAAAGCGGTCGACGGCATCGACCTGACCGTCCGTGAAGGGGAGACCGTCGGCCTCGTCGGCGAATCGGGGTCCGGAAAGAGTGTGACTGCCCTCTCGACGATGGGACTCATCGACAGCCCCGGTGAAATCGCCTCGGGGAGCGTCGAACTGGAGAGCGCGCACCTCGCAGACGACTTCCGCAAACAGTACAACGACCCCGCGTTCGTCGATGGCGACGTCATCGACCTAGTGAAAGCACCTGAGGAGGCGCTTCGTGCGATTCGTGGCAGCGAAATCGGGATGATTTTCCAGGACCCGATGACGTCGCTCAACCCCTCGCTGACGGTCGGTGAGCAAGTCGCCGAGAGTCTCCGACTCCACCAGTACGGTGGTCGCCGAAAGGACTCGTGGTTCAACGCCGTTCGCGAACTCCTGCCGAAGATTAGCCGCGACATCGACGACGAAATCGTCGAGCGAACTATCGAGGTGCTCGAATCGGTCGGGATTCCCGAACCCGGTGCACGAGTCGACGAGTACCCACACGAGTTCTCCGGCGGGATGCGCCAGCGTGTCCTCATCGCCATCGCACTCGCGTGTCAACCACGGATGCTCGTCGCCGACGAACCGACGACGGCACTCGACGTGACCATCCAGGCGCAGATTCTCGACCTCATCGACGGCCTGCAGGAGGACCTCGGGATGTCGGTGCTCATGATTACTCACGACCTCGGCGTCGTCGCCGAGACCTGTGACCGCGTCGCAGTCATGTACGCCGGGGAAATCGTCGAGGAGGGACCGGTCGACGAGATATTCCACAACCCGTCGCACCCCTACACCTACACGCTTCTCGAATCGCTCCCGAGCGAAGAAAAAGAACGGTTGACGCCAATCGCAGGGAACGTCCCGGACCTCATCGACATGCCCGAGGGGTGTCACTTCGCACCGCGGTGTCCGTGGGCGACATCCGAGTGTACCGCCGGTGAGATTCCGTACAAACAACACGGGCCCGACGGCGTCAGTCACCAGTCGAAGTGTATCCTCGACGACTTCGACACGAGCGAGTACGGAACGGACGCCATCGGGACGAAACAGACCTCCGAACCGTCGGACACGCCGCTTCTCGAAGTCGATGGCCTCCAGAAGTACTACCAGCAGGGTGAGGGCCTGTTGGACCGCGTTCTCGGCGCAAAAGAACAGAGCGTGAAGGCAGTCGACGGTATCGACTTCACCGTCTACGAGGGCGAGACACTCGGCCTCGTCGGTGAGTCGGGGTGTGGAAAGTCCACTGCCGGTCGGAGTCTCTTGCACCTGACGCCGCCGACGGACGGACGGGTCGTCTTCGCAGGGACGGACCTCGAAGAACTCGACAGCGACGAACTGCGGGCGATTCGTCGCGACATGCAGATGATTTTCCAGGACCCGCTGTCGTCGTTAGACCCCCGGATGACCGTCGGCCAGACTATCCGCGAACCGCTCAAGGTACACGACTTGCCGGCGTCGGACCCCGACGTGCGGGGCGAAGTCGAGACCGATATCTCGGGCATCGACCCGAACCGCGTCACGGTCACCGTGAGCGACGAAATCGACGCCATCGTCGGGTCGTCCGACGGGGTTGCGACGGCCCACGTCATCGTCTCGGTCACCGGTTCAGAGGTGGACGTCTCCATCGAGGAACGACTCAGAGTCGACGTGGAAACCGACCGCGAGGGCGACACGGTGACGGCAGTCGACGTGAGCGTCTCACCGGGTGCGTCGGGACGTGAACGCCGGCGCCGGAGAGTCCACCAACTGCTCGACGCAGTCGGGTTAGAAGTCGGGCAGTACGACCGCTACCCGCACGAACTCTCGGGCGGACAGCGCCAGCGCGTCGGTATCGCTCGTGCACTCGCCGTCGACCCCGACTTCATTGTCGCCGACGAACCCGTCTCGGCGCTCGACGTGAGTGTCCAGGCGCAGATTCTCAACCTGCTCGAAGACCTCCAAGAGCGGTTCGGCCTGACCTACCTCTTTATCGCACACGACCTCTCTGTCGTCCGGCACATCTCCGACCGCATCGCCGTGATGTATCTCGGCGAAATCGTCGAAGTCGCCCAGACGGACGAACTGTTCGACGACCCGAGACACCCCTACACGCAGGCACTCCTGTCCGCGATTCCGGAACCTGACCCCGCGGCGTCTACCGACGACCGAATCATCCTCGAAGGCGACGTGCCGAGTCCCATCAACCCGCCGTCTGGGTGCCACTTCCGGACGCGGTGTCCGCAAATCATCCCACCGGGGAACCTCGACATCGAACAGGCGGCCTACCGCGAAGTGATGGACCTCCGTCAGCGCATCGAGAAAGAAGCCCTCGACGTGTCGAGCGCTCGCAAAGATGCGGCCGCCGACGCTGCAGAACCAGCACAGGTGACCGCAGACGGCGGGACTGCCGACCGTGACGAGGTGGTCGAAGCACTCCGCGAATCTCACCTCTCGCATACACTGTCGCCAGCCTTGACCGACGAAATCGATAGGGCGCTCGGATTCGTCGTCGACGGCGACTGGGACCGGGCGAGTGAGGTCCTCGCCGAACAGTTCGAGAGCGTCTGCGAACGGTCGGTGCCGAAGCTCGGTACCACCGACCATCCCGCCGCGTGCCACCTGTTAGACGACTAACTTATTCTGTACTCGATTTCGAGGTAATCTCTTTTCGGTACGCACGCAATATTACCGTGTTGAGTCGCTCTCGTCTCTCATTTGTCCGACGAGCGGTTCGTTATTTTTATAGGCTGTCCTAGATAGTTACTCGTATGTCACAAGATGGCAATACAGTCTCCCGACGTCGCTTCCTGAGCGCGGCGGGGACGGCCGCGGCCACCGCGGCACTCGCTGGTTGTACCGGCGGCGGAGACGGCGACGAGACCACCACCGAAGGCGGTAACGGTGGCGGCGACACGACCGAAACCGAGACCGAGGGTGGCAACGGTGGCGACGACGGGTCGCCGCAGGTCCTCCGTTACGGGCGTGGCAGTCACTCGCCGACGCTCGACTTCCAGAACAGTACGAGCGGTGAGGTTGCGAAGGTCACCGAACAGCTCTACGACACGCTCATCAACTTCGAACCGGGTCAGTCGACGTTGACGCAGGGTCTCGCGACGGAATACAGTCTCGAAGGCCAGACGGCGTCCATCACGCTCCGCGAGGGCGTCACGTTCCACAACGGTGAGGAGTTCACCGCACAGGACTTCGTCGCGACGTACCGCCGCTTCGTCGACAGCGACTACGAGTACTACGGTGGCGACGACTACGTCTCCGCCTACGGTCCGTTCACGCTCGGTGCGTGGATCGACGAGATTCAGGTCGACGGCGACTACTCGATGACCATCCAGCTGACCCAGACGTACGCGCCCTTCCTGCGCAACCTGGCGATGTTCGCGGCCGCCGTTCACTCCCAGGCCGCAATCGAGGAGTACGGCACCGACCTCAACAAGAACCCGGTCGGGACCGGTCCGTTCCAACTCGAGAACCTCGACGACGCGAACGAACTCATCCGTCTGTCGGCGAACCCCGACTACTGGGGCGACGGTCCGAACGTGGACGAAGCCGTCTTCGTCACCATCGGCCAGAACTCCACGCGTGCGCAGTCACTCGCGAGCGGTGAACTCGACATCATCGACGGCCTCGGCGCACAGTCGTCCATCCAGGTCGAAAACGCGAGTAACGCCGAACTCGTCCGCACCGAGGGTATCAACATCGGCTACATGGCGTTCAACATGGCGAACCGCGAGGAGTTCCGTGACCGCCGTGTCCGGCAGGCAGTGAGTTACGCCATCAACACCGAAGCCATCGTCAACGAGATTTACTCTGGCTTCGCGACGCAGGCGAGTCAGCCACTCCCGCCGAACGTCCTCGGCCACAACGACAACCTCGACCCGTACCCGTACGACCCCGAGGAGGCACAGCGCCTCCTCGACGAAGCGGGCTACGGTGACGGCTTCACGTTCGAACTCGCGACGTTCCAGAACCCGCGTGGGTACAACCCGTCGCCGATTCAGACCGCAGAGACCGTCGCGTCCAACCTCGGCGACGTCGGCATCGAAGTCGAAATCAACCAGCAGTCGTTCGGTCCGTTCCTCGAATACACGGCACAGGGACGCCACGACGCCTGTTTCCTCGGTTGGTACACCGACAACGCCGACCCGGACAACTTCATGTACGTGCTGCTGCACCCGCAGGTGGAAGAAGACCAACTCACCGACGGGCAGGACTGGGTCAGCTTCGACACCGAAGGCTACAACACCAGTAACCGCTCCGCGTGGGCGAACCAAGAGTACATGGACCTCGTCGAACAGGGGCAGGCCTCTTACGACGAATCCGAGCGTCAGGAGCTCTACAACGAGGCGAACCAGATTGCACACGAGGAGGCACCGTGGGTCTACCTCGACTACGCCGACGAACTCCGTGGCGTCTCCAGTCGCGTCAGCGGGTTCCAGATTGCGGCCATCAGCGGGCCGTACCTCAACCTGGTCAGCCTGAACTAAGGGACTGACCCGTCTTTCCATTCATGATTTCGACACGATTCGTACTCAAGCGGCTGCTGTTGCTCGTTCCGGTGCTGGTCGGAGTGGCGTCGCTGGTCTTCGCCATCCTGCACCTCTCTCCGGGCGACCCGGCGTTGACGATTGCCGGTGAACGGGCCAGCGAGGAGTTCGTCCAGCAGGTCAGGGAGAGCCTCGGCCTGAACGACCCCATCTGGGTCCAGTACGGACGCTTCCTCCTCGACGCGGCCCAGTTCGAGTTCGGCGAGTCCTTCATCATCCAGCGTAACACGGCTGTCAGCGAGGTTCTCCGGAACAAACTGCCAGTCACGCTGGAACTCGCCATCTACGGGCAACTCATCGGCATCTCGCTCGGCATCCCGCTGGGCATTTTGAGTGCCGTCAAACAGGACAGCATCACGGACCACCTCACCCGTATCGGCGCGCTCGCCGGTATCAGCGTGCCAATCTTCTGGAGCGGCCCGCTTCTCATCCTGCTTTTCGCGCAGGTTCTCGGGTGGTTGCCGACGAGCGGCCGGATTTCGGTCCTCTACAACGTCGAAGCGATTCGGGTGACCGGACTCGTCACCGTCGACACGCTCCTCGCCGGCGAGTGGGAGATGTTCGTCTCGGCAGCGAGACACATGATTCTCCCGGCGTCGGTCATCGGTATCTACTCGATGGCGCTCATCTCTCGGATGATGCGCTCGTCGATGCTGGAGGTCATCCGGCAAGACTACATGCGGACTGCGCGGGCGAAGGGCCAGGGGGCGAAGATTACGGTCCTGAAGCACGGCTTCCGCAACGCAATGATTCCCGTCATTACGGTCATCGGCATCCAGTTCGGTGGCCTCCTCGGCGGTGCAGTGCTGACGGAGACGGTGTTCGCCATCGGCGGCATCGGAACGCTGCTGGTCGAAGCCATCAAGGTCGGTGACTATCCCATCGTTCAGGGGACAGTGCTGACGTTCGCGTTCCTGTTCACGCTGGTTAACCTCGGCGTCGACATCACCTACTCCATCCTGGACCCACGCATCGAACAATGAGCACCGACACGAAAACCACGACGAAGACGACGGTGGACGCGAACCAGCGCGGCCTCATCGACCGCCTGACAGCGTCGCCGTTCATCTCCAAACTCCTCTCGAATCGCCTCGCGCTGGCGGGTATCATCATCATCGTCGCGATGGTGGTCATCGCAATCTACGCCAGACTGTTCATCGACCTGGAGGTTATCACCCAGTCACAACTGGGGACGAACCCGAACCGCGCCGCGCCGAGTCTCGAATACCCCTTCGGGACCGACGGACAGGCGCGTGACCTCCTCCCGCGCGTCGCGTACGGTGCGTGGTACGCGATGCTGTTCGGCACCGTCACCGTCGCGGCATCGACGACGATCGGTGTCGGCCTCGGCATCATCGCGGCGTACTACAGCGACATGACGGACAACGTCATCATGCGAACGATGGACGTGTTGCTCGCGTTCCCCTCGCTGCTCCTGGCGCTGGCACTCGTCGCTATCTTCCCCGACGAACTCGGTCTCTGGCGGGCGGTTGCCGCGCTCACCCTGGTCTACACGCCGCGATTCGCTCGCGTCGTTCGCGGGGCGGCGTTGACCGTCCTCGAAAACGAGTATATCGACGCGAGTGTCGCGCTCGGTGCGGCCGACCCGCGCGTGCTCGTTCGGCACGTCCTGCCGAACTGTCTCGCACCCATCACGGTGCAGAGTACGCTCAACTTCGGCCTCGCTATCATCGACCTGGCGGCACTCTCGTTCCTCGGGTTCGGGGCCGCCGCGGGGACGCCCTCGTGGGGACTGATGCTCTCGAACGGCGTGAGTCAGGGCCTCCTCACCGGCGTCTGGTGGTGGTCGTTCTTCCCCGGGTTCTTCCTCGCACTCACCGTGCTCGGATTCAACCTCCTCGGTGACGGGATGCGCGACGCACTCGACCCACGGATGCGCGAAGCAGTCGACTAACACACCATGTCCACGGCACCCGACCGTCAGGCGGCAGACCGCCCGACGCTCACCGAACGGGTGACCGTTCGACTCCACCTCGTCGGCACGGCACTCGTCGCCGGCGTGGTCGTTGCGGGCGTCGCCGTGGCCGGGTTCGCTCTCGTGGGCGACGCGTCCAGTGCCGTCGATACCGTCTTCGCACTCGGGTCGCTCGTGTTCGGATTCGGCCTCCTCGGGTGGTCGGGTGCCGTCGCACTCGGCACCGGCATCGAGGCGATGCAAGAGTTCCTCGACACGAAAACGGGGTGGACCGAACCCGACGCCCGTCGGGCGATGACCCGCATCCTCGGATTCGGCCTCGGCATCATGGTCGGAACGATGCTCGTCGGGTCGGCCCTCGCCGGGTCGCTCTTCTGACTCGAACGACGCCCTGCCTCGGTGGTTCGGGCGACGTTCTTCTCTCGTCGTGTCGCCGACTGAGAGTTATCTCGTCTCCCACCCTACGACTCACATGGACCGGAACAGGGTACGACAGGCGTGGGAGTCCGTCTCCGAGACGTACGCTCGGACGCGTGACCCGACGGGGTCCGACGCCGAACTGCTCTCGGAACTCGTCGCGCTCCTCCCGGAGAATCCCGTCGTCCTCGACGTCGGATGCGGTGACGGTGCGCGGACGCTCGCCAACCTTCCGCCGGGGAGTCTCGGCCTCGACTTCGCTCGCCGTGGACTCGAACTGGCGGCACAGACGGTTCCGGATGCAGAACTGGTCCAAGCTGACATGCTGTCGATTCCCTTTCGTGACGACTCGGTCGATGCTATCACGGCGTATCACGCCGTGTTTCACGTCCCGCGTGCTTCGCATCCGACTGTTTACCGCGAGTTCGCACGTGTCCTGAAACCCGGTGGGGTGGTTCTCACGACGCTTCCCGGTGGCCGATTCGAAACGGTCCGCCGTGGGTGGATGGGCGGGCGGATGTTCTTTTCCTCACCCGGGCGTGAGCAGACGCTGTCGCAACTCAGGGACGCTGGATTCGACCATCTGGAGACTCGCGTCGCCGACGACCCACTCGGGACGAGCAGTGAGTTCGTGTTCGCTCGTCTCGCACTCGACGACTAGTGTCGTGCCGTAATTCAGAGAGAAGGTGGGCGTCTCGTGGTCCTCGGCGGTGGATTTCCTCCAGCAAACTCATGTGAGTAGACGTACATGATTAGGTATGAATAGCCCGTCCGGCCCGAGTCGCAGAGGATTAGTCCTGCTCTTCGTCCTCACACTCGTCGCGGCGGTCAGTCAAGCAGACACCGTCTTCAGCGGCACTCCGAGTACGGTGTCACTCGTCTTGTTCGTCGCCTTCTCGCTGGCGAGTGTGCTCCTGTTGTGGCGACTCTTCCAGCAGAACCGCCCGGCGTAGGGCACCGTCGGGCACGACGGCAGGCGACGCTGACAGTCGCGTTCACACTGCTTTCGTCTTCCGTGCCGTCTTTCGAATCTCGTCGAGGACGGAGTCGAGCGAGAGAACGTCCGACAGCGCCTCCATGGCGCTGGCAAAGGGGACGTCGAGTGCGTAACTGTAGTAGTTGCCCCGCGACCCGGTGCGGTTTTCTTCTGCAGAGAGGATGCCGAGCATCCGCAGGTCCGAGAGGTGGTTGTGGACCGACCGCTGTGCGAGTGGGTCGATGCCCGCGGAGTTACAGAGGCGGAGATACTCCTGATAGAGGTCACGCATCCGGCAGGGTGTCTCGTCGTTGGCCGCCTTCGAGACGACTGCGAGCAGTGCGAAGTGTCCGTTCTCGGTGAGTTCGCGCATCCCTTCGACGACGCGTTCCTGTTCGAGTTTCTGCCGCGCGATGTCGACGTGGTCGAGGGTGATTCTGTCGTCGTCTTTGTTCTCGGCGTGTTCGCCCGCCAACCGAAGCAGGTCGAGCGCCTGTCGTGCGCTTCCGCTGTCGCGGGCGGCGAGTGCCGCACACAGGTTGAGGACGCCTTCTTCGCACGCATCTTCCGCGATGGCGACTTCCGCCCGCGATTCGAGAATGTTCTGGAGTTCGGGGGCCTGATACGGCGGGAAGTGGAGTTCGCGTTCACAGAGCGTGTCCTGGACGCGCGGGTCGAGTTGGTCGTGGAACTTGAAGTCGTTCGAGATACCGACGAGGCCGACTTTCGCGTCGTCGAGTTTGCCGTTCGACCGGGCACGCGGGAGTTCGTAGAGCAGTTCGTCTCGCTCCCCGATAGAGTCGACTTCGTCGAGGACGATGAGGATGGTTCCACCCACGTCGTCTAACTCTTCGAAGAGTTTCTTGAAGACGGTCTGTTGGGGGTAACCCGTCGAACTAATCTCCGCGCCGGCCGGTCGCAGTTCGTTGACGAGTTCGACGGCGACCTGATACGAGGAGTTGAGCGTCTTGCAGTTGATGGAGATGACGCTCAAATCCACGTCGTCGTACTGCGAGACGTCTTCGAGAAGCATCTCGAGGAGGAACTCCGTCACTGCCGTCTTTCCGACGCCGGTGTTCCCGTAGAGGAAGACGTTGTTCGGTTCCCACCCGTCGACGACTGGTTGGAGTGCATCCATGTACTCCGATATCTCGTCGTCGCGCTCTTCGATGCGCTCGGGTTTGTAGGACTCTCCAAGGGCGTCCTTGTTGACGAAGACGTTTTGCTTTCGCTCGAACCGGCGCATTAACGTCGGGTCCTTGTTCCGTCCCCCTATTTAAAACCGCGATTTCATCTGATTCATCTGAATCTCGGACTGTCTTACGAGACGGACGAAATGTTCGTCGCGGCGGGAGGACGGCGAACAGACACACCCCACTGTTGCAAGTGAAGACGAGAGACGAGAGTCTCTAGAAGAACAACAGAGCACAGTTTCAACTAAAGTGCTGACATATCTAGGGTGAAGAGACCACCGTCACACGTGATTCGGACCGACTGAATTCGCCCGTGTTCCGCCGTCTCCTCCCAGATTCACCTGCAATCGTGGTGGGTGGACGAATACTCCGGCCGGAACTGATTCACTTGCATCGGTGGTCTCTCCGAACTCACACCCCTCACACCTCCGCAGTGGTTCACTTGCAACAGTGGTGTCTGTGGGTCGATTATCGGCCTCTCTTAGTTCGGTTATTCACTTGAATCTGTGGTGTGTCGGTGCTGAACTCCCCGTGTCGAGATTCACAATCACGAGCGGACGTTCACGTGTATCGGTGGTCTGTCTCACGAGGTGGCGAACTCTTCGGTGGTCCCACGGCGACTCGCCGGACGTCGCCGCCCTCTCACGAAATGCCTTTACCCTCGATACTGTTACACGTTCTCGTGGACCGCTCTACTGCGGGTGCGCTCGGGTTGGCCCTCCTCGCCGTCGTGGCCTTTGCGGTCGCCGCCGCGACTATCGACTCGACTGTCGTAACTGACGGTGGTTCGTTCGGATTCGGTCCCGGCGACTCCGGCGGTGGTGGTGTCGGCGAGACACAGGACACCGGGTTCGAACCGCTCTCGGGAGACACCGAGGGATTCAGTATTCCGACACCGTGTCTCCCGTGGTTGCTCTCACCGGAAGTCCTCGCTCTCGTCGCCGCCGTCTTTCTCCTCCTCGGGGGTTACAGCTACTGGGAGACTCGCTCACTGCTCCCGCCAGTGGCAATCGTGTTGGCGCTCGGACCGCCAGTCGCCCTCCTCATTGGACTGCTGACGTCCTGTAACCGCGGTTTCTCATTTTCGAGTCGTGCCACGGAGGCCGCAGGCAACATCTCGCTGTTCCAACCCGGCGGCGGTGGGCGTCTCGGTGAGGGTGCCGGCGGCGTCCAGAGTGTCTCGCCGCCGACGCTCCTGTTTACGCTCCTGCTCGTCGTCGCGCTCGGTGTCGCCGTCTTCATGCTCGTCACGGGGACGAGCGACACACCGGACGGTGACGACGAACCCACGCCGTCGACGCCCGAGACGTCCCCGGACGTCGCCGCTGTCGGCCGTGCCGCCGGCGCTGCGGCCGAACGAATCGAATCCGGAGACGGTGACGTCGAGAACGAAGTGTTCCGCGCGTGGCGGGAGATGACGACGCTCCTCGACGTGCCGAACCGCCAGTCTGCGACGCCGGCCGAGTTCGCCGCTGCTGCTGTCGATGCCGGCATGGAGAGAGACGACGTGACGGAACTGACGAATCTCTTCGAAGCAGTGCGATACGGTGGGGCCGAAGCGACGACGGCGCGCGAGCGACGTGCCGTCGACGCGCTCCGAAACATCGAATCGACCTACGCCGACCAGTCTTCGGAGGACCGATGACGAAGGCTCGCTCGCTCGCGTATCTCGTCGGCGTCGTCGCCACTGCCGGCGGGTTCGCCATCGTCGCCGGCGTCTCGCTAGGGTTGGAACTCACCGACCTGTTTCTCACCCTGGTCGCCGCACTCGCGGCGATACAGGGCACCAGATACGTCCAACGACGGCGAGATACGCCCACACGGACGACGACGACGGGTGACCCCGAACTACGCGTCGAAGTCCCCGTCCCGGGGGCCGACTTCGACGACGAACTCCGCACAGCGCTGACGCGTCGCAGTCGGTGGGGCACTCGCGAGCGACTCGTCTCTCGCCTCGAACAGCGTGCACAGCGCGCACTCGTCCTCAGAGACGGAAAGACGCCGGCCGAGGCGGCCAGACTCATCGACGACGGAACGTGGACGGACGACGTCGTCGCGGCCCGTTTCCTCGGAGCGACCATCTCGGTTCCCATCCGATATCGCCTCCGTCTCTTCCTGTCCGGACAGTCCGCACTGGTCGCTCGCGTCGAGCGGACGATTGCGGCCATCGAGAACGTCGGAACCGACCAAGCGCACGCAGACGACGATGCCGCGACGCCGACTGCTGCGAGCGATGGAGGACGCCGATGAGTCGCGAATTCGAGACGGCGCGGTGGGTTGGCCTCGAAGGACTCGTCCTCGTCGCCGCCGCGGTGGGCGTCTTCCTCCGTGAACCAGCACCGCTGTTGCTCGCCGGCGTGGGCGTCGTCTACGTTGGGTACGTCCGCATCGCCACCGTCCCGGAGGTGACGCTCGCAATCGAGCGAGAACTCTCGGATTCGACACCGGATTCCGACGACGACGTCGAGGTGACGCTCTCGGTGACCAACGAGGGGTCACGGACGCTCTTCGACCTTCGAATCGTCGACGGCGTTCCCCCGGCACTCGCCGTCTCGGACGGCCCCGCACGCCTCGGAGCGGCCCTCAGACCCGGTGCGACGGCGACGACGACGTACACCGTCACGGCGATTCGCGGCGAGCACACGTGGGACGAGACGGTGGTCGTCGCCCGCGACCCGAGCGGTGCAGTCGAGCGCCGCGAGACGATACACACCGAGACGACGATGCGGTGTGAACCCGAACTGGCGGCGACGGCGGACCTACCGCTTCGTGGCCTCACGTCGAAGTACGCCGGACGCGTCGAGACGGACGTTCCGGGGTCGGGACTGGAGTTCGCTTCCATCCGGGAGTACCGCCACGGCGACCCGATTCGACGCATCGACTGGAATCGCCGCGCTCGGACCGGGGAACTCGCGACGGTACAGTTCCGTGAGGAGCGTGCTGCGGCCGTCGTCCTCGTCGTCGACACGCGCTCGGAGGCACACGTCGCTCCCGACTCGGACGCCGAGACGGCGGTCGAACGCTGTGTCGACGCGGCGAGTATCGCGTTCTCGGCGCTCCTCGACAGTGGCGACAGAGTCGGTGTGGCCGCGTTCGGGCCGACGGAGTGTTGGCTAGAACCGTCGTCAGGTGGTGACCACCGTGCCCGCGCCCGACGACTCTTCGCGACACACCCCGCGTTCGCCCCGACGCCACCCACAGAGGCGTTCTTCCCGTCCGTTGCGGTGAAGCGACTCCGACGACGACTCTCCAGTGACGCACAGGTCATCTTCTGTTCGCCACTCGCAGACGACTACGCCGTCTCCGTCGCTCGCCGACTGGAGGCCTACGGCCACGCCGTCACCGTCGTCTCACCCGACCCGACGGGGACCGGAACCGTCGGTGCCAGACTCGCCCGCCTCGAACGCGACTTGCGCCTGCGTGACCTGCGGCGCTCGGGGATTCGCGTAGTGGATTGGCGAGACGAACCACTCGCAGTCGCACTCGCTCGGGCCGAATCGGGGTGGTCGCGGTGAGCAGTCGACACGTCGTGACACGGAGGGTCGTCGATGAGTGAAATCACCCGTCGGCCGACTCGCTCTGGGACGGCACTGGCGCTTTCGGCGGCCGGGTTGGCGATACTCGCACTCGCGTTCACGACGACGACTGCCGCACTCGGTGGGGTCGTCGCGACTGTCGTCCTCGCGGCAGGCGTGACCCGCGGGTCTCGGCGACTCGTCGATACGGCGGGCGGACTCTTCTTCGTCGCGTTGCTGCTCGCTGGCGTCGGTCGAGCGGGGACAGAAGCACTGCTCCTCGCTGCTGTCGCGTCGGTGCTGGCGTGGGACACCGCAGAGAACGCGCTCTCTCTCGGCCAACACCTCGGCCGCGAGACGGCGACGACTCGCCTCGAACTCGTCCACGCCGCGGCGACGCTGGCCGTCCTCGTCGTCGGCGTCGGCGTCGTCTACGTCCTCCGGTCGGCGGCGACGGGTGGGCAACCAATTACCGCAGTCGTGTTGCTGTTGCTCGGTGCAACCGCCCTCGTGGCGGCGATGCGCCGGTGAGGGAGTGTCATTCGAGCGTCGGCACTGTGACCTTGTCGAGGACGTCACGAACCACGTCCGCCTTCTGTACGTCTTCGACCCGTGCGTCCGGGGTGAGCACGAGACGGTGTGCGAGGACGGCGTGGGCGACGCGTTTGATGTCGTCCGGAGTGACGAACTCGCGCCCCTCGACGACTGCGCGGGCGCGTGCCGCTTCGAACAGGCGCTGTGTGCCTCGTGGCGAGACGCCGACGCGGACTCGTCTGTCCGTGCGCGTCTCTCTGGTGAGTTCGGCCATGTACCGCAACAGGTCGTCGTCGACGCGGACCTGTTCCGGTGCCCGTCGAATCGCGACGACGGAGTCTCGGTCGAGGACGCGCTCGATAGTCGGACTCTGTGCTTCGCGTCCGGCGCGTCGTCGGAGCAGTTCGACTTCGCCGTCGAGGTCAGGATAGCCGATGGCGGACTTCACGACGAATCGGTCGACCTGTGCTTCCGGCAGTGTGAACGTCCCTTCCTGTTCGACGGGGTTCTGCGTGGCGATGACGAAGAACGGTTTCGGAAGTTCGTGTGTCTCGCCGTCGACGGTCACCTGTCCTTCCTCCATCGCTTCGAGGAGGGCCGCCTGCGTCTTCGGCGGCGCGCGGTTGATTTCGTCCGCGAGGACGACGTTGGCGAAGATGGGACCGGGAGAGAACTCGAACGACCGGTCGCGCTCGTCGTAGATGTTCGTCCCCGTCACGTCGGCAGGGAGGAGGTCAGGTGTGAACTGGATACGAGAAAACGAGAGGCCGAGCGCCGTCGCGAAACTTCGAGCGGTGAGCGTCTTCCCCGTCCCCGGGACGTCTTCGAGGAGGACGTGCCCGCGAGCGAGGACGCCCGTGAGGACCGTCTCGAGAAACGAGCGGTCGGCGATGACGGCTTCGGAGATGGTGTCGAGAACCTGCGTACACGTCTCGCTCGCCGTGTCGATGTCCATGCGACATCCCCGTTTGCGTGCGACTTAGTAACAGTGGTCGCCGGCGTGGTCATCCCGGTTTCGTCTCTCGGTCACACCACTCGCGGCCTCGGTAAATCGAAACGGATTAAACTATCCGCGAGAGAGATGACGATGGAAGCCGAGGTAGCCTAGCCCGGCCAAGGCGGTAGATTCGAAATCTACTGTCCATTCGGACACGTGAGTTCAAATCTCACCCTCGGCGCTTCTCACGGACACTACACTCCGAGCGGCGCGTCTCGTCGCGCCGCGACAGGGTGTCCGTGTGTGCGACGACCTGAGATTTGAACTAGGGAGCGAACGACGTGAGCGAGTGAGGTTCAAATCTCACCCTCGGTGGTTTCACTTTCTGCGAACACCGTCTCTCTGGACCCCCCGTCCGAAGGTTTATTCCCGAAACCGAGGCCACTCCTCTGTCGTGATACGAACACACAGCGTTGCCGACGCTGACACCCCGGGAGAGTAGTGTGTTCGACGCCGAAAAAGTTGTCACAGGACCACCAGAACTCGCGGACATGGACTCCGCACTCGCGACGAAACTCGACGGTATCATGCTCCTGTTGACCTTCATCCTCGTCGCCGTGGCGTATCAGGCCGCAGGTGTCGTGGGGGTCCTCCTCGCGTTCCTCGGCGGGGCCGCAGTTCTCGTCGGTGCCGCATCCCCGGCCACCCAGTCGGACGCGACCAGTGACTAGCCTTCTCGGTCGAACGTCTCGAACACCACTTGCTCGCCGTCGTCACCGCCACGCATCCGTCGCCGGCGTTTGTCGTATGCACCCGCGAGTATCGACTCACGCGTCCGCCGCCCGACCAGATACGCGTCCGCGTCGCTCTCGTCTCGTGGGTCGGCACTGCGAATCCAGACGGCGACGTCGCCGCGACTCGACAGACCGCTGGCCCACATCTCGGCGTCGTCGCGCGAACTAAAGACGTGCCGCGTCCCCCGTCGGTTGACGAGCGTTCCCACTGCCCCGTTGGTCCGGCGGGCCGAGGGCTTGATGTCGACGACGAACGCAGCGTCTGGCACGCCCGAATATCGTGGCTCCGGGGTCTTGTACCACCCGGAATCGGTCCTCTCCGAGGACGAGGCCGAACGCCTCAAACACCGACCGACTCACGCTCCGATACCCTCGGCCGGGGCTGGTATGGTGTCTCGTGACACGGGTCGGTGATGTCTGTCGATTTCACTTTCACTCTCCTAGGATTCGATACATATCCTCTCCGTTCGTTTGCAGATGTATGAGCGCGAATGCGGCAGACACGAATACGAGCGAAGACGGTGGGACGCGCCGAATAGACGTCACGACGGTCCGCACGGGGCGCGTCGCCGACTACGCGGAGTCGAAACTCGGCGACGACGCCATCGGATTCGAGCGCCGAGGTGGGTGGACCTACCTCGTCGCAAAAGAGACGCGCTGAGCGCGTCGCGGTGCGGCCGAAACGCGGCGACGACTACCGTCGAAGCGACGCTAGCGTAGACTAGTCGTCCGCCGACGCGGGTTCCAGCGTGCCCTGACTCTTTTCGAGCAGTCGGTCGAGGGCATCGACCATCGCCTGCACACTCGCTCGCGTGATGTCCGCGTCCGACGCGGCGACGGTGACACTTCTATCGCCGAGTGACATCGTCACCTCGACGGTCACGACGGCGTCGGTGCCGCCGGTGATGGCGTCGACGTGATATTCGTCGAGTTGTGCGTCCGCGTCGGGGCCGAGTGCTTTCCGCACTGCTTTCACCGCGGCGTCGACCGGTCCAGACCCGGTGCCGGAGGCGACGCGTTCCTCGCCGTCGACGCTGAGTCTGACACTCGCCGTCGGCGTCCCGCCACCGGATGCGGCCGTGAGGTCGAGGAGTTCGACCGTCCGGTCACGCTCGCGGCCTTGAACGTCTTCTGCGAACGCGAGGAGGTCCGCGTCGGTGACGCGCTTTCCTCGGTCGCCGAGTTCTTTCACCCGACTGACGACGGCGGCGACTTCTTCGTCCGTAGCGTCGACGCCGTGTTCGTCGAGCGCGGCTTTGACACCGGCGCGGCCGGCGTGTTTCCCGAGGACGAGACGACGCTCACGTCCGACCGTCTCCGGCGGGTACGGTTCGTACATCGCGTCGTCTTTGAGCGTGCCGTCGGTGTGGATGCCACTCTCGTGCGTGAAGGCGTTCTGCCCGACGACTGCTTTGTTCGGTGGCAGTGCGACGCCCGTCGCGTGAGCGACTTTCTGTGCCAGTGCGTAGAGTTCGTCGAGTTTGACGGTATCGACGTCGTAACAGTGGTGCAACGCGATTGCGACTTCTTCGAGGGCGACGTTGCCGGCGCGCTCGCCGATGCCGTTGACCGTCGTGTGGACGAGGTCAGCACCCGCGGCGAGACTCGCGTGGACGTTGGCCATCGCGAGTCCTAGGTCGTCGTGGGTGTGGGTGGACGTCGGCCCGTACTGAGCGACTTGCGAGACGGCCTCGTAGGTGTGTTCGGGACTGGTGTGTCCGACCGTATCGGCGAAACAGAACCGGTCTGCTCCAGCGTTGTGAGAGACTTGTGCCAACTCGTCTAAGAACTCCAGTGACGCGCGAGAGCCGTCTTCGCCGATGACTTCGACCCACAGGCCGTGGTCCTTGGCGTACGCGACGAGTTCGTCCGTCGTCTGGAGGACGCCCTCCTGTGTGGTGCCGACCTTCGACTCGATGTGGCGCTCGCTCGCCGGAACGACGAGCGTGATGCCGCCGACGTCGCAGTCGAGTGCGAGGTCGATGTCGTTCTGGACGCCGCGAGCGAAACTCGTCACCGTCGCGTCGAGGCCGAGCGACGTGACGCGCTTGATGGTCTCGCGTTCACCGGGGCCGGTGCAGGCGCTTCCTGCTTCGATGTAGTCGACCTGTGCCCTGTCGAGTGCCCGTGCGATATCTGCCTTTTCGCTCGGAGTCAGTGAGACTCCGGGCGCTTGCTCGCCATCGCGAAGCGTAGTATCCAACAGCTGTACCGAATCAGAAGTGCGTAGCTCGGGGGTCTTCCCGAATCGTGTATTCACGGTAGAATCGTGTCCTTGTGAGTTAGAACCGTCGAATTTCACAGCCAGCCGTCTCGCGACGACTTACTCTATCCTCCGTCGGTGTGGTATCTCCCGACATAGTAGTTGAACACATCTGTGGACGAATGTATAAAAGAGATGGTTCCGACAGTTATTGGTGTCTCATCAGGGGCCTGACTGTTCGCTTATTCAGAAAGTTCGACCAGGTCGCCCGGTTCGACGTCTTCGGCGGCCCCTGCGGGGAGTTCGATGATGGTGTCGGCCATACCGAATCCGATGCCCGTCCACGCGGACAGACGCTTCTTCTGCTTGACTTCGTCGCCGATAAGCCACAGTGCGTCGATGTCGAACGGGACGAACACCATGTGGAGACTGTGTCTGTCGGCGTCGTCGAATCTGAAGACGAGTGCGTAGTCGTCGGGGACCGACCCGCGAAACATCAGTCCACGGGCTTTCGAGAGAAACGAGTCCGCCGTCTCGACGTTGGACGCGAGCGTCGTCTGGTCCCCGTTCTGTCGGTGTACGAGCCTCACGACCAATTTTTGGACCGTGGACCTGATGAAACCACCGCCGACTGCGGCCCCTCCGAAGTCGGCCGGTTCTGCGGCCTCTCTCCCATTGGAAGGGCTCTGGGGCCCCTATCCCACCGAAAGGACTCTACGTCCGCTATCCCACCGAAAGGACTCTACGGCCGCTATCTCACCGAAAGCAACGTTTACCCGCGCGCTGTCCACACCACAGGTATGGAACAGACGCCGACAGGGACGCCCGTAGGTGTCGACGACCCCTACGACCACGCCGGCCGGTGTGACCACCTCACGAGCGACGGGAAGTGCCGTCTGGCCCGCGAGTACGCCGACCGTGACCCGGCGTTCGCCCGCGAACGCGCCCGATTCGACTACGAATGCGTCGCCGCCGACGACGACTGCGAGTTCCGCGACTGTCCACACTACGCCGCGACGACGAACGGTCGCGAGTGCGTCCGGTGTGGTCTCGAAGAAGTCCGCATGGCCCACGACTCGGCGGCACGGCCACTCCTCGAAGAACACCACCTCTCGTATGGAAGCGGGTCGAGCGCCGCCCACGACGCGGGCGACGACCCTTCACACGAGATTACCGTCGCCCTCTGTCGATGGTGTCACACGAAGGTCCACAAGTCGTTCGCTCGCATCGACGACGACGCCTCGCCGGACCCGGAGGCCATCGCTGCACGTGAAGCACGACGGACGAAGGAGTTGGCGGAGATGGGATTTCAGTCGGCAAGAGAACGTGTCGACGACGAGTGACGACACGCTCGTTCGCGTCTCGATATGCCAATGTGATGCACGGATACGCTCATCTCGACCGTCCTTCGAACCATTTTTAGGCACGGTAGTCCAATCCGGGACATGACCCGAATCGTCGTCATCGACAACCACGGGCAGTTCACCCATCTCGAACGACGCGCACTCCGTGACCTCGGCGTCGACACCGAACTCGTCGACAACGACACGGCACCCGAAGATATCGACGCAGACGGCATCGTCCTCTCTGGCGGGCCGGACATGGACCGCATCGGCCGCTGTGCCGACTACCTCGAACTCGACGTTCCGATTCTCGGTATCTGTCTCGGCATGCAGATTCTGGCCGAAGAACTCGGCGGGCGCGTCGGCTCCGGCGACTACGGCGGATACGCGGACGTCGACGTCTCGATTCTCGACGAAGACGACCCGCTAATCGGCTCGCTCGCCCCCGAGACACGCGTCTGGGCCAGTCACGCCGACGAAGTGAAAGAAGTCCCGGAGGGCTTCACCCACACCGCCACGAGCGACGTCTGTACCATCGAAGCGATGAGCGACACCGACCGTGACCTCTACGGCGTCCAGTGGCACCCCGAGGTGGCCCACACCGACGAGGGTGAGGAAGTCTTCGAGAACTTCATCGCTATCTGCGAACAGTAATCGGCCAGTCGGTCTATCGCTCGGCTATCTGCGGTCGGAAAACCGCCCACCCGCTCGGCAGTCATCTATCTATCATCGTTTTCCGGTCGGAATAATACGAGGGATTTACCCTACTCGAATTTGTCTGTTCGGGAAATGACCTCCACGCAGAGCGACCTCGCCGGGTTGTCGCGGTTTATCTTCCGCGCGCCCAAGTGGTACGCGAGTCTGGGGTTCGCCATGCTCGTCGCCGCGATGGCCGGTATCGCGGCGTTCGACTCGGGGAACTTCGAGGGTTCGTGGCGAGGTATCTTCTTCCTCGGCAGAGACGCCTGGGAAGGTATCTTCTTCATCGGTATTCCGACGGTCGTTGCAGCGTTCGGTACCACCGGCGTCGACCGGTTCGTCGGCGGGAAACTGACACACAATCGCTCGTCACTCCTCGCGCTGGCGGGCGAAGTCATCATCGTCACCCTCGTCACGATAGCCGCCATCGTCTCGGTGTTCACCGGTCTCGGCCAGCGATTCGTCTTCGACGCACTCGTCGTCTCCCTCGCGTCGGTCTTCGCGTTCCGGTTGCTCATCATCATGGCCGTCTCTCGGTCGTCGCTCCTCGTCGCCGCCGTCCCGGCGAGTATCCAGACACTCACCGCCGCGGCCTTGCTCTTCATCTACAGCGGGACGCTGGCCTTCTTCGAAGTGGGCGGCCCCATCCTCGACGCGTATCTGTTACCGTATCTGGCCCGCCCGGACCGAGCACCGCCCGAACTCTCCGCAATCGCGCTCAGTCACTTCCAACTGCTCGCTATCACGTGTGTCGTCTACTCGCTCGGCGTCTACGCCTTCCTTCGCGTCGTCGACCGACCGTGGCGCCGGAGTCTCGGTGTGTCCGTCCTCGACTTCATCCGTGGGTTCATCGGCCACGTCGCAGAGGGGACGCGCGAACTGGAGGACTTCTTCGAGCAACTCGGACAGGAGGCAATCGTCCCCGTCACCGTTCTCTCGTTCCGCCGCGACGACGGTACCGAGAAGGCGCGGTTCGTCCTGCCGATGATTCACCCGGGTCCGATGGGTGAAATCGGCGGCGGAAACTTCCCCGAACGGGTCGCCCGCCGTTCAGAGGGCCTCGCGTTCCCGCCGCACGCCACCGCCGGCCACGACTTCAACCTCGTGACGGAACGCGAAGTCGACGTCGTCCTCGACGCCGCCGACGCCGCCTACGAGAACATCGAGTACACCGAGGAGGCCACAGAGAGCGTCCGTGTCGAATCCGGCGACGCGAAGATGCTCGGCCAACGATTCGGTGACGACGCCGTTCTCGTCTCGACGTACGCCCCACTGTTCGCAGACGACGTCGAGTACGCCGTCGGCCTCTCCGCGTCCGCCGAGGCCCGAACGACCGGTCTCGAACACGTCCTCCTCGTAGACGCACACAACTGTAACAACGGCCTGCAGGGACCGGACCTCGGACACGTCACCCCCGGTAGCAAACGCTCGTTCGACATGATTTCCGCGGCAGGCATCGCGGGGGACGAACTCACCGAATCGTCGCCCGGAACGCTCGAACTCGGGACGGCGTGGGAGCGAACCGAGTGGGTGCCGCGCGACGGCATCGGCCCCCTCGGCATCCGTGTCGCCGTGACGGACGTGAACGACCAGAAGACGGCGTACGTCCTCGTCGACGGGAACAACATGGAACCGGGCCTCCGCGACTACCTCGTCGATGCACTCACGGAGGGTCCGGACGCACCGGTGGACGTGGCCGAAGTGATGACGACGGACACGCACATCGTCAACACCGTCGAAGCGGAAAATCAGGTGGGTGCGGCAATCGACGACGACGAACTGCGGTCGACCATCGAGCGCCTCGTCGACGCGGCGCTCGCGGACCGTGAACCCGTCACCGGCGGGATGGCAACCGAACGCGCCGAGGTGACCATCTTCGGCAACGACCGGACCGAGACGCTCGCGAGTCACGCGAACGCCGTCGTCTCGATGGGCGGGGCACTGGCACTGGCGGTCATCCTCGCGTCGATGGCCGTTAGCCTGCTCGTGTTCTTCCTCGCGTAATCGGTTCCAGTGTGGCGCACCCTTCGACGCCCCCTCTCTGGACCGTCTTCCACGTACAGTCGCCACTCACGGACGGAGATTCGAACGACGAGAAAACTCCCTCGCCGCACTTACTTCAGTGAGAGCGTTCGCGTCTCGATGTTCCCACAACTCGGACAGATGTGCCGATAGAAGACGCTTGAACCGGTCGTCTTCGCCGACCACTCGCCGTCTTCGTCGTCGAACCCACACTCTGAACAGACGCGCTCGACGTCTGTGTACCGTTCTCGCAGTCTGTCCAGCGCGGTAGTCCCTCTCGGAGTACGCCTAATTGACATGGGGTAACATACACCATGGCCCTTCATAATTGTATCGGGCAATTGTACAGTTCGACCCCGTGAATTCTACGGATTCGTTGGTAACTGGGGCGATTACTCGACAGTCGTCGGTGTTGTGTCGAGTGGTCGTTAGTCAGCCAACAGCCCAAAATACTTATCGTGTTGACATGATGTCTCCCTATGAGTGCTCTCCAAGCCCTCCAGACAGCAGGCGCGACACTCCGACGGAACCCGATTTTGTTCGTCGTCACCGCCGCGCTTAGCTTCCTGCAACTTCCCGGACTGATAGCGCAGTCTATCAGCCCGCTCGTAGGGAGTCTCGTCTCGCTCGTGTCTAGCGGACTCTTGTTGTTCGTCATGCCGTTTTTCATCGGCGGCGTCATCGGCATGGCGAACGAGGCGATTGGCGGCCGCACCTCGTTCGAGACGCTCGTCAGCGAGGGAAAAGCCCACTACGTCTCGATACTGGTCGTCTACTTCGGACTGCTCGTCTTCTACGTCGTGTTGTGGGTCGTGAGCTTCTTGCTGGTCGCTTTGGTCGGTGCGATTCTGTTGTCGAGCGGGACGCAACCGGGTATCGTCCTCTTCGCAATCGTCGCCGTGGTTGGCTTGGCCATCCTCTCGGTCTATCTCGGAGTCCTGTTCGTCTCGCAGTTCTTCGGCCACGCCATCGTCGTCGACGACGTGGGAGCTATCGAGGGACTCAAACGGAGTGTGTGGTGCGTCAGGCACAACCTCGTGTCCGTCTTCGGCTACACCATCGTCGTCACCGTCGGAGGCGCTGTCCTCGGCCTCGTCGGGGTGGTGTTCTCGTTGCTCACGACGCCGACGATGCCGCCACAACGCCCCGGTGTGACCGACGTGAGCGTCGCTCCAGCGGCGACTCCACACCTGTTTGGCCTCCCCTCGGTCGGTCTCGTCGGAACGCTCGGCCTCGCCGCGCTCGTCCTCGTCGTCAGTAGCCTCGTCGGTGCGTTCTTCGCAGCGTACTCGACGGCGTTCTATCGGTCGATTCGACCGGTACAGGCGACCTGACTCCCAGTCGAGTGACACGGACGCGTCGCTCACCAATCGAATGAAACACGGGGGGTGCCCGCGAAAACCCTACTCGTCGTCCGCTTCCGCGAACAGTTCGTCGACGGCTTCCTGTGCCGTTCGGGCCGCCTCGTCGGCGACCGCTTCGGCATCGTCGGCGTCGTCGGGTGCGTTGATGTACACGTCGACGTCGAGCACGCCGTCTTCGAACGTCACGGTCACGTCGAAGTCAGTGACGCGCGACTGCTTGAACCGGGCGAAGATGAGGCCTTCGGCCGCCTCGGCGGCGGTCTGGACAACCTCTTCGTCCGTTGGCTCTGGCATTTATGCGCCGCCGGGACCCATCGGACCGGCACCGCCTGCACCGCCCTGCAGCATCTGCTGGAGCTCTTCCTGCAGACTCTCGAACTTCTCTTGGACGCGTTCTTCCTGCTTCGTCAGTTGTTCGACGCGGACTTCGAGGCTCTCGACCTTCTCTTCGAGGTCTTCCTGCGCTGCTTCGTAGTCCGTCTCGATGAGGAGTTCACCGACTTCGCGATACATCTTGGAGTCGGCGTCGACGTCTTCGAGCGTGTCGAGCGCCGTCTGAGCTTCGTTGAGTGCCGTCTCGGAGGACTGCTTCTGCTGGGAGACGTTCTGAGCGGTCTCCTGAAGGTTCTGCAGTTCTTCGAGCTTCTCCTGCGCTTCCGGCGGCAGACTTCCCTGCATACCCGAACCGACGGGACGCCGGCCCTAAAACACCCGCGGTCTGCTACGCAGACTGTGAACGTCTCTCGCTCGCGGTGGCGACGGCCTCAGCAGTCTCGACGAGGCGTATCCACGTGTTCACGCCGGCGCGAAGGGCGACCAGGTCGTCGGCCTCGACGGTGACGACGACGGTTCGGCCGTCGCGGTGGACGCGTGCACGAGAGCGGGCATCGTCTATCTCGCCGACTTCGACGGCGACACTTCGTTCGACGATGCGAGCGCGCCGCTCGTCGGGGTAGTCGAACTCGAGAGAAGCGCTGTGCGCGGGGCGCACGTTACTCGACGGTGACTTCTTTCACGTTGGGGGACCGCTCCTTCAGCAGGACGCGGTGCCCACAGTACGGGCAACGAACGCCACCGAACTCGTCCAGTTCGACGTCGCGCTTGCACCGGGAACATTTGTAGCTCATTGTGAGGTGTGAGGAATCGGGGGAACTCGGTTATTCGGACTCGCCAGTGAGTGCGGCGCGGATGGAGCGACGAACCTGTTTTCCGGCCGGGGTCTGGGGACGGTAGGTACCGCCGGTGAAGACCTCGCCAGTCTTTTCGTTCTTCCAGATGCCGGTTCCGACGCGGGTGACGTCGTCGCCGTCGACTTTCGCGCTTCGCATCTCTGCTTCGATTTCCTTGACGCGGCGGCGGGCGACACGGCCGTACCGAGCACCGAAGCGCCCGGCACTGCCAACAGATCGTGCCTTCTTGTCGGCCATAGTACCGCCAACTACCTCAGCAGTATGGATAAACCCTACGAGTCGCGTCGGCGCGACGTCCCCTAGACACTGCTATCTCTGTTCTGTGCGTATGACCGGTATGAAGACACACGTCGTGGTCGGCGCGGGTCCGGTCGGCCTCGCAGTCGCTGAACACCTCCGAGAACGCGACGCCGACGTCGCCGTCGTGACGCGACACGTAACCGACAGACTCCCCGAGGGTGCAGAACACCGACGCGTCGACGTGACAGACGAGTCGATGGCGAAAGCGGCGTTCGAAGACGCCGACGTCGTCTACCACTGTGCGCAACCGCCGTACGACTCGTGGCCCGACCTCTTTCCCGACCTGACGCGGGCCATCGTCGCGGGCGTCGAATCCGCGGGTGCGAGATTGGTCGTCGCCGAGAACCTCTACATGTACGGCGAGGTGGACGACAGACTCACCGAAGACCTACCGTACGCGGCCACCGGTCCGAAGGGTCGAACCCGCGCGAGATGCGCTCGGATGGTCCTCGACGCCCACGACGAGGGTCGAATCGAGGCGACCATCGGCCGAGCGAGCGACTTTTTCGGCCCACGAGTCCGCAACTCTGCGGTCGGCGAGCAGGTGTTCGGCGAGGCAGTCGACGGGAACCGCGCGAAGGTCCTCGGGAAGCCCAAGTTCCCGCACACCTACACCTACGTCCCCGACTTCGCTCGCGCGCTGGTCCTCCTCGGCGAACGAGACGAGGCACTGGGCGAGGCGTGGCACGTCCCGAACCCCGAAACTGTCTCCACGCGTCGATTCGTCGAACTCGTCTACGACGCCGCGGGCATCGACCCCCGACTCCCACGTCTCGTGTACCTCGCCGGCCCGTTGCTGACGCTCGGTGGACTCGTGAGTTCGCCACTGAAAGAGTTCGGCGAACAGCGATACTCGTTCGAAGCGCCCTACGTCGTCGACGACTCGAAGTTCCGGAACGCCTTCGGGGACGCAGTGACGGCGACACCACTCGAAACGGCTATCGAGGAGACAGTCGCGTGGTACCGTGACCAGCGGGCGACGACAGAACCGATTCACATCGAGACAGAGTCGGAGCAAGCGTTCGAAGCGACCACTCAGTGAGCAGGCTCGGGTCGCTCTGGGGAACTCCTCCAGTATCTGACTGCTTCTCGAAGTCGTGCTGAATAGCGGGCGCGTATTGAGCACCTTCGAATCGCTCCGTGCTCAGCTCACTACCTCGGCTGAGGATTATAGTTCCAGAGACCCTCATTGGGGTGTGAACAGTTTCTCACTCGATAACATCGACCACGGTATCCTCTACGCGCTCCAGCGCGACGCCCGAAATACCACCACCGCCGAGATTGCCGACGAGGTCGAGGTATCCGCCAGCACCGTCCGCAATCGAATCGAGAAACTCGAAGAGGTCGGAATTATAGAGGGTTACTACCCTAAAATCAACTACGAGCTCTCGAACTTCCCGCTCCACGTGCTGTTCGTCTGCAACGCTAACCCGCTGGAGCGCGAACAGTTGGCCGCCGCGGCAATCGAGGTACAGGGGGTCATCGACGTCAGAGAGATGCTCACCAGCACGCGCAATCTTTACATCGAAGTCGTCGCGACTGACACTCGTAACCTTACGACCATCACGAACGAGCTCGCGGCCATGGAACTCGAGGTGCTCTCCTCGGAGATTATCACGAGCCACCGCGTCCGGCCCTGGGCAGAATTCGAATTCCAGACGCCCGACTTTCCTTCAGATTGAACGTGATGTTATAATTATATGATTGTGAACTTCGCATTTTTGTCTTTCAAATGTGCGGGTTTGCTGGATAGAATTGTTGAAAACATCAATCCACACAACGGTTATATCATTGTTCTTCCTTTCTCCTCTTGCCACGAGTGAATCGGGAGGGAAACCACGCCCGTCCTGGAATCTGACCATGACCTCAAACATCTCTGGGGGACCTCATACCGCACGTTCGGACCGTGAGTCACTCGACCAACTGTTCGCTCTTCTCAGTCACCACCATCGCCGGCAAATCTTGGTTCTGCTCGCCGCCGCGAATCCACGAACCGTCGATGCAGTCACGCAGGTCTGTCTCGGGTCACGGGAGGGTGGAAGGGAAGAAGAACGAATCCGCATCGAACTCCATCACGTCCATCTGCCCAAGCTCGAGGCCGAGGGATATCTCGAGTGGGACCAAACCACCGATACGATTCGTCGGGGGCGGGACTTCGAAGCCATCGAACCGGCCCTCGAACTCCTCACAGCGCACCCGGATGCGCTCCCCGGCACCTGGCCCTGACGTCCGAGGTGGCCGGCAACGCACTCGATGGATTCGGGGATTGCGTGGAGTGTGAGTTTGAAGAACTGTGAACCGCTGGTGAGAGTCATGGAGCGGACCGCCGGGGCCGCTCACGAACCGCGTATCAGGGCGACGTTACTCGGGACGTCGTGCACGACTCGTTCGGTGACAGTTCCGAAGGGTGTTCGGGACCCCTCGGTCCGCCCCGAGAGACCGACGCAGACGGTGTCGTACTGACTGGCCGCTTCGACGATTGCTGGCCCGATATCGTCGGCGACGACGACCTGGACGTCGTACTCGTCTGGGTCGAGTCCCGCCGCCTCGGCGGCGTCGACGACGACCGACCGCCCCCGTTCCTCGGCGTCCGAGTCGCTCTCCCCTCGGGGGGACTGGACGTTCAGCAGGGTCGGGACGGTCCCGTCGACGGTCGCAAACTCGGCCGCTTGGTGGGCAACGACCGGCGCGTTGTGGCCAGGGGCGATGAGTGCCACCGGCGTCCCGATGGTCTCGTTTCTGAGCGTGACGAGTGAGACGTCACAGCTCGCGTTCCGAACCACCGGGTCGACCGTCGCGCCGAAGACGTGGCCGTCGCGTTCGAGCGTCCCGTCCCAGCCGAGGATGGCCTCGTCGGCTTCCTCGTCTTCGAGCACGTCGAGTATCGCCTCTCCGACGTCGGGAGCGACGACCGTTCTGGTCCGGAGGGTGACGTCCATCTCGGCCGCGATGTCGTGGGCGCTCTCGAGAAGTTCGCGCTGATGCTCGAACCGGTCGGCCTCGACGTTCTGAAACGGTGAGGGGTGTGCGACCGGCGTGACGTTGACAGCGACGAGTTCGGGCGTCCCCCGGTCCTCGTTGGCGTGCGCGCTGGCCGCCGCCAGACGGAGGAGGCCGCGCTGTGTCGCCGGGTTCGCCACCGGAACGACCACGCGGAACGGTTCGGCTGGTTTCCCTCGAATCGCTTCGTTGAGGAGCCCTTCGCTCACGACGCGCCCTCGTGTGTAGGTCGCGTACCAGACGACCCCGAAGGCGACGATGCCCGACCCGATGACGATGACGAAAGTCGCCATCTGCGAGACGACGAGGAGCGACAACACCACCCCCAGTATCGGGACGACCGGATAGAGGGGTCGTGGGAGCGCAAAGGAAGGGTCGTAGCCGTCCGGGTCGGCCCGCCGGAAGACGACGAGCGAGATGTGGACGAGCGAGTACGCGACGAGGAAGCTGAAACTCGCCGCCTCTGCCAGCAGCGCGATGATAGTCTCCACTTCGAGGCCGACGAGAATCAACAGCGCCGTCACGACGCCAGTGACCGCGATGGCTCGATGGGGCGTGTAGAACCGAGGGTGACTCACGTTGAACCAGTCGGTCACGACCCCGTCTCTGCCCATGGCGTAGATGACCCGTGAGGCCGCGAGTATCGAGGAGTTCGAGCTCGATATCGCCGCGATGATGGCGGCGAAGACGATTGCGACGACCCCCGCCGGACCCAGGTAGGTGACGGCCACGTCCGAAACCGGGATGGGAGAGTCGCCGAGCGACTCGAAGGGAATCACGCCGGTGCTGACGAGCATGACGAGGACGTAGAGGATGGTCACCAGCACCACCGAGAGAATCATCGACAGCGGGATGATTCGACTGGGATTCTTGATTTCGCCCGCGACGGTGGCGATGATTTCGAAGCCGAGGAACGAGATGAAGACGATGCCAGTCGTGGCGATGACACCACCGGGCCCGAAGGGGGCGAACGGTTCGAGGTTCCCCGGGTCGATGAAGAACACGCCAACCGCGACGAAGACGAGGATGATGGCAGTCTCGACCCCGATGGTGACGTTCTGGAAGGCACTCGACTCCTCGGTGCCGTAGTAATTGACCCCGAGGAGGAGGACGAGGCCGACGAGCCCGAGGGCGACGATGAAGACCCGTCCGTCGAGGAACGGAATCGGTTCGACGAGATACTGCCCGAAGCCAATCATGTAGAACGCGCTCGCGAACATCAATCCCGTCCACATCCCCCACCCGACGACGGCCCCGAAGAGTCCGCCGAGCGCGCGATTGACGTAGTGATAGCTCCCGCCAGCGATGGGCATCCCGGTCGCCAGCTCGGAAAGCGAGAGTGCTGCGAGCAGCGCGACGAAGCCAGCGATAGCGTAGGAGACCGAACTCGCGGGGCCGGCGGTTTCGGCGGCGATGCCTGGGAGGATGAATATCCCTGCACCGATCATCGTCCCCCCGCCGAGCGTCATCGCCTCGATGAATCCGAGCGTCCGTTCGAGTTCACCCTCATCGGCGTTCATCTGTCTCTCCTCCACTTCGTGGCGTGTGGGTTCACTCGTTATCCCTCACGATGAGCGACGGGACGTCGAGCGCGTCGACGATGGCCGAGAGGACGTCCCCGATGATACGCTCGCGGAGCGAAGGGTCGGTCTCACCGAGGACGACGAGGTCGTACTCCGCTCCGAGTTCGACGATGTCGGTCTGTGGGTCACCGCCTTCCGAGAGCCGCCAGTCGACCCTGTCGCGGTCGACTCCGTACTCGACGAGGCGGTCGACGGCGCCCATGAGGAGTAACTCACCCTGGGTTGGGTCGGCGTCCTCTGCGACCGAGTGGAAGAGGGTGGCCGTCTCGTTGCCCGCGAGCAGCAGGTCGGCGACGACTGCAAGGATTCGGTCGAGGTTCACGTCTCCGCGAAGTGGGACGAGGACGCGGTCGACGACCGTCGAACGTCCGGCCGTCAGCACCGCGTCGCAGTCGTACTCGTCTGCGATGCGGTCGATAGTGGCCTCACGGTCGTGCGTGAAGACGAGTACCTCGGCGGGACCACCGTGCTCGGCGGCGACTGCGTCCAGGCGGTCGGTGGCCTCGGGGCCGTACTGGTCCCTGAGCAGTGCTGGTTCGGCCTGGTCCGGAACCGGGAAGTACCCGAGTAAAACCACCTCGACGGCACCGAGATGGTCGATGACGTCGAGGAGTGGCTGCTCCGTCCCCGAGACATCGACCGGAACGAGAATCCTCAGTTCGTCGATACGTGTCATAGTGTCACATCCCGCCCGGAGCGTTTCAATCCTTCGCGGGATTTGCAGGTATCTCCGAACACCGGAGTCGACCACGCTCCGGGGACGAACGGTCCGAACCGTCGAACGGGAGACCTCGGTCCACGTCGAATGGCTGTCCCCGTGCTTCCTGCTCTCTCATCGCTGAAACGAACTCAACCGGGTCGCTGCATCCACCCCCTGTCTGTGTCACGCCACTCCTGTCGGCCGTTGGCGCTACCCGTCCTGTAACTCCTCTTCGCGGAGCGCATCGTTCAGGTCGTCGCGGACGCGTTCGCCCGTCTCACGGTTCATCGCCGTCGTGACGATGCGATTCTCCTGCACGCTCGACCCGTCGCGCAAGAGGAGTCTCACGTTGCCGTTGTCGTCGGCCCGGGTGACTTTCGCCCGGAGTCCCGTCCGCGACCCGGTTCCGCTGGCGTCGATGGGGCCGGGGATGACTTTCTTCACGTGCGGGTGCCCGGCGACGACGCCAATCGCTCGCCTGCCTTTTCGGCCGCCGATGAGCGTCGTGTGGCTGCCGCCGAGTTTCTCTGCCGGTGGGATGTCGACGACTTCGAGCGCTCGTTCACCCCGGCGTTCGAGGACGGCCTGTACGGGGTCGGTTTCGGTGACGCGGTAGAACTCGTAGTGGAGTTGCGCGCGCGTCTCGCGGAGGGGAGCACGCTCGCCGGCGGCGTACACCGTCTCCGGACGCTTTCGTCGAATCTCGTCGGCGACGAGGCCCGCGAAGTTTCGCACCTGAACGATTCTGGAGTCGCCGTCAGTCTCGGGGATGGTCGTCACCGTCGTCTCGCCGACGACGTCGTCTTCGTCGAGGAAGGTCAGCGTCGCGCGGTCCGGTTCGAAGACGACGACGACGACGTCACAGTTGGCGGTGTTACAGGTCAGACAGTAGTCTCCGGGTTTGTCTAACGGATTTCCACACCGCCGGCATTGCATACCGACGCTTCAGATGTGCGCGTACAAAAGGCCGTTTATATCGGGAGTCGGTCGGTGCGGGAGACGGGTGTGAGGATGTCCCGATGGCCGTGGCGAAAACTATTGGTGGCCCCTCCGTGAGTCCATCGTATGCGCCGTCGCGCCCTTCTCGCGTCTCTCTCTCCGCTCGCCCTCACCGGGTTCGTGGGACTCGTCGCCCTCGCCCTCGACCCGGAGACGACTGTTCGTCTGGCGACCGAACTCGGCCGGTCGGCGGTCGAAACCGTCCTCGGTATCGTGTCGTATCTCCGCCGTGCCGCACCCATCTCGACGGCACTGTTCGCTATCTTCGCGTGGCTTGCCGCCGGGAGTTTCAGTGCGTTCGCCGTCGCCAGCGACCCCGACGAGACGCGGACGACTGCCGAACTCGTGTTCGCGCTCGTCGCCTCCGCAGGCATCCCACTCGTCGCCGTCTTCGCCCGCGATAGGCCCGTCGTCGTCGTCGGGACGGGTGTCGTCTTCCTCGCCGCCGCCGGTGCCATCTTCGCGGGGCGCTCGGACACCGACGGCGTCGTCACGGGGTCGCTGTACGCGATGGCACCAATCGCACTCGGTGCGGGTGTCGCCTACGCATTCGTCGGGGCATCTGTCGCACGCACCGCGTCGCTCGCGCTTCCGCTTGCCGTGGGGTACGCACTCGGCGTCGCGAGTGCGCGCGGGCGACACCGTCTCGGTGCGGCCGTCTCGACGGTGGCCTTCGCCGTCCCAGTCTGGTTGTACTTCCCCCCGGCGGCCGAGGCGTCTGGGTTCCACCTCTGGACAGTCGCACTCGCCGTCGGATTCGCGCTCGTCGCGACGGCGCTGTCGCTTCCCTTCGCCGCGATTGGCTACGCGACGACCCGCAAAGGAGACGCGCGGCAGTCGCCAACCAGTAGCGCCAGCGCTCGAACGGCAGAACAGTAAGAGAGCGACCCCGGCGCGACTATCTGGCCCTCGCCCTTAGAGGTCCAGCGGCCCAGTTTTGAGGTATTCGCGCATCACGGCCGTCGCGTACGACCCGTGTGGGAGCGCGAAGTCGACGACGAGTCCGTCGTCGTCGTCGAGCGTGAGGTCGGTGCGAACGAGAATCGCACGTCGCGTTCCGGTCGACCGGAAGTTACCGGGTAGGTCGAAATCCCCCGGTTCGAGGGCGAGTTCGTCCAGAATCTCGCGTTCGATTTCTCCTTGTTCACCGTCTGCGAGTTCCGTCTCGGTTCCGACCAGCGGCGCGGTGACGAAAGCCCGACCACGTTCGATGTGACGGCTCATCACGTCGACGCGACGGCCAGTCGCAGACTGCAGGCGACTCACGTCGGGGAGTTCGAGTCCCTCGGGAGCGTCCCGGTCGGCGAAGCAGACGACGTCGCCTTCGACGGGTTCGTCGAACGGAATTCCACGGTCGAGACGTTCCGAGAGGATGCGGTTGAAGACGTACGACTGCGCGGCGTTGACGAAGAGTCGCTGGAGGTTCGACGGAACCGACTCCAGTGCGTTGCGCCAGTCGTCGTCGGTCTCTGCGCCGTCTTCGGCGAGGCGGTGGAGCATGCCGCGCTCGTACCCGAGGTACCCCGGAATCGCGTCGAGCGCGCGATGCCAGTCCGGGTCCGCGGAGGCCGCCTCTTCGTCTACGATGGTGCGTCCCGCTTGCGTCTCTTCGGGTTCGTCCTCGGTGGGGCCGCCACAGTACGCGAGGACTGCCTCGCGCCACTCGCCACGGACGACGTGCAACCCGACTTTGTGCGTGATTGGGCGGATGCTCCCGAAGCGCTGGTGGCCGAAGTAGTTGGGGACGCCGACGACGTCGTCTCGGCCGCCGAAGTCGTGGAGGGCGTCGGTGATGGCCGCCGCGTTCTCCGGGTTGTCGGGTTCGCGAACGCGGATACGGAAGCCGTTCCCTGCGAGGTCACCGAAGTCGAGCGTGCGGCCGAGTCGGCCGACCACTTCGATGTCGGCGTTCGGAACGTCCGGCACGTCTGCGGCGTCGCCGCCGTGGACGGTGAACAACTGGGTCGTCACGGCGTGTTTGTCCTTCGTGCCGGCCCACGAGACGCGCTCTCTGCTCGCGCCGAGTTCGTCGGAGAGACGGCCGGCGAAGTCGTTCGTATCCCACCCTCTGAGGGTGACGCGGAGGACGAGGTTCGGGAAATCACCGGTCGGAGCGTCGGGTGGCCGGATGTTGAGCGAGTCGAGTTCGAGTTCGCGAACGCGGAAATCTTCTGGCGTGACTCTGAGCGTCCCGCCGACACCGTCGGCGTCGCTCACGTAGTAGTCGATGCCGACTGCACGTTCGAGCGGATGGGCCTCGCGCATCAGTACAGCGAGAGGTGGCCCGTCACGCGGTCGATTTCGTCGTCGTCACCGGGGCCGACTGCGAGCGCCGTCACCGTGCCGGGGTCGAGTTGCGTGTGCCCCGCGTCGCGGATGATGGCCGTCGGGAGGCCAGCGCGTTCGGCCTTGTCGGCGAGTTCGAACAGCGCCGACTCACCGTTGGCTTTGAGGACGACTTTCTTCTGTCCCTGCCCCTTCCAGCGCTTGCGCGTCTGCGTGTCCGTATCCTCGTAGGCGGACAGCGAGGCGTGGGCGACCTGCGCGGCGAGTTTCCCTCGGCCCATGCCGAGGTCCGCTCGGGCGACGATGGCCTGTTTCATGGCGTGTTCTCCCCGCCGACGGGGTAAATGTCCTCCCATCCAGCGCGTCGACGCGCCGGAAGCCAAAAGAAATTTATTTGACATCTCCGACGTTCGACCGATGGCTGGTCCCCGCACTCCCCTGTTGAAGCCGCGCGCATACTTCGCGTCGCGGACGCCACCGTTCAGTTTCGGCCGCGCCCTCCTCGTCGTCGGCCTCGTGACACTCGTCCTCACCGCAGGTGTCGGCGGTATCCTCTGGACGTTCACCGAGCAACTCGACCAACAGGTGTCGGTCGACAACCCCGACCACCGCCCCGAGTGGGCCTGTGACGAGTACGAAGACGGCGGCGCGTTCGAAGATATGTCGCCACCCGAGGGCTGTGACCCGTCGGTCCCAGAACACGTCGACCGGCGACTCGGTGACCTCGTCTGGCAGGAACTCTCGTGGGTGCCGTGGTCGATGTTGGTGCTCGTCCCGTTGTTCTGGGTAATCGAGGCTGTACTTCTCCACCTCGGAACCTCGCTCGTCGGCGGGGCGGGACGCTTCACCGACACGCTCGTCGTCACCGCTTGGGGGATGGTTCCCAGCATGCTCCGCCTGCTAGTCGTCGGGGCCTATCTCGTCTCCCGTCTCGGAGAGTTGTCGCTCCCATCCGACCCAGAGGCCGCCGTCGCAGTCATGGAGTCGGCGCTGTCGGGACTCGGCCTCGTCACCGGTCTCGTCACGCTCGCTGTCGTCGCGTGGGCGACGTACGTCAGAACCTACGGCCTCGCCCGCGGGCGTGACATCGACGTCGCCGACGCGGCAATCGTCACGGTGGGGCTGAGCGTCGTCGGTCTGCTCTTCGAACTCGTGTAGACCGAACTCAGAGAAGGTGGATTTACGTTGCCTCCTCGCGCTCGTTTCGACAATGATACTCTCGGACGCAGACATCCTCGCTCGCCTCGAACGAGGTGACCTCGTGGTAGACCCCATCGACGACATCGACATGCAGGTTCAGCCTGCGAGCGTCGACCTTCGACTGGGCACGGACTTCCTGGAGTTCCAGCGAACGAACATCTCGTGTATCCACCCGAACCGCGAAGACGAAGTGACCAAATACGTCCGCGAGACGCACGTCCCGGAAGGCGAGGACTTCATCCTCCACCCGGGCGACTTCGTCCTCGGGACGACCAAAGAGCGCGTCGAGATTCCGCCGGACCTCTTGGCGACGGTCGAAGGCCGGTCGTCGCTCGGGCGACTCGCAGTCGTCATCCACGCCACCGCCGGTATCGTCGACCCGGGATACGAGGGGCAGATTACGCTCGAACTGTCGAACCTCGGGACCGCACCCGTTGCACTCACGCCCGGCATGCGCATCTCGCAACTCATCTTCACGGAGATGAAGTCGCCCGCAGAGCGCCCCTACGGCGCAGAACGCGGGTCGAAGTATCAGGGACAGCGCGGGCCGCAAGCCTCTCGAATCGGCTCCGACCCCGAGTTCAACAAGACGCCTGACGACGAATGAGATTCATCGAGGAGATAGTCGTCGACGCGTTCCTCCCCACCTTCAGGGCACTGCTCGCCGAGGACCTCCGCGAACGCGGATTCACACAGGCGCAGGTTGCCGACGCACTGGGGATTAGCCAGAGCGCCGTCTCGAAGTACGCACACGGCGAGGTCAGCATGAACGAGCACGTCGCGGACGACGAACGCGTTCACGATTTGGTCGCTCGCGTCGGCGAGGGACTAGCAACCGGCGACATGACCCCCGTACAGGCGCTCGTCGAGGCGGAGGTACTCATCCGCCAACTCGAAGAGGGCGACCTATTGTCGGACCTGCACGAAGCGGCGATGCCGGAACTCGACGCCTACGACGGATTCCACAGTATCCACGACCCAGAGGGGCACCTGCGGACGGTCGAACAGGTTCGGTCGTCGGTCCGCCGTGGCCTGCGGATGCTCACGAACACGTCGGGCTTTGCCGGCCTCATCCCCAACGTCGGGTCGAACCTCGTCGAAGCGCTCCCCGACGCGACCAACATCGACGACGTGGCCGCCATCCCCGGCCGTATCTTCGACGTGAAGGGGCAGGCGGCGGTTCCGGGCGACCCCGAATTCGGCGTCAGCGAACACGTCGCGGGGGTGTTGCTGTCCGCCCGTGCCGCCGGTGTCGACGTTCACGCGGCGCTCAACGTCGTCTACGACGCCGGCGTCGTCGAGGCTCTCGAAGCGGCGGGCTACGAGTGCATCGAGTTCGACCCCGACGCGCCGACAGACCCGGTTCGGGCGACGCTGGAAGGGCGTGACCTGCCCGAGACGTTCGTCGTCTACCAGTCCGGTGGGTACGGAATCGAACCGATTACGTACATCCTCGGCCCCGACGCGCCGACTGTCGCCGACGTGGTCCGGACACTCCTCTGATGTCCACCGACTCGGCCTCACCGTCTCCGTCTGCAGTCGCGCAGTCGTTCTATACGCGGTGGGCCGTGCTCTACGACGCCATCGCACGCCAGACACCGGGTGTCGGACGCGTCCGGACGGACGCAGCAGACGCACTGAGACTCGACCCGGGCGACACCGTCGTCGAGATGGGGTGTGGGACCGGTGCCAATCTCCAGTCTCTCGCAGAACGCGTCGGTCCCGAGGGAACAGTCGTCGGCATCGACTTCTCCCCGGGCGTCCTCGACGTGGCCCGCCGCCGCGTCGGTGACGCTCCAAACGTGCATCTCGTCCGCGCCGACGCGACGCGACCACCCGTGGCCGACGCCGACGCGGTTCTCGCCACGTTCGTCTCCGGAATGTTCGACGACCCTGCCGCAGTCGTCTCGTCGTGGGCGGACCTCGTCGGGCCGGGCGGGAGACTCTGTCTCGTGGACCTCGCGGAGACGACACACTCGTCGTGGCGACGCCTCAATCCGGTCTTCCGGGCGCTCGTCAGGGCGACTGCCCCGCCGCGAACGCGGACGATGCGCGCGTCACCGACCGAGATGCTGAACGGCCGTCTCGTCGCGGCCCACCGGGAACTCGAAACCCGGTGTGTGGACGTTCGCGCGACGACGCACGCACTCGGCTTTGCGCGGATTCGGGCAGGGACTGTCTCCTGACCGGGTGGAGGCGATGCCCATCTATTTCCTGTTTGATTGTGTATGTCTGCCATGGCCTACATTGTCAAGATGCCCAAACTGGGGTTAGAGATGAAATCCGGGGAGCTCTCGGTATGGCTCGTCGGCGAAGGAGAGGCAGTAACCGAGGGAGAGCCAATCGCAGAAATCGAGTCAGAGAAGACGACGGCCGAGATTTCGGCCAAAGAGGACGGCGTCCTGCGACGGGTGCTCCTCGCCGAAGGTGAGTCGACAGCACCCGGGGGGTCTGTCGCTATCGTGGCCGAAGCAGACGAAGACATCTCCGACCTGGAAGCAGAGGCAGGTGGGGGAGCAGATGAAGCGGCGTCGGAAGCCGAGACTGCTGAAGCGGACGCCGAGGAACCCGAAACCACGGCGGCGTCGAGTGGGTCGCAGTCGGCGGTCACACGACAGAAATCGGCGGCGTCGGAGACGGACGCGAGCGACGTTCGTGCCTCTCCGCGAGCGAAACAGGTGGCCGAGGAACTGGGTGTCGACCTGACGACAGTCGAGGGGACTGGCTACCAGGGGTCGATAACCGAGGAGGACGTCGAAGCGGCGGCCGAATCGGCACCGAGCGAACCCGCCGCCGAACAGGGCGAGGTTCGTGCCTCGCCGCGAGCGAAACAGGTGGCCGAGGAACTGGGCGTCGACCTGACAACAGTCGAAGGGACTGGCTACCAGGGGTCGATAACCGAAGACGACGTCGAAGCGGCGGCCGAGTCGGCACCGAGCGAACCCGCCGAGGAACCGAGTGAGGGTGCTGCAGGCAAACGAGTGTTCGCGCCGCCCAGTGCCCGCCGGTTGGCCCGTGAACTCGGTGTCGACATCGAACGGGTCACTGGGTCTGGAAAGAACGGCCGCATCACGGAATCGGACGTGCGCGCGGCGGCCGAATCGGGTGGCGAGGCAGGTGAGGCCGAACCCGAACCCGTCGAGATGGAACGACCACTCTCTGGGATGCGTCGGACCATCGCGGACCGACTGGGCGAAAGCTACCGGGAGTCCGTCCACGTGACTGTCAACCGGGGCGCGGACGCAGAAGAACTCCTCGCTGCCGCATCCGCCGCCGACGACGCACTCGGCGTCGACGTGTCGATTTCCGACGTTCTCATGCTCGCCGTCTCGGCGGCACTCGACGAGTACCCCGCGTTCAACGCGACGTTCGAAGACGACGTCCACCAGCTTCACGAGGCCCACAACGTCTGTATCGCAGTCGACATCGACGAAGGACTCATCGCGCCGGTGGTTCGGGACGTGGATTCGCTCTCACTCGCCGAACTCGCGGCAGAACGGCAAGCGGTCACGCAGCGAGCGCTCTCGGGTGACTTCACGATGGACGACCTGACCGGCGGCACGTTCACTATCTCCAACCTCGGGGTGCTCGGCGTCGAGTCGTTCGACCCGATAATCAACCCCCCACAGGTCGCCATCCTCGGCGTCAACACGATTCGACGCGAAGTCGTACCGACCGACGAGGGCGACGTGGCCGTTCGGAAACGTATCTCGTTTTCGCTCTCGTTCGACCACCGAATCGTCGACGGCGCGGACGCCGCTCGATTCCTCGGGAGTCTGGTCGAACACGTCGAGAACCCGTGGCCACTCGTCATCGCGGCGGGTGGACGCTAAAAGAGGGTCAGTCCCGGAAGTACCCTTCGCGGGTCGCTCGTTCGAGAACCGACGTTATCTCGACGAGTCGTGGGCCGTCGGCGACGGGCCGGAGCGTGACGACGCCGTTTCGGACCTCGTGTTCGCGTTCGCCGTCGACGCTGACCACGCCGCGAGGAATCTCGAACGTGTACGGCGCGCCGTCGTCGAGGAGTTCGTAGTCCGCGACGTGGACTTCCGAGAGCGTCCCGGGAACCGTAATCCCGCGGACGAGCGTCCCGGCGGAGTCCTCACGGTCGAGTCGGAACCCGACCCCACCCGGGTCGTCTGGTCGGTGTGTAACCAGTCCACCGGCGATGCCGGAGAGACCGATTTCTGCCGGCGACGCCCGCGAGACGACACCACCGACGATATCATCCGGGTCGAGAATCGCCCGTGTTCCGACGAACGCCCGGTCGAGGATACCGACCGTCGCGAGACCGGTAATCTCGCTCGTTCCGGTTTCTTTCTCTACTTCGACTTCTATCGTTCCGTGGCGAATCGTCGCCTCGTCCGCAGGGACGACACCACTCGCGACGAGGCCTGCTGCTTCACCTGCGACGGTCCCGTCGATTGGCGTGGGAACGACGTTGTTCGTCCCCGTCGAGATGCTCACGACTGGTACGTCGCCGATGGTCTGGGCGACGTCACGGGTCGTCCCGTCGCCGCCGAGGACGACCACCGCGTCCGCGTTCGATTCGAAGTGTTCGGCCGCGTTGCGACTGTCGCGGGCAGACGCGCTGACCGGCATCTCCAGGAGACTGACGTCGATATCCGACGGGGCGTCGTCGACGATGCGGTCTGCGAGGCCGGCGTTGTCCGGCATGACGAGCACTTCCACGTCGTCACACAGCGTCAGGCCGGCGAGGACACACCCTGCGGTACGCCGCTTCGCGTAGTTGTTACTGACGCTGGCACCGCCGGTGAGTCGCCGAATGTCGCGTCCGGCGGCCGGGTTGACGACGAGGCCGACTGTCGTCACCACTTATACGATGCGGTTGATTGCGGCTTCGACGTCCGAGGCGTGCGGGAGAACCTCCTCTTCGAGCGCGGGGCTGAAGGGGATGTGCACGTCGGCGACACCCACGCGTTGTATCGGCGCGTCGAGACTGAAGAACGCGTTCTCCATGACTCGCATCCCGATTTCCGCGTGGGTCCCGTACGACAGTGGGCTCTCGTCCGCGACGACGAGTCGACCGGTCTTCTTCACACTCTCGACGAGCGTGTCCGTGTCGAGTGGGTAGAGTGACCGGGGGTCGATGACTTCGACGCTCGTCTGTCCGTCGAGTTGCTCGGCGAGTTCGAGCGTTTCGCCGACCATGCGCTGGGTGGCGACGACGGTTACGTCCTCACCCTCGCGTTCGACGCTCGCTTGCCCGATGGGGAGGGTGAAGTCCTCGTCGAGCGGCACCTCACCTTTCTCTTCGTATATCTGCTTGTTCTCGAAGAAGATGACTGGGTCTTCGGACCGGATAGCCGTCTTCAGGAGGCCTTTCGCCGCGGCGGGCGTTCCGGGTGCGACGGCCATGATTCCGGGGAAGTGGGCGAACCACGTGTGGAGCGTCCCGGAGTGCTGACTCGCGGCACCACTACCGCCACCTTCGGTGGTTCGGACGGTGACGGGCATCTCCGTCTTCCCGCCGAACATGTACCGGTTCTTCGCCATCTGGTTGATAATCTGCTCGGAGCAGACGCCGATGAAGTCCGAGAACATGATTTCGACGATTGGTCTGCTTCCCGTCGCCGCCGCACCGACTGCGGCACCCATGAACCCCGCTTCGCTGATGGGCGTGTCGCGGATGCGGTCCTCGCCGAACTGTTCGACGAGGTCACCGGTGACTTCGTAGACGCCGCCGAACTTGCCCACGTCTTCGCCCATGACGAACACGTCTGAGTCGCGTTCGAGTTCCTCGCGCATCGCGAGTCGAATCGCCTCTCGGAAGGTCATCTCCTGGGTGCTCGATGGGCCAGACCCGGCACTGGTTTCGGTGCTCATTTCGACTCACCCCCGTCGGTCCGCCCACGGCCACCGTCGGCCCGCATCTGAGTCGAGAACTCACTAATCTCCGGTACTGTCGCGTTGAACATGTCTTCGTAGGCCTCACTCGGGTCTGGATACGGTGCCTCCTTCGCGTCGGCAACCGCGTCCTCGATTTGCTCGTCGATCTCGGCTTTCATCTCGTCGAACTCGGATTCGGTGATGACGCCCGCCTCGACGAGTCGTCCTTTGAACGTCTCGATGGCGTCGCGGTCCTTCCAGATATTCACGTCCTCTTCCGTCCGGTACGGTTGCTGGTCGCCTTCGAAGTGGCCGTGGTACCGATACGTCTCGGCTTCGATGAAGGTCGGACCCTGTCCGTCTGCGGCCCGCTTCCGTGCTTCTTTCACCGCTTCGAAGACGGCGGTCACGTCCATCCCGTCGACGGTGAACCCGGGGATGTTGTACGCCTCGGCAGTCTCGCTGAGGTTCTGGACGTTGTGCTGTTTCTCGACTGGCGTCGCCTCACCGTACTGGTTGTTCTCGACGACGAAGATTGCCGGCAGGTCCCACGTCGCGGCGATGTTGATTGCCTCGTGGACCTGCCCCTGTGCGACTGCGCCGTCACCGAAGAACGCGAGAGCGACTGTGTCTTCGCCCTTCAGGTGTGACGTGAGCGCCGCACCTGTCGCCAGCGGTGGGCCAGCGCCGACGATACCGTTCGCACCGAGCATCCCGGCGTCGACGTCCGCGATGTGCATCGACCCACCTTTCCCGTTACAGTAGCCGTCTGCTTTGCCGTACAGTTCCGACATCATCACCGTCGGGTCGAGTCCCTTCGCGATACAGTGACCGTGGCCCCTGTGTGTGCTCGTGATGTAGTCGTTCTCTTCGAGGGCCGAACACGCACCGACCCCGACTGCTTCTTCACCGACGTAGAGGTGGACGAAGCCCGGAAGTTCTCCGTCCGCGAACAGTTCTCCCGCCATCGTGTCGAACGACCGAATCGTCAACATCCGACGGAGTGCCTCTCTCTGTCCATCCTCAGTTTCTATGTCTATTACCACCATGTGGTGTCCCAACAATTAACACGAACTATTATTGCCTTTTCTAAAACTAACATGAATAATACACATATGCCTGACATGACTTGCCACAATTCCAGTATTTCAAATCACTTATTCAATAAAAACAAACATTCCCACATACTATTATCCGGTTGTCAACCAACTCGGGTCCCCCCTCGACTGGTCAGTGACCCGGTTACACTGGTGTCGCCTGCCTCCTTTTACCGGTGAGTCCCTAACCACGCGTGATGCGAACCCCACAGGTCGTGGTAGCATGAACATGCTCTACGAAGGCGAGTGGACGACGGAGTACGACGCCAACAACGACGACGGCGAGTTCGAGCGACAGACGACGACGTTCCGCAACTGGGTCGGCGAAGACGACCGGTTCCCCGTCGAGTCGGGTCGGTACCACCTCTACATCTCGCGGGCGTGTCCGTGGGCACACCGCACGGCGATGACGCGGACACTGAAGGGACTCGAAGACGCCGTCTCGCTGTCGGTTGTCGAACCCGTCCGTATCGACGACGGATGGGAGTTTTCGGAAACCTACCCCGACCCACTCTACGGCGAGGAGTACCTCCGCGACATCTACGTCCGCGCCGACGACGAGTTCACCGGGCGCGTCACCGTTCCCGTCCTCTGGGACAAAGAACGCGAGACCATCGTCAACAACGAGTCGCGCGAGATAATGCGGATGCTCAACGAGGCGTTCGACCCACTCGCCGAGAACGACGTGGACCTCACCCCGGACGGGTACGAAGACGAGGTGGACCGTCTCATCGACGAAATCTACGAACCGGTCAACAACGGCGTCTACCGGGCTGGTTTCGCGACGACGCAGGAGGCCTACGAGAACGCCGTCGGCGAACTGTTCGACGCACTCGACCACTGGGAGTCCGTCCTCGCCGACCAGCGCTTCCTCGCGGGCGACGTGTTCACCGAGGCCGATATCGCGATGTTCGCGACGCTGATTCGGTTCGACCACGTCTACCACACGCACTTCAAGTGCAACCGGAAGGCCATCCACGAGTACGACAACCTCTGGAACTACACGAAGGACGTCTTCCAACTGCCGGGTGTCGAAGACACGGTCAACGTGGACCACATCGTCCGCCACTACTTCGTCAGTCACGGCGACATCAACCCGAAGCGAATCTTCGCCGTCGGCCCGGACCTCGACTTCACCGAACCGCACGACAGAGGCCGCTTCGAGGCGGACCTGCCGCCGGTCCTCGCGGGAGACGACTGAACTCGACCAGTTGGAGGCGGCCACTCCCGCCGTCGTTTTCCCCGCTACCGGTTCGGCGGTATTTCCCCGCTACCGGTTCGGCGGTATTTCCCCGCTACCGGTTCGGCGCTAGTTCGGCGACAGTCCCGTCGCGGAGGGTGTCGCTCGCACCGATTGGAATCGAGACGATTACCTCGTCGACGACGTCACGCCCCGCCAGTTCCTCGAACTGCGCGCGGGCGTCGTCTGGCGACCCACAGATTGCCAACTGCGCTATCATCTCGTCGCTGACGGCTTCTCGCGCCGCGTCGCGGTTCCCCTCGCGCCAGTCGTCGGCGATTCGGGGTGCGAGGTCCGGAAACGACTGTGCGACGGCGTTCTCGTACCCGTCACTGCTCCCTACGTAGTACGCGAGATGGTTCCGAATCGCCGCGTACGCCTCGTCGGTGTCGTCTCCGACCGCACACGGGACGTACGGTGCGACTGTGATATCGTCCGGGTCCCGACCCGTCTGGCGGGCCGTCTCCGCGATGGTTTCGAACGCCTCCGGTAACTGGTCGAACGGAACGTTGTGCGGTAACCACCCGTCGGCGACTCGTCCGGTCGCGCGTCGATTCGACGCACCGAGGGCGGCAGCGTACACCGGAATCTCGCGGTCCAGTGACCGAAAGTCGGCGACGGAGAACAGTTTCCCTTCGTAGTTCACCCGGCCGTCGCCGCCGAGGAACGCCTTGGTGAGTTCGATGGTCTCGTGGAGTCGTCGCGGTGGGTTGTCGAACGCCATGCCGTGAAGGTCTTCGACCACTTTGGCGGTGCTCGTCCCGAGTCCGAGTCGAACCCGCCCGTCTGCAACGTCTGCGAGCGTTGCCGCGGCCTGTGCAAGCGTCGCTGGAGAGCGACCGTAGACGTTGACGATGGCCGTTCCGAGGTCGATTCGCTCCGTTCGGTGTGCGGCCATCGTCAGCGCGACGAACGCGTCTCGGCCCCACAGTTCGGGGGTCCAGAGGCAGTCGTATCCGAGCGATTCCGCGCGTTCGGCGAATCCCCCGACGTCGTCGTAATCGCCCGGGATGAGGAGTCCGGTCGGCATACACCCACCGACTGACCACGAAACTAAAACAACTCCGCCGGGGAGGGCGACGTGTCTCGGGGCGAATTGTAGAGACGCTCCTCGCGACGGATACTTCTCTCCAGGATTGTTACATTGTCACATGGCGAGTCGGTTCGTCCGCACGGTCAGGCGACTCGAACCACCGCCGAGAGCGGTCGATTGGTCGATATTCGTTCTCGTGGTGTTCGAGGCGGTGTCCGGTGTGATTACCCTCGGGGCTGGCCATCCGGCCAACGCTCTCTTGTTCCTCCTCCACGGTGTCGCCGGCGTTTCCCTCGTCGCGCTCGTCGGATTCAAACTCTACCGCGTCCGCCACCGCGTCCTCGACTCGCGTCTCCACGACAAGCATACGCTCGCCTCGGTGGTCCTCGCCGTCGTCGCCCTCGCCGCACTGGCGACCGGTATCGCGTGGGTCGCAGGCGTCGAGGTTCGCCTCGGCTTCTGGACGCTCCTCAACGTCCACATCGGGTTCGGACTGCTCGTCCTGCCGATTCTCCTCGTCCACCTGCGTTCGCGGTTCCACACGCCACGACGGGTGGACTTCGCGGACCGTCGCCGGGCGCTCCAGTACGGAGCGCTCCTCGTCTTCGGTGCGGCCACGTATCGCGCCACAGAGGCCATCGGGTCGATACAGGGCGTCCAACGCCGATTCACCGGCTCTCGGCCCCTCCCACCGGGTGACGGTAACGCGTCGTTCCCCGTCACGAGTTGGGTCGCCGACGACCCGGCCCCAATCGACCCCGATTCGTGGCGACTCTCCGTCGAGGGACTGGTCGACAATCCGTTCTCTCTCGACGTCTCGGACCTCGAATCTGACCGCACCGAGTCGGTTCTCCTCGACTGTACGAGTGGGTGGTACACGGAACAAGACTGGACCGGTATCGAACTCGGTTCGCTCCTCGAACGCGCCGACGTTCACTCGTCAGCACGGTGGGTGACGGTTCGGTCGGTGACGGGATTCCGATGGTCGTTCCCCATCGAGGAAGCAGCGGAGATGCTCCTCGCGACGCACGTCGGCGGCGAATCCCTCTCACACGGTCACGGCGCGCCGCTTCGACTCGTCGCCCCGAATCGACGCGGCTTCCAGTGGGTGAAGTGGATAGACACAGTCGAAGTTCGCAGACGCCGTGACCCGGCGCAGTGGCTCGCGGTGTTGGTCAGTGGATTCGGATGAGGAGGACAGTGATTGCGTGGTTCGAACCGTCCCCGACACTCTGTCGGGTCGCTACGGGTGAGACACCGACTGGGACCGCACGTCACCGGCCGTCGGCGACTGGTGAGACAGTCGCCATGCGAAGACGGCGGCACCGAGGAAACAGAGCCCCCCGGCGGCGAGCAAGAACGGTTCGGCACCGAGGACGAGTTCCGTCGTCGACCCGTCGTACTTCTGAACCTGCGTGTAGAGGCCCGGGTCACGAGCGTAGTGCAGAACCGCCTGAATCGGGTATCCGAGTTCGACGACACCGACTCCAAGCGGGACGACTGCGGCGTACTTCCAGCGGAGGGCGGCAAGCGTCCCGCCGACGCCCACGGCACCGAGTTGGGAAAGTAGTCTCTCCCCGTGGTTTATTCGTCCACTCCATCCGGTCTCTATCATCCCCTCGTACCCTGGGGCGACGTGGAGTAACTCCTGATATATTCCGACGGCGACGGCGGCGGCCCCAGCGAGTGCGAGGGTGACTGCGAGGATTCGCTGACGGTTCATACCGAATCCTCATTCGTGTAATATTAATAAGGTTTCTGACGTGGTCTTCACTCGCTTCCGTCGCTCCCGCTCCGAATCACACGTTCGGCGTCGGCGAGTGCGGCGTCGGCGTCGAAGTCGGCGACGATTGCTTCGAGTTCCTCGCGGGACGCGTCCGCCAGTTCTCGCGCGTGAGCGGTGATGTTCGGCACGGCACGCACGATGTTGTCTACGATGGGGACGGTAGCGACCCGTGCAGACCGGGACATCGGGTTGAGGTCGACGACGATTTCGGTCTTGTCCATCGCGCCGAGTGCTTCTGCGCGGTCACCGTCTTCGAGTGGGACCACGACGACGTCGGCACTGCCGATACCGTCTGCGTCGACTTTGGCGCGTTCGTGGTCGATGCCCGGAATCCGGCCGTCTGCGGTCAGTCCTTTCACCTCGTCGGCACCGTGTTCTCGGAGGTGGTCGACGATTGCCTGCATGCGCTCGTCGGTGCGGTTGAACAGGTTCACTTCGATGTCCGCATCCACCGTGTTTGCCAGTTCGACGATTTCGGCGGGACAGAGTGCAGCGACGTTCCCGTTGACGGAGACGACGGGGTGGGTTGCGAGGAGAAGGTGTGCGGCGGCGACACGCGCCGCGTCGTCGGCGCTCGGAATCGTCCGCTCGCCGAGGAGGTAGTCGAACGCTTCACCACGACCCTGTGCGATGAGGCCCTGCTGACTCGTGATACCCTTCTCGACGCCTTCCTCGATGCGGTGTCGAGTGAGGAGTGATTGGTATCGTGGGTGACTCTCCGGAATCTCGATGTCGCTCATTGCTGGTGCATCGTCACTCCGAGAGTAACACGTTTTCTCATCTCCGACGCGGCACTCACGCGGTGTCGAGCGTCGACCCCGCGGGGTGGACGAAACATCGTTCGGGGTCGTACCCGGCGTCCGACAGGCCAGTTCCGACGGCGAACACCGTCTCGCCGAGCATCGCCATCGCCGCGTCGCCCCCGGCGTCTCGCACGTCTGCGATGGCCGTCTCGACGCGGTCGGTGAGCAGGTCGGCGTCGCGTGCGAACTGCCGTGACTCGGAGAGGAATCGGTCCACCGTCGGTTCTTCCGCGAGTGCGTCGAGTGCCGTCTCGCCGGCGGCGGTGAGTGTGCTCGTGTCGCCACCGATGATGTCGGCCGTCGAGAGGCCACCGAAGGTGACGTACTCGATGCGTGGGCGTGCGGGAATCCCGTCGATGTATCCGTGTCGCGGTGCACCGGGGTCGATGCGGATGGGCATCCCACCACGGGCCTGCGCCACCACGTCGCCCAGTCCAGTCCCCGCTCGAACCTCTGCCTCGTGGGCCACCGTGACGAGTTCGTTCTCCGAACGGCCACACGAGAAGACGGCGTTGGACGCGAGTGCCGTCCCGAGTGCCATCGCTCCGGAGACACCGAATCCAGCGCCGAGCGGTAACTCGCTCTCCGCTTCGACAGCGGCGGTTACGCCGAGACTCTGCAGGACGCTCGCGACGGGTTCCATCTCCACTGCCTCGCCATCGAGCGTGACGGTGGACTCGGATGCCGGTTCGACTGTCACGGTGACGCCGTGAGAGAGCGTCACGCCTGCACCGCGCGACCCGGCGACTGCCGGGTCATCGTCGGGATGGGCGCTGAAAAACCCCGTAATGTGACCGGGGACGAAAGCCGTCGCGTCGTCGCTCATCGGTCTTTCTACGATGGGGGTCGGTTAACGGTGTTGCGTTTCGTCGCTCTCGGGTGACTGCTCGTTTCGACGGGTCTGCCGGGTTACGAGCGTTCGAAATCGACGTTCGTCTCAGACTCGCGTTCCCGACGCGAGGTAACCGTGTTGCGAGCGTCTGCAACTGTCTCCGTCTCCAACAGTCGCTCGACTTTCGCCTCGAACTCCTCTTCTGTGAGTTCGCCAGACGCGTACCGTCTGCGGAGCGTCTCCAACGCGTCTTCTGTCTCCGATGGAGGTGCGTCGTCGTCGCCGCGGCGTGACTCGTAGAGTTTCACGAGGGCGAGTGCGGCAGGGAGGACACCGGCGAATCCGACGGGAAACGCTATCCAGAACCACGGGTTTCCGAGTGCGAGCAGGCCAAACCCGACGAGGAAGATGAGGCCGATGACGACCCCTGCGACCAACTGTTCGAGTGGCGTGTCGTCGTCTTCGTCGACGATTCGGTCGGCGTCGCTCACGCTGACCTCCTTCGGTGACCACTCTCGTGCATAGTAGTGTAACTCGGTGGAGGGGTAACGACTGTTTCGCTGACAGTGCGTAGGTTCAAATACGAATACGCAGTAATACAATGTATACAAATGCCGTCTATCAGTGCCCGCATCCCCGACGACGAACGAGACGAACTGGAGGACGTTGCTGAACTGCTGGGCGAAGACCGAAGCACTGTGATTCGGAAAGCACTCGGAGAAGGACTTCGAGAACTGCGGATTCGTGTCGCTATCGAGCGATACCAATCTGGCGACGTTTCACTCAATCAAGCGGCACGTCTGGCGGGTGTGAGTTTGGGAGAGTGGTTCGAAATTGCACGAGATAGAAACCTCACCTCGCAGTTGTCGCCCGAGGAAGTAGAACGCGAAGCAGACGCGGCACTCGATTTGTAGATGGATATCTACGTGGATGCATCGACGCTGATAGCGTTGGGAACGGTTGGGGAGTTGGAGTTGTTGTTACATTTTGACGGTGATATCGTAGTCCCCACAGAGGTACTCGAAGAGGTGAATACTGAACCCGCGTGGACGAATGTGTCTTCTCTACTAGGTCGAGATGGTGCGTATCGTGCCGGTGACCGCGCTGTATTCACCCAGTACCGACCACAAGCCAAGCAGGCCCTCAACGAGGACGAAGTGAACGGCGATGTCGCACTTATCGGAACGGTTCTTTGGGCTCGGAACCACGACCAAGACATCGCCATCGTCTCCGACGACCGCCGCGTCCGAACCGTCGCCGAAGGCTTCGGAGCGACCGTGACTGGCACCGTCGGTGTCGTCGTTCGCGCCGTTCACGAGGGGATGGACCCCGAAGAAGCGAAAGACCTCATCCGCCGAATCGACTCCCGTGGGTTGCACATGACCGGTGAACTGCGAGAGACGGCCTATCGGCTCATCGACGAGGCTGCGAAAGAATAGTCGAGTCCGAGTTTCTCGCCTACGGCGACAGACGCTGCCGGTCGCGTGGGAACTCACTCGCAAATCAAAGATTTGCTCGCTGCTCCCGCTCGCCAGAAACGCCTTCGTCTACGGACTCAGGCGTTGTCTGTCTCGCGGGAACAGAACTGCTTCCCGAATGTTCTCCAGTCCGAGCATCGTCATGATGAGACGCTCGCCGCCGAGGCCGAAGCCTGCGTGCGGAGGCATGCCGTACTTGAACATCTTCGTGTAGTACTCGAACGCGTCGGGGTCGAGACCCTGCTGTTCGAAGCCTGCGACGAGGTGGTCGTAGCGGTGTTCACGCTGGCCACCCGAGACGAGTTCCATGTTCGGGTGCATCATGTCGAAGCCCGTCGAGAGCGTCTCGTCGTCGTCGTGGTCCTTGATGTAGAACGGCTTGATTTCGCTCGGCCAGTCGGTGATGAAGTAGTGCGTGCCGACGTCTTCGCCGAGTGCTTTCTCGCCTTCGGTCGGCAGGTCGTCGCCCCAGACGAGTTGCTCGTCGAGCTTGCCCGTCGCGTTGATGCGCTGGATGGCTTCCTCGTAGGTGAGACGCGGGAACTCGCCGGACGGCGCTTCGAACTCGTCCTGCAGGTCGAGTGCTTCGAGCTGGTCCTGACAGTTCTCCTCGACTGCGTCGTAGGCGGCCTTGACGACGGCCTCACACACGTCCATCGCTTCCGTGTGGTCGATGAACGCCGACTCGAAGTCGATGGAGGTTGCCTCGTTGAGGTGCCGCGGCGTGTTGTGTTCTTCGGCGCGGAAGATGGGGCCGACTTCGAAGACGCGTTCGAGACCCGAACCGACCATCAGCTGCTTGAACAGCTGCGGCGACTGGTTCATGAACGCCTCTTTGCCGAAGTAGGTGATGGGGAAGAGTTCGGTGCCGCCTTCGGTCCCCGTGGCGACTATTTTCGGCGTGTTGATTTCGGTGGCGCGGAGGTCACGGAACTTCTCGCGGACGGCGCGCTGGACTTCGGAGCGAATCTCGAAGATGGCCTTCACTTCGTCCTTGCGCAGGTCGAGCGTGCGGTTGTCGAGACGCGTCGAGAGTTCGGCGTCGACTTTGCCGGAGGGGTCGAGCGGAAGCTGTGCGTCGGCCTCGGCGACGACGTCGAGGCTCTCGGGTGTGATTTCGACGCCCGTCGGTGCACGGGGTTCCTCTGCGACGTCACCCGTGACGGAGATGACGCTCTCGCGGTGGACGCCGAGTCCCGTCTCGACGAGTTCGTCGTCCATCTCGTCTTTCTCGAATTTGACCTGAATCTTCCCGGTGGTGTCCCGGAGAATCAGGAACGCGATGCCGCCGAGGTCACGAATCTCGTGTACCCAGCCGGCGACGGTGACTGTGTCGCCCGGCTCGGCGTCGGCCGTGTACGTTCGGTTTCGCATACGACGTGTTTCCTGACCGTGCGCCATAAATACGGTCGTTTCGTCTCCGCGAGACATGCGGTAACATGGTACTTTGTCCGTCGGGTTCGTGCACTCGACTATGGCTCCCGGTTCACCCTCCGAACGCGACGCCGACGACGCCCGCGACGCACCGCACGCCAGCAAGACACAGGACCTCGACTGGACCGAGTCCCAACGCGGCAGTCGATTCGCCTTCCGGCGGAAGCAACTCGCTTCGGCCGCCGGTGGCCGAGAACTCGGCTGTTCGCTCTACGAAGTGCCGCCCGGGAAACGGCCGTGGCCGACGCACTACCACGAAGGCAACGAAGAAGCCCTCTACGTCCTCTCCGGGAGCGGAACGCTCCACACCCGCGACGGGGCGGCCGATATCGAACTCCTCGCCGACACCTACGTCACGTTGCCCGCGGGTGCCGACTACGTACGGCAGGTCGAAAACGACGGCGACGAACCACTCCGCTATCTCGCCATCTCGACGATGAACCACCCGGACGTGACGGTCTATCCAGACTCCGACAAAGTCGGCGTCTTCTGCGGGTCTGCGCCCGGTGGCGAGTCGAGCGACCGAACACTCCACGGCTACTTCCCGCGAGACGCGACAGTCGGCTATTGGGACGACGAACCGACGGACGAAGAGTAGTCTCGACTCGGTGCTGAGATTCATATACGAAACCGGGACCACCAACTCCCGACGCACAGGGCGCAGCGACCGAATCGACGGAGCAAGAAGAGAGAGTGAGAGCGTGTCCGTCTCGCCGTGGGGTTACTCCGCGCCGACGAGTTCCGCAGACGCGTCTTTCGCGCCTTCGACCGTCTCGCGGACCGCATCGACACCCTTGTCGTGCAGGAGGTTGCCGACGACGACGACGTCGGCGTTCTGGCCCATCTCGTAGGCCGTGTCGTAGTCGTGGATGCCGCCGCCGTAGAAGAGTGTCGCCTCGTCGAGCGCGTCGTGTGCCGCGCCGACCTTCTCTGGGTCGCCGTACATCCCGGAGTACTCGATGTAGATGATTTTCTGGCCGAACATCTTCTCTGCGACGCGAGCGAACGAGGCCACGTCCTCGGCGGACTGGTCGGTGTCTGCCTCGGTGTACTCGGCGACAGAGGAGTCGGGGTTCATGACGATGTACGCCTCGGTGTGGGTGCGGTCCCAGTCGAGGCCATCTTCGATGCGGACCCACTCTTTGTGTGCGCCGGTAATCCAGAAGGAGTCACTGGCGTTGAACACCGTCGGGATGAGGTAGCCATCGAGTCCCTCGTGGTCGATGACGACGCCGGGATTCGACGGTTCCTGATAGATGGGCACGTCGTACTTCGCGGTGGCCGCGATGACGCGTTCCATCTTCTCTTCTGTGATGTCGAGCGTTCCACCGATTTCGAGCGCGTCGGTGCCCGTCTCACACACGTCTTCGAACGTCTCTCCGTCCACCAGGTCTTTGTCTGGGTCGATTTTGGTGATGTGGTCCCAGTCTTCCCACGGATAACTCATTGGTCGCTCTATGCCGGAGGGGGCCTAAAAAGCGTGCGGATGAATCGGGCCGAAACGTGGCCGAGACGATACATTTTGTCGTGCCGGACGGTCGTTAGTCCGCCGCCGACTGCCACTTCCGAACGGTGTCCGCGCCGATGCCTTCGACTTTCGCGGCGATGTCGTCCGGTTCGGCCGCCTTCAACGTCTTCACGTCGTCGATACCGGCGTCTTTCAGTTTCTCGGCCGTCTTCGCGCCGATACCTTTGATGCTCTCTAACTCGGACCCGCCCTCGCCGTTCTGCTGTGCCTGATACTCGCGGAAGTTGCAGATGGGACAGCCGAGTTCCCACGGTTCGCTGTCGCCGTCGTAGGTGATGCGGAGTTCCGGTAAGTCGTGTTCGTCACACGAGTCGTCGGTGACTTCGATGTCGCCACGCCGCGGGAGGGGAAGCGAGTAGTCGCAGTCGGGATAGCGGGTACAGCCGACGAGACGCGACCCAGAGCGAAGGCGCTTGATTGCCAACTCTCCGTCGTGTTCCTCACCACACTCGGGACACGTTCCGATGACCATGTCCTCTTCTTCGTCGGCCTCTTCGGCCTTACAGAGGGGACACCCGTGGACGAACGTCTTGCGCCCGGCGAGCATCTTGATGTGGTGTAAGTCGTGTTCGTCGCACGTTTCCTCCATGATGAGTGGCTTGCCCGTCGACGGGAGCGGAAGCGTGTACGTACAGTCGGGGTAGGAGTCACACCCGATGAAGTACGACCCGCGGCGACTCTTTCTGACGACGAGGTCACCGCCGCAGTCGGGACACGGACCGACCGTCTTGTCGGCCTTCAGCGAGTCCTGCAGTTGCGTGCCGAGTTCCTCGCGGGACTCCATCAGCCCCTCGAACACGTCCTGGAGCATCTCTTTGGACTCGTCGGTGACGTCCTCCAGTGTGGCCTCGCCGCGGGCGATGGCCATCATGTCGGATTCGAGTTGCGAGGTCATCTCCTCGCTGACGATGAGGCTCGCGAAGTCCTCCGACGCTTCCACGACGGCGCGTGCGAGGCGGGTCGGACGCGGCGGGTCGCTCTCGATGTAGCCACGGTCGTAGAGTTTCTGAATCACGTCGTGACGGGTCGCTTTCGTTCCGATACCCATCTGCTCCATCGTCTCGATGAGTCGCGACTGCCCGTAGCGACGGGGCGGTTGAGTCTGCTTGGCGTCGAGGTGGGTGTCGGTCACCGCGAGCGACTCGCCCTCTTCGACGTCCGGGACGAACGACTCGGTGGAGTTGAAGTACGGGTAGACTTCGTGGTAGCCCGGTTCGAGGAGGCGCTTGCCGTTGGCCTTCATCGACAGACCGGCCGCCTCGGCGACGACGCGGAGGTGTTCCCACACGGCGTCTTCCGCGACGGTGGCGAAGAAGCGCCGAACGACGAGTTCGTAGACGTCCCACTCGTCCTCGGAGAGGTCCGACGCGGAGGGGAGTTCGCCAGTCGGGTGAATCGGCGGGTGGTCGGTCGTCTCGTTGTCGCCTTCGGTCGGTTCTATGTCCTCCTGTTCGAGGAGGGATTCGGCGTCCTCCTTGAACCGGCGGTCACCTTCGAACGCGCCGAGGAGTTCCCGCGGGTCCAGGTCGTCCGGATAGACCGTGTTGTCGGTCCGGGGGTAGGTGATGTAACCTGCGGTGTAGAGGTCTTCTGCGATGCTCATCGCCCGCTGGGCGGAGTAGCCGATAGACCCGGCGGCGCGGATGAACTGCGTGGTGTTGAACGGCGCGGGTGGCGTGTCGGTTCGTGTGCGGCGGTTGACCGACGTGACTTCCGCGGTATCGACACCGAGGAGCGTCTCGTAAGCCGACTCGGCGGCCGCTTCGTCCCAGATGCGCTCTGCTTCGGTGTCGTCGTCGTCGAGGTAGAAGTACTGGGCTTCGAAGGATTCGGCGGCCCCGTCGACGTCCTTCGTCAGGTTCGAGAACAGTTCCCAGTAGTCTTCGGGGTCGAACGCCTCGATTTCGCGCTCGCGGTCGACGATGAGCTTCAGCGTCGGCCCTTGCACCCGACCGACAGAGATGAAGTCGTTACCGAGTTGGCGAGCAGAAAGCGAGAGGAACCGCGTCAACGCGGCCCCCCACACGAGGTCGATAATCTGCCGTGCCTCGCCGGCGGCGGCGAGGTTGAAGTCGAGTTCGTCGGGGTTCTCGAACGCCTCTGTCACTTCGCGATCCGTGATGGACGAAAAGCGAACTCTGTCGACGGGGACGTCTTCGTTCACCTCGCGGACGAGTTCGTACGCCTCCTTGCCGATGAGTTCACCTTCGCGGTCGTAGTCTGTGGCGATGGTGACGTTGCCGGCACGGCGGGCGAGTCGTCGGAGGGCAGCGACGATGTTCTCTTGAGTGGGGTGTTTCTCGACGGGAGCGCTGATGAGTTCGACCGGTTCGACGTCACGCCAGTCGTTGTACTCCGGAGGGAAGTCAACACCGACGACGTGACCCGACAGGCCGATACAGCGCTTGCCGCCCCACTTGTAGACGTTCACGCCGTTCATTCGCTCTGCGGAGGCCGTCTCGCCGCTCAAGATGTCGGCGATACGCCTCGCGGCGTTGTCCTTTTCTGTAATGATGAGGTCGGGGCCACGACTCATTGGCCGGCGATATGTCGGGGGGAGTCCTAAACCTTTCGTGCCCGAATTCAGGGTGTAGAAGCCTCAACGCGTGCATATGTGGGTGTGCGCGACCGAGAGCGCGCACGCCCCGCGCGTGAGAGGTGTAGTAGTCCGCGTCGAACACCCTGTCTGAATCTGTGTCGAACACACTGCCAAACTGGACGGGTGTGAACACACTGCACGGACGAAATTCGAGACCCACATTCTTAACGCAATTCACGCTAACCTCCAGAACGTGTCGAGCGATTCGCGCATCGATATGACAGAGGGGGCGATTGCCCCGAAGCTCCTCACGCTCTCCTGGCCACTCGTCGCCGGGAACCTCCTCCAGACACTCTACAACCTCGCAGACGTGTTCTGGGTCGGCCGTGTCGGAGCGGACGCTGTCGCCGCGGTTTCGCTCATGTTCCCGATGAGTTGGATGTTCGTCTCGACGGCGATGGGTATCACCGCGGCGACCATCGCACTCGTCTCTCAGCACGTCGGCGCGGGCGAGGACAGGCAGGCCGACCACGTCGTCGGACAGACCATTCTCCTCACCGTCGCCGTCTCCGTCGCGCTCGCGACGTTCGGATTCGTCTTCAGACACCAGTTGTTGACGCTCATCGGCGCACGTGGTGCCGTGTTCACAGAGGCGCTCGCGTACATCGAAGTCATCTTCCTGTCGCTCCCGCTCACGTTCCTCTTCTTCGCGTTCCGCGCTGCGTTGCAGGGAGCGGGCGACACCAAGACGGCGATGTGGCTGATGGTCGTCTCGGCGGGGCTGAACGTCGTCCTCGACCCGATTCTCATCCTCGGAACCGGGCCAATTTCCGTCGTTGGACTCGACCTCACGGTGCCCGGAATGGGGACGCGCGGCGCTGCCATCGCGACGTTCGTCGCACGCCTGTTCGCGACGGTAGCCGGCGTCTACATTCTGCTCCGCGGAGACTGGGGGGTCAAACTCCATCTCGCCGACTTACGACCCGACCCGGCGCGCCTGAAGAAACTCGTCGATATCGGGTCGCCGGCGACGCTCGACGGGTGGGCACGGAGTTTCTCTGCCGTCGTCATGGCCGGGTTCGTCGCTCGGTTCGGCCCAGTCGCGACTGCCGCCTACGGTATCGGCGTTCGTCTGATGTCCGTCTCGTGGTCGGTTTCGGGGGCGGTCGGACAGGCGACGGCGACGGGCGTCGGACAGAACTTGGGTGCCAGAACACCCGACCGGGCGGCATCTGTCACGTGGACGGCGATGGCGGCGACGATGGGGATGCTCTTTACTGCCGCCGCTGTCGTCGTCGCGTTCCCAGCCGAGTCCATGCGTCTGTTCATCGACGACCAGGCCGTCATCGACGAGGGCATCACCTTCCTCCGCATCGTCGCTCCGTCGTGGGCCTTCTTCGGTGCCGTCATGGTGATTCAGGGTGCGTTCCGTGGGGCCGGTATCACGAAAGCCGCGATGGCGCTGTCGTTCCTCTCGCGATGGATATTCCGCGTCCCCGTCGCCATCGTCGTCGCCTTCACGTGGACGGTAACCGTCCCTGGCCTCGGCCCCGTCTCCAGTCTCGGGTGGGGCGTCGAAGGCCTCTGGTGGGCCTATGTCGTCGGTGCAGTCGTGTCGTTCGTCGTCGCAGTCGCGTGGTTCCGCGCCGGCACGTGGCGTGAAGGCGTGTTGGACCACGACGCGGTTCCAGCGGCGGACGACGACTGAGTGGCCCGGACATCGACCTGACAGCCGAAACGACTTTTCTACAGGAGTGTGGCGAGTGAGTATGCGACTGCCCTCCCCGCAGACCCGCCGCCTCCTCGTCGCCCTCCTCCTCGTGACGAACCCGTTCTGGGGGCCAGCACTCGAACTGACTGGCACCGACTACACGTACGAATCGGCCGAGATAACCGTCGAAGAGAACCGTCTGGTGGTCTCTGACGAGGGTGCACGGTACGATATGTACCACGGCATCGACGGATTCGACTGTTGGTGGGGGACGGCAGACACGCGGTACTGCACGCTGGAAGCGCTGACGTTGAATCGGACTGTCGAAGTCGACCACCCCACCATCGTCTCGAGCACGTCGGGCTATCTCGCCACCGAGGAGGAGTACCTCGCGTACAGTGATGGCCGGGTCTACGCGTACAACTCGACGTGGGACGACGGCCAGTTCGTCCTCTCGACAGAACGCGTCTCCGCGGCGAGTGCCCTCGACGACGTTGCACAGTCGCTGTCGACCTATCCGGACTCGGCCGCCGAACAGGCGATTCGACAGGAGCGAGTACGGACGGACGAACCACTCTGGGCGGACGAGGGCGAAGGACGCGTGTTCGAAGTTGACGGCGAGTACTACGTCGTCTACCAGTCCGGTTCGAGCGGGATGGCGTCGAACCCGACGGCCGAAGCTATCCTGTCGTTCTTCGCCGTCGTCTACGGGGTGGCGATACTCCTCACTCACGACTGACCGGGGGGTGTCACCAGTCGCGTGCTCGGCGATTTTGGCAAGCTAGTATCATGTACCTCGAGCAACAATAGAGACCTATGTCGCACACACCAGAACTGCCAGAGCGATACGTCTGTGACGGATGCCACTCGGTGTACGCCGGGACGGTGAGACGCGAATCGGGTGCGTACCACTACAGTGCGCCCGACGAATGCGCCGCCTGCGGGTCGACGGAGTTCGTCACGTTCGAACAGTACGTCCGCCACAAGACGGACTAGACGGCATCGGACGAGTCGGAGAAGCGAACGACCACCGAGGCGGCGCGCGCCGCCCCGAACAGTCGGATTATTCGTCGAGTTTCTCGCGGAGCAGTTGGTTCACCGTGCCCGGGTCGGCGCTCCCCTTGGACTTCTGCATGACCTGTCCGACGAGGAAGTTGAGTGCGCCACCTTCGCCGTCGTGGTAGTCGGCGACTGCGTCGGGGTTCTCGTCGATGGCGTCCTGCACGAACCCGCCGATTTCGTCGTCGTCGGCCTTGCCGAGTCCCTCTTCGTCGACGATGGTGTCGGGGTCGGTGCCCTCGTCGAGCATCTTCCGGAGGACGATTTCTTCGGCGTTCTTCGTCGTCACCTCGTCGTCAGCGACGAGTTCGACGAGGCGGGTGAACTCGTCGAGGCGGTCCGACACGTCGGTGATGAGCATGTCGCGGTAGTTGAGTTCGCCCAGCAGGTTGTCTGCGACCCACGTCGCGGCCAGGTCGGCGTCGAACTCGGCGGCGACGTCTTCGAAGAAGTCGGCGACTTCCTTGGTCGAGGTGAGTTTCGAGGCGGACTCCTCGTCGAGGCCGTACTCCTCTTGGAATCGCTCGCGGCGGGCGTCCGGGAGTTCCGGAATCGGAATCTCCGCTTTCCAGTGGGCGACCTGAAGCGGCGGGAGGTCAGCCTCCTGGAAGTACCGGTAGTCTTTTTCCTCTTCTTTCGAGCGCATCGAGACGGTGATGCCGCGGGATTCGTCCCAGTGGCGCGTCTCCTGTTCGACGGCACGGCCGCGCTTGATGGCGTTCTTCTGCCGGGTGACTTCGTAGGCGAGGGCCTTCTCTGCACCCTTGTGACTGGAGATGTTCTTCACCTCGGTGCGGTTGGCCGCGGCGAGTGCTTCCTCGGAGATAGACCCGTCTTCGTCGACTTCGTCGGCGGGGACGAGCGAGATGTTGGCGTCGATGCGGAGAGAGCCATCACGGGTGGCGTCGAAGACGCCGAGATATTCGAGCACCTCTTCGAGTTTGGCGAGGAACGCGCGCGTCTCCTGCGGACTCCGGAAGTCGGGTTCCGTGACGATTTCCATCAGCGGCGTGCCGGCGCGGTTGTAGTTGACGAGCGTGTAGTCCGCGGTGTCGATGCTGCCGCCTTTGTGCTGGAGACTCCCCGGGTCCTCTTCGAGGTGGGCACGCGTGATGCCGATTTTCCGGCGAGTACCTTCGACGGACACTTCCAGCGTGCCGTCGGCGCAGATGGGCGCGTCGTACTGGGTAATCTGGAAGTTCTTCGGCAGGTCGGGGTAGTAGTAGTTCTTCCGGTGGAACCGAGTGTCTTCGGCAACCGTGGCGTTGAGCGCCTTGCCGATTTTGACCGCCGACTCGACGGCTTTCTCGTTGAGTACAGGGAGTGCACCGGGGAGGCCGAGACAGACCGGGCACACGCGAGTGTTCGGCTCCTCGTCTTCAGCAGGCTCGGTCGAACAGCCACAGAAAATCTTCGTGGACGTCTCGAGCTGAACGTGGACTTCCAACCCGATGACGACCGCGAGTTCGCGCTGTTCGAGCGCTTGCGCAGTCATTGGGCGCGCTTCGACGGCGGTAGGCTAAAGACTAACGGGACGGGCGCGAGGGGTCGGCTATCGACGTCACGTCGTCCGACTCTCAGTCGACTCGCCCCGGGTGCCGGGTCCACTTATCACGTCACACTTCCTCTCGACACGTATTCCAGATGACCGAGGAACTCAAAGTACGCGTCTGCGACGCCATCGACGCCCGTGCAGACGATATCGTCGCCTTCGCGAAAGACGTGCAGTCCGAACCCGAACTCGGGTACAAAGAGGTCGAGACGACGAAGAAAGTCGTCTCGATGTTCGAAGACCTTGACCTCGACGTCGAGACCGAACTCGCGATTACTGGGGCCCGCGCTCGGGCAGGGACTGGTGAGTTCGTTGCGGCCGTCCTCGGCGAACTCGACGCGCTCGTCAATCCCGACCACCCGCTCGCAGACCCCGAAACAGGTGCGGTCCACGCATGCGGGCACAACGCCCAACTCGCCCACCTCGTCGGGTCCGCCATCGGTCTCGTCGGGAGCGGCGTCGTCGACGACCTCGACGGTACAGTCGAGTTCGTGGCCGTCCCCGCCGAAGAGTACCTCGACCTCGACTATCGACGGCAACTCCTCGACGCGGGCGACATCGAGTTCTTCGGTGGCAAGCAGGAACTCATCCGCCGCGGCTACGTCGACGACTGGGACGTCGCGGCGATGATGCACGCCGGCAGCAACACGCCGGACCGAACCATCACGAGTAGTTTCTCGACGAACGGGTTCGTCGGGAAGTTCGTCACCTACAGCGGGAAAGAAGCCCACGCAGGCGCGGCCCCAGAAGAGGGTATCAACGCCCTCAACGCCGCGATGCTCGGGATGAACGCGGTCCACGCCCAGCGTGAGACCTTCCGCGACGAGGACCACGTTCGCGTCCACCCGATTATCACGCGCGGCGGCGACGGCGTGAACGTCGTTCCGGCCGAAGTGACCATGGAATCGTACGTCCGCGCGGCGTCCATCGAGGCCGTCTCGGAGGTGAACCAGTCGGTCAACCGGGCACTCGCATCCGGTGCGATGGGCGTCGGTGGCGACGTCGAAATCGAAGACTACCCCGGCTACATGCCGTTGCAGACGAACGAGACGCTCGCAGCGTTGTACGACGAGAACGCCCGAAACATCGTCGGACCGGACGCCATCACCGAAGGCGACCAGCACCTCTCGGGGTCGACCGACATGGGCGACATCACGCAACTCGTCCCCGGAATTCACCCGTGGACTGGCGGGTTCGAGGGCGCAGTCCACGCCCGCGACTTCCGCGTCGTCGATGAGGAGATGGCGTACGTCATCCCAGCCAAACTCACGGCTTGCATGCTCGTCGACGCCCTCACCGATTCGGAGGCGATGGCCGACCTCCGAGACGCGAAATCGCGAAAACGGTCGCGTGAATCGTACCTCGAAGAGGTTCGGAACTTCCGATCGACGACGAGCGAATCGTACCGCGACTGACCACGTAAAATCGAGCGACGACCTCCGCGTGAAGTCGGGCCACGACTGACATTTGCCCCCTGTGGCGGCCGAATCAGGGGGACCAGTCACACACGTATCACATTTCCGGTGATTGTCTGACGCACATTTATGTCTCACGCGCGGGGCTATGTTACCCATGAGTAATCGGGTGGAGGAACTTGAATCGAAGGTTGCAGAGCTGCAGGCCGCGGTGAACGGACTCACCGAGGAACTTGTCGAAACCAAGGAACGGCTCCGACAAATGGAAGACGCGAACGACGTGGAGGTGCCCACGCGCGCCGCAAGCCGCCGCGGCGACTGGCAACAGGCAGACGAATCCGTCTCCGAAGACGTCGCCGAGGAGCACTCGGCCGACGGCGATGAGATTAAAACGGACGAAGCCGACGATGCTGACGAAGAAGAAAGTCAGGCTCCCGACGACGACATCATCGTCGCGTAATCGGAGGCGCTGACAGACGTAGACGCGCCCTGTGTCCATGCGGCGCGTCCCCTTGCGGGCGTCGCCCGCGTGAACACCAACACATGCACATCAAAGAGCTCGTTCTTGACGGTTTCAAGAGCTTCGGGCGGCCGACCCGTATCCCGTTCTACGAGGATTTCACGGTCGTTACGGGCCCGAACGGTTCCGGGAAGTCGAACATCATCGACGGCGTCCTGTTCGCCCTCGGCCTCGCCCGCACCCGCGGGATTCGCGCCGAGAAGCTGACGGACCTCATCTACAACCCCGGCCACGCCGACGGGAGCGACGAGGGCGTCGCACAACCCAAAGAGGCGAGCGTCACCGTCGTCCTCGACAACTCCGAGGGGGCGCTCGACCGGTCACAGGTCGTCAACGCCGCCGGCACCGACAAAGTCGGCGACGTGGACGAGATTACCATCAAGCGCCGCGTCAAGGAGACGCCGGACAACTACTACTCGTACTACTACCTCAACGAACGGTCGGTCAACCTCTCGGACATTCAGGACCTGCTGGCGCAGGCCGGCATCACACCCGAAGGCTACAACGTCGTCATGCAGGGCGACGTGACCGAGATTATCAACATGACGCCCTATCAGCGTCGGGGCATCATCGACGAGATCGCGGGCGTCGCGGAGTTCGACGCGAAGAAAGACGCCGCTTTCGAGGAGTTGGAGGCGGTCCAAGAACACGTCGACGAGGCCGGCCTGCGCATCGAAGAGAAGGAAGGCCGCCTCGACCAGCTCGCGGACGAACGCGAGACGGCGTTGGAGTACAAAGGCCTCCGTGACGAGAAAGAAGAGTACGAGGGCTACCTGAAAGCGGCGGAACTCGAAGACAAGCGCGACGACCTGTCGCGAACGGAGTCGCGCATCGAATCGACCGAATCCGACCTCGAAGGCCTCCAGGCAGAACTCGACGAGCGTCAGGGGAAGGTCACCCGCCTCGAAGAGAACCTCGAAGACCTGACCCACGAAATCGAGCGCAAGGGTGAGGACGAACAACTCCGCATCAAGTCGGAGATGGAGGAGATAAAAGGCGACATCGCACGCCTCGAAAACGCCATCGAAGCGGCCGAAGAGAAACGCGACGACGCCGAGGCCGAACGCCGAAAGGCGTTCGTCGACATCGACCGCAAGCAGGAGAAGATAGACGACCTGTCGGGCGACATCCGCGAAATCAAAGTCGAGAAGGCGTCGGTCAAAAGCGACATCCAGTCGAAACAGGTCGAACTCTCCGAAGTACAGGCCGAAATCGACTCCGTCGACACCGAGTTCGACGAACTGAAGTCCGAACTCGAAGCGAACAAAGAGACGCTCGGCGAGTACAAAGACGAGAAGAACGACCGACAGCGTGCGAAAGACCGCCTCCTCGACGACGCTCGGCGGCGCTCGAACGAGATTTCCGAGACGCAAGCGGACATCGAGGCGGCACACGAACGCATCCCCGAACTGCGGGCGACGCTGTCTGACCTGCACAGCGAACTCGACACTGCAGAGAAGAACAAAGCAAAGATAGACGGCATCATCGAGGACTTACAGGCCGAAAAGTCCGAGTTGAAAGACGAACTCTCGGAGGTCAACGACGAACTCCAGAGCAAGCAAAGCGAGTACGCCCGTCTCGAAGCACGTGCCGGGTCGGACGGCGACAACTCGTGGCCACGAGCGGTCACGACGATTCTCAACGCTGGCATGTCGGGCGTTCACGGCGCAGTCGGCCAACTCGGGTCGGTCGACGGCGAGTACGCCAAAGCCTGTGAGACGGCCGCTGGTGGCCGCCTCGCCAACGTCGTCGTGGACGACGACGGCGTGGGGTCGTCCTGTATCGACCACCTGAAGTCCCGTAACGCGGGGCGGGCGACGTTCCTCCCCATCACGAAGATGGACGACCGGAGTCTGCCGCGCAAGCCCTCTCACCCCGGCGTCGTCGACTTCGCGCGCAACCTCGTCGACTACGACAGCCAATACGAATCTATCTTCTCGTACGTCCTCGGGTCGACGCTCGTCGTCGAGGACATGCAGACCGCTCGCGACCTGATGGGCGACTATCGGATGGTCACTCTCGACGGTGACCTGGTCGAACGCTCCGGCGCGATGACCGGCGGGTCCGGTGGTGGCTCTCGATACTCCTTCTCGAAGTCCGGCGAGGGGCGTCTCGAACGCATCGCCAAGGAGATTACCAAACTCGAAGACCAGCGTCGCTCGCTCAACGGCGAGATTCGCGACATCGACGACGACTTGGAAGACGCCCGCGGACGGGCCTCCGACGCGGCGGACAGAGTTCGGGCGATAGAAGGCGAAATCGAAGATGCCGAGGAGGATATCGAGGACGCGGAAGCCGATATCGACCGTCTGAACGACAGACTGGACGAACTCCAGTCAGAGCGTGAGTCGGTCGACGAGCAGATGTCCGAACTCGACGACGAGATTGCCGAGTTCGACGAGAAGATTGCGGCGGTCGAATCCGACATCGCGGACATCGAACAGGAACTCGCGGACTCGGAGATACCCGAACTCACCGCGAAGGCCGACGAGATTCGTGCCGATATCGACGAACTCGAAGACCGGATGGGGACGCTCGACGGGCGTCTCAACGAGGTTCAACTCGAAAAGCAGTACGCCGAGGACGCGGTAGACGACCTTCACGACACGGTCGAGGCCGCACAGAACCGCAAGGCAGAGGCGAAGGAAGCCATCGCGGACGCCGAGTCGAAGATAGAAGAGCGCGAGGATGACCTCGACGCGAAACGTGAGGCGGTGGCGGAACTCGAAGAGGAACTGGTCGACCTGAAAGAAGACCGGCGCGAACTCCAGGAGGAACTCCGCGAGGCACGAAGCGCCCGTGACGAGAAGAAAGACCGGGTGAACGCGGTCGAATCCAAGGTGGAGAGTCTGCAGTCTGCCGCCGAGCGTCTCGAGTGGGAAATCGACGAACTCCAGTCGCAGGTCGGCGAGTACGACCCCGACGAGATTCCCGACCACGACACCGTCGAATCCGAAATCGAGCGCCTCACCGAGGAGATGGAGGCACTCGAACCCGTCAACATGCTCGCCATCGACGAGTACGACGAGGTGAAGGCGGCCCTCGAAGACCTCCAGGAACGACGCGACGTGCTGGTCGAAGAACGCGACGCCATCCAAGAACGCATCGAGCAGTACGAGTCACAGAAGAAACAGACGTTCATGGAGTCGTTCGACGCCATCGCGGAGAACTTCACCGACATCTTCGAGCGACTCTCCAACGGGACGGGCCACCTCCATCTGGAGAACCCCGAAGACCCATTCGAGGAGGGCCTGACGATGAAGGCCCAACCCGGCGACAAGCCGATTCAGCGACTCGACGCGATGTCCGGCGGCGAGAAGTCGCTGACGGCACTCGCCTTCATCTTCGCCATCCAGCGACACAACCCCGCACCGTTCTACGCGCTGGACGAAGTCGACGCCTTCCTCGACGCCGCGAACGCCGAACGCGTCGGCCAGATGGTCGACGACTTGGCGGGAGACGCGCAGTTCGTCGTCGTCTCACACCGCTCTGCACTGCTCGAACGCGCCGAGCGAGCAATCGGTGTGACGATGCAAGGCGACAACGTCAGCGCCGTCACTGGTATCCAGTTCGGTGGCGACGACGCGAGCGCGGCGGTCGGAGACGAGCGTGGCGACGGCGACGATAGCGACGACGGAGGCCACAGCGGCGACGACGACAGCGACGACGATAACGACGGTGACGACGGCGGTGGCGGCGACGAAGAGAAACCGGAGGTCCCAGCGGATGACTGACGATATCCCGGCGTTGAACCTCTCGCGTGACCGCGAGGAGTCACAGGACAGCGAGACGTTCTCGTTTTCGGGTGACTCGAACCTCGACGCCGACGAGCAACCCGACACCGTCGACGACGTACTCCCGGGCGACGTCTCGGAGTCCGACGACGACGAAGTCGAACCGGTCGAACTGCTCGTGCAACTCGCCAAAGAGGGCGAAATCGACCCGTGGGACATCGACATCGTCGACGTGACGGACGCGTTCCTCGAACGACTCGACGCGATGGACCTGCGGACCACTGGCCGGGCACTATTCTACGCGAGCGTCCTCCTGCGGATGAAGTCCGACGAACTGCTCGCGCCAGACGAACCGGAGGAGGCGGAACTCGAACCGTGGGAACTCGCTATGCAGGGCGGTGGCGACGAGGGGCACCCCGGCGACGACGGCGTCGGGTTCGACCCAATCGACGCACTCGAAGACGAGATGGACCGCCGTCTCGAACGCAAACACGCTCGCGGGTCGCCCGAGACACTGGACGAACTCGTCCACGAACTCCGGGAGGCCGAGCGTGGGTCGTGGTGGAAGCGCCGCCGCGAGTACGACACCTCCCAGTCACCGCGTGGGTACTCTCGGGGGACACAGACGCTCGACTACCATACGCCCGGCGAGATGCGCGGTGCCGGCGAACCGACGGAAGACGACGTCACGGGAACCGCACACAACGAACACATCGAAGACGTCGTCGAGGAAGTCGGTGAGGTACTCACAGAACACTACGAGAAGGGCCGCGACGAGGTGCTCTTCGCCGAGATTCGGCACGTCGCCGACACCGTGATGACGACGTATCTCGCCCTCCTGTTCCTCTCACACCGGAGTGTCGTCCGCCTCAAGCAGGACGAACTCTTCGGTGACCTCTGGATTCGTAATCCCGACGTGTTCGACGACGTCGGCGACGAAGAAGGGGCACCCGAGCAGGAAGTCGAAGCGGTTGCCGACGACTGACGACGGTACGCTGTGGCGTCTCTCCACTTGCTGGTCGACCAGCGAGCACTGAGCTATGGACCCGGTCTATCTCCCGTCGTCTTCGGTGGCAGTGGGTTCGTCGCGTTCGGAGATGTCGGTTTCAACGGCCGTCTCGTCCATCTCTGACTGGTGTTCGTCCTTCGCGGCTACTTTCTCGGCCCGCGACGCCGCGTACGATGCTCCGAGATAGCCACCAGCGGCGCTGAGGCCGACGGTGTACAGCGCCACCAACAGGAAGACGATGCCGACCATCACCATGACGAACACGGGTCCGGCGACTTCACCGGTCACGAACGACCCGATAGACATGACGGTGAACATGAGGACGAATATCGCGACCAGTGGGAGCGACGCCATGAGTCCGGATACCGCACCGATTCGTATCCCACGGTCCGTCCCCTCTGCGTGGAGGTAGCCCGCAACTGCCCCGCCGATGACGGGCGAAAAGGGGATGATGGCAGTGAAGAAGGTGACGACGGCACCCAACAACGCGTGGAGGTAGAAGTTCTCTCCTCGGGACGCGGTCGCAGACGAGTCCAGCGTGGGGTAGGTGGTTGGTTCTGTAGACATGCCTGTAGTTGGTTCCGTGAACCAAAATACTGCGCGAGTGATTCCCACGAGGCGACAGCGACAGACCTCCGGGTGTGCGGGTCGCCGTTACGAGAGGTGAGCGGTGACGTCAGTCGAAGATATCATCCCGACGTAGTCGTCGTCCACGACGGGGAGGTGTTTGATACCGTAGGTGGTCATCATCGCCGCAACTTCCTCCATGTAGAGGTCCGGAGTCGCAGTCTCGACGTCGGTGGTCATCACGTCTGTCACCAGCAACTTCGAGACGTCTTCACCGTTAGCGACGGCGTCGAGCACGTCCGTACTGCTGATAATCGCGCGTGGCGTGGTCCGGACGACCAGTGCGCTGATATCTTTCTCCCGCATCTGCTGGGCGGCCTCCATCACGGTGGCATCTTTCGCGATGGTCTCCAGCGGTGAGGACATTACATCTTTGACTCTTACTCTCTTTGAAGAACTCATTGACCTAACGAACTGTACGGGGGGTTATGAAAGTGTACGCAGTGACAGTGACGTCAGTCACCGAGAGACGCCGTACTCGACGGACATCGAGCGGGGAGTGCCCCCGGTACCGACCGATTAGTCGACGTACGTCTCGATGAGCGGGGCGAGTTTCTCCTTCGTCTCGGCAGGGATGGCCTCGTCGGGCGTGTTGATGGTCCCTTCGAGCGCGGAGTGACTGTCCGTCTCGTGGTCGTCGGGAATCTTGCGGATGGCCGCTTCGACAGTCTCCTTGATGGACTCCTCGTTGGCGGCGGCGTTCTTCAGCACCTCGTCGAGGGTGACTTCGCTGTCTTCTTTCCAGACGTCGTAGTCGGTGACGCCGGTGATAGTCGCGTAGGCGATCTCGGCCTCACGGGCGAGTTTCGCTTCCGGGATGGTGGTCATGCCGATGACGTCCCATCCCTGTGCGCGGTAGTGTTCGCTCTCGGCCTTCGTGGAGTACGAGGGGCCTTCGATGCAGACGTAGGTCCCGCCTTCCTGTACGTCGGCGTCAGTCGCTTCCTCGGCCGCTTCGGCGAGGATGGAGACGAGTTCTTCGTCGTACGGCATGGCGAACGGTTGGTGGACGACGATACCCTCGTCGAAGAACGTCAGTGGGCGGTGTTTCGTCCGGTCGTAAATCTGGTCCGGGACGACGAGCGTCTGCGGCGGCAGGTCCTCTTTGAGACTGCCGACGGCGTTACTGGCGAGGATGTGGGTGACGCCCAGTTTCTTCAGTGCGAAGATGTTCGCACGGTAGGGGAGCGTCGTGGGCGAGTGCTGGTGGTCGGGGCCGTGTCGCGGCAGGAAGACGACTTCGCGCCCGGTGTCGCCGAATTCGCCGACGATGGGCGTCGTCGACGGTTCACCGAACGGCGTCTCGACTGGTTCCTCACGGGTGTTCTCCAGAGGCAGTGCTTCGTAGATACCGCTGCCGCCGATAAATCCGATTTTCATACTCGAAGGTAGAAGAGAGCGCACAAAATCGTGGCGAAACGGTGGTTCGACGGCGAGACACCGTGAGACGACGTTCGATTCGGGAGTCAGACGACGACGCCCGCGTCGAGGAGACAGTGCGTGAATTTCGGCCCGCCGGTTGGTGACCGGTGAATCTGGCTCTGTGCCAACCAGTTTCGTCGTGTCCCACCGGTGTTCAGCAGTGCTGACCGGTCAACGCCACCGAATAGTGACAGCCGATCATCAATAAGATATTTTAACAATGTCCTATGTAATCAATTGACATGGCGTCAGAATTCGGCGTACTGTCGCTCGTACCACCACTGTTGGCAATTGTCCTTGCGGTTGCAACCCGCAGGGCGATGCTGTCGCTCTTCATCGGTGTTTGGGTCGGTGGAATCATCTACACTGGTGGTACAGGTGTCGCACAGTTGTACGATTGGATCGTCAATTCGATCGGTGGAAGCACGTTCAACGCGAAGATTCTGGTGTTCACGCTCCAGATTGGGGCTGGGATTGCACTCATCTGGCGGTTGGGGGGTGCAATCGCTATCACCAACTTCGCGACGAAACGAATCGACTCACACAGGAAAATCGGTATCGCGACGTGGTTACTCGGCATCCTGTGGAACTTCGACGATTACGCGAACAACGCTATCGTCGGGAGTTCGATGAAGAACCTCGCCGACGAACTCAAGATGTCGCGCGAGAAGTTGGCGTATCTGCTCGACTCGACTGCCGCACCGGTCGCGACTATCGGTATCTCGAGTTGGGTCGCCTTCGAGATCGGTCTCATCGCCAACCAGTACGAAGAACTCGGCATCCAGGCAGAGACTCCCTCTGCTGCCGCGACGTTCATCCAGAGTATCCCGTTCAACGTGTACGCGATTCTCGCGATCGCGATGGTCGGTATCATCGTCATCACGCAACGTGACTTCGGAGAGATGCTCGACGCCGAGGCACGCGCTCAGCGGACGGGGAATGTCATTCGGGAGGACGCACAACCGCTCCAGAACATCAAGGACGAACTGGGCGAACCGCTCTCTAACAATGCCCCGCTGCGAGTGTTTTTCCTGCCAGTCGTCGCGCTCGTTTCCGTCGTCATCGGCGGTGCGGCGATGATGGGCTACGCACCCGGTCGAACGCCCGTCGAGATGGTCAGTAACACCGACGTCGCGACGGCCCTCGTCTGGGGCTCGTTCGCGATGGTGACGATGGCCATCGTCGTCGGATTGAGCGAGGACATCATGTCACTCGGTCAGGCGATGGAGACGGTTCTCGATGGGTTCGGGACGATGCTCCCAGCAGTCAGTATCCTCGTGTTGGCGTGGTCTATCGGTGCCGTCGCGAGTGCACTGGGAACCGGGGCGTACGTCACGCAGTATGCGGAGGGCGTCGTCTCGCCGATGATGGTGCCTGTCGTCGTGTTCATCACCTCGGCGTTCATCTCCTTCGCCATCGGGACGTCGTGGGGGACGATGTCCATCATGACGCCTATCGTCATCCCGTTGGCGTGGACGATTGGTGGGAACGACCCGAGCTTCATCGCTGTCGCCATCGGTGCCATGTTCAGCGGTGCCATCTTCGGTGACAACTGTTCGCCGATTTCGGACACGACCGTCCTCGCGTCGACGTTCGCAGGGGCGGACCACATCGACCACGTCCGGACACAGATGTACTACGCGTTCACCGTGCTCCTCGCCACCATCGTGGTGTACTTCCTGTACGGTGCAACGAACGTCACACCGCTCGTGTTGCTTCCGGTCGGGATTCTCACGCTCGTGGGCCTCGTCTACGGGTTCTCCGAACTGGACGCTCGGCGGAAGAACCTCTCGGCGAAACCGACTTCGTCGAAGGCATCCGCGCGAAACGTGAGCAGCGACGACTAACGTCGCGTTCAATCCACTTATTCTGCACGACACTCGGTCCACGAGCGCTGTCTCCGTAGCCCACACGCCTGCCCGATATCTCGTGCGGTCTGTGTGACGAATCTGGGCCTATACGACGACGCCCGCGTCGAGGAGGAAGATGAGAACCGAGAGTATCGGCACGCTGAGGAGCGTCGTCGCGAAGACGGCAGCAGAGACGAACTCGGCCACGGGAATCGCCCCACCGACTTCGGTGTCGCCGAACTCGCCGACGAGGATGAGCGGCGTCACGGCGGCGGGCATCGCGGATTCGAGGACGAACGTGCGGGCGACGACAGGGTCCCCGAACCCGGCGACGAGGGCGATGCCGACGGCGACTGCCGGCGCGACGGCCATCTTCAACACCGCGACGAGGCCGACTTCTCTGAGTGTCGACCCGAGGTCAGCCCCGGCGAGTTGAATTCCGAGGATGAGGAGCATCACCGGAATCGAGGAGTCGCCGACGAGTTTCAGCGTCTGCATGGCAGGGAGACTCGTCGGCGGGACGACGCCAAGCCACCGTGCGGCGAGAGCGGCGACGACGGCGTAGACGAGGGGAATCTTGAGGACGCGGGAGATGCCCACACGCCACGCTGCGGGGCCGTCGTCGTCACGTGACGCGCCACGCCCGGCAATGTAGACGCCGAGTGTGTAGATGAGGACACTCTGGACCGCGAGATAGACGACTGCCGTCGAGCGCCCGGTGTCACCGAAGGCGAACGAACTGACGGGGATGCCGTAGTTTCCGGAGTTGGGGAACACCGCGACGAGCACGAGTGCGCCGAGGAGGGGTTCGGAGATGCCGAGGAGTCGAGCGACGCCGCCGGCGACGAGAATCATCACGACGTGGTAGACGACGACGGACCCGGTGATAGTCGCGAGCGTCGCCCCCGCGAGTTCGGTCGTCGCCAGACTGTAGAAGACGAGTGCTGGCGCGAGCACGTACACCGTCACGGTGTTGAGCGGGTCCGGGTCGACGTCGCGGAAGCGACCCAGCACGAACCCCACCGCGCCGATGGTGAGGATAGGCAAGAGTGCCGTGACGAAGATAGACAGAAGTGACGACATACTCGTGGCGACGGATGTCACGCTCACCAACGTTTCGCTTCCGTCCCGAAGAGAACTGCGTGGATGTCCGGGGCGCGTGTCGAAATTGGGGAAATTGAGACGACGGAGACGGTTCAGGCACCGAGGCCGTCGTTGTCGAGGAGGCGCCACGCACCGTCGCCGGCGGATTCGACGACGCCACGTCGCTCCATCTCTTGGATGACTTCTGTCATCCGGTCGGGTTGGGCAATCTCCATCTCGATACGGTCTACGTCGTGGTACTCAGAGAGGTAGTGACGGATGTCGTCCAACTCGAACGTCTCTTCGTCGGCCTTCGACATGACGCCCGAGACGAGGTCGATCATGTCTTCGATGAAGTTCCACGGATAGACGACCCACGCCCACTCTTCGAGACGCTCACCGACGTAGTCGGGTTCGAACTCGCTCGTCTGGAGGAGTTGAAGCGTCGCCGTGCGGACTTCACCTGCGTTTCGGTCGGTCACGTACTCGTAGGCCCGTTCGATAGACCCGCCGGTGTCGGCGATGTCGTCGATGATGAGCACGTCTTTGCCTTCGACGCTCCCCTCTGGCATGGGGTAGCGGACTTCCGGTTCGTTCGACTTCTGGGCAGTACCGACGTAGTGCTCCATCTTGAGACTCGTCAGGTCGTCGAGACCGACGAAGTCACAGATACAGCGTCCCGCAAACCAACCGCCGCGTGCCAGCGCGACGATGACTTCGGGTTCGAACTCTGAGGACTTGACGTCGTCCGAGACGTCACGACAGAGTCCGTAAATGTACTCCCAGTTTGTGATGGTGCACTTAAATTCGTCGGGGAGGTCGCCCATGACTTCTGTTCACCGTCCGTAGTGGGGGGCCTGACTCCCTTTAATCTGTACGTCTCGTCCCGACCGTGTGGGAGCGTCACAACACGGAGAAATTGTTCATTAAGATGCCATTAACCGGGACTCACGGGGTTTCAGGCAAATCATAACATGTGCTAACAAGACACATAGTTATGTAGGATTGGTGAGTATCCGAATTCGTAGGTGAAAAGGAATGCACACGTGTGGTAACTGTGGTGAGTTCGTGTCCCGAGATTTCGTTCGCGTCTTCGGCAACGACCTGGACGAAATCGTCGGTTGTCCCGCCTGTATGAACATGCGAGAAGTGATGCAGGGGAACGGCGCTGCGTCTCGTGAGAGTCGCGTTCGCTGGACTCGCGCGTAGGTCGGTTCTCGCGCCCCCGCTTCTTCTCACCCTCCTTCGGTGATAGATTGTGACTCACGACCCACGGGTTTGATACACTCACGGGCAGTGCGCACTCTCATGGACCGCCGACGCGCCCTTCTCGTCGATGCATTTACGACCGAACCGTTGTCCGGAAACGTCGCCGGTGTCGTCCCCGACGCCGACGGCCTCGACGCGGAACAGATGCGCGCTATCGCGGCCGAACTCGGCGCGAGCGAGACGGCCTTCGTCTGTTCGTCGCCCTCGGCGGACCGTCGCATCCGGTACTTCACGCCGACGGAGGAAATCGACCTGTGTGGACACGCGACGATTGCGGCCCACGCTCACCTCGCGGCAGAACGCGCTCTCGAACCAGGAAGCCACACCCTCGAGACGAACGTGGGGACGCTGGACATCGAGGTGGGCGAACTCGGCGAAATCTGGATGTCACAGGATGCGGCGACGGTTCGCCCCCTCGACGTCGAGTACGACCGAGTCGCCGACCTGCTCGGCGTCGACGTGGCCGCACTCCGCGACGTCGGTGCGGACCTCCCGATTGCGCTCGCTTCGACGGGTCTCCCGTTCGTCCTCGTCCCGGTGAACTTCCTCGAACACCTGTCTTCGGTCTCTCCTGACCTCGACGCCATCGACGAGTTCACCACAGAGCACGAGGCGGCGGGCATCTACGCGTTTACGTTCGACACCCTCGATGGCGACTCGACGCTCCACGCCCGCTGTTTCGCCCCCGGCGTCGGCATCCCCGAAGACCCGGCGACCGGTACCGCGAGCGGGGCCTGCGGGGCGTATCTCCGCCAGATGGGTGCGTTCGACTCGATGCCCGACGAACTCCGCTTCGAACAGGGTCACTTCGTGGACCGGCCGAGTCTCGTCCGTGTGAAAGTCGACAAACGAATTCAGGTCGGCGGACGAGCGGTGACGTCACTCGACGGGACGCTCACCATCTCCGAGTTCGAAGACGACGACATCATCGAGGCGTAACGCCTCGCGCGTCGACTCCGACGCCGAAATTCGAGTCGGTTAGCCGATATACCGCAGGTCGTCGTCGCTCGCGATGCCCTGTTGTTGCTGTTGCATCTCCTGAATCTTCGCGGCGACTTCCTTCATCTCCTCTGCTCTGTCTTCGAGCGCCTCGAAGTCGACGCTGAAGTCCAGCAGGTCTTGCAGCACTTCGATGACGACCTGTGCGCTCTGTGGGTCTACGAGATAGCCACTCGTCTCGCCCATCAGACACGCCGCGTCGAAGCCACGACGCCCACCGAGGCCAAGCAGAAGGCCGGAGACGCCGACGATACCGCCGGCAGGTTCGCCTTCACGGAATTCGACGCCCGCGTCTTCGAGCGTCTCGCGTTGCGACTCGCTGGTGACGCCACCCAGGACCGACGGTTCGTCGACGAGTTCGCCAGTCGGGACGCCGCCGAGTGCGAACAGTCGCTCGACACCGAACTCCTCGGCGACGTCGAGGAAGACGTCCGTGAGGTGGTAGTGGCCTTCGTTCGACTGTGCTTGGTGGTCGCCGGTGAGCAAGAGCAGGTCCGGACCGTCACCCGGCGTCTCGACGGCGTGTATCTCGGCGTGGGTCAACTCGGCGACGCCGTCGTCGAGACCCACCTGCGGTGGGAACACGTCGGCGTAGATGCGGCGGACCAGCGTGGCCTCCTCGAACTCTTCGAGCAGGTGCTCGACGGCGAGTTTTCCGACGTTCCCGACGCCCGGCAGTCCCTCGATGAAGACGGGGTCGGTGAGGTCAGCCTCTGCGACAGCCTCGATTTCGATGTCGTCCATGCACGTAGTGCCGAACGCACCGGTAAAGAGGGCGTCGGTAGCCGAATCCGTCGTGGCTACTCGTCCGCGACGCGCCGTTTGCGCGCACGGCGGTACTCACCGTAGGTGTCGTCGGGGTTGTACGGAGCGGGCGCGCTGTTCTCCGTGGATGCGCCGCACTCCGGACAGACAGAAGAGAGCGTGTACACCGGGCGTTCGTGGCAGTCGCGCCACACGCTACACACCCGGATGTCAGATTTCATTACTCCTCGTCGCCGCTTCGTTCGCGGTGGTACGCCGCGGTGCCACCGGCCGCTTCGATGACCTCACGGGCGCGGGCGACGCTCGCGTCGAGTTCCGACTCGGCAGTCTTGTAGTCGGGTGCTTTCACCTTGATGCGGTATTCGGGTGCACCGACGTACGTGACAGTCAGTTCGATTTCGTCTGAGACTTCGTCGCCACCTTCGGCGGCCTTCAGGGCCTCTTTGACGTCGTCGACGCCGTTGCCCGCGGGTGAGCGCAGGTCGACGTAACCGGTGACGTTGACGTACGGCACCGAGACGTTCTGGCGTGCAGTGTCGACGATAGCGTCGATTTCGTCGTCCTCTAGGTCGACGTCTTCGAGCGCTTCGGTGCCGTGGATGGCGGCCTGTTCGAACCCGTCGTAGAGCGATTCGAACTCGGCGAGTACGGCGTTAGCGATTGCGCCGTACTGTTCGTCGTCGATTTCCTCGCCGAAGGCGATAGCCATCCACTTGTCCGCCTTCTGCTCGTTCTTCCACTCCTGAATCTTCTCTTTGCGCTGGTGCTCGTTGACGTCCTTGATAGAGAGGTCTATCTGCTGCGAACTCTCGTTGACGTCGAGCACTTTGGCAACGACGGTCTGTCCCTCGCGGACGTGGTCGCGGACGTTCTTGATCCATCCGCTCGCGACTTCGCTGATGTGGCAAAGCCCACGTTTGTCTTCGTACTCTTCGAGGTCGACGAAGACACCGAAGTCAGTGATGTCGTCTACCTTCCCGACGACGAGTTCGCCGGAGTCAGGCCATCCGCTGTACTTCATGAGAAGTCCTCCAGGACGTTACGCCTCAAGTTCGTCGGTCTCGCGACGTTCGACCGTCTCGACGACCTCACCGTGGAACTCGGCGTTGCCGCCGGTCGGCGTGGCGAGGGTCGTCCCGCAGACGGCACAGTTGACGACCGAGGAGGCCTTTCCGAAGACTATCTGTTCGTTCTCGCAATCACTGCACGCGACTTTGTAGAAATTTCCTGCCATGTGTTTACTCCTGGAATTCGAGACGGCCTGCTCGCCAGCCCTCGCGCATGTGGGCCTTGCCGCAGTCTGAGCAGATGTACTTCAGGTGCGTCTTCTTCGTCGGTTTGTCTCCACCGGGAACCTTGGAGAACTTACCGGCGTTACCGATGGTGGACTTGCCGCGTCGAGTCTGACGGGCGTTCCACTTCATGCCGGTCGGACGACCTTTGCGGACTTTCTCGACTTCGTGTTCGTGGTGACCCTTGCAGTTAGGGCAGTACGTGTTGAAACGGCGTGGCATCTGCATAGATATCGACCTTGAGGATGGGTTTGGTGTCGCCCGTTAAAACCCGTTTGGTTCGCCGCGGCCGCCAGACCCGCTCTCGAAGCCCAGTTCACCCCCTGTGGTACGTGTGGGCAGGCGACGAGCATTCCGGTGACGGCCGGTCACGACGCGAGTAGCACGCGCGGGCGAAACAAGAAATTCGATTGCTCGGTTCCACGCCCGAAGCCGAAGCGATTAAGCGGTGACTGTGCCAATCCCGGCACATGAAGAAGCTCATCATCCACGGCGACCCCGGAGTTCGGCGCGACGGCGTCATCAAATACGACGGTGAAGAGTACATCTGCTTCTCCATCGACCGGCAGGGCGACTGGCACGGCCCGGACCGCGTCCAACTGTGGTGCACCGTCGGCACCGAAGACGAGCGCGAAGCCTTCGAGAAACGCGAGTACGTCCCTCACTGGCTCGAAACCGAGGGCGTCGACGCCGAAGCGATAGAAGTCGTCCGGAAGAGCGGTCAGGCGGCCTGAGGTATCGTAGCGTCTGCAACTGGATACACATCCAATCGCACGGCTGCGTACGGTTGCGTATGCACTGACTTGCAAACGCTACTATAGGCTCGCTTCTTCTACTTCGTAGACGACGACAGACCCGGAGCGGTGGACCGGTGTCAACCACGGGACGTCAGTCTCTATCTCTCCGTAGCGGGCGCGTTCGCCGGGGCCGACCCAGACGTACTGCACGTCGTACTCTCTGACGAGGCGCGTCCGCGTCGATTCGTTGCCCACGTACATCGCGTCGACGTCACGTACTCGGCCGTAGTACGCCTCGGGGCCCCGATAGCCGACTTCGTGTGCCCACCCGGCGACTGTCGGCACGCCCGTCAGACTCGACTCGGGATTCCCGCGCCACGCGTACATGACGTACTCTCGTTTGTCGTCCACCGTCCCCGACCACTTCGTTCCGGGAGCGGTGAGGATGGTCGGATTCCCGTCGACGTTCTCGTCTAACCACGTAATCGCCGTCGACTCGTTCGGGTGATACCACTCTGCGAAGGCCGTCGCGTCGAGTGTCACTTCCTGTCGAGGCGTCTGTGTGTGGTCTGCGACGGCGAGGCCGGCGTAGACGGACGTCGACGCGACGAACAGGACGACGACGACGACGCCGAGGGCTCGAACTGCGTCTGCCCGGACGTGGAAGTCGACGGACGGAAGCGACAGGTCACTCGCGTCGGCCGTGTCGCGGACGAATCCAGCGAGGACCGACCCCATCGCACTGCCCCACAGCACCCACACCTGCATGTATGTCTTGAACACGGTGTTCATCCGCCCCGGCCCGGCCTGTTCGTTCACGAAGACGACTTCGACAAGCATCACGAGGCCCGCACCCGCGACGACGAGCACCGTATCGAAACGCGGGTCGTCGGTGAGTCTGAGGACGACCCATCCGACGAGGACGAGCGGAACGACGAGTGCGAGGGCCGCAAACGAGTGGATGGCGGCCACGATTGCCACCGCCGTGAACCCGCCGACAACAGGTAGGATGCGCCGTGGGCCGAGTTGTTGGACGTAGTGAACGGCGAACGCACCGAGGAACGCGCCGTGGACGAGGACGAGTGCGCCGAATCCGCTCCGTTGGTCCGGCGTGAGAATCTCGATAGTCCGTGTACTCCCACCGCCTGCGACACTGCCGAGGATGAAGGGCATCGCGAGGACGACGGCCACGCCACCGGCGACGGCGACGACGGCAGTCGTTCCGGCGAGTCTCGACAGTTCACGGGTGACTGGCCGTCGGTCTGTGAATCGCCTCAGCCACCTGCTCCCGGGGACGAGCGTCGACGGGCGTGCCGGTGCGAAGACCATCCCGAGGAAGAGGACGCCGAATATCGACGGGAAACTCCACGTGTCGACGACGACTTGTAGGCCACCGACGAGGGCGGTGACGCCCACGAGAAGACGTCGTTCACCGACTGCGTCTTCGGGCGTCCGGAAGTATGCGAACGCGAGGCCAGCAGCGAGGAGCAAAAACGGCGTCCCCATCATGTGCGCGTGTAAGTCGCCGTTGAGCCACGCGAACAGCGGGAACTCGTTGATAGTGCCGGGGATGACACGACTCGCGTCCCAGTACGAAAAGTCGGCGGCGCTGGCGAGAATTTGCGAGACGCTGTATCGAGAGCGCTCGGCGACGGCCTCTGCGATTGGGCGTTGGACGCTCTCGGGCAGTCCGAGCAGGGCGAACCGCCCCGCCGTGACGAGGTTGCTGGCGAATCCGACGAAGAACGCGGCGAGGACACCACCGAGGCGGCCACTCGAACCGGTCGCACGGGAGATGCCGCGGCCGAGTTCGAACGCTGCGGTGACGAGCATGCCGAAGAACCCGGCGAGTGCGAGATTGTAGGCGAATTCGGCTTCAGTCCCCGAGAGCCACGCAAGCAGTATCGACACGAGGTGGCCGCCGTAGTAGTAGCGGACCGGTTCGCCGGCGAACCACATGTCTTCGGGTGGGAGCACCGCGGCGCGGGAGAGTGCCTTCAGCAGGCCGAAGTCGAGGAACTTCTCACCCCCGCCGGCGTGGACTGCCGGGTCGAGCGCTCGGAGGCCGACGGCGAACAGAAACGCGAGAGCGAAGACTGCCACTGCCTCCGCGACTGCGCGTCTGTCGATGTCGAGGTCCGACGCGAGACGGACCTCCCCGTCACGGAGTGCTGTTCGGTCGAGGCCACTCGCTACCGAGGCGGCGACGAGGGCGCCGAGGCCGACGAGCAACGCTGCGGGACCGAACCAGACGTGGCCGACGTAGTAGACCGGGAGGGTCACGACGACGAGCGATACGGGGAGTGTGAATCCAGCGCCGTGACCGGGGAGGCGGCGGAACAGACGGGCAGAAAGCGGGAGGCCGACTGCCCAGAGGGCCGCGAACATAACCAGCCAACGGACCACGAGGGCGTACTCCATCTGCCCGAGGAAGGTTCGGCCGACACAATACGTTTTGTGATGAGCGATGCAGACAGAGCGGTTTGCTTTTTACCCCCTTGGAAGAATTGACGTGCATGATGCAGTCAGTCGGGGTGGTGGTGCCAGCCTATCGGCCTGACCCCGACCGTCTGGTTCCGTACGTCGAGGCGCTCGTCGAGGCGCTCGACCCCGACGTCGTACGGGTCGAACTCGACGCGCCCCTCCCGGAGACGCTCGACGCTCTCGACGCGCTCCACCCGCTCGCTGAGGTGAACCCTGTCGATGCCCGCCGAGGGAAAGGTGCGGCCATCACCGCCGGGTTCGAGGCACTCGACACCGATATTCTCTCCTTCGCAGACGCCGACGGAAGTACGCCAGCGAAGTCGATGGCACACGTCGTCGACGCAATCTATCAGGGTGCCGACCTCGCGGTCGGGTCGCGGCGACACCCGGATTCGACCGTCGCCTCTCACCAGACGGTCGCTCGCCGGTATCTCGGTGATGGCTTCGCGTGGTTGGCGCGCCACCTCACCGAGGTTCCGCTGTACGATTACCAGTGTGGTGCCAAGGCCATCACCGCCGAGGCGTGGGACGACGTCCGAATGCACCTCTACGAACCCGGATTCGCGTGGGACATCGAACTCGTCGCCGTCTCGGGGGCGTTCGACCACTGTATCGCGGAAGTCCCCGTCGTCTGGGAAGACCAACCGAACTCGACCGTCTCACCGGTCGATACGACGCTGAAGATGGCCCGTGGCCTCCTTCGCTCGCGCCACCGAGCACGGACGATTCGAGAGGACAGACTCCACGCCTTCATCGCCGCTCGAAACGACCAGCGGACCCTCATCGACGACGTCTCGCCAGAGGTCACCGATGACTAACCGCCTCTCTGCACTCGTCTCGGGTGCTCGGTTCGGGAAGTTCGCCTCGGTGGGGGCCGTCGGCGCGGTGTTCGACCTGACCGTGAGCAGTCTACTCATCGTCCTGTTCGGCGTCGTCGGCGAGGTGGCCAAACTCGTCGGTGCCGAAGTCGCCATCGTCGTGATGTTCGTCATCAACGACCGGTGGACCTTCGCGGACGCGGGGTCGGACCACGTCGTGGCGAAGGTTCGTCGGTTCCTCAAGTCGAATCTCGTCAGGAGCGGTGGACTCGTCGTGCAGGTGCTCGTCGTCCGCCTCCTCAGAGAGGTTCAACTGACCATTCCGGTCGGTGGCATCGACCTGTGGCAACTCATCCCACTCCCCATCGCAATCGGCGCGTCGATGTTCCTGAACTACGTCGCTGAGAGCCTCTTCACGTGGCGAATCGGGTCGGCTTCGAGTCACCGTGACTCACGGTGAAAATTGCCACACGGCTAGCGAAACAGAAGCCTTAACAGTAAACGCGACTTTTGATGAATTAGCGGGATGGGATAGCCAGGAGATTCCGCCGGGCTCATAACCCGGAGATCGGTAGTTCAAATCTACCTCCCGCTATGTTTTTGCTGACCTCGACTCCTGAACGCCGAGTCTCGTCTCGGTGTGACCCACCGAGGTCGGCGTCATAGCTCGGAGTAGTTTGAACGAGAGAACCGAGCAGAGCGAGGTTCGCGTTGTTCAAATCTACCTCTCGCTACTTCTCCTGAAAACGACACTACCAAACGGTAGTTTTCATCGCGCCGCGACGAGTTCTCCTCAAACCGACACCCGTGAGCGGTGCGTCCCAACCTTTCAATCGCGAGTACACGTCGTTAACTGACTATATTTCCTGTTTCCGGTAGATTGCTTGGTCTAGGACAGAGACTTCATTCTGGAACTAAAACTTGTTTTCCGACTTAGACAATCTTAACATAGGAAAGCGTGAACGTCGGGATGATGATTGGTTCCGACCATGACTGGTGGCCAAACCAGTTGAAATTGGAGATTCTCGACCAGAACGCCCGACCAGCGGACCCGATGGACGAGGACTTCGATTACGCCGAGGAATTCCAGACGCTCGACTTCGACGCCGTGAAGGCAGATATCGAGGAGGTGATGACGACTTCCCAGGAGTGGTGGCCAGCAGACTACGGCCACTACGGACCGCTGTTCATTCGGATGGCGTGGCACAGCGCCGGGACGTACCGAACGAGCGACGGGCGCGGCGGCGCGGCAGGTGGGACACAGCGCTTTGCACCACTCAACAGTTGGCCCGACAACGCGAACCTCGACAAGGCACGCCGACTGCTCTGGCCAGTCAAGCAAAAGTACGGCCGCAAGCTCTCGTGGGCCGACCTGCTGGTGCTGGCCGGCAACGTCGCACTGGAGTCGATGGGCTTCGAGACGTTCGGTTTCGCCGGCGGCCGTGAGGACGCCTACGAACCGGACAAGTCCGTCTACTGGGGCCCCGAAAACGAGATGGAGGCCTCCGAGCGCTTCAGCGACGACGGCGAACTCCAAGAACCGCTCGGCGCAACCGTGATGGGCCTCATCTACGTGAACCCGGAGGGGCCGGACGGCCAACCGGACCCCCTCGCGTCGGCGAAGAACATCCGAGAGTCGTTCAGTCGAATGGCGATGAACGACGAGGAGACGGCGGCCCTCATCGCCGGCGGTCACACGTTCGGGAAGGTCCACGGTGCTGACTCCGGCGAGAACCTCGGCCCCGAACCGGAAGCGGCACCCATCGAAGAACAGGGTCTGGGCTGGAAGAGCGAGTTCGGTTCTGGGAAGGGTCCCGACACGATTACCAGTGGTATCGAGGGACCGTGGACCGAGGCGCCGGTCAAGTGGGACATGGGCTACATCGACAACCTGCTCGACTACGAGTGGGAACCGGAGAAAGGCCCCGGCGGTGCGTGGCAGTGGACGCCGAAAGGCGAGGAACTTCACGACACCGTGCCGGACGCCCACGACCCGTCGGAGAAGGTGACGCCCATGATGCTCACGACGGACATCGCTCTGAAACGTGACCCCGACTACCGGGAAATCGTCGAGCGCTTCCAGGAGAACCCCGCCGAGTTCCAGAAGACCTTCGCGAAGGCGTGGTACAAACTGATTCACCGTGACATGGGCCCGCCGTCCCGATTCCTCGGTCCAGAGGTTCCGGACGAGGAGATGCTGTGGCAGGACCCACTCCCCGAAGTCGACCACGAACTGGTCGGCGACGAGGAGATTGCAGAACTCAAAGCGGAGCTTCTCGACTCGGAACTCTCCATCTCCCAACTGGCCAAGACTGCGTGGGCGTCGGCGTCCACGTACCGCGACAGCGACAAGCGCGGTGGCGCAAACGGGGCCCGGATTCGCCTCGAACCCCAGCGAAACTGGGACGTGAACGAACCCGAAGCACTGGAGACGGTGCTGGGGGCCCTCGAAGAGATTCAGGAGGACTTCAACGGTTCGCGGTCCGACGACGTTCGAGTCTCGCTCGCCGACCTCATCGTCCTCGGTGGGTGTGCCGCAGTCGAGCAGGCGGCGGCGGACGCCGGATACGACGTCGAAGTCCCGTTCGAACCGGGACGCACCGACGCCACACAGGAGCAGACGGACGTCGACTCCTTCGACGCGCTCGAACCCGACGGCGATGCCTTCCGTAACTACTTCGCAGACGACGCCGACCGACCGGCAGAAGAACTGCTCCTCGACAAGGCAGACCTGCTGGACCTCTCGCCCGAAGAGATGACGGCGCTGGTCGGTGGCATGCGAACGATGGGTGCGACGTACGAAGGGTCGGACCTCGGCGTCTTCACGGACGAACCGCAGACGCTGACCAACGACTTCTTCGTGAACCTGCTCGACATGGGCACGGAGTGGGAACCGGCGGAGTCCGACGGCGTGTTCGAGGGCCGTGACCGCGACACCGGTAAAATCGAGTGGACGGCCACCCGTGCGGACCTCATCTTCGGGTCGCACTCCCGTCTTCGTGCACTCGCAGAGACCTACGCCACCAACGACGCAGAGGAGAAGTTCGTGCTCGACTTCGTCGACGCGTGGCACAAGGTGATGACCCTCGACCGCTTCGACCTCGAGTAAGCACGGCCACCCCGCGTCTCGTCTCCTCGCTGACCGCTTCCGAAGGAGATTTTCCACACCACACCAACGAGAGTCCAATGAGCGACCTCGAACGAATCTGTTCGGTCGACAACGTTCCCGCGGAGACGACGTTTCTCTTTCGCGTCCGCGACGACCCGTTTTCTATGAGAGTTGCAACGAGGTAGATTGAACTCGGGAGCGTCAGCGACTGAGGTTCAAATCTACCTCACACCCCCCGACTCCAACTCAGATTCAATCTTCGACCACGACGACAGCGCCACGCATCCCCATCGCTCGGTGGGGTTCGCAGACGTAGCGATAGGTTCCCACGTCGTCGAATCGATGGGTGTAGCGGTGGCCGGCGGCGGCGGCGAGTGGTCCGCTGTCGAACGCATCGTCCTCCGAGACGACGTTGTGACTGCCGCCCTTACCGGTCCACTCCCAGACGACTGTCGTCCCGGGAGAGACGGCGGCTGCGACCGGACCGAACCCGAAGGAACCCATGTTAGCCTTCGTGCCGACGTGGACGAGTACCTCGGACTCCCCACGTCGGTCGGTGGTCCCGTCGTAGTTACTGACGTTCTCGAACCAGTCGCCATAGTCCGGTTCGACTGGGAGCATCGGTTCGGCCGTCTTCACAGACGACGACTCTCCGGCCCCTGCGGCGACACAACCAGCGAGTGTCGTGAGGCCCAGCAGTCCCGCAGTCCGTAGGTAGGTTCGTCGGTACACGTCTCGTCACCCCCTCACGGCCGCTTCAGTGTCGATTGCAGCGGGGCGTCGCGTATCGGCAACGAAGAGATAGCCGAACGTCACGACGAGCGCGAGTTGCACGGCCTTGTCGAGAACGCCAAGCCAGAGCGGTCCCATCGGAAATAACAGGTAGCCGATGATTTGCGATGCCGTGAACAGGATGCCGACCACGTAACTGGGACGTCGGTAGCCCGGTAGCGCGACGAGTACCCCGATGAGACCCAGGAACCCCGCGCCGGCGAACAGGAAGGGAAGCCAGTCGTCGGTGACGAACAGGTACAGGTGGGTCACGGCCGTGATGGCGGTCAGACCGAGGGCAGTCCAGTGAACTGGAGTCAGTTCGGTGCTCGTGTTCGATGCGACAGTGGTTGTCGATGCGTAGGTGGATGACATACCAGCTGAGAGATGGTTTTATATCATAATAATGATGTTTAGCACAACTATTTCATCAGCTTCGCAAGAGTTGCACGCCTCGCAACGCGGTCAGTGTGGGAGGCTGTCGGCCGTCAACTTCGTCGACTTCGAGATGTACTCGTCGATGGTTGTCTCGGCCCACGAACGAATGGTCGGATTCGTCGTCTCGATGACTGCGGCGGGGATTCCCTGACCGTCGAACGGAACCAGGAAGGCGGTTCCGTCTGAGACGCCGACCATCTGCGGGATGGTTCCTTCGTAGAGGTAGAGTTGGACCCGTTCGAACAACAGTATATCCGCGAAGATTTCTGCGATTTCTGGGACAGAAGTGGACTGGTCGAGCGTGTTCACGGTGAGGACGGATTCGACCACCTGGTCGCCTGCGAGAAATTTCTCGACCCGCTCCAGATGCTCCTCTGGCGACCCGGGAGCAACTGTCGTGCTCAGGAGTCGCAGGTGGTCAGCGTCGTAGACGAGTGTCTCGACTCGGCGGATGTGCCGGAACACGTCGCCGGTCGTCGGCGTCGTGACGGTGGCATCACCGAACAGACGAACGTCGAAGTCCATCTGTTCGGTGGGCAACAGCGAGATAATCTCACCGAGACGTTGGACGGTTTCGACTGTGTCGAGCAGGTCAGAGAACTCTTCAGCGACGAGTTCGCCGAACGCAGTGAGTACGTACTCGCGCCCGTTTTGTTCGACCCAGTTACGCTCCTGAAGCGACCCGAGGACTCGGCCGAGCGTCGGCTGAGAGATGCCCGTCTCGTCGCGCAGTTCGGGGCGAGTCCGCGCCCCCGACGTGAGAGTCTGGAGCACCTCTACACGGTGGGCAGACCGAGCGAGGAACTCTACGTCGTCGAGGGGAGTTCGGTTCGTCATTGACAAACAGTTGAATAGTATATCGACCGCAGAGAGCATAATTACTCCCCCAACCATTTCCGAAGGAGATTTTCCACCCCACGCCAACGAGAGTCCAATGAGCGACCTCGAACGAATCTGTTCGGTCGACGACGTTCCCGCGGAGACGACGTTTCTCTTTCGTGTCCGCGACGACGAGGAGGTACGCGAGGCTATCCTCGTGCGAGACGACGGCGACATCAAGGGCTGGTTGAACTACTGTATGCATCTGACGAACATCAAACTCGACAAGGGGTCGGGTGCGGAGATGCGCAACGGCGAGATAATCTGTGAGAACCACGGTGCGTACTTCGAGGCCGACACCGGGTACTGCAACTACGGCCCGTGTGAGGGTGCGGTCCTCGACGACCTGGACATCACCGTCGACGGCGACCACGTGTTCCTCTCCGACGACGACTTCGATTTCGAGGCGACCGGCGGCATCGAAACCGACCCCGCAGACCGCAGTTCGAAGTCGAACGTCGAGTTCTGACTACTCCTCCGTGTCGTTCTCGTAGTGGCGGCGTTCGACGTAGTCGTCGTAGAGGCGAGAGAGGAGCGTCGTCACCGGCCCGTCACCGATTCCGATACCGTCTACCGTCTCGATAGGGCGGAGTTCCCACGTCGAGTTGGTGAGGAACGCTTCGTTCGCATCGCGCACCTCGTCGGGGGTAAAGCGGCGTTCGCGAATCGGGATGTTCTCCTGTCGAGCGAGGTCCAAGACGATGCGGCGGGTGATTCCCGGAAGCACTGGGCCGTCGAGACTCGGCGTACAGAGGGCGTCGTCGTCGACGAAGAAGAGGTTGCTCGTCGCACCTTCGGTGACGTACCCCTCGGCGTCCAGCATGAGTGCCTCGTCCGCGCCGGTCACGCGGAGTTCGGTTCGAGCGAGGATACCGTTGAGGTAGTTGTGCGTCTTCGCTCGTGCCGGGAGAGACCGGTCCGGAATCCGCCGCGTCTTCACCGTCTGGACCGACGCAGGGCCGTCCCAGATTGGGTCTGACCCACGTCCGCCGCGTGGAAGCGGTTCGACGATGACGACCACTCTCGGGTCTACCTCCTCGGCGGGCGTGAGGCGGCCGGGTTGACTGCCGCGCGTCACCGAGAGGCGGACGTACGCTTCCGAGAGGTCGTTCGCCGCCAGCGTCTCGTCGATGGCTGTTTTCAGAGAGGCGTCAGAGAGGCCGTGGTCCATACCGAGAACGTCGCACGTCTCCGCCAGGCGCTCGGCGTGGGCCTCCCAGTGGAACACGTCGCCGCCGTACGCGCGAAGCGTCTCGAAAGCGGCGTCACCGTAGAGGAACCCACGGTCAGTGACCGGAATCGACGCCTCCTCGGCAGGGACGATGTCGCCGTCGACGTAGTAGCGACGGTCAGAATCGTCGCTCATCGTTCGGCCTCCGACTCCCACGCGTCCATCGCCGGACCCTCACCCGCGGCGAGGGCGACGAAGTTGCGGACGATAGCTTTCCCCGACTCCGTGAGGATGCTTTCGGGGTGGAACTGCAGGCCGATGTGCGGTTTCTCGCGGTGACGAACACCCATCACGACCTGCGTTTCGTCGGTATCCGTGTTGGTCGCGTCGCCTGTCGAGTCCCCACCGTCGTCCCCACTGTCGTCCCCGACGGTCGATGCGGTGACGACCAACTCGTCGGGAATGTCGTCGAGTTCGACCGCGAGAGAGTGATACCGACCCACTTCGATTCGGTCGGGAAGACCGGTGAAGACGCCCATCCCGTCGTGTTCGACGACCGATGGCTTCCCGTGGACGACTTCGGGCGCGTGGCCGACGCGAGCACCGAGTGCGGCACACAGCGACTGGTGTCCGAGACAGACGCCGAGGGTCGGGTAGTCGAGGTCACGGAACGTCGGGACGGAGATGCCCGCGTCGGCAGGGGTTCCGGGGCCGGGCGAGACGACGATTCCGTCGGGGTCGATGTCGCGGATATCTGCCGTGGTCACCGCGTCGTTGCGGTGGACGACCACGTCGTCTGCGAACTCGCCGACGTACTGGACGAGGTTGTAGGCGAACGAATCGTAGTTGTCGACGACGAGGATACGCGTCATCGGTCCGCACCCACCGTCATCTTCGCGCGTTCACCGAGTGCCTCGTCGATGGCAGTGATGAGCGCACGGGCTTTCGCCAGCGTCTCGTCGTACTCGCTGTCGGGGTCCGAATCGTGGACGATACCCGCGCCGACACGGAGGTGGTACTCGTCGTGGAACCGCACGAGCGTCCGGATGACGATGTTCAACACCGCACTGTCGTCGAATCCGACGGCGAACATGCTCCCGGTGTAGGGGCCACGGCGCGTCGATTCGAGTTCCTCGATAATCTCCATCGTCCGGGGCTTGGGCGCGCCGGTGATGGTGCCGCCGGGGAACACCGCTGCGATGGCGTCGGCGAGTGTCGTCCCCTCGCGGCGGCGGCCTTCGACCAGCGACACGAGGTGCATGACCTCCGAGTAGCGGTCCACGCGGCGGTACTCGGCAACTTCGACGGACCCGTACTCCGAGACTTTCCCGAGGTCGTTCCGTTCGAGGTCCACGAGCATGGCGTGTTCCGCTCGCTCTTTCTCGTCGGTCGTAAGGTCGGCCTCCAGCGCCTCGTCTTCTTCGGGCGTCGACCCCCGTGGCCGGGTGCCGGCGATGGGTTCGGTGACGAGTCGGTCGCCGTCGATTCGGAGGAGGAGTTCGGGACTGGCGCTGACGAGGTCCAGACCGGGGAGTTCGAGGAGGCCGGAGTACGGCGCAGGGTTGACCGCCCGGAGGGCGGCGTAGGCATCGACGGGGTGGACCGCCGCAGGTGCGACGAGTCGCTGCGAGAGGTTCGCCTGAAACGTATCGCCGTCACGGATGTACTGCTTCGCCGCTCGAACCCTGTCTGCGAACTCGTCGCGGCCACACTCGCTTTCGAACTCGGCCTCGTTGGTCGCGACGGGTGCAGTCACCGGTTTCGGCGTCCCCTCGACGGCGTCGAGTGCCAGTGCAGTCGCTCTCTCGCGGGCGTCGTCGTAGACGGCGTCGAGGCCGGCGTCTGCCGGGATGCGGGGACAACAGGTGATTCGAAGGAGCGCGTCGTCGCCGGTACGAGGTTCTTCCCACGATGCGACGAGGTCGTACAGACCGAGTTGGAGGTGTGGGAGCAGTCGGTCGTCGACGGTGTGCTCGGGGAGCGATTCGAGTTCGCGGGCGACGTCGTACGAAAGCCAGCCAAAGAGGCCACAGGGGTAGGGGACGTCGCAGTCGCCGCGGACGAGTGTCTCGGCGTCGACGACTCCTTCGAGGGCGGCGAGCGTCGGTGCGGTGTCGTCTCGGGAGACGGCGTCGGACCCGACGGTCAGACGTTCGGCGGGTTCGACGCCGAAGTAGCCCCATCCGGGTTGGCCGCCGGTCGTCTCGTAGAAGAAGCCACCAGCGTCCCGTCGGCTACGTCGATAGGCGTCGAAGGGGTCCGAGACCCGGACCCTGACTTCGACGGGCACGCGCGCGCCGTCGGGGGCATCCCCGGCAGTCGCGCGAAAGTCGTCGCGGTCGGTGACGACGGTCGGTGCAGTCATTACTCGCACCAATCGGCGCGACAGGTAAACGGTTTCGTGACGTGTCAGCGGTCCTGCTTAGGTGTCCGCCGCGCGGTCTATCCAGCGCTGGACTCGCTTCGGTGAGACGTCGATTGCGTCGCCGACCTCGTCGGCGTCGGCGGTGGCGAGGTCCGAGACGGTTTCGATGCCGATGTCGGCGAGACGCTCGGCGTAGGCCGGGCCGATACCCCGAACCGTATCGACGGAAGTCGACTCGGGTTCGCCTGCTTCTTCGTCGGTTTCGGCCTCGGGAGACTCTTCGGCCGCTTCAGCTTCTTCAGCCTCGGCCGACTCGTCTGCCTCCTCAGCAGTTTCTTCGTCCGGTATTTCCGCTTCGTCTGCCTCCTCGGCAGGTTCTTCGTCCGGTGTTTCCGCTTCGTCTATTTCCTCAGCAGATTCTTCGTCCGGAGTTTCTGCTTCGTCTGCCTCCTCAGCAGGTTCTTCGTCCGGAGTTTCTGCTTCGTCTATTTCCTCGGCAGGTTCTTCGTCCGGTGTTTCCGCTTCGTCTATTTCCTCGGCAGGTTCTTCGGCTTGCTCTGGCTCTTGGACTTCTTCGGTTTCTGTCACCTCGTCCGATTCTTCGGTCTCTTCGACCGGTTCTTTCACTGCTGCTTCGGTCTCGACGTTTGCTTCCCCGCTTTTGTCGCGCGCCTCCCGTTCTTTCGTAACGGTCGCAGACTCGTCACGTCTCCCCTCGTCGGAAGACGTCGTGCCACCACCAAGAAGCGATTTGACGAACGACGAGATACTGTCAAGTAAGCCCATATTGGTTTCTTCTATGTAACGCCGTTATTTAAAAACCGGCACCCTCAGTCGTTAGAAAGGTGCGCACGGAGGGCTTCGTTCATCACGTCGACGGGTGCGTCGAGTCCGGTCCACAGTTCGAACGCTTCCACACCCTGCAGCAGGAGCATCCACGCACCGTCGACAGTGACGGCCCCTGCGTCGGCCGCTTCGCGGAGTAGTCGCGTCTCCAGTGGCGTGTACACCGCGTCGAGGACGGCCAAGTCGGCGTGGAGATGTGCGGCCGGCACCGGCGTCTCGGTGGGTGCCTCCATCCCGACGCTCGTCGCGTTGACGAGCACGTCGGCGTCGCCGACTCGTTCGAGTGTCTCTAACCCGCCACCAGTCGCTCCGGGGACGACGCTGGCCAGTTCCTCGGCTTTCGCTGCAGTTCTGTTGGCGATGTGGACCGTCGAACCGGCGTCTGCGAGTGCGAACGCGGCGGCGCGGCCAGCACCGCCAGCACCGACGACGACGGCGTCCGCTCCGTCGAGTTCGACGCCGTGGTGTTCGAACGCCCGCGTCACGCCGGCGGCGTCCGTGTTGTAGCCGTTCGGCTTGCCCGTCCCGAAGTCGATGGTGTTGACCGCGCCGATTCGTTCCGCCAGTGGGTCTGGGTCGACGAGTTCGAGGACGTCTCGTTTGAACGGTATCGTGACGTTGAGGCCGGCGACGCCGAGGGCGTCTGCACCGGCGATTGCGTCGGCGATGGCCGACCGTTCGGGTTCGAAGGTGACGTACCGTGCATCGACACCAGTCGCCTCGTAGGCCGCCTCGTGCATCGGCGGCGACGCCGAGTGACCGACGGGGTTGCCGACGAGCCCGTACACTTGCATGACCGGGTGGAGTCCCGCCGTCGATATAATTCGCCCGTCTGCGTCGGAATCCGCCGCGACTCGTCGGTGAGGGTCGTGTGCCAACTGCTCTCTCGATTTGTGTACCGGCGTATTTTTGATTCCCCGTCGGTCTACTCCCGTGTATGCCGGCACTCGCAACCCTGCTTTCCTTCGATACCGCCATCCTCGTGGCCGGTATCGTCGCACTCTATCTCGGGGCCGAGGCGCTCGTCGAGGGCGCCTCGCGCCTCGCTATCGGTCTTGGCCTCCGGGCCGCCATCGTCGGCGTCACCATCGTCGCGTTCGCGACGACGACGCCCGAACTGTTCGTCGCCGTCCTGAGTGGTCTGGGCTACAGTTCTGACCTCGGACTGGGTGCAATCGTCGGGTCGAACATCGCCAACATCGGCCTCGTGTTGGGCATCTCTGCGCTCATCCAACCGATGGGCGTCTCGACGACGACGCTCCGTCGACACGCGCCCTTCATGATTATCGCGGCAGTCACGCTCGTGGCACTCGGACTCGACGGAAACCTCAGCGCGTTCGATGGAGTCGTGCTCCTCGTCATCCTCGTCGTGTTCACCGCGTTCCTGATTTACCGCGCTCGCTCGACGGCGGCCGACGCACTCGGGGCAGACGAAATCGACATCGACGACGAAGAGGAAGTGTCCGCTCGGTTCAAGGACGTCGTCTATCTCGGTGCGGGCCTCCTCTTGCTCTTCATCGGGTCGAACTGGCTCATTCAGGGAGGGAAGGGTCTGCTCGAAGCCTACGGGTTCAGCACCCGTTTTATCGGTCTCACCATCCTCGCGTTCGGGACGTCACTCCCCGAACTCGCGGCGTCCGTCATCAGCGCCGTCCGCGGAGAGGCCGAGTTCAGCATCGGGAACGTCGTCGGGTCGAACATCTACAACGTCGTCGCCGTCCTCGGCATCCTCGCAATCATGGTTCCGGTGAACGTCCCACCGAGTACTATCTCGCTCGACTTCCCGGCACTCCTCGCGTTCACCTTCGGCGTCATCGCGCTGATGCTCTGGAACCGTGACGTCTCTCGAATCGACGGCGGAATCCTCCTCGTCGGCTACCTCGTCTTCTTCTGGCTCATCCTTCCGTAAGCGCGGCTGTAGCCAGTTCGCGTCGACGTTCTTCTCACGTGATTGAAACGCAAGAGATACCGGGTTCCCATACACATCTGTACCACGATGGTACGACGACGACTGAGCCACCCGTTGGTCGCGGTATTCGGCGCTGCCCTCCTCACGATACCGTGGCTGGGACTGCACACGCTCTTCGGCATCGAACTGCAGACCGGTGTCACAGTCGCACTGAGCGGCATCGCCGTCCTCGGTGCGTCGTTCCTCCTCGCGTGGGGGGCCGAGACGGCAGAAGCGGACGTGCCACGGGCGTTCGCGCTGGCGATTCTCGCAGTCCTCGCCGTCGCCCCCGAGTACGCCGTCGACGCCCTCTACGCGTGGGAAGCCGGTATCAATCCGGGGTCCCCCGAATCTGCAGAGGCGGCGAGTCTCGCCGTCGCCAACATGACGGGCGCGAACCGCATCCTCATCGGTATCGGCTGGTCTGCCATTGCGCTCTTTACCGTCTACCGGGCGCGTGACACCGGCGACGAGGCAGTCGAGAAGCGTCCCGGCTTCCTCGCGGACGCCGTCCGCCTCGACAAAGACATCTCGACGGAGATTCTGTTCCTCTTCGCGGCGACGGTGTTCGCGTTCTTCGTCCCGCTCGGAGAGGGTATCGGCGCGTTCGACATGCTCGTCCTCGTCGGCCTCTACGTCTCGTACATTCTCGTCGCACTCAACTCTCCCCACACACACGAAGAACAGATTGGCGTCCCCGCCTATCTCCAGTCGTACGTCAAACCGAAGCGAATCGCGACGACGCTCACGCTGTTTTTCTTCTCCGGGTTCGTCATCCTCGTCGCTGTCGAACCGTTCGCTCACGGCCTCGAAGAACTCGGGACGGCCGTCGGCATTCCGCCGTTCTTGATGATTCAGTGGGTCGCCCCACTCGCGAGTGAGAGTCCCGAACTCATCGTCGTCGCCTACCTCGTCAACAAGGCGCGGGCGACTGCCGGATTCAACGCGCTCATCTCGTCGAAACTCAACCAGTGGACGCTCCTCATCGGGACGCTCGTGCTCGTCTACAGTCTCTCGCTTGGATACTACGGTGCCCTCCCCCTCGACAACCACCAGATGGGCGAAATCTGGTTGACGGCCGCACAGAGTTACTTCGCCATCGCCATCCTCATCTCGCTCACTATCAGCCTCCGCGAGGCACTGGTCCTCCTCGGCCTCTTCTTCGCGCAGTTCGTCTACGCCGTCACGGGGACAGTGCTCACGCTCCCCATCCCCGGACTCGGCCTCGTGACGTTCGACGGAACCACCTCACTCATCGCCTTTTCGGTGGTCTACATGGTCCTCGGGACGGCGCTGTTCGTCGTCAGACGGCGGGAACTCGTCTCGGTCGCCAAACGGTCGCTCCGCCGCGTGCGCGGCGACTTCAGCGACGGTCCTGACGAGCCAATCACCGCCGCCGAAGACTGACCGGGAGGTCCGCTCGTCGGTTCCGACGCGCTTTTCGCCGCCCTCGGCCACTCACGAATCGTGATTGGAATCGTCGTCAGCCGCGCCGACAGCGCATCGGTTCACATCGGCGAGCACCTCCTGTCGCTCGCCGACTGGGACGCACAGACGGACGACGAACGGCCGGATGCCGACGGTGGCGGGACGGTCTATCGCCGCGACGGGTTCGAACTCCGCGAGTTCGACGACCTACACATCTACATCGACGACCCTGCCGAGGCGTTCTCTGCGGACATCGACCTACTCGCCGTGGTGTCGCGCCACGCTGGCGAGACGGGACCACTCCTCACTGCACACTTCACAGGCAACTTTGGACCCGCCGACTACGGTGGCGAACCAGGGCAGTTCGCCCGTGCCTGTCCGAACGCGCAACGTGACGCCGTCGCGGCCCTCAGAGACCACGCACCCGATGGGTACGAGGTCGGTATCGAGGCGACGCACCACGGTCCAACCCAGACCACCGTTCCGTCGATGTTCGTCGAACTCGGCAGTGGCGAAGACGAGTGGGCCGACCCGGCAGGTGCGCGTGCCGTTGCGGCCGCCGTCCTCGACATCGAAGGCGTCGAACCCGACACCGACCGCCAACTCGTCGGATTCGGCGGTGGCCACTACGCACCGCGGTTCTTCCGCGTCCTCGACGACACGGACTGGTGTGTCGGCCACATCGCCGCCGACTGGCAACTGGACGCGATGGGTGACCCCGACGCGAATCGGGACGTCCTCCGCCGCGCGTTCGAAGCGTCGGCGTCCGACGTCGCACTCGTCGATGGGAACCGCGACGAACTCGCCGCCGTCCTCGACGACGAGGGATACAGAGTCGTCTCCGAGACGTGGGTCCGCGAGACTGCTGGCGTCCCACTCGAACGCGTCCGTGAACTCGAAGCGGACATCACGCGCATCGAAGATGGCCTCCGGTTCGGTTCGGACGTCGACGCCGACTCTTACGACACCGTCTCGCTCCCTGACGGCCTCCTGGGCGAAGCACAGGGAATTGCCCTCGACGCCGCACTCGACGCCGTCAGCGAGACGACAGTGGCCTTCCACACGACAGAGGGAGGGACGCGCGCCGTCGGACGTGCCGCCGTCACGGGTGAGGGCTACGACGAACTCGTCGAACGACTCTGTGAGATTCTGCGTCAGAAGTACGACTCCGTGGTTCGTGAAGACGACCACGTCACCGCGACGGTCCGCGCGTTCGACCCGACGGCCGCCCGAGACAGAGGCGTCCCGGAAGGACCGGCGTTCGGAAAACTCTCGTCTGGACAGGCAGTCGAAGTCGCGGGGGAGACAGTCACCCCTGCGGACGTCTCGCGCGAGCGAATTGTCGAGTACGTTATCTGACTCAGTTAGTTATCAATTAACTGCGACTGTCCCAAATTCGGGAGTTTGTGTCAAATTGTATGTATTAAACGGCCCAAATATCCCCGTTGTCAGACGCACGTCTGACACAAGGGGGAAAGATAATTAGTCATCCTCCGTAAACCGTCTGCACAAATATGGACTCTATCGTCGACGACGCAATCGATGAGGCCGAGGACATGGGGGATGGGGCGACCGACGTCGGCGGCCCAGAAAACATCAACCGGTCCGGTACGATGACTGACGACGAACTGAAAGCGGTTCTCAAAGACCTTCAGACCAACATCACAGTGGTCGGGTGCGGTGGTGCTGGTGGCAACACCGTCAACCGGATGCACGACGAGGGAATCAAGGGAGCCAAACTGGTCGCCGCGAACACCGACGTGCAGCATCTCGTCGAAATCGGGGCGGACACGAAGATTCTCATGGGCGAACAGAAGACCCAGGGCCGTGGTGCAGGGTCTCTCCCGCAGGTGGGCGAAGAGGCCGCACTCGAATCTCAAGAGGAGATTTATGACGCCATCGAGGGTTCGGACATGGTGTTCGTCACGGCCGGTCTGGGTGGTGGCACCGGCACCGGGTCTGCGCCCGTCGTGGCCAAGGCGGCCCGCGAGTCCGGCGCGCTCACCATCGCTATCGTGACGACGCCCTTCACGGCCGAGGGTGAAGTTCGACGGACGAACGCCGAAGCGGGTCTGGAGCGCCTCCGTGACGTCTCCGACACCGTCATCGTCGTTCCGAACGACCGCCTGCTCGACGCCGTCGGGAAACTCCCGGTCCGGCAAGCGTTCAAAGTCTCCGACGAAGTGCTGATGCGCTCGGTCAAGGGTATCACCGAACTCATCACCAAACCCGGCCTCGTCAACCTCGACTTCGCCGACGTGAAGACGGTCATGGAGCGAGGTGGCGTCGCCATGATTGGTCTCGGCGAATCCGACTCAGAGTCCAAGGCACAGGAATCGGTCAAATCTGCGCTCCGCTCTCCACTCCTCGACGTGGACATCTCGGGTGCGAACTCCGCACTCGTCAACGTCACCGGTGGGTCGGACATGAGCATCGAAGAGGCGGAAGGTGTGGTCGAGGAGATTTACGACCGCATCGACCCCGACGCGCGTATCATCTGGGGGACGTCCGTCGACGACGAACTCGAAGGTATGATGCGGACGATGATTGTCGTCACCGGCGTCGAGTCGCCGCAGATTTACGGCCGCAACGGGCAGGTCCAACAACAGGCCCAAGAACGCCTCGAAGACATCGACTACGTCGAGTAATCGACCGACTCTGCGACGCCGACGGGACGGACTCGTCCGGTCGCGACGCACTCGTTTTTTGCGGCAGGTCCCGACGCACCGAACGGCGAGTTCTGAGCAGTCTGCATCAATAGATAGAAAAAGCCGGCCGTCCTAGCCCCCACCAACATGGACGTCAAGTACGATCTGAACAGTTACGTTCGCGTGCTGAAACTCGCGAGCACCCCCTCCTGGCAGGAGTTCTCTCAAATCTCCAAGATTGCCGGAGCGGGTATCTTCCTCGTCGGGTTGCTCGGCTTCATCATCTTCGCGGTCATGAGCTTCCTCCCCGGAGGCGTCTGAGATGCCAATCTTCGCCGTCAAGACGACTGCTCGACAGGAGCAAACAGTCGCGGACATGATTGCCACGAAGGAGTTCGCGGAGATTCACGCCGTCTTGGCCCCTGACTCACTGACGAGTTACGTGATGGTCGAAGCAGACTCCGACGGTATCGTCACCCGCGTCCTCGAAGAGATTCCACACGCTCGTGGCCTCGTCGAGAGCGGTGGGATGGTCGGCACCTCCAGCATGTCGGAAGTCGAGCACTTCCTCTCGCCGACGCCCGACGTGGAAGGGATTGCAGAAGGCGACATCGTCGAACTCATCGCGGGTCCGTTCAAAGGCGAGAAGGCTCGTGTCCAGCGCATCGACGAGACGAAAGACCAGGTGACCGTCGAACTCTACGAAGCGACGGTTCCGATTCCGGTCACCGTCCGTGGCGACCAGATTCGCGTCCTCGACTCCGAAGAGCGGTAATCGATTCGCTCGCGTTCTCTCTTCTCTCTTTCCGCTGTTCGAATCCGACTGAGGAGCGAGAGAAACCGTTCGGCGACCAGTCTACAGTGCACCCTGTTCGCGAAGCGTCTGGACGACGTTGTTGAGGTCCGCTTCCTCTTCGACAGTCGATTTGACGTCTTCCCGGATGCGAACTGCCGTCGAATCTGCTTCGTACGCGCGGACGAACTCCGCGCGAGTGTGTTCGTCGAACGCGTGACGAATCGCGAAATACCCCTCGGGGACGATGGTTCCACACACTTTGCACTCGTGTCGTTCGTGCTCGACCGTCTGGTGGATGATGACGCTTTCGACGTCCTCGAAACGTCCATCACACCCTTCGACACCGCACTTCCACCTGGACATATTTCTCTCGACGGACGTGGGGGACTAAATCGTTTCTTCGGTCTATTGGCGTCTTCCGAATAGCAATCACTAACTATCGTCTGCCCGGAGGTGGTCGTGTGACCACGAGCACGACGACTCGGGTAGACATGCACGTGAAGATTCTCGACGAGCGTGTCGTCTCGCGTGCCAAAGCACGTGGTCTCGACGTACTGGTCTACGCCCCTCACTTCGTCCGTCTCCCGGATATCCGTGCTCGTGCCGAACGCTTCTCGGACGACGAACTGCTCGTCGTCCCTGCCCGTGAGGTGTTCACCGGCGCGTGGAACGACCGAAAACACCTCCTCGTAGTCGGTCTCTCGGACCCGGTTCCCGACTTCATCACGCTCGACGGCGCACTCGCCGAGTTCGCCCGGCAGGACGCGGCGACCCTCGTCCCACACCCGGAGCTGCTCACCGTGAGTCTGACGCTCGACGACTTGGCAGACCACCGAGACGACATCCACGCCGTGGAGACGTACAACGCCAAAGCCTTCTCGCGACACAACCGACGCGGCCGGGAAATCGCTCGCGAGACGGGCCTGCCGGGGTTCGGGTCGTCGTACGCCCACCTCCGTGGGACGATTGGCGAGGCGTGGACCGAGTTCGACTGCGACATCGACTCAGAGGCTGACCTCGTCGAAGCGCTCCGCGAAGGGGCCGACCGGCGCGTGAAACGTCGGTCTGGCCTCTCGCACACCCTCCGTGGGGCCGTCGAGTTCGCCCACCTCGGCTACGAGAACTCGTGGGGGAAGATTGACCGACTCCTTCTGTCCGGGATGGAACCAACCCATCCGAACCACATCGCCTACGACGGCCGATTCGACGACGTGAGCGTCTACTGAGCGAACGCTCAGAGAATCGCGCTGAACGATGCCGCCGCATCTGCCAGCGACACGTCGAGCGAAAAGAGGTAGTAGTGGACACCAGCGAGCACGCCGAGTTCAGCACCAGTCACGAGAAGCGTGACCGCATCGGCGTGTTTCGAACTCGTGGCGACACCGGTCGGCAGGTCGTACTCCTGTGGCGACAGCGGGTAGAACAGGGCGATGCCGCGCTTCGACCCGACCATGTCGAGGACGTAGTGGGTGGCGACGCCAATCCAGACGAAGTGGAGGTTGTCGAACACCAGTGGGAAGACGAGGAACGCAATCAGCACCGGGAGGTTGTGGAGCGTCTTGCGGTGCTTCCCGAATGCGGTGTCCACGTCGGGGAAGAGCGCGCCGAGGATGACCGGGAGTGAGAGTTGTCCGATTTTCTGTGCGAGGAGGACGTACGTCTCCACGCGATTCGGTTCGAACGTCCGCGGGTCGATAGTGAGGATGACACCGAGCCCGAGCGCCAAGAGGATGGCGTTGAGCACGTGCCCCTTCTTGTTCATGGGCAGAAACTGGCCTGCCGGGATACAAAGGTTTCCCACGAAAATCGCCTGACTGCGTTGTTTCGGTGGGGTCAGTTCTCACCGGAGTCGGCTACCGACTCGATATGCTCGCAGAGCAACGCCAGCGCCCCGCGTGCAATCTGTTCTTTCACCTGCGTCCGCGACCCGTCGTACTCGAAGCGTTCGACTCGGGTATAGGACGCTTCGGACCCCCACGGCGCGGCGTAGGCGATGCCGACGAAGACGGTTCCAACCGGTTTTCCGGGGAGCGCACCACCCGGTCCCGCGATACCTGTCGTGGCCACGCCCCACGTCGTGTCGGCCACGTCGCGGACGGCGGCGGCCATCTCGCGGGCGACTGGTTCCGAGACGGCACCGTACTCGTCGAGTGCCTCTCGCGAGACGGCCAGTTCGTCGCGCTTGGCGTCGTACGAGTAGACGACGAGCGACCGCTCGAAGTAGTCGCTCGACCCGGGCACGTCGGTGAGGAGCGACCCGACGAGGCCACCGGTACAGGACTCCGCGACGGCGACGGTGTGGTCCGCGTCGCGGAGGGCGTCGCCCACGCGTTCTTCTTCCGGCGGGTCGGATGCGAACTCGCGCATACGCCAGCCAACGGTCGGATGCGACAAAAACCCGCCCGGCGGTCACACGCCCAGCGAGGGCGTGTTCTCTCGCCCTCGGAACGCTCCGCACACGGTTCCGAGACCGAGAAGTACACAAAGCAGGGCCGTTTCGGGTCCGACATGGATATCGACGTGGAGCCGACCGACTCTCCCCAAGACGGCGCAGACGACGCAGACGCTGACGACGAGGGACCAGCCGAAATCGAAGTCGAAGTCACCGACCCTGAAACGACGACGACGGAGCGCGCGGACCTCCCGCGCGGTATCGACGCACCGGAGTACGTCCTCTACGGTGGGAAAGGCGGCGTCGGAAAGACGACGATGGCGGCCGCGACGGCACTCGCCAGCGCCGCCGACGGGACGTCGACGCTCGTCGTCTCGACGGACCCCGCACACTCGCTTTCTGATACGCTCGGCGTCTCACTCCACGGCGAACCGTCGCGCATCCGCGAAGACATCCCCCTCTACGCAGCCGAAATCGACCCCGACTCCGTGATGGAAGGACCGTTCGCCAACGCCGGCGACACCCCTGCCGACGAGACGGAGTACGACACGAACGAGTACGACGACGACAACCCGTTCGTCGGCGACGACGGCGGGAACTCGCCGTTCGGCGGGATGGGCGACGCGATGGGTGGGTTCGAGGACCTGCTCGGTGGCGACGGACCGATGGGGATGGGCGGCCCGATGCCCGGTGCCGACGAGGCGGCGGCGATGCAGCAACTCCTCGAATATCTCGACGACCCGCGATTCGACCGTGTCGTCATCGACACCGCACCGACCGGGCACACGCTCCGACTGCTCGAACTCCCGGAGATGATGGATTCGATGCTCGGCCGCATCGTCCGCATGCGCGACAAGTTCTCGGGGATGATGGACAGCGTCAAGGGCATGTTCGGCGGCGGCCCGGACAACCCGCAGGCGGGCATGGCCGACCTGGACGAACTCAGAGAGCGCATCGAGCGCCTTCGGGCCGTCCTCCGCGACCCGTCGAAGACCGACTTCCGCGTCGTCATGATTCCCGAGGAGATGAGCGTCGTCGAATCGAAACGGCTCGTCGCCCGCCTCGACGAGTTCGGTATCCCGGTCCAGACGCTCGTGGTCAACCGCGTCATGGAGCAGGTAGACGACGTGGCCGACGTGGACTCCTCGTGGTTCGAGTCGCCGGACCTCGAAAACTGTGGCTTCTGTCAGCGTCGATGGAAAGTCCAACAGGAGGCGCTTCGCTCCGCGACGGACCTCTTCCGCGGACGAGACGTCAAACGAGTGCCGTTGCTCGCAGACCAGGTGCAGGGAGAAGATGCACTTCGCGTCGTCGCGTCCTGTCTCGAATAACGGACCGCTACAGGGGCGGCGAAAACGGCCGTCGGTCGGTTTTACGGGAGCTTTCGGACGAAACCGAACAGCGTGTCACGCCACGCGTCGGGGACGAACCGCCCGAGGACGGCGATGCGAGCGACGGTCCCGGGTTGGTACCGCGCGTGCGGTTTCGTCGAACTCGCGGCGTCGACGATGTCTTCTGCCACGCGTTCCGGCGGAATCGCACCCGGACCACTGCTTCCGAGTGCCTCTCTGTCCTCGAAGAGTTTGTACAACTTCTCGTAGGCGCCCGAGCGTTCGATGCCGTCGTGTTCTTCGCCGCCGTTGACTTCCGCTTCGACGCGGTCAGCGAACTGCGTCTCGACCGGTCCGGGTTCGACGAGGACGGCGTCGATGCCGTACTCTTCGACTTCGCCGCGGAGGGCGTCGGTCATCGCTTCGAGGGCGAACTTCGACCCTGCGTAGACGCCGCTTCCGGGGAACGAGATGCGCCCGACCACGCTGGAGACGTTGATAATCGTCCCGTCGCCCTGTGACCGCATGTGCGGCAGGACGGCCCGGATGAGGCGGTGTGGGCCGTAGACGTTCACGTCGAACTGCTCGTGGACCATCTCGGTCGGCACGTCTTCGAGGGGACCCATCTGGCCGTACCCCGCGTTGTTGACGAGGCAGTCGATACGCCCCTGTTCGTCGATGATACGGTCGACGACGCGTTCGACGTCTCCCTGGTCGGTCACGTCGAGCGTCGCGATGTTCGCACCGCGGTCACCCAGCGTCTGGATATCCGCCGGGTTTCGGGCGGTGGCGTAGACCTCCCACTCCTCGTCGAGGAACCCGAGCGCCGAGGCGCGCCCGATTCCCGAGGAGCAACCGGTGATGAGAACCGTCTTTTGATGCACGTGGGTAGGTCGAACCGTGCGCTGTTAAGTGTACGCGATTCGGCACGACGACGAGGCGAGGGCGTGGCGTTCGATTCCGTCTCAGTCGTACTGCGCTTTCGCCTCGTCGGCGTAGGCGTCTGCGAGACGCGTCGGTTCGGGGAGTTTGTAGTCGCCGCCGAGTCGCGAGACGATATCGACGGCCGTCTCTGCCGAGAGTCGGTGGCCGGGACTGACGTACAGCGGGTTGACGATGGGTCGCGAGTCGTACTGCCGCGACTGGTAGGCGTAGCCGATGACCGTCTCGTCGGTGGCCGGGTGACCGCCGACGGAATCGACAGCGTCGTCTGCTCGAATCGGAGTTCGCCAGCCTTCGGGCCGGCCATCGACGTTTTCGTCGGGCGTGCCACAGAGGAGTGACTTGGCGACGCCGATGCTCGGAACGTCGCAGACGACACCGAGATGTGTGGCGAGGCCCGCCTGCCGAAAGTGGATGCGTCCCGACCCGTCGAAGACGAGGAGGTCTGGGTCGCTGTCGAGTTTGGCGAGGGCGTCGAGGATGGGCCCGCCTTCGCGGAACGAGAGGAGGCCGGGGATGTACGGAAGGTCGAGTTCGGAGACGGCGTGGACGCGTTCGACCACCTCGCCGCCACGGAGGACGACGACGGCGCTCAGCGCGCTGTCGTCGAGGAACGACTGGTCGATACCGGCGACGAGCGGCGGGTCTGACGTGGCCGTGAGCGTCGTGGTATCGGGGTCCGCAAGCGAGACACTCGTCGGGTCGAACGAGACGTCGTCTTCGAAGGTGGCCGCCGCCGCGACGCGGCGCTGGAGTAACTCCATCTCGCCCCGCGTGAGGCCGGGACGCGGTGCGAACTCTGGGTGGACCTGTCGCATCTCAGCGTCGGCCGGGGCCACGCCGCATCCCGCCCCCGAGGGACATCTCGTTGGGGACGCGCTGCTTCCCTTTCACGCGCTGGCCGTACGCGAGGCCGACGACGAGGCCGACGAGGTGAGCGAAGTGAGCGACGTTACCCTGTCCGGCCGTCGCTGCAGTTCCCGGTGAGAGGAAGAATACGACAGAGAGCGCGGCGAACCCGAAGGTAAACAGCCACAGCGGGATGGGGATGAGGAAGTACAGATAGATGCGGAGACGCGGGTTCAGCACCGTGAGGACACCGAGGACGGCGAAGACGGCACCCGACGCTCCGAGCACCGACGTGGGGATGCCGGGGGTCAAGACGAGCGCACTCCCGATGTGGGACAGTCCCGCGAGGACGCCCGCACCGACGAAGAGGGCGGCGAACTTCTTGGACCCGATGTAGCGTTCGACCGGTGGGCCGAAGAAGTACAGCACGATGCTGTTCCCGACGATGTGGTAGAACGAGACGGGACTGTGTGAGAACACCGAGGTCACCCACGTCCAGACGTACAGCGGGTGCCGCGTGCTGAGCGTGAAGAGACTGCTGAACGTTCCGCCGGGGAGTATCCCCGAGTTCATCGCGATGATGACGACCCACTCCAGGAGGAACGTCACCCACATGATAGCCAAGAACAGATACGACACGTTTCCTCGGAAGTACCCGAGGAAACCGCCGGTCCCCGTCAGTGAGTCGAGGAACCCGCCCGCTCGACTCCGCTCCGTCTGGACCGAACTGTCGAAGTTACTCTCGAAGATACCCGATGGGTCGTCCCAGTCGGAGAGGCCCGGACAGTCGTGATTCTCAGGAAGGCGGTGTTCGGAACAGAACGTCCCGCCACACCGCGAGCAACGGTACGGCAAGTTCTCGTGCCGTCCGCAGACGTCGCAGGTAGCCATTACTCACGACTTGCGGCGGCGAGATAAAAAGGGGTTGCCTCCAGCGCGCTCGGGTTGCACAGCTCACTGTTGGTGCGAGAGTGCTTCGGTCACTCGTTTTTCCGGCGGTGCGCCTCCTGAGAAGTCAGCACGGACGTCGAGGAACAACGAGTGCGCTCGCGACGGCACGCCGGCGATGGCACGGAACAGTTCAGGCGTCGTCGTCGGCCTCTTCGTCGGCGTCTGTCTCCGCCTCGACAGGGGGCGTGAAGTTCGTCGGAACGACAGTCGGGTGGTGAAGCCCGAGGCGAGGTTGTTTGGCTGCCATACTCATCTGTAGGTAGACGGTCTACGGCCTAATAATTACCCATGCGCATAATTTATCTGCTGGTGTGGGGAGGATAACTGGGACGTATGTGCAGTGCTGGCGGCTAGCAGTTTTGTATACCGGACGTACAGCACGCAGTCGAGAGTCGACCCGGGTCGATTCGCAGCGCTGTCGTCGTCAGACTGACGGTCGAAAAATCGGGGTGTTTGCGTCGCTTACGCGAAGTTCTCTTCGTAGAGGTCCATCGCGTGCTCGATGGCGTCCTTCGCTGCCTGCTTGTCTTCCCACCCGAGCGTCTCGACTTCCTTGCCCGCTTCGAGGTTCTTGTAGGTCGAGAAGAACTCGTCAATCTCGTCCTGGAGTTGCTGTGGGATGTCGTCGAGGTCCTCGATGTGGTCGTAGCGTGGGTCCTCGGTGGGGACGGCGATGACCTTGTCGTCCTGTTCGCCGTCGTCGTCCATCTTCATGAGCGCGACGGGGCGCGCTTCGATGACGCAACCGGGGAACGTCTGGTCTTCGACGAGGACGAGCACGTCGAAGGGGTCTTCGTCGTCGTAGTACGTCCGCGGCATGAACCCGTAATCCGAGGGATAGTGGACGTTCGAGTGGAGCACTCTGTCGAGGACGACGCCGGGGATATCCTTGTCGTACTCGTACTTGTTGCGCTCGCCTTTGAGGCACTCGACGACTGCGTAAATCTCGTCCGGCGCGTCGGGGCCGGTTTCCATGTCTTCCCAGAGATTCGCCATATTGAGTCCATCCTCGAAACGGGCAAAAGTACTTTCGGCATCGGTTTCGTAGGCACCGTATCCAGAAGCTATCCGTCTGCGTTTCGAACGTACCTCTTGAGGGATATATTCCCGAGGGATTCTTCTAAAGCACCCCAGTTGCGAACTGGATATTCTCCGGGTATTCCCCTCTCGGTATGGTATCAAAAGTACTGATGTTCACAATTCCGTTGCATTGTCCAATTTTGGGCTTAGATGCCCGCTATCGTTTGATTACCCGCTATTCTGTGGGCGCAACAACCACCAAACCGACTGCGCGTTGACAAAGTTTAAATAGGTAGGTGACATTTCCATATGCATGTCAGAGGCACAAACTATTGGCAACACATCCGGTGCGGCTCGGGACCTCACCGCGTTCCAACAAAACATCCTCGTCATCCTTGCCGAGGAGCCAATGTACGGACTTGCAATCAAGCGTCACCTCGAAGAGTACTACGACACCGAGGTCAACCACGGGCGTCTGTACCCCAACCTCGACGACCTCGTCGAGATGGGTCTCGTCGAAAAGAGCGAACTCGACAAGCGCACGAACCAGTACGAACTGACCGACGACGGCCTCGAAGCTGTCCTCGACCGCTTCGACTGGATGCTCTCGAAGTTCGTCACCGACGACGAACGCGGCGAGATGGTCAACGAACTCATCGAAGCCAAGCTGTAACCAGAAGAACTCTCGGTATCGCTCACTCGTATTCGGGCAATTCGGCGCCTGCGGCGTCGAACACGAATTCGAGCGATTCGGAAAGTAACGACCGCTGTTCAGTGGTCGGCCACGCATTGCGTGGATAATATTCTTCGACGAACTCACGAACCTCGGGAGCGCCAGCCATCTCGATTTTGCGGACGTAGTGGTTCCCGAGGAAGTCGGCGAACGCGCGAGCGTTTGCGGCGTGGACCGTCCCGTGTTCGTCGGCCACTTCCTCGACGACGGCCGCGTTGTGTGCTTCGACTGCGCTCCACTCGTGGTCTTCGCCCGTCCCAGATAGCGGGCGTTCTATTCCACGGTCGACGTCGTCTATCTGCGCCGGGTGGACAGTTCCGTCGTCGTCGACCCACTCTTCGGGGTGGAGGACCAACACGTCGTCTTCGTCTCGACGACGGGCGACGAAGTCGTACGGTCCGATGAGTTCGTCTCGCGCCGAGAGATACGTCGCACGCTCGTCTGGGTCGATAGCGTCGCGAGCGAGTCGAGTCAACCGTTCTGCTTCCTGTAATACCTCTTTGGGGAGTTCTGGTTCAGGCATCGTCGAGGGCCTCGTTGGCTAGGGAGTCGGCGCGTTCGTTTATCTCTCGCGGTACGTGTTCTAACGACCAGCGGTCGAACGTCGACAACAGTTCGTTGGCCTTCACGCGACGCTCGCGGAGGCCAGGGTCGTTCGTCTTCCACTCGCCGCGGACCTGTTTGACGACGAGTTGTGAGTCACCGCGCACGTCGACTTCGTCGTAGCCATACTCCGCGGCGGCCGAGAGTGCCTCGATGAGTGCCTCGTACTCGGCGCGGTTGTTGGTCGTCTTTCCGATGCGTTTCGACCCATCGGCGACGATTCCGTTGCTCGTCACGATAGCCCACCCGATTGCGGCGGGGCCGGGGTTCCCTCGACTCGCACCGTCGAAGTAGACGTGTGCACGGCCTCCTTTCGGTTGCAAGATGGCGAGGAGGTCAGTCGGGTTGCTCCCCTGGACGACGACTTTCTCGTCGTAGGCGACTGCGGACGCTTCACCTCGTTCGGCACGCCAGCGTTCATACTCTGTGTTGCCGGACTGGACGTCTACGCCGGCCTCTTCGAGTCGTTGTCGCGCTTCGTCGGGGTCACACTCGACCGTCGGCATACCTCCACCTCACTTGGGCCGGCGTATAGTCGCTCCGTTCGGTGGTGGTGTCGCCTCCGTGATAGTCTCTCTCTCCCGGGAAAACTTTCAAGAATCAGGAAACAGACAATATAAAAATGCGATGAAACGGCCTACCCGCCAGCGGGAGCGTGAGTACGACCGAACTCGATGGGGAGACGAGTCGGACGTGGACGAAACGACGGACGAAGACGAGTTGGACCTCGATAATCTCGACCCTGACGAAGTCGTTCGGACGGCGGACGGTGAGTTAATTCACGAGGAGACTGGCATCATCATCGAAGAAGAGCGAATCGACCCCGGACCGGAGTGGCGCGCGTTCAACCACTCCGAACGGCAGTCGAAGTCACGCGTGGGTGCCCCGACCACGAAGACGATGCACGACAAAGGGTTGACGACGACCATCGACTGGAAAGACAAAGACGCCTACGGGCGGTCGCTGTCGTCCGAAAAACGGTCACAGATGCACCGACTGCGTAAGTGGCAAGAACGAATTCGTACGAAAGACGCCGGCGAACGAAACCTCCAGTTCGCACTCAGCGAAATCGACCGCATGGCGTCCGCACTCGGTGTCCCACGGTCCGTCCGCGAAGTCGCATCCGTCATCTATCGCCGCGCACTCAACGAAGACCTGATTCGAGGGCGTTCCATCGAGGGCGTCGCCACCTCGACGCTCTACGCCGCCTGTCGAAAAGAGGGAATCCCCCGCTCACTCGAAGAGATTGCCGAAGTATCGCGCGTCGAACGGAAAGAAATCGGGCGAACCTACCGCTACATCTCTCAAGAACTCGGCTTAGAGATGCGCCCAGTCGACCCGAAGAAGTACGTCCCTCGGTTCTCGTCGGAACTCGACCTGTCGAAAGAGGTGCAGTCGAAGGCGAACGAGATTATCGAGACGACGGCCGAACAGGGCTTGCTCTCCGGGAAGTCGCCGACTGGGTTCGCCGCCGCCGCAATCTACGCCGCCTCACTGCTCTGCAACGAGAAGAAGACCCAGCGCGAAGTCGCAGACGTCGCGCAGGTGACCGAAGTCACCATCCGGAACCGCTACCAAGAACAAATCGAAGCGATGGGCATCCACGCCTGACCGGTTCTCTGCCGCGAGAATCACCACAGGGCAGTCCGGCCCATCAGATTCGTTTTCTCCGGTCGACGATGGCTCCGTCGCCGAAGGTTCATACCGACGGACGCCCCACATCCGGTGATGCGGCTCGACGAGTTCATGGACATCGAGCGGGACGAGCGCGCCGAGCGCCGCCGCCTCGCCGAAGAGAAGTCCTACGGTATCCTCGACCACCTCGAAACGTTTCAAGACCGGTTCGAGGAGACTGTTCAGGGGGACTCACTTTACGGGGGTGTCTCGCCGTCTATCTTCGTCGGGCGGTCGAACTATCCGCGCGTCTCGACTGGGATTCTCTCGCCAGTCGGCCACGACGAAGACGCCGAATCCTTCGAGACGAGTGCTGCGTGGTACGACGAGGGGGTGAGCATCTCCGACGTCTTCCAGCGTCGAACCTCACTGCTCAACTCGAACCGCGGCACGAAGGTGACGAACGTCGCCGACTCGTGGGACGGATTCCTGGGGACACAGCGCGAAGTGGCCATCGCCGACCGACCCGTCACTGTCGAAATCGGCCTCGACGGCAAACCGGATTTGAACCTCGACGCCCACACCGACGACGTGGCGACGCCTGTCGGCCCGCGCGCCCACGCCCGGTCTGCTGACCTCGCGGAGAACCCGCACGTCCCACGAGCGGTGAAGAAGACGCTCGAAGACGACGACTGGAACGCCCAGGGGGCGATGACGTACCTCTACAGACGCGGGTTCGACGTCTACGACATCAACACGATTCTGTCGGCGGGTGCGCTCGGCCAGACCGAACAGCGCCGCCTCGTCCCGACGCGGTGGTCGATAACCGCCGTCGACGACACGCTCGGCCAGTACCTCCGGGGGACGGTCAAACACGCAGACTCCATCGACGGCGTCGAAATCTACCGCAACGAGTTCCTCGGAAACGCCTTCTGGGTCATCCTCGCACCCGGCCGCTGGGAGTTCGAACTGGTCGAGATGAAAGCACCCGGGAGCGTCTGGAATCCCGACCCCGAAGCGGGGATGTATCTCGCCGCCGACAGCGAAGGCTACGAGGGCCGGTCGTCGTACGTAAACGAGACGGCGGGTGCCTACCACGCCTCCCGACTGGGCGTCCTCGAACATCTCCACGACAGAGGCCGACAGGCCAAGGCACTCGTCCTCCGGCACGTCTCGGACGACTACTGGGGACCGGTCGGCGTCTGGCAGATTCGAGAGTCCATCAGACACGCCTTCGAGGGTGAGAAAGCCAGTGCGGAGACGTTCGGCGACGCCGTCCGCGACGTGACGAACTACCTCCCCGTCTCGCTCGGTGACCTTCGCCGGAAGTCGACGATGGCCGCCGGACTCCAGACGAACATCTTCGACTTCGGTCAGTAACGTATATATGACAACGGTGGGGCACTTTTCGCATGGTCCCACTCCAGATACCCGGTGGTCCGGAACTGCTCGTCATCTTCCTCATGTACGCCGTCGTCGGCCTCTTGCCGATAGTTGCGGCGCTCGTCGGTATCTACCTCCTGTACAAGATTCGTGGCGACATCGAACGAATCGCCGACGCACTCGAAGAGAGCGAGTCGGTGTAGGGTGACGAGTCTCGCCGCTCAGGCGTCGACGGCGTCGAGGTTGGCCAGTGCCTTCTGAACGAGTTCGCCCGTATCGGCGATGATGTCCGCCATCACGTCGTCGTCGGGCGCGATGCCGATGAGTCGAGCGACGCGCATGATGCTCAGGTGGTAGACGACCTGTTTGCCCGGTTCTTCCTCCCAGACGACGACGTTGCAGGGGAAGAGGCCACCCATCTTGTTGTCGGTGGCGTCGAGGGCACGGTCCGCCATCGAGGGGTTACACGCACCGAGGACGTAGTACGGGTCCCGGCCGGCGTCGACTTTCTCGTTGAGCATCTCCGAGGGCGAAAATTCGGTCGCGATACCGAACCCGGCGTCGGTGAAGGCTTCGCGCACGTGCTCGATTGCCGCCTCGTGGTCCATGTGGAGAACGACCTGTTCCTCGCCGATGTCTTCCGGTTCGATGGCAGTCGGGTCGATTGGGAGTGTCATACTCCTTCGTTCGACGCCCGGAGTGGAAAAGGTACCTCTATTGTGTGGACCGCACACTCACCGGTCTTCGGTATCGCCGGACCGCGTCTGGCGGACCGACGAACGACGTTCGTCGGCGTCTTCCAGCACCGACCGCACGAACGACGACTTGGCGTCGGTGTAAGCGGCCCTGTCGTCCGGACTGGCGTCGGCTAATTCGTGTTTCAGACTGTCGTACTCGGCGGCGAGTTCCGGGTCCGCTCGCAACGCGTCGCGAAACGCCACCTGCTCTCGGTGGCAGTCGCTTCCGCGTTCGGTCACAGAGAGGTAGTGCGTCCGGTTCGAGGGTGGCCCGCGGGCGAAGAACCGCCGGTCTGGAACGTCGTCGGGGCGCTCTTCGTAGCCCGCCGCGTCGAGTTCGTTCGCCAGTTCGTCCGTGTCGTCGAGGTCCGAGACCAAAAGCAGCATATCGACGATGGGTTTCGCGGCGATACCCGGAATCGCGGTGCTCCCGACGTGTTCGAATCCGAGGCCGGTGGTGTCGAGTTCGGACTGCAGTCGCTCGACTTCGGCGTCGTACGCGTCTGCCCACGCCGGGTCGTGCGGAACCAGTTCGACCGTCTCACGAGCGAGTCCGAGCGTCGCGTCGTGGTGGTCGTCAGGTTCGTCGGGCATCGTCTCGTGTTCTCCTCGGAGTCGGTCAGAGCGGAATCGGGAGCCACTGCAGTACTGCCGCAACCTCCTCCGGCGGGAACAGCGGTGGGTGAAGCACGAGCCAGTCGAGGAGGACGAGGCCGAACCCGTGGGCGACGATAGACGGGAGAATCGAGTTACTCTCGTAGTCGACGAGGCCGAACAGGACGTCCGTCGGGGCCGACAACAGCAGTTCTATCGGCGGTTTGCCGACGTGGTGGAACGCGTAGAGAACCGGGCTGATGAGGGCGCTCTTTCGCCCGATGTCGCGGATACCGACACACAGCAGCCCTCGGTAGTACGTCTCGGCGGCGACGACGACGAGCAGTTGCTTCGCTGCGTGCGGCAGGAAGTCGACGAGTGCCGTCGAGGTGTGCCACATCGGGTAGAACGTCCGAATCGACGGGAGCGAGGACCCGACGAGGTAGAAGGGGAGGACGAACAGTGCGAGGAGGAGCGTGTTTCTGAGAGCGCGTCTGTCGACGGTCCAGCCGAGGTTGCGGCCGTGGGCGACTGCGAACGCTCCCGGGACGAGAATAAACAGGAGTGCGTCGTGGACCGCGCGGTAGGTGAGGTCGCCGGTTGGAAGGGTCCAGAGACTCCACGCGGCACCGACGACGCCCCCGAGGAGGAGGGCACGATAGAGCCACGGGAGTCGCGCGAGCCGGCGACGGACCACCGCTATTCGGTCGCGACGGGGCCGCGCCCGACGACGTCCTGGACGTCGTTGACGAAGGTCTGGCGCGTATCGAAGTACGTCTCGTCGACGTCTGCGAGGACGTCTTCGAGCGTCTGCGGGCCGGTCGGCGTGCGAATGACCGCGTCGCCTTCTTTCTTCAGGATGCTACTCTTCTCTTGCGGCCACGTCAGTCGGGAGGCCACACGTGCGAGCGGTGCGCCCTCGACGGACTCGCCTTCGCCGAGTTCGACGGCAGGCGCTTCGTCTGCTTCCTCGTCAGCCATGGGCGAGGGTTAGCCACCGCGCATGATAATCCCTTCGAGATTCCTATCGAAGACGGGACGCCACCGAGACCGATAGCCCACGACGTGTCGATAAACAGACAATCGTCTGACGCATCGTTTTAGGGACTGGTTTCGTAAACGGTTCTATGACCAGTCTATCGGAGGCGTATCACGGCGGCCGGGGTGGCCCGAGTCTCCGACGGCTAACCTTTGGGTTCGGGGTGTTCCTCACCGGTGCCCTGCTCGTCATCGCAGGCATCGTGGTTACGACCACCGACGTCTACACGTCGGGTGGTGCCACGCTCGGTGAAGCGCGCGAACTCGGGGGTATCCTCGGTGGACTCGGCGTCCCCGCCGTCTTCCTCGGCGTGTTCGCCGTCCTTCCCGCAAGCCGTCGAACTCGTGCTGCAGCGGTTATCGGGGCGAGCATCGCCATTCTCGGTGTCGGCCTGTTCTCCCACGCCTACCCGTGTCAGTGGACGGGTGCGACCTGTGGCGCGGGCCTCCGCGACCTGACCTTAGAGACGGTTGGCGTCTACTTCTTCGGCACAATCACCACGTTCTGGTGTCTGTTCGTCGGCGTCGCCAACTTCAAGACGCGAAACGACCCCGGTGGGACGGCCACCGTGCAAGTGACGAAGAAGGGAGAAACCCGTATCGTCGAAGTCGAAAAGAGCGTCCGCGGCGGACTCAGCGGTATCGGCTTCCTCGGTGGCACGCCCGACGGCGACGTAGAGACCCAGACGAACACGAACTCCGGGTCTGCCATGGGCAGCACTGCAGGAGCAACCGACGGCGGCGCGTCGTCGGAGGCGATTACGCCGTTAGACCTCGAACCGGCCACCGAGTCCACAGAGCGGGCACAGAGTACACAGGGCGTCGATTCCGTTGGCGGCCCCGCAAACCGGTCTCCCGAGGACGCGATGGAACATCCGAACGCGAACCGCCCGCAAGATAATATGGTCGGTGACCGCTACTGTGGAAACTGCACGTACTTCGAGTACGTCCGCACGTCGGACGGCCTCAAACCCTACTGTGCTGCCCACGACGAGATGATGCAGGACATGGAAGCCTGCGACGAGTGGTTCCCCCGAAGTCGCTACTGAGCCGGCCGCGTTCTCTCGATTCCTCTCCACTCAGTTCTCGATATTCTCTGCTTAGTCTCGATACTCTCTGCTCAGTTGCCGTCTGACTCCGACCTGAGGTCGGTCAACCGAGCCTCCACGTCGCGCCAGTGACTCCCGCGCCAGAACACCTGTCCGCAGTCGCGACACCGCCACAGTGCCGTCTCGGCAGGGTCGGGTGCGTACTCCGGAACCGAGTCGTCGCCCGAGAGCGGTTCGACCACACCGTTACACGACCCGCACCGCGCCGGTCCGTCGTCGAGTTCGACGCGAAACCCGACCGACTGGAGTTCGCGCAGTTGGACGAGTGGTCTCCGCCCGGCCAAGAGGACGCTCCGGTCGGCCCGCCTGGCGAGTGAGACGTCGCGCGTGAGGAGGACCCGACGTTCCTCGTCTGCCCGCGCGAGCAACTGGTCGTCGCCGGGGTCCGTCCCGTCGCCGTCCATCGCGTATGCGGTGTCGTAGCCACACATCCGCAGGTAGGTGGCGAGTTTTCCGAGCATCACGTCTAGGAGGAGGCGAGTGTCGTCCGGCGTCGCCGTCTCGACGCCAAAGGCGGCCGTTCCGGGGTGACCCGACCCGATTTCGTCGCGAATCGGGTCGCTCGGGTCGGCCCCGGGCCGGGAATCGTCTGTCAATGCAGGAAGTCCGTCAGGTCCTCGACCGACCACGTGTTGATGACGTCTGCCGTCTCGACCCACCCGCGCCGCGCAGTGTGGATACCGTAGCGGACGTGGTCGAGTTCGGCCGGTCGGTGTGCGTCGGTGTCGATTGCGACGACGGCACCCGCCTCGACGGCGATTTTGAGTGCCTCGCCGTTCAGGTCGAGTCGGTACGGACTCGCGTTGAGTTCGAGTGCGACGCCGTTGTCGACGGCGGCCTCCGCGATTCGCTCGTAGTCCAGTGGGAGGCCGGGGCGCTGGTTGATGAGACGACCGGTCGGGTGGCCGAGGATATCCACTGCCGGGTGTTCCATCGCGCGGACGAGGCGTTCGGTCGCCGTCTCGCGGTCCTGGTCGAGCGCGGCGTGGGGCGAGGCGACGACGACGTCGAGTTGGTCGAGGACGTCGTCGGCAACTGAGAGGCCGCCTTCGGCGTCGATGTTGGCTTCAACACCGGTGAAGACGGTGATGTCGGCGTCGTCGGCGACGGCGCGGATGTCGTCTATCTGGTCGAGCAGTTCGTCGTCTTCGACACCGACGCCGCCGACCATGCCGGGGCCGGTGGCGTGGTCCGAGACGACGTGGTAGTCGTAGCCGCGTTCTTCGGCGGCGGCGACCATCTCCGCGATGGTGTTGTCACCGTCCGACCAGTCGGTGTGCGTGTGGAGGTCACCGCGAACCGCTCCCTCCTCGATGAGGTCCGGCAACGACCCATCCGTGGCCGCCTCGATTTCGCCGGTGTCTTCGCGCATCTCGGGGGCGACGAGCGGTAAGTCGAGTGCGGCGTACATCGACTCCTCTGTCTCGCCGGCGACCCGTCTCCCGACGCGAGGGCCACCGTCCGGGTCGTCCACGTCGGAGACGTCGAACATCCCGTACTCGTTCATCTTGAGGCCACGGTCGATGGCGATGTTCCGCAGGTGGACGTTGTGGTCTTTACTCCCCGTGAAGTACTGGAGGGCAGCACCGTACTCCGAGGGGTCGACGACGCGGAGGTCCACGCGCATCGCGTTGACGCGGACGCTCGCCTTCTGTGCGCCCGCCTCGATGGTATCTCCGACCATCTCCCACGCGAGGAACTGGTCGATGACGGCTTCCGGGTCGTCGCTCCCGACGAGAACGTCGATATCGCCGACCGTCTCGCGCCACCGCCGCATCGACCCGGCGGGTTCGGCACGCTCGACTGCGTCGCTCTCGCCGAGATACGCGAGTAAGTCGTCGGCGATGGGTCGTGCCTTCCCCAGTGTCTCCCGCCCGGTGGCCTCGCGGGCGAACGCGATGCCGTCGAGGATGTTCGACTCCGTCTTCGCGCCGAAGCCCTTGACCTCCTGAATCTTCCCGTCACGGGCGGCGGCCTCCAACTCGTCTAAGTCGGTGATGCCGAGTTCCTCGTAGAGCGTTCCGACCGTCTTCGGGCCGACGCCCTCGACGCTCGTCAACCCGGCCATATCCACGGGCAACTCCTCACGGAGTTCGTCTAACTCCGCTATGTGGCCCGTCTCGATGTACTCGACAATCTTCGACGAGATGGCGTCGCCGACCCGGTCGATTTCTTCGACGGCGTCTGCCCCCTCGGCGGCGAGTTCCTCGATTGGTTTCGGATACTCCCGGACGTTCTCGGCGGCACGGCGGTAACTCGACGGTTTGTACGCCACGTCCTTCGCGTCCAGCAGGTCTGCGAACTCTTCGAGGAGCGTCGCAACCTCGTCGTTTCGGCTCATCGTCCACCTCGTTTGCTCTTGCCGCTGTCACGGCCGAGCGCCTTCTTCAGGAAGTTCATCCAGCGTTTCTGGTCGGCCGCGTTCTGGAGTTTCGACTCCTGTTCGAGGTCGGTCGCTTTGAGCTGTTCGAGTGCGTTCAACGCACGGTCGATACCGATGATGTCGTCGACGAGACTGCGGCCCTCTTCGTAGCTTATCTCGCCGTCTTCGATTGGCTGGAGGCGTTCGAGACGCTCGCGGCGGAGGTTTCGCTTCGCCTCGTCCACCCGTTCGCGCTCACCCGGCGGGATGGTGTCGCGGCGCTTTATCTCGAAGACGAACTGCTTCAGGTCTATCTGTTCTCCCTGGATGTCGATTCGGTCGGGAATCTGTGTGCCAACCGTCGCCCCCTCGCGATTGACACGCTCCAGGAGTTGTTTGCGCTCGAACTCCTTCACGTCTTGTCGTTATCTCGCGTGACACTTCGCTCCTTCGCCCCGGCGTCGTTCGACGGTGCCACCAACCGTCTCGGGAGCGGACAGGTCCGAAAACCCCAGATAACGATTATCTCCTCGTCTGACGTACTTCTCAGCGACCATGTCTATTGGTAACACAGAACAACCCAGCGAGCAGAGCGAATCGACTTCGACGTTTAAGCGGGCCCGGCTCTACGCGTTCTATCTCCTCACGTTGGTGACCCTCGGGATGGCGGCGGCGTTCGTCTCGGACCTCCTCGCGTTTTCGTTCACGGGGTGGGGCGCTGGCGGTGAGATACTGGCAGAACATCGCCTCCACGTGATGGTAATCGCGGCGAACGTCTGGGTAATCATCCTGAGTGTTGCGAGCCAACTCTACCGCCCCCGCAAGCGGGTGGCACTGATGCAAGTCGCACTCGCCGTCGTGACGTTCGTCCTCGTGGGCGTCATCGTCGGGGGCGGTCCAGTCGAAGAGGTACTGCCGTTCTTCGTCCTCATCGGGTTGATGTCGATATTCCACCCGGCCGGCCGTGAGATGCTCTCTGTCGGCGACGACTACAGTCCAGCACTGCTCGGACTCGTCGCCGTGGCGGCTATCCCCGTCCTCGCCTTCGCGGTGAACCAGTTCACCCTCCAGAGTTCGGGCGACGTGCACGCCATCGCCGGCCACTACATGGAGATGACGATGATGTCGATCAACCTGCTCGTCCTCGGACTCGTCGCCTCGACAGGGTCGGTAGGTAACCGGTTCGTGGCGTGGTTGACCGCTGGTCTCGCAATCTACTTCGGTGCCGTCTCACTCGTCTTCCCCACGCAGATATCGAGCGTCGGTCCCATGTGGGCGTCCGCGCTCATCCTGTGGGGACTCGTGTTCGTCGCGGTCAGCGAACTCCGTGCGACCGGTCGGAGTTCGATGGCGGGCGACAGACCGCTCAAGGTTCGCGGGTCGCCTCGGGCCTGACCGTCACGACGTCTCCGATTTCTCGCATCTCTTCTCACGACCGTTCGACGGCGAATCTCTCCGCTTACTCCGACGATTGCACGTATCCGTCGTCTGTCGGCGCAAACGCCCGTAGATAGACGAACCTTCTTATGGTTCTCTTGGGAATCGTGATGCATGGGTTTGTTCGACCGACTCCGCGGCAAGGACCACCCCCGTGTCGCTTTCATCGGCATCGACGGGGTGCCATTTAGTCTCCTCTCTGAGCATCCCGAGGAGTTCCCGACCTTCGCGGCTCTAGCCGACGATGGTTCGGGTGGTGCTATCGACAGTATCGTTCCGCCGGAATCCAGCGCGTGCTGGCCGGCACTCACAACCGGCGTCAACCCCGGAGAGACGGGTGTCTACGGCTTCCAGGACCGCGAGGTCGGGTCGTACGACACGTACGTTCCGATGGGTCGTGACGTACAGGCCACTCGCCTCTGGGACCGCGTCACCGACGCTGGCCGGAAGGCGACGGTGATGAACGTCCCCGTGACGTTCCCGCCACAGCGCAACCTCCAGCGCATGGTCTCTGGGTTCCTCTCGCCCAGCGTCGACAAGGCTGCCTATCCCGACGAGTTCCGTGACCACCTCCAGCAGATGGGCTACAAAATCGACGTGAACGCGAAACTCGGCCACGACGACGACAAGTCGGCGTTCATGGAAGACGCCCACAAGACGCTCGACAAACGGTACGAGGCGTTCAAACACTACCTCGGAGAAGACGACTGGGACCTCTTTTTCGGCGTCTTCATGACGACGGACCGAGTCAATCACTTCCTCTTCGAAGATTACGAACGCGACGGCCCGAACAAGGACGCCTTCCTCGACTTCTACCGCAAGGTCGACGAGTACATCGGCAACATCCGCGAGATGCTCCCCGACGACGTGACGCTCGTCGTCGCCTCCGACCACGGCTTTACCTCCCTCGACTACGAGGTCCACTGCAACACGTGGCTCGAAGAAGAAGGATGGCTCTCGTACGAAGCCGACGACCACGACTCACTCGCCGACATCGCAGACGGGTCGAAGGCCTACTCGCTCATTCCCGGTCGCTTCTTCATCAACCTCGAAGGCCGCGAACCTCGTGGCTCCGTGCCGCAAGACGAGTACGAAGCGGTCCGTGGCGAACTCAAGGCGAAACTCGAAGCCCTCGAAGGCCCCGATGGGAAGAAAGTCGCAGACCGCGTCGTCGTCAAGGAAGAGGCCTTCCGCGGCGACCACGACGACATCGCCCCGGACCTCGTCGTCATCCCGAACCACGGGTTCGACCTCAAGTCCGGATTCAAGGGCCACGACGACGTCTTCGGCACCGGTCCGCGCAACGGGATGCACTCGTTCGACAACGCGTCGCTCTACATCGACGACGCCGACGCGGAAATCGAAGACGCCGACCTCTACGACATCGCGCCGACCATCCTCGAACTGATGGACATCGAGTTCACCCGCACCGAACTCGACGGGGCGAGTCTCATCCACCAGTAAGCACACCTGTTCTGCGCTTTTCGCTCCGGTTCCTCCCGTGTGAGTACCGGATTGACCACTGCGGAGCGTGTCTTCTGGACGAGGGAATCCCTCCTACTGTCGGACTGCGCTCCTCACGTCTCGTTCGAGTCGGTCAGCGTGTCGCAGTCGGAGTTCCCGCGCCTCTGCGGGCGTGACCGTCTCACGGCCGTCTATCTCGTGTGACACCGGGCTGTACGCCTCCACGTCGAACCCCATCCGGTCGAGGTACGACCGCACCGCTTCGGAGTCGAGTCCCTCCTCGATGGCGGCGTCGACGTATCTGAGTACCTGGTCGAACTCGGGGAGAACGACCGTATCGTCCGTCACGCTCCCTCTCTCCCCTTCGATTCTGAGGTCTGCGCTGTCGAGGTGCTCTACGACGCCCGCGACGCTATCAGCGAGTCTGAGCACGTCGCTCGGGAGCGCGTTGTCCGGTGACCGCCACTCGACCGTTCCGAACGCGGACCTGAGTTGGACCGGCGTCCAGATAGCGCTCTCCGGGTCGAAGTTCGCCTCGACGCTCGACCGGTCGACACCCGCGTCGACGGCGGTGGTGAGAAACTCCTCGAATCGGCGTTCGAGGCGGCGTGACCACTCGCGAGTGTCGTCGGCGTACCGCCACAACCACCCCTGATGGGGCACGTCGTCGTACGCCATCCGACGGTACAGCTTCGAGCGTGCACCGGCCGCCAATCGTCTGCCGTCGAAGTACGGCGAGGAGTTCAACAGCGCGAGCGCGGGGTCCAGCGCGACGAGCGTGTTGAACTGGTCTATCTCGCGCCCCGGACGCTGCTCGACGTGGATGTGCGTCCCCGCGCAGTGTCGCACGTACTCGAAGTCCGACCCGACCACCCGGTTCTGGATGCGTGTCCGGTCACTCTCCCGCTCTGACACCGACTCGTCGCTCATCGGCGTGGCGAGCGGGACGAGTCGCTTTCCCACCTGGTCGGCCCGTGAGAGGACGTCTCCGAGTCGTCCGTACAGGTCTTCGCGCAGTTCGGCGGTCGTACTGCACGGCGTCGTCTTCACTTCCAACACTGGTTCGACGAACTCGCGTTCTGCTCCCGACGAGGCGTCGACGAGTTCGCCAGGGGTGGTGAGCGACCCGTCGTCTTCGACGACCCAGTACTCGACTTCGATACTCCGTCGAAGCGGTTCAGCGGTGGCTTCTGACATGGTGACTTCGTTTGTGGGACGAATCGGTCCTCTTGTTCACTAGTTCGGCCTTCTGCAGATTGCTGTTTGTTAACACATACCAATAGTCTACAGAAGGACGGAAGAACCCTTCGCAGATAGAACTATATCCACCGAGTTTGTGGACGCGCGTTTTCGACACGGGACGGAACGTGACCGATTTGTGATTCTACTCCGTCCGCGACGACTTCACATCAAGTCGTCGAGTCCGTCGTTGTGCCACATCTCCTTCGGGTCGTCTCGGACCTCGGTCTCTGCCTGCTCGATGGCGTCGCGAGCACGCTCCATGAACGACTCGACGCGCTCCGACCGCTCGACACCGCCGAGGAGGACGAGTGACGCGAGACGGCCACTTTCGAGCGGGAAGTCGCCGCCACGAACCTGCATGCTTCCAGTCTCGTCTTCCACCCATCGTCGGGCACGTTCGACACCTTTTCGCGGAATCGTCTCCGGTTTTCCGGCGACGACGACGAGCGCCGAGTCGGCGGTGCTCGCGTCCGGGAGACTCGTCCCGGTGAGCAGTGCCCGGCGGGTCGTGCTCATCACGGCGTTGATGTTCTCTTCTGCGACTGCTGAGGCCTCTACGCTCGCGTATCCGAGTGCGGCGATACCGCCAGCGCGGAGCGTGTTGATGACCTCCGAACTGTCGACGACGCTCTCACCGACGCCGTCGACTGCTTCACCGGCGGCGAGGAGGAGGCCGACGCGTTTCGCGATGGCGTCGTTTATGGCGTCGTACCCTTCCTGCATCGACTCCCCGGACGACCGGAAGGCGTCGTTGTCGACGAGGAGGACGGCATCCGACTCACGGGCGACGGTCTTGAACGACCGACCGGCGTTCACCTGATACATCGCGCCTTCGTCTGCGCCGGGGAGGATACCGAGGACGTAGACGGGGATGTCGTAGACGCGTCTGAGCGCCTTCGCGAGGACGGGTGCGCCGCCGGACCCGGTTCCTCCGCCGAGGCCGGCGACGACGAATATCGACTCCGTCTCGGCCGTGACGCGGCCGTCGAGTGCCGACATGACTTCCGTCTTGTCCGCCTCCATCACCTCGGCACCGAGTTCGTTGTCGCCGCCGACACCGTGGCCGTTGACTCTGTCTTGGCCGATAAGAACGGTCTCGAAGGGAAGCGACTGGAGGTCGGTCTTCGCGGTGTTGACCCCGACTGCGTCGAGGACGGCACCGAATCCCATCTGCTGGTCGAACGACTGGAGGGCCGCAGTGAGTTTTCCACCTGCTTGTCCGACACCAATCAGGACGGTCTTCATGTCTCAATCCACTGCCGGGCGTCTCTTGAACGTTCCCCACAGGTGACTGGTCACGGGGTGACGGTCGTGCAGTATCACGGTCCGGAGGTTTATGGCGGATGACGGGACCACCCCGGCGTATGACTCACAGTGGACGCCACCACACCTCGGACTCGACGCCCGACCGAACCGACGAACTCGTCTCGCGACTGGCGGCAGTCGAACGGACGCTGACCGGCACCGACACCGACGTCTCCGCGCTCGAAGACGTCGCCGCAATCGAAGCGCGAATCTCTGCCCTCGAATCGACCGTCGAGACGATTGCGGACCGCCTCGACGAGGTGGACGCGGCGACGCAGGCCATGCGTGGCTACGTCGGTGGCGTCCGAACCGTCAACGAAGACGTCGAACGCCGTGCGAACGCCGCCCTCGCCAAAGCGGAATCACTCGAAGACGCACTCGTCGACGAATCCACACCGAACCTCGGGAGTGGCCAGATGGAATCGACTGACGCTGACGCGACCACCACAAACGGTCCCGAGGCCGCCCCTCGCCACAACCGCGCGCCGACGTCCGAACACGATGGGTTCGAGGCTCCGACTCACACCGACGCCCGCCCGCCTCGTCGTTCGGGGGCCGACCAGACTACCGACGAGACGGGTCGTGGACTGGCGGCGCGACTCCGTGACGCGCTGTGATTCGCGTCGTCCTCGCGTGCCTGCTCGCCGTCGCGTTCGCAGGTGTCGTGTTTCCGGCGGCGGATGCCGCACGAGCGGACGCGACGACGGTCACCGTTGGAACCATGGCGAACGACATCGCCCACGCCGCTGCCTCGCTCGCCGCCACCGAAGACCCGACGCCGACCGGAGTCGCAGGGGCGCGTCGATACGTCGCCCTCGACGTTCCGACCGGGTCGTGGCGGACGGCGAGAATCTCCCGCCTCGTGATTCGTGGCGGCGACGGTGTCGAACTGGCGGCGACCATGCCGTCTGGACCGACAGTCGTCCGTCGCGTCGGCGGGCCGCGCATCCGGGTCGCCGGGAACCGACTCGTCTTTCACCCCGGCGAGCACCGACTCCGGTTGTCGCTACAAGCCGATACCGCCGGCCCTGTGGTCGTCGTCGAACCCGCGTAACCCCGATTACTACCGCTGTTACACCTCCTCGACGCTGATTTCTTCCACCCGATGTCCGGCGTAGGTTCAAGTAGGGGGAGGCGACCACCCCACCGCATGCCCCTCGACTTCGACCGTTCGTCGTTTCCGACTCTCGACCGGAGTTCGCTCACGAGTCTCGACCGTTCGTCGTTTCCCGACTCGCTCACCTCGACGCTCGCTGCCGTCGCCGGTGTCGAGTTCGAAACGTCCGATTCCGACGCCGACTGCGCCTGTGTGCCCACGGTTTCGACGCCGACGGACCGCCCCGATGAGACTGCCACGCTGGTCGTCGATGCGGACGACTGCCCGAACGCCGGTGCACTGGCGACTGCACCCGCGTGTCGCGCGACGGCTATCGAGACGCTGGAGACCAACGACGTAGACGCAGTCGTCGTCCGAACCGATGGACTGGAACGACGGTACGACGATGCTGCGACGGGTTTGCTCGTCGCCACCGGCCGATTCGCCGAGCGCGTTCGGTTCTACGACGAGCGTCTCGCCGAACGTGCGCGACACGACCCACTCGGGGCCGCACGCGAGGCGACTGGTCGTGCCGGCCCGATACGCCGTGCTATCGTCGAAACCGGCCTCGCGGCGGGGGCAGACCGTGTCTCGGAGTACGGCGACGCACTGCGTGCAGTCGTCGGGCCGACGCTCGCCCGGTCACGAATCGACCCCCGTCCACCGGCAGACGCCCGACTCGTCGGGACGACGGACCTCGACACTGGCGCAGTCGCGCGTCGGTACGCGACACCCGAGGGCCCCGTCTACCACCTCGACCCGCCGGCGTCGACTCTCGACCCGGACGCCGCAGCGACGCTCGCCGCTGCACACGACGCACTCGCCCGTGGGACCGTCGACGCTGGTGACCGAGCACCCGGCCGTGCCGTCCGTCTCGTCGCCGACGAACGCGACCCGGTGGACACGCTCACGTCGATTCTCGCGAAACACACGCAGGGCCACGGCGTCCTCGACGACCTGTTTGCCGACCCGCGCGTCTCGGACGTGTACGTCTCGACCCCTGCGGACGAGAACCCGATTCGCGTCGTCGTCGACGGGACGGCCATGCCGACGAACGTCCGCCTCGCACCGGGCGGCGCAGAATCACTCGCGTCTCGTCTCCGCCGCGTCAGCGGTGCGTCGTTCTCCCGTGCGGACCCGACGCTGGACACCACCATCGACGCGGGCGGGACGAGTATCCGTGTCGCGGGTGTGACCGCGCCGGCGAGCGACGGACTCGGATTCGCCTTCCGCCGCCACGACGAGACGCCGTTGACGCTGCCCGCACTGGTCGAAAACGGGACGCTCTCGGCCGACGCCGCGGCCCTCTGTTCGCTCGCCGTCGAACGCGGAGCGTCTGTCCTCGTCGCCGGCGCACGGGGTGCCGGGAAGACGACGTTCCTCGAATCGCTTCTGTGGGAACTGCCAGACGACGTTCGGACGGTGCTCATCGAAGACACGCCGGAACTCCCTGCCGAGCAACTCCGGTCGGACGGTCGCGACGTGCAGACGCTCCGGACCGATACGACTGGCGGGCCGGAACCGACGCCGCAGGAGGCGCTTCACGCTGCCCTTCGGTTGGGTGACGGCGCGCTCGCAATCGGCGAGGTTCGCGGTGACGAAGCGGCCGTCCTCTACGAGGCGATGCGCGTCGGCGCGAACGCCAGTGCCGTCCTCGGGACGATTCACGGCGACGGTGCGAGCGACGTTCGCGAGCGCGTCGTCTCTGACCTCGGCGTGCCGGCGTCGTCGTTCGCTTCGACCGACCTCGTCGTCACCTGTCAGCGAGCAGGGTCACACCGCGTCGCTCGCGTCGAAGAGGTGCGCCCGACGGCCGACGACGTGGCGTTCGAGTCACTCTTTGCGCACGACGGCACGTCGCTCGCGCCGACGGACGCAATCGAGCGCGGAGACAGTCTCGCCGTCGAGGCGCTCGCGACTCCGGGTGAGTCGTACACGGACGTCCTCGACGCACTCGACGACAGGGCCGCCCGACTGGCGACACTCGCTCGGACGGGACAGACGGCACCCGGTGACCGTGTTTCGGGTCGAACCGGATGTGATGTCGAATGCTGACGGCCGCCGTCCACGTCGCCGTGCCGACGCTCGCACGACTCGCACCGACCACGAGCGACCCGAGCGACGAGTTGTGTCGCGCACTCTCGTTTCTCGGGTCTCGGTTGGACGCCGAGACCGTCGTTCGCGCCGGATACGGAGCGGCGGTTCCAGCAGGTGTCTTCGGTGGTGTCGTCGCCGCACTCGCCCGACTGCCGACGCTCACCGTCGTCTTCGTCGCCCTCGCGGCGGCGCTGGGCGCTGCACACGCGATTCACACCGCTCCCGTCTGGTTGGCGACGCTCCGCCGGACTCGTGCACTGGGGAGCGCCCCCGAACTCGTCGGGCGCATCGCACTCCGAATGCGAATCGAGCCATCAGTCGAGCGAGCGGCGACGTTCGCCGCCCGAACGGGCGACGACCCGCTTTCGGAGTCACTCGTCGCACATACCGAACGCGCTCGTGGCACACCGACCGCTGGTCTCGGTGCGTTCGCGACTGCGTGGCGTGCGTGGTTCCCTGCACTCGACAGAGCGGCGGCCTTGCTCGGGACTGCCGCCGACGTCCCCGACGGCGAACGGGACCGGACGCTCGACAGAGCACACGAAGTCGTCCGGGAGGGGACTCGTGACCGCCTCGCCGACTTCACGGGAGCGATTCGCGGTCCGGTGACCGCCGTCTACGCCTTCGGTGTCTTGCTCCCGCTCGCACTCGTCGGCGCACTGCCCGCGGCACGAGTCGCCAACGTCGGTATCGACGCGACGCACGTCGTCTTCCTGTACGACATCGTGCTCCCAGTCTGTCTCCTCGCCGTAGTCGGATGGGTGCTCGTCCGGCGACCGGTTGCGTTCGCACCGCTGGCTATCGACTCGTCGCATCCAGCAGTCGACGACCACCGACGCCGTGCTGGACTCACTGGCGCAGTCGTCGCCGTCGGTGGGTACGTCGCCGTCGCCCAGTTCGTCGCCCCGTGGGCCGCACCACTCGCAGCAATCGGCGGCGGCACGGGTGCAGCGCTGTACGTCGCCGCACGCCCAGTCGTGACGCTCCGGGCCCACGTGCAGGACGTGGAAGATGGCCTCTCAGACGTGCTCTATCTCGTCGGCCGTGCCGTCGCAGAGGGCGAAGCGGTCGAATCGGCACTCGTTCGCGCGTCGTCGTCGGTGCCCGGTGCGACAGGCGAGTTGTTCGCCGACGCAGTCGGTGTCCAGCGTAGACTCCGCGTCGGCGTCGGCGAGTCCTTCAGCGGTGAGTACGGAGTCCTCGACTCGGTGCCGAGTCCTCGTGTCGCGAGCGTCGTCACGCTCCTCGAACTCGCCGCCAGTGAGGGCCGTCCCGCCGGGCGGGCAATCGTCTCGATGGCCGACCAACTCGCGGCACTCTCGCGACTCGACGCTGACGCACGCCGTGAACTCGCCTCGGTCACCGAGACGCTCTCGAACACGGCGGCGTTCTTCGGGCCACTCGTCGCGGGTGCGACAGTCGCGCTCGCGGATGGGATGGCTCCCGTCCAGTCACTCGACGACGCGGCCGTCACCGCGCCCATGGCGACCAGCGACTTCGGATTCGCGGTGGGCGTGTACGTCCTGTTGTCGGCGGTGCTGCTCACGACGCTCTCGGTGGGTATCGCGAACGGACTCGACAGACATCTCGTCGCCTCGCGCGTCGGGTCGGCGCTCGTCTCTGCGACGACGACGTTCCTCGTCGCGTTCGCCGCCGCGGGCGCACTCGTCTGACCGCAGTGGGGCGGCCTGCTCTCGACACCGCACGGTGGGGCGGCCTGCTTCCGACTCCGGGCTGAGGTTTAAATACCCGGACGGGACCACCCCGTGCTATGTTCGACGTCCCGTTCGAATCGCTGTACATCTGGACTGCGCTCTCGGTGGCCGCCGTCGTCCTCGTCGGAACCGTCGCCGGACTGCCGACTACGCCGATTCCAGACGCGACCGGTGTCGCAGATACCGTCGACAGCGTCGCAGTCGCCGACTACGACACGACGGCGGAACACCCGCTGGAGGCCGACGCCGTCAGTCTCGGCAGTCGTCGTATCGCACTCCGAAACGACGGTGGAACCGCACACGCGGCGTTCGCGTTCGGCCCAGTCACACCGACGACATACGAGAGTCGTCTCGGGTCGGTGGCGCTCGGTGCCCAACCGAGCGCGGTTTTCGAGTCGCCCGCCGCGTTCCGTGCCGCCGTCGGGGACGCACGCACAACCAACTCGTCGTGGCGACCGGTCGCAGACACGCTCGTCGTTCGACACGTCTCGTGGGAGGGAACGGATGTCACCGTCGTCGCCGCGTAGAGCACAGACGTCGCCACTGGCGGCGCTCACCGCACTGGTGGTCGTCTGCGCCGCTCTCTCGGGGTACGCGACGGTGCTCGACAGGTCGCGACCCACCGCCGACAGGGCGCTCGCCCCGGCCACGCTCGACAACGTCGAATCGTTCCTCGCGGACGATACCGGCGTCGTCGACTCCGACCGCCTCTCGACTGCGCACTCGGCCTGTCCAGACGGCTACACGTGCCGAATCGTCGTCGCTGCCGACGACGAACGCCGTGTCGTGGGGCCAGACGCACCGACAGATGCAGACAGTGACGCGACTCGTGTGAGCGTGCGTGTCGCTCCCGGCGTCGTCAAATTTGGAACGCTTCGCGTGGCGGTGTGGCGATGACTGACCTCGTGTTCGACGTGACTCTCTGTCTCCTGTTGGTCGGCGCGAGTATCGGCCTCGTCGTCACCGCCGACGCGGGAGCGACCGACGGCGCTGTCGACGCTGTCGGCACGGCATCCGACGCTGACGCCATCGCGAACTCGCTGGCGACGAGCACCGCGACGGTCGAGTACGACCTCGAACCCGGCGTTCGTGCCGCCGACCCGTCGCTTCTCGGGTCTGGCGGGGTGGACGCTCGTGAACTCGACCGAACCGCACACGGGAGTCTCGCCGGACTCCTTGGTCGCGCGACGCTCGGTGCCGTCACCGTCGACGGCACCAGACTCACGCATGCCAGAGACGACATGCGCGAACAGGTCGGTGCTCGCGTTGCCGCCGAACTCCCCGTTCGTGGCGTCAACGTCGCCGTGCAGTGGGAACCGTACCCCGATGCTCCCGTTCGAGCGACCACGACGCTCGGACCCACGCCGCCAGCGTCGCTGGCGACACACGCCGCGACGCTCGACGTTCCGAGTGGGTTCCCCGCCGCACGCGACGACGCACTCGTTGCGAGCGACGATGGATTCGACGCCGTCGCCGCCGTCGTCGCCACCCGAACGGTCACTGGTCTGTTCCCGCCCTCACTCGTCCGGTTGGCGCTTCGGGGTGACGCACCCGTCTCGACGCTGATGGCACACCGGTACGGTCGTGCAGGGTCGCTTTTCGGGGCCTCCGTCGAACCGGAAGTCGCCGCAGAGGAGACCCACGCGGCGAACGCCGACCTCTCGGCAGCGCTGTCCCGGCGACTCGAAGCGGACATGCGTCGCCAGTACGACGACCCGCGCCGGGCCGCCGAGGCGGTTTCGGTCGGCCGTCTCACGGTCACCGTCAGGACGTGGTCGCGATGAGACTCGCAGACGACGACCGGGGACGCGTCCCGTTCGCCCTCCTCGGCGTGCTCTTGCTCGTCGGGAGTGCGACGTTCTCGGGAGCGCTCTCGACGCAGGACCCCGTCGCCGACAGACGAGTCGAAGACGCAATCGACCAGATGCGTGCGGGAACCGACGCCGCTGTTCGCGCTGCCGTTCGCGACGCCGCACGCGATGCCGCCGCGAACCCAGTCACGTCGCCGTCGAACACGACGGTTGGCCGCGTCCTCTCGGAGAATCAGACGTTTCGTGATTACCTCCGTCTCAGAATCGCACTCGCTTCCGAGGCGCGACTCCGTTCGCTCTCGACGACAGACGGTGCCGTCGCTGCGACGGCGTCGCTCCCCCGCCCGACGAACGAATCGACGCTCCGTGCGGCACTCGAACGCGTCTCCATCGACTCCCGCGACAACGGGACGATGCTGGTCGTCACCGTCGAGGACATCGCCGTCGACGTGACCCGAGCGGGAACGCGAGTCGCCGGAGAGACGATGACGACGACTGTGGGTGTCAGAACGCCTGTCCTCGCGCTCCACGACCGGACCGAGACGTTCGAACACCGTCTCGACGCCAGTGCGACGAACGGTGGCACGCTCGACGCGACGGTGACGACTGCGATGTGGACTGCCGCGTGGACGCGCGGGTGGAGTCAGTACGCCGGCGCGCCCGTCGAGAACGTCGTCTCGAACGACCACGTCGCGCTGGCGACGAACGCCGGCGTCCTCCTCACCGAACAGCAGACGTTCGGCACCACCGACGCCGATGCACGGGGTGCCGTCGGCTGTGCGGCCGTCCAGACCGGTGTTCGAAGCCTCCTCTCCCAGACAGGTGTGACCGGCGCACCGGCGATGGCTGACGCACTTCCCGACCCAAATCCCACGGCCGGCGGACGCGACCCAGTCGTCTCGACGAATCGGTCGATAGACACGGCAGTCGACACGGCGGCAGACCGTGCGCTCGTCTCGATTCTGGATGGCCGCGGCGATACCGCGTCGCCCGACGACGTGATTGCGGACGCACACCGGGCGTCCGTCTCGGTCGAATCTGACGTTCGCGTCGTCCGCCACAGCGACGACCCACCGGTCACGCCCGGCCCGGAGTGGACGCTCGGCGAGACGACGCGGGAGACGAACTCGTCTGTGACGACGCTCCCGACGCGGACGCCCGCCGTCGCACCGGAGACGACTGTCGTGTCGGCCGCATCCCGGATGGTCACGACCCGAACGGTGACGACGAAAACGTGGCACCGCGGCAACGAGACGTTCCACACTCGCGCAGAGTCGATCGACGAGGCGCGCGTCGACGTCGCAGTCGTCGTCACCCCTGACTCGACGCCCGCCCCGACTCGCCCACTCGACCCAACGCTCTCGCCGGGTGGGGCGCTCGACGGCGACAACTTCGCCGATGCACCGGCCGTCGCCTCCGACGTCGTCTCGTCACGCGGCGGGTTCGATGGCCTCGCCCGCGACGTGGCCGACGATTCCATTCCTTCGACACGGACCGTCGTCGCCCCTCGTGCATCGGGTCTCGACGCGTGGATTCGCGCCGACCTTCTCGCGCTCCACCAGCGCGTTCGTAACCGGAGTCGAACCGTCTCGGCACGGGCAGTCGCTGCCGGCGAGGTGAACCCGGCGGGCGAACTCGCCGCGGACCTGCGTGCGGACCGGGCCGAACTCCTCGACGCACCGGCCACGTACGACGGCGTCGCGGACCGAGCGCGCGTCGCCGTTCGCGCTGCGTATCTCGACAGAGTCGTCACCGAACTCGACGAACGCGCGAACCGGACTGCGGTTGCCACCGACGCAGCGGACGACGCCGCACGCGACGCGAACGCTGGGTCACTCTCGGCGGCAGTCGCCGCCGAACACACTGCTCGTCACGTGCTGGACACGACGGCGACGAACCGACCGACTGCCGACGCCGGCACCGTGCGCTTCGTCCCCGACGCCGACCCGATGTATCTCTCCCTCGACGGCCGTTCCGGGTCGGCCGTTCCGACAGTCGCCGACGCGGGGACGTACCACCCGCTGGTGGCCCGGAACACCAACCTGTTTACTGTCCCCTACGGCGACGCCACCGACACCGTCCTCGAACCCGTCTTCGGCGCCCGTCGCCGGGTTCCTCTTCGAGTCGCCGCCCGCGCACTCCTCGCCGCAGACGACGCGCTCGCGGCGTCGAACGAGACGCCCGCGGACCTCCGCACACGCCGCGACGAACTCGAACGGGCCGTCGTCGACGCGACCAATCCGACCCGAGTGGCGGCCCGTGACGTCCTCGCGTTCCACACCGACCTCACGTCGACGGAACGACAGCGAGTGTTGCAGTCGGCGTTCGGTCGCTGGAACGACTCTGCACACGAGGCGCTGGCGGTGACGAACGGGTCCGTGTCGCGGGCGATCGCCGTGGAAGCGGCAGAACCGGGAACCGCCGACGCCGACGTGCTCGAACTCCGCCTCGACGACGCGTTTCGCTCGGTCCGTCGGCAACCGTCGACGACAGTCCCACAACGACTCACCAACCGGACGGTCGAATCGACGCGAACCGCTCGACAAGACGCACTCGCGGCCACGGCTACCGACGCGGTGATGAACGCCACCGGAGACGCCGTCGAACGCCGCGTCGACGACACGCTTCAGTCTCGGTTCGACCGCTCGTTCCGGCGCGTCCCCGCCGGGATGCCCGTCGCGCCCGTGCCCGGATACTGGTACGCGACGGTCAACGTGTGGGACGTGGCCGTCGCGGGCGAGTTCGCGCAGTTCCGCGTCCACGCTCGCGGCAACGGAACCGAGTCGTTGACCTACGCTCGCGACGGGTCGACAGTCGAACTCGATTGGGACGGTGACGGCACCGCCGAGACTGTCGGGCGGGGCGAGCGTGTCGGGTTCGCCGTCGAGACGGCAATCGTCGTCGCCGTCCCACCGTCGGGAACTGGCGTCGGTGACGTCGACGGCGACGCAGACGAACGGTCACCCGGATGGGAGGGTGGGCCGGGGTGTACCGTTCCCGCCGATTGCGGTTCCGTCTGACTCACTTCCGGCCGTATTCGTATCGAGTGACAACCGTTTTGCCGTCCGACTACCCAACCCCGGTATATGTTGTACGACGCCGTCGCGAACCCCGGCACCGCGTCCCCCGACGAACTCCGGGCCGCCTACGAGGCCGAAATCAGCGATGCAGTCGCTTCTGTCGGTGCGGCAACCGCTGCCGACGCCGCCGACGTCTCAGAAACCCGTCTCTCGAACGGCGTCCTGGAGTTGACGCTCGAACAGGCCGCCGCCATCCTCGCCCTTACGGACGGCTATCCAGATGCAGACGCCATCGTGTGGGAGTTCCGCGACCACCTCCTGATGGGAATGACCTCGGGTATCCTCGACGTGGACACGCTCGCGTCAGAGGTTGACCTCGACCTGTCGGGCCAGGAGATTCAACAGGCCATCGAGGGTCGCACGCCGGCGACGCTGAACGAACTCGCGGCCATCCACCACGTCATCGCCGTCCGCAACGAGCGATGAGGGTCGCCATCCTCGGGTGCGGGTACGTCGGACTCGAACTCGCACGACAACTCGTCGCCGAGGACCACGACGTGTGGGGTGTCCGGCGGTCGGACGCCGGCCTCGACGCCGTCGAATCGACCGGCGCGGAGGCGGTTCGGGCCGACGTCACGGACGCCGACTCCCTCGACGCGATTCCCGACGTCGACCACGTCGTCTTCGCGGCGAGTTCCGGCGGACGCGGGGCGGACGCCGCCAGAGACGTCTACGTCGACGGCCTCCGAACCGCAATCGACCACTTCGCCGCCCGCGAGGCAGCACCGGACCGACTCGTCTACACGTCGAGTACGGGTGTCTACGGTGACCACGACGGCGCGTTCGTCGACGAATCGACGCCGCTGGACCCGACGACGGACAAGACGCGCGTGCTGGCCGAGGCGGAACGCGTCGCCCGCGAGTACGCCGCCGAACGGGGACTCGACGGAACCGTCGCTCGCTTCGCCGGCCTCTACGGCCCGGACCGCTACCGACTCGACCGGTATCTCGACGGCCCCGTCACCGAGGGCTATCTCAACATGGTCCACCGCGACGACGCCGCCGGGGCCGTCGCGTACTTCCTCGAAACCGACCGGGCACGAGACGACGTCGTCCTCGTCGTCGACGACGAACCCGCCTCGAAACACGCGTTCGCGGACTGGCTTGCCGACGAGTGCGGTGTGCCGCGCCCGGCAAAGCGGACGAAAGCCGAACGCCTCGACGAGGGTGACCTCTCGGAGGCGGCCCGGCGTCGCATCCTGACGAGCAAGCGCTGTTCGAACGACTACCTCCACGAACTCGGCTATACGTTCGCGTTTCCGACATATCGACAAGGATACCGAGAGGCAATCGACGCCTATCTGGCGAATCGCCGCTGAGAACCTCCGTTCACCGAGGGGATGGCGGAGCGAACGTTATGTCAATCTGGAATATTCGATTAGGGGGAATCTTCATACCATCTCCTCCAGTCGTTTTGAGTATGGTCGGTTCGGTGGGGCAGTTCGACTCGGGGGAGATATTCGAGTCGGTTGGCTCGTTCGTCAGCACGCACCCCGAGATAGCGGCCGCCATCGTCGTCGGTATCGGAACCGTCGCACTCGCTCTCTACGCGGCGATTCGCTTCAAGCGGCCGATGGGGACACGCTTCGTGGAAGCGCTCGAAGACGTCGAAGAAGTCGCCGTCCTCATGCACCCCAATCCGGACCCGGACGCGATGGCCGCCGCAATCGGCGTCGCCTGTCTCGCCGAACAGGTTGGGACGACACCGACGATTCAGTTCGCAGGACAGATTCGCCATCAGGAAAACCGCGCCTTCCGAACCGTTCTCGACCTCGATTTAGACGCTATCGACCACGTGAGTGACCTCGCCGCCGAGGCAGTCGTCCTCGTCGACCACAACAACCCCCGTGGATTCGCGGGGGCCGAAGGCGTCCTTCCGTACGCCGTCATCGACCACCACCCCGGCGACGGCACGGGCGAGGCCTTCACAGACGTTCGAACGGACTACGGCGCCTGTTCGAGCATCGTCGCGGAGTACTTCCGTGACGTGGGGGCGAAACCGGTCCCACCGGACATGCACGCAAGCGAAGTGAACTCCAAGTACACGGTCCCATCACAGGTCGCGACGGGTCTCGTCTACGGCATCCTCACCGACACCAAACACCTCACTGCAGGCTGTTCGTCGGCCGACTTCGACGCCGCAGGCTACCTCTTCCCGGGCGTCAACGAAGACCATCTCGACCGTATCGCCAACCCAGAAGTCTCCCGTGAAGTCCTCGAAGCGAAGGCGCGCGCTATCGCCGGCCGAGACGTTCGCGGCCCCTTCGCAGTCGCCGACATCGGGACGCTCTCGAACGTCGACGCCATCCCGCAGGCGGCGGACGAACTCATCCAACTCGAAGGCGTCACCGCCGCCGTGGTCTGCGGCGAACGCGAGGGCAACGTCTATCTCTCGGGCCGGTCACGCGACGACAGAGTCCACATGGGTCGGACTCTCGAAGCGGCGCTCACCGACTACCGCGGTGCCAGTGCCGGCGGACACGCTCGCATGGGCGGCGGCCAGATTCTCCGCCCCGACACCGTCGCAGACGGCGGCAACGGGAGCGGCATCGTCCGCGACGAACTCGTCGAGAACATCTTCGAAGCGCTCACGGGCGACATCTGAGGGACAAACGTAATTCTCGCCGCCGGACCGGTGGCCCTTAACCGTCCGCTCTCGTAGCCCCGGCTATGGCTACTGGACGGGGAACGTGGGCCTACCGTGACCACTTCGGCGACAGTTTCGGTCGGACCTTCTTCCGTCGATTCGGACCCGGCGTCGTGTCGAGCATCGGCATCGGGACGTATCTGGGCGACCCGACCGACGAGGTAGACGACCAGTACCGCGAGGCGCTCGTCTTCGCGCTGGAGAACGGTCTCAACCTCGTCGATACGGCGTCGAACTACCGGCACGGGCGCTCCGAACGCGTCGTCGGTGACGCAGTCCGCGCGGCCGACACCGACCGTGACGCCGTCGTCGTCGCCTCGAAAGCCGGATTCGTCCCGTTCGATGGGTCCCGCCCGGAGAACCCCGGCCAGTACGTTCGGGAGACGGTCCTCGACGCGGGTCTCGCGACGCCGGACGAACTCGCACACGGCAGTCACACCATCGCCCCGGCGTTCGTCGACGAGATGGTCGACCGGTCGCTCGACTTGATGGGACTCGACCACATCGACCTCTACTACCTCCACAACCCCGAGACGCAGTTGGCAATCGCCGACCGAGAGACGGTGTACGACCGCATCGAGTCGGCCTTCGAAGTGCTCGAACGGCGCGTCGCCGCGGACGACATCGGCCGCTACGGCGTCGCCACGTGGGAGGCGTTCCGCGTCGCCCCGGACCACGACGCGTATCTCTCGCTCCCCGAAGTCGTCCGCCGGGCCGAACGCGCCGCCGAGACAGTCGGCAACGACGAGTCGAGTCTCGACGCCATCCAGTTGCCGTTCAACGTCGTGATGGCCGACGCGTTCACCGTGGCGGCCCACGAGACGGACGACGGGGAGACGACGAGTGCGCTGTGGTACGCACACGAACACGGCCTCCACGTCTTCGCCAGCGCGAGTATCGCACAGGGTGAACTCGCCCAGCAGATTCCCGAATCCGTGAACGAGGCGCTCACGGGTGAGACACTGGCACAGCGAGCGCTCAACTTCTCGCGGAGCGCGCCCGGAATCACCGCCGCATTGGTCGGGACGTCGTCGCCCGACCACGTCGCAGAAAACGTTGCCGCCGGCACGTTCGACCCACTCGGCGCGCGGGCCTTCGATTCGGTCTTCGAGTGACGCTGGTCGTCTGGTACGGTCCGAACAGTTCTATCTGAGCTCTTTGAACTCGGCCCCACAGTCGGGACAGATGCGGAGCGCGAACACTTCGTCCGGGTCGTTCTTCTTCTTCAGTGTGTCACCGCACTCCGAACACGTGAGTCGCCCGTAGGTGTCTTTGTCCAGGTCGCCGTCTCGAAGCCCCTTCCGCGTTGTCTTCATAAACAGACGGTTTGTGTAACGGACATAAAAACCCGCCGGCAATCCCGGCAACCGAATCCCGGTTCGAAAGGGTTGTCACTCCGGGGCGCGGGCATTCGAGCGTGTCACGTGGCCGCCTCTTTGGGACCCTCTGCGGAATGATATTCCTCGTCAATCTGGCGCGCGTCGTCTTCGCGCCCCTCCTCGGAGAGTTCATCACGTTCTTCGAAGTGAACCGCGCTACCGTCGGGTTCGTCGCGACGCTCGTCTGGCTTGGCAGTGCCAGTCTCCGCGTCCCCACGGGATGGATTCTCACTCGTGTTCCTCGCCACTACGTGGTCCTCGGAACCGGTGTCATCCTCGTCTTCGCGTCTTTCCTGACCGCCAGCGCCGAATCTATCGAGATGCTGATGGTCGGTGCCGCCTCGATGGGCCTGGCCTCGGGCGCGTACTTCGTCGCCGCGAACCCCCTCGTGAGCGAACTGTATCCGGAGCGTGTTGGTCGCGCGATGGGAATTCACGGGATGGCAAGCCAACTCGCCGCCGTGAGTGTCGCCCCCTTCGTCACGCTCGTCCTCGCCGTCGGCCCCGACGTCGTCCCCCGGTTCGGGTTCGTCTCGGCGTCGTGGCAACTCGTCTTCGTCGCTATCGGCATCGCCGCCGCCGTGGTGACGGGTGCGCTCTTCTTGACGGCGCGTTCGACAGACCTGCCGGACGCGGGCGCGACGGACCGTGACCTCCTCGGTGCCGTCCGCAAGGAGTGGCGCATCATCCTCACCGGCATCGTCATCCTCGGATTCACGGGATTCGTCTGGCAGGGCCTGTTCAACTTCTTCGAACTGTACATGGTGACGAAGGGCCTCCCGCAGGCGACGGCGCGAAACATGCTCACCGTCGTCTTCGGCGCGGGTGTTCCGGCGTTCTTCGTCTCGGGCCGTCTCGCGGACAAACTCCCGCGAGTTCCCTACATCCTCACCGTGCTCGTCGCGTTCGTCACGTCGGTGTTCGTCCTCACACAGACGACCGGATTGGTCCCCTTGCTCGTCGTTACGGCAATCATGGGCTACGTCATCCACAGTCTGTTCCCCGCGCTCGACACGTACCTGCTCGGGACCCTCCCCGACGAGAGTCGCGGGAGTGCGTACTCCGTCTACTCGTTCGGGATGATGGTCTTCCAGGCCAGCGGGTCGGGTGCCGTCGGATACCTCACCGACGTGGGCTACACGTTCGACGAGGTGTTCCTCGGATTCGCGACGGGTCTCGGTATCGTCGTCGCCGGACTAGTCGTCTTCCAGCGTGCCGGTCGGATACCGAACTGAGACGCACATCCGGCAGGCCCCTCGACTCTCGCCGCACTTTTGCTCACCGAGTCCGACGACGAATACGATGGAGTACGTACAAGAGCGGGTCACGACGCTCCACGACCTCTCCGACCCGGTTCCCGACGCCCCGATAGACCGGGCGGCAGTGGTCGTTCCGATGACCGAACGGGAGTACGCTGGACTGGCGGCAGAGCGTGTGCTCTCGACACTGGAGTCGCTGTCGCCTGCGCGCGTCGTCGTTCCGCTTCGCGCACCTGCCGAACGCGTCGCCTCGTTCGTCGACTGGTTGACCGACTTCGACCTGCCGCTCGACGTCCTGTGGTGTGACGGGCCGCGGATGGCCGAGTTACTCGACGCACACGGACTCGACGGCGAACGAGGAAAGGGCCGCGACGTGTGGTTGGCGCTCGGGTGTGCCGCCCGCGAGGAGTACGTCGTCGTCCACGACGCGGACACGAAGACCTACGACGAACGATACGTCACGAGACTGCTGTTCCCACTTGCTCACGGTCACGACTTCTCGAAAGGCTACTACGCTCGCGTCGAAGACGGCAAACTCTACGGGCGACTCTTCCGACTCTTCTACGCCCCGCTGGTTCGCACGCTCGCCGCCGAGACGGACGCACCAGTCGTCCACTTCCTCGAATCGTTCCGCTACGCACTCGCCGGTGAGTTCGCCACGACGAGTGACCTCGCGACGAAGTTGCGGTTGCCCCGTTCGTGGGGACTCGAAGTCGGGACGCTCGGTGACGCCTTCACCCACGCAGGGTTCGAACGAAGCGCGCAGGTGGACCTCGGCGCGTACGAACACGACCACAGGGCCGTCAGCGGGCCGACCGGACTGTCGGATATGAGCGAGTCCGTCGGTCGGACGCTCCTTCGAACCGTGGTCGAACACGGCGGGTCGCCCGACTTCGAGACGCTCGCGGCACGGTACCGTGAGACCGGCTATCAGTTCGTCGAGCAGTACGCCGCCGACGCGGCGTTCAACGGGTTCGACTACGACCGGGCAGGAGAACGAAAACAGGTCGAAACGTACGCCGACGCCGTCGTCGAACCGGGCGAAGACACGAGATTGCCGGCGTGGCGGGACGCGTCGCTCTCACCGGAGGACGTGATGACTGCCGCACGAGAGGACGTCGCTGCGATACAGGAGGCACGATGAGCGAGGCGACGTACGACGACTTGGCAGGTGTCGTAGACCTCTTTGGTGCGCTCACCCGCGAAGAACTCGAAGACGCGCTGGACGAACTCGCGTTCAAACAGGGCCGAGAGACGAACACGGACGCGCTCTCGGGCACGATTTCGGACGCAATCGACGCGTACTATCTCGTCGCTTACGACACGGACGCGGTGGCAACCGACGACGCGTCGGACGCCCCCGAGGAACTCATCACCGTCGGGCCGATGGCGTTTCCGACGCTGCCGCCCCGGGCCGAAGACCTGCCGCACATCCTCGACTATCCCGAACGCGACGTGCCTCGCGACGAACTCGCACAGCAGGTCGAAGCGCGCCTCCGCAAAGCCGCGGCGACGGCCGTCGGGTCGGGAGACGAAGCCGAAATCGAACGCCTGCTCGACGTCACCTACGACCTCGAAGCGTGGGCGGACACCGACGTGGCGTCTATCAGAGACCGACTCGACGCAGCATTGGCCGGAGAGGGGCAGGCCTAAGTCGTGCCAACACTTTACGAGTTGTGACGATGGACCTCGCGGGCGTCACCCGACACGAACCGGTGACAGTCGAAGCGGGACGGCGGGCAGCGGTCATCGCGCCCGTCCTGTACCGCGACGAGCGGCCGCACATTCTCTTTACCAAGCGAGCTGACCACCTCGGTGAACACCCCGGTCAGATGAGTTTCCCCGGCGGCGGGCGCGAACCCGCCGACGTGGACCTCCGCGCGACTGCCCTGCGAGAGTCCAACGAGGAAATCGGACTCCTCCCCGAGGAAGTGACGTTCCACGGGCGACTCGACGACATCCTCACCGTCACGGACTACGGCGTCACGCCGTTCGTGGCGACGGTTCCTGACCGCGAGTACGACCCCGACCAGCGAGAAGTCGCGGAGATAGCCACGCTAGCGGTGGACGAACTCACGGACCGCTCGAACTACGAGTCGGAACTCCGCGACCACCCGAAGTACGGCGAGATACGACTCCACTTCTTCCACGTCGACGGTTACACCGTCTGGGGTGCGACCGGTCGCATGCTCGTCCAACTGCTCGAACTCACGACTGACTGGACCGTTCCGCCAGAAGTAGACCGTATCGTCGACCCGGACGCCGACTATCCGGTGTGACCACTCGGCCGTCGGACGCTTCTCACTCGCTTACTGTTCGGTGTCACTGCGTGTCGGAGTGTGGCCACTCCTCGTCGTGTAACACACGTCAAAAAGTTGTTCCGCCAGCGACGTCCCCCCTCTCGTGGCCGCTCCCGGCCCTCAGCCGAGGAGGTATTTGAACACGGGGCGTTGCTTGACGAACTCCATCTTCTCGATGATGGCGTCGAGGCCGTAGATGCTGCCTGCGGCGGTGGTGCCGATGATGAGGAACATCAGGAAGCCGAACAGGTCGGCGTTGACGAAGCCGTGTCCCCAGTCGGCGTTCCCGAGGTAGAAGAACACCATCAGGAAGCCACCGAAGAAGGCGGCGAGCCTGGTGAGTGCCCCCAGGAGGATGCCGAGTCCGATGAGGAATTCACCGGCTGGAATCATCAGGTTCGTAATCTCGAGCATCCACGGAGTCTGACCGACCCACACGAGGAAGCCGTGAATGGGCGAGCCACCGGTCGCGTTCACGAGGTATCCAGCAGCGTTGAACGGCTCTGCAGCCGTCAGCTTCCCCCAGCCAGCGTGGAGGAACCAGTATCCGGTCAGGATACGGGTGAGCAGGAGCACGTAGCCCGTGACACCCTGTGAGTAGTCGAAGTCCATGCGGTTCCCCAGCATCTCGATTTGTCCGGTTTCGGCCATCTTACTTCACCTTACATCTGAACCGTCGGCCCGACACCACATATAAAGGGAGAGTGATTTTCGAATCTATGGAACTGGGAATCAGCGAAAACGGCCCGCAGCGCCCGTTTCGCCCGAAAATACGGCATTTACTCGATTGCACAAATGTCCGAAGCACACAATCCTGTCCCGTCGAGGTGTGAAACCCCAGATATCTGTAATGTAAGGGTTCTACACGTCGTCCAAGACGCTCGTCGCCACGAGACGCATCCAAGTATATAACGCTCTCACCGGGGGGGTCACCATCGCCGTCATCGACAAGGTTTTGCCTTCGTCCGCGCTATCCGTTCTCACATGGTCGCACAGACGATGGATCGCGTTCCGCGACGGTACTGAAATTTTTGTGGTGATAGCATGCTGACCGCCGGACGAGCGGTCACGAAGGCAGGATTGGACGCTGTCGCACTCAAACCCGCAGAGTGCGACGTGCGCCGAGCGCTCGACGTCCCACTCGACGTCGTCGCCATCGACTACGAGGGCCGCCACCGTATCCCCGACAGCGACGCGCTCGCCGCGCTCGCCGCCGAGAAAGAAGTCAGATTGACGACGCCCGTCCGCGTCGACGGGTTCGACCCGCTCGGCGACGACTCGCTGTACGAGTGGCTTCCCGACGACGTCGAACAGGTGCTGGTCGCCGGTCACCCGGCGTACCTGACCGACGAGGAGAAAGCGCGGCCGGTTGCGCCCCGACTCCGCGCCGCCAGAGAGCGCGCCCCCGACGCGTGGGTCGGAACCGAGGGCATCGAGCGTATCGCGCTCGCCGCCGGTGGTACCCAGTACGAACTGCTCTCGCGTTCGACTCGCCGCGACGTTCGCGCCCTCCGCGCCGCTGGCTACGATGGTGAAGTCGCACTCTACGCACCGACTGCGCTGACCGACGACGACGACGAGATTCTCGACGCCGTCGGCGCGTACGTCTCTCGTCGCCGTCCCGTCGCTCGGGCACTCCCCGACGACGCGGCAACCGACTCGTCGGCCGAGGGGCGCGCACGCGAGGTTCTTCTCAAGGCCGCCCGCGATTACGCCCTCATCGGTTCTGTCGCGGACGTTCGCCGCCGTATCGACGACCTGCGTGACGTCGGTGTGGATCTCGTCGTCGGCTATCCCGCACGCGGCGTCGACGAGTTCGCCGAGTAACCGGCCGTCGACTGTTTTCCTGCAGGCCGCACCCGTTCATTCAAATAGCATGCCGACTCAGCGCGGAGTATGGACGCTCCCGAGCGAATCGCCGTCGTCGGTGCGGGCGCTGTCGGCCTGACCGTCGCTCACGACGTGGCCACCGCCGGCGCTCGCGTCACCGTCTTCGAGCGAGACGCACCCGGTGCGGGGATGACCGGCCGGGCCGCAGGCATCTGTTACGACGCCTACGCAGAGGATATCGACGTCTCCGTAGCCGACAGAGCGATGACGCGCATCCGGTCGCTGTCGGGAACCGACGAGTTCGTCTTCCACGAGACGCCGTACGTGTTCCTCGCACGCGACGGCGACGACGCGGCGGTGTCTGCACTCGAAGAGGCAGTCGAGCGAATGCAGGTACACGGCCGCGAGGTTTCGACAGTCACTGGCGACGAACTCGCCGACAGGTTTCCCATCCGAACCGACGACGTCGCGCTCGCGGGCGTCGCGGAGAACGCCGGATGGGCCGACCCGACGGCGTACGTCGACCTGTTCGTCGGGAAGTGCGAAGACGCGGGCGTGGAGTTTCGCGTCGGCGACTCGGTGTCGATTCGGGCCGACCCGCCGGGCGTCGCCATCGACGACGTCGTGACCGCACGGTTCGACGCCGTCGTCGTCGCCGCGGGCGTCCACTCGCGCCGACTGCTCGCCGACGCGGGCTATCCAATCGCGCTCAAACCGTACCGAGTGCAGGCATTGGTCGGTGCCTGCGACTACCGCGGACCGACCGTCTACGACGCGACGAACGAGTCGTACCTCCGCCCACATCCCGTGGGTGTCCTCGCCGGCGACGGCGTCGAACCAGTCGAAGCGGACCCCGACGAGTGGGACGAGACGGCGGACGACTGGTTCGTCCGCGACTCACTGGACGCGGTTCGTCACCGAACCGAGACGGACCCTGCCGTCGAACGAGCGTGGGCGGGACTCTGTGGTGCGACGCCCGACCGAAACCCGCTGGTCGGGGCAGTCGCAGACGGCGTCTACGTCGCCGCCGGATGGCACGGCCACGGCTTCATGTGGGCACCGGCGATGGGAGCACTGCTCGCAGGAGAGATACGCGATACGGACGGTGTCTCCGTCCCCGACCAGTTCGACCCGAAACGATTCGACGGCGACGAGTCGTTCACCGTCGTAGAGGGGATGACGCTCGACGACGACTCGTAAGCGGCGGAGGACGGTGGGAGTCTAGGCCTCTTGGTCGTCTACGTCGCCGAAGTCGGCGTCTTCGTCGGCCACTTCGTCTTCTTCGTCGGTGACTTGGATGTCGCTTCCGCGTTCGTCCTTCGGGATTCGAATCTGAATCGTCCCGTTTTTCTTGACCGTCGCCGTTCCCTCGGCCGCTTCGACGGCGGCGTCGGAAGGGAGTGTCGCGCTACTGGAGAGCGTGAGTCCGCGACCCGGGAAGCGCATCTCGAACCCGTCGTGGAAGTCGCGGAAGCGGTCGATACGAATCTCGACGCTGCCGTCGAGGAACCGGACCTGTACGTCTTCTGCCCGGGCACCGGGCGCGTCGAAGACGACGAGGTAGGCGTCGTCGGATTCCAACAGGTCGTGGGCGAGCGGTTTGCGCTCTTGCATCTGGCTGATGCCGCGCCCGACGCGTTCGAGGACGGCGTTGGCGGCCGACTCCCCGAACTTTCGCAGGTCGCTCATAGTTGGATCACCTCGAGGAACTGCTGTTCGCCGCAGTACGGACAGTTGAAGTCCGCCACCGTCACGTCGTCGGGCATGTCGTAGGTGTAGTGCAGTTCGAACATGTCGAGTTCGCAGTCGTCGTTGGTGCACTTGAGTTCGAGAGTCGCAGGCATACTCGTTCGTAGCGCTCCCACGCTGATAAAAACGCGGGAGGCGGAACCCACCGGCCCGGTCTGTGTCGTGCGCCTGTGGCCTGTCTCGACCGTCCGCCACCGTGGCACGTCGTGGCAGTCCCTGTCTGTTCGGGCGGTGATTGGTCGCCGCGAGACTCCCCGGTTCGTCGCGAGGTTCGACCGGTTGCGTTTTGGGCGTCGAACGCAAATCCCGACCGATGACTGACCCCGCCGACCTTACCGTGACAATCGTCGACGGATACGTCGACGAACCGGCGCACTTCGGCGTGCCGCCGTACATCTCGACGTATCCCCGGTTCACTGCGGGTGCGCTGGTCGACGCGGGCGTCCCCGAGTCCAACGTCGTCTACCACACCATCGACGAACTCCGCGATGACCGCCAGAAGTGGCGCGACGTCGCCGACGCGGCCCTCATGATATACATCGGCGGGATGACCGTCCCCGGAAAGTACGTGGGTGGGACGCCCGCCGAACCCGACGAGGTCCGCGAACTCGCGTGGGTCGCCGAGGGAACGACGCTCATGGGTGGCCCCATCCGCTTCGGCGTCGGCGACGAGAACGCCGGTGGACAGGACATGCAGCGCAAGGACCTCGACTACGACTTCGTCGCCAAAGGCGACATCGAGGCGGCCGCCTTCGACCTGGTCGACTCCGGTCTCGAAGGCTTCGGCAACCGGATGCGCGACAACGAGGAACTCGACCGCTGGGCCGCCAAAGGGGCGTTCGTCGTCGAACAGCACCCGAACCACCCCGACCACCTCATCTGCGAGATGGAGACGTCTCGGGGGTGTGCCTACCGGTGTTCGTTCTGTACCGAACCGCTCTACGGCAACCCCGCCTTCCGCACCGCCGACTCTGTCGTCAAGGAAGTCGAGAACCTCTACAACCGCGGTGCGCGACACTTCCGTCTCGGCCGACAGGCGGACATCCTGGCGTTCGGCGGCGACGGCGAGGCACCGAACCCCGACGCCCTCCGCCGCCTCTACGGTGGCATCCGCGAGGTTGCTCCTGACCTCGAGACACTCCACCTCGACAACGTCAACCCGATTACCATCGTCGAGTGGCCCGAGAAATCTCGCGAAGCGCTCCGCATCATCGCCGAACACAACACGGCGGGCGACACGGCGGCGTTCGGCCTCGAATCGGCAGACCCCGTCGTCCAAGAGGAGAACAACCTCAACGTCTCCGCCGACGAGTGTTTCGAGGCGGTGAAAATCGTCAACGAAGTGGCCGGGTGGCGCCCGGGTGACGACCCGTCCGAGGCCCCGACCCACGGCCCGGACGCCGCGAGTCGACTGCCGAAACTCCTGCCCGGTATCAACCTCCTCCACGGCCTGAAAGGCGAGTCCGAAGAGACGTTCGCCCACAACAAGCGCTTCCTCCAGCGCGTCTACGACGAGGGCCTGATGGTCCGCCGTATCAACATCCGGCAGGTCATGGCCTTCGACGGCACCGACATGTCCGAGACGGGCGCGTCCATCGCTCGCGACCACAAGCAGTTGTTCAAGAAGTACAAACAGGAGATTCGCGAGGAGATAGACCGACCGATGCTCCGACGGGTCGCACCACCGGGAACCGTCCTCCCCGACGTCCACCTCGAATACCATCAGGACGGCCGGACGTTTGGCCGGCAACTCGGCACCTACCCGCTTCTCGTGGGCATCCCCGGTGAGCGCGAACTCGGCCAGACCGTCGATATCGTCGTCACCGACCACGGCTATCGCTCCGTCACCGGTGTCCCGTACCCACTGGACATCAACGGCGCGTCGATGGACGAACTGACGGCGATTCCCGGTATCGGGAAGTCTACCGCCGGCGACATCGTCGTGAATCGACCCTACGACGACCCGGCCGACGTCGGTATCGACGCGAACCTCCTGAAGTACGTTCAGTAGACGTTTCGAGCGTTCTCCCCCCGTCCTTCACGTGCAAGCGTGCTCTCTCGTTCACTCGCAAGGATGGTGGGTCGTTCACTCGCAACCGTGGTCTGTCCGAGTGATGTTCGACTGGACAGGAACGGCACGGAACGGGGGACGACGGAACGCCAAGAATCACACGAACTAGTTCGAAATGGTGTGACTGTGCGGACGTATCGAAAAAAGACGCGTTAGAAGTCGTCTTCGACCACTTCGCCCACTGCGAAGTTAGACTTGACTTCGGTAATTTCGACCTTTACTCGTTCGCCGACGTCCGTCCCGGGGACGATGATGACGTATCCACGTTCGACCCGGGCGATACCGTCGCCCTGCTTGCCGATATCCTCGATTTCGACGTACCGGAGTTCGCCGGGTTCGACCGGCGGTTGCGGTTCGGCAGCGGGAGTCGTCTCGCCGCTCGGTTCAGCCTCGACGGCGTCGTGCGTTTCACGAGAGATGAGAGCGACGCGATACGTCTCACCGGGGTCGATAGCACCGGTTTCGACTTCGCGGCGAGGAACTTCGACGATATATCGGTCGTCCTCGGTACGAACGTCAGCATTGAACAGACACAGGAGTTTATCTGAGATTTCCACCGTTAGACCTCCATTATGTGGTCAGTCCGAACTGTTAAAGATGTACCGCCGTCCCTGATATTCGGCTAGCGTATCGCCGAGCCATCGGGCCGTTTCGCTCCTTCGGAATCGTGGACGACGATTTCTCCGCGGTCGGTTTCGACAGGGCTGTAGGCGTCGGCGACGTCGATTGCCTCCGCTATCTCGCGGACGGCACGTTCTTTGAGTGCCGCGGCCATCTCCTCTGCGTCCTCCCGAGAGATGTCCCGCCCGAGGCCCTCACACTCGTGGGCGCGGACGATTCCCTCTTCGTCGACGGCCTCTCCCATCGGTTGACTCGTGCCCGCGACGTCGACGCTGAACGGGTACGTCTCACAGATGAGCGGTCTGTCGGCGTGGACCCGACAGGCGCCCTGTCCCGCGTCGTCTTCCTCGTAGAATCGGCAGTCGCCGCAGGCGTCCGTCTGGAGTGCCCACTCGAACGTCTCGCCTTCGAGTCCGTCGTCCCCCTCTTCGAGGCCGTACGGCATCGGTCTGGCGACGTCTCTCCACTCCATCGAGGTTGCGTCCTGAACCACCCGCACTTCGTCGGGGAAGACAGTCGCCGTATGTGGCTCTCGCTCACCATCGTCGGTGTCGTAGCCTTTGCAGCACGCGCCACAGCGCGTGCACTCGAAGCCGATAGACTCGATGGCGTCGGCCAGTTCCGACACGTCGAGTTCGCGGGCGCGTGCGAGTTCGGCTTCGAGGTCCATACCCGTCCTGCGGGCGCGAGCGCCAAGAGGCACGCGGTTCCGTCCGGTCGAACTGCGCTGCCGACCACCGCCCATGTCGCGTCAGCGAGGGCCGGCACGCTCTTCGACTGGGTCCCACCGGACGCGACGTTCGGCGGCGAGTTTCTCGATGTGGGCGACGACTGTCGCCCGGGCGAGGTCACGGACGGCCGAGATATCCTTGTCGTAGGCGGCGTCAGTGACGGCGTCGGCCGTCTCGTTGCCCGCGCGGATAGCGTCGAGAATCTTGGCTTCGCGGGCGTTTCGGTGGGCTATCAAACGGGCCAGTGTCGCGCGCGAGTCCCGTATCTCCGGGCCGTGTCCGGGATAGAGCGTGGCGGGGTTTCGGGCGTGTAGTCGTCTGAGCGCGACGAGGTAGGCGCGGACGTCTCCCTCGGGCGCACCGACGACGACGCTCCCCTCGGCGACTGCGAGGTCACCGGTCAGATAGTCGTCGCCGACGACGAACGTCACGTGGTCACGCGCGTGGCCGGGCGTGTCGAGCACTTCGACACCGGACCCGACGGGTATCGTCGTCCCCTCGACGAACGTTCGGTCGGGTTCGACGCCGGTCGCTTTCTCGAACTCTCGCTCTCGCCCGCGTCGACACCAGACGACGGCTCCCGTCTCGCGGGCGTAGTCTGCGACAGCGCCGACGTGGTCCGAGTGCGTGTGAGTCACCGCGACGTGGTCGATGCCGCCGTCTTCGACGCGTTCGTCGAGTTCGGCGGTCCGGGCCGCCGGGTCCACGAGCAGACGCTCGGTGTCGCCGGCGACGAGATACGCGTTCGTCGCACCGGTGGGTGAGCGAGTCGAGACGGGGACGGAGACGCGCGAGACGTGCATGGCGTCGGCTACGCTCGCGGGTGGTTTATCCGATTCGACAGAAGTGGTGGCTTGGTCTGCGGGGTTTCGCCCCCGCGGGCGTCGTCGTCTACGGTACGGTGGTCGGTCGGCTTACGTGTTGAGGAAGTAGACCTGCTTGCGCGCGTCCTTGAAGGAGTAGCGCGACCCGACGAGGTCAGACTCTTCGAGACGGTTGAGCGCGTAGCGAACGGTCCGGTCCGGAAGCAGCGACTCCTCGGCGAGTTGGCCCTGCGAGAGCGGGGCATCGCTTTCGAGAACTTTGGCGACGAGCTTCGCGCTCGGTGGGAGTTCGCGGAGACGGTCTCGGAACTCGGCTTCCGAGAGGATGTCTTCTGTATCAGGCTCTGCAGTTGTGGTGCTCATACCTGTGACAGTAAACTCCTCTGTGTTAAGAGTTAGCTTCAAGTGTGACAAAACAATGCAGACACCTTATACACATATTATCGGGCGCGATTCTGGCTATTTTCGGGAGACTGCGTCCGTTTTGCCCGGTGAAGACGCACTCCGAACTGACTGTCCGTTCGCGTGTCATCCGGCCTGTTTGCGTTTGTCGACGGCGGGCGCACCGACTCGGTAACTCCCCATCGGCGCGCGACAGTCGGGACAGTGGACGACCAACCACTCCTCGAAGACGTGTCTCGTTAGCTCTTCGGCGTCGTGGATCGACCCACACTTTCGGCACGTTGGCATGTACCATGCTAGGCGCTCTACTGACGAAAGTATATCCATAGACAGCAACGCATATCCAGTACCGTTTTACCATCGCCCCCGCGAGTATGCGTAGCGTGAAAGGAAAGGAGTGGTACCAGGCCGACGAGGTCGCCCAGGAGTACGACTCGAAGCGGTTCTCCAAGGGTGGTCGGCTCATTGACCGGCGAGAAAAAGAGGCAGTCCTCGCGGCACTCGGCCCTGTCGAGGACAAGAACATCCTCGAAATCGCTTGTGGGACCGGTCGGTTCACCGTGATGCTCGCACAGGAAGGTGCGAACGTCGTCGGACTGGACATCTCTCGGGCGATGATGGTACAGGGGCGGGAGAAGGCCCGAGCAGCGGGTGTTTCCGACCGGATAGAGTTCCTCCGGGGGGACGCTGCGCGCCTTCCATTCCCAGACGATTACTTCGACGCCGTGTTCGCGATGCGGTTTTTCCACCTCGCGGACACGCCAGCGAAGTTCTTGGCCGAGATGGCTCGCGTCTCGAAAGACCAGGTGTTTTTCGATACGTTCAACGACCAGAGTCTTCGAGTCGCGTACAACTGGTTGTTGCCGATGGGGTCGCGACTCTACTCCGAACGGGAGGTCAACAGACTCCTCCACGACGCGGGACTCGAACTCAGGGACGCGAAACACGACTTCGTCGTCCCGTTCGGCTTCTACCGAAAGGTGCCAAACGGCATCGCGCGGCCGTTCCGGTCGCTGGACCTCTCTGTCGGGAACACACCGATTGGCGACGATATCGCGTCGGTTTCGTACTGGAACGCACACGTCGGAGAGACGGCGGACGCGGAGTCACGCGCGTCGACTCGCGCGAGCGACGCAGAGTAAATACGCGATACGCTCACGCGATACACTTTAACACGGTTCTCGATTCACATTTAAGTACGTCCATCGCAAGTGTCCGGTATGGACCTCTCGGTTGTGCTCCCGACACTCAACGGTCGGGACCGTCTCGCCACCAGCCTCGACGCGCTGGCCGAGTACGCCCCGGATGCCGAGGTCATCGTCGTCAACGGCCCGTCGGCCGATGGGACGACCGGGATGGTGAGAGAACGTTCGGACGTCGACGTCCTCGTCGAACTCTCGGACCGAAATCTCAACGTCGCACGGAACGCGGGTATCGAAGTCGCGACTGGCGACGTCATCGCACTCCTCAGATACGACCTCTCCGTCGAACCGACGTGGCTGTCGGCCCTGGAGGCGACTATCGACGACGCAGACGTCGTCACCGGACCGTTACACCAGACGCTGAGTAACGGCATGACGACCGAATCGTTAGAGGAGAACACCATCGCTGGCCGGCACGTCACCTACTTCAACGGCGGCAACGTCGCGTTCCGACGGCGCATCCTCGAATCACTCGACGGGTTCGACGAGTATCTCCAGACGGGTGGTGCCCGCGACGCCGCCCATCGTCTCGCGGACCTCGGACGAACCGTCACGTGGGCGCCCGAGATGTGCGTTCGACGTGATTTCGAGGCCGACGGCGGCATCTCGGAACGTGAGTGGGGGTGGAAGTATCGCGCGCTGACGTACCGTCTCGTGAAGAACTACGGCCTGCGACCGGCCACTGTCGAACGAACCGCGAAACACGCTATCTCTGACGGGTTCGAAGCTGCGGTCGGTGTCATCAAAGGCGATGTGACACCGTCTGGGTGGGTTGGAACTGGTCGTGACGTGCTCGCCGGTATCGCGACGGGTGCGTCCGACGGGATGGTCGCCCGTGCCCGTGACCGCTCGCGCGCCCGGAACCCACACGGTTGTTCGGCGCGAGCAGACCGTGCAGTCGCCCGCTACGACTGGCGCTGAGTGTCTTTTCCTACTTCCTACGTCTCTCCGGGCGCGAGCGCCGAGATGACTCGGGCCGCGTTCTTCGCGAACGCCTTCGCCATCGCGTCTTCCGACACGTCGAGCGTCAGTATCTCCATGACGCCGACGTTCGGGTGTGTCTCGGGTGAACCGCTTCCGAACAGCACACGGTCCGGGTGTTCGAGCAGTGCCTGTTCGAGGACGCTCCGGTAGCGGACGAAACTCGTGTCCAGATAGAAGTCGTCGTGGTCGTCGAGCAAGTCCATCGCCTCCTGCATCAGGTCTCGATTCAGTGGGAACCCACCGAAACTGGAGAGAATCACGGGGAATCGCCCCAACAACGAGTCGGCGACTGCGCTCGGTTCGAACTCCTTCCCTCCTTCTACGAAGACCGGGAGTCCGACGTCTTCGAGCATCGACAACGTCTCCTCGTCCGGGAGTCCGTCTTTTGCCGGTGCGAGGGTGAACCCGTGGAAACGGTCGTCGTAGGCGTACTGTTCGACGTCGTCGGGGTCGGTGTGGTAGTCTTTCCGCGAGGACGTGAGGTTTCGGAGGCGTGCGGACGTCCGACCACTCGGGTCACGCGGGCCGTTGACCCGGGCGAACGCGAGGAACGGTCGGTCGACGCTCATCCGCGCGACGGCGTTGTTCGGTCGGAGATAACTCTGGTCGCCCGGTTGTGCGCCCGGTGAGACGATGGCCCGCACGACGCCCGCCTGATGTAGTTCCCGCTCTAATCGCTCGGGGCTAATCTCTCGCCCGCGCGTCGCAATCGACTGTTTGTCCGGGTCGAGGCGGGCGTTCACGTCGACCACCCTGAACCCATGTTCCAACTCCAGCATCGTGAAGTCGGTCACCGGTGTGCGTCAAATAGGTTGTACAATCGCCGCGCCGGGGGCGGCCGAACGTGACTTCCATTTGACCAGTTCCGCGACCGGTCGAATAGTCACGGACGACAGACGTTTATTTCTCCTAGACAGTCGCGAGAGAACGCAACGACGCAGTTTTTTGGTCTGGTCGGGCCAACAGGTACTGTGTGTCTTATTGCGGAGGTTCTCGTTCCACTTTCTGCGCTTCCTGTCGGCCGACCAGTCGAAGAATACGACGTCGAACTCGAACTGGAGCAGGCGGTTCCCGTCTCGGACACTCCGTCGTACGTCTGGGCGTGGGGACCCGATGCAGCGGATTTTCACGATGCAGTCGAATCTGTCCTCGGTGACCCCGTGAAGTTAGTCGGAACCGTTCCGAACGGCGCACTCTACGGGTCGGAGTGGAATTTCAGTGAGAGTCGGTTGCTCGCAGGGTTAGGTGAGCACGGTGTGGTCCTCCTCGAGTGTGTGACGGCGACCGAATTCTGGCGACTACGCCTCCGCGTCCCGTCTCACAGTGCCCTCAGTGACCTCAAACGCTACTGGGCGAACAACGGTATCGACTCCGAGTTCGACCAAATCGTCCCGCTTTCGGGCCACGAGACGTCTCCGAGCGAGGAGTTGACCGACAGTCAACGCGAAGCCCTGCTTCTCGCTCTCGAAAACGGCTACTTCGACGAACACCGGCGAACCTCTCTCGACGAACTCGGGTCGGAACTCGATATCTCGCGACAGGCGGTGGCGGCGCGTCTCCGCCGAGCGTACCGAACACTCGCGGAATTAATCCGCGAAGAATCTCGTTGACGCCGACGTCTTACATAGTCAACCCACACCCATACGTACTCCACTGCCGTTGCGGACTGTATGGACGACCAGCTAGACGACAACGCTGGGTCCGTGGTAACCATCTCCGCTGACCGATATGACGACGTAGCAGTTGCGATAACTTCGGCTGTCGCGACAGCAACTGAACTCAGTCCCCTCGAACTTCCTCCACTGGCTGAAATCGGTGTCGACCCCGAGGCACTCGATGCAATATTCAAACCATCTCGCGACCCGACTCGCCGCGTTACGTTCCACTACGCCGGACTTCTCGTCTCGCTGTTCGGTGATGGAACGGTCACCGTCACACCGCAGGACGGTTGATTAGATTACCGCGTGACCGCTTGACCTGTACATCGGCGCCCTGTCGTGCGATTTCATAGCGCACTCTGGGCGAAACATATTTATAGAACTGCAATCGTTGATAGCGCTTGAGGTTTCAATATGGCTTCACGAATGCAGCAACCGTTATACATTCTCGCAGAGGGCACGAACCGGACTCGCGGCCGCTCCGCACAGGACTCGAACATCCGCGCCGGGAAGGCCGTCGCAGAAGCCGTACGGACCACACTCGGCCCGCGCGGCATGGACAAGATGCTCGTCGACTCCTCTGGCGACGTCGTCATCACGAACGACGGCGCGACGATTCTCCAGAAGATGGACATCGAGCACCCCGCCGCGCAGATGATTGTCGAAGTCTCTCAGACGCAGGAAGACGAAGTCGGTGACGGGACGACCACCGCCGCCGTCCTCACCGGTGAACTTCTCGCCCACGCCGAGGACCTCCTCGACTCGGACCTCCACCCGACAGTCATCGTCGAGGGATACACCGAGGCGGCCCGTATCGCCCAAGAGACGCTCGACGACATGGTCCTCGACGTCGACCTGGACGACGAACTCCTCCAGAAAGTCGCCGAGTCGTCGATGACCGGGAAGGGCACCGGTGACGTCACCGCCGACGTGCTCGCGAAACACGTCGTCAAGGCCGTCAAGATGGTCCACGAGGACCAAAACGGGTCGTTCAAGCGCGACGACGTTCGCGTCCTGACTCGCACCGGCGCGTCGTCCTCGGCGACCGAACTCGTCGAGGGCGTCGTCCTCGACAAGGAACCCGTCAACGAGAACATGCCCCACGCCGTCGAAGACGCGACTGTCGCCGTCCTCGACATGAAACTCGAAGTCCGCAAGGGTGAGGTCGACACCGAGTACAACATCACCTCCGTCGACCAACTCACCGCGGCTATCGACGCCGAAGACCGAGAACTCCGCGGGTACTCGAAGGCCCTGAAGGACGCCGGAGTCGACGTGGTGTTCTGCACGAAGGCTATCGACGACCGAGTCGCTGGGTTCCTCGCCGACGCGGGCATCCTCGCGTTCAAGAGCGTCAAGAAGTCCGACGCTCGTGCGCTCGCCCGCGCCACCGGCGCGAAGCGTCTCGGGTCGCTCAAGGATATCGACCCGTCCGACCTCGGACACGTCGACTCCGTCAGCATCCGCCGCTTCGGTGACGACGAACTCACCTTCGTCGAGGGCGGTGCCGCGGCCAAGTCCGTGACCCTGTTCCTCCGTGGCGGCACCGAACACGTCGTCGACGAACTCGAACGCGCCATCAACGACTCCGTCGACGTGGTCGTCGCCGCCATCGACAAGGGCGGTGTCGTCCCCGGTGCTGGCGCGACCGAAATCGCGATTGCCGACCGCATCCGGTCTGAAGCCGCCGGTATCGAGGGTCGCAAGCAACTCGCCGTCGAGGCGTACGCCGACGCCGTCGAAGCACTCCCGCGCACGCTCGCCGAGAACACCGGCATGGACCCCATCGACGCCCTCGTTGACCTCCGCGCTCGCTACGAGAACGAAGGCATCGCCGGCATCATCTCGACCGGTCGCTCGGGTGAAATCGGTGACCCCATCGAACACGGCGTCATCGACCCCGTCGCCGTCAAGCGTGAGGCTGTGGAGTCCGCGACTGAAGCCGCGACGATGATTGTCCGCATCGACGACGTCATCGCCGCCAAGTAAGCAGTTTCCTCCACCCCGGAGACTGCATTCGACGGCCATCGACCATTTTCCCTGTCCCACTCCCCGAGAGCGACTGCTTCTGGTCGTCCCCCAGAACTCACACCCGTGGCAACCGCCACTCGTAGCGGAGTGCGAGCATCCGCACCGTGAACACGAGCGCGGCACAGAGCGCCGACGGAACGGCAGTCGGTGCGCCCACTGCCTCGGCGGCGAGGAACGCGACGCCACCCACGACTGCCGGCGTCGCGTAGAAGTCGTCGCGGAGGACGGTCGGAACGCGTCCGATGAGGATGTCCGCGATAGACCCGCCGCCGACGGCCGTGATGGTCGCGAGGATGACGATACCGAACGGCGAGACGCCCGCTTCGACGCCCACGAGCGCGCCCGTCGCGGCGAACGCCGAGAGCCCAATCGCGTCCGAGGTCAAGAATGCAGGATGGTCTCGAACCTGTCCGTGGAGCGAGTGAATGAGGACGAGCGCGAGCGCGACGCCGACGAGTGCGACGCTCATGTCTCCCGTCGTCGCGAGTGACGCTGGGAGTTTATCGACGAGCACGTCTCGGGTCGTCCCGCCGCCGAGTGCCGTGACCACGCCGAGCACTGCGACGCCGAAGATGTCGAGGCCGGCGTCGGCAGCTTTGAGCGACCCCGCGATGGCGAACGCCAGCAGTCCGACGACGTTCATCACCGCGAAGGGGTCGATGGTTGTGACCGCCATCACTCGACGGTGAAGGTGACGACGTCGCCCGGTTCGAGACCGAACGCTTCGTCGCCTCGGCCGTGATTCACGTCACACTCGACGTTGCCGTGACTGCCGACGGTGACCAGTTGTTCGCCGCGCGAGACTGCTTCGAACGTGTGGCCGACTGGGACGGGTTCGCCGTTTACACTGACGGTGTCGTGGTCGCGGACGAACGACCCCGGGACGTTCGTGATACAGTTCCCGAAGTCGTCGACGACGAGGACTTCACCGGTCGCCGTCCCTTCGTCGTCAACGTCGGCGGTCGGAAACCGCAGGTCCGTGAGCGACTCGACGGCGATGGGTTCGAACCGGTCGACCGAATCGAGCGCGTCCGCGCCAGCGACGTGGGCATCGGCCGCAGCGGGGGCGAATACGTCGCGGCCGTGGAACGTCGACGAGTCGGGGTCCGAGACGCGAATCTCGTAGGCTTCGACCGGTGTCTCAGCGTCACGTTCGGCGTCACTCTCGGCTTCGATGCGGCGCGCTGGGGGGCGAAGCACGCCGTTGTCGGGGCCGACGAACACGTGGTCGCCGACGCGGAAGACGAGTGCGCGTCTGTCGGTTCCGACGCCGGGGTCGACGACGACGAGATGCGTCGCAGGGGGGAAGTACGGGAGCGTCTCGCGGAGCCAGAACGCCGCCGCGCGAACGTCCTGTCGGGGGAAATCGTGACCCACGTCGACGAGTCGGGCATCGGTTCGAGAGAGGATGACGCCCTTCATCGCGGCGGGGTATGCGGACCCGAAGTCGGACGCGAGCGTAATCATCTCAACAGGGGTTCGAGTCGTCGGTGGCGTCGCCCGGGACGCGCTCCGGCCGGTCGGTGTCGGTGATGTGCTGGATTCGTTCGATACCGCCGATTTCGTGGACGACGTCGGCGACGGCGTCCGGGACGAGCGACTCCCAGTCTCGGTCCTCTATCATGCGCTGTCGGACCTCGGTCCCCTCCAGCACCTCGCGGTTGAACATAGGCGACTGTCGAACTTCGACGCCCGCCTCGTGGAACAACTGGATGACCAGTGGGTTGTTCGAATAGGCGACTTCGAACGCCGGCGACATCGACTGGACGTGGCTGACCCACACCGAGTTGCGGTCCAAGTCCTCGATGGGAACCGCGTACGTCGTGATGTCGAAATCCGAGACGGCCTTGTTGACCATCATGATTCGTTCGCCGGCAGTGAACGGATTGCGCGGCGAGTGTGAGTCGCCGGCGGACCCGATACCGAGAACGAGCTCGTCGACTTCTGAGGCGATTTCTTCGACCATTCGGTGGTGGCCGTTGTGGTACGGCTGGAATCGGCCGATGTAGAACCCCCGCATCGGTCGGCCGTTAGGTCGGACTACTTATAAATACGCCGAGTTGGCTGAATTCCGGTATTCTAGGGGTAGGAAGGCCGAAACCGGTCGTATCGGCACTGTACGAGGTACGCAACCGGGGAGAAAGTATATCAGGCGCAGGGCCTACATTAGAAGTAGCGACGACAGTTCTATGAGTAACGATACGAATACCGACGACAGCCTCCAAGAGCAGGAGGATTCGCCCGCCGAGACGCCCTTCGACGAGGGCGGCGACAGCGGGTCGGATCTCCAACACGAGGAGGCCGAAGAGGTCGATGAGAAAACTATCGACGACCTCGGGAGCGACGTCGAAATCGAGGCCGACGTGGCCGAAGACGTGGACGAAAACGACCTTCTCGGTGGACTCCAGATAGAGTCCTCCGAAGAGATTACCGTTCCAGACCGACTGGTCGACCAGGTCATCGGACAGGAACACGCCCGCGACGTCATCATGAAGGCGGCAAAACAGCGCCGCCACGTCATGATGATTGGCTCCCCGGGGACGGGGAAGTCGATGCTCGCGAAGGCGATGTCCGAACTCCTCCCCCGCGAGGAGCTTCAAGACGTTCTCGTCTACCACAACCCCGACGACGGCAACGCCCCCAAGGTCCGTACTGTTCCCGCGGGCAAAGGCGACCAAATCGTCGAGGCCCACAAAGAGGAAGCACGCAAGCGCAATCAGATGCGCTCGTTCCTCATGTGGATCATCATCGCGGTGGTGCTGGGCTACTCGCTCATCATCGCCCAACAGGTCCTCCTCGGCATCCTCGCTGCGGGTATCATCTATCTCGCGTTCCGCTATGGTTCCCGCGGCAGCGACGCGATGGTTCCGAACCTCATCGTGAACAACGCCGACCAGAAGGCCGCGCCCTTCCAGGACGCGACCGGTGCCCACGCTGGTGCCCTGCTCGGTGACGTCCGGCACGACCCGTTCCAGTCCGGTGGGATGGAGACGCCGAGCCACGACCGCGTCGAACCCGGGGCCATCCACAAGGCCAACAAGGGTGTCCTGTTCATCGACGAGATAAACACGCTCGACGTGCGCAGTCAGCAACACCTGATGACGGCGATTCAGGAAGGCGCGTTCGGCATCACCGGCCAGTCCGAACGCTCGTCGGGTGCGATGGTTCAGACCGAACCCGTCCCGACGGACTTCATCATGATTGCCGCAGGGAACCTCGACGCGATGGAGAACATGCACCCCGCACTCCGCTCCCGTATCAAAGGGTACGGGTACGAGGTGTACATGGACGACACCATCGAGGACAGTCCCGAGATGCGCCGGAAGTACGCACGCTTCGTGGCGCAGGAAGTCTCGAACGACGGCCGTCTGCCGCACTTCACCAACGAGGCAATCGAGGAAATCATCCTCGAAGCCCGTCGCCGTGCCGGCCGGAAGGGTCACCTGACCCTCGAATTCCGTAACCTCGGTGGGTTGGTCCGCGTCGCGGGCGACATCGCTCGCGGCGAGAGTGCAGAACAGACTACCCGCGACCACGTGCTGCAGGCAAAGCGCCGCGCACGCTCCATCGAGCAACAGATTGCAGACCAGTACATCGAGCGCCGCAAGGACTACGAACTCTCGGTCAACGACGGGTTCGTCACCGGCCGTGTCAACGGTCTCGCAGTCATGGGACAGGACTCCGGTATCATGCTCCCCGTGATGGCAGAAGTCACGCCGTCGCAGGGTCCGGGACAGGTCATCGCCACGGGGCAACTCAAGGAGATGGCCGAAGAGTCCGTCCAGAACGTCTCGGCCATCATCAAGAAGTTCTCCAACCAGGACCTCTCCGAGATGGACGTGCACGTGCAGTTCGTCCAGACCGGCCAGCAGGGTGTCGACGGTGACTCCGCGTCCATCACGGTCGCGACCGCCGTCATCTCCGCACTGGAGGACATCCCCATCGACCAGTCGGTCGCCATGACCGGGTCGCTGTCGGTGCGCGGTGACGTGCTGCCTGTCGGCGGTGTCACGCACAAAATCGAGGCCGCCGCCAAGGCCGGTTGTACGACGGTCATCATCCCGGCCGCGAACGAACAGGACGTCATGATCGAAGACGAGTACAAGGAGATGATAGACATCATCCCTGTCTCCCACATCAGCGAAGTCCTCGACGTCGCCCTCGAAGGCGAACCCGAGAAGGACTCGCTCGTGGACCGTCTCAAGAGCATCACTGGCTCTGCCCTCAAGAAGGGCAAGGGTGTCGGGCCCTCCAGCCCTAGCCCGCAGTAACGCGGGATGACCGACTGGGCGGCGTTTACGGGGTTTACCGGCCTCGTCCTCGTCGCTCTCCTCTCTTTCGCATATTTCTCACGAGGATTACCACACGGAGACGGTGTCTCGGCGTTTTCGTCCGACGACAGCGACTCCCGAGTGTCGACTCCGAGCGACGACGCGCCCGCTGGTGGCGACGTCGTCGTCGACGCGGACACCGACGAAGCGACTGTCTCTCACCTCGACGACGGGGCTGCCTCTCCCCCCGACGACGAGGCTGTGTCCCACGCTGCACTCCGCACCGACGACCACGCTACGCCCCACACTGGCGACACCGAACCGAGTGCAGAGACGTCGGCGGACCACGACCCCACACCGACCCATCAGGCGTCGGACGGAGACTCGCTCCCGACAGACATGCCGACTTACCTCCTCATCGCCAACGTCGCCGTCTCGCAGGCGGTGTTGGGCGGGTTCTTGGCCTTCGGCGCGTGGTACGCGGGCGTCCCGGTGTCTGCATTCGGTCTCTCGCCGGGCGACGTGCCGACGAAACTGGGACTGGGCGTCGCACTCGGCGTCGCCCTCTACGTGGTAAACCGGGTCGGGTCGTCACTCAGTCGGCGACTCGGATTCGCCCCCGACGAGGCGCTCAGGGAGACGCTCACACCCGAGACACCGACCGGGTGGGTGTTGTTGCTCGTCGTTGCCCTACCGCTCATCGCAGGGTTCGAAGAACTGCTGTTCAGAGGTGCGCTCGTCGGTGCACTCTCCGTCGGACTCGACGTGTCACCGTGGTTCCTGGCCGCCGTCTCGTCGGTTGCGTTCGGGGTGGGCCACACTGCACAGGGTCGTCTCGGAATCGTCGTCACCGGTCTCCTCGGATTCGTCCTCGCGGCGACGTTCGTCCTCACCGGGAGTCTGCTGGTGGTCGTCGTCGCCCACTACCTCGTCAACGCGCTGGAGTTCGTCGGCAACGAACTCTTCGGCTGGTGAGAATCCGAGACGGTGACCCCGGTGCGGGGATGCGTTCAAGTGCTCGGCCCTCGCGTATCCAGTATGGACATCGACACGAGGGTGCTGACACAGGCTGGACTCATCGGATATCTCGTCTTGGTCGTCGCCGCAATCGCGACGGGGAATCCGACACTTCGGTTGTTGTCAGACGCCGCGTTCGGTATCGTCGCTATCCTTCTCGGCGTCGTCACACTGCAGGTTCCGGTCGACAGTCAGTTGAAATACATCGCTGGCGGTGGGTTTCTCCTCGCCGGCATCGCACAGTTCGCCGAACTCGTGACTGGTCTCCAGTCCATCGCGTTCGCGAGTACGTTGTTCTTGCTCGCCGGCCTGCTCGGCTATCTCGCGCTTCGCCGGCAGACCGACGCCGCACCGTTCTGACCGGCGGTCAGAGTCCTTCCACCTGCCGAAGTGCATCGACGACGTCGTCGGGTGCTGCGCTCGGGCCGTCTCGAACGCGATGGTCGGGGATGACGACTGGGATGGGATTGGCGGCCAGCGCCTCGCGAACGAGACGCTTCGAGTCGTCGTCTTCTGGGTCTAATCCCGCCATTCGAACGAGTACGCCGACGTCGACTGTCTCACCCTGGGGGACGTTTCGGAGTGCCTCCAGCACCGACCGCTGGTCGGTGGGGACGGTGAGACCGATTGGAATCTCGTCGAGTTCGGCGTCGCCTCTGTCTATCGCGTCGAGGACGGCGTCGAGATACGCGTTGTCGCGCTCGGCGTCGTCGGGGACGGTGTCGGGAAACGAGACGCTGATGAGCTTCCCACTGACCACACCGACCTGTACGACGCGGCCGAGTGCTGTCGATTCGCGGGCGTAGATTCCGGAGACGTCCATACGTTCGCGTGTCCACGCCGGAGGCTTGACCCTTCCGGCGATACTCTCGCTCGCGTACGCGCGCGAAAGACGGTCAGTCTCCCCGCCGACGCAAGGCTTATGTACAAATGAGTCCGTCAGTGTACATCAATGAACGCTAGCGGAGATGAATTAGCTCCGGAAGTGCGTGCCATCTTGGACGCCGCACGGGAGCGCCCGGGTGGCGACACCCGCGTCTCGGTCGATGCGCGGTCGTTTCCTGACGCCGTCAGAGAGACGGTGGCCGACGGTCGGGTCCCCGTCATCACCGAGGTAAAGCCGACGAGTCCGACTACGCCGGGCGTCCGCGACGACGACCCAGTCGAATTGGCCCGCGAGATGGTCGCTGGTGGCGCGACAGCGCTGTCTGTCCTCACCGAACCCGACCACTTCGGCGGGTCCCTCGAATCGCTTCGTCGCATCCGTGACGCTGTGGACGTGCCGGTCCTCCGGAAGGACTTCGTCATGCGCGAGGACCAACTGGATGCGGTCGAATCCGACCTCGTCCTCCTCATCGCACGGTTCGTCGGTGAGGACCTCCCTGACCTCGTCGAGGCGGCCCGCGAACGGGGATTCCAACCGCTGGTCGAGGTGCACACGCGGGACGAACTCGTGGCGGCCCTCGCGGCAGGTGCGGACATCGTGGGAATCAACAACCGTGACCTCGCCAAACTCGACGTCGACCTGGGAACCTTCGAGGAACTCGCCCCCGAGGTTCCCGACGACGTGCTCCTCGTCGCAGAGAGCGGCGTGAAGACGCCCGACGACGTCCGACGAATGCGCGAGGCAGGCGCTGACGCCCTCCTCGTCGGGACAGCAATCATGGACGGCGACGTACGACAGAACACAGAGTCACTGACCACATCATCATGAGTGTCGACGGCAAATTCGGAGAGTACGGCGGACAGTACGTTCCCGAGGCCCTGATGCCGGCCATCGAGGAACTGGAAGACGCGTACGAGCGATACGTCCTGAACAACGAAGACGGGTTCATGGACGAGTTCCGCACGCGGTTGCGTGACTTCGGCGGGCGACCCACGCCACTCCAGCGTGCGGACCGCCTCTCGGAGCGCTACGACCGCGAGCTGTATCTCAAGCGCGAGGACCTCGTCCACGGGGGTGCACACAAACTCAACAACGCCCTCGGACAGGTCTTACTCGCGAAGTACATGGGCAAAGAGCGCATCATCGCGGAGACGGGTGCTGGCCAGCATGGCACGGCGACGGCGATGGCCTGCGCCCACCTCGATATGCCCTGTGAAATCTACATGGGCGAACGCGACATCAACCGCCAGCGCCCCAACGTCTTCCGGATGAAACTCAACGGGTCGGAGGTCAACCCTGTGACCGTTGGCCGCGGGACGCTCAAAGAGGCCATCTCGGAGACGATGCGCGACTGGGCGACGAACGTCGAAGACACCCACTACGTCATCGGGTCCGTCGTGGGCCCGCATCCGTTCCCGAGCATGGTTCGGGACTTCCAGTCGGTCATCTCCGAGGAGGCGCGCACACAGGCACACGAGAAGATGGGTCGACTCCCCGACGCCGTCCTCGCGTGTGCGGGCGGCGGATCGAACACGATGGGCGCGTTCGCCGAGTTCGTCTCCGACGACGACGTCGGACTCTACGCCGTCGAGGCGGGCGGGTCGACGCTCGAAGTCGACGAGGAAGCGGGTGTCGCCCCCAACTCGGCGTCGCTCACGACGGGGAGCGAAGGCATCCTCCACGGGGCGCGAACCAGCATCCTGCAGGACCACGACGGCCAGATTATGGAGTCACACTCCATCTCCTCGGGCCTCGACTACGCTGGCGTCGGCCCGGAACTTGCACACCTCGTGGACACCGGACGCGTCACTGCGGTCAACGTCGACGACGACGCCGCCCTGACCGCGTTCCACCGCCTCTCACAGATGGAAGGCATCATCCCTGCACTGGAGACGGCCCACGCCTTCGGGTATCTCGAAGCAGTCGCAGGCCCCGATGCACCCGACGACGCAGACGAACTCGGTGAGTTCGTCGTGGTCAACGTCTCCGGCCGCGGTGACAAGGACCTCGAATCGGCCATCGAGGAGACGTACGAGCGCGATATCGACATCGCGCCGAACATGGACGAGTTCACGGGGGGACTGTGATGTCGCTCGAAGACGCCTTCGCCGACGGTCCGGCGTTCATCCCGTATCTCGCCGCTGGCGACCCGGACTACGAGTCGTCGCTCGAATACGTCGAAGCGCTCGAACGCGGCGGTGCGGACATCATCGAACTCGGCCTGCCCTTCTCCGAACCCATCGCTGAGGGGCCGACCATCCAGAACGCCGTCGTCCGCTCGCTCGAAGGTGGAATGACGCCGACGCGGTTCTTCGAGTTCGTCGAGGACCTAGACGTGTCCGTGCCGCTGGTCTGCATGACCTACTACAACCTCATTTATCGCTATGGCGACGAACCCGGTCCGCGCCCGTTCGTCGAGAAGGCGGCCGAGGTGGGTATCGAGGGATTCGTCGTCCCCGACCTGCCGGCAGAGGAATCAGACCCGCTTCGAGAGGCTTGCGACGAGTTCGGCCTCGACCTGGTGTTCATCGTCGCACCGACGACGCGGGGCGAACGCCTCGAACGCATCATGGAACAAGTCTCGGGATACGTCTACGTGCAGGCGCGTCTCGGCACGACCGGTGCGCAGACGGACGTCTCCGACCAGACCGACTCCTCTCTCGGCCGGTTAGCCGACTACGACGTCCCCAAGGCCGTCGGGTTCGGAATTAGTAGCGGTGAACACGCAGAGAGAATCGTCCGAAGCGGTGCCGACGGTATCATCGTCGGCAGTGCGCTCGTGGACATCGTCGCACAGGGCCACGAGAACGGCGACGCCCCCGAAGTCGTCGCAGACCGCCTCGAAACGCTCGCCCGCGAACTCAAAGACGGTGCGGTGGTCGGTGCCTCGCAACGCCCACCGCATCCGGAACGCACATAACAGCTCTGACACCCATTCACATACATGAACACTGACGTAGGAATCTCGGCACGGCTCGAACGCATCTCGACGAACGGACGATACCTCATCGTCCCGATGGACCACGGCATCACACTCGGCCCTGTCAAGGGTCTCGTGGACATCGAATCGACAATCGACAGTATCACACGCGGCGGTGCAGACGCCGTCCTCACACACAAAGGCACAGCACCGCGCGTCCACCCGAACAAGAACGGCAAAGGGTACATCGTCCACGTCAACGGGTCGACGGTCATCGGACCGGACGAAGAAGACAAACGCCTCACCGGCACCGTCGAAGACGCTCTCCGCGTCGGTGCCGACGCCGTCTCGTTCCACATCAACGTCGGGTCGGAGTACGAACCCGACCAGATGACGCAACTCGCGAATCTCTGTTCTCGCGCCGCAGACTTCGGCGTTCCCGTCCTCGCGATGGCCTACGCTCGCGGCCCCGGTATCGACGAACACGACGCCGAGAGTCTCGCACACGCTGTCCGACTCGCCGAGGAAGTCGGTGCCGACGTCGTCAAGACGGCGTACAGCGGCGACGCGGACTCCTTCAGTCGCGTCGTCGAGGCCACGCGCCTCCCAGTCGTCATCGCCGGCGGCAGTCGCGGCACCGACCGTGAGACGGTGGAGATGGTTCGCGGGACGATGGACGCCGGTGCCGCCGGTGTCTCGATGGGTCGGTCTATCTTCCAGCACGACGACCCTGAAGCCATCACGCGCGCCGTGAGTGCCGTCATCCACGACGATGCCGATATCGACACGGCGCTCGAACGCGCTGGCCTCGGCATCGAAGTCTGACGCTGTCGCCGCGTTTTCTGTCCGACGTTCACCTGCTTTTCACGTTCTGTCGCGCCACGCCCGGAGCGAACGCCACACATAGATGTGGGTCCGGTGCGTAGGGTCGCCGATGCACGTCACGATGTGGGGATTCGACGTGGAACTCGACGAGACGCTGGTCGACGCGTCCCCGTCCGAAATCAGGTCGCAACTGGCCGAATACGAACGCGGCGAGCGAGCGGTGTTCGACCTCCCGGTTCGCTTTCCGGATTCGTTCACCGGCGACGTGATGCGTGCGATGCTGGCGATACCGCACGGTGAGACGCGCACCTACGGTGAGATTGCCGCAGACGTGGACAGTCACCCGGTCCCAGTTGGACAGGCCTGTGGCCGAAATCCCGTCCCGCTCGTCGTCCCGTGTCATCGCGTCGTCGGGGCCGACTCACTCGGCGGATTTTCGGCCGCGGGAGGGGTCGACCTGAAGCGAGCACTCCTCGTCCACGAACGCGACGGCGAGACGGAACAGTCGGCACTGGACGCCTATCGCTGACGTCTCTGTGACCGAGTCGGCGAGTTTGGCGCTGTCTCTTCGCACTCAGTCTCCGTAGCGGTTGCCTCGGACTCAGCGGCCGTCCCACTGCCTGAACCAGTTTTGATATCGCAGTATTTGGTTTATGAGTCGCTGTCGAACGGTTCTGAGTGGGTCTCTCAGCCCGCTGGGGGCCTATTTTCCCCGATATCCTCTGAAAGTGGATGGTCACGCGTCGAACGTCGAACGTCCTCCCGGGCGAGTGTGACTCGAAGCACGGGGTTGTCGAATGAGCACACCTCGGTCGGAACATCCAGCAGTCTCACCGGAGAGTGGTCGAGGAACGCGAGATGTCGCTCCGCGTTCAGCGTCGCTTTCGGCCGCACTGTCTGGTTGGGCGTCCCCCCGACTTCGAATCGGTGTTCTCGAATCGAAATCACGGACGAGGATTCGACGATACCGACACCGGGGTACCGAGACGCCATCATTCGCGTGAACTGCCTGGCGTCCGAATCGCCCGTGCCAGACCACTTGTGAACGTGCGTTGGTGGATGGTGGTCTTCACCGCCCGAACCCCCGGAGTGAAGCACAGAAGATGCACCTTCCTCAGAGGTCATCGAAGTCGGTGCGGACTGCAGTGTGCGCCGTGAATGAACGCTCGGTTGCTGTCTCTTGTTCCACTGCGCAGGCGAGTCCCGTGGTCAAACCGGTGTGTTGTCTGTCGGTCGTTTCGATGGGGTGTTCTTCCTCTCCGATACTGTTCGATGCCTGATGGTGCCTCTTGGACTACGCCTGGAACGAGTGGTGACTCGGTGCTCTTCGCGCAGGTGGTGCCGAATACCCAGCGATGCGCTCTCGACTTCGATTCAACGGTTGTGATGCTGAAACACCACGACGACTGCTCGTTGGAGCACCAGAGCGGTCTTTCCGCCTCCCGTGAAGGCCTGCGTTTCTCCCCTCACGTTGTCTGAAACCCGTCTCATAAACCATATCCTGCGATACAAAATTTCCTCACCGCGGGTAGGCCGACTTCCGGCCGCATCACATCGCTGTCGGTTGATTCATCCGCCACGTTCAAGCCTACCGACCTTGTGTGGTCGATAATGACACGAAGCGTCTGGCTCAAAGCCGACGATACGGTCGGCGACTGGGAGACGCGGAAGCGCCGCATCACGGCGGGCCTCGAATCTGGCGTCGACTGGGTCCTCGTCGACGAAGGCGACGTCGAGAAGGTCCGCGAACTCGGTGACGTGAAGGTTGCCGCGTTCCGGACCGATGCCGATGTCCACGTGATGGAAGCAGAGGGTGACGACGAACCCGACGTTCGCGCCGACGCGTACATCGTCGGGAAAGACGGCGAAGGCGACGGAACCGTCGACCTGCCGTCGGACTTCTCCGGGTCTGCCGACCTGACGACGCTCCGCCGCGACGACGACCCGGCCAGCGGGTCGTACGTCCGCATCCTGAGCAAAGAGTACGAAGCGTTCGCAGAAGCGGCCGCCCGCGACGGCGACTACACCATCGTCGTCGGCGAAGACTGGACTATCATCCCGCTGGAGAATCTCATCGCCCGCATCGGTGAGGAGACTGACCTCATCGCCGGTGTGACCAGTGCCGAAGAGGCACAGGCCGCGTTCGAGACGCTCGAAATCGGTGCCGACGGCGTCCTCCTCGACAGCGACGACCCCGACGAGATTCGCAAGACGACCGAGATTCGCGACGAGGCCGAACGCGAGTCGCTGGACCTCGTGTGGGCAGAGGTCAAAGAGGTCGAACGCACGGGGATGGCCGACCGGGTCTGCGTCGATACCGGGTCGCTCATGGACCACGACGAGGGGATGCTCGTTGGCTCGATGTCCCGTGGACTCTTCTTTGTACACGCAGAGACGGCGGAATCACCGTACGTCGCCTCCCGACCGTTCAGAGTGAACGCGGGCGCGGTCCACGCCTACGCGCGGACCCCCGACGGCGGGACGACCTATCTCTCGGAACTCGAAAGCGGCGACGAGGTGCAAATCGTCGACCAGAACGGCCACACCCGCGAGGCAATCGTCGGGCGCGTGAAGATAGAAAAACGCCCGATGTTCCGCATCACGGCCGAGTACGAAGGCGACCGAATCACGACACTCCTGCAGAACGCCGAGACTATCAAAGTCCACACGCGAGACGGCCGGACCGCGGTCACCGACCTCGAACCCGGTGACGAACTTCTCATCTACTACGAAGACACTGCTCGACACTTCGGCGAGGCCGTCGAAGAGAGCATCATCGAGAAGTAACGCGGTCGGTTCGGAACCGCGGCGGTCGCTCGCCGTACTGCAGTCGACCTACTCCTCGACGTAGTGCCATTCCAGTTCCGTCGCACACCACGGACAGAAGTCGATGTCCTGGTCGAGTTTGCCCCCACAAATCGGACAGGCCGGTTCGCCATCTTTCGTCTGTCCACGAGGGCGCATCCCGACACGATAGGCGTCGAGCGTGCTCAGTAACAACAATCCGATGACGGGCACCGTCACTTCGGTGGGGAGCGTCTCCACCGACGCAGTCGCCGGGTCGGAAAACGTCGAGACCAAGACGAGTCCCGCACCGAGGACGAACGTGAACCACGCGATGGCACGTCGCCACTCCCGGAGGTAGACGTGGCCTGCGCCGGCGATTCCGAGAGAGGCACCTAAGACGCCAACGAGGGCGGCGACTACGGCACGGCGGCGAGCATCGGCCATTGTTCTTTGGCCTCGCTGTCTGTACAGTTAAACGTCCGGATTGTCGGACAGGTCGGCGACGAGCGAGCGAAGTGTCTGTGCGTCGTACTGACCGGGCGCAGTCGCATCTTCGGGTTCGACGGGTGCGTACCCAATCTTCGACCCGTAGACCGGTGCGACGGCGCGAGTGTGCCTCCCCGCTTCTCCCATCGCCATCGTCGCGACGGTGTCACCCCACTCGGTGGCCGTCTGTGTCGCATCGAGGAGGCGAAGCGCGTCGGCGTTCGACCGGGCGGTGACGGCGAGTTTCCCCACGTCGCCGAGTGTCGCCGCCTCGTGTAGTAGTGCGAGCAACTCCGACCGAGGAGGCGTCCGGTCGAAGTCGTGGACGGACGCGACGACTGTCGCGCCCGCGGCGCGTGCCTCCGCGGCGGCATCGCTCCCCGTCTCGTCGCGGAGACTGGCAAGTTCGATATCCACCGCTGCGACGGTGTCGAACTCGGCGGCAGAAACGAGTGCGTCGAGGCGGTCAGATTCCGCGGCGTCCGATTCACCGCCCTCCCACGCAGCGCGGTTCGTCGCGAGAATCGGGAGCGACCCGTCGTACCTGTCGAGGGCGTCGAGTGGGGCGTCTGCGAGGTCCATCCTGAACTCGACGGCGTCTGCAACGTCCCGGGCGGCGGGTTCGTCGGTCAGGTCTGCAGTGCTCGCCGCGAGGACGAACGAATCGAACGACAGGTCCATACCCTTCGTCTGTCCGCCGGTGAGAAAACGGTGTCCGTGTCCGCAATCTCGTCGCAGTCGGTGAGTGTGTCGTCACTCGGTCGGTGGCGGGTCTGCAGTCACTCGGTCGGTGGCGGGTCTGCAGTCACTCGGTCGGTGGCAGGTCTACAGTCACTCGGTCGGCGAGTCCGTCGACGTCGCCTGGTCAGTCTCGTCGACCGGTTCGTGGTCGACGGTGAACAGGTGGTCGTCGCCGGACTGCGACTTCGATACCGACGAGACGGCGTACAGTCGGATGTCTCGTTCCTGTTTAGTGACGACGGGGAAGTCGTAGTGTTTCGCCTCGTATCCGGGTGGGTCGTCTCTGTCGGCGACGAAGGCACGGTGGGCGTCGAGTCGCCGTTGGATTTCGTGTCGCGAGCGGTCTTCGATGTCGTCGATTCGGCCTTCGAACGCACTCACGAGACTGGCGTCGAGGTCACACCCGACCGAGTTCCGTCCCGCGAGCATGGCCGCCAGCGTCGTCGTTCCCGTGCCGGTAAACGGGTCGAAGACGGTGTCTCCGTAGACGGAGTACATCCGAATCAGTCGAAGCGGGAGTTCGACCGGGAACGCCGCAGAACGCTCGCGTGTGCCCGAATCGAGGGTCTGGGCCGTCCCCGTGAACTCCCACAGGTCGGAGAACCACTGGTTTCGCTCCTCCCAGAAGAAGGCACTCTCGTAGCGTCGCTCGTCGCCCGGCGGGAACGACCGGGAGTCGCCCTTTCGGACGATGAGGACGTACTCGTGTTCCAGCGTGACGTAGGCGTTGGTCGGGAGCGTCCCCGACCCCATGAACTTCGTCAGACTGTTCGTCGGTTTGCGCCACACTGCGTCCGGAAGCGGAACGAGTCCTCGTTTGGAGAGTGCGGTGAGAACCCGCGCGTGATTCGGATACTGTCGAAACGACCCGTCAAGACTCCGAGTCGCGTCCCCGACGTTCACACAGGCGATGCCACCCGGCGCGAGGACGCGTTCGACTTCGTCCCACACCGCGTCGAGTTGCGCGTGCATCGCCTCGAAGGCGGCGTCGCCGTCGCCCGCGGCGAGTGCGTCGGCCACCGCCTCGTCGCGCGCCGAAAACAGGTCGTCCCACATCTCTATCATGGGATACGGCGGCGAGGTGACGACGAGGTCAACACTCCCGTCGGCGAGTCCTGTCTCGGCGGCGTCGCCCACGCGAAGGGCGTGTTCCGTGCGCATCGTAGATAGGTGTTCACCCGGCGACAAAATGTTTCTCCTCGGTGAGATATGGCCATCCGGTCTCGGTGTGTTCCATCACCCGGTGCTGTCGCTCGAAGACCGAATAACCGAAAACTGAACCGATAGTCGTCGCTTCGCGCCGTCGATAGCGTCGACGATTCAGACGAGGCCGAGGTTCTCTTCCGCTTCGAGAAGCTCGTGGTAGCGATTGCGGATGGTGACCTCGGAGATGTCTGCGACGTCGCTGACGGCGGCCTGCGTCGTCTTCTCGTTGGTGAGGAGTGCGGCGGCGTAGACGGCGGCGGCGGCGAGGCCGACCGGCGACTTACCCGAGTGGACGCCCTTCTCTTTGGCGTTCTTCAGGAGTTTGCGCGCGCGCATCTTCGACTCGTCGGAGAGGCCGAGTTCGCTGGCGAACCGCGGGACGTACTGCTCGGGGTCTGCGGGCTTGACCTCCAGCGAGAGTTCGCGAGCGATGTAGCGGTAGGTGCGGGCGACTTCGCTCTTTTCGACGCGCGAGACTTCGGCAATCTCGTCGAGCGACCGGGGGACGCCTGCCATGCGGGCGGCGGCGTAGGTACACGACGTGGCGACGCCCTCGATGGAGCGTCCGGGGAGCAAGTCGTCGTCGAGTGCGCGGCGGTAGATGACCGAGGCCGTCTCGCGGACGTTCTCGGGGAGGCCGAGAGCGGACGCCATGCGGTCGATTTCGCCGAGTGCCTGCTTCAGGTTGCGTTCCTTGGAGTCACGAGTGCGGAAGCGCTCGTTCCACTTGCGGAGACGCTGCATCTTCTGGCGCTGACGCGCGCCGAGGGAGTTCCCGTAGGCGTCACGGTCACGCCAGTCGATGTTGGTCGAAAGCCCCTTGTCGTGCATCGTGTTGGTCGTCGGGGCGCCGACACGGGACTTCTCGTCTTTCTCGCGAGCGTCGAACGCGCGCCACTCGGGGCCACGGTCCACGGAGTCGGCGGTGACGACCAGGCCACAGTCGTTACAGACCGTCTCGCCGTGTTCGTCGTCGGTGACGACGTGGCCACCACATTCGGGACACTTCAGCGTGTCGCCCTTGGTGGTCTCTTCTTCGGATTCGGCCTGCTGTCGGCCGTTCTGCTTCGTTTTCTCGTCCTGTGCGCCGGGGTTTCGGGTCCAGATTCGTTCACTCATGGATACGACGGCGGGTGCTCCGGGCGGGGTGGGTAGAGGCGGCTAGAACCCGGATTCTTTCCGTAACACTCACGACCGTAGACGACTGCATAAATGGTTTGGTATCGGCCGCGGATTTTCCCAATTTTGCATGTGTCAGAGGCTCGCACGGGGTAAATCCGAACTCGCCGAAATCGACGGCGTACCGCCGTCGGTAGAAACACGAGACATCTTTTTTCACGTTCCTCCTCGTGGGACGTGTATCTATGGCCGGACCCTCTCGCGTCGTCTCACTCGCACCGAGTGCGACGGCCATCCTCGACGCCGCCGGACTCGCCGACAGGGTCGTCGGAGCGACCGTTCACTCGGCGCTGGACCGCCCCGCTGTCGGCGGGTGGTTGAATCCCGACTTCGACCGCATCGACGCGCTCGACCCGGACGTGCTCTGTACCTGTGACGACCTGCAGGAGGACGTCGCCGCCGAGGCCCGAGACAGGGGCTTCGACGTCGAACACGTCGCACCGGCGACGCTCGACGAGGTGTTCGACACGTTCCCGACGATATGCGACGCGGCCGGTGACGTGGCCGCCGGAGCGTCGCTCGCCGGAGACTGCCGGCAGCATCTCGACAGCGTCGCCACGGCAGTCGCCGACGAGGCACGCCCGACTGTCTACTGCGAAGAGTGGGCCGACCCACCGATGGCCGCGGGAAACTGGGTCCCCGACGTAGTCCGGGCCGCCGGCGGGGCGTATCCGTTTCTCGACGCCGGCGAACGCTCCCGAGAAGTCACACGAGAGGCCGTCGAATCGGCCGCCCCCGACCACGTCGTGCTCCACCCCTGTGGGAAGGGCGAACGCGGTGACCCCGCCGCGTTCACAGCACGAAACTGGGACGTCGACGCCGACGTACACGCCATCGACGACTCACTTCTCAATCAACCGAGTCCCGCGTTGCTGGGCGGTATCGACCGTCTGGCACGGTGTTTCCACCCCGACGCCGACCTGCCCGACCCGTGGTCACCCCCGGCGCGCGAATCCGATGGAAGCATATGACCGCACCGACGCTCTGACCACATGGACATCGCGGTTGGCAGTGGAAATCCGGTGAAGCGCCGCGCAGTCGAACGCGCCACACCCGACGCTACCGTCTCGGCAGTCGCCGTCGAGTCGGGCGTCTCGGAGCAACCGTACGGGAACGACGAGACCATCGCGGGCGCAGTCACCCGCGCGCGCCGCGCCCTCGAATCGGGCGACTACGAACTCGGTGTCGGTATCGAAGGCGGTGTCGCCGCGTATCCGTCGGGTGACGGGACGGGCGACGACCTGTATCTCATCATGTGGTCGGCGGTGACAGACGGCGAGCGTGTCGGACGTGGCGCTGGCCCGACGTTCCTCCTCCCGGACCGCATCGCCGACCGAATCCGCGACGGCGAAGAACTCGGTCCGGTGATGGACGACGTGCTCGGAACCGACGATATCGCGAAAAACGAGGGTGCGGCGGGCGCGTTCACCGGCGGTCGAATCACGCGGGCAGACGCGCTCGAATCGGCAGTGACGGCCGCGCTCGCGCCGTTCCGAAGCGAACTCTACTGAGCGCGCGCCCGCGACTGCACTCGGTTACTCTGATTCTGCGAACTCTCTGTCGCGGACCTCTGCGCTCTCTTCGACGGCCGTCGTCAGCGAGACGTTGAGTGAGAGCATCGACACGACGCCACCGACGAGCGTGACGGCGTTCTTGACGGCGTGGTCCAGGACTGCCGCCGCGAGGGCGGTTGCGGGTGCCACCGGTGCCAGTGCGGCCATGAACACGGTGAAGGCGATTTCGTAGAGGCCGACGCCGCCCGGCGACAGCGGGAGGACTTTCGCGAGGTTGCCGACGCTCACGGCGAAGAAGGCGACGCCGACGAGGACGACGGGGTCGATAGCGACGCCCAGTGCGTAGAGGACGACGATAGCCGTCACCACGTCGATGGTCCAGATGGCGAGACTCGATATCCCGACGAGGCCGAAGGCGGTGCGGTTGCCGGCGACGGCCTGCAGGTCGGAGACGAACTGCTCGATGACGTCTGCGACGTACTCGACGTACGAGTCCGACGAGAACCGGCCGACGAACGCGCGGACGAAGTTCTTGTCGGCACGCGCCGACAGGGCGATACCGACGACGCCGGCGATGGCGACGATGCCGACGCCGGTGGCGACGTAGGCGACGGTCCGAACGTCGTCGGCAGAGACGTCTACGGACCCGCCGCTGACACCCGTCGCGAGGACGGACGCGATATCGGCGAGTCCGCCAGTCGCCGCGAGGCCGACGAGGACGACGCCGGCGAGGCCGGCAATCGTCAACAGGTCGAAGACACGTTCGACGGCGAGTGAGGCGAAGCCAGACGGATACGGAATCCCGCGTCTGGCTTTCACGACGTACGCGCGGACGGCGTCACCGGCGCGGGCGGGGAAGACGAGGTTCCCGGTCTGACTGATGAATATCGCTCCGGTGAGGAAACTCGCCGACTCGCGATAGCCGAGTTCGTTGAGGATGTCGCGGTAGCGCATGCCCCGGAGCGGCCACGAGAGGACGTAGATGCCGGCGGCGGCGGCGACGAGCGCGGGATTCGCCTCCTCGAGGACCGAAAGCACCTCCGAGGGGTCGATGTACAGCGTCATCAGCGCGACGGCGGCGACGGTGAGCAACAGGCCGGCGGCGATAGTCACCCGGCGGTCGATTCGTGGCCGAACCGACAGTTGCCACCACGTTCGGAGAATCTGACTCCCCATCCCGAGGACGTCGCGGACCAGGTCGACTTTCGTGTCCCCTTTCGGTTCCCAGTCGACGGGGAACTCGGCGACGCGAAAGCCCGCACGCTGCGCGCGGACGAGCATCTCGGTATCCCAGAACCAGTGGTTGTCTTCGACGTCGTCACGGAGCGTCTCGAAGGTCGTCCGACTGAACGCCTTGAACCCACACTGGTGGTCACGGAGGTCAGACCGGAGGAAAAAGCGCACGAGGCCGTTGTAGACCTGACTCGGGAACCCGCGTTTGACGGGCCGGTCGGCGACGCGCTCGGGCATCCACCGCGACCCGGTTGCGACGTCGTACTCACCGGAGCGGATGCGTTCGACCAACTCTTCGAGGTGCCCCATGTCCGTCGCGAGGTCCGTATCGAAGTAGACGAGTGTCTCGCCGTCTGCGGCGGCGAAGGCGCGTTCGAGTGCGCCACCGCGGCCGAGTCGTTCGTCGCTGTGGTAGTGTCGAATCCGGTCGTCTTCGGCGGCCATTCGCGTGGCGATTTCGGGGGTTCGGTCGTCGCAGCCGTCTTCTGCGACGATGACCTCGAACGCGTCGGCGGGGAGGAACGATTCGAGCGTCTCCACCGTGACGCGGACCGTGTTCTCGATGGTCCGCTCTTCGTTGTACGCGGGGAGGACGACGCTCACTTCGACGCCGGTCTGGACGGAGTTGGCCGTGCGTCGGTCTGTCGGGCGACCCATTGTCGTCGTATGGCCGCTATCCGGGTATGAATTTTCTGTCTTCGGTCGGGTAACATCCGTCTAGACGGAGTATTCAGTGTGACAGTCTCCCCCGACGACACGTTCGGTCGCTCGACAGTCCGAGTGGCACTGTGGCGTTCGTCTGTCCTCGCCGTGAACTGTCTGGGCTGTGTGGGTGTTAGGCGACCGTACCTGCGGCGGGTCCGATGACCCCTTCGAGCGCACCGTTCGGCGACAAAATCGCACGACAACGTGGTGTTAACCGAGTGTACCAAACCCCTGATAGGCGTCTCTGTACTGTGTGTAGATATGAGCACGACTGCCACCACCGCCGCCGTCGAAGGGAAGTCCCTCGACACCACCAGTTCTCTCTCGGAAAAACAACGTCGTATCCTCCAGTACCTCCGGCAGAACGCGGACTCACAGATGTACTTCAAATCGCGCCTCATCGCCGAGGACCTGGACCTCACGGCTAAGGAAGTCGGCGCGAACATGCGCCCCCTCCTCGACGGCGAGTTCGACGTGGACATCGAGAAGTGGGGCTACTCGTCGGGCACGACGTGGAAAGTCACGGTCTAATCGGTTCTCAGTCCCGGTGACGTGCGGTTCTCCATCGGTCTCCTCCCCCACACGGCTCGTATTTCTGTCACCATTCGTCGAAGAACTCGACGCCGAGATGTTCGGCTATCGAATCTTCGACCTCGTAGCATCCACCCGCATAGGTGGGGCAGGCGACCAGTAGTATCCCGTCACTGACGTACTTCACAAGTCTCGCAGGGGCAGACACGAGGTGGTCTCGGCCCATGTAGTCACTGGCAGTCGGTCCGAAGTACGTACACGGAGCGATTCGTACCGGGGCCGTCTGGAGTTCGGTGTGCGTCACGTATGGAATCTTGAACTCGGACCCTGCGAACGCCAGTTCGGGGTCGATGTCCCGAACGAGTGTGACGAGCAGTTCGAGGAAGTGGAGCATCACCGACTCGTGGGCGAGGACGTATCTGAAACTGGTGACGAGGTCCACGGCCCGAACCGAACCCGGGTCGGAACCATCTTCGGGTGTCACGAACTCGGGATTGCGAAGAAAGATTCGAAGACCTCGGATGCTCCCTTCGAGTTCCTGCGAGAGGCAGATTGAACCGACTCCGACGCCGGCAACAGTCTGAATTCCGTCTTCGAGGCTCCCTGCATCGGGTTCCAGACCGTCATCTGTAGTCGCATAGTCGAACTCCTCGTTTATCGTGTACATACCGGGGTAGATTTCGTCGTAGGTCCACCCGTGGGACTGTATCCCCGCTGCAATCGACGTGAGCAAGTCACCTGCCGACGTCGAGTCGACGTACAGTCGGATCGTGAAATTGGAAGACATGCGGTGAGTTGGTGCCGTGTTCGACCGACGTGGCACCTCGGTGTATCCGACCGTTCTCTGCTCGGAGATGTAACTGTACTGGTGGGTTCAAAGACCGAATCAGTGGTGTCTAGGGGTCGAACCGAATCAACCCGGCGGCGTCGTTGGCGAACGCCGCCGCGTCGGCACCGAAGGAGTCGGCGTAGCGAATCAAGAGTGTGATGACCGTCTCGGGTTCGCGGACGGCGTAGCCATCCTCGCGGGAGAGGAGGCCAACCGCGTCCAGTTCTTTGGCGTACGTGCTCACCGTCGCCCGCGACACGTCGAGCGAGGACGCGAGTTCACTACCGGTGGCCTCGGGGGTTCGGAGGAGGGCGACGAGCATCCCGCGCGGCGTGTCGCGGCGGAGATAGCCGAGGGCGACCTGTTCGAACTCGGTGAAGCGCTCGGCGACGAAGAAGCGTTTGTAGTCGCCGTCGCGGCGAACGTCGAGTGTTCCGTCGTCGACGAGGTTCCGGAGGTGGTACTGGGTCTCACCAGTCCCTAATTTCAAATCGTCGCGTACTTTCGAGAAGTGCGCGCCCGGTGTGGACGCGACGTACCCGACGATAGCGTCACGCGCGTCGCTCGACCCCGTCTCGTCGTCGGTTCCCGACCCGAGGCCGACGAGGGGACTCGCGGCACCGAGAGCGGCGAACCGACGGAGCGTCGCGCGCTTTTCGTCGTCTATCTGTCGATTCGACATCTATGTGGACATACGATACGGCCCGGAGAAAAGCGCTTCGCCACGTCGGAACGTCGGGCTTCCGGACGGTCACGCGTCCTGATGGGTGCCCCCACGGGCGTCACCGCCAGTCGACGACGACTGACTCTACCCGGTGAATCGTCCCGAAGATGAGGAGTTCCGTCGCCGAGACGACGAAGATGCTCGCGAACATCTCCGGTGTCGCCAGTGAACCGTTGTACTCTAAGATGAGATAGCCGATGCCTGCCTGCCCGATGAGGAACTCGCCGACGATGGCGCCCGTGAAGGCGAGGATGGTACAGATTTTCAAGCCGGCGAACACCGACGGCAACGAGGCGTAGCGGTAGACGTTCCAGAAGACCTCTCGCCGGGTCGCAGAGAAGCTCTCGAGCATCTCTACGAGGTCCTCGTCGGCCGACTTGAACCCAGACAGCGAGTTGACCACCATCGGGAAGAAACTGATGAGGAAGCTGATGACGACGATGGACGACATACCGAAGCCGAACCAGATGATGAATATCGGCAACAGGGTGACCACGGGTATCGACCGCACGACGACGACGTACGGGTAGACTGTCGCCTCGAGCGTCCGCGAGTACGTCATCGCCAGCGCCAGTAAGTACCCCGAGACGACTGTCGCCGTGAACCCGGCGAGGAACTCCGAAATCGTCACCCATAGCTGCGACAGGATGACCTCGTGGTTAGCGACGAACGCCCCGGCGATGGCCGTGGGCGTCGGCAGGATGTAGGACTCGACGCCAATCACTGGGAGGCCGAACTCCCACACGACGACGACGAACACCAGCGCTATCCCGGGGAGGACCGTCCGCCGCGACGGGAACGCTGGCGTCGTCACTTTCGGGACGACGTCCGGTGCCGTCAGGTCGGGGAGGTACTCCGACTCGGTTCGTCTACTCATGGGGAGGGGTCCATTGGGTCACAGTTGGTCAGACGCTGTTCGGGCCCGCATCGTACTCCTGTAGTGTCTCGTAGAGTGTCTCTGCCGTCTCCACGGCGAGTTCCTGGTTCTGTTCGATGAAACGGTTCGTGTACACCGTCTCTGGGTCGAGGTTCCCCTCGATGAGTCCCGCGCGCTCGGCGATGTCGACGGTGTGCCGGAGTTTCTCCGGCGGCGTCCACCCCTTCCCGTATTCGAGGCCTATCTCCTTCGGAGGCACTTGCGAGGCGTAGAGGTCACCGAGCGTCCGGCGTTCGAGTTCTTCGTCGAACTCGCCTGCTGCGAGCGGTTTGTACACGTCGATGACCTCGTCGACGTTCGTCGCCCAGAGCTGGAAGGCGTTCAGCCACCCCTTGGTGAACCGGTCGACGAGGTCCGGTTCGTTCTCGACCACCTCGCGGCGGGTGTAGAGCGTGACGCCGAGGTGGTCGAGTACGTCCGACGTCTTCAGGACGTTCGCTTCCTCTCCTTCGGCTTCGAGTCGGTCCTGCATCTGCGGGAAGTACTTTATCATCGCGTCGAGTTCGCCGTGGAGCAGCAGTTTCAGTCCTGCTCCCGGCTGGACGTTCTGGAAGGTCACCTTCGAGACGTCGACGCCAGCCGTCCGCATCGCCGTCTTGGCCGCGGGGCCGGTGCTGCCAAACGGGAACATCCCGACGACCTTTCCCTCGAGGTCGGTCCACGACTCGATGCCGGTCTCTTTCAGCGAGACGACGCCCCCCATCGGGTCTGCGACCTGTCCGAGGACCACCAGCGGTGCCCCGCTTTCGATGAGTTGGAGGACGGCCATGATGCCGCCGTTCCCGAACTTCTCTTTCCCGCTGGCGACCGACTTCGCGGCGGCCTGTGCGCCCGAGGAGGTGACGTACTCCACGTCGAGGCCCTGTTCTCGCCACGCGCCGAGGGCGATACCGCCGTCGTTCACGGCGGGGGCGAGTCCGACGCGTTTGAACCGCCCGCGGTAGGTGATGTCCTGCCGTTCGGACGCCTCCGGAGTGGATTCGTTCTCGGCGTCGGTCGTCGCGGTGGCCGAACTCTCCTCGGTCGTGGTTTCCTCACTCCCACCGGTCGACCCAGTGGCTCCGAGGCACCCAGAGATGGCCGTCGCGATACCCGCGCCCGTCGCCGCCAGGATGGCACGGCGGGACGACATGTCGTCCGCGCTACCCGAACGGAGCTGTCGCTTCATAACAATCGAACTCTCCGGTCGGGAGCCGCATATCTACGTTTCTAATATATACATCCCTTTATCAGCGACCGCCGAGCGACGGGGTCACTCGTGGGTGAGTCCGATGGTGTCGTAGACGTACTGCTTGGTTCGCGCGAACGCGTCGCTGCCTTCGACTTCGAGGCGTCGATTCCACCGTGGCCGGTCGATATCGACCTCGACTTCGCCGACGACAGTCGCCGGCGACGACGATAAGACGAGGACCCTGTCCGCGAGGAAGGCGGCCTCGTCGATGTCGTGGGTGACGAAGACCACCGTCTTCTGTTCGTCGTTCCAGAGTTCCATCAACTCCGCTTGAAGATCGTGTTTCGTCTGGGCGTCGACAGAGCCGAACGGTTCGTCCAACAGGAGGACGTCGGGTCGGACCGCGAGCGCTCGGGCGAGTCCGACGCGCTGTTTCATCCCGCCGGAGAGCGTCGACGGGTAGTGATTCTCGAACCCACCGAGGCCGATTCGGTCGATCCACTCGCGGGCCACCTCCCGCCGTGGTCCCGCCGCCATCCCTTCTTGAACCTTGAGTCCCATCGCGACGTTCTCCAGGACAGTCATCCACGGGAGCAACAGGAAGTCCTGAAACACCATCGCGACGTCGTCCGAGGGGCCGTCGACAGGGGCACCGTCGACACCGACGAACCCGGACGAGGGTTCGACGAGGCCGGCGAGGGCCTTCAGGAGCGTCGTCTTCCCGCACCCGGAGGGGCCCACGAGGACCAGAAACTCCCCGTCTTCCACCTCGAACGAGATGTCTTCGAGGACGCGAACCCCGCCGACGCCGTTCCCGTACCGCTTCGAGACGTTCTCGACGGTGATTCTTGGTGCCACGGTGTTACGTCCCCCCGGAACCGAACCAGCGCTGGTCGATGTGTTCTGTCGCGAACAGTGATTCGACATCGTACTGTTCGGCGGCGACACCCTGTTCGTGGGCGTACCGGACCAGTGTCTCGAGCGTGGTGACGTTTCGCTCCGTGAGGCCGTACTCCCAGGGGTCGTCTCCGAGTACCGCCCGCTGTTCGTCTACGAGCGGTTGCGACCACGCGAGCGGGAACCGCCGCGGGCGGTCCAGCGAGTCGAGGGCGGCCTGTTTGGCCTCCTCGAACGCGTCGAAGAGATTCTGTGCGACCCACGGTTGCTCCGCGAGCACGTCGTCTCGCACGACGACGGTGTGCATGATGGGGAAGATTTCTGTCTCCCGGTAGTACTGCTTCTCCGTTTCGACGGGTTCTGCGAAGAGACGCTCGGCCGCGTCGGTCTGGAGGTGGACCGGCGTGAGGACGAAGTCAACCTCGTCCTCTTCGACCAGTTCTTCGAGGTGGGGAACCGCGCTCCCATCGGGCGGGGCGCGGTAGTCGATGTCGTAGCCGCTGGGGTCGAGTTCGAGTATCTCCGTCCCCGTGGCGACCCAGTCGACGGACGTGAGGTCGACACCGTAGCGGTCGGCGAGGATGCCTCGTTGCCAGATACCAGTCGTCGTCTGCCAGTTCACGAGGGCGACCCGAGCGCCGTCGACGTCCGCCGGAGTCGCCCCGTCCGCGTCCTGCCGACGGTACATGTACGAGTGTCTGAACCGGCGGTACGGGAACACCGGAATCGCGGTGAACGGGAACTCCGCGGGCGCTCGACGCGACGCGAGATAGGTCCCCATGGACATCTCACAGGCGTCGAACTCCAGTCGCCGGGCCATCCGGCGAAACCGCTCGGGGTTCGGGTAGTCGACGGTCGTGAGCGATACGCCCTGGGGTTCGACGCGGCCGTCCCAGAGCGACGTCGTCCACTCGTAGGGGTAGCACGCGAGGGTGAGGTCAACGGTCATGTGTAGGTGAGGTGGTGGCGGTCGGCGGCGCAGTTCGATGGTGCGGTTCGACGGCGCGCCGAGTCACCGAGGCGGCGTCACTCGGTGACTTCGAACGCGAAGTGGAACGCGGGCAGTGGGCGGACCGGGTGGTTGTCGAGGTACGAGAGGTGAGGCTTTATCTCGAAGTTCGGTTCCTCGTCGCGCATCTCGAAGATACAGGGGTACGCGTCGATGAAGTGGTAGCCCGGTTCGCCGGAGGCGCGGAGTTTGATGTGTGTGATGCCGTTTTCCTCTTCGTCGTCGACGCCGCAGACGTAGCCGACGGGCTTGTTGTCGTAGACGAAGTACGGCGCGTTCTCGTAGACGGTCCACCCGACGCCGGTTATCTTGATGTCGATTTCGGTGCCGACCGGACCCTTCTTCGGCGAGATGTCGACCACGTCGGGTTGCATCATGAAACCGGTGACGGCGACGGACGTGCCGTCTATCTCCGCGGTTATCGGCCGGGTCGACCCGACGTCTCGCGGAATCTCGATTTCCACCTGGAACGACCCGTTCTCGTCGGCGGTCACCGACGGGAGGACGTCCGGTTGCGGCACGGGCGTGATGGGGATGCCCTTCACGCGGTGGCCCTGATGGCGGTACCACACGAGGTCGACCTCAGCGCCCGCTGGGAAGTTCTCTCCTCGGATGAACGCCGAGGTACCCGGTTGTCCCGACGTGGGTGTGATTTCGAGTTCGGCGTCCGTCTCCTCGTCGATGTCGGGGTAGTGGACTTCGAGGGGGCCTTCGTCGAACTGCGCGTCGACCCACATGGCTTCGGGTTCGCCCTCGGGTTCGGTCGTCTCGACGGTCCACGAGGACTTCCGCCCTCCTGCGACCGGACCGTACGGTGACTGCGTGTTGTTCTGGAGGAACGGGACGCCGCGGTAGTTCCGCCAGACCTGGAGGACGTGGTCACCGATGGGGCCCGCCGCGCGGATTTGGGCCGTCGCCGTCCCGTTGTTCATCACGCCGGTCATGAAGCCGACCATGCCGTTGTCCCAGGTCACCTGGTAGTTGTTCGTAAGCGGGTTGGGACCGAGGCCGTACCCTTTGATGGTGAAGACGTCGCCGAGTGGTGCCGTGCGGTTCTCAATTTCGAACCAGGGCTTGACCTCGATTTCGCCCTGTCCGAGGTTCGTCCCGTCCGGCGCGCGGAGTTCGACGACGTGGGACCCGCCGTAGTCCTCCGGAATCTCGATGGTCTCGTCGAACTTCCCGTCGGCGTCGGTGGTGACCCTCGTGAGTTCCTCCTCACGGGACCGGTACTGCGGGCCGAGTATCTCGTTCGCCTTGAGTACGCCCCAGTTGCCGTCTACCGTGTTCCAGACGACGCCCAGTTCGATGGACTCGGGGAGGTTGCGGCCAATCAGCGTCACCTCGTCGCCGACGTAGGCCTCCTGAGTGCCCATCACGAGCGTCCCCGAGGCTGGTGTCTGCCGTCTCCGGTGTTGGCTGAGCTTGTCTTCGAGTTCCGCGGAGATATCGGTATTCTGCGCCATGGTTCTAGCGGAGAGTTCGGTCAACGCGCACTTACGGTCGTTCGGGGAATATGAAGGCCTTTAAATTGGCGCGTATTTCGAGTGGGTTCGCTCTGTCCACAGTGCCGGTGCTGGCAGGACGACGGGTCCCAGGTCGGCGACTACGATTCGGCTCCGACGGTAGCCTCGAAGGCGTCGTCAGTCACGGCTGCGAGACACAGCAGACAGCCCTCGTCGAGGATACTCCTCCGAATCACGTCGTCGACGACGACGTCGGCCCCACAGGATGGACAGTGGAAGTGATGACGGGACATCGTGACAGCTGACGTTCCATCCTCGAAGGGGCAATCCGTTTCCCTGTAATGTTTAGATAATAATGTATGACCGGTAGTTCGGCCACCGAACGCTCACTCCCGGCGGTCCAGTTCGGACTGCTGGCAGTACTTCTTGATGAGGCGTCTGTTGACGGCGTTCAACCGCTGGGACACTGCGGACGGCGAGATGCCGAGTTCCGCCGCAAGGTCGTCGAGCGTCGCCTTCCGTGGGCGGTCGTAGTAGCCCGTCTCCAGCGCGCAGGTCAGCGCAGACCGCTGTTTCTCGGTCAACACCGGCGGGTCGTCAGTCTCCTTGCCGATGGCGAGGATTCGCTCGACGGATACCGTCGCCCCGGTGTCTCGAAGCTCGTCCACGAGGGCCGGCAGTCCCGACCGGTCCGGGAGCGTGACCGAGTAGACTAGTCGCCCGTCCCGATTCTCCTCCAACGTGGCGATGCAGTCTCCGGTCCTGAAGATGGTACACGGGCACTCAGAACACGGCGAGTAGCTCCTGTACTCCCCGTCGGTGGTTGCTATCTGCTGACAGTCCGGCGTATCGTCCCTTCCGAGACAGAACGATTGGCGAATCCGCGTCTGTTCTGATGCGGACGGCGCACACTCCACTGTGTCGCCGGGACAGACTGACAGTCGTACGTCGATGGGTTTGGCATCCCTCCCGTTCGACTGTTCCTCCCAGAACTCCCCCTCAGAAGTGGACATGCGCGAACCTTGGACCTACGCCTTGATGAATACGGACCGAATTTCTTGAAAACTGAGAATTCGACAACACGAGTGACCTCTACGACGGTCCGGGGTACGTTGAACGGGCAGACGCGGCGGTTTGGCGTCACCGCAGGGATAAACCCCTGTATTCTCCAAACCCGAATTTAGGGGGTCGTTCACCCTCCGTTGCACACGATGCGCAACGAACCGACTCGAGAAGACGGGAGCACCGAGCCGACTCACGAGGGTATCGACGTAGCGAACAGTCGTCTCTCGCGGCGACGACTCGTGGCCGCCGGGGCCTCGACGTGGCTCACCATGAGCGTCGCGGGGTGTGCCGGCAACGGTGACGACGGCGGCGGCGGCGATGATGACGACAACGAGACAACCACCTCAACCACCTCAACCACGGTCACGAACCGGACGACGCAGACATCCCCGACGTCGACTCCCACGGACGGGGAGACGGAGGCACCGACTCCGACACCGACACCGACACCGACACCGACCCCCACGCCAGATTCGGGAGGTGGGGGTGGGGGGGCGACGACTACCTGTCCGTCCGAATCGCTCTTCCCTGTGGGGTCTCCCGTGGGGTTCCTCGTCGGCATCTTCCAGACCGACTCTGGCGAAATCATCGGCCCGGACCTCCTCGAAGGCGTGACTGTGCGGTTCCCCAACGCAGACGTGCCGTCGCAGGAGCTCTCGTGGGACGGTCCTCACGCCGACCACATCGATAACCAGTGGGGTGGTAAACTCCCGAACACCGCTGACCTCGCACCCGGCGACTACAGTTACGATGTCGTCGTCGACACCGGGTCGGGCGAAGAGGTCGTCCAGACAGGCCAATTCACTCTCGTCGACGCCGACGCGTGACCACAGCGGGCTGACCGGGCCAGCACCGACCGAACAGATTTCTGGGGTTCGTCACCGGACGACACCTCCGTCTCGCCGACCAAGTAGCGGTGCAGCGCGCGTGGGCGCGGTTGAAAAACGTCTGTATATCGCAGAGCCAGATTTAGTGAGTGGTTGTTGGTGGGTACGAATGGAGATGAGCAACGACAATTCCGACCGTGACGCGGCCGGCCCCACAGACGGGGACGGCGGTACCAGCACCGTACTCCAGAGTCGCACAGCGGCGACGCGCCGAAAGTTCCTCGCAGCGAACGCCGCCGTCTGGACGAGCGCGGTCGTCGCAGGGTGTAGCAGTCAGGGCCAACAGGAGGACACCACGACCGAGCCCCAGACAACGACGGCGACGCCGGAACCGACGAAGAACTACGTCCTGAGCGAGGACCTCATCGCCGGATCCGAGGGCATCCCGAAAGACGCGGGCCTCGTGTCGGCTTGTGCGCCGACGCGGACGTTCATGCCCGGCATGCATGCGGTCTTCAAAGTCGGCGTCTACGACCCCGACACCGGCGAATCGGTTGGTAACGACACCCTCGACGGCGTCACCGTCGAGATGGACAACGGCGCCACCGTCGACCTCACGTGGGCCGGCGACGACGAAGAGCACCCCCACCCATACTGGAATGGGGGATGGGCGATTCCCGAAGATGCCGAACCTGGTACCATCAAGTACTCGGTAGACGTCAGCGCGGAGAATTCGGAGTTCCAGAACGTCGAGGTGGCCGCCGACGAGTTCACCATCATCGAGGACTTCCACCCGAAGAACTACGTCGTGACCGACGAACTCGTCGCCAGTGGGGCAGTCCCCGAAGGCGGACTGGTCTCCAGTTGTGGGACTTCCCGGACGTTCGTCCCGGGGATGACCGTCGTCTTCGACGTCGGTGTCTACGACCCTGCGTCGGGTGAACCGGTGAGCAACGAGACCATCGACGAGATGGTCGTCGAGATGGACAACGACGTCACCGTCGAACTGCAGTGGGCCGGTGACGACGAAGAGCACCCCGCACCAATCTGGGGCGGGTCGTGGGACGTGCCGGAGGACGCCGAACCGAAGGACGTCACCTACGTCATCAACATCACCGACGAAGAGAACAACTACCGCGACGTCAACGTCGAAGAGAACACGTTCAGCATCGTCGAACTGTAAACTGACCGTCACGCCGTCTCCGTCGGTCTCCCGACGGTGGCGTCGGTTTCCTACGAATCATGAGTAACACAGATACCACATCGACAGAAGAAGAGTCGTCGGCGGAGACCCCGTCGGGCGACAAGCGCCTCGAATTCGCCGACGCCGTCGAACTCCCGACCGACAAAGACACCGTGTGGGACCTCATCTCCGACCCAGAGGTCCTCTCGTCGTGCGTCCCGGGTGCCGAGGAGATAGACCGCCGCTCCGAACGCGTCTACGACGTCCACATCTCGCGTGGCGTGAGTCACCTCACCGTCTCGCTCGAAGGCGAGATGGAACTCGTCGAGATGAACGAACCGGACTGGGTCGTCGCCAGCGGCGTCGCACACGACACCAAGACTGGAACCGACTTCGACATCCTCGCGGCGATGGAGATGACGGAGGGCGACGACGAGACGACTATCCTCTCGTACTCCGCAGAAGTCGGATTCTCCGGGGGCGTCTCGTCGCTCGGCCCCGGACTGCTCCGCCCAATCGTCAAGCGTGACGTTGAGGCGTACTTCGAGAACGTCCGCGCCCGCGTCGAAGCGGACGAGTGACGCGCCGGGCCGTCCGGTTCGGTCACGTTTCGTGCGTCTCGTTTGGATCGGGTGACACGTCGGGGATGCAGTCGTTTTATTCGAGGTCCTTCTCGTAGGTCATCTCCGACTCGTCGTCTTCGTCGGCGTCGGACTGCTCCCCGTTGGTCACCTCGGTGGCCGAGACAGTCTCGGATTCGTCGTCCTCCGAGACGACTTCGTCGGGTGATTTGATAGATTCTTCTTCCTCGTCGGCCTCTGCGATGACCTCGTCGGGCGACTTGATGTCGTTGACTTCGGCACCGGCCTTGATGGCCTCTGCCTCCTGTTCGAGTTGTTCGACGTTCATCTCGGCGGCCTGGTCGATTTGACCGAGAATCTCCTCGATATCGTCCAGTCCGATGAGTTCGCGCGTCTCTTCGTCGAACTCCAGACTGGAGAGGCCTTCGGCGTCCTGTATGTCGGACCCGGTCAACTGCTTGCCGTACCGTCCGAGAAGCGAGGTGAGTTCCTGCGGGAGGACGAACGTCGTGGACTCGCCCTGTCCGATGCGTTCGAGCGTCTCCATCCCCTTGTCGATGATGGCGCGTTCGCCCATCGATTCGGCGGATTTCGCTCGGAGCACCGTCGAGATGGCGTCACCCTGCGCTTCGAGAATCTGCGACTGCTTTTCACCCTGTGCGCGGATGATGTTCGACTGCTTTTCACCCTCCGCCTTCTCGACGGCAGAGCGACGCTCACCCTGTGCTTCGAGAATCATGGCACGCCGGCGGCGTTCGGCGGAAGTCTGTTGCTCCATCGCCTGCTGGACGTCCGCGCTCGGGTTGACTTCGCGGACTTCGACGGATTCGACGCGGACACCCCACTCGTCGGTGGGTTCGTCGAGTTCCTTGCGGATGCGGGCGTTGATTTCCTGTCGCTTGTTCAGCGTGTCGTCGAGTTCCATGTCACCGAGGACGGCACGGAGCGTCGTCTGGGCGAGGTTGGAGACGGCACGTTTGTAGTCGTCGACTTCGAGGAACGCCTTCTTGGCGTCCATGACCTTGATGTAGACGACGGCGTCGGCGGTCACCGGCGAGTTGTCGCGCGTAATCGCTTCCTGCCGGGGCACGTCGAGTGTCTGCGTCCGCATGTCGAACGCGTACGTCCGAGAGACGAACGGCGGGATGAAGCTGATACCCGGTTCGAGGAGACGTCGGTACTCCCCGAAGACTGTGAGCGCCTTCTTCTCGTAGGCGTCGACAATCTCCACCATCTGATATACCGTAACGACGGCGAGAGCGAGGACGAGAAGGCCAGCGACGGCACTTCCCAACCCAAGCCCCACCTGGAGAGCAAGTAGGTCCATAACCTCGTCTAGGGTTGGCCGTATGATAAGTATTCGTGTACCACTGTCGTCACGTCTGACGATTCGGCCGATTTATCGGTGGTGAACGGGGCCAGTTCACGGAAATTCTGGTTTCGAGTGCGCTATCGTTCGCCTCCATCGGCGTTTCGTGTGAGTTCGGCTACTTCTCGTCTGGAAGCGGACGCGACGTTCGTCTCACGAGTCGTCCCTCTCTCTGTTTCGACCCACGGTGTGGGTTCACGCTTTCTCGACGTCTTCGGGTTCTCGCTCGCGCGCCTCAGACTCGCGGCGGCGGGCACGCTCTCTGGCGAGTTCACGGTCGATTTCGTCTTCACCGGGGCCGACTCCCTCGACGGTGACGACGTTCCCGCCGCCGGGGTCCACGACGATGACTTCGCTCCCGACGGCGAGTTCACCGTGGACAGACCGGGCGGCGTAGTACGGGTTGAACCCGCCCTCGTCGAGTTTCACTTCACCGTCGGTCGGCGTGACGCGCTCAGTGACGCGTCCCATCTTCCCCGTCAGCGCCTGTGAGTCACTCGTTCGACTCTCTCCTTTGCCGCCGTAGAGGTCGAATTCCCGGTAGCCATACAGTGCGAGGCCACCGAAGACGAACACGAGGAGGCCGAGGACGAGTGGTGTCGCAAACGGCCCGATGACCAGGCCGATGAGTCCAGCGGCGAGGAGCGCGACGCCGAGGACGACGAAATGTGCACCGGGTGCCAGTGCTTCGGCGAGAGAGAGTCCGAGACCCGCGAGTACGAGCAGTAGCGGGAGCGTCTCGGGGCCGATGAGCCCTGATTGCAACAGGAATGGCGGGTGTGCCATAGGTGCTCTAGGGCCGTCGTCCGATTAAGGGTTGAGGGTGTCTCGGGTCGTCGCCGCCGATTCGGCGGCCCGATTACGTCTCTGCGTCCGGGTCGGCCGAGAGCGACTCGTCGTGGACGAAAGTGACCGTATCCTCGTTGGTGGCGCGCACGAGGACAGTCCCAGTCGTCGTATTCGAGGGGACCGAAAAGACGGTCCAGACCGTCTGCGACTCGTTGGGTGCGAACAACCCGCCGGTTTCGAACCCAGTCGAGTTCACGAGCGGTTGGTACCCGTACCGAACGCCGTCGGACTCGAACACGAGCGCCGACTGCGGAAGCGACCCGGGAGACGAACTCGTCGGCGAGACGTCGAGTGCGACGACGACGAACTGTTGGCCGTCGGGGGCCGTGTACGACTCGTTGCCGACGGCGATGGAGTCGGTCGTTCGCGAGTTCCACCGCGCGACGACGTCTGCGGACTCGTTGGGCGCATTCGACAGTGCCGAGACGGCGACGCCGTCCTGTCCGGTGGGCGTTCCGAGTCCATCGACCATCGGTCCGAGTGCGGCGACAGACCCGAGCGCGAGAACCAACAGGAGGACGGCGACGACGACGACACGCACGCTCGGCGGCGACCCGGATTTGAGGTCGTCGAGCGACGACGGTAGTCGGTCACGGAGCAACCCTTCGTCGTCGCCCCCCGTGAGCGAGTCGAGACGTTCGCGGACGCTGTCGAGTGGGAGCGACGAGATGGCGTCTTCGACCGGTTTCGGCACGTCGAACGGCAGGCCGAACTCGACGTCCGCCGTCTCGTACACGTCGCCGTCGGTGTACTGCTTGACCGTCTCTTCGAGTTCTTCTCGTTCGACAGTCTCACCGAGGGAGTCCGGGTCGAGAAGCGTCACGTCGTGTTTGGTCGTAAAGCCGCGAACCTCGTCGGAGAACTCGCCTTGCGTCGCGACGGCGACGACGTCTATCTGCCGCTTTTTCGCGTGGGCGACGAACCCTCTGACGTGGTCTTTCTCGACGGTCACGTCGGGGGCGGGGAGGACGAGCATCATCCCCTTCGTGCCGTCGCCTCGTTGGCCCTGGACGAGGTAGCGTCCTTCGCCGCGCGGTTGTACCTTCGTCTGCCAGTTTCGTTGCGTCCAGAGGTCAGAGAGGAAGCGGACGAACTTCGTCGGGTCGAGTTCGACGAGTCTCGCCATCGTCAGTTCTCCTCCGTCTTTCGCAGGCGTGCGAGCAGTCCCGTGACGACGAGCGCGACGACTGCGAGCGCCGGTGAGAACGGAATCCCGGTGTTCGTGCCGGCGACTGCTGGTTCGATTGGCGTCCGTTCGACGACCGGATACGGGGTGGTGGTTGCCGTCGTCGCCGCGGCAGTCGATTCGTCCGTCTCCGTCTCCATCGGTGTCTCCGTCGGCGTCGGCGTCTTCGCATCCGGTTCGAGTCGGACCATCGCGTCGTCGGCGATGACCGTCCCGTTGACACTCGAATTCTCCCGGAAGGCCAGGTCGACTGCGGACGAGAAGTTCTGGTCGCGGTTCCGGTCGGCGTAGGCGACGGCGAGTAGTTCGCTGTCGGTCAGTTGTCGACGGTCGAACTCGACGACGACGTTCTCGTGTCGACCCGGTGGGAGGTACGCTGTCGTCCCCAGTGGTTCGTCGTCGGGCGTCTCCACCTGAATGAACCCGCCGACAGAGAGGTTCACTTCGCTGATGGTGACGAACGTCCCGTCCGTCTCCTGGTCGACGAACCGAAGGCCCGCGTCCGCCTCGTGGAACGTCATCGTCGTCTTCGTCTCGTCGCTGTAGTCACGAATCCACATCGGGAAGACGAGGCCCCGGTCTTCAGGGGCGAACGTGAGGTTGGTGGCGACAGTTCCGTTTTCGGTGACGGTCATCGGAACGAGTCGCAAGAACGGTTGGCCGGGTGCCCGCGCTCGAAGTTCGAGGACGGAACCGGGGGCGAGTGTCGTCTCACCAGTGACGTTGACCGTCAGTGCTTCCCACGGGTAGATGGTGTCGTTGTCGACGGCCATCGACACCGTCGGTTCGACGAGGTGGACGGGCGTGCGCGCGGTGATGGCGTCGTCTTCGACGAGTCCGTTGTGTTCGCCGTCCAGCGTCACCGTCACTTCGTACTTCTCGCGGTCACCTTCTAGTGGGAGGTCAGACGTATCCCAGAGGAGGTACACCTCGTCGTTTTCGAGGTCCGAGACGATCGTCGTCCCGTTTTCCGGCGTCGCGAGGAACGTCTCTTGTTCGTGATTCGGGCGTACTTCGAGTTGGTTCATCGAGATTTCGATACCGTTCGAATCCGCACCTCCCGCGACGGTACCGGATGCGAGCGCCGATTCGAGGCCACTTTCGTTGAGGCGGATGACGGCGATATCTCCCTTGGCGACGACGGTTCGTTCAGTCGAGGCGGCGCGGATGGCGCTGACCGACGGCGTCGACTCCGTCTCGTTCAGACTCGCCGGTGCGACGAACGTCGCCGCCGACGTGTTGCCACGCGGTGCGACTTCGAGTTGGCCGATAGCGCGTTCGACACCGCCGATGGTCACGTTCATCAGATACGTCGTCGGTTCGAGTGGTCTGTCGAGTTCGGCGGTGTGGAGCGTCTTGTTCCCACCCCCGGAGACGTACGTCTCGGGGTCACCGGTCGAGTTGTACGTGTCGATGGTGACAGTCGTCACGCCCGAACCAGTGAGTTCGACCGACAGATGGTAGCCGTAGTCGTCGCCGCCGACGTGGAGGACGCCGGGGTCGGAGTGCCGCACCCGTATCTCGACGACGTCCCCACGCGTGACGGTGGTGACGTCCTGCTCGAACGAAGCGGTCGGCTGGTCGGCCGCGGCGGTGGGCATCGGGACCCACAGCGCCGCAGTGAGAACCAACACGGCGACCAAGACGGAGGGTGCGCGAACTGCGTGACTCATGTGGTGTTCTCGGTTGGGGTTGACGGCGATTTCGCTCGGGGTTACATAAATCAAAAGGCCCGATTATCAAAACGGAAATTCGCACCCGGCTACGGGACTGGTGTCGGGAGGCGACTCACGCCCGGTCGGTGTGGAGAACGCGAGTGTACACGAGTCGCGGGCGGGTGCCGAGAACAGTCGGTGTCTGTCGAGCGGAGAACGGTCGGTGACGTTGGACGAGTACCGTCAGATAGCGTTGGGGAACACCGTGACGACGAGCAGACCGACGGCGAGAAGGATACCGAGGAGGACGAACGCGGTGTTTTCGAGAGTCGGCGATTCCGGTTCGATAGGGAGCGCGTCCGCCTCGTCGGGCGAGTCGTCGACGATACCGTCGGGGCCGACGTCGTCGATACCGAATCGCCACTCACCTTCGTCTTCGGTCTCCGGTTCGGAAGAGTGGGACATCACAGAGAGGTAAGTGGTGCGTCGGGAAAGGGCTACCGCACTCCTATCGGCCGTCGTATTCGTGTCCGATGACGTCGCCTTCGTAGACGATGCCGCGTTCTGCGTGGAGGGTGACCGTCGACCCTTCTCTGACCGAGTTGGGGAGCGGTGCCCCAGAAATCATCGGGATGTCGAGTTCGCGTGCGACGAGCGCGGGGTAGCCAGTCATGCCCGCGCGGGCGTCGATGATGCCTGCGAGTTTGTCCGCGTCGCCGTCGAATTCGCCGTCGAAGTCGGCAGCGAGAGAGAGGATGGCACCCTCGGGAATCTCCGAGAGGTCACCGTCTGCGGTGCGGTAGAGCGGTCCGGCGACGCGTCCGCCGACGATTTTGCGACCGGTGGCAACCGACTCGGCAGCGACGTGGACTTTGAGCATGTTGGTCGTGTTCGTCCCTTCGAGTTCGGTCATCATCCCCGAGAGGACGACGATGGTATCGCCGGACTCCGCTGCGCCTGCTTCGAGTGCGGCGGTGACGGCGTCGTCCATCACGGATTCGACGCTGGTACTGTAGTCGGAGTACTCGGCGGCGACGCCCCACAGCATGGCGAGTTGGCGACGGGTCCGGTCGTTCGGGGTGACGGCGACGACGGGGACGCCGGGGCGGAACTTCGCCGTCTTCCGGGCGGTGTACCCGGATTCGGAGACGGCGACGATGGCCGCCGCGTTCACGTCGCGGGCGAGGTAGCGGGCCGAGCGAGCGAGTGCCTCGGTGCGGGACCCCTCGATTGCGGTGGGGACGCGCTGTTCTTGGCTCTCGTCGTACTCGGGCGCTGCCTCGATTTCTTCGATGATACGAGACATCGTCGCGACGACCCGAGTGGGGTGGTCACCGACTGCCGTCTCGCCGGAGAGCATCACGGCGTCGGTGCCATCTAAGACGGCGTTGGCGACGTCGGACGCCTCTGCACGGGTCGGACGGCGAGAGTGAACCATCGAGTCGAGCATCTCGGTGGCCGTGATGACGGGGACGCCGGCGGCCTGCGCCTTGCGGATGGTTCGCTTCTGGATGATGGGTACCTCTTCGAGTGGGCACTCGACACCGAGGTCACCGCGAGCGACCATCACACCGTGTGCGGCCTCGATAATCTCGTCGAGGTTCTCGACTGCTCCGGCGCGCTCGATTTTGGCGATGATGGGGATTTCCGCCCCGAACGATTCCAGCGTGTCGCTGATGGTGTAGACGTCAGTCGCGTCGCGGATGAACGAGGCGGCGACGAAGTCGACTTCCTTCTCGGCGGCGAGTTTGAGGTTCTCGTAGTCGGAGTCGGTGATGAGGTCGATGTCGAGGTCCACGCCGGGGACGTTCACACCTTTTCGGGACCCGAGTTTCCCACCGGAGTCGATGTAGGTAAACACCGAGTCGTCTTCGACCCGGTCGACGGTCGCTTCGATACGGCCGTCGTCGAGGAGCACGGTATCACCGGGTTCTGCTGCGGAGATAGAGTACGAGAGGCCGACGGCGTCGGGCGTCGCGTCGTCGCCCTCGTAGAATCGGACTTCGTGTCCCGTCTCGAGGTAGATGTCCTCTTCGATGGGGGCGGTTCGTACTTCGGGGCCCTGCAGGTCGAGCATGGCCGCCAGCGGTTCGTCGGTTGCCTCGTCGACCGTTCGAATAGTGTCGATGACGTCCGACCGGTGTTCGACGGTTCCGTGGCTCGCGTTCATCCGGGCGACGCTCATCCCAGCGTCCGCGAGGCCACGAATCGTCTCTCGGTCGAAAGAGGCGGGACCGAGTGTACAGACGATTTTCGCGTTGCGCATAACGCCGTCTACGACCGACGAATAAAAAAGCCCGATGATGAACTCGCTTGCGAGTAAGCTGTTCACACACCTGCACGAACTCCGTCGATAGCCGACGCTCACGGGGGACAATATCGAATCGGCGACTATCACGAAAACAGAGGTTTGGAGGTCTGTCGCACACTTTTTGCTTGTTCAGACCTACGGTACACTATGGCTCTGACCGACGAGTCCCCGCTTCGGACAGACGGCGGGACGGACGGCGGTGATGGGGTGGACGACGCGTCACCTGCCGCAGATGGTGGGCTTCCGACGGGACCCGTCCCACCGGACGACGAGACGCCGACGTGGAGCGACCGGAAGGCTCGAACGACCGGATTGTCGCGTCTGACCTACGAGTACTTCGAGCGCGCGCGGTACGAAGACCAGACGGTTCGGCAGTCGTCGGATTACGTCGAACGCGACGTACTGGCGTTCCCGACGTGGCCCCACGAGACGGTCCGCAACCTCTCTATCGCGTCCTTCTTCGTCGGGATGATTTTGTTCCTCTCGGCGACGATGCCGCCGCACATCGGTGCGCCGGCGAATCCGAGTCAGACGCCGGCGATTATCCTGCCCGACTGGTACCTCTACTGGTCGTTCGGCCTGCTCAAACTCAACCCGCTGAACCCTGACCTCGCCATCCTCGGCGGGCAGAAGATTATGGCCGACCGGACCTACGGCGTCCTCGCCAACGGTGTCGTCGTCGGGTTCATCGCTATCGTCCCCTTCCTCAACAAGGGGTCCGCACGCAGACCGGTCGAAGAGCCATTCTGGGCGGCGGTTGGCGTCGCTGGCGTGGTGTTCGCGCTGACCATCTCGCTCTTGGCAGTCAAGAACCTCGTGCCCATGAACGTCGACCTGCTGTTCGACCTGACGTTCCTCCTGCCAATCGTCTTTGGGACGGTCACCTACGCGGTGCTCAAGACGATGCGCGAAGGCTACATGTACAACCTCAACCGTCGATACTACCGACTCAGACCGCCGAAATAGGGTCGCTGTCGGTGTTTCAGGGCACCGAAACCGTCGTGTGGTAGATGTCGCCATCGTACCGGACGTATCCGGGGTCGATGAACTCGTTTCGGTCCGTCCCTTTGTGAATCGTCACACTCCCGTCGTCGTCCAGCGCCCGCTGAAACGCGTCTTTCTGTTCCGGCGAGAGATTGTCGTAGGAGACGGCCCCTTCGCCCTGTGGGAGTTCCTCGACGCGTTCGACGGTCAGGTAGCCCGACCCGTTGCTTCCACCGAGACACCCTGCCGTAATGACGAGGACGAGCACGGCGAGTGAGACGCCCAGTCGCATAGCCGAGGGTCGTGTCTCGTCACTCATAGTGACATCGATACTGTGCCGACATTCGAACGAAGATGTTCGGGTTCCGGGCGTCTACGTGCCGATTTGGGTGGTTACGACGAGACAGTCGTCTTGTAGATGCCGCCGTCGTAGCGGACGTACCCCGGGTCGACGAACTCGTTGCGTGCGGCCTCTGTCGGTATCTGGACGGACGAACCGGACGTCACCGCGTCTTCGAATGTCGCTCGCTGGTTCGGGTCGAGGTTCGCGAAGGCGACTGCCCCCTGTCCTTGCGGGAGTTCGTCCACGCGCTCGACTGTCAGCGTCCCGGCCCCACCGCCGGTGACGGCGGCGACGACGCCGACGACTGCGACGAGCGCGACTGCGATTCCAACCGCGGTTCGACCACCGAGTTCCATAGACGACGCTGCGGAGTCAGGACTGATAGCCCCTGCGGTCCGGGCGCGAGTCGCGGCCAAAAAAACGTGAATCGAACGGTCCGAGGTTACTGGACCTTCGTGCCGGGCGTCGCGTCGTCGTAGGTGGTCAGCAGGTCGGCCTGGTCACCGGCGGCGAGGAGCATCCCGTTGGACTCGGTGCCGAACAGTTCGGCCTTCTCGAGGTTGGCCACGATGATGACCTTCTTGCCGGGGAGGTCCGACAGGTCGTGGAGTTGCTTGATGCCGGCGACGATTTGGCGTTCTTCGACGCCGATGTCGACGGTCAGTTTGGCGAGTTTGTCCGCGCCATCGATGCCTTCGGCCGAGAGAATCTCGCCGACGCGCAGGTCGAGGTTCTGGAACTCGTCGAAGGAGATACGGTCGTCGGCGATGGGTTCGAGGTCAGCGTCGGCTGCCATACTCTCGTCGGCGTCCTCCTCGGACTCGTCACTTTCGGATTCCGTCGCGGCGACGCGCTCGTCGAGTTTCTCGTTGAGCGCCTCCACGCGCTCGTCTTCTATCTTCTCGAACAGCGCTTCGGGTTCGCCGAACGACGCGGGCGGCGCGACGAGTGCGTCTTCGATGGCCGCGTCGGCCACGAGGCCGTCTTCGCCGAGTTGCTCCCAGAGCGCCTGCATCTTGGCGGGCGCGACAGGCTGGAAGATGACGGCGACGGCCTTCGCAATCTGGACGCAGTCGCGGATGACCTGTGCGGCAGCCTCGGGGTCTTCGTCGGTGAGTTTCCACGGTTCGTTCCGCTGGATGTACTCGTTGCCGAACTGGGCGAGGCGGACGGCGGCGTTGCCAGACTCGCGAATCGAGTAGTCGTTGATGGCGGCGCCGAACTCGTCGATGGCTTCCTGAATGCGGTCTTCGACTTCCTCGGAGACGTCGGTATCCGGCGTCCCCTCGAAGTTCCGGTAGGCGAAGAGCATCGACCGGTAGAGGAAGTTGCCGACGGTGCCGACGAGTTCGCTGTTGACACGCTCTTGGAACTTCGACCACGAGAAGTCCACGTCCTGCTGGAAGCCACCGTTCGTGGCGAGGTAGTAGCGCAGCAGGTCGGGGTGGAACCCTTCGTCGAGGTACTCGTCGGCCCAGACGGCGCGGTTCCGAGAGGTGGAAAAGCCCTTGCCGTTGAGCGTGATGAATCCGGAGGCCATGACGGCGCGGGGTTCGATGTAGCCCGCTCCCTTGAGCATCGCCGGCCAGAAGACGGTGTGGTGCTGGATGATGTCACGGCCGATAATGTGGACGATGTCGCCCGACTCCTTCCACGCTTCTTCCCAGTCGAACACGTCGGGACCGACGTTCTCTGAGTACTGCTTAGTAGAGGAGATGTACTCGATAGGGGCGTCTACCCAGACGTAGAGGACTAGGTCGGTGTCTTCGTCGCCCGGGTAGTCGATACCCCAGTCCATGTCGCGGGTGATACACCAGTCCTGGAGTTCGCCCTCTATCCACTCGCGTGGCTGGTTCTGGGCGTTCGACGTGCCCTCTACCCGATTGATGAACTCCTGGAGGTACTCTTGGAGGTCGGAGACGGCGAAGAACTTGTGCTGGCGCTCGCGGTACTCGGCGGGGTTGCCGGTGAGCGTCGACGTCGGATTCTCTATCTCGCCGGGTTCGAGGTGGCGGCCACAGCCTTCGTCACACTCGTCGCCGCGGGCGTGTTCGCCGCAGTACGGACACGCGCCTTCGACGAATCTGTCGGGAAGCCACTGGTCGGCGTCCGGGTCGTAGGCGACGGGAATCTCTTTCTCGTAGACGTAGCCCTCGGCTTCGAGCGTCTGGACGATTTCCTGGGTGAGTTCGGTGTTCGTCTCGTCGTGGGTGTGGCCGTAGTTGTCGAAGTCGATGTTGAACCGGGGGAACGTCGCCTGATACTTCTCGTGGTGGCGGAGTGCGAACTCCTCGGGCGTGACGCCCTCTTTCTCGGCGTTGACGGCGACGGGCGTGCCGTGCATGTCGGACCCGCTGACGAAGGCCGTCTGTTGGCCGAGTTTTCGCAGCGAGCGACTGTAGATGTCGCCGCCGACGTACGTTCGAAGGTGGCCGATGTGCAAGTCGCCGTTCGCGTACGGCAACCCGCACGTCACCACCGCAGGGTTCTGTGTCGGGAATTCCTCGTGACTCATATGTGTCGTGTATCTCGGATGCGGGCCTAAAGCCCGCCGGTACGGGTGCGTCTGTCGGTCGATGCGATGTAATGCAACCTCGGGGTTCACCGAATTCGGCCCCGTCTCGCGTTACCGAGACGGACGCCCAAGACGGGTCCACCCGTGGCTAAAAGAGGGGACGCATACGCATGTTGTCCGGACGCGAGACGGTCACACCGCTACTGAGTCAGAGCAGAAATATAAAAGACGCGCCTCAGATGCCGCCGCTGAGCGGGTCGCGTCAGTCTTTGAGAGAGACGCCACCGAACCCGCAGAACCCGCTGACGACGAGGTCGACACGGTCGTGTTCGATTTCACGGCGCGGGCGTTCGTCTTCGGCGCCCCCGAAGATTGGAATCACGTCGATTTGCACGTTCCACCCTCGCGGGACGGTTATCTCGGCACCGCCGAACAGCGACGTGACGTTGATTCGGGCGGTGTCTTCGAGTTCCACCACGTCTCGAAGGTCGAGTTCGACGGCACCGAACAGCGCAGTGATAGCACCGCCGGTGAACCGGTTCGAGGTCACGCGTGCGTTCCGTCCGCCGAAGATAGCGACGAGGTCGACACGGTCACCGGTGACGGGTTCGACCGACGACCGAACGCGTCCGAGGACGACCGAGAGGCCGAGGATGACGATGAGAACCGGCCACAGCGACAGCACCTGCGACCCCGTCACCAGGTCGAGAGCGACGGCTTGCCACGCCCCGGCGACGGCGATGAGGACGAGCGGGCCGCCGACGTTTCGGAACCCACTGGCGACGAGTGCGTACAGGCCGACGAGTACGAACAGCGACGGGATGTACCGGAACAGGCCGCTCGTGTCGTAGAGGCCGGTGCTGTTCGCGAGCAGTACGAGGCCGACGACGACGATTGCGCCCCCGACGGCTACCTGATTCGAGATGCGTCTGTATGCCATGCTAGAGATACGTCTCAAGAGAGGATAACCAGCGATTCTGATTCTCAGATTTCTGTGGCGTCTGTCTCAGGCAGACGAAATCCCGATTGGTGTGGGTTCAGAGGAACGCGAGTGCCGCTTCGATGCCGACGACGGTCACGATGAGGCGGCCGGCCGACCCGACGAACGTCGCCGCGGCGAACTTGAGGTAGTCGTCTTCGAGGACGGCGAACGCGTAGATGGACAGCGTGTCGGGGAACCCGGGGACGCAGAGCGCGGCGGCGAGGCCGGCGTAGCCCCATTTCTGGGCGATTTCGATAGCCCGCCGCTCGGTCCATCCCATCACGTCCACGGGGAGACGGTCGAGCGCCCGTTCGACGACTCCGGACTCTTTCGTCTCGTGGCCGATGTAGAAGGCGAAGACGCTTCCGGCGGATTTTCCGGCACCGCTGACGACGATGATGACGGCCAGTTTTGCGGTCTCTGAGAGGCCGAGATTGAGTGGGGCAAGGAGGACGATTTCACTCACTCCCGGGAGGGCGAACGCGATGAGGAACGAGTAGGCGAAGATAATCGCCAACCCGAACCACCCGGTAGCCGTCTCGACGAGTGTCGAGAGCCACGAGAAATCGGGATAGATTCCGAGGGCGAGGTCAGAAAGCGACACGAGCGCGGGGAGGGTCACACCAGTCTCTCGAAACCAATGGAATGTAAGCCTTCAGGTTTCGGTAGCGAACTTATGGCTAGCAGAACTGTCGTCGTTCCGTGATTGTCCCGGGAACGAACCGTTTTATTCAGTTTCGCGCCGGGGGGTGCTTCACGCCGTCGAGGTCAACGAGGAACGCCCGCAGCGACTCCCGCGAGACGTGCGGCATACAGACGACGCGGAGTTCCCCACTCGCTGTTCGAGAGATGCGCCACCCGAGGTCACGGAGCGACTCGAACTCGGTATCTGGGAGGTGTGCGGCGACGAGTGGGAGTTCGGGGGCAACGGCGTCGTAGCCGCGAGCGACGAGTTCGTCGTACAACCATTCGGCGTTCGCCTGCTGACGTTCGTACTCCTCGCGGTAACCATCGGGCCACAGTTCGCGCATCGCGGCGGCGGCAGAGGCGACGCCCGCCCCACTTCGCGTGCCGGTGAGCGTCGCCTGCGACGTCGATTCGAGATACGGCGTATCGACTGCGAGTGCGTCCAGAAGTTCCGTGTCTCGGAACAACAGACCACCGGCCGGGACGACGGCCTGCCCGAACTTGTGGGGGTCGATGGTCATCGAGTCGATGGGGGCGTGGGCGAACGACCACTCGTGGTCCGTAAACGGGAGGACGAACCCACCCCACGCGGCGTCGACGTGCATCGTCGCGCCGGCGTCGTGGGCGACGTCCGTCAGTGCTGGAATCGGGTCGACACGCCCGAATTCGGTCGTCCCGGCGACGCCGGCGACGAGAATCGTGTGGTCGTCGATGGCCGCAGAGACGGCGTCGACGTTCGCCCGGTAGTCGGCGTCGACGGGGACGGTCCGTAACTCGACGCCGAGCACGTCGGCGGCCTTCTGGAAACTGAAGTGGACGCTCTCGGGGGCGACGACGTTCGGGTCGTCGTCGCGGGCGTGGTTGCGGGCGGCACGAATCGCCTGAATGTTGGCTTCGGTCCCGCCGCTGGCGACGTAGCCATGTGGCGACGAGAGGCCGGTGATATCACCCAACAACGCGAGCGCGTCGTCTTCGAGCGCGGCGACCGTTTGGTAGGTCGCCGGGTCGCCGGGATTGGCCGCGAGGAATCGTTCTGCGGCCTCACGGGCGGCCGGGTGTGGTTCGGTACACATCGAAGAGAGGACGCGGTCGAACGCCTGCGGTGCCGCACGCTGCATGCCTCCCGTAACGGAACGGTCAGTATATCGGTTCCGCTCCATAGCGACGCCGTCTCCCAGACGACGACGACGCTCGTCGCAGGCTACGGATTACGGTCACCCGAGGACGAACGACGAGAGAAACAGCGTCGCGTTGTAGAGTCCGTGGACGACGATGGGGACGGCGAGATTCTCGGTTCGCTCGTAGATGTAGCCGAATACCGACCCGACGATGAACAGTGCTGCGAGCGGGACGAGAATCACGAGGCCACCGCCGACGAAGTTGAACGCGTGGAGCGACGCGAAGATGGCGCTGGCGAGGGCGATAGCGCCGACGGGGCCGAACGTCTTCCGTAAGCGCCCCTGAACGGCACCTCGGAAGAGCACCTCTTCGGCGGGTGCGATGACGAAGATAGACAGGAGCGCGAGGACGACGAGAAGCACCGGGTCGACGCCTGCCGCCTCGCCGACGACGGACTGGACCGGACTCAGGTCGACGACAGTCGATGCGGCGACGAGGAGTGCGACGGCGGCGAAACTCCCTACGAGGCCGATTGCGGCCCACCTGACGTCGCGTCGGGTCGGGACGCGAAGCGACACGCCACCGAGGAGGGCGATGGAGACGAGGACGCCGACGAGGGCGAAGGCGAGTTGCGACGGTATCAGTGCGACGACGAGGAACGTCGACCCGGAGGGGTCGAGTGCGACGTTCCCCAGTAGAAGCGGCACGAAGACGGCTATCGTGAGGACGACACCGAGCACGATAGCGGCGGCGACGATAGCGAGCACGACGACGATGGCGCGGAGTCGGTCGGTGACGTTCGGCGGCGTGGCGGAGGGGGAATCGACGGCGGTGGACATAGTGAGGGACCTCTCACCGTGAAGATACGAGACGTGTGGAGAAAAAGACAGGTGCAAGAGTGGCTATCGCGGGCGAAAACGGGGAAGACGAGGTTTGGTGACCGATTGCCGTCTCGTCAGCGGACCGAGTCGAGCAGGAGTCGCTGTTCGACGCGTTTGACCTCGTGTTGGACGTCGCGGACGGCGTCGATGTTGGCCGAGATGGAGCTCACTCCCTTGTCGACGAGGAACTGGACCATCTTGGGTTTGGACCCGGCCTGTCCACAGATGCTCGTCTTCACGCCGACGTCGCGGCACGTCTCGATGGTGTCGCCGATGAGTTTGAGCACGGCCGGGTGGAGTTCGTCGTAGAGGTTCGCGACGTGCTCGTTGTTGCGGTCCACCGCGAGCGTGTACTGCGTCAGGTCGTTCGTCCCGAAGGAGGCGAAGTCGATGCCCACGTCGGCCATCTCTCGGATAGACAGCGCGGCGGCAGGCGTCTCTATCATGACGCCCCACTCGCGTTTGTCGGGGTCGATTCCCGCTTCTATCATGTGTTCTTTGGCGCGGACGACGTCCTCGGCGTCGTTGACGAGGGGGAACATGACTTCGACGTTGTCGTACCCCATGTCGAACAGGCGGCGGAACGCCTGCAGTTCGAGGCGGAAGATGTTCGGGTTGTCGAGGCCACGGCGGATGCCGCGGTAGCCGAGCATCGGGTTGTGTTCGCGCGGTTCGTTCTCGCCGCCTTCGAGTTGGCGGAACTCGTCGGTCGGTGCGTCGAGCGTGCGGACGCGGACCGGACGCGGGTAGAACTCCTCTGCGACTTCGCGGACGCCGGTGACGATTTCGTCGACGTAGGCGCGCTCTCCGTTCTGTTCGATGTAACGCTCCGGCGTCTTGCCGAGCGTCAGCACCATGTGTTCGATACGGAGGAGGCCGACGCCGTCTGCGCCCGTCGCGGCGGCGCGTTCGGCCGCCTCGGGGATGGAGACGTTGACCTTGACTTCAGTCGCCGTCATCGGTTTGACGGGCGTCTTGGGGCGCGCTTCCTCGACGGGTTGGCGCTGTTCTTCTTCGGGCATCTCGCCCTCGCGAATCGTCCCTTTGTCGCCGTCGATAGTGACGATGTCACCGTCGGCGATAGTCGAGGTGGCGTCGCCCGTGCCGACGACTGCCGGGACGCCGAGTTCGCGCGAGACGATAGCCGCGTGCGAGGTCATGCCACCTTCGTCGGTGACGATGCCGGCGGCGCGCTTCATCGCGGGCACCATGTCGGGCATGGTCATCTCGGTGACGATGATGTCGCCTTCGGCGACTTGGTCGAGGTGGTCGAGTTTCGTCACGATACGAGCACGACCCGACGCGATACCAGGACTCGCGCCGAGGCCACGCATGATGACGTCGTCGCCGGCGTTCGTCGACTTCCCATCGTCGCTCGCGGCGTCTTCGTCGCCCTCGGAGATGGTCGTAATCGGGCGGGACTGGAGCATGTACACCTCGCCGTCGTAGACGGCCCACTCCACGTCCTGTGGGTTTCCGTAGTGGTCTTCGACCAGTTCACCGAGTTCGAGGAGGCGGGCGATTTCCTCGTTGGTGAGGACGCGTTCGTGGCGCTTGTCGCTCGAAACCTCTCTGTTGACGGTCTGTCCCGTCTCTTCGTCGCGGACGCACATCGTCTTCTTGTCCGCGATGGTCGCCGTCTCGACGTCGCCGTTCTCGCGGTTGACGACGTAGTTGTCGGGCGAGACGGTGCCGGAGACGACTGCCTCACCGAGTCCCCACGCCGCCTCGATGATGACCTTCTTTTCACCGGTCGAGGGGTGACACGTGAACATCACGCCCGACTTCTCGGAGTCGACCATCTGCTGGACGACCACCGCGATATCGACTTTGTCGTGGGGGAAGCCCTTCCGGTTGCGGTAGTAGATAGCGCGCTCGGAGAACAGCGAGGCCCAGCAGGCCTTGACGTTCTCTAGGAGTTCTTCTTCCTGCACGTTGAGGAACGTCTCTTGCTGTCCTGCGAACGAGGCGTCCGGGAGGTCCTCTGCCGTCGCAGAGGAGCGAACGGCGACGAACGCGTCACCATCACCGATGCTTCGGTAGGCGTCCAGAATCTCTTCGCGGACGTCCTCGGGCATCGGAGTGCCCATGATGAGGTCGTGTGCCGTCTCGTGTGCTTCCTTCAGTGCCGCAGAGTCCTCGTGGTCGACCTCGACCGCAGAAAAGAGTTCGTCGTCGATTCCCGCATCCTCGATGAAGGCTCGGTACGTGCCCGCCGTCACGACGAACCCCGGTGGGACGGGAAGCCCCGCACCGGTGAGTTCGCCCAGCGACGCGCCTTTGCCGCCGACCAGTTCCAGGTCGTCGGCCCGTACGTCGTCCAGCCAGACTACAGCCATGTGGTATTCGTATGGTCCGGGAGGGCGATAAAGAAGTTTGCGACCGGGACATGCGTGAATAAAAACTCACTCACACCCGAGTATGAAATTGTTGCACGATTCGGAACACGGATTTCGTCAGTCGCCACGGCGCTCCCGTCCGTGATTCTCACAGAGTATCTCGCCGGTGTCGGGGTCGAGGTAGAATGGCTCGCCCGCCACGACTGCCGCGCCACAGACCGCACACCCGTCGTCGTGTCGGAGGAAGTACTTCCCTTCGGACCGTCCCGTCTCCAGTCGCTCGGCGGCGACGGCGACGCGAGTCAGTCCCTCGCCAATCTGGGTCCGCTCTGCGCTGTCGGCCTCCTCGAAGCGAATCGGTTGCATACGGGAACGTGGTGCGCCGCCGACATAGCAGTGTGTGACGAGTCGCCGGCGAGGGGTGCGACCAGCGAGGGGTTCATAGTCGCTCGACACTTGGAATCTAGCGTGCTCCCGGAGTGGGTCTTTCTGCTCCCCTCGTGGCTGGTAATCGGCCTCGTGGTGGGCGCAGTCGCCTCCGTCGTCGTCGCCGGCGTGTTCGTCGTCGGTGGCCGCATCTTCCCGGACCAACCGGTCTCACGCGGCCCGCGCGTAGACGGTGCTGTGCGACGACGCCTCGAAATCCGCGAGTATCTCACCAGTATCGGAGAGCAGTTCGTCGAAGACCGGTCGGTGTACGACGAGACGGTGGCGTTCTACCTCCCCGAGCGACGCGTCGCCATCACGTTCGACGCGCAGGCCTTCTTCCGCCTCGAACGCACGGGCGTGTTCCCCATCCTCTGTGAACACGAGATGCCGGGGAACCAACTGGGCCGTCGCCTCCCCTTCGACGTTCCCGATATTGAACCCGAACTGGCCGACGTCGACGACCCAATTTCGGAGGCGTTCGACAGACTCGGACTCCCGTCCGACGCGACGAGCGACGCGGTTCGAGACGCCTACCGCTCGCAGGTGAAGGAGGCCCACCCGGACCACGGCGGCGACAGAGAACGGTTCCGCAGGTTGCGCGAGGCGTACACGATGGCGTGGGAACACGCCGACGAGTGAGGAGTCTACGGTTCGGTCACTTCGAACAGGACACCCGCATCACGCAGGGCGTCGGTCACGCGTCCGGCGGCGTCGGTGCTGGCGACGACGACAGCGTCTAATCCGCGGGCGGCGGCATCGGCGGCGACTTCGCCCGGTGAGAACCACGTTTCGAGGGTGACGTCCGCACGGCGACAGGCGACGACTGCTTCGACGCCGCTGGCGAGGACGATATCCGCGTCGGCACAGGCGTCCGCCAGTGCCGAGATGTCCACCTCGCCACTGCCGCCGAGTCGTGCGGGCGGAATCTGGAGGACGCGAACCGACCCCGGTTCCATCTCGATGACGCCTTCGAATCCGGTGACGCTCGCGTCTTCCCCTGCCTCGGCATCAGTCGTCGAGACGCCGATTGCCGGCCCCTCGTCGCCAGGTGTCGCGTGGAGGAGTCCGTCGCGGAGCGAGAGCGTCACCGTCTCACCGGCCGAGACGTCGTCGGTGACGATAGCGGCGTCTTCGTTGACGCTCTCGAGGACGTCGTCGGTGACGTGTTCGGCGAATCGCTGGAGTGCGCGGGCCTCCTGAAAGAGCCAATCGACGCCTTCCTTGGTCACGCGGTAGCGAGAGCGCCCTTCTTTTTCGACCAGGTCGTCGTCGACGAGTTCACGGATGTATTCCGAGACTGCCTGACTCGTCACGCCGACTGCCTCGGCAATCTCGCCTTGGCTCACCGCGGGTTGGCGGTCCGCAATCTCCGCGAGGATACGAAATCGGGTGGCCGTTCGCTTGTCCTCCAGTGCGCCGCTCATACTACTGGTGTGGGAGGCGTCGTGTAAAAAGGCCTCCACTCGAACGCTGTCGAGTCCGTGTCGACGACCGGTGCTGATTTGTCGCCGCCGGCCGACCTTTCTCCCGTGTTTCGCGCCGCCGTCCGTGACCGTGCCGTCTACCTCCCCGACGCAGATGCAGTCGTCCTCTCGGACCTGCACGTCGGGCGCGCAGACGCGTCTGCGGTGGACTATCCGCTCGGCGAACAGACGGGTCTCACCGAGCGACTCGCGGCGCTCTGTGCGGAGTTCGACCCGCGTGAAGTGGTCTTCGCTGGGGACGTGCTCCATCGGTTCGACCGAGTCTCGGACCGCCACGTCGCGGCCCTCGAAGCGCTCGCGGACGAGTGCGTCGCTGCCGGTGCCGACCCGGTGTTCGTCGCTGGCAACCACGATACGATGCTCGCGGAGGTGTGGTCGGGCGACGTGTACGACGAGTACCGCCTCGCCGACGAGACGCTCGTCGCCCACGGCCACCGCGAACCGGACGGCGAGAGCCATCGCTACGTCGTCGGCCACGACCACCCGACGGTCACCATCGAGGGGCGTCGTCGGCCGTGTTTTCTCTACGGCCCCGACGCCTACCGCGGGGGCGACGTGCTGATGCTCCCGTCGTTCACCCGTCTCGCACCGGGCGTCGAAATCAATCGGATGCGTGGGTCGGACTTCGACTCGCCGCTCGTGGCCGAGGCGAGCGTCTTCCGGCCACTCGTGCGCGACGACGACGCCGGCGAGACGCTCACCTTCCCGCCGCTGGGGGACCTTCGTCGCCTGCTCTGAGTTAAACCTACGCGTGGAGAAGCCAGCATTCCCACCCACCGAGAAGCGTTGACTGTGGCTATGCTGACGAAGAGAGTACAATTAGCTGTCATGCCCTCCATTAAAGCCCGAATTCGGGCGAACCGATTCCTCAGTTTTCTGGTCTTGACCTACGTCCTCACGTGGGTGTGGTGGATACCGGCGACACTGCTCGTCAGGTCGGGTGACCCGCCCTCGTACACCTCGTTGCTCGTCCTCACGGGTGGGTTCGGACCGTTCCTCGCGGCCATCGTCCTCGCAACGGCCACGGGTGACATCCGGTCGTGGGGTCGGCAGTTGGTGAGCGTCCGCGCGTCACCACTCGTCTGGGTCGCCGCCGTCGCCGTTCCAGTCGTCCTGTTCGGTGCCACACTCGTGTTCACAGTCGCGCTCGGTTGGACGTTCGACGATGCGGCCCTCGGACCAGCAGGGGTGCTCGGCGCACTCCTCTTATCGTCGTTCATCCGTGGCGGCCTCGAAGAACCCGGATGGCGCGGATACGGGCTTCCGGTCCTCCAGCGACGCCTCGGGGCCTTTCGCGCGTCGCTCGTCATCGGCGTCGTGTGGGCGGCGTGGCACATCCCCCTGTTCGTCATGCCCGGGAGTTCGCAGTCGGGAACGTCGTTCGTGTTCTACCTGCTCGCTGTCCTCGCAATCAGCGTCATCACGACGTGGCTCTACAACGAGTCCGGTGGGCGCGTCCTCCTCCCCATCGTGTTCCATACGACGTGGAACGGTGTCTCGGTCTATCTGTCGAGAGGTGTCGTCGGCGACGGCGCCCTCCCGTCTGAAGCGGCGCTCGCCGCCGCAGCGTGGCTATTCGCAGGGATACTCGTCTACCGGTACGGTTCGGAACGGCTGTCGTCCCGCCCGCTGGCGACGGGTGGCCTCTCGTTCGAGGAGGGTCGCTCCCGGGTGGACGCCGATGCCAGTGGTGGGGTCACGCATTCGAACGACTGAGTGCCCTGTCGTCTCGTCCGGCCAGTCACGCCGAGAGGTCTGTTCGGACGGCCTCGGCGGCCTCTCGGCCGCTCCGCATCGCACCCTGAATCGACGACCACGCGGTGTAGTCGCCGGCGAGGTAGGCCCGTCCCGGGACGTCGCGGTGGCCCGGTAGCGAGTCGTGGATGCCCGGCGGTTGGGCGAACTGGGCGAACGAGACGGACTCCGTATCGAGCAGTTCGAGGTCCTCGAAGTACCGCTCTGGATACCACGCTTCGAGGGTTCGGTTCGTCTTCTCGAAGAGGTCGTCTGCCGATTCGTCCTGTGCGGCGTCGCCGAGGAACGTCGCACTCAGGAGTTCGTTCCCCGCTGGTGCGTACTCCGGCGCGACAGTCGAGAGTGGAACGACCGTGTTGGGGTCGGGATTGGCCGCGTTGAGCATGATGCGCTTTCCTTCGCCGAGCGCGCTCTCGCTCGGGAGCGTGTAGTACTGTGTGACACACCCGTGTGCGTCGGTCGGAATCGACTCGACGCCCGTCAGTCGCCGCGCTTCTTTCGGGTCGGTGGCGACGACGACGGCATCGGCCTCGACGGAGTCGGTGGACGTGGTGACGACTGCGCCGCCGGCGTCGCTCTGGAGGGCTTCGACGCGTTTTCCGAGTCGAAACGTCGCTCCCTCCTCGCGGGCGCTGGCAGCGAGTTGCTCGGGAATCGCCTGCATGCCGGCGGCCGGAACCGCCGTCTGCCCCGCGGAGAGCATCTTGAACGTGTACTCGAAGACGCGCTTCGACGACGACAGCGTCCTGTCGAGTGTGATACCGCCGTAGAACGGCGCGACGAAGTGGTCGATGTAGTCCTCCGAGAAGCCCCAGTCCCGGAGGTACGACTTGATGCTCTGGTCGGGTGAGGCGAATATCTCGGCTTCGTCGCGCGTCCCCACGTCCTGTCTGAGCGCCAGCGTCCGGACTTTGTCCGTCGTCGTCACCTCCGGGTTGCGCACCGACTCGAACAGATTCCGAACGTCGCGAAGCGGGTCCGAGAGGACCGACCGGCGACTCGGCCGGCAGATAGTGGCCCCGGGGGTGAACGCCCGCAGGTCGAGGGCCTCCAGGTCGAGTTCGCGCCGAACCGCGGGATAGCCCGTGAACAGTACCTGAAAGCCACGGTCTACCGTGAACCCGTCTTTCGTTCTGGTTCGGACTCGCCCGCCGACGTCGTCTCGTCGCTCGATGACGGTCACGTCGGCCCCGGCGGCGGCGAGGTGTCGCGCGGCGACGAGTCCAGCGAGACCCGCGCCGACGACGACGATGTGTCTGTCGTCCATACACGGTCTCTCGGACGGGTGACACAAAGCCCCTGCGGGTGTTGCCATCGCCCGACGAGAAGGGCTTAGTTCCTCCCCCCATTAGGGCCGCGTATGCAGACGTCCGACACGTTCTCAGGGCTGGTGTGTACGGCGACCGGTGACGAGTACGACGCCGACGTAACCGGTCTCAGCGACGCCGACGCACCGCTGGACCCGACGTACGACCTCGACGCCGTCGAGTGGGACGCCGAGACGCTCTCGGAGCGACCCTTCGATACGATGTGGCGCTACCGCGAACTGCTTCCCTTCTCCGACCCGGTGACGGCCAACGAAGGTGCGACGCCGCTCGTCGACGCCCCGGCACTCGGTGACGAGGCGGGAGTCGGGTCACTGCGCATCAAAGACGAGGGCCGGAACCCAACCGGCACGTTCCTCGACAGGGGCCTCTCGCTGGCCGTGACGGCGGCACGAGAGGCCGACGCAGAAGTCGTCGCACACGCCTCTGCCGGCAACAGTGCGCAGTCTGCGGCCTCCTATGCGGGCCTCGTCGACGTGCGTTCCTACGGCTTCGTCCCGTCGCGGACGCCGTTTCCCAACAAGGCGATGGTGAACGTCCACGGCGGGCAGATGAAAGTCATCGGTGGACGCTATCCGGCGGCGCTGTCGGCGCTTCACGAGAAACTCAAGAGCGACTGGTACACGCTCCAGGAGTTCGACAACCCGTACCGCCACGAGGGGGCGAAAACCGTCGCCTACGAGATTGCCGAGCGACTCGACTGGACCGTTCCCGACTGGGTGGTCGTCCCCGTCGCGACTGGTGAACTCCTCTACGGCGTCTTCAAAGGGTTCCGCGACCTGTCGGAACTCGGCCTCGTCGACGACGTGCCGCGACTCGTCGCCGCGCAATCGGTCGGGTGTGCCCCGATTACGACTGCGTGGGAGGCCGGCAACGACGCCGTCGAGGCGTGGAACCACCCCGACACTATCGTCGGCGAACTGGAGATTCCGGACCCTGCTGGCGGGGCACTCGCACTGCAGGCACTCGACGCGTCGAACGGCCTCGCCGTCTCCGTCGACGACGACGACGCCCTCGAATCGGCGGTGACGGCCGCACAGACTGCCGGCGTCGAAGTGGGTGTCGCTGGCGGTGTCGCACTCGCGGCGGCGTGGGAACTCACAGACGAGTTCGACGAGGACGACGATGTCGTCGTCGTCAACACCGAGTCCGGGACGAAGAACGCCGACATCCTCCGCAGTCACCTGATGGGACAGGGAATCTAACCGAAACCGCGTCGCGGTTGGTCCGCGTTGTAGTTCACGTCTCGAAGCGTGTTTTCCACCCGCAGGATATTTAGTTTAGACACGTCTAATTCGTTCTATGTTGAGCGACGTGATGGAGGATTACCTGAAGGCAATCTACACGCTTCAGATGGAACACGGCCCTCCAGTCTCTACCTCCAATATCGCCGAGTATCTCGGGAAGACGCCGCCGACGGTGACGAGTATGGTCGGCAAACTCGAAGAGCGCGGCCTGATAGACCGAGAGAAGTACAAGGGCGTCGAGTTGACCACGGAAGGCGAGACTGTCGCGCTCGAAGTGCTGCGACACCACCGCCTGCTGGAGGCGTACCTGACCGAGCACCTCGACTACTCGTGGAGCGAAGTCCACGAAGAGGCGGACGCGCTCGAACATCACATCAGCGAGGAGTTCGAACGCCGCGTCGCCGCCGCGCTGGGGAATCCAGAAGTCGACCCACACGGCGACCCGATTCCGAGTGCCGACCTCACGCCGCCGAAGTCGGACGGGTTGACTACGCTCTCGGACCACGACGTCGGTGAGACGCTCGTCGTCTGTCGCGTCAGTGACCGTGACCCAGAGGAACTCGAATATCTCTCCGAGGCGGGTGTGACGCCGGGGACGACCATCGAGATAACCGACGTCGCGCCGTTCGGGATGGTGACGGTTCGCGTCGCAGAGACGGACCGAGAACAGAGCCTCCCCGAGTCCGTCGCGAAGACGATTCGCGTCCGCGCTCCCGAAGCGGAGTGTGAAGACGAGGGCGTCTCCACGCGATGACCGGCTGGACCGAAATTCTCGTCGTCGCACTCGTCGCCCAGTTAGCGGTGTTGCCCGGCGAGAAGGCCCAGTTCATCATCGCCGGTCTCTCGACGCGCTTCGACCCGAAAGTCGTCGTCGCGGCGGCGGTGTCAGCGTTCGCCATCTGGACGGCGCTGGAAATCGCGCTCGGTCAGGCGCTGAAGAACGCGTTGCCACCGGTCCTACTCGACGCGTTTACCGCCGTCCTGTTCGCCCTCTTCGCCGTGTTACTCTACCGTTCGACGCCAGCGAAGCGCGAGCGCGGCGTTGCCACCGACGGCGGGTTCACCGATGTCGACTCGACACCGACCATCTTCGGCCGGGAACTCTCCAACCACGGGTTCGGTGGGTTCTTCCCCATCTTCGCGATGATGGCCGCCGGTGAGTTCGGAGACAAGACGCAACTGGTGACTATCGGCCTCGCCGTCCAGTACGGTGCACATCCCGCGATATGGGCCGGCGAGATGCTCGCCATCATCCCGGTGAGCATCGCCAACGCGTACTTCTTCTACCGCTTTTCCGACCGGTTCGACACCCGAAAGGCGTATCTCGGGGCCGCCGCACTGTTCGGCTTCTTCGCCATCGACACGACCATCGCTATCTTCACTGGGTTCTCCATGTGGGAGACGTTCGTCGGTGGCGCCGCCGACGCGATTCTCACGCTCGTCTAATCGGCCGCCGTCGTAGCGAGGGTGTCGTCACCGGTTCCGCGTCATTTTTCACGGGAACGAGCCAAGAGACGCTGATGCCTACCGCGCTCCCGACCCTCGCCGCCGGGTTGGTCTTCGGCCTCGCCCTCGCCGCGCCGCCGGGACCGATGAACGCCGTCATCGCCGAAGAGAGCGTCGTCCGTGGGTGGTCGTCCGGTGTTCGTGCTGGCCTCGGAGCGATGAGTGCCGACGCCCTGTTCTTCGTCCTCGCGGCGCTCGGACTCGTGGCGTTCGTCGAACGATTCCCGACGATTCGGGCCGTGATGGTCGGTGCCGGCGGCCTCCTCATGCTCTATTTCGCCTACGGTGCCGCCAGAGAGACGAGTTCGACGTTCCGTGAGGCGGCCGACCCGGACGCCGACAGCGCCGGGTTCACGAAGGCGTTCGTCCTCGCGCTGACGAACCCGTACCAGATTCTGTTCTGGCTCACCATCGGCGTCGGCCTCCTCGAAACCGGAACCGTCGACGTGCTCTCCCATACGCCGTACCTCGGCGACTCACTCACGAACCTGCTCGTCGTCCAGACGGGGAGTCCCGCACTCATCCTCGGCTTCTTCGGCGGCATCGCCATCTGGGTGACCGGGTTCCCCGCAGCACTCGTCGCGGCCGAAAAACGGGTCGAGTCGTTCGCCCCGGTGGTCGCCGCGCTCAGTGCCGTCGTCCTCGGTGGGTTCGGCGTCATGTTCCTGTGGGATGCCGTCCGCACGCTCGTCTGAGGCGCTGACGCCCGTCCCTCGCGTTCTATTCTCGCCCGTCGACTGACGTCTGTCCTGTCGGACCCCAGACGAGAAACACTATCAACCATCGTGGCCGATGCGTGTGTATGTTCGACAAATCGACGTGGATTAAGTTGCCGCGAAACGTCCTCGTCGGCCACGGCGTCCTCGACCAACTCGCCGACGCAGTCGCAGAGCTCTATCTCTCTGGCGAACCGCTCTTGGTCACGAGTCCCTCGCCCGAGCGTATCGCAGGCGAGCGAGTACGCGCGCAGTTCGACGGTATCTCGTCCGTCTCGCTGGACCGTGCGAGTTTCGAGTCGGTCGAACGCGTCGTCGAAATCGGCCGCGAGATGGACGCCGGCTATCTCATCGCCCTCGGTGGCGGCAAGCCCATCGACGTGGCGAAGATGGCCGCCGACAGTCTCGAATGTGGGTTCGTGTCGGTTCCGACGGCGGCGAGTCACGACGGTATCGTCTCTGGTCGGTCCTCGATTCCCGAAGGCGACACCCGCCACTCGGTTGCCGCAGACCCGCCGCTGGCAGTCGTCGCCGACACGGAACTGTTGGCCGAAGCGCCGTGGGAACTCACCACCGCAGGCTGTGCAGACATCATCTCGAACTACACGGCAGTGAAAGACTGGCAACTCGCCCACCGCCTCCAGAACGTCGAGTACTCCGAATACGCTGGTGCGCTGGCGCAGATGACCGCCGAACTGCTCGTCGAGAGTGCAGGCTCCATCAAACCCGGCCTCGAAGAATCCGCGTGGATTGTGACGAAGGCCCTCGTCTCCTCGGGTGTCGCGATGTCTATCGCCGGTTCGTCGCGTCCCGCGTCGGGTGCAGAACACCTCTTTTCGCACCAACTCGACCGCCTCGCACCGGGACGGGCACTGCACGGCCATCAGGTCGGCGTCGGGGCAATCATGACCGAGTACTTCCACAGCGGCGAGAAAGGCGACTGGCAGAACATCCGCAACGCCCTCTCGACGATGGGCGCGCCGACGACGGCCGACGAACTCGGCATCGACGACGAGACGATTATCGAGGCACTCACGACGGCACACACGATTCGTGACCGCTACACGATTCTCGGAAACGGCGTGAGCGAAGACGCTGCTATCGAGGCGGCGACGATTACGGGCGTCATCTAAGCCCGCCTTTTTCGAGGGAAAACGCAGCGAGACTCGACTTTCGGCCTCGTTCGTGGGACAGAGCAGTTACGTCTCACACCTTCGCGGTGTCCGTGGCGGTTCCACGGCTTTGTCGGAGTTATGTTCGATGACAGTTTGTCGAGGGCGTGCTGAATAGAGGGCGCGTATCGGTCAGGTGACGTTCCCGGCCTCAGTGTTACGTACAGAGGGAGCTGGTAACGACCTCGGATACCGTATTAGCGAGCCCACTGTTTGGGACAAGATGCACCTGATACCGATTCTCGGGCCGAGAGATACTGCGTCCGGGCCGGTGGCACGACGAGAATGGTAGTTGACCAGTGGCAAACATTTACAGTTGGACGTCGACGGTAGATGCGATGGCTACCGAGGCGACGTTCACAGTTCCGTCAGACCAATTTCCCTTGGGGACTGTGTTCAACCAACTGCCGAACGTGACGGTCGAACTGGAGCGAATTGTCCCCGCGCGGGACGTGGTGATTCCCTACTTCTGGGTACGGGGAACCGAAGTCAACGACATCGAGGGCGCATTCACCGAGCACCCGGGCGTGAAGGATATTCGTCTCGTTGACTCTGTTGAAGACGAGTACCTGTTACGCGTCGAGTGGTCGGTGGAGTACGCCGACGTGCTCACTATATTGGCAGAGACAGATGTGCCGCTCATCGAGGCCATCGGCACAAACCAGCAGTGGACGTTCGAGATACGCGGCGACCAACAAAGCGACATCGCAGACTTTCAACGACGCTGTCGAGAACTGGACATCCCTGTCACGTTGACGGCGTTGAACGCGCTCACACGGGTTGAGACGGCAACAGAAGACACTCTCACTGACACCCAGCAAGAGGCGTTGATACTCGCCTACGAGCGTGGCTACTTCGAGTCTCCGCGGAAGATTACGATGGCAGAACTCGGCGAGGAACTCGGTATCTCACAGCAGGCAGTCGCCTCCCGCCTCCGACGCGGAATCAAGCACGTCCTCGGGAGGGCTCATAACCTATGACCCAGAGCGACAGTTCGTAGAACCAACTGAGCTACTCGACCAGATGCAGCCAACTCTGTCTACGATTCTCGGTGCCGATCCCTCACTTGACGCACCAATGGAACTACATGACTAAATCGGAAGGCGGGGGGACAGTTTATCGATGCAGTGACGGCCATTATTACGGTGATGTGGACGTGTGGAACCACCTCGAATCGGGAGCGTGGACGCCCTGTTGCTGGAACTCGAACTCTATGAAGGAGTGGGTGGAGACACAACAGGAAGAATTGCTTGTTCTCGTCCCAATCAACCACAGTTCCCTGCCCGAACAGGTGCGAATCAAGCACACTTCTGCCGGTACTAGCGTGTTTCGAGATAATTCCACGATTTGTGTGAAGTGACACATACACCCTCTCTATTCAGCACGCTATTTCTGACACAGTTCGAAGATTTCGATGGTTCCGTCCCCCAACTCGTCCCGAACCCGAAGATGGAATAGGGCCGCCGCATACATATCTGACATGGCAACTGCGAGCGCGGGCAACCCGCTGAAAGAACATCCTGCGGCGGCGACTGTCATCCTCTCGGCCATCGGATACGGTCTCGTCATCGGGACGTTCACCGGATTGGTTCCCGCCAACGTCTTCCCACGGTTGTCGCTCGAACAAGTGAACCGACTCTCGGACGCTATCGCACTGGTGAACACGATAAACGTCTTCGTCATCGCGGCAGGGTGGCGCTGGATTCGGCGCGACGAGGTTCGAAAGCACAAAGCGGCGATGATTACGGCCTTCGGACTCATCATCCTCTTCCTCGTCATGTACCTCACGAAGATTGGGGGCGGTGGGACCAAGGAGTTCGTCGGGCCAGCGTACGTCTACTACCCGTACCTCGCGATGTTGGCGATTCACATCATCCTCTCTATCGTCTCGGTGCCGGTGGTTCTCTACGCGCTCATCCTCGGCATCTCGCACTCCGAGCACGAACTGCGCACCGAGACGCCGCACAAAAAAATCGGCCGCTTCGCCGCCGCAGCGTGGTTACTCTCGCTCGTCCTCGGCGTCGTAACCTACTTGCTCCTCAATCAGGTCTACGGATGGGAGTACGAGGTGTCGTCGGTGGCAGCGCTCGCCGCACCACTCGTCGGTCTCTGACGGCGACCAGTCTCGACTACGCTCCCACGACTGTTTTTCTCACCTGCGTTCTCGAACTAGACTTCGACCACCTGTGTCCTCAACCCGTTCGCTTCGAATGGCGGGCGTGAAAGACGTGGATTTTTATCGCATCACGTAGTGGCCGCGAATATGCGCGTCGCACTCGTCTCGATGTACACACCACACCACGAAGAGACGGGCGCGACGATACGAACGCGGCGAACCGCAGAACTCCTCTCCGAACGCGGGAACGACGTCGTCGTCCTCTGTGCCAAGTGGTGGGGTGGCGAATCTATCGAGTTCGAACAGAACGACGTGACCTACCACCGGGTCACCGACTCACCGGCGGCGGGCCGGTTCGCCTCTCGCGTGCCGTTCGTCCTCCGTGAAGTCGACCCGGACGTGATTCAGGTCGCGAGTTTTCCGCCGTCGCACGTGACGGCGGCCAAGACGGCCGCGCGGTTCCTCAGAGTCCCCGTCGTCGCTGACTGGTGGTCACGTGACGAACGCGGCGGGTCGCGGGCCTATCGACGCGCGGCGAAGTCGCCTCACGCAGTCTTGACGCCCTCGGAGATGGTTCGGACAGACGTCCGCGAACTCGGCGCGTCGGTGAATTCGACCCACGTCGTCCCCGAACCCATCGACATGGACATCGTCCGGGACGCGCCCATCGAGAAACGTGCCGACGTCGTCTACGCACGAGAACTCGACGAACACGCCAACGTCGAGAGCTTCCTCCTCGCCCTCGCAGAACTCCGCGACAAAGAGTGGGACGCCGTCGTCGTCGGCGACGGCCCCGAACGGTCGAACGCAGAACAGACCGCACGTGACCTCCGAATCGACGACAGAGTCGAGTTCGCCGGCGAACTCTCGGCCAAGGAGGCGGTTCCGATTCTGAAAGGCGCGCACGTCTTCGCCCAGACGGCGACTGTCGAACCCTTCGCGACGAACCTCTTGTGGGCACTCGCCTGCGGATGTGTGAGCATCGTCGAGTACCAAGCCCGCTCTGCGGCCCACGAACTCGTCGAAGGCCGGCGACGCGGGTCGCTGGTCACGAGTCCGCAGGAACTCGCGGACGAAATCGTCGCCGCACGTGGGTTCGACCACCAGACAGTCGACGAGGCGTTCGCCGACTACGATTACGACCACGTCGTCGACCAGTTCGAGTCGGTGTACGAAGCGGAGATTGCCGACTACGGCTTCTTCTGACGCGACGACAGTCCTGCGTCCGTCGCCCTGATTTCACGCGCACAGTCGCTTCACTGGTGGACGCACCGCCCACTGGTGGACGCACCGCTCCAGTTCGCACCGAGGTGGAGAACGAGTGCTGCCGCTCACGAACGCGAGAACGGGGGAATGCGGGGGAGATTACTCGTTTATCTCGTAATCGCCGCCGTATTTCATGAAGAAGTACGCGAGGCCGAGCGTCGCAATCATCGCGAACGTCGTCGCGACGCCGAGCGCCTTCGCACTGCCCGGAACCTGCGGGACACTCGAGCCGCCGCCGCCACCACCGGTTTCGACGACTGGGACGTCGCCGCCGACGGCGACTGCCCCGAGCATGCCGAGCGCCTGGTGGGGCGCGCAGTAGTACTTCGAGATGCCTGCGTCGGCCTCTTCGAAGGTGTACTCGTAGGTGGTGCCCGCTTCAGCGACGGGCGCACCGGAGTCGAGACTCGCAGGGCCTTCTTCCATCTTCACGTTGTGGCCGCCGCCTTCGCCGGTCCACTCCCACGTCACGGTCGTTCCGGGGTCGACCCAGACACCAGCGGGGGCGAACGCGAGGGCACCGCCGTTCCCCTCTGCGCCCACCTCGATGGTGACTTCGCTCTGTCCACGAAGGTCTTCGTACCCTCCGTCGACGCCGTCGAGGTAGCCACCGAAGTCTGGTTCTTGCGTCTGCGCCGCGGCCGTGCCGGAGGTGGCGGCGACCGCAGCGCCACCAGCGGCCGCCCCGAGGAACGCCCGCCGAGACATATCCACGTTGCCGTCGGTCATGTCCGCCGCTTGGTGTGGGCCTGTAGTGAATACTTTGGTTCTCGTTCGAGAGACGATTTCGAATTGCCCTCAATTTGACGGGGGCGAGCCGTTATAGTTCGGCCGCCTCAGAGCGTGTAGTCGAAATCGCCGGTTTCGCTTGTCAAGAATGCGGTCAGAAGGTCGATGTACGCGGTCACGTCGTCGCCGTGGACGCTCTCGGTCACGGTGTGGAGGTAGCGCGTCGGCATCGAGATTGCGCCGACGGGTTTGGCACCGTAGGTGTTCTGGAACCCGCCAGTGTCCGTGCCGCCCGCGGGGAGCAGTTCCATCTGGTAGGCGATGTCGTTCTCCTCGGCGACGTCGCGCAGGCGACGGTGGACTTTCGGGTTGGCGATGGCACTGGAGTCTTTCAGTTTGATGCCCGCACCTTCGCCGAGTTGGGTCACGTAGTCGGCCGGTTCGAACCCGGGCACGTCGTTGGCGACGGTGGTGTCGAGGCCGAGTGCGAGGTCGGGGTCGAGGTCGACGCCGAGTGCCTGTGCACCGCGGAGGCCGACTTCCTCCTGAACGGTCGCTGCGAAGTGGATGGTGACCTGCGGGTTCTCGATGCGACGCGCCGCTTCGAGCATCGCAAAGAGACAGACGCGGTCGTCGATGGCCTTCCCCGTGACGTGGTCGCCCATCTTGACGGTGGTCTGTTCCATCGTCACGAGGTCACCGACGGAAACCTCCGCTTCGACGGTCTCTGCGGGCAGGCCGAGGTCGACGTAGACGTCTTCGACCTTCGGCTCTTTCTTCTTCTGTTCTTCAGTGAGCGTGTGCGGTGGGACAGAGCCGATGACGCCGGTGAAATCGCTGTCCTCTGCGTGGACGGTGACTCGCTGGGCCTTCAGGACGCGCGGGTCCCACCCGCCGAGTGCGTCGAGTTGGAGGAACCCGTCGTCGTTGATGTGACGGACCATGAAGCCAATCTCGTCCATGTGTGCGGCGACGGCGACTTCGTAATCTCCCTCTCCCTCGATGGTGCCGACGACGTTGCCCATGGCGTCGACGCTGACGCGGTCAGTCGTCGCTTCGAGGTCCTCACGTACGAGCGCGCGAATCCGGTCTTCGTACCCGGGGACGCCGCTGGTCTCTGTGAGTTGCTTGAGACGGTCGAAGTCGAAATCGAAGTCCATAGTCATGCATGAATTGCCGTCGTAGATAAGTCCACCAGTCCTGGACGAGACGGCCGTCTCCAGCGATTCGTCGGGGACTGCACGGTACCGACCGAGAAAAAGAACTGCCCACGTGTTGTTGGTTGTTCCGGAATATTTTTCCACCTCACTACGAACGTACAGAGTATGTCCGACGTAGAATCTCAACTCCGAGACCAGTTTATGGATGCGTTCGCGAACGCGAGTTTCCCCGTCAAGAACCAGATGTCGCTCGTTCCCGCGCTTCCGAACGGCCCCGGCACGAAGTTCGAAGCAGACGGCGTCACCATCACGGCGATGGAACTCGCCGCAAAGCTCGGAAAGCACCAGGACTTCCCGTACGAAGACGCCGAGAGCCTCGTCGACGACATCATGGCGGGCCTCAAAGAAGAAGGGATGATCTGAGCGCGGTACGACGTACACTCCTCGATACCACGTTTTCGAACCGCCGAGCGGCAGCACCGACCACTCGACGGTTCACCCCACGTCTCTCGGACTTCTGACACCCAAACCGATTTCTCGCCACCGAACCAACACTTGTGGTATGCGTACCTACGACATCGAGCGCTACCTGCACATCAGGAGCGCCTACGGTGCTTCCTTCGCCCCTGATGGTGGCCGCCTCTCGTTTCTCATGGATACGACCGGCGTTCCACAGGTCTGGACCGTCGACGGCCCCGGTAACTGGCCGGAACAACGCACCTTCTACGACGAGCGCGTCACGTTCGCGTCGTGGTCACCCGAGAACCCAGAGTTCGTCTTCGGGATGGACAAAGGCGGCAACGAGCGCGAACAACTGTTCCGCCTCGAACCCGACACGGGCGTCGTCGAGAACCTGACCGAACACCCCGACGCGAAACACCGCTGGGGTGGGTGGAGTCACGATGGGAGTCGCTTCGCCTTCACGTCGAACCGTCGGGACAACGCCGTCTTCGACGTGTACGTCCAGTCTCGCGACGGCGTCGGAAACGACGCCACGCTCGTCCACGAGGGAGAGGGGTGGTTGACTATCGGCGGGTGGTCCCCTGACGACTCGAAACTCATCGTCGAAGAGGCGTACTCGAACTTCGACCAGGACGTCTACGTCCTCGACCTGATAACGAACGAGTTGCGCCACATCACGCCACACGAGGGAACCGTCAGATTCCAGAGCGCCTCGTGGGGGCCCGACGGCGAGAACATCTACATGGTGTCCGACCGAGACAGCGACACGCTCGAACTCGTCCGATACGACCTCGAAACCGACGAGTTCACGCTCGTCGAATCCGGCGGCGACTACGAGATAGAGGGCGTCAACATCGACCACGAGTCGCGCCGACTGGTCTACGCTCGAAACGTCGACGGCTACACCGAACTCACCTTCGGCGAACTCCGTTCCCCCGACGAGATAGAGACGTTCCCCGAACCGGACCTTCCGAAGGGCGTCGCCGGCGGTGTCTCGTTCTCACCGGATGGCGCTCGCGCGGCGCTCACGGTGACCGCCAGTGCAGATACCGCCAACGTCTACGTCGTCGAGTTGACTACCGGCGACGCCGAGCGCTGGACGCTCGCCGCGACGGCGGGCATCCCTCGGGACACGTTCGTCGCGCCGGAACTCGTCCGCTATCCGACGTTCGACGGCCGAGACATCCCGGCGTTCTTCACGCTCCCCGAGGAGTCACCCGAGGGCGAGACGCCGGTCATCGTGGACATCCACGGCGGCCCCGAATCACAGCGCAGACCGTCGTTCTCGGCGGTGAAACAGTACTTCCTCTCTCGCGGGTACGCCTACTTCGAACCGAACGTCCGCGGGTCTGCTGGCTACGGGAAGGCCTACGGCCACCTCGACGACGTCGAAAAGCGGATGGACTCCGTCGCCGACATCGAGGCGGCCGTGGAGTGGTTACACGACCATCCGGCAGTGGACCCCGACAAAATCGTCGCGATGGGCGGTTCCTACGGTGGGTTCATGGTACTCGCGTCGATGACGGAGTATCCCGACCTCTGGGCCGCCGGTATCGACATCGTCGGCATCGCCAACTTCGTCACGTTCCTCGAAAACACCGGCGAGTGGCGGCGCGAACTCCGGGAGGCGGAGTACGGGTCGCTCGAAGACGACCGGGAGTTCCTCGAATCCATCTCGCCGCTCAACAACGTCGAGAAGATTCGCGCACCGCTTTTCGTCCTCCACGGCGAGAACGACCCGCGCGTCCCCGTGAGCGAGGCCCACCAACTGGTCGAGGAGGCACGGGAACACGCCCACGTCCGTGAACTCATCTTCGACGACGAGGGTCACGGGTTTTCCAAACTGGAGAACCGTATCGACGCCTACACGCAGATTGCCGAGTTCCTCGACGAATACGTCGGCACGGCCCACGTCGAATAGCCGACACGGCGACGACGTCTCGGGCGGCAACCTTCCTCATCTTCCGTTAGAGTCAAAGCGCGGGATGCCGAACCTCTGTCTATGAGCGCGGACTCTGAACAACGAACTATCCGGTGTCTCATCGCGAAGGTGGGACTCGACGGCCACGACCGTGGCGCACACGTAATCTCTCGCGCCTTCCGCGACGCGGGATTCGAAGTCATCTACTCCGGACTCCACCGAGCACCCGACGAAATCATTCAGGCCACCGTCCAAGAGGACGTGGACGTGCTCGGCATCTCCATCCTCTCGGGTGCACACAACACACTCGTTCCGAAGGTGATGGCCGGCCTCGAAGAGTACGGCGCACTCGACGACACACTCGTCATCGTCGGTGGCATCATCCCCGAAGAGGACCGCCCCAAACTCCTCGACGAGGGCGTCGACGCCATCTTCGGGCCGGGCACGCCGATGCAGGAGACTATCGACTTCGTGAAGGAAAACGCGCCCGAGCGTAACTGACGATGGGTCGGGCGGTCGAATCCGACCTCGTCGACAGATTGCTCGACGGCGAGCACCGAGCACTCGCGCGCGTCATCACGAAAATCGAATCACAGTCACCCGGCTACCGAGACATCGTCTCCGAGATTCACGCCCACACGGGCCACGCCTCCGTCGTCGGTATCACCGGCAGTCCCGGTGCCGGCAAATCGACGCTCGTGGACAAACTCGCCAAACATTACCGCGACCAGGGCGAGACTGTCGGCGTCATCGCCGTCGACCCATCGTCGCCGTACACCGGCGGTGCGGTCCTCGGCGACCGGATTCGCATGGCGTCGAACGTCGGCGACATGGACGTGTTCTTCCGGTCGATGAGCGCCCGCGGCCAACTCGGCGGCCTCTCGACGGCCACGGCGGACGCCGTGAAAGCCCTCGACGCCTTCGGCAAGGACCGCATCATCATCGAGACAGTCGGTGCCGGGCAGAACGAAGTCGACGTGGTGAAGACGGCAGATACCGTCGTCGTCCTCGTCCAACCCGGCAGCGGCGACGACGTGCAGATGCTCAAAGCCGGCATCCTCGAAATCGGTGACCTCTTCGTCGTAAACAAGGCGGACATGGAGGGCGCATCCCGAACCGTCGCCGAATTACAGGAGATGATTCACCTCCGTGACGACGACCCGACGAAGGGACTGAACATGGGTCACCACGGCGGCGACGCGATGGCCGAGACGCACGGCCACGGCGAGTCAGACACGCACGGTGCGGGCGACGCGACGGCGGGCGACGCCGACGAGGCGGACGTCACCCCGTTCTGGACGCCGCAGGTGCTCGAAACTGTCGCGACGACTGGCGAGGGAATCGAGACGCTCGTCGAGACGCTCTCGGACCACTACAGCTACCTCACCGAGTCGGGTGAACTCGACGAGAAAGCCAAACAACGCGCTGGCGAGGAGATTCGGCAACTACTCCGAAGCGACGTGAACCGACTCCTCGAACGCGAACTGGACCGCCGCGGCGGCGTCGAACAGTTCGCACGGGCCGTCGTCGACAAGGAGACGGACCCCTACGCGGTCACCGAAGACGTTCTCGAACCGCTTCGGGAGTGTCTCGAAGACCGAGACGACTGAGAGAACCACGGTTCTCGGTCACCGACCCTATTCCGGCGGGGAATTAAGGTCTCTGCGAACTATCTCACTGACATGAACCTCCGACGAGCGATTGGTCTCGCTGCGGCCGGTATCGGTCTCACTGCCGCCGCCAACGCCACCCTCTCGAACCGTGCCGGCCCGCTCGAACCGCCACTCTCTGGAACATCGCAGACCTACCGCTGGCGCGGGATGGACGTGTCGTACGTCGAGGCGGGCGACGAAGACGCGCCGACGCTCGTCTTCCTCCACGGCATCAACGCCGCCGGGTCGTCGGGCGAGTTCCGCGAGGTGTTCTCCGAACTCGCAGAAGACTACCACGTCGTCGCCCCGGACCTCCCCGGGTTCGGCCTCTCGGACCGCCCGCCACTGTACTACTCGCCGGCGCTCTACGAGGACTTCGTCGGGGACTTCCTCGCGGAGTACGACGACCCGGCAGTCGTCGCGTCGTCGCTCACCGCCGCCTACACCGTCGCCGCCGCCGCCCGCGACGACGTGTCGGTGTCCCGGTTCGTCCTCGTCTGCCCCACCGAACGCGGCGGTCCGGAACCCAACGAGTGGCTTCGAGAACTCGTTCGCGCGCCGGTGGTCGGTGAGGCACTCTTCAACCTGATTGCCTCGCGCCCCTCTATCCGCTACTTCAACGACGACCACGGCTACTACGACCCGTCGAAGGCAGGCGACGACTGGGAGGACTACGAGTGGCGGACGGCCCACCAGGAGAACGCACGGTTCGCGCCGGCGTCGTTCATCTCCGGCTATCTCAACTCGGATATCGACCTCGGCGAGTCGCTGGCGGCCCTCGACGTCCCGACGACGCTCGTGTGGGGTCGCGAGAGCGACATCACCCCGCTGAAAGACGGCCGAGAACTCGCCGAGAGGGCCGACTGCACGCTCGTCGTCTTCGACGATGCGATGCTCCTCCCGCACGTCGAGTACCCGAACGCCTTCGTCGAGACGGTTCGAGACGCGCTCGTCTGACCATGCTCGACGGGACGTTGGACGTCGTCTCGCTCTTTCTCTACGGAGCGATTGCGTTGCTCGCGGCGGGATTCTGGGTGTGGGTCCTCGGGTCGTACGTCTACGGATGGACCTCGCCGGGCGAAGTCGTCGACAGAAGCGAGAAGTGACCGCCTGAGGGGTGCGGTGCCTATTCGTCGGCCGGACGGAACACGAGCAGTTGCTCGCCCGTCGTCGCGTTCACGTCGACGTCGGGTGTGACCGACATCCCGAGTTCGACGTCCGACCCCGAGACGTCGCGGAGGACGCCCGTGAGTCTGACCGGGCCGAACGACGCGATAGCGGTCACGTACGGCGCTTCGTCGGCGAAACTCGGGGCGGGAACGTGCACCTCGGTGAACGTGACGACGGTTCCCGTCTCTGCGAGCGGTTCTTCGGTCAGTTCGTCGTCACCACAGTGGGGACACGAACGTCGCGGTGGGAGCGACCCGTGACCGTCGGGACAGGCGAGGTAGTAGCCCTCACCGTCGGCGATGGCGGCGACCCACTCGTCGTAGCCAGTGTCTGCCATCAGTCCATCACCTCCAGCACGTGGACGACGGCACTCGCGACGGTCCCACCCGCGTTGTGGGTGACGCCGACGCGAGCGTCCGGCACCGCGTCACTGTTCGCGTGGTCACCGCGGAGGAGTTTCGCCATCTCGACGACCTGTGCGGTTCCCGTCGCGCCGACGGGGTGGCCCTTCGCCTTCAGGCCGCCCGAGAGGTTCACCGGCAAGTCGCCGTCGCGCGTCGTCTCCCCGCGTGCTGCCGCACCGATGCCCTCGCCGGGTTCGTAGAAGCCGAGCGATTCGAGTGCCAGCACTTCGGCGATGGTAAAGCAGTCGTGGACTTCGGCCACCTCTACGTCTGCGGCGGTGATACCGGCGTCCGCGTAGGCCATCTCCGCGGCTTTCGTCGCCGCCGGCGTCTGTGCGAGATACTCACGGTCCTGGAGTGCGGCCTTGTCGCCGCCCTGTCCGGACCCGGTGACGCGAACGGGGGCGTCGATACCGTGTTCGTCTGCGTAGTCGTCGCTGACGAGGACGACGGCGCTCGCACCGTCGGTGATGGGACAGGCGTCGTAGAGGGTGAGCGGGTCTGCAACCGTAGGGCTTTCGAGCACGTCTTCGACGGTTATCTCGCGGTGGAACTGCGCGTACTCGTTGGTCATCGCGTTGGCGTGATTCTTCACGGCGATGTGGGCCAAGTCTTCGTTGTCGCCGCCGAACTCGGCGAAGTACGCCCGTGCCATGAGCGCGTACGCACCGGGGAACGTGACGCCGGCGCGAACTTCGAACAACTCGTCGGCAGCGATGGCGAGCGAACGGGTCACCTTGGCGGTTCCGAGGTTGTTCATCCGCTCCATCCCACCGACGAGCACGACGTCGGCACCGCCGGCGCGAACCGTCTGGACGGCCTGCCGGAAGGCGACACCGGCGGACGCACACGCCGACTCGTAACGGGTGGCAGGACAGTCGAGGCCTGCCGCCTCGGCGGCGACCGGACCCTGATGGCCCTGTCCCTCCGCGAGTTCACCCATGAAATTCCCGTAGAAGACTTCGTCGTACGCCTCACGGGAGATGTCGGCTTCCTCGCGGGCGGCGAGCGCTGCCTCGGCAAACAGGTCGCGGCCCGTCCGCTCGGGATGACTGCCGAACTTGGTCAGTCCGACCCCGGCGATTCGTACTTCGTTCATGGATAATTGTACGTGATAGACGCCCCTTGAACTTGCCGTTCACCCGTAAACCTGACCGTCGATTCACTCGTATTCGAGTGTCTCTTCGACGGACACGCCTACCGGAATCGTTACCCTCGAACCGCGTGACCTCTCGGTATGACGCAGTGGATTGGCGACACGTTCACGAGCGACGTTGGATGGACGCATCTGGAGCGACTCGTCGATATCGGAAACCGAATGGCCGGGTCGCCCGGCGAACGCGAAGCGATGGAGGTGACGCGCGACGCACTCGACGCGGTCGGTGCGCGAGACGCCCACGTCGACCCTTTCGACATTCAGGGCTGGGAACGCGGCGACAGCACCATCGTCGCCCACAACACTGAACAGGAGTGTATCGCGCTCCCGCGGAGTCCCGCTGGACAGGCCACCGGCGAACTCGTTGACCTCGGATACGGACTCCCCGAGGACTTCGACCGTGACCTCTCGGGGAAGGTGGTCGTCGTCTCGTCGACGGTTCCCGACCACTTCGACCGCTTCATTCACCGCCGCGAGAAGTACTACTACGCGGTTCAGTCGAACGCCTCGGGGTTCATCTTCGCCAACCACGTCCCCGGGCAACTCCCACCGACGGGCAGTGTCGGCACCGCCGAGGCACCGATTGGCGATATCCCCGCCGTGGGCGTGAGCAAAGAGGTCGGTGCCCGTCTCACCCGCCGATTCGACGGCGAGGAGGTCACTATCGACGTGACGTGTGAGACGCCCACCGCGAGCAGTGGCAACGTCCACGCCGAACTCGGCCCCGACACCGACGACGAAGTGCTGGTGACGAGTCACCTCGACGCCCACGACATCGCCGAGGGTGCGATGGACAACGGCGCGGGGACAGCGATGGTCGTCGAAGTCGCGCGTGCACTCGCCGCCCGCGAAGACGAACTGGAGACCCGCGTGCGATTCGTCTGCTTCGGCGCGGAGGAAGTCGGCCTCGTCGGGTCCGAACACGAAGCGGAACGACTGGGCGCGGACCGCGCGAACGTGAAGGCCATCGTCAACAACGACGGCGTCGTCGCCGGACGGACGCTCAAACTCCACACCCACGGATTCGAGGAACTCGAAGCCACGGCAAAGGCCGTCTCCGACCGGTTCGACCACGATATCTCGACCATTCCCGAGCAACTCCCCCACAGCGACCACTGGCCGTTCGTCGCCCACGGCGTCCCGGCGTTCATGGTCGGCAGTGAACGAAAAGGACGGGGCCGTGGATGGGGGCACACCCACGCCGACACCATCGAGAAACTCGAATCGAGGACGCTCCGAGAACAAGCAATCCTGTTGACCGAACTCACCGTCGAACTCGCGCGGTCCGACCGTGAGATTCCCCACGCCGACCCGGACGACATCGCGGCGGCACTCGAAGCGGAAGACCAGGCCAAAGGGATGAAAGTCACCGGCGACTGGCCGTTCTGAGAGAGGCCACCGTCGTCTGACCGTCCTGAAACCCGCCCACGCTCGGGCGGCATCGTCAGTCTCTCCCGTGGTGGCGTCGAACCACGAGGGCTTTTATTCGGGGAAGCGTAGCACCGCACCATGCTCTGGTGCCCCGTCGGAGGAGGACGACGATGAGATTCACAGTCGTCGGTGACGAGTCGCTCGGCACCGCGATTCGCGAGGCGGGCGGCAGCGTCGTCTCGGCCGACGAGGCGGCGTCCGCCGATGCCGTCGTCGCCGTCGGTGAGTCGTCGGTCACCGAGGTGGCACTCGATTCGACGCTCGACCGACCGGTCGTCCCGGTGGACTGCGGGATGCCGTGGTCGGTTCCGCGACGTGAACTCACCGACACACTCTCGTCGATGCTCGCGGGTGACCGTCGCGTGGTCGACCAACCGATTCTCTCTGTCTTCGTCGGTGGCGAACACGCTGGCGACGCACTCTTCGATACGATGCTCGTGACGAGCGAACCGGCACATATCTCGGAGTACGGCGTCGCCCACTATCGCTCGGACGTGCCGACGGACACTCGTGTCGACCAGTCCGCAGACGACGACTGGGTGACGGCCGACGAGTTCCGAGCGGACGGCGTCGTCGTCGCCACGCCACTCGGGAGCACGGGATACGCCCGCGCGGCGGGTGGCGCAGTCGTCGGCCCGAACGCCGGCGTCTCCGTCGTCCCCGTCTCGCCGTACGCGACGCAGACCGACACGTGGGTGTTCCAACCACCGCTTCGACTCTCGGTCGAACGTGACGACACACCCGTCTCACTCGTCGTCGACGACGACGTCGTCCGCGAAGTCGTGCCCTCGGCCCCCGTGTACGTCACCGTCGGCGGAACGGCGACGTTCCTCTCGCAGTGAGGCGACCACACGGCACAGACTCGTTTTGACGCAGACTGCTCGCCCCCGAGCGACCGGTCTTCGTGCGTCCGTCTCCGAACGCGTCGCTCGTGTCGGCGCTGTGGCTTCGGCGCTGTGACTCCGGCGCTGTGGCTCTGTACGAACACTCGCGTCCCCCGGAGCGGAACTGCCCCGGTTCGAGGTGGGTCGCAGAACGGGCGCGTCGAGGACGCCTCAGACGACGAGGTTCCAGACGTCCGCGATGAGGAAGAAGAGCGCCTGGTAGGCCGCGTACAGGAACACGACGACGGAGGCGGTGAGCGCACCGTTCGGTCGGTCGAGTTTGCGGTCGTTGCGCGCTTCGACGTTACGCGCTTCGAACTCGAAGAAGTCGGTGAGGAACATCCCGACGACGAGGACGCTCATGACCATCCCACCGTGGGGTTCGATGACGAGGTAGAGGAACGACAGCAGGACCAGTCCACCGGAGGTGATGCTGTGCGGCAGGTAGCGCGAGAGTTCGTCGGCACCATCTTCGGCCTGCTGGACGTGCGAACGGTGTGCCATAAAGCGCGTCGCGAAGTTCGCGAGCACCATCACGAGTATCGCGATGGGCACGATGGGTTCGACCGCCGCCAACTGGTCGAGTGGGACGAGGAACTGGAGTGGTTGCATACAGGACTGTCAGAGGGATACTCATTAGAGTTTTTCCAATCTGACGCGGTTCGGTATGGGGTCCGACCGCCGCTATACTACGGGCTTTATATACTAAATCCTGCGCGAGGCGAAGCGAGAACGCGTCCGAGTCTTACTGTGCGTTACGCCGCTCTTCGAGTGCGGACATCACCTGATGGCCCGCCGGGATGAGCACCCAGAACGTGAGTGCGCCCAGAATGGCGAACCAGAGGAAGGCGTCCATCAGAGTGACGCCGATGATGTTGAAGATGCCTTCGGTCGCACCCGACGACAGGGGTTCGATGAGCTGCTTCGTGCTCTCGAAACTGCTCGTGCGGTACCAGGACGCGAGCACCATCCACGCGAGACCAGCGCCGGTGAGGATACCGAGCCCCTTGATGAATTCGTCAGCCATTGTTCGAACCTTCACCGGAGTCCTCTTGAGACTTTCCCATTCCTTGGGCGCGGAACCTCGTCCCGAGTGTGTACACGACGGCACCGAACGCGATGATGCTCAAGCCGAGGATGGCCAGTACGGTACTCAGGAGTCCATCGGCGACGCCGACGCCGACGAACGCGAACGCACCCGTGATGAGTGCTCGCAGCGCGCTCACCTGCAGCGTCGCCGCGTCGAGAAAGACGAACCCAAGGACGACACTGACGACGGCGATGAGCGTCGAGAAGACGGTAATCGTCTTGTAGAGTCGCATGGGGACGACGATGTCGCGGCGGCCGCGTCGTTTGCGCCCCGACTCGCCGGCGTCACTGGTCCCGGTAGTCGCGTCGCTATCTGTCATTGGGTCTCTCTACGAAGGGACGGTTGGTAGTGGTTCCGCTCTACTTCGGCGGACGAAGCCGGTAGTAGCGGCGGTTGAGGTTGTACATGTACCCCTCGCGCATCGTCTTGAGCACCGCGTAGGTGACGGTGCCGAAGACGATTGGGAGCAGGAACGTCAGGTCGAACAGCAAGTCGACGTTCATGGGCATGAGGTTCTTGACTGCCAGCAGCGAGATGGTCAGCGCGAACACCACGCCGAAGACACCCACTGCCGCCCAGAACGGTTGCTCGACTGGACGCCGCGCCGACCCCTTGTTGAGGAAGGGGACGATGGCGATTGCGCCGACGACGACACCGTTGGCGAGGACGCCGTAGGTCCGGTCGGCCATAATCTTCTGCCCGCCGAGGATGGCGAGTTCGGGGTTCAGCGGGTTGAGTTTGAGCAGGCCGAACGACCAGTAGAGGTACCAGTCGGGCAGGATAATCGCCGGCGTACTCGACGGGTTCGCAGGCGGCCCGATGTGTGGTGGCATCGTCGCCGAGAGGAACAGAATCATCCCGACGAAAAACGACGCGATAGAGAGGTTCCGAACCGTCTCGTGGGGCCACGTCGGGAACGCCAGTACGTCGCGTTCGACGTAGTCGGACTCCGTGCGAAGGTCCTGGTCTTCACGACGTGCACGCTCGAAGTACTCGTAGGTGAGCCGGGAGAGCCCCGTCTTGCGAGCCTTGCGCTCGCTCCACGTGGGCGTCTCGTCGTCCGGGGCAACGATGCCCGTGCCGTCGGTGCGAATCTCCTTGTTGTCGGATTCGTTGTCGCTCATGTTTGTCACCTCAGTGCGGCTCCGCGATGCCCTGCACCCACACGATGCCGATGTGAATCGCGATGAGTGTCGTCACGACGAACGGGAGCAGGAACACGTGAAGGATGTACATGCGCTGGAGCGTCGCCTGACTCAGCGTGAACCCGCCGAACAGGAGCTGTGCCACCCACTCACCGGCGAGCGGGACGGACAGCGACATCTCGACGCCAATCTGACCGGCCCAGAAGGCGAGCTGGTCCCACGGGAGCAGATAGCCCGTGTACCCGAACACCATCGTCAGGCTGATCAGGACGATGCCGAGAAGCCAGTTCAGCTCGCGGGGTTCCTTGTACGACCCCGTGAAGTAGACACGGAGCATGTGCAGGAACACTGCCGCGACCATCACCTGTGCCGACCAGCGGTGGATGGAGCGCAGCATGAAGCCGAACTGCAGGTCGCGCATGATGAACTCGATACTGTTGTACGCCGTCGTCGGGTCGCCAGTCGTCGCCGGGGAGTAGTAGAACCCGAGGAGGGCACCACTAATCGCGGCGACGACGTATGCGAGCGTCGAGAACAAGCCGAGGGTGTACAGGGGGTACCAGTACCAGAACTTGTTGTCGAGGTTGTATTGCTCGGTGTGGCTCTTCGGCATCTGGAGGTTGACTCGGTAGTAGAGCGTCTCCAGAAGCTCGAGATAGTCGACGATACGGAGTCGCTTATCCAGCCAGATGAGGGTCGTGAGGAAGGTGGCCTCGATGGGTGTGAGGTCCTTCTTCTTCATCCAGGCTTTGTGGTCGTGGTCGTCTTTGCGTTCGAGACTCATGGTTTATCGCTTGTAGTAGGGGTACACCGCGCGCTTGACCTGGTCCCACGCGCCGTCACCGAGCGTGACACCGTCGACGTCCTCCTCGCGGACGTAGAGGTCTTCCCACTTGCGACGCCGTTTCTTGACGATCATGACGTCGGGGAGGAACTCCTTGCGGTACAGTGCGAGGATGAACGCGAGGTCCACGAAGATGACGGCGAGGATGCCACCGAGGAACATGTTACCCGTGTCCGTCAGCCCCCACCCGGAGACGAATCCGTAGGTGAAGAGGAAGACGAACACGACCTCGATAATCGTCAAGAGGACGATTGCGATGGCCGCCGCAGTACTCTCGCGTGCCGGTTCGTATCGGTGAATATCGCCGTATGTGCTTCCGGTCGAGGACATTATTCGCCACCTCCAGTGTTACCCGTATTGGGGGACTCGCCGTACTTCAAGATGAAGAACGTGTAGATGATGGAGACGATGATACCGAGGATGGTCGCCGACCCGACCCAGTGAGCCTGAATCGGAACACCGAGTTCCTCGAGTTCCTTCTCACCGCCGCCACCACCGACTTCGATGGTCGCGACGTCGCCACCGACGGCGACTGCACCGTGCATCCCGAGTGCCTTGTGGGGCGCACAGAAGTATTTCGAGATACCTGCGTCACCCTCTTCGAAGGTGTACTCGTAGGTCGTGCCGGCTTCAGCGACAGGGGCACCGGAGTCGAGACCTGCTGGTCCTTCTTCCATCGCGACGTTGTGTCCACCGCCTTCGCCAGTCCATTCCCACGTTACGGTCGTACCGGGGTCGACCCAGATGCCTGCCGGGGCGAACGCAAGAGCACCACCGTTTCCGGAGGCACCGACTTCGACTGTCACTTCGCTCTGGCCGCGGAGGTCTTCGTAGCCTCCGTCGATGCCGTCGAGCCAACCGCCGAAGTCAGGTTGAACCTGCGCTCCACCGCCGCCTTCTTCCTGCGCAGCAGCGGTCCCGGCGGCAGCGGTCGCGGCGGCTGTGGCACCGCCGGCCGTTCGGAGAAACTCCCGCCTTTTCATACGGTCGTTCGTCAGGCTGGGTGTTGCTTAAACCCACCGACTATGGCGTCGCGGAAGGGGATTAGCGCGGTGTCCCGGGAGCCAGCGTCACCCCTCAGAACTGAGGGGTTCTCCGTCTGGCCCTTCGACCAGCGCCTCCACGTCAGCGTCGTCGTCGAACGACGGCACGAACGCGGGTCGCTCGCCGTCTTCGACGCCGATAGCGCGGAGTCTCTCGCGGTACTCCTCGGAGCGGAAGCGGTCCGAGAGGCGAGCGTTCGCGACGGTGATAAAGAGGAAGAGACCGATGAGGATGAACCCGGCACCGACGACGGGCGCGATGATAGACTGCACGTCCGGGAAGATAACCCACGCACCGATGAGCGCGAGGCCACCGAGTAACTGGCCGAACGCGACGACTTGCAGCATCCGGTTGCCGAAGTCACCGGTTCCCTGTGCAACCTCCTCTGGACCGGGGAGACGGACGTTCGCGGGTGCTTGGTTCACCTCGAAGTCGTCCATCGAACAGAGCGCGACGGTGGGTTTCACGTCCCGGAGGACGGTCCCCTCGCCTTCGACGCTTCCGTCGGGGTAGACGACTGCGTAGCCTTCGTCTGAGTACGCGAGAATACGGGGTTCGCCGCCATCGGTGACGCGTTCGAGGACGGCGAACACTTCGCGAATCGCGACGCGGTAGCGAAGCTCCTCTTCGACCCGGTCTAAGAGTTCTTCACCGACAATCCACGAGTCCGGGTCGAACGCTGCTTCCCACTCGTCGACGCTCATCTTCGCCATGTCCGCCGGGCCGAAGTCGTCGAAGTCGTACTTCTCTTCGACTTGCCGGCGGAGGGCTTCGAGTTCGTCCTCGGACACCGCGTCGTCGGTACCCGCGTCCGGCGACGCGCCGTCGTCGGCCGGTGCGGAAGACGAATCTGCCATCGGCGGGAGTAGGACCTTGGGCGGTAAACGTGTTGCGACCCAGTTCGGTCCACGTGGCCCACTGTGGCCGCCTCTCCCCCGTGATATCGTGGTGTTTCGTGTCGACCAGTGGTGGTCTAGCGCTCGAACGTCCACCACGTCATCGGACCCTTTACCCCGACTGCGTCCCAACGCCGGGCGATGGCAGACGAGACGACCATAGCGACACTCGCCGCGGTCACTGTCACGGCCAGTCTACCGTTCTATCTCTACGGAGCGTGGATAATGATAGACGCCGAGACGGTGTCGTGGGAAGTGCTCGTCTTCCACCTCAAGGTCATCTTTCCCGGCCTCGTCTTGAACACGGTTCCGGTCGTCACGTGGATGATGCCGCGACTACTCCAGCAGTTGAACGGGTTGAGCGCGCTGCACGCCATCCTCGGTCTGCAAGCGTACGCGATGCTCGTGTTCGCGTTCACCGGCATCGTCCGCATCTTTCAGGCGAAGTGGGAGGCTGACCTCTACCACAACCCAGACCCTGACGTCTCACTCGACGACTTGCACGAGAACATGGGTGCGTGGCGGGGACGACTCCGCGTCGGCGTCTTCGGTTACGTCGTCTTCTGGTTCATGGCGTGGATTCTCGGACTCTATCGATACGTCACGGGGTATCTGCTGGTCTAACGCTCCGGCAGTGCACGTGGTCTAGCCGGCCTGTTCACCACTCGTCGCCGCTGGCGAGGTCGACGTCGTGGTCGACTTTCGAGGACGGACAGATATCTTCGAGCACGCACGCGTCACAGTCGGGGTTGCGGGCGTCGCAGACGGCGCGGCCGTGACTGATGAACAGGTGGGTGAACTGCTGCCAATCGGTTTCAGGAACGACCGGCATCAGGTCGTCTTCTATCTTCTCGGGATACTCCTCTTCGGTCAGGCCGAGTCGGCGCGAGAGGCGCTGGACGTGTGTGTCGACGACGATTCCTTCGACGATGTCGTGGCCGTGCTGGAGGACGACGTTGGCCGTCTTGCGACCCACGCCCGCCAGGTCGGTCAGTTCGGACATGGTGTCGGGCACCTCGCCGTCGTGTTTTTCGATAATGTCCGCGCACGCGCTTCGGATGTACTTCGCCTTGTTGTTGTAGTAGGTGATGGAGTTGATGTCCTCGGCCAGTTCCTCCTGGTCGGCGGCGGCGTAGTCTTCGGCGGAGTCGTACTTCGCGAACAACTCGGCGGTAACCTTGTTGACGCGTTCGTCGGTACACTGCGCAGAGAGCATGACGGCGATGAGGAGTTCGAGGCGATTCGAGTAGGAAAGCGAGATGGTGGTGTCGGGATACTCCTCGTAGAGACGGTCCAGTACTTCCTGTGCCTGTGCCGTCCGAGTGTCGAGTGGCGTGCCCATATCTGTGCGTGCGACCCAGTCGGTTTCAGTCGTTCGGGTTGCGGTGACTCGTCCGGACGTGCGCGTCGGTGGGCGTCGATGCGAGGACGACTCTTCGAAGAGGCCAACAATTTATCAGCGACGACTGTGACCGAGAGCGTATGTCTGCGTTCGAACTCCCCGGACGGCGTGAATCGTGGTTGACTGCGGCGGCGACGTTCGCCGGATACGGGATTATCCTCGGTGTGATGTTCGTCGTGCTGTTCGTCCTCCCGTACCTCGCGTTCGCGGCGTAATCACTCGGGGGCACAGGGGTACGAAAATAAAAGTCGTCTGAACGCTCGCGAGTGGAACGCCGGTCAGGCGAACGCGCGCGAGACGTCTGCGGTGTCTTCTGCTTCTTGCTGAATCTTCTCCCAGGCGTCGACGAAGTCCTGCATGAAGATTTCCGTGCGGTCGTCGCGGATGGCGAACATCCCCGCCTCCGTACAGATTGCCTTGATGTCGGCACCGGACGCGTTTTCGACGAGTTCCGCCAGTTCGACGAAGTCGACGTCGTCGGAGACGTTCATCTTGCGGGTGTGAATCTTGAAGATGATTTCGCGGCCGTCCTCGTTCGGCTTGGGCACCTCGATGAGGCGGTCGAACCGGCCGGGGCGAAGAATCGCGGGGTCGAGCATGTCGAAGCGGTTGGTAGCCGCGATGATGCGGATGTTTCCGCGTTCGTCGAAGCCGTCCATCTCCGCGAGGAGTTGCATCATCGTCCGCTGGACCTCGGCGTCACCGGACGTCTTCGAGTCCGTCCGCTTCGACGCGATGGCGTCGATTTCGTCGATGAAGATGACGGCGGGTTCGTTCTCGCGGGCGACCTCGAAGAGGTCACGGACGAGCTTCGCGCCCTCACCGATGAACTTGTGCACCAGTTCGGACCCGGCCATCTTGATGAACGAAGCGTTCGTCTGGTTGGCGACGGCCTTCGCGAGCATCGTCTTCCCGGTGCCCGGCGGGCCGTAGAGGAGGACGCCGGACGGCGGGTCGATACCCACCTTCTCGAACATCTCCGGACGGTCGAGCGGCATTTCGACCGTCTCACGGACCTCTTGCATCTGTTCTTCGAGTCCGCCGATATCCTCGTACGTCACGTCAGGGCTGTGCTCGACTTGCATGACACGAGCCCGGACGTCGGTCTCTTTGTCGAGTCGCTTGACGATAGAAAGCGAGTTGTTCACGGCGACGCGCGCGTCGGGTTCTAACTCCTCGCGCATCTCGTCTGTCACCTCGGTGAGGGCCTCTTGGTTGTTACCATGCTGCTTGATGATGACCCCCTCGTCGGTGATTTCCTGCACCGTCGCAACGAAAAGCGGCGACTGCTTGAGCTTCTTGTTCTCGTGAGTGAGACGCTCTAGCTTCTGCTGATACTTGTTGTTCTCTGCGTTGGCGTCGAGGAGCTTGTCGCGCATCTCCTCGTTTTGCGTTTCGAGAACTTCGAGCCGCTCCTGAAGGGCGGTGATCTTCTCCTGCTGCGACGCCGAGTCCTTATCGTACGGTAGGTCGACGTCGTCCACAGTGTCGGTCATCAGGCGGGATAGGGCGCAGGCTCATAAGAGGCTTCGGGTGTGTGAGGGATTCGCCACATCTGAGCCGTCTCTCCGCTGAGATGACGAGTCTGACGCGTGTCACACATATTCCTCGAAGTAATAAAATAGGATAGCAAATATTATCTAATAGCATTCCCTGAATCCAGATACGATGAGCACCACCGAAGCGATAGAACGAGACGCCGACCCCTCCACCGAAGACCGTTGGGCAGCGGTTCGTGACATGCCCCCGAGCGCGAAACTCGTCGCGAAGGTCCTCGACTACGAGGACACGCTCACGCAGAGCCAAATCGCCGAAGAGTCGCTTCTGCCGCCACGGACCGTCCGCTACGCGCTCTCGCGTCTCGAAGAAGAGGGTGCGGTCGACTCTCGGTTCTCCTTCTCCGACGCGCGCAAGCGTCTCTACACGCTCAACGTTTAAATCGGAAGACGCGGCCAGACGGCGTATGTCCGACCCTGCCGCCGTCGGCCGCGCGCTCACGGCGCTCGCCCACCCCGACGACGCTCCCGAACGAGAGCCTTACGAACGCACGATTGCCGCCGCGTGCGACGCTTTCTCCGAGATTCACACGGCCGAGACGTTTCTCGACGACGGTGGAGAGGTGACACTCCGTCGCGCCGTCGGCGCGGCGACCCGGGACGGCCACCCCTGTGCGCGAGACGGGCGGCGGATGCTTCAGGACCTCTCTCGCCTCCGCGAGTCGATGGCGGACTCCCCCACCGAACTCGGACGCGACGCCGACCAGTTTCACTCCGGTCGCACAACCGTTTTCAGCGGTGGTGGTGAATCACCGGATAGATGACACGGGTGATTCACACCGGCGACACCCATATCGGGTACCAGCAGTACCACTCGCCGGAGCGCCGACAGGACTTCCTCGACGCCTTCGAACAGGTCGTCGCGGACGCGATTTCGGAGGACGTGGATGCCGTCGTCCACGCGGGTGACCTCTATCACGACCGACGCCCCGAACTTCCGGACCTCCTCGGAACCCTCGCCGCGCTCCGCCGTCTCGACGATGCCGGGATTCCCTTCCTCGCTATCGTCGGCAACCACGAGTCCACGCGTGGCGGCCAGTGGTTGGACCTCTTCGAACGTCTCGGCCTCGCGACGCGCCTCGGGAGCGACCCGTACGTCCTCGGCGACGTGGCCTTCTACGGACTCGACCACGTCCCGCGGTCCCGCCGCGACGAACTCGACTACGAGTTTACCCCGCACGACCAGTCGTACGCCGCCCTCGTCGGTCACGGCCTGTTTACGCCCTTCGCCCACGCCGACTGGGAGACCGAGACGGTCCTCTCGGAGTCGAACGTCGCGTTCGACGCGATGCTCCTCGGCGACAACCACGTCCCCGACAAGGTGGACCTCGACGGCACGTGGGTCACCTACTGCGGGTCGACAGAGCGAGCGAGCGCGAGCGAACGCGACCCACGCGGGTACAACATCGTCTCCTTCGAGTCCGACGAAGTCGATATCCGCCGACGGACGCTCGAAACTCGCCCGTTCCGCTTCATCGAAGTCGACCTCTCGGGCGACGAGGGAATCGAGCGCGTCCGTCAGCGCGTCCGCGAGTTCGACCTCGAAGACGCCGTCGTCATCGTCGATTTGACCGGCGACGGAGAGTCTGTCACCCCCGCGGCAGTCGAGTCGTTCGCCGTCGAAGAAGGCGCACTCGTCGCGCGCGTCAACGACCGCCGGGAGATAGACACCGAGTCCGAACTGAACGTCGACGTCTCGTTTGCGGACCCCGACGACGCCGTCCGCGACAGAGTCCGTGACATGGGTCTGTCGAGTGCCGCCCTCGACGTGGACGAGACGGTTCGCGCGAGCAAGGTGGTGGACTCGAACGTCCGCGACGAAGTCCGCGAACGCGTCACCTCGCTCATCGACGACGACCCCGGCGCGTTCGTCGCCGCAGAGGGTGACAGCGACGAGTCCGAGGGTGACGACACGGGAGGTACGGAGACGACGGGCGACTCGGCGGTGGAACCGACCGACGAGATGACCGACGACTCGGCCGACGACGCACCCGACGACTCGGCCGAGGAACCACCTGACGACTCGCCCGACGACGCACCCGACGAAGTGGCCGACGAGTCGGCGAAGGACCCCGAACCACAGGTGGCCAAAGACAGTTCGCTGGGTGATTTCGCATGAGATTCACGCACGTCTCCCTCAAGAACTTCAAACCGTACGACGACGCCGACCTGGACCTACGCGACGGTGTGACCGTCATCCACGGCGTCAACGGGAGCGGTAAGTCGTCGCTCCTCGAAGCGTGTTTCTTCGCGCTCTACGGGTCGAAAGCACTCGATGGAAATCTCGAAGATATCGTCACGACCGGCGAAGAGGACGCCGAAATCGAACTCGAGTTCGTCCACGACGGCGGCACCTACCGCATCGAGCGCCGGGTTCGCGTCTCGGGTGACCGCGCGACCACCGCGAAATGTGTCCTCGAAGGCCCGGACGGGACAGTCGAAGGCGCGCGTGACGTCCGCCGGCACGTCACGTCGCTCCTCCGGATGGACGCCGAGGCGTTCGTCAACTGCGCCTACGTCCAGCAGGGCGAGGTCAACAAACTCATCAACGCCTCACCCTCCCAGCGGCAGGACATGATAGACGACCTGCTGCAACTCGGCAAACTCGAAGCGTACCGTGAGCGTGCCGGAAACGCCCGTCTCGGCGTCGAAGACGTCCTGTCGAAGCGACGAGGGGCACTCGAAGACGTCGAGGCGCAAATCAAACAGAAGGAAGACGAGAACCTTCACGCACGACTCAACGAACTCGAATCGAATCTCGGCGAACTCGACGAGAAGATAGCCAACTACGAATCCCAACGCGAGAAGGCGAAGTCGACACTCGACACGGCACAGGCGACGCTCGACGAACACGCAGAGAAGCGAACGCGACTGCAGGACGTCGAGTCGGCCATCGAAGAGATAGAGTCGAAAGTCGCCGAAGACGAAGCAGAGCGCGACACACTCACCGAGCGAATTCGCGAACTCGATTCGGAACTCGAGGACGTGGCCGCCAAAATCGAGACGGCGCTGGCAGAGACCGAACTCGACGAGGCCACCGAGTCCGCAATCGAAGACCAGCGCGCCGAGTTCGACGAGCGAGAGGCCGAGATTCGCGAGGCGTTGTCCGACGCGCGCCAGCAGGCACAGGCCTTAGAGACGCAGGCCGAACGTCTCAGAGAACGGGCGACGGACCTCGAAGAGCGTGCCGCGGAGAAACGCGACGCCGCGACGCAGGACGAGTCGGCGGCCGACGCGGCAGAAACCGAACTCGAATCCTTCCGCGAGAAACGAGCGGACATCCAGTCGTCGCTGTCCGACATCGACGAGGAGTTCGCCGATGCACCGGTCGACAGGGGGTCTGCGGCATCGTTGCTGGAAGAGCGCCGGACAGACCTCTCGGAGGCCCGCGAATCACTCGCGGAGACGGAGACGGAACTCAAGAACGCCCGAGAGCGACTGGCCGAGGCCGAGGAACTCCGCGACGCTGGCAAGTGTCCCGAGTGCGGCCAACCCGTCGAGGGGTCACCGCACGTCGATGCTATCGGCGAGCGAGAGGCCGCCGTCGAGTCGCTGGCGTCCGAGCGAGACGAACTCGAATCGACGGTCGAATCGCTCGCCGAGGCAGTCGATTCGGCAGAACGACTCGTCGAGTTGGAGACCCGTGCCGACTCGCTTTCGGACACGCTCTCACATCTCGAAGACCGAATCGAAGACCGAGCGCAGACGGTCGAGTCGCGCCGAGAGGCCGCCACCGAGAAGCGCGAGACGGCCGACGAACTCGAAGACGAGGCAGCGACGAAACGAGAGGCAGCAGAGACGCAGGCCGAACGCGCAGCGACTGCCACAGAGTCTGTAGACGGCCACGAATCCGACCTCGATACGCTCGAAACGCGTCGCGAGCGAGTCGCCCGCGTCGAATCGCTCGTCGACACGCGAGGCGAGAAACGAGACGCACAGGAGCGACTGCGCGAGAAACGCGAGACGCTCGCCGAGGTCAACCGCGAGCGACGCGAACACCTCAAAGACCGTCGGGACCGACGGGCAGAACTCCGTGAGGCAGTCGACGAGTCTGCGGTCGAATCGGCCCGCAACCGCAAACAGAAGGCCGAGACGTATCTCGAACAGGTCGACGACGTGCTCCCGGGTCTCCGCGAACGACGCGACGACGTACAGAGTCAGATTGGGGGCGTCCGGTCGGCGCTCGAACGACTGGACGAACTCCGAGAGCGTCGCGTCGAACTCGCAGAACGGGTCGACGCTCTCGACTCACTCCACGAAGAGGTGTCGACGCTCGAATCGACCTACGGTGACCTCCGGGCGGAGCTCCGCCAGCGAAACGTGGAAGTCCTCGAACGGATGCTCAACGAGACGTTCGACCTCGTCTACGCCAACGACGCCTACTCGCGCATCCGCCTCGACGGCGAGTACGGACTGACGGTCTTCCAGAAAGACGGCACTGCGCTCGAACCGGAACAACTGTCCGGCGGTGAGCGCGCGCTGTTCAACCTCAGTCTCCGGTGTGCAATCTACCGCCTCCTCGCAGAGGGTATCGACGGCGCGGCACCGTTGCCGCCACTCATCCTCGACGAACCGACCGTCTTCCTCGACACCGGCCACGTCGCTCGTCTCGTGGACCTCGTCGAAGACATGCAGTCCCGCGGCGTCAAACAGATTCTCATCGTCAGCCACGACGACGAACTCGTCGGTGCAGCGGACGACTTGGTCCGGGTCGAGAAGAACCCGACGACGAACCGCTCGACGGTCGAACGCACCGATGCACCGGACCTCGCGAGCGTCCTCGCGGACGACTGAAAGCGTCGCTCAGTCGCGTGCGCGCAGGCGCTCGATTCCCTCTTTCGCGACTGTCGTCGCCTCGTAGCCTCGCTCACCGTAGACGGTCGTCTCTTCGACCAGTCCGGCGATTTTGAACTCGGTCAGGAGGCCGTGTAAGTCGCTCTCACAGAGGTCGTACGCGCCCATGATGTCGACGACTGGAAGCGGGCCTCGGTCGACGATATCGACCAAGAGGCCGAGTCCACGCTCGGTGGGTGTCGCGACGAGGATTCGACGGACCGACTCGGGGACGGCACGCGCCGCAGTCTCCAACGGTGACTCGCCGCCGACAGCTTCGAGTTCGTCGTTGGCGACGTACCGTTCCTCGCCGGTCTTCGGGTCGCGGACGCGACTGCTGTCGCTCGAACGTTTGACGAGGAGATACGTTCGGCCGTCGGGGCCGCGGACGGTACGCATGGTGAGGCGAAGGTGTCGGCGCGTGTTAGCGGTTGCGCTCGTCGTCGGTGTCGGTGTGGTCGGTGTCGGTGTCGGTGTGGTCGGTGTCGTCAGTTTGGTCGTCTGTCTGGTCGTCGGTGTCGTCGTCGGCCGACCAGTCGGTGGTATTGTACTCGCGATAGATGGCGTAGACGCGGGAGAGTGCGCCGATGCCGAGGAGAACCGCACCGAGTCCGACCAGCGTCTGACCGCGGAAGTAGATGAGCATCACGCCGAGCGAGACGCCGGCGATACCGACGTTGGCGAGGACGACGGCACCCCAAAAGAGGCGCGTCTGCTCGGGGTCGACGTCGGCGGTGAACTCGGGGGCGTCGTCACTGAACTCCGACTGCAGACTCTCGTCTCCCGATTCCCCCGGGATGTCGACGCGCGGGATGTTGGGAAGGTCCTTCTCGGGATTTCCCCATCTGGACTCGGGGTCCGCCCACCGCTCGACACGGTCGGAGGGAGAGGCAACGTCGTCCGCAGAACGCGCTCCGTCCTGCGGTTCTGTAGCGTCGGAAGACGACTCTGTCGCCTCCGTGTCCCCCCTGCGTCGCTCGTCGTCCGTCACGCTCGCGTCGAGACACCGTGCCGAGAAAAAGAGACCGTTTCGGTCGAGTTAGGCGCAGTCGTCGAGGAGCATCGATTGGGTTGCCTCGACCCATGCAAGTGGGTTCTCCGCATCATAGAACACCACGCCCCCGTCGATATCGTAGGATTCGATCGTCTCGGCTCCAGTCGGACCAGTCGGTCCATTGCCGTCGATCGTGCCGTCCCACCGTTCGGGTGCTGCGTGGTCGGTCATATCGTGTGTCACTGAATGTCACACACTGGTATATGTCTTTCCGTGATTTGGAGGGGTGTCGAGAAACGCCGGGGTTTTTAGCCGCGCCGCCGAAGCGAGTGGCATGACGCAGACGGGTTTGAGCGACTTCGGGGGGCACGCCGACGGCGGGGGCGGAGAGCGGCCTGACGAAGAGGCCGCTATCGCAGAAGTCGTCGCCGGCGACGCCGACCAGTATATCTCCGATATCATCGACACCGACGAGATACGGTTCCCAGACCCGGATGGGATGGTCGAACTCGCCGTCACACAGGTCGACTACACCATCGAGGGGTCCGGCCGGACGGAGTATCCCGTCCTCCACGTCTTCGGCCGAACTGCCGACGACGAACCCGAGCACGTCCGTATCCTTGGGTTCGAACCGTACTTCTACGCACCCACTGACTCGCTCGACGACGAACTGCTCGACAAAGACGTCATCACGAAGACCGAGTCTGGGTACGAGAGTATCCGTGGTGAGGAACTGACGAAGATTTTCACGCGCACCCCACGCGACGTCGGCCAGATTCGTGACGAGTTCGACCACTACGAGGCGGACATCCTCTTCCCGAACCGCCTCCTCATCGACAAGGACATCAACGACGGTATTCGCGTCCCCGAGCGCCGTCTCGACGACGGAACGATTCAGATTCCGCATCAGGAAGTCGAACCCACGTCGGTCGAAGCGAACCTCCGGGTGAACACCTTCGACATCGAGGTGAACGACCGAAACGGGTTCCCCGAAGAGGGCGAAGAACCCATCATCTGTCTCACGTCGCACGACTCCTACCGCGACGAGTACATCGTCTGGCACGCCGTCGCCCCCGACGGCGCAGGAAAACGCCCCGACGCGCTTCCGAACTACGAGTTCCTCCACGAAGGCGGGGACGTCGAGGTGCGGACGTTCGACGACGAACCCGCGATGCTCGACGCGTTCCTCGCGTACATCGAAGAGACGAACCCCGACGTGCTGACGGGGTGGAACTTCGAGGACTTCGACGCGCCGTACTTCCTCGACAGACTCGACGAACTGAACCCGACGACCGACTACGAACTCGACGGCGACCGGATGTCCCGTCTGGGAGAGGTGTGGCGCAGCAACTGGGGCGGCCCGGACATCAAAGGCCGCGTCGTCTTCGACCTGCTGTACGCCTACAAGCGCACGCAGTTCACGGAACTCGAATCCTACCGACTGGACGCTGTGGGTGAACTCGAACTCGACGCCGGCAAAGAGCGTTACACGGGCAAAATCGGTGACCTCTGGGAGGAAGACCCGGAGCGCTTGCTGGAGTACAACCTCCGCGACGTGGAGTTGTGTGTCGAAATCGACCGCAAACAGGATATCATCGCCTTCTGGGACGAGGTGCGGACGTTCGTCGGGTGTAAACTCGAAGACGCACCCACGCCCGGCGACACCGTCGACATCTACGTCCTCCACAAGGTCCACGGCGAGTTTGCCCTGCCTTCGAAGGGCCAACAGGAGTCTGAAGATTACGAAGGCGGTGCCGTCTTCGACCCAATCACGGGCGTCAAAGAGAACGTCACGGTGCTCGACCTGAAGTCGCTGTACCCGATGTGTATGGTGACTATCAACGCGTCGCCGGAGACGAAAGTCGACCCTGACGAGTACGACGGGGAGATGTTCCACGCGCCCAACGGAACCCACTTCAGACAGGAACCGGACGGCATGATTCGGGAGATGGTGGACGAACTCCTCGCAGAGCGCGAGGAGAAGAAGTCCCTTCGGAACGAACACGACCCCGGGTCGTCCGAATACGAACAGTTCGACCGGCAGCAGGCCGCAGTGAAGGTCATCATGAACTCGCTGTACGGCGTGCTGGGGTGGGACCGCTTCCGCCTCTACGACAAGGAGATGGGCGCGGCGGTGACGGCCACGGGTCGCGAAGTCATCGAGTTTACCGAGACGGCGGCGAAGGAAGTCGGCTACGACGTCGCCTACGGCGACACCGACTCCGTCATGCTGGAACTCGGTCCGGACGTGACGAAGGAGGAGGCCATCGAGCAGTCGTTCGCGATTGAAGAACACATCAACGCCGCGTACGACGACTTCGCGAAGGAGGCACTCGGTGCGGACGAACACCGCTTCCAAATCGAGTTCGAGAAACTCTACCGGCGGTTCTTCCAGGCGGGCAAGAAGAAACGCTACGCCGGCCACATCGTCTGGAAAGAGGGCAAAGACGTCGACGACATCGACATCACCGGGTTCGAGTACAAACGCTCGGACATCGCGCAGGTGACGAAAGAGGTCCAGAAGAACGTCATCGACATGATCGTCCACGGTGAGGACACCGACGTCATCAAAGACTATCTCTACGACATCATCACCGACTTCGAGTCCGGAAATCTGCCGCTCGAAGAGGTTGGCATCCCCGGCGGCATCGGCAAGCGCCTGACGGCCTACGACACGCCGACGGCACACGTCCGTGGGGCGCAGTACGCCAACGCCTTCCTCGGGACGAACTTCGGTCGCGGGTCGAAACCGAAGCGCGTCTATCTCGCCAAGGTCCACCCGTCGTGGTTCCGCGAGATGGAGGCAGGCGAGTTCGACCCACAGACCGACGACCTCTACCGCGCGTTCAAACGCGACCCGGACGTCATCTGCTTCGAGTACGCAGACCAGGTCCCCGACGAGTTCGAGGTGGACTGGGAGACGATGCTCGACAAGACGCTGGAAGGCCCGATTTCGCGTATCATCGAGGCGCTCGGCATGTCGTGGGACGAGGTCAAAAGCGGGCAAGAACAGACGGGCCTCGGTAGCTTCGTCTGACCGACACGACTTCGCTCTCGATTTCTGGTTCTCTGTGTGACACGAAACTGAATTTGGTTACGTAGTGTACAGTGGCGACGCCGTCTTCGGCTACCCGAAACCCGGACAACTGTCACGAATTGCCATGGTTTCTTTACGGTTTTGAAAACAAATTTTCTTTCTTCAAAAGGCACCGGGGGTAAATGCGCAAGCATTATGGGCGATACTCCCCACCCTTCGATTACGAGGCAACGAACCAACGATGGCAACTCTCGAGATTAAGAACCTCCACGCACGAGTCGCGGAGGACGATGGTGAGCAGATTCTACGAGGTGTCGACCTGGAAGTCAAATCCGGCGAGATCCACGCACTGATGGGTCCGAACGGGTCCGGCAAGTCTACGACATCTAAGATTATCGCCGGCCACCCCGCCTACGAGGTGACCGAGGGTGAGATTCTCCTCCACCTGGAGGAAGGCGACTTCGGCGACATCGACATTCCGGAAGACGCCCGCACGTGGAACCTTCTGGAACTGGAACCGAACGAGCGCGCCGCGCTCGGTATCTTCCTCGGCTTCCAGTACCCCGCGGAAATCGAAGGCGTCACCATGACGAACTTCCTGCGCACCGCGCTCAACGCGAAGCTCGACGAGCGCGAAGAACTCCTCTTCGGCGAAGACGACGACGAAGAAGAAGAGGACGTCGGCTACGACACCTCCCCGATGGAGGGCAACGTCGACGAGGGCGAAATCGGCGTCGCCGAGTTCCAGAAGCTCCTCAAAGAGAAGATGGAACTCCTCGACATGGACCAGAAGTTCGCACAGCGCTACCTCAACGCCGGATTCTCCGGCGGTGAGAAGAAACAAAACGAGGTGCTCCAGGCCGCTATCCTCGAACCGTCCATCGCAGTGCTCGACGAGATCGACTCCGGTCTCGACATCGACCGTCTGCAGGACGTCTCGAAAGGCATCAACGCCCTCCGCGACGAGCAGGGCACGGGCATCCTCCAAATCACTCACTACCAGCGTATCCTCGAATACGTCGAACCCGACCACGTCCACATCATGCTGGACGGGAAAGTCGTCAAGAGCGGCGACGCGTCGCTCGCGCACGAACTCGAGGACAAGGGATACGACTGGGTCCGTGAGGAAGTCTACGAGGCCGCGTAAACCACACACCATGAGTTCCGACCAAGACCACCTAAAAGAGACAGACACGGAAGCTCGCTTCGAGTTCAAGAAGGAGCAGAAGGCCGCGTTCGCGGCCGAGAAGGGTCTCACCGAAGAGACCATCCGCGTCATCTCTGAAGACAAAGACGAACCTGAATGGATGCTGGAGCGCCGCCTTCGCGCGCTCAAGCAGTACCAGAAGATGCCGATGCCGACCGACTGGCCCGGCCAACCCGACCTCTCCGAGGTCGACGTGGACGAAATCGTCCCGTACATCCGCCCCGACGTCGAAGTCCGCGGCGGTGTGGACGACTGGCGTGACCTGCCGGACGACATCAAGGACACCTTCGACAAACTGGGCATCCCGGAAGCCGAGAAGAACGCGCTCTCCGGTGTCGGCGCCCAGTACGAGTCCGAAGTCGTCTACCAGAACATGCAGGAGCGATGGGAAGAGAAAGGCGTCGTCTTCATGAACATGGACCAGGCGGTCCAGGAGCACGAAGACATCGTCAAGGAGTACTTCATGACGAAGTGCGTCCCCCCGAGCGACAACAAGTTCGCCGCACTCCACGGCGCTATCTGGTCTGGCGGGTCGTTCGTCTACGTCCCAGAAGACACGACCGTCGACATGCCGGTTCAGGCGTACTTCCGCATGAACTCCGAGGGCATGGGCCAGTTCGAGCACACCCTCATCGTCGCCGAGAAGGGCTCTGAAGTCCACTACATCGAGGGGTGTTCCGCGCCCAAGTACTCCGCGTTCAACCTTCACTCCGGCGGCGTCGAAGTGTTCGTCGGCGAGGACGCTCACGTCCAGTACTCGACCGTCCAGAACTGGTCGAAGAACACGTACAACCTCAACACCAAGCGCGCCATCGTCGAGAAGAACGGCCGCATGGAGTGGATTTCGGGCTCGATGGGCTCGAAGGCCACCATGCTCTACCCCGCCTCGATTCTCAAAGGCCGCGGTGCTTCCGACAACCACATCACCATCGCCTTCGCGGGCGAAGGCCAGAACATCGACACCGGTGCGAAGGTCTACCACAACGCGCCCGAGACGAAGTCGACCATCGAGTCGAAGTCCATCTCGAAAGACGGCGGCCGCACCAACTATCGTGGCCTCGTCCACATCGCCAACGGCGCGAAGAACTCCTCGACGTCCGTCGAGTGTGACGCGCTGATGTTCGACAACGAGTCCACCTCGGACACGATGCCGTACATGGAGATCAACGAGTCCACGGTGGACGTCGCTCACGAAGCGACCGTCGGGAAGATTGGCGACGAGGACGTCTTCTACCTCCAGTCGCGCGGTCTCGACGACGACGACGCAAAGCAGATGATCGTCTCCGGGTTCATCGAACCCATCACGGAGGAACTGCCCATCGAGTACGCAGTCGAACTCAACCGACTGGTCGAACTCGAGATGGAGGGTAGCCTCGGATAACCAATGAGTGCGCAACTTCCCGCCAACCTGTCTGCAGAGACAGTACGAGAGATTTCGGACGCACGGGACGAGCCCGAGTGGCTGCTCGAGGCCCGACTCGAAGCCCTCGACGCCCTCGACGCGCTCGAACTCCCCGACGTCATCCAGACGCCGGGCCGTCGCTGGACGAACCTCGAAGCCCTCGACTTCGAGAGCCTCGTCGACCCGCTGAATCAGGCCGACGAGACGACTCGCGAGGCACCCGACGACGTCGTCGTCCTCCCCTTCACGGAGGCGTTCGACGAGTACGGTGACCTCATCGAGGAGCGCTTCGGCTCCGTCACCGACCTGGAGACGAACTACCTCACCGCGCTGTCGGCGGCGCTGTTCACCACGGGCACGTTCATCTACGTCCCCGAGGGTGTCAACGCCGAGGACGTGAAGATTCGCGCCGAGATGAACTCTCGGTCGCTCTTCAGTCACACGCTCGTCGTGACCGAGAAGTCGTCGTCGGTGACGATTCTCGAAGGCATCGAGTCCGGTGACACCGACGTCGAGGGTGAGCGATACTTCTCGAACCTCGTCGAAGTCGACGCGGGCGAGAACTCCTACGTCCAGTACGGGTCGCTCCAGAACCTCGACGAAGACACCTACACCTACTCGCTGAAGCGTGGCATCACCGGGACCTACTCCACTATCAACTGGATCGAGGGCAACCTCGGGTCGCGCCTCACCCGCAGCGACATCGAGACGGAACTCACTGGCGAAGCCTCGGAGACAAAAATCGTCGGTGCGTTCTTCGGTCACAACGACCAGCACCTCGACGTCAACGCTCGTGTCTGGCACAAAGCCGAGAACACGACTGCTGACCTCGTGACGCGCGGCGTCCTCGACGACCAGGCACGCTCGGTCTACGAGGGTGTCCAGGACGTCGGCCGCGACGCGTGGAGTACGAACTCCTACCAGCGTGAGAACACGCTGATGCTCTCGGACGAATCCGAGGCGGACGCGTCCCCGAAGCTCATCATCAACAACCACGACACCGAAGCGTCGCACGCTGCGACGGTCGGACAGGTGGACAAAGAGGACCTCTTCTACATGGCCTCTCGGTCCATCCCCGAACATCAGGCGCGCAACATGCTCGTGGAGGGCTTCTTCGTGCCCGTCCTCGAAGAGATAGAGGTCGACGAGTTCCGCGAGGAACTCCGAGAACTCATCGCCGCGCGTCTCCACTGAGACGCGCCGACAGCTCGCTGCGTTATTCTCAGTTTTTATAGACGTTCTCTCCAGTGGGAACTGTAGATAGACGCCAACCAGTCGTGCTGGCGTGATACTCCCGAAGTACTGTCAATCACGAAAGTGTCTATCTACTAGTATTTTTCTCTCCAGCGAGCGTACACAATCTATCCGGAGTACGACAATGTCCAACAACAACAACGGAGAGTCATTCCGATACGACGCCGAGGTTCGCCCCGGCGAGAAACGCCACATCATGTATGAGGTTGGGGAGTCCTTCCTCGGAGACCCGATAGAAATCCCGGTCACCATCATCAACGGCGTCAACGAGGGTCCGCGGGTGTTCGTGAGTGCGGCGATGCACGGTGACGAAGTAAACGGCGTCAAAGTCGTCCAGGAAGTGGCAGACCGCTACAACCCACAGGAACTCTCTGGCACCATCGTCTGTCTACACGTCCTCAACGTGCCGGGCTACCGCGCACACATGCGATATCTGCCCATCTACGACCGTGACCTGAATCGTTCGTTCCCCGGGTCAGAGAACGGAAACGAAGGGAAGCGAATCGCGAAGGTCATCTACGACCGATTCATCTCCAAGTGCGACATCGGTGTGGATTTCCACACGTCGACGCGGAACAAAGTGACCATCTTCCACACGCGGGCGGACATGAGCGACCCCGCAGTGGCCGAGGTGGCGAACGCCTTCCTCTCGTCTGTCGTCCTCGACGGGGCCGGTGCTGAGGGGATGATGCGCCGCGTCGCGTCCGAGAACGGGACGCCGACTATCACCGTCGAGATGGGCGAGGCACACCGCTACCAACCGGTGATGGTCGACGTCGCACTCGAACGGTTGCACAACCTCTTTGCCTACTTCGGCTTGATAGACGACGACTTCGAGTCCGAACCGCCGTGGCAACGAATCGTCGGGTCGAAAGAGAAGAAGTGGATTCGTTCGACGGCGGGTGGGTGGGTAGACATGGACTGGGGACCGTACCCAATCGTCGAGGAGGGGAAGTCCGTCTGTACCATCTCGGACCACTTCAAACGCGAAGAACACGTCGTCGAAGCACCCTTCACGGGACTCGTCATCGGGATGGCCGCGAGTCCGATAACCGTCCCCGGGCAGATTATCGCACACGTCGTCTCTATCGACGAAGACGACCGGAAAGTCATCGAGAGCGTCGTCGACGAACAGGGCTACTCCAGCATCGGCACGTACCACTGGATGGGTCGCCGCACGACTCCGAAAGAGCAAGTGGAACTGGCACGGACGGAGTCGTCGACTCCCGGCGAGCCTGAAACGGAAGAATCGGAACCCGGAAGGGGAACCGCTTAAGTTCGTTACAGACTCACCTCTGGGTATGACTCAGTTGGTATCGTACGCGAATGGAGGACGTCGCCGATGAGCGTCGGCTATCAGGTCACCTCGGACCACCAACTCGCTCGCCTCCTCCAAATCGGAATCGTCCTCGAAGAAGTCGTGGAGGCGCGTGCCTACCATCACTACGAGGAACTCGACGAGGAGGAACTCGACGAAGAGATTCGTGACCTCCTGTCGCACGCTGCCGAAGAGTCGGCCGACCATCGGAGTCGACTCGAAGCGGTCATCGAACGGTTAGACGTCGATAGCGTGCCCTTCGAGGAGATAGAGGCGCTCGTCGAGGCGCAGTACGGGCAGACGAAGCCCGAAGATTTCGACGGCGTCCTCTACGACCAACTCTGTAACGAAGAGACGGCCTACAAGTTCTACGACGACGTCATCGAGGCCATCGACGCGAGTGATGCACAGTTCACCATCGACCGAGAGGAACTCGTCGCGACGCTCGCTGCGATTCGCGACGAGGAAGCCGAGGGCGTGGAGAAAGTGACGAAGATAATGGAAGAGCGCGAGTGAGACGATGAACACGGCTGACCAATACGTCAAAGCGATTTACCTGCTGCAAGAGATGGAAAACGGCCCGGCCGCAACCGGGGCACTCGCGGACATGATGGACGTGAGTCCGGCGAGTGCGAACGAGATGATCGGCAAACTCGAATCACGTGGCCTTGCAGAACACGAGAAGTACAAAGGCGTCACCCTGACCGACGACGGTATCCTCCGCGCTCGTGATGCCCTGCAGACCTACTGTATCATCGAGCGCTTCCTGGCGAACGTCCTCGACGTGGACGAGTTCCGGGCCGAGGCCCGCGAACTCGAACCGGTCATCGACGGCATGATTGCCGACCGACTCGACACCATCATCGACCGAAACTCGGAGTGTCCCGACTGTTTCGACCCCAAGACGGACGCCTGTGAGTATCTCGACGTCTGCGAGGCCGAGACGGAGACGGAGACGGAAGCGGCGGACTAACACTCGACTCGATTATCACGGACGCGTCTGCTCGGGGTCTGTTGCCGGCGGCGAAAAGATGAAAACCGCACTCGAAGGGGAGTTCCTACTTGGATATCTCGTCGTGAGTATCGAGGTCAGCCCCGATACCACGGGCGAGCGCCAAGAGGAAGTTCATGCCACGCTGGACTTCTGGGTCTCGAAGTTGCCGGACCATGCCGATGGTTCCAGTCCGCTTCGGCGGTTCGCTTCCGGCCTCACCCATCGCACGAAGCATCGTCTGGATGGCGCGGACCGTATCAGGGTCGCTGGCCGTGTCGGCAACCTCGCCGAGCGAACTGCCGGTCTTGGCCAGTTTCATCACCATCTCGTCGTCCATCGCGGACGTGGCGAGGGTGATGGCGTCGGCCGCCTGCGCGAGTTCGTCGAGGGTGCCGTCCTGTTCGAGGCGGACGAGCTTCTGTAGCGCACTCTCGAGTTCGCCGGCGTTCTCACCGACTTCGCCCGCGAGATGCGACATCTCCCGGGTGGCGAGTCCGTCTGCGGACTCCATGAGCAGCGACGAGGTGCCTGCGAGTTTCGTCACCATCTCGTCGTCCATCGCGGACGTGGCGAGTGACGTCGCGTCTATGAGCTCGTTCAAGAGCCCCAGTCGTTCGACGAACGCGAGCACTTCGTCTGGGTGTTCTGCGACGGCGGTTTCGAGGGCGTTGCGCACCTCGTCCGCCTGTGGCGATTCGCCCGACTCGGTGGGCTCCTCGGGTCGTTGCTCTGTCGTCTCGGTGGATGAATCACTCATCTAATCACCTCAGATGAGCCCTCTTGCAGTGAGCCAGTAGGACTCGTTGTACGCGAGTTTGCTCCAGTGGAGCAGTTGCGATGGTTCGCGGACCACCGGTTCGTCACCGTAGGAGAACTCGACGAACGTGGCTTCGTCCATCCCACTCTCGATGAAGCAGATGGTCTTGCCGTCGTAGGTGTCGGTGGGGACGAGGCCACGGACGCGACTCGCGAGGCGGTCCGCGAGCGTCCCTGCCGCGTAGTGAGCGACACTGCCCGCTTTCGAGGTGGGCAAGTCGGCCACGTCACCGATTGCGTAGACGTCGTCGGCGTTCTTGGCTTCGAGCGTGTTCTTGTCGACTTCGACCCAACCGTCTTCACCGAGTCCGGCGTCGATGACGAGGTCACTGCCCGCGTGCGGCGGGATGGCGACGAGCAGGTCGTAGTCGAGTTCGGTCCCTTCCATCGTCTCGAGGACCTTCGCGTCGGGGTCGACCGCTTCGGCGTTGAAGAACGTCTCTAAGTTGATGTCGCGTTCTTCGAAGGTTTCGGTCGCCCAGTCCGCGATGGACTTGATACCGTGTGCCCGCTGGATGGGGTAGGTGTACGTAATCTCGACCTGGTCGCGGATACCGCGCTCGCGGAACCACGCGTCGGCCATCAGCACGAACTCGACAGGTGCGGCGGGGCACATGTGCGGGACGCCGATGACCGAGAGGACGAGGTGTCCTTCGGTGAAGGTGGCGAGTTCGTCACGGAGGCGTTCGGCACCGTCGGGGGAGTAGAAGTGGTGTCCGCCCTCTTTGAGGCCGGGGACTTCGTCCGGTGCGAGGTTCGCACCCATGGCGAGTACGAGGTGGTCGTAGTCGAGCCCTGCTCCGTCTTTTTCGAGCGTCAGATGCTTGCTCTCGGTGTCGATGCCGGTGACCCGGTCGATGACGAGGTTGGCTCGCCGGACGTCGACGAGGTCCGAGAGGGGGCGACGGGCGTCGTGGATGGTCTTCTTGCCGAAGGCCATGTAGAGGAACATCGGCTTGTACGTCTGTTCCGGCGTGTCGTTGACGAGCGTCACCTCTACGTCGCCCGCGTCGATTTCGTGGGAGAGTTCGTCAGTGAGTCGGTTGGTAAGGACTGAGCCACCCGTACCGCCGCCGACGATAACAATTCGTTCTGTCATAATGTATGTGGATAATGTTGGCTGGTTCGGCCGTGTGGCCGCGCTGGTCGACTACTTACTTCGTCGTCTCGATGAAGACGGACCAGTAGTCCTCGTCTTCGTGCTCGACGATGTCGAGCATCTCGTGGCCAGCTTTCTCGACCCATTCGGGGACGTCGTGGCTGGACGAACTGTCGGTCGTCTTGAGTTCGATGACGGTGCCGACGTCGACTTTCTTCACTTTGCCGATGAGGTCCATGAGGGGGCCTGGGCAGGTTGCACCGCGGGAGTCGACGGTCACGTCGGGTTGAATTGATGTGCTCATTGTCTTGGTTTGTGTTTGTGTTGTGTTTGGATTGACATTACTGCGTCGGCAGGTAGTCCTTAGACGAAGATGACCTGCTTGTCTTCGGCGTGAGTCAGGAACCCTGAGACGCCGAGCACGTCGTCGAAGACGTCGTGGTAGTCGTCCAGAGATTTCCCAAGCATGTCCATAGACAGTTCACACGCGTAGACGTGCAGTGGGCCGATGTCTTTCGCCTGCGCGATGCTCTCGAAGAACATCGGCATCTGGACATCTTCGTTTGCCATCATGGCCTGTCCGACTTCGCCCACTTCGTAGTCCATCGACTCGATACGCTCTTTATCGAACGCTTCGAGGCCTCCCATCGTTGCGAAGATGTCTACGGGGACATCAGATGCTGCGGCGATAGCTGCGATGTTACCAACGGCCTGAAGTCGTTCGAGGGTGCTCGCTTCGAGTACAATTGCATATCCAGTCATGGCTTTCTCACAGATAGTCGTACGACCTCTGAGGGTATATTATTGCATAGAAGTTCCAAGATTGCGGGAATCGGGTCTGAAGTTAAGATGGGTGTCAGCAAGTGGTGATAGGAGCCTCAGGAAGGCCTACATAGTGCCGTGGTACCCTATCACGTCCGTCGAATTCGGCCGTTTTGCGGACCGGGGCGAAAAGTAAACTTATTGTGTCGGCGTCGCGCTACCTGTAAATGCGAAGTCCCGTGGTGTCGAGCAATCTCAGAGAGGTTGTGAGGTACATGGGACGAGTGAACGAAGTCCCATGGTGTAGTGGCCAATCATAGCGGCCTTTGGAGCCGCTGACGGCGGTTCGAATCCGCCTGGGACTATTTTGCGAACGACAGTGAGCAAATAGTCATAACTCGGATTCGAATCAGGGAGCGAACGAAGTGAGCGACTGAGGTTCGAATCCGCCCGAGACAACGACGTCTGTGACGCATCGAATGGCGAGCCACCGGTATCGTCGAGTGGGCAAAAAACGCATTCGAGGCCGAAGTACGGCCCCGTCTGCCATTCGTTCGAAACGACTCAGACGCCGGTCCCGAAGATGAACGCGGCGTGTTCTACGATTGTCGCACCGGTTCCATCACCGTCGGGGAACGGGCCGTACGTCTGTCCGTCCAGGTGGACTGCCGCGACGAGGTGTGTCTCGTACCCGTTGGTGAGTCCATCTGGGACATTGCCGAATACGGAGAGCGCGCCATTCGGATGGAAGACAGAGAGTCTTCCAGACGACCCGGACACGCGGAGGGAGTTTTCACTCCCGTCGTTTGCGCCGAGTGAGCCTAGCCCGTTGACGTTCGCCAGTGCCGTGGCGATATCTCGGGTCGAACCGTCGAATCCCGGTGGGGCGAATTTCACTACCCACACCGTGTAGACTCCGCCGGGTATCAACCCGGACAGCTTGATATCCACCGCGGTGCCTCCCGCCATCTCCACCAGTCTTGCCTTGCCCTGGATTGCCCTGAACGCCCCCCACGTGAGTTGGTGCGACCCATCCAGTCCGACTGTCGAGCCGTCGTCAATCGGGTAGTCACCTGCGCGGTTGACGAGCAGGTCCTGTGGGTCCGGCATCGGTGACGGGTCTGCGTCGTCTGCTGCACGCACGAAGAGACTAATCGGGACTGCTCTGACGGAGAGTCCCGCGTTTGCGCCTACTGTTCCACCCATCGACGACCCCAATACGAGTCCGCCCGATACTGCGAGCCCTGTTCGCAACGCCTTGCGGCGGGTCATTACCGATGGGTCTTGTTGTTGTTCTCGGTTCATCTCTTGAGTTGGGGACTACCTTTCGTTCGCTACGCTGTCGGCCTCCTTTCTTCGCCTCCGCCGGAGGGCCTCCTCACGAGAAATCGCCTAGTGGCCAGTGGGATACGACGTAGCCCCCGTTGTTCGCGTCCGTCACTGCCCCCGTAGCTGTTGTGTGATTCTGTGCCTTCTACGCTAGACAATAACTCGCATGAAGCTACGGCGTGGCCCGACAAATACACCATCTCTTTTGTTCGGGACAATCAGGGGTTCAGGCCGAACGGTGAGCTTTCCGACGCGCCCCTGACACGCCCTCGGGGCAACGTTTTCTATCTACTCCGTGATATCTCGAGATATGGTCGACTTCGAAGCAATCGATATCGACTCTGTCGCAGTCGAACCCGACTACTGCCATCGGTGTGGAAGCGAACTGGGGACCACCGAGTTCGAAGGCGACGACTACCCGTGGTGTCCGTCGTGTGACCTCGTCCTCTCCAGAACCGCCGTCCCTGCCGTCCACGTCGTCGTCCACGACGACGACACCGCCCTCGTCCTCGACGAACCGATACCGCAACACGAAGGCGTCTGGAGCCTCCCCGGTGGACACGTCAAGCCGGACGAAGGGCCGAGAGAAGCGGTCCTCAGAGAACTCGAAGAGGAGACTGGACTCCGAGCAGCACCCGACGACCTGCGGTTTTTGACGATACTTCACGCCGAGATGCCGACAGTCGCGTTCTACTTCATCACCTACGCACTGGACCGGTCTGCAGTCGCTGGTGAGTTGGCACCCGAAGCAGACGGGTTCGAGGCAACGTTCAGGGCTCTCGAGGAGATTCGTTCGTCACCCGACCGAATCCGCGAGTCGGACGTCGAACGAATCGAGTTGGCATTCGAAACGTAGGTGTCGTCTGCCACCGACTGTCCTCTCGAAGAAGCGATGCTCGCGCCACGTCTCTCTGTCGTCGTCCTCCTCTGGGTGCTCCCCATCAGTTGGGTCGTCCACGACGTCGAGGAAATTCTGACAATCGAACCGTGGTCACGGCGATGGACGCGTCGAATCGACGGTCAGACGTCCGGGTTCGGTGTCCAGAAGCGACTGGTAGCGGTACTCGCGTCGACTCGCCGTCAGTACACGCTCGCCGTCGGACTCGTCGGGTGCATCGTCGTCGGCGCGACGATTGCAGGCACGCTCGACCCGACGGGAGTCGGCCTCGTCGTCTACCTAACGATACTGGGAGGCTACTTTCTCCACGCATTCGTCCACCTCGGGCAGTCGGCACTCCTCCGCGGATACACACCGGGCGTCGTCACTGCGGTTCTCGTGGTCGTACCGTCGTCGCTGTTTCTCTACTGGCGACTGTTCGCCGCTGGCGTCGTCGACGCTCGACTCGTCGCCGTCACCGCGACGGGAGGACTCCTCTCGTTCGTCCCCATCGTCGTCGGTGCGAACTGGGCCGCACGTCGTCTCGACGACTGGGGTTCGTGACACTGGTGACGACAATCCCGAGCAATTTTTATCGACTCACTATGACAAATCAATAAGGTGTCGTCCCTCCACCCCATCTCCGCGCTCCGTCACCTCGGATTCCTGGTCCATTACGCGCTCGTTCGCACGAACTACCGGCGGAGACTGGTGGCGACGAAGAAGAACGTCGGGCAAGCGTCGTTTCTGAGTTACGAACTGTACAACCGACACGGAAACGACGTTCTCCTCGAAGCCCTGTTGTTGTATCTTCGAGACGGTGACGTCGTCGTCGACGTGGGGGCGAATACGGGAACCTACACCCTCGCGGCGGCGGCGAAAGCACCGAACGTCCGCGTCGTCGCTATCGAACCGAACTCGGACGTCGCGTCACAGTTACGTGCAAACGTCGAAGTCAACGGCTTCGGACCTCGCGTCGACGTGGTCGAGTGTGGACTCGGCGAGCGAGACGAGGCGCGTCCGTTCCACGTCTCGAGTTACGACGAACTTGGTTCGTTTTCGCCTGCACACGCGAGCGCGTGGACGGCGCGTATCGTCGACACCGAAGCAGTTCAGATGCGGTGTCTCGACACGCTCGTCGACGACGGCGACGTCCCCCCACCGGACCATCTGAAGATAGACGTCGAGGGGTACGGCCTCAACGTCCTGCGTGGTGCGGAGACGGTCCTCGAAGAACACCGACCGAAAGTCTACTTCGAACTTCACGAGGGGAGAGGTGACCACGACGAATCGGCGGCGAAGGACCTGCTCCGTCGACACGACTACGAACTCGTCCCAGTGCGAGACGGGTACGTCTGCGAACCGACGACGTGACCGGCGGATAGGAGGGAATCAGCCGAGATAGAACGCGTCTGACCCGTGGTCGTCGCGCCACGCGAACGCGAAGAGACGGCGTGCGGGAAGACGGCCGAGCGTCCGCCCGTCTATCGCAGCACCTGTCACCCCGTCCCACGTCGTCCCGTCGGCACGGAAGGTCCTGTCGTCGGCCGTGGGTTCGAACGCGAGGCCGGGGTTCGAGAAGGCGTGGATACCTGCGTCGGTGGCGAAGACTACGACCGATTGGTCGCCCACGTCGAGTGTGACGACGCCGCCGGCAGATTCGACGACAGAGAGCGGAACGCCCACGGGGACGCCGTCGAGTTCGAGGCCGAGCACGACCGATTTCGGGCCGATGCCGCCGAGTGTTTCGTCCCAGTCGCGACCACCGGTTCCACGATGTGCCCCGAGGCCGAACCCGTCCGCCTCGAAGTACCGTTCGTAGGGCTGGATGTCGTAGTCGATGGGTTTGGGGTCGTCACCGTCTGCTGCCGCCTCACTCGCGCCGCCCGGCGGTGCCATGACGCTGCCGTCGGGAGTCGTCTGGGTGAACGCCTGCCACGTCGTGACCGCTGCGGGGAGGACGGACAGTTCGGTCCCTTCGAGTTCGCCCGCGATACACGTTCCGAGCGACTGTTTCCACTCGGATTCGGTCTCACGGTCGTACATCACCAGGTCGTCGTCCGCGAGTTTTCCGGAGACGCCGAATTCGAGGGAGTGACCGGCTACCCGTCGGTCGTAGACGACGGCGCTCCCGCAGAGCGGACACCACGTCACGGCGACGGGGACGCCGTCGACGACGTCGTTGACGATTTCGTGGTAGTGGAGATACCGAATCGGATAGGCACGCGTCTCGTCACCGACCGTGAGCGAGATGACGTCGTCGTCCTCGGGGCCCTCGTAGCGGTCGGTGAACGAGGGGGCATCGACGCTCGGAATGGCGTCTCTCGGGATGACCTGTCGGACGTTCATTCGAGTACGAAGTCGATGCGTTCGTGTGAAGCACCCTGTGTCGTGCGACCGGTGAGCACGACCGTTCCGATTTCACCGGTCGATTCGACGTGCGTCCCTGCACAGGCAGTCCTGTCGAACGGGTCGTCCTCGGGGCCGATTTCGACGATTCTGACCTCCCGAATCGAGTCGGGGAGGAGGTTGAGTCGCGTTCGGTCGGGGTCGAGCGTCGCCTCCGCCTCGTCTCTGTCGAGCGTGTACCACCGGACTGGGAGGTCGGACGAGACGAGTTCGTTGAGTCTCGATTCGATGTGGTGGAGGTCGTCGTCGTCGAATCGGTCGTAAGCGCAGTCGAGGTGCGCGTGGTCGGCGTAGAGTTGGTTGCCGGTCGTCTCCGCGTCGAACTCAGAGAGGAGCACTGCAGAGAGCAGGTGTTGGGCGGTGTGGTAGCGCATGTGTGCGCGTCTGCGCTCGGCATCGATTCGTCCTGTGACCGTCGTCCCCGGTTCGGGTGCGTCCCCGTCGACAACGTGTTCGATTCTGTCTCGTTTCTGGACGTCGGTGACCGCCCACTCGGCGTCGTCCGTGGCGAGCGCCCCCGTGTCGTGTGGTTGCCCGCCACCTGTCGGGTAGAAGTACGTCTGGTCGAGGACGACTCGGTCGGTGCCGCGGACCGCCTCGACAGTCGCCTCGAACGTGAGGCGCGTCGCGTCTTCGAGATAGCGTGCGTCGGTCATGTGGTGTGCCAAGAAGGGCGACGAGATAGGTGTAGCCATCTCGAAACGCACTCCATCGGGTTGTCAGCAACTACCAATGGCCGCCGCGAGACGCACGAGTTCGGGCGACGACGGCGTTTTGGCGACTCTCCTTGTCGTAACGCCTAAGAGTAGAACGGTCCTCATTCTGTATAATGAGAACACGTAATCGCCAACTCCTACAGAGGTGGTACTGTGGGCGTTGAAATCAAAGAGGGGGCAGTCTCCGACGCCGAGTTCGAGGACATGAAGCGGTTCGTCTCGGATTATCTCTCCGCGAGCGTCGAGAACGAAGACGACGGTGGACGAATGCGATGGTACCCGTGGCACTCCGCGGAGTACCGGTTCAACCACATTCTCAACGTCGTCTCGCTCGCAACCGATATCGCAGAACGCGAGGGAGCAGACGTAGACGTCGTCCGCGTCGCAGCGCTCTTCCACGACATCTCGAAACTCGAAGCAGAACAGGAAGTCCACGCCGAAGAGGGTGCCCGCGTCGCACGCGAGTTCCTCGACACGCACGGCGACTACCCCGAGTCGTTCGTCGAACAGGTGTGTCAGGTCGTCGCCGACCACTCCTATCAGGGGTCGCTCCAGGACGTTGCGCTCGAAACGCGGTGTCTCATCGAGGCGGACATCCTCGACAAAATCGGTGCCAACGGAACCGCGCTGATGCTCCTGCGGATGGGGTACGAGGCCCGAACGCACATGGACGCCGCCGAGATGGTCGAACGCGTCTTCGAACGTGGCCGCGACGCCTCGCGGCGTCTCGAAAGCGACAGGGCCGAGAGCATCGCACACCAGCGACTCAAGCGCGTCAAGTGGTTCCGGGAGTGGTTAGAAGACGAAGTCCCCGAGATGGACCACGAAGACGGATTCCAGTAAGCGTCACAGACACCGGAGTCGGTTTTCGGTGACCGCTTCGTGACGACGCCGTAGCGTGTCGCCGCGTTCTTTCGGTGTCGCTTTCGCCCTTCCAGCGGTGGCTCAGAGCGTGTCGAGAATCGAGAGCACGCGCTCTTCTGCGTCTCGTCCAGGGTCGTGTTTCGACCCGTCTCGCTCGCTCTCGTGATGTGCTTCGACCGACCGGCGCATCGCTTCGTCGACGGGTGTCGACTCCCACCCGAGTCGGGCCAGTTTCTCCGTCGAGAGGACGTGCGGGTAGTCTCGATAGAGGACGAAATCGGCCATCTGGAGGCCCGCTGCAGCGAGTTCGCGTTCGCCCGCGTGGACGACTTCGACGTCGGTCCCCGCGGCGTCAGCGATGACGTCGACCATCTCTTCGAGCGTCACGAGTCGACGGTCACCGACGTTGTACGCCTCGCCCGCCGTCCCTTCTTCGGCGACGACGCGCATCGCGCTGGCGACGTCTTCGACGTAGGCGCGGTGCCAGATGTTCGTCCCGTCGCCGGGGACGACGATTCGGTCGTAGTTCAGCACGCGGTCGATCCAGTAGTCGAGTCGTTCAGTGTAGTCGTGAGGACCGTAGACGATACACGGGCGGACGGACATCGCGTTGATACCGCGCGACGCCGCCTCGAAGACGACGCGATCACCCTCCGCCTTTCGTGGACCGTAACTCGCGTGCGAGTCGTCGGAGGCCTGTTCGTCGGTGCAGTCACAGAGGTCGGTGCTCCCCTCGCGCTTGGGTATCTCCTCTGTCCCGTAGGCCGCCCCGCTGGAGATGTAGACGTAGGCGTCGACGTCGGAAAAGAGGTCCACGGCGGTGACAACCTCTCTCGGCTTGTACGCCACACAGTCGAAGACGGCGTCGGGTTCGACGGTGAGTTTCGCCGTCCGAAGGGCCTCCTCGTCGGTTCGGTCACCCTGCACGTGTTGGACGCGCGCGTCGTCCGCGAAGGGGTTGTCGTGGTTCCCTCGGTTGAAGATGGTCACGTCGTAGTCGTGGTCGAGGAGTTCGGAGACGAGGTGGCGGCCGATGAAGCGTGTGCCGCCGATGACGAGTGCGGTGTCCATATTCGGACGAGGGGGTGCGCGGTGAAAAACGTGGGAGAATCGGTGGTGGATTCCGGTTCGAGGCCAGGTGCTCACTCCACTCGTTCGAGGACGATGCCGTCCTCGAACCCGCCGCGCTCTGCCGCCTTCTCGTTCGCCATCGTCTCGACCGATTCCCAGTCTTCGTCGCGTCGTGCGAGTATCGCGTCGACGACGGCGAACACGTCTGCGAGTTCGTTGGTCGCCCCCGACTCGGCGAACTCTTCGGCCTCTTCGACGAGTTTCTCGCGCAGTCGCTGGTCGAACTCCGCGTCGTCTGCGGAGTGGACGACCGGTGTCTCCCCGGACGCACGGATGATTCGAGGGATGTCGTCGCGGACGAGTTTGTCGTACTCACGGGGCATAGTTCTCCCTCGCGGGCGTCTCCTAAAAGAGGTGAGAGGGGTGCGCGTCGTTCAGTCGTCGCTCGTCGTCGCCGCACCGACTTTGTCTGCGTTGGCGTCGACGATTGCACCCGCTTTCGGCGGCAGTTCGGACCGCACGTCCTGTTGGGAGTCTTCGGCGATGACCTCTGCGTAGGCGTCGGGCATCACCTTCACGAAGTCCGAGAGCGCGTGCTCCCAGTCGTCCAGCAGTTCGGCGGCACGGTCCGAGTCGGTGTACTCGCGGTGGTTCTCGACCAGACGCGTGAGCATCGTCACGTCGGATTCGTCGAGTTCCTCTTCGAGCGTCACCATCCCGGTGTTCGTCTTCGCGGCGAACTCGTCGTCTGGGTCGTAGACGTAGGCGACACCGCCGGACATGCCAGCGGCGAAGTTGCGCCCCGTCTCCCCGAGGACGGCGACGACACCACCGGTCATGTACTCACACCCGTGGTCGCCGACGCCTTCGACGACTGCTTTCACGCCGGAGTTGCGGACGCCGAAGCGCTCGCCAGCGAGGCCGTTGATGTAGGCCTCGCCCTGCGTCGCACCGTAGAGGGCGACGTTGCCGATGAGGATGTTCTCGGCGGCGGCGTAGTTGGCCTCGGCGGGCGTCTGGACCACGACGCGGCCTCCCGAGAGACCTTTGCCGACGTAGTCGTTCGCGGCACCGGTGAGGCGCATCGTGACGCCGTCGGCGAGGAACCCACCGAACGTCTGGCCGGCGATACCGGAGAACTCACAGCGAATCGTGTCGTCCGGCAGGCCATCGCCGCCGTACTCGTTGGAGATGCGGTTCGAGAGCATCGCACCGACCGCACGGTCCTCGTTCGAGAGGTCACGGTGGATGACGACCGGGTCACGGCGTTCGAGCGCCTCGCTCGCCTCGTCGACGAGTTTGTGGTCGACGTGCGTGTCGACGTCGGCGTGGACCTGGTCTTCGGTCTTCCGGCGGGCACCCGACTCAGGTTCGGCGAGCACCGCCGAGAGGTCGAGATGCTTCGCCTTCTCGTGGTCCGTCTCTATCTGGCGGAGGAGTGACGGCCGGCCGACCATCTCGTCGAGCGAGGTGAAGCCGAGTTCGGCCATGATTTCACGCAGTTCCTCCGCGATGAACGTCATGTAGTTGATGACGTGGTCGGGTTCGCCCGGGAAGCGGCGGCGCAGGTTCTCGTCCTGCGTGGCGACGCCGACCGGACAGGTGTTCTCGTGGCACTGACGGGCCATCACGCACCCCGAGGTGACGAGTGAAGCGGTCCCGAAGATGTACTCTTCGCCGCCGAGGAGGGCGGCGATTGCGACGTCGCGGCCGGTCTTCATGCCGCCGTCGACGGAGACGCGGATGCGAGAGCGAAGCCCCGTCGCGCGGAGCATCTGGTTCGCCTCGGCGAGGCCGAGTTCCCAGGGAAGGCCGGCGTTCTTGATGGACGTCTTCGGCGAGGCACCGGTGCCGCCGTCGTGGCCGGAGATGTGGACGACGTCGGCTTTCGCCTTCGAGACGCCGGCGGCGATGGTTCCGATACCCGCCTCGGAGACGAGTTTGACGTTGATGTCGGCGTCGGGGTTGGCCGACTTCAGGTCGAAGATGAGTTGCTTCAGGTCTTCGATGGAGTAGATGTCGTGCAGTGGCGGCGGGGAGATGAGGCCGACGCCCGGCGTCGCGTAGCGTACGTGAGCAATCATCTCGTTTACCTTCTTGCCGGGGAGGTGGCCACCTTCGCCGGGCTTCGAGCCCTGTGCCATCTTGATTTGAATCTCGTCGGCCGACGAGAGGTAGTGGGAGGTGACGCCGAAGCGGCCGGATGCGACCTGCTTGACGTTACACTCCTTTTCCGTGTCGAAGCGCTCCGGTGGTTCGCCACCTTCGCCAGAGTTGGACTTGCCGCCGATGCGGTTCATGGCGATGGAGTTGTTCTCGTGGGCCTCCGGCGAGAGACTCCCGAGCGACATCGCGGCAGTCGAGAAGCGCTTGACGATGGACTCGACGGATTCGACGTCGTCGATATCCACGGGTTCGCGGTCCGGGTCGAATTCGAGGAGGCCACGGAGCGTCAGCAACTGTTCGGACTGGTCGTTGACCAACTGCGCGAACTCCTTGTACCTCTCGTAGTCGCCGGCGCGGACGGCCTGCTGGAGCGTCCCGACGGTCTGGGGGTTCCAGCCGTGTCGGATGCCGGACGACCGGTTCTCGTACTCGCCTTGGCGTTCGAGTTTGGGGTCCGACCCGAACGCGGCGGCGTGTCGCGTGAGCAGGTCGTTCTCGATGACGTCCATTCCGATACCTTCGGTCCGAATCTCGGTGCCTTCGAAGTACTCGGCGACGAAGTCGGAACTGAGGCCGACCGCTTCGAAGATTTGTGCACCGCGGTAACTCTCCACCGTCGAGATGCCCATCTTGGCCATCGTCTTGAGGAGGCCATCTTCGAGGGCCTGGATGTACGCCTCGATTGCGGCCGCTTCGTCTGCCCCGTCGGGGCCGGCGACGATGTCGCCGATGGTCTGGTAGGCGAGGTACGGGTTCACCGCGCCCGCGCCGTATCCGACGAGCGTCGCGAGGTGGTGGACTTCGCGTGGGTCCCCCGATTCGACGACGAGGCCAGCGTGGTTGCGCAGGCCGTTGCGCACCAGACTGTGGTGGACTGCACCGGTCGCCAGCAGACTGGGGATGGCGACCCGGTCCGGGCCGACGTTGCGGTCGGAGAGGACGACGATGTCCGCGCCGTCTTCGATGACCGCCTTGGCTTCCTCGCGCACGTCTTCGATTGCGTCTTCGAGGTCAGCCCCGCGCTCGTAGGTGATGTCGACGACGACGCTCTGCATGTCGCCGTCCATCTCCTTGATGGCGTCCGTCTGGGCGTCCGTGAGGACGGGCGAGTCGAGGACGAGTTGTCGTGCGTGGGCTTCGGACTCGTCGAGGAGGTTGCGCTGGTGGCCGAGTCGTGCTTCGAGACTCGTCACCAGTTTCTCGCGGATGTAGTCGATTGGCGGGTTCGAGACCTGAGCGAACAGCTGTTTGAAGTAGGTGAACAGCGGTCGGTTGAAGTCCGACAGCACCGAAATCGGTGTGTCGTCACCCATGGACCCGACGGGGTCTTTCCCGTCGCGGGCCATCGGTTCTATCATGTGGTTGAGTTGGTCGTGGGTGTAGCCGAACGACGCCTGCGTCGCGCGAAGCGCCTCGACGTTGCCGCGGGCGTTCGTGTCGGTGTGGTCGGCGATGTCGTCGAGGTGACGCTGGTTGTCGCGTACCCAGTCGCCGTACTTCTCGTCGGTGAGCGACTCGAACACTTCGGCGTCGGGGATGACCCGTCCCTCCTCGGGGTCGGCCATGAAGATTTCACCGGGGCGGAGACGGCCGCGTGACTCCAGTTCTGCGGGGTCGGTGTCGAGTGCGCCGACTTCGCTCGCGACGATGAGACGGCCGTCGGTGGTCACTTCGTATCGGCACGGACGCAGGCCGTTTCGGTCGAGGACGGCGGCGATACGGTCGCCGTCAGTCGCCGCGACGAGCGCGGGGCCGTCCCACGGTTCGACCAGCGAGGCGTGGAAGTCGTACCAATCGCGGCGCGACTGCTCCATCGCGCCGTCGTTTCGGTACGCTTCGGGGATGAGCATCCGGAGGACGTGCGGGAGTTCTCGGTCACTCTTGAGGAGGAGTTCGACCACGTTGTCGACGCTCGCGGTGTCCGACTGGTCGGCCTTCGTAATCGGTTTGAGCGTCTCGATGTCGTCGCCGAACGCCTCGTGCTGGAGGTCCGTCTCGCGGGCGCGCATCCAGTTGACGTTGCCGCGGATGGTGTTTATCTCGCCGTTGTGGATGACCTGTCGGTACGGGTGGGCGAGGTGCCACGCGCCCAGCGTGTTGGTCGAAAAACGGGCGTGGACGAGTGCCAGTTCCGTCTCGATGCGTTCGTCCTGCAGGTCGGGGTAGTAGTTCGGGAGCTGTTCGGCCGTGAGCAGTCCCTTGTAGACGAGCGTCTTGCGGTCGAGCGAACAGACGTAGAATCGGCCTGCACCGGCGAGGGTCAGCGACTCGACTGCCTTCTCGGCGGCGCGCCGAGCGACGTAGAGCGCTCGGTCGAACTCGTCTTCGTCCATCTCGGCCGCGGGTTCGACGAGTATCTGCCAGACGTCGGGTTCCGACTCCAGTGCGGTTGCGCCGAGTCCGGAGTTGTCCGTCGGCACGTCGCGCCAGTGGAAGGCGGACAGGCCGTGGTCTTCGAGTGATTCTTCGACAACCGCCGAGACGCGTTCGCGGACGTCGTCGTCGGTTGGCATGAAGACGGACCCCGCCGCGTACAGGTCGGGGAGGTCGTCTTCGACGATTGCTTCGAAGAAGGCGTCAGGTCGCTGGATGAGGATGCCTGCGCCGTCGCCAGTGTTCTCCTCGGCCCCGGTGGTGCCGCGGTGTTCGAGGTTTTCGAGGAGTTCGAGACTGTCCGCGACGACTCGGTGCGAAGAGCCGTTTTCGAGGTCTACGACGGCCCCAACGCCGCAGTTCGAGCGCTCGTCGGTCGGGTCAGCTAGCCCGGAACGAGCAGGGGGTGCGTCTATGTGTGGCTTGGTCATACCTCTGTAAATTCACTACCTCCATAAGCACCTTTTCCTGAAACCATAAGGGTGTTACAATATCATATAAGGGTATATCGAGAATTGGTATAGACACTATACACAGTTCGACACATGCCGAAGAATATAATTAACCGTGTAGAACCGCGCTACTGTCGGCTCAGTAGGACTTCGCGAAGTAGGCGGTCTCTTCTGCGGGCTCTCCACAGACGGCGCACGCTTCGCCGTCGTGGATTTCGCTCTCCTCGTCGTCGAGGGGAACCATGACGATTTCCGCGGCGATTTGCTCTTTAATCTCCTCTTCACAGGATTCTTTGCCACACCACGGGGCTTTCACGTAGCCACCGTGCTGGCCGATAGTGCCGAGAATCTCGTTGCGCGAGGAGGCTTCGCGCACGTTCTCCTTGAGGTTCTCTTCGGCGGCGGCGTAGAGTTTCGCGTACACTTCGTCGAACTGCTCGACGACAGCCTCTGCGATGTTTTCACGGTCGAGTTCGACCTGTTCGCCGTCGGGGCGGTGGACGGCGGTGACGACGCCGTCGTCGACTTCGTTCGGGCCGATCTCGAAGCGGACGGGGACGCCCTTGAGTTCCCACTCGTTGAATTTGAACCCGGGATTGCGTTCGTCCCTGTCGTCGAGTTCGACGCGGACGCCCGCTTCTTCGAGTTCTGCTTCGATTTCCTCGGCGTATTCGAGGACTTTCTCCTGCGTGTCGGCCTGCCAGATGGGGACGATGACGACCTGTTCGGGAGCGACTGTCGGCGGTAAGACGAGACCCTGGTCGTCGGAGTGCGTCATGATGAGCGCCCCGAGCGAACGCCACGAGAGTCCCCACGAGGTGGTGTGGGCGGGTTCTTCGTCTTCGGCTTCGGTCGTGTAGGTGAGGTCGAACGCCTCTGCGAACGACGTGCCGAGGTGGTGTGAGGTCCCTGCCTGCACCGACTTGCCGTCGGGCATGAGCGCTTCCACCGTCGTCGTCGTGTGCGCGCCGGGGAACTTGTCGTGTTCGGGCTTGGCCCCGCGAAGGACGGGAATCGCCAGCAGGTCCTCGTAGACCGACTCGTACTGCTTGAGGCGGGTCATCGTCTCGTCCCACGCGTCGTCGTGGGTGGCGTGTGCGGTGTGGCCCTCCTGCCAGAGGAACTCTTTCGTCCGGAAGAACGGTTTCGTCTCGGTGGCCTCCCAGCGAACGACGGAGGCCCACTGGTTCACGCGCAGGGGCAGGTCACGGTGACTGCGGACCCACTGCGCCATGTACGGTGCGATGATAGATTCGGAGGTCGGTCGGACGGCGAGGCGTTCCTCGAGTTCGTCTCGACCCGCGTGGGTCACCCACGCGACTTCGGGGTCGAACCCCTCGACGATTTCCTTCTCGCGTTCGAGGTAGCTCTCGGGGATGAAAAGCGGGAAATACGCGTTCTGGACGCCGGTGTCTTTGAACAGGCCGTCGAGGTAGTTCTGGATGGACTCCCAGAGGGCGTACGCACGCGGGCGCGTCACGATGAACCCGCTCATTCCTTCGGGACCGTAGTTCGCGAGGCCCGCCTTCTGGACGACCTCGGCGTACCACTCGCCCGTGTTGTACTCTTTCGACTCGGTGATTCCGAGTTCCTGCTCGTCGCTCATTGCCCATCGGTAGCCGTAGCGAACCCTTAAACGCCCCGAAGGGGGCCGGACACCGGCGTCCCACTGCCGGCCCGACGAACCTGTCTCTCACATCACCAATCTTCTTCGATTGTCACCTCTTTGGAACGACACATAGCTACATAATGACCGATACCGTACCTCTGAATTGGTGGATGGTGTGTTAGCAATAGACAGTACCAAGAGCGACAGGCACACGAGGCACGGACATCGGTCGCTAGAGGTCGAACTGTGGGTGCGTAGTGGGAAGCGACGCGAGTTCCAACCGGTGACCGAACGACTCGACGAGGCCGTCGAACGCGGCGTCATCGACGGGTACACGGTCGAGACGTGGGACAAGTTCGTCGATGTCTCGGGGCGTGTCTCACCGAGAGAGCGTCGCGCCCGCGACAAACTGCAGTCGTTCGCTCGGTGGTGTGCGAACCGAGGCGACGAACTCCAGGGACTAGGTGACCCCGTGAGTCGCTGTGTCGGTCGGATGGGACCCGAACGCCTGTCGCGCCGCGCCCCGCGCGCAGTCATGGCAGAGTACGAAGACGGAGTCCTCTCACACGTCACCGCGTGCGAGGAGTGTGTCGGTGCACTTCGGTCGCGGGTGGACGAACTCGACACGCAGGTCGAACCGGTGTGGCCGAGTGGGCCGATGGCAGTCGAGTGGTAGTCGGCCACTGGTTTCCTTCTCGGTCAGGTTTTTCGGCGACGTCAGAGATGACTGTCGAACGGCGAGTCTCGCTCGCGCCACGACCACCCGGGGAGGCGAGTCTGGAATCCGGCGGCGAGTGCGGCGTCTAAATCGTCGCGTCCGGCGGGGCCGTCCGTGTGGACTGCCACGTCTGCGAAGTGAAACGTCGCCTCCGCGAGCAAGCCCAGTGGGTCACCGCCAGCGATGGTCGACGCGAGTTTCCGACCGAGCACTTCGTCGACGATGAAGCCCGGATAGTCGCCGTCGACGTCTAACTCACGGAGGATTCGCACGTAGGCAGCGACGTTGACGCCGACGTCGCCGTGGGCAAATACCTCGTCGACGGCCGCGAGGTAGGTCGCTTCGTCGATTTCGCCTACGTCGGTGTCGAATATCTCACCGAGTCGTCCTCGGGTCTCGTTGATGAGTGGGACGACGACGTCTGCCCGGTCACGAACCCACCGATGTTCCTCGGTGACGGCCGCAGGAGTGAGTTCCATGGTACTCCGAAAGGCGGCGATATGCTTCGGTTTTGCGAAGGGTTTTATACTGACGAAACGGTACACTCGGATAAGCGGGTTTTCCCTGCCTCTTCCCGCGGTCGAGATACCACCGTATTCAGTTCACTATGCTCTCTTCGCAGTCGACCGAGAACGGAACCACCACGTGTGGACCGTCTCGCGTTAACGCTCCTGAGGCAGCGGTTCCCGAGACCTACCGGCGATGGTCCGGATAGGTCGCTCGTAACTATGAGTTCCGTAGATAAACAACTCGAGAATCTGAAGGCAGAGATTACGAACGAACTCCCACGCGACATCTCGGTTTCCGACGTCAAGTACGAGGGTCCCGAACTCGTCGTCTACACGCGTGACCCGAAGAAGTTCGCCAAGAACGGCGACCTCATTCGGAAACTCGCGAGTAAACTTCGAAAGCGGATCACGGTTCGCCCCGACCCCGACGTCCTGTCGGACCCACGCGAGGCCGAACCGCAGATTATGAACGTCATCCCGGAGGAAGCGGGCGTCACCGATTTAGACTTCCACGCCGACACGGGCGAAGTCGTCATCGAGGCCCAGAAACCGGGGATGGTCATCGGCCGTCACGGGTCGACGCTGAGAGAGATTACACAGGAAGTCGGGTGGACGCCCGAAGTCGTTCGCACGCCACCAATCGAGTCGTCGACCGTTTCGAACGTTCGTAACTTCTTGAAACAGGAACGTGAGGACCGACGCCGCATCCTCGAACGAACGGGGCGGCAGATTCACCGCGAACAACTCTCGAACGACGAGTGGGTTCGTATCACGACGCTCGGCTGCTGCCGCGAAGTCGGTCGTGCGTCGTTCATCCTCTCGACGCCCGAGACGCGTATCCTCATCGACTGCGGGGACAAACCCGGGTCCGACGACGTCCCGTATCTGCAGGTTCCCGAAGCGCTCGGGTCGGGTGCGAATTCGCTCGACGCCGTCGTCCTCACTCACGCTCACCTCGACCACTCTGCACTGATTCCGCTTCTCTTCAAGTACGGCTACGACGGCCCAATCTATACGACGGAACCGACGCGCGACCTGATGGGCTTGCTCACGCTCGACTACCTCGACGTGGCCTCGAAAGAAGGCCGTACACCCCCGTACGAGTCGGAGATGGTTCGCGAGGCCATCAAGCACACCATCCCGCTCGAATACGGCGACGTGACCGACATCGCCCCCGACGTGAAACTCACCTTCCACAACGCGGGTCACATCCTCGGGTCGGCCGTCTCGCACTTCCACATCGGTGACGGCCTCTACAACGTCGCGTTCTCCGGTGACATCCACTACGACGACACGCGTCTGTTCAACGGCGCAGTCAACGACTTCCCGCGCGTCGAGACGCTCGTCCTCGAATCCACCTACGGTGGTCGAAACGACTACCAGACCGACCAGGAAGACTCCGAAAAACGGCTCATCGAAGTCATCAACGAGACGTACGACCGCGGCGGGAAAGTCGTCATCCCGGCGTTCGCAGTCGGTCGGTCCCAGGAGATTATGCTCGTGCTCGAACAGGCCATGCGTGACGGAAAAATCCCGAAGATGCCCGTCCACCTGGACGGGATGATTTGGGAAGCGACGGCCATCCACACCACGTATCCCGAGTACCTCCGTGACGAACTCCGTGACCGTATCTTCCACGAGGACGAAAACCCGTTCCTCGCAGAGGAGTTCAACCACATCGACGGCGGCGAAGAAGAACGACAGGACGTCGCTGACGGCGACCAGGCGATTATCCTCTCGACGTCGGGGATGGTCACCGGCGGGCCCATCATGTCGTGGCTCCGCCACGTCGGTCCCGACCCGAAATCCAGACTCGTCTTCGTCGGGTACCAGGCACAAGGGACCCTCGGCCGTCGCATCCAGAACGGGTGGGACGAGATTCCGGTCAACGACCGAGACAACTCTGGCCGGTCGAACACGCTGCAACTCAAGATGGACGTCGAGACGGTGGACGGATTCTCCGGTCACGCCGACCGGCAGGGCCTCGAAAACTTCATCAAGACGATGAACCCGCGTCCCGAGAAGGTGCTCTGTGTCCACGGTGACGAACGCTCCGTACAGGACCTCTCGTCGGCGCTCTACCACAACTACAACATGCGGACGTTCGCGCCGAAGAACCTCGAGACGTTCCGATTCAAGTAACGGTACTACTGCGAGCGTTCACTGTCGCAGACGCTTTCTGACGCTGTCGTGGCGAACATTAATCACGACTCTCGAACGAGAAACATCCATGCGCCTCGCACTTATCGCTCACGACGAGAAGAAAGACGACCTCATCGAGTTCGCGAACGAACGGAAGTCCGACCTCGAACGGTTCGAACTGATGGCGACGGGGACGACAGGGCAACGCCTCATCGACGCGACCGGACTCGACATCGAACGCAAACAGTCGGGTCCTCTCGGCGGCGACATGCAAATCGGCGCGGAGATTGCCAGTGAGACGTGTGACGGCGTCATCTTCCTCCGCGACCCGCTGACCGCCCAACCACACGAACCCGACATCACTGCACTGTTGCGTATCTGCGACGTTCACCAGACTCCCCTCGCGACCAACCTCGCGAGTGCAGACGCCGTTCTCGACGAACTCGTCGACCAGTTGGACGGCGACGCGTGACCACCCCCGTGGTCGTCGTTTCGTATCAATCCTGAGAACGTCTACGTAGCCTTAATTACCAGAACGAAGTAGCGACGGTATGGTCGCTGCGATTCGTGTGGCTTTGACGTTGTTCGTCGTCGTCGCTGTCGCTACTGCGCCCGTCGCTGCCGCGAGTGGCCCCACGTCACCGTGCTTCCCCGGCGAGGGCCACCAGTTCGATATCGGCAGTGATACTGCGGGCATCGACCTCGTGGTCTTCCTTTCGCTGTTCGAGAACCTCGGGAACGCGGGTGGATTCGGGATGGAGGCGCGTGGCGACATCGGTGAGACGACTATCGTCCAACTCCGCACCGGTGTCGCGTTCGACGGTGTGGGCCCTGCGACGGCGTTCCTCTCGAACCCCTTCTCGCGGTTCAGCGTCGTCTACGACTTCTCGTTGAACCTCCCGATGTTCGCGTCGTCCGGCATCGATTCGTCGTACCGAGACGAGGGGTCGCCGGTCGACGGTATACAGACGAAGCAGTGCTGACCGTCCCGTCGCGTTCAGTGCTGCCCGTCCCGCCGCGTGTGGTCACTCGCTTTCCCCGTGTTCGAGATTTTTATCCACACCGCTCTCGATTGGATGATTTATAATCCGTGGAGTAAGTAATACTCATATCCCGACGGAGAGTGTACACGTACTGTGGAATATCGATTGGCGGATATGAGTGATTGGAGCGGGGTGGACGCTGACCTCGTTATCACGGACCCGCCGTTCGGAATCGATTACGACGGCAAGGCGAAGAACTACAATCGGGCGGGTGACCGGGTCGTCGATGGGTACGTCGAGTGGGACGAGACGAACTACGGCGAGCGAATCACCGAACTCCTCGACGTCGTCGCCGAAAACACCCACGACGAGGGGCAGGGCCTCATCTTCTCCGGGTGGAACAACAGCGCGAGAGTCCACAGTATCATCGAGAACCACCCGACGATGACGCTGGAGGGCAAACTCTACTGGTCGTACAACTTCGCGCCGTACTGCACTCGTCGCCCCGCCCACAACGTCTACGAAATCTTCTGGGTCGTCAAGGGAGACGACTGGTATTACTCTAACGAGTGTTCCTACGACCACTGTCAGGAGGGCGAAGCGAACCTCTCGACGATTCCGGTCAAACGAGACTACCTCAAAGAGATGCCGAAGTATCCGACGCGACTCCCCCTCGAAATCGTGAAGGTGCTCTTGGAGCATTACTCGGAACCGGGAGACACCGTCTTCGACCCACTCGCCGGGTCCGGGAGCGTCGGCATCGCGGCGGACTCTCTCGGCCGCAACGCGGTGATGGGCGACCTGAACAAAGACGCGAAGGAAATCTTCGAGACGACAGTCGACTCGTTGGACGGCGGCGACGCGGAGTAGCGTCTCTCGACACGAGAATCCGGTCGAGAGGGCGAGTGGTCAGGTGTCAGTCACTCTTCACCGCTTCGGAGGGGTCGACGACGTCGCCCGTCTCCGGGGACACACCCACTTGCTCGCACACGTCGGCCATGGGACACGCTTCCGGTCCGTCGAGACACGCCGGTTTTCGGGCCGTACAGAACTCGCGACCGAACTGAATCATCGCGGTGTGGCCGAACCCGCACTTCTCGGCCGGCACGTCCCGTTCGAGATACTCCCGAACCGCCTCGTGGTCGGCGTCGGCGGGTGCGAGGCCGAGTCGTCGCGAAATTCGGTGGACGTGGGTGTCGACGGGGAAGATTCCGCCGCGCCCGCCCGCGAAGAGTAACACGCAGTCTGCCGTCTTCGGGCCGACGCCCTTCATCTCGAGGAGACGTGACCGAACCGCCGAGGGCGACGCCTCGCGCACGTATCTGTCGAAGTCGCCTTCGCTTCCGAAGTCGGCCAGTACCTCCTCGGCAACCCCGATGATGAGTTTCGACTTCTGGTTGTAGAGGCCGGCCGAGCGGATGGCATCGACGAGTTCCTCGCGGTCCGCGGCGGCGAGCGACTCGGCGAGGTCCGAACTCCCACCGTACCGCGCCATCAACGTGTCGTGTGCAGGTTGGCTGGCTTTGTCGCTCGTGTTCTGGCTGAGAATCGTTCGGACGAGACACTCGAACCCACCCTGCCCCCCGTAGGCTTTCCGCCAGTATCGGTCGCCGAGTCGGTCCACGACCACTTCCGCACGAGTCGCCGACGACGGGTCGGCGGCCTCGAACGCAGTCGTTTGGCCACCGCCGCCGGGGCCACCGCTGATGTTCTCGGACGGTTCGTCGGGCATAGTCGGCAGTTACGACCCAACAGAGAAAAGCCCCACTCGTCTCGCCCTCGTCGGTGGAGTGGCGAAGTCCGTGGTTACGCGACGGTGATAGTCAGCGTGAGTTCGGCACCGTCGGCGAGTGCCGAGACGAGTTCGTCGTCGAACCCGTCGGCGGCGTGTTCCGCACCGACCATCCCGGTTCGGTCGTCCACGTAGTCGCTGGTTCGGAAGACGATGCTTCGGTCGCCGTCGAACGTGAGGTCCGGGTGACCACGGCCACGAACCGTCTGTTCGTGCGTGCGCTCGCCCGCGTCCACGCGGACGGTCACGGTAATCGTGGCGTCGTGAGACTGGCACGCGTCGACGAACTCGTCGCCGAAGTCGGCGGGAGTGCGGTCTGCGTCGATGGCGAGGATGCAGTCGCCAGCAGGGGTCAACCAGTCGTCACTCGTCACTTCGAACGTACTCGCGTGCTCGGCGCTGACGTGTTCGTGGCCGCGTGCGCGAATGACCTCTTCCATGCCACGACGTGGGTGTCGCCTCGGTTTATCCTCCCCGATTCGACCTGCGTTTATATACTTCCTTGGTAATGGCTAACATGCCATATACGGCTGTTGTGGGCGGTGTGGTAACTGTTTTCACCCGTTTACCCACCGAAGTATTTATTAGCCACAGGCCTGTATGAACATGTACCTGAGCGCCTCCGGCGTTCCGGCGGCATAGCACGCAGAATGATCGGGAATTCTTATCCACGGTCGATTGCACGCAACGAGCGGCCGCCACGTCCGGAGCGGTGATGGTATCGAGGATTGATTACGCATGGTAACGAAGCAGGAAGTGCTCAACGAGTTCGATGTCCAAGAACTCAAAGAGTCACGAAACATCGATCTCCCAGAAGAAAAGCTCGAGAACGGCTCCAAAGGCGAACTTATCAAACTTGCCGGTCAACTCCGTGACCGCCGCAACGAACTGAACCAGATGGCCTCTGAGCGCGCATCGAAGCGCGACGACCTCAACGCGATGACACGCGAGAAGGTCGACGAGGCCCAGAAGCACCGCGAGCAGCGCGACGAGATGAACTCGCAGGTGCAGGAGCACAAGAACAAACGCAACGAGCTCAACGCGAAAGCAAACGAGCTGTTCGACGAGGTCGACGAGATGAAGAGCGACCTCGAACTCGACGATGGCAAAGACATCGACGAGCTCAAAGAGGAGATCGAACAACTCGAGTTCCGCCAACAGACCGAAGTTCTCTCGACGGAAGACGAGCGCGAACTCATCGAGAAGATCGAGAACAAGCGCGACGAACTCCGCCAGAAGAAGGAGAAGGTCGAAGAAAGTGGTGACCTCGAAGCACTCATCGAAGAGGCCGAAGAGGTTCGCTCCGAAGCGTCCCAGCACCACCAGAAGGTGACCGAGCTGGCCGACGACGCACAGGAGCACCACAACCAGATGATCGAGGCCTACCGCGAGGCCGACGACATCCGTGACAAGGCCGACGAGATGCACGAGCTCTTCGTCGAAGCCCAGGAAGCGGCCGACCGTCACCACGAGGACTTCGTCCGCGTCCAAAAGCGCCTCCGCGAACTCGACAAGAAGGAAGAACGCCAGCGCAAGGACTCGCGTGCCGAAGAACGCGAGGCTGCAAAGGCCGAAGCCGAGGAAATCTACCAGAAGTTCAAGGAAGGCGAGACCCTCGAAACCGAGGACCTGATGAAGCTCCAGAAGGCCGGTCTGCTCTAAGCCCGGTTTATCTCTCTCTCTTCGTCGCACACGCGACGTATCCATTTTTATGACGACGGCGCCCTGACCGGCAGGTGTGAGTGATTCACCGTGACGAACCAGTTTACCCGCCTCTTTCGAATCGCCGTCGTCCTCGTCGTCACAGTTCTCGCGGCTATCGTTGGCTGGGTGCTCTTCTACAGAGTCCCGGCTACGCTCGCAGAACTCGTCGGCGTCCTCCTCGTCCTCGGAACAGTCGTCGCTGCGCTTCGCGTCGGCGGCCAACTCGCCAACTCGGTGTTCCCGACGTACGACGTTGCCGAAGTGGCCGTCGAAGGCCCCATCTCCCGTGACGGTGGGGGCGGACGCATCCCCGGCCGAGGCAGTGGGATGCCTGCGGACGATATCGTCGACCAAATCGACGCGGCGTCGGAAGACGACAACACCGAAGCGCTGTTACTCAAACTCAACACGCCCGGCGGTGAAGTGCTCCCGAGTGACGACATCCGCCGGGCCGCCGCCGAGTTCGACGGTCCGACTGTCGCCTACGCCACCGACGTCTGCGCCTCGGGTGGCTACTGGATTGCGAGCGGATGCGACGAACTGTGGGCACACGACGCGAGTATCGTCGGGTCGATTGGCGTCATCGGGTCGTCGGTAAACGCGTCAGAACTCGCCGAGAAAGTCGGTATCTCGTACGAACGCTTCGCCGCCGGGAAGTACAAAGACGCCGGCAACGCCCTCAAAGAACCGACCGAGGACGAACGCGACTACCTACAGGGCCTCATCGACGACTACTACGACGACTTCGTCGAACGCGTGGCGGAGGGGCGCGATATGGACCCCGAGGCCATCCGTGAGACGGAAGCGCGCGTCTATCTCGGCGAGGAAGCACACGAACTCGAACTGGTCGACTCGCTCGGCACTCGCGACGACGTCGAAGACCGACTCGCCGAACTGCTCGGCCGCGACGAGGTGTCGGTTCGAGAGTTCACGCCACAGGTTGGTCTCGCAGACCGCCTCCGCGGCGGTGCCGAGGGCGTCGCCTACGCGTTCGGCGCGGGCGTCGCCTCCTCGTTCGACGTCGACGAGGGGTTCTCGTTCCGCTACTGAGTGATGCACGTCGCCGAGACGCCCGCGTTCGACTGGGAGGCTTTTTAGCCCACGACTGCATTCGTTTTCCACGTGACCACGCTCGTCCTCTGTGTCGACCGGGCCAACGACATCGGCCGTAAGTCGGGACTCTCGACGCCCGTCGTCGGATGGGAGGCCATTCGGTCGCTCGTCACCGACGTCGGACTCGCAGACCCGGAGGATTCGAGCGTCAACTGTCTCCTCGAAGCGTTACGCGTCACTCGCGAACTCAGAGACGAACGCGAAGACGCGGAAGTCGCCGTCATCTCCGGGTCCGCCGAGACGGCCGTCGGCGCAGACAGGGCTGTCGCGGTACAACTCGACGAACTAATCGAGATATACGACGTGGACTCTGCGGTGGTCGTCATCGACAGCGCGGAGGACGAACGACTCGTACCGGTCATCGAGAGTCGCCTCCGCGTCGACGCGGTGGACCGCGTCGTCGTCCGACAGGCCCACGACATCGAGTCGACGTACTACCTGCTCAAGCAGTTCCTCGCCGACGAAGAACTGCGCTCGACGGTGCTCGTTCCGGTCGGTGTCGGCTTACTCCTCTTGCCGTTGCTCCTCGTGCAGTTCACGCCGGCGGTGGCGCTCGCGGGACTCGCTGCACTCCTCGGGGCCGTCCTCCTCTACAAAGGACTCGCTATCGACGAGTTCCTCTCGAACGCCCCAGAACAGGTTCGCGACGCGCTCTACTCCGGACAGGTCTCTGTCGTCACCTACGCCGTCGCTGCTGGACTGGCCATCGTCGGCCTGTTCCTCGGTGCACTCGCCATTCGGACGCCCGGTACGACGGGTAACGAGGTGCTGTTACCGTCGCTGCTGTTCGTCTACCACAGCGTCCCGTGGTTGGCGCTGGCCGCTCTCACCGCCAGCGCTGGCCGTCTCCTGGACGAACTCATCGGCAACGACGTGGTCTCGACGTCGTACATGAACCTCCCGTTCGGCGTCATCGCGCTCGGGTTGGTCCTTCGTGGATTCTCGGGGTTCCTCCTCGAACGACAGGGCGAACTCGCGCACCTCGTACTCTTCGGCAGACTCGAACTCTCGCCGGTCCAGCGACTGGTGATGTTCATCGTCGCCGGTATCGTCATCAGTCTCGTCGGCGTCCGCATCTCGGCCACCGTCACGGACGAGACGCTGGACGACGTCAGAGAACGACGGGCAGAAAACTAATCGCAGGCGGCTATCGTCTCGTCACTGGTCGAGCGCGCGGTACTCGCCGTGTTTGACGCCGATTGCGAGACAGAGCGCACCGAAGACGAGCATCGCCGGCGTCACCATCATCAACACGGTACTGGTCGCCATGAACCCCATCCCGACGAGCGCCGCCGTTCCGACTGCGACGAGCGCGACGAGCAGTGCGGCCGTCTTTGGGAGGTCGAATTCCATGCGAGTTCGTCAGGCCTCCGGCGACAAATCGGTTGCGGCCTGGGGAGCAAAAAAACTGAACGCTCGTCGGCGAGTTACCAGGGAGCGAAGTCGGGGTCGACTCGCCGGTCTTCCTGTTCGATGGCGTCGATTGCCGCGACGTCTTCCGCGTCGAGTTCGAGCGAGAGCGACTCCCAGTTGTCGCGGATGTGGGCCTCGCTCGTCGCCTTCGGGATGGCGGTGATTCCGTTCTCGCGAAGCCACGCGAGCGACACCTGCGCCTCGCTCACGCCGTGTTTCTCGGCGACGTCCGAGAGCACGTCCACGTCGAACACCTTCCCACGGGCGAGCGGCGAGTAGGCGACGATTTCGACGCCTTCCTCGGCACAGACCTGACGGAGTTCCTCTTGCTGGAGGAGTGGGTGGAGTTCGATTTGGTTGGCGAAGACGGCCTCGTCGGTGCGCGCGATGGCTTCTCGGACCTGTTCGGGTTCGAAGTTCGAGACGCCGATTCGCTTCGTCAGCCCCTTCTCGACGAGGGTGTCGAAGGCGTCGAGCGTCTCTTCGGCGTCGTACTCACGGGCCGGCCAGTGGACGTACAACAGGTCCACGTAGTCGACGCCGAGTTTGTCGAGACTCTCTTCGGTACTCTCGATGACGTCGTCGTGCGACAGTTCGTCTATCCACACCTTCGTGGCGAGGAAGACGTCCTCACGGGGGACGTCTGCGGCGGCGAGTCCGGCGCCGACTTCGGCTTCGTTGCCGTAAATCTGTGCGGTGTCGATGTGGCGATACCCCATCTCTAAGGCCGTCTTCACGGCGTTTTCACACTCGTCGGGATTCGTGTTCTCCCACGTACCGAGGCCGAGCATCGGCATGCCGTTCGCCGTCGGAACGTCGTCAGCAGAAGTGCGTTCTTCGGTCACAACTGTAGCGACGGGTTCGACGTGAAAAGCGGTTCCGAAAGGTGAGTAGATTACCGACTCTGGTGAGCGTCGGTCAGTACTTGGGTTCTGCGCCGGAGAGTTCGTAGAGGCGGTCCATCACGTCGTCACGACTCGCCTGCCACGACTCGAAGGCACCCGGACGCGACGGGTAGGCGTTGTACACGTCGGTAATCTCGTCGGCGAGTTTGCTCACCTTGTAGAGTTCGTAGAGTTTGCCCCAGTGGCCGAACGTCTTGACGAGCGTCTCTATCTTGAGGCCGAGACTCATCGACGAGGTGCCGGAACTGAGCGCGTCGGCCAGTTGCTGGCCGGGGACGGAGGCGACGATTCGCGTCAGTTCCTCGACGTCGTGCGCACCGCCCCAGATGTTGTAGAGGTCCACGGCGGCGAAGCGCTTGCCGAAGTCGGTCATCACGTCGCGGTTGTACTCCCACATGTTCGCCTCACTCACGTCACCCTCGGAGATTGCCTCCACAGCGTATTTGGCGGCCCAGTGGGCGGACTTCGCGGCGCCAGGGATGCCACCGCCCGTCGTCGGGTTGACGTGGCCTGCCGAGTCGCCGGCGGCGATGAACCCGTTCGCGACGGCGGAGTCGTACGGGCGACGCGTCGGCAACGCGGCACCGAGTTTGCTCGTCACTTTGGCCTCGTCGAACTCGGGGCGTGCTGCCACGTGTTTCTTCAGGTCGTCGACGAGCTTCATCGGCGGTTTGTTCATCTGGAAGCCCAGACCGACGTTGATTTCGGTCGGCGAGCGCGGGAAGTACCAGACGTAGCCGAGTTCTTCGGTGGGTCCGAAGACGATGGCGTCGTGGTAGTCGACGGGTTCAGGGACCTCCATCACTTCGCGGTAGGCAGAACAGAACTGTTGGTAAGAGACGTTGGTGTCGAATCGCGTGCCGGTGAAGTCAGTCTTGTCTTGGAGGATGGACAGAGAGCCTGCGCCGTCGATGACGACGTCTGCGTCGTACTCGACGACCGTTCCGTTGCGTTTGGCTCGGACGCCCGTGACGTAGCCACTGTCGTCCTGGACGACGTCCTGCACTACGGTTTCGAAGTGGATGTCTGCGCCGACGCGCTCGGCTTCTTCGAGGATGATTTCGCCGTAGCGCTTGCGGTCTAAGACCGCACCGGGCGCACCGAACTCGACTTCGAGGTCGTCACCCTGCGGATTCTCGAAGACGGCACGGCGGATGTTTTGATTGGTAAACGCTTCGTCTTTCAGATAATCGAGGTCGATTACGTCAGGGAACGTACTCTTGCCTTTGATGGCGTCACCACAGGCAATATCTCCCTTATCCTCCTCGGATTTTCGCTCGACAATCACCACGTCGAGACCTTCCGAGGCGGCCGTCGCTGCGGCGAAGGCCCCCGCCGTGCCCCCACCGACGACGACCATGTCGTAGGATTCCGCTGGCATATCAAACGGTGTTCATGCTGATGTAATAAAAAACGACCGTATCTACACCTCACAACTGGGGTGTCGATGCGTACAGTTTACTCGGGCCTTTTTGGTGCTGGCGCCACGGCCGGTGGGCCTGCAACTTTATGTGCCACGTGGTAGCACCTCTATACTGGTGGTCCGAAATGTCGTCTACGCCAGAACCGCTGACCGAGGAGAACACGAACGCATTCGCCCACCGCATCGCGGGTGATTCGCTCGTCTACGAGTGTCCCAACTGCGAGTTCGGCGAGGTGCTGTTGACCGAACTCATCGAGTCGGACGACGCACACTGCCTCGACTGCGGCACGCGATACCGCCTCTGTGTCGAAGTCGTCGAGTGACTGTCTGCGAGCGTCGACCAACTACGCGTCGGTGACGGGGACGGGGTGGACCTGTCTACCGACTCGATTTTCCACCAGAGCGAGACTGTCATGTCCATCGAGCGCCTCTAGAGGCGTCATGCGACCCATTCGACTTGCCGTTGCACTCGCCGTCGTCGTCGCCCTCGCCGGGTGTCTCGGTGGGACGACGACCATCTCGGCGTCCCCAGCGACCATTCCCGCGTCGGCGTACGAATCTCACGGATACGTCCACGGGAACAGCACCGTCCTTCCCCTGTCGTACGACGTAGGGGTCGGCCCCGCATCACGAAGCGTCGGCGTCGAGACGTGGGTTTCGGGCTACTCGAAGACGACGGCGGACGACGCTGTCACCGTGCTCGCCGTCGTCTCGTCGCCGAACAGACAGGTCGCCGGCCAGTCGGTCAACCCACTGGCGAATCTCGGCAATCGCGAACTGGTCGGTGTCGGACTCGACTACCTTACAGACGCCCAGGCCCTCGGCAACGTCCCCGAGGTCAACGGCGTCCGCGAAGTCGGGTCGCGGAACGTGACGATACTCGGTGAGGAGGCGGAACTCGTCACCTACGCCGGGACTGTCGTCCTCGAACCCGGGACGGCTATTATCGAGGGCGAGTCCGTCGCCCACGACGGCGGGAGCGCCGAGGTTCGCATCCACGTGGCGACTGTCGAACACGACGGTGACGTCGTCGTCGTCTTCGCCATCCACGGCGCAGACGTAGACGAGACGGACGCAATCGTCGCCCTCGCTGGCGCTGTCGAACACCCGGGAACGGTCGAACGAACGGTGACACTGGGCCAGTCGAGTTGAGTCGGTGAAAAAGGGGTCGGCCGGTCGGACGTGCGCGACGGGTTGGCGGCGAGTTAGTAGAACTCGCGGACGAGGTCCATCGCGTCGTCGGGAGCGCCCGACGGGATCTCGGACATGTTCTTGTCGACGCCGAACTTCTGCTCGTAGGAGACAGAGCTCTCGTCTTTGTAGAGGACGCCCTCGAACTCCTTCGAGGAGTCGAGAATCTTGTCCTTGGCGGCGTCGTAGTCGGTCGGGTCGTGGTCCGTGTCTGCGAGGTCCACGAGGTTGTCGCGGAAGTAGTCGTAGGTGTCCACGTCGTTGAACGTGACACACGGACTGAACACGTTCACGAAGCCAAAGCCGTCGTGCTCGATGGCTTCCTGCACGATTTCGGCGTGGCGCTTGTGGTCAGTCGCGAACGACTGCGCGATGAACGTGCCGCCGGCGGCCAGCGAGAGTGCGAGCGGGTTGACCGGTGGCTGTTTCGGACCTTCGGGGGTCGTCGACGTCTCGAAGTCCTCACGCGAGGTGGGCGACGCCTGCCCCTTGGTCAGGCCGTAGATGCGGTTGTCCATGACCGTGTAGGCCATGTCGACGTTGCGGCGAACGGCGTGGATGAAGTGGCCAGCACCGATAGAGTACCCGTCACCGTCACCACCGGCGGCGACGACGGTCAGGTTGGGGTTGGCCAGTTTGACGCCGGCGGCGACGGGAAGCGAGCGCCCGTGGACGCCGTGGATGGCGTACGAGTGCATGTACGTCCCGATTTTGCCGGAACAGCCGATACCGGCGACCACGAACGTGTTGTCGGGGTCGGTGCCGGAGTTGGCCAGCGCCTTCATGATGCCGTTCATCGTCCCGAAGTCCCCACAGCCGGGACACCAGGTCGGTTGCTTGTCGGATTTGAAGTCGGTGAAGCGAACGTCTGAGCTCATGGTGAAACCTCCTCTGCCTCGAGGGTTGCTTTGATTTCGTCTGCGAGTTCGTCCGCCTTGAAGCGGACGCCGTCGTACTTGTTGATGCGCTTGACACGGGTCAATGTGTCGTGCTCGACGACGTCTGCGAACTGACCCGTCGCGTTACACTCGACGACGACGACTTCGTCTGCCGCCTCGATGTCCTCGGTCAGGTCGGGACGGGGGTACATGTACGGGACCGACAGGATACGAACGTCGACGCCGTCTTCTTCGAGGAAGTCGAGTGCCTCGATGAGCGCACCCTCGTTCGAACCCCACGAGATTATGAGCGTGTCAGAGTCGGGGTTGCCGAACTCACGCGGCGAGAAGTCTTCGGTCTCTTTGGCGGTCTGGACCTTGCGTTCGCGCTTGTCGACCTGCTCGACGCGCATGCCGCGGTCCTCGGTCCGGCGGCCGAGTTCGTCGTGTTCGAGACCGGTCGACATGTGAGCGCCCTGTTCCGTGCCGGGGAACGCCCGCGGACTGATGCCGTCGTCGGTGAGCGCGTGCGGTTGGAAGCGGCCCTTCTCGTCGAGCCATTCGTCGATGGAGTCGTCGTCGACGACTTTGCCGCGGTCGATTTCGACCTTGTCCATGTCGAAGGCTTCCGGCGGGAAGGTCTGTTCCGTGACGGCCATCGCCAGGTCGGCAGCGACGTAGACCGGAACCTGATACTTCTCGGCGAAGTTGAACGCCTCGACGGTCTTCCAGAAACACTCGTCGATGCTCGTCGGTGCGACGACGAAGCGCGGAATCTCGCCGTGGCCGCCGTAGAGCATCATGTTCAGGTCGCCCTGTTCTTGCTTCGTCGGCATCCCCGTCGAGGGGCCGGAGCGCATGACGTCGACGATGACGAGCGGCGTCTCCGAGGTGGCGACGAGGCCGAACGTCTCGGCCATCAGGTCGATACCCGGGCCGGACGTCGCCGTCATCGAGCGCGCACCGGCGCGTGCCGCACCGAGTGCGAGGTTGATGGCGGCGAGTTCGTCCTCTGCCTGCACGACGTGGCCACCGTAGCGTTCGATACGGCCGGTCAGGTACTCCATCACGTTGGTCGCGGGCGTGATGGGGTAGCCGGCGTAGAAGCGACAGCCAGCGGCGATAGCGCCCATCCCGATGGCCTGGTCGCCGTTGAGCAGGACGTAGTCGTTGTCCGTCGTCTCGAGGTCGTAGTCGAACTCGTAGTCGAACTCCTCGTTGACGTATTCGAGCCCTGCACGGGCAGCTTTCTTGTTGTTCTCGACGATGGCCTCGCCTTTCCCACCGAAGCGCTTCTTGAGTGCGCTATCGAGGTTCTCGATGGGGAAGTCGGCGACTGCGCACGCCGCACCCAGTGCGACGACGTTGCGCATGATGGCGCCACCAGCTTCCTCGGCGAGTGCCTTGAGGGGAACGTCCAGCCCAATCATCCCCTCCGGGATTTCGACGTCCGCCATCGTCGAGCGGTCACCGTCGTAGATGATGACAGACCCTTCGTGGAGTTCGTCGAGGTTCTCGTCGATTGTTCGTTGTGTGAGTGCGATGAGCACGTCGAGTCTATCGACGACGCTCTGTACGGGGTCGATGGCAGTCCGAACCTTGTACGCAGTGTACCCGCCACGGATTCGCGACGCGAAATCCTTCGACGTGAACACGTGACGTCCAGCCCGGGAGAGTGCCTGAGCGAAAATTTTCCCCGTGGAGTCGATGCCATCGCCAGCCTCGCCGCCGATGGCCCAATTGAAGTCCGCAGGCATGCTGAGTGAAACCTACCCGTAGCCGGGTCAAAAGCCTTCTGAAAATTTGCGTGTGTTCGCAGTATAGTCAATTAACGAATCCGGTTCAGACAGACCGCGAGAGTGTATTTTTCACCCAAACATCCCGCTTGAATAGCCACTCTCATCCTTATGGGTGGACGTATGTCCAATTGCTCCGTGTCGACCCTGCTCGCGGCCCCCTTCAGAACCCCACTTCGATGGTGGCTTTCGCCGGGCGTGCCGGAAGGCAAGGCCCTTGTGAGCCTGCGCCGAAGCGAACCCATGGACGCAACCGTCACCGTCGTTGCTGCCCGCGACGTCGGACCCGGAACGGTCGCTATCGAATTCGAGTCACCCGCTGAGTTCGATGCCGAACCGGGACAGTTCGTGAAACTCTCCGCCACTATCGACGGCGAGTCGTACGCCCGCTTCTACACGCTCTCGTCGCCCGGCGTCACGGAGACGTTCGAAGTGACCGTCGGCATCGACCCAGCGGAAGCAGGACCGTTCAGCCACCACCTCGAATCACTCGCCGAAGGCGACGAAATCGACCTCTCCGGTCCCTTCGGACAGAGCTACTACGACGGCGAATCGCGCGTCGTCGTCCTCGCCGGCGGCCCCGGTATCGGTCCGGCAGTCGGCATCGCCGAAGCGGCCGTCGCCGACGGGAACGAAGCGGCAGTCGTCTACCTCGACGACGCGCCCGCACACGAGGAGCGACTCGACACGCTGGCAGACGAGGGTGCGAGTGTCGTCGTCACCGACGACGACGCCGCCCTCACGGACGCCGTCGCAGACGCGCTCACCGGCGACGAGGGCGAACAGGTGTTCGTCTACGGGTTCGCCAGTTTCGTCGACGCCGCCGTCGAGGCGCTCGAAGCGGCCGGCGGTGACGCCGACGCCGCAAAGGTCGAAAACTTCGGCTGAGTCGGAGCAGTCTCGTTCTCACTCGACGGGGCGCCACGCCGTCAGCACGGCGACGACGAGCGCACCGACGACCCATCCACCGAGTCCGAAAAGCGCCGCCAGCGGCGACGTTGCGCTCCCCGTCTCGACGGCGACGCCGAAGACGAGCGACCGGAACGCTCCGTTCGGACTCACCGCGAGGATGTACGGGACAGCGTCGATGCCGAACGTCCCCGAGGCGAGACCAGCGACTGCCGCCGCGTCGACGCCGACGACGAAGGCGACGAGTAACCCGACGGCGAGGGCGATTGCCTGTCTGGCGGTGCGCGCCGCGGCAGAGATTGCGAGCGCGACGGCCGCCGTCGCCAGCGCGAACAGCACTGCGAGGACGGCGAACCGGACGAACGCGACGGGCGAATCGGCCGCCGCGTTCAACGCGAGAAACGTCGGTTTGGCGGGCGACAGAACGGGAACCGTCGCGGCGGCGACGAGGAGTGACCCGAAGACGACGGTGACGAGGGCGAGACTCCGCCCGAGGTAGATTCCGAGGACGTACGCCCGACGAGAGACGCCGAACGTCCGGAGCACGTCGAGTTCGCCCGTCTGGCGGTCAGAGAGGACCGCTCGATAACAGAGCGCGAAGGCCAAAAGCGGGACGAGTGCCTCGACGAACGGAACCAGGTCGAGGGCGAGCGGAACGTACCCACCGCGTGACCCGGACCCCGCGGCAGCGACGGCGACGACGGTGAGGCCGAAGACGACGGAGAGTGCGACGACGGCAGGTGTCCGAACGACGGTTCGGAGTTCACGGGCCGCGATACCGAAGAGGTCCCGCAGGTCGCTCGTGGCGTCACCCACGTCACTCATCGGCCGTCCACCCCGTCGGTCGAGACGAGTTTTCCGAAGGCCGTCTGCAGGTCTTCAGAGTCGGTCGATTCGATTATCTCGCGGGGCGGGGCGTCGGCCACGAACCGACCGCCGTCGAGGACGGCGACCCGGTCTGCGGTCCGTTCGACCGGGGCGAGGTTGTGCGACGAGAGGACGATTGCCGTCCCGTCTGCCGCGAGTTCCGAGACGATACCGAAGAGTCGTTCGACCATTCCCGGGTCGAGACCACTCGCCGGTTCGTCGAGGACGAGAACCGCCGGGTCGCCGATGAGCGCACGTCCGAGGCCGAGTAGTCGGGTCATCCCACCGGAGAGCGCTCCGACTCGCCGGTCTGCCGCGCCAGCGAGACCAACTCGGTCGAGAATCTCCGAAACGTCCACTTCGTCGTCACCGGACTGTGTCCGGTGGGCCGACGAGCGTTGCTCGTCGACGTCGACGAACTGGGCGTAGAACTGGAGCGTGTCCTCGGCGGAAAAGCCGTCACGAAAGCCCGGTTGCTGCGGGAGATAGCCGACGCGCGTCTGTTCCGCGGTGCCGAGCGTAATCGTCCCGGTGTCGGGCGACCGGACCTTCGCGAGAAAACGAATCAGCGTCGACTTCCCCGACCCGTTCGGGCCGACGAGCGCGACGATTTCACCGGGTGAGACCGCCAGCGAGACGTCTTCGAGGACGCGGACGTCGCCGAAGGCGTGACCGAGTCCAGTCGCTTCGATAGCCGGGTGTGTGGCCGACCTGTCGTCGTCGGTGTTCTGTGTCGGTGCTGTCGCCGTGGCCCCTGTCGTCTCGGGGGGCGGTGAATCTCCGTCAGGCATCTGTCTCCTCCGTCTCGTTGAGGGCGGCGAGGGCATCCGGTCGAACCGGGGTCGTTCGCGGTGCGGCATCGACGACGCCGGACCCACGAAGTCCAGCGACTTCGGTCCGTGCGCGCCGAAGTGCGTCCATCACCGGTGACTGCGAGAGGGTGAGTGCCGCCGGGTGTCGGCCGAGTTCGGCGTCGACGGGGCCGGATGGTTGGAACGCACGGTCGTACGCGCCGTCACCGTCGGCGTCTTCGAGTGGCAAGTCACCCCAGTAGTTCCCCTGCCCGTCTCGCGTCCACGTCCGCATGGGGCCGAGTTTGGAGTCGACGTGCTGGTCGTTGTACACGATGTCGTTTCGGATGACGACGTTCGTCGGGAACGTGGAACTCCCGTGGACGCCGATTTCGTTGCGGACGACGACGTTTCGCGTGAACACCTGTCTGTCGCCGCTCACGGTCATCCCGAACTCGTTGTCGGCAAAGACGTTGTCCGCGACGTACGTCTCGCTCCCGGCGGGGATGAACCCCAATCCGGACTCTCGAACGTCGTTTCCGACCACGAGATTTCCGACGGGGCGCGTCATGATGATGACCCCGACTCGCGCGTCGCGGACGACGTTGTCGGCGACGAGGGCGTCGGACGTGTACATCTCGTGGACGGCGTAGCGGCCGCCTTCCATGCGGTTGTTCCTGATGACGCTCCCGTCGGCGCGGTGGGTGTAGACGCCGTCGCGTCCGTCGAGGAACGTCGACTGTTCGACTACCGAGCGTCCACCGATGAGGACGACGCCCATGAATCCATCAGAGGCCATGGGCGCGCCCTGAACGGTGACGTTCGCGAGCACGCTGTCGGCGCTCTCGCGGACGATGATGCCACTGGCGTTCGTGTCGATACGGACGCCACGAACCGCAGACTGGTTCGCACCGTCGAGGACGATGCCGGCGTCACCGCGACCGTACGCGAGTTGGACGCGAGTATCCCAGTCGACCGATTCGTTCGTCGCTTGGAGGCGACGCGTCCCCACGTCTCCGATGCCCGAGATAGCGAGGTTCGTCACTGCGCCCCGGTCTGCGCGGACGTGGACGACGGTTCCATTGCCGTCACCGACGACGCGGGTGTCGGGGCCGGCCCCGACGAGCGTAATCGAGCGATTCACGTCGACCGTATCGACCGAGTAGGTACCGGGGGGGACGTAGACGGCGGTGTTCTCGGGTGCCGATTCGATAGCCGCCTCGATGGTCGGTGCGTCTTCGCCGACGACAGTCGAGACGGGGCGGTCGAACAGGGAGTCACTCGCGGCGACGGTCCGGTTTGCCCACTCGTGGTGGGTGGCGACGGACCGCTCGAAGGCGGCGATTCGAACGTCCAGTGGGTTCTCGGACCGGTCCTGAACCGTCTCCCAGTCGACGACGTCGCCGCCGTACTCGTCGGCGAACGACTGCGCCGCGTCTGTGTCGGAGAAGGGCACGACGATTGGTCTGGTGGGGACGCGCGCACCCGAATCGACGACGAACGATGCGTCGGACGCTTCGACCCACCCGGGTTGTCGGTTGTGTTGCGTCCGGAGGTAGCCCTCGTCGTCGACGAGTGGGGTGACCGTCGCGTAGTCAGAGACGAACACGGCGAGTGGGTCGCCGAACTGTCGGGTGCTCTCGGGCGAGGCGATATCTGCCGCGGCAGTCGTCACGTCGTAGTATCCGATGACGTAGCGATACCGGGAGAAGTGAACCTGTGCGACGGGGACTTCGAAGCCTTCGACTTCCGAGATGCGGACGTCGACTGCGGTCCCACCGGTCTTCACCGTGTCTTCGAAGGGGGCCGGTGAGACGGTTCCCGTCGCAGGAACGACGAACGAGACGCTCGCGAGGACGAGGACGAGTGCCGTGATGCCTGCGACCCACCGGGTCGTAGACGGGGTGACGATTGCCATCGACGCTCAGCGTCCGGCGACGCTGTCACCGATGGCGTTCGGGTGCCGGTCGCCCGTCCTCGGGAGACTCCCCTCGTTCGTACACTCACACATGCACGGGGCTACGACAGCGAGGAGTGATATGCACGATGGTCTGTCCGTCGAACCGAGAACCCGGCAGGTGGCGGGGCGACCCGAATCATTAATCATCGTCCATACTGATTTTCGTGCATGTACGACGACGAGGAGTTAGCGTCTATTCGAGAGGCGCGCGACCAGTGGGAGTCGGAGACTCGCGACCCGTTCCTCGAGAAGGGTGGCGAGCGGAAAGACCGGTTTGCGACCGTCTCGAACCACGAAGTCGACGATATCTACACGCCGACTGACGTGGCTGACCTCGATTACGAGGACGACCTCGGATTCCCCGGCGAGGCCCCCTACACGCGCGGTGTGTATCCGACGATGTTCCGCGGGCGAACGTGGACGATGCGCCAGTTCGCCGGGTTCGGAACTGCCCAGGAGACGAACGAGCGATTCCACTACCTCATCGAGAACGGCCAGACCGGCCTCTCGACGGCGTTCGACATGCCGTCGCTCATGGGCAAAGACTCCGACGACCCGCTTTCCGACGGCGAAGTCGGAAAGGAAGGCGTCGCCGTCGACACACTCCGCGACATGGAGATTCTCTTCGACGGCATCGACATCGGCGACGTGACCACGTCCTTCACCATCAACCCCTCTGCTCCCGTCGTCTTCGCGATGTACGTCGCACTCGCCGACAACCGCGGCGTCTCCCGCGACCAGATTGGCGGCACCTTCCAGAACGACATGCTCAAGGAGTTCATCGCGCAGAAGGAGTGGGTCATCCCGCCGGAACCCTCGCTGAAACTCGTCACCGACACCGTGGAGTTCGCCGCCGAGGAGACGCCACGAATCCGCCCCATCTCGGTGTCGGGTTACCACATCCGTGAGGCCGGTTCGACGGCGATTCAGGAACTCGCCTTCACCCTCGCAGACGGCTTTGCGTACGTCGAAGACGCGGTGGACCGTGGCCTCGACGTCGACGAGTTCGCCCCGCAACTCTCGTTCTTCTTCAACTCTCACAACTCCATCTTCGAGGAGGTGGCGAAGTTCCGCGCCGCCCGTCGCATCTACCACCACGTCATGTCCGAGTGGTACGACGCCGAAGACGAGCGCTCGAAACAACTGAAGTTCCACACCCAGACGGCGGGGCAGTCGCTGACGGCCCAGCAACCGCTCAACAACATCGTCCGCGTGACGATTCAGGCACTCGCAGGCGTCCTCGGTGGCACGCAGTCGCTCCACACGAACAGTTTCGACGAGGCGCTGGCGCTCCCGTCCGAAGAGGCAGTCACCGTCGCACTGCGCACGCAGCAAATCATCGCCGAAGAGTCGGGTGCGGCAGACGTCATCGACCCACTCGGTGGCAGTTTCTTCGTCGAGAAACTCACCGACGAAATCGAGGAGGAGACGATGGCCTACATCGAAGAGATTCGCGAGATGGGCGACGGGTCGGTCCGAGACGGCGTCCTCGCCGGCATCGACGAGGGCTACTACCACAAGGAGATTGGTGAGGCGTCCTACGAATACCAGTCGCGTGTCGAAGACGGCGAAGAAGTCGTCGTCGGCGTCAACAAGTACGCCACGGACGACGACACTCGCCTTGACCTCCTCCACGTCGAAGAGGCCGTCCAGGACCGGCAACTCGAACGACTCGAATCGGTGAAGGAAGAACGCGACGACGAGGCAGTCGAAGCGGCACTGGACGAACTCCGAGAGACTGTCGAAAACGGCGGGAACGTGATGCCGGTGTTGGTCGATGCGGTCAAGGAGTACGTGACGATGGGCGAGATTATGGACGTCTTCGCCGAGGAGTACGGCACCTACCGCGAGACGATTGGCGTGATGTAACGCGCGCGTCCGACGAGTCGTTTTCTCTTCGTTTCTCTCAGGTCGACTGGCCATTTTCTTCCAGTTACATCGCCTCTGATTCCTCTCAGGGACCGTGACAATCTCTCGTTACTTAGCTGTTTCAGCGCGTGAAAATCGACCGCCGTAGCCCACTCACATAGATTTATCATGGATGATTCTATTAGTTAGCACGTACTATGGTAGACGGTGACGGAGATGGAGAACTAGAGGCACGGCTGGTAGAACAGGAGGAGTTCGAGCCCTCCGAGGAGTTCGTCGCACAGGCGAACGTCTCCGACCCGGAAATCTACGACGAGTTCGAAGACAACTGGCCGCAGAGTTGGGAACGAGCGGCCGAGATGCTCGACTGGGACGAGTCGTACGACCAGGTGCTCGACGACTCGAACCCGCCGTTCTACAAGTGGTTCACGGGTGGGAAGCTGAACGTCTCGTACAACTGTGTCGACAGACACGTCGAAAACGGCGACAAGAACCGTGTCGCCATCAAGTGGGAGGGTGAACACGGCGAGACACGGACCTACACCTATCAGGACCTCTATCGTGAGGTCAACGAGTTCGCGGCGGCACTGCGTGACCTCGGTGTCGAAGAAGACGACGTGGTCACGATGTACATGCCGATGATTCCGGAACTGCCCATCGCCATGCTGGCGTGTGCGCGTATCGGCGCGCCGCACTCGGTGGTCTTCGCTGGATTCTCGGCAGAAGCACTCGCCACTCGGATGAACTCGGCCGATTCGGAGTATCTCGTCACGTGTGATGGCTACTACCGCCGCGGTGACGCCCTCGACCACCTCGACAAAGCCAACGAGGGACTCGACGGTGTCGACCACGGCGTCGACGCGACTGTGGTCGTGGACCGACTGGGCGACGACGGGTTCGGGCACGAACTCCGTGGCAACCAGCACGACTGGGGCGACCTGTTGGCGGAACACGCCGGTGAACGCATCGACCCGGTCGAACGCGACGCCGAAGACATGCTCTTCTTGATGTACACGTCGGGGACGACGGGCCAACCGAAGGGTGTCAAACACACCACCGGTGGGTACCTCGCGTACGCGGCGTGGACCTCACACGCCGTCCTCGACATCGAGAAGGAAGACACCTACTGGTGTTCGGCGGACATCGGCTGGATTACCGGCCACTCGTACATCGTCTACGGCCCACTCGCACTCGGGACGACGACGGTGATGTACGAAGGCACCCCCGACTTCCCGAACCGAGCGCGCCTGTGGGACATCATCGAGAAGTACGCCGTCGACATCTTCTACACGGCACCGACGGCGATTCGCGCCTTCATGAAGTGGGGCAGTCAGTTCCCCGAGCAACACGACCTGTCGAGTCTGCGCTTGCTTGGGACGGTTGGTGAACCAATCAACCCACGCGCGTGGAAGTGGTACTACAAGCACATCGGCAACGAGGAGTGTCCCGTCGTCGACACGTGGTGGCAGACAGAGACGGGCGGCATGATGATTACGACGCTCCCGGGAATCAAGAAGATGAAACCCGGGTCCGCCGGGCCACCGCTGCCGGGTATCGACGCACAAATCGTCGACACGAGCGGAGAGCAGGTGGACGCAGGACGCGCCGGCTATCTCACGGTGAACAAGCCGTGGCCGGGGATGCTCCGAACGCTCTACAAGAACGACGAACGGTTCGTCCAGGAGTACTGGCAGGAGTACTCCGACGTGAGCAGCGACGACTCGGACGACTGGGTCTACTTCCCCGAAGACGGCGCGAAAATCGACGCAGACGACTACATCACCATCCTCGGCCGTGTGGACGACGTCATCAACGTCTCTGGCCACCGCCTCGGGACGATGGAGATTGAATCCGCAATCGTCGGTGTCGAGGGCGTCGCAGAAGCGGCAGTCGTCGGTGGCAACCACGAAGTGAAAGGCGAGGCGGTGTACGCCTACGTCATCACCGAGGAGGGCCAGGAAGAAGACGACGAGATGCGCAAGCGCATCATCAAGGGTGTCGAGGACGCTATCGGCCCGATTGCACGGCCCGAAGCGGTCGTCTTCACGCCGGAACTGCCGAAGACCCGGTCTGGGAAGATTATGCGTCGCCTGCTCGAAGAGATTGCCAACGGCGAGGAACTCGGCGACACGACGACGCTTCGGAACCCGGAAATCGTCGAAGAGATTCAGCGGAAAGCCCAGTCCGACTAACGTCGGTCTCTCGTCCTCTCGTTTTTCTCTCCCCGACGACCCGTCGGTGTCTCCATCCTCGGAGGACAGGACCAACGCTGACCCCTCCTCCACGTTGCGTGGCACCACCCCGCACATTTATCTCTAACGTTAGTGAAGGACATCGTGTATGGACAAACCACTCCTCGTTACCGAATTCCTCGACCGGGCCCGTCGGTACTACGCCGACGAGGAGGCAGTCGTGGCGACGACAGGTGAACGGTTCTCCTATGCCGAACTCGGCGAGCGAGCAGACGGCTTCTCGGCGGCACTACAGTCACGTGGTGTCGAAAAAGGAGACCGAGTCGCTGTCCTCGACCCGAACACGCACTACCACCTCGAGGCGGCCTACGGGACGATGCAACTCGGCGGCGTTCACATGCCGCTGAACTACCGCCTCGTCCCCTCGGACTTCGAGTATATGCTCAACGACGCCGAGGTGAAAGCCATCTACGCCGACTACGCGTTCGCAGAGAAGATAGAGGAGATTCGCGACGACGTCCCGACGGAGATATTCGTCACCAACGACGCCGAGGAAGTCGACGGCGACTGGTTGGAGTTCGACGACGTGGTCGCCGAATCGACCGAGTACGAGCGCCCGGAGATGTCCGAAGACGAAATCATCACCATCAACTACACCTCGGGGACGACGGGCGACCCGAAGGGCGTCTGTCGCACCCACCGGGCGGAGACGATTCACGCCTACCTCATCTCGATGCACCAGGACATCTCCGACGGGGACACCTACCTGTGGACGCTTCCGATGTTTCACGTCAACGGGTGGGGCCACATCTACGCTATCACCGGCCACGGTGCCAAGCACGTCTGCACCCGTGGCGTCGATGCCGAGGACGTGTTAGACGCCATCCGCACCGAGGACGTCTCGTACCTCTGTGCCGCACCGACGGTGCTGAACATCCTGATGAAACACTACCGTGACGAAGGCGGCGTCGAGACGACGGGTGCGAATCCGGTTCGTGCGGCGACGGCCGGTGCGGCCCCACCGGAAGCCACGATTCGAACCGTCGAAGACGAGTTCGGGTGGCGACTCATGCACGTCTACGGTGCAACCGAGACGGGACCACTCATCACCACGTCCGAAGCACAGCGATTCCTCGACGATGGTGACGACCGGTTCGGCGTGAAGAAGAAACAGGGAGTCGGCTACCTCGGCACCGACGTCCGCGTCGTCGACGAAGACGGAAACGACGTGCCACGAGACGAACAGAGTATCGGCGAAATCGTCGTCGCCGGTAACCAGGTGATGGACAAGTACTGGAACAAGCCCGAAGAGACCGAAGAGGCGTTCTCGGCGCGTCTGGAGGGGTACTACCACATGGGTGACCTCGCCGTCGTCGACGAGAACGGGTTCATCAGCATCCAGGACCGCAAGAAGGACATTATCATCTCCGGCGGGGAGAACATCTCCAGTATCGAGTTGGAAGACACACTCTTCGACCACGAGAACGTCGCGGACGTCGCTGTCATCCCGATCCCGTCCGACGAGTGGGGCGAATCACCGAAAGCGTTCGTGGTCCCGCGTAACGGGGACCCGGACGCACCGGAGATGACCGCAGAGGGTCTCATCGACTTCTGCCGAGAGCGCATCGCGACGTACAAACTCCCCAAGGAAATCGAGTTCGTCGCGGAACTCCCGAAGACGGCGACGGGGAAGATTCAGAAGTACGAACTCCGCGAGCGCGAGTGGGAAGACGAAGGGCGGATGGTCGGCGAAGGATAGTCGTCTGTGGCGGTGGCCCACTGCGCAGCAGTGGTGTCGGTGCTCTCTTTCTCTACATAACGAATCGCCAGTGGTCTGCTCCAAGAGTCCGGACCCTACCGACGGGACTGTACGACGTGAAAACGGGAACGAGGTGGAAGGGTTTGGGAATCTTAAGGGCTTAGTCGTCGCCGTAGCAGTCGCAGCCTTCGAGGCCCAGCTTCGACGGGTTGTTGTTCCAGTAGTCGAGGACGTCCTTGATGGGTTCGCCATTCACTCCGCCGGCGTACCAGTCCTCTTGTCCCTTCGTGGCGTCGTTGAGCCAGTCCTGTGCGAGACGTTTGACGTCCCGAACTGAGTCCCCCTTGTAGGGGCCGTACATAATTTCCGAGTCGACACACGGGTCCGGGTTCTTTCGGTTCTGGAAGTTCAGAATAGTGGCCATCAGGTGCTTGGCCATGATAAGGTCCTTCGAGCCCTCTGACGGGTCGAGGAGTTCGATATAGTCTCCATTTCCGTTAGTGGCATCTACGTCATTTTTCGGCCCTTTTGTCTTCATCTTGGGGACGAACATGTATCCGTAAAGGGGATACGGAATGGGTGCTACATCTTCCCACGCTTTGGGGTGATTCGCCCAGTAGCCGGGAGTTCGGGGACACGCTGTCGCAACAGCACTACCGGAGACCGCCGGGATACCGATACCAATGCCGAGTGCCGACATCGCACCGAGTCTCAGGACGGAGCGTCGAGTTGGTGAGAATTTTTCGTTTGTCATTTCATTCAGCCACGAGAGTGGCAAATAGAGAGATGCTATGCGGTAGAATAGTTATACATCAGAGATTCTTGATTAGAAGAATTTTATGACCGGCCGATTCACCGCGAGTGACAGTTGAATCAGAACAAGTAGGGTGCATATATCAAAGTAAATGACAGTAAACGAAGGGCGAGTGTCAAGTATTTCAGACAATCGTCGTACCGAAATCAGCGGCATTCTCCCGCCGCCCTGTTTGGGTTCAAAGCTAGTCACGTCGCACGTGCCGCACGCGTACGTAGACGCTCGAAACTGTCGGTGAGAACGGTCTACTGTCGCCGTTACGTCTCCTACTAACAGTTAGTGAACTGGGGTTAGGAACTGCCAACTACCTTCGACGTCCGGGCCGATGACAACGAAAATTAATATGGTAAAGGATACCATATAAGGACTACAGGCTACATTGTATAATCACTAATACAAATTAAAGGGTATATATACATAACAATTATTAACTATGTATCCGCCGGTTTTCCTATGGCACGGGATACCAAGCCACTCAATCGCAGAGATGTGCTAAAAGCAACTGGTGCAGTCGGATTAGCTGGACTGGCCGGTTGTACAGGTGGCGGCGGCGGTGATGGTGACGGAAATGGCGGCGGTGACGGTGGCGGAAACGGCGGCGGCGGAGGCGGTGAAGACTACCCATCTCTCGGGAACTACCCGATAGAGGGGGACACCGCGACGTTCGGATTCAACGTTCCGCAGTCGGGACCGTACGCCTCTGAAGGTGAAGACGAACTGCGAGCCTACCAGCTCGCGGTAAAGCACCTCAACGAAGGTGGCGGCTGGGTCGACACCCAGTTCGACGACCTCTCGGGAGACGGCGTCCTCGGCTACACCATCGATTACGTAGACGGGGATACGGCGACCGACGCAGACCAGGCACGGCAGTCTGCCTCCGGGATGATTCAGCGTGACAACGCGATCATGATTTCCGGTGGGTCGTCCTCGGCGGTGGCAATCGCAGTCCAGGGACTGTGTCAGAACGAGAAGGTCATGTTCATGGCCTGTCTGACGCACTCGAACGACACCACCGGCAAGGACTGTGTCCGCTACTCCTTCCGTGAGATGTTCAACGCGTACATGACTGGGCAGGCGCTCGCACCCGTCGTCAAGGATGCGTACGGTGAGGGCCTGAGCTTCTACCAGCTCTACGCCGACTACAGCTGGGGCCAGACGCAGCAGGCGTCGATGAACCAGTTCATGACCGACGTCGCCGGCTGGGAACAGGTCGAATCCGTCGCAACGCCGCTCGGGACCACGGACTACTCGACGTACCTCTCCGAAGCGCAGAGCTCCGGCGCGGACGTTCTCATCTTGAACCACTACGGCCTCGACGGCGCGAACTCCGTCCAGCAGGCTGTGGACGCGGGTATCAACGAAGAGATGGAGATTCTCGTTCCGCTGTACAACCGCCCGATGGCGGAAGCCGCAGGCGGCGCCATCGAGGGCGTCTACGGGACGCTCGCGTGGGACTCACAGCTCGACAACACACCGTCGAAGGAGTTCACCGAAGCATTCCAGAGTGAGTACGACCGTATCCCATCCGGGCCGGCACAGGTCGCATACGCACAGACGCTCCAGTACGCGGCGGCCGCCGAGCGGGCAGGAACGTTCTACCCGCCAGAGGTCATCAAGCAACTGGAAGACTACGAGTACGACAACATCGGCATGGGCGCAGAGACGATGCGTGGCTGCGACCACCAGGCACAGCGCGACGTGCCCGTCGTCCAGGGTCTCCCAGGCTCCGAACAGGAGGCTGGGGTGTACTACGAGATTGTCAACGTCACCAGCCGCGACGATCTCGGCTACGCATGTGACGCAGGACCGGCCGCCGAGTGTGAACTCGGCCCCTACGAGTAAGGCTCCCTGCCTTCACCGTTATATTAATGAAAGTTAATCGCAGACAACTACGCATACGTAAATGAGTAAGAGTAACATACCCATGACAGAACCTGTCTCAAATCGCGGACGTGGGGGTGGTCGGTTGTGAGTATCTTCTCCGACATCATCCTCATCCTGCTCAACGGGCTTCAGCAGGGTGCAATCTACGTCCTCCTCGCCGTCGGTCTCTCAATCATCTTGGGGACGCTCAAGTTCGTCAACTTCGCCCACGGTGCGCTGTACTTGATTGGCACCTACGCTGGCATCTTCATCGCACTGAACATCTCGTTGTCGAACGGAAAACTATTCGAATGGGGCTTTACGACGTTCGGGCTCGATTGGGGCTTCTTCGCCGCGTTGGTGTTAGTCCCGATTCTGGTGTTCGTCGTCGGCCTACTCATGGAGCGGTTCGTCGCCCGCCCGTTCTACGACCGACCCGACACCGACCAGATTCTCGTGACGTTCGGGCTCGCAATCGTCGTTCAAGAACTGTTCCGCATCCTCTTCGGCAGTAACAGTCTCCCCTTCGACCAGCCCGAGCGGATTCTCTCGTTCGGGTCGTTTGCAGGGATTCCCGTCTCGGGACCCATTGCACTCCCCGTCGTCGGGAACTTCCCGCAATGGCGTCTCTACGTCATCGGCATCACGGCCGTCCTCGTCGCCCTCGTCTATCTCCTCGTCGAGTACACCGACTTCGGACTGGTCGTCCGTGCAGGGACCCGTGACGCAGAGATGGTTCGACTGCTCGGTATCAAGATTACCCGCCCGTACATCGTCGTCTTCGGTATCGGCGCGGCGCTCGCGGGTGTCGCGGGTGTCGTCGGTGGCCCGCTGAACGTCGTCAACCCGACCATCGGGACGAACATCCTCGTCCCGGCGTTCCTGACCGTCGTCATCGGTGGTGTCGGCAGTATCGCCGGCGCTGTCGTCGGTGGCGTCGTCTTCGGACTGACGACGGCCGCACTCGTGTCACTCGCGCCTGCGTGGTCGCAGGTCGGACTGTACGCGATTGCGGCAATCGTGCTTCTGACCCGACCACAGGGTCTCCTCGGTGACGAGGAGGTGGCACCATGAGTGAAAAAGACGCCAATCCAAGCGCAAACGAGACGCTCGTCGGTGGCGACCTCTTCGGTCGCTGGGAACAACTTCGCGGCAAAGAAGGAACCGTGGTCGGTACCACGGCCGTCTTCGTCGCGCTCTTCCCGTGGGTCTTCGCCCGCGCACCGTTCGTCTCCGAGTTCCTGCAAGGCTACCAGAGTCTCGCGACGCTCATCCTCATCTGGGGAATCTTCGCCATCGGCTTCGACCTGTTGCTCGGCTACACCGGACTCCTGTCGTTCGGTCACGCCGCCTTCTGGGGCGGTGCGGCCTACGCTGCAGGTATCGTCGCGAAGAACATCAGTGGCGACCCAATCGTGATGATTCTCTCGGGGACGCTCTTCGCGGTGCTCCTCGCGTGGCTTCTCGGGTTCCTGTCGCTGCGTCGTGGTGGAATCTACTTCTCCATCCTGACGCTGGCGTTCGCACAGATGATGTACTTCATGGCGGCGTCGCCGCTCGCGTTCCTGACCAACGGTGAGAACGGACTGACCGGCGTCGACGTTGGAAGCCTCTTCGGGATGATTCACCTCGAAGCCGACATCCCCTCTGTCGGTGGGATGCTCCTCGGAACGTGGCTCTACGCCTTCGTCGGCGTCCTCTTCGTCGCCGCAGTCGCAGTCGCGTACCGCATCCTCAACTCACCCTACGGGATGGTCTTCCGTGCGATTCGCGAGAACGAACAGCGTGCAGAGTTCGTCGGACTCAACGTCTGGCGGTACAAGCTCATGGCGTTCATCATCTCCGGCGCCTTCGCCGGCCTCGCCGGGAGTCTCTTTACGATTCACGGTGCGTACGTCCCGCTCCAGTCGCTGTTCTGGACGGAATCCGGAGACATCGTCGTCATGACCGTCCTCGGTGGTGCGGGGTCGATGTTCGGTCCCGTCCTCGGGGTCGGCGTCTACCTCTACATCGAGAACATCGTCAGTACCATCCGCGTGCTGACGATTCCGTTCACGGATATCGTGCTCATCAAAGACTTCGGCTTCTACTGGCACCTGCTCCTCGGCATCGTCTTCGTCGCAGTCGTCTGGGTCGTTCCAGACGGCCTGTGGGGTATCATCGGCCGCGTCCGCGAGTACGTCTCCGACCGCATGGGAGGTGAGCGCTGATGCCGCTCCTCGAAACTGAGAACCTCGTCAAAGAGTTCGGTGGCCTCGTCGCAACCGACGACGTCAACCTCACCGTCGAAGAGGACGAGCGCGTCTCTATCATCGGCCCGAACGGGGCCGGCAAGTCGACGCTCATCAACCTCATCACCCGCCGACTCGACCCGACGAGCGGCGATATCCGCTTCAAAGGCGAGTCTATCGTCAACCTCGAACCACACGAAGTGGTCCAGCGAGGCGTCTCGAAGTCGTTCCAGACTGCGTCTATCTTCCCCGACCTCACGGTCCGCGAGAACGCAGAGATTGCCGCACTCGCCGCCGAGCGCGGTGCGTTCGGCTTCGAGTTCTTGAAGCATCGAGACTCGCTGACCGACGTTCACGACGTCGCACGCGACACCCTCGACTCGGTCGGCTTGCTCGAGCGGGCTAACACCGTCGCGACCGACCTCCCGTACGGTGACAAACGCCGCCTCGAAATCGGAATCGCACTCGCCAGTGAACCGGACCTGCTCCTCATGGACGAACCGACTGCCGGGATGTCTCCCGAAGAGACGAAGTCGACGGTCGAACTCATCGAGCAGGTCAAGAAGGACCACGGACTCACCTTCGTCCTCGTCGAACACGACATGGAAATCGTCTTCAGCATCTCCGACCGCATCGTCGTCCTCAGTCGCGGTGGCATCATCGCCGAAGGAACCCCCGACGAGATTCGGGGCAACGAGGCAGTTCAGGAGGCCTACCTCGGAGGTGTCGAGATATGAGCCTGCTCGAAATCGACGGCATCGACGCCTACTACGGCGAGAGCCACATCATCCGTAACCTCTCGATGAACGTCGAGGAGGGTGAAATCTGTACGCTCCTCGGCCGCAACGGTGCCGGGAAGACCACGACGCTCCGGTGTATCTCCGGTGCGACCCCACCCGACGTTCGAAACGGTGCCATTCGGTTCAAGGGCAACGACATCACGAGTACCCCCGCGGAGGACGTCTCCGTCCAGGGTATCTCGCTGGTTCCGGAAGAGCGCCGTATCTTCCCGAACCTCTCTGTCGCCGAGAACCTCCACCTCGCAGAAGTCGTCAACAACAAATCCAACACGTGGGGTCGGTCGCTCTCGTTCGGCCACAAAGGGATGTCGACGGAGGAAGTGTACGAACAGTTCCCCCGACTCGACGAGCGGAAAGACCAGCGCGCGGGGACGCTCTCCGGTGGCGAACAGCAGATGCTCGCCATCGCCCGCGCGCTGAAGCAGAACACGGACCTGATGCTTCTCGACGAACCCTACGAGGGACTCGCGCCCAAGATTATCGAGGACGTCGAGGACGCCGTTCAGCGCATCAGCAACGAAGGGACGACGATTCTCCTCGTCGAGCAGAACGCCGCTGCGGCCATCAAACTCGCAGACCGCGCGTACGTCATCGACCAGGGCGGAATCGTCTTCGACGGCACCGCCGACGAACTCCGTGACGACCAAGAGACCCGCGAACGTTACTTGGGTGTCTAACCATGGCAGCAGTAAATCCTAACCATCTTCCAGACCCGGAGACGGCCCTCGAGACGCTCATCGCCGCCGAGGCGGTCGAAGAAGCATCCGATGGAACGCTCTCGACGACCGAGGAGTTCGAGAAGACGCTGGCCATCTACCACGACATCTACGGTGCCGTCTCGACTGCGGAGTTCCACAACACCGTCGCCGAACTGTTCGGACTCGACGCCGAGACTGCCGAAGAACGCATCGAGGAGTTCGAAGTCGGCAGAGAAGACGTCGTCGCGTATCTCGCGGCCCAGTCGTACCTCGACGTCCCAGTCGAACAGGACTTACTCATCGTCATGGCGGGCCTCCTCGTCGAAATCACGCCGTCGTCGCCCGTTCCCGAGCAACTCACGGAACTCGACGACGACTCGTACGAAGCGTTCCTCGACGAGAACCCCGACGCAGTCGTCACCGTCTGGCGGCGTAACTGCGCTCCGTGTGATAAGATGAAAGCGGAACTGGACGCTATCCTCGAACGCGTCCCGGATGGCGTCGCCATCGCGGGCGTCGACGGCGAAGCAGTCGGCGACTTCTGCCGTGCGTTCGACGTCGATGCAGCACCGTCGGTCCTCTGTTTCGGTGATGGCGACCTGAAAGAACACGAATCCGGCCGCCGAACGCCCGACGAAGTGTCGGACATCTTCGGCCGCGTCTGGTAGTTTACGTTCGCTTCGTCTCTCCCGTCACCATGACGGGACGGTCGGAGTTCAGAATCACTGTCTGCGTGACACTCCCGAAGAGTGCCTTCCCGGCGGGCGAGCGCTTTCGTCCGGCGGTGACGATGAGGTCAGCGTCCTCTTCCTCGGCGAACTCGATGATGACTTCCGCTGGGTCGCCTGACGACTCGTTGACGTCGTATTCGATGCCCCGTTCTTCGAGGAACTCGCTCGCTTCGCGAACCGAGTGAATCTGCGTCGCCGAGGCACCGCTTGGGTTGTTCGTGAAACTGTGGATGAGCGTTACTTCCTTTTCAGAGGCGTCGCCGGGAAGGTCCGCAACTGCCTCGACACACGCGAGTGCGTGGTCTGCGTCGTCGTCGATACCGATTACCACGTGATACATACTATCACGTCCCAGTGGCTGGCCTTAGTATTTGTGTCGGTCGTTCGTTCGGATTTCGTCACCGACTCTCCGACGTCTCTTCGTCGAGTCGGGCCGAGACGAAGACGACGAGGGCGAGTGGGACGCCGAGGACGAGTGCGATAGTTAGCGCACCGTACGCCGCAAAGCCGAGGGGTGTCGCGGGGAAGGGAATCAAAAACAGGAATCGCGGCGGAGAGAGTCCCGAGACGAACGTCCCGGTGAGAAACCCGGCGAGACCCGAGACGGCGACGAGGGCGGCGTACAACCCGAGGACGAAGCGTTGACCGCGGACGTTCGAACTCACGAGTCGTCGTCTGCGTTGCACGGGTTAGGGGTTTTCGTTCCTGCCGGACGCACCGACGAACCTTTTGCTGTACACTCACAACGCTTCGATATGTCGGATACGGACATCCTCGGAATCATCCTCGGGGCCGTCGCGATACTGATGTTCGTCGTGGGAATCCTCCTCGTCGTCTGAGTCGCGTCTGGCCTTCGGCACACTACCGACGAGAGCGGGTGCACTTTTCAGTCGAGAACCGTGGTGAGCGACTGCGTACTCTTGTGTCTGTTCGCTCGATTCGAGTGACGAAAGGGCGTCCGCTCACGAACGCTGTGACCGAAAAATGAAACCGAGTGTTCGTGCTTACTCGTCCGCGGTGGCGTCAGTCTCGTCGACTGGGTCGTCGGATGAGACAGCAAACATCTCTTCTCCTTCGTAGATTCCACCGTCGGTTGCGAGTTCCGCCTCTTCTTCACCGCCGTCAGCGACGGCCGTCTGGAGCTTGCGGTCGAACCAGTGCCATTCGGCCGTGACGAGGCCGTCGTCCGCGAGGTCCCACGGGTCGCCGTCTTCGACCTTCGGGCCTTCGAGCCACGACTGGACGAAGTTCCAGACGAAGATTATCTGTCCGACGAGCAGGATGAGCGCGCCCACCGTCGCAATCTGGTGGAGCGTCGCGAACTGTGGCAGGTAGGTCGCGTAGCGACGGGGCATGCCACCGTAGCCGAGGAGCACCATGACGAAGAACGTCAGGTTGGTGCCGACCATCGACAGCCAGAAGTGCCACTTACCGAGCGTGGTCTGGTACATCCGGCCAGTGTAGAGCGGGAACCAGTAGTAGAGGCCGGCGAAGCCAGCGAAGGCGATGGCACCCATGACGATGTAGTGGAAGTGACCGACGACGTAGTAGGTGTCGTGGAGCACGAGGTCCACCGGAATCGACGCGAGGAAGACGCCCGTCACGCCGCCGATGATGAAGTTCGACACGAAGCCGATACAGAAGAGCATCGGCGTCGTGAGTCGAATCTTCCCGTTCCACATCGTCGTAATCCAGTTGAACGTCTTGACTGCACTCGGAATCGCAATGGCGAGTGAGACGGCCATGAACGACGCCCGCAGACGGGGGTCGATACCCGTCGCGAACATGTGGTGGGCCCAGACACCGAACGAGAGCACACCGATTGCGAGCGTGGAGTAGACGACGAACTTGAACCCGAAGAGGCGACGGCCCGCGAAGCGGGGGAGCACGAGGCTCACGATACCCATCGGGGGGAGCACGAGGATGTAGACTTCGGGGTGGCCGAAGAACCAAAACAGGTGCTGCCAGAGAATCGCACCGCCGTCGACGGCGAAGAACATCGTGCCGAAGTTCCGGTCGAGGAGCAGCATCAGGATGGCGCTGCCGAGAAGCGGGAACGCGAACAGGATGAGGCCCGACTGGGTGAGGATGGTCCACGAGAAGATGTCGAGGTTCGCCCAGGTGACCTTCTCGTTACGTTCGGTGAAGATGGTCGCGATGAAGTTGATGGCACCCATCGTGGCCGAGACACCGGAGAGGTGCAGTCCGAGCAACATCAGGTCCACACCGGCGTTCATCTGGTTGCCAGACCCGACACCCGCCGAAAGCGGGGTGTACATCGTCCACGCCGTCTGTGCGGGGATGACATCAGGGATGGGGAAGAACCCGGCCCAGATGAGCAGTGCCGCCGGCGGCAGGAGCCAGAATGCGATTGCGTTGATGCGGGGGAACGCCATGTCGTCCGCGCCGATGAGAAGCGGGATGAAGTAGTTCGAGAACGCCGCGATGATGGGCGTCCCGAACAGGAAGAGCATGGTAATCCCGTGGCTGGTGAGCAACGAGTTGTAGAATGTGTTCGAAATCAGTGTGCTCGCAGGGTCCGCCAATTCGAGGCGCATCACGACGACCATCAGGCCACCCACGGCGAAGGCGATGAGCCCGTATGTACCGTAGAGTATCCCGATGTCTTTGTGGTCGACAGTCGTCAACCAGCGAATAACCCCGGACGGCTTCTCCTCCGAGACGTACTGCTCTGTGCCTCCGACGGTCCCACCGCCCGCAAGCGGGGTGTACGACCGCCAATTTTCGACCCGCGCGAGCCACGCGGCGACGGCGATGAGGAAGAGCCCCATCAACACCGTCAGTGCTAGCTGTCCGTTAACCTCCATGGAAGTGCCTGAGGAGTGCAGGGTAATGAAAGGTTCGGGAATCCCCTGCGCTAAAAGGGACTTTAAGCCGAGCCTTCTGCTGATTCGACAGTTTCCGCGTCGGTCGATTCTTCGAGTTCCGCCGTTGTGTCCTCGTGCTCGCTGTGAATTGGCTGAGCACCGGGAACCGTCGCCTGTCCGGGCAGGTAGACGGTGTCAGTCTTCTCGGACCCGGCGATGGCCTTCCCCGAGAGGTAGGTGAGGACCGCCAGCAGGACGAACGAGCCAATCATGATGCCGTACTGGAGTCCCGAGGTGAGTGATTCGAACCCGAAGGGGTTGAACAGAGTGAACCCCACGACGAAGAACAGGATGATGACCAACGGGACCATGTTGACCGTCAGGTCGAGCATGGTCTCCTTGTCGAAGGTCTTACTTACCATACCGAGATACTGGGGCACGCCGTTCAAATAGATTGTTGGTTTCTCGCGAGCGAACGGACGCGCCACCCCACACGAGACGGGCGAGACGGATGTCGCCGATACTCGACTCCGCGTAGCGGGCGAGTCGCCCCTCAGATGGTCTGTCGTTGCTCGAAGACGAACAGTTCGAACACCACACCGCCGACGAGGAGTAACGCCCCGGCGACGATGACGGCGTAGCCACGCGTGACGAGGTTGACGTCCGTAAAGGCGAGTACCCCGCCGAATGCGAAGAGGATGACCGACATGACCACGAGCGACCGGATGGTCGATTCGACGTACCCCGACTCACGGAGCATCCCCGCGATGCTCCCGGTGAACAGGAGTAAGCCACCGACGGCGAGGGGAAAGAGGTCGAAGAGGAGGCCAAGTTCCGAGAGTGGGATTCCGAGCGCGACGAACACCGGCCACGGACTGGCCGTTCGGTACTGGTCGGAGAGTCCCGGCGCTTCGTCCATATCCGTCTCTTGGACTGGGTCGTAACAAGCCCTTCGGAACGGGCGTTATCGGACCGAGATTCCCTGTCGAGTCAGATAGTCGCTGACACGCCGAATCTCGACTGGACTGCCGATGATTCGGACCGTCTCGTCTGTGTGTGCGTGAAACGAGACGACGAACTTCGCGTCGATTTCTTCCCGAACGTCCTCCAGAACGTCGTTCGAGAGGATGATCTGTGTACTATCACGGAGCGTCCCGGGACTCGGCATCTGTCGTTAGCGAGGGGTTGGATTGGCTCAGTATAATCGTGGCGATACATCTTCGCTCGCGCACGCGCACGAGGTGACACCAACCGAACTAAATCTGGACTCTCTCACACTCGTCCGGTTCTTTGCTCCCAGAACGGCCCGAAACCCCCGCAGACGGACGGCGACAGTGACACGGAAGGTCCTTTCGACGCCCCGGGTTCGAAGGAAAGGGTTTTTCGACGGACACGGCCGAACTTTGGACGATGGGACTGGAGGAAGAGATCGAAGAAATCCGCGAGGAGATATCTAGCACGCCTTACAACAAGTCGACCGAGGCGCACATCGGCCGACTGAAGGCGAAACTCGCGGAACTAAAAGAGAAACTCGAGAACCAGAGTTCGGCCGGCGGCGGGCAAGGCTACGCCGTCGAGAAGACGGGCGACGCGACTGTCGCACTGGTCGGATTCCCGAGCGTCGGCAAGTCGACGCTCATCAACGCGTTGACCAACGCCGACAGCGAGACTGGCGAGTACGAGTTCACGACGCTCAACGTGAACCCGGGGATGCTGAAGTACAAGGGTGCGAACATCCAGATACTCGACGTTCCCGGCCTCATCGAAGGCGCTGCAGGTGGTCGCGGCGGCGGCAAAGAAGTGCTATCTGTCGTCCGCACCGCTGACCTCGTCGTCTTCATGCTCTCGGTGTTCGAGATAGAGCGATACGAACGACTCCAGGAGGAACTCTACGCCAACAAGATTCGCTTGGATACGTCGCCACCGAGTCTCTCTATCAACAAGACAGGCAAAGGTGGAATCAACGTCACGAAGAGTGACAGCGTCGAACTCGACGAAGAGACGATAAAGGGCATCCTTCGAGAACACGGCTTCGTCAACGCAGAAGTGACGCTTCGCGGCGAGACGAGCATCGACGAACTCATCGACGGCATCATGAAAAACCGGGTCTACCTGCCGTCTATCGTCACCGTCAACAAGGCCGACCTCATCGACAAGGACTATCTCCCGACTGTCGAAGAGAACCTCCGAGAGGTCGGCCTCGACCCCGACGAAGTGACGTTCATCAGCGCCGAGGCGGAGAAGGGACTCGACGCACTGAAAGAAGAGATGTGGGAGGCACTCGGCCTCATCCGTATCTACATGGACAAACCGGGTCGCGGCGTCGATTACGAAGAACCGCTCATCCTCCGCGAGGGTAACACCGTCGACGACGCCATCCACGAACTCGGTGCGAAACTCGACGAGCGATTCAGATTCGCTCGCGTCTCCGGGCCGAGTGCGAAACACGACGACCAACAGGTCGGCCGCGACCACGTACTGAAAGACGAAGACGTCCTCCGAATCATCGCACAACGGTGACGAGCGACCACGAGGGACGTCCGTCTTCCCGACCCACCTCGTCTTCTTCCTCCCTCACTGGCACTCGACCGACGAGGCTCGCCCTTCTGCTCGTCGTCGGTGTCGTTCCGTGGTCTGTCCAGACGTTTTCGACCGGGTCGACGACGCTCCTCTTCGCGTGGGGGCTCCTCACCCCATCGCCACTGAGCCTCACGACTGTGTTCGACTTCTTCTTCCGGTACACGGCCGGCCTTCCCGACTACATCCTCGTCTGGCCCGTCGGAATCGCATGTTACGCCGTGGCGGTCGGCAGTGGACTCTCAGGATATCTCTTCGGGCGTGAAGACGTTCGGATTACGGCCGCTGGACTCGTTCTCGCCGGTGTAACGCAACTCGAACTCGCTCGCGGATTTTCGGTCCAACCCGGTCGAACTGCGTGGCCGTTGGGGACGGTTCTCCTCTGGGCGGTTGCTGGCTACATCTACTGGTCGACGCGTGCGGAATCGAGTGAATCGAGTCGCTGACCCACTCTTAATCGAGTCGCTGACCCACTCTTAATCGCGTCGCTGACTTCTCCTCTTAGTCGTCTGCCGTCGCCTCTGGCCGGTAGTTCATACTGACTGCCTTCCACGTCCCCGTGCGGAACCGGTAGTAGTTGAGCACCGCGGGAATCGACGTTTCGGCGAGGAACGCGAGGTAGAGTCCGCCGAGTCCGAGCGACGTAACCGACCCGAGGTAGGCGAGCGGAATCGACCCGAGGAACATGCCGACGAACTGACTGCCGAACGTCCACCGGGTGTCGCCGCTGGCGTCGAGGGGACCCGCCGACCCACCGGAGACGCCCTGCAACACGACGGCGACACAGGCGACGTACACCAGATTGACGGCAATCGGAACGGCGGGGTCGGTCGGGTCGTTGACGAACCCGAGGACGATTTGCTGTGCGAACACGGCGACGAGGGCCGCGGAGACGAGATACGTGGCGACGGCGAATCGAATGACTTCGTTGCCGTAGGCCTCTGCTTCCTGTTCGTCGTCCTGACCGAGTGCCTGTCCTACCAGACTCGACGACGCGAGGCCGAACCCCCAACCGGGCGTGTTCATCAGCCCCCAGATACGGCGTGCGATGACGAACGCCGCGACCACGTCGGGTCCGAAGCTGTCGAGGATGGCGAGCATGGGGAACTCGGCGACGGTCCAGACGAGACCACGGCCCATCACCGGGAGACCGATTTCGACGAGGTCACGGAGGGTGTCAACGTCCACGAACGTCCCGAACGGGTCGATGGTGACGGGGAACGCGCCCACGCCGGGGAGCGCCCCACGGGTCAGACCGACAGCGAACGCGCCCGTGACGACGACGTTCGAGAGAACGGTCCCGAGTGCCGCCCCTTCGACACCCATCCCGAGGCCGAAGATGAGCACCGCGTTGAGGGCGATGTTCACGACGGCCCCACTCGCGCGGAGTACCATCGCGGTGTAGGCGTCGTCCGTTCCGACGAGGACGCGACTCCCGATGAGGTTCAGCCCTGCGAAGGGGACGCCGAGGCCGACGATTCGGAGATACTTCGCCCCCAGGTCGATGGCTTCGGCGTTGCTACTCAGGAGCGAGATGAGTTCTGTCGGGAAGAGCCAGAAAATCGCCGTGACGGGGAGCGTCGCGACGACTGTGAGGAGTGCACTCGACCTGACTGCGAGACCCAACTGTTCGATTGCGCCAGCGCCGTATCGCTGCGAGACGAGCGCGATGGTTCCCCCCGCAACCCCGCCGCCGAGAGCGAATGCGAGTCCCCAGAACGGCCCCGCGAACCCGACGCCAGTGATTGCGACCGTTCCCGAGGCGATACCGACCATCGCCACGTCCACCGCGTTCTTCGACATCCGGGCGATGCCGGTAACGATGCGGGGCCACGCGAGGTTGGCAGTACGGACCGCTCGCTCCCTGTCGACGAGGCCAACGCGGGAGAGGGCGAGTCCGATTCCGACGATGAGGAGTCGGACTGGATTGGGGACAGCGGGCACGACTAAATCGTACTGGAGGGGAGTACTTATGCGGCACGTAACGACGCGACAACAGCGGTAGCGGGCGTGTGCCAACCACCGACGGGGAGTTCCGCGTCCGGTACGTTTTTCGCCAGCGCGACACAGTTGTCGTGTATGTCCGGAATCCTCGACCACGTGATGATCCGTGTCGAAGACCTCGACGAGTCGCTCGACTGGTACACGACTCACCTCGACTACGAAGAGAAGGGTCGGTGGGAGGCCGACACGTTCACCAACGTCTATCTCGGCCCCGAAGACGTCCACGAAGAGGGTGCAGTTCTCGAACTCACCTACAACCACGGTGACCACACCTACGAGATAGGCGACGCGTGGGGACACATCGCGGTTCGCGTGCCAGAGGGCGAACTCGAAGAGTCCTACCAGCAACTCATGGACGAGGGCGTCGAAGACTACCGCGACCCAGAGTCCTGTGGCGGGCGCTACGCGTTCGTCAAAGACCCCGACGGCCACGAAGTCGAAATTGTCCAGCGCGACCAGGGTGCCAAGTGGAGTCTCGACCACACCATGATTCGCGTCGAGGACGCCGACGAGGCACTCGGCTTCTGGACGCGCAAGTTCGAATACGAACACACCGGCCGCTGGGAGTCCGACTCCTTCGCGAACTACTTCATGAAGCCCGAGGGCGCGTCCGAGGAAGCGATGGCGGTCGAACTCACGTACAACTACGACGGGCGTACGTACACGATGGGCGACGCGTGGGGCCACCTCGCAATCCGCGCCGACGACCTGAACGACTACTGGGAGACGCTGATGGAGCGTGACGCAGAAGACTACCGCGACCCGGCGTCCTGTGACGACCGCTACGCGTTCACGAAAGACCAGGACGGCCACGAAATCGAGATTCTCCCGAGCGACTTCGAATCCCCGGAATAGCCACCTCTGTCCGGATTTCTGACGACCCGTCTTTCTGTTCAGTTCTTTGGTACCGTCGCTGCTGTCTGCGATTCTCCACTCATCAAATAAATTAACACTCTGCGTTGGTAGAGTGTATCTCAATCGAGATAATACACAAAGCATTTATAATGAGGACCGATACGTCTGGCCGTACCCCTACCCAAGGTGATACCAGCGAGTAACCCCACGCCCTGACCTACCCCGGGGCGTACTTGGGACGAAAGCTGCCTCGCCGACTGCAGATACATCTATAAACAATGACACGCAACAAACAAATCCGCGCGGTCCTACTCGCTGCGCTGATGGTCTTCTCGGTTTTCGCCGGGTCCATCGCGTTCACGGGCAGTGCTGCTGCGGCTGTAAGTAACGTGTCCGTTACCGAGAGCACGGTCGAAGCAGGCCCCTCTGCCTCGGTTTCGGTCACACTTACTGACGACGGTAGCGGAACGGATGACTATACTGTCTGGCTTGACGATGGCGACGGTGTTTTCGAGTCTGGTGAAGTCAACGCGACGTTCACTTCCACCTCGGACTCCCTCGTGATCGGTGATGTTGCAGCAGGTGACTACAACGTTTCGGCATACGAAGGTGCACCGTCTACGGGCACCACGGCCGAATCGAACGCGTCTCTGACTGTCACCTCCGCAGCTGCCCCCGACTTTGAATCGGCAGTCCACTTCACGGACGGCACGCCCCAGGTCGAAGTTTCCTTCGACGAGGACGTCGCAACCGTCAACGAACTTAACGTCACGGCGGGCGACTCCAACCTGACGCAGTCCTACACGACTACGGACGGTCAGGTTCTGGCAGTCCTCAGCAACGTTGAGACGGACGACCTCGAAGTCACGTACAACGTGACCGACGCCTCCGGTAACAACGTCGAAGCAACCGAAGACGTCACCTTCGCGCCTGTCTACGTCGCGAACAACTCCAACAACACGGCCTACAAGGGCTCGAAAGTTGCAGTTGACGCAGGCTCGCTCGGCATTGACGTCGAAGTCGAAGGCGCTGACGAAGACAACAACTACCAGTTCGCTGGTTCCACTGGCGACAACAGCCAGATCTTCGTCTTCGACACCGAAGGCCGGACGCTCGACACCTACGAGTTCACCATCGGCGGTGCTCAGGACGCTGAAGTCGAAGTCCGCGACCTCGGTCTCGAAGTCGCAGTCGACGACACGAACATCACGACGGACGACGACTTCGAAGGTACGGTCTCGGCTAACGCCGGCAGCCGTTCCATCGACGTCGTCGCCCTCGACTCCGACGGTGACGAAGTCGACGACGCAACTGACTCCTTCGACCTCAACGGTCAGGGTGAAGCCGACTTCAACGTTGGCGCGCTCGACGCTGGCGACTACACGGTCGAAGTGACGGACACCTTCTCCGGTGTCACCGTCGAATCCGACACGGTCACGGTCGAGAAGGCCGCTGACTCCTCGTCGGACTTCTCCAGCTCCGTCATCACCGAACAGGTCGGCGACATCGCTGAAATCACCGTGACGATGCAGGGCACGGACGAAGCCGAAGTCATGATCGGCGGCGACAACGTTGGCTACACGGCTAACGTCACCGTCGAAGACGGCAACGACGACGGCGAAGTCGTCCTCCTGTTCAACACGTACGACGTCGACAGCATGTCGAACACCTTCGACGTTGACGACAGCGACGACGACGTCACTGTCGACGACATCGACACTGGTGTCACGCAGACGCTCGACGCTGGCGACTACGACCTCGAAGTCGCGACGGGCGGCGATGCCGACAACGTCGGCACCCTCGTCCTCGAAGAGCGCAGCACGGACAGCCAGGCTGTCTGGACGGCACCAACCGGTGACGACGCTGACCTCACTGAAGCGTCCGACGTCTACGACGCAATCGAAAACAGCAACCTGACGCAGACTGACTCCGTCGCCAACGGCGACGTCGTCGTCCACCAGGTTGTCGCAACCGGTCTCGAAGGCGCGTACGAGATGGACAGTCTCGACACCGAGACCAACCTCACTATCGAACAGACGAACCCTGGCCCGAACCGCGAAGCCAAGGTTCTGAACGACTCCGCAGCAACGGTCATCGCTGACGGCGAGAATGACACGTACTTCTTCGTCTACGACCTCGACAACGTCGACGCGACGCGCACCGAGTTCTACGACGAGGGCGCATCCACGAAGTACGACGTTGAGGACGACGACGCGTTCAACGCGACGTTCACCGTCCTTGAGGGCAACCTCTCCGACGTCGAAGACGGCGAGGAAGTCTCTGCCGAATACGAAGTCGTTGCTCCGGAACTCAGCCTCGACGCTGACCCGATCAACGTCACGGCATCCGCCGACCAGTCGGTCTCCGGCTCGGCTACGGTCGCCCCCGGTACGGAACTCACCATCCGCGTGAAGTCCACCGGTGACACCCAGCCGCGCTTCCTCAAGACCGGCTCGGCCTACGTCCAGGCTGACGGTTCCTACTCGACCGCCTTCGACTTCTCCGAACAGAAGTCCGGCGACGAGTTCACGGTGACTGTCTCCGTCGACGCCGGCTCGGCTGACGACGTCTCCGCTGACGGCAACGTCGGCGACGTCCAGACCGAGACGACGACTGAAGAGACGACCACCGAGGAAACGACCACCGAGGAAACGACCACCGAGGAAACGACCACCGAGGAAACGACCACGGAAGAAACCACCACGGAAGAGACTGAAGAGCCCGCTGAGACGACGACCGAATCCAGCACGCCTGGCTTCGGCATCGCAGTCGCTCTCGTCGCGCTCGTCGCTGCGGCACTCCTCGCAGTCCGCCGCGACTAACGTCGCTTCCTAACTAACCGGGTTTCCCGGTTCCCTCAACTTTCTTTATCGACGCTGACCCCGGAGCGGCAGCACTGTCCTCGGTCGAGACTGTCTGTGTTTTCGACCGGTCGAGCGCTGTCGCTGCACGCAACGACAAGGGATTTATTTCGTCCACGTGTTCCAACACGTATGCCCGGTCTGCTCTCCGATATTCTCGCGTGGGTTGCCATCGCAACCTTCGTCGCCGGTGTGGTCGCCAACCGACGCGACCGCGAACTCGCGCGGCGAGTGATGGCTGCCGCGTGGGTCCTCTTTGCCATCTTCTGGCTCCAACTCATCCCGCACTTCACGCTCGTCCACAAGAGCTACATCGAGGGGATACTGACCATCGCCGCGGTTCCAGCATCGCTCTACGCAGGATGGTTGCTCTACAGCGGCCGTGACACGCTGTTCGTCCTCTCGCGTGCAGTTGCAGCGATGGGACTCGTCTACCTCCCCTTCGAGACGATTCCTGCACTGACACTCTTCGGGGCGACGGTTCCCGCGCCTCGTGGCATCTTGATGGAGTCTGTCGCGGCACAGACGAACTTCCTCATCGAGTCACTCGGCTACTCGACGACGATGATTCGCGGCGACGAAGGCTACCTGAACACGTTCCTGTGGATGCAGGGAAGCCACCGTATCGAAATCGCCGTCGTCCTCGCGTGTACGGGTCTCGGGAGCATCGCTATCTTTGCAGGACTCATCACGGCCGTCGACGCACCGGTTCGGCGGAAGTTCCGCGCGTTAGCCATCGCCGTTCCGATTATCTACGCGCTGAATCTCCTCCGGACGACGTTCATCACCATCTCTGTCGGAAAACAGTACTTCCAGATATTCGTCGACGAGGTGCTGTTCTTGTTCGGGTCGTCGGACCCGTATCTGGTGTCGTTTTTCATCTCCGACCGAATCATCAGTCAGGTGCTGGCCGTCGTCGCACTCGTCGGAATCACGTATCTGGTCGTCCGCGAGGTGCCGGAACTGCTCACCGTCATCGAAGACATCCTGTACATGGTCACCGGAGAAGAGTACGACCTCCACAGCGAACTGGGGTCCGACGGGCCAAACGACCGTCGCGCGTAATCTAGTTCTCGTCTTCTGTCCGCGACGGCCCTATCGTTCGTCGAGACGGCCCTATCGTTCGTCGTAATCGAACAGCGATTCTGGCGCCCCGCCGAGTCCGACCAGAGCGTCTGCCTCGACGTGGTGGACTTCCCCTGGAATGATGAGCATGTGAAGCGGGTCACCGAAGTCGCGGGTGGCAAGTTCACCGAGTCGGTCGGCAGCGACCACCGGATTCGGACTCCCTGCTCGGCAGACTGCGACGCCGAGCGCATCGGCGTCCCAGTGCTCTGCGAACAGTTCGGCAGCGTAGTCTGCGGTCATGTACTCGTCGCCTTCGACTTCGACGCCTCGACGGCCTTCCCAGTCGACTTTGATATCGAGATAGACGAGCGTGTGTAACCCACGCTCGCGGTTCGCTTCGAGCGAGTCGACGACGCTCTTCGGCACGGGGTCGCCACCGTGGACGTACGGGAACGGAAGTGTGACGGCTTTCCCGAAGCGGTAGTTCTGGAGGCCAGTCAACCCACTCGCAGCAGATTGCGCTGTCACACCGTGGACGAGGCGCGTCTCGATACCGCGTGCTTCGGCACGGAGGCGCAGGTCGACGTGCGTCGTCGAAATCATCGTGTCCCCGGCAGTGAGGAACGCCACGTGGCCTTCTTCTGCGGCGTCGAGAATTTCGGTCGGGTCCTGTTCGACACCTGCTCTATCGCGGACTTCGATGTCGATGTCGTGGTAACTTTCGAGGTCTTCGACAGCGGCACCGACGAGGTGACTCGTGTAGAACTCTGCGAAGGCACGGTCGGCATCTGCGAGGGCCTCACGCCCCTCGACGGTGATAGACCGTTCGTCGTAGAGACCGAGTCCAATGAACGTGAGCATGGTTTTCCTCTATCGCGGGCGAAGATAAGCGGCCTGACCGACGAACGTCCAAATGGACGTGAGAATGTCCAACAAATTATTATACACTGACGGTAAATCTTACCTCTGTATGGCAACGAGTAGCCGTGTACTAGAGACGAAACTGTTTGGACAGGACGTAACGTTCGAGTATTCAGAGCGATGGGTCGGCCTCTCGCTGTTCATCATGCGGGTCGTGATGGGATGGACACTCTTCCAAGGTGGTGTGACGAAGCTCGTCACGTATCTCGACGCTGACCCGTCGAACAACTGGACGGCGGCCGGGTTCCTCGCGAACGCAATTCCGCCCGGGAACCCCCTCATTGGGTTCTTCGGTGCGATGGCGGGTAATCCGCTCATCGACCAGCTAAACATGTGGGGACTCACCCTCACTGGATTAGCACTCATTCTCGGCGCATTCGTCCGGTTTAGCGCCTTCTGGGGTGCAATCATGATGCTGTTCTACTGGGCGGCATCGCTCGAGGGTGGTATCCTGGCCGGCCTCCCACTCGCACACGGATGGGTCGTCGACGACCACATCGTCTACGCCGTGTTGCTGTTCGGACTCGGTGCCTTCGGTGCCGGCCGAATCCTCGGTGTCGACGCCTACCTCGAAAACCTGGAGTTCGTCAAGAAGAACCGGTGGATGAGCCTCGTAATGGGTTGACACCCATCGTCGGTTGACGACTTTTTTTTTCGAGGACTCCACTCCGTACGCGGCTTCTCTTCGCATTCACTCTTGTATCACATGCTCTATACTCGCAATTGTGGGTAATTTCTACACGATTTCTCTCCCCTAAATCGTCGATTCCGACAGAATTACCTCTCCGGCTGTGTTCCGTACGAACAATGACGAACACCCGTGCGACGGTTATCTGTCCAACGTGCGGCCTCGAAGAATCGTTCTCGAAACTCGCTGACGCCCGTCTCCGAATCGAAGACCATCGCGAAGCGACCGGCCACGACCCAGAGTGGGAGTTGGGCCGGTTCCCACCGGGTGTCGAGAAGATGGGCGAAGAGGCTGGCGTCTGCGGAATTCCGGACCTCTGAACCCGGACCCGTTTCGGTCCCGGGGGCGGCATTTCGAGGGTTCGGCGGGTGTCGGTGTCTCCGTTGGGGGACTCGTACTTATGCTACCAGACAGAGTATAATCACGAATGGTCGAGGCGTACGTCACGATACAGACCGGAGCGGGAACCTCACAGCACGTCGTCGAACAACTTCGGACGCTCGATAAGGTTCGTAAGGCAAACATCGTCGCAGGCGACGTCGACGTCATCGCCGAAGTCGAAGCGGACACCGAACAGAGCCTGTTGCAACTCCTCTCGGAGGAGATTCATCAAATCGAAGGCGTCGGTCACACGAGAACGTGTATCGTACTCGGGTGAATCCCCGACTGGCCACCGTCGGCCCACCCGCTCGTGGGGTATTCGATTGCGACGACGAGTGAGAACACTCCGGGGTGGTTCGGAAAGTAAGCCGGTGGAGGGGATTGTGAACGACGGTCACTCCGCTCGCTTCACTCGCGTCGCTCCCTCGTTCAAATCCCTCACGGGGCTACGTTTGACGCTCACGGACTCGTCGCTTCGCTCCTCGTGTAGTTCGCGTCAAAAAGAGCCGGTGGAGGGATTTGAACCCTCGGCCTATTCCTTACGAAGGAATCGCTCTGCCAGCTGAGCTACACCGGCGCGGTGGGCTTTCGAACGCATTCAATCGTACCCCGGAGACGTAATTAAGACTTGCGAATCAACCCGGTGTCTGCCGGTCGTCACCACGTCGTCTCAGGGTCGCTTCGTCAGGCGAACGTCGAGACAGACGTTGTACTCGTGGGGGGCGTACGACCGGACGATTTTCTCTTCGAGCACTTCGATTTCGTACTCGGGTTCGGCGGCGGCACGAACCGCGTCGAGTCCGGGTCCGAACGGGTCGTCTTCGTGCTGGATGTCGTAGAGGTGGATGACACAGTCGTCGCCGGCGAGGCGAACCGCGGTGTCGAGAAAGTCACTCGCACTGTGCGGGAGGTTCATGATGAGTCGGTCTGCCCACCCCTCGTACTCGTCGGCCACGTCGCGGACGTCGCCGTGAATCGCCGTGACGCGGTCAGCAACGTCGTTTCGTTCGGCGTTCGCTCGGAGATACTCGATGGCAACCTCGTTCAGGTCGCACGCGACGACGTCGGCCCCTGCTTTCGCGGCGGGGATTGCGAACGGGCCAACACCGGCGAACATGTCGAAGACGTGTTCGCCCGACGCGATTTGCTCGACGACGCGATGGCGCTCGGTAGCGAGACGAGGTGAGAAGTAGACGGCGTCGATGTCGAGACGGAGTTCGGTGCCGTACTCGCGGTGGACCGTCTCCGTCGAGTCGCCGACGAGGACGTCCCAGTCGCGGACGCGAAGCTCGCCTTTGACCTTCGAGGCGCGGTTGACCACCGTCTCCGCCTTGAGGTCGGATGCGACGATTGCGTCGGCAATCTCACGGGCACGGTCCGCATCGTCTTCGTCGAGAATGACGACGTCACCGAGTCGTTCGTACGAGGGTTCGTAGCCGAGGATATCCGTCGGCGTCGTCTGCGTCTCGCGGTTCGGTGACTCGTAGTCGACGACGTCGAACCCTTCGGGCACGTCGCCGGCGTCGACGACTGGGATGTAGAGATACCCCTCCACGACGGTAATCTGGTGTTCGTGGTCCAACAACCCGGCGTCGGCGAGACGTTGGCGTGTCGCTTCACCCGACTCCCGAGGGACACGAACACAGGGGACGTTCATATCCTCACACTCGTCCGACTGAGAGTAAGGGTGACGTTTCGAGCTGAATATATAATACCTTGATACATCAGGGAACATCTATACGCCAGCGGACCGAATACGAATATACGCCCACAACAGACGATTCTGTCGTGCCAGTGGGCGTGCCTCTGACAACGGTCGGGCCTCTCCCGGGGCCCGTTTTGGTAAACTGACGACTGACCGTCAAAGTGGATGTATTTTATATTCTCAGTCACATGTTTCTCGAAAGATGAGTTGTATCGCGGAGTTCACCATTAATAGTCAAGCCCTCCCCCTCATGGACGCGATAAAGCGAGCGCCGGGGATACGCCTCGATGTCGAACAGTTCGTCGCGGCGGACCCCAAACAACCGGTTCTCTTCTTGTGGGCCAGCGACGGCGACTTCGAGGCGTTCGAATCGGGGTTACGACGGGACGACACGGTCGAAAGTCCGCAGTTGATGGAGTCGCTTCCAGAGCGACGCCTCTACAGAGTACAGATATCGGACGACGCAGGCGCTGTCGTCTACCCCAACGACGTCGAAGTCGGGTCGTGTCGCCTCGATATGGCGTTCACTGCCGACGGACTCCACACCCGAATGCGGTTTCCGGACCGGGATGCACTCGTTCGCTACCGCAGTCTCTGTCGGGAGATGGGACTGGAGATGAACGTTCGGAGTATCTATCGCGGTGACACCGAACAGGCGACCGAATACGGTCTCAGTGAGAAACAGCGAGAAGTACTCACGCTTGCCGCCGAGATGGGTTACTTCGAGGTTCCGCGGGCAGTCTCGCTTTCTGACCTTGCGGCGGAACTCGATATCTCACCGCAGTCTGCTTCCGAGCGCCTCCGACGCGGGGTGGCGACGCTCGTCTCGTCCACCGTCTGTTCCGACATCCCCTCTTCTCGGTAGTTATACGTCCACCATCTGGTCGTCGATACCGAGTGTGGATTCGGCGTCTTCGAGCCAATCGCCGATGGTCTTCGTCTTCCCACCTCTGTCGTGCGGATAGACTGCGTCGACGGTGTCGCCACTGAACACCGCGACGAGGGTCTGTGGGAGCACGACGGTGTCGTGGGCCGGTCCCATCCGTCCCGACCCGACTCGCGCGTGCTCTTCGATAGACGGTAGTTCGGCGCCTTCGCTTCGAGCCCACTGCTTGAACTCCGAGAGTCGTTCGCGGATAATTCCCTCGCGCATCGTCGGCGCCGTGTCTGTCTCGACGTCGACGTTGTGGTTCCACGTCCGGAGACAGATGTCGTCGAGATACCCTTCTCTGACGAGGCGCTCTAATCTGACGACGAGCGCCTGATGTTCCTCACCGGACCCGTCTCGAATCGGCCGAAGCCAGAGTTCGGCGGTCCGTGAATCGGTAGTTTGCATCACTGACACACCCGCACGTATCTACGACTGCGGCCAGCATAAGCCGAATTCCCACTTCCCGACTGTCGAGAATGGGACCGGGTTGGGACCGACGCGTACTGGAGCGGCCGGTTTTATCGACGCTCCGCGCGTCTGTTCTGTCATGTTCGGCCACATCCTCGTCCCGACTGACGGAAGCACCCACGCGGTGCGTGCCGCCGAGTATGCAGTCGACCTCGCATTGACGTACGATGCGGTCCTTCACGTCCTCTACGTCGTCGACGTACGAACGTCCCACGCGGACACACCTGTGGACGACGAGTCGACGCGCGGTGTGTCGGCAGTCGAGGCAGTCGCCGACCTCGCCGAAGCGCGTGGCGTGCCCGTCGAGACCGAAATTCGCGTCGGCCTGCCGTATCGGGCTATCGTCGAATACGCGGACGACCACGATACCGACCTCGTCGTGATGGGGACTCACGGGACGAGCGGACTCGAACGATATCTCATCGGAAGCGTCGCAGAACGAGTCGTCAGGCTCTCCGACGTGCCTGTGATGTGTGTTCCGCCCGCGTCCGACGACGCGTAACCGTTCGAGACGGGAGCGGCCGGCGACCCCGTTCTCTCAGCGAACGACGGTCACCGTAACCGACGCCCGACTCGCGACGAGTTCTGCGACGCTCCCGAGAAGCAGGTTCGTCTCGCCGGTTCGACCGTGGCCACCGACGTAGATTGCGTCTACGTCCTCTTGTTCCGCTAACTCGACGATACTTCGAGCGGGGTCGCCACGGCGCGTCTCGGTCTGCACCTCGACGCCGGTGCCGTCGGCGAGGGCGGTGAGTTCTTCGAAAATCTCGTCGGCGAGTTCGTTCGCTCGTTCGTACCATTCGGTCGACCCGTGTAAGGGTTCGAGACTCACGTCCACGTCGAGCGGTGCGCTGTACCCCGGGTCTGTCGGGTCGATGACGTGCAGTGCGATGACCGTCGATTCGGCGTCCGAGAGGGCGCGCTCGAAAGCCCGCTTCGACAGCGGTGACCCATCGACTGCGACGAGGATTACGTCGGACATACTCGTATTACGTTCTCTCGACACAAAAACACACGCGCGGGTCACAACGGGGTTTTTGCCTGCGGCGCGCAATCGACGCGGTGTGTTCGGACTGCCGCCACTCTTCGAGACGAGACGGGACCGTTGGCGGACCGTCCTCATCGTCTCTTTGCTCGTTGCAGTCTCAGTCGCTGTCGGTTCGGTTCTCGTGAGTCGGTTCCCGTTCCTCGCGAACCCGCAAGCCCTCAGAGTGGTGCTCCTCGACGCGGGACCGGTTGCCCCTCTCGCGTTCGTCGTCGTGCAGGTAGTGCAGGTTCTCGTCGCACCAGTTCCCGGGCAGGCCCTCGGATTCGCGAGTGGGTACCTCTTCGGTGCGTTCTGGGGGACGGTCTACAGCATGGTCGGTATCGTCGTCGGCACGGCGGTGGCCTCTGCGCTCGCGAGGCAGTTCGGCCGTCCCTACGTCGAACGCGTCGTCACTGCCGACGCACTCGAACTGTTCGACGACGCGATGGCGTCTCACGGACTCGTCTTCCTCTTCGTCGTCTTTCTCGTCCCGGGCCTCCCGGACGACGCCATCTGTTTCGCCGCGGGTCTCACAGATATCCCGCTTCGCCGTATCGTCGCCGTCGCCGCAGTCGGCAGACTCCCAGGATTCCTCCTCGTGAATCTCGCCGGTTCGGCCGCAGCAGACGGCGACCCGGTACTCACCGCCGTCTTCGTCGCCGTCCTCCTGTCGGCGTCGGTGCTCGGGTACGTCTACCGCGACAGACTGTTCGGGACGTTCACTCGTCGAACACCCGGTCGTTGACCCAGACCAAAAGCAGGTTCGCCGCGAGGAACGGGACGAACGCGCCGGCAATCCACCCCCACTCCCGAAGGCCGAGTGGGACGACGCCGAACAGGTCCGAAAGCGGCGTGTAGAGCAGCAGCAGGTGGAGTGACAGCGAGAGACCGACGGCCGCGAGGAGCCACGGATTCGACAGCACCGACAGTCGGTACCGGAGGCGAACCGATTGCGTCCGGACTAACTCGGCCGTGACGAGGAACGTGAACAACACGGTCTGAGCCACGACGAGGTTGGCGGACTCGGCCAGTGCGTAGAAGAACACCCCGAGGCCGGCACCGGTGAGCGCGACACCGATGCCGACGATAGACGCAATCGTCCGCGCGTCGAGGACGCCCTCGTGTCGTGGCCGCGGTGGGCGGGCCATCACGTCGCCGGATTTCGGGTCCACTCCGAGTGCGAGTGCGGGGAAGCCATCGGTGACGAGGTTCAACCACAACAAGGCGACGGGCGTGATGACGAGAGCGGTGCTGGAACTGAACACCTCGGGGAAGAACACCGCTCCGAGGAGCGTCCCGAGGAAGACGACGAACACTTCGCCGGTGTTCGCCGAGAGGAGGTAGTTGACGAACTTACGGATGTTGTCGAAGATGCCGCGGCCCTCGGCGATGGCGTCGCGGATGGTGACGAAGTTGTCGTCCCGGAGCACCACGTCGGACGCCCCCTGTGCGACTTGCGTCCCGCGTTCGCCCATCGCGATACCGACGTCGGCGTTGCCGAGTGCTGGTGCGTCGTTTACGCCGTCACCCGTCATCGCAACCGTGTAGCCCAGGTCCTGGAGTGCTCTGAGGATGCGAACCTTGTGTTCGGGTTCGACGCGAGCGAACACGCGAGTCTCTCTGACGGCGCGGTGGAGTCTGTCCTCGCTCATCGCTGCGACTTCGGTACCCGTCACCACCGAGTCGCCGTCGATACCGACTTCCTCTGCTATCGCGCGAGCGGTGAGTGGCGTGTCGCCCGTCGCCATCGTCACCTGAATACCTGCGGCCTGACAGTCGGCAACCGCCTCGGCGACGCCGTCTCGCGCCGGGTCGGTCATTCCCTGCAGGCCGAGAAACACCAGGTCGGACTCCAGCGATTCCTCGTCGGCCGACGGGTCGGCGTCGGGTGCGTAGGCGAATCCGAGGACGCGAAGTGCGTCGGCGGCGAACTCCTTCGTCGCGTCTTCGACTGCGTCTCGATGCTCGTCGGTCAGTGTCGCTATCGTCCCGTCGACGAGGATTCTCTCACTCCGTTCGAGGACGACTTCGGGTGCGCCCTTCACGAGCGTGAACGGCCCGTCGCCCGGTGCGTCGAACTCGTCGACGACGACGGACATCAGCTTGCGTTCCGACGTGAACGGAATCTCGTGGAGTCGTTCGGGGTCGCTGTCGATACCGCCCACGGTGGCGACGTTCAGCAGTGCGACTTCGGTCGGGTCTCCGCGGTGGCCGCCGTCGTCGAGTTCGTCGGCGTCGTTACAGACGGTGCCGCAGGTGAGAAGTGCCGAGAGTGCCGGGTCCGGGTCGAGACTATTCGTGTCGAGGTCAGGCGTGCGGCCGTCCGGAAGCCATCCTCTAGTGACTGTCATTCGGTTCTCGGTGAGCGTCCCGGTCTTGTCGGTGACGATGAAATCGACCGCGCCGAGACTCTCGACGACGGCGAGGTTGCGGACGAGTGCGTTTCGTTCGAGGAGCGTCCGCGACCCGAGTGCGAGCGTCAGCGTGACGACGGCCGGGAGGCCCTCGGGGACGGCGGCGACGGCGAGGGTGACGGCGACCAGAAGCACCACGACTGGGTCGGTGGCTGTAAAGAACAGCTGTACCGCGGCGATGAGGAGAATCAAGCCGACGATGCCGATTCCGATACGGCGACCCAGTCGTTCGACTTCACGTTCGAACGGCGTCTCTCGTTCACGGGCTTGCCCGAGTTGGTCGGCGATGTTGCCGAGTTCCGTATCCATGGCGGTTGCGACGACGACTGCTTCCGCCCGCCCACGGACGACAGTCGTCCCCGCGTGGAGCATACTCCGCCGGTCGGCCAGTGGGACGTCCTCGTCGACGGGGGTAGACCCCTTGCCGACGGGGACGCTCTCGCCACTCAGCGTCGATTCGTCGGCCCGGCAGTCGGCGGCGTGCAGGATTCGCGCGTCGGCCGGGACGGCGTCACCCGCTTCGAGGACGACGATATCTCCCGGGACGATTTCGTCGGTCGGAATCCGGCGGACACTCCCGTCACGTCTGACCGTCGCGTCGGGCATCGCCATCTCTCTGAGCGCTTCGAGGGCCTTCTCCGCCCGGTAGTTCTGGACGAATCCAAAGATACCGTTGCCGAAGACGATGAGGAAGATGAGCGTGGCGTCGGTGTAGCCCGGTTCACGACCCGGGAGCAACCCGACGGCGAGCGAGAGTCCGGCAGCAGCGAACAGCAGGAGGACGAGTGGTCCGGTGAACTGCGCGACGAAGAGCGAAAGCGGCGAGACGCCCTCTTCTTCGGCGAGTTCGTTGGGGCCGTACTCCGAGCGTCGGTGTTCGGCCTCGTCGCTGGTGAGGCCATCCTCCGTGACGTCGAATCGAGAGCGGACCGTCTCGGCTTCGAAGGCGTGCCACGGGGTCCCCTCGTCCCCGTCTTCGGCCTTCTGTTTCGTACGGACTCGCTCGGACACGTTTCGACTGAACGACACGCGGGGACGTATGTCCACCGGCGATTTTCACCCGCCCGTGACCGGCGGTACGATGAATATCACTGGCGTTCCACGTTCGACTATGTGTGGGGTCCGACCATGAGCGAGCGACCGGCGGAACCGAACGAGAGCGTCTGCCCGTACTGTGGCGTGGGGTGTGGAATCAAATACGACACGGACCGCGGGAGTGCAGTCGGGTGGAAAGGCCCGGTGAACACGAAAGGCGAACTCTGCCCGAAGGGGGCGGCGGCGTGGGACGTGGTGGAACACGAAGACAGACTGACCCAACCGCTGGTCCGCGTCAATGGGCGGTTAGTCGAAGCGACGTGGGAGGAGGCGTTCGACATAATCGAACGAGAGTTCGACCATATCGTCACCGAACACGGCCCCGACTCGGTGTTCTTCTTCACGTCGTCGGGGTGTACGAACGAAGAGAACTACCTCTTACAGAAGACGGCGCGGAAACTCGGAACCAACAACATCGACAACTGCGCGCGTCTGTGCCACTCCTCGACGGTGGCGGCGATGGGCAACCGGTTCGGTGCCGGCGCGATGACGAACTCGCTGGAGGACTTGATGGAGGCGGACGTGTTCCTCGTCACGGGCGCGAACCCGGCCGAACAACACCCCGTCATCTTCCGGTCGTACCTCTTGCCGGCACTCAAGTCCGGGACGAAGATGATTCACGTCGACCCGCGTGAGAACGCCACCACGAAGGGCGCAGATATCCACCTACCCGTCAAACCGGGCTTCGACATCCCGCTTTTGAACGCGATGGCGGCGGTCATCGTCGAGGAGGGACTCGTCGACGAGGCGTTCGTCGAAGAACGGACCACCGGGTTCGACGAACTCCGCGAGTACCTCGCCGACATCGACGTCGACGCGGAAGCAGCACGCGCTGGCGTGGACCCCGAGGACCTCAAAGCGGCGGCGCGACTCTACGGCGAGGCAGGCAGAGCGGCCATCTTCACCGGCATGGGGATGAGCCAACACCACTGCGGCACCGACAACGTCCATACGCTCATCAACCTCCCTCTGCTCACTGGCAACGTCGGCAAAGCGGGCACGGGTGTCAACCCACTTCGCGGCCAGAACAACGTTCAGGGAGCGGGCGACGTAGGCGGCCTTCCGAACGTCCTCCCCGGGTATCAGGACGTGACCGACGAGGATGCACGCGCCGCCGTCGCAGAGGTGTGGGGGTTCGAGCCTCCGGCACTCCCGGGCCTCACGGAAGTCGAAGCGACGCACCGCTTCGGCGACGACGTCCGCGCAGCGTACGTCTTCGGTGAGAACCCTATCGTGGGCGAACCGAACGCGAATCAGGTCAGAAAGCAGTTCGAGAAGCTCGACTTCTGTGTCGTCCACGACGTCTTCCTCACGGAGACGGCCGAGTACGCCGACGTGATTCTCCCGGGAAGCGTTTGGGCCGAGAAGTCGGGGACGGTGACGAACACCGACCGGCAGGTCATTCGGATGCGGAAGAACGTCGACCCGCCGGGGAACGCCCGACCCGACCTCGACATCCTCAGAGAGTTCGCGGCACGTGTCACCGGGATGGACGCACCCGAGACGCCGGAAGCAGTCTTCGACGAACTCTGTGCGGCCGCACCGATTTACGCCGGGATGTCCTACGAAGGCATCGGCACCGGAAGCCAACGCTGGCCCTTCTCGGAGGGTGCGGCCGAGGGGATGGCCGTCCTCCACACCGACACCTTCGGGACGGGTTCGAAGACGGCCCCGCTTCGGGTCGTCGAACACGTCGACCCGGCGGACCAACTCGAAGACGGTGAACTCGTGCTCACGACGGGCCGCGTGCTCCAGCACTTCAACACCGGTGCGCTCAGTCGTCGGTCGGGTGTCCTGATGCGGATGCGCGGCGAGGACGTACTCCAGATACATCCCGACGACGCCGCCGCCCGAGGCATCGAAGACGGTGACGAGGTTCACGTCGAGAACGAACGCGGCACGGTCACCGTCGCCACCGAGGTGACGCCCGCAGTCCGACGCGGGACCGTGTTCATGACGTTCCACTACGCCGACCCGCTCGTGAACCAGTTGACCGGTGACGCCCTCGACCCCACCTCGAAGATTCCGGAGTACAAACACAGCGCCGTCCGCGTGACAGTCTCCTCGGAGGCAGATGACTGAGAACTCGCTCCCGACGCTCGCGGACGCAGTCGGCGTCGGCCCCGACGACCTGACGTCGGTGGTCGGCGCGGGCGGCAAGAAGTCGCTCATCTACCGACTCGCCCGCGCCCTCGACGGCGTCGTCACGAGCACGGTCAGAATCCCTATCTTTGACGACGAAGTCGAAGCCATGGCCGTCACCGACGACCCGGAAACCGCAGTCGCAGCGCGTCGGACTCGGCCGCTCGGGGTGGTCCCAGAACGGGACAGACCCGACCGATACCGCGGGTACGACCCCACCACCGTCGCCGCCATCGGACGTGCCACCGAGGACGTCGTGATGGTCAAAGCCGACGGTGCGCGCTCGCGATGGCTGAAAGCCCCCGGCGACCACGAACCGAAGATACCGGACAGTTCGGACCTCGTCTGTCCGGTGGCTAGCGTCAGAGTCGTCGGTGAACCACTCGACGACGAACACGTCCACCGGCCACACCTCGTCTCCGAGATAACTGGAACCGACCTCGGAGACCCTCTCTCGGCGTGGGACGTCGCCGCCGTGTTGGCCAGTGACGCTGGTGGGTTGAAGGCCGTTCCCGAGACTGCTCGTGTCGTCCCCATTCTCAACATGGTCGATGGTGTCTCACAACGAGAGACTGCAGACCGAATCGCTGGATGGGTACGCGAACACCCTCGCGTGGACCGGGTCGTCGCGACACGCCTCGTCGCAGCGGACCCCGTCGTCGACATCTATTGAGAGAAGGCCGCCTTCCGACAGCTACTGCGGGTGGCCCCGCACCGGTCTCACTCGCGCGTGCGAGTACTCACATTAAACGTCGCTTCGTCTGGCTCGAAACGTCTCTTCTGCGGCGGCTAACTCGGACTGCGTGTTGATGTTCTCGAACGTCTTGGGGTCGAATCGCGCCAGTTCCGACGGCCCAACGGTGTGGACGTCCAGCGAGTCGAGCGCGTCGAGAATTCGACCACCGCCGTCTTCTAGGACTTCGGCGGCGGCCGCCGAAACCGTCTCGGTTCGGTAGATTGCCTGCGTCGTCTGGAACCACCCGTCTTCGAGGCGCGGGACGACGGCGTCCGCACCAGTCCGTTCTGCTTCGCTGACGAGAAACGTCACGAGCGACGGGTCGACGAACGGCATGTCGCACGCGACGACTGCCGACAACGTGGCGTCAGTCGCGTCGAGGCCGGTTCGGATGCCACCCAGTGGCCCGGCGTCGGGGTCGGCGTCGATAGCTATCGTCGGGTCGAGGCCGGAACAGGCCGCCGTGAGGTCGGCGGCCTGGTCCCGCCGGCAGTTGAGGACGAGTTCGTCTGTGGGCCTGCGCAGTCGGTCTGCCGTTCGGCGGACGAGCGGAACACCGGCCAGTGGCGCGAGTGCTTTGTCGGTATCGCCGAATCGCTCCGACCGCCCGCCAGCGAGGACGACGCCCGCGACGCGGTTCATCGCGCCGTTTCGCGGCCAGTCAACTCGTCCAACGAGAGTTCGACGATGTGGAGTTTCAGGTCGGACACGTTTTCGTCGAACACCCGGACGCTCCCGTATAACTTGTTGAGTGTGGCGTCGTCCGGGAGTTCCTCGTCGGGGAGGACGCGAACCGAACCGCGTGCCATGATGCTCCACGACTCGTCACCGCAGTCGTCGTAACAGATGAACGTCGCTTCGCCCGTCGTTTTGACGAACTGCATCTTCTCGCTGTGTTCGTCGTCGCTCAGGCGAAAGAGCAGTCGGTTCCCGCCGCTATCGAGTGTGACGTGGACGGGCACCGCGTACGCGTTCCCGTCGCTCGCGAGCGACAGGACGCCAGACGACGCTTCGTCCAGTCGCTCGGCGATTGTTTCGTCGTCCATCCCCACCGTGTAGACGAATTCGACATCTTCCATACACTCTCTTGGTGCCCCCGTCACATGAAATGGCGGCCCAGTGTGGTCCGTCGATTCGGCAGGGCAACGAGTGAGATGGACTATCGGGTGAGATAGAACTCCGAATCCGGATATCGTTCTTTGACCGCTGGGGTGTCCGGCGCTCTCGTTGCCGACGACGCCTCCGGGTCGGAGTCGCCTCGTCGTCGCGGTAAGTCAGTCGTCGAGGAGCGTCTCGATTCTGCTCGCCGGTTGTGTGAGTCTGTCGAGGGCATCCTGTGCGGCGTCGGCGACGGCGTCGGGGGTTCGAAACGAGTCGCCCAGGCCGACTTCGCGCCGATGCCACTCACCGTCCGCGCGGGCGAAGATATCGACCCACCAGTAGAGCGTGAGTCCGCGAGCGAACTCGGTGACGACGACGCGGTAGTCGGCGTCGGGTGACTCGTATATCGCTTTGGAACTCGCCTGTTCGGTGTCGGTTTCGACGGTGACGTCCCACTCCTCCGGCACCGAAAGCGAGAATGGGTCGTCGGTCATCGTCGAGTACGACGAAGCGGAACGACTTGATTGGTCCGCTCCCGGCAGCACCCGAAGTGGTCGGTGTTGCACACGGTCAGTCCAGTGACCGGGCCGAGTTCGCGACGACGAGTAGACTCGACGTTCCCATCGCGATGGCAGCGAAAAGCGGGTTGAGAAGACCCAACGCGGCCAGTGGGATGGCGACGACGTTGTAGCCGAACGCCCACGTCAGGTTGCCGCGGATGCGTCGGTTGACGCCCGCAGACAGCGCGAACACCTCCGGAACCGCGTCGATGTCGCGGCCGACGAGCACCGCGTCTGCGGCGTCGCCGGCGATATCCGTTCCCGTTCCCAGTGCGATGCCGATGTCCGCGGCGGCGAGGGCGGGCGCGTCGTTGCTTCCGTCACCGACCATCGCGACGGTGCCACGACTCCGGAGACGCTGGACTGTCTCGGCTTTCGCCTCCGGCGGGACGCCCGCGAACACGTCGGTCACGTCTGGGTGGTCACGGAAGCGGCGCGCCGCGCGTTCGGAGTCCCCCGTGAGGACGACCACCTCTCGACGGCCGTCGGCGGCGACGGCGGTGACCACGTCGTCCCACGCAGCGCGGGGTTCGTCGCCGACGACGATGACCGCCCGAACGCCGTTACCTTGCGCGACGACGACGGGGACCGCTCCCTCGTCTCGTGCAGCGTCGATTGCGGATGCCGCGTCGTCGCCGAGAGACAGTCCTTCGTCGCGGACGAGCGTCGGGTGACCGACGACGACTCGTTGGCCGCCGACGGTTCCGGTGACGCCTCGGTCGTGGACAGTCGCGTCGTCTGCTGCGACATCCGGAACCTCCACGCCGGCGTCGTCCGCCGCCGCGACGATTGCCGACGCCAGTGGATGCGCCGAGAAGCGTTCGAGCGCGGCGGCGACGCGGAGTGCGTCGTCGTCGCCGTCGACTCGGAGGACGGCCATGTCGCCGTCGGTCAGCGTCCCCGTCTTGTCGAAGACGACGACGTCGACGTCCGGAACCGCTTCGAACACTGCTTCGGACGCGACGACGATACCGCGACTCGCCGCCTCTTTGATGCCCGACGCGACGGCCAGCGGTGTTGCGAGGCCGAGCGCACACGGACACGAGACGATGAGGACGGTGAGGCCGACGAGGAGTGCCGCCGTCGCAGTCTCCCCGCGCAGGAGCGTCCATCCGAACGCGAGCACCGCGAGGACGAGTACGGTCGGGACGAATATCGTCGCCAGTTTGTCGGCCAGTCGCTGGACGCCGGAGCGTGCGCTCTGGATGTCCCAGAGGAGTTCGACCAGTCGGTCGAGCGTGCTCGTCGCGTCCTCCCCGACTTCGACGGCGACGGGCCGGTCGGTGACGACGGTGCCGCCGAGCACGTCGTCGCCGGTGCGTTTCGTCCGCGGCATCGACTCACCCGTGACGAGTGCCTCGTCGACTGCCGCGGCCCCTTCTACGACCGTTCCATCGACCGGAACGCGCTCACCGGGGCGAATCTCGACGACGTCGCCCGGCCGGAGGTCCTCGACGGCGACTGTCTCGACGCCGTCTGCGGTTCGGCGGCGTGCCTCCGAGACGCGCGAGGCGGCGAGGTCCGAGAGCATTCCGGCCGCCTTCCGCTTGATTCGGTCCTCGTAGTAGTTGCCGAGCGTCACGACGAGGATGATGGCGACGGTCACGTCGAAGTAGACGTGCGTCTCACCGACGAGGACCGCAGCAGTCGAGTAGACGTACGCGCTCGACGCCGCCAGTGAGACCAGGAGGTCCATGTTCGGTTGGCCGGCCCGGAGGCTGACCAGCGCACCACGCAGGATGGGGAAACCGGTGTAGAAGAGGACGATTGAGGTCATCACCCAGATGTTGCCGAGGATGTAGACGCTGTCGAACGCGCCGAGTTCGACCACCGGCGACAAGCCGACGTAGGTCGGGTAGAGAAACAGGACGTACCACATCATCACCATCATCCCGAAGACGCCGCCGCCGATGACGAAGCGTGCGACCTGATTGTCAGACCGCTCTGCTGCCTCGCGTTCGTTCGGGTCACGCGTCCCGTAGCCGTACCGAGAGAGCGTCCCCGAGAGGTCGTCGAGGTCGGCCGTCTCCGGGTCGTAGGTGACACGAACCATGTCGTTGGCGTAACTCGCGTCTGCGCCGTAGACGCCATCACAGGTCCGCGCCGTCCCGGAGACGAACGCCTCACAGGTCGCACAGTGCATGCCGTCGACGGCCATGTAGGTCCGTTCGGCACCCTCCGGAACGGACTCTTCGTCGCCCGCGAGTTCGCGTTCGACCGTCTCGGGGTCGGCCGTCGCGGCGTCGCCGAGCGTCCGCGTGATTTCGAGACACCCCCGACAGCAGAACTCGCCGGACACGTCGTCGCCAGTCACGGGTGGCGTTGGCGTCAGGAGACCACAGAGGTCACACCCGCTGTCGCCGTCGCCAGCGTCCTCCCGGGACCGTGTTTGTGTCGCCATGCTCACCCCAGTGGTTGGTAGAAGGGGACGTGAAGGTGTGGGACCGAGACGCCGAGCAACATCAACCCGTGTGAGAGCGGGATGTACCCGAGGACGAGAAACGCCACACCGAGCGCCCGGTGGAGCGTCGCGCGCCGCCGCGCGGACACCTGTCCGAGGAGCGTCCCGTAGAGGAACAGCGTCGGAATCGTCCCCAGTCCGAGCAGTGCGAGCAACGCGGCAGACCGAACCGGGTCGCCGGTGGCGAACGCGTAGAGGTACGCGGGGTAGATGATGGGACACGGCAGGAGGCCGTGAATCGCGCCGAGGCCGAGGATTCGTGGCCCGCCGACGAGCCTATCGACTCGTGCGGTTGCCCATCCACTCACGCGCCCGAACACGCGCGTTACTGGTTTCGGTGTGAGTCGGTCTATCGCCGCCGACCGACCGACGAGGTAGCCGAGACCGGTGAGGATAATCGCCGTCCCGACGAGCAGTCCGGTCGTCGCTCGGACGCCGCTTCCGATGGCGGCGAGTGACTCGAAGGCCCCGAAGAAGAGGCCACCGACGAGTGCGAACGTCGCCCCGATAACCGCGTAACTCAGTGCCCGCCCGACGTTGAACAGCGCGTGCTGCCGAACGTGGTACAGCGTAAGCGCGTCCGTCCCTGCCCGGTCGCTCAGTCGGTCTGCGTAGACGCTCACGAGCGGTCCGCACATCCCCAAACAGTGTGCGCCGCCGAGGAGTCCGACGACGAGAAACGCCAGTGCCTCTGGTGGGTTCGTGGGGAGGACGGGCGGTGTCACCCCTCCGTCCATCTCAGACCGCGTGTTCCTGGTCTGCGTCGTTGTCTGCGTCGTGTTCGTGTTCGTGTCCGCCTTCGGTCGGACTCATCAGCAGGTAGATGATGGTCGAGATGAGCAAGACGTTGATGGCGGTGACGACGCCCGCGAGGGGGTTTTTCGTGGCTCCAAAGACGATAACTGGTAAGAGTGCAAGGAGTGCGACCGTTCCAGCACGGCGCGGAGTCAGTTCCATATCGGTTGATTCGCAGGTACAGTGTTTCGGATTTCGCCTATTCTAACGCGATGAGAATTGCCTTGTCCTTTGAAGGTTGGTTCTTGCTCAAGAAGGGGTATGGCCGTTGATTCGACAGCAGAGGGGAGCGCCGCGGCCCCTGTCTCAGGAACTTCAAATTCCGGGGACGTACCGGCTGATGCGGCGACTGACGGGGGTTCCGCTGAACCACCCGTCGATTCGATCGTCGGCACGGCCGACGACGGTATCGTCCGACAAATTGGACACGACGATTTCGACCCAGTTGGAACGCTCATACTCGTTCTCATCTACATGGTAATCCTGCTCTCTATGTGGGTGTTCATGTACTTCATCGAGTTCCTCGGGCGGGGACTGACGGTGGTGGGCTAATATGGAGATTCACGCGTACGAAAAACTCTGGCTCGCTCTCGCACTCGTTCTCATCGTCGGCTTCATCGGAACTATCACGTACGGTGCCGCTGGCGCAGGTATCGACATGATAGACGACAAGGGTGGCACCGTCGACCCAGCGACGCTCGACGACCACCCGAAGTTCGGTGACCCCGGCATCGAGAAGACTGGTGAGAATCAGTACGACGTCTACGTCGTCACTCGCCAGTTCGTCTTCGAACCCGGCACGACCCAACCCATCCGCGTCCCCGAAGGGAGTACTGTCACGTTCCACGTGACGGCGGCGGACGTCATCCACGGATTCGAAGTCGTGGGCACGAACGCGAACACGATGGCCATCCCGGGTCAGGTGGCCGAGTTCACCGTCGAGTTCGACGAACCCGGTGAATACGGACTTCTCTGTAACGAATACTGTGGCTCCGGACACCACGTCATGGAAGGAAAACTCGTCGTCATGGAACAGAGCGAATTCGACAGTTGGTACGAACAGCAGCAACAGGAGGGTGAGAACTGATGGCAACCGCGACGGGAACTGAGCGGACGTTCGTCGACCGGTTCCCCGAAGAGGCGTCCGTAATCAAGGCGAACTTTCTCGTTGCCTTCGTAGCCCTCGGTATCGGGGCCTTCTTCGGCCTCGTACAGGCACTCCACCGGACGGACATCCTCCGCGTCATCGACTCCGCGGACTACTACACGATGCTGACGGGACACGGTGTCCTGCTCGCCATCGTGTTCACCATCTTCTTCCTCACTGGCTTCTTCCACTGGGCGACAGCGAGGAGTCTGGACCGTCCCGCAGAGAGCACGCTCTTTTCGTGGGCGTGGTTCGGACTGATGACGACTGGGACGGTGCTCGCCACGATTGCGATTCTCGGTGGCTTCGTTCCGAACCTCGGCATCAGCGCAGACGTGCTGTTTACGTTCTACGCGCCCCTGCAGGCACACCCGATATTCTACATCGGGCTGGCGATGTTCATCGTCGGAACGTGGCTCGCAGGTGCCGACTGGTTCCTCTCGTACCGTGCGTGGCGGCAGAACCACGCCGGTGAGCGCATCCCGCTGCAGACGTTCATGGTGCTGACGACCATGATTATGTGGTACGTCTCCACCATCGGCGTCGCCGTGTCGGTGGTGTTCTTCCTCATCCCGTGGTCGCTCGGCCTCATCCCGAGCGTCAACCCGCTTCTCACCAGAACGCTGTTCTGGTACTTCGGGCACCCCATCGTCTACTTCTGGCTGATGCCGGCGTACATGATGTGGTACACCATCCTCCCGAAGCTCTCGGGTGGTCGACTCTTCAGTGACCCACTCGCACGCGTGGTGTTCCTGTTGTTCCTCCTGCTTTCGACGCCAGTCGGGATTCACCACCAGTATCTCGACCCTGGCATCGCGGAGGGCTTCAAGTTCATCGCGATGACGAACACGATGTTCCTGCTCCTGCCGTCGCTGCTGACGGCCTTTACCGCCGTCGCCAGCATGGAACACGGTGCACGTCAGCGCGGTGGTGAGGGATACCTCCGATGGCTCGGTGCACTCCCGTGGCGTGACCCTGCCTTCACCGGCATGGCCTTCGCTGGCATCCTGTTCGCCGCCGGCGGTTTCTCCGGCATGATAAACGCCGGGATGAACATCAACTACCTCATCCACAACACGCTGTGGGTCCCCGGTCACTTCCACCTCACCGTCGGGACTGCCGTCGCACTGACGATGATGGCCGGGTCGTACTGGCTCGTCCCCCAACTCACCGGGACGAAACTCTACAGCCGACCCATCGGCCTCCTGCAGGTCGTCATGTGGTTCGTCGGCATGGTCTTCATGTCGAACGCGATGCACCGTGCCGGCCTCGCCGGTATCCCGCGTCGGACGGCAGAACCGCAGTACCAGAACTTCGAGTTCCTGACGCCTATCGGGAGCATCTTCGAACTTCGCGTGCAGATTGCCCTCGGCGGAACGCTCCTGTTCCTGTCGGTGGTGCTGTTCCTGTTCAACATGCTCCTGACCGCGTTCGGTGAACAGTCGGACCGTCCGGTCGACGAGTACCTGCCGGAACCGCTCTCGGGTCCCGAGGGCAGTCCGCGTATCCTCGACAACCTCACGATGTGGACCGGTATCGCGGTGCTCCTCGTCATCCTCGCGTACACCCTGCCGGTGGCGGCAATCATCCAGAACGGCGGTGGCCTCTTCGGCGGTGGCCTCCCCGTTCCGGCCACCATCTCTGCAGGAGTCGACGCCACGGCAACGCTTCTGGAGGTGATTCTATGAAATTGACCAAGGCGACGTCGCTCATCATCATCGCTATCAGCGTCCCGATTGCCATCGAACTGCGCACAGTGGCGGGCTTTTTCAACATCGACCTCCCGCTCATCGCAGTGGCTATCATCGAGTTCCTCTTCCTCGCACTGATGTTCGTCCTGTACGGACTCTACGGCGACAAGGGCGACTCGGTGTCACCGTAATCGGGGCAGACGGGTACACACCCGTTCGCATCGCTCGACGACCACACGTTCTGCAGACACGGCCCTACGACTCCGGTTCGGGTCGGCGCACTTTCTTATAAAATGGCTCAGAATAGAGGCAGAAAACCGGACTGTTCCCGGCGATTGGGAACCATTCTTCCTATATATGGAACCTCAGGATGTAGGTTGGTGTGAACATGGGAAAAATCGACCTTATGAAAGCGGGAATCGGCCTGGCAGTCGTCATCGGCATCGTCCTCACGGTGGTTGCCGGATACGCGCTGTTTAGTACGGTCGGTGGTGTGGCAGGCCTCACTGTCGCCCCCGAACTCTTCGTCTCCATCCTGTTCGGCGGACTCCTCGTCGCGTCCGCCGCGGCAGTGCGGAAGACGGCACCGAAACCGCGCACCCGCGTCTGAAGCCGACCCACCCGTTGCCTCCCTTCTCTGGACGATAGTGTTCACGGAAAGCGGTAGCCACGCAAGAGCCATAGCCACCGAAAGCCAATACAGTGACATGTATTCGTTCGTCCTCGTCCCAACCGACGGGAGCGCCCGTTCGCTCGCCGCCGCCCGCCGGGGTATCGACATCGCGAGTACCTACGGGGCCGAACTGTACGCCCTCTCCGTCATCGATTCGAGTGACCTCGGCCTGTGGACTGCCGCCGACGTTCCCGTCGAACGGGTACAGGCCAGTCTCCGGGATGCAGCGGAGATGGCCGTCGAAGAAATCGCCTCACTCGCCGGCGACGAAGGACTCACGTGCCACACAGTAGTTCGTATCGGCGTCCCGCACCGTGAGATACTCGACGCCATCGACGAACTCGGCGTCGACCTGGTCGTGATGGCGACACACGGTCGAACCGGCCTCGAACACGCGCTTCTCGGGAGTACGACCGAACGAATCGTTCGTCTCGCGGACGTGCCCGTGATGACCGTTCGAGAGTGACCGACTGCGCGTCAGACCGTCGCTCGAAATCCGTCACGGAGCGCACGTCGGCCGTAGACGACGAGGCCAACCGCGCCGAACCCACCGAGTAACAACGGAATCAGGTCGAAGCCGGCAATCGACAGTCTGAGCACGCCCCACAGCATGAACGCCGCGGATTGACTGACGTAGTACGCCAGCGTCGAGTTGAACGGGACGAACCCGCCGGCGATGAAGACTATCGAGAGGAGAACGACGCCGACGACGTCGGGAGACGTCGGGGAAATCCATCCCGAAGCGACCGCATAGATTGCGAACGCGGCGAAGACGACGGCGACGGCGAGTCTCAGCGGGGCTATCTCGTCGAAGAGCGGTTCGTCCGGCGGGAGTTCACTCTGCTGGTCGTCTGGGGCGTCGTCGGGGCGGTGAGACACGACGTGAACAATCGCCGAGTAGTGTCAAAACAGTACTCATTCGATGGGGATTCGACTCCCGCCACCGCCGCGAGTGTCTCTGTCTCTGTCTCCCGACGGCCGTTCGTCGAGTTCGACGACGAGCGTCGCCGGAGCACCGTCACGGAGAACGTCGATAGCGACGGGTTCGCCGGGTCGGGTCTCCGTGATGAGATATCGCATCAACTCCTCGTGGGTGCGAACTTCGTTGCCCTCGATGGCGACGATGACGTCGCCGCCGACGGGAATCTCCCATCCGCGGAGGCGAGTCGTTCCGGAGCATCCGCGGAGAATGTCGGTACTGTCGGGTCCCGACGCGGTGCCGACGACGAGGATGCCACGGGGCGTGTCGAGTCCGTTCGCTTCGGCGACTGACGGCGTCACGTCGAGCGTGCGGGTGCGGAGGTAGGAGTGGCGGTAGTGGCCGTCGGCGACGAGGTCAGGGAGGATGCGATTGGCGATGACGGGCGAGACGGCGAAGCCGATGTTGTCGCCCTGTTTGGCGCGGTTGACGCCGACGACTTCGTACGGTGGCCCGTCGTCGGTGTCGCCGACGAACCCGACCAGTGGGCCGCCCGAATTTCCGGGGTTGATGGGGGCGTCCGTCTGGACGACGTCGGGGATGGCAAAGCCGTTGGAGGTGTGGAGCGACCGGTTCGCTCCCGAGACGATGCCCGCGGAGATTGACCCTTCGAGGCCGAGTGGGTTGCCGAGTGCGGCGACGGGCCGCCCAGGCGATGGGTTTTCCGTCGCCAGTCTGAGCGGTGTCGCGTCCGCAGGGACGTCGTCTACGGCGACGACGGCGAGGTCAGTGTAGACGTCGGACCCGACGACGTCGCCGACGCGCCACGACCCGTCGGCGAACCGGAGTTCGACGCGGTTCGATTTTGACGCGTCTGCGAGTCGGGAGACGTGTTCGTTCGTCACGAGGTGGTGGTCGTCGTAGACGAAGGCGCTCCCGGCACCGCCCGGACGCCGACGCCCACCGACGTAGACTGAGACGACAGAGGGTATGACATCGCGGTACAGTCCTTCGAAATCGGGATGGGTGGACATGGTGGTGCGCCGGCCGGACAGCACACGCCGTGGGCCGTCGCTTACCTCGGGTTAGTCCTCGGAATATTTGAGCATGTCGTATGATGACGTTCGACAAGGAGGTTCGTCGCTCCGGGGAATGGACCCCAATTTATTAACTTCTGTAGTAAATATCGAGATACCGATGGTCACACTCGACGTACACGAGGACATGCAACGAATCGCCGACAGCGGTGTCGTCGCAGTGATGCGGGGCGCGGACGCGGACACGATTATCGACGTCGCCGACGCGCTGAAGGAAGGCGGCGTCACCGCATACGAGATTACGGCCGACAACCCGGACGCGATGGACCTCATCAGCGAGGTGTCGGCGTCGTTCTCCGACGACGAAGCAATCGTGGGCGCGGGGACTGTCCTCGACGCGCCGACGGCCAACGCGGCGATTCAGGCCGGTGCGGAGTTCGTCGTCGGACCGAACTTCGACGAGGGCGTCGTCGAGACGTGTAACCGGTACGGCACGCTCGTCGCTCCGGGCATCATGACGCCCACAGAGGCCGTCGACGCCTACTCGGCGGGCGCTGACCTCGTGAAAGTCTTCCCCGCGTCGTCGCTCGGACCGGGGCACCTCAAGAGTATGAAAGGCCCACTCCCGCAGATTCCGATGATGCCGACCGGCGGGATTGGACTCGACAACGCCGCGGACTACATCGAAGCGGGGGCCGTCGTCGTCGGCGCAGGTGGGGCACTCATGGACGACGACGCCATCGCTAGCGGCGACTTCGAGGCCATCACCGAGACGGCCCGCGAGTTCTCACGGATTATCGACGACGCCCGCGAGGACTGACCACCCCGAACCGACCGCTCACCGAATCGACCGAACCCGGCCTTCGAACTCGTCTGGAACCCACTCGGCGACGCGTTCGGGGTCCGAATCGCCGTTTGCGGCCACGAGATAGACGGCCCCGTCGTCGTCGCCGTAGGCGTGCTGGAAGTCGTAGACGAAGCCCCAGCAGTCGGTCGATTCGGGGACTTCGTCGCTCTCGGTGAGGAACTCCACCTGCCGGACGACGGCGTACTCGACGAGTCGATTGACTGCGTCGGCCGTCGGAGTGTCTTCGTCGAACAGGCCCAACTCGCGCGCTTCTTCGACTAACGGGACGAGACGGGAGACGGCCGCTTCGACTGCCGCGGGCAAGTCTTTCGAACCCTCGCCGACGACGGATTCGTACGCTGCCGCGATTCCGCCACACCCAGTGTGTCCGAGGATGACGATATCCGTGACGCCCAGTTCGGCGACTGCATAGCCGACGACGTCGTTGACCACGAGTTTGCCGTCGATATCGGTCCACGCTTGATTGGCGATGTTGACCGATTTGAAGAGCCTTCCCGGTTCGGCGGTATTCCAGAGCGCGCCGACCGGAACGCGAGAATCCGAGCATCCGACGGAGACGACTGGTGGTTCCTGTGCGTCTCGAACCCCCTCGAAGTGGCAGGCGTCGAGGTGTGCGACGTGGTGGGCGTTTCCAGTCAAGAGCGACTCCAGTACCGAATTCGACATTGTGACAAGTTACCGCTCTCCAGAAGTAAATACCGGGGGCGGTGCGAAGATTCACCGCTCGGGCTCGTCCCCGACAAGTGGTCGATAGCCGTCCAGTCAGTCGTCGGCCGTCATCGGTTGTGCGGCCGGTTTCTCTGGCTGTTCCCGGTCATCCGCCGATTCACGCGCTCCCTCGCCCGTCCACGTCAGGTTGCCGTCGTACTCGAATGGGGTTCCGTTCTGTGTCGGGTCGACGACGGTCAGCGAGAGCCAACCGTTGTCCAGCAGTTCGGTGACGTCGGGATTCTGTGAGAGGACCGAGGTCACCCGTTCGACCGGAGCGTGAATCACCACGGAGAGGCGCAGCGGCTGGTGATACGGGTCGTCGTCGGCCGCCTTGACCGACTGGAGCGGCAGTCCCGTCATCAGGTCGCCACCGTTCCCCTGGTAGACGCCGACGTTTCCGACCGGGTTGTGGGTGACCTTCGACCCGCTACCGTAGACGGCGGAGTCCACTGTCGAGAAGTAGTACTGCATGTTTATCCACTGGGTGACGACCATCGGACCACCCACGATGGCCGCCAGCGCCTCGCCCGATTCGTCGGCCTGCCAATCGTACGAGTGGAGGAACGAACGGCCGCCGAGGTCGAGGTCCTCTGTGAGCGACCGGGGGCCGACGACGAAACCTGCGTTGCCCGCGAGTCCCCACTCGGGGCGCGTCTCTGCCCAGTCTGTCGCGCGGCGTTCGGTTTCGCGAGTCCCCGCTGTCGACGCGTCCATCGATTCGGTCCGCTCTGCGGCCGCGCCGGCGCGGGCAGTTTCGAGGTCGGAACGGAGTTGTTCGACGTCGGACTCGTGGCTCTCCGGGACAGACGCGGTAAAGAGCGTCACGTCGTCCGTCGTGGTGTTGTGTTCGCCGGCGACGAAGACGGTGTCCGAGGGGATGTCGAATCCCCGGTCACGGAGTGCGGATTTGACCTCGTCGTCGTTGCAGATAGCCGCGAGGACGCGAGCGCTCGGACCGCCGGCGTTGCCGGCACAGGCACCGCAGTCGAGGCTGGACTCGAACGGGTTGTTCGCGGTCTGACTGGCGTGGCCGACGAACGCGACGACGCGCGCGAACTCGTCCCATCCCATCAGGTCGAACGCGGTGGCGGCGTACTCGACTTTCTCCGTCGTGGACAGTCCGTGTGGCAGGGCGCCGTCGCCGTCCGGGTCGTAGTCGAGCGCTGGTTCGCAGAAGTCGGCGTCGGACGGGACCCGCTCCGAAGTGGCGCTGAGGAAGTCGTACACACGCGCCGGAAAGAGCGTCCGTGCGGTGAGTGCGAGGCCGTAGCCAACTCCAGCGCTCTCGACGAAGCTGAAAACGGTCGAAGCGTTCGACTTGAGCGATTTGAGGACGTTCGTGGTGGCACGAGAACTGTCCGCCCACGTGTCGAAGCGGTTGCGTCCGTGTTCGTGGCCACACTCGTCGGCCGGTTCGTCGGCGACGTAGTGTTGCGCATCGAGGATGGGTGGACAGGCGTCTATCGTTGCGTCGGCGTCGTAGGCTTCGTAGCGCATGGGGATGCCGAAGAAACCCGCGTAGCCGTACGTCTCGTAGGCACCCGCGTTCTCGACGTGCCGGCGGATGACCTCTGAACGCGTGTCGATACAGAAGACGAGTTGTGCGTCCGGACGGCCGCCGTCTCCGAGAGTGACCGCAGTCTCACCATCTGCTGGGGTAGACGCCGATTGACGCTGTTCGGTAATCGCCTCGACGAGTTGGGTGCGGTACGTGGCCTCCCACGCGTTCAACCAGAGTTCCGGGAGCGGGACGTCGTCGTCTTCCTGTGTGCTCCCTTCGGTCCGTGTCGATTCGGTCGGGTACGTCGGCGGGGCGAGCGACGCGTCGAAGCAGTCTGTGAGAACTAACCGAACGGCGAGGTACTCCGTGAGCGTGATGGGGTACGTCGTCTGCCACGCTCCACCGCTGGCGGCCCGCTGTTTGACGAACCCGGTCCACCCCGGAAGCCTCCCGAGGTGGAACTCGAAGATGTCGACCAACTGGTCCCGTGGATACGTCGAGACGGCCTGTTCGATTGCCTGGGCCGGGTCGTCCGGAAGGCCGTCGACCGCACTCCTATCCGGGAGCGACCGGTCGTAACGCGCCGCAGAACGGAATGCGGCGTAGAACCCACGCTCGCGGTTCGGCATCGGCCACGTCGCCTGCCCCTCGTCGAGGAAGGCCGAAAGCCACTTCGTCAGGACAGCGTCGACGGCGTCGTGCGGACTCTGGTCGTCGTCTTCGGGAGTCTGTTCCGCTTCGGTCTCCATCCGGGTCAAGAGCGTCGACGGTTTCTCCTCGTATCCGTGTGCACGCAGTTCACTCCGAAGCGTCTCCGGGTCTATTTGACCCGTGTCGAGGGCCGCGCGGAACACGTCGGCACTCGGGTAGCCGTCACCGCCGAACAGGTCTTCGGCCTGTTGGACGGCCTCGTAGAACGGTCGGTCTTCGAAGCCACTGAGTGGGTTGGCCGTCACGAAGGAGTGAATCGGCCAGACCGACCCGACGCTCGTTGCTGCCTGTTCGATGATGTCGTGAATCGTCTCGTTAGTACTCATTGTACTCCTCTCTGTTCGTCACGATGGTTCCGGCCGCGGGGCGCGTCGCGTTCACGAGCGTCACGTAGAGGCGAGTGCTGCGGCGGTAGACACCGCTCTCGATGACGACGTACGCCACGAGGAACGCCGCGCCGACAGCGACGTGAACGGGTGTTAGTTCGGTGGGTGCCGTGACGATGGGTACCCCGACCAACGCGTGCTCGACGAGTTTGTACACCGCCGCGTACACCCCGATGGCTGGTAGGAACAACAGCGGAACGGCCCCGTAGCGAAGGAACGCGGGCAGGTCGGTGTGGCGGGCCGTCTCGCGGGCGGCGTGCATCGTGGTCAGCACGACGAGTCCAGCGAGCAGCAACCCACTGTCGAGCGCCGTCCCCTCCCCAGTTGCGACGGCGAATACGACGCCGCCGGCGAGTGCAGTCAGCACCGTCGTGGCGACACCGGCGATTCCCGTCGACTGGCCCACGGTACGCTTCCCGTCCGGGCTTTTGCGTTCGACACTGCCCCCGGCGGAGAGGAACTGGTAGGCCTTGTAGAAGCCGTGTAAGATGAGGTGGGTGATGGCGGCAGCGAAAAATCCGAGTCCCGCCTGCATGAACATGAACCCCATCTGCCCGACAGTCGAACAGCCGAGTTGACTCTTGACGTCGGTCTGGACGGTCTTCAGCAGTTTTCCGAGGATGGCACTCGTCGCGCCGACGGCCACAATAGCCAGCATGAAGCCATCGTCGACGGTGACGACCGGAGCGAACCGGAGTAACAGGATTCCCCCCGCGTTGACGAATCCGGCGTGCATCAGTGCCGACGCGGGCGTCGGCGCGGTCATCGACGACAGTAACCACGTGTGGAACGGGAGCAGTGCGGACTGAATCATCGCCGCCAACAGGAGTACTGCAACGGCGAACACGACGGTCCACGTGGGTGTAATCTCCGCCGAGGCGACTCCGGACACAGTCGTCGCACCGGTCTCCCACCACAACGCCGCGAAGGAGACAGCCAGCAACGCACTGCTTCCCACGAAGGAGCGACGGGCGTGTGCTGCTGCCGTCCGCGCGTGCGTCCACGAGTCGACGTGGCCGATGAGAGTGGCCATCACCAGTCCCATCGTCAGCCAAAGCGCCACGAAGGCGACGAGCGAATCCGCCGCGACGAGCGCCATCACGACGAGCGTGAACGCGAACACGGTGCCGAAGAACCGGGTGAACCGGCTGTCTCCGGCCATGTAGCGCAGCGAGTAACTGTGAACGATACCGCTGAAGAACGTCACGACGACCCACATCACGACGGTCAGTCCGTCCACCGAGAACAGCCCCAGCAGCGACCAACTCTCGGAACTCGACAGTCGGAGTCCCGCCACGGCGAGGCTCACCGCCCACAGGACCCACACGACTCGCGTGAGTGCGACCGGTAGCCGTGGCGTCTCCGCCGTCGTTTCCGGGAGCGGTCCGACCCGAGGGAGTCTCGTTTCGTCTGTCATCGGTTGTGTGCTGTCGACAGTCCGTGAGTCCACCCATCGATGCGGGCGGCCCAATCACTGACTGTCCTCGTTAGTCCAGTAGTACGAACGTATTCATTGATAAAATCTACTATCCGAACAATTTGTTCTCTAAAACGCCCATGAAAGAACATTATGGTCTATGTTGCCACGTACCAGACACTCCGGTGTTTCCGGGAGAGACGCCCGTTCACCAGGATGTCTGTCGACTCAACTGTCGTTTGCCGTCGATGGCCAGGGCGCAGGTAATCGAACGCGCTGTTCGACTCGTGGAGTTCACCGGTGCGAATCGTTCGGACTGGGAGTACTGGGAGGTGAGCAGAAAGCGGTGAGCGCTACGCAGTCGGGCGGTCAGTCACTCAGAATCCGTGGACTGTTCTTTCGTGAACCCACCGAACGGCGTGGTCTCGTGACTTCGAACGAGCACCTCGTCGGCGACGGTCAGGCCGAGGTCGAGGAGTTCCTGTGCGACCGGTGTGACGTCGTCGTCGTTTTCCCCGACCACCGTGACGAGGATATTCTTCTCGCCGGTGACCAGTTCCTGCACGGAGACGACGCCGTCGATAGCCAACACCTCCTGTATCGTCGCCCCTCGTTTGGGAATCGGTGCGGTACAAAACAAGAGCATCTTGAACGGGAACCCCGACTTCTGGTAGTCGATAGTGGCCTGATACCCTTTGAGGACTCCTTGCTCTTCGAGGCGCTTGATACGCTTTCGAACGGTGCTGTCGGACGTTCCAGCCCGTTCTGCGATATCGCCCGACGACAGGTTTCGTGCGTCTTCCTGGAGGGCGTGGAGGATGGCGCGGTCAACGTCGTCGATGCGGTAGTCAACCATAGTCGTACGTCTCGAGGGCGCGAGAAAGATATTTTGCTCTCCCGGGTCGGTCACCGACGGCCTGCACCGGTTTTCATCTCGTCTCTCGGGACAATCAGTGCCCGGAACGATTTTGGCCGCGAGCGTCGCAACAGACGTATGTCTGGAATCGTCTTCTTCGGAACGGAACAGCACGACGCAGTGGTGGAGTTCTACACCGACCGTGTCGGCGCCGAGGTGTGGGTCGAACAGGCCGACTGTACCATCCTCGACTTCGACGGCTTTCGGTTCGGGTTCTGTGACCGCCCCGACACCGACGACTGTGGCATCCTCACGTTCGTCTACGACTCGAAAGCCGCCGTCGACGAGAGGCACGACGCCCTCGCGGACGTCGCACGCGACGACCCACACGAAAACGACACCTACGGCATCTACCAGTTCTTCGCAGACGACCCGGACGGACGTGCCGCCGAGTTTCAGGTGTTTCTCGACTAACGCTCGTCGTCCGCGTCGTCACGTTCGTCTGTGACTGACTCTCCCCAGATGAACTGACTCGACTCGGTGGCGTCTTCGTCGTTCGATTCCTCGGTTTCCTCCGTCTCGTCGGTGTCGACACCGTCTTCGGCGTCGCTGTCGGCGCTGGTTTCGGTGGCTGGCTCAGGTTCAGATTCAGATTCAGGTTCGGCGTCCGTTGCCGTCTCACCGCTGTGTTCAACCTCGGTCTGTTCGACTGCGTGGTTCGAGTCGGGTTCAGCCTCGTCGACCAGTCCGGAGGCGATTTGCCCGTCGTCGCCAGTGATGACGGCGTCGGCGGTCATCTCGGTTCGGCCTTCTTCCGCTTCGGCAATCTCGATACCGAGTGCCGCCTGTCGAGCACGGTGTCGCTCCTCTCGACGCTCGGCGAGTGCACCACGGAGGCGCTCGCTCAACTCGTCGCGGAGTGTCGCGGCGTCGTCTGCTTCGATGTCGACTGCCGTCGCGTCGCCGCCGACGAGCGAGAGACTCCCGGCGGTGTCTGCTGTCACCGTCGAGACGCGCCAGCGACGCTGGAAGATTGTTCGTGTCTCGATGACCGTCTGGATGCGATAGTACGGGACGAACCGAATCTCGCGTTGCCAGAAGCCGTTTCGCGTGACGAAGTGGTTCTCGGTCAGGGCACGGCCACGGTGTTGGTACTGATAGACGCCGGCGATGGCGGCGATGGGAATCAACCCGAGTGGGACGTACCACGGGATACCGCCGAAGAGGGCGTTCAACCCGTAGAGCGCGGCGACGATGGCGCCAACTGCGAGTAGATACCGGACGACGTAGCGCCGACGGATTCGAGACGGTGGCCGTTCGAACGTCGGTTCGGAGACGCCCTCTATCTCTTCGACTAGCGAGCGAACGCGGTCACGAGTCGCGAGCGGAATCGCCGCTTCGGACCCGCGACGCGTCCGGTTCGACCCACCTGTGTTCTCGCCACCGGGTGCGTACCCTGCCGTCTCCACGAGGAGCGTCGCGTAGCCGAACCGCCGTTTCAGGGGGTTGTCCTCGATAGTGAGCGTCTGGAGTTTGTCGATGGGTATCGACCCGGTGTAATGTTGGATGAGGCCGCGTTCGTACTGGAGTTCGTCGCCGACGCGGGTCAGGCGGAACCCGTAGTAGTTCACCACGGCCGAGGCGAATCCGGCGACCCACGACACGAGTGCGACGAGCGACGCGAGGACGACGACGCCGACGACGCCGGCCAGCATGCCCCGCGTGGGGACGGGCACGTCGACGAACGACGCGACGACGGGCAGGAAACTCGTCACGAAGACGAAGATGAGTCCGGGGAGGCGCAGGTCGAACGAGAGTGCCCCGACGATGCCGAGTTCGCGCGGCGTCAACTCGAAGAGGAGTTCGCTGTCCGGTTCCGGCGCGTCGGGTGACGTCTTCCCACGCTTCAGACGGGCGACTTCCTTCTGGATGCGTTGGGCCTCCTCGTAGGTGACGAACCGGAGACTACCCTCGGTTCCGCCGCCGCCGGCGGTTTCGAGGTCGACGGCCGCCAGTCCGAAGAGTCGCTGCGCGACGTTCCGTGAGATATCGACGTTCTGGATGCGGCGATAGGGTATCTCCCGATTCCGGCGGGAGAAGACGCCGGACCGGATGTCGAGCGTGTCGTCGGTGAGTTCGTACTCGAATCGCTCGTAGTAGGCGAACTCGTAGCCTGCGATGGCGAGCACCGCGAATCCGACGAGTGCGACGGCACCGAGGCCACCGAGGATGCCACCGAAGGCGGCCCCGCCCGAGAACGCGAGGAACACGAGCGCGAAGGCGATACTGACGCTGCGCTGTGCCGTCCGATAGGGGACCGAGAGTGGCGAGAGGTTGGTCATACCGCGTCGTCGCCCTCGGCCCGGATGGCGAGACGTTTCAACGTGTCTTGGAGTTCTTCGGCACCGTCGGGAGTCAATCCCGGTACCGACACGTCGGCACCGCGCGACCCGGCCGTGTAGACGATGGTCGAGGCGAGGCCGGTGAGTCGTTCGAGCGGGCCGCGTGCCGAATCGACGTGCTGGACGCGGACGTAGGGGACGACGGTGTAGACTTTCGTGAGGACGCCTCGCTGGAGATACAGCGAGTCGTCACGAATCTCGTACCGCCACGCTCGATATCGAAGCAGTGCGTAGACGACGCCGACGACGAGAAAGAGCCCACCGACGACGAACGGGGCGTAGGTAGGTATTGGAAGCGACGTAAACAGGACGGCCGCACCCGTCGCGCCACCGAGGACGACGGCGAGAACGACCGCTCGGGCGACCCAGAGAAGACGAATCCGAGGGTGGAGACGATTCATCTGTCTCCCTCCGTGGACGTGAACATACTATAGTTCAGGGTGGGCCGGCAGTAGATAAATATCTGTGGCCGACTGGGCCTGTGGCCGAAACTGTCACTCCGTCAGTCGATGGTCGGGTGCCGTAGCGTCGCCCGGCGGTCAGTTGAGGAGGAGTCCGGCGTTGACGAGCAGTAAGACGGCGACGAGTGCAGCGCCGAGATACAGCGGTGCGGCGTTCTCCGCCGGCGTGCGCACTTTCTTCCGTTCGAGTCCGTCTTTCGCTCGACTCTGTGCGATTTCGACGAGGGCAGTCAGCACCAACCAGAGGGCGAGCATCGTGAGGACGAGGTGGCCACGGCCCGACCCGAAGAGCGTTCCCACGGTGTAGCGAGTGCCGGCGAGGTGGCCGCCGGTGACGAACATGAGGAGCGCTCCGATGCGTGACCCTATCGTGAGACGACTGATAATCGATTCGAACGAATTCGCGCGAATATCCCCGGACCGGGCCGTCGGCAGGACGGCGAGCGCGAAAAAGAGGACGCTCCCCGTCCAGAGGCCGCCGACGACCAGGTGAACTGTTGCCATGACGGTATCGATGAGTGCCATACCACCGCCTTCGTTCAGCGGGGCTTGAAGGTTTCACCTTCGTACGGGTTCGCCGACGCAAACACATTTGTCTCCCGGCCGAGTGGGCCAACTCATGTCAGCAGAGTTACCGCTAAGCGCGTTCAACGACCTCTCGATTCCGACGGACGTCGCCACCTCACCGGATGGGTCACGGATTGCCTTCACGGTAGCCGAATTCGACCCCGAGGAAGACGAGCGCGTCGCATCGCTCTACGTGGCCCCGGCCGACGGGTCTCGCGCCCCCCACCGACTCACTCGCCTCCCCGGTGCCGCCTCTCCCACGTGGTCTCCCGACGGCAGGCGACTCGCGTTCGTCGCCGCTCGCGACGAAGACGTGGCGCGTCGCGTGGGGAAACGAGACGACGAGGAGGGGGCCGACGAGGATACCGAAGACGCCGCCGAATCCACCGACGACGACGGTGAGAAGGGTGACGACGATGACGAACCCAAGCCACAGGTGTGGTGTTTCGACCTCGAACTCGGTGGCGACGCCACCCAACTCACCTCGTTCGACGAGGGCGTCTCGGAGTTCGACTGGTCGCCCGACGGCGACCGACTCGTCGTCTCGGCGCGCGACCCGACCGACGAGGAACAGGCGTACCTCGACCAGCGGAAAGACGGCGGCCCAATCGAGACTGAGCGCCTCCAGCACAAGATAAACAGCGTCGGGTGGACCGACACGGTGACGACCTACCTGTTCGTGGTGGACCTCGACACCGGCGAGGCAGAGCGGATAGACGACGCGATGGCGGCGGGCGCGTTCGCAGACTTCGAAGGACTCCAACCCGCGTGGGGGCCGAGTGGTCGCATCGCGTTCGTCACGTCGGACGCGGACGACCCTGACGACACCATGATTCAGGACGTGTTCATCACGGACCCCGATGGGTCGAACGTCGAGAAGGTGACGACGGGCGACAGTGCACTCGGCACCCCTCGGTGGAGTCCCGACGGCACGCGTATCGCGTATCAGGCGGGCGACCCAGAGAACTGGTACATCCCGCGTGAGATTCGCGTCGCCGACGTGGAATCCAGTGAGATTCGCTCCGTCTCTGCATCCTTAGACCGGACGCTCGGGTGGAACGTCGGCCCTCAGTGGGCCTCCGAAGAGGAACTCTACACGCTCGTCGGCGACGAGGGAAAGACGCGACTCGTTAGGCTCGACCCCGAAGCAGACGACCCGGAACGAGTGTTCGACGCGCAGGGCGACTCCCGCGCTATTCAACAGGTCGACGTCGCTGGTGGCCACGCAGGACTCGTCGTCTCCGACCCGACCGACGGGTGGGACGTCTACGGTCTCTCGGTAGACGACGTCGCCGCCGCCACCGAGACGGACGCAGAGTCGTTCCTTCGACTCTCCACGCTCAACTCGGAGATTACGGACGCGTACGAGATGCCGCAGGTGCGACGCGTGACCTTCGAGAGCGACGGGTGGGAAGTCGAAGGTATCGTCTACGCACCCGCCGACTTCGACTTCGACGACCCCGACCCGTATCCGACAGTCGTCGCCATCCACGGTGGTCCCATGTCCTACGACGAACCGGAGTTCAAGTTCGACCACCCGGTGTTGACCTCGCGGGGCTACCTCGTCTTCCGCCCCAACTACCGCGGTGGAACCTCTTACGGTCGCGAGTTCGCCGAACAACTCCGCGGAAGGTGGGGGTCGGTCGAAGTCGACGACATCGTCGCCGGCGTCACCGACCTCGTCTCTCGCGGGTGGACCGACCCGGACCGCGTCTTTGGGTACGGCATCTCCTACGGCGGCATCGCACAAGGCTACCTCGTGACGCAGACGGACCTCTTGACCGCCGCAGTCCCGGAACACGGTATCTACGACCTTCGGTCTGCGTACGGGACCGACGACAACCACCTCTGGACCAAACACGAGTTCGGCCTCCCGTGGGAGTCACCCGACGCAATCGACGCCTCGTCGGCGATTACCGACGCCGGCAACATCGACACGCCGCTTCTCGTCATGGCCGGGGGGCAGGACTGGCGATGTCCACCGAGTCAGTCGGAGCAACTCTACGTCTCGGCGAAAGCACAGGGCGTCGACGCCAAACTCGTCGTCTATCCCGACGAGCACCACTCGATAAGCACGCCCGAACGGGCGACACACCGTCTCGACCAGATTCTCGAGTGGTACGAACGCCACGACCCGGCCGCCGAAGACGACTGACCGGACGGGTCGTGAGACCGGTCACCTCTCGTCGTGGCCGGGTCAGTGCAGTATCGCCGGCGGTTCTGCAGTCACGTCGATTTCACGGGCGTAGTGGACGAGTGGGTCACCACCGGGGTGGTCGAACCCACACGCTTCGAACATCGTGTTCGCCCGTATCTCGACGTCTGCGTCCTGTATCGGCCACGGGTCGTGGTCGATGACACCGACGACGATTGGCCACTCGTCGGTGTAAAAGCGGTAGTTCTCCGTGAGGAACTCGGTGAGCGACCCCAATTCGGGCGGACTCGGGTCGCCGACTGGGCGATACGTCGCGTCGAAGTGTGCCGCGGGGGCGTCGCGCGACGCAGGCCGATAACTCTGGTAGTCGATTGCGCCGTCTCGCTCTCGGACGGCCATCGTGGCGTAGTGGTACGGCAATCGGAACCCGAGTCTGGCCGTCGTCACGCCGAGGCGGTCCGCGGCGTCGAGGGTGAAGAAGTAGACGCCGCGTTCGCCACCCGAGGCTGGTTCGACGTAAGTTCGAAGGTTCACTTCGGGAAACGAGAGGCCGACCGGTGACCCACGCGGGCGAATGTCCACCATGTCGAACGAGACGACACCGAGCCACGCCCGCCCGTCGTACGTCGCCACAGTGAGGCGGTCCGGCAGGTGCGCCTGTACGACATCTGGGTCTACTGGCCAGTGTGCGAACAGCGTGTGTCGCCACCGCATCGACAGGAGGTCCATAGCCACAGTACGGGCCGACGACGGGAGTCGATTTCGGCAGTCGTGGGACGTACTTGGCGTCGGTTTCGCCGAAACGTCCACTGTGTTGGCCGTCTATCAGGAACGTATGGTCGAAAATGCCAGCGGGACGTTCGACATCGGCGGCGAATTGACGGTCCACCGACTCGGGTTCGGTGCGATGCGAATCACGGGGGAAGACATCATCGGTGAACCGGACGACGTCGAGAACGCGAAGCAAGTGCTCCACGAGTCACTCGCACACGGAATCGACCTCATCGACACGGCGGACTCCTACGGGCCCGCCGTCTCGGAGCGACTCATCGGCGAGACGCTCGCCCCCTATCCCGACGAACTCGTCGTGGCGACGAAAGGGGGACTCCTCCGCAACACCGACGGTGACTGGAAACCCAACGGCGACCCGGATTACCTGCGAAACGCGATTCTCGGGAGTCTCGACAGGCTTCGTGTCGACAGTATCGACCTCTATCAACTCCACCGACCCGACCCGCACGTCCCCTTCGAGGAGTCGGTCCACGCGCTCGCGAAGATGAAAGACGAGGGGCTGATTCGACACGTCGGTCTCTCGAACGTCTCCGTCGAGCAACTGGACGAGGCGCGCGATATCGTCGATATCGCAACCGTCCAGAATCGATACAACGTCGCGAACCGCGAGTCCGAAGCCGTCCTCGATGCCTGCGAAGGGTACGGAGTCGGATTCATCCCGTGGTTCCCACTCGGTGGCGGTGACTTCGGAGAGAAGGCGGACGCGCTGTCGGCGGTGGCGACCAAACACGACGCGACACCGCAGCAAATCGCCATCGCGTGGTTGCTCGAACGCTCCGACGTGATGTTGCCCATCCCCGGTACGGCGAGCGTCCCCCACCTGCGTGAGAACGTCGCCGCCTCACACATCGGCCTGGACGACGACGACGTGACTCGACTGGAGGAGTGACGATGGAGTTCACCGTCGTACAGGGCGACATCGCCGCCCAATCTGCCGACGCACTGGTGAACGCCGCCGGAACGAGTCTCCGCATGGGGTCCGGCGTCGCCGGCGCGCTTCGGCGACGCGGCGGGTCAGAGTTGAACGACGCGGCGATGGCGAAAGGGCCAATCGAACTCGGGGCAGTCGCCGTCACCGACGCCTTCGCGCTCGACGCCGACTACGTCGTCCACGCCGCGGCGATGCCGCACTACGGCGACGGGAAAGCGACCGAATCGAGCATCCGCGACGCGACGCGAAACGCGCTGGAGGCGGCGGACGAGCGTGGGTGTGAGTCGCTCGTCGTGCCCGCTCTGGGGTGTGGCGTCGCCGGATTCGAACTCGAAGACGGGGCGCGCATCATCGCCGAAGAGATTCGCGCGTTCGACCCGGACTCACTTCGGGACGTTCGGTTCATCGCCTACAGCGACGACGAATTTGCCGTGCTCTCCCGTGTCGCGAGCGACGTGGCGTAACCAAAACCGTGCCCGCCCCAGAACCCGACGCTCGGACGCCGACTGTCTGTCCGGTCTGTACGACACCGTACGACTCCGTGTCGCTCCACGACCACGGACTGCTGGTCAATCTCCTCGACAACGCCCGGTACCGACGGGTCTGTTTCGAACCGGTCGAACACGACGGCCGACCCCACGTGCGGTTCTTCCACCACACACACGAACAGGTGAATGCGGACGGGTGAACGCGGACGTGCGGACGGGTGAATGCGGACGAGTGAGGTGATGGGAGAGACGACTGGGAAGCGGTGACCCGTCTCGTCAGTCTAACTCCACGGGCGTTCGGTGAACTCACCCGCTTCGATTTCGCGTTCTATCTCGCGGAGCGTCACGTCGTCGATGTTCACGAGGTGGCACAGCGGGTGGCCCGGTGCGGCGACTGGATTCTGGAGGACGCCGACGACGAGGCCCGTGAAGGGCGCTTCGACGCGCGTCTCGCGCGTCTTGAAGTGGTCGGAGATGGTGCAGATGGTGTCTCCTTTGTGGACGAGTGGGACTTCACCATACTGCATCTCGACGAGTCCGCCGACGTCTGCTCGAAGCCACGTCTTGTCCGTCGCGGAGTCGATGATACGCGTCCAACCGGGCCAACTGACCGGTTCGCCCGGAAGCACGGCGTACTCCGCGAGGACGCTCTCGACGCCCTCCAGTGCGCGTTCGACGAGGGCGGGTTGGAACCGGTGAGCACGCCCCATCTCGACGGTAATCGTCGGGATACCGTCGTTCGTGGCGACGGTCCTGAGGGAACTCGCTTCGGCCTCCCCCGAGAGGATGAGGTTCGCACCGAAGGAACGCGCCAGTCGAAAGACGGCCGGATTCGACATGTCCGCGCGCACGTGATACATCGTGGTTCGGTTGCGCGTCGACGTGTGGAAGTCGATGCCGATGTCGCAGGGTTCGACGAAGTGCCGGTATATCTGGTTGGCCATCCGCTCTGCGGTGTTGGCCCCGTCGCGTCCGGGGAACGACCGGTTGAGGTCCAGGTCGTAAATCGGGATGTAGCGCTGTTGGGCCAGATAGCCGGGGACGTTCGCGACGTGGATACAGACGAGCGTCCCGTGTATCTCGGAGGGGTCGTACCGACTCGCGACTTCCTGTATCACTTTCACGCCGTTGAGTTCGTCGCCGTGGAGCGCAGCGTTCAGCAACACCGACGGCCCGTCGTGTGCGCCGTTGATAATCGTGACCGGAATCTCGACTGGGTCACCGAGATATGTCTCGCTAATCTCGTAGCGGAGGTGTCGAACCTCACCGGGAGGTACCTCCGAGTCGTAGCGAAACGGTTGGGCTTCCATGTGACGTGTGTTGGGGGGAACACGTAAGAAGATTGATTGGCGACGCGCCGCTGGCGTGGTCCCACCGCGAGTGAGACTTTACCACCCTCCGGTACCACAACTGGCTATGGCCTCCATTCGACTCGACGACCCTGTCGAAATCGGCGGGCTGACGCTACGTAACCGGTTGTATCGTGCACCACTCCTCGAATGTGCGGGCACGGGAGACGATGCACCCGAACGATTGGCAGCAGAACTCGAACCGGCGGCACGGGCAGGTGCCGGACTCGTCTGTCAGGGGGCGACTATCGTCAGCGAGACGGGCGGGTGTGCCGCCCCGGGGATGACTCGCGTCGCAGACCCCGCGTTCGTCGAGTCGCTCGAATCGGTGACCGACCGCATCCACGGCCACGGTGCCGCCATCGCCGTCCAGTTGGAACACGGCGGCCTTCGGAGTATGGAGACGTGGCACGCCGGCTATCGACGTGACAACCCGAATCTCCAGCAACTCGCCGTCTCGCGCCCGCCCCGTCTGCTTCGCCTCCTCGACACGCTCGGCTTTCTCGACTACGACGCACACGTCCTGACCACAGACGAGGTGTACGAACTCGCGGCGGACTTCGGCCGGTCTGCCGCGCTTGCAGTCGACGCTGGCTACGACGTCGTCCACATCGCGGGGGCCAACATGGGCATCGTCCACCAGTTCCTCTCGCCGTTTTACAACCGACGCGACGACGAGTTCGGTGACGGTGTGCGGTTCCTCGAAGTCGTCGCCGACGAGATACGAGAACAGGCCGGCGACGTGCCGTTGATGACGAAAGTCCCTGCGGAGACGGCGGCCCCGCCGGGCATCCGTCCGCGCCTCACCGAGGACGACGCTATCGACATCTGTCGCCGACTCGACGACGCCGGATACGACGCACTCGTGCCCGTCTCCGGGTCGGTGTTCTGGGACGCGAGCATCGTCCGAGGGTCGTTCCCGGCGCGAGCGTGGCACGACGACAGATATCGAGACGGGTACGCCGACGCGTTTGGCGGTCGGATTCGGGCACGACTGGTCGAACTCGGGAACCGTCTCGAAGCGACGTGGTACGAGTTCGAACCCGCGTGGAACGCAGAGTTGTGTCGACGGGTCCGCGATGCCGTCTCTGTCCCCGTGTTCTGTGAAGGCGGTATCCGCGAGCGCGGCCACATCGACACGCTCCTCGGTGACGCGTGCGATGCCGTCGGGATGGCACGGCCGTTCTACGCGGAACCCGAACTGCCCGCACGTCTCCTCGGCACCAACGTTTCGGGAGACGAACGTGTCGTCTGCGAGAGTTGTAACAACTGCGCAGTGCCGCAGGTGACCGGTGCGGCGGGTGTGTGCCGAACGCCGTCGGTGCTCCGACGAGCGGGGTCCCTGAAAATGGAGGGCGCATACGACGAGGCACCGGAAATGCACGCAGGCGACGCCGATGACCCGGTGGGTTAATAAGGTTCTCGCCGAAGTGTCACGATAATGGCGCGCGACCGGTCCGCGATGGAGTCGGCCGAACTTACGGCGGTGCTTGACGCGCTCGACGACGCGGACGCACGAGCCATCATCAGAGGACTCGAAGAACCAATGACGGCAAGTGAAATATCTGAGACGTGTGATATCCCGCTTTCTACGACGTATCGAAAGTTGGACCTACTCACAGATGCGGCGCTCCTCGCAGAAGGGACGCAGATTCGTGCTGACGGCCACCACGCGACGACGTACGAGGTGGCGTTCGACGAAGTGCGAATCGCTCTGAACGAGGAACGGGACTTCGACGTGGCCGTCGGCCGGCCAGAACGGACGCCCGAAGAGCGCATCGCAGACATCTGGACACAAGTACGGAGGGAGACGTAGATGGGGCACTTCACCGCGTCGCCGACGCTGACGACGTTCATCATCGTCGTCAAGACGGGCATCCTCGTCCTCGGCGGCCTCATCACGTACTTCAGTTACAAAGCGTACAAACGGACGAAATCCCCGTCGCTGCGAGCGTTGGCCATCGGATTCGGTATCGTCACCTTCGGGGCGCTCCTGGCGGGCGCGTTCGACGTGCTCTTCGCCGTCGACTTGGCGACGGGCGTCCTCGTCGACGCCGTGTTGACGCTCGTCGGATTCGCCGTCATCACCTACTCCCTGTACGTCGAATAACCACCACGCGCGTCCATTTTTGTGTCGGGCGTGGCCAACCGCGTCGCGCTCGACTGTCTATCGCTCACACGAGTGCAACGTGCCGTTTTCCAACTCGTCTTCGCCATCGTGAGCTAAATCCACCGCAATCGGTCGGTTCCTCGCCGTCTCCGTCGTGCCTCGGGTGTCGATACTGCCACATCGTCTCACGATTATATTGTTTAGAATGTGCAAAACCGTTATTAGGGTGCGGACGGTACCGATAGGTATGTCCGACGACGAACTGGACGAACTTCGTCAGAAAAAGCGCGAACAACTCGAATCCAAACTCCGCGGCGACGGCAGCGGTGCTGTCGAAGAAGTGGAGTCCACTCCCAGTGAACCCATCCACGTAAACGGTGCCGAAGAACTGAACGAGGCCGTCTCGAAGTACGACGTCGTCCTCGCAGACTTCTACGCGGACTGGTGTGGTCCGTGCAAGATGCTCGAACCGACCGTCGAGCAACTCGCCGAGAACACCGACGCCGCGATGGTCAAAGTCGACGTCGACGCGAACCAGCAACTCGCCGCACAGTATCAGGTTCGTGGCGTTCCGACGATGGTGCTCTTCGCAGACGGCGAAGTCGCCGAGCAAATCGTGGGCGTCCGTGGCTACGACGACCTGAAGGGTCTCATCGACAGTCACCTCGGCTAAGCAGTCTCCACCATACACGCGTCCACTGACGTGACCACCGGACCGCGCGTTCCATCACCCACCATCACCGCGGTTACGAGTGGCCCACTACCGTTCCCCCACGCCGTGGGCCTCTCACCACGAACTCCCCCATCAGGTTCCCCCCATCTCGGGCGGGTCGTCCCCCGACCCGCTTGCGGTCCACCACAGGTCGACGCAGGGGCGCTCTGGTAACCGCCACTAAGGCAGGTTACCCACTCACCTCGTTTTCACCATCACCACGTCGGGCGGTGTTCCGCCGCCCGCATTCCCCCTTCGCACACCAACCAGACGTCCGTCTCGCTCTCACCCGAGGACGTAGCGCAGCGAGGGGTATCGCTCCACGAGTGGGACCCCGTCGATACGGTACTGCTCGACCAGTACGTCGAGTCCGAGGATGCGTCCGGCACCGAAGGCGGCGACGGAGAGGAGCACCACTACGAAGACGAGGTTGACCATGCCGAATTCGACGGACCAGTTGGCGAGGTAGAACACGAACATCATCAGTGCACCGCCGAACGCCGCCAGTCGCGTCGCGGCACCGAAGACGAGTGCAAGGCCGATGAACAGTTCGGCCCACGGGACGGCGACGTTGGCGAACTGGACGAACAGGTCGTTTCCTCCCAGCGCGGTGAACAGGGGTGCCAGTGGACTCCCGTTTTCGACCACTGAATACAGGAGGAAATTTCGCACGTCGAACCCACTGGTGATGTTCTCGACACCGGAGACGGCGAAGGCGATACCGATGGTGACTCTGAGCGCGAGGACGAACCAGACGCTCAGTGGGTGTGCCTCCGCGTGGACGGTCACCCCACCGACGTTACTTTCGAAATAGTTGGTTGCCATGTGGCGTACACCTCTAGTCGAGAGGACGCTCGGAAATCCAATATAACGGCGACGTGGTTCCCGCGACTGAGGAATCAGGAGGGACAAACTGAGATTCTACGAGGGCGGTTTATGTAACCCTCCAACCAAGTCTACCTATGCAACTCGTCGCCGAACCCATCGACATCGGGACGCGGTCCCCCACGGTCCTTCTCAACGAGGCGGACGCGGCAGAACTCGGCGTACACGCGCTCGAACGCGTCCAGTTGAGACACGACAACCGGACGACCATCGGCATCGTGGAGTTGACCGACGAACTCGTCGCGGAGGGGACGCTCGGTGTGACCCGCCGACTCGGCCACATCGAAGGGACCATCGACGTCTCTGTCGCACCGCAACCCAACTCGGTCTACTACATCCGCAAGAAACTCAACGACATCGAACTCGAACGCCACGAACTCTCTCGCATCGTCACCGACATCTACGAAGAACGACTCGCCGACGTGGAACTCGGGGCGTACGTCTCTGCGACGTACACGAACGGGTTGTCGATGGAAGAGACGCTCCACCTGACCGAGTGTATGGCCGACATCGGCGAGTCGATTACGTGGGACGACTCGGTAATCGCAGACAAGCATTCTATCGGTGGCGTCGCGGGGAATCGCGTGACGCCCATCATCGTCCCAATCGTCGCCGCCGCCGGACTGAAAATCCCAAAGACGTCGTCCAGAGCGGTCACCTCCGCCGCCGGAACGGCAGATACGATGGAAGTCCTCTGTGACGTGGAGTTCTCCGTCGAGGAGATTCGTGACATCGTCGGTGAGACCGGTGGGTGTCTCGTCTGGGGTGGTGCGGTGAACCTCTCACCGGTCGACGACCAAATCATCCGCGCGGAGACGCCGCTTTCTATCGACCCACGGGGGCAACTCATCGCCTCCGTCCTCTCGAAGAAAAAGAGTGCGGGGTCGACACACGTCGTCGTCGACATCCCCTACGGCGAAGGGGCGAAAGTCGAGAGCCTCGCCGATGCACGGGAACTCGCGGAGGATTTCGACCGTGTCGGTACACATCTCGGTATGTCCATCGAGTGTGCCATCACCAACGGGTTTGCACCGGTCGGGAGGGGTGTCGGGCCCATCCTCGAAGCGCGCGAAGTACTGGCGACGCTCGCCGGCGACGGCCCCAACGACCTGCGGGTGAAGGCGATACGTCTCGCTGACCTCCTGTTCGAGTCCGCCGGCGTCGACGCCGACGCAACCGAGATACTCGACTCGGGACGGGCACGCGAGACGTTTCGCGAGATACTCGCGGCGCAAAACGGCGACCCAAACGTCGAGGCGGCGGACCTCACACCTGGTCGGAACACCCACACTGTCCGTGCCGACAGAGACGGCGTCGTCACCCACATCAACAACCGTCTGGTGAACGAAATCGCCAGACGCGCGGGTGCGCCGAAAGACCCCGGCGCGGGAATCGAGTTACACAACCGAACCCGCGACGTGGTCGCAGACGGCGATGCGCTGTTCACCATCCACGCGGAGTCGACGGACAAACTCGCCGACGCAATCGACCTCACCGAACGCGTCGAGACTGTTCGCGTCCGGCATCCCGACGAGGCACTCGTCGATAGAATGTGAACCGACAGTCGCCGCCACGGACTCACCTGCAGCGACTTTTTTCCATTCGACCGCCGTAGGTCGATGTATGGACGAACGCGTACACCCCGAGGTGCGGCGCATCGCGGAGGAAATCGGCACGATGGAAATCCGCGGTGCGGCGACCATCGCGGACGCAGTCGCTCGGGCCCTCCGGACGCAGGCCCAAGAGAGCGACGCGACCGACCCTGAGGCGTTTCGGGGTGAATTGCGTGCCGCGGCCCGGACGCTCTACGAGACCCGACCGACGGCCGTGAGTCTCCCGAACGCACTCCGGTACGTCCTCCGCGGCATGTCGAGTACGACCGTCGAGGGACTCCGGCAGAACGTCGTCGACTCGGCAGACGAGTTCTGTGCGCGACTCGAACGGGCGCAGGCGGACCTCGGACAGGTCGGGGCGAATCGCCTCCGCGACGGCGACGTCATCATGACTCACTGTCACTCGACGGACGCACTCGCGTGCGTCGAGGCGGCAGTCGAACAGGGCAAACACATCGAAGCAATCGTCAAGGAGACGCGCCCGCGGAATCAGGGCCACATCACGGCGCGCGAACTCCACGAGATGGGCGTCCCCGTCACGCTCATCGTCGACTCTGCGGCGCGGCGCTATCTCAACGACGTGGACCACGTGCTCGTCGGCGCGGACGCCGTCGCCGCCGACGGAAGCGTCATCAACAAAATCGGGACGAGTGGCCTCGCCGTCAACGCCCGCGACAGGGGGACGCCGATTATGGTGGCCGCACAGACGCTCAAACTCCATCCGGGGACGATGACGGGCCACACCGTCGACATCGAGATGCGTGACACAGAAGAGATAATCGACGACGAGACGCTCGAAGAAATCGGGTCGCCGGAGGTCAAGAACCCGGCGTTCGACGTGACGCCGCCGCGCTACGTCGACGCTATCGTCACCGAACGCGGGCAGTTCCCGCCCGAGAGCATCGTCATCCTGATGCGCGAACTGTTCGGTGAGGGGACGACCGAACCGTGGGCGGAACCGTAGTTCGGACGCTAGGAACCGGACACCGGGCCCCGACGGCGCTTCCTCACGTTCGACTGCCGTCGTCGACCACGGCGGCCATAATCTTCATCTCCGCTTTTCTGAGGTGCTCTGCGGCGGTACTGGCCGAACAGTCGAGTCGGTCTGCCACGTCCGCAACGGTGCCCGCACGCGGTTCTCGGTAGTATCCACACGCGACAGCTGTCTCGACTGCCTCGCGCTGCCGAGGTGACAGCATCGCCGACGACTGCTCCGACGGCCCGGTAAACCGCTGGACTGCGACGACGTCTACGTCGATTCCCTCGGGCGTGCGGTCGACTGCCGACTGCAAGGCGGTCGCCGACCCGACGACGGTGACGTGGATAGACCCGTCGCCGTCGAAGACGACCGGTGGAACGACGACGAGTCCATCTTGGGTGAACGCGTGCGTTTGCTCTGCGGACGCCACGGAGAGCTCGTCCTGAACGGTGACGTAGAACGTCTCACCGGGCGTCGAAACCACCTCGTAGGAAACCACGGACGGACTTGCTTCGAGCGCTTCGCGATAGGCGTCGATGTCCGACCCGACGACTTCGAAGAGTATCGTGTTCACGTCGTCTACTGCGGGGTTCCAGTGGCGCAATCGCGTCTGTTCGAACGCTTCGTGGTCGACGACGAACGAGTGCATCGGATGCATCTGCTCGTCGTCGGGGTGGAGACGCAACCGAAGCGACCTCATGTTCGATAGTTGACTCTACGCCGGTTAAATAGCTACCCCACGAGTGAGGCAGAACGGCGAATCCGGTCGTGGGCGAAGGCTCAGTTGACGATATCAGCATGTCGCTCGAACCCCAACGGTCGCCGCCGCGGACAGCGTCACTTCGAGAGAGACTTTCTCGACATCTGGGTGACGCCATCCTCGACATCGACCACCACGTCCACGCACTCGAAGTGACGATTCGCCCAGACGCGGTGCAAGCAGTTCTTTCGACCCTCCGTGACGAACTGGGATTCGACCACCTCTCGTGTGTCACCGCACAGGAGTACGAGGACCGCTACGAGTCCATCTACCACTTGAAGTCGTACGACGACCCGTCACGCGAACTGAGTGTCGTCGTCCCCACGTCGAAGGACGACCCGGTCAGCCAGTCCGCAGAACCCGTCTTCCGGACGGCCGACTGGCACGAGCGTGAAGCGTACGACCTCGTCGGCATCCGGTACGAGGGCCACCCGGACCTCCGCCGCATCCTCCTCCCGGAGACGTGGCAGGGCCATCCACTCAGTCGCGAGTACGACCAACGGCGTCCGCAAATCGTCACGTACGACGAGAACGCGAACCCGCTACAGCGAGACGGGCGTTCCGGTGGGAACACGATGCTACTCAACATCGGTCCACACCACCCGGCGACCCACGGCGTCATGCACTTGCAGGTCGCTCTCGACGGCGAACAGGTCGTCGACGTGGAACCCGACATCGGCTACATCCACCGCTGTGAAGAACAGCAGTGCCAGCAAGGGACCTACCGCCACCAGATTATGCCGTATCCCGACCGCTGGGACTGGGGCGGTGCTGGCCTCCTCAACGAGTGGGCCTACGCCCGCACCGCCGAGGCACTCGCCGACATCGACGTGCCGGAGTACGCACAGGTCGTCCGGACGATGGCGGCCGAGTTCAGTCGCATCCTCTCGCACATGCTGGCAGTCGGGGCCTACGCGCTCGACGTCATCGGCGACTTCACGGCCACGTTCCAGTACGCGCTTCGCGACCGAGAACTCGTCCAGAACGTCCTCGAAGACCTCACAGGTCAGCGGTTGATGTTCAACTACTTCCGACTCGGCGGCGTCGTCTGGGACCTTCCCGAACCGCGAGAGGAGTTCTTCGAGAAGGTCCGTACCTTCGTCGATGGCCTCCCCGAGAAACTCGAAGAGTACCACGACCTTCTCACCTCGAACGAGATTATGCAGGCGCGGACGGTCGATACCGGCATCCTTCCGCCGGACATCGCCAAGAGCTACGGCGTGACGGGCCCTGTCGCTCGTGGGTCGGGCATCGACTACGACCTCCGCCGCGACGACCCATACGGCTACTACGACGAACTCGACTGGAACGTCGTCGTCGAAGAGGAGTGCGACAACTTCTCGCGCCTGCTCGTTCGCCTCCGAGAAGTCGAGGAGTCGGCGAAGATTATCGACCAGTGTGTCGACCTGCTGGAAGACTGGCCGGAAGACGAGCGGAATATCCAGGCGAACGTCCCTCGAACCATCAAACCCGACCCTGACACGGAAGTCTACCGCGCCGTCGAGGCGGCGAAGGGCGAACTCGGCATCTACATCCGCGCCGACGGCACCGACAAGCCGGCCCGGTTCAAGATTCGCGGACCGTCGTTCTCGAACTTGCAGGCGCTGCCCGAGATGGCACGGGGTGAACTCGTCCCAGACCTCATCGCGGCACTCGGTAGTCTCGACACGATTATGGGCGAAGTCGACCGCTGAACGCGGACCGAACGCGCCCACCACTCCGTCTCAGTCGTCTACGTGAGACGTCGCGTTGCCGCCGTCTGCGAGGGCGGCGTCGGCAGCAGTCTGTGCAGTCGGGTCGGCGTCGGCGTGTGCGGCGAACTGCGTGTCGCTTCCTGTGGTTTCACCTACGTCGAACGTATCGACGAGTTGCTTGAGCGACTGGGCGGACGCGGACACTTGCTGGATGTTCGCCGAGACTTCGTTGAGCGCCGCGGTCTGTTCTTCCGTCGCCGCGGAGACGGTGCTCGCTTCCGCCGTCGTCTGTTCGCTCACACTCGACACGTCGTCGACCATCGAGACGACTTCCTCGGTGGAGACGGCCTGGTTCTCCGTCGCTTCGGAGATTTCCGCCACGCCGTGTTCGGCCTCTCGAATCGCTTCGGAGATGTCGTCGAACATCTCGATGGCCTCGCCAATCGTCTCGGACCCAGTCTCGACGCTCTCTTGCATCGACTGCATGTCCTCGACGGTGCCGTCGGCCCGGTCTTGAATCTCGTCGATGCGCGCTTCGACCTCTTCTGTGGCGTCGGCCGCTTCGTTCGCCAACGCCTTGATTTCGTCCGCGACGACTGCGAAGCCTTCACCCGCTTCGCCGGCACGTGCGGCCTCGATAGATGCGTTGAGCGCGAGCAGGTTGGTCTGTTCTGCGATGTCCGTAATCAGCTGGACGATTTCGTTTATCTCGCCAATCTGGTCGCCGAGGCCTTCGACCCGGTCGACCGCATCGGTGGCTTCAGACTCGATAGTCGAAATCTCGTTCGTCGCGTCGGAGGCGTGTTCGCGCCCCTGTTCCGCCAGCGTGACGGCCTGATTCGTCGTCTGGACGACGCCGTCCGCCGACGCGGCCACCTCTTCGATGGTCGCCGAGAGGTCGTTCATCTCGTTGGACGCGACCTGTAACTGCTCGGACTGTTGTTCGGCACCGTGAGCGATTTCCTCGACGGACTGTGCCGTCTCTTCGCTCGCGGACTCTATCTCCTGGACGCTGGCGACCGTTTCGTTGCTCGCGGCGGCGAACTCGTCTGCGACCTCTTGGACTTCGACGAACCCGTTCTGTAACTTCTGGATGCCGCTGTCGAGGTCGGTCATGATTGCACCGAACTCACCGGGAAGGTCGGTCCGCAGTTCCTGGTCGAGGTCACCGTCGCCGAGTCGTTTGCCGACGGTTTTGAGTTCCGACACCTGCCGGTCGAGGTTCTCGCGCATCTCGTCGAACGCGACGACCAGTTCGCCGAGTTCGTCGTCAGTCGCGTCGATAGATATCCCGTCGTCGAACCGGCCTCGTGCGAGTCGCTGTGCCTGGTCTCGAAGCGCCTCAATCGGTTCGGAGAAGTACTTCGCGGCGGTGTATCCGACGCCGACGACGACGAGGACGATACCACCGACCAACAGCAGGAGGAAGTTGCGTGCGGAGTCTGTCCGTCGGTTCAGTGCCTCGCCGAGTTGCTCACTCGGGGCCGTCACGTCGGACTCTGGAACCGTCGCGACGAGTTCTAACTGCGTGTCTCCGAACTCGAGCGGCGCGTACCCGACGTAGTACGTGTCCTCGGTACCCGAATCGGTCGTCTGGTCGTAGGTTTTCAGTCCGCTCTGGCCGGACTGGACGTACTCCTGTCTGGCGACCTGACGCTCGACGTGACCGAACGTCTGGCCGGCGTCGGTGAGCAGTTTCCCGTCGTGGTCCACCATCGTCAGGTGCCCGGATTCGCCGACGGTGACGTCGTCGAGGGCGGCGTTGAACACTTCGTAATCGAGTCGAAGGGCGACGACGCCAGCGAACTCGCCGTCGCGGTAGACGGGCGTCGAGATGTACCCGACCGACTTCCCATCGACTGTGTGTACGTCGCCGACGTGGACCGCACCTTCGTCGAGTGATTTCGTCGCTTCGAACCACGTGCTGCTCGCGTACGACTCGTCTTCGACCGTTTCGGCGGTGACGTCGTCGCCGTCTCGTGCGGCGCGAACGATTCCGTCTCCGCCCGCGTCGGTGAGGATAATCTCGTCGTAGGCGGCCATCTCCTCTCCGTCGACTGCGACGGTCCGCGTCTGCAGATAACTCCGGAAGGAGTCTTTGATGCCGACTTTCGCCTCGTCGACGGCAGTCGTCTGGAGTTCGTAGTAGTAGACGCTCGGCGAGAGGACCCAATCGAAGTCCTCGTAGTAGGTGTAGGCGACGAACTTCTTCTCCAGTGGGTTCCCCTCTTGGGTTGTGTCTTCCCACTCGTACTCGACGATGCCCCACTCCTCGCCGTTTCGGATGGCGGCGTCGGAGTCGATAGTCGAGTGCACGTCTTCGAACACCATCAGGTCGGCGTCCGCTTCGAGGTTGAACCCGTCTTCGAGACTGTGGTGGGCGACGACGTCGGAGTCGCCGTCGATGATGTAGGCGTATCCGGTAGAACCGATGTAGCCCGGTTGGAACATCGCGGACATCGTCCCACTCGGCGTGGTTCCGTCACCGTCCGTTCCGGCGAGGGTCGCTTCGACCTGGTCTTTGACGGCCGCTTGTTCGGTCGCCGAGAGGTCCTCCCAGTCACGCCCGTCGTACTGCTCTGCGAGAATCGTCTGTTTGGTCGTCTCGACAGTGTTCCGCATCTGAAGCGCCATGTAGCCGAGTTGTTTCTGGCTCTGACGCTGGACGAGTTCCATCTCGCCGGCGCTCGCGGCCTGATAGTTCTGTACGGACGACGAATCCGCCAGCGAACGGGCGTCCACCTCACGAGAGTTCAGTAGGTTCTGTATCCCCTCTTTCCTCGCGTCGACGGTGTTGTTCAGTTCCCCTGTAATCTGTTCTTCGAGCTCTGCCGCACTCTGTTCTTGTGCATAGGACCCAACATCCTGCATGTTTTGAACGCCGGCAACGCCAACTACCGAAACTGGTAACAGCGAGATGGCAAGACACAGTGCGATGAGTTTCGTCCGAATATCCATTGTTGATTTTCCTACTGTCGGTATCGGCAATTTCTGAAGAAACAGCCCCGACAACCGCTGTTTCTCCGGTCTCTCCTCAGTATCTTAGCGGATAGAAAGGACCTGTATAAATCTCTCGGGCAAATTATTATAACCGATATTCGAATATTACTCGGCTAACACGACCCCTACTATTGAGGGATTCACTCGGCTACTATTGTAGAAATTAATCAATCAATCTACGTTGTCTCGTGTGCCGACGAAGACCGCGTCGTGACCACACGAGTGGGCCGTCGCGGATATCGGGTGAGAAAACGGCCGGGTCGGGGTCGATTCGGTGCCGATTACCGGGGCGTCTCGGTGCCCCACTTGTCGAGGGCGACGGCGAGTTCGGGCGTCTCTTCTGCGGCCTCCGAAATCGACCGGCCCTCGACGTAGGCGTCGATGGCCGAGCGGAGGGCGACTGCGCCGGCGCGCGTTCCGTCGGGGTGGCCGTGGATACCGCCGCCGAGTTGGACACAGACGTTCGTCCCCGTGGCGTCGAGCAGGTCAGGCAAGAGGCCGGGGTGGAGACCACCGGACGCGACGGGCAACACGTCGGTCATGCCGTAGAGGTCACTCCGCATCCACTCGTTGATACCGACGGTGTCTTCGTTCGCGAGTTTGCCGAGGCCCGCCGTCCCGGTGTGGAGTTGGTCGACGCCACAGAGACGCGACACCTGCGCGAGGACGCGCATCGAGACGCCGTGGGTCGGCATCCGGTCGAACGCGGCGTGCATGGCGCGGTGGGCGTGGATGGCCATGCCGTGTTTCTCGGTTCGCTCGCGGACGGTCTGGAGGCTGGCCCATCCGGCGGTGACGACGTCGACCATAACGTACTCGCCGCCCTGTGCGGCCACCTCGTCGACGCGGTCCAGCATCGTCTGGGTGTCGGCGGTGACGTTGATGAGGTAGGACTTCGTCTCGCCCGTCTCGTCTTCGGCGTCGTCGCGGAGGGCGAGCGACTCGGTGAGGCGGTCGGAGAAGGGGTTGAACGCCTGGTCGGTCAGGTTCTCGTCGTCTTTCAACAGGTCGACGCCGCCCACCCACGCGTCGTACCCGACCTGTGCGTGTGCCTCCGTCGAGAGGCCGACTTTCGGCTTGGGGACTGTCGCCGTGATTGGGCGGTCGGTGACGCCGAATATTTCCTCTCTGACCGACGACCCGAACAGCGGACCGGGGTACGACGAGACGATAGCTTCGGGCCACTCACAGTCTTCGAGGCGGATGGTATCGACGGCTTTCATCCCCATGATGTTGCCGGCGATACAGGACAGCACCTGTGGCATGTTGCCGGGTTCGAACAGGCCGGCGGGGTAGGCGACTTTGATGATGTCGCCGTCGATAGCGAAGGTGGTCGCACCCATGTCGGTGAAGTCCGCTCCGGTCTGGAGGGCCGCCCACGTGCCGTTGGAGGACTCCGACGCCACGCGACTCGCCGCCGCTTCCATGGACATGCCCGACGCGGGGTCGATGCGGAAGGTGCAGACGAGGTCCTCGGCAGTCGGTTCGTATGCTAAGTCGAGGAAATCTTCGTACGTGATACCCATAGCTTCGCCTACGCTCCCACGAGGCTTAAAACGCCATCCCGAAGCGACTTGTGGGGGGCCGACGAAGAAGAACGGTTCGGCAGTGGACGCACTCTCTCAGATGACGACGAACACCGTCTCGTCTCAGATGACGACGAACACCGTCTCGTCTCAGATGACGACGAACGTCGGGAGGTAGAGGCCGATACAGACGAGTGCCGCCCTGCGGTCGATTCCCTCTCGCCAGTACAGCAGTGCCAACACGACGAGCGAGACACCGAGCATGTAGAGTGCCGAGAGCGTCACACCGCCCAGGTCTGTGACGACGACGTCCGCGACGAGTGCACCGACGCCGAGCGAAAAGACGGGGTCGGTGATGTTGCTCCCGAGAATCGCGCCGACAGAGATACCCCCTCGTCCTTCGTGGGCGGCGATACCCGCGACGACGATTTCTGGTGCCGTCGTCCCGAGTCCCGTCAGCAGTCCGACGATGTACTCCGAGATACCGACCAGTCGGGCGAGTGCGATACCGTTCGTCACCATCACCTGTCCACCGACGACGACGAGGAGTAAACCGAACGCGACGACGGGGAGCGCTCGTTCGGGTGGTTCTTCTTCATCGACGACTTCCTCCGCAATCTCCTCGCCGCCCTCGTTCGTATAGAGGATGTAGATGAAGTTCACGTAGGCGAGCATCATCAAGAAGCCTTCAGACCGCTGGACGACGCCGTCTTCGAGCGTGAGGAGCATGATTATCATCGCGAGCGTCATCGCCCCGCCGTAGACCATCACCTCGCGTCGCTTCGCCACGATAGGTGCGATGAGCGCGACGATACCGATAGCGAGGGTAATCTGTGACGTCTCGGACCCGACGATGTTGCCGACGACGATGTCTCCCGCCCCGTAGTACGCCGCGACGATGGAGGTAGTCATCTCGGGAATCGACGTGCCGACGGAGATGAGCGTCACGCCGATGAAGAACTGCGAGACGCCGTAGAACCGCGCCACCTCGGCGGCGGCGGTGACCGCCCGGTCCGCACCGAAGACGAGGGCGGCGAGGCCAACGACGAAGAGCGTGGCCTCGGCTATCATGTCGCTAGTCGAACGTCTCACCGTGACGACGTAAACTGTCGGGTCGGGTACTCGAATCTCAGGGCGACAGCAGTGCCCGAACCTCGCGGAACTCGGGGACGTCGGTGTCGAGTGCGCCACAGAGGGCGTCTGCCGCACCGAGTAACCACTCGGCGCGTTCGACGCGGGATTCGAGGTCACCCGGCCCGATTCGGTAGCGGTCTACCAGGTCTTCGATGTCTACTCCCTCGGACCACTCGTGGAGGATGCGAGCAGTCTTGACCGCGGTCAACCAGTCTTCGAACGGGTCTGCGTCGTGCATCGCGGTGGTGAACTCCGCGCTGTGGTTCCGTGCGTACTGGTAGATGACGGCCCGTTCTTGATTCCCGAGGTAGGTGTCGAGCATGTCCGGTGTGTCGCAGACGACTTCCAGCGCGGTTCGGGCCGTCACGTTCTCGTCGGCCATCGTCTCGATGGTTCGGACGCCGGCGACGATTCGTGCACCGGTCGATGGTGAGACGTACTGTCGAGAGGTCTGTGCGCCGAGCGTCGTCGCCGACAGCGACTCCCCGTCGACGGTGAGCATCTCCATCGCTTCGAGGTCAGAGACCACGTCGCCCACGAGGTCCGTCAGCGAGACGTCCGGGTGTTGGTGGGCGTAGTAGGTGGCCGAGAACACGTCTGCGACGCCGTCCAGCGAGTCGGCGAACCCCGAGGCGACGACGGAGAGGACGTGGGTTCGAAGCGCTTCGTCGTCTGCGAACTGGGAGTCGACCGCTTCGGCGTCGGCCTCCACGTATCGCTCGACGAGTTCGTCTTTGACGTTCTCGTCGCCGACGAGAACCGCCTCGCCGTAAGGGTCGAGGTGGGGGCGGCCCGCCCGTCCGCACATCTGGTGGACGTCGAGGACGGGAATCCACGCCATCGAGTCGCCGGTGTAGCGTTTCTGGTCGCGGATGACGACTCTGCGTGCCGGGACGTTCACGCCCGCCGCGAGCGTCGGCGTCGCACAGATGACGGCGAGTCGCCGGTCACGGAAGGCGTTTTCGACCGCCGCACGGTGAGAACTTCGCAACCCTGCGTGGTGGAATCCGACGCCAGTCCGTGCACAGTCAGCGAGTCGCTTTCCGGTGGTGGTACCGCCCAGTTCGGCGAGTTCGTCGCCCAACTCGGATGCCGGCGAGAGGGCCTCGTCTGCGAGTCGCTCGGCGAGCGCCTCTGCTTCGCGGCGAGAGCGGACGAACGCGAGACACTGGCCACCGTTTTCGATGGCGTCGGCGACGAGCGAGACAGTCGCTTCAGTCGCACCGTCTTCCTGTGGGCCGACTGGTGGCACGTCCACCGAGAGCGTCGTGTCGTCGTCGAATTCGACGGTGCCGTCGGCGTAGACGCCGGTCCGTAGCGAGACTGGTCGCCACGTACTCTCGACGAGTTCGGCGTCCAACCAGCGGGCGATTGCGTCTGGGTTGTCCACCGTCGCGGAGAGGGCGACGAGTTGCAGGTCCGGGACGCGTCGCTGGAGCGTCGCGAGCGTGATTTCGAGGGTTGGCCCTCGTCCCGGTGCGCCGAGAAGGTGAACCTCGTCCACGACGACGCAGGCGAGATTTTCGACCCACGTCGCCCCGTTTCGAATCGCGGAGTCGACTTTCTCGCTCGTCGCGACGACGATATCGTACTCGCCTAAGTCCTCTTCGGCAGAGTCGAAGTCACCGGTGGAGATGCCGACGCTCACGCCGGGGAGTTTGTCGAACGTCTCGTACTTCTCGCGGGCGAGCGCGCGAAGCGGGACGATGTAGAGACCCGGACCGTCTGCGGTGAGCATCGCCAGTTCGGCGATGAACGTCTTCCCGCTGGCGGTCGGAATGGCGGCGACGACGCGTCCCCCGTCTGCGACTCCCGCGTCCACGGCGGCGACCTGCGGCGGGTAGAGCTCTTCGATGCCGTTCGACTCGTAGTGAGAGACCAGTGTCGGGGACAGCGGGAGGTCGCGCACGCGCATCTGTCACACACTGGGTTCGTGTTTACTTAAATATCTTCGCCAGAGACAGACACATCTCGATGCTGGTACGTCGAATCATATCTCGGTGAATTCAGGCCCGTGTGACTGTATTGCTCGGCAGGTATTTCAGTCGCCTCTACGATATATGAATCGAGAAACATGTCTCGGCGCGCCCTTCCGGTGGTCCTCCTTCTCGTCGTCGTATTAGCCGGCGTTCCGGCCACGACAGTCGGCCAGGAGGCGACTGCCTACATCGACGACGTCACCGTCTCCCCGGCACAGCCGGTGCCCGGCGAGCGGTTCGTCCTCACGACGGTCGTACAGAACGCACAGAACAGCCCCACCAACCTCGACGTGACCGACGTGTACGTCAGAACCGCCGAGGGGACGAGAGACCTGGCACGTGTCGAGGACTTGGGGACGATTCCACCCGGAAGCGACCTTCGCATCCCGCTGTCGCTCCGTCTCGAAGACGCTGGAACCTACGACCTGCGCGTGAATGTCGTCGGGAAGAGCGACGGCCAGACGCAACGACTCCAGTACCCAGTCGTCGTTCGGGTTCGTGAGGGTGGCCCACAGGTCGCCGTCGAAGTCGGTGACGCAGTCATCGGGACGGAGACTCCCGTGACGGTCACCGTCTCGAACGGTGAAGACGAAGTCGCTCGCAACGTTCGTCTCTCTGTCGCGGCAGACGGGGCGACAGTCGAAAACGACGCGCGCGTCCTGCCACGACTCGAACCCGGACAGGCAGAGACGTTCAACTTCAGCGTGACCCCTTCGACGGGCGAGTCGGAAGTCGTCGCGAGCCTTCAGTACACGACTGCCGACGGAAACGCGCGGACGACGACTGCAGCAGCACCCCTCGTCGCAGACCAACTCCGCGAGGAGGTTCGCCTCGACGCGTCGCTCGGTGACGGTGCTCGCCCCGCCGTCGTCGTCGACGTGACGAACCTCGGCAACGCGCCGCTCGACGACTTCGTCCTCTCGCTTCGTGACGGCGATTCGGTCGTCCTCAGCAAACCCGTCGAGTCGGTCCCAGCAGAGTCCGAACGCACGGTCCGCCTCAACGTCTCGTCTGTCGACCGAGCGACCCTCGACGTGGTGGCGACGTACGAGACGGGTGACCGAGATGGGACTGCGTCGACGACCATCGACTACGTCGCCTCACCCGGTACTATCGAACTCACGGGTATCGACGTCGAACTCGAAGACGGGGCCGTCCACATCTCGGGGAGCGCGAGCAACGTCGGACTCAGCGACGCCCAGAGCGTCGTCGTCCGAGTCGTTCCCACCGACGGCGTCGAACCGACTCGCCCGTACAAAGAGTACTTCGTCGGGAGCGTCCCTGCGAGTGACTTCGCCTCGTTCGACCTCTATGCGAACGTCGACGAGGGCGTGACGTCGGTGCCCGTCGAGGTGTCGTACCTCGTCGATGGGCGCGAGCGAACCGTCGAGACGACAGTCGACGTGTCCGACCTCTCGACCCCCGACGAACAGAACAGCGGTGGCGGAATCGACTCGACGCTGCTCCTCGGGGGCGGGGCGATAGCGCTCCTCGTCGTCGTCGGCGTCAGCATCTACGCGTACCGACGGCGCTGATTCGAAGATGACCCACATCATCGAACTCCAGCACGTCTGGAAACGGTACGACACGGGCGGCGAAGTCGTCGAAGCGTTGAAAGACGTCGACTTCCACGCAGACCCCGGCGAGTTCGTCACCGTGATGGGGCCGTCCGGAAGCGGGAAGTCGACGATGCTGAACGTCCTCGGATTGCTCGACACGCCCACCGAAGGGACCGTCCTCCTCGACGGGCAGGACGTGACCGACCTCTCGGACACCGAGATGACGACACAGCGCAAGCAGTTCATCGGGTTCATCTTCCAGAGTTTCCACTTGATTCCGACGCTGTCTGCGCTGGAGAACGTCGAAGTGCCGACGCTCTTTGGCGACGACCCGACGGCGCGAGAACGCGCCACGAGACTGCTCGAACGAGTCGGTCTGGGTAACCGTCTCCACTACAGGCCGGACCAACTCTCTGGCGGGCAGAAACAGCGCGTCGCCGTGGCCCGGGCGCTGGTCAACGAACCACGAATCCTCCTCGCCGACGAACCGACGGGGAACCTCGACAGAAAGACTGGCCGGAGCGTCCTCGACCTGTTCGACGAAATCCGACGCGAGGACGACGTCGCCGTCATCGCTGTCACACACGACCCACAACTCAGTGACTACGCCGACCGGACCGTCCAACTGGTCGACGGGAGAATCCAATGAGCAGGCTCGACGGCCTCTACCGACGCGTTCCGGCGTTGTTGATGGCTCGTCGGAACCTCTCGCGAAACCGGATTCGCTCCGGACTCGCCGTCCTCGGTATCATCATCGGTGTCCTCGCAATCGCCTCCCTCGGGATGTTCGGGACGACGCTCCGCACCGGGGCGTCGCAGCAACTCGGCGAGATTGGTAACGAGATAACCGTCTCACCGAACTTTCAGGAGGGTATCGAGGAGTTGAGTGAGCGAGACGTAGACGAGATTCGTCGGGTCGTCGTCGACAGCGAAGTCGTCGCGATTCGGTCCGAGACGGGGGTGGTGTCTCGGGGGCAACGACAGACTGTGGTGACGATATACGGGATGGAAAACCCCGGTGCCCTGTACGACGCGGCGGATGGCCGTGTCCCCGACAGACTCCGGCAGGGCGTCCTCGTCGGGTCGGGGACTGCAGAGTTACTCGACACGGAACCCGGGAATACCATCAGTATCGAGGGCCGAACCTACCGAATCACAGCGGTACTCGAAGAAGAACAGGGTATCTCGCTCGTCAACCCGAACAACGCCGTCGTCGTCCCCATCGAGGACGTGAACGGAACGGGCTACTCGCAGGTGGTCGTGAGTTCGGAGTCCGGACAGGCCGCCAACGAGTCGGCCGTCGCCATCCGCGAGTCGCTGAACGAACGCGAAGAGCGGGTGAACGTCTTCGAACTGCAAGCGATTACACAGGGAATCGACCAGTTCTTCGGCATCCTCAACACGTTCCTCATCGGCATCGGTTCTATCTCGCTGGTCGTCGCCGGCGTCAGCATCCTGAACGTCATGCTCATGAGCACCATCGAACGCCGACAGGAGATTGGCGTCCTCCGCGCTGTCGGCGTCCAGCGAGGCGACGTGGTTCGGATGATTCTCGCCGAGGCCGGACTGTTGGGTGTCGCGGGCGGCGTCATCGGCGCTGTCCTCGCCCTCGGTGCGGGCATCGCACTGAACTCGTTCGTCCTGAACGACCCGGTGGCGACGTTCCAACCCATCAACTTCCTCTACATCGCGCTCGCAGTGGGATTCGGTATCGGCACGAGCGTCCTCTCGGGACTGTATCCCGCGTGGAAAGCCGCAAACGAGCGACCCGTCGAGGCGTTACGCAAATAAGGCCGACATCGGCGCGTCCGCTTTTGGCTCGTTGGTCGCTGAAAGAAGAGCGAGTCGCAGTTAGATGTAGTCGTGCTCGGCGAGGCGTTCGACGGCCTCACGGAGTCGTTCTTCACTTGCAGCGTAGGAGATGCGAGCGTAGCCCGGCGCGTTGAAGGCACTTCCGGGGACGGTTGCGACTTTCGCGTCCTGAATCGCACCCTCACACCACGCCTGGTCGTCGTCGTCGACGGGGAGCATCATGTAGAACGCACCCTTCGGGACGGCGACGTCCACGTCGTGTTCGGCGAGGAGGTCCACGAGCATGTTGCGGCGGCCTTCGAAGGCCTCGCGCATCTCTTCGACGGTGTCGTCGGTGCGCTCCGAAAGCGCCTCGACGCCGGCGTGCTGGACGAAGTTGACGGCACACGAGACGGAGTGCGAGTGGAGCTTGCCTGCCTGCGAGATGAGGTCAGAGGGGGCGTGCAGGTAGCCGAGTCGCCATCCGGTCATCGAGAACGCCTTCGAGAAGCCGTTGATGGTAATGGTGCGGTCTTCCATGCCGTCGAGGGAACCGAGCGAGGTGTGCTCGAATCCGTCGTAGGTGATGCGCTCGTAGATTTCGTCGGAGATGACCGCGAAGTCGTGTTCGACGGCCAGGTCACGGACGCCTTCGAGTGCGGCGTCGGAGAAGACGCCACCCGTCGGGTTCGACGGCGAGTTGACGACGAGGAGTTTCGTCTCGTCGGAGACGGCGTCTGCGAGTTCGTCGAGGGCGGGTTCGAGACGGAAGTCGTGCGGGGCGAGGTCGACGCGCGTGAGCGACCCGTTCGCGAGCTTCACCATCGCCTCGTAAGAGACCCACGCGGGGTCCAGGAGAACGACTTCGTCGCCGTCGTCGATGAGGGTCTGGAACGTCTCGTAGAGCGCCTGCTTGCCGCCGGGCGTGACGATGACTTCGTCAGCCTCGGCGTCGACGCCGTTGCCGCGGAGTTTGGCCGCGATGGCTTCCTTGAGCTCCGGGATGCCGTTCGACGAGGTGTAGCCGGTGTGTCCGGCGTCCATCGCGTCTTTGGCCGCCTGTACGATGTTCTCTGGGGTGGGGAAGTCCGGCGCACCGACCGAGAGGTCCACGACGTCTTCACCCTGCGCTTCCAGTTCGCTCGCGAGGTTCGAGATGGCGAGCGTGGCGCTCGGTTCTACCCGGCCCACACGGGCGCTAAAGTCGAAGTTCATGCTAACGCCTCCACCATATCGGTCGCAGCGTAAACCGCTTCCGCACCTTTGCTGACGCGCTCTCGTGCTTCGGCACCGCTCATTCCGGGGCCGGAGACGCCGAAGGTGACGGGTTTGTCACGGTCCAGCGAGACTTCGGTGAGGGACTTCGCCGTCGCGTCGGCGATGACCCGGTCGTGTTCGGTGTCGCCCGTGACGATTGCGCCGATGACCGCCACGGCGTCGATGTCGTCGCGGCGGGCCAGTCGGTCCGCCGCAAGCGGCGAGTCGTACGCACCGGGGACCTGAATCGTCTCGGCCACCTCCGCGTCGCGCTCTGCGGCCGCCTCGTGGGCCGCCTCCTCCATCTGTTCTGTGACCGACGAGTTGAATCGGGCCACTACGAGTCCGAGAGAGACCATAGCCGACCCTTCCCGCCGCAGATAAAAGAACTACCGACACCGCCCAAACGTCGCCGTTCTGACCCTCCAATCTGGACGGCCCACGACACCGTGGGGGCGACCCGCAAGCATAACAGTTGTATTGTCGGGGTTTGGATGAGAAACTATGAGTGTTGACAATGAGACCGACGTGCTCTCCCGGTCTCGCGCCCTCCTCGCGATTCTCGGCGTTGCGGCCGTCGCGCTCCTCATCCGTGTGGTCGCACTCGGGGACCGCATCTCACACTGGGACGAGGGTCGTGTCGCCTACTGGGTTCTCCGCTACCACGAGACGGGGACGTTCAGTTACCGGCCCATCATCCACGGGCCGTTCCTCCCAATCGTCAACGACTATCTCCTCGCCACCCTCCCGGCGACGGACTTCACCGTCCGCCTCCCCGTCGCTCTCGTCGGTGCCGTCCTCCCACTTTCGGCGTGGCTCTTCCGGGAGCACCTCCGCCGCGACGAGACAGTTGCTCTGGCCGTCCTGCTCGCGGTGAATCCGCTTTTGGTCTACTACTCGCGGTTCATGCGCAACGACGTGCTCGTCGCCGCGTTCTCCTTCATCGCGCTCGGGTTCGTGGTCCGCGCCTACGACACGGGACGACTCGCCTACCTGATTCCCGCCGGGGCGTCGTTCGCAACCGGTGCGGCGGCGAAAGAGAACTACATCGTCTATCTGCTGTGCTTCCTCGGGGCTGCCGCCCTCGTCTTCGACCACCGACTCCTCGCCCGAACGTCGACCGGTGATTCCACTCGGGCAATCTTCTTCGCGGAGATTCCGGAGAGCATCGCCACCCGACTCCGGGCGCGCGGTGCCGGAAGTCTCGGAAACGGCGCGCTCCGCTACGCCGCCGGCCTCCTCGGGGGACTCGCCGCGTTCGCCGTCGTCTTCGTCTTCTTCTACGCGCCGCGTCCTGACCTCTGGAACGCCCTCGGCAACCCCGCTGCACTCCCCGGAGTCATCGAGGCAGGGTCGGTCGGTGCCGTCCAAGAGATGGTGGACAGTTGGCTCGGCGGCGGCCACCAGTCGCACGAGTACCTCCCCTACTTGAAGGACTTCCTCGAGACGTTCGTCTACGGCGCGCCCGTGCTCATCGTCTTCGCGCTCGTCGGTATCGTCGTCGACAGATACGGCGTCGTCACGGGTCGCATCCGGTGGTTCGTCGCCTTCGCGACGTACTGGGGCGTCGTCAGCATCTTCGGCTACCCGTTGGCGACGGACATCCAAGCACCGTGGGTCGTCGTCCACGCCGTCGTTCCGCTGGCCGTCCCCGCGGCAGTCGGTGTCGCGTTCGTCTTCCGTTCGGGATACGCGGCGTTCGACTCCCGTGACACGGTCGGAATCGGCCTCGCCGCACTCGTCGTCCTCGCGTCCGTCGGTGGTGTCGCCGCCGCGAACGTCGACTACTGGAACGCCTCGACTGAGGAAGACAAGGAGATTCTCCAGTGGGCACAACCCGAGAACAGCCTGAAGACGACGCTCGACGACGTCGAACGCGTCTCGACGGTCAACGAAGGAGACGACGTCCTCCTCTACGGGACGCACCCACCTGGCGGCGACGAGGTGCACTTCTACGTCGAAAACGAGTCGAATCCGCTCGGCGGGCCGTCGTGGCACAGTCGCCTGCCACTCCCGTGGTACTTCGAGGCTGGCGACGTCCAACACACGAGTAGTCCGCCCGACGCCGGCGTGGAGAACGTGACGGCGGACGCACCACCGGTCGTCGTCGCCTACGAGTGGGACCGTGACGAACTCGAATCTGAACTCGACGGCTACGTCGTCCGCCAACACGCCTTCAAACTCTGGAACGAGGACATCGTCGTCTTCATCGACGAAGATGCCCTCGAAGCGGCGAACCAGACGCGAACCTGACGGCTCAGGGGCCGATTTTTCGGGTCAGCGACGACGTTCCCCGACGAGCAACGTCGCTCGTCATTGACGTCTCGGCACCGCCCGAATACTCACGAACGTGTGCATTTGGGCACCCAATGTGGCAACATTTATGCACCGACGTACTGAACCGCCGACCGTGACCGTCACCGTACCCGGACCCACGCTCGGCGTCGTCGGCGGGGGCCAACTCGGGCGTATGCTCGGCGAGGCCGCTGCGCCGCTCGGCGTCGATATCGTCGTCCTCGACCCGACTCCAGATTGCCCCGCGTCGGCGGTCGCCGACCAAATCGTCGGTGACTTCACCGACCCCGATGCGATGGCGGAACTCGCCGCGCGAGCAGACGCGTTGACTTTCGAGATAGAACTCGCGGACCCGGACCTGTTGGACGAACTCGCCGCCGAGGAAGGCATCGCGGTCCACCCGTCGCCCGACGCGCTCCGCACCATCGAAGACAAACTCGTCCAGAAGCGGGCGTTCGGTGAGGCAGACATTCCGATTCCGCCGTTCCACCGCGTCGACGACGCCGACGACTTGCGCGCCGCCCTCGACGAGTTCGGGTCCGTCATGTTGAAGGCCCGAACCGGTGGCTACGACGGCCGGGGAAACGTCCCCGTCACCGACCCGGACGACGCGGAAGACGCTATCGAGGAAGTCGGCGGCCCGGCGATGGCCGAGGCGTTCGTCGACTTCGAGCGTGAACTCTCGGTCATCGGCGTCCGCGGCGACGGCGAGATTCGAACCTTCCCCGTGGGGGAGAACGTCCACGAGGAGGAGATTCTCCGCGAGACTATCGTCCCGGCGAGGACCACAGACGGCGTCCGCGAGGAGGCACACCGCGTCGCCCGCGAGGTGCTCTCGCACCTGCCCGGACGCGGCGTCTTCGGCATCGAACTGTTCGAGACGAAAGACGGCGACGTCCTCGTCAACGAAGTCGCGCCCCGTCCCCACAACTCGGGCCACTGGACCATCGAAGGCGCGCTCTGTTCGCAGTTCGAACAACACGTCCGCGCCGTCCTCGGATGGCCGCTCGGTGCGACCGACCGCCGTTCGCCCACCGTGATGGCGAACGTCCTCGGAACCGTCAACGAGTCCCAACCGGCGCGACTGGCGGGGCTCGAAGAACCGCTCTCCGAAGCGGGCGTTTCGTTGCACTGGTACGGCAAAGACGAGGTGCGACCGTTGCGGAAGATGGGCCACCTCACGGCCGTCGGCGACGACGACGACGCAATCGAGTCACTCTTGGACCGCGCTCGCACGCTCCGAGACGGCCTTTACTTCGACTGACTCCTCCGACCCGCACCACACCGCATCGCACCAACCCACGCCGAACCGCACCGAGTCGCCCCGGACCGACCACCCACACGAGCACCACACCACAGCGATTCGGAACACATCGCCGCACACCACATCCACAAATGACGACCGAACAGGACCTCATCGACGAACTACACGCACAGGCCGCCGCAGACCGTGACCCCGAGACGACGCCCGACGTCGGCATCATCATGGGGTCGGACTCGGACCTCGACGTGATGTCCGGCGCGCACGACGCGCTCGACACGCTCGGGTTCGGCGAACAGACGGATTTCGAGGACGCGCCCGACGAGCGCTTTACCTACGAGACGTACGTCGTCTCCGCGCACCGGACGCCAGACCTGATGTACGCGTACGGTGAGACGGCGGCGGACCGTGGCGTCGAAGTCATCATCGCGGGCGCGGGCGGGAAATCCGCCGACTTGCCGAACATGACCGCCTCGATTGCGTACCCGCTTCCCGTCGTCGGCGTCCCCGTACAGGAGAAGTCCGTCGACTCCGTCATCGGGATGCCGACGGGCGCGCCCATCGTCGCCGTCGACGCGGGGAAGTCGTTCAACGCCGCACTGTCGGCCGTCCAGATGCTCGCGCGCGGCTATCCCGAACTCGAAGACCGACTGGTCGAATACCACGAGGAACTCGTCGCCGACGTGGCCGAAACGTCCGCCGCACTCCACGACTTGGGCGTCGCTGGCTTCCGCGAATCGTCACGCTAACAGATACCTTCATTTTGAGGGTCGCAGCCGGTTGCGACGGGTCGCTCTCGGAGGCGAAATGCCCGGGGAGCGCCCCTCCGAGCGCCTAATAGCGTATTTTCCGAATAGAAGCCCTCTCGCGCCCGAAACACACAAATCAATGTTTATAGGGGAGCGCTTCTAACCGCCGCACGTCAGGGAGACACCGCATGAGTGATTGGATTGCAATCGGTGCGATGGGCGTCGTCGCTGTCGGCTTACCATTGGTTATGATGGCGATGTCGGCGATGCTGCGTCCAAGCGTACCGGAACAAGGAAAGAGTGCCACGTACGAGAGTGGTGAGGTGCCAACCGGCACGGCACGCGTCCAGTTTAACATACAGTACTACATGGTCGCGTTGCTGTTCGTCGTGTTCGACATCGAGACTGTCCTGATTTTCCCGTGGACAGTCATCTACCGCTCCGCTCTCGAACAGGGCGCGTCTCTGGGGACGATTCTGACGCCGATGCTCGTTTTCATCGGTGTACTCGTCGTCGGACTCGTCTGGGCGTGGCGCAACGGCGCTGTCAAGTGGGTCAAAAGCCCGCAGGCAAGCCGTCGTAAGACAGAGAGACAAGACGCATGAGTAGCGAACAAAAACCATTCGTCACGGACGATACACAGGTACAGACCGAGACCCGCGACGCCCGCATGGCCGGCGCGGACGACCGGTTCAACTCGAAGCTTCGGGAGGCGTTCGGTTCGTCGCCGTTCATCCTCACGAAGTTCGACAACTTCATGAACTGGGTTCGTGGGTCCTCGATGTTCATGCTGCAGTTCGGTATCGCCTGCTGCAGTATCGAGATGATGCACACGTACGCAATCAAGCACGACCTGGACCGCTTCGCGGCAGGTGTGCCGCGTGCGTCGCCGCGACAGGCCGACGTCATCATCGTGCCGGGGACTATCGTCTCGAAGTTCGCCCCGCGCATGAAGCGTGTGTACGACCAGATGCCCGAACCGAAGTTCGTCGTCGGCATGGGGTCGTGTACCATCTCGGGCGGCCCGTTCCAGGAGGGCTACAACGTCGTCAAGGGCGCAGAAGAGGTCATCCCGGTGGACATCCACATCCCCGGGTGCCCGCCGCGCCCGGAAGCGCTCATCTACGGTATCGCGAAGCTCCAAGAGCGCATCGCGAACGGTGAGTCCAGCCCCGTGACGGTCAAGCCCTACGAGTTAGAACAGTTTGGCGACCTTCCGCGCGACGAAATCGTCGACAAACTGGCCGACCAGATCGACGAAGACGACCTCGTCATGCGGTACAACTGGGCTGATTCACCATGAGTTTGGAAGAACAGGAAGGACAAGAAGACGCGATGCAGGAGCGCTCTCGCGGCGACGAACTCGCCGACTTGCTCGGTGACCTCGTCATCAGTCGCGAAGAGCACCTCAACGCACCGGGCTTCGTCATCCGCCCCGACCAGGTCCAAGACACCCTGTTCAAACTGCGCGACGAGGCTGGTTTCGACCACCTCTCGTGTGTCACCGCACAGGAGTACGAGGACCGCTACGAGTCCATCTACCACCTGACGAAGTTCGACGACCGAACCGACGAAGTGAGCGTCGTCGTCCCCACGTCGAAGGACGACCCGGTCAGCCAGTCCGCAGAACCCGTCTTCCGGACGGCCGACTGGCACGAGCGTGAAGCGTACGACCTCGTCGGCATCCGGTACGAGGGCCACCCGGACCTCCGCCGCATCCTCCTCCCGGAGACGTGGCAGGGCCACCCACTGGGCCTCGACTACGACCAGGACCGACCGCAGATTGCGACGCTGACCGAGCACGCCAACCCGCTCGAACAGGACAGTCGCGGTGACGAGGGCAACACGATGTACATCAACATCGGCCCGCACCACCCGGCGACCCACGGTGTGCTGCACGTCGAGACGGTCGTCGACGGCGAACAGGTCGTCGACCTCGAACCCGACATCGGCTACCTCCACCGCAGCGAGGAGCAGATGTGTCAGATGGGGACCTACCGTCACCAGATTATGCCGTACCCCGACCGCTGGGACTACATCTCGGCGGGTCTCCTCAACGAGTGGGCCTACGCCCGCACCGCAGAGGACCTCGCGGACATCGAGGTGCCGGAGTACGCGCAGGTCATCCGGACGATGGGTGCCGAACTCTGCCGCATCGCGTCGCACATGATTGCGCTCGGCACGTTCGCACTCGACGTCTACGGCGACTTCACGGCTATCTTCATGTACGCCATGCGGGACCGTGAAATCGTCCAGAACATCCTCGAAGACCTCACCGGCCAGCGGATGATGTTCAACTACTTCCGCCTCGGTGGCGTCGTCTGGGACCTTCCCGAACCCCGTGAGGAGTTCTTCGAGAAGATTCGTGACTTCATCGACGACCTGCCGGAGGCGCTCGAGGAGTACCACGACATGATCACCTCGAACGAGATTCTCCAGGCCCGTACCGTCGGCACCGGCGTCCTTCCCCCGGAAGTCGCCAAGAGCTACGGTGCGACCGGACCTGTCGCCCGTGGGTCGGGCATCGACTACGACCTTCGGCGTGACGACTCCTACGGCTACTACGACGAACTCGACTGGGACGTCGTCGTCGAAGATGGCTGTGACAACTTCTCGCGCCTGCTCGTGCGCATGCGCGAAGTCGAGGAGTCGGCCAAGATTATCCAGCAGTGTGTCGACCTGCTGGAAGACTGGCCCGAGGACGAGCGGAACATTCAGGCGAACGTTCCGCGCACCCTCAAACCCGACGAGGACACGGAAATCTACCGCGCCGTCGAAGGCGCGAAGGGCGAACTCGGCATCTACATCCGCGCCGACGGCACCGACAAGCCAGCCCGGTTCAAGATTCGCAGTCCGTGCTTCTCGAACCTGCAGACGCTCCCCGAGATGTCTGAAGGCGAGTACATCCCGGACATGATTGCATCGCTCGGTAGCCTCGACATCGTTCTCGGCGAGGTGGACCGTTGATGAGTCTGCAAGTCACCCTTCCAGACACCATCAGCGGCCTCCTCGGCCTCGAAGGCGTCCTCGGCGACGTCGTCGGGGGGCTGATTGGCGCGTTCATCGTCGCCAACATCATGCTCATCACGACGGCAATCGCAGGTCCGTGGGCGAAACGGAAGATTACGGCCGCCTTCGGTGACCGCATCGCAGTCAACCGTATCGGGCCGTTCGGGTTGCTCGTCATCATTCCGGACGCAGTCCGTCTGATGTCGAAGGAACTCATCGTTCCCGAAGGTGTCGACCGTCCCGCGTGGGACCTCGCACCGATGATCATTCCGTTCTCTGCGCTGCTTGGGTTCGCCGTCATCCCGATGGGGAACGGCATCCAACTCGCAGACCCCGAGACTGGCCTCGCGTTCGCCTTCGCGGCGGCGTCGATTGCCTCGCTCGGTCTCGTCATGTCTGGCTACGCGTCGAACAACAAGTTCTCCCTCATCGGTGCGCTTCGCGCCGTGGCGGCGAACATCGCCTACGAGATTCCGCTCGTCATCACGGCGGCCTCGGTCGTCATCTTCGCCGGGTCGCTCCGCATGAGCGAAATCGTCGCCGTCCAGGCCGAACCGCTCATCTCCATCGCAGGCGTCTCGATTCCGACGTGGTTCGCGTTCGTCAACCCGTTCGCGTTCGCGCTGTTCATCATCGCGAACCTCGCGGAAATCGGCCGCAACCCGTTCGACATCCCCGAAGCGCCGACCGAGATTGTCGCCGGGTACCAGACGGAGTACTCGTCTGTGTACTTCGTCCTCATCTACCTCGGTGAGTTCATCCACATCTTCCTCGGCGGCGCTATCGCGGCGACGCTGTTCCTCGGCGGCCCCGCAGGACCGGTCCTGCCCGGGTTCGTCTGGTTCACTATCAAAATCTGGGCGTTCTTCTTGTTCACCCAGTGGGCGCGCTCCGCAGTGCCGCGCCTTCGCGTCGACCAGTTCCTCGAAATCGGTTGGAAAGGCATGCTCGTCTTGTCCTTCGCCAACCTGGTTCTCACGGCCATCATCGTGGGGGTGATTGCATGATTGGAATTCTGAAGGGCATGGCAGTGACGCTGAAGCACGCGCTCGACGGACAGACCTTTACGGTCGAATACCCCGAGGAAGCGCCCGAAGTGAGTCCGCGCTTCCGCGGTGTCCACAAGTTCAGCCAGGAGCGCTGTATCTGGTGCCGTCAGTGTGAGAACGTCTGTCCGAACGACACGATTCAAATCGTTCAGGACGACCAGCGCAACGGCGAACAGTACAACCTGCACATCGGCCAGTGTATCTACTGCCGACTGTGCGAGGAGGTCTGTCCCGTCGACGCGATTCTGCTCACGCAGAACTTCGAGTTCACGGCCGACACCAAGAACGACTTCGTCTACAACAAAGAACAGCTCAAGAACGTCCCGTGGTACAAGGATATCGACCCGCTCAACTCCCGCAACCCAGACCGCAACGCGTGGATTGGCGAGGGCGAAGGAGAGGTCGACTATCAGTAACATGACCGCGAGTGAATCGTTCGAGTACCGTCAGCCTGCGCCCGCTACGGGGCCCTGAGGACGTTCTCGAAATGTTCAAAGGGATATCTCAAGGAGACACACACAATGGTTTATGAAACCATCGCGTTCGCGCTGTTCGCCCTCATCACCGTGGGCTGCAGCCTGGGCGTCGTCCTCGTGCGGGACATCTGGCATTCCGCACTCCTGCTCGGGGGCGCGCTCTTGAGCGTCGCGGTGCATTACGTGATGTTGCAGGCGGAGTTCCTCGCCGCCATGCAAATCCTCGTCTACGTCGGCGGGGTGCTGATTCTCATCACGTTCGCCGTGATGCTGACGCGTATCAATCCGGAGGTGAGTAGTACATGACCACGAAACCGCAGTTGAAACTCGGTTCGCATCTCGTACCCGGACTCGCTGCCGTCGCGCTCTTCGTCGTGATGGCAGTCGTGTTCGTCGGTGCGTCGTTCCCGAACCCACAGGGGTTCGCTGAAGGAGCCAATCTGACCGCGAGCATCGGTTACACGATGTTCAACCTCGACTTCGGCAGCGTCGAAGGCGAGAGCATGCTGGTCGCGTTCGAAATTATCGACCTCGTGCTCGTCGCCGCGCTCGCTGGCGCAGTCCTCCTCGCTCGCCGCGAGGGAGAGGGCGGTCAGATGCGGACGATTCTGACCGACGGTGGTCGAGAACTGAAGCGCACGTTGTTCGACGACGAGGAGGGTGACCGCTGATGGTACCCGGACAGTATTACCTCCTCCTCTCGGCGGCAGTGTTCTGTATCGGCCTCTTCGGCCTGCTCACCCGTCGGAACGCGCTGTTGTTCCTGATGTCGGTCGAGTTGATGCTGAACGCCGCGAACATCAACCTCGTCGCGTTCTCCTACTACTGGGGCAACGTGACGGGCCAGACGTTCGGCCTCTTCACGATGGCGCTCGCCGCCGCCGAAGTCGCGGTGGGTATCGGTATCATCCTCGTCCTGTACCGCAACTTCGACGACGTCGACGTCACGAAGGCAACAACGATGAGGTGGTAAACGTATGGCAACTATTCTCGAATTCGCTCCGGCCATCGTTCTCCTCCCGTTCCTCTCGTTCCTGATCGCACTCGGGGCGGGGCGGTACATGCCGAAGGGAGGCGCACTGGCGGGTATCGGCGCGACGGCAGGGTCGTTCCTGCTCGCAGTCGCGACGTTCTTCGCCGTCAGCGGCGGACAGACGTACAATCAGACGATATACACGTGGGCAGAAGGGTTAGACGCGGTCAACCTCACGTTCGGCCTCCTCATCGACCCGCTGTCGGCGATGATGCTGGTCATCGTGACGCTCATCGCGTTCCTCGTCCACGTCTTCAGTCTCGGCTACATGAACGACGAAGGCGAGACGGGCCTCCCGCGCTACTACGCCGGCCTCGGCCTGTTCACCGCGTCCATGCTCGGGTTCGTCGTCGCTGACAACCTGCTCATGGCGTTCATGTTCTTCGAGCTTGTGGGACTGTGTTCCTACCTGCTCATCGGCTTTTGGTTCCGTCAGGACGGCCCGCCGAGTGCAGCGAAGAAGGCGTTCCTCGTCACCCGCTTCGGTGACTACTTCTTCCTCATCGGTGTCGTCGCAGTCTTCGCGACGTTCGGTTCCGCCGCGTTCGCCGGTCCGGACGCCTTCCCGGTGCTCGCCGAGGAAGCGCTCGCTGGCGAACACTCGGTCAACACGTTCCTCGGCATGGGCGAACAGGCGTGGTTCACCGTCGTCGGCCTCCTCGTTCTCGGGGGCGTCGTCGGTAAGTCCGCGCAGTTCCCCCTGCACACGTGGCTTCCGGACGCGATGGAAGGTCCGACGCCCGTCTCCGCACTCATCCACGCAGCGACGATGGTTGCGGCCGGTGTCTACCTCGTCGCCCGGATGTACGGCTTCTACGCGCTGACGCCGACGACGCTCGCCATCATCGCCCTCATCGGGGGCTTCACCGCCCTCTTCGCGGCGACGATGGGTGTCGTCAAGAAAGAAATCAAGCAGGTGCTGGCGTACTCCACCATCAGCCAGTACGGCTACATGATGCTCGGCCTCGGTGCCGGTGGCTACGTCGCCGCGACGTTCCACCTCATGACCCACGCCTTCTTCAAGGCGCTTCTCTTCCTCGGTGCCGGGTCGGTCATTATCGCGATGCACCACAACGAGAACATGTGGGACATGGGTGGTCTGAAAGACAAGATGCCCGTGACCTACTACGCGTTCCTCTCGGGGTCGCTCGCCCTCGCGGGTATCGTCCCCTTCGCAGGCTTCTGGTCGAAAGACGAAGTCCTGTACGAGACGCTCATCCACGGCCTCGGCGGCAGTCCGATTCTGCTCGTCGCGTACGCGATGGGCCTGCTCGCCGTCTTCTTCACCGGCTTCTACACCTTCCGGATGGTGTTCCTCACCTTCCACGGTGAGCCCCGGTCCGAGACGGCACGAGACCCTCACGGCGTCCGCTGGAACGTGAAGGCTCCGCTCGCCGTTCTCGGCGTCCTCGCCGCAACGGCTGGCCTCGTCAACATGGTCCCTGTCGAGAAACTCCTCGGCATCAAGGGAATCGACTTCCTGCACCAGTTCCTCGACGGGAGCTTCGACTCGCTGAACGCGCACCACTACGCCGAACTCATCCCGTACAGCTCGGGATACATCGGCGGTGAGGCGGGCACTGTCGCCATCGGCGCGGCCGTCTCGCTCGGCCTCGCACTCGCTGGTGCCGGCCTCGCGTACGTGCTGTACAACGTCCCCGAACCCGTCGAACACACGGAGAAACTCGGGAGCATCAAGACCGTACTGTACAACAACTACTACCAAGACGAGTACCAGGTCTGGATTGCGACTGGCATCGTCCAGCCCATCTCGCGCGTACTCGATAAGTTCGACCAGGGCATCGTCGACGGCGTCGTCAACGGTATCTCGAGTGTGAGTCTCTTCGCTGGCGGACGCGTCAGGCGTCTCCAGACCGGTGTGGTGAGCAACTACGCCGCACTCCTCACCCTCGGGCTGACGGCGTTGCTTCTGGGGCTCGGTCTCTACGGAGGTTGGTTCGCATGATAATCGAAGCGCTCATCGGAGTCACGTTCCTCGCCGCGCTGGTCACGTTCGTCCTGCCGGACCGTATCGCCGGTAAGGCGGCCTTCGCGCTGAGTCTGGTTCCCGTCCTCGGGAGCCTCGTTATGTGGCAACAGTACGACGCGAGCGGGAACGCCCTCTTGGGTGGGAACATCGCGTTCGAGACAGACGTCGTCTGGCTCCAACTCGGCCAGTACGACCTCCACTGGATGGTCGGTGTCGACGGCATCAGCCTCCCGCTCGTCGTCCTGACGACGATTCTCACCACGCTCGCTATCCTCAGCTCGTGGACGCCCATCTCGGAGCGTGAGTCCCAGTTCTACGGCCTCATGCTCCTGATGGAGGCGAACTTGCTCGGCGTCTTCACGGCGCTCGACTTCTTCGTCTGGTTCGTCTTCTGGGAGGCCGTGCTCGTCCCGATGTACTTCCTCATCGGTGTCTGGGGCGGCCCCCGCCGCAAGTACGCGGCTATCAAGTTCTTCGTCTACACGAACATCGCGTCGCTCGTGATGTTCATCGGGTTCATCTCGCTCGTGTTCGGTCTCGGCGACTCGATTACGTCGCTGCGACTGCCCGAGATTGCCCAGGCGTTGCAAGCCGGTCAACTCGGCGGATTCGCCGGTCTCTCGGCGAACACGCTGGCGGCGGTGGCGTTCATCGCGATGTTCTTCGGATTCGCGGTGAAGGTGCCAATCGTCCCGCTTCACACGTGGCTACCTGACGCTCACGTCGAGGCCCCCACGCCGGCGTCGGTCATGCTGGCTGGTGTCCTCCTGAAGATGGGTACCTACGCCCTGCTCCGGTTCAACTTCACGATGCTGCCGGAGACGGCGCGTGCCTTCGCGCTGCCCATCGCCCTGATTGCCGTCGCGAGCGTCATCTACGGCGCACTGCTCGCGCTGGCACAACAGGACCTCAAGCGCATCGTCGCGTACTCCTCTGTGTCGTCGATGGGGTACGTCATCCTCGGTCTCATCGCCTACACCACCTACGGTGTCGGCGGCGCGACGTTCCAGATGATTGCCCACGGCCTCATCTCCGGTCTGATGTTCATGGCCGTCGGTGTCATCTACAACACGACGCACACGCGTATGGTCACGGACTTCTCGGGACTGGCCGACCGGATGCCCGTCACGGCGGGTATCTTCGTCGCCGGTGCGTTCGGCTACATGGGCCTCCCGCTCATGGCCGGGTTCGCCGCCGAGTTCTTCATCTTCAAGGGCTCGTTCGAGTCGACGGTGATGGCGGCGATGCCGCTGTTCACCGGCGCGGCCATGTTCGGTATCGTCATCGTCGCGGGCTACCTGCTGTTTGCGATGCAGCGGACGCTGTTCGGCCCCTTCGAGTTCGACGGCGACTACGAAATCACCGAAGCGCCGTTCCACGACGTGGCACCGCTCGCGGTGTTGCTCCTCCTGACCATCGTGCTGGGTGTCTCCCCCGACATCTTCTTCACCATGATTCAGGACGCAGTTAATCCGATTCTCGAACTGGGAGGTGCGTTCTAATGACGCCACTGCAGACGCTCCCCGACTGGACCGCGACGGCACCGGCCATCGTCCTCGCGCTGACGGGCCTGCTGTTGCTGGTCATCGACACCATCGACCCGGACACGTCGAACAACAGTCTGCTCGCCGGCACGGCGACCCTCGGGTCGCTCGCCGCTGGCGGTATCGCTGGCTGGTTCCTCATCGCGGGAACCGGCATGGAAGAGACCGGCGGTGCGATTACGCTCTACGGCGACGCCCTCGTCGTCGACGGGATGAGCCTGTTCTTCACGCTCATCTTCACGAGCGTCGCCGCGATGGTCTCTGTCGCGTCGTACGACTACCTCGCGGACCGTCAGTATCAGGGTGAGTTCTACTCGCTCGTCATCTTCGCCGCCACGGGGATGACGCTCATGTCGATGTCGAACTCGCTGGCGACGGTCTTCGTCAGCCTCGAACTCGCCTCGTTGCCGTCGTACGCGCTCGTCGCGTTCCTCAAGAAGAACCGCGGCAGCGTCGAGGCGGGACTGAAGTACTTCCTCATCGGCGCGGTGTCGTCGGCGGTGTTCGCGTTCGGTATCAGCCTCGTGTACGCCGTCACCGGGACGCTCATCCTTCCGGACATCGCGGCACAACTGTCCGGTGCGGAAGAACTCGTCGGCGTCCTCGGCCTCGGTGTGCTGATGATTGCCGGTGGCTTCGCGTTCAAGACTGCCTCCGTCCCGTTCCACTTCTGGGCGCCGGAGGCGTACGAGGGCGCACCCGCACCCGTTAGTGCGTTCCTCTCGTCGGCGTCGAAGGCGGCCGGGTTCGCCGTCGCCTTCCGCGTCTTCACCGTCGCGTTCCCGCTCGACACCATCACCGCCCTCGGCGGTGGCAGTGTCGACTGGTCGATTCTGTTCGCGATTCTCGCCGTCGTCACGATGACGCTCGGGAACTTCGCGGCCGCGACGCAGGAGAACGTCAAGCGCATGCTCGCGTACTCCTCTATCGGACACGCTGGCTACGCGCTCATCGGCCTCGCGGCCATCACCGTCGACGGTGGTGCCGCAAACGGCGACGTGCTCGGCGCGAGTATGGCCCACCTGCTCGTCTACGGCTTCATGAACACGGGGGCGTTCCTGTTCATCGCCATGGCCGAGAAGTGGGGCATCGGCCGCACCTTCGAGGACTACAACGGACTGGCGACGAAGGTGCCCATCGCCGCGACGGCGATGACCATCTTCATGTTCTCGCTGGCAGGGCTCCCACCGTTCGGTGGCTTCGTCTCGAAGTACGCCCTGTTCTACTCGGCCATCGAGTCCGGCTTCTGGTGGCTCGCCGCCGTCGGCGCTGTCAACAGCGCGCTGTCGCTGTTCTACTACAGTCGCGTCGTCAAGGCGATGTGGATAGAAGAGCCGTCGAAGTCGCTCGAAATCGGCAGTCAACCGGTCGGACTGTACGTCGCGGTTATCTTCGCCGCCGTCGGAACGGTCCTGCTCCTGCCGGGCTTCCAACCCGTCATCGAGACGGCACAGACCGTCGCCGCGGCGCTCTTCTGAGCGCTCTGACGGCCTGAAAATCCGGTTTCTTTTATTCGCGAAGTAACCCCGAGAGCGCCGCCGCGAGTTCTTCGGACCGTCTGAGCGTGAGTCCGTCCGTGGTGACGAAGACACCTCTGTTCGCGACAGTGACGCGCGTTAGATAGCCGTGGTCGAACGCGCGGACCGTATAGCGGTAGTCGCCGAGTTCCGACCCACGGTAGGCGGTTCGTGCCTGAAAGCCGTCTGTCTCGTGTTCGACGAACCCCGTCAGGTCGGCGTCCGCTTCGAGGTCAGAGCGGAGGTAGAGTTGCTCACAGCGGTCGTGCGTGAAGTACGTGACACTCCTGAGGTCGTCGCCAGCGACTGTTCGGCAAGTACGGACCAACGACTCGGAGCGAGAGTCGGAGACCAGTTGCGTGTCGAGTTCCATCCCATTGTGTGGCATGTCACGACATAACATAATATCATCGGCGAATTGGATGACGGTAGGGTTTTGCGGGCGGAAGACAACCGTGATACTATGGTACGTCGTCTGGTTCTCGGGTGTACTTCTGTCGGGGGGGCACTCGTCGAGACGCTCGTCGACAGACCGGGGTCTGTCCTCGTCGTCACCGACCGGAAGGGCCGGGCGGACGACTTCCGTGCGGATGGCGTCGCAGCGACCGAAGGAGACCCGAACGACCCGGTGAACTATCCGGAAGATGCCGACGTGATACTCGTCGCCGGTGAAGACGCCGCGACGAACCGTGACGTGGCATCGACGGCCCGGTCACACTTTCCCGAGGCGTCGCTCGTCGTCTACCTCGGAAACGACTCGTCGGAGTCGGTTCGTGCGGAGATAGAATCGATGGCCGACGAAGTCATCGACCCGCGACGAATCGTCGCAGACCACGTCTTCGAGGCTGTCGGGTCACCGCAGAGCGAGCGCCTCTACCGACTGATGCGCGTCCTTCGGAACCTCGACGGACGACTCGCAATCGTGATGCACGACAACCCAGACCCGGACGCTATCGCCTCGGGTCTCGCGTTGCAGGCGATTGCGAGTCGGGCGAACGTCGACGCAGACGTCTGTTACTTCGGCGATATCTCACACCAGGAGAACCGCGCACTGGTGAACCTCCTCGACTTGGACCTCCGCGTCCTCGACGCGCCACCGGGCCCTGAGGAATACGGCGGATACGCGCTCGTCGACCACTCGCGCCCGGGCGTCAACGACCGTCTCCCGCCCGAGACGACCATCGACATCGTCGTCGACCACCACCCACCGAGAGCGCCAATCGAGGCGACGTTCGTCGACCTCAGAAGCGGCGTCGGAGCGACGAGTACGCTCCTCACGGAATATCTCGAACGCCTCGGAATCGTCCCCGACACGCGAGTCGCGACTGCGCTCCTGTTCGGCATTCGCGTGGACACGAAGGACTTCACCCGAGAGGTGTCCACCGCGGATTTCGAGGCGGCGGCGTATCTCTTCCCGAACGTCGATACCGACCTGTTACACCGAGTCGAGACGCCGAGTCTGACCCCCGAGACGATGGAGACGCTCGCTCGCGGTATCGCGAACCGCGACGTTCGCGGCGACATCCTCACCTCGAACGTCGGCGATATCCGCGAACGCGACGCGCTGGCGCAGGCGGCAGACCACTTGCTCGGGATGGAAGGCGTCGACGTCACCATCGTCTACGGGTTGATGGACGGAACGGTCTACGTCTCGGGCCGTGCACACGGTGGCAGAATCGACCTCGGAGAGATGTTCCGCGACGCGCTCAGTCCAATCGGGAGCGCGGGCGGGCACGCAGACATGGCGGGAGCGCAGATTCCCCTCGGTATCTTAGACGACGTCGGCGACGACTCGCGGGAGTCGCTCGCGACCATCGTCACGGACATCGTCGCCGGGCGCGTCTTCGAGACGCTGGAACACCCGCCGTCGACGCCGAAGTTGAATTCCGACGTCACGTTCGAGTTCCCACTCGACGAATAATCTCCACCACGTTTTTGCCGACAGTGGCCCTACCTCGGAGGGATGAGTACTAAAGCGACCGTCAAAGAGTACATGACTCGTGAGGTTCAGACCGTCGCTCCGAGTGACACGGTCGCGGACGTCGCCCGCCGTATCGCAGAGAGCGACGGTCACAACGGCTTTCCTGTCTGTGATGGTCGCAAGGTCGAAGGCTTCGTCACCGCTCGCGATATCCTGCTGTCGGACGACGAGGCGGCTATCGACACCGTGATGGCGACGGACCTCGTCGTCGCCCACCCCGAGATGGACGTCAACGACGCCGCGCGCGTCATCCTCCGGTCGGGAATCCAGAAACTCCCGGTGGTCGACGATGCGGGCAACCTCGTCGGCATCATCTCGAACACGGACGTTATCCGGAGTCAAATCGAGCGCGCGACGCCCGAGAAGGTGGGCAAACTCATGCGAACGCTCGAACAGATTCACGGTATCACCGTCCATCAGGAGCGACGCACCGTCGCCATTCGGTCGCTCATTCCGACGCAAGCGAGAGTGTACGCCGACGAGTTAGAGGGCCGGAAGTACGAACTCGAACGTGGCCTCGCAGAACCGCTCGTGGTCATCGACAACAACGGAACCGTCCTCCTCGCCGACGGCCACCACCGCGCGCTGGCGGCCGACCGAATCGACATCGAAGAGATGGACGCCTACGTCATCGTCATCGACGACCCAGTCGAACTCGGAATGCAACGCACCGCAGAGAAGGAAGGACTCAGTTCTATCGACGACATCGACATCGTCGATTACGCGCGACATCCGCTCGTCGAGACGACACGGCGTCTCCAATGAACTCGGCCGCCGCGTCGAACGCGGTGAGGGATGCGGCACGTGCAGAGGGCGACCACACAGGTCATACCGCCGGACTCGACGCCCGCGACCCGCCAGTCATCGAAGTCGCGAATCTGACGAAACGCTACGACGACGTGCTGGCTATCGACGATATCTCGTTTTCCGTCGAACAGGGAACTATCCTCGGCGTCCTCGGACCGAACGGTGCGGGCAAGACGACGTTGTTGAAAGCGATGCTCGGCCTGCTCGTCCCGTCGTCGGGGACGGTCCACGTCTGCGGTATCGACGTCCACGCCGACCCACAACGAGCGTACAGACGCGTCGGGGCGACGCTGGAGGGCGCACGAAACGTCTACTGGCGACTGACCGTCAGGGAGAACCTCGCGTTCTTCGCTGGTCTCGCGGGCGAGAGCGTCCGCGACTCGACGGTCAGCGCTCGACACGACACGCTCTTAGACCAACTGGGCCTCCTCGACAGAGCAGACGACGTGGTGAACGAACTCTCTCGCGGCATGAAACAGAAAGTCGCGCTCGCCTGCGCTCTCGCTCGCGACGTGGACGTCGCGTTTCTCGACGAACCGACGCTCGGACTCGACGTCGAGAGTTCGGTCGACTTGCGGCGTGAACTGCGTCGCCTGGCCGACGAACGCGGCCTCACGGTGGTCCTGACGAGTCACGACATGAGCGTCGTCGAAGACCTGTGTGACAGAGTGCTCGTCGTCGACCACGGCCACGTCGTCGCGGACGACGGCGTGACCACACTCGTCGAACTCTTTCGGACGAGCGCGGTTCGCGTCGTGGTCGACGGGCCACTCTCGACGACGACGGAACGCGCGATTCGCGCCGACTACACCGTCGAGTCGTGGGAGACGGACGGCGACCGGACGCGCGTCCTCGTCGCACTCGAAGACGCGAACGACTTGCCCGGACTGACGGCGCAGTTCCTCGCAGACGGTGGGCGCCTCGTCTCGGTGAACACCGTCGAACCCGACCTCACAGAGGCGTTCTTGGAGTTGACAGGGAGCGGGTCGAGTTCCCGAGCGGGGCGATGACGGCGACGACGACGGCCCGGGAGATGCTGATACTCCTCGGTGCAGTGGCTCGAAAACAGTACATCTTGCTTCGCCGTTATCCCGTCAACACGGTGGGTGGCCTCCTCGCCATCTACGTGTTCTTCGCGCTCATCTTCTTCGGCGGACGCGCGGTGGCGGGTCCTGCATTCGACGACTCGCTGGATTCGCTCATCGTCGGCTACTTTCTGGTGACGATGGCCTTCTCGGCGTATCAGAACCTCGCGGGCAACGTCATGACCGAGGCGACGTGGGGGACGCTCGAACAGCTCTACATGGCACCGGTCGGGTTCGGCCGCGTCATGGCCGCGAAGACAGTGGTAAACGTCGCGTTTAGCTTCCTCTGGGGCGGCGCGACACTCGTGTTGATGCTCGTCACGACTGGACGGACGCTCTCGATAGACCTGCTGACCGTCGTTCCGGTCGGTGTCTTCGCACTCGCGTCCGTCGTCGGCGTGGGATTCGTGATGGCGGGCCTCGCCTTACTCTACAAGCGGGTCAACAGTATCTTCGGATTACTTCAGTTCGGCTTCATCGGCCTCGCGGCGGCCCCCGTCGAGGCGGCCCCGATACTCAAGCTGCTCCCGCTCGCACAGGGGAGTTTCATGTTACAGCGTGCGATGACCGGCGGTGTGCGACTGTGGGAGTTTCCCCCAGCAGAAGTAGCCATTCTCGTCGTGGTCGGTGCCGGGTACGTCGCCGTCGGTTACGCCGTCTTCCGTCTGCTCACCCGTCGCGCTCGACGGCGGGGCGTGCTCGGACACTACTGAGTCCGAGACGAGTCGGCGCTGTCGGCCGGCGGGGCCGGCATGTCACGCGTCGCTGACGTCGTATCGCTCTTTCCACGCGGCGAGTGTCTCGCGGGCGGCGTCTTCGTCGTCGAACCGACGGGTCTCGTAGGCAGTTCCCTCCGGGGCTTGGTACAGACGGTCGAATCTGACGTGCCACGCCGTCGGTCCACGACGAAGGCGAAGCGTCGCGTGCCCGTCGCTGCGCTCCCACTCGACGATACGCTCGTCGCGACGAACTTCGGTCCAGCTCATACGACGACAGACACGCCGGTGACCGAAGTCCTTACCCATCTACTGCTGTCGGATATCTCGTCATCTCGACGTAGACAGGCATGGTTTCGACGCCGCAGGACGGACACACCGCGTACCCGAGACGGTCGTACGGAACCTCTGGGGAGGGCTTTTCGAATCCGCAGTTCCCACACTCGAAATACGACACCCACTCGAAGGCCATACTGACACTCACGACTGTCAGGGTATTAATTAATCACAGATTACTATAAGTCAGCATTTCCAGACCGATGCGACTTTCATCCGATTCGCCCAGATACAGACCATGACAGTCGAACGTCCCCGGAGAGCACTCGGTGTGGTCTTCTTCATCGTCTTCGTGGACCTCCTCGGGTTCGGGATTCTCATCCCGGTGATTCCGCTCTACGCGCTTTCGTTCGGGGCGACGGAGTTCGTCGGAAGTCTGCTCATCGCGTCGTACTCTGCGATGCAATTTCTCGCCGCGCCGGTTCTCGGCCGGTTCTCTGATACGCGCGGGCGACGACCCGTGCTCTTGCTCTCGCTCACGGGGAGCGTCATCGCGTGGACGCTGTTCGGTATCGCGGGGTCACTCGCCGTCCTGTTTGCCGCCCGCATGCTCGCTGGAGCGATGGGCGGCAACATCGCCACTGCACAGGCGTACATCGCAGACATCACCCCGCCCGAAGACAGAGCGAAGGGACTCGGACTACTCGGTGCCGCGTTCGGACTCGGATTCGTCTTCGGACCCGCCCTCGGGGGGTTCTTCGCCAGCGGACCGGTCGTCGCCACCGCGAGTAATGTCCTTCCTGCGTTCGTCCCCACCTCGGAGTTCTCACTCCCGAGTTTCGCCGCCGCCGTCATCACCGGCGTCAACCTCGTCGTCGCGTACTTCGTCCTCCCGGAGTCGCGCCCGCCAGAGGAACGAACCGCAGACCCTGACCGAGTGTCGCGACTCGAACAACTCATGACCGCGCTTCGGACACACGGCCTCGGCGCACTCGTCGTCTCCTTCTTCCTCGCGTCGTTCGCCTTCTCGGCACTGGAGAGTCAGTTCATCTTCCTCACGAACGACCAGTACGGCTACGGCGCGACAGAAAACGCCATCATCCTCACCTACGTCGGACTGGTTCTGGCCGTCGTGCAAGGTGGTCTCGTCGGCCCGTTGACCGACCGCTTCGGTGAGTATCGCCTCGCAGTCGGTGGCGTGGCGATTCAGGTCGTCATGCTCGCCGCCGTCCCGTTCTCGCCCGTTCTCGGGGGATATGTCCCCAGTTTCGGGCCACTCGTCTCGTTCGGACCGGTCCTCCCACCGGGCGTCCTCGCACTGCTCGTCGTGATGACGCCGCTGTCGTTCGGAAACGCGCTCACGAACGTCTCGCTGAACACGCTCGTCTCGCGAACCGCTACGTCGGACGAACAGGGTGGTGCGTTCGGCCTCACGCAGAGCGCCGGGAGTCTCGCACGAACCTTCGGCCCAGCACTCGCTGGCGGCCTCTACACCGGCATCGCGTTCTGGGTACCGTTCGTCGTTGGTGGACTGTTGATGCTCCCGATTCTCGTCCTCCTCGGGCGGTTAGACCGTGAGATAGTCGCGGCGACGACGGCGTAAAAATCGGGGACGAATCGAGAGCGAGACGTTCAGGCGGGCGTCGCGCCTTCCGGCGCTGGCGAGTCGTCGTCGGTTCGGAATCCCGAAACCAGGTCGAGTGAGTCGTCTGTGCTTCCGAGCAGGAACAGCGAGTAGTACCGGAAGAACGTCACCACGGGCATCTGGACGAATGCGCTCACGGCGATGGCAGTGAGGACGAACAGGAGTCCGACGATGCCGAGGAGGACGACGCCCACCGGTGAGAACACGCCGACCTGTGCGCCAGCGAGTGCGAGTGCGATGCCCCCGCCGACGATGGCGAAGGGGATGGCGACGACGAGCAAGAGGAGTGCGACGGCGACGCCGATGGCGATGCCCGCGAGGATGCCGAGGACGAACCTGACGACGACGTAGAGGCCGAACTCGGAGAACTCCGAACGGAACACCGGGACGACGCGTCGCCACGAGTCGATGACTTGCCGGTCTTCGGCTATCATCGTGGGGACGACGAAGTCAGTCGTCAGTTGCAGGGCAATCGCGAGGACGAGGAACACGAGGAGTGCGAGGAACACGAGTGGAATCGCGAGGAGGAACACCGACCCGCCGATGTTGATACCGCCGAATATCACTGCGGCGAGGGGGACGCCGAGCAACAGCAAGACGGCCAGTACCAATCCGATCTGGAAGACGAACAGTCTGAGGCCGAGTCCGAGGCGCTCCCGGAACGGTTTGCGGATGCGCACGTCTTTCGAGACGACGGCGTCGACGAGGACGAACTGCATCACGGACCCGACGATGGACCACACGATACCGAGGAGGATGGCGATTGCCGCCAGTGCGACGACGAGGGTGAAGACGTTACTCGACGTGACCAATCCGGGGAGTGAGTCGATTGGGAAGTCGGTTGGCGGCGCGCCGCCGTCTACCGGGAACGTGAACCCGGTGTTTCCTGCGTTTCCAGCGGTTCCACCGCCACTGCCGACACTGCCGACGAAGAGGGCGATGAGTGCGAGGCGTGCCCACCGTCCCGCGTCGAACGGGAGGAGGAGTGACGCCGTGGCGTCACGAGCGTCGTCGAGGGCGTCGATTGCTTTCCAACTCATACCTGAGAATGCGACGGCTTACGGGATAAAGGTGTTCGAGAATTAATGATTCTAAACGGATAGGAAAAGACAGAACCACGAGACGGCTGTTCGGTTGCCAGCGCTACGACCGACTACCCTCCGTCACTCGTTCGTCACTGCGCCGAGGATGTCGAGGTACCCGGACCCGTAGTAGGCTTTGTCGTAGCCATCGGGAACGGACGCGGCGCGTTTCAACCGCGACTTCACGTCGTCGGCAGAGAGATTCGGGTCGACGGACCGCACGAGAGCGACGGCGGCGGCGACCTGTGGGGCCGCCATCGACGTTCCCGCTTTCCACCCGTAGGCGTGGTCTGCTTTGATGTAGTCTCCCCGTTTGTTGAACTGCGGCGTCGAGACGGTGTTGTACACCAGGTCGTAGAACCACGACTCCGGATACTCCTCGATAGCAGCGAGCAGGGCGTCACCGCCAGGTGCGGCGATGTCGATGGCGTTGGTCCCGTAGTTCGTGTAGAATGCAGGACTCTCCGGGCCCTGTGCTCCGTCACCTGCGTCGAAGGCGTACCCCTTCGGCCCCGTCGCGGCGACGCTGAACGCCTGTGCACCCTCGTTCGGGAGACTGATGAAGTTCTTGTCGTGTTGGAGGTCAGCGGCGTCGTTGCCGGCCGAAATCGTGAGCACCGTCCCCTGACTGTTCGCGTACGTCATGATGCTGTTCAGTCGCTTCCCGTAGAACTCTCGGAGACTCTGTCGGGGAATCGGATACGCGCCGAGACTCAGATTCGCGGCGTCGCTGCCGACGTTCGCGCTGTAGACGACGGCAGCGAGGATGTCCGCGAACGACGCCGTCGGACCAGTCGAGAAGACGCGGCAGTCGACGATTTCGGTTCCGGGTGCGGACCCGACGACGCCTTCGTCGTTGGCGTCGTTTGCGGCGACGATGCCGGCGACGTGCGTCCCGTGGTCACCGCCGGCGGGGACGCCCGCACCGTAGCCATCTCCGGTGAAGTTACGAGAGAGTTCGACGTTGACCGCGTGTTCGAGGTCAGGGTGAGTCGCTGCGACGCCCGAGTCGATGACGGCCACTCGGGTTCCCTCGCCGCGCGTGACGGTGTGAACCTCGGGAACGTCGAGGCTCTGTTTGTCCCACTGAATGGAGTATCCCGGTTCGTCGCGCGTCTCTTCGGGCGCAGACTCGTTGATATCCGGGTCCTGGAGGGAGACTTCGATATCCGGCGCATACGACGACGTGACCGACGAGACGTCCGACTCGCTTCCTTCGACGACGGCGGTACCGGTCGCCGTCAGGTCGTATACCACGTCGAGTCCGGCACGTTCGAGAGTCGCGACGTCGTCTGCCTCGACGACGAACCGGTCGGTCCGTTCGGCGGCGACGACAGTCGAACCCGCGAATATCCCACCCAGGAGGGCACCACTCGTCTTCAGGAACGTACGTCTGTGTTGGTGACGCATACCACGAATTGTGAAACCACTGAACATAGTTGTTATGGCACATTTTAAATCCGAATTTAACTCGCTCTCGGGGACGACTCGACAGCGGGCCGACACCCTCAGGGGCATCGAGTTCGAACGGGGCGACGTATGGTTGGTGTCGAGACTGCGATTAGACTCGTCGGTGGTGTCGTGTTGCTGCTCGCCAACGGATTTTTCGTCGTCTCCGAGTTCGCGATGACGCGTGTTCCACAGTTCGACCAGTCGGCGTTCGAAGGGTCGCGTGGACTCGAACTCGCGTGGAAGATGACGGAACGACTGGAAGTCTTCCTCTCGGGGTGTCAAGTCGGGATTACCATCTCCAGTGTCGGCCTCGGCGTCGTGGCGGAACCTGCCGTCGCCGCTGTCTTCAACGCGCTTCTCGGCGGACAGGCGGGGGCACACACGTCGCTTTCGGTCCTCCTCTCACTGGCCGTCATCAACCTCGCACACGTCGTCCTCGGTGAGCAGGTGCCGACGTATCTCGGCGTCGAGCGGTCACGACTCGTCGCCAAGTACACCGCGCCCCTGTTGTACGGATGGACCAAGCTGATGTACCCCGTCATCGTCGTCGCAGACTGGCTTGCGAAGCGACTGTTGGCGCTCGGTGGCGTCCAGATGACGCGTTCGTGGCAGGAAGCAGAAGTCGACGACGAGGAGTCGGACGACGGCGATGGTCGTCTCAGTCGCGGTGAGGTTCGCAGTCAGATGGGCGACATCCTCGCTCGCGGGTCGCTCCCCGAAGAGCGCCGTCAAGAGGTCCTCAACGCGCTTCGAATCGGCGAGTTGCCGGTTCGGGACGTGATGGTGCCGAAGTCGGACGTCGTCGCACTCGAGACGACGAAGACTACCGACGAGAACCTCGAACTGATTCGGACGAATCCGCAACACTCGCGGTTCCCACTCGTCGGCGACTCGATGGACGACGTTCGAGGCGTCGTCTACGCCCCGACGGTCCTCGCGACTCTCGACCGTCTGGAGGCGGGTGACCGCACCCTCGAAGACGTCGCCGTCCCACCACTGTCGGTACAGTCTGACCTCTCTGTCAGCGAACTCATCGACCGGTTTCAGGCGGAGAATCAGGAACTGGCGATGGTTCGCGACGCGGAAACCAACGAGATAATCGGTCTCGTCACCGCCTCCGACGCCTTCGAGGCGATAACGGGGCAGTTGTACGACCCACTGGACCTCGGCGCGTAAGCACGCGGACGAACAGACCGCCCACGCTTTTTTCCCCGCCCACGTACCGACTGCCATGACCCCATTCGAACGACGAACCCGTGCCTGTCAGGAACGATTGGCCGACGCGGGTGCGGACGCAGTCGTCCTGTTCCCGAGTCGGAACCTCCTCTACCTCGCCGGGTTCGACGAGGAACCCGCCGAGCGCCATCTCTTCTTGTTCGTCCCCCGCGAGGGCGTCCCGGTGTTCCTCGTCCCCGACCTCTACGAGACACAGGTCCGCGCCGAATCGTGGGTCGCGGACGTGGAGACGTGGAGTGACGACGAAGACCCAGTCGCGGCGGTTCGAACCATCACCTCGGACCTCTCGCTCGATGGCGGGCGTCTCCTCGTCGACGACACGATGTGGGCGCAGTTCACACAGGACCTCAGTTCCGTCCTCCCGAACGCCGACTTCGGACTGGCGAGCGAGGTTCTGGCCCCACTTCGGGCGCAAAAAGACGACGCCGAACTCGACGCACTCCGTCGTGCCGGTGCCGTCGCAGACCGAGTCGTCGAACGCCTCCGCGAGATGGGCGACCGGTGTCTCGGGATGACGGAGACGGAACTCGCCGCCGAAATCGAACGCCTCCTCGCCGACGAGGGCGGTGCGGGCGTCGCCTTCGGCCCCATCGTCGGGTCCGGACCGAACGGGGCGATGCCGCATCACACCTACGGCGACCGAATCATCGAATCTGGCGACCCTGTCGTCCTCGACTTCGGAACCTACGTGGACCACTATCCGAGCGACCAGACGCGGACGCTCGTCTTCGGGGGCGACCCGCCCGCCGACTTCGAGGAGGTCCACGACGTCGTTCAGGCCGCCCGAACCGCCGCATTCGAGACGGTCGAACCGGGCGTCACCGCTGGAGCGGTGGACCGCGCGGCACGCGAAGTCATCGAAGACGCGGGGTACGGCGACCGGTTCATCCACCGAACCGGCCACGGCGTCGGCCTCGACGTGCACGAAGAACCGTACATCGTCGCCGGGAGCGACCGAGAACTGGCGGTTGGAAACGTCTTCAGCATCGAACCCGGGGTCTATCTCCCCGACAGGTTCGGTGTTCGAGTCGAGGACCTCGTCGTGGTCACAGAGACGGGTGCAGAACTCCTCAACGACACCGACCGCGGGTGGAACTGTTAACTACCTGACGTTCGAGTTGGGCGTATGGTCTCCCGCGAGAACCTCACCATCCTCGCTTTCGTCCTCGTCTCGTTCCCGGCGGCCTACGCCGTCGAACGACTGACCGGTGATTTCCTCGTCTCCTACGCGACAATCATCGTCGTCGGTGTCGTCGTGCCGACGGCCATCAACGAGTACCGGCGCACCAAACGCGCGCAGAGTCGTGAGTGAGGGCCAGAGACCGAATCGAAGCGTCGTCGAAAGAACGGAGCGTCGTCGAAAGAAGTGAGCGTCGCCCGCGCGACAGTCCGCGTTAGTCGTCGTCTTCGGCGTCGTCGGTTGCGGGTGCGATGTTGCCGATGATGGCGTCGACGTCGGCGTGTTCGTACAGCAGGTCACGCATGCGTTCGACCGTCCGTTCGTCGCGGGTACGACCCGTGCTGACGATGTCTTCGGCACGGTCGGTCACAGAGAGGGTGTCGCCGTTGACCATCAGGACAGGGACGCCCTTCTGTTCGGCCTTCCCGATGACGGCACCGACGGGTCGGTGACCACCGGTGAGGATGATACACTTGACGCCAGGGGCTTCCAGTGCCGCGCGCTGGATGTTCGCGCGGTCACCACCCGTGATGACGGCGGCGTTCTTCGTCCGACGGAAGTACCGAAGCGCGGCGTCGCCGCCCATCGCCCCGACGAGGAACCGTTCGACGAACGCGTCGGTTGGTGCGTCGGTTGCGAGTTCTGCGCCGAGTTCGTCGGCCAGTTCCTGGACGGTGACGCCGGCGAGGTCCTTCTCGTTCGGGATGACGCCGAGGACGGGCACGCCGCGTGCTTCGAGGAACGGTGCGATTTCGGTCTCCAGTTCGTCGTAGGAGGCGTCGCTCACGCGGTTGAAGACGATGCCAGCGAGGCGTTCGCTGCCGATGTCTTCGACGGCGGCGACCACATCGTCGAGGTCACTCGGGTGCTGGTAGTCGGCGACGAGGATGACTTCCGCGTCGAGGAGGTTCGCGATGTCGGCGTCCGTGAGGTTCACGATGCCGCCGGTGCGGTAGGACCCGCCGCCTTCGACGAACATCAGGTCCTTGTCGGCGGAGATGTCGTCGAAGTGGTGGGCGATGACTTCGGAGAGTTCTTCTCCGTTTTCCTTGCCGCGGATGGCACCCTGAATGAACGTCGGCGAGTAGACGACAGGTTCGAGTTGGTGCATCTCGGCGTCGATGTCGAGGAGTTCCCGGGCGAGCATCGGGTCCTCGTCGAGCGTCTTGCCGGTGCTCGACTGCAGGCGCGTCCCTTTCGGCTTCATGTAGCCGACGTCGAGTCCACGTTCTTTGGCCAGCAGGCCCAGTGCGAGCGTGATGGCGGTCTTCCCGGTGCTTTCTCCGGTCGAGGTGACGAGTACCGTATTCATTGTTGGATGTTTGGTTGGTGAAGTGTTTAAAGTTCGTCCGGGTCGACGGTCAGGCGAACGTCGACGGCTTTGACGCCGTCGGGCAGTGCGACCAGCGGGTTGATGTCGAGTTCGAGGATGGCCGGGAAGTCAGTCACGAGTTGCGAGAGACGCTGAATGGTCTCTGCGATACCGTTCGTGTCGACTGGGTCGTTCCCGCGAGCGCCGCGAAGCATCGGTGCGGCGTCGATTTCTTTGGTCATCTCCTCTGCTTCGGACTGTGCGACGGGCGCGACGCGGAACGTCGTATCTTCGAGAATCTCGACGAAGATACCACCGAGACCGAACATCATGAGCGGTCCGAACTGCGGGTCGCGGTTCATGCCGACGATGGTCTCGACGCCGTCGTCGAGGTTGACCATCTCTTGGACCTGCACGCCGAGGATGTTGGCGTCGGGTTGGTAGTTCTTCGCGCGAGTGATGAGGTCCTCGTAGGCGTCGTAGACGTCTTCGTTCTCGACGCCGACTTTGACGCCGCCGATGTCGGACTTGTGGAGGATGTCCGGACTGACGATTTTCATGACGACGTTGCCGTCTATCTCCTCGGCCACTTCGAGCGCGTCGGCCGGGTCGTCGACGATGTCGCCTTTCGGCGTCTCGATGCCGTAGGCGTCGAGCAGTTCCATCGCTTCGACACCGAGGCGCGTCTCGTCGCGGTCTTTGACCGTCTCGAGAATCTCACGGGCACGCTCGCGGTCCACGTCGAACTCTGTCGGCGCGTCGTACTCACGCTGGCGGATGTCGGCGTACTTCGCGAGTGCTTCGAGGCCGTCGACGGCGCGCGATGGGTCGAAGTAGTTCGGGATGCCGGCGTCTTTCATCAGGTCGGACGCGGCGTTGACGCGTTCGCCACCCATGAAACAGGCGGCGATTGGCTTGTCGTGTTTCTGCTGGAGTTCGACGGTGTCCCGTGCGAGTTGGTTGTAGTCGAGGACGGCCGTCGGGGCCGTGAGGACGATGGCGCTCCCGACGTTCGGGTCGGCGAGGGCCACGTCGAGGGCGTCCTTGAAGCGCGCGTTGTCGGCGTCGCCGACGATGTCGACGGGGTTGTAGATGTTCCCTTCCGGTGGGAGTGTCTCGGAGAACTTCTCCAGCGTCGGGTCGGTGAAGTCCGCCATTTCGAGGTCGGATTCACCGATGGCGTCGGTGGTCATCACGCCGGGGCCACCGGCGTTCGTGATGACGGCGACGTCTTTGTTTTCGGGGAGTGGTTGGTCGCCCAGGACGCGGGCGGTGTCGAAGAGGTGCTGGACCGAGTCGGCGCGAAGGACGCCCGCCTGTTCGAGACCCGCCTCGTAGGCGGCGTCCGACCCGGCAATCGTCCCGGTGTGGGAGGAGGCGGCCTGTGCGCCGGCGTCGGTCTTGCCGGACTTCACGAGGACGATTGGCGTGTCTCTCGTCACCTCGCGGGCGGAGTCGATGAACTCGCGGCCCGCGCTGATGCCTTCGAGGTAGCCGATGATGACTTCGGTGTCAGGGTCGTCGTTCCACACCTCGATGAAGTCGGCCTCGTCGAGGACCGCCTTGTTGCCCAGAGAGGCGATGTCCTTGAAGCCGATGTCTTCGTCGTTGGCCCAGTCGATGACGGCCGTGATGAACGCGCCCGACTGGCTCATAAAGGACATGTTCCCGTCGAGCGCCATGTCGGGGCCGAACGTCGCGTTCATCCCGACGTCGGTGTTCATGATGCCCAGACTGTTGGGGCCGACGACGTTCATGTCGTACTCGGCAGCGATTTCGCGGAGTTCTTGTTCACGAGCGGCACCCTCACTGCCGGTCTCACCGAACCCGGCCGTGATGACCACCGCGTTCTTGATACCTGCCTTGCCGGCGGACTTCATCGCGGGAAGTACCACCTTCGGTGGGACGACGATGACTGCGAGGTCAGCGTTCGTCTCACCGACGTCGCCGTAACACTGCAGGCCGAACAGTTCGTCGTACTTGGGGTTGACCGGGACGACCTCACCGTCGAAGTCGGCAATGAGGTTGTCCATGATGGCCCGGCCAATGGCCCCTTCGCGCTCGGTCGCGCCAACCACTGCGATACGGTTCGGCGCGAACAACTCGGATAACTCTCCCATCACCTTCTGATACCCAGAGACGACTGATAAATTCGGGGGTGTGGGGCGTCTCACGGCCTTTGGTGGCATGCTACAGTAGTGCGATTAATCAGGACATTCAGATTTCGTTTCTCCCATTCGGGAGAGTAATTATCTATTTCGCACGCTGACGAGCGAGGTTCTATTATTCCCCAAACACCTATAGATTTACCCCGAATATCACGGTTCATGTCGTCTGCCTCCGATGACACGCCCCTCCACCAGACGAGGAACGCTCGAATCGCTGTCGTCGTGGTTCTGGTCGTCAGTCTCGCGTACGCCCTGCTCGTCGCCCAACAGATACTCCTGTGGGTACTCGTCGTCGTCACCGTCGTCGTCCTGTGGTACGCCGCACGACTCGTCGTCGCGATGGAGCAAATCGCGACACATCTCGAACGTCTCGCAGACGACCAGTCTGTGACGAACGAGTACAGCGGGGAGACGTCAACCGAGTGAGGATTACATTAAATCACACAGACGGTGTCGGGTCGATAGAACGTCTGACGGTGAAGAGTATCACCGGAACCGTCGCGAGCGAGACGGTGAATCGTCGACTCTGTCCGAATCCCCCGACTGTCGAAGAAATCAGAGGGTACCGTTTATTAGAGTATTTTATACTGGCTTCGGAACATCTTAACTAACTTCCTATAGCGAGAAGTTAACTTCGCAATGTATCAGTTACAGGTGACGTTGACAGACTCACTCGCACAGTTGACGAACGAAGTAATCGCGTTCCTTCCGAATCTCGTCGGTGCGCTTCTCGTCCTGCTCATCGGGTGGCTCGTTGGGCGGTTCGCCGGCCGAGTCGTCGCCGGGCTTGCAGACCGAGTCGAACTCGACAGAGCAGTACTCACGACACCGATTGGAGACATCCTCGGGGGAACAGAAGCGGCGGTATCTGGTGCGTTCGGGACGCTCACGAGGTGGTTCGTCTACGCAGTCACCGTCGTCGCAGCAGCAGACGTCCTCGCGGTAGAGCTCTTCTCCGAGTGGGTGTCGACGGCCGTCTCGTACGCACCGGCGTTCGTGGCCGGACTGCTCGTCATCGTCCTCGGGTTCGTCGTCGCCGACTTCATCGGTGACGCCATCAAGGGGACTCGTGCTGCCACGGAGACGCCGTACACGAACATCTTCGCCGTCGGGACGCGGATGTTCCTCTACTTCACCGCCGTCGTCATCGGTCTGAGCACGATGGGTATCGACGTGGCGATACTCTTTACCATCGCACAGGCGTTCGCGTGGGGTATCGCCGCCGCCCTCGCCATCGGTGTCGGTGGCGCAGTCGCCTTCGGTGCGCGTGACTACGTCGCCGCCAACGTTGAACGCTGGATGGGTTCCGCCCGGTCCGTCGCGGCGTCGCCCGTCTCCCCGATGGGCAGCGACAGCGACACGTCCGAGGGCGCATCCCCCGCCGACGACTGAACGAATCGACCATCTTCTTTCGCCGTCTGAGAGGCACGGTCTGACTGACTGAACGAGCCTCGCACACCGGACTTTCCTACCTCACATACCAGATTGCATACGGTATATTCGGTGGAGAGTTTTTGGCTCGGCGAAACCTGAAATGGCAGAATTCTCCACTCTATGGGTTTAGGCTTGCCGAAAAATATCTATTATATGATAATACTTATCGGGCTCGAACAGCTACACGTGGTATGGACCAACTGGCCGCCCTCGTGTTCGTCTTTATCGCAGGGCTCATCACGGCAATCGCCACCGGTATCGGTGCGTTGCCGTTCTTCTTCGTCTCGGACGTGAGCGACCGCTGGAACGTGGCGCTCTGGGGTATCGCATCGGGAATCATGGTCTCCGCATCGCTGTTTGGCCTCGTCTTCGAGGGCCTCGCCAACGGGACGCCACTCCAGTTGGGCATCGGTATGCTCGCCGGCGTCGTCCTCGTCCTCGTCGCTCACTACGTCATCGAGGGGGCAGAGGTCACTCCGAAGAAGTACGAGCGGGCCGACTTCAAGAAACTCCTGATGATTCTCGGTATCCTCACCGTCCACAGTTTCCCCGAGGGCGTCGCCGTCGGCGTCTCTTTCGCCGACCTAGGGTTAGAAGGCGGTGTGGAGATGCTCGGCTTTACCGTCCCCTTGCTCGCGGTGTTCATGACCATCGCCATCTCGATTCACAACATCCCGGAGGGACTCGCTATCTCCATTCCGCTTCGGTCGATGGACGTCCCCAACTGGAAACTCGTCTGGTGGGCAATCTTCTCTAGCCTCCCACAGCCAATCGGTGCGGTCATCGCGTTCTACTTCGTGCGTGTCGCCCGCGAGTTCCTCCCGTTCGGGTTCGGATTCGCCGCCGGCGCGATGGTGTTCCTCGTCCTCACGGAGTTCATCCCCGAAGCGCTGGAACTCGGTGAACGCCTCCCCCGTGGCGGGAAAGTGGAACTCCTCGCGGGACTCGTCGCCGGGTTCGCCATCATGGTTCCGTTGGCGTTCATCTGACGCGTCGGACTGGTTTTCGGGCGGCGTGTGCCCACTATCGCTGTGTCAACTCTCGTTCGATACCGATAGGCGTCGCTCTCCACGGCGACGTGAACCCACGGCAAAATAACAGTAGTCGAGTCGTGTCGAACCCCGCTTAGTGCGAGTGACCGAGTGCCTCAGAGAGCGGGAGGCCGAAGCGCTCTTCGAAGAGTTCCTCCATCTTCTCGTTGATTTCGGCGATGTCGGACGGCGCGCCACCCTCGCTGTGGTGTGCGACGACGTGTGCCTGCTGTGCGAACGCCTGGACGACGATGTCGGCGACGACGTCCGTCGGTTCTTCGCCCTGCTCCGCGAAGATGTCGACGAGGCCCGCAGGAAGTTCGAGTGCTTCGGAGTCACCGGCCGGTCCTTCGATGGTGTACGTCTCAGTTTCGACCATGCAAACACGTGAGACCGGACGCGGGTTAAGGCTTGAGTTTACGGGCGTCGGAGACGCCATCTCGCCCGGTGGCCAGTCGTGTCCAGCGGTGGCGACTCGCCTCAGTCAGTCTGCGGGATTGCGAGCGTTCCGACGACGAAGAACGCACCAGCGAGGGCGGCCAGAATCAACAGGTCGAGCGCCCACGCACCGCCAGAGTAGGTGAGTGCGCGGACGCCACGGGCGAAGAACGTCAGCGGCGAGAGGTTCAACGCCGGTTGGAACCACGCCGGCAGCAACTCGGGTGTCACGAACGTCTCCGAGAGGAACAGCAGTGGCAACGCGATGGCGTTGCTCGCGGCGATGACGCCGTCTTGCGACCCGGCGAGACTGCCGATGATGGCTCCGAGGCCACAGAACAGCGTCACACCGAGTGCGATGAACGGAACGAGTGCGAGCGTCGCCGGCGACAGCGGAATCGACGCCCCGGTGACGACAACCGAGAGGCCGAGGAGCAACAGCGCCGCGAGGCCGATGACGACGACGTTGACGAGCGAGTGGGCCAACAACCACTCGCTTCGAGACAGCGGCGTCGTCGCCAACTTCTCGAATCGGTTGCCGTCGCGGTGCCGGGCGATGGTACTGCCGACGCGCGACAGCGGTGTAAAGAGGACGACGACGGCGAGGTAGCCGGCGATGTAGTACTCCTTCGGTTCGGCGAAGAGGCCGCCACCGGTCGGTTGAGTCTGAACGAGCGCCCCGAAGATGACGACGATGATGGCCGGGAAGAAGAACGTGAAGAAGACGGCCGTCCGCCGGCGGAGGAACGAGTGCCACGAGGCGACGAACTCGGACCGAACGCGTTCGAGACGACTCATCGGTCACCTCCAATCGCCGCGGCGGCGGCGGGACGCGCGCCTTCGAACTGTTCGCCCGTCAGCGAGAGGTACACCTCTTCGAGGCCCGGTTGCTTCCAGACGAGTGATTCGTAGACGATACCCGCGTCGTCGAGGGCGGCAACCGCCGGGCCAATCTGTCGCGGACCGACGCCGTAGACGGTGATACCGTCGGCGGTCATCTCTCCGGAGAGTGACGCGGGGAGCGAAACCGAGTCGAAGTCGATATCGCTCGCGGTTTTGACGACCAGTCGACTCTCGCCGCCGTGTTCGGCGACGAGTTGGTCCGGACGCCCCACCGTGACGAGTTGTCCCTCGTTGAGTAGGCCGACGCGGTCCGCGAGTCGTTCGACTTCCTCCATCGAGTGACTCGTCAGAAAGACCGTCGTCCCAAGGTCTGCGAGTTCGTCGACGAGCGTCCACAGCGACCGACGCCCCGCGGGGTCGATACCCGTCGTGGGTTCGTCCAGAAAGAGGACGTCCGGGTCGTTGACGAGCGTCAGCGCGATGCAGGCACGCCGCTGTTGGCCACCCGAGAGGTTCTCGTACCACGTGTCCGCCGCGTCCGCGAGGCCGACGTCTGCGAGGACGTCGTCCGGGTCACGTGCGTCGTCGTAGAGGCCCGCGTAGTAGGCGACGAGTTCGCGCGCGGACAGTCGCCCTGCTGGTCGGAAGTCCTGTGGCAAGAGGGCGAGTCGCTGTCGGTCCACGTCCGTCGGGTCGCCCCCGAGGACGGACGCAGTTCCGCTGTCGGGGGTCGTCGTCCCCGTCAGTGCGCGAATCAGCGTCGTCTTCCCCGCGCCGTTCGGGCCGATGAGGCCGAAGACCTCGCCCTCGGCGACCGACAGGGAGACGCCCGAGAGCGCCTCCACGTCGCCGTAGGACTTCGTGAGGCCGTCAGCGACGAGTACCTCGTTCATGTGATACCCGACGGACCCGTCGGGTGGTAAGGGATTCGGAATCGACGTTGCGTCCGGGGTCCGAGCGCTCCCGGAGGAAGCCTTACTCCCCACGAGGCCCTCTCGGTTGACATGAACGGTTCCCGACGCGCCTTCCTCGCGACGACAGGCGCCGCCGTCCTCGGTGGCCTCGCTGGTTGTATCGGTGCACCGGGTGGTGGCGGTGGAGACGAGACGACGACTCCGTCGACTGGAGAGACGACGGACGGGACGACGACGGCCGACGCAGGGGGTAACCTCGCAGACGTCGAACTCCGGTTCGAGACACTTGCGGGCGGTTTCGCCTCTCCCGTCGACGTCGCCATCCCGGAAGGGTTCGACGGTGACCGCCGATTCGTGGTGGACCAACCCGGCCGAATGTGGCTTCACAGCGAGATGGAACTCCATTCGGACCCGTATCTCGACATCACAGACCGGGTCGTCGACCTGAACGGATACGACGAACGCGGCTTTCTCGGCGTCGCCTTCCACCCGGAGTTCGTGGACAACGGCCGTCTGTATCTTCGGTACAGCACTCCGCGTCGGTCAGGGACGCCGTCGAACTACAGTCACACGTTCGTCCTGAGCGAACTGACTGTCGACCCCGAGGCGATGACTGTCTCGGCCGACTCCGAGCGGACGCTCCTCGAAATCCCGCAACCACAGTCGAATCACAACGCCGGCGCACTCGCGTTCGGCCCTGATGGCTTCCTCTACGTCGCTGTCGGTGACGGCGGTGCAGGCAACGACCAGGGCACTGGCCACGCAGACGACTGGTACGACGGCGTCGCCGGCGGCAACGGACAGGACGTGACGTCGAACCTCCTCGGGAGTATCCTCCGAATCGACGTGGACGCCGAGGGCGAGGACAGGCCGTACGGGATTCCGGACGACAACCCACTCGTCGGGCGGGAGGGGTTCGACGAACAGTACGCGTGGGGCTTCCGGAACCCGTGGCGACTCTCGTTCGACGGCGAGGACCTATACGCCGCGGACGTGGGGCAGGCCCGGTGGGAAGAGGTGAACCTCGTCGAACGTGGCGGCAACTACGGGTGGAACGTCCGCGAAGGCGCGCACTGCTTCCGCGCGGACAACTGTCCGACCGAGACGCCGGATGGAACCCCACTCGTCGACCCGGTTCTCGAATATCCGCACACCGGAAGCGGACCGTCGGGTATCGCGGTCATCGGCGGGTACGTCTACCGCGGCGACGAGATTTCTGCCCTGTCGGGTGCCTACGTCTTCGCCGACTGGCAGTCACGTGGGCGTCTGTTCGCCGCACGGCCACAGGCGTCGAAACCGTGGGATATCGCCGAAATACCGATTTCCGGCCGCGACGACGGGGGGACGAACGTGCTCTCGTTCGGGCGCGGCCCGACGGGCGAACTCTACGTCTGTACGAGCAAAAACAGGGGCGTCAGTGGTTCGTCTGGCACGTTGAACCGAATTCGGAGCGTCTGATATTGGAACCGCCGAAACGACCGACTCACTCGCCACCGACGTTGACGCGGCGTCCGGTCGTCGCCGATTCGTAGGCCGCTTCGGTGAGCGCGGTGACACGGAGGGCGTCTATTGCTGGGATTGCGAGGTCAGCCTCGTCGCGGGCGGCGTCGACGAAGTTTCGGAGTTTCTTCTCGGTCAATCGCTCGAACTCCGGTTTCGGTGGTGTCGCGCGGTACGTCACGTCGCCTTCGGTCACTTCGATGCTTTCGCCGTCGAAGACGACCATGCCGTCGGTGCCGACGATGCGAAGAGACTCGCCCGGTGCGGGGATGCTCGGACCGTCCCCAGAGACGGCGACGCTGGCCGTGAGTCGCTCGCCGTCCCTGTCGAGGACGACGGCTAGCGCAGAGTTCACGTCCACGTCGTGGCCTCGGTGGTCGACGGCCGCCGCGACGGTGACGGGTTTCGAACGCGTCACCCACAGCATGGCGTCGAGCAGGTGCGACCCCGAATCGTACAGTTGGCCGCCGCCGGAGAGTGCCGGGTCGCCGCGCCACTCGTCTTTCGTCCACTTGATCCACTCCTGTTCGAGGTGGCAGACGACCATGTGTGGGTCGCCGATGCGTCCGGAGTCGACGATGCGCCGGAGTTCGTGAAATCGCGGGTCGAAGTGGCGCTGATAGCCGACGGCGAGCGTGAGGTTCTCGTCGGCCGCTCGGTCGATGAGTGCCTGTGCGCCCCCGAGGTCTGTCACCATCGGTTTTTCGAGGTGGACGTGGAGTCCCGCTTCCAGTGCCGCCAGCGCCTGGTCGAAGTGCATCGTGTGCGGCGATGCGATGGTCACCGCGTCGAGGAACTCGCCGTCCAACAGTTCGTCGACAGTCTCGTAGACGGGGACGCCGAACTCGTCTGCGAACTTGTCGCGTGCGTCCTCGTCCGGGTCGACGCCGGCGATGATACTCACCCCGTCCATCTCGTCGAAGAGACGACACTCCATCACACCGAGACTTCCGAGGCCGATGCCTGCGACTCGAAACATGAATTACATGTCGCGTGCGGGCGGCAAAAGCGTGCGGGCGAGTCACGTCCGGGGGTGGCCCACTGCCCCGTCGTCTTCGAACACCTCGCCGCAACTCACACCCTTTAGTCGCCGGCCATCGTGTCATCGAGTATGAGCCTCGACTATCGGCGACTCGGTTCGACCGGGACGCGCGTCTCCGAACTGTGTTTCGGCACGTGGCGATTCGGCCGCCGAACCGGCGGCGTCTTAGAGACCGACGAGGAGGACGCCCACGAACTCCTCGACGCGTTCGAAGAACTCGGTGGCAACTTCATCGACACCGCGAACGTCTACGGCGACCCGAACGGCACCTCCGAAGAGTACATCGGCAACTGGCTTGCAGAACGTGACCGAGAGGACTACGTCGTCGCCTCGAAGGTGTACTTCCCGTTCGACGAAGACAACCCGAACGGACGTGGCCTCTCGCGGACGCACATCCGCAACCAAATCGAGGGGACGCTCGACCGTCTCGGCACGGACTATCTCGACCTCTACTACATCCACCGCTGGGACGACGAGACGCCCATCGAAGAGACTCTCCAGACGCTCAACGCCCTCGTCGAGGAGGGCAAGGTCAACTATCTCGGTGCCTCGACGATGGCGTCGTGGCAACTCACGAAGGCGCTCTGGAAGTCCGACGTCGACGACTACGCCCGCTTCGACGTGACCCAACCGCTGTTCCACGCAGGCTACTACGAGGACGTCAAAGACTACCTCGACGTGTGTGGTGACCAGGAGATTGCAATCTGTCCGTACTCACCGCTCGCCGGCGGGTTCCTCACCGGGAAGTACGAACGCGCCGACCCGGACGACCCCTCGGCGTACGTCGCACCCGATGGCTCTCGCGGGTCGTTCGACGACCGATTCGAGCAGTTCTACCTCTCGGAACGTGGCTGGCACGTCCTCGACGAGGTTCGCGCCGTCGCCGACGAAGTCGACGCCAGTCCCGCACAGGTCGCCCTCCGATGGCTCATGGACTATCCGGAGGCGACTGTCGTCCCCATCGTCGGCGCGCGCACCGAAGAGCAACTCCGTGAGAACGTCGGCGCGGCGGACGTCGAACTCGCTACCGACCAGTGGGAGCGTATTATGAACGCCCGCTACGACGAGGAAGGGCGGCGGTGGGGCCACTGAGCGACTGGCGTCGCTGACCCTCTCTCTGTTTCGTCACGCGATTCCGAGGTCCCTGAGGAAGTCACAGACCACGTGCACGTAGAGGACGACGCCGACGAACGCGGCGAGTGGGACCGAACCCACGAGCGCCAGTCCGGCGACGGCGACACCGCCGACGAGGTGGTGTGTGAACAGACGCTTGAGGTTGAACTCGGACCCGAACTCTTCGAACACCTTCTCCTGTTCGAGTAACCCGACGCGTGGGTTCGTCACGGCGAGTCTGAGGTTGGCCCAGTCGCCGCGTTCTGCCCGCGCGAGGACGAAGTGGTCCAAGTCGATGAAGACGCTGAGGAAGGCGGCACCGACGACGAGAACCGAGAGACTGCCGGGGGGTCGAAGCGACACGCCGGCGACGACGCCGACGACTGCCCCCACGACGGCGTGTTCCAGCGACTTCACGACCCGACGTGCGGGCGGACCCGCCGAACGATTTCGTCGGGGTCGTACTCGTCTTCGGATTTGTCCCAGACGCGTTCGCCGTCGACGCTGACCGTGAGGACGCCGTGGTCACCCGTCACGAGCGCGACGCTCGCTACCTTCTGGCCGAACTGCTGGAGCAACTCGTGTTGTATCTCCTCGGCGCGTTCGAGGAAGCCACACGGGACACAGTATTCGATTTCGACAGTCGTCATACGCGTACTACCCGACGCGCGAGTAAAAACGACGGGGGCGGCGAGCGCGACTACGACCCGAATCCGGGTCGCCACCGGAGCAAGACGACGGTGACGAGGAAGACGAGCGTCGAGAGGTCGTACGAGAACGTCGACACCGTCAGCGCCAGCGCCGTCCCGCTTCCGAAGACGCTCGTCGCGAGCGACGTGAGAATCGGCCACGAACACGAGACACACGAAAAGAGGCCGACGATGCCCGAGACTGCCGCGCCCGCCGCTTCGACGACGGTGTCGTAGACGAGGAACGCGAGCGCGGCGTACCCGACGACGCGCGCCGGCATCAGGATGAGGTTGAACAGGTCGCCGCCGTAGACGAGTGCCGGCCCCCACCCCGGCGGGAGGAACGCGACACGCAGACCCTCGGTTCCGCCCGGAACGGGCGACGTCACGAGTCCGCCGGCGACGGCCAAGAGTGCGAAGTAGCCGACTGCAATCGCGGCGGCGCGTCGTTTGGTCTGTGCGGACGCGGCCGCGACACGCGTGTCGAACATGACCCAGAGGCCGACGACGACCCACGTGACGCCGTAGAGTGCGTATCGCGGGGCACCGACAGTCGCGTCGGTGAAGAGCAGATAGCCGAACGCCAGAATCAGCGTCGTGTTCACGGCGAACGCTGCGCGCAGGAGACTCGAACGCGACGGGCGGGGGAGTGCGGTTGCGGTGGCCATATCAGATGGCGAGGGTGTCGACGACGATAGCGAGGAGCAACATCCCGAGGTAGGCGTTCGAGGCGTGGAACGCGCGGAAGGCCGCCGTGTCGTCGCGTTCGTAGTGCAGACGCACCACGAAGTAGAGGAACGCGCCCCCGAAGACGACGCTCGTCAGGAGGTAGACGACGCCCAGTGCGTCCATCACCGCGAGGCCAGCGGCGGCGACGAGCGTCGCGGCCAACCACCAGAGGATGTGTTTTCGTGTCTCGGTCTCACCGCGGACGACGGGCATCATCGGGAACCCGCCGCGGGCGTAGTCGTCCTTGTACGCGAGCGCGAGGTTGTAGAAGTGCGCGGGCGTCCACAGGAAGATGACGACGGCGAGGATGACGCCGCCGAGGCCGATGTCGCCCGTCACTGCGACCCAGCCGATGAGCGCCGGGAGCGCGCCTGCCGCGCCGCCGATGACCGTGTTCTGGACGGTGTTCGGCTTCAGGATGAGCGTGTAGACGACGCTGTAGAACGCGATGGCGACGACTCCGAGGACCGCTGCCAACCAGTTGACGGACGCGAAGAGCGCGACGGAGGCGAGGGCCAACAGCAGGCCGAACGCGATTGCGTTGCGGACGGGGACGAGGTCCACCGCGAGTGGGCGGTCACTCGTCCGTTGCATCCGGCGGTCGATGTCGCGTTCGAGGACGTGATTGAACGTCCCCGACGCGCCGATAGAGAGGACACCACCGCCGAGCGTCGCCGCGATGACCTGCGGCGTGAGGCCGGGCGAGACGGTGCCGGCGAGCGTCATCGCCGCCGACGCGACGAGACAGAGGAGCCACATCAGTCGTGGCTTCATCAACTGGAAGTACGCCCACATCGTCGCTTTCGCTCGCTCGATGGGGTCTGTGGGTATCGGCGGGCGTTCGCCCGTGTCTGCCGGCGGTGCCATCGACGGCGTCTCGACGGGTCTGTCGGTAGGGTCGCCGGTCACTTCTTCGAGCGTCCACGCGAGGGCGACGAGGAGGCCACCGAAGATGGCCATCCCGACCAGAAGGTGGAGCGTCGAGAGCAGTTCACTCGCGCCGACAGTCGCGACGACTGCGCCGACGCCGGCCTGTGCTGGATAGAGTGCGGCCGATGCGGTTACGGTCGCTTTGACGCGACGTGACGCGTCGGAACGCCACGCCGCGACGAGCGTCACGAGAGCCAAGAGACCGACGAGAACGGCGGCGATGCGATGGCCGAACGCGACCCATCCGTCCATCGTCGCCGGGAGCGAAAAGCCGTCTCCGCACGCAGGCCACGCGGCACACGCGGCAGTCGCATCTGTGAGCGCCGTCGTCGCACCGACGAGAAGTAAGACGTAGACTCCCATCGCCGTCGCCGCGAGAAGGCCATGGAAGGTGTTCGAAGTGCGAGTCGTGGCCACTAAATTCACCTACAGGGTCATATGGCCGTCCTGTATTTAGGAGCCCCGCTTTTTCGGGGCGCACACCACTTGTATGCCCCCTCGATATACCGGGGTGGGTTACAAAAGAGACGGCGTGAGAGTCGGTACGCATTTATGCAGTTGTTCCTAAGTGCCGGACAGCATGAGAAAGACGCGTTTCGCGCTCGCGTCCCTGCTCGCGGCAGTCGTGATGGCGCTCGTCGCCACCCCTGCTGCAGCGCAGGCGTCCACCACTGCGGAACTCATCAACCAGTTGAACGGGAAGCTACTCTACATCGCTATCCCGATCACCGTGCTTGTCGAGGTCATCCTCATCTACACGGTCATCAAGTTCCGTAACAGCGAGCGCGCACTGCCGACAAAGGAGAACCGCCGACTCGAAATCACGTGGACCATCGCCACCGCCATCATCCTGCTGTTCGTCGGTGTGGCTTCCTACGGCGTGCTGGCCAACGAGGACGTCACCTACCAGGGCAACGACATCGACGCGAGCGAGGACCCCGTCGTCGTCACGGCAGAGGCCTACCAGTGGGGCTGGAACATGTACTACCCCGAGGAAGGTAACTTCACGTCGGGTACCGAAATCGTCATCCCGAAAGACAGGCCCGTCTACATTCAGGTGACATCGACGGACGTGATACACGGCTTCCACGTCCCGGAACTCGCGCTCAAACAGGACGCGATGCCCGGCCAGACGTACACTATCAAGACCGTCGCGACGGAGGAAGGAACCTACCAGGGCTACTGTACTGAGTACTGCGGTGTCGCCCACTCGCAGATGTACTTCACCGTCGAAGTCGTCTCCGACGAAGAGTACCAAGACTGGCTCGACGAACAGCAGTCGAGCGAATAGGCGTCTCTCTTTTTCCACCATCTCTCCTCGGCGAGTGACGTCGCCGTCGCTCGCGAATCAATCGAGTGCCTCGGGACGACCGGTCGCGCTGGCGTTCGACCGTCAGCAGCGACGCTCGACGATACGGTCGATGATGCGCCCCGTCGAGAGAATCTCGCCGTCGAACGCGGGGTCACGCGGCGTCGCGCGAGCGACTTCACAGTCGATACCGCGCTCTGCGAGAGCGGATTTGATTGCCGTTTCGTCGTGGTGCTGGTCGTAGCCGAGGACGATGATGCTCGGGTCTATCTCTTCAATGGGGACGAAGATGTCGTCGGGGTGGCCGAGGTGTGCTTCGTCGACGACGTCGAGGGCGGCGACCATGTCGCGTCGCTGTCGGTCGTCCAGTATCGGTTTGGGTTTGTGCGTCACGTTCTTCTTGCGGGCGATGATGACGTGTAGTTCGTCACCCATCGCTTTCGCGTCCGAGAGGTAGTGGACGTGCCCGGGGTGGAGGATGTCGAAGGTGCCCTGTGCGATGACCCGTCTCATCGGTTTAGCTCCTCGTCGATATCTTCCTGCGTGAAGTCGAAGAACGATTCGGGGTCCGGAAGGTCGACGTTGTAGACCGGCAGGTCACGTGGCTCGCCGGACTGGTCGAACACCTCCCAGTCGTTCGGGCCGTACGGATGCCCCATGATGATGTGTGCGGTCCCACTGCCGAAGGTGTCCAGGTCGGCGTCGCTCGGTCGAAGGACGCCGTTCGGGTGGGAGTGAATCGACCCGACGGCCCGGAAGTCGTTCGGGACGAGGTCGTTCCTGACAGTCGCACTGTAGGGGTCAGAGACGGTCCCCGGGATGACGAGGACGTCCGTCACGAGGAGTCCGTCACGGTCGAGTCCGAATCGTGCGGCGTCTTCGCCTCTGAGGAGACCCATATACTCGTTGGGATGCGTCTCCGTGGCGGATTCGAGCGCGAAATCGAGGGTATCGGCGGCGATGCCGATTACCTCCCGCGACCGGAAGAGTCGCATACCGATTCGTCCGCGGGCGCTCCATCTAAGGGTTCCGGATGGCAGGTCGAATTCGACGGCGACCCCAGACGGTGCTGTCGAATCACCGGCGCCGTCCGACCCGTGAACGCAGTCGGGTCGTCACTCGGATACTGTGACGGAGGCTTCGAAGTCCTGTTCGCTCCGCTCGCCGATATCTTCGGCGACGGTGAATCCGTAGTCGTACACGCCTGGGTCGGCGTCGGACGCGACGTGGACCGGGACGCGAAGCGTGACGGCCGTGCAGTCGTCCCAGAGCCAAATCGGTGGACAGGAGTCCGCCTGCGCGTCTATCGGAGGTCGCTTCTCGACGTCGCCGAACCGAACTGGCGCGTCGGTGCCCCCGCACGTGTACAGTCGCGTGTCGAATCTGAACGCGGTGACTCCGGTCACCGTTATCTCGAACACCGTCGAGTCGCCCGGCGAAACCGACGGTTCTTCGACGTCGGGAGTCGGTGGCCACTCTCCGTCCGTACACGACGGCCGACTCCCGAGGCACCCACTCGCGAATCCGGATACCGCGAGACAGGTTCCAGCGAGGAACTCTCGTCGATTCATACGTATCGGCTGTTCGGGGCGGCGAGCGCCCTCCACGGAATCCTTCGGTCCGGGGTCCCTTGGTATTTCACCCGACAGGAGCAGTCCGGGGCGAATCAGAACCCTCCGTCGTCGTCGTCACACCCAGTCGAGTCGTGGTGGCGCTCACGAGACGCTTTTGTAAAGCTTAACACCAACCCCTGACCTAGCGAGACTATGAGTGACGAGCACGCCGGGGATTCCGGCGCCGACTCGGGTCCGAATTCGGACTCACGACCTATCGTCTACGATTTAGCACCGAACTGTACCGTCGAAGACACTGAACCGGACGCGCACTACCACGCCGTCGTCAACGGCGTCGTGGAGTATGGCATCTTCGTCGATATCTCTGATTCCGTCTCCGGCCTCATCCACGAGTCGAACCTCTCTGCGGATTACGAGGTTGGTGACCGTCTGGTCGTCCGACTGGACGAGGTTCGAGAGAACGGCGACATCGCGTTCGTCGAAGACACGCCGGACAACTACCGCACGCTGACGGTCGACCACGAACCGACCATCACGCCCATCGCCGACCTCTCGGTCGGTGAGAGTGCGACTATCGAGGGCATCGTCTCCCAAATCAAGCAGACCGGCGGTCCGACCGTCTTCCGCATCGCCGACGACTCGGGCATCATCGCCGCCGCCGCGTTCGAAGAGGCGGGCGTCCGTGCGTTCCCCCACGTCGAACTCGACGACGTCATCCGCATGAACGGAACCGTCGAAGACCACGAGGGAACGCGGCAACTCGAAGTCGATGGCCTGTCGGTCCTCGAAGGCGAGAAAGCCGAGGCGGCGCGCGAGCGCATCGACGCCGCCGTCGACGAACTCGCCGAACCCGAAGACGTCGACCCACTCGTCGAGTGGCCCGCGTTCGAGAAACTCCGTTCGGACCTCGAAGACGTGGCTCGACTCCTGCGCAAGACGGTCCTCGAAGGCCGCCCCATTCGCGTCCGTCACCACGCAGACGGTGACGGCATGTGTGCCGCAGTCCCCGTCCAACTGGCGCTCGAACGGTTCATCACCGAGGTCCACGACGACCCGGACGCCCCGCGGCACCTGTTCAAGCGCCTGCCGAGTAAGGCACCGTTCTACGAGATGGAGGACGTGACGCGCGACCTGAACTTCGCACTGGAGGGTCGCGCCCGCCACGGCCAGCGACTCCCCTTCCTCCTCATGCTCGACAACGGGTCGACCGAAGAGGACGTCCCCGCCTACGAGAACCTCGCTCACTACGACGTGCCAATCGCCGTCGTCGACCACCACCACCCCGACCCCGAGGCGGTCAACCCGCTTCTCGACGCCCACGTCAACCCGTACCTCCACGACGAGGACTACCGCATCACGACGGGGATGATGTGTGTCGAACTCGCGCGGATGATTCACCCCGACGTGACCGACGACTTGCGCCACGTCCCGGCCGTCGCCGGCCTCTCGGACCGCTCGAAGGCCGAGGTCATGGACGACTACATCGCGCTGGCCGAAGCGGAGGGCTACGACCGCGAGCAACTCCTCGACGTGGGTGAAGCGCTCGACTACGCCGCCCACTGGCTTCGCTACAACGACGGCGCGTCCATCGTCAACGACGTGCTCAACGTCGGGTGTGACGACGAGAACCGCCACCGCGAACTCGTCGAGTTCCTCTCGTCTCGCGCCGAACGCGACGTGGAACGCCAACTCGACGCGGCCGAACCCCACCTCGAACACGAACGCCTCGACAGTGGTGCGAACCTCTACCGCATCGACCTCGACAAGTGGGCTCACCGCTTTACCTACCCGGCACCGGGCAAGACGACGGGGAAACTCCACGACCTGAAGGTCCAGGAGACGGGCGAACCGGTCATCACCATCGGCTACGGTCCCGACTTCGCCGTCCTTCGGTCCGACGGCGTCCGCCTCGACATCCCGCGGATGGTCGCCGAACTGAACGAGGAAGTCGTCGGCGGCGGCGTCTCCGGTGGCGGCCACCTCGTCGTCGGGTCTATCAAGTTCGTCAGCGGCATGCGCGAGGAAGTCATCGAGACGCTCGTCGAGAAGATGGCCGAAGCGGATATCGACGAAGAACTCTCGACGACGGCGTAAGCCGGCGTTCGACCCGAATTTTCATCTTTCGAACTCCACCCGTCTGAGCGCCGCCAGTCCGACGAAGACTGCGAGTGCCGCCGCACCGACGAGTGTCGGTCGGACCCCGCGGTTGCTCGCGTCCCAGTCGCGTTCGAACACCTGTCGGTAGTACGCCGCTGCCGCCGGGTCCGCGATGGCGACGGAGAGTTCTCGGTTCTGTGTGGCCGAATGCGAATTCCAGTTGAGACTGCCGACGACGACAGTATCGTCCGCGACGACTCCCTTCGCGTGAACCGCCCCGTAACGACCGGCAGGACGGGCGAGTCGAACCGACAGTGGATGTCCGGTGCTGTCGGCCCATCGGTTCAACCGGTCGGCCAGTTCGCGGTTCTCGTCTTCGACGTACCACGCGCTCCCGAGGAGGAGGCGGACGCGGACGCCTCGTCTCGCCGCCCGTTTTAGTGCGAGGACGAACTGCCCCTCGGCCTCGACACTGGGTTGTATCACGTCGATTCGACGCTCTGCAGTGTCGAGTCGGGTGACGACTGCCCGTCGAGCGTTGTCCGGGGCGCGGATGACCGAGAACCCGTCGGCGTGGAGCGTCAGTGGGGCGACACGGGAGGGGTACGACCCGTTCGCGCTCTCGGTGACGACGAACTCCCGACCGATTCGGTACGACTCCCACGATTTGGTCGCAGGCAGTCCTGCGTCGTCGACGAACGTCCTCGCGAGGTCCGACGCGACGGCAGGCGAGGAGACGACGAGGCCCCACCCGCGACTCTTCTTCCCACCGGTTCCGGCCGGTTTCCAGTTTTCCGTGGTGACGAGCGCCTCATCGTCGCTGACGGCGTACTTCGCGTGGTGAAACGAGTGTGGGTCGCCGACGACGCGGACGGTGACGCCGGCGGCGACGAGTCTATCGAGGATGCGTGCAGAGGCCCGTGGAAACCCGCCGACTGGTGCGTCGTCGACGAGTACTTCGACGCGGACGCCTCGTTCGTGTGCCGCCACGAGTTCGTCGGCGACGCGCGGTGACGAGACGACGTAGCCAGCGACGAGCAGTCGCTCGTCGGCACTCCGGAGCGTCTCCAGCGGGACGGGAGGAGAGTCCGGAAGGACGAACAGTGTCGCGTTCGCGGACCCGTGGGTGGTGACGGGTCGGCGCGGAAGGGCCCGCGGCCACCACGTCCACCTGCCGTCGCGTCGTTCGAGACGCTGGCCCTCTCGACTGCGTTCGTAGACGAGTCGGTCGGTGACACCGCCGTCGACACTGAGCGTGACCGTTTCGCCACTGTTCGAGAGGGCGAGGCCGGGTGAGACGACGGGGTAGTCGGTGAGATTCGCGGTGGCGTCGGGCGTCGCGCTGACGGCGACTGGCCCGCCGGGCGCGACGAACGAGACGCGTTGTTCGCCGTCGTCGAGGGTGAGACGTGCGCCTTCCGGTGCGCGAACGACGACGAACTCACCGCTGTCGTCGGGCGTCGTCGGGTCCGGGAAGGCGGCGACGATGCGGGCGTCGGGGGCGTCGCTGGTGGTTGCCGTGGGCGTTGGCGTGTCGGTGGCAGTCGCTATCGGGGCGGGTGCGACGGCGGCGACGAGGAGAACGGCGAGGGCGACCCGATGGAACACACTCGGCGGTGGTCCCGTGATAATACAAAAAGGTTCGCGGGCGTCGTCGTCCGCCGCGACTCACGAGGACCGGGTCTCTCCTCAGCGTTCGACCCGGAGTCCCTCGATACCGACGTCGAATTTTATCAGACTCGGAGTCGGTTCTTCGAACTGCGAGGTCAACGCGAGGTTGACGACGAACACCGTCTCACGCTGGCCGTCTGCGGCACCGAACGTCACGTCGGCGGGTTGGTCGAGAATCGGGGGGGACTCCTGACTCGCGGGTTCAGTGGTGGTCTCTCCTTCTGCAGTGGTCGTCTCGTTTGCGGTCGTAGTGGTCTCGTTTGCAGTGGTAGTCGCGTTCGTGGTAGTCGTCGTCTCCCCTTCGGTCGTCGTCTCATTCGCAGTGGTGGTCTCCACTTCGGTAGTGGTCGTCTCGTTGGCGGTCGTAGTCGCGTTCGTGGTAGTCGTCGTCTCGTTTGCAGACGTGGTGGTCGTCTCCGCTCCACCCTCCATCTCGTTTTCGGCGAGTACTTCGACATCCCCGTCGGGCGAGATGCGGAGAATTTGATTGGCCCCGTTGTCGGCGACGTAGAGGTTCTCGTCGACGTCCATGGCGAGGCCGTCCGGGGCGACGAGTCCGTCGACGAACACTTCGGGTTCGCCCGGGTTTCCGAACGAATCGACCGGAATCTCGACGATAGTTCCTTTCCCGCTGTTGGCGACGTAGAGGGTGTCTTTGTTCTCTGTGAACTGGAGTCCGTTCGGGCCGAACTGCGGGCCGCCGGCGGTGGGTGCCGGTGGGACGAGCGGACCGCTCGGGAAGTCGTCCGGGTCACCGTCCCACAGTTCACCGGCCCACACCTCCGTCCTCCCTTTTTTGACTTCCCAGATGACACCGCTGAAGCTATCGGTGACGAGCAACGAGTGTTCGAGCAGCGTGATGTCGTTGGGGAACGACGGAAAGTCCTCGACACCGCTCGAAATCTCTGCGTAGAGTTCGTACTCGCCGTCGTCGTCGATTTCGTACACGCCGTTCGTCTCGGCGTCCTCCGAACTCGACAGGTCACTCACGAACGCCGAGTACAACCTCCCGTTCGGGTCGTATTCGAGGCCTGTCGGCCCGACGAGGAACTCTTCTGTCGAGTCGAACTGGACGAACGGTGGGTCGACAGGTTCGTCGTCAGACCCGAACTTCCAGATTTGTGCCTGCGTCGGGACGCTCACGTACTTGGCACCCCACGGTGAGGCCGCGACGTTCTCCGGAAGTTGACCGAACGGCGGCTCCTGCGGTGAACCTTCAGGGGGCTCGAACTCGTAGACGAGTTCCAGTTCGCCGACGTCACTCGACGCTTCGTCTGACTGTGCCGATATTATTGTCGCCCCGCCAGCGAGTACTACTCCGGTTGCGCCGAGTGACTTCAGTGCCGCTCTCCGCGATAGCTCTGTTCTCATGTCTGTTAGCACCATCATGTGCCACCCAGTTCGGAGTCGTCACGTGACGCTCCGAGGGGTGTTCAGGGAGTCCTACAATTCCTTGTTGGTTTGTTATATCTGAAATAAAGCAGACGGACTGGTCGAGTGGTAAGGGTGGAATACTGATATCTTCCTTATCGATATGTTAATCCACACTGTCAGCAGGACGAACACAGGAACGGACGTCCTCTGTTACGTCGGCGTTAATCGAACGCCCACGCTAGGGAGTCGTCGGTAGTCGAAACAGTCGGTCGAACGAGAGTACGCGGGGGTGACGGACCCGCGTGTTCAGACCGTCGCTTCGGGTTCGGACTTCCCGTCGCCGAGCGACTCGGCGGCGAGTTCGGCCTCGCGCTGGACGAGGTACGACCGGTCGTCGACGTATTCGGCGGCCGCTTCGAGTGCCGTCTCGGTGCCAATCTGGCGGAGTGCCCACGCGGCGCTCGCTCGGACGGAGTCGACGTCGTCGTCGGCGACGACGTCCGTGAGCGGTTCGACGGCGCGAGTGTCGCCGAGGAGGCCCAGTGCGCGTGCGGCGGCGGAGCGAACGTTCTCGTTTTCGGTGACGAGTTTGTTCGCGAGCGGTTGGGTGGCTTCTTCGGAGCCGATTTCGCCGAGTGCCTTGAACACGACTTTCTGCAGCGCCGGGTCGCTGTCGGTGTCGGCGTAGTCGATGAGCATCTCGACACCCTCTTCAGCACCCATCTTGCCGATTGCCTTGATTGCGCCCTTGTTGCGGCGCTTCGCCTGCGGTTGGACTGCGTCGTACGCAGCGGGGTCGTTCATGCGCGTGAACGCCTCGATGCAGTACTCCTCCATGAAGCCAGACTGGAAGCTCTCGAAGGCGAGCGCAATCATCTCGACGTTGCCGCGCTTCTCGTGTTCTTTGAGCGCGGAGAGCTCCGGCGGGTAGTCCTTGTAGTGGCCGAGCACGTCGTAGAAGCCTTGTGCCTGGAGCTTCTCGCGCGTCTCGAGGTCGTCCCATTCCTGTGCGTCGTCGAGGCCGTCGGTGAGGCCGTCGGTAACCTCGATGAGGTCCGCGATGGTCTCTGCGTCGTCGTCGGCGTCGAGCGCGGCCGACTCGATGGCCGAGATAGCGTCGTCGATGGCGGCGGTCAGGTCGGTCTCTTCTTCGCCGTCGACAGAGACGCCGGCGTCGAGGACGCCGTTGAAGTCGTCTGCGAACGCTTCGACTGCCGCGACGATTTCGCCGTCACCCTGTTCGGTCCAGCGCGTGTCCGTGATGGTGGCCTTCGCTTCTTCGAGGGTCTCGATAGCGTCTTCCCCGTAGGGGCCACGCTGGGATTCGAGTTCGTCGCGAAGGTCGGACAGCTTCGAGGTGAGTTCCTCGGCAGGGTCGTCCTCGTCTTCGTCGTCGGGTTCTGGCAGGTCTGCGGCCTCGATGTCCGCGTCTATCTCGTCGAGCGTCGCTTCGACCTCGTCGAGGTCGGCTTCGGTTTCGGCCGCTTCGAGCGCCTCCTGTGCCTCGCCGAGGCGTTCGTCGAGGCTCTCGGGCGAGAGTTCCGTCGTATCGTCGTCCCCGTCACTCATATGCCGGAACTGCGTTCGTCTGTAAAAAGAGCGTTTCCCTTCGCTTCGCCCGTCGGTGTCGAGCCGAGTCGAAAGATTGCCTCGATTGCGAGTATTTTTTCCACAGGGCGTCGTCTGTAGGGTCGTGACTGGCCCCACCGTCGCAGTTCCACAGTTATCCCTCTCGGACCTCGACAGCGAAGCGAACGAAGCCGCCATCCGTGACCGGGCGGCGTCGTTGCCCGAAGCTGTCGATATCGCCATCTTTCCCGAGTACGCGCTGACGGGGTTCGTCGCGGACTCCCGCGCGTACAGCGGCGCGGTGACGCGCGACCACGCGACTGAGTTTCTCACCTCGGTTGCCGCCGACAACGAGTTCGATGTCCTCGCCGGCTATCTCGAACGCGACGGCGACGCGCTCTACAACGCCGCCGCGTACGTCCGGCCCGACGGGACCACCGACGTCTACCGAAAGCGGCACCTCTGGGGTGACGAAGCGTCTGTCGTCACGCCCGGCGAGGAACTCGTCGTCGTCGACACGCCGGCGGGGAAGACCGGTCTGCTCACCTGCTACGACCTGAACTTCGTCGGCGACAGCGCGGCCCTGACCGACGAACGCATCGACGCGCTGTTCGTCGTCGGCGCGTGGCCCGCCGCCCACTCGGAGAACTGGCGGTTGCTCTGTCGCGCCCGCGCGCTCGACGGCGTTCGATGGCTGGTCGGCGCGGGCCGAACCGGCGGTGGGACCGTCCCGGGTGCTGCCGAAACCGAGTACGCCGGCCGCTCACTCGTCGTCAGACCCGACGGCGTCGTCGCCGCGGCACTGAACCGAGACGAACGTGACCTCGTGTGGACGCTCGACAGGGACGTCCTCGACGAACAACGCGAGTTCGTCGGGTCGGTCGAGTAATCGAAAACCGGTCTGCATCTCCGGAATCGAGTGGGGTTTTGTCGTCGCCGTCTTATCACGAACAATGACTGACTCGCTCTTTAGTTCACTCTCGCTCCGGGGGACGGAGCTCTCGAACCGTATCATGGTCTCGCCGATGTGCCAGTACTCTTCGACCGATGGCCTCGCGAACGACTGGCACCTCGTCCACCTCGGGAGTCGAGCGGTCGGTGGTGCGAGTATCGTGATGACCGAAGCGACGGCCGTCTCTCCCGAGGGCCGCATCTCGCCGAACGACCTGGGCATCTGGAGCGACGAACACGCCGAAGCGCTCGAACGAACCACGACGTTCGTGAAGTCGATGGACAGCGTCCCCGCGATTCAACTCGCACACGCGGGGCGGAAAGGAAGCAAGTCGCGGCCGTGGGACGGGAGCGAACCGGTGTTCCCCGACGAGGGTGGCTGGAATCCCGTCGCACCGAGCGACGTGCCGTGGCCCTACGAGGGCGACGCGCCCGAACTCCACGAACTCTCGACAGAGGAAGTCGGCGACGTCGTCGAGGAGTTCCGCGTCGCCGCCGAACGCGCCCTCGACGCCGGGTTCGAAATCGCAGAGGTCCACGCGGCCCACGGCTACCTCCTCCACGAGTTTCTCTCGCCCGTCACCAACCACCGCGACGACGAGTACGGGGGGTCGTTCGAGAACCGCACGCGCATCGTGCGCGAGGCCACCGAAGCGGTCCGCGACGTGTGGCCCGACGACAAACCCGTGTTCGTCCGCATCTCGGCGACTGACTGGTTAGACGACCGGGAGTCGTGGGACCTCGACCAATCGGTCCGTCTCTCTGCGGCCCTCGGCGAACTCGGTGCCGACCTTATCGACGTGAGCGCAGGCGGCCTCCACCCCGACCAGCAGCTTCCGAACACAGGTCCCGGCTATCAGGTCCCGTACGCCGAGCTCATCCGCGAGGAGACTGGCCTTCGGGTCGGCGCTGTCGGCGGGATTCGAACGGCACGACACGCCGACGAAATCGTTCGAAACGGCCGCGCGGACCTCGCTATCGTCGGGCGCGAACACCTCCGGGACCCCTACTTCGCGCTCCACGCCGCACAGGAACTCGACGCGGACGCCGAGTGGCCGCCGCAGTACCGACGCGCCGTCCCTCGTCGGTAACGACCACTCTCCCCCTCGAAGGCTTATCCCCGATGCGGCCCAACAGTGACGTATGAGCGACCGACGACGGGACGAAGACATCCTCGGCGTGTTGGACGAACTCGGGGAGACACTCGAGGAACTCGGGACCGAACTCCGGGAAGAACGTGACCGAGAGGTTCGCGACCGGTTCCGAACCCCGCGCCCGCCGACGTTCGGTGAGGTGATGCGCTTTACCGAGTCGTACACGCTTCCGACCATCATCGCCGTCCTCGAAGCGACCATCGCGTCGCTCGAACTGCTTCGCCGTCTCATCCGCCTGTCGGACCCCGGACGGGCGATGGAGGACGCCCGCAGAGGGACCGAAGACCAACTCCGTGGCGTCCCACGGACCGCAGTCACGGGTGTCGAACGCGCACTCGACGAACTTCGGCGGGCGCTCTCTGAGGCGGACCTCCCGTCGAACTCCGACGCCCGAGACATCATGGTACACGCCCGGTCGCTCGCGGACGAACTCGACGCGCGAATCAGCGAAGCGGAGCGCGAACGCGGTTCTCGTGAACGCCGCTGGCGCGACGACGAAACTCGGTTCGAGTCGGGATGGCGACAACGTTCGAACAGACGGGAATCTCGGGTGCGCGACACCGAACCGGTCAGAATCGACGTGACCGAAGAAGGGTCTGACCTCGGTGACGGCGGTGAGAGCGACGACTCACCGCAGGTGGACGTCGATGCCGAACTGGAGTCGATAAAACGCGAAGTGAAGGGCGACGACGAGGACGACGAGGACGAACCGAGCGACTACTGAGGCGCGCCGAATTCGATTCTGTAGAGACCGGAGAGCCACCCAGCGAGCGCCAGCAGTGCGATTCCGGCGGCACCGGTCACGAGTACGGGCGTCGTCTGCATCGTCGAGACGAGGACGCTCACCGCGAACAGGAGCGAGATAGTCCCAACGATAGCGAGCGCGCCCGCCGCGCCGAGTCGCCACTGCGGGAGGTCTGTCTTGCGCGACACCGCCCGAACAGCGTGTGCGACTGCCGCGCTGAGGACACCGAGTCCGAGGAGGTACGCGGCGAACAGCACGTCGTAGTTGGCCCCAGCAGAGCCAAATGTGACTTCTATCAGGTCGAATCCGACGATGAGGAGGTAGGTCGGAATCTGGAGGGGTTGGAACTGGATGCCGTACCCGAGGAGGTACAGTCCGGCTAATACCGCGGTGGCGACTACCGCGTCGCGGGCGAAGGTAACCTGCTGGGTTCGGTTCATACGAGACGTAGAACGTGTAGAAATATCAACATTCTCCCCGGGCGGAGAGCCGTACCGAAACGTGGTGTGAGGGTCGCTCAGACCGGTCTCAACCGGTAGCCGTCCCAGTCCTGACTGGCCGGTTCACGGATACCAGCGCCGGGTTCGCGGAGTTCCTCGCAGTAGACGGGTTCGACGTCGTCGCCGATGTCGACTTCGTCTTCGTCGGTGACCTGTCCGATGGCGCGCACGGGTTCGCCGTCCACGTCGAACTCGACGATGGCGAGCGTGTTGGGTGCGCGGACGCCCGGCGGCGTCGCCGTCGAGGTGGTCCACGTCAGGACCGTCGCGGTGTAGTCACTCAGGTCGACGGTGCCGACCGGTTCTTCGCCGTCGGGTCCGACCGGATGGCCGGGATACGTGATGCTCCCGTCGGGGTAGCGGTACGCTTCCATCGGGGGGTTGTCGTCGGACATTATCGGGACTCCATGATGGTCGTGGTCACGCAGTTGCCGAACCCGCCGACGTTGCACGCGAGGCCAACGTCGGCGTCGACCTGTCGCTTGCCTGCGTCACCGACGAGTTGTTTGTAGATTTCGTACACCTGTGCGACGCCGGACGCACCGAGGGGGTGGCCCTTCGACTTCAGGCCGCCGGAGGTGTTGATGGGCAACTCGCCGTCACGGTCGGTGACGCCCTCTTCGACGGCCTTCCAGCCCTCTCCTTTCTCGAAGAATCCGAGGTCCTCGGACTGGAGGAATTCGAGGATGGTGAACATGTCGTGGAGTTCCGCCACGTCCACGTCGTCGGGTTCGAGGTTGGCCATCTCGTAGGCGATTTCCGAGGAGTTGACGACGCCGCCCATGGTGGTCGGGTCCGCACGCTCGTGGACGACGTGGGTGTCCGTCGCGCCACCGATACCGGAGATGACGGCGTAGTCGTCGGTGTACTCCCGTGCGACCGATTCGGGACAGAAGACGAGTGCCGCAGACCCGTCCGTGATGGGACAGAAGTCGTAGAGGCGAAGCGGGTCGGCGACGATGGGCGAGTCGAGGACGGTGTCGAGGTCCACTTCCTTCTGGAACTGGGCGTGTGGGTTGTCGACGCCGTTCTTGTGGTTCTTGACGGCGACTTTCCCCAGCGACTCGCGCGGTGCGTCGTAGGTATCGAGGTAGAGTCGTGCGGTGAGTCCCGCAAACGAGGGGAGCGTCACGCCGTGTTTGTACTCGACCGGGTGGGTCAACGAGGCGATGACGTCCGTCGCCTCCGCCGTCGTTCGATGGGTCATCTTCTCGCCGCCGACGAGCATCGTCATGTCGGATACACCGGAGGCAACTGACTGCCACGCGGCGTAGACGCCTGCGCCGCCGGACGAGGACGTCTGGTCGATTCGGGCGGTGTACGCGGGCATCGCCGCGAGGTCGTGGGCCAAGGCGTTCGGCACGCCAGTCTGGCCCTCGAACTCGCCGCTGGCCATGTTCGAGACGTAGAGGTGCTCGACTTCGTCGGGTGAGACGCCGGCGTCCGCGAGTGCGCTCTGGCCCGCCTCGGCGAGCAACTCACGAATCCACGCATCGCGTTGCCCGAACTGGGTCATCGATGCACCGATAATCGCTACGCGGTCCATATGCGCACGTCGGCACAGTGCGATTTAAATCCGGTCACTCCCTCGTGGCCACGTCTCAAACCGTTTATCAGTCGGTCTTTCGAACGTGTCCGCATGGACACCGAACGCCTCGCCCCGACGGTCGGACTCGTCGGGTCGCTCTTACTCGCGATTGCCGTTGCGGTCCCTGCCGTCGTCGTCGAACCCGGTTCCGGAGAGATGGCCGCGTACTACGCGTCTGGGCCGTTCGGCATCTCTATCGTCGGGATGCTCGCACTCCTCGAAGTCATCGTCTTTCTCTCCGGACGGCAGGAACGGACCGACCCGGCGGTTGCTTCCGGTCTCGCCTTCGTGTTGTCGCTTTCGATGCTGAGCATCTCGGTGATATGGTCCACCGCTATCGACCCGAACGTGCTGTTCAGTTTCCCCGAGCAGTACTCGTGGCTGAGTTACCACCGCTGGAGCGTCGTCGGTGCCGCCGCACTCACGTTCGTCGGGGCGGCGGGGTACGCCAGAAGCGTCGTCTAAGTCGGGAACGGCAGACAATCACGCGCTCAGACGGGTCGAATTACCTCGGCGGTGTCCCGCGATTTCTCGCTCCGCGAGTCGAAAGGCCCTTAAGAGTCGGTAGATTAGAAGTGAGTGGACTAGGTCGGGCAGTTAGGCCCTGCTCTCTACCCGCGAAATAGGTCTTCAGCGGGGACCAAAAACGGGCGCGTCCGGTCAGACCGGCGCGGGCCTCGGAAGCCAACGTAGAAACCTCGTCCCTCGGGGACAGCGGTTCCGTGTACCCCTTCCGCAGGGAAGGGTTGGCACGGTTCATCGGTGGTACCCCGCCAGGCGCGGGAGCGAGCAGCGGACCATCGGACGTGCGTCGCTCGAGGGATCGCGGGGTGGAGGAGGCAACCGAGATTCCCCACGTCGGAACGCCGGGCAACCTCGCTGTCCACCCATTCATACCTCATTCTGAACGGTGAGCGGGTGCTCTCGGACGCAGTTGAAGTCGAAGTCGAACACTACCGAGCGACAGCGTCGGTGGGTTCGTCTGTCGAGTGGACGCAGGAGAGAGTCGTCACTCACCGAGCGTGAAGATTCTGTGGTGGGGGTTCCCCACGAAAAGCTTAGTTCTCTTTTTCTGCTTCCGCTTCGACGGACTCCGATTCCTCTTCGTCGTCGTCAGCAGACGTCTCAGACGCCGACGACTCTTCGCTCTCTTCTCCTTCGACGCCCTTCTGCAGTTCCTCTTCGATTTCCTGCCGTCCACGTCGGAACTCACCCATCGCCTGCCCAGACGAGCGAGCGAGTTGCGGGAGCTTGTTCGCCCCGAAGAGGAGGACGATGATGAGCAGGACGATAAGCAGTTCTGGTCCACCCGGCAGGCCGGGGAACAGTGGAATGGAGTTTATCATTACGTTCGCTTACGTTCGGGGGGAAGATAAGAGAGACGGTCTGTGTCGAACTCGTCACAATAGTTCGTAATCGCCCGACCAAGGTCACTACACCGGGGCTGTTTTCGATACGAGACCTATCCGACCCACTGTCAGTGTGCTCACGGCGACTGCCGGAAAAATCGCTCGCTGGGCGACCCGTCGGGAGGACTGTCGTTCGGCGACGTCAGCGCCAGGAGGTCCACCCACCGTCGACGACGATGGACTCGCCGGTGACGTACTTCCCGAGGTCACTGGCGAGGAAGACGGCGACGCCTGCGACGTCGTCCGGTTCGCCCTGTCGCCCGAGTGGAATCATCGCTTTCAACTGCTCCATCTGCTCTTCGCTGGTCGCTTCGGCGTCTTCGGGGCCGATTTTCGTGTTGATGGCTCCGGGGTGAATCGCGTTGACGCGAATCCCCTGTCCGCCGAGGCCATGTGCCAACGAGTACGAGAGCGTTCGGACCGCCCCCTTCGACGCGGAGTACGTCGGGTAACCACCGTTCCCGTAGATGCCGTTGATACTGGAGATGTTGATGATGCTCCCCCCGCCGTTCGCTACCATCCGGTTGGCCGCCGCCTGTGAACCGAAGTAGACGCCCTTCAGGTTGATGTCCATCATCTGCTGGAAGTCGTCTTCGGAGACGTCGAGGAACTCTTCTGGCCGCCAGATACCGGCGTTGTTGACCATGATGTCGACACCGCCGAACTCGTCGGCGGCGTCCATCGCCGTCTCGAACGCGTCGACGTCCGTCACGTCGAGTTCGACGAACGTCGCCGACGAGTCGGTGTCTGCTTCGATTTTCTCGTGTGTCGGCCGACCATCTTCTTTCGGGTCCTCACGGATGTCACAGACGACGACGTCTGCGCCGTGTTCTGCGAACGCGAGTGCGATTCCCCGGCCGATTCCCGAACTGCCACCAGTTACCACCGCGACGTGGTCTTCGAGTAATGTCATGTGTCTTCCACCACACTACCAATTGGTGTAATCTGAGTTAACTGTAGTCGCCGTGCGAGGTGGGTCGTCGGTGGCGGTACTACCCTCGAATCAGTTCTGCGGCTTTCTCGCCGATTGCAATCGACGGTGCATTGGTGTTCCCGCTCGTTATCTTCGGCATTATCGAGGCGTCTGCGACACGCAATCCTTCGACACCTCGGACCCGGAGTTGCGGGTCGACGACGGCCATTTCGTCGGTTCCCATCTTGCACGTTCCGACGGGGTGGTAAATCGTGTGGGCCGTCCTCCGGACGTGTTCTTCGATTTCTTCGTCGGTCTGGACGTCTTCGCCCGGCCATCGTTCCTCGCCACGAATGTCCGCGAACGCATCGGCGTGTGCGATTTCACGGGCGCGTTTGATTCCTTCTCTGAGGACCGCGAGGTCCGGTTCTGCGGTGAGATACTCTGGGTCGATGGTTGGAGGGTCGGTCGGGTCGGAAGACGCGAGTTCGACGAATCCAACGCTCTCCGGTCGAACCTGCGTCGACCCAATCGAGTAGCCAAGGCCCTCCGGATTCGCGAATCCGTGGTCCATGTAGTACACTGGGCAGTAATGGAATTGGAGGTCCGGTGCCGGTTCGTCGTCGTCGACGTAGAGGTACCCGCCCGCTTCACCGATGTTCGACGACGGGGCAGGCGGTTGGTCGTCGGTCCGGTCGTAGACGACGAAGGTAAACAGGTGGTCTTGGAGATTCTGCCCCACGCCGGGAAGGTCGACGACGACGTCGATATCGTGTTCTTCGAGGTGGGTCGCGGGTCCAACCCCGGAGAGCATCAGTAGTTGCGGGGAGTTGTACGCTCCGCCAGAGACGACGATTTCTTCGGTCGCATCCGCCGTGTGTTCTTCGCCGTCTTGCGTGTACGTGACGCCGACAGCGCGAGTGCCGTCGAAGCGAATCTCAGTCACGAGTGCTTTCGTCTCGACAGTGAGGTTCTCTCGGTCGAGTGCCGGTTTGATGTACGCCGCTGCACTACTGAAGCGCTCACCATCGCGCTGGGTGACGTGGTACAGTCCGGCACCGACCTGCGTCTCGCCGTTGAAATCAGGGTTGTGTTCGAGTCCACACTCCGCCGCCGCTTCGATGAACGTCTCCGAACTCGGATGTGGGTCTTCGAGGTCGGCGACGTTTAGCGGCCCATCGGTTCCGTGAAACTCGTCTTGGCCAGTCCCTTCGAAATGTTCGGCCCGTTTGAACACGTCGAGCATCTCGTCGAACGACCACCCATCGTTGCCCAGTGCTGCCCAGTTGTCGTAATCCCACGGATTCCCTCGGTTGTATATTTGGGCGTTCATCGAACTCGTTCCGCCGAGGGTCTTACCCCTCGGGTGGTAGAGTCTGCGGTCGTCCAGTTCGGCCTGTGGTTCGGTGTAATACTCCCAGTCGGCATCGGATTTGAACAGCGTTGGGAACATTACCGGCGTGTATATCGACTCTCGGTGGTCCTCGTCGGGGGCACCAGCCTCGAGCAGGAGGACGTCAGTTTCCGGGTCCTCCGATAGCCGGTGTGCAACCGCACAACCTGCCGACCCTGCACCCACCACGATGTAGTCAAATGTTAACATTTGTAACGGGCAATTGTACCACTGGCAGACACATAAAATAGTGTACAAACATTCATTATGTTTAGTCGCACCCTTCGGCCACGCCACGTCGGAACCGAGTATCGCGAGGAGGACGTCGGGCGATAGATGGCTCTACTGAATGCGTCGTAGATGACTGGACTGAGTGCGCATTGGTGGAACTCACGCGAACAGTGCGAAGTGGAAGTCGCTCGCGGGGTTGGGTCGAAAGAAAGATGCACCGGCTGGGAATCGAACCCAGATAATTGGCTTGGAAGGCCAATGTCTTACCATTAGACCACCGGTGCGCTCGTTCACACCGTTCACTCGCGCACCGAGCCTCGACTTCGCTCTGCTCAGTCGAGACACCGGTGCTCGTGTTGACGGCGTCTACTTCTTCGTATTCGACGCCACAATAAGGATGTTACCTTTTCGGTCAGGCGTCGTCGTTGTCCGATTTTCCGGGGTTATCGGGCTTCTTCGAGTCGTCCTCGTCTGTTTCGGTCACCTCGACGCCGAGTTCGAACTCGAACTCTGCCTCGGCGTCTCCGTGCGTGACTTTCACAGACATGTCACTTCCACCGGGAACCGCGACGACGAGCGTTCCGTTGGCGTCGGTGGTACCAACGACTTCGTCGTTGACGGAGACTGTCGCGTTCTCGACTGCTGACCCGTTCTGGGTGACGGTGAGCGTCACGTTTTCGTCAGTCGTGACGTTGCCATCGAAGGTCACGTTTAGTTCGGCACTCTCGTCTGCCGCTTCTTCAGCCTCCTCGGCTTTCTGTTCGGACTCGGACTCCTCCGACTCCGCTTTCTCGTCCGCGTCTTCCTTCTCTTCTTCCGCGTCTTCTTTCTCTTCTTCTGCGTCTTCCGCTGCCTCGTCACCGACCTTCTTCATCGGAACGTCCGTCCCGGATTCGCTGATGACGGGTTTGAGGATGTACTTCCCACTCTGGCCCGCCTCGAACGCGGTGATGTCGAAGACGAAGTCCACGGAACCACCCTCCTGAACGTCGAACTCGGAGTTGAGTTTGAGCTTGTTGCTCGGGAGCTTGATGTTCACCTGTTCGCCCGTCTTGAGCGTCCCGCTGACGTTGGAGACTTCGACGTGGACGCCGTTGTAGTTCCCTTTCGGAAGGTCGTACGCACCGACGAGCGAGGCGTTGTCACCTTTCAGTTCCGTCAGGTCGACGGTGACGTTCTCGACTTCGTAGGTGGTCTGGCCCTTGGCGTCGGACTCCGATTCGACTTCGACGTCAGTCTCGCCTTCGGCCGACGCGTTGGCCGTCACGTTCGTCGTCGCGTTGGCCGTCGCGTTGACAGTCGCGTTGGTCGAGACGTTCGCCGTCGCGTTCACCGACGCGTTTGCGGACGTGTTCCCCGACGCCTCGAGGTCTGAATCCGCTTCGTCGCCATCGGACACCCCGTCGCCGTCGCTGTCGTCGTCGCCGTCCGCGCTGACGAACGTCACGCGCTCGATGGTGACGTTGAGGCTCTCGAAGTCCTCGATGGCGTTCTCTTCGTCGCTCACGTAGAAGTTCACCGTGCCAGTGTCGCCGGCACTCCCACTGCTCGACGAGGACGAATCAGTTGCTCCGCCCGACTGCGGGGACTCGGTTAGTGTACCTGCACCACCTGCGCATCCGGCCAAGACGACCAGGAGCGCAACCAGGACAGTCGCAATTCCAGTACGTTTCATCGTAGCAGACTATACTGCCTGCGAGAACTTGAGGTGGACGTTTGTTGACCTCCGATTCACTCCGATTTTCGTCGGATTTCGCGGTTAATCGTCCGCGTGTGACTCGTTGAACTGCTTGGCCTTGTCGAGGAGGGCGGGTGAGATACCGGGAACGTCGTCGGCGGAGACGTCGCCTTCGGCGCGAATCGTTTCGAGACTCTTCGGGAACTCCCGGAGTTCCATGTGGATGGCGATGCCGGCTTTCGCACCCTTCCCCATCGCGACGGGAATCTGGTTGTGGCCCGGGGTGATGTCGCCGACTGCGAAGACGCCATCGACGCTCGTTCGCCCGTGGTCGTCCACCGGGACGGTGCCGTCGTCGTCGACGTCGACGCCGAGTTGGTCGAAGAGCGTGGTGTTGTACTCCGACCCGTACATCGCAAAGCCGCCTTTGTACTCGCGGACGGACCCGTCTTCGAACTCGAAGCTCTCCAACCACCCGTCGTCGCGCTTGGTCATCCCCGAAATCTCCTTGTCGACGATGTCGACGGGGTGTGCGCGAACGAGTTCGTCCGTCTCGTCGGACCACGAGGGTTCCTCGCCGCGGAGCAAGATGTCCACCTCGTCGGTGAAGTTGAGCATAATCATCGCGACGTAGGCCGCAGAGTCGGAGTGGCCCATGACGTACACCGACTCGTCGACGAACATGTAGGCGTCACAGTGGAGACAGTAGTGGAGTCCTTTTCCAGTACGCGGCAGTGGCGGTTCGGGGCGTTTGTCGTTGAAGCCAACACCGAAAACGACGCGCTCTGCGATGAACTCGCCGTCGTTGGCGACGAGGCGGAAACGCCCGTCGTCTAACTGCTCGGCGTCGGTCACCAGGTCACGGAAGATATCCGTGCCGTACTCCTCGAGTTGCGTCCGGGCCGTCCCGAGGAACTCGTTGCCCGACTGGTCTTCGGTGACGCCGATGACGTTGTGCGTGTCGAGCATCATCGCCGCACGGCCACCACCTCTGTCGACGAGTGCCGTGTCGTGACCCAGTCGCGTCGTGTAGAGCGCTGTCTGCAGTCCTGCGGGGCCGCCACCTACGACGACCACCTCGTACTCCTGTCGTTCGTCGGTCTTGGTCATACACGTCGATTCGTCCGGTCGCTCTTAAGCCCACATCACCTGTGCGGCGACTGTATCCAGCCGCGAAATGTCATCGTCTCACACACCACTGCCGCAAACCGGCGGCGCCCTCACACGCCGGTGACGACGGCGTAACAGTTCCCACTCGATATCTCCGATTCGACCACGTCGAGCGAACTCGCTTCTAAGTCGGCGTCGAACTCGTCGGGCGCGTAGATGTGGTAGAACCGTGGAACCGTCTCGCCACCGGGGAGCGTCCAATCGACTGTCGTGTCGAATCCGTCTTCCCTGTCGAACGTGTCGTGTGCCGTACTCCACGCGCTGACGACAGCGCGGCCATCGGACGTGAGGACGCGAGCGAGTTCGTTCAGACTCTCGACGCGTGCTTCGCGTGGGGTGAGATGGTGGAGCGTCGCCACGTAGACTGCGACGTCGAACGAGTCGGCGGCGAAGGGGAGGCGAGAGGCGTCTCCCTGTACGAGGTGTGCGTCGAACCCTCTGTCCGCCGCTCTGGTCGTCGCTTCGTCCAGCAGGCCGCGACTCACGTCGAGTCCGACGACGTCGTCGGCGTGTGCAGAGAGGAGTTCGACGTGGCGGCCGTTGCCACACCCGAGGTCGAGGGCGCGTGTCGCTGGCCCGCCCGCCGTCGCCTCGGTGACGAACGACTCGACTTCTGGCCACGGATACTCGCGGGTGGACGCGAAGTGTGACGCGATACGGTCGTAGGTCTCCCGGACCCCGGTTCGGGAATCGTCCATGCCGGTGGGTGGTGGTGCCGCACCAAAGACCGCACGGGTCGTCGCCGCGCCGTGGTGACGGGGTCAGATGAACGAAAAGAGCACGTACGTGACGAACAGGAGCAACGTGGCGTGTTTGAGACCGTCGGCCACTTCGCCCTCACCCAACTGTCCCGCGATGAGGCCGGAACAGACGCCCTGAATGGCCGAGAGGTGGAAGAACAGGACCGAGTAGGCCGCCGTGTCGACGTCCTGCAGACCGGAGAACGTGCCAGTGGTGACGCCGCTGACGCCGCCAGACCCCACTGCGGTGCCAGCAGTCGCCTGCTCGACGGCGGGGATGAACGACACCGTCAGGGCGACGACGATGCCGAGGAAGACGAAAAACGAGATGTAGATGACGATGAGGTACGTCAGCATCTCCTGTTTCCGTTCACGCGCGAGTCGGCGACTGTCCTGTGCCTCGTCGGCGGCGATTCGGAGCACCGGGGCGATGTCACCGCTCGCAGACATCGCGTTGGTGATGAGCGTAATCGACCGCGAGACCATCGGACTCATCGTCCGGCGGTCCATCCGGTGGAGGGCAGTCTGTACGTCAGCACCCCAGTCGATGTCGCGAACGGTCCGTTCGATTTCGTCGCCGAGTGGGCCGAGGTCCGACGACGACACGCGGCGCAGGCTCTGGACGATGGTGAGTCCCGCCTCGTTGACGCTGGCGAGGCGGTCCAGAAAGTCCGGCATGGTCTGTTCGATAGCCCGAACCCGTCGCTTGCGAATCTCGTAGACGAGCGAGACGGCGACGAGTGAGACGATGGCCGCCTCGACGACGTGTTGGTCCATCGCGGCGACGATTTCGAGGATGGAATCCGTCGTCGGCGACGACGAGACGAACAGACTCGACGGAATCGACGGAATCGACGACGGAAGGGGAATCGACGACAGCGACGGTGGCGACGACTGGAGTGCCACCCAGACGAGTCCGAGGGGAATCGTGACGACGAGCGTCGCGAGCGGACGCCGACTGAGCATCTCGAATGGCCGGTCGGCCCACGCTCGGAGCCAACTCAAGCGGTCGTACGCGGCGAGTCGCTCGCGACTCACCTGCCAACGGTCGGTCGTCTCACCACCGTCGGTTGCGGGGCTCCCTCCCGCCCCCTGTCGGTCTTCGAGTGCCCGAATCGAGTCGCTGGCCGCCCCGTTGTCGTCGTCGACGGCGACGACTCCCCTGAGCGAACGTGTGATACTGTCGATGTAGACGACGAAGGCGAGACTGGCCAACGGGATGCCGACGTAGCCGACGAGGCGGATGACGAGGAGCGTGTCGGCGAGTACGAGGCCGATGACCACGAGGACGGTGATGAAAAACAGCGGGCCGGCGACGAGGACGGTGACGTACACCTCTGCGAGCGTCGAGAGGAGGTCGAGATACTGCTGTTGCTGGGCCTCCGCTTCCGACTGAAACCGGTCGTACTGCTCGCGGAGGAACGACGAGAGGTCACGGCCACTCCCGAGGACGCTCGAGAGGTTGGCAGCGAACTCTTCGAGATTCGGACTCGGCGTCCGCGACGACATCGACTGGAGCGCCGTGATGACGTCGGTTCCGAAGGCGTCCATGTCGCGGACGGCGATACTCACTTCGCGGGCCGCCTCACCGTAGACTGCCTCGTTGCGGGCGAGCGTCTGGAGCACAGTTGGAAACGGCATCCCGGAACGAGACAGTGCGAACGTGAACGCCACCGTCCGCGGGAGCGTCGCCTCGATTTCAGAGGCGCGCGTATTCGCGCGCTCGACGAGATATCGCCAGCGAATCCAGTAGACACCGAGGGCGAGCACCGCTCCAATCGTCGCACTCGAGAAGGCGAGGATGACGAACAACTCCCCGAGCGTCATGTTCGCGATGCTGGAGAGTCCGCCGAGAAACCCGAGCACTGGCGGGAGCGTCGAGCGAACCGTGTCCGCCGGGACGGAGAGTACGTCCAGCACGCCGGCGGCGAGGTAGACGCCGAAGATGCTTCCGGCGACGCCGAACACGCCGGCCATGAGTAACGTCCGCGAGGCGTACACGCGGTGGGTGACGCCGACGTGGGCGGCACTGAGGTGCTGGCGCTGTTCGCGGCGACGTGGGTTCTCGTTTGCGACGTAGAAGCCAAAGATAGGGAGTGCGACTCGTGAGATGAGGAGGTCGGCGCGTTTGCTCACCGGCGACAGGAGTACGGGTGAGACGAGGACGACGGCGAAGACGAGTGGGAGTAGATGGAGACCGAAATCCATGCTAGATACCCGACTTCGGTTCGGCGAGGTCCTCGTTCGCTTCGACCCGCGCCATCACGTCGTCGGCGTCGGCGTAATACTCGTTGATGAGTGCGGTAAACCGCCGGTAGTCGGAGATTCCTGCTTCGAGGAGGTAGCGAAGGAACTGCTCGCGACGTCGGAGTTCCCGACGAAGTTCTGTCCGGGACCAGCCGTTTTCGTGTTGTATCTCGTCGAGGAGCGAACTGTCGCTCTGGTCGAACGTGTCGTCGTCAGGCCGCCACGAGAACGCCGCCGAGTAGTCAAGTTCGCCCGTTCGCTGGTCGATGTCGCCGATTTCGCCGATGGCCTGAGAGCGGCGGACGCGTTCGCCGTCGTGTCGTGTGAGCGTCTGTACACAGAGCAGGTCGAGCGACTGCACCATCGCACGCGGGACGTTGATGGGTTCGTTCTCTAAGCGATTGATGACTGTCTCGATGCTGTCCGCGTGCATCGTCGAGAACGTGGTGTGGCCCGTGTTCATCGCCTGGAAGAGCGTCACTGCTTCTTCCCCACGGACCTCGCCGACGATGATGTACTCGGGGCGGTGGCGGAGCGCCGACCGCAGGAGGTCGTACATCGTGATGTCGGTGTCGTCGTGGAGACGTTCGCGAGTGACCGAAGACAACCAGTTGTCGTGGTACAGTGCGAGTTCACGAGTGTCTTCGATAGAGAGCACTTTCGACCGTGGGGGGACGAACATCGAGACGGCGTTCATCGACGTGGTCTTCCCGGATGCGGTTCCCCCAGCGAAGATGAGGCTCTTGTTGTGCTCGATGCAGAGCCACAGATACGCCATCTGCTCGATGGAGAACGTCCCGTACTCCACGAGGTCTATCGGTGTGAACGGTTCTTCGGCGTAGAGGCGAACCGTAAACGCCGACCCGCGAGGCGTCACTTCCTCTCCGAGTGCGAGTTCGGCCCGAGCGCCGTTGGGGAGCGTCGTCCCGAGCACGGGGTCACCGACACTGATGTGCTGACCGGACCGCTGTGCGAGACGGACGACGAAGTTGTCGAGTTCCTCACTCTCGAAGGAGATGTTCGTCTCGATGTCGGTGTACTCGTCGTGGTAGACGAAGAGTGGCAGGTCGTAGCCGTCACAGGAGATGTCCTCGATGTGCGGGTCGCTCATCAACGGGTCGATGGGGCCGTATCCGTGGAAGTCACGCCACAGGTAGTACAGGAGGGTGTGGAACGACCGCATCTCCAGTTCGAGGCCGTACTGTTCGAGGAGCGAGGCGAGTTCGGTGACGAGTGCGTCGTCGCGGGTAGGGTCGACGTCGAGGTTGTACAAAAGCGGGTCGCGGATGTCTGTTCGGACACGTTCGAGGAGTGACGATTCGAACTCGTCGAGGTCCGGTTCGACGACGTGGAAGTAGTGTGCAGTCGCGTTCGTGTCGAAGGTGACGACGACGTACGCGTAGGGGGCGTTCACCCAGTACCGGTCGACTTCTTCGTGCCCCGCCGGAACGTCGAACGTCCCAAGCGGAGTGTCGTCGGGGATCAGTGGCCGGACGTTCAGCGTGGACCCACGAAGCATCTCGACTGTTCGGCGCAAGATACGCCGACTCTCGGAGACGGCGACGTCGAAGTCGCCGTCACGAAGCAGTCGGAAGACCCCACGGTCAGGCGGGGAGGTGGGTACGTTCGTGTCGCTCGTGGTATCTTGTTGCATCGTCACCCGAATCGGTTGGTCGGGAGGTTTGTGAGGTCACTACTTAAAATGAACCGTACACTGAGAATCAGGAACGCTCGACTGTCAGCAAGATGCCAGCGAAGACGAGCGAGATGACGACACCGAGGGGCAGTGGGATGCCCGGAATGCCGCGCGTCGCGAGCAAGTACGTCGACGCTGCGAAGACGACACCGACGACGCCGAGGAGCGCGCCGAGCAGTCGGACCGGGTCGACCGGTCCGGCCTCGACACGGTCCTCGCGCAGGTAGTACCCGAACGAAAAGAGCACGGCGAGTGCCAACACGGCGGCGGCGAGGGTCCACGCTTGATAGGCGACGGCGACGGTCTGTCCTGACTGGAGCGACAGCGCCGTCAGCGGGTCGCGAACGGCGACGCGCTGTGAGAGCCCCCACGCGTACTGGATTTCGACGAACGGGAATCTGACGAAGAGGAGGCTGACACCGGCGATACTCGATGTGTAGGAGATGTTCCACGGGACGAGCGCACAGAGCCACGTCGAGACGACAGCGAGTGCGCCTGCGTGTTCAGACCGGACCCAGACCATGCGAGAATCGCCACGGTGTGACGGGTAAAAACTACCGACCTTCTCGACGAAGCGACAGTCGGTGTGGACCCGGCGCGCTCACCTCGCGTGGCGGACCGGGAGTGTTGGCTCGCCGTCAGTATTACGCCCTGACACAACACTGTGTGGGGGCGTCACGTTAATAGGCGGTCACATACAAACTACCGGTACGGAATGCGGCGTGATTACTTCGAACTTGACGTTCGTGACGTCGACTGGTACGAGGACGACCGGAGCCCTCGCCAGCCGACAGTATCTATCGACTTTTATGGCCCACCCGAAGACCTCCGAGAACGGTTCTCCGGTCCCGATGGAGAGGTCCTTGACGCGGAGGACCTCGACGTATCGTTACGTCTCCAAGGGCCACTCACCGACCCGGAGACACGAGGTGTCGTGAGCGTCACCGACCGGTTGACGGGCGACTACGTCCTCGAACTGAACGCCGACGCAGTAGACGTCCTCCAGTTCATCGGTGCGGCCCGTGAGTACGGGCGGAGCACAGACGAGGCGGACGGTCGATATCGGGTCGACGTCGCTATCGAAGACGAGCACTTCGCGACGTTCGAGAAGTCGATGTTCCTCGTCTACGACGTGGATGGCAGTCTGCTTCGTGGTCGGAGTCTCATCCCCTCTGGGGTCGAACTCTGACGGCGCCGGTCCAATCTCTCACGCTCGTTCGTGTACGATACCGGAACGAACCACGTCTTCTTTATCACACGACACCTCAGGAGATATCGTGAGGAACGTAACCGACCGCACGAGCAACCCGTTTGGCATGCGACCGTCGTGTGACCGGTTCGTCCCGGGCTATGGCGACGCCAACGCAGACTTCCACGTCATCGGTGACCACCCACTGGTTCACGGTGGGATCGAGACGGGCGTTCCCTTTACGAACGACGCAGGGAAACGACTGCAGGCGGCACTCGTCGATTCTACGCTTCTGGAGACGGCAGGTGACGAACCGACTGTCGAGAAGACGTTCATGTCGTACCTTCACATGTGCGTCCCGGAGGATTCGCCGACAAGGGCTGAGTACACCGATATGGAGCGGTTCTTCGACGCGGAACTTCGCGCGATTGCCGCCCACGTACTGCTGCCAGTCGGCGCGACGGCGACGAACCACGTCCTGAACAACTTCACCTCAGTCGGGTGGAAGACGGACGTCGATATGGAGACGCTTCACGGCACCGAGATTCGAGGCAGTGGCTTTCTCGTCGTCCCCATCAAGGACCCAGCGGAGTGGGACGACGGTGACCACGACGAACTCGTGGCGGGCCTGTTGACGCTCCAATCGACCGATTTCCGTCGCGAGAGCGACCTCGGACGGTTCAACCCCGGTGACGAACCGTATCTCGTCCGGTAGGCAATCGTCACACCGATTCGGCCGACGTCGTTCGATTCTCTAAATTCTTCACGATTCTGCCTGCCGTTCGTCCACCAAGAACCATTAAGGTTTTGCTTTGTTCAGTTTTCTCGGCGATTGGCCTCACATAAGAGCATGATTATCCAGTGGTTCTGGAGGCCGTGGCCCTAATTGGCGAGAACAAAGGACTTTTTACAACTACTGCCATAGGTGTTGGTGACGCGCGTGGTTCGATTCATTTCCGCCGGGCGCGTCAGGCAACTGTGAGATTGGTGCTCCTCGCAGTGGCTTGGTCAGTCCGGGGATTCGCGCTCGGCCGCGGTCCCCGCTCTCTACTCATCCAAGAGCGACAGGTCGATGTCGCCGTTAGTCGTCGACACGGTGAGCGACGGCCCACCGTCTCCGAGTGTCCCGGTGACTCGTGTTCGTGAGACGCTGGCGTCAGAGAGCGAGAGACCACTCACGTCGACCGAACCTGTCGAGGTCTGTGCAACGAGCGCTGCTCCCACCGTGTCTGCAACTGCGGCGTGTATCCGACCATTCGTCGTCTCGATACGCGTCTCGCCACGAATCGCACGGACGTCGACGTCGATAGACCCGTTTGTCGTTCGCACGTCGTCGACGCCACCGAGTTCGAGCGCCGTGATTTTCCCATTGGTCGTCGCGAGTGAGACGAATCCATCGATGCGCCGAACCTCGAGTTTCCCGTTCGTCGTTCGGACTTCGAGGTCACCGACTGTCCCTCTGACATCGACGAATCCGGTCGACGAGGAAACGTGCGTGACGGGGAAGGAAGCAGGCACACGGACGGTGAGTTCGACGATGACGAGGCCCGGTTCTTCGCCGCGGACGATTCGAGCGATGGTGAGTGTGTCGTCACCTGAAACGTCGACCTCTGCCGACTCGAGGTCGTCAGTGAAGAACCCACGTTTGACGATTTGTAGCTGGATATCCTCTCCGTCCCACGACTCAACGATGACGCTCCCGTTGATGTTCCGCACTTCGAGTGAGTCGAATCCAGTCGGTGAGACGACTCTCGTCTCTTCTTCGCGCGTCTCGATGCTCGGTGCGGCACACCCTGCGAGTGCTGCGATACCGAGGACGGTCCCACCCCTGAGAAACGTCCGTCTGGAGGTGTTCTTCATACCGAAACTGACGCGCTCTTCTCCTAAAGTATTAGCCGAGTGAAACGTTCACACGCGGTCGGCGACGCGCTTGAGCGCTCCGTACCCGTTTTCGACTATCGGGTCGCCGTGTCCCATCGCGACGACGTCGACCGGTGGACAGCGAGCGGCGAACTCGCGGATACTCAGTCTGTTTCGGTCGGTGTCACCCGTGATTACCCAGGGCGCGGGGACGAGTCGGCCACCTCGTTCCTGAACCATGTCGCCGACGAACGCAACCCCGAGTCGTTCGTCGACGTACGCCGTGTGCCCGGGCGTGTGTCCGGGCGTGTGATACGCGACGAAACCAGCAACCTCGTCGCCATCGTCGACTCTCTCGACCGGATTCGTCGGCCTGTCGAGGAACGGGGCGGCGAGTCGCTGGGCGGCACCTTTGTGCGACCGGAGCGGTGGGTTCGACTCCCCGGTGAGATACGACGCGTCCGGTTCGGCAGCGTGAATCGTGGCGTCCGTCCGGAGGCCGAGTGTGGCGAGCGTCCCCACGTGGTCGAAGTCGTAGTGGGTCAACAGCACACGGTCAATGTCTCCCGCGTCGTATCCTGCGTCGGCGATGCTCCCCAGGAGTCTGTCACGGTCCCACGGAGTTCCGGCGTCGACGAGGACTGTCTCGTCGCCACGGGTGACGAGATACGCATTGGCCACACGGAGTCGAACTCGTCTGACGTGCCCACCGGCAATCGACATGTGCAGGACTTCACAGCGCGACGACAAAAAATCGAAGGCGACAACCGACCCCGGGCGGGGCGGCGTGACCGCTCACCGCGTGGCGAAGAGATACCGCCCCACGTCGACGGTGAACCCCCCGGCACCGAGGAGTGGGAAGATGACGAGACCAGCGACGTCGACGACGAGGGGGCGAGAGACGCCGACGGCCCCCGCCGCGAGTATCGCGAGTGGGACGATGGCCGCCAGCGCGTAGAGCCACGTCGTCCACGAGTGTCCGAACCGGGCGACGACGACGACGAGCGAGACGGCGAGGACGAGTGCCGCCCCGGGGAGAACAAGCGTCGTCGGCGCCGACGACGCCGCAGTCTGTAGCGTCGCGATACTCGGAAGCGAGAGGGGTGACGCCGCGAGTAATGCGGGAGTCGGCGCAGACGTGTCGATAGCCGCGAGCGCCGACACGAGCGCAGCACCCTCACCGGTGAGGTATCTGCCGAGCCCAGCGAGATATCCGACCAGCGCGACGAGCGTCACACCCCATCCGTACCAGAGTGCTTTCGGTGCCGTCGGTTCGGCCGTCGTCGTCTTCGACTGCTGGCGCTCTTTTTCGAAGCGACTGGTCGTCCCCGCGCCACCGGTGCGCGACGTCGTTCCCCGACTCCGCGACGACCTTCCCGTGGACGACCCACGGGACGAACCCGACTGCGACGACGTATTCGACCGACTGGAGCGACGTGACGACGTGCCAGACGATGTCCGCGACGACGAACGCGACGACGATGTCGAACCCGTTCGACTCGACGAACTGGTCGAACGAGACGAGCGGGAGGACCCTGAAGAACGGGACGAACGGGAAGATGACGAACTGGAGGACGACGAGCGAGAGGACGTATTGGACGACGAACGAGACGACGAGCGTGACGAGGACCCACCCGACGACCCACTGCCGGCCTGTCCGGGGAACCTGAACTTGTTGAGTCCGTCGAGTCGCTTGTCGACGTACGTTCGATGACCCATGCGGTCGTAATCCGCCCGTTCGGCGTCGTCGGTGAGGACTTCGTAGGCCTTCCTGACGACGGTGAACTGGGCCGTCGCTCGTTCGTCGTCGTTGACGTCGGGGTGATACTCCCGCGCCTTCTGACGGAAGGCTTGTTTGATTTCGCCTGTCTCGGCGTCGGATTCGACCCCGAGGAGTTCGTAGAAGTCCACCGGCATTCGATGTGAAAGTCGATGCAAGGATGGCTTTTGAATGTACCGGGCGAGTCACCGGCAGGACCCTCGCAAGTCCCTTCGGAATAATCATGAACCTCGACGGCCAGGTGCTCGCATGGAACGAATCCGGTTAGGAAACACCGTCTTCGAAGGGCGGAACAACGCCTACCTCATCCCGGGCGAGCGACCGACGCTCGTCGACGTCGGCGTCGCCACCGACTCGGTCCGTCGTGACCTCCGCGACGGACTCGACGCCACAGGACACGAGATTTCCGACCTCGATGCCATCGTGCTCACCCACTGGCACGCCGACCACACCGGGCTTGCAGGTGAACTGCAGGCCGAAAGCGGTGCCGACGTGTACGTCCACGAAGGAGACGCGGGCATCGTCGCCGGCGACCCGGAAGCGCTCGACGCCGAACGACAGATTCGTGAACGACGGTTCGAAGAGTGGGGTATCCCCGACGGCCCACTCGACGAGGTCACTTCGTTCCTCGACGGTCACGTCGAACTGCAGGGCGACGCCGTCGACGTGACGACAGTCGAAGACGGCGACAGAATCGCCGCCGGCGACGGCGAACTCGAAGTCGTCCACCTCCCCGGTCACGCCGCCGGGTTGAGCGCCTTCGCCTTCGACGGTGACGACGGCCGAGAGGCGTTCGTCGGCGACGTCATTCTCCCGAAGTACACGCCGAACGTCGGCGGCGCAGACCTTCGCGTCGACCGACCGCTGGAGACGTATCTGGACAGTCTCGCGAGACTCGCGGACGCAGACTTCACTCGCGCGTGGCCGGGCCATCGCGACCCAATCGACGACCCAGCAGGTCGCGCACGGGTCATCGCCGAACACCACCGCGAGCGAACTGAACGCGTCCTCTCGGTGCTGGACGAACACGGCCCCGCCGACGCGTGGACGGTGAGCGCCCACCTCTTCGGTGACCTCTCTGCCATCCACATCCTCCACGGTCCCGGCGAAGCGTTCGCTCATCTGGACCACCTCGTCGCCGAGGGCGTCGTCGAACGGGACGGCGACGAGTACCTCGCGGCCGACACCGAGGTAGACGTCGACGAACTCGTCCCTGTTCCCGAGACGAAACGTTAAAACGCCGCTGGACGGAACGGAGAGCCATGGAACTGCGGGTCATCGACAAGACCGACGAGGAACTCCGCATCGAAATCGGCGGCGAGGACCACACCTTCATGAACGTCATGAAGGGTGAACTCCTCCAGACCGAGGGCGTGACTGCGGCGACGTACGACGTGAACCCCGAGCAGTCTGGTGGTCAGACCGACCCGGTGCTCTCTATCAAGACCGAAGCAGGCGTCGACCCACTCGACGCCCTCGCCGATGCGGCACGCGCCGTTCAGGACACTGCCGACGACTTCACGGCAGCCTACGAAGCCGGAATCGACGCGTAACCTGCCCACACTACTCTCGTTTCGTTGCGCTTCGAGCCATCGGCTCGTCGGGAGACTGTCGCCGGTCGAAGTAGATGGCGGCGGTGACTGACGAAGCCGTCCTCAATCCGCGTGGCCGTGTCCGTGCGCGCCGTGGTCACCGTCTGCTCCTGCCGGACCTTCGTAATCCATCTCACCCGCCTCGATGCGGACCGGAAGCCAGTTCTCCATCGGGACGAGCGGACACTCGTATCGTGGCGAGTAGGCACAAAACGGGCTGTACGCGTAGTTGAAGTCGAGCACCCAGCGACCGTCGTCTGTCCGGTCTTCGGATTCGAGGTCGAGATAGCGCCCTGCGCCGTAGGTTTCCTTCGTGTTCGTCTCGTCGCGGAAGGGAATCCACAGGCGGTCTTCGTCCGGTGTCTTGCGATAGGCGTCGAGTGTGTACGTCTCGCCGTCGACTTCGAACGTGAACTGACCCCACACGAGATAGTCGCGTTCGCCCTCGGTTGACGTGCCGATGGTGATGGTTTCCGGGTCGTCGTACGCCTGCAGTTCGAGTTCGAACCGGAGGTCGGAGTCGGGTTCGAAGTAGTCGAGGCCATCGAACTCCTCGCGCTGGTCCGGCGGAATCGGCGAGTGGCGGTCGCTCGCGAGATAGCGGTCTTTCTGCTCGCGGTGCTGTCTGAGTGCTGTGAGCCAAGAATCGTCGGTCATGGAACAGAGAGTACGGCCGCTGGCATGGTGAAGATTGGTTTCGACTGCGCTGTGGATGCACGACCGTTCGTCACCGTCCATCTGCGTCGTCGACACCGGCCACCTGCGTCGTCGTCACCGGCCACCTGCGTCGTCGACACCATCCACCTGCGTCGATGTGCCCGGTGGCTTACAGTCGAACCGGCACGTCGTGGTCGTCGAGATACTCCTTCACGTCGCGGATAGAGTACTCGTCGAAGTGGAAGATAGAGGCGGCGAGGCCGGCGTCTGCGCCCGCTTCGGTGAACACCTCGTACATGTCTTCGGGACCGCCGCACCCCGAGGAGGCGATGACGGGCGTCGAGACGTTGTCGCAGACGGCCTTCGTCAGCGGGATGTCGTAGCCGTCTTTCGTTCCGTCGGTGTCGATGGAGTTGATGAACAACTCACCGGCACCGCGTGATTCGGCCTCGCGCGACCACTCGACGACGTCCACGCCGGTTCCCTCGCGCCCGCCTTTGACGGTGCATTCGAACCAGCAGGACTCGCCGTCGACTTCGGCGTAGTACTCGCCGTCTTCGTCGTAGCGGCGGCGCGCGTCGACCGAGATGACGATACACTGACTCCCGAACGAGCGCGCACCCTTCTCGATGAGCGTCGGGTTCTGGAGCGCGGCGGTGTTGATAGAGACTTTGTCCGCGCCGGCCCGGAGCGTCTCTTTGATGTCGTCGCGGGTGCGGATACCGCCACCGACGGTCAGCGGGATGAACACCTCGTCGGCGACTTTCGAGACGGTGTCGAGCATCGTCTCGCGGCCTTCGGCCGAGGCGGTGATGTCGAGGAAGACGAACTCGTCTGCCCCCGCCTCGTTGTACAGTTTGGCCATCTCGACGGGGTCGCCCGTGTACTTCAGGTCCTCGAAGTTGACTCCGGTGTAGACGGCCGGGTTGCCGTCGTCGTCCAGGTCGACGTCGATACAGGGGATGATGCGCTTCGTGAGCATTCGCTACCGAAGCCTTGGCGGAAGAACCGTTTCACCGTTTCGACTACGGCAGGCGGGACGCGACGGCGTTCCGACCGACCACGGAATGCGTCGTTCCCGCTCACCGGGAGTCATCACGAGAGTACTCTACGGTTCCACGCCAATAGAGAGACATGAAGCAAAACGTCGGTTCGTTGGACAAAGGAGTTCGTCTCGCCCTCGGATTTCTCGTCACCGTCGTCTCCATGAGCGTGCTCTATCTGCAACCGTGGGACGCGCGCACGACGGCCGGTATCGCCGGTGGTGCGCTCTTCCTCGCCGCGGTGTTGTTCGTCACCGCCACCGCCGAAAGCTGTCCAATCTACAGCGTCGTCGGTATCGACACGCTCGATGGGTGACCGCGGAACCGATACCTGACAGACACGCAGATGGGGTTGTTTCTGGCGCTACGTTGATACTGTCCCGAGGAGTCGCCTCACCTATGGAGCGACCCTGCCTCTTTCACCTCCACTATCACGTCCCAGATGTCGAGTACGCGGCAGCAGCACTCTCGGCCTACGGTATCGAACCGGTTGCACGGTTCGGCACGGCAGACGGCGAGTCAGTCTCGCTCGCTGCCGACGAGACGCCCCCTGACGGATTCACGCTCAGACTCCAGACGAATCGCGGCGGGACGGCCGACGTGACGCTCACACCGGGGCCTCGCCTCGCGTTCGACCACTTCGGTGTCGTCGTCGACGACGTGTCGGCCGTCGTCGAGCGAGCGAGACAGCGCGACTGGGGCGTGACCGAAAATGAGCGCCGAACGTTCCTCGTCACGCCGTGGGGATTCCGCATCGAACTGCAACAGGCGACGAGTGACCTCGTCTCCGAACTCGGGGACCCGGCAGACTGTCGGTTCACGGAAGTGATACTCGCCGCCCCAGTCGAAGCACGCGACTCGATTTCTCGAACCATCCGTGACGTCGTCGGCGACGTCACCAACTTTCGTGTCGCACCAGTTCGAGCGTCGACTGCCGCGGTTCGAGAGGCGTTCGTCGACGGTGCTCGGGTAGAGAACCCTCGGTTCGAGAGAGGGGTTCTGGCCGAAGAAGCGTCGCTCTGACGAGAGTCAGTGGAGGTCGTAGACGCGTGCTTCCCACGGGCGGAGGGTGTCCGCTTCGACGGCGTCGACGGCGGTGTCGTAGTTCGAGACGAGGACGTCTGCGTCGCGTCCGGCGAGGTCCGCCGGCGGGTCGAACGCCGTCTCGTCACTGGCGAAGTTGAGGACGACTAGCAGAGAGTCTCTCTCGTCGTCGGTTTCGAGCGTCCGCGTGTAGACCCACAGCGACTCGTGGTCCCGGAGGCGCAGGTCGTAGTCACCGTAGACGACGACGTCTCGCTCGCTCCGCAGGTCGATGAGTTCGCGGTAGTAGTGCCAGATAGAGTTCGGGTCGTCCCGGGCGTCTTCGGCGTTGATGTTCTCTTTGTTGGGGTTGACCGGCATCCACGGGTTGCCGTCGGTAAAGCCGGCGTGTTCGGCGTCGTTCCACTGCATCGGCGTCCGCGCGTTGTCGCGGGTCCGATACCGAACGAGGTCCATCACGTCGGATTCGTCGAGACGGCCGGACTCCTGGGCGGCGCGAACGTTCTTGATGGTGTCGACGTCGCGTATCTCGTCGAGGGATTCGAAGGGGTAGTTCGTCATCCCCAGTTCCTCTCCCTGGTAGATGTAGGGTGTGCCGCGGAGCGTGTGAAGCAACGTCGCGAGCAGTTTCGCCGACTCGCGGCGGTACTGCTCCACGTCGCCGAATCGAGAGACTTGTCGAGGCTCGTCGTGGTTGTTGAGGAACAGCGAGTTCCACCCCTCGTCTGCGAGTCCCTCCTGCCAGTGGGTCATCGTCTCTTTGAGTTCCCGTGGCGACGACTCCCGGTGGGACCACCGACCGGCGTCGGTCATGTCGAGGCGCATGTGGTCGAAGGTGAACACCATGCTCATCCCGTCGCCGTCGTCGCCGACGTAGCGCTTCGCCTCGTCGATGGAGAGTTCGGCCATCTCACCGACGGTCATCGAGTCCGTGCCGGCGAGGACTCTGTCGTGGAGTTCCGAGAGGTATTCGTGGACGCGAGGGCCGTTGACGAACTTGTCGGACCCGTTGACGATTGCCGTGGGGTCTTCGCCGTCCGGGAGGCCCTCGGGTTTGGAGATGAGGTTGATGACGTCCATGCGGAACCCGTCGATGCCGTGGTCTAACCACCACTCCATCATCTCGAACAGGTCTTCGCGCAGACTGGGTGTCTCCCAGTTCAGGTCAGGCATTCGTTCGTCGAAGAGGTGGAGATACCACTCGCCAGTCCGGTCGTCGTAGGTCCATGCGGGGCCACCGAAGAACGACTCCCAGTCGTTCGGCGGCACTTCGTCCACACCGATGGGTGTGTCGTAGTCGTCCGGGTCGAGCGTCGTCTGTTCTGGGTCGCGTCCTTCGCGCCACCAGTAGTAGTCGCGGTGCTCCGAATCCGTCGCGGACCGAGCGTCGACGAACCACGCGTGTTCGTCGGAGGTGTGGTTGACGACGAGGTCCATGATGAGACGGATGCCACGCTCGTGAAGCGCGTCGCGGAGTGCTTCCCAGTCGGCCATCGTCCCGAACTCGTGCATGATGGCGCGATAGTCGGAGATATCGTAGCCGTTGTCGACGCCGGGCGACTCGTAAACCGGATTGAGCCACACGCAGTCGACACCGAGGTCAGCAAGGTAGTCTACCTTCTCGATGATGCCGGGGATGTCGCCCATCCCGTCGCCGTCGGAATCCTTGAAACTCCGCGGATATATCTGGTAGACGACCGCTTCCTTCCACCACGCGCGGTCGATATCTGTCATCGATGGAAATTCACTCGGCTCCGTGTTTTACTCCGTCGGTTTGCACCGCAAATGGCAAGACGACAACGTTTTTTCGCCGATACCGACGTTCCTCAACCCAGGTCGTAGACGCGTGCTTCCCACGGGCGGAGGATGTCCACTTCGACGGCGTCGACGTCGGTATCGTAGTTCGAGACGAGGACGTCTGCGGCGCGTCCAGCGAGGTCTGCCGGCGGGTCGAACGCCGTCTCGTCGCTGGCGAAGTTGAGGACGACCAGCAGGGTGTCTCTCCCGTCGTCGGTTTCGAGCGTCCGCGTGTAGACCCACAATGACTCGTGGTCTGGCGTGAGTGGTTCGTAGTCGCCGTAGACGACGACATCTCGCTCGCTCCGTAGGTCGATGAGTTCGCGGTAGTAGTGCCAGACCGAGTCCGGGTCGTCCCGGACGTCCTCGACGTTGATGTGGTCTTTGTTCGGGTTGACCGGTATCCACGGGTCGCCGTCGGTAAAGCCGGCGTGGTCGGCGTCGTTCCACTGCATCGGCGTTCGCGCGTTGTCACGACTCTTCGCTCGGACGGCGTCTTTGACGTCCTCGAAGCTGTCGATTTCCCCCTCTCGAATCGCGTTCTGTATCGGGTTCAGCGTGGCGACGTCGCGGACTTCGTCGAGCGATTCGAAGGGGTAGTTCGTCATCCCCAGTTCCTCGCCCTGATAGATGTAGGGCGTGCCACGGAGCGTGTGGAGGAGCGTCGCGAGCAGTTTCGCCGACTCGCGGTGGTACTGGTCGTCGTCTCCGAACCGCGAGACCATTCGCGGTTGGTCGTGGTTGTTGAGATACAGCGAGTTCCAGCCCTCCTCGGCCAGTCCTGCCTGCCAGCGGTCGAAAACCGCCTTCAACTCGGGGAGTTCCCACTCGACTGTCTCCCACACTTCGTCGCCCTCGTCGAGCAGCATGTGTTCGAAGTGGAATATCATCGAGAGGCCATCGCCCTCGGGGCCGGGCGTCACGTACCGTCGTGCAGTCTCCAGCGGCATCTCGTCGCCGACCATCTCACCGACGGTGAGCAGGTCCTCGTCGAGGACGCGGTCACGCATCTCACCGAGATACTCGTGGACTCGCGGGCCGTTGACCGCTCGGTCGATGGTCGCGATGTCGTTCGCTGGGTCTGCATCCGGCAGGCCGTCGGGTTTCGAGATGAGGTTGATGACGTCCATGCGGAACCCGTCGATGCCGCGGTCTAACCACCACTCCATCATCTCGAAGACGTCGTTCCGAACGTCCTCGTTCCGCCAGTTCAGGTCGGGTTGCTTTCGGTCGAAGAGGTGGAGATACCACTCGCCGGTCTGGTCGTCGTAAGCCCACGCCGGTCCGCCGAAGAACGACTCCCAGTTGTTCGGCGGAACCTCCTCGACGCCGTCGGGTGTGTCGTAGTCGTCTGGGTCGAGGTCGGTGCCCTCCGGGTCACGGCCCTCGCGCCACCAGTAGTAGTCCCGCTTCTCTGCGTCTTTCGACGAACGTGAGTTGACGAACCACGCGTGTTCGTCGGAGGAGTGGTTGACGACGAGGTCCATGATGAGGCGAATGTCACGCTCGTGAAGCGCGTCGCGGAGTGCTTTCCAATCGCTCATCGACCCGAACTCGTCCATGATAGCGCGGTAGTCAGAGATGTCGTAGCCGTTGTCCGCGTTCGGCGACTCGTAGACCGGGTTGAGCCACACGCAGTCGACGCCGAGGTCCGCGAGGTAGTCTGCCTTCTCGATGATGCCGGGGATGTCACCGACCCCATCGCCGTTCGAGTCGTTGAAACTCCGCGGGTAAATCTGGTAGACGACTGCCTCCTTCCACCAACGACGGTTCTCGTCTGCGGGTGCCGAAGCCATACACGTCGTGTCTCACGGATGAACCTTAGGTTGTCCGCCGACAGCGGCGCGTCTCGCGATGCGCGCGAGCGACGGTTAGGTGCGTTTTTGTATCACGAACCCGTCGCGTCGGGTATGAGCGACGACCACCACGCAGGCGACCACGACCACGACCACCACGAAGGCGAGCAAGAAGGGCGTGTCACCTCGCCGATGCAGGAGTTCACGATGGGACAGGTCACGACGGGCATTCTCGTCTTCGTCGTCGGCCTCGCGGTCACGTTCGGTCTGCCACTGCTCCTCGCGTAGAACCGACGACCCACCCAAAGTTCCGCTTTCTCTCCCCTTTTGTCGCTGTCGCTACCATCGAGAGTTGTGAAATCAATCGTCGTCACCGAGTACGGGAGTAGCGACACCCTCGACGTCCGAGACGTAGAGAAACCCGAACCCGGTCCCGGAGAGGTCCGTCTCGCCGTCGAGGCGGCGGGTATCAACTTCGCGGACATCATGCAGCGACGCGGTCACTACCGCAACGGGCCGACACCGACGTACACGCCCGGATTAGAGGCGGCAGGGACTATCGACGCGGTGGGCGAGGGCGTCGAGAGAGACGTCGGTGAGCGCGTCGTCGCCATGACGGGCGGCGGGGCGTACGCGGAGTACGTCACGACCCGTGCTGCCGGGTTGTTCGACGTTCCCGAATCGATGTCGTTCGCTGCGGCCGCCGGGTTCCCCGTGCAGTTTCTCACCGCCTACAACTGCCTCCACGGATGGGGTGAGGTCGAATCTGGCGAGCGCGTGTTGATTCACGCCGCGGCGGGCGGCGTCGGCACCGCGGCAGTGCAACTCGCCTCGCTCGCCGGTGCCGAGACGTTCGGCACTGCGAGCACCGACGACAAACTCGCGCTCGCGGAGCGACTCGGACTCGACCACGGCATCAAGTACACCGAAGAAGACTTCCGCGACGTCATCGACGCCGAGACGGACGGCGACGGCGTGGACCTCGTCCTCGACGGCGTCGGCGGCGAGACGTTCCAACACAGTCTCGACGCGCTCTCGAACTTCGGCCGAGTCGTCACCTACGGCGCCGCCTCCGGAGAGATTGCCAAAGCGGACACGACGCGACTGCTCTTCGAGAACAAGTCCGTCGTCGGATTCCACCTCGGCAACGCGATGCAGACACGCCCTCAGTCTGTCCTCGGTGCGGTCCCCGAACTCTCGGAACTGCTCGCGGCCGGTGACCTCGAAGTCGTCGTCGGTGAGCGATTCGAACTCGAAGACGCCGCTGCAGCACACCAGTACATCGAAGACCGGAAGTCGAGCGGAAAAGTCGTCCTCGAACCCTGACGCGGGGGGTCGATTGACGCAGTTCGTGGGTTCGTTCTAGTCGAGTTCGCGGGCGAGCACGTCACGCAGGTCGGCGATTTTCGGGGCGTCGAAGGCGACGTAGTCGTCGTCGACGGTCACACCCAGATAGCCGCTGTCGGTGGTCGTCCCGAGTTCGTAGATTGGCACGCCGCCGGCGAGGGAGACGAGTGCGTCCACGTCCGTGCTTTCGACGACGACGCGACCCGGCGTCTCGTCGAAGAGTTGCACAAAGTTCTCGACAGCGACGTCTACGCCCACGTCGTCGGTGACCATCTCGGCGAGCGTGACTGCGATGCCGCCGTGGCTCACGTCGTGGACGGCGCGCGTCGAATCGTCGGTGGCGACGGCCCGAATCGTCTCGATGACCGCCGCGGCGTCCTCGCCGTCGGGGAGCGTCGGGAAGGCGTCGGACCCGCCCACCTGATTCAGCAGTGTCGACCCGCCGAGCGCGTCGCCCGGGTAACCGACGAGGAACAGGTCGCCCTCGCCCGACAGCGACATGCCCGGTGAGTTGCCGTCTGCGGTGCCGACCATCGCGAGCGTCGGTGTCGGCGGAATCGGGCCGGAGACGGAGTCGTTGTACAGCGAGACGTTGCCGCCGACGACCGGAACGGAGAGCGCACTGCACATGTCTGCAAGGCCATCGACGATACCCTTGAACCCGCCGTAGACGTCGGGTTTCTCGGGGTTGCCGCCGTTCAGGCAGTCCACGGTTGCGAGTGGTTTCGCGCCCTTCGCGGCGAGGTTGGTCGCGTTCTCGAAGGCGACGGCGCGGGCACCCTCGTAGGGCGCCGCGTTCGTCCAGTTGGGGTCAGCACCGGCGGTGAAGGCGAGTTTCGTCTCCGCTTCCGGGATGTCGAGGAGTGCCGCGTCGTCACCGGGACGGCGTGCCGTCCGCAGGCCGACTTCGTGGTCGTACTGCCGGTAGACCCATTCTTTGGATGCGGTGTTGGGGTCGGCGACGACCGCTTCGAGTGCCGTCGCGAGGTCGATTTCGGGGAGGTCGCGCTCGGCAGGTTCGGGTTCGACGGCGTCTAAGTCGTTCATCGGCGCGCCCTCAGCGAGGAACATCGGCGGCACGTCCACGACAGTCTCGCCGTCGAACGTACAGACGTAGTTGCCCTCGGCGACGTCGCCGATGACGGCGCTTCCAAGGTCGAAGCGGTCTGCGAGTTCCTGGACGCGTTCGACGTTCTCTGGCGTCACCTCGTAACACATGCGCTCTTGGGACTCCGAGAGGAGAATCTCGAAGGCGGTCATGTTGGGTTCGCGCTGGTGGACGGCGTTCAGGTCGATGTGTGCACCGTAGCCACCTTTTGCGACGAGTTCCGACGACGCGCCGCCGAGGCCCGCCGCACCGAGGTCACGCGCGGACTCGACGAGTTCCTCGTCGAGGAGTGCTTCGTTGCACTCGATGAGCAGTTTCTCCGTGTAGGGGTCGCCGACTTGCACTGCCGGTCTGTCTTCGGTCTCGGCGTCCTCTGCGAGGTCCTCGCTCGCGAAGGACGCGCCGCCGAGGCCGTCCCGGCCGGTCGAACTGCCGACGAGGACGAGTTTGTTCCCCGCCTCCTGTGCCACTGCCGTGACGAGACGGTCCGCCGAGAGCAGGCCGACACAGGCGACGTTGACGAGGGGGTTGCCCTCGTACTTCTCGTGGAACGACGTCGCGCCGGTGACCGTCGGGACGCCGATTGCGTTACCGTAATCTGCGATTCCTTCGACGACGCCGTCGAGGAGGTAGCGTGAGTGTTCCTGACCGAAATCACCGAAGTAGAGGCTGTCTGCGAGGGCGATGGGGTACGCACCCATAGAGAGGGTGTCGCGGACGATGCCACCGACACCGGTCGCCGCGCCGTCGTAGGGGTCCACGTACGACGGATGGTTGTGGCTCTCGATGCCGAGCGTGATGTACGTGTCTTCGTCCAGCGAGACGACGGCAGCGTCGTCACCAGGTCCGATGACGACCTGGTCGCCTTCCGAGTCGAACGCCGACAGGAGGGGGCGAGACGACCGGTAGGCGCAGTGTTCACTCCACAGGTTCTCGAAGAGCATCTCCTCGGCCGGCGTCGGGTCTCGGCCGAGTTCGGCGACGACGAGGTCGCGGTCCGCGTCGGGAAGCGTCATTCATTGGTATGGTCAGAACGCACATTGTAAACCCTTTCCATGTGCACGAACGTGCCCAAAAATAGCGTCGTCGGTCGTCGTGGTGCACGCCCGTCGGTCGTCGTGGTGCACGCCGCACCGTCACGCGGGCGTGTACGGCGGCGATTCCGCGCGGATAATCTCGCTCAGTTCGTGCATCTCGTCTTCGAGGAGGACGAGTAAGTCGTCGATGGTGACGATACCACTGAGTTTCCCGCCGTCCACGATGGGTGCCCGTCGGACGCCGTGCTCACGCATCTGTCGGAACAGGTCGTAGACGCCGGTGTCCGCATCGACGGTGAACGGGTTCTCCGTCATGACGTCTTTCGCCGTCATCCCACTCAGGTCGCCGCCCGTGCCGACGCATTTGAGCGCGATGTCGCGGTCCGTGATGATTCCCTCGATGGTGTCACCGTTGGCGACGACGACGGACCCAACCATCTTCTCGTCCATCATCTTCGCCACGTCTCGAATCGACGTGTCCAGTTTCGCTGTTACCAGTTCGCCCTTTGGCCGTGCGATGTCTCGTACTGTCATCTCTCTTCTCCGTGGTGGTTCCACCGCTCTCGGTGCTGACCACCGTACGAGATAGTTGTCTGCTGGACTATTATATCTGTATTCTTACATTTTGTCCAGTTCCGGTAGTATGTCCTCGCCCGGGGACTGTCAGCAGGCCGAACCGGTCACCACTGCGAGGTGGTCTGTGTGACTCAAACACACCTATCGAACGAGGACCGGGGGGCTTTTTTAGCCTCATTTGTTAGGTTATCTCGTGTTATCGGTCGAGTTGCACTCGCATTCGTCGCTCTCGTACGACGGCCGGGACCCGGTCGAATACCTCCTCGAACAGGCGGTGGCCGTCGGCTTGGACGCGCTTGCAGTTACCGACCACGACGAAATCGACGCGAGTCTCGAAGCGGCGGCCCTCGCATCTGACTACGGCCTCGTCGGCATTCCGGGGATGGAAGTCACCTGCGCCGCAGGGCACGTCCTCGCACTCGGCGTCCGTGAACTCATTCCTGCAGGCCTGTCGTACGACGAGACGCTCGACCGAATCCGCGAGGCCGGTGGTATCGCCGTCGTCCCACACCCGTTCCAGAAGTCGCGCCACGGCGTCGCCCCTCACATCTCGCGTGCGCAACTCGCGAACGCGGACGCCATCGAAGTCTACAACTCCCGACTGCTCACCGGCATCGCAAACCAGCGTGCAGAACGCTTCGCGAAGAACTGGAACCTCCCGATGACCGCCGGCAGCGACGCCCACATCAGCGAGATGGTCGGACAGGCCGTCACCGAAGTCGGCACCGACACGCGAACCGCCGACGCGATTCTCGACGCCGTCGCCGACGGTCGGACGAGCGTCGTCGGGAGCAAGACGCCGTGGCGTATCTCCTTCCAGCAGGCCGCTGGTGGCGCGAAACGCCGCGTGAAACACGCCCTGTCTGACCTGCTGTGATGCGCGGCGCGGACGAGACACTCGTTCGAACGGCCCTCTCTGAGCGTGACCCACTCCCCGGGACTGCCGGGTTCGCTGGCGAGGTGGACGGGCGACTCGTCCGCGACGTCCTCGGCCGGCAACCGATTTTCTCCGAACGCGACGACCCGAAAACGTGGTCGTTCGACCACCGTGACCTCTCGGACCCTATCGCCGTTCCACCGGGACACGCACGCCCGACGACCGGTGACGACACCAGCGACGAACAGGTCTGGACGCTCCCGTCGCCGGCGGTGGCGGCCGATTCCGACGCGGCAGTCGAACGTGTTCGCGACGCCGTCTTCGAGTCGGTGCGTGCCGTCTCCGCCGACGGACTCGCCGTCGCGTTCTCCGGCGGCGTGGACTCTGCCGTCGTCGCCGCCGGCGTGCCGGACGCCCCGTGTTACGTCGTCGGCTTCGAGGGGTCTCACGACATCGCCGCCGCCCGTGACGCTGCCGAGGCGATGGACCGTGACCTCCGTGTCGTCGAACTCACCCACGACGCCATCGAGCGTGCCGTGCCCGAAATCGTCGCCGCACTGGGGCGGACGAACCCGATGGACGTCCAAATCGTCCTCCCGCTCTACTTGCTCGCTGAACGCGTCGCTGCCGACGGCTACGACCGACTCGCAGTCGGACAGGGCGCGGACGAACTGTTCGGCGGATACGCCAAAGTCGCCAAGGCACCCGACGACCCCCGAGTCGAAGCCGAGACGGTTCGCGGTGCCGCCCGCGAGATGGTGCTCACGCTTCCGGACCAACTCGAACGCGACGTTCTCACGCTTCGTGCGGCAGGTGTCGAACCGGTCGCACCACTCCTCCACGACCGGGTGGTCGAGGCGGCACTCCCGCTTCCGGGGGAGTTACTCGTCGCGGACGGCCGACGAAAGGTCGCACTCAGAACGGCCGCTCGGGAGATTCTCCCCGAGTCGGTAGCAGAAGCGGACAAGAAGGCGGTCCAGTACGGCACCTACGCGTCTCGGGAACTCGACAGACTCGCCCGGCAGGCGGGGTTCAAACGCCGGATGGAGAACCACGTCGAGCAGTACGTCGAGTCGCTGTTGGAGTGAATCTGGCTGGCTCTTTTGGCGTCAGTTACTGTCGCCCGAGACGACGTCGATAGCCTCCAGTGAGAACTGCACCGTGTCGGGGTCGAGGTTCGACTCGCGGAGGTCATCGGGAGCGTACCAGTCCCACGCCTCGGTGCTCGCCTCACCCGGTGCAGGGTCGATGTCGCGGGAGTCCACGCGGGCGTAGTAGATGTGGTCGATGTGCTGGTGGCCGACTGCCCCGCCGTCGTGGACGTTGATGTCGTAGAGCATCTGCTGGCGCGGTTGTGGCAGTGCCTCGCCGTCAGGGGCGGGAACCGAGTCTGTGTCGTCGACGAGTTCGGGTTCGAGTCCAGTCTCTTCGCGAACTTCGCGCAAGCCTGCCTCGTGTGGGAGTTCGTCTCTGTCGACGTGGCCGCCGGGCGGGATGCGGATGCCGAGACGTCCGTGGCGGTGGAGGGCGACTGCGCCGTCGTTGACGATGTAGACTGTCGCGGTGAAGTGTCTGGTCGTCTCCATAGACGGTGCTCTCGGAGATGGTGTATCGGTGTTGCGGAAGCGGTCGAACATTCAAGAGGGCTGGAAAATATATCAAAACATGACATTTGTTGGAATTGATGGGTGTCACGGGGGGTGGCTTGCCGTCGAAGTAGACGAGAATGGGAAACACCTCGGGACGAGCGCAAGAACGTCATTTGAAGAACTGTCGGAGGAGTATTCTGATGCCGAACTGGCCCTCGTCGACGTTCCAATAGGGCTACGGTCGAGCGATAACGATGGCGACGCGGTTGGGACCCCACGTCTTTGCGACAGTGAGGCGCGGTCTGCAATTTATCCCCGGTCTTCGAGCGTGTTTCAGGTCCCGATACGGGAAGCAGTCGAGGCTTGGGAAACGCATCATAACGACGAGGACGCGATTGCAAAACAACGCGAGGTGACGGGAAAGAGTTTGACGAGCCAATCATTGGGTATCATCGACAAAATCGCAGAAATTGAGGAATATCTCCCCGAGGGACGTCAGGATAACCTCCGGGAGAGCCACCCTGAAGTTTGTTTTGCCGCACTGAATGGTGGTGAACCGCTGAACTTTTCGAAATCAGACGACCACTCTGATGCAGGAATTGTAGAGCGTATTGGGATTCTTGAGGATAGTGGCAAGTTCGATGCTGGCGACGCCTTGAGTGCTCTTGCAGATGCGACAAACCAATTTGATGACGTCACATTCGACGACGTACTCGATGCGTTTGTGCTGGCTGTGACCGCGTCAAAAGAGAACCGGTCGACTCTGCCTGAAGATTCAGAAGAAGACGAGCGTGGTCGCCAAATGGAGATGGTGTACGCTCCGGAAGACGCGTTTAACGACTGAAAAGGCGCTGCCGAGTTACGGCATCTGAATCTGCTCTTCCGCTTCGAGCAGTTCGTGGTAGCGATTCCGAATCGTCACCTCGGAGATGTTGGCGACGTCCGAGACTTCGTTCTGCGTCACCTTGTCGTTGGTGAGAAGCGACGCGGCGTAGACGGCGGCGGCGGCGAGGCCCACGGGCGACTTACCGGAGTGTACCCCCTGCTTTTTGGCGGTCTTCAAGAGTTGTCGTGCGCGTCGCTCAGACTCGTCGGAGAGTCCGAGGTCGCTGGCGAACCGCGGGACGTACTGCTCGGGGTCTGCAGGCTTGATTTCGAGTTTCAGTTCGCGGACGACGTACCGATACGTCCGGGCGATTTCGTCCTTTTCGACCCGAGAGACGTTCGTAATCTCGTCGAGCGACCGGGGTGTACTCGCCATGCGGGCGGCGGCGTACAGCGACGACGTGGCGACGCCCTCGATGGAGCGCCCGGGGAGCAAGTCGTCGTTGAGGGCACGGCGGTAGATGACCGAGGCCGTCTCGCGGACGCTGTCCGGGAGGCCGAGTGCGGACGCCATGCGGTCGATTTCGCCGAGTGCCTGCTTGAGGTTGCGCTCCTTGGAGTCCCGGGTGCGGAAGCGTTCGTTCCACGTCCGGAGTCGCTGCATCTTCTCGCGCTGGCGCGACGACAGCGAACGCCCGTAGGCGTCTTTGTTCTGCCACCCGATGTTGGTCGAAAGCCCCTTGTCGTGCATCATGTTGGTCGTCGGGGCACCGACGCGGGACTTGCTGTCTTTCTCCGAGGAGTTGAATGCCCGCCACTCCGGTCCGTGGTCTATCTCGTCTTCTTCCACGACGAGTCCGCAGTCGTTACAGACCGTCTCGCCGTGTTCCGTGTCGGAGACGAGCTTCGTCGACCCACATTCGGGACATGCAACAGTCTCTTCGTGGCCGCGTTCGGCCGTCTGCTCGCCGTCAGTTTTCTCGTTATCCTGTTTGCGCACGCGCGCGTTACCGGTCGTGAAGCGTCGGACACTATCTGTCATTTGTGTGCGAGAGAAGCAACTGGGAACGGTCGTTCTCCACCTATTCGTATTGAGGCCGGTTACTTATATCTGGCGGCACGATAACGACAAAATTCGGGCGCTTTGCGAACACACCCGGCCGGTGAGTCGCCGAATCGTGTGCCCCTGAGTCACGAACCGAAAGAGCGCACACCGAAACCCTTACTCCCAGTCTCCGTCACCTGCGATATATGAGCGATACGCCCGTCGACGCCGACGAGGTTCGACACGTCGCCGAGTTGGCACGGGTCGACCTCGACGAGGACGAAGTCGAGGAGTTCACGACGCAGTTCGCGGACATCCTCGAGTATTTCGACGCCCTCGACGAGGTTCCCGAAGTCGACCGAGAAGACGAACTGGTGAACGTGATGCGCCCCGACGAGGTCCGCGACGGACTGACTCAGGAGGAGGCGCTCTCGAACGCCGAAGAGACCGAAGACGGCTTCTTCAAAGGCCCGCGGGTGTCCTGATGTCTCTGAACGCATTCATCACGAAAGAGACGGTCGAGAACGACGAAGACGGCCCACTCAGCGGGAAGACCATCGCCGTCAAGGACAACATCTCCACGAAGGGCGTCCGGACGACCTGTGGCTCTGCGATGCTCGACGAGTACGTCCCGCCCTACGACGCGACAGTGGTCGAACTTCTGAAGGACGCCGGTGCCACCATCGTCGGCAAGGCCAACATGGACGAGTTCGGGATGGGGACGACCACCGAAACCTCGGCGTTCGGCCCGACGAAGAACCCCGTGGACGAATCGCGCGTCCCCGGTGGGTCCTCGGGTGGGTCTGCCGCCGCCGTCGCCGCCGGCGAGGCTGACCTCGCACTCGGCTCCGACACGGGTGGCTCTATCCGCTGTCCCGCCGCGTTCTGTGGCGTCGTCGGCATCAAGCCCACCTACGGCCTCGTCTCGCGCTACGGCCTCGTCGCCTACGCGAACTCACTCGAACAAATCGGTCCAATCGCACCCACTGTCGAAGACGCCGCCGCACTCCTCGACGTCATCGCCGGCCCCGACGAACGAGACGGGACCACCCGCGAGGAAGGCGCGGACTCCGACTACGCCTCGGCCGCCACCGGCGACGTCGACGGCCTCACCATCGGCGTCCCGACGGAACTCGTCGAAGGTGCTGACGACGGCGTCGAGGAAGCCTTCTGGGCCGCACTCGACGAACTCGAAGCACAGGGCGCCGAGTACACCGAAGTCAGCATGCCGTCTGTCGAGAAGGCTGTCGCCGCCTACTACGTCATCGCCATGTCCGAGGCGTCTTCGAACCTCGCACGCTTCGACGGCGTCCGCTACGGCAAGTCCGGTGGCTACGAAGGCAACTGGAACGACGCCTTCGCTCGCGCCCGCGAGGAAGGGTTCGGCCCCGAAGTCAAGCGTCGTATCCTCCTCGGCACGTACGCGCTCTCTGCAGGCTACCACGACAAGTACTACGCGAAGGCACAGGACGCCCGCGCGTGGGTCAAACAGGACTTCGACGCCGCGTTCGAGGACGTGGACGTGCTCGCGTCGCCGACGATGCCCGTCCCGCCGTTCAAACTCGGTGAGAGCCTCGACGACCCGCTCCAGATGTACCTCGCCGACGCCAACACCGTCCCAGTGAACCTCGCGAACCTCCCTGCCATCTCCGTGCCGGCGGGCGAGACTGAGGGCCTCCCGGTCGGACTCCAACTCATCGGGAAGAAGTTCGACGAAGAGACGATTATTCGCGCGGCGTCGGCAGTCGAGAACTGATTCTCACGGGGGCTAACGCGCCCTCACTCCGTCGGTTCGACCATCGTCTCGGTCGAGGTTCGCCCGTCGCGCCAGTTCAGTTTGAATCGCATCGACATTGGGCCATTGCCGCCGGTCAACTTCGGTCGATACGAGTACGTCCACGTCGTCGACGCTCCTGCCGACAACTCGACCGAGACACGCTTGACCGGTGTGTAGGCCACGTGCGGACCGACTCGGTTGAGTGCGCCGACGAACGTCCCATCGTGTGAACCGACGTTTTCGATAGACGCCGAGATCGACATCTCGGTCATACTCTCGACTGTCTCGGGGGCGGTCACCTCGCTGACAGCGAACTCAGTCGGTGGCCGGGCGAGTCTCTCGCGAGCGGTCGAATCGAATGTGAACTGTCCGCCGGGACCATCGAACGCTACCTCTGAGGAGTCGAGCGGTTTCGGCACCTGAAAGACGAGGTACCCGGACAGTCCTGCTTTGTCTTCGAATGCTCGACTCCCGTACGCCGGTCCACGGCCCCACAGATGACCGTACGCCGGCAAGTCGTCCGGTGGAATCGGTGAGAACTCGCGTTCGTCCGTCGAAAGCGAGAACTCCTCGACGGCAGGTCTGGATTCACCACCGAGGAGGATGGTGACGAGGACGAACTGTTCGTCTCGTTCGCCGACTGTCCCAATCGAATCAGGCGAGTCGAGGCCGACGATTTCCGGGGTGATTTCGACGTTCGGGACAGTGACGTCGACGGATTCGGTCGTGGGTGGAGCAGTCTTCGTCAGGTTCGTCTGCGTGGGGGATTCGGTCGTCGCTGACTCGTCATCGGACGACGGTACCGGGGCGCCGAGGCACCCTGCGAGGAGGGCGAGGGTGCTCCCACCGAGGCCGAGAATCTCTCGTCTGGTGTGTCTGGTGGAGGGCATCGTTCACAATCCGACCACGCCACGGAATAAGTTTTCAGGGTGTTGACGACTCTGAACCCGACAGAGAGACTACCCCCTGAACAGGTTCATCACTTCGTCCGCGACGTCCGATTCGACGGCGAGGACGTACCGGTGACCTGCTTCGAGTAACGTATCCGGGCCACCGATTCGGTTGCCCTGATAGTCGACGATGATGAGACTGCCACGCGGGAGTCGGACCTCGTCGAGTCGCTTGCCTGCGACTGGGGCGTCGTCTGCGACTTCGAGTTCGACGACTTCGACGTTGCCGGCGATGTCTTCGATGGTTCTGACGCCGCCGTTGGCGATTTCGTTCGTCGCGGCGCGGGCACCGAGTCGCTCCGGGAAGACGAGGCCATCGACGAACTCCTCGTACAGGTCGTCCGGCGTCTCGTTGATGCGCATCACGGTGCGAACGTCGGACATCCGCTGGGCGGCCATACAGACGGCGAAGTTGGTCGTCTCGTCGTCCGTGAGTGCGGCGACGACGTCGCTGCGTTCCGGTTGCGCCTGTCTGAGAATCTCCGGGCGAGAGGCGTCGCCCTCGATTATCGTGGCGACGTATTCGTCCGCGAGGTCATCGACTCGGTCCGGATTGGGTTCGACGATGACGACGTCGTGGCCGCGGTCATCGAGGAGTTCGGCCGTTCGGAGTCCCATCTCACCGCCGCCGGCGACGATGACGCGTAGGTCGTGTGTGACTGGTTCAGGCATGGATGTATGTTCGTGGTGTGGTGTGGTAGTCGTCTCGGTGGTGTGTTCGTCTGGGTCGTGCTTCGTGGACAGTCGGTTCGTTCACCGACTCGGTTCGTTCGCTCATCGTCTCAGTCGTCTCCCTCGGACGATTGGATTGGCTCTGGTTCCTGAATCTCCGGCGGCCCGGTGGGACCGATGTCGTCCCGTCTCGACAACAGGAGGTAGACGCCGCCACCGATGAGCAACCACCCGAGTGCCAGCGCCCACGTAAACGGGTCGATGAACAACCCGAGGATTACGTTACAGACGATGCCGAGAATCGGCGTCACCGGGTACCACGGTACCTCGAAGGGTCGCTGCAGGTCGGGTTGTCGGCGGCGGAGTCGAATCAGCGCGTAGTTGACGATGATGAACCCGAGAAGCGAGAAGAGACTCGCCAGGTTCCCGACGATTCGGATGGGGACGACGACGACGGCGATGAGCATCACCACCGCAGAGGCGAGAATCGCCACGAGTGGCGTCCCGTATCGGTGGTGGAACCGGCCGAGTTGGGCGGGTAACTGCCGTTCACGGCCCATCGCGAACGCGACGCGCGACGACCCGATGACGACGGCGTTGAGCGCGGATATCGTCGAGAACACCGCACCGAAGGCGATGAGCGAGGCCCCCGTGCCGATTATCGGGAACGCCGGCATGAACCCTTCTGCGGCCTGTGCGATGGCCGTCTCACCCGCACCGGCGAGGTTCTCCGCACCGAGCGTTCCGATGGCGACGAAGACCACGAAGAGGTAGACCACGACGGTGACGACCACCGAGAGCAGTATCGCCCGCGGGATGTTCACCCTCGGGTTCTCGACTTCCTCGGTGACGGTGGCGATGAGGTCGTAGCCCTGAAACGCGATGAACGTCAGGCCCATCGCGGGCAACACGGCCAGTGGCCCCTTGGTAAACAGCGGGTCAAACTCGTTGACTTCCGTCGCCGTGAGACCGAACGCGACGAAGACGGCGAGGATAGCGATTTTGACGAGCGTAATCGCCGTCTCTCCTCGGCCCGACGCCTCCGTCGAGAGTGCGTTGAGAGCGACGAGCGCCACGACAGAGCCGAGTGCGTACAGCACCGGTGGCCCAGGAAGGGTGATGCCGTAGATGTGGCCCCACTCGAGGAAGTTCGACGCGAACCCGAGTGCGTACAGCGACCCGGCAATCATGTAGGTGAACCACCGCGTCCACCCCATGACGAAGGCGACGGGTGCCGAGAACACCTCGCGGACGTAGGCGTAGCCACCTCCATTTCGTGGAATCGCAGACGCTAACTCGGCGTACGACAGCGCCGTAAAGGTCGTCACCCCACCGTTGAGTGCGAAGGCGACGATAGCCGCAGGCCCCGAGATATCGACGGCCAGGCCAGTCAACACGAAGATACCGGCACCAATCATCGCACCGATGCCGACCATCGTCGCGTCGAGGAGACTGAGGCTGACCGACGGTTCGCGTCCACCGGAGTGGCTCACGCCAGACCCCTCTCGACACCGCCCAGTTGTCGAGCTGCCATGCGTATGTAGGTGTGCCAACAGTTGCCATATAAATAAAGGTCCGGTCAGATTCTCGACGAGTGGTCGCCGTGCCACACCGCGCGTCGCGTCGTCACCGTCTGACGACCTAAGGAATCATATGGTTGCTACTTTTTGTGGGACGTGAACACGAGGATGAACGTGAACTTCAAAACGGTCGTCGATTACCGGACGAGTCTGGGCTTTCTTGGCTCCGTCCTCAAGTACATGGCCCTCCCGCCGCTGTTGCCCCTCTCTGTGGCCCTCTACTACGGTGAGAGTCCGGTCCCGTTCCTCGTCGCCATGGCGGTGATGTTGGCCGTCGGCGTCGGACTCGAACGACTCCGCGAGGACCCTGACCTCGGCCACCGTGAGGCGTTCTTACTGGTGAGTCTGACGTGGTTTGCCGTCCCACTCGTAGGGACGATTCCGTATCTCGTCGCCGGACAGGGAACCGTTGCCGACCCGGTGAACGCGCTCTTCGAGAGTATGAGCGGGTTTACCACCACCGGAGCGACGGTGCTCGGTGAGATTTCGTTCGACCAGCACTCACGGTCGATTCTGATGTGGCGACAGGTGACGCAGTGGCTCGGCGGCATGGGTATCGTCGTCCTGATGGTCGCCATCTTGCCCGAACTATCGGTCGGTGGCGCACAGGTCATCGACCAGGAGGCACCGGGGCTGTCGATAGAGAAACTGACGCCCCGCATTCGCGACACTGCGCGTGCGCTCTGGAAAATCTACGCCGCCTTCACCGTCGCCGCCGTCGTCGTCTACTACGGGTTGCACCTCACGGGCGTCGCCCCGAACATGGACTTCTACAACGCCATCGCCCACGCGCTGACGACACTGCCGACCGGTGGGTTCTCGCCCGAAGCCCGAAGCGTCGAGGCCTTCTCGCCGGCGATTCAGTGGGCAATCACGTTCTTCATGGTCGTCGCCGGGACCAACTTCGCGCTCTTCTGGTACGTCCTCGCTGGCGAACCGAAGCAGTTGACCGACAACGCCGAGTTCCGGACGTATCTCCTCGCGATGGGTGTCGTGGGCGCGATTCTGTCGGTGCTCCTGTTCACGGGCCTCGGACTCGACCAGATTCCTACGAACGTCGACCCGATTCCGGGGAACGTCGAACACTCGGTCAGACAGGCCGTCTTCCAGACAGTCGCCATCGTGACGACCACCGGGTACGCCAGCATGGACTTCAACACGTGGGACCAGTCGGCACAGGTCGTCCTCCTCTTGGCGATGTTCCTCGGCGGGTCTGCGGGGTCTGCGGCCGGGTCGGTCAAGATAATCCGCTGGTATCTCATCAAGAAAGCGGCGGTCCGAGAACTCTTCACGTCGGTCCACCCGGACGCCGTCCGACCGGTCCGCCTCGCCGACGACATCATCGACGAATCGACGATTCGCGGCCTCTTCGTCTTCACCATGACGTTCCTCGCCATCTTCGCCGTCTCGACGGTGCTCATCTACCTCGACAGCCTTCGAATCGGCCTCGAACTCTCCGGAATCGAGGCCGTCGGCGTCGCCATCGCCACGCTCGGGAACATCGGGCCGGGCGTCGGTATCGCCGGACCGATGAACAACTTCCTGCCGTTTTCCGACGCGGCGAAGCTCTACATGGTCTTCCTGATGTGGATTGGCCGACTGGAGATTCTGTCGGTGCTCATCATCCTCACGCCGTCGTACTGGCGGGCGTGAGAGAGGGCCGTCTCCGGGGCTGAGTCGCCTCGTCAGATTTCGGCGGTGACATCTTCTGCGACGTCGGCATCGACGAAGAGGACGACGTGGTCTCCGACGTCGATGACCGTGTCACCTCGTGGCGAGATGAGCTCTCGCTGTCTGGCGATTGCCCCGACGACGACGCCGTTCGGTAAGTCGGGTATCGACTCGCGAATCGGCTTTCGTGCCAGCGCGCTCTCTTCGCCGATTTCGACTTCGATGACTTCTGCTCTGTCGTCTTCGATGAACGTGAGTTTCTCCGTGGTCTGCTCGCGGGTGATACGCGTTATCTCCTCGGCGGTCACGACACGCGGATTGACGGCCACGTCGACGCCGACTGCCTCGAACACGGAGCGGTATTCGCCCGTTTCGACGACTGCAATCGTCTGATTCACCCCAACCCGTTTCGCGAGCAGCGAGACGAGCAAGTTCTCCTGGTCGCTTTCGAGCGCCGCCACCACGGTGTCTGCGCTGCCGAAGTTCTCTCGTTCGAGCGCCTCGGTGTCGGTGGCGTCGAACTGGAGGACGAGCGTCTTCGACAGCGACTCGGCGACTTCGCGGGCGCGTTCTGGGTCCTCTTCGATGAGTCGCGGTTTGATGCCGCGTTCCTGGAGCAACCGGGCGGTCTGATAGCCAATCTCGCCGCCACCGACGACGAAGACGGTGTCGGTGTCGTTCGAGGCGTCGGCCGGCGAGGCGGTCAACGCGAACTCGTGGACGCGTTCGGGTGGGCCGATGACGACGAGTCGGTCGCCCGCCGTGAGCGTGCTGTCGCCGCGAGGCAACTCCACGTCGCCCTCGCGCAGAATCGCGGCGAACGTCAACAAGTCGAATCGGTCGGCGTCTTGGACCGTTTGGCCGACCAGTGGACTGTCCGCCCCGAGTTCGAACTCGGCCATCTGGACGAGGCCGTTTGCGAACCACTCGGCGTCGATTGCCGCCGGCAGGCCGATAATCTGGACGATGTCCTCCGCCGTGAGCAGGTTCGAACAGACCATGAAGTCGACGCCGAAGGCGCTGGACTTCCGTTCCCACGTGCGGAGGAACCCGACCTGTTTGACCCGCGCGATGGTGAAGGCGTCACCGAGCACTTTCGACGTCCCGCAGGTGGCGAGATTCGTCTCGTCGTGGTCGGTGCTGGCGATGAGGAGGTCTGCGTCCCCCACGCCCGCTTCTTCGAGCGTCTCGATGGACGCGCCGTCTCCGTGGATGGCCAGCACGTCCAGCGAGTAGTTCAGTTCCTCGACCCGGTCGGCGTCGACGTCGACGACGACCACGTCGTGTGAATCTGCGAGGCTCGATGCGATGTTGGAACCGACCTCACCCGCGCCGACGATGACTACGCGCACGGCCGACTCCCTCGCGTTCGTTCCATATGCTGGAGTGTCGTACCACTCCCATGAACATTTGCTCTGCGGCCACACGACGACAGTCACCGAGTCGTCCGAATGGGTGCCTCGGAGTGGCGATTACCGCCGCCAGTACTCCGGCGTAAAGAGGACGAAGACGGGCAGAATCTCCAGTCGGCCCATCCACATCAGGAGGACCATCCACAGTTTCGAACTGTTCGAGAAGTCGAGATAGCTCCCCATCGGCCCGACGATGCCGAATCCCGGCCCGACGTTGCCGAGCGTCGCGGCGACGGCGCTCATCGACTCCAGGACGGACAGTTCGAGGCCGATACGCGACGCGTCCAGATGGAGCAGTCCCGTCGAGATGAAGAACATCACCAGATAGAGGAGCGTAAAGGCGTAGATGCCGCGGATGGCGCGTTCGTCGACGGCACGCCCGGCGAGTCGAACGGGACGAATCGCCTCGGGGTGCGCAGTCGTGAACAACTCCCGACGGAGCGATTTCAGGATGACGTACCAGCGGACGATTTTGATGGCACCGCCAGTCGACCCGGCAGACCCGCCGATGAACATCGCAAAGAGCAGTCCGTACTGGGTCGTCGCGCTCCACGCGTTGAAGTCCATGCTGGCGTACCCGGTGGTCGTCACGATAGAGACGACCTGAAACACCGACTGGCGAAGCGACGGTTCGACGTTGCCGACGATAGCCGTCTGGATGCCGTCGAGATACGCCTGCCCGAACGTCCCACCCGTCGGGGCGACGGTGACGAGGCCGTTTCCGAGGAAGAGCACGCCGGCGAGAATCGCCGAGATGACGCCGATGATGCCGACGTAGGACTTGAACTCGGTGTCGCGGACGAGTCGCTTCGGGTCGCCCGTCAGGACGTGCCAGAAGAGGGCGAAGTTCGTCCCCGCCGCGAGCATGAAGGGGACGATGACCCACTGGGCGGCCGCAGAGAACGCTTCGATGCTTCGGGCCTCGGGCGAGAACCCGCCAGTCGGCATCGTCGTCAACCCGTGGGCGATGGCGTTGTAGACGTCCATGTTCGGCGCGTTGCCGGTGGTGTGGAGGCCGTAGAGGAGGACGATTTCGAGGACGGTGAGGCCGAGATACGCACCCCAGAGGGCACGCGCCGTCTCGGCGATTCGCGGCGTGAGTTTCTCGATGCCCGGACCGGGTGCCTCTGCGTCCATCAGTTGGGCCCCACCGACCGACAGTTCGGGCAGAATCGCCACCGCGAGGACGACGATACCCATCCCACCGAGCCACTGGGTGAGCTGTCGCCACATCATGATACTGCGGGTGTGCGATTCGAACGAGATGTCACCGAGCACCGTCGCTCCGGTGGTGGTAAAGCCACTCATCGTCTCGAACAGCGCGTTCGCGGGGTTGGCGAGGGTCGATTCGGGGTGGAGCGGCGCCATCACGTAGGGGATGCCGTGAGCTTCGACGAGGAACGGAATCGCACCGACGAGCGTCACTGCGAACCACGTCGTTGCGACCATCAAGAACCCCTCGCGAGCGCCGATGTCGGGTTCTTCGGCGAGACGTTCGAGCCCCATCCCGACGAGCACGGTGATACCCATCGTGACGACGAACGGTATCACCGATTCGCTGTAGTAGAGCGCGACGACGAGTGGAAAACAGAGGGGGACAGCGAGATACTTCAGAACCGTCCCCACGAGACGAAGGCTTGCTTTGTAATCGACGCGCAGTTTCATCCGTGACCCAACGTTCCGGACGCAGGGTTCTTGCCTGTTCGGGTTCGCGCCGACGCGAGCGACAGTGTGACGTGGTATCCGGTCGCCCAGTCGCTATAGTTTCGGCGCGACGTCGCCGACGACGGCGCTATCGACGAAGACGACGACGTGGTCGCCGGGTTCGATGACGGTGTCACCGCGCGGCGTGATGAACTCGCGTTGGCGGGTTATCGCCCCGATGACGACGCCCTGCGGGAGCGACGCCACCGAGTCGCGAATCGGCTTGTTGGCGAGCAGGCTGTTGGCGTCGACTTCGATTTCGAGCACTTCCGCCTTGTCGGACTCGATGAGCGCGACGTTCTCCGCACCGCCTTCGCGAGTGAAGCGGGTTATCTCTTCTGCGACGACTTCGCGCGGACTCACACCCACGTCGACGCCGACTGCTTCGAACAGTTCGACGTACGGCGTCGTGTCGATGACGGCGACAGTGCGCTCGACACCGAGGCGACCCGCGAGCAGCGAGACGAGCAGGTTCTTCTCGTCGGAGTCGAGTGCCGAGACCAGCAGGTCGGCGTCACCGACGTGCTCCCGTTCGAGGAAGTCGATGTCGGTGGCGTCCGACTCCATGACGATGGTGTTTGGCAGTTCTTCGGCGAGTTCGCGGGCGCGGTCCGAGTCCTGTTCGAGCAGTCGCGGTTTGAACCCGCGCTCTTCGAGGAGTCGGGCGACGTGATAGCCGATTTCGCTGCCGCCGACGATGACGACTTCCTCGGCCGTCCCCGGTGATTCTTCTGGCGCGATAGTCGTCGCGAAGCTCTGGACGCTCTGTGGACTTCCGATGACGACGACGCGGTCACCGGGGCGGATGACCGTGTCACCACGAGGGATGGTCACCGCGCCGTCTCTGAGGATGGCCGCGAACGTCAGCGAGTCGAACCGGTCGGCCTGACTGACGGTCTGGTCCGCGACGGGGCTGTTGGCGTCGACTTCGAACTCGGCCATCTGCACCTTGCCGCCGGCGAACGGGTCGACGTCACGTGCCGCGGGGAGGCCGACGACGCGGACGATAGACTCCGCGGCCAGCAGGTTCGTACAGACCATGAAGTCGACGCCGAAGGCCTTCTCGGAGTGTTGCCACGTCCGGAGGTACTCGGTGTTCTTGACGCGGGCGATGGTGAACGCCGACGAGACGGCCTTGGCCGTCGCACAGACGACGATGTTCGTCTCGTCGTCGTCGGTGGAGGCGATGACCATGTCGGCCCGTTCGATGCCCGCTTCCTGGAGCGTGTCGACGGAGGTCCCGTCCCCGTGAATCGCCAGCACGTCGAGCGAGTAGTTGAGCTCGTCGACCCGTTCGGCGTCGCAATCGACGATGACGACTTCGTGAGTGGTGTCCAAGTCTGCGGCTATCGACGACCCGACCTGTCCGGCACCGACGATAATCACGCGCACGTTGGACCAGCCCCTGTCATACCTCTCCGTTGGACAGCGGGCGCGTATGTGCATTTCCCTTCGCCTGTCGGCACGGGTGTCGGTACCTCATCTCCCGGTCTGCGTGTGAATCGTGATTTCGACCTGCCGAGGGTTTCCCTCGATGTCGGCGACGATTCGCTCGACGATTCGCTCTGCTTCCGTCTGCAAGACCGGTTTCAGTCGGTCGATTACCCATCCGAGCGAGACGAATCGGGGCAGGTCGATATCTCCGGCCGAGACGGTACTCGGGTCGTATTCGACTTCGAAGAAGACGCGACAGGCCGTCTCGGCGTCGGCGGGCGCGTCGGCCGGCAGGTCATCGAGTTCTTCGACGCGCCACCGACCCACCGCGTGGATGTCTTTGGTGATGTTCCAGTCGATGCGGTTCGGCGGCGTCACGTCCGTCACCTGTGACTCGGCGGTGTAGTTCAGTCTCCACCACGAGAAGTGGAGTCTGTATCGGGTCCCTGGCGTCCCGTCACCTCGCCGTCTGACCTCTCGGAGATGCTTGGAGTAATCCGCGTATCTCGGGAAGTCGACGAGGAAGTCGTATATCTCTTCGGGCGGCAGGTAGACGACGGTACTGACGGCTATCTCGTCCACGAACGTCCATGTGTTCGGGGAAAACTAAGCTTTGTGGGCCAGTCACACGCCTCGCGTGCACCCCGACAGGACGGCATCGCAACCTATAATCCTCCCGTGTAAGCACGTACAAACGAAATGGTGGGGGGGACGCTGCGGGATATTCGAGCAGAGATTCGGTCTCTCTCGTGCCCCGACGGTAATTACGAAGTCGTGTGTGGCCGAAGCGGCATCGCGCCGTCTGTGGTCGCTGGACTGACGTTCCCCGACCGGACCACCGCCGGTGACGCCGCCGAACTCGCGTGTACGTATCACGACGCGCTCCGACGGTACGACCCCTCGATTCCGTTCGACGACCCACTGGTCCACGAGGTGTCACCGACGACGATTCCGCCGCTGGCGATGCCCCCCGACAACCCCCAGACTCGGTTTTCCCTGTTTTGTCACGACGTCTCCGGAGCGGTGTTCGAGTCGCTGTCGGCGCTCGGCCACCGGGACGTCGAATCCGCCGCCATGGAGACGTACCTCACGCTGGCGGAAGTCGTCGGCGACGAGTCCGACTACTGTCTCACGATGGTGTGGAGTCTGATGAGCGAGATGGACGTTCGACTACCGCCGGCCGAACAGACGGCCGTCGTCGAACGGGCCGCAGAGATGTTCGCACCGATAGAGACGCCCAACCCGGTGGACGCGACGCTCCGATACCTCGAATCGGTCGATTTCATCGACAGTTACTCGGCCCGCGCGCTGTCGGACGAGGGGCGAAACCGCGGCGACGACGCTCGCACTATCGAGGACACCGACGCCACCGAGGCGAACAGTGGCCACCCGTACTGGGAGTTCACCTTCGGCGGGTACGCACTCGCAGAGCGGACCGGGCGGATTCCGACGCTGCCGATTGCCGTCGACCTGTTGCGCCGCACGCCCGCCCGGTCGGTTCAGTTCGTCGACGGCGAGGCGCTCGCAGAGAACCGGTGGCGACTCCGCGTCCAGTTTTGCGAGACGGGGCCATCCGACGGACTCGTCAGCGTCGACGTCGCGGAGAACCGGTGGCTCAACGACACCGGCCTCTACCCGCATCAGGAGTGACGCCCCGCCTCAGTGTGGAGACCACACCGAGCGACGGACGAGACAGCGCTGGTCCGGCGACTATCGAGACGTGACCGCGTCGGCGACGACAATCGAGTGGCTTTATTCGCCTCACCCCGAGGCGACGGTATGAACGCGACGACTCGACGAGACGCACTCGTCGTCGGCGGTGGCGTCGCAGGCCTCACCGCGGCGACGTTTCTCTCCCGCGCCGGCCTCGACACCCTCGTGGTGAACGCAGGCGAATCTATCGTTCGGCGGAACGCACATCTGGAGAACGTCCCCGGGTTTCCGGCGGGCGTCAACAGCAGACTCTTCACCGACCTGCTCGACGAGCAGGCGTCCCGAGCAGGCGCAGAGACGTTCACTGGCCGCGTCGTCGGCCTCGACGTGCTCGGAACCGACGACGACCCGCTGTTTTGTGCGACTGTCGAAACCGACGACGAGACGGTCGAACTCACGGCCACGCGCGTCGTCGCCGCCTCGTGGGCCGACGCCTCGTATCTCGAAGCCACCGGCGCAGAACTCCGACAGGCCGGGTCGAAGACGTACGTCGACGTCGACGAACTCGGCAGGACGAGCGTCCCCGGTCTGTACGCCGCCGGCCGACTCACCGAAATCTACCACCAGACAGTCGTCGCCGCGGGTGACGCCGCCGAGACGGCGATTACGTTGATTCACGACTCCGAGACGCCGTTCTACAACGACTGGGTCGCTCCCGAGGGCTACTTCACCGAGCGCGGGCGGGAAGTACCGCCGGCCTGCGAAGAGATAGACGCGGCAGAGCGCGAGCGGCGAGAAACCGAGTCACGCGAGGTCATGCGCGAGTTCTTCAGCGAGCGACATCCAGAGCCACAGCGAACGCACCCGAGTCTCGTCGACGACGAACTCGGCAGAGTCGACGAGTAGCCGAACTCACGCTCTCAGACGCGAATCCTTTTAACCGATAGCGGGCGCAGACACGAGTGAATGCTGGAAGGTGTCAACGTCGCACTCGGGGTGACAGGGAGTATCGCGGCCGTCAAAGTCGTCGAGTTGGCGCACGAACTCCGCCGACAGGGGGCGTCCGTGCGAGCGGTGATGACCGGTGCAGCGACGGGTATCATCCACCCGTGGGCGGTCGAATTCGCCACCGAGAACGACGTGGTCACCGAGATAACCGGCCGCGTCGAACACGTCGAACTCTGTGGCCGCGAGGGGTGGGCAGACGTGTTCCTCGTCGCGCCGGCGACGGCGAACACCGTCGGGAAGATGGCTGCCGCCATCGACGACTCTCCCGTCACGACGTGTGCGACGACTGCACTCGGTGCGGGCGTCCCCGTCGTCGTCGCTCCCGCCATGCACGAACCGATGTACGACCATCCCGGTGTGCTGGACGCAATCGAGCGCGTCGAGTCGTGGGGCGTCGAGTTCGTGGACCCACGAATCGAAGAGGGGAAGGCCAAGATTGCCACCGAAGATGCCATCGTCACCGGCGTCACGAAGGCCGTCACGGAGCAGACGCTCGCGGGGGACTCTGTCGTCGTCACCTCGGGAGCGACCACCGAATCAATCGACCCGATTCGGACGCTCTCGAACCGCGCGTCGGGGCGGACGGGTCGCGCCGTCGCCCGCGCACTCGCGATTCGCGGTGCCGACGTGACGCTCGTCCACGACGGCCCGGACGTCCACTACGCCGACGTTCGACAGGTCGAGTCTGCGGCCGAGATGCTCGCCGCCGTCGAAGACGCCGTCGAAGACGCCGACGCACTCGTCTCCGCGGCGGCAATCTCCGACTTCACCGTCGAAGCGGCAGACCAGAAGATTCGCTCCGGCGAGGCGCTCACCCTCGACCTGCAACCCGCGCCGAAACTCATCGACACCGTCCGAGAGGCGCATCCAGACCTCACTATCGTCGGGTTCAAAGCCGAGACCAGCGGTGACGACGACGCGATGGTCACAGAAGCACGCAGAATCATGGACCGCGTCGGACTGGCGTTCGTCGTCGCCAACGACGCGTCCGTGATGGGTGACGACGAGACGCGCGCACTCGTCGTCCGCGACGGCGAGACGAGCGAGTACGTCGGGTCGAAAGCCGGACTCGGTGCTCGGGTCGCAGACGAACTCAAAAAAGAACTGTAACGCGCGCGACGGTCAGTCGTCGGACTCGGCGTCGCTGTCGGGCACGACGTCGGGGTTCTTCCCCGGCCACTGGACGCCGTCGAGGAAGGGCACGCCCATCCGCTGGGCCGCCTGCGAAATCATGTGCGCGCCGGTCGGTGCGGTGAGGAACAGGAACACCACAGTCACCAGCGACATCAGTCCGTCGCCGTTGGGCAGGAAGTACACCGTCCCCGCGAGGGCGATAGACGCCGCCCCGAGGGTGGTCGCCTTCGACGTGGCGTGCATCCGGTTGTAGACGTTGGGGAACCGGAGCAGCCCAATCGTCCCGACGATGAGGAAGAAACTCCCGAGGAGGGTCAACAGGATGACGAGGGCCGCACGGACGGGACCGACCGTCACGGCGGCCGCGCTCTCTGCGGTCATTCGACGATGTCCCCCTCCGTGACGTACCGCGCCACGGTAATCGTGCTGATGAAGCCGATGATGGCGAGGACGAGACTGACGCCGATGAAGTAGCCCTGCTGCGTCCAGATGGCGTACAGCGCGGCGATGGCGACGACGTTCGTCCCGATGGTGTCGAGTGCGACGACGCGGTCAGGCACTGTCGGCCCGCGGATGACCCGGTAACTCACGAGGAGTGTCATGGCCGCGGCGAGGATGAGGCCACCGTAGAGAACAGCCTCCATCACGCCGAGATAGGCTGGCTCAGCCATGCTGTTCACCCCCTGTCGTCGCGGCGGCGGGGTCGTTCTCGGCGGAGACCCGTGCCTGCGGTGCCGGGTCGCCGGGTTTCAGTTCTTCGTCGAAGATGACGAGTGCGTAATCTTCCCAGCGGCGGATGGGTTCGAGGGTGGCCGCCGGGTCGCTCCCGTCGATGCTGTGGACGTACAGCGTGTTGGTTTCGTCGTCGTAATCCATGGTCAACGTCCCCGGAGTGAGGGTGATACTGTTCGCGATAGTCGTGATGGCCATCGGGGTTCGCACGCGGAGTGGGACTTCCACGACGGCCGGGTCGATTGGCATCGACGGCGAAAGCGTCCGTCGCGCCACGTCGACGTTGGCCGTGAGGAGTTCCCACAGGAACGTCAGGAGGTAGAGCAGTACGAACGGCGCGACGCGAGCGCTCCGGGCGATGGAGGCGTCGTCGCTGTAGAAGCGTCGGAAGAAGAACGCGATTCCCATCCCGACGCCGAGTCCGATGACGAACTCTTCGAGGATTCGAATCGGTGTCAGTTCGACACCGCGGACGAACAGCCACAGGACGGCCAGAACGAGGCCGGTGAGCGGCCAGCGCCGACTCATCAGTGACCACCTCCCGTGCCCGCGCCCGCGTCCATGCCGACGCCTGGGCCGTGTAACACGGCGTCGACGTAGGCGTTGGTGTCGAGTGCGGCGTGGGCCGCCGCGTCCGCCGCGGCGAAGACTGCTTCGAAGCCGATACCGAACCCGACTGCCGCGAGTGCCAACACGACGGCGGCAGTCACTTGCGTCGTGAGTTCGAGTCTTTCGAGTCCGCCGTCGCCACCGTCGGTCACCGCTCCGGCGGGGCCGAGCGTCCAGCGCGCGGGGAGCGTCGCGTCGACCATCTCGGTCGTCCGCCCCCAGAACACCTGATTCCACGCCCGCGTGTAGTACGCGATAGTGAGAATCGCGCCACCGAGGGCGACTGCGAGGGCGAGGGCCGACCCAGTCGCGCCAGCGGCGAGTGCCTCACCGGCCGCCTGGAAGACCAGGAACTTGCCGAAGAAGCCCGAAATCGGCGGGACGCCGATGAGCGTCAGCGCGCCGAGGAAGAACGCGGCGGCGAGGACGGGCGCGCGGTTGGCGAGTCCGCCGAGTTCAGACAGACGGTCACTGCCGACCACGTCCTGAATCGTCCCGCTCACGAGGAAGAGCAGACTCTTCGCGAGTCCGTGGTTGAAGGCGTAGACGAGTGCGGCGGTCACACCGAGGACGGCGACTGCCTCGGAGGGGGCCGTCGCGGCCACTGCCAGCGGCAGGACGATGAACCCGACCTGACTGATAGACGAGTACGCGAGGATGCCGTCTACGTCGTCGCGTCCGACGGCACCGATACCGCCGAAGACGATGCTGACCGCGGCCATGAGGAACATGACCGGGCCGAAGAAGCCGAGGGCGGAGTCACCGGTGATGCCGAGGAACGAGAGGTCGAACGTCGCGGCGGCGAAGATGGTGAAGTAGAGACGGACGATGGCGTAGACGCCGACTTTCTTCACGACGCCAGCGAGCATCGCCGTCACCGGGGCCGGTGCGGCGCGGTAGGCCGCCGGCACCCAGAAGTGGAAGGGTGCGAGACCAGCCTTCAGCGCGAACACCGAGAACAACACGGCCGAGAGGCCGAGCACCGGCAAGAGCGCGATGTCGTATGCCACCGGGTCGGCGAGACGTCGCGCCATGTCTGCCATGTTGAGCGTCCCCGTCGTACTGTAGAGGCCGCCGATTGCGACGAGCATCACCGCGCTCCCGATGAGGTTGAGCACGACGTAGTTGAGCGCCGCGCGAGTGTGCTCGCGCCCGGAGTAGAACAGCACGAGAATGTAGCTCGACATGAGCATCACTTCGAACCAGACGAAGAGGTTGAAGATGTCGCCGGTGAGGAACGACCCCGTCACGCCGACCATCATGAAGTGGTACAGCGGGTGGTAACTGAGTCGCTGGCCGAAGGCGCTGATAGACGCAATCGAGAAGACGAGCGCGACGAGCGACACCATACCCGCGAGTACCAGCATGAACACCGACAGGCCGTCGGCGACGAGCGTGATGCCGAACGGGGCGGCCCAGTCGGACACCTGATAGACGAGCACGTTCGGCTCGCTGCCGAGTGGGAGCACGACGGCGTCGAACAACGCGGCGACTGCGCCGAGGTAGGCGACGCCGCCGAGGAGACTGACGGTCCGCCGGAGTATGTCGCTCGGGCGCACGAGCAGCGTTAGAATCGCTGTCACGAGTGCCACGAGGACCGGTGCGATGACGAGCGTGCTCATCTGCTACCTCCGAGTTCGTACATGTCGATAGTTCCGTGTTCCTCGTACACCCGGTAGGTCAAGACGAGGGCGAGTGCCGTCGTCCCGAACCCGATGACGATGGCGGTGAGCACCAGCGCCTGCACGAGTGGGTCGGTCGGTGCGGGACCACCGCCACCGTGTCCCGAGAGGATGGGTGCGAGTCCGTCGAACCCACCCATAGTGACGAGGTAGACGTTCGCTGACTGACTGATGATACTGATGCCCCAGACGACGCGAACGACGTCGCGTCGGAGGACGAGATACGTCCCGATGCTGAAGAGGACGCCCAGGACGCCCGCGAGGAATACTTGTGTCATTCGTTACCAACCTCCGCGACGATAGTCAGGAGTCCCCCGACGACGGCGAAGAAGACGCCCAGGTCGAAGGCGAAGGCGCTGGCGACTTCGAGTTCGCCGTACAGCGGGAGATGTTCGAGGAAGAGCACGCCCTGCGTCAGGAACGGGAAGTCGAACGCGAGGGGTGCGAGACTCGACCCGACGGCGAGAGCGAGGCCGAGCGACGCCATCCATCGGTAACTGTCGACGAGGCGGTGACGTTCCGACCCGTCGGGACTGATGCCGAGAATCTCTCGCTGGAGGTAGTCGAGGCCGAAGATGACGTACACCAGCGCGAACGCCGCCGCCGCGAGGACGGCCCCGATGAATCCGCCGCCGGGCAGGTTGTGCCCGCGGAGGAGCAGTGCGATTGCCGTCACCAGGATGATGGGGACGACAATGCGAGCGACGGTCATCGAGATAACCGTCGTTCGGCCCGAGGAACCACTCATTGGGTCTCACCCCGGCCACGCATCCGAATCAGCGTCAGAATGGCGAGCGACGCCATCACGACGACCGAAATCTCACCCATCGTATCGAATCCCCGGAAGTCGACGAGGATGACGTTGACGATGTTCGACCCACCGCCGTAGTCGGTGAAGATGGGTCCGTGTTCGGCAGGGACGCCCGCACGGGCGATGAAGAACTCTTTCAGGCGCGGGTCGGGCGAGGCGTCCGTCGAGAGGAGGACGGTGACGAACACCGTCGCACCGACGGCCACGGACAGGACGCCGTCACGGAGTGAGACGAACCGGTCGGGAGCGTCGCCGTAGAACGCCGGGAGGCGGTCCAAGACGAGCAGGAAGATGACCAACACGAGCGTCTCGACGGTGAGTTGCGTCAACGCGAGGTCAGGCGCGTCCGCGGCGATGTAGAAGATTGCGACCATGAACCCGACGATAGAGAGCGTCAACACGCCGGCGACGTGCGACGGCGCGATATCGACGGCGAACGCGGCGACGAGTGCGACCAGCAGGACGAGAACGATAGGCAGCGAAACACTGAGGCCGCTGATAGCCGGCATCGACACGCCCGCGGCGGCGTAGCCACCGAGTGCGAGGGCGACGAAGCCGAACAGCCCCCACGTCGCGTAGGTTCGGAGAAGTCCGGTCTGAATCTTGGGCGTGACCGAGACACTGGTCTCCGTCAGGCCTTCGACGAAGTTGTCGTACCACCAGTTCGCGCGAACCGGGCCGCGAAGGATGGCGTTGATAGCGTCGTGGATGCGGTCGTAGAACGGGAACGAGATGGCACCGACGACGATGGTGACGATACTCATCAGCACGTAGGGCGTCAGTTCCGTCGGGAAGTGCACCGAGAAGGAGTGCGCTTCGCCGGGGACGACGCTCCCGTAGACGTCCCCGATGAGTGCCTCGATGAAGAGGTTCGGTTGGGCAGAGATTGCCAACACGAGGACGCCGAGGATTGCCGGCGGGACGAGCATCGCGAGCGGTGGCCGGTGGACGTGTCCCAGTTCGTCGGGTTCGTCGCCGAAGAACAGCGAGGCGAACTTGATGGAGTAGAGGAACGTGAAGACGCTCCCGAACACCGCGACGACGGGGAAGACCCACGCGATACCGCCCATCTCTGCGGCGGCGTAGTACGTCGCTTCGAAGAGCAACTCCTTCGAGTAGAAGCCGTTGAACGGCGGGAGGCCGGCCATCGACACCGACGCGACGACGGCGATGATTGCGGTGATTGGCAGGTGTTTGCGGAGGCCGCCGAGTTTCTCGATTTGCCGAGTCCCCGCCTCGTGGGCGATGATACCGGCGACGAGGAACAGTGCCGCCTTGAAGCTCGCGTGGTTCAGGATGTGGAACGCGCCTGCTTCGGCACCGTAACTGTTGGCGAAGCCGAACGCGCCGATGATGAGTCCGAGGTGCGAGGCAGTCGAGTACGCGAGCAGTTCCTTGATGTCCGTCGCGCTCACTGCGAGGATGGCCGCGACGGTCATCGTCAGAAGGCCGAGGACGGCGAAGACGAGCGTCCAGTCGCCGAGGACCGCCGCTTCCTCAGGGAGGAACAGCGGTCGGAAGCGACCGACGAGGTAGACGCCGGCTTTCACCATCGTCGCGGAGTGGAGGAACGCCGAGACGGGCGTCGGTGCCTCCATCGCGTTCGGAAGCCACACGTGGAACGGAACCTGTGCGGATTTCGTCGCCGCCCCGAGTCCGACGAGGAGGAGGACGGGCACGAACAGTGCAGATGCCATCAGCACCTCACGGATGGCGTCCGCGTGTTCGATGAGGACCGGAATGCTGTACGTCGTGCCCTCGATGGCCATCGTCTGGCCGGACGCCCACACGAGGAGGATGAATCCGACCAGCATGAACAGGCCACCGGAGACGGTGATGAGCATCGACTTCCGGGCGGCGTACTGGGACGCCTCCTCGTCGGTGTAGTGACCGATGAGGATGAACGACGAGAGACTCGTCAGTTCCCAGAAGACGAACAGGGCGACGAGGTCACCCGCGAGCGCCACGCCGAGCATCGAACCCATGAACGCCAGCAGCGTCGCGTAGTATTTCGCCTGACCCGGCTCGCCGTGCATGTAGCCCCCAGAGTACGTGAGGATGAGCACGCCGACGCCGCTGGCGAGAAAGGCGATGAGTAACGCCAACCCATCGACGTAGAACGCCAGCGAGATGCCGAGCGAGGGAATCCAGTCGAACGAGACGGTTCCATGCGCCCCCGCGAGGAACTGGTCCGTCACGAGGCCGAGTGTGACCAGCGCGACGGCGGCCGCGAAGTACGCCGTGCGTTCACCGAGGAGCCGATAGACGGCCGGGGTGAACGCCGCGGCGAGAAACGGCAGGAAGACGATTGCGAGGACGACTTCCGGTGTGGGTTGCACGTCGGAAATTGTGAATAGCGCGGACTTAGGTGTTGTCAAACCCGATGGCTTACGAACACCGGGAGACTGACGCCCATCGGATTATTCGAGGACCGTACTGAATTCAAGATTGTACGCTAGAGGTGAAATTTATATCCTCGGACGACGATAGTACGTATTAGAGCGCGACTCGCGCCTCGGATATCGTCGGACAAACGGTGTGCCGCGTCGGTATTCGACTGCGTTTCCGTGTTCTGTAGTTGACGAGTTTCGTCTCTCGTGGGCGAACGACGCTCGATTCGTGGTGGTATCGAACGCGTTCTGGATGCATCACCGGGGTAATGGTCGGTGAGTGCTTCTCACGACACTCTCGGATGGTCTACTCTGACGACACTCGCCCCCGAACCCGCGGAAGGACACTGTCCTCGTGAATGCGGGTTCTCTCGAAACGTGTCATTGTATCTCTTCGGTGGTTGCAGTCACCGACGTCTCCCTCTTCGGCCCTCAATAATTTCGTAACACCCTCTATATTTGCGGGGTTTCCAGAGGGGCGCAACTAATTTATACACACATTCGGACTGGTTCATCAGTGATGGAAGGGAGCGTATCGAGCGACGAACTACTCGATATTCTGGGTGATACCGAATCGAGAGCGCTGCTCGTGGCCTTACGGCGGGAGTCGCAGTCCGCCAAGGAACTGGGTGAAACGGTCGATTTGTCGCTTCCAACCGTCTATCGACGACTCGACAGATTGGGAGAGTACGACCTCGTCACGTCCACGACAGAGGTCCGCGCAGACGGGACGCATTACCGGCAGTACGAATGCGCGTTCGACGAGACTGTCGTCACGTTGTCTCCCGACGGTTTTCAGGTGAAACTCACGTTAGACGAACGAACGGTCCTGCCGGGACGCACACACCCCACCGACGATTGAGAGCGACGGGGCCGCGTGGCACGATACCGACGACGTGACATCGACTTCTGCTGGCCGTTCTCCGTCGGAAAATTTTCTCGGTCGCGAGTCGTCGCAGACACAGAGAGACGTCAGCGTGCTTTCTTTTTAATCGGCCAACAGATTTATCCGAGTGAATTTTCAGACACAGAAACTGCGCCTCCACATTTATAACAACATCTGACAATCTGGATTTCATGACTGTTCCAGACGCGCGCTCCGGGCAGGGAGACGCGCAGCGTCAGGGCAGAGGGGGGACGTATGATAATTGACCCAGCACGGATGAGGTCCGTCAACGGACCCGGTCCGAATAGCGACGTCGCGATGGACGCGATTCGTGAGACGGCTGAGGGGGCCGTCTCACTGGTCGCCGTCTACGGCGCGACGGCGTTCGACCTCTTCCACGTGGGAGAGACCGTCCGGAAGTCGTTCGGGAGTCGCGACGAACTCGTGGCACATCTGGGCGACCTCGCCGAAGAGACACGAAGGGAGTTCATGGAACGTGGGTTGTTCTCCGGGCTGAGCCCGGTCCAAAACAGTGTCGAGTATCGGTTCGAAGAGCAAGCGGACCACGGCGTGCTGCAGGTGTACTGCGGCGGGCGTGGGATGCTCCTGTTCGTCGGAACCGACGAACCGGTCGAACCACTCGTTCGGACGGCTTCGAAGCTTCTCAGCGGAATGTAACACAACTCGGGGGCGCACCCCGAGGAGTATTCGACTGCTGACTGGCGAGACGGTGGGTCGGTCACGCCGCCCGTCGAGCGGCCACCTCGCCTCGGCAACCCGACTGTGGGCCGATACCACGCATCGTGTGTTTCCGTACCCGACGGCTCGCGAACCGCCACATTTTATGCCTAACCCCGGGAACGGGCGACATGGACCAGTTGCGTCAGTCCCTTCTCGACGCCCCAATCATCGAAAAAGGCGATTACCAGTACTTCGTCCACCCGATTAGCGACGGTGTCCCGATGCTCAAGCCGGGACTCCTCCGCGAAATCGTCATCAAAATCATCCGTAAGGCCGACCTCGAAGACGTCGACAAAATCGTCACCCCGGCCGCCATGGGCATCCACATCTCGACTGCCGTCTCGCTCATGACCGACATCCCACTCGTCGTCATCCGAAAGCGAGAGTACGGCCTCGACGGTGAGGTGTCGCTCCACCAGCAGACCGGTTACTCCGAAGGCGACATGTTCATCAACGACGTGAACGAGGGTGACCGCGTGCTCGTCCTCGACGACGTGCTCTCGACAGGCGGGACGATGAAAGCCGTCCTCGACGCGCTCGACCACATCGGTGCGGACGTCGTCGACACCGTCGCTATCATCAAGAAAGCCGGCCCGAACGAACTCGACGACTCGGGACACCACGTCAAGACGCTCATCAACGTGACCGTCGAAGACGGCGAAGTCGTCATCGTCGACGAACACGGCGACGACTGAACAGTTCTCACGAGGGTGCCGAACGACCCCCTCGGCACGCTCCGAGTACGTTGCCGCGAGCGATGCGTTCGAGCGAAAACTCGTGTTCTGTGCCGGTCACGCCGACCCACGCCGAGACGGGAGCGCTACGCTCCGCTCGCAGAGAACCCACGCGGAATTTCCGCCTTCGGGGACCCTTTGTATCGCCAGTGCACAGTATAAGGCGATGACATCTGCACTTTTCATCGTCAGTGAAGAAGGCTACTGGGGCGAGGAGTGTATCGAGCCGCTCACCACACTCACCGACGCCGGTGTCGACGTCACCGTCGCCACGCCGACGGGTGGCGCACCCGTCATCGACGAACGGTCTATCGACCCCGAGAACGTCGGTGAAGAACTCGCAGAACACGTGCGCGAAGTCCACGAGACGGACGAACGACTCAACAATCCGGAGAAACTCGCACGCGTCGACGCCCGCGACTACGACGCCGTCGTCTTCCCCGGCGGGCACGGCACCGAGTGGGACATCAATCAGGACCGACACGCCCGGCAAGCCCTCCTGCAGGCCGTCGCCGGCGACGAGGGCAAAGCACTCGTCGTCTGTCACGCCGTCGGCATCCTCGCGTTCACCCGCGAGGCGGACGGGTCGCACCTCGTCGAGGGACGAGACGTCACCGGATTCCCCAACGAGTGGGAAGAGGGTATCGTCGACGACGACGACCTGATGCCCGACGGACGGAAACTCCCCTACTGGGTCGAAGACGAAGTCGTGGCCGCAGGGGCCAACTGGGACGCCGAACTCGACGCCGACACGAGCGTCACCGTCGACGGTGACCTTATCACGGGACGTGGACCGGGTTCGTCCGCCGACGCGGCGCGGACGCTGTTGGACGAACTGGGCGTGGCGTAATCGGACACGAGAGATGCAGACAGTAAGCTAAAGGAACACTTTTTCGTTGGCCATTCTTCGGTGGTGTCGTGAAATTAGCGGACCTCTCGTTCACCCCCGGAGAACGACTCAGTGGTTCGGACTTAGCGGACCGATTCGAACGGGGAATGACCGGTCGCGGCATCGAAATCTGTTACGACGAAGACGACCAGCGGTACCTTCGACTCTTTTCGAGCGACACTGGACCGTACGCTGACGACGTCACCGGCGGTCAGTTCACCTACATTGGCGAAGGGCAGTCTGGTGACCAATCGCTTACTGGCGGGAACAAGTTTCTCGCGCAGGCAAAACACAACCCGCTTCCCATCTTTTTCTTCCACAGGTCGGACAACGATTCCGAATGGGAATATCAAGGACAGGTCAAAGTCGTCGACTACGAACACGGGCCGTTCGATACGTCTGACAGAGACGTCTTCCGATTCGTCCTCCAGCGACGTCACGAACAGGAAGAGCGAGTAGACGCCGAAGAAGTCGTCCCCGACCTCTCACCGGCAGACAGAGCGGAGACCACTCGAAGTCGCATCATCAGAAACACGACGCTCTCGGTGGCACTCAAAGAGCGGTATTCACACACGTGTCAGGTGTGCGGTGCGCGACGACGGCGACGTGTAGACGAAGGCTACGCGGAAGCGCACCACCTCAAACCGCTCGGGAGACCACACGATGGTCCCGACGTCGAAGCAAACGTTCTCGTCCTCTGTCCCGACCACCACGCTGATTTCGATTACGGGATGGTCGCTGTCGACCCTGATTCACATCGCATTGCACACGGTTACGATAGAGACATCGACGGGACGACACTGCACGTTCGAGATGACCACGACGTCGATGACCAGTATCTCGAATACCACAACAGAGAGATTGCGCAGTTCTGAACTGGGATTCGATACTCGGACCGCTACTCGATTTTGAACACCGCTTCTTCGATACCTTCGCTCCGACACTCGGGACACCGCGACGGGTAGTTCACCGGGTCGTCGAAGGCGTTGAACCCGCAGTTCAGACACTCCGGTGGAGCGACGAGGAACTGTTCGTCGCCGTCGCTGTCTATCGAGCGAGCGACGTGTTGGAGGTGGCCGTAGACGGACGACGCCGGCACGCCCAGGTTCGTCGAGAGCTCTGACGCGGTTGCCGGTTCGTCACGGAGGGCGTCGGCGATACGCTGGCGAGTCGTCGCGGTGGACTCCCGGTCTGACATGGAACTCGCTTCGGTGTCGGGGGGAAAATTTGTTCCGACGTTTCGACCCTCGAAGTGTCAGCAAAATAGGGAGGATGCAAAAAGTCCTTCACTGAGTGGCGGTTCTTGAGGGGTATGAAGGCAGTCGTCCTTGCCGGTGGATATGCGACGCGTCTGTGGCCCATCACCAAACACCGCCCGAAGATGTTCTTACCGGTCGGTGACCAGACGGTAATCGACACCATCTTCGAAGACTTGGAAGCGGACGACCGAATCTCCGAGGTGTTCGTGAGCACGAACGAACGATTCGCAGAGACGTTCGAAGAGTACATCGCCGACTCTCCGTACTCCAAGCCCACGCTCTCCGTCGAAGAGACGCGCGCAGAAGACGAGAAGTTCGGCGTCGTCGGTGCGCTCGCGGAACTCATCGAGCGCGAAGGGGTGGACGAGGACCTGGTCGTCATCGCCGGCGACAACCTCATCAGTTTCGACGTGGCCGACTTCGTCGACTTCTTCTACGAAAAGGAGTCGCCGTGTCTGGCCGCCTACGACGTCAAAGACATCGAGAAAGCGAAATCCTACGGACTGGTCGAACTCGACGGTGACCGGGTCGTCAACTTCCAGGAGAAACCCGACAACCCGAAGAGTACGCTCGTCTCTATCGCGTGTTATGCGTTCCCCGCCAGCGACCTGCCGAAGTTCGACGACTACCTCGCCGGCGACAACAACCCCGACGAACCGGGATGGTTCATGCAGTGGCTACAGGAGAACGGTGACGTCTTCGCCTACTCCTTCGACGGCGCGTGGTTCGACATCGGCACGGCCCAGAGTTATCTCGACGCCGTCTCGTGGTTCCTCGGTGGCGAGAACGTCGTCCACGAATCGGCGACGGTGACCAACACCGAACTCGGTGACAACGTCCACGTCATGGCCGACGCGGTCGTCGAAGACTCCACGCTCGACGGGTCGGTAGTCTTCCCGAAGGCGTCTATCAAGAACGCCAGCCTGAAGAACTCCATCGTGGACGAAGAGACCCACATCGAAAACCTCGACCTGTCGAACGCGCTCATCGGTGCACACTCGCGGTTGACGAAAGAGTAGCCGACGGACGCGAACCGTTCAGTTCGGTTTCTCTTCGGGTCGCTTCAAACTCACCCGAGAGAGGCGTCCGTGATGCGAAGTTTGCCCCGCGTCCCGTCCCACTCCGTCTCGTATTCGAGTTCTATCGGACGGTCCATGTGAGGGCCGTCGGTGACGAACGTCTCGAACTCGCCGCCCTCGCCGAGGACGTGGACGCCGTACTTCTCGTTGAGTTCCGCCAGTTCGTCGAGTGCGTCGTAGTCGAGTGTCCGGCCGAGCCACGATTCGTCGAGGCCGTGTGCGGCGACTTGGAGTATCGTGATTTCGAACCCGGCGTCTATCATCGCCTCGCCGAGTTCCCGGGGGTCCTCTTGCCAGAGCGGGGCGAAGAGGTCGATTTCGAGACGGTCGCACATGCCCTGAATACGGTTCGTCTGGAACTCGCTTTCGATAGCGCCGGCGGTGACGCCCGCGATGTCGAGTTCGGATTGCAGGTCGGAGAGCGCCGCTTCGAGAGGTTCGAGTTCTGCGTCGCCCTGTGCGCCGGAGTCCGTCGCGTCGGTCGCTTCGAGGTCACCGGGGTAGACGTCCACGAGTTCGATGCCGATGCTCTCGGCCGCCAGCGCAGTGAGGTCCGTCGCCGGAACGTGGTACATATACGAGTCGTCGCTTGGGTGGACGGTCAGCAGGCGGGTGACGTTCAACCCCTCTTCGAGCGCGCGGTAGAGCGCCCACGAGGAGTCCTTGCCGCCGGAGAAGAGACTGACCCACTCGGATGCCATGGGGGCGATAACGGGTTGAGGGAGATAGGCGCTACGGTGTCGTTGCCGGGGACTCACACAGCGATGGCAGTCGACCGAACTGCAGTGGTCGGTGGACGGCCGATGGGGTCGAACGCCGTCATTTCGAGTTGGGTGTGTAGTACGCAGTTAGCCAGTCGGCGATGCCATCGAGGCCGGGGAACAGCGTCCGGCGGTTGAAGTTCAACTGGTCCAACCGGTCTCGGAACTCCGCTTTTCGCTCGGCCGGGACGACGATACGGCGATACAACTCGGGGTGGCCTTCGAGCCACGTGTCCATGGCGACTGTCGGGTTCGACTGACTCGAAAACAGTGCCGCCTGGTTGACGATTCGCTGGTCGATGGCCGGTGGTTCGAAGAAGACGACGTAGTCGTCGGGTTGCTCCGCGGCGAACGCCGCGATTGCGTCCCGCATATCGAACATCTCCAAGACGCCAGCGGTCGGTGACCGACCCATCTCGTCGGTGTACTGGTCCAGTAACTGGCGTGTGACGTCGTCGAGCAGGTCAGCGTCGAACATGTCGGTGTCGAGGCGCTCGAGAGACTCCCGCAGGAATGCCGGAAGTTGCTCGTGGGCGCGAACGTAGTCGACGGCCCAGATGACGCCATCGGTGTCTGCCCGGCCACCCGTGGCGAAGAACGTGGCGATGGCGGGCGAGTAGGTCCAATCGAGCAACCTCGTCGGCAACCCGTGGTGTTGGGCGATAGCCAGTCGGTAGTACGGCGAATCCGGGATGTCTATTTCCTGTCGTGCGTACTTCAGGAAGTTGCGAAGGAGGTGTCCTTCGAGTTCCCACTGCCCCGTGTCGCCGACGAACCGGGTAATCGAGGCTTCGAGCGAGTAGTCGACGTTGGAGAGTCCACGGAAGACGTACGGCGACCGATACCGCCCGATACGCTCGTTCCATGCGTGCTCGCCGAGTACCTCCTGTAGCGTCAACCAGTCCGTCGCGACGATGTCGTTCGTCGTCCCCCCACCCATACTACTACATGTCGGTCGAGGACGATAAGCAGGTCTGCTGGCCCCGCAGTGAGGCCTGGCGTCGGAACGTGTCGGCTACATGTAGCCCAGGTCGCGGAGACGCTCCATCAGGTTCTCTTTGTCCTGTGCGCGACCCGCGCGTTCCTTGCTCGCGGCGAGGTCCTGGACCCACGCGGGTCGGTCGTCAGACTTCGACGACCCGGATTCGGTGCCGAGCGAGCGGAACCCCTCGAAGTACTTGGGTGAGACGGGGAGGTCGGTTGGGTGGGTTCCCTCCGGGAGGTCGTTCGTCGTCTGTGGGACGTGACCCACCGGATAGCCGTCGACGGCGTCGGGGACGATGTAGTTCCAGAAGGCACCCCAGATGTCCGCCTCGGTGAACTGGAGGATGGAGTGCACACGGTCGTGTGGGGGGTACTTCTCGGAGTCGTGACGCGGACTGAAGAACGTCTCGTCGGCGCGGGCGTCCTGTTCGTCCCAGCGAACGCCCGAGAAGATGCCGTCGAACCCGTGTTCGGTGATGACGTCGTTGAGGGCGACGGTCTTCAGCAGGTGGTTGCCTTCGAAGGTGTCGGCGTCGAGGACGATGGTGTCGCCCTCGTAGCCGAGGCGGGCGAGTTCGCGCCGGGTGGATTCGCTCAGGTCGCTGAGGGGGATTTCGTCGCCCGGTTCGGCACCGATGCGGGCGAAGTCTTCGTTGCGCGCGACGATAAGGTCGAGATTCCAGCGGTCGGTCCACTCGTGGACGAACGCCTCCGTCTCGTCGAAGTGCTCGAAGTGGTCGATGAAGACGACCGGTGGGACGGGCACGCCGAGGTCAGCGGCGACTTCGCGGACGACGTAGAGAACGACCGTCGAGTCCTTCCCACCGGTCCACATGATTGCGGGTCGTTCGTACTGTTCGAGGGCGGTTCGCGTGACTGACGCGGCTTTCTCGAGTTTATCTTCGAGTGTGGGGTAGGCGTCGGCAGTCTCGTCGCGTCCTGCCGTGTAATCCAAGTCGAGATAGTCTGGGAACGAAAGGGCCATGGTGCAAGCATCGGCGGGAGACGTTATCTATGTTTTCGGGCTAACAGAACGTTAGGCGTCTCCTACCGGCGTTAAAGAGTGGAAAACGAGTGTCACGGTGTGGTAAAGATACTGTCCCGAGTGACGAGCGAAGCGAGTTACTCGGCACTTTTTAGTCGAGGTTTTTGGAACGAGTGGTCGCACGGAGTGCGACCCGAGTGAGCAAAAACGTCGTCTTACATGTAGCCGAGGTCACGCAGGCGTTCCATCAGGTCTTCTTTGTCCTGGGCGCGGCCTGCGCGCTCGGTGGTGTTCGCCATGTCCTGTAGCCACGCCGGTTCGTCGGCGGACTTGTCCGTCGAGACTTCGCTGCCGAGACTGCGGAAACCAGCGAAGTACTTCGGCGAGACGGGCACGTCCTCCTGCGTGACGCCTTCGGGAAGGTCGGTGTCGCTCGTCGGGACGTAGCCATCTTCGGGGTAGTTCTCGACGGTGTCCGGGACGGCGAAGTACCAGAACGCGTCCCAGACGGCGCTCTCTTCGAACTGGAGGATGGGTTGGATGCGGTCGTGCGGCGGGTAGATGTCGGGGTTGTGGCGCGGACTGAAGAACGTCTCGTCGGCGCGTGCTTCCTGTTCGTCCCAGCGGACGCCGGAGATGACGCCGTCGATGTCGTGTGCTTCGAGGGTGTCGTTGAGGGCGACGGTCTTCAGCAGGTGGTTGCCGACGTAGGTGTCGAGCAGGAAGGGGAAGGTGTCGTCTTCGTACTCGAGGATGTTGCGGATGTGGTGCTGGTTGTGCTCGGAGAGTTCCGAGACGGGGATGTCGTCACCGGGTTCCAGGCCGTGTTCGTCGACGTAGTTGCCGACGTCTTCGTTGCGTGCCCAGATGACGTCGAGGTCCCACTCGTCGGCCCAGTGTTCGACGAAGTCCATGATTTCGTCGAAGTGCTGGTAGTGGTCGATGAAGACCGCAGGCGGGACTTCGAGGTCGAACTTCTCTGCGACTTCCTTGATGAAGTAGAGCGTGAGCGTCGAGTCCTTCCCACCGGTCCACATGACGGCGGGGTTCTCGTACTGTTCGAGGCCTCGCTTCGTGACCTCGATAGCCTTCTCGATTTTGTCTTCGGTACTCGGGTAGTCGTCTGGCGTCTCCCCCTCACCGTCGGTGTAGTCGACGTCGAGGTAGTCTGGGAAGGCATCCGACATGGTTCGTAATTAGATATAATTAGATGCTGTAAATGCTTTTTGCCTGCGGTATCGAGTGCGTATTGGTATCAATAGACATAGTGAGAGAAGGCGGTGACCGTCGAACTGTGGCACCCGGATGGAGGATACGGAAGGTTCAGGAGATGAACTTGTTGTCGCGCCAGTTGACACCGCTGTCGGACGACCCGTTCTGTTGTGGGTTCTCGACGACTTCGACGGAGGCGGCGCGGACTTCGCCTTCGACGATGCGCGTCGCTTGCAGTTCGTCGTCTTCTTCGGTGATGGCGGTCAGCGTTCCCTTCTCCGAGAGCATCGCAACCTCACGGAGCACGAGGAACATCGGGTACTGGAGTGCAGTGTTCTGCAGGACGGTTTCGAGGTCACCCTTGAAGCAGGCGAACTCGACCAGTTCCGAGGGAATCTCCTCTTCTTCTTCGTCTCCCCAGCTAGGCGCTCCTGCTCGGGGTGGCTCTTCTTCGTAGACGCGGTTTTCCGTCACGCTCGCTTTCAGTTGTGCCGTCGGCGTGTACTTGCTGAGACTGTCGTCAGCAGAGACGGCTTTGATGATGAGGGTGTTGTTGCGGCGCGTGATGTCCACATCCTCAACCTCCGGTGGGAGAGTGGGGTCGTTCTCGAAGTAGTCCATTACGTCTTCGAGTGGCAGTTCCAACGTCGAGTGGAGTCGATATACGCGGCCTGACATTGTTGGCTTCGGTATCGACGAGTGCCACAGTGCGGTCGCACGCGGTTAGCGATACCTGTGTTGATGTACGAGTCGGAGACTTATATGGCCTCCCCTTCCGGTTAGGTAGCAATTAGACGACTACCGAAAACGGCGTCAGTCGGTTACTTTCCGCCTGTCAGCGTCGTTTCGAGTTCGCCGCGGTTGTCGAGTTCTTCGAGGATGTCGCTCCCACCGACGAACTCGCCGTCGACGAAGGTCTGTGGAATCGTCTCCCACCCACTCTTGTTGTCGAGTGCCGCGCGGTAGTGCGGCAGTGCGGGCAGGACGTCTACCGTCTCGAACTCGTCGACGTACTGGGAGATGAGTTCGAGGGCCTTCGCGGAGTAGCCACACTGCGGCATCAGGCGGTTACCCTTCATGAAGAGGACGACGTCGTTGTTCTCGATAGCTTCGTCGACGCGGGACTGGACTTCTTCTGGGTCCATGCTCTCGGGTTGGAAAGTCATAGCACCACATTACGCCCCGGCAGACAAAGGAGTTGCGTCGTGGAACGAGTGACCCGGCCCGGGGAACTGCGGCGTTACTTTTCGCCGACGCGGACGACGTTGATGAGCGAGTAGACCGGTACGCCGTCGATTTCGTCGACGCCCTGTTTGTCGACGATGACGACGCACGCCAGCGGTTCACCGCCCTCGGAACGGAGGGAGTCGATGGTCTCGCGGAGCGTGGTTCCGCTCGTCACGGTGTCGTCGACGATGAAACAATCTTTCCCGTCGACGGGGGCGAAGTTACGGGAGAACCCGCCGCCGAGGTCCTCGATGTCGCCTTCGTCCCACTGGTGTTTCGCAGGGGCGTACGACCCGAGCGACGTCTCCAGTTCGCGGGAGACGCTCGTCGCGAGTGGGACGCCCGCTTTCTCGATGCCGATGGTGACGTCCGCTTCCTTGCCGGTCTCCATCAGGAGGTCTGCGAGTGCGCGCCCGACGTACGTCAGGCGTTTCCCACCGCTCCCGATTGCGTTCCAGTCGACGTGGATGTCGTGCGGGCCATCGGGTTTCTGTGCGGGTTCGGGCTTCGTCGCAGCACCGCTTCGTTCGACCAGCCAACTGGCGGTTTCGCGGGAGACGTTGAGTTCGTCGGCAATTTCGCCTTTCGAGAGACCACGGTCCGCGAGCTCCGCCGCGCTGGCGATGAGGTCGTCGACGTTCTTCATACGGTGCTGAATTCGATGGCCGTTTTTATAGTGGTGTCGTCGTCGTCGAATGCTTCTTCGAACTCCGAAAGCGGGTAGATTCCGGTGACGAGGTCACGGAGGAACCACCGGGGGAGTTTGGTGAACGTCACCGTCGCCGCTTCGAAGTGTTTGACGTGAGAGTTGACGCTCCCGACGAGCGCCTTGTTGTGGAGGACCATCTCGCGGTGGAACGCTCCGGCGTCGACTTCGAACGCCCAGTCGCTTGGCACTCCGAGGAGCGCGCCGACGCCGTTCGGAGCGAGGGCCTGCACCGACTGAATCGCGTGTTTCGGGAACCCCGTCGCCTCGTAGATGAAGTCCATCTGCTCGTAGGTGTCCGGGATATCTTCGACCGGTGTCTTTCTCGAATCGACGTACGTCCCGCCGAGTTCCTCGATGATGTCGATAGTCGGGTCGGGGCGGTCACGCCGGCCGAGACAGTAGAGATTGTCGTAGGCCTTGTCGTCGGTCTTCAGCATCGCCAGCGTCAGCAGGCCGAGACTCCCGTTTCCGAGGACGAGCGCCGACGTGGGGTCCCAGTCGAACGTCGAACGACTCGCGTAGGCCAGTTCACGGGCTTTCTCGGTGATAGAGATAGGCTCGATGAGGAACCCGAGTTCGGCCTGCGAACGGGGTATGCGGACCAGATACTTCTCGGGACTCGTAAAGAAGTCTGACATGAAGCCGTGTTCGCCGACGATGCCGCGTTCGGCGTACATCCCGTCGGGGGCCATGTCCGGGTCGCCGCGCTCGAAGTACTCGTTGGTCCCCGAGGCAGGCGGACGCCGAACTGTTGGGACGACGACGTCGCCTTCCTCTAACTCGGTGTCGTTGGGGTCTACGACGACGCCGACTGCTTCGTGGCCGAGGACGAGGTGGTCTTCGCCCTCCGGGAATCCGCCGTGCCCACCGGCGATGACCTCGTGGTCGGTTCCGTCGACGCCGACCCGTAGGGTCCGGACGAGTGCCTCCCCAGATTCGGGTTCTGGTCGCGGTTTGTCGATGACGACCGGTTTGTCTTCCCCCCGCTTGACGACGATTGCTTTCATACTCCCACCAATGCACCACCCCACCAAAAGACTTATTCTATGCTGAGTAAATAATTGTTCACGGTGAGCGCCCTTCGTCGTCTAACCAGCCCATGACGAACCGTCACGTACGGACCAGCCTATCCAGCCCATTCGTGTCGGCGTTCACCGCACCCGTGCCAATACCGCATGGAGGCTACTCCCGTGCCCGATGGCCTCCACTGGTGGTATTTTCCTGACACTCACATCGCTCGGCGAGCGCGACGTCCCGAAAATCAGTCTGTCGAGCGGCCAGCGTCCTCCGGTCAGTCGTCCACGTCGTCGACGAGTTCGTCCGCAAGCCCGACGTACGTCGCAGGCGTCAACGCGAGGAGTTCTTCGCGCGTCGTGTCGCTCACGTCGAGGTCAGCAAACAGGTCGTGGAAGTCTTCTAGCGTTACCTCACGACCACGCGTGAGTTCCTTCACGCGTTCGTAGGCGTGCGTGTCTCCCTCACGACGGAGAATCGTCTGGACTGCCTCGCCGATGATGGCCGGCGTGTCGTCCAGTTCCTGCCGCATGACGTGTTCGTTCGGGACGATTTTCCCGAGACCGGTCTGTGTCTTCTTGTAGCCGATGAGACAGTGTGCGAACGCGGCACCGATGTTGCGCTTGACCGTCGAGTCCGAGAGGTCACGCTGGAGGCGCGAGGTGGTGACGTAGTCGGCGAGGAACGTCAGGTCGGAGTTCGCTTTCGAGAGGTTCCCCTCGGAGTTCTCGAAGTCGATGGGGTTGACCTTGTGCGGCATCGTCGACGACCCCGTCTCACCCTCGACGGTCTCTTGGCCGAGGTAGCGGTCGGAGATGTAGAGCCACATGTCGCGGTCCATGTCCACGACGACGTTGTTGACGCCGCGGACGGCGTCGAACAGCGCTGCAAGGTCGTCACAGGGGTTGACCTGCGTCGCGAGCGGGACGTGTTCGAGGCCGAGCGAGGAGACGAACTCGCGGGAGAACGCCCGCCAGTCCACGTCGGGGTAGGCGGCGACGTGTGCAGCGTAGGTGCCCGAGGCACCGGCGAGTTTGCCGGCGAGGGCGTCGCTCGCGGACTCGACGCGGGCCAGCGTCCGACCGAGACGAGACGCGTAGACGGCCATCTCCTTGCCGAACGTCGTCGGCGTGGCGGGTTGTCCGTGCGTGCGTGCGAGCATAGGAACGTCGCGGTACTCCTGTGCGAGGGCGACGAGTTCGTCGCGCATCTCACGAAGTTCGGGGACGAGCACGTCTTCGACGGCCCCCTTGGCCATCAGACGGTGTGAGAGGTTGTTCACGTCCTCAGAGGTCAGTCCGAAGTGAATCCACGGGTGGACGGACTCGTCCGTCTCGGTGCGGATGAAGTACTCGACGGCCTTGACGTCGTGATTCGTCGCACTGTAGCCTTCGGCACCCTCGACTTCGAGTCGTTTCACCAGGTCGGCGGCGTCGGCGTCGAACTCATCGTAGAGCGCTCGAAGGTCGGCACGCTCCGCCTCGGTGAGTTCGAGCGGCGTCGCATCGAGGTCCGCGAGTGCGACGAGATACTCGACTTCTACCTGCACACGAGCGCGCATGAGTGCGGCCTCGCTCACGTGCGGTGCGAGTGGGGCGGTTCGAGAGGCGTAGCGCCCGTCGAGCGGTGACACCGCGTAAAGCGGGTCGTTCCGGTCGGCGTCGGTCATGAGTGAGTCGTCTCGGTGGGATGGGTTAAACGGTGGGGGTTCGTGTCCGTCCGATTGCGCCGAGGTGGGCAAGTGTGTGGATATTCGATGCCATTGTGTGCTCTCATTCGGCACTCACTATGCACGGATGAGCATACATTTTCGAGGAGGACCGCAACCACTTTGAGGACCGCGACACGCTCTGTCCACATGGTCACCATCGCCGGTCTCGCGAGCAACCGTGGACGAAACCTGCGCAACATCGCCGAGCGCTCCCCCGGCGGAGCGGAACTCGGCGTCGTCGTCTCGAACCACGCCGACGCGCCCATCCTCGACTGGGCCGCTGAGCAAGATATCCCGACGGAAGTCGTCGAGCGCGACGACGACGAGTCCCGGGAATCACACGAAGAACGCATCCTCGACGCCCTCGCAGACTACGACTTCGACCTCGTCTGCCTCGACGGCTATATGCGCGTCCTCACGTCGACGTTCATCGACGCGACGCCGACGACGCTCAACGTCCATCCGTCGCTCCTCCCCGCCTTCCCGGGGATGGACGCCCACGAACAGGTCCTCGACGCCGGTGTGAAGATGACTGGCAGTACGGTCCACGTCGTCGACGAGGAAGTCGACGGCGGCCCCATCGTCACACAGGAGGCCGTACCGGTCTACGACGGCGACGACGAGGACGACCTGAAGTCGCGCGTCCTCTACGACGCCGAGTTCAAAGCATACCCCCGTGCAGTCCGCTGGTTCGCCGAAGGCCGCGTGACCGTCGAAGACGACACGGTCACCGTCGAAGGCGACGAAGACGCCGGCCTCCCCGAGCGTCGCGTCACCTCAGAAGACCGGTACGACACGCTTCGCTACGGCGAGAACCCGCACCAGGACGCCGCCGTCTACGTCGACGAGACGTGTGAGGAGGCGTCAGTCGTCGGTGCACCACAACTCAACGAGGGTGCGAAGGGACTGTCGTACAACAACTACAACGACGCCGACGGCGCGCTCAACCTCATCAAGGAGTTCGACGAACCCGCCGCGGCGGTCATCAAGCACACGAACCCGGCCGGATGTGCGACGGCCGACACGCTCGCCGACGCCTACGCCGACGCCCTCGCGACTGACCCGATGAGCGCCTTCGGTGGCATCGTCGCCCTCAACCGCGAATGCGACGCCGAGACGGCCGAACTCGTCGTCGATTCGTTCAAGGAAGTCGTCGTCGCGCCGGGCTACACCGACGACGCCCTCGACGTGCTCACCGAGAAGAAGAACCTCCGCGTCCTCGATGTTGGTGAACTCGGCGAACGCACCGAGACCTACACCGAAAAAGCGCTCGTCGGCGGGCGACTCGTCCAAGAACGCGACATGTGGACGCCGACGCTGGACGACCTGGAAGTCGTCACCGAGACGGAACCCACAGACGAGCAGTTAGAGACGATGCTCTTCGCGTGGAAAGTTCTCAAGCACGTGAAGTCCAACGGGATTCTCTTCGCTAAAGGAACCGAGACGGTCGGTGTCGGCATGGGTCAGGTCTCCCGCGTCGATGCCGTCGAACTCGCGGCGATGAAGGCAGAAGAACATGCCGAAGGCAAGGACGCACAGGGTGCGGTCATGGCCTCTGACGCGTTCTTCCCGTTCCCGGACGGCGTCGAGAAGGCCGCCGACGCAGGTATCGAGGCGGTCATCCAACCCGGCGGGTCGGTCAACGACGAGAAGGTCATCGACGCGTGTAACGAGCGCGGGATTGCGATGGTGTTTACGGGTCAGCGGTGCTTCCGTCACGACTGAGCAACGCGACGGAGTGACGGAAGTCAGTGAGACGAGCGACGCGAGTCTCACGCGATTTCAGACACGACTGAGTGAAACGAAAGAGAGTCTAAACCTCTAAGCACGACCACACACGTTTTACGCCACTCGTCCCTCGCCTCTACACAGAGATGGCGACGGTCCCGACACAACTTCTCTCTGACGCCCCGCTATCGCTCTTTTGGCAGGGTCTCGTCCTCGGATTCGCTATCGCCGCACCGGTCGGCCCAATCGGCGTCCTGTGCATCCAGCGAACGCTCTCACGGGGGCGGCGCGCCGGGTTCGTCAGTGGACTCGGGGCCGCCACCGCCGACGGGGTGTACGGACTCGTCGCTGGACTCGGTCTGACCGCTGTCTCCTCTGTTCTCGTCTCGTTTCAGACCGGAATCCGGGTCGCCGGTGGCCTGTTCTTGCTCTATCTTGGGATACAAACCGTCACCGCAAAACCGGCCGAGACGGCGGCCGAGTCGGCCGGCGATGGCTTGCTCTCGGATTACGCGTCGACGTTCGTTCTGACGCTGACCAACCCCGTCACCATCCTCGCGTTCGTCGGTATCTTCGCCGGCGTCGGGGTGGGTGTCTCGGGAGCGTACCGCGACGCACTCGTCTTCGTCGGCGGCGTCGTCCTCGGGTCGGCGGCGTGGTGGCTGACCCTGAGTACGGGCGTGTCGCTGTTCCGAAGTCGGGTCACACCAGACGTCCTGCGTCGGGTGAACCAACTCGCAGGGGCGATTCTCGTCGGATTCGCCGTCGTCGTGTTCGCCAGTCTCGTCTGAGTGGCCGTCACCGCCGTCGTTCTCACGAATCAAAATCAACGGGATGCTTCAAGTGTCGGCGAGGAGAATCGACGTGTATGTACGAAGATATTCTGGTGCCCACGGACGGCAGTGACGGAACGGGTCGGGCAATCGAACACGCCCTCGAACTCGCCGGGCCAGACTCGAAGATACACGTACTTTCGGTCGTCGACCAGCGCGTCTACCTCGCCGCGGGTGGCGACCAGCAGGACGCGGTCATCCAGTCGCTCCGAGACGACGCTGTCGACGCCGTCGAACTGTGCGTCGCGGAGTGTGAAGGCAAGTGCGAGACGACGACGGCAGTCCGCGAGGGCGTGCCGCACCGGGTCATCCTCGAATACGCCGACGAACACGACGTCGACGTCGTCGTGATGGGGACCCACGGCCGGACCGGCCGAGACAAACTCACGTCGCTCGGGAGCGTCACCGAACGCGTCGTCGAGAACGCGAAGCGTCCGGTCCTCGTCGTCCACATCGACGAGTGAGGAACACACGTCGGCGAGTGAGACACCCACGCCGACGAGTGGGACGCCCCCGTGTGGTGAGGACGGAGCGTTAGGCCTAAGCCCACCGTGCGGGTGGTTTGCGTATGGAGTACCACGAGGCGGTGAACTTCCTTTTCGACCTCCGGCGATTTCAGGTCAAGCCGGGGACCGAGTCGATTCAGCGGTTACTCTCTCATCTCGGCGACCCCCACGAGGGTGTGTCGTTCGTGCAGGTTGCAGGGTCGAACGGAAAAGGAAGCACCGCCCGGATGCTCGAATCGACGCTTCGACAGGCTGGACTGAGCGTCGGCCTCTACACCTCGCCACACTTCGACGACATCCGCGAACGCATCCGCGTCGACGGGCGAAAGATTTCGGAGTCTGCGCTGTCCGCGTTCGTCTCCGAGGCGAAACCGTACCTCGTCGAACGCGCCGCCGAGGGCGAACCGCTCACGTTCTTCGAGACGATGACTGCGCTCGGCATCTGGTACTTCGCCGACGCCGACGTCGACGTCGCCGTCCTCGAAGTCGGGATGGGCGGCGAACTCGACGCCACCAGCGCCGTCTCGCCCGTCGCCAGCGCCGTCACGAACGTCTCGCTCGAACACACGGCAGTCCTCGGAGATACAATCGAAGAAATCGCCCGCACGAAGGCGGCCGTCGCACCGACGGACGCGCCACTCGTGACCGGTGCGACGGGCGAGGCACTCGACGTCATCCGCGAGGAAGTCGGTGACGTGGTGACCGTCGGCGGTGTCGACACCGACGCCGACGTTCGGACGGCCTACGACGGCCGGGTCAACCATCAGGAGGCGGCGATTACCGTGTCTACGGACGACGAGCAACTCGACCTTCGAATCCCGCTGTTAGGGGCGTATCAGGCGCAAAACGCCGGTATCGCCGTCGCGCTCGCCCGACAGGTCGCCCCCGATATCGACGCCAGCGCGATTCGCCGTGGCCTCAGGAACGCCCACTGGCCGGGACGGTTCGAGGTCATGTCGGCAGACCCGATGGTCGTCCTCGACGGCGCGCACAATCCCGACGCCTGCGTTCAGGTCGCGACGGTCTTAGACGAGTTCGACTACGACGACTTACACGTCGTCTACGGCGCGATGCACGACAAAGACCACGAGGAGATGGTGGCCGCACTCCCCGAGATTGCATCGGTCGTTACCTGTCACGCCGATATCTCTCGGGCCGAAGACTCCGAGATACTCTCTGCAGTCTTCGAACGTGCCGGCATCCCGGACGTTCGGACCGAGAGCGCCGTCGCTTCCGCACTGGACGACGCTCGACGCCGCGCCGACGCCGACGACTGCGTCCTCGTCGTGGGGTCGCTCTACGTCGTCGCCGAAGCGCGGACGACGTGGACGCGGGCGATGATTCCGAAGACGAACCGAACCCTCGCGGAGGCACGAGCGACACTCGAACGAGCCAACGTGCCACGAACGGGAGCGGACGTCGCCAAAAGCGGCGTCAACCGGGCGATTCGCACCCGCGTCCAGCGACGACAGGCACAGGTCGTCCGCGAAGAACTGCTCGCGCTCGGCGGCGAGTGTGCCGTCTCCGGTCACGACTCGGGCGGCGAACTCGTCGACGTCGTCATGATGGCAACGGTGGCGCAGTTCGAGCGCCTGACCGAGACGCTCCAGAACCGACCGTACGCGCTCCCCGAACTCGCGACTGAGATTCGCACGAGTCTCGGTGTCGACGCCGAGGCGGCCACAGACGACTATCCGTGGGGAGACGGGACGGCCGTCATGGGTATCCTCAACGTCACACCGGACAGTTTCCACGACGGCGGCCAGTTCTACGACATCGACGACGCCGTCACGCAGGCGAAGGCGATGGTCGACGCAGGCGTCGATATCATCGACGTGGGCGGCGAGAGCACCCGACCCGGTGCAGAAGAAGTCCCGGTGGACGAAGAGATACGTCGCGTCACGCCCGTCATCGAGGCACTCGCGGACCTCGACACGCTCGTCTCGGTCGATACCCGAAAGGCTGCAGTCGCGGAGGCGGCACTCGACGCCGGCGCGGACATCCTCAACGACGTGACCGGCCTCGAAGACCCGGAGATGCGTTTTCTTGCGGCTGAACGCGACGTGCCGGTCATCGTGATGCACAGCATCGACGCGCCGGTGATTCCGGACAAAAACATCGACTACGACGACGTGGTCGAAGACGTCATCGACGAACTGACCGAGCGAATCCTCCTCGCGGAGAAGGCGGGCATCCCCCGACACAACGTCATCGTGGACCCGGGCCTCGGGTTCGGGAAGTCGAAGGTAGAGAACTTCGAACTGCTGGGCCGCGTGGACGAGTTCAGCGCGCTCGGGTGTCCCATCCTCGTCGGGCACTCCCACAAGTCGATGTTCTCGCTCGTCGGCGAGGAGACGGGCGACAACCTCGCGGCGACCATCGCCGGGACGGCCATCGCCGCCGACAGAGGCGCGGATATCGTCCGCGTCCACGACGTGCCCGAAAACGTCGCTGCCGTGAACGTCGCACTGGCGTCGCAGGACCCGAGTCAGTTCGAAGACGAGTAATCCCGCTTTCCTCCGGACGTTTTTGACCGAGTAGGTCCTACCTCCGTCCGTGTGTACGCTCATCCTCGCGTGGCAGGTGTTCGAAGACGCGCCCGTCGTCGTCGCCGCCAACCGCGACGAGTTACTCGACAGACCCGCCGAACCGCCACAGCGATGGGAGAACGGTGACGGACCCGGAATCGTCGCCCCCCGGGACGCCGAAGCGGGTGGCACGTGGGTCGGTTACAACGACGCCGGCGTCTTCGTCGGCATCACGAACCGATGGGTCGAAGTCGACGGTGGCGGCGAGCGCTCTCGCGGCCAACTCGTCCGCGACGCCCTTCGCCACGAGACGGCCGAAGACGCCGCGCGGTACGTCGAACACTCGGTGGACGAGCACACCTACGACGGGTTCAACCTCGTCGTCGCCGACGAGAACGCGGCGATATACTTCGAATGGGACGGCGGACTCGACGTTCGGAACTTCGACCCGGGCGTCCACGTCGTCGTGAACGTCGGGACGCACGACTCGTGGTTCGTCCCGGCGAAGCATCCCGAGCGAGGCGAGAAACAGGCCGACAACGCCCGGCGTCTCTGGGAGGCGCTCCAACCCGAACCGAGTGAGTCGGTGGTGGGGTGGCGCTCCCGGGCGGCCGACGCCCTCGGAAACCACGACTTCGGCGTCTGCGTCCACGACCCGGACGGTCGGTTCGGGACACGTTCGTCGTCGCTCATCACGCTCGGAAACGAGGAGTCGTCGTACGAATTCGCCGATGGGCCGCCGTGTCAGACCGCCTTCGAACCGGTCGAACGTCAGCATTAAACCACTCGCCCGACGTGTAGATTGTATGAGCGCGAGCGAAGCCGAAGCCGACCTTTCTTCCGACGAGCACGCGGGACTCGAACTCATCCGCGAGTCGGGCGGCATCCATCAGAGTGACTTCTGGAAAGAACTCGACATCTCCTCCCGCAAAGGGAGCCGTATCGCGGAGGTCCTGGAGTCGCTCGGTCTCATCAAACGGACGCAGGCCGTCTACAACGGCCACACGACCTACTATCTCGAACCTGCCGCCCGCGACCTGCAGTTCTCGATGCTCATGGCCGGCGACATGCTCTCGCCGTTCATCGGCGAAGAAGAGATTAACGCGAACAGTAACGCCTTCTCGCAGTGGCTGATGAACCTCGCCTACGAGGAGTACTGACGGTTCAGAAACGGAAGACGCCCCTTTCGAGACGCTTTCTCGGGCGTCGTCACACGGTCGATTCGACTCGGGAGTGACGACGTTGCCCACGGACACGCGGTGACGGTGACTATACCGACGACACAGCGTCGTCTCTCTGGATTCGAGCGTCGGTACTGTCGGGTCCCAGTGCTGTCGGGTACCAGTGCTGTCGAGCGTCGGTCCTGTCGGGTATCAGTTCGAGAAGAAAACGCGAAACCGCGGGACGCGGTTTACTCTTCGTCCGATTCGTCGTCTTCGTCCTCAGTCGCCAGCAGGTCGTTGGCGACGAGGTGCTCTTCGATGTCCTCGTTGGAGAGTTCGACGAAGCGCTCGGACTCGGCCGAGACAGTCGCCACGTCGATGCCGTCGGGCGCGATAGTGCCGTTTTCGGCCGTCGCGGCGATGGCCTCGAGTGCCAGCGCGATGCCCTCTTCGAGGGTCAGGTCGTCGCTGTAGTTCTCTTCGAGGTGTTCCTGGTGGTCGCCGCGGTCAGCACCGATTGCGACGGCCTTCCACTCGTAGGGCGTCCCCGAGGGGTCCGTCTCGTAGAGGCGTGGGGAGCCGTTTTCGACGCCGCCGATGAGGAGGGCCACACCGAACGGCCGGGCACCGCCGACCTGCGTGTACTGCTGGATGTGGTCGGTGACTTCCTTGGTCAACGTCTCGATACCGATGGGTTCGCCGTAGCGGAGGCGGTTGACCTGCGACTGGCGGCGGGCGAAGTCGATGAGTTGGCGGGCGTCGGCGACGTGGCCGGCGCTCGCGATACCCACGTGGTCGTCCGCCTTGTGAATCTTCTCGACGCTCGTCGGTTCCATCAGTGGCGAGCGAGAGCGTTTGTCCGCCGCGAGGACGACACCATCGGATGTTCGAACACCAATGCTCGCGGTGCCGCGCTTGACGGCCTCACGAGCGTATTCGACCTGATAGAGTCGACCATCTGGCGAGAAGATCGTAATCCCGCGGTCGTACGCCTGTTGTTGCGCTTGTCCCTGCATAGAGTATCACTCGAAATCGAGTTGCGTCGCGCCCGTGAACCCGTCCGGACTGCTGACGTCCAAGAGGGAGTTGCGGACGACGGCAGTCCGGGATTCGTTCTCGAACACGACGTCTCTCTCCTCAGAAATTCCGGCCCGGCGGTGTAAATACCTTTCCGAACAGGCACGCACCGTGCCGGAGACGCCACGCACTCTCACCCCGACGGGGTCGTCGTCTACCGTGTCGATACAGGCGAGGGCGGCACGCGCCTCGTCGACGTGGCCACGACGGGCACGGACGATGGTCTCGCCGACGCCGTCTTCGAAGTCGAATCCGAGGACGGTCAGGTCTGCGTCTGCGCTCTCGGCATCGCCGTAGAGGTTCTGTGCGGCGTACCAGAGTTCTCGCTGGAACGTCCCGCGTCGAATGGTCGCGTCGGGCCACGCTTCGAGCTCGACGGCGAGATAGCGCCAGCGTGGCCGGAGATGTTTTGGCAGGTGTTTCATGGATTACTCGTCGCTCCTGGGTGCGCGTTCGGCCACCTCGTCGGATGATATCCGGCGGCCTGCCGAGCTCGACTCGGCAACGAGCACGCCAACTTGTTCGTGGACGGACTCGACGGCGGTGAGGACGAATCCGGCGTCGGTGAGGGCGTCGGCGAGCATCCCGACTGTCGCCGGGTCGTCTACCTCCGGCGTGTAGAACGGGTGGTCGGGGTCGGGTTCGCCGAAGAACATCACGTCGCCGAGGACGAATCGCTTCGGTTCGAGTCCGGCGATGACCTGGATGGCCTCGCGCTTTTCCTCGTCCGAGAGGTGGTGCATGGCGAAGTTGGAGACGACAATATCGACGTCCTCTCCATCGGGGACGTTCGGGTCGCGGAACTCTCCTTCGCCGAACTCGACGTTCTCGATACCAACTTCGGCGGCCTTCTTTCGGGCCTGTTCGAGCATCCCCTCGCTGATGTCCCGGCCGATGACGCGTGCTGCGTCCGGTGCGAGCGCGAGCGCGATTGCACCCGTGCCAGTCCCGAGGTCCAACACCACGTCGTCGGGCGACGGGTCGGCGTAGTGGACGACGAGGGAGACACAGGCACGGTACTCCTCGCGGTTCTGCGACTCGTCGTACTCGGGGGCGAGTTCGGAAAACCGGGCCGCGTGTTCCTCAATCGTCTTCTTCATATCGACCACGTTTGACACCGGGGGCAATGAACGACTCGGACGTCAGTTCTCGGTTTCGCTCGGTCAGTCGCCGCCACTCGCGGAGGCCATCCAGAATCTGCTCGCGGTCGAATCCGATGACTGCACCGACTGCGGCCAACTCACGCGGGGCGCGGAGTTCGAGGTGTGAGTGTGCCCCGGCGGAGACGACGTACGGAACGTCGTAGTACTCCACGAGTTCGCGGAGTTTGCGGAGGTCCGACAGTGATTGCACGCGCGTCCCGCCTTCGGTTCGGAGCACCGGTCCGAGGTCGAATTCGACGCGGACGCCGTTTTCTCGGGCGGCCTTCGCGAGGACGTGGTTGAAGTTCCCGCGACCGGACATCGGACGCGCGAGGACGTCGACGCGGGGTTGTTCGACGGCGAAGCGGTTGAGTGCGTTCGTCCCGCCGCGGAGGATGAGGAGTTCACGTTGCGGCCGGTAGTTTCCGACCGCCCCGCTGGCGTGTTCCGGGTCTGGTGCGTCGATTTCGACGGCGTCGACGAGGTCCACGTCGAGTTCGTCGCGGAGACGGTCGTACTCCGGACGCGCGTCCATCCCCCGAACGACGACGCCGTCGTACCCGTATCTCTCGGCGGCGAGTGCGACGCGACTCGCCGTGCTCTCGCCGTCCGGGTGTGCGTAGACCGCCTCGTACATATGCCGACGATAGAGTGGGTGGAAAAAGGGCGTTGCGTTCCACGATGGACGCGAGGGACGTGTGTGGACGCTGCCGTCACGGACGCGCGAGCGCTCCGACAGCGAGGAGCGAGACGAGGGCCGCGATGATACCGAGTCCCGGAACCGTCACTCCAGACAGCGGTCCGGTCGGCGTCGACGTCGACGTGGTCGTGGCCGCTGTCGACGTCGCTTCACTCGTGGTCGCTGGCGTCGACGAGTCGTACGTCAGCGTCGATTCGTCGGGCATGTTCTTCGTCACGATGACGCCGGAAATCTGGTGGATAGTCGTCTCGTTGTGCCGAACGCTGACTGCTATCGGCCCACCGCGGAGCGGCGCTAACTCCGAGAGGTCGAAGGCGACGTCGAACGAGCCATTCTGATTCACTCTGACCGCCTTCGAGACCAAGAACGGATGGGTGTCACCGACCGACTTGATACGGACGCCGATGACGGTTCCGGGGTCGAACGGTGTCGTCCCGGCGACGTGTTGGCCTCCGGCGGCGTCGAGGACGATTTCTTCGCCTTGGTGGTCGATGGCCGTCGCGCCATCGGCGGCGACGACGCCTGCCGACACCGTCACCAAGACGAGGAGGAAGGCGAAAAGCGACTGTGGAGGGCGCATCGTATTAACGGAAACTTCCGCGAATAAAGAACGTTTTGATTGGGCGACACTTAGGCGACGAGATGGTCGACGGCATCGACCAGCGCCTTCGCCGCAGTCCGCACGTGGTCGGTCAGGACGTACTCCCGGTCGGCGTGTGCGACGGCACCCTCGTCGTCGGCGAGGACGCCGGGGCCGAAGACGACCACCGGTGCCGGTGAGAAGTAGGAGGCTTCGGTGGCGGCGGTAAAGGGTCTGACGTCACCGCGCCCACCAGCGCCCCGTGACGCGTCTGCGAGCGCCGTCACGAGTTCGTGGTCGGGGTCGGTCGCAAAGGCTTCGAGAAACGGGGTGGGTCGCTCCGTGAGTTCGAAGTCGACGTCGACGTCGTCGGCAACGACCGACCGGAGCGTCTCCACGAGCGACGTTCGGAATCCGTCCGCCGTCTCCGGTGGGACGCTCCGCCGGTCGACGACGAGGCGACAGGCCGCCGGAACCTGGTTCGAGTTCTCGCCGCCGTCGACCATCGTCGGCGTCAACGTGGCCGCGCCGAGGTCAGGATGCGCGTCTCGGCCGTCGTCGAACGACCGAATCGCCCGCAAGACGGGTTCGAGCGCGTCGATAGCGTTCGCGCCGGAGGCGGGTTCTGCCGCGTGCGCGGCGACGCCGCCGAGCGTCACCGTCCCTTCGAATCTCCCTTTCGCGGCCGTGCACACGTCGAGTCCCGTCGGTTCGCCGACGATGTACATGTCGCCGTCCACGTCGAGGGCGGCGGCCCCCGTCGAGAGCAGTTCTTCGTCGGGCGTAATCGCCAGTGTGACCCGCGCGTCTGGCGCGGGGTCGGCAGCGAAGAACGCGGCGAGGAGTGCCGCGAGTGGGCCTTTCGCGTCACAGGACCCGCGGCCGTGGATGATACCGTCTTCGCGTTCGTACGGGATGTGCGGCGAGACGGTGTCGATGTGGGTGTTGAGGACGAGATGTGTCTCGGGGTCGGACGCGCCCTTGGAGGCGATGGTGTTACCGGCGTCGTCGACAGTCGGGTCGGCACCGTGCGAATCGAGCGTCTCGACCAGCAGCTCACGCATCGCTTCGACGTCGTCGTTCGAGGCCACGGGAACGGCCCGTTCGAGGAACGAGACGGGGTCGAGCCCGTCGCCGCTCATCGTTCGCGGAAGACGATGTCGGCCTCGCCGTTCCCTTCGTAGACCGCTGGACCGCCGAGGAGTGCCGACCCCTCGTCGGGAACCGTGACCGAGAGCGTCCCGCCCGGCGGGGAGACGCGTATCGGGTCGTCACCGGAGACGTGGCCGAGTCGCTTCGCCGCGGCGACGACGGCGACTGCGCCCGTTCCGCAGGACTGCGTCTCGCCTTCGACGCCGCGTTCGAAGGTGCGCTGGCGGAAGCCACCGTCACCGTCCGGCGAGGCAATCGTGACGTTCGTCCCCTCGGTGAACAGCGGTGCGTGCCGAATCGACGGTGCGACTCCTTCGAGGTCCACGTCGTCTACGTCGTCGACGAAGGCGACGGCGTGGGGGACGCCCGTGTTGACCGCGGTAACTTTGAGGCCCTCGACTTCTGCTTCGACGAGTTCGTCGTCGCTTTCGAGTGGAACGTCGCGCGGGTGGAACGACGGGACGCCCATCTCGACGGTCACGTCGTCGCCGTCGAGCGACGCGCGGCGGGTTCCGGCGGGCGTGTCTATCATAATCTCGTCGGACCCCGTTCGTTCTGCGGCCCACGCCGCGGCGACGCGAGCGCCGTTGCCGCACATGGCGGCGACAGAGCCGTCGGGTTGGACGAGCGTCATGACGACGCGTGGTGGGTCGTAGCGAGATTCGAGTGCGAGAAAGAGGACGCCATCTGCGCCGCGTCGGTTGCTATCGTCGAGTGCGATGCCACCCTGTCTGTCGCAGTGCGTTCGTGCGAACGCGGGTCGGTCTGGAACTGAGTCTTCGGCATCGACGACGAAGAAGTCGTTTCCGGTGCCGTGGAACTTTTCGAATGGGACGGTGTTGAGTACGCTCATAGTTTTCTGTGTGTGCTTGGTCAGTTGGGAGAGTGTTCGGATGCGGTTCGTTCGAGGGTCGTGATGTCGTCGAGGGTCTCACGACGACGGGCGACGCGTGGGCCGTCGGCGTCGAGGACGACTTCCGGTGGCCGTGGCCGCGAGTTGTAGGTGCTCGCCATCTCGTAGCCGTAGGCCCCCGCGTTGCCGATAGCGAGGATATCGCCGCGTTCGGGACGAGCGAGCGCCCGGTCTTCTGCGAAGAGGTCGCTCGTCTCGCAAACTGGTCCTGCGATGATGGTCGAAACGGTATCTGCGTCAGGTCGAGAGAGGTTCGAAATCGCGTGATACGCGTCGTACATCGCCGGTCGGAGCAAAGTCGTCATACCAGCGTCGACACCGACGACAGTCGTCTCGGGAACCTCCTTGACGGTGTTGACCGCCGAGAGGAGGACGCCCGCGTCGGCGACGACGTAGCGCCCGGGTTCGATAGCGAGTTGGGCGTCGGTGTCGCCGAGGGCGTCGCGGGTGGCGTCGGCGACAGCGTCGAGGTCGAGTGGTGGTTCGTCTTCGTGGTACGGGACGCCGAATCCGCCGCCCACGTCCACGAATTCGAGGCCGTCGATGGAGCGGGCGAGGTCACCCATCCGGCGGACGAGTTCGCGGTGTGCAGAGAGGTCGTCACCCGAAATTCCACTGCCCGCGTGGGCGTGGACGCCGACGAGTTCGACGTCGTCACGAACGTCCTCGGCGACGCTCGGGACGCGGTCGATTGGGATGCCGAACTTCGCGTGGCCACCAGTGGTGACCTTCTCGTGGTGTCCGGCACCGATGCCAGGGTTCGCCCGGATGCAGAGTCGGCCGTCGAATCCGCGGTCCGTGAGTCGGCCGACTGTGTCCGCCGCGCCGACGGTGATGGTCATCTCTGGGTTTTCTTCCCACCGGGAGACGACGTGGTCGAGGTCCGCCGCCGGCGGGTTGACCGCGGTGTAGCGGATTCGCCCGCCGGGGAATCCGGCGTCGAGTGCGCGTTGGACTTCGCCGGCGGAGGCGCACTCGGCGTCGAGGCCAGCGTCGAGGACGGTTTCGAGGACTGCTCGGCCAGTGTGGGCCTTGACGGCGTAACTGACGTGCGCCTCGGGGAAGGCCTCGCGGAGTCGGAGACAGTTCTCGCGGACGCGCTGGAGGTCGGTCACGTACAGTGGCGACCCGAACTCGGACGCGAGCGACAGGAGGTGCTCGCGGTCCCAGTCGGACAGTCGCCGGACGGCCGGCCCTCCAGTACTCATTCGCGGAGTGCCTCCTCTCGCCGGGTCGCGTCGAGGGTGTCGTCTTCGATGTCGAGGGCGACGACGGCGGGCTTGTACGCGCCGCCGGCGAACAGGTCGTGGTCGCCGAGCGAGGACTCCACGAATCGCGTGAATGCTCGGCGGTTCGCCGGCAGGTGGCCGTAGTGTATCTCCTCGTCCACGAGGTCGTAGACGGGGATTCGAGGCGTCAGAAGCGTGTTCTCGCCGACGATGGAGTTCTCGCCGACGACGAATCCCGAGGTGACGCGACAGCCAGCACCGAGTGCGGCACCGTCTTCGACGACGACCGGTGCGTCTTCGACGGGTTCGAGGACGCCGCCGATGAGCGTGTTCGCGCCGAGCTTCACGTTCGCGCCGATTTGGGCGCACGACCCGACGGTGTCACACGAGTCCACGAGCGTTCCGTCGTCGACGTAGGCGCCGACGTTGACGAACGAGGGACTCATCATGATACAGTCGCTGCCGAGGTACGCGCCACGGCGGATGACGGTCCCGTCCGGCGTGTTTCGCGTGCCGCGGTCCGCGAGGTCCTCGGTGTCGCGGAGTGGGAGGACGTCGTGGTATCGGACGTCGCCGTACTCGCGGGCGAGCGTCTCGCGGAGGCCGAAGTTGAGGAGGATGCCCCGCTTGACCCACTCGTTGGCCTCCCACGAGGTCACCGCGGACCCAGTCTTCTCGGCCGCGCGCACCTCGCCCGCTTCGAGAGCGTCGAGGAACGCGTCGAGCGTGTCGAGTTCGTCTACAGTCGCCGTCGAGGCGTCTACCTCGCCGTCGTCGTATCGTTGCCACAGTTCTCGTACGTCAGATTCCAGGCTCATTCGAGTACCTCGGTGAAGTCGTACCACCCGGCGTCGCGGCCCGAGAGCCACGTCGCGGCGTCGAGTGCGCCAGCGGCGAAGACCCCACGCGACCCCGCGCGGTGTGTGAGTGAGAGTGACTCGTGATTTCCAGCAAGTAATACTTCGTGCTCACCGGCAATATCCCCCGCCCGACGAGCGTGGACACCGACCTCTCCCTCGGAGCGGGGTGCTTCGCCCTCGCGGCCGTGTACGCGGGGGGAGTCACCTCGTACCTCGTCGATATCGTCGAGGAGGGTGAGTGCGGTTCCGCTCGGCGCGTCGCGCTTGGCGTTGTGGTGGGTTTCGGTGAGTTCGATATCGTACCCGTCGAGTGCAGGAACGGCCTCACGGACGGCGCGGCGGAGCGCCGCGATACCTCGCGAGAAGTTCGACGCGTACAGGACCGGCACCTCGCCGGCGGCCTCACGAAGCGCGTCGAAGCCACCCTGATTCAACCCGGTGGTGCCCGAGACGAAGGCGACGCCCGCGTCTGCGCAGGCGGCGGCGTACTCGACGCACGACGCGGGGCCGGTGAAGTCGACGAGCACGTCAGGGTCGTGTTCTGCGAGCAGGTCCGAGAGGTCGGCGGCGTCTTCGACGGCGACCCCTTCGACTTCCGCACCCGGCGAGCGACTGACTGCGAACGCGACTGCGACGTCGTCACGGTCTGCGGCGGCGGCGAGGACTTCCTCGCCCATCCGACCGGTCGCGCCGGTGACGGCGACGGTGACCGTCACTCGGCGCTCCCCCCGTCTGGGACCGCCGGTTCGGCGGCGAGTTCGTCGAGGATGCGACGCATCTCGTCTGTGTTCTCCTCAGTGAGACGGGTCAACGGCGGGCGCAGACGTGCCGGCCCGTAGCCCCGAATCTCCATGGCCTCCTTGACCGGGATGGGGTTCGTCTCACAGAACAGGTGCCGGCAGAGCGGACCGAGTTCGTGGTGAAGTTCGCGGGCGCGTTCGTAGTCGCCCTGCAGTGCCGAGTGGACCATCGCGCCAGTTCGCGCCGGTTCGATGTTCCCGACGACGGAAATCGTCCCGACGCCACCGACCGAAAGGACCGGGAGCGTGAGCGCGTCGTCGCCCGAGAGGACCGCGAACTCTTCGTCGCGGGTGTACTCGACGACCTGTGAAATCTGGCCGAGGTCACCGCTTGCGGCCTTGTAGCCGGCGATGTTCGGGTGTTCGGCGAGCGTCGCGGCGGTTTCGGGCTCGATGTTACTTCCCGTGCGTCCGGGGACGTTGTAGACGATTTGCGGCAGGTCGATTTCGTCGGCGATGGTCTGGTAGTGTTCGACGAGGCCCGCCTGTTCGGGCTTGTTGTAGTACGGTGAGATGAGGAGGAGTGCGTCGGCACCGGCGTCCGCAGAGCGTCGCGAGAGTTCGAGTGCCTCTCGGGTCGAGTTGGACCCGGACCCGGCGATGACGGGCACGTCCTCGACTGCCTCGACGACTGCTTCGACCACTTCGACGTGTTCGTCGTGGGTCAGCGTCGCAGACTCTCCGGTCGAACCGACCGGCACGAGGCCATCGACGCCTGCTTCTTCGAGGCGGCGAACGTCGGACTGCAGTTGTTCGAAGTCGATACTTCCGTCCGTGTCGAACGGGGTGGTCATCGCGGGGAAGACGCCGCGAAGGTCGATTGTTGTCATGTGTCGTGGTGTGGTGTTGAGACGGCTATGGTGGAATGTGGAAATCGGTCGTTCAGACCGAGTGCGCGTCGAATCGAGGGCCGCCCGAGACGGGGTCGCTACTCCCGCAACGAGCGATTAAAACGCGCGTTTTTTCGAAAAGAATTCGTCACGCGACGCTGTCGACGGTGTGGCAGTCGCCGAGGGTCGCGCCGCGTCGTTCACACCGGATGCAGGTACTGGAAGCGTAATATAACTTGCGTACTCTGCAGGACCTGCCACCCCGACGCGATGGGCGGCGACCCCCCGTAAGTGGCGCTCGCTCGCCCGTTTGCGAGCGCTGACCCGAAAAATATCGACGGTGAGAACGCTCCCGGACGGTTATTATCCCGGGGCGTGCAACCGATGAACGAATGACAGAGATTCACCCCGACCAACGCGTCGCCATCCTGGTGGACGCGCAAAACCTCTATCACACGGCGCAAAGCCTCTACTCACGAAATATCGACTACTCGTCGCTGTTGGATAAGGCGGCCGCTGGTCGCGCGCTCACCCGTGCAATCGCCTACGTCATCCGCGCGGATTCGCCGGACGAAGAACGGTTTTTTGATGCACTCGTCGACATCGGTTTTGAGACTAAAATCAAGGACATCAAGACGTTCGGCGACGGGTCGAAGAAAGCCGACTGGGACCTGGGCATGGCGCTCGACGCGGTGAGTCTCGCCAACCACGTCGACACCATCGTCATCTGTTCGGGTGACGGCGACTTCGAACGACTCTGTTCGCACCTCCGCCACGAGGGCGTCCGTGTCGAAGTGATGTCGTTCAAGGAGTCGACTGCAGACGAACTCGTCGAAGCGTCAGACGCCTTCATCGACCTCTCGGAGCGAAAAGAGACGTTCCTCCTGTAACTACTCGAAGTTCGGAATAACCGACTCACCGTCGATATCCGGTTCCGTCGGACTCACTTGCTGCGTGTCGCCCGTCTCGTGTGCCTCGAAGAAGGCGACGGCGTAGGTGTACTGGAACGTCGTCAGCAACATCTGCATCGCGAGCGATATCGCCGCGACGGCGACGATTTCGAGCGTCGAAAAGCCGAGTCCAGTCGGCACTGTTCCCGGTTGGACGCCGCCTGCGTTCTGGATGGTCTGGAAGTTCTGGAACGACCGGAAGAAGATGAATCCGGTGACGGGAATCGAGACGAGGAACCCGACGACGAGTTGGATGACGGAGTACCCGAGCGACGGGACCAGGTTGTTCCGAACGAGTCGGTAACTCTCACCGAACGATTCGATGGCGCCCGAGTCGCCGACGACGACGGCGACGGGGAAAAATTGGATGAAGAAGTTGACCAGGACGAACGCCAGAAACAACAGGCCGAGGACGAGGGCGGCGACGAGGATGCCACCGCCGATGGCGATATCACCGGCCCCACCGCCGGCGACTGCGCCGATGCCGACGCTGAACACGACGACTGTCGCGACGAGTGCGAACACGATACCGAAGGCGATGACGATACCCAGCTCGACGATGTTCGCCAAGAGCAGGGGGACGTACTTCTCGCGTCCGACAGCGGTCAACGTCGAGAGCGTCGTCCGCGACTCGGCGTGTTCGAGCGCCTCGTCTGCCATCCCGTAGATACCGGCGGCGACGAAGGGGGTGACGAAGAACGTGAGTATCTGAAACAGTGTGGGAACGAACGGGACGCCGGCCAACTGCGTGACGAGTTGCGGAAGGGTGACGAGGCCAAAGATGAGACCACCGAGAAACAACACCGGGTTCTTCCCGATACTCTGGAAGGCCGTCCTGAGAGAGCTGATAGCTGCCATATATCTAACGTGTCGAAGGGGTTATACGTAAAACAGCGGGTCAAATCGGCCGCAGATGGCGTTCCGACAGGCAGTTACGCAGTCGGTGACGTCGCGCGGACCACAGTCGCGAAGGCCCCGACTGCCGCAGTCGCCGCGAGGAACGTCGTGAGACGGCCGTCGATGGACGTCTGAGTGAGGAGGGCGCTACTCGTGAGGAGGAGCACCGTCCCCACCACGGCAAGTCTAATATCGACTGACATACTCCGAGGGCAGTCGTTCCGGTATTTAGGACTTTTCTATTGATTCGCCCGTGTTGCCGTATCACACGCGGTCAGACGGGACCGCGACCCACTTTACCGGGCGGGGTGAACTGCGGGGTATGACCGATTCCTATGGGTCCGACCTCGCGGACCTCAGAGTCGTCGCAGACTACCAGTTCGGGGCCGGTGCGGGCGACGCGCTGTTCCCCGCCACCGCCGACATCGAGTTGTCTCGCTCGCGCAGTGGTCGCCCCCGACAGGTGTACGTCGACGGCGAACGCGTCGTCTCGTACGGAACCGACGGGCGCTTCACGCTCAGTGTGAGCGGTGGGCGACGACTCCGCGCCGCACTCGACGAGTCGGCCTACACCGTCACCGTGGGCGACGAATCGATTCCGTTCGTCAGCGACGGCAAGAACGCCTTCGCGAAGTTCGTGACCGCCGTTGACCCCGACGTCCGGTCGGGTGACGAGGTGTGTGTCGTCGGCCCCGACGGCGAACTGCTGGGGGTCGGACGCGCGGAACTCTCTGCCGATGCGATGCTCGACTTCGAGACGGGGATGGCCGTTCGCGTCCGCGAGGGCGTTGGCAGCGACGAGTAGGGACAGGCGAGACTGCGATTTCTAGAGATACGGAGCGAGGCCGAGCGCCGAGACCAGCGGGACGCCCGCGACGACGGACCCGAGGACGTATCCGCCGATTGCACCACCGTTCAGAAGCGGGAGACCAGCGTGGGCGCGGCCTTTCATCACGGCCCACATGAGGGCGGCAAAGCCGACGAACGTCCCGACCATCGCGAGCAGTGCGGGGAGGTTGAGCGCCGGAAGCGCAGCGATGCCGAGCGAGGGTGCAGTCGAGAAGAACGCGGCAGATGCGACCATCACCGTCGGCATGACGGCGTCTCCGAGGCCGATGAAGAACGCGTCGCGGTCGGCGGGGTCTCGTTCTTCTTCCGCGTCGTCTACACCGTCTTCGTCAGCATTCTCGCCCACGTCGTTCGCGTCACGGGCGAAGTCTTCGTCCAGAAGCGAGTACGACCACGTCGTCGGGATGACGAGGACGACGGGGATTCGGAGGTCCATCACGCCTTCCGCGAGGTCCAGCATGTGTTTGGTCTTGTAGACGCTGATAGCGTCGTAGACGGCGAGGACGGACAGGAGGACGAGCGCCGGCAAGAGGCCGAAACTGATGCCGAACAGGCCGGCAGCACCCGCACCCATCAGCGCGCCCGCAGTGTCGATGACGTACCACTCGGGATAGACGAGGAGGGCGATGGCGACGGCGGCCGAGAGGCCGATAGCGAGGAGGCCACTCGGGAGGATGGCGGCGAAGACGTACCACGAGAGCAACCCGCTCGTGAACACGATGATGACCCGGATGAGTTGGTCGAGGTCGTATTTGAACGCCGCGAGCATGAACGCCGTCATACCGATGATAGCGCCGATGTAGAGGAGACTGTTCGTCGGGTCGGTGGGGTCTTCGACGGTCTGGTAGCCCTGTTCGAAGAACGTCGGGACGAGTGCGAGCGCACCCACCTGTACGACGAAGAAGATGAGGGCGGCGAGGGCGACACCTCGATAGGCGCGGCGTGGCATACCCCTGCGTTCCAACCCGAAGGCTTTGGGGATTGCGCTCTGGGTTCGCTATCGAGCGTAGAGTTTGGTGCCGACGAGGCGGGCGGGGTTGTCGTCGTCTGCCGTGATGGCGACGTACGGGCGTTCGACCGGGCCGAACACGTCCACGATTCGGCCGACTGTCGAGAGCGACTCGTCGAGGACCATCGTGCCGATGTCGGGTGTGTTGTCGTCGTTGAGGCGGACGATAGCGAGGCCTTGTGCCGTACGCGAGACGGTACCGATTCGCTGCATCAGTCTCGAAGGATGCCGACGTAGGCGGCGACAGCCTGGACGATGTCGTTCTTCGTCGCGTCGTCGGCGTTGTCCACGAGGACGCGGCCACGGGTCTCGTACTCCCGTGGATACCGTTTGTCTCGTTCGATGACCGCGTCGTAACCGACCTGCTGGACCGCTTTCGCGATTTCGTCCACAGTCGGTTCTTCGACTGCGGAAGACTCGGCGACTCGCCGACCTTCGCTCCGCGAGAGAGAGGCGTCGAGGTAGGCGGGATAGATGACGTTCTCGACCATACCCGTGTCTCTGCAACCCGACGGTAATACGGTTGTGGTCTCTCGAGACAACCGGACGACCGTCGCGATTGTATCAGCGAAAAATTATTATCCTATTGACTAGATTTCGCCGTCATGAACGTCGTCGGATACGGTGCCTTCGTCGGTCTCTGTCTCGTCGTCGCCGCCGTCACGAAGTGGTTGGACCCGGCAGGAGTCGCCCATCTCTCCCGGCAGACTGGCCTGAGTCGAAAGAAGGGGTGGGCCGTCCTCCTCGTCGCCCTCCTGTGGACGTTCTTCCCCATCCTCGCCGGGGCCGATATCGACGACGGAGAGTTGTGGGTCGCCACCGCGGCAGTCGGCGGCGTCGGATTCTTTCTGACGACCATCGCTGCGGGGTCGCTCGACGAGTACCGACTGCTCGAACGCGTCCCGTACGTCGAACCACGGGACGTGAGTTCGAGCGAGTCCGAGTCCGTCGTCACCACGTCGGGTGTCCCGGAGACGCTCCCGGGGAGCGAGGCTGACGAGTTCGAGACGCCGTTTACCGGCCGCCCGTCGGTCCACACGAACTGGGTCGTCCAGCGCCGTGACCGACTCGGCTTCCGCGAGGTGTGGCGAAACGTCGCCGGCGGCGTCCGAAGCGTCGAATTCGGCCTCGGGTCGGGTGCTGTCCGCGTCACACCGGGCCGCCACCGCGTGTTCAGTAGCACCGAGCGGACGTTCACCGTCGACCTGGGTGATGCCGACGTGTCGGAACCGGCGGCGACGTTCCTCCGTGAACATCCCGAACTGCCGTCGCCGGACGAGTCCGACGAGGAACTCAAAATCGTCGAACGGTTCGTCCCCGCAGACGACGCCGTCACCGTCGTCGGCACCGTCGAACAGACGAGAGAACCGGGCGTCGTCCGTATCGACGGGGGACCAATCGACGAATTGCTCGGGACGCACACCGACCACTCAGTCTCGTCGGCGGCCGACGCCGAGGCCGTCTTGATTCGCGGCGACGTCGACCACGCGAAGTACACGATGCGCAAGCGCGTCTATTGGCTGGGCCCCGCCGGCGTCGCCATGATTCTCGGCGGCCAACTCCTCTCGTTTTGGTTCTCGGGGGCGAGTCTCTCGGCGTTGTTGTAGGCTGTCTCTCCGATTGTACGCCGGAGTGGTGCCGGTTTCGTATAAAAATGTGAGGACGGGTCGAAAGCGCCGGCAGTTATCGACGCCGAGCGAGGAACGCCGTGAAGGCGAACGCGACGACTGCAGCGACGGCCGAAAAGCCGGGTGCGCTGGTCTCAGTCGTCTCCGGGTCCGTGGCGGTGGCAGTCGCGTCCTGTTCGCCGGCCGTCGTTTCGGGGGTGGAAGTGGTCGTCGTCTGCGTCGTCTCCGACTGGTTCTGGAGTTCCTGATAACGCTCGTAGGCGTCGGGGTGGGCGGCCTTCAGAATCTCCTCACTCGCGTCGATGGCACGCGGGGCGGGTTGCTGGAGGTTGTTGGCGTCCACGACGATGATGTTGTCTTCCTGAACGGCAGTCGTGCTGTTGTACGCCGGCCCGCTCGGGATGGGAGCGTGCGACGGGACGACGATGTATTCGGGGTTCATCTCCACGACGAGTTCTTCGTTGATTTGGCCGAAGCCTGTGAGGTTGGCCTCTGCCGCACCATTTCGGAGGCCGGCAGTCGTCATAATCTCGGAGATGAACGTCTCACCGCCGGCGGCGTAGCCGAAGAACACGTTGAGTCCGACGGGCCGTTCGACGCCTTCCAGTGCACGCTCCATGTTCTCGATGGAGGTGCGCATCTCGTCGGCACGTTCGGCACCCGCCTCACAGTTGCCCGTGATGCGGCCGATTCGTTCGACTTTGTCCGCGACGGCGTCGAGGGAGTCGCCGCTCTCGAAGACGACGACGGTCAGACCCGCGTCACGGAGTTGTTGGACACGTTCTTTCTCGACTGTGTACGTCGTGTTCGGGACGAGGACCACGTCGGGTTCGAGTCCGATGACAGCCTCGACGTTGAGGCCGCCGGACCCGGAGATGTTCGTCTTCTCGTTCGCGCCATCGAGGTACAGCGCGAACTGCGAGACACCGACGACTTCGTCTCGGGCGCCAATCTCCCACATCGTCTGGGCGGCGCTCGGGTTGGTCGTGACGATGCGTTCTGGGTCCTCGGAGATGGTCACTTCAGTCCCCGTGGCGTCTGTCACCGTCGCGGGGAACGAACACTGTGCAGTCTGGTCTGCTGCCGCAACCGGGGCCGAAACGCCGGCAAACACGGTCACGAGTACCAGCAGTGTCACGGCAATTCGTTGGGTCACAGTAGTGGCGTCATCGGTAGTCCAATAAATATTTACCTAATGAAAGCGCGGTTGTGTTCGATGAACGTTCGAACACGAGCGACGACGTGGGCACTCGGTCTCACTGCTCTCTTGGCGCTCGTCGTCGTCGTCAGCGCCGGAATCGGCCACGTCTCGATTCCACCGCGGACTGTCGCGCTCGTCCTCCTCGATGCGCTTTCGGTTCCCGCCGGCGCTTCGATGACCGGTGCGACGGTTCTCCCCTTCGTCGGCACGATTCCGCTCCCCGAACTCCAGTACGTCTCCCTGTTTTCACCGTCTGTCCCGGAGACTGCACAGATAATCGTCGTCTCCGTGCGCATGCCTCGTATCGTCCTCGCCGCACTCGTCGGGTTCGCCCTCGCAACGGCGGGGGTGGTCATGCAGGGCTTCTTCCGCAATCCGATGGCCGACCCGTCGATTATCGGCGTCTCGTCGGGTGCGGCGGTCGGTGCCGTCGCGACGATTGCACTGTCGCTTTCGATTCCGTTCGGTCTGGAGGGTGCCGCCTTCGCGTCGGCCATCGTCACTGCGTTCGTCGTCTACATGCTGGCGACGCAAGACGGGCGCACCCCCGTCGCGACGCTTCTGCTCGCCGGCGTCGCGGTGCAGACGTTCCTCGGCGCGGTCATCTCGTTTCTCCTCTTGCAGAGCGGTGAGAGCCTCAGACAGGTGGTCTTCTGGTTGATGGGTCACCTCTCGGGCGCGACGTGGGACGAAGTGACGTTGCTGGCGCTCGTGCTTCCGCTCCCGTTCGTCGTCTTGCTCGCCCACACTCGCGACCTGAACGTCCTCCTCCTCGGCGAAGAGGACGCCCACGCCCTCGGCATCGAAGTCGAACGGACGAAACAACTCCTCCTCGTGACGGCGAGCATCGTCACCGCGGCGGCAGTGGCCGTCTCTGGCGTCATCGGATTCGTCGGCCTCGTCGTCCCTCATATGCTCCGCCTCGTGGTCGGCCCGGACCACCGCATCCTCTTGCCGACGTCGGCACTGGCAGGGGCGTCGTTCCTCGTGGCGACGGATACGATTGCTCGCTCGGGTGCGGCGGAGATACCCGTCGGCGTCGTCACCGCGGCACTCGGCGCACCGTTCTTCCTCTATCTCCTGCGCACTCGGGAGGTGCGTTCGCCGTGAGTGAGGACCACGCTCCGGAGGCGTCCACGGCGTTCGACGCCGACGCCTCGGCAATCGTCATCGACGACGTGTCCGTCTCACTCGGTGGGCAGCGTATCCTCGACGGAATCTCCGTGGATATCGAGGACCTCGGTTCGTCTGTCGACCAGACAGGCTCCGGTGACGGTGGGACGTTCGTCGGCCTCATCGGCCCGAACGGTGCCGGTAAGACCACCCTGCTCCGGGTCCTCAACGGGTCTCTCACCCCCGACTCCGGGGCTGTCCGTGTGGCCGGTCAGAACGTCCACGACCTGTCTTCGAAAGCGGCGAGTCGCCTCGTCGCCACGGTTCCACAGACCACGAGCGTCACGTTCGACTTCCCCGTCCGCGAAGTCGTTCGGATGGGGCGGACGCCGCACCGTGGCCGGTTCGACGGCTGGACGCCGGCCGACGAAGACGCCGTCGAGGAGGCGATGGCCCGGACGTCGGTCACCGACTTCGCCGACCGGTCTGTGACCGAGATAAGCGGCGGTGAACGACAGCGAGTGCTCATCGCACGAGCACTCGCACAGGAGACACCGACACTCCTCCTCGACGAACCGACTGCCAGTCTCGACATCAACCATCAGGTTCGGACGCTCGAACTCGTCGATGGCCTGGTGAGTGACGGCACGACTGCTGTGGCCGCGATTCACGACCTGAATCTCGCGGCACACTACTGCGACGCCTTGATTCTCCTCGCAGACGGGCGTATCCTCTCGGCGGGCGACCCGGCGACGGTCCTCTCCGAAGGCAACCTCCGAGACGCCTTCGACGCCGAAGCAGTCGTCTCCCGGCACCCGGTCACTGGGTCCGTCTACGTCACCGCGCTTCCATCCTCGTCCGCGTCTGCAGACGCCACCGGGCGAGTCCACGTCGTCGGCGGCGGCGGCACCGCCGCACGCTCGCTGCACGTCCTCTCGGCGGCGGGATACGCACTCTCCGCCGGGGCACTCAACGAAGGTGACACGGACGCCGAGGCGGCACGACGAGTCGGTGCTGACCTCGTGACGGTCCCACCGTACGCCCCCGTCGACGACGCGGCACGGACGGCAGTCGAATCGCGTGTCGACGCGGCGGACGTAACCGTGGTCGCCGACGTCGAAGTCGGCACCGGGAACCTCGCGAACCTCGAAGCGGCGGCGAGCGCCGACAAGCTCGTCCTCGTCGAAGAGCGCCCGTTCACCGAGCGAAACTACGCCGGCGACGAGGGATACGCCGTCTACGAACGACTTCGAGAACGGGGCCACGTGGTCGAACCGAGCGAGTTGCTCTCCGTCGTCGGCGAGTTGGCCTGCGAGTCGTTCGGTGAGTGAGTCAGTCGCCGAGAGAATCAGTCGCAGAGTGAGTCGTTACCCACGAACATCCACCACAGCCCCTCAGACGGCCGATTTCCACTCAACCCTCCCAGACGTTAGTGGATTCCTGACAGTCGCTACAGACCACATATTCAAGACGTGTGCGAGCGTTTACTAGTTCGATTTCTGAGAGGAACAGCAGATGAAACTCGCACTCATTGGGGTTGGACAGGCCGGTGGTAAGGTCGTCGACGCCCTCATCGACTACGACCGGCGGACGCAGAGTGACTACATCGTCGACGCCATCGCGGTCAATACGGCGCGCGCCGACCTGAGGGGGTTGCGAAACGTCCCCTCGTCCCGGCAACTCCTCTTGGGGACGTCGCGGGTGAAGGGCCACGGTGTCGGAGCGGACAACGAACTCGGTGCCGAGGTGACTTCCGAAGACGTCGGTGAGGTGCTCTCGATGATAGACGACCTACCGGTCCACGAAGTCGACGCGTTCCTCGTCGTGGCGGGACTCGGCGGCGGGACCGGTTCAGGTGGCGCACCCGTCATCGCTCGCGAACTCAAGCACCTCTACACCGAACCCGTCTACGGACTCGGCATCCTCCCCGCACGAGACGAAGGCGGCATCTACACGCTCAACGCCGCGCGCTCGCTCCAGACGTTCGTCGGTGAAGTGGACAACCTCATCCTGTTCGACAACGAGGCGTGGCGGCGGACGGGCGAGTCGCTCGAAGCGGGGTACAGCGAAATCAACACCGAACTCGCTCGCCGACTGGGCGTGTTGTTCAGCGCGGGTGAGACAGACGGGTCCGGTGTCGTCGCCGAATCCGTCGTCGACGCGTCGGAGATAATCAACACGCTCGCGTCCGGCGGTATCTCGACTATCGGGTACGCCGCCGTCGAACTCGACAGACCCAAAGGTGGTCTGCTCTCTCGCCTCACAGGAAACGGCGGAATCACCGCCGACGACGGTGAGTCGATGAACCGTATCACGAGTCTCGTCCGTCGCGCCGCACTGGGCCGTCTCACGCTCCCGTGTGAACTCGCCGGTAGCGAGCGAGGACTGGTCGTCGTCGCTGGTCCACCCGAGTATCTCTCTCGGCGCGGTATCGAGCGCGGGCGAACGTGGTTGGAAGAGGAGACTGGGACGATGGAGATTCGTGGCGGCGACTATCCGGTCAGGTCTGACTTTGTGGCCTCCGTCGTCCTCCTCTCGGGCGTCTACGACATCCCTCGCGTGAAGGAACTGCAGGCAGTCGCTATCGAGACGCAGCGAGATATGCTCGCCAAGCGGGCGTCCAGCGCGGCGTCACTCGACGAACTCGTCGACGCCGGCGACGACAGAATCGAACCGCTATTCTGAGGCCCGACAGCCAATTTTAGCAGAATACTGCCAGAAAGTGCCCCAAATGACGGGGAAGGGTCATAGTCTGTGAGTGCGAAGAGTCGATTAATGGCCGAGTACCCGCTGAAACAACGGTTCGTGCTCGATACCTCGCTTTTTCTTTCCGAGGAGATTCGTGACGACGACGAGACGTTCGAGGAAGCAGTCGAGCGATTGCTCGACACCATCGCCGCCGCCCGTCTGGACCTGAACATCTCTTGTTACATGCCCCCGTCTATCGCGTCCGAACTGGAGCACATCCTCCGTGAACGCGGTGTCTCAGAGAGCCTCCTGGGCAAACTCGACACGTGGGTCATCAAGAAACACCCCGACCGCTACGAGGTGTACATCCCGGCGGAAATCGTCTACCGCTTCATCGACGAGATGTCTGACCGCGTCAACCGTGGCCTTCGCGTCTCCGAGAAGGCGGTCCGAAAGGCAGAGGAGTCCAGGCTTCGGTCCGACGGGGCGTCGAAGATGTCCGACGTGGACAAGGTCATCTCCGACCTCAGAGAGGACTATCGAGGTGCACTCAGACAGGGGGTCCTCGACTCTCGCGAAGACTTCGACTTGCTCATCCTCGCGCGCGAACTGAACGCTGGCGTCGTGACGGAAGACACGGGCATCATCAGTTGGGCCGCGGATTTCGGCCTTCGAAACCTCCGTGGCCGGGCGTTCCCGACGCTCCTCGAAGAGTATCTCATGGCGCTCGACGACCCGCAACCACAGAGTCGAAATAAGTGGTGAGGACAGCAGACGCTACCACGAAGACTGCGAGACCGGCAGACTGCTCATCGCATCTCGTCTAAGTCGACGAACGAATCTCCGGAGGCACTCACCCACGCCGAGAGGAGTTCCTCTGGCGACGCGTCTTCTGGGTGAATCGTACACTCTTCTGTCCCGTCCGGGCCGGAGACGATGCGAGACGTGAGGCGCGGACGGACGGGAAGCGACGTATCACGGTCGGGGGTGTGTGCCGACTCTGACCCCATCAGCGACCTCCGGGGATTGCGACGGCCAGACCACTGTCTTCGCCCAACGAGACGGTGACGGAGTCCACGTCGGTCCGATATTGGCTCGTGTGCGTGCCGTTCGTGCGTACCTGGAGGGTCTCGTCGACGAGGCGTGCGTTAGAGAGATGTTCGAGTTTTCGGTAGGTCGTCGAGAGTGGGACGTCACACTCATCGGAGAGCTCCTGTGCGGTCATCGGCGTGTTCGACCCCTGAAGGGTCGTCAGTATCCGACGGCACGTCTGATTGGACAGCGCGTCGAGGACCATCTCTGCGTACGACTCCGAGAGGTACGCGTCCTCGACGGTGTCCTGTCCTGGCGGCTTGCTCGTAAGGCCGGTCTGCATGCTCACTCATCGGTTCGTTCCCCCGGACCGTCGAATCGCACCCCGCATATGTTGGGCTCTTTATCTCCGCGAAAAACAGCGGTCACGCCAGTGAGCGTCGAACGGGTACGAGTGTCCCCATGATATAAAGGCCCGGTGTATCGGGGGTGTTTATATCAGGGGCTGGAGCGACTGCCTAGAACTATGACGAGCGCAGCGGGCATCAGAGCAGAGTTGAAGGTGACAGGCGTCCAGAATTGTCCGGTAGCAAATGTCTCTCAGAACGACAATCCGGGCTACGCGTTGACTCGAAGTATGGGTACGACGAACGACGGGTCGGTCACCGAGGAGTTCGTCTTCGACAACGAGGCTGGTGTCACCGACGAGATGGAACAGTTGTTCGACTACGGCGACGGCACCGTCTACCGGTTCGCACGCGAAGGCGATATCGGCTGTCCGTGTGAACTCATCGAGGACTTCGACTGTCCGGTCGTCGACGTCCAGACGCGTGACGGCGCGTTGTTCTTGACCTTCCACGCGCCGAACGTGGAGACGCTTCGAGACGTCGTCGCCTCGCTCCGCGGGTCGGCAGATTCTGTCGACGTGAGCAGACTCCTCCAGTCGTCGTCCGACGAGTCGCGTGACCTCGTCTTGGTCGAACGCGGCCAACTCACAGACCGCCAGCGGGAAGTCCTGGAGAAAGCCCACGAGATGGGTTACTTCGACCACCCGCGGCGTGCGAACAAAGGCGAAGTGGCGACCGAACTCGACATCACGACGTCGACGTTCTCCGAACACCTGGCGATGGCACAGAAGAAGCTGATGACTGCCATCCTCCAAGAATAACCTCAGGCCCCACTGAATTGAGGGTGCCCTCCCTCGTGGTATGAGAACATACATCTAGTTGGTGAGTCAACCATGCGCGAAATCGACGTTACCTGCCCCCAGTGTGACCATCGGTACAAGGTCAACGAGATGATGCTGGAGACGCTCCAGGAGACTGGGTGCGTCATGTGTAAGGCCCCGATGAACGAACGGACGACGCCCGCGTGAGACACCGTCGTCGGAGTCGTCGAAGTCCTGTCGATTCTTCTGTAGGTCTGCTGCGACAGCGTGCTATCGGTCGGTAGTGCAACGACCAGGTTCCCTACTCGACGACGACGACACCGACCATCCCGAGCGACTCGTGGGGGACACAGACGTACCTGTACTCGCCAGTCTCGTCGAAGGTGTGTTCGAACGTGTGGCCTTCGGTGGCGACGAGTTGGGACTCGAACTCCCCGCCGCGGTGAAGCACGTTGTGCGTCCCACCCATCCCGGACCACTCCCAGACGATGGTCGTCCCCGGTGAGATTTTCACGGCGGCGGGGCCGAACGCGAACCCGCCACCGTTGCCATCCGCCCCGACAGTGATACTGAAGCGACTTTCGTCAGTCAGGTCGTAGACGCCGTTGTAATTCTGGGTCCGGTCGAACCACCCATCGAAGTCTCGCATCTCCGTGTCTGCCGTGAGGGTGTCGCCACCGCCGCCGCCAGACTCGCCACTGTTTCCACCGGACGAACTGCTACAGCCTGAGAGCAGTCCAACGCCTACGGTTGCCACAGTCGCGTGCAGAAGAGACCGTCGAGAGAGTCGTTCGGACATTGGTCACTGCTACTCGGTCTCCGAACAAGGCTAATCCTTCGATTCCCACGCGATGAAAACAGCCGAAACGTCCCTATCTATCTGCCGCAAAGCCATCCGCATATGCCCACGCACGACGACCCGCGGCGCAAACCGCGAATCGACGGGAGCCGCCAGTGGGAGGTATTTATTCGTGAGAACGACGCCGACCCGATGCGACACGTCGGAAGCGTCTCTGCCCCCTCCGCAGAGTTGGCCACCGAACAAGCGACGACGCTCTTCGGGTTCGCGGCGGCGTCGGTATGGCTCTGCCCGGCAGACGAAGTCCGTCGCCTCGGCGGGAACGACCTCGCCGAGAAGGGGCGTGCAGACGCCGCAACGGAATCAGGAGTGACGCAAGGATGATTTCTATCAGTAAACTGTTGTGTGGGCAGGGTGCCGAAGGTGACGGACTCCGATACGACGACCCGGACGCATCCATCGAACAGATTCGCGAAGAGAAACAGAAGCGTCCGGTCGTCGTCTGGAACACGACTCGCCGCTGTAACCTCTACTGCGAACACTGCTATGCGGGTGCCGACCTGGACCCCGCACAGGGCGAACTCTCGACAGCGGAGGCGAAGGGCCTCATCGACGACTTGGCCGCTTACGACGTGCCCGTGCTCCTGTTTTCTGGCGGCGAACCCCTCGTTCGCGAGGACCTCGTCGAACTCGTCGATTACGCGACGGACGCCGGGATTCGGTCGGTGCTCTCGACCAACGGGACGCTCATCACCGAGGAGAAAGCACAGGCGCTCAAAGACGCCGGCCTCTCGTACGCCGGCGTGTCCGTCGACGGCCTGCAGGAACGCAACGACGAGTTCCGTGGCAAAGACGGCGCGTTCGACGCCGCCATCCGTGGCATCGAAAACTGTCTCTCCGTGGGGCTGAAGACCGGTCTCCGATACACCATCACCGAACACAACGCGCCCGACATGGAAGACGTGGTGGACTTCCTCTACGACGTGGGTGTCGACCGCTTCTGTTTCTACCACCTCGACTACGGTGGCCGCGGCGGCGACATCGTGGACGCCGACTTAGACGACGAAGCACAGCGCCGTGCCGTCCGCCGTCTGTTCGACATGACTCGCGAGTACCACGACGAGGGCGAGGAGATAGAGACGCTTTTGGTCGGCAACTACGCCGACTCCGCGTACGTCGTCGAGTACGCCGAAGAAGAACTCGGGCAGGACCACGCCGACGAGATTCACCAGTATCTCCGCGTCAACGGCGGCGACCCGACTGGCGAACGCGTCGCCGACGTGGACTACCGCGGCGACGTCCACCTCACGCAGTTCTGGCAGAGTTACAGCCTCGGCAACGTCCGTGACCGACCGTTCGGTGAGATTTGGGACGACGAGTCGAACCCGCTTCTCGCCCGCCTCCGTGAACGCGAGGAACACCTCACCGGCAAGTGTGCGACCTGCCAGTATCAGGACGTCTGTCGCGGGTCGTCACGGCTTCGCGCTATCGCTGGGTCCGGTGACGTGTTCGGCCCGGACCCGCAGTGTTACTTGACTCCGGAAGAACGCGGCGAGACGCCCGAACCGGCGGACTGACCCGACACCAGCCGTTTTTTCTCACTCGACCCCTGAGGCGACGGTATGCAGACCGAACGAGGGGTCCCGAACATTCTCGCCGCCGGGTTCGCCGGTGCCTCCCTCCTCACTCTCGTAGTCGGCGCTGCGGGCCTCGTTGGGGTCTACGACGCCCCGTTTCCGTTCGCAATCTACGTCATCGTCGCGCTGGTGGGCCTCTCGCTGGCGTGGACTCTTTGGCGACTCACGTGAGTCGGTCCAACAGAGGCGGTCAGGAACGCAGCGAGACGACGAGAAACTAGAGACTGGTGAGCAGAACCGTCGTCACGAGGACTGCCTCCGCCTCCGAACGGAACAGATGGACCCCGAACGACCAACCGAGAAGATATCCGAACGGTGCGATTGTTATCGGGAGGCTGACCGCAACCACCGGGTCGATACTCGACAACTTCCCACCGAGACGGCCGGTGTCGACACTCATGTCAACTGGTTATCTCGAACGCCACTTAACACTCGTCCTCTCGGGTGAGCACGTACGACAGCGCGGAAAAAGACGCGTTCGGTGACGAGGAGACGCTTACTCTGCGGGCGTCGCGGCTTCTTGCTTCTCTTCGCGTTCGAGTTCTTCGAGGTAGTCGTCGGCGTCGAGTGCGGCTTTCACACCCATGCCGCCGGCCGTCGCGGCCTGCTGGTAGTGGTAGTCGACGACGTCGCCGGCACCGAAGATGCCGGGTTCGTCGGTGGCCGTCTGGTTGGCGCCGGACCCGCCCTTGGCGATGATGTAGCCATCGTCGTCACGCTGGACGGCGGTTCCTTCGAGGTAGTCGGCGTTCGGCGTGTGACCGATTGCGTAGAACACCGCGCCCACGTCGAAGTCGAACTCCTCCGTTTCCGGGTCGTCGAGTTTGTCCGTCGGGTGACCCTCGGGGTGACGGACGAGCGTGACGTGGTCGACGCCTTCTTCGGGCGACCCGTGGAGTTCCGTCGCCTCGGTGTTGAGCATGAGTTCGATTTCGTCGTCCTCGACTTTCTCCATCAGACGGTCCACCCAGTAGTCTTCGGCGCGGAACTCCTCGCGGCGGTGGACGAGGTAGACTTTCGAGGCGAACTTGGTGAGGAAGTTGGCCTCCTCGACGGCGGCGTCGCCGCCACCGATGACCATAATCTTCTCGTCGCGGAAGAACGCGCCGTCACAGGTCGCACACGTCGAGAGGCCGTAGCCCATGAGTTCGTCTTCGCCGGGGATGCCGAGGGTTCGCGCGGAGGCACCGGAGGCGGAGATGATGGCGTCGGCCGTGTAGACGTCGCCGTTCTTGAGCGTGACTTCGAACGGCCGGTCGGAGGCGTCTACGTCCTCGATGATGCCGTGGCGAATCTCCGTGCCGAAGCGCTCGGCCTGCTGTTTCATGTTGTTGATGAGTTCGGGGCCGGAGATACCCTCGGGGAAGCCCGGATAGTTGTCGACTTCGGTGGTGAGCGTGAGTTGGCCACCCGGTTCGTCCCCTTCGAGGACCAGCGGTTCGTTGTTGGACCGTGCCGCGTAGATAGCCGCAGAGAGGCCGGAGATACCCGACCCGGCGATGATGAGTTTCCGGTGTTCGACGAAGGAATCAGCGTCTTGTGTCATATCCCGTTGTTCGCTGTACCGGTGCCTTAAGGTTGCGCTGTATTGCGAGGTGAACTACACCACCGCCACGTGCACGCATACCATACGACAGTTCCGCCCGTGGAGCGAAAGACCAGTATCGCTCGCCCCTAACGTCACGCTATGGCCGCCGACATCCACGAGAAGACGAACCGGTACGAAGCGATGCTGGCCGACGCGTTGGACGAAGCAGTGCAGGCCGTCCCCGAGGAGACGCACCTCGGTGACGCCGCCGCAGACTGTCTGGAGATGGCGGAGTCCTACCTCGACGATGGCCGCCACTTCAAGGAGGAAGACGACTGGGTGAACGCGCTCGCGTCGTTTTCGTACGGGTATGGATGGCTGGATGCCGGTGTTCGGATGGGGCTGTTCGACGTGCCAGACGACTCGCACCTCTTTACGATGTAATTGACCCTCACTGACAGTTCGGCCAATCATTATACCGCGGGTCCGATTGTGTGTGTACGATGGACGGTGCGTGGCAGTTTCACCCGGTATTTCTCCTCCTCGTGGTTTCCGTCATCTCGTCGGGGGCCATCGCCGCGTACTCGTATCGCTCCCGAGAGACCACCGGGGCCCTCGCACTGTGTGTCATTATGGTCTCGTCCGCGTGGTGGTCCGCGTCGTATCTGGTACAACTACTGGGCACGACTGTCGCGTGGCAACTGTGGTGGCTCCGAGTCTCCTACGTCGGCGTCAGTATCCTCCCACCGGCGTGGTTAATCTTCGCGCTTCGGTACACCGACTCCCGCGTCACCGTCACGCGAACGACCGCCGCCCTGATTACCGCCCCTTCTGCCATCTTGGCAGCCCTCGCAATCAGCAATCCGCTGCACGGACTCGTGTGGACGACGACGGGTGTCACGGAGATGCCGTTCGTCGTCGTCGGACGCGACTTCGATATCGGTTACTACGCCTTCGTCGCGTACGCGTACTCCCTCGTCCTCGTCGGGATGTCGCTCTTGCTCCGGCAGGTCGTCAGGTCGCGTCGCGTCCTCCGGGCACAGGGTGTCGCCATCTTCGTCGGTGTCGGCATCTCGCTCGGTGCGAACGTCCACTGGATGATGGGTCAATCGATTATCAACTACACCTCCATCGCATTCAGCGTCTCTGGCGGGTTCTTCGCGCTGGCGCTCTTTCGGTATCGGCTCTTGGACCTCGTCCCCATCGCCCGGGACACCGTCGTCGAAGAGATGCGCGAGGCGTACCTCGTCTTGGATGCAGAGCGGCGAGTCGTCGACCTCAACCCGGCGGCGAGGCGACTGCTCTCCCCACCTGCCGACTCGATTGGTCGCCACCTCTCGGCAGTCGCGCCGACCATCGCCGACCGTGTCGACGGCACGGACAGCACAGAGAGACACGACACGACCGTCGTCCTCGACGCAGACAGTGATGGGAGACATCGCTTCCTCGAAATCAGGGCGTCACCGCTCGCGGACGATGCCGACGCGACGGTCGTGACGGTTCGCGACGCCACGGAGCGACAACGGGCCCGACGCCGGTTCCAGTCCTCTATCGAACAGGCCTCCGACGTGGTGATGATTCTCGACGAGTCGGGAAAAGTCGAGTACGTGAGTCCGCCGATAGAGCACGTGACGGGGGTCGAACCGGACGAATTCGTTGGGCGGTCTTGTTTCGACCTCGTCGACGACGCCGACCGCGAGATGGTCGAACAGACGTTCGCCCGGTTGTGCGAGCACCACGATTCAGCCGAACGGTTCGAGATTCGAGTGAGCAATTCCGAGACGGACGACGTCGTCCTCGAAGGAATCGGGCGGAACCTGCTGGACGAACCGTTCGTCGAAGGTGTCGTGGTGAACTTCCGAGACATCACCGAACGCACCCGGCGCGAACAGCGACTGGCCCGGACGAACGAACGGTTGGAGCGATTCGCCAGCGTCGTCTCACACGACTTGCGGAACCCACTGAACGTCGCCGTCGGAAACCTCCAGCTCGCGCGTGAGACGGGCGACGAAGAACACATTCAGACCGTCCATCGCGCACTCACCCGGATGGACACCATCGTACAGGATGCCTTGCAACTCGCCCGTCACGGCCGTCTGGTCGAAGAAACCGAACCGGTTCGACTCGGCGACGTCGCGTCTCTGGCGTGGGCCAGCGTCGTGACCGCAGATGCGACGCTCCTCGTGGAGTCGGATGCCACGCTCCTCGCAGACGCTGACCGACTCCAGCGACTGTTCGAGAACCTCGTCAGGAACGCGTTCGAACACGGCGGCGACGATATCTCTCTGTGGGTCGGCGCGACTGACGACGGGTTCTACGTCGAGGACTCTGGACCGGGAATCCCTGCCGAGCGACGTGGCGACATCTTCGAACCGGGTGTCTCTTCGAACGACCATGGAACCGGTCTCGGACTCGTCATCGTCGCCGAAATCGTCGACGCCCACGAGTGGGATATTCGGGTCGAGACCGGCCGAGTCGGCGGTGCGCGCTTCGTCGTGAGTGGCGTTTCGGTCGCGGAAAGTGCCGACCTCTCGATGTCGTAACCCGCCGTCTCGAACTCCCGTCGCCGGCGAGCGATGGTGATGACGACTGAGTGACTATTTACTGTCGCCGTGCGTCTCTTCGATATGTCGTCCTCCACGTCAGTAACTGCTGAACCACGCGTCACCAACGCCCAGCGAACGCTCGAACAGCGGTTCGCGAATCCCTTCCTCCGGTGGCTTTTGACCTCGCCATTTCATCGACTGGCGAGTCGGTGGTTCGTCCTGGTCTCGTACGTCGGGCCGAAGAGTGGCCGCCGGTACACGTTCCCCGTCGCGTACGCGAGAGACGGGATGGATTTGGTCGTCGTCACGCCGAAAGCCGACAGCAACTGGTGGAAGAATTTCCGCTCACCGACGACCTGTCGACTGTGGTATCGGGGGGCGAGACGCGCCGCTGTCGGAGACGTCGCCGAGGACGAGTCAGCCCGACAGTTGCTCAGTACTTACACGTCGACACTCCCCTTCGCGGCCCGAAGCCTCGGTATCTCGGCCGACTCGGCGAACGACGGTGCTACACCCGAAGACGCCGCCCACGAGACGCTCGCCGTCGTTCGGTTCTCGCTCGGGTGACGCGAGACGCGTGTCGCCACGTTTAGTTGCCGCCTCGTCGTAGTTCGCCCGTGTTCTCGCTCGTTCCACTCACGGAATCTGCCGTCGAGGAGATAGTCGAGTGGCGCTACGACCCGCCGTACCACTTCTACGACGTCGACGCAGACCCGGAAGAGTACGCCGAGTTCGTGGACTCGAAGACGTGGGACGATAAGTTCGCTGTCGAAGACGACAGTGGCGACGTCGTGGGCTTTTTCACCTTCGACTCGTCCGGTGACGCAATCACCGTCGGTCTGGGGATGCGCCCGGAGTGGACCGGTGAGGGACTGGGCGCCGAGTTCGTGACTACGGGTCTCGAATTCGCGGCGGCGGCGTACGACTGCGACAGATTCGAACTCGCCGTCGCCTCGTTCAACGAGCGCGCTCGCTCGGTCTACGAAGCAGTCGGGTTCGAGACAGTCGAGACGTTCGAACAGGAGACCAACGGCGGCGCGTACGAGTTCGTCCGGATGCGACGCGACTGATTACTCGAACCGGAACGTCGCGCCGTCGTCACCGTCTTCGACGTCGACGCCGAGTGCGCTCAGTTCGTCGCGAAGGTCGTCTGCACGGTCCCAGTTGCCGGCCTCGCGTTCTGCTTCCCGCACGTCCAAGACGAGTTGGACGAGGTCCTCCGCGATGGTGACGTCACCGCCCGCGCCGGACTCGCCGAACGAGAGGCCGAACACGTCGCCACCCAGGTCTTCGAACGTCTCGATGGCCTCCCGGAGGGCGCGGTAGTCGTACACGTCGGCATCGGCGAGGTGACGGTTCACCGCGCTGGCAAGGCCGAGGAGTTCGGCCATCGCCTCGCGGACGTTGAAATCGTCGTTCATCGCCACGCGGAAGTTCTCACGCGTGGCCTCGACGGTTTCTCGGAGGTCGGTGGCTTCCACCTTCGTCCGTGCGTCGGGACTGTCACACGCGTCGACAGCGGCCTCGTAGGCGCGTTCGAGTCGCTCCCAGCGCTCTTCGGCCTCTGTGATGGTCTCTTCGGAGTAAGTCTGTTCGGACCCGTAGGCCGTCGAGAGGTAGAACGTCCGAATCACGTCGACGCCGAACTCGTCGAGGGCGTCGCTGACGGTGAAGAAGTTGCCGAGACTGGAACTCATCTTGTCGCCGTCAGTCTGCAGGAGGCCGACGTGAAGCCAGTAGCGAGCGAACTGGTGGCCCGTCGCGGCCTCCGACTGGGCGATTTCGTTCTCGTGGTGGGGGAACACCAGGTCACGGCCACCGACGTGGATGTCGATGGTGTCGTCTAAGTGGGTCATCGACATCGCCGAGCACTCGATGTGCCATCCGGGGCGTCCCTCACCCCACGGCGACTCCCACGTCTCGCCACACGGTTCCGTGATTGGGTCGAGGTGTGGCTTGCGGTGTTCGGCCGCCTCCTCGGGGGACACCGCACCGGCCTTCCAGAGTGCGAAATCAGCCGCGTTGCGCTTTTCGGAGCGCTCACCGGCGTCTGCCTGCGACTGCAGTTCGTCGAGATTCTGGTTCGAGAGTTTGCCGTAGTCGTCGAACGTGGTCACGTCGAAGTAGACCGATCCGTTGGATTCGTAGGCGTGCCCGCGTTCGACGAGCGTCTCGATGAGGTCGATAATCTCGGGGATGTGTTCGGTGACCCGGGGGTAGACCTCTGCCCGTTTCAGGTTGAGGCCACGCATGTCTCCGATGACGTCGCTCATGAAGTGTTCTGCGACGGTCGGTTCGTCGTCGCCGAAGTCGTCTTCGCCGATACGGGCGGCGATTTTCTCGTTGACGTCGGTGAAGTTTTCGACGTGGTGGACGTCGTAGCCCTCGTACGCTAGCCAGCGGTGCATGATGTCCGAGTGCATCCACAGGCGGGCGTGTCCGAGGTGGGCGTCGTCCGAGACCGTGAGTCCACAGACGTAGAGCAACACGTCGTCGTCGCCTCGTGGCTCGAAGTCCTCGCGTTCTCCCGTCAGCGTATTGGTCACGGACAGCGTCATTGCTGTCGGGTACTCGTGGCAGCATTTTCAACCCGTCGGAACCCATCGCGTCGCGGATTGGCGCCGTCGGTGGGTTTCTCGACGACCAGCGATTCGCGAGCGGAGCGACGGGGTCAGGTGTAGAACGTCTCGCTGGTCGCTTCGACGACTCGCAAGGCCGCCGCTCCCTGTCGCCGTGGGACGACGACGGCCAACGTATCCCCGGCGACACCGGCGGCGTCGACGACGATAGATTCGGCGTCGAGACGGGAGACGATGGCCCCGAGGAACGCAGGGCTGACCTCGCCTTCCGCGATTATCGCGGTGAGCGGGCCGCCTCCCCCGAGTTCGACACCGGCGACGGAGAGGACCGGTTCGCCGGCCGATTCGTCGATATCTTCGCCGACGAGACCGACCCCGCTCCGCATCGTGACGGTCACGTCACGCGTCTCGGCTTCGAGTTCTGGTAAGTCGTCGGCGAACCGGCGGAGTGCTGCTGCAACCGCGTCGTCGTCGCCGAGGTCGAGAGACGCCGCGGCGGCGGCGTAGTTGACGACGCCCGCACGGAGTGACGCGAGGAGAAACGGTCGTTCACGAACGGCATCGCGTGCGTCGGCGGCGAGAGACATAGTCGGTAGGTCGATGGCCGGGCGCAAAAAACCGCCGCCGGGAGGCGGCCCTGAACGGGGGGCGAACGCGAGTTCGCCGAACGCCAAGATTCCTTTTCGAGATGCGAAGTTCATAAGACAGTCCCGTCGTAACCCCCGGCTATGCAAGCGCTGGTCATCGTGGCGCACGGGTCGCACCTGAACCCGGATTCGAGCACGCCCACCTACGACCACGCGGACACCATCCGCGAGGTGGGGGCGTTCGACGAGGTACGAACGGGCTTCTGGAAAGAAGAACCGTCGATTCGCGAGGTGCTCAGAACCGTCGACGCCGACGAGGTGTACGTCGTCCCGCTCTTCATCAGCGAGGGCTACTTCACGGAGCAGGTCATCCCGCGAGAACTCCACCTCGACGGGTGGGACGTGGGTGACTGGAACTCCGACGGCCTCTCGGCGTCGCACGTCACCCTCACCGCCACCGACGTCCCCGAGAAGACGGTCCACTACTGCGGACCGGTCGGGACTCACGAAGCGATGACTGACGTCATCGTCCGGCGTGCCGAGTCCGTCACCGGCGACCCGAACGTCGGCGACGGGTTCGGCCTCGCCGTCGTCGGACACGGAACCGAGCGCAACGAGAACTCCGCGAAGGCAATCGAATATCACGCCGACCGTATCCGAGAGATGGACCGCTTCGACGAGGTGCAGGCCCTCTACATGGACGAAGACCCGGAAGTCGACGACGTGACCGACTACTTCGAGTCGGACGATATCGTCGTCGTCCCGCTGTTCGTCGCGGACGGGTTCCACACGCAGGAGGACATCCCCGAGGACATGGGCCTCACGGACGACTACCGAACGGGATACGACGTGCCTGCAGTGGTCGATGGCCGCCGCATCTGGTACGCCGGGGCCGTCGGCACCGAGGGACTCATGGCCGACGTGGTGCTGGAACGTGCCGCCGACGCGGGCGCAGACATCGGCGACGCGCTCGAAATCGTGCGTGAACGAACCCGTAAGACGCCTCAGGAGGCGAACTGAGATGAGCCACCACATCGATGCTCTCGTCGCCGCCGCCGAAGACGAAGGGACCGTCTCTCTCGACGGCCTCACCGTCACACACACCGACGACGGCTACCGACTGGAGACGTCCGACACGACTCGCGATGACCTCTCGAAGTCGGCGCTCTCGGACGCACTGGCGGACCACGACGACTACGCGACGAACTGGTACTTCTGGACGAACGTCGTCGGCGAGTCGAGTCCGCAGCGTCGGGCGTATCTCCGGTGGGTCGAAGGCGCGGACGAACACTCGGTCCCAGAACGGTACGATGTACTTCGAGACGGGATTCAGTGTGAGTGGGGGCAGTTGCTCGTCACGGTCACTCTCGACGACCACGGCGAACGGTCTTACGACCTGCGCCACGTCGACGACGCGGACGCCGACACGGACGAGTTGGACTCGCATCACGAACCACTCGCGGCCCGGCAACTGGCCACCTACGACGAAAAGGGCCGCTACCGGCCGCTGAAGACCGGTGCCAACCTCGCCGGCGGGTGGGTCTTCCCTGACCTCGACGCCCGTGACCTCGTGGAGACGGTCGAAACGTTCTACCCGGCGTCGGTGCCGAACTGGTACCGCGAGCGAGAGGGTGAACTCGACGTCGAACACTGGGAGGACACCATCGGCCGCCAAACCGGGATGTACAGCGTCATCGACACGTGGAACCGGGGCGACGGCCACGAACACGTCGACTGGGTCGCCGAGGCGTGCTGTGACGACTCGCAGTGTGTCAAGCGCCGTGAGTGGCAGTACGACGAGGAGACTGACCTCGCCGTCGACGGCGGCGACGGTGCGTTCCCGTGCCGCGAACCCTGTTCGCTCGTCATCGCAGCGTCTCGGAAGTGGACTCGACTCGAAGGCGAAGAGACACAGACCTACGAGTTCGAACTCACTCCCTCCGAGAAAGAGCAGATAGAGGACATCGTCGAGGCAGTCGCCGACGACAGAATCGACGACATCCGCGAGGCAGACGTCTACGAGGGAGCGAACAGATATCGGACGCGGTTCCTGCGTGCGAAGTTGTTCGACGACGACGGAAACCTCTGTGGGGTTCGGACCGACGACGAATAACAGCGTCCGTCTTTCGTCACCGAATCGCCAGTGCGAGCGCGACGAAGACGCCGCCGACGACGACGCCAGCACCGAGGGTGATGGCGAAGCTCTGGAAGACAGAGGCGACGGCGACGGCGAGAACGAGTGCGATGGCGGCGAGCACCAAGAGCGGAACCGTCGATGGTTTGAACTGTGGAAGCGCGTCGTCGAGTGCCCCCAGCAGGCCCGGTTCAGGTTCTCGCTGTGGGGGTTTCGAGAAGTTCTCGTCGATATCGACCGGTGGTTTCCCTCCGGTCCCCGGTTTGACTGTCACGTCCACGTAGGCAGTCTCGGACCCGTACCCCGAGACGATTTTCAGTTTGCCAGTGACCGGTTCAGACGTCTCTTTGACGGGGAGCATCACCGTCTTCGTCTGGCCACCGTCGACGAAGTGATTGCCACCGCGAAGCGACACCACGCGCGAGAGTTCGTCGTCGAGATTGAGGTGGACGTGCACCGCCTGACCCTGATTGTCGAGTTCCACGGCGAAGGTGTCGGTGGTCGAAAACGACCGAGAGACCGACAGGTCGTGGGGACGTTCGGCGTTCAGCGTGACGGTGAGCGAACCGTTCGACACGGTAGCACCGTTGAGACGAGAATAGAAAAACGTTCAGGTCCGGTCAGTCGTCTCGCATATCCGGCGGGAGCAGGTTCGGGATACCGTCCTCGATGGGGTACACCTCACCGGTGACGGTGCCGATGAGACGGCCTTCGATGATTTCGTCACCGTCTCGCTCGTCGACTTCGAGTTCGAGTTCGCTCTTGTCGAGGGGGTCACAGAGGATGTCCATCAGGGATTCTTTCATTGTCGTGACGGTGGATTGCGGCAAGTAAAAGCGTACGGGTTCGACGCCGAACCGTCTGCCGTCACGCCACTCGTCTCGGGGAGTCCCTGCAAGGACGGCACCCGTCGAACGGGTGGGTCAGGTGGTTACTCGTCGAACGGGTTCGCGAGGTGGACGGTCTGACTCCGGTCCGGTCCGACACCGATGGCGTAGATATCCACGTCGAGTTCTTCGGAGATGTAATCGAGGTACTCCTGTGCGGCGTCCGGGATGGCGTCGTACCCCTCCTGGGCGACGTCGGCCCAGTCGACTTCCGGCCACGGTTCGAACTCCTTGAGGACGGGTTCGCACTCGTCCCAGCGTTCGGTCGTCGCAGGCATGGTGAGGCGCTCTTCGCCGTCGAGTTCGTAGGCGTGTCCGACCTTGATTTCGTCGAGTCCGGAGAGCACGTCGAGGTGGTTGACGGCGATGCCGGTGAATCCGCTGACGCGGGCGGCGTGGCGGAGCATCGGCATGTCGAGCCATCCGATACGGCGCGGGCGGCCGGTGACAGTCCCGAACTCGCCACCCTTCTCGCGGATGTAGTCTGCGAGTTCTTCCTGTCGCTCGTCGTTCTTCAGTTCGGTCGGCATCGGGCCTTCGCCGACGCGCGAGAGATACGCCTTGACGATACCGACGACTTCGCCCTGACCGACGACGGTCGGACCGACGCCGGTTCCGGTCGACGCACCGCCCGCAGTCGGGTTCGAGGAGGTCACGTAGGGGTAACTGCCGTGGTCGATGTCGATGAGGGTCCCCTGTGCACCTTCGAACATCAGGTTCTCGCCCGCTTCGCGGCGTTCTGCGAGGAAGTCGCCACAGTTGACGGCCATGTCGTCTTCGCGGAGGCGGCGGCCGAACTCGGAGAACTCCTCGACGAGCGCTTCGATGTCACACTCTTCGCCGGCTTCGAGGCCGTACACGTCCTCGATGAGCGCTTTCTTCTGCGGGACGACGTACTCCAGTCGCTGGCGGAGTACCTCGGGGTCCAGGAGGTCACCGACGCGGATACCGCGGCGGCCAGCCTTGTCTTCGTAGGTCGGGCCGATACCACGTCCGGTCGTGCCGACGGTCAGGTCGGAGTCGGCCTTCGCTTCCTCTTCGATGTTGTCGAGGCGGCGGTGATACGGCATGATGACGTGCGCACGCTTGGCGAGACGCACGTCGGGTTCGAGGCCACGCTCTCGAAGGTCGTCGATTTCGGAGAAGAGCGTCCGGGGGTTGATGACACACCCGTTTCCGAGCACACCCACTTTGTCGCGGACGGCCCCGCTCGGGACGAGCGATAGCTTGTACTCTTCACCGTCTTCGACGACGGTGTGGCCGGCGTTGTCGCCGCCCTGATATCGGACGACGACGTCAGCGTCGCCGCCCCACAGGTCGACGAGGGCACCTTTGCCCTCGTCGCCGAGTTGCGAACCGACGATGGTAACAGTCATACGTCGGCCGTTCCCCGCGCCGCACTAAACAGATTACGGTACTGTCTTCGAAGCAATCCACGAACGTGCATACTTTTGGCTAGTTCGTCTCTAATCCTGTCACAAACTCGCATCTCCATGACGACGAATAACACAACCGTTAATTAGTCACCGCGTTAAGGCCAGGTTATCTTATTATTCGCCGCCGGAGAGGGCAAGGTTTAAAGCCTCCGAAGAATAGTTAACAAATGGCATGATAGACCGACTTGAGAAAGAAGTCGATATGTTGGAGCGCCATCTCCAGGTTCTGAAGATGGTCATCGATAACGAGCCAATCGGCATTGTCAAGATGTCGAACGAAACTGGCTACCCGCACCACAAGGTCCGGTACTCTCTTCGCGTTCTCGAAGAAGAGAACCTTATCGAGCCCTCCAGCCAAGGCGCAATCAAGACCGAGCGAACCGACGAGTTCGTCGACGAACTCGACGACAAGCTCGACGAGATTGTCGCCAAACTCGAATCGATGAAAATCGAAGAAGCAGCTGAAATCGAGAGCTAAGTTCGTTACGCGCGGTCGTCTTAGACAGTTTCCCACGGCGAGTCACCTCTGATACATCTGGCACGTCTCGGGAAACGCCCGCGCTCCGATGACCTGTTGGTGTGGTCGCGTCCGGGCGGAATACACGCGGCCACACAGTTTTCGGACGAGACGAATCTGTGAACTCCTCGGCCGAGAGTGGCCGCAGTCTCGTTTTGACTCCGACGACCGGAAGACTCCGAGTAAAATCTGTCGCCCGCCGACTACAGGTCGGGGACGTTCAGGTGGAACTCGCCATTGCGTGCTTCGACCAGACAGAGGTGGTAGCCCTGTTTCCGCGAGATTTTCACGAAGCTCTTGCGCTTCGAGCGACTCAGAATCCCGCCGCCAGTCTCTTCGGTGGCCGCTTCGAGCGCTTCCGGTTCGAAGAAACTCTTGGTGACGACGAACGCGGACCCGAGTGTCTCGTTCGCCTCCGCGACGGCCTTCGAGTCGTTGATGAGTTGCTGAACGTTCGCGTAGGTGGCCGGGTCGCGGGAGTCGTTGAGGTTCCCGACGAAGAGCGGGTTGCCCATCTGGTCGCGGAAGATGATGTCGAACCGCCGGGGTTCCGTCTCGTCTTCACCGATTGGGACGGAGACGGTCCCGTAGAGTTCGATGCGGTCCGCCTCCGGGATGGAGTCGAAGACACCGGCGAGACTCGACCGGTTGCCCGTCTCGCCAATCTCGTAGAGGAGGTCGGTGATGGCCCACTTGGCGAACCCGAACTCGGGCGAGTCGTGGAGGAACTCCTCGTACGGTTTCCCGTCGACGCCGAGACCCTCAGTGTCGAACGTCGTGTGGTGTTCGAGACGGAGATTTTCGACGACGTCCTCCTGTTTGGCCTGCCCTGCGTGGGCTTTTTCGAGCGTCGCACCGCTCTTTTTCTTGTACCGGACGAACAAGTTCGTCCCGCGGAGCGCTTCGTCTGCCGGCATCGACCGGTCGGTGATGGTGACGCCGCTTTCGTCCAGTTCGGCTCTGAGTTCTTCGAGTTCCGTTTCGAGTTCTTCGACCCGGCCTTCGAGCTGTTGGGCGCGTTCTCGGTAGCCGTCGCGTTCACTCTGCAGGGAGTCGCGCTCGGACGTGAGACGGTCACGTTCGGATTTCAGCGACGCGAGTTCCTCTCTGAGCGTCTGAACCTTTCCGGCAGACACCGCCGACGTCGGCGACTGCTCGGCCGATTTCTCGGCCGGCGAGTTCGAAGACCCGTTGGACGAGGTGCTCTTTTGTGACGGCTTCGCAGACCGGCTTCCACTTTTTTTCGACCGCTTCGAACTGGACGGCCGGCGGTTCCCACCGGGCCGGTCTTTCGGCGACTCGCCTTCAGAGTCTCGTGGGTCGAGCGACGGAATGGACCGTGCGTTGCGCCACTCCGCCTCGGCGGAGAATGGGTCCTCACCGTCGTCTTCGCCGTCGTTCGTGGTGGACGCCCCGTTCGTAGAGTCACCAGTCGATGGAGACGCCTCCTGAGCGACAGGCTCCGACGGTTCGCTGTCGCCGCCAGCGGGTTCGGCCTCGCGAATCTCTGTCGGGGACTCGGTCGCAGGTCCCTCTGTCGACGTGGCCGAACTCGGTGTCTGTGCCGACGTGGACGACTCGACTGCGTCGTCGTCTGCCGTCTCTGTCGCCGGTGTTTCGGGCGATTCGGCCGCGGCCGTCGTCTCGGCCTGTTCGACGACCGGTTCGTCGTCGTCGGACGGTGCCGCGTCGTCGTCGTCAGTCTCCGCTGCGACACCACCCACTGCGCCGTCGTCTGCCGCGGAGTCGCCGGCACCGCCGTCGGGAATGTCGACGACGTCGACGTCGACGTCGTACACTTTGTAGATACCAATCTCGTCGTCGGCGAGTTCGTACGCCTCGTCGCCCGTGACGAGACGTTTACTGTTGCCGACGTAGGCGACGTTCATCGACTTCCCCCCATGGTAGACGATGTAGTAGTCGCCGGAGAGGACGTTCTCCGAGAGCTCTACGTAGCCCGTAAAGCCCCCCGCAGAGAGCGTTCCGTTCGCGTCCGACAGCGGTGTATCTTCAGTGTAGTACTGCGCGCGAACCTCGCCGCCCGTCTCCTTCATCGTATAGAGGAGTGGCAGCGACGGGTCTGGTGCGCGGTAGGCTTCGAACGATTCGTCGTCGAAGTCGGCTATCGTCCCGTCGAAAACGCCGACGAGACGGCCGTTGAGCATGAAGCCCCACGTCATGCCGGCTACGACGGCACCGGAGAAGCCGTCGTCTGCGAGTGACCGGAGGCCACCGTAACCCCGACCTGCCGGAGCGGAGTCCCACCCAGTCACCGCGTCGATAATCTCGCTATCCATTTGGCGTTAAATCACAGTAAGTGAATCAAATACTTTCCGGGCGAATTCCCGATTCGAGCGGGTCACAGGAGAGACAGACAGCCTTCACGCGCGAGAACGGGGTTCGATTCGACGCCAACCGACCCTCGCGACGTGTCTCGGGAGAACGATTATACTATCCCGACGAGACGTGGCGTTCGTGACCAGACACGACGACCCGTTCGTCAGATATCTCCGGTCGAAGGAGACGGTAGACGACCGGGCGCTCCACCGCCCCACGCTCGCCGGCCTCGGCGACCATCTGGAGCGCCGTGCTGAGTCGACCCCGGGAGCGCCGTTGCGCGTCGTCTCCATCGGTGCGGGGACGGGTGCGATGTGCCGCCGCCTCCTCTCGTGGGGTGTCTTCGACGGCCACGACGAAATCAAGTACGTCATGGTCGACCAGCGGCGCGGGATGGCCGACAAGGCGGCCGCCGAGTTCGCGACGTGGGCACGCGCCGCCGGGTGGACGGCGACGCCGACGAAAGACGGGTTCCGAATCGAACGACACGGCCGCGAGGTATCGCTCACTTACATGACGAGCGACCTCTTCGACGCCATGTCGGCGCTGCCGAAGGCAATCGACCTCGTCGTCGCACACGCCGTATTCGACTTGCTCCCGCTCCGCCGGGGCATCGAAACCGTGCTGTCGCGACTCGTCGACGGCGGCTACCTCTACGCACCGATTACCTTCGACGGTCGGACGGCGTTCCGCCCCGCACACGAGGCCGACGAGGCGGTCCTCACGGCGTACCACGAGACGATGCGCGACGGCGACAGCGCGGGTCCGGAGACCGGGTCTGACCTCCTCTCGGTCCTCCCCGAGTTCGGCGCACACGTCGTCGACGCGGGCGGGTCAGACTGGGTCGTCCACCCCGAATACGACGACGACGAACGCGTCTTCCTCGACCACATCCTCGGGTTCGTGGAGAAATCTGTCGGCGAGGCCGGGACGGTAGACGACGAGACGCTCGAAGAATGGCTCACCACCCGGTACAGTCAGGTCGAAACCGGGCGACTCACCTACGTCGCCCACAACCTCGACGTGCTCGCGCGACTCGACTAATCTCTCGTCGGCGCGTTCGCCCGCCTTCTCCCACCCGATTCCAGACGCCCCGAGACGTACAACCAGTCTCGACAGAACCCGACGAGCAACCCACCTGCAGCGACACCCACGACGAGTGGCATCCACGCGTCGGCAATCGCCGGTGCGAGCGCGAGGGGGACGACGGCCATCTGCAGTCCGGCGAGGACGCGACGCGAGGGGCGGGGTGGCAGGTCGAACGTCGGCCGCCCGGTTTGAGTGCGCCACCACAGACCGGCGACGAAGGCGTAGCGGGCGACACCGACTGAGAGATACCACCACGGGAGTTCGCCGAGTGCGACACCGGCGAGCGGTGCCACGAGAAGGGCGAACGCGTCGACGGCGGTGTCGAGACGGCCACCGAGTCGCGTCGTGCGGTCGAACCGTCGAGCGAGGAAGCCATCGACCGAATCGAGTGCGCCGACGAGGCCGTAGGCCACCGCGGCGACCCACGCCAACCACACAGTGGGTGTTCCGACCATGGCGACCACGGCGATACCCGAGATACCCGCGGCGACGGTGCCGCGAAGCAACGTCACGCCAGTCGGGAGGCCGACTGTCTCGTACGCGTGCTCGGATTCGCCGTCCGCAACGTTCTCCGCGGCGTAGACGGACGTGTACGTCCAGAGACCGAGTGCGACGAGCGTCGTCGTGGCGGTCCACGTCGCCACGAGTGGGACCGACAGTGCCGACGTGGTTGCGAGTACCCACCCGACGCTCACGACGCCCGTGATGGCGACGGCACCCGACGCGAGCAGTCGCCGCCGAGTTCGGTCCGTCGCCGTCGACGTCGGTCGGTCAGACATCGCCGACGAGGGCCCGGGCACCGATAGCGGCGACTGTCGGGAGGACGAACCCGATGGCCACCGTCGCCACGGCCAAGATGCCGGTCTGGAAGAACGGGTCGAGCGCTCCCTGCATCCAGAGACGAACGACGTGGACCGAGAGTGCGATGCCGCCGAACGTGACTCCCTGGACGACGGCGCGACTGACACTGGTCGCGAGGATGCCGACGAGGATGCCACCGAGGACGAGTCCGGCCCAGTGGACGGACGCCGCTGCCAGACCGAGGATGGTCGCAGCGACCAACGCGAGTTCGGCGCGCGGCCCGGTCCGAACCTCCGAGAGGACGCTCATCGTGCACCTCCGAAGACGATATCCGGTTCGCCACCCGGCCTGTCGAGCGTGAGTGGTTTGTACTCACCGTCGGCCCACTCGTCGAGTTGACTGTGATACCGGTCGGACCAGAAGACGCCGCGCTGGCCGCCGGGGATGACACCGGCGGAGTCACCGTCAGCCGAGAAGTCGACGACCATCCGCCAACTGCTACCGGCCTGTGTGGACCCCGACGACCGGAAGTTGAACACGGTGTACGGCGACCCGTCCATCGGTCGCTCCGGATAGTTCAGGAACGCCCGGTCGAACGGGTGGTTCTGGTCGAGTCGGTTGAAGTCGCCGTACGTCTCGTAGCCCTGCTCGTCGAGTCGCGCGACGGTTCGGTTCATGGCGCGGGCCGCGATGTCGTCACGCGTCTCCGTCACGTCGGGCGTCGAGCGGTCGTCGAACCACCGTGCGTCGGCGTCGAGTCGCTGGAGGACGTACAACCGAGGGTAGTACGATTCGTCTAAGCCCTGTGCTTCGAACTCGTCTTCGAACGTCGCCTTGCGGAACTCGTCTATCCAGATGCGGGAGACGAGTGCGGCACGCGAGTCGGCGCGCATCCCTCCGTCCCACCCGTTCAGCGTGGCGGCGAGTTCCTGCGCCGCGGGCGACATCTGCGACACGGCGTCGGGACTCGTCGCGTACGGTCTGAATCCCGTCGCCGCTTCCGAACGGACGTCGCGTTGGACCTGCTTCATCGTCTCGGCGGTCACGCCGCCATCCGCCGCCGCGTCGTCTAACAGGTCGTAGATACGCTGGCCGCGGTAGGGGTCGGCGTAGGTCATCGAGGTACCCATGTAGAACCCCGGGTCGTCGATGGTCCGCTGGTTCGCCGTGGCGAGGAGGTCCGGGTTCTCGACGTGCGGAATCGACTCGAACGGGACGAACCCGTCCCACGACGACTGTCCGTACGGTTCGTACCCGCGCCACTCGCCCTCACCGGCAGAGCCATTGAAGATGGTATCGCCGCGGACGACGTCGCCATCGGTCACCCGAATCGGGTACTGTCCGGCGGGGTAGTAGAGCGTGTTACCTGCACTGTCGGCGGCGACGAAGTTCTGAGCGGGCACGTCCCAGATTCGGAGTGCGTCGCGGATTTCCGAAACCGACTCTGCGTGGTTGAGACGGTAGACGCCGAGCGATTCGTTCGTCGCGGAGAATCCAGGCCACGCGACGCCGACAGTCCGCCCACCGCGTTCGATGACGGGGCCGTGGACAGATTTCTTGACGGTGATTTCGACGTCGTCGCCGCCGGCGACTTCGATGGTTTCCGTCTCGGTTTCGAACGACCGGACGTCACCGTCGTAGACGTATCCGCCGTCGCGCATCTCGTAGGTGTAGAGGTCGGTGAAGTCGCCGCCGACGTTGGTCACGCCCCACGCGGCGTCGGCAGTCCTCCCGATGACGACCATGGGGATGCCGGGGAATCCGACGCCACGAACGTCCATCTCGTCCGTCGAGAGATGCATCTCGTACCAGATTGGTGGCACCGTCAACGCGAGGTGCGGGTCGTTCGCAAGCAGTGGCTTTCCGGAGGCCGTGTGTTCACCGGAGACGACCCAGTTGTTCGACCCGTAGGTCGGGTCTTTGTCGTACCGGTCCGTCCACTCCGCGAGTGCGGCGAAGTCGCCGTCGACGGACGCGGCCGAATCCGTCGCACCGTCGGCGACTGCTTCGGGCGAGAACGCCGCCGCATCCGACGCCGCCGAGTCGCGGATAATCGGGACGTCGTGGTCGAGTTCCGACGGGTAGAGGGCCGAGGCGTTCGGGCCGAGACGGGAGACGGCAGTCGCACGGCGCAAGTCCGCGAACGACCCCGAGAGTTGCCACGAGATGAGTTTCCCGACGAGGAGGGTGTCCGTCGGCGTCCACGTCTCGAAGTCGGCGTCGACGAGGGCGTACTCGGGCGGGAGTGGGCCAGTGTCGGCGTAGTGGTTCACGCCCGCAGAGAACGCTTCGATGGGCGCGCCGACGTCGGTTCCACGGACCGACTGCCACGACGCCTCGGCGGCGGACTGGAAGTCGAGACTCCGATAGAACCGGTCGGATTCGAGTGTCGCGTTGCCGACCATCGCCGAGAGTTCGCCACCGACGAGGCGACGCTGGAGGTCCATCTGGAACAGGCGGTCACGGGCCTGCACGTATCCGACGGCGTAATACAGCGCCTGCTCGTTTTCCGCCTCGACGTGCGGGACGCCAGCGTCGTCGTACCAGACGCTCGCAGACCCGTACGGACTCTCTACGTTCGTCGCCCCTCGTGGCGACGCCGAGTCGTAGACGTCGCCCGACAGGGGTGCTGCGAGGCCGAGATACGACCCACCGAGAACCGCCGTCGCCACGAGCGCCGCAGTACACACGACGGCGATGGCCGCCCGGGTCGTGGTATTCATATACACAGTGGCGGCCGGACCGTGGATAAATATTCCTCAAATGACGATTGTAAACGAGCGCGGCGTTCTCTCGTCACCCAGTCGCCCAGTTTCGGAGTTCGACAGTGAGGAGGACGAGGAGATAGGTCACGATGCCAGTGAGGACGGCCACGAGGACAGTCGGGCCGACTGTCACCACTGCAACGGCAACACAGACCAGCGTCACCGCGACGGCGACGGCCTGTGCCCGCCTGTCGTCCCACAGTGTTCGTACTCGGGCCTGCTGTGACAGCAACGCCGCTTCGAGTGTGAGGACGCCGAAGACGCCGACGAGGACGGCGGCCAGCGTGACAGGTGGTCGGAACACGGCGACACCAGCGGCGACGGGAACACCGACGAGAAGTGTGAGCGCGGCGTCGCGTCGTCGGCCCATATCGTCCCTCCGTCGGCAGGGCCCTTTTAGACACCGGGGGCCATAGCGAGAGATATGTCTATTTCGGGTGACGGCCCCGGTCTGTCGAAGGCAAAATCGCGTCTCGGTCGTTACCTCGCGGGCGCGGCACTGTTGATGCTCTCGTACGCGTTGGTCTATCGCTGGGCAGTCGGCTTTTTCGCCGGTGTTGACGTCTCGTTCATCCAGTCGCTTCACGTCGTCGTCGAGACGTTCACGACGACCGGATACGGCGAACAGACGCGGTTTTGGGTCGACTATCCACCGCTCCTCGCGCTCTCGATTGTGATGCAACTCACCGGTGTGACGACTGTCTTCCTCACGCTCCCGTTGTTCCTCGTTCCGCTGGTCGAAGACGCACTCCGGACTGCGCCGCCGACGAGTTCCGACCTGACAGACCACGTCATCATCTGTACGTTCACTCCTCGTGGTGACGCACTCGTCGACGAACTCGACGCGATGGATATGGAGTACGTCGTCCTCGAATCGGACCGTGACCTCGCAGAGGAACTGTACGGCCAGGGGTACACAGTCGTCCACGGTGACCCCGAATCGGCCGAGTCGCTGGAGGCCGCCAACGCCCCCGAGGCGCTCGCAATCGTCGCCGACGACGACGACGAGACGAACGCGAGTATCATCCTGGCTGCGAAAGAGGCCGCACCGACGTCGCGCATCGTCAGTCTCATCGAAGACCCGAGAGTCGCCGAATATCACCGCTACGCCGGTGCCGACCAGGTCGTCTCGCCACGCCGGTTGCTCGGCGAGAGTCTGGCCGGGAAAGCGACCACGTCTATCTCGTCGTCGCTCGGCGACGCTATCGAGATTGGCGAAGATTTCGAAGTCGCAGAACTGCTGGTCCAGCGCGGAAGCCCGGTCGAAGACAAGTCCATCGCCGAGAGCGGTATCGGCGACATCACTGGCGTCAACGTCATCGGTGCGTGGTTCTCGGGGGAGTTCGTCTCACCGCCCGCCCCCGACGACGTCATCGACGAACACACGATTCTCCTCGTCGTTGGCCGTGAGAAACGCCTCGAAGAACTCCGCACCCTCACACTCTCGTCTGCTCGTCGGTTCCGCCGAGGAACCGTCATCGTCGCGGGGTACGGCGAAGTCGGGTCGACGGCCGCAGAGACACTCGCGAGTGCGGGCGTCCCGAACCTCGTCGTCGACAAAGTAGACAAACCCGGCGTGGACGTGGTCGGAGACATCACCGACCCACAGACACTCGCAGAGGCAAAGGTGACCGAAGCGCGTGGCGTCCTCCTCGCACTCGACGACGACACGACGGCAGTCTTCGCCACGCTCGTCTCCGAACGCGTCTCCGAAGAGACGGAGGTCATCGCACGGGCGAACGAAACCGAGAACATCTCGAAACTCTACCGCGCCGGCGCCGACTACGTCCTCGCACTCTCGACTGTCGCAGGGCGGATGCTCGCCTCGACAGTGTTGGACGAAGAGGTCATCGCCCCGCAGTCACAGATAGAAATCGTTCGAACGCAGGCACCGGGACTCGTCGGCCAGACGCTCGCCAGCGCGGACGTTCGCGCGAAGACGAACTGTACTATCATCGCCGTCGAGCGAGGCGACGAACTCATCACCGAAGCGGGGCCGGACCTCCGCGTCAGACGGGACGACGACCTCATCGTCGCCGGTATCGACGAAGACATCTACCGCTTCAACGAGTTGTTCGGATAGACGAGTTCGGCACGCACACCTGATACTTCTCGTCTGTAGAACACGGCGCGTATGGAACGTCCGACACGTCCAGGACGTGCCCGAGGAGCAAACGGAGTGCAACCCATGGCAGTGGACGCGCCCGTCGATATCCTCCGACAGGACGTGCCGGCATCTGTCGCTCTTCGGCTAGTGATATAAAAGGAATCGATAGCGGACGTCGCTGCGATTACGCGCCGACTTCCGCGCCGACGTAGAGGACGACGACGAGGAACACCCAGACGACGTCGACGAAGTGCCAGTACATCGAGGCCGTACTCACCGAGACGTGACGTTCGGCGGAGTACTGCCCGCGAAGGGCACGGACGAAGACGATACCTATGAGGACCGCACCGAGCGAGACGTGGAGGCCGTGGAGGCCCGTGAGGCCGTAGAAGGCCGACCCGAAGATGCCCGTCGTGATGCTGAAGTCGGAGTGGACGATGAACTCGTAGTACTCGTAGACCTGTCCACCGATGAAGACGACACCGAGGAGCAGCGTCGCCGCGAGTCCGAGGATGAAGTTCCGGCGGTTCTCGTTACGGATGGCGACGTGTGCCCAGTGGAGCGTGAAACTCGACGCTATCAGGAGGGCGGTGTTCGTCAACACCAGTGAATTGACCAGATGTGGGAGTTCCTGTGGTGGCCACGTTCCTGCGCGGATGAAGAAGTAATACGTGAACAGCGCACCGAACGTCGCGAGTTCGGACCCGAGGAAGGCAATCATGCCCCAGCGGAGTTTCGAGGCGCTCTTCTGGTTCGCGTCGCGCGACCAGAAGTGGCTCACGAAGGCGTGGTACAACCAGCCGTAGATACCGGCCAGGAAGACGAAGATACTGGCGACGAACACGGCCGGGCCGAGCATCGAACCGACGATGCCGTCCTGTCCCATGACGTAGAGTCCAGCGCCGCCGTAGATGCCTGCTCCCCCGAGGGCGGTGACGAACGGCCACCAACTCGCCTCGCCAAAGCCGCGCGGCCAGTCCTGGACCGCCGGCAGGTGATGGCCGTGGTCGTCGTGTGCTTCTTCCGTACTCATAGAGGCCCGTTATAGTTGGGTTACTAAAAATCCTCCCAAAACACGTCCGACAATCGGTGACGAGGAACCGAGCGACCGATGGTCGTCGCCTGTCGACGACACGACAATGGCCCGACACGACAATCGGCACGTGGGTGGTTCGAACTGGTCGGGCGCAGAGGCGAGCGAGACTTTCGAGGCAGTCGACGCCGGCGAGTCAGTTCAGTCGGCGTTCGTCGGCGCCTGGTGGAACGGTTGCCGCGCGATTGCCTTCCGCATCTCAGCGAGCGAGTCGGAACTGCCACCGTTCATCGCCGAGACGACGGCGAAGACTTCCTTGCGGGAGACTTTGACGCCCTCTCCGGTCACGGCGTGTTCGGGGTTCGCGAGCAGTTCTCGGAGCGTCCCCACGGCGAGGAGGAACGGAATCGCCCACGCGGCGAGCGTGTTGCCGTCACGAATCGGAACCGTCTCCAGATACGTCTGTGCGTCGTCGACGAACGATTTGGCGTGAGTGGCAGTTCGGTGGACGACAGACGCCGTCTTCCCCAGGTGCTCGGGTTCGACCACTTCTTCTTGGCCGATACCCTCCTCTGCTAACCACTCTGCGGGGAGGTAGACGTTGTTCTCTGCGGTGTAGTCGTCGTGGACGTCCTTCGCGATGTTGACGAGTTGCAGCAGCAGGCCGAACTCTTCGGCAGTGTCGTAGAGGCGCGACTTGCGCTCTCTGTCGACGTTCCCTCGCGTCACGAGGTTCGTGATGAGGTTGCCGACGGTGCCTGCGGCGTAGTAGCAGTACTCTTCGAGTTCCTCGCGGGACTGGATACGGAGGCCACCGGTGCCGGAGTGTCGTTCGACGAACATCGCCATTCCGGTGACGAGTTCTCGGACGGGCGGTGTGACCGCCTCTCGGACGTCTTCCGGGAGTGCGTCGAACGTCCGGAAGACGCGTCCGGCGTTCGCGACGACCATCCAGTCGTCCGAGCGTTCTCCTTCCGGAGGCAGGTGCGGTTCCACTGCGGCGACGAACTCGTCGATATCGGTGTCGTCGTCCGGGTCCAGTGCAGCGTCGTAGAGTCGTAGGAGATGGGCCTGTTCGTCGGGCGAAATCGACGACGAGTCCTCAACGGTGTCGGCAACTCGGCAGAGGAGATAGCCAATACAGATGTAGGAAGACATCGGTTCGTCGAGGACATCCACGGTGAGGGCAAAGGTACGCGAGACACCCTGAACTGCGTCGTGACACCAGTCGAGGTCGTCGTCGGTTGCCGGTGGCCGGGCATCGGCGTGTCGAGACATTCGGAGTGTTCCGGTATACGGTTGGGGGGATAAAAAGTCTCGTGGGGCGCTCGCTGCCACGCCGTAGCAGAAAATCATAAGCATAGTCGATGAAAGAATTAGCCATGGACTTCACGCTCACTGCCGAGCAGAAGCAAATCCGAGATATGGTCTCAGAGTTCGTCGACGAGGAGGTCAAGCCTCGTGCGGCGGAGATAGACGAGACCGACGAGTTCCCCGCGGACCTCGTCCGCGAGATGGGAGAACTCGGTCTGATGGGGATGCCCTTCCCTGAGGAGTACGGCGGGGCGGGCCTCGACTATCACTCCTACGCTATCGGCCTCGAAGAGATTTCGCGAGGGTCCGGTGGCCTCGGCACCATCGTCGCGGCACACACGAGTCTCGCGGGTAACATGCTCTACGAGTTCGGGAACGAAGAACAGAAACAGACCTACCTCACGCCGGTCAACGAGGGAACCGACATCGGTGCGTTCGCGCTCTCGGAACCGGGCGCGGGCAGCGACGTGCCCGCGATGGAGACGACGGCGACGAAAGACGGTGACGAGTACGTCGTCAACGGCGGTAAACTCTGGATATCGAACGGCTCTGTCGCCGACACCGTCATCCTGTTCGCGAAGACGGACCCCGACGCGGGGAACAAAGGTATCTCCTCGTTCGTCGTCCGCCCCGAGGAAGACGACGGGTTCATCGTCGAAGGGACGGAGCACAAACTCGGCGACAAGGGGTGTCCGACCGCCGAACTCCGGTTCGACGACATGCGTATCCCGGCGGACCGACTGCTCGGTGACGAAGGCGACGGGTTCGTGCAGGCACTCAAGACGCTCAACGGCGGCCGTATCACTATCGCGGCACGCTCTGTCGGTATCGCACGCGCCGCCCTCGACGACGCCGTGAAGTACGCCGGCGAGCGAGAACAGTTCGACCAACCCATCGGCGACTTCCAGGCCATCAAGCACAAACTCGCGGACATGGACACCAAGATACAGGCCGCGAAACTCCTCATGCACAAGGCTGCCGACCTGAAGATGAACGACGAGACGTTCATCAAGGAGGCCGCACAGGCGAAGCTCTACGCCAGTGAGATTAGCCGCGAAGTCGCCAACGAGGGTATCCAGATTCACGGTGGCTACGGGTACACCAAAGACTTCGCCGCAGAGCGCTACTACCGCGACGCCAAACTCAACGAGATTTACGAGGGGACGAGCGAGATTCTCCGCAACACCATCGGCGACTGGTTACAGAAGTAACAGTCGTCAGTCGGCGAGTTATTCGTCCGCTTTGACCGTCTTTTTCGTTCGGCCTTCGACGCGTTCGGTCACCCACGCGTAGTACGACTCCACGTGCTCCGTCCCCACGTCGGTGAGTTCGTACACGTCGTGTATTCCTTCTGTGCGTCGTTCGACGTGACCCGAATCGACGAGCGCTTCGAGCGTCCCGTAGAACGACTGCGGGTCGAGACGGATGTCGTAGTATCGCTCTAATCGCGTCTTGAGCTTCTGTCCCCGGAGTTCACCGTCGTCGTAGAGGATGGCGCAGAGGTCACGCCGACGGCCGCTCTGAAACCACATACCTCCACGTCGAGAGAGAAGAACACGTCACTTTCGTTCCACTGGCCCGACTCGCCCGACTGGTCCTCGATAGAACCGGTACATTAGACACACCCCAGTTCTAAGCGGCGGCTATGAGCGAGACGGAGGCCAGCGCCAACGGCATTACCGCACGATACTACGTCACCGACACCGAACGCGTCCTCGAATTCGACAGGGACGGCCGGACCGCCGCCGTGGCCCAGAACATCGACGGCTACGCGATGCTCAAGGTTCGCCCGACAGTCGATGGCGACGAGTTAGAACGCTACTACGGATTCGACATGGCCCTCGACCACGCAGCAGAACTCCTCGGCGTCTCTCCGACGGACCTCCCGGTTCCGGACGACGCCGCGGACATGGGGATGTGACTGTCGTCCTCGCCACCGACGAACGCTGTCAGCCCCAGTAGAATCGCGGCCCCAAGAAAAGATAGCCGAGCGCCAGGAACAGCAGTCCGAACGCGAATCCCTCGCCGATGGTCCCCGAGAGGACGATTGCGAGGGCCTGAACGACACCCATCACGAGTGCGTCCTGCGCGTGGAGGTCCGGGTACGTCACGTCCGAGAGCATGAGCGCCGCCATGACTGCCGAGAGACCGACGAGCAACATCGGGTCGACGAACCCCACCAGCACGCCCGCCGAGAGAATCGTCGCCGCGAGCGTCGTCGGAACACCGACTGTCTGGTCGCTCCCACTATCGTAGGCGGTGTAGAGGGCCAGTCGGACGACTGCCGACGCGACGAACAGCGCGGCGATAGCGACGCCGAGGACGACTCTGAAGCGGTCGAAGCCCCACATCTCGCGGACGACAGCGACGACGAGGAGCGCCGGCGCGACGCCGAACGATGCCACGTCGGCGAGCGAGTCGAGATACGGTCCTGCTTCGGTTCCGCCGTAGCGTCTGGCGACGACCCCGTCGAGTCCGTCGGCTATCGCGGCGAGGAGAATCGCCTTTGCCGCGAGGCGGACGTCGATTGCGGTCAGCACCGCAGCGACGAACCCGAGGGCCGCGTTTCCGGCGGTAACCGCGTCCGCGAGGCCCAACCGGCCGACGAATCGGGGTCCCATACCGTTCCGATTGCGGACCACCCCTTTGCCTCTTACGTTCCGCCCGTGTCGCCCGTTTCGCCGGGCAAACCATGCGACATTTATCCGTCGCGTCCCGAGTGCCGGCTATGCGTCACCAGAGTCGGCGTCGATTCCTCGCGGCGACGGGCACCGCCGTCACCGCCGGCCTCGCGGGGTGTGCGACGTCGCTGGCCTCAGACGGCGAGTTCGACGTGGGGATGACTGCCGTCGCCTTCACCCCACCGACCGTCACCGTCGAAGTCGGTGACACCGTCGTGTGGAAGAACACGAGTTCCCGCGGCCACACCGTCACTGCCTACGAGAGTCTCATCCCCGACGACGCTGCGTTCTTCGCGAGTGGCGGATACGAGGACGAACAGACCGCACGGAAGGCGTACTCGAACTCGCTCGGCGGACTCATCGACAGCGGCGAGACGTACTCGTACACGTTCGACGTCCCCGGCGAGTACGAGTATCTCTGTATCCCGCACGAACAGGCGGGGATGGTCGGGACTGTCGTCGTCGAAGGGTAGTCATTCACTGGTTTTTGTCGGGAGCGTCGTCGCTCACCACGGAGCGTCGAAAAAGTCGAAATTGGAAGTCAGACCGCGGGTCGAAGACTTACTCGGTGTCTTCGTCGACGTCGACTGCGACGTCTTCTTCGTCGACACTGACTGCTGCTTCTTCCTCGGCCTCGATTTCCTCGGGGCGTGCTTCGAGGGAGAACTTCTTGACTTCGACGCGGCGGAGCGGGTAAATCTGCTTCGCCTCGCCGTAGATGGCCGACGAGAGACGGCCTTCGGTGATGCTGTTGGTCAGGTCGTCGTAGGTTCGCTCGGTGATGGCCTCGCGGGTGAGGTCGATCATGATGCGGCGAATCGCGTGTTCCTGACTGCGGTCTGCCTTCTTCGTCGTGAAGGCGACGGGCTGGACCTGGACGCGGAAGTCGTCCTTCGTCACGGCGGTGACGTTGGCGTCGACTTTCGACGCGCCGCGGCGGACGAGACTACGGAGGTAGTCTCGGGTGAGTTCCTGCTGGATGAACTCGGTGTAGGCGGCGTCGCTGCCAACGTCGTTCACCTTGAAGGTGAGTTTGACGTTGTTCGCGCCCTGGTCGTCGTTGAGTTCGCCGAGCGTCGCTTCGACGGTGCGACCGTAGACCTTCTCGGGTTCGTCGGCGAAGGTTTCGCCGAGTTCCTTACGGTCGAAGTTCTCGGGTGCGATGACCTTGTACCATCGCTTTCCGCGCTTCTGCTTGGAGACTGATCGTTCACTCATGGTTAGTGGTTGTGTGCGTTCGTGTAGCTGCGATGACGGTCTCTGCGACCGTCACGTTGACGACGTAATCATCGACCGTAGACTGGAGTCCACCGGTCGAATCGCGTTCGATTGTCGTGACGAGTTCGTCCCCTTCGACTGTCGTCTGCATCGACTCCGTGTTGTCCGGGGTGAGTGCCGCGGCGACGATATCGGGGTCGTCGTGAGTCGTCCGCAGGGTCGCACGCCGAGTCATACTCATTGGCGTACCTCCCTGACGGCCGTGACGACCGACTTCGGTTCGACCGAGGGGTCGAACTGCATCGTCGCTTCCTGTGGTGACCCAGTTGCGGACGCGTCGCCCAGTTCGGTCGCTGCCGCGGCGAGTTGCTCGTCGAGTCCGGCGGGACCGGTCGAGACGAGTGCCGCAGCACCGGTTCCGACCGCGAGAACGGTCGGTTCCGGTGACCGGAAGTCGCGGGCGAGACGTGCGACTGTCGCGAGTCGCCCCGGAGACGAGAGGTCACACGAGAGCGCGTAGAGGCGCTCGTAGCGACCCGTCGTCGCCGCACGGAGTGCCGCGTGTGTCGCCTGCGCGTGGTCGCGCCACGCATCCAGCGCCGCGTCACGAGCGTCGTGACCCAGCGCCAGTGCGACGGCGACTCCCGGCGTCTCCCGAACAGTCGCGTCGAGCACGTCGGCAAGTCCGCCGACGGTCGCAAACGGCCCGTTCGGGGTCGCTCGCGGGTGCAGAGCGCGTTCGACTGCGCTCACCGCCCGCGGTGTCGCGCCGTCACCCGTCGCGTCGAGTGCGACGAGTGACGCGACACGTCTGTGAGCGTCCGCGTCGAGTTCGGCCGGGAGCGACAGTTCGGCGAGTGTCGCCTGTGCGCGCTCTCTGTCGGCCGAAAACGGTGCGTGGACGAGCGTGGAGTGTGCGAGTCCGTCCGCGAGGTCGGCCGTCGGAACGGCCACCCCGGGACGGGGTTCGACACCCACGCCGCTCGCCGCGTCTCGGAGACTGGTGTCGTCCTCCAGTGGGACACCGGCGGCGAAGTAGCCAGCCAGTGCGACCACCGGGTCGGGGTCGACACCGAGTTCTCGGACCACGGCGACTGCATCACTGGGGTCGAGTTCAAAGTCGGAATCGGCGTCCGAACGCCCGATGACTGCCGCGACGTCGTCGTGCGCGACAGCGTTGGGGGCGTCGGTCGCCCGGATACGGAAGGGGACGTCGAGTGTCCTGAGCGCCCGCCCGATGACGCCCGCGGCAGCGACGGCAGCGCCGCTGGTGTGCACGCGGAGACGAACGAACGTCGCCTCACGGAGCATCGCGGCGGCGTCGGCAGCGGGTGTCTGTTCGGCGGAGCTCACGGACATCTACTTACTTTTCGAGGAGTTCGACGGCGACGTCGTAGGTGTACTTGAAGTCTTCGTCGAGCTTGTCTCCACGGTAGTAGGAGACGAGTCGGCGAATCTTCGACTCCGTGTTCTGGAGCGCGCGACGGTTGGACTTGTCCTGCCGGTTCTCCTCCATGTGCTCGCGGAGGCGAACTGCGCGTTCCATCAGGTTACGGAGGTCCTCGGGGAGTTCGGGGGACGCGTCGTTCTCTTCGAGGATGGTGGTGACTTTCTTGCCGGTGGCGAGTTTGACGTCCGGAACCGGGACGCCCTTGACGCCTTCGTCACGCAGGGACAGGCCAATCTGGCTGGGCTCTTTGCCCTGCTCAGCAAGTTCGACGACGCGTGCTTCGATGTCTTCTGCGTCGACGTCACTCCACTCCGGTGCTTCGTCTGCCACGGGCTTGTCCGAACCGGACGAGCCACGGCGGCGGGTGTGCATTCGTGCCATTGTTGCGGGTTGGAACCGCACTGACCGCAGAAACGAGTACCCCGCAGTCGCATTGACGACTGCTGGGGCACTACCGCAATCCCAAGCCCGCACATGCGGGCGCGTCAGATTTGCGGCCGTGCTGGATTCCCATGCGTTTGTCCACGGGCGCCGGGTTAAACCGTTTCGACTCGCCGTCGGGTCGAATCGAAGGGCTTCTAAACGGGTGGTGGCTACCAGTTGGTGCGGGCTCGTAGATCAGGGGTAGATCACTCCCTTGGCATGGGAGAGGCCCCGGGTTCAAATCCCGGCGAGTCCACTTCACTTCGTTTCGCTGCGCTCAACTTCGTTCAGTGGACTCGCCGTACTCCCACTCGCTGCGCTCGCGGGAGTCCCGGCGAGTCCATTCTTGAGCGAGAGACGAGCGAGCACGTCTTTCTCCGGGTTCAAATCCCGTGAACTCCGCTCACGTGACCCCCGGCGAGTCTATTTCTGAACTGAAGTAATTGACGTGCCGAGCGCTCACTGTGTGAGGCAACGCCACCTAGCACCTCCAGCGATGCTATACCTCTGTCCGTTGTTATGTTCCGTATGAGTAGTCCGACGAAGCGCCGCGCGTGGAGAGTAGTCGACCCCGATGCGAAGAGTCGCCGAGGTCAGCATCTCGAAACCGTCGCGCTCGTACTCGCCTCGCTGAACGTAGTCGCCGTCGTAATCCAGAGTGTTGCCCCGATATACGAGGCGGTTCCTCTGTTGTTCGACGTGTTCGGTCACGTCTCTGTCTTCCTGTTCACACTCCTCTACGTCGTCCGCTTGTGGGCAGTCCCGGCAACAGATAGACAGCAGGAAACGACGGACCGACTTCGATTCGCTCGTCGACCCTTCGTTCTCCTCGACTTCGTGGTAATCGTGGGATACTGGTTCGGTGTCGCGTTCGTTCCTGGTTCGCTCGGGTGGATTCGCGTCCTCTGGTTGGCCCGCATGTTCAACCTGCCGCAATTAAAGCGGTCACGAATGCGTTTCAGACGAGTACTGGCCGCTCAGCGGGACGACCTTTCGATTGCCTTCATTGGGTCAGGAACGATTGCGCTCCTCGCTTCGACACTCATGTATTTCGTCGAGAACAGCACACAACCCGAGGCGTTCTCGTCGATTCCCGCCGCACTGTGGTGGGCAATCGTGACGCTCACGACTGTTGGCTACGGCGACGTGGTCCCGGGGACGCCACTGGGTCGCTTCCTCGGGGCGATAACCACGTTCGGGGGCGTCGCGTTCTTCGCACTCCCGTCGAGTATTCTGGCGGCAGGGTTCATGGACGAACGAGCACGCGAACGACAAGCGTCGGACGAGTTGGCCGACACTGGAGGGGAGTCGGCACACACGAACGGTGAACAGTTACAGAACCGGTGTCCGCACTGTGGGGAGGCACTCGACTCCACGGAGACGACGAACCACTGAGCAATCACAGAACAACTACGGGGGACGCAGTCGAACTACGCGTCGTCGTCGGCCAGACCGATATCTTCGGCCGCGAGGTCGGTCACGTGACGAACGATTTCGGGGTCGACCTGCGCGACGTCGTCTCCGTCGTGTAATTGGTCGTTGTGTTTCTGAATCGTGTCTGGGACCTCTGAGAGCGGAATCCGTGACGTAGTATCGCACTCCTCACATACGATAGGGACGCGTGGGGAATCGTCGTCATCACTGGGCATAGCACATCGGTTTTCGGACCGAGGGAAAAACAGAATCGGTTCGCCGCTGGAAGTGACTGGGTTCACGGCGAAGTCGGAACGAGACAGCGCAGCAACCGCGTGACTTCGACAGCGAAGCTCGTTTCAGGCGCGTCGTCTTCCTTCTTGGTCGTCGGTCAGCACGTCGTCGGCCGCGTTGTACTGGTCTCCGAACATCTGGCGGTATTCCGAGTCTGGGTCGTCGCTTGGGTCCCAGTCGATGTAGTACGTAGACAGTGTGTCGGCGACGATTCGCGCGAATTCGTCGAGTTCTTCTTCGATATCAGATGCTGTGTCTAACGGGAGGCCGTACCCACCGTCGACGACGGGTGGCATCTCGTATGCGACGTGTTGGGTCTCGGTGTCCCAGTAGAAGTCGAGTTTCCCGAAGAGTCCAAACTCGAAGGCCTTCTGGTACTCTTGGTCCGTCAACAGCGTCTCCTCCAGCCACTGTTCGTAAGCCTCTCCCCACGCATTCTCCAGTTCGAAGGTGGCCTGTATCTCTGCTCTTCGCTCGGTGTCGTCGTGATACTCGTCGTCGTGGTCGCTGTAGACCGTCGGGGGGTCTGGCGGCGTCTGGGGGAGACTCATGTGAGAGATACGTCGGTGAGAGTCATAATTGTCACCGCTATGCAGAATTGCCGGTGACATCACTACGACGCTCGAAGGCCGTCAAAATAACCGGGTGGCGGAGTCCCTCACTCAGGTCTCTGCTTCCTCTTCACCGGTCGAACCACTGGCCCGTCCTGCCAGCGCGTCCCGGGCGTTGTGGAGACGAGTGCGCGTCTCTTCGAGGTCTTTTCGTGTCTCGTCTGTGGCCTCGTCGATGAGCCTGTCGAGGTCTGAAATCAATTGGTCGATATCGTTGCGAAGATGCTCTGTCGTCTCTTTCGTCTCGTCCTTCGCATCATCGGCGAGGCGAGAGACGCGTTCAGACACGTCGTCGAGGCCCTTGCTCACGTCTTCCCCTGCGTCGTGGAGGCTCTCGCTCGCGTCTTCGACCGCTTTCTGGGCGTCTTCCCCTGCTTTGTCGAGGGCTCGTTTGATGCTCTCACTCGCCTTCACCAGTTCGTCTCGTACTCGGGCCATGGGAAAAGTAACGAGAGCGAACGGGATAGTAGTTGTCAAAAAGTCAATAACATTGATGGGTCAAATAGAGTGATTGAGAGCAAGACTACTCGCAACTCGTTCTGTCCTCTGATTCGCTGCCGTGACGTCGGTTGAGGTGGTTCTGACTGTCTCGAATAACTGGATTTCGTCTGTGAAATTCTATTTTTTATTATTTTTTGTCCAACTATATTTATCGTCATAGTTGACGTATATTTCACTCTATGGTCGTACGAACGAACGGACTGAAATCGAGCCGAATGGTCCTCGGAATACTCGTTTTTGCCCTCCTGGTAGTGACTGCTGGCTGTACCGGTGTCGGTAGTGGTCCGGGTGAGGGAGCGAACGAGACGACACAGGAACAGGTGACAGAACCACCGCAGGTGACTGACGAACCGACGGAAGAACCCACAGCGACAGAAGAACCAACAGCGGAACCCACAGCGACAGAAGAACCGACTGACGCACCAACCGAGACGGACGCCCCCGCCGGTGGCGAGGGTGGCGACGGTGACACTGGCGGCGACGGGTCGAACGACCAGACGTTGCTGCTCTTGGGCGCACTCGCTGTCTTTGCCGTCGGGTTCGTCGCGGCAGGCATCCTCAGAGGACGAAACAAGTCTGAACCGAAATCGGAGTCTGCTGCCACGACCACACCCGCCGAAGCGACTCCCGCTGATTCCGAGCGCGTCATCTCGCTGTTGAACGAGAACAACGGCCGGATGTTCGAAGACGTGCTGCAGAAGGACCTCGGGTGGTCGCCCGCTCATGCACGCCGCGTCGTCGATGGGCTGGTCGCGACAGGCGACGTCGAACGGAGAGAGACCGATGGCGGGACGCTCGTCGTCTTCGCAGGGCCGGACCAGTCCACAGAAGAGGAGTGATTCGCCCACTGAGGTTGGCCACTGCTGTCACGCTATAGCCCCCAGCTGTCCGACGATTCGAAGCCCTTATTTATCCGACCGGGGAATGAATGGATGCGTTCGAGGGCTCGTAGATCAGGGGTAGATCACTCCCTTGGCATGGGAGAGGCCCCGGGTTCAAATCCCGGCGAGTCCATTTCTGAACGGAGTGAAGAAATTGACGAGCCGAGCGTTTGGCTTGCCAAACGCGTGGATTTGAAGCCCTGAAAGTCGCGCGCAGCGAACGGAGTGAGCGAGCACGTCTTTCTCCGGGTTCAAATCCCGTGAACTCCGCTCACGTGACTCCCGGCGGGTCCACTATTCTCCTCGACACCATCCGACGAGCAGTGACTCCGTCAGGAGTCCTGCGAGTCCCATCCGGTGTCGAGTGAAATCGTGCCTGTCCGAGACGGGATTTGAGCAGCGAGCAAATCTTTGATTTGCGAGTGAGTTCAAATCCCGTGAACTACGTTCACGACCTTCGCAAACCTCCGGTTTGCTCAGTCCCGGCGAGTCCATTTCTGAACTAGTGAAGAAATCGCGGTAGCGTGCGTGTTAATTTGGACCGCTGTGGTTCTCGTCTCGACACTCATCGACCACCAGCAGACCACGTCTGAACTCCACAAACCGGGAGCGGGCCGACCTGCGGCCACTGCTAAAGAATGCCGTCATATCACGCACAGCAACCTATGGCGTTACACCGATTTGAATTAGAACGAGGTGATCGATGAGAGAACACACAGTCGGAGACTGGTACGAACATCGATTCACGTTCGGTCCCGTGACGTGAGTTCACCTGTGCACCTGTAAACGGGAGATGTCGAATCGTGGTGGGGTACTGACCACTCTGGCGGGCACCAATCGAACAAGGGTCTGGCGACCAACGACGGCGCGAGTGTATTCCGCTATCGGCAAGTCAGGGGCAACCGCCCACCAAGGCCATCGACTGTCGCGGTATCTCGTATCAACGGGCCAGCGGGCCCACAACTCCCCTCGATACGATTTTACGAACCATGTACGCGCCCACGAGTGACGACGAGTCGGAATTCCAGACGGTCAGATAGCCAATGAGGTTTTGGTCCCTGAGGTAGAGGACCTAGATAATGAGCGGTCGCCCCCGTGTCCCGTGGCTCTATCGCGTCGTTCGTGACCGGTCGGGACAAGCATCTCCTCTCGCAGTCGTACTTCTCCTCGGAATAACGGTTCTCGGTGTGACGTCTGTCGTAACCCTCGGTGGTGCGGCCCTCGACGACACGAAACAGGCGTCGAACGCCGCCCGTGCAGAACATTCGATGACGCTCTTCGACTCGAAAGTCGCGATTACCGCACTCGGTGACTCCCAGTCGCAAGCAGTCGAACTCAGCGGGTCACAGAGCGGCGAGTACCTGGTCCGAGACGACACCACGCGAATCGTCATCACACACAAGGACTACGACGGCTACGGGACGTCACAGGAACTGTACAACCAGACGCTCGGCAGCGTCGAGTACAACACCGGTGACGTGACGATTGCCTACGAGGGCGGTGGCGTCTGGCGAACCCAGGACAACGGCACGTCGATGGTGTCGCCACCCGAATTCCACTACCGGGACAAGACGCTCACCCTCCCAGTAATTCAAGTGTCGGGTGACGACGGGACGGCACGGAGTCCGACCGTCGATATCCTCGAACAACAACAGGCACGACGCGTCTACCCGAATTCCACTTCGACCTACGTCAACAACAGTGAGAGCTACGCGAACCCGGTCGAAAACGGGACTGTCGAAGTGACAATCTACAGCCCCCACTACCGCGGGTGGGCCCAGTTCTTCGAGGAACGGACCGAAGGCAACATGTCGATGGACCACACGAACGAGTCGGTGAGTGTGGAATTAGAGGCAATCGGTGGCGTAATCGGCGAGTTCCGGATGCCGAACGAAGGCGGGTCGATAGACGTCAGAGGGTTGAGCGGCGGCCACAACGTGAGTTCGTACGAACTCAATCTGACCGCGACCCCCCACTTCCAGAACATGCACTGGTCGATGTACCACGACGGCGCGAACGAGGACGTCGAGTTCCACATCTACTCTACGGACAAATGTTCGGGCGGCAGCTTCGACGGAACGGTCGATATCAGCATCTACTATTCGAACCAATCAGGGTCGTATCACGGTTGGCAGCGGTCGGGTATCGACCCCGATACGAGTGACGCCGTCGACGTCGACTGTAGCAACGACCCGGCGACGATGTCGATAAACTTCACACACGCTGCGACGGACATGACGTACGGTAACATCACGATGACCGGGACCGACAACAAGTGGTACTTCGGCCCCGAAATCAAAGCGAACAGCGCGAACGATTCCGTCGACTGGACCGAACACGACGCGGACAGGGCCACGCCGTACGTGACAGACGACAACGAGTCGCTGAGCGTCGTCACCAACCACTACATGTCGCTTCTCGCTCCGAAGTTCGAACTCACCGTGACGGACGGCCCCGGTGGGAGTGAACGCGTCAACGAACAGGCGTCGGGCGGAAATCTCGATTACGACCAAGCCGACGGTGGCAAGTACATCACGTTCCTCCACATCACGGAAAACAAAGTTCGCGTAGAATTCCGCTGACGAGATTAGTCGACCAACGACACGTCGACCTGTTTTTCGACGACGCGAATGGTATCGACGCCAGAGAGTTCACACGAGACCATGGTGTCGTTGGCGACTGGACAGGTCACGTCGTCGTACGACTCCAGTTCCGTCTTCCAGAGGTCTGCTCGTGGTGACGTAACGTTGACCGTGACGTCGTAGGTTCCGCTGTCCGTCGCGAGGCCACGGTACTTCGCCCCCGAACCCGCCACCTCTGCACGAACGAGGTACGTGCCGGACCCGCCAACCGAGTTCGCACTCGACGACGAGCGCCTGGTGGACACCGCAGAGACGACGACGGAGTCCTGCGAGAGGACGAACGCTGGATGACGGACGACGGTCATCGCGTCGTCGGTTCCACGGAAGACGGTCCCGAACGCGTAGACGAGTCGTTCCTCGGACACCTCCGAGGTGTAGACGAGCGGTTGAGAGCTTACAGTGGCGTTGTCCACCACCCCACCTTGCTCCCACTCGACGGTCATCTGCACGGGCGCTCCGAACGACAGCGCCGAGTCGGCCAGTTTAATCTCTGTCGCACGACTCGGCGCACCGCGAGTAGCGATGTCCTCCATGTTGTCGTCGAGGATGTCGAAGGCGCGTTCGGCGTTGTTGAGACGTTCGACGTCGCGGGTGTCCTGAAGGCCGTCCATCCCGACTGCCGTGACGACACCGACAGTCGAGAGGACGAGCGAGAACACGAAGATGAACCCGAGCGTATCGCTCACGGCGCGTCGGTCAACCATTGGTCACCTCCAAGTCGTCGTCCCCGGCGTCGTACCTGACGACGACGTCACCGGCATCGACCGACCCACTGTCGAGCGTCGTCTCCGTCTGGACCGAGACGCGGACGGTCACCTCGGGGTCGACCGACCGCAAGACGAGTTCGTCCGATTCGACGTTGATTCGGTAGGTCGTTCCGGCGACTCGATTCGGCAGTTCGAGACGAGAACTGACGGTCGACGTCGTCTCGTCGTCCGACGACGACGCGATTCGGTCGACGGCCTCGATGTTGGCGGCGAGTCGCTGTCCCACGACTTCCAGTTCTGTCTCGGTCACGCGTTCGTGTTCGGCCGAGATGTACCCTCCCGCACCGACCATGATTCCGGAGATGAGGATAGTGGTTATCGAGAGCGTCAACACGTATCCGAGAGTCGTAGAGACTGCACGCGTCGACATTAGAGCTCACCCGGTGCGATACGAATCTCTTTTTCGACCGTCGTTCCGCTCGCGTGGAAGACGAACGTCACGTTTGCGTCGTAGATAGCGTCCTGTCGGACGGGCCACCCACTTCCGGGCGACGCGAAATCGCCCCCGTCGAGCAGGTCGTCTAAGTCGTCTAGGTCGTCGTCGTCGGTCGCATACAGTTCGTACGTTCCGGTCGCATTCTCGGGATTATCGAAGTGCACGTCGACATCGCCGTCTAGTTCGTCGTGTGCGACTTCGAGCGGAGCGCAGTACTGATTACCGACCACCTTGTTGCCGACGTCGACAACGAGTGAGTCACCAGTCGGCGGTTCGACGTCACAGGTGCCGACGAGTCCAGTGTCGTTTCTGACCGTGACGGTGACGTTCGTTCCGTCGGTGTACATCTTGACCTCCACGTCGTCGTCCGAACTTTCGTCCTTGATTCTCACCTCGAATGCGTCGGACTCCGTCGTCGCGAGGTCGGCCCGGGAGAGATTGAACCAAACGCCTCGAACACGGCCGTCGTTGACGACTTGCCAGTCACTGCTCGGGGTGTTGTCGGTGAAGTTCCGCGAGGGGTCGTCCTGATGGATTCGCAGTCCAGACGTGTTCGTCCCGTCGTACGAGACGTCGACGGAGAATCCGTTGGCGGCCTCTAACGTACTTGCAGTCGAACTCCAATTTCCGACAGCAGAGTCGAACCGGGAGTCGATTTCGTCGGTGCCACCGCCGTCCCGGTTCTCCGCATCGAGTATCGTCCCGGTCGCCGTGACGGCGGCACGCTGACTACTCGCCGCTTCGTCGAGTTGCGTGTCTGTCGTCCGCGTGGCGATGTTCTCGGTGTAGATTGCCGTGTTGAGAACCAGCGCGAGGCTGACCAACATGACGGCCACAGCGAGTGCCGTGACGAGGAACAACTGGCCGCGGTTCTCCTCGGAGAGGCGCGACGGGAGGTTCACATCCGCCATACGACCACCTCCACTCTCACGACAGTCCAGACGGGGTCACCGTCGTGTCGTTCTTCGAGGTAGAACGACGACCCAGAATCGAGCGTCTCGTTCGTCGGGACTGCCACGCCACCGTCCACTTCGTGGCGCCTATCTGTGTCCATGAGGGTGACGAGGCGCGACGCTGACGCGGCGTGGTCACTCGGTTTTCCCATGTGGACGAGACCGATTCGGTTCAGGGCTTTCCCCTCCTGGTTTTCCTGTACGGTGTAGATGTCCACGTTGAACGCGATGCCTCGCTCGTCTAACGTCTCGTTGAGCATCGCGCCGAACACTGTCGGTGGCCCGCCATCGACGAAGTTGTCCTCTTCGCTGGTACTGATGTTCGACAGCAGCACCGTCCGCTTGAGCGTCCCGTTTTCGGCGGCGGCGTCGAGCAGTCCCTGTGCGACCGACGCCTGCTGGTTTTCGATGTGTTGGCTCGACGTACTCGCCGTCAGCGGCGTGACTGCGGTCACCTGCAGTGCGAACGTGACACTCGCCAACAGAACCGTCGCGGCGACGAACGCCTCTAACGTGTGGGCTTGTCCGCGGGCCATCGTCACCAGACCCTCACCAGGAGTTGGTGGAGTTGGCCGTCGACGATGACGGAGCGACGAGCGGCGACGACCTGTCCGGAGGACGGAACTGGGTCTCCCCGCGTCGCGTCCGACCCATCGGAGAGTGTTGCAACTGACCCGTCGTGGAGGAGCGTGACGTTGATGTCGTACGTGTCGTCGACGCCGACGGCGTCGTGTACTGGCCCGGTATCGTACTCACAGGCCGCTGGTGGCGACGAGTTCTGGAAGAAACCATCGACGCACTCCGTCAGGAGGACGGTCTGTTCACCCGGGGGCGAGAGTGCATCGCCCGCGAGTCGGTCTGCCGCACGGTTAGCGACGAGCGGGCGGTCCTGTGCGTCGTCGAACGGTTGGACGATTTGTGGAACCGTCCCGACGACCCACGCGATAGCGAGCAGAAAGATGCCGACACCGACAGCGTAGTCGATGGTCGTCTGTGCGCGACTGCGCTCGCTGCCAGTCGAGCGTTCACGCCGTCGCATTAGCCGACCACCATCCACACCGCGAGTGCGAGCGTCTGCAGGATGACGACGAACTTGACCCCTGCGAGCAGGTCTGCGTTACGGATGTAGCCGCTGATGAACCCGGAGAGAACCGCCTGCAGGGTGACGCCGTGGAAGAACAGGAGCGACATCAGACTCGGGTCGAGGGCCCCACCGAAGCTCGGGCCACCGGAGACGCCACCACCACTCCCAGACGCCTGTGACGACAGGCCCGCCATCACGTCGAGGAATTGGGTCTTCAGGATGGCCATGACCGCCAGCAGGGTGACGTAGGTCATGAGGATGATAGCCACCTGCATCCGGGTGCGTGCGATACGCTCTCGCTCGATGTCGTCTTGATTCTCAGAGGACTGTGCCGCCGTCGTCAGCACCTCCGTAATCTGACTCGACGCCTCCTGTGCCTTCGTGATGAGTTTGACTGTCCGAGCGAGACGCGGGATGTGGTACTTGTTGTTGAATTCGACGAGCGCCTCTCTGAGGCTCATCCCGTAGTTGACCTTCGCGTACATAATCTCGAACTCGTCGGCGAGTTTCCCCGACGACGTGTCGGCGACGGTCTGGAACGATTCGAGGAGCGTCTGTCCGGTGTCGTTCGCACTCGACAGTTTGCGGAGGTTGTCCGAAAGCTTCCCCGTAATCGCCGACCGAGAGTGGACGTTCCATTCGTGGAAGACGGCGAGCGGAACCGTGACGAGGTAGACGGGGACGTAAAACCAGATGACGGTCCCCCAGATTGGTTGGGCGACCATCCCGTCCCACGTCGTCGGTGCGGACCCGCCGATGACCGCGACTGCGAGGAGGACCATCGCCGCAGGAACGGACAGTGCGAGCGTGTACATCGGATGTTGTTTGAAAAAGACGTGCGGTTCTTTGAGGAGTTCTCGCGTCTTGTACGTCCCCTCGCGGTCTTTGATACGCGAGAACAGGGTGAACTCGCCGACGTACGACTCGACGAGTCCCATGTGGACGAGTCCTTCTCGTTGCTGGCCTTCGAGGCGGTCACTCCTGTTGGACGGCGAGAGGTAGCCGTCGCCGATTTCGTCCTGTTTCACCGTCGAGATGAGGACGAGGAACCCGACACCGACCAGTGGGATGAGACCGTAGATGGTCGCATAGAGGAGTTCCTGCTGTGCCTGCCCGAGCATGCTCATGATGACGAGGATGATGATGAGCAACAGTGGGAACAGAGACAGCGTCATGTACATCTCGCCGAACAGTTCCATCGTGTCCAGCGTCTGTTCTTGTTCCTGTTTCGCCGTCCGGAGGTGTTTGTCCTTCTTGTCCTTGAGGAACCCCTCCATGTCACCGCCGGAGTTGACGATAGAGAGCATGTCCGTGAGGAACTGCGAGAGTTCGTCGGAGGGCGTGAGGAGCGCCTGCTGACGGATGGCGTTCCGGTAGTCGGTTCCGAAGTACTCCGTCTCCTGGACGATACTCTGGAACTCGCGGGAGACTTCGCCGTAAGTGTCGTCGGCGCGGGCCATCGCCTCCAGAATCTCGAGTTGGTTGAGGCCACCGACAGACAGCGCGTACATGAACGAGATGGCGTCCGAGAGGAGCATGTTTATCTCCCGCTTTCGGGCTGACGCCTTCGAGTAGGGGATTCCGACGAGCGTCCCGAACCCGAGTCCGAACCCGATAGACCCGAAGACGACGCCGGAGACGGTGACGGCGGCCGGCATCACGAGCGACCGGAGGAGTTCGGCCGTCGACTCGCTCGAGACGGGAATACCGAGACTTATCGACTCTGCAGAGACCAGGCCGAGTGCGAAGATGCCGTAGCCGAGTGCCATCCCGAGAATCCAGAGCGAGAGGCCAGCGAGCACACCGATTGCCAGCGCCCGCGAGAGGTAGAGTTCGACCGTATTCGGCATCCGGGCCTGCTGGAGTTTCTCTTCGACGTCGGAGACGAACTCTCCGTCTTCGTCGAAGAGCATCTGAAACAGCGGATAAAACGCGTCGCCGAGGGTGTCGGTACTCCGGTCGAGTCCCGCCGTGTTCTCAGCGTCGATGTTGCTCATCTAGTCGTCCTCGTCGCTCTCGACGGACTGTGACTCCGTTTGTTCCTCGTCCGGTGCGTCTGTCTCTGCGGCTTTGAACCCGCCCCACGACTCGTCGTCGATTTCGTCGTTCACGTCGGCGTCTGCCTCCCCAGACGAGTCGGACTCGGCGCCGGACGGTTCGTCGATACCGAACGCACCGAAGAAGTCGTCGAGGTCGATGTCGTCTTCCTTGGGGTCGGGGAACGTCGGTTCACCCTCCTCGTCGAAGCCGAACTCGTTGGGTTCTCCCTCCACGTCGGCATCGAGCAGCGTCTCCCAGAGGTCCTCGGCGGCGTCACGACGTTCCGCGTCGTCCGCGGGGTCGTCGCTCGCTTCGAGTGCCGGCGTCTCCTGGTCGCCGTCGATGGCCGACGGCCCGTCGTCGCCTTCGATCTCTGGCGTCTCGTCGCCCGCATCGAGTTCGGACCGGGGCGTCCCTTCGTCGAGGGCCGGGCCGTCCATCGTCTCTTCGAGCGCGTCGAGTTCGTCTCGTTCACCCGGTGACGCCTCGACGTCCGGTTCCTGCTGCATGTGGCCGAGTGCATCTGCCACGTCGCCGACGTCGCGGTCACGGTAGTCTGGGAACAGTTCGTCTTCTGCACGACGGAGAATCTCCTTGGCGAGTTCTCTGACGTGTTCGGGGGCGTCGGGGCGCGGAACCATCGCCTCGCTTTCGGGGTCGATGTCGATGTGGACCGACTCCATCTCCCGGAGGTCTTCGAGACTCCGTTCGAGTCCGTCGGTCGCCATCAGACCGATGATGGTATCCTGGTCGTTGATGAACGCCTGGAACGTCGCTGCCACCTGCGTGTACGTGTTGAGGTCCCGGTCGATGAGATACGCGAGGACGACCTGCCGTTTGAAAATCTCGTGTTCGAGCGTCTCGTGGTCCCAGCCACGGTCGAACTTTATCTCTTCGAGCGTGTTCGACGACCCCATCTGGAGGAACTCGTCGGTCTCTGCTTGCCACTGGTAGACGTCCTGAACGTTGATTTCGTCGTTCTCGGGGTCGTAGTGGTTGATTTCGGTGAGCGACTTGTTCCGGCGGACCTTGTTGCCCTCGACGCGCGTCGACGTCTGGATAGAGACGAGGTCCAGTGCGGTGAACATCGTCTTCGAGACGTTGATGGGTGCCGTGGTGAAGCGCTTGAGGACTTCGCCCACGGAGTCGGCGTGGAACGTCGTGTACGTGGTGTGACCCGTGGACATGACCTGGAAGAGGGTTCGCCCTTCCTCACCACGAATCTCACCCATGACGATGTAGTCGGGGCGTTGACGGAGTGCGGCCTCCAGCAGGTCGAACTCGTCCACGTCGCCTTTGTCGTCGTCGGAGAACGACGGGCGCGTGACCGAGGCAATCCAGTTTCGCTGTGGGAGTTCGACTTCGCGCGTGTCCTCGATGGAGACGATTTTCGTGTTCGACGGGATGAAAAGCGACACCGCGTTCAGCGAAGTGGTCTTCCCGGATGCCGTACCGCCTGCGAAGATGAGGCTCTTGTCGTTCTCGATACAGAGCCACAGGAACGCCATCTCCTCCAGCGAGAACGTCGACCAGTTGATGAGGTCGATTGGCGTGAAGGGGACGTCCTTGAACTGGCGGATGGTGTAGTTCGTCCCGTGGTCGGACACTTCACGACCGAGCGTCAGTTGCGCACGCGATCCGTCTGGGAGCGTCGCGTCGACCTGTGGCCGCCGCTTCGAGATACCCTTCCCCGAGCGCTGTGCGAGTTTCACGACGAAATCGTCGAGTTCACCCTTCCCGTGGTAGATGTTCGAGATTATCTGCTCGTAGTCGGAGTGATAGACGAACACCGGTGAGTTGTAGCCGTCACACGAGATGTCCTCGACGTTGATGTCGTGTTTGATGCCGTCGATGCGTTCGTATCCGATGAAGTCACGGCGGAGGTAGTACTGTAACTTCTGTACCTGATAGTCGTTCAGGTCCGCTTCGTCGTCCGCGAGGACTGCCGACTCGGGTCTGGCGGCGATGCCGTCGAGGCCACCGAGCGGTGAACCGCTCTGGGTGGGCGACTGCGTCCCTCCGAATCCGAGTCGAGACGCGACGCCACCGAAGAGCGACGTCCCGCCGTCTGTCGCCGTCGTCGATTCCGAGTCCCCACCGCCACCGAACAACCCACCGAGTCCGAGACGGTCGAAGAGACCAGGCGAGTCGGAGTCGTTGTCCGGTTCGACTCCCTTGGGGACGGGGTTGTCGTAGAGGTCGTAGCGCGACAGCAGTTCGTAGGTCTGTGTCTCGATGACTGTGCCGCGGTTGTCGTGACCGTCCGAGACGACGTTCTCGTCGCTGTACTTGATAGCCGTCCGGAGTTTGCTCGTGAGGAACTCCGTCAGGTCGTCTTCGATGCGATTGAGGTGCGGTTCGACGACGTAGTACTTCTTCTCGTTTTCCTTGACGGAGTGGAAGATGACGACGAACGCGTACGGTTTGTTGACCCAGTAGCGCTCGACTTCGCGGAAGTGCGTCTTCTTCTCCATCGGAACCGCCTTCTCCAGGTCGTAGCGGTTCGAGAGCGTCGTCGTCCCGTCCGCACGCGAGAAGAACTCGTCTTCGTCGAGTTCCTCGTTCACGTCGACAGTGCGGGTGTCGACGACGTCCGCGAGTTCGTCGGCGCGCTGACCCGCGCGAGCGAGTGCGTTCTCGATGTGGTCGGGGTCGAACCCGAGTGCTTCTTCGCCGTCGAATCGCTCGATTTCGCCTGCTGCGTCACGTGGTCGGGAGCCATCCGCTTCGTAGTAGTACTCGCGTTTGTAGTGCTCCCACATCCACTCGTCTTTGACGACGGGAGTCGTCTCAGGGTCGCAGAACGCCTCGAACTGTTCGTGGATGTCTGACGCGTGCGCGCCGCGCTTCCCGACGAACGTCTCGACGTCGACGGGATGGAAATCGAGGTACTCCTCCGGGTCGAGCGAGACGGAATCCCAGTCGGTTCGGTCGGGGGTTGGAACCTCCTCTTCGTCGCTTTTGCCCCACCGCGAACTGCCCGGTGTCTCTGTGCGAGTTCTCGGGTCGAAGCCGTAGAGGGCCTCGATGTCGCCGTCGTCCCCGTATTCGTCGAGGAAGTCGGCCCACGTATACTCTCCTCTACGGGCGTTTGACGCCTGGTCCGGGGCGGCATCACCCTCCACCGTGGGCTCCGTGTCACCCGCTATTGCCTTTGGCCCGGATCCGTCGGCGTCTTTCCTTGCCATTGTCCTTCGGATATTCGGGTTATTGGAAAAGTCTTTTTCCCAGACTTTTTACATTATAGGGACAGTTTAAGTCTGGTATTTATACCTGTTTAAGTACGGCCCGGTTTGCGCTGGGTGCCTCTACTGGTGCTAAATCGGTGGTTAATCTCCCTGAACGGGCCGAGTCGGGTTACGATTCTCGTCGGGGGCGAGGTGACTCACGGGTCGGGGACACCGACCGGTGGGTCCATATCCATTCGAGGACGGCCAGTCCGCTGAGGAGGACTGTGATAGTGATGACGAGGGCTACCGGACCCACGAAGAGTACCGACGCGATGACTGCGATGGCCGACCCGGCGACCCACGTCGCGTGTCGGTCACCAGTGTCGTCTGTTCGGAGTCGGGGACCAGCGACTCGAAGCGGGAAAGGCATGGTGCGTAGTGGTCGTGACAGAGTATAGCACTATTATGGGATTTCTGTGTCCAGAAGCCGCGTCACGACCGTTTTGCCCGTTTCCACGGGGAGGCCAACATCTATGTATGTTCACTGAGATTTCAGGTTCATGGACCCGTTCATACAGCTCGTCTTACAACAGGGACCGATAACACAGTCACCCGACCCGAGTACGTTCGCACGGTTCTTCGGGTCGACGATATCCGCAGTGGGGACGTTCGTCGGGACGCTCATCATTGGCGCGCTGTTGCTCGCCATCGTCCCCGACTACACGGAGAAGATTATCGACACCGTCGAAGACGAACCCGTCCCGTCGTTCCTGTGGGGACTCGGCATCTTCGTCGCGCTCATCGTCGTGACGATTGTCCTCATCATCACGCTCATCGGCATCCTCCTCGCCGTCCCGCTCATCTTCGTGATGATATTCGTCTCGCTCGTCGGCGGTGCCATCGTCTTCATCTTTGTCGGTGAGCGTCTCCTCGACGCCGCGAACGTCGAGACGTCTCGCTGGGGGCACCTCGTCGCTGGCGCGTTCGTCGCGACTGTCCTCGCCGCCATCCCCTTCGTCGGCGGTATCACGAACTTCATCGTCAACACCGTCGGCGTCGGCGCAATCGTCTTCCACTGGCGCAACGGGTAACGGAACGGAGACTACTTTTTGCGGGATTCGACGACTCGGAGTGAACAGTGAGCGGTTCGGGAATTGCTGTGAGAGACGCGAGCGTGGCGGAGTTCGAACCGTGCCAAGACTCGCTTCGCTGGTTTCGTCGAGTTGTGAATCCAGTCATGCCGGTTCGTTCGCTCTTCACATACGTTCGCCGGAAAACGGGCGTGACGGGACTCTCGTGAGCACCGCGAACGAGAGTCAGGAACGCCCGCTGAACGAACGAAGTGAGAGAAGCGGGCGTGACGGGATTCGAACCCGCGATCGAGGGGTTAGGAACCCCTCGCCCTATCCGCTAGGCCACACGCCCTGCGGAGAGTTCTCTCAGGATTCGTCAAAAATCGAGTGGTTCGACCCCGATGGGCCGAAGGGAATAACAGAAAGGGGAGCTGCGGTTAGTTCTCCGTCTTCGACGTGGACGCCGACGTCGACGTCTCGGTGACGAACTCGTCGTCGTCTTCGTCGCCTTGCATCTCTGAAAGCTCTTCTTCGATTTCACTACGTCCACGCTTGAACTCGCCCATTGCCTGCCCGGTTGACCGCGCGAGCTTCGGAATCTTGTTCGCGCCGAACAGCAGGACGAGCACGAGGAGGACGATGAGCAGCTCCGGCCCGCCCGGGAGCCCCGGGAACAGGGGGGTGATAGTCTCGAACATCGCTGTTTTTGCGTTACCCAGTCGCAATTATAGGCTTTTTGCCTTCACCGAATTCACGAGACGACGACTGTCGCCCCGTCCGAACTGTCGAAACCGTGCCTCTCAGCCGTTGATACACCACAAATCTGGCGATGAACGAAATCGACGAACCGACGAACGCGACGACCAGCACTCACCGTTGATAATTCGCCGCCGACGCTGTGGAAGACCAGTCGTTCCGATTCCCGTGAACATAAGTGTGGACCACAATAATGAGGGCAATATGGTATCAGTCGGAGACGACGCGCCAGATTTCACGGCACCGAAGACGGACATCGACGGCGACATCGAGTCGTTCACCCTCTCTGAGAACCTCGACGACGCGCCGGTCGTCCTCGCGTTCTTCCCCGCGGCGTTCACGGGCGTCTGCACCACCGAGATGTGCACCTTCCGTGACCAGATGGCGAACTTCGAAGACGTCGGTGCGACGGTCTACGGCATCAGCATCGACACGCCGTTTACGCTCTCTGAGTTCGCCGAGAAGAACGACCTGAACTTCGGCCTCATCAGCGACACGAACCGCAACCTCATCGACGCCTTCGACGTCGAGATGGACTTCGCGGACCTCGGCGTCTACAGCGTCGCCAAGCGCTCTGTCTTCGTCGTCGACGCCGACGGCGAAATCACCTACGAGTGGGTCAGCGACGACCCTGGCGTCGAACCCGACTACGACGCCGTCGAGGAGGCAGCCGCCAAGGCACGCGAAGAACCGACCGAAGCGGTCTAAGCACGCCGTTTTGCGGCCAAACCGCAGGACAGGCCAGACCTTTTTTCTCGCTGGAACGACCATCTGATGCATGGCAGATTCTGACGCGAGTCTCAACGGCGGCCGAGTCTACGACCCCGATGCGGACCACGCGTTCCCCGACGAGAAACTCAACGAAGTGCTTCCCGCGCTCCTCGACGACGAAGAGATAAACACCCTCCTGGAGGCCCAGAACGTCAACGCAGTCACGCGGAAGGGCTACAACGACCACGGACCGAAACACATCGAAATCGTCCGTAACCGAGCGCTGCGCCTCTACGACCTGCTGAAACGCGGCGGTATCGAGTTCAACGGTGCGGCAGACGAGGGACTCGACGAAGCGGACGAAGCGGTCATCGTCGCGCTCGCGGCGCAGTTACACGACATCGGCCACATCGTCCACCGCGACAACCACGCGTACTACTCGATTCCACTGGCGGCAGACGTTCTCGACAGGTTCCTCCCGCAGTTTTACGACGTCGCTGAGACGGTGCGAATGAAGGCTGAAGTCCTCCACGCCATCCTCACTCACCACCGCGAGGAAGACCCACTCACGCTCGAAGCGGGCGTCATCCGCGTCGCCGATGCCCTCGACATGGAACGTGGTCGCTCGCGCATCCCCTACGAGAAAGGCGGGCGGGGAATCAACACGCTTTCCAGTCGGGCTATCAGTCAGGTCACACTCAAAGAAGGGGACGACAGGCCCGTCCTCGTCGAAATCGAGATGGTGAACGCGGCGGGCGTCTATCAGGTCGACAACCTCCTGAAAGCGAAACTCGATGGCTCGGGCCTCGAAGACCACGTGCGAATCGTCGCCGTCAACACGAAGTCCGAAGACCGACTGGTCGAACGTATCGAACTCTGAGGCTCACGGCGTCGAAGAAATAAAACGCGAAACGTCTGGACGAGGTGGTTCAGTCGTTCGACTGGACGAGACGGTCCATCCCGCCGATGGAGAGTTCGCCACTGAGCGTCCGGTTCGGGTAGGGGATGTCGATGCCCTCCTCGTCGAACCGCCGTTTCACCGACGTCACGTACTCGCCGCGCGTCTTGACGAAGTCGGCGCGACTGGGATTCGAAATCCAGATGCGCGACTTGAGCGTCACCGACGAGTCACCCAACTCGGTCAGGCGAACCGACGGCGCCGGGTCGTCCATGATGCCGTCGTGTGCTTCGGCCTCTTCGAGGATGATGTCCGTCGCTCGCTCGATGTCGTCGTCGTATCCGATGCCGAACGGCACCTGCAGACGGAGTTTGTCCTTCGCGACGGGGTTCTTGATGACGCCGTCCGTGAGTTGTGAGTTCGGGACCGTGAGCAGTTCGTTGTCGAACGTCCGAACACGCGTCACGCGGAAGGAGATGTCCTCGACGACACCCGAGTTCCCGTCCCACTCTATCCAGTCGTTGATGCGGAACGGTTTGTCGGTGAAGATGAAGATGCCCGCGACGAAGTTCGCGATGACGTCCTGCATCGCAAACCCGATAGCGAGCGTCGCCGCGGCACCGATGGTCGCGAGCGACTGCAAGAAGCTCCCGAGGCCGGCGAATCCGAACCCGACGCCGACGGCGACGAACGCCACGACGAGCGACACGATTTTCATCAGCGGTTTCTTGGCGTGCTCCTCTGCGCCGCGTCGGTCGAGGATACGGCTTACAATCGACGACAACACCGCCTTGCCGACGATGTAGACGACGAGGAACCCGACGATGAAGCCGAGAACCGTTCCGAGCGTCCCCGCGTACGGAATGTTCTGCGCGGCGAGGATTCGACCGATGGCACCGCCGTCACCCTGTAACTGGAGCGGGACTGCGAACACGTTCATCTGTGGAAGACTGCTGTTTTGCCCCGTGTTTCTACCAGCTCGGCGTTGACTCGCTCTGCGAGGTCCGATGCCGCCTCGTCGATGGTCGTCCCGCCGAGCGCGGCACGGAGGAACTTCGCTTTGACGAGATTCCGGTCGGCCAACTGGTCGTTCAATTCGCCGACGACTGCCTCGATACCACTCTTGCCTACCCAGACGGTCACGTCGAGGTCGTGGGCTTCCTTTCGCAGGTCCTGCGTGTTCATGCGTGGACTCTACTATGTCCGAGGGCCCTTCAATAGTAAGGCTTTGGGCGACGCTTGGTGGACGAACACACGGTACGACGCCACACGACCGCGTTAGTACGGATATCGCTTCGTCGCTCCGCAGTCGCATCTGACGACGACGTGGCCTCCCGACTGGGTTCGAACGCGAGCGTTCCGTCCCGGAATGAGATACGCATCGCACTCGTCGCAGGTGAACCGACGGAACTTCTTCGGAAGCCCACAGCGGTTTCGCTCTGCGACGCGACGGGCGAGGCGGACGTACTCACGCGCACGCTCGTCTTCGCCGTCGGCCGCTGCCTCGTGTGCGAGGTGGTGGAGTCGGTCGATGCGCTCTTCCGCGATGTTCATGCTAAGGTGGGAGAGTGGGCGCGGCATAGGCGTTCCGAACTGCCGAGGAATCGTGCGACGAGAAAGCCGGTAGGGTCAAATCCTCCCCCCAAGAAAGGGCGAGCGTGCGCGTTTTGAACTACCTCGAGTTCGCCTCGCAACTCGAACGGAGCGGTATCGGAACCTCCACCGACCAACAGCGCGCGGCCCTCGCGACGACGGACGTGGACGTCGTCACCTCGCCGTGGCCGAAGTCCGTCTCCGAGAGTGCGAGCGAACTCCTCCGAGGTAACTGCGTCTTCCGCGACTACGACGTCGCCCACTGCAACCTCATCGGCCCAGGGTCCGTCGCCGTCGCCAGACACGCCAAACGGAACGATATCCCGCTCGTGCTCCACTCCCACGTCACCCGCGAGGACTTCGCGGAGAGTTTCCGCGGGTCGAACACCATCGCCCCGGTGCTCGGGAAGTACCTCAAGTGGTTCTACTCGCAGGCCGACGTCGTCCTCTGTCCCTCCGAGTACACCAAGCGAGTCCTCGAATCCTATCCCGTCGACGCACCGATTCGCCCGGTTTCGAACGGTGTCGACGCCGAATCACTCGACGGGTTCGAAGACTTCCGCGACGAGTACCGAGAGAAATTCGACCTCGAAGGAATGACGGTGTTCCTCGTCGGCAACGTCTTCGAGCGGAAGGGCCTCACGACGTTCTGTAACGTCGCCAAAGCGACCGACTACGACTTCGCGTGGTTCGGCCCGTACGACACCGGCCCCCACGCCTCGAAGACGGTCAAATACTGGGTCGAAAACGCCCCGGCGAACGTCACGTTCACGGGGTGGATAGACGACATTCGCGGCGCGTACGGCGCGGGCGACGTCTATCTCTTCCCCACCAAGAACGAGAACCAGGGCATTGCCGTCCTCGAAGCGATGGCCTGCGGCAAAGCGGTGGTCCTCCGCGACATCCCCGTCTTCGAGGAGTTCTACACCCACGGCCACGACTGTCTGAAGTGCGAGACGGACGAGGAGTTCGTCCGCGCGCTGGAACTGCTCGAAAACGACCCTGACCTCCGGAAGCGTCTCGGTGAGAACGCCCGGGAGACTGCCGCCGAGCACAGTCTGGAACGCGTCGGTGACCGACTCGTCGAGACGTACGAGGACGCCCTCGCCGGCAACCTCGACGAGTAGGTTCGCGACACCCTGACACGGCAGGGAGAAGTCACAACAGTTTATCCGGTTGGCCTCACAGCACCCGCCATGCAGTCGGTCGCCGCCTTCACCGACACGTACTTGCCGACCGTCAATGGCGTCACGTACACGATTCAGACGTGGCGTGAGCGGTGGCAACGGCGCGGTGGCCGCATGGACGTCGTCTACCCGAAAGACGACGACTACACCCCCGAAGACGGCGAGTACCCCGTTCGGAGCCTGCCGTTCCCGTTCTACGAGGGGATGCGCGTCGGCGTCCCACGCGTTCCCGACAGTGTCGCCGAGTCCGACGCCGACGTCGTCCACGCGCACACTCCCTTCGGACTCGGACTGGCCGGCCTTCGCCTCGCCCGACGCAACGACCTGCCGTTCGTCGCGACGTACCACACGCCGACTGCCGAGTACGCGGAGTACCTCAGTTCGGTCGAAGTCATCGAACGCGGCGTCGAACGAACGGCAGAACGGTACGAACGGTGGTTCTTCGACCGTGCAGACGCGGTCATCGTCCCCAGCGAGGACGCGAAGCGACGCCTCCGCCACGAAGTCGGCGTCGACGCCGAAATCGTCGTCCTCTCGAACGGTATCGACATCGAGCAGTTCGCCCCAGCCGACAGCGACGAGTTCCGGGAGCGGTACGGCCTCGGAGATGGCCCGCTCGTCGGGTACACGGGACGACATGGGTTCGAGAAACGTCTCGACGAACTCGTTCGTGCCGCGTCGGGCCTCGACGCGACACTCGTATTTGGTGGCGACGGCCCGGCACGAGACGAGTTAGAGCGACTCGCCGCCAACCTCGACGTCGACGCCCGCTTCCTCGGCTTTCTGGACCGCGAGGAACTCCCGGCGTTCTACTCCGCGCTCGACGTGTTCGGGTTCCCCAGTCCGGTCGAGACGCAGGGCCTCGTCGCACTCGAAGCCAACGCCTGCGGGACACCGGTCGTCGGTGTGAACGACGGTGCACTCGAAGATACGGTGGTCGACGGCGAGACTGGCTATCACTACGAATCGGGCGACATCGACGGGTTCCGCCGCGGTATCCAGCGCGCCCTCGCCGAACGCGACGAGCTCAGTGCTCGCTGTCTAGAACGACGCGACGAGGTCAGCGTCGACCACTCGGTCGATAAACTAGCGTCGCTCTACGACAGACTCGAGTAAGGGAAAAAGACCGACTGCGAAACCGCTTCAGTCGCGGTCTTCGAGCGCGTCGGCGATGCGTCGGAGTTCGCGGTTCACGTCACGGACCTCGTCGCGGAGTTGTCGGACTTCGCGGACGAGTGCCTCGTTGTCGCCGCTGCCCTGTTCTGGCTCGCGCTGAGCGCCGGGACCGCCGGGACCGCCGCCCATGCCACCGGGGCCGCCACCCATTCCGCCAGGGCCGCCGCCGCCCATCATGCCGCTCATCATCTGCGCGAAGGGGTTGCCGCCGCCCATGCCGCCGGGGCCGCCACCGCCCATCATCTCTTCGGGAGACGGTCGCTCGCCTTCTTCGCGTTCTTCTTCGCGACGTTTGCGAATCTCTTCGACCCGCTCACGGAACGACTTCTCTTCGTCGTCTCCGGATTCGGATTCGTCGGGTGCCTGCGTCTCGTCTGCGGGTTCGTCGTCAGCCATAGTCGCGGGTTAGCCGTCCATCCGGAAAGTGCTGACGGTCTCTGAGAATACATCGGTAAGCGCCTCTCCCCGTGGTGTCGACCTGACGCACCGGAACGCACCGACGAGCAGTCACCCGAACGCGCCGAGACTCGACTGTAGGTCGCGGTCCGTCCCGCCGGTGTCGAGTTCGTACCCGACGAGCGACCGCATGTCGACGGCGTAGGTGGTGCCGCGGTGGTCCACTACGAGGACGCGGCCTTTGACGCCGCGGACCGTCCCCGTGGCGATGGTCTCTGCGACCGGACTGTCCGTCAGGTCGAGTCCGTAGTCGAACGCGAACGTGTCGATGGGGTCGAACTCCGAGAGGAGTGCGTCCCACGCGTCGGTGTCGACGTCGCGCCCGAATCCTGCTATCTTCGTGGGGACACGCACCCGGTCTGTGAGTCGCGTGGCGAGTTCCGCCTCGTACTCGCGGGCGACGCGACCATCCGAGAAGGTCCGAACGTGTGCTGCGAGGTCAGCACCCTGCTCGCGGAGTCGGGTTTCGAGTCGCCACAGGCGAGTGACGCCGACTTTGAACGTGTCGGGTGCGAACGCCGCGAGATAGACGGCGTGGTCTTCGTAACAGTCCATCTCGTCTTTCAGGCACGTCCCCGTACACTTCGCACAGACCCACGTGTGCCTGTGGTCCGGGCAGTAGGGCGTGCCATCGTTGGAACACGAGATGTGGTGACCGTCGTGCATCGTGCCGGCACAGTGCCGGTCTTGGAGGCGGTAGTCGAGTTCGGTCCCCGGGTCGAGTGCGACCGAATCGAGGCCGTCGCTCGTCGCAAGGTGGAGGGCGGGCGTCCCCGTGTCGTAGCCGACGACCTGCACGAATCGTGGTAGGAATCGGTGGTAGAAAGGTTCCTCGCTCCCGGCCGGTTGTGTGGGAGTCGCCCCGGCGACTGCTCCCCCCAAGCGACTTACGCTTCTGTGGAATTGCGCTCCCAATCGTCGATACCGACCCTTCTGTCCCGTTGAATTTCACATTTGGCCGACAGTATTATGTCAACTTGTCACACTTTACCGTTCGTCATGGTATACCGTGACCCAAAGACACGACGTGACGTACTGAAGGCGGCCGGCGCGGCCGTCGCGACAACCGGGCTCGCTGGAATGGCGTCTGCAACGCCGGGCACCATCGAGGTCAACGTCGGCTACAGCGACGCCAGCGGAAAGCGCGCGGCGCTAGCCGAGGCGGACGACGTCGTCCGAGAGTTCAACTTCGACGCGGTGACGGTTCGAGTCAACGAGAACGCAATCCGTGGCCTGCGTCAGCGCCCAGACGTGCGCTACGTCGAAGTGAACGGGACGATGCACGCCCTCGCTCAGCAGGTTCCCTGGGGCATCGACCGCACGGACTCAGAGGTTGCCCACGCGAACGGCGACACCGGGGCGGGCGCCGACATCGCCATCCTCGACACCGGTATCGACTCGGACCACCCGGACCTGCAGGCGAATCTCGGAGCGGGCAAGGCGTTCGTCAAGTCTCGGGGGCCGTACGCAGAGTCGTGGGACGACGACAACGACCACGGCACCCACTGTGCGGGCATCGCCAACGCCGACGACAACAGTCAGGGCGTCAAGGGCGTCTCTACCGAGGCGACGCTCCACGCGGTGAAAGTGCTCGACAAACGCGGGTCGGGGAGTTTCTCCGACATCGCCGCTGGAATCGAGTACACCGCCGACCAGGGGTGGGACGTGGGGTCGATGAGCCTCGGTGCCTCCTCGGGTTCCCAGACGGTGAAAGACGCCTGCACGTACGCCGACGACAGAGGTGTCTTCCTCGTCGCCGCGGCGGGTAACTCCGGGCCGTGTACGGATTGTGTGGGCTACCCCGCCGCGTACAGCGAGTGCATGGCGGTGTCCTCCTCGGCGAGCGACGACTCGCTCTCTGGGTTCTCCTCGACGGGGCCCGAAGTCGAAATCATCGCGCCCGGGACGGACATCTACTCCACGATTCCCGGCGGCTACGACACCTTCTCGGGCACGTCGATGGCGACGCCGCACGTCGCCGGTGCCGCCGGCCAGTTGATGGCCAACGGCTACACGAACAGCGAAGCTCGCTCGCGACTCAAGACCACGGCAGAAGACCTGGGACTCGCGTCGAACGAACAGGGCAGCGGACTGCTCGACACCGCCGCCGCTCTCGGCTACGATTCGAGCGACAACTGACCCGCTGTCCGGCGGCGACCTGTAGTTTCTTTTTCGTGGCGCTCACACCCAGACGTATGTCTGACCCGCTCGATGCCACGTTGACAGTCGCTCCGAGCGCCGACGGCGTGTCGCTGACGCTGACGGTCGAAAACGCGGGCGGAGAACCAATCGACCTCTCGTTCGCGGACGGCCAGCGCGCGGAGTTCGTCGCCGTCGACGAGACGGGCGCGGAAGTGTGGCGCTGGAGCGACGGGCGGGCGTTCTCGATGGCGCTCGGAAGCGAGACGCTCGCGCCCGGCGGGTCGGTCACGTACGAGGCCGAGTGGTCCTCGCCGCCTGCCGGCGAGTACGAGGTCACCGGGTCGCTGGCGGCCACCGACGCCGACGCGTCCGCGACGATGACAGTCGTGGTTCCCGAGAGGGATTGACGGGGCGATAGCCCCGACTCGGGCCTCAGGACAGTTCGTCGTACAGTTCCTCGGCGGCGCGGCGGACGGCGTCGTCGCTCGACCCGTCGGGTTCCCACCCGAGTGCCGAGAGTTTCTCGACGGAGAGACGCATCTTCGGCACGTCGCCGGTCCATCCACGGTCACCGCCGGTGTACTCGTACTCGGGGTCCAGTCCCATCACGTCGGCGACGATGTTGGCGATGGTCGTCACCGAGGTTGTCGTTCGGGTCCCGAGGTTGTAGACGTTGTAGTCGCGTTCGGCGTTCTCGACGACGTGACACATGGCCTCGACGCAGTCTTCGACGTGGAGATAGGACTTCTCCTGTCGGCCGTTGCCGAGGATTTCGAGCGTGTCAGGGTTCTCCAGCAGTTTCTCGATGAAGTCGGGGATGACGTTGCCGCGCTGTTTCGGGCCGACGATGTTGGCGAAGCGGTACATGTAGACGGTGAAGTCGTAGGAGTGGGCGAACGTCGAGAGGAGGCCCTCGTCGGCGAGTTTGGACGACCCGTAGATGCTGATGGGTTCGAGCGGGGCGTAATCTTCGGGCGTCGGGCGTGGTGCCTCGCCGTAGACGGTAGACGACGACGTGAAGGCGATGTTCGTGACGCCAACGTCCTGCATCCGTTCGAGGACGTTGTACGTCATCTCGGTGTTCTCTTCGAACAGTTGGCGGGGATTGTGGTAGTTCGTGTCCGTGTAGGCGGCGAAGTGGAAGACGATATCGAGGTCCTCGGTCACGACGCTGGCGACGTCACCTTCGTCCGTCATGTCGGCCTGGACGAACTCGACGCCGTCGGGGACGCGTTCGCGGGTGCCTTTCGACAGGTCGTCCGCGACGACGACGTCGTTGTCGTCTGCGAGAGACGCGGCGATGTGAGACCCGACGAGACCTGCGCCTCCAGTCACGAGGACGCGCTTGTCAGAGAGTTCGAGAGACATACCTCAGATGAGTCTAGCAATCGGTAAGTCCGTTTCCCCTCACGTTCGGTGGTGGTCACGCGGTGGTCGGCCCATCCGGCGTCACGACCACGTAATTCCCGTGAGGTCTTCGCTCGTCGCCCACAGGTCACGGGCGAGATGTTCGTCGGTGGCCGTCGCCGACGGTTCTTCGGGGGCACACTCTGCGAAGTACTGGCCAGTGACACCCGCGACGTCGGGTGACGCCGCGAGGTAGACGGACGTCTCTGCGCCAGTCGCCGGCGTGTCTGCGACGCGGCGAACCAGCGACGCTGGAAGACGTTCGAGCAGGCCGACAGCGAGTCGAACGGGAATCGACGCGTCGCGCCAGAGGTGACTCCCCGGAACCAGTCCGGGGTGACAGCAGTTCGCCGTGGGGCCGTCGAGTCGGCGGGCGAGTTCGACGGTAAAGAGGACGTTCGCCAGTTTCGACCGAGCGTAGGCGTCGAGGCCGTCGTAGTCGTCGATAGTCGTCACGTCGAAGGTCCCGTCGGCACGGGGGTGGACGCCCGACGAGACGGTGACGACGCGGCCATCGTCGGGTAACACGTCGCGCAGGTCGTGTGTGAGGACGAACGGTGCGAGGTGGTTGACTGCGAACGTCCGTTCGACGCCGTCGGCGGTCAACTGCCCCTCGGCGAAGTGTGCACCGGCGTTGTTGACAAGTACGTCGAGGCGGTCGGTCCGGGCACGCACTTCTTCGGCGAGGTGGCGAACCGTCTCGACGTCGGAGAGGTCGGCCCGGAAGAAGACGGCGTCACCACCGGCGGCATCGATGGCGGCGGCGACGCGACGGCCAGCCTTCCGGTTTCGGCCGTGGACGAAGACAGTCGCACCGAGTCGGCCCAGTGCGAGCGCCGTCTCGCGGCCGATTCCCGACGTCGACCCGGTGACGAGGGCCGTCTTCTCCGAGAGGTCGATTTCGTCGACGCCAGCACCGACCTCCGGTCTGTGGCTCATACGAGGTGATGGGCCGTCATCGCTGATAAAGTTCAGCCGCGTGATGGATTTGCGAGAGCGTCTCGACGGCGACGACGCCGACGTTCCGAAAGCACCACTTTCCCCCGTCGTCTTCGGAGAAGCATGCAAGACGAACCCGAAGTCGCCGTCCTCCGGTACGGACACCGACCGGGACGTGACGACCGGATGACCACGCACGTCGGCCTCACCGCCCGTGCACTCGGTGCGGACCGCGTCATCTTTCCCGACAACGCGGGGCAGTCGCTCGAAACCGTCGAAGACATCACCGGCCGGTTCGGCGGCCCCTTCACCGTCGAACTCACCGAGGGACTCAACGGCGTCATCAGAAACTGGGAGGGCAAAATCGTCCACCTCACGATGTACGGCGAACGTGTGCAGGACGTCGAAGCCGACATCCGCGAGGCGCACGCGGACGAACCCATCCTCGTCGTCGTCGGCGGCGAGAAGGTGCCCTTCGAAGTGTACGACGAAGCAGACTGGAACGTCGGCGTCACGAACCAACCACACTCGGAAGTCGCGGGCCTCGCCGTCTTCCTCGACCGACTGTTCGACGGCCGAGAACTCGACCGAGAGTGGGAAAACGCCGAGAATACGGTCATCCCGATGGAGACTGGGAAGAAGGTCGTTCCGGCGGACGACGAGTAGGGGCGCTCTCGGCGCTGAACCGCGGCACGATTCGGGACGGGAGGGCGAACGTCGTTCCCGACGGAGACGCGCGAACGAGGTGATGGCCACGCTCGCTTGCAGTTCTGCGTGTGCGCGAGAGTAATAAGACTTAATGGCGTTCCTGACGCCAATTTCGACAATGGCTTTTGAGGAGTTACTGAACGACCCTGTTATCCAGAAGTACCTCCACGAGTTGGTTGGGCCGACGGGGATGCCGGTCGCTGCGGCACCCCCGGACGGCGAGGTTACCGACGAAGAACTCGCAGAAGAGCTCGGCTTAGAGCTCAACGACGTTCGTCGCGCCCTCTTCATCCTCTACGAGAACGACCTCGCGTCGTATCGTCGCGTCCGCGACGAGGACTCTGGATGGCTCACCTATCTCTGGACGTTCCACTACGAAAACATCCCGGAGAACCTCGAAGAAGAGATGTACCGGCTTCTGGAGGCGCTCGAAGAGCGTCTGGACTACGAACGCAACCACGAGTTCTATCTCTCTGAACCTGCCGGCATCCGTTTCGAATTCTCCGAGGCGATGGAACTGGGCTTCCAGTGTCCCGAGACCGGCGCACCGCTCGAACCGATGGACAACGACGACCTCGTCGACGCGATGGAGCGACGAATCGGCGAACTCCGCGACGAACTGAACGTCGAAGTCACAGGTACGAACTAATCGATGGTCGTACTCGCAACAAAGTGTTACATCGACGGTGACGCGCGTGAACGCGCCCTCGACAGTCTCACGTCGCTCGTCGCCAACGACATCGGTGACCTCGACGTCGAATACGACATCGGTGTCCGCGACGACGACTTCATCTCCGTGACAATCACGGGCGACGACGAAACCGTCGCACGCAACGTCCTCCGCGAGGAGTGGGGCGAAGTCACCCCGCACCTGACCGCCGGCGAGACGTACGTCGGAACGCTCGAACACTGGGACGACGACGGATTTGTCCTCGACGCCGGCCAAGAGGTTCGCATCCCGGCCAGCGAAATCGGCCTCGGACAGGGGTCGCCGACGCAGATTCGTGACCGATTCGGCCTCGTCCAGCACGTACCGCTCTCGTTCGTCTACGGCGGCGACGACGAACCCTCTCGGTTGGCCGACGAGACGGTCGACCGACTCTACGACTGGACGCGTGGAAGCGGCCGAGTCAACGTCAACAGCGCGACTCGCGGCGAAGTCCGGGCGACGGTGAACCGTGCCGGCCACGCCAACGACATCGTGACAGTCGAGCGACTCGGACTCCTCGAACAGAGCGTCATCTGTCGGGACGAAACCGACCCACCGGGCCTCATCGCCAGCATCGGGTCGTATCTGCCCGCAGAACTCAAAGCAGTCATCGGCCAGTAAGACGATGAACAGGCGACTCCTCGTCGGTGTCCTCGGACTCGCCCTCCTCCTCGTCACTGCAGGGTGTCTCGGTGGCACGTCCAGTGTCTCGAACGAACGACTCGACGCCGAACCCGACGACTCGTACGCGTGGGACGCCGACACCGACGCCCACATCACCATCCAGGAGAACGGTCGTTTCCGCGCCGTCTACGAGGTGAACTCGTCGTCTGTCGAACTCTATCGGTTCGACGGGTTCGGCAGTCGAACGCCCCTCCCGGTCGAATCGCTTCGCTACCGGTACTCCAACGGGACGGTGATAAACGGGACCGAACTGAAGACACGCGGTGGGGACGTCACACAGAACAGACGCATCACGAACGTCACCATCCCGGAGAACGCAAACGGTGACGGGAAACTCGCCTTCACCTCCTCGTCGACGCCGAAGCGGTTCTCGCTTCCCGTCCTCGTAGAGGGGTCCTACGAAGTCGTCCTGCCGCCGGACCGCAGAGTGAACTTCCCAATCTTCGGTTCGGTCCGGCCCAACGGATACGAGACCGAACTCGTCGACGACCAGCTACACATCACGTGGCCGAGCGTCTCGGATGGGAGCGTCGTCGTGCAGTTCTATCTCCAGCGTGACCTCGGTATCTTCGCCGCCATCGCCACCATCTCGATACTCGTCGGTGGGGCGGGCATCCTCTACTACCGTCGGCAAATCGAGGCACTTCGCGAACGACGCGAGGAACTCGGACTCGACGTCGAAGAGCGCGACAGATAGAACCGATAAGACGCCGCGGGAGACCCACTGTCTCGTCCGGTCGCCACACAGGTCACCGGTGCGGACGCCTTTTTGCCCGTCACGGCCCTATCCCGGAGTATGCAAGCCGCCGTAGTCACCGTGGGAGACGAACTTCTCGCGGGCGACACAGAGAATACGAACGCGACGTGGTTGTGTAAGCAACTGACAGACCGCGGCGTCTCAGTCGAGCGAGTGACGACGGTTCCGGACCGAATCGGCGACATCGCCCGCGTCGTCAACGAATATCACGCCGAGTACGACACCGTCGTCGTCACCGGTGGCCTCGGGCCGACGCACGACGACGTGACGATGGATGCAGTCGCCGCGGCGTTCGGGCGCTCGATGGAACTACACGAAGAGGCCGCAGTGTGGTTGGAGACGAACGGCGGCTATTCGGCGACGGACCTGGTCGAGGGGACGACTGACCTCCCCGCGGGGGCGCGGATGCTCCCCAACGAGGCGGGTGTCGCGCCCGGTGCCGTCGTCGGGTCAGTCTACGTCCTGCCGGGCGTCCCGACGGAGATGAAGACGATGTTCGAGCGAGTGGCAGACGAGTTCGTCGGCGAGACGACACACGTCAGATACGTCCACACGTCGGATCCCGAGAGTTCGCTCATCGAGCGGTTCGAGGAGATTCGAGACCTGTTCGACGTGACCGTCGGGAGTTATCCCGGCGACCACGTCCGCGTGAAACTCTCGGGGGGAGACGAGGCCACCGTCGAGGAAGCGGCGGAGTGGCTCGAAGAACGAGTCGAGCGATACGAGGCCTAAACCGGTCAGCGCTGGAGGTACCAGAGCCACCCGGCGGTCATCAGGATGCCCACGAGGAGCACTGTCGCTGCCGTCTCCGACATCGGAAGAACCTGCTCGGCTGCTTCTAACGGAATCATAGATGACAATTGCCCCGACCCGTTCTTAAACAATGAGGTTTTGGCGAAACTCAGTCGCCGCTGAATACGTGGGGCGCTACCTTCGTGCCGGGGCGACAGTGTCGACATTACACCTGCCGACTGTGGCATCGCGGTGTTTTTCACGCGGGCGAGGATTCGTTCGGATATGCGAATCGGTGTCGTCGTCAATCCCGTCGCCGGGATGGGTGGTCGGGTCGGGCTGAAGGGGACAGACGGGAAGGTCCAAGAGGCCAGACAGCGGGGTGCAGAGCCCCGAGCGCCAGCACGTGCCGAGCGCGCGCTCTCCCGACTGTACGACGTCGCACCGGAGACGGAACTGTTCACGTGGGGCGACCCGATGGGCGCGTCAGTCGCCCGTGCTGTCGGGTTCGAACCGCGCGTCCTCGGCGAACCCGAACACGAGGAGACAGACGCCGCAGACACTATCGCCGCCGTCGACGCGTTCGTCGAGGCCGGTGTCGAACTCGTGTTGTTCGTCGGCGGTGACGGAACCGCCGCCGACGTGGCCGACGCCCTCGACGGGAGCGGCGTTCCGCTTCTCGGTGTCCCCGCCGGCGTCAAAGTCTACTCGTCGGTGTTCGCCGTCTCACCCGAAGACGCCGCCGTGGTGGCGACGACGTTCGAACGAACCGAAGCGCGGGAGGTCATGGATATCGACGAAGACGACTACCGCGCCGGCGAGGTCCACCCGGAACTCCGCGCAGTCGCACAGGTCCCCGTCGCCGAAGACCTGCAATCGTCGAAACAGACCAGCACCGGAACCGTCGAAGCACTCGCGGCGGGCGTCGCGGACGACATCCGCGCGGAGACGGGCGTCACCTACGTGTTAGGCCCCGGCAGTACCGTCGGCGCGGTGAAAGACGAACTCGGAATCGACGGGTCGCCACTCGGTGTCGACGTCTACCGCGACGGTGAACTGCTCGTCCGCGACGCGACGGAGGCGGAGATTCTCTCGTCTCTCGGCGAGACGAACGTCATCGTCGTCACGCCCATCGGCGGCCAAGGATTTATCTTCGGACGCGGAAACCCACAACTCTCTCCAGACGTGATACGCAGGTGCGACGTGTCCGTCGTCGCCTCCCGGTCGAAACTCGACACGATTCCCGTCCTCCGGGTCGATACCGACGACCCGGAACTGGACGAAGAACTCCGCGGGTGGACGAAAGTTCGCGTCGGCCGTGTCGAACGGCGGATGATGAAAATCGAGTGACGCACTCACGGCACCCCAAGCGCGAGTCGATACGTGCTCTAGTATGTGCCATCATGTGAAAGGTGAGACGAACATCATTGTTCACTAAGGTTGGCATATAGTGGGATTTAAGGTCACTGAAGGGGTGAGATTCACCATGGAGACCCGGAAAGTCCAGCGGCTTGGTCCCTCTACGCTGGCGATGACGCTCCCAGCCGAGTGGGCCAAAGAACACAACGTCGACAAGGGCGACGAAGTGTCCATCCGCACCAGTGGAAAAGGAACCCTCACCGTCCTCCCTGAATCGGTGAGCAACGAAGATTCGAAGGCGACGATTCGAGCGGACAACCTCAACGCGGAAGCGCTCGAACGCGCAATCGTCGCGCAGTACGTCCTCGGACGGCGCGTCATTCACATCGAAAAGAGCGAAGGCGCACTCGACTCCGACCACATCAACGCCGTCTACAAGGCCGAGACGCAACTCATGGGTCTCGGTGTCATCGAGGAGACGCCCGAGCGAATCGCGATTCGCTGTTCGGTCGATGCCGAAGACTTCACGCTCGACAACCTGCTCGAACGACTGGAGAACACGGGCAGTACGATGCGTGGCGAGGCGGTAAAGGCACTCGCACACGGGAACCCCGACTTGGCACAGCGAGCACTCAACCGCGAACGGCAGGCGAACAAGATTTTCGTCCTGTTGCTTCGCCTCATCTTCACCTCGTACCAGAACCCGAACCTCGCACGGGCCGTCGGACTCGACTCCGGGTTCCCCCTCATCGGCTACCGCGCAGTCGCGAAGAACCTCGAACTCACCGCCGACAACGCCGAAGACATCGCCAACATCGTCATGGACGCCGACGGACACACCATCGACGTCGACCAGTCGACGATGCGGCGCATCCGCGAGTTCACCGACCACGTCGACGAGATTACGAAGACTGCGGTTCGGGCCGTCGTCGAACGCGACTACGACCTGACCATCGAGTGTCGCGAACTCTACCGCGAAATCGGTGACCGCGAGCGAGATATCCTCAACGACCTGCCGGAGATGGAAAACGAGAAACTCCTCCAGATTCGCGAGGTGCTCGTCAGCCTCCAGCAGACAGCGCAGTACGCCATGCGGAACGCCGAAATCGCGGCGAACTTGGCACTCAACGAAGAGTCAGAACACGTCACGCTGGACTGAGCAGACCTGCTCAGTCGGCGATTAGCTCTACTTCTTTGCGGTCGTCGGCACGCTGTGACTCCTTCTCGCCGGTCAGTGGATTCCGACTGGCGATTCGGCAGTCGAACGCCGGGTTCTCACCGAGGTGCCGAATAATCATGTGTCGCCGCGACCCGGTGATACCGGTTCGACCGACGTCTTCGGCCGTGAACTCCTCCGGGAGACGGTCGTACAGACGGCGTAGTTCCTCGAAACTCGTGAACACTTTCGCGTTCCCAGTCGAGTCTGCACCGCGTCTGGAGACGACGTAACTCCCGTCCTGCCGGTACTCACCGGCGGTTCGGAAGAATTCACGTTTCTCGGTGAGCGCCGACCCGATGGCTTCCTGCAGGTCGGACGCGGCATCACGAGACAGTTCACAGGTCTGGCCGCCGATAGTGAGGACGATGGCTTCGTCGTCGCTCTCGACGGTCACAGGGTTCTCATCACGGGAGAAGAACTCGATCAGGAGCGTGGGTACTCCGTGTCATATCCAGTGCTATCGTGTCCCGGGGTAAAGAGTTGTCGGCTTGGTCAGGATTCACCGTCGCCGCAGTCGGGAGGGAACGACGCGTGCCGAGAGCGTACTGAGCGTCTACAGCAACCCGTCGTCTGTGGTCGTCTCGCCACCGTCTGTGGTCGTTGTGGTGGTCGTCGCTGTCGATGTTGTGGTCGTCGTTGTCGCAGTTGTGGTCGTGGTTGGTTCCGCGGTTGTCGTCGTCGCCGTGTCTGATTCAGTGGTCGTCCGCTCGGATTCCGTCGTCGTCTTTGACTCCGTCGCCGTCTCGGACGACTCTGTGGTCGTCTCACCGGACGCGTCCCCGTCGGCCGACGAGTCACCCGTCGAGTCAGTCCCCGACGCCTTGTTCCCGAAGATATCCGTCTCGAACGTCTTCTCGTAGGTCAGCGGGTCCAGCGGGACGGTGAACGTCGTGCCGCCGGCGTCGAGTTTGGCGGAGAAGTCGATGCGGAGGTCCGTGGTCTGGTTTCGTTCGAGGTGCGACACCCACCACTCGTCGAGTCTGTCGTTTTCGATGTACGTCGTCGCCTCGATGGTCTCTGTCGAGTGTGGCGGGATGACGTACTCGGACTCTGTGGCCCCGTCACCCACGTCCACGTCGTTCATCGAGATGTCGTAGCCGAGTTCGGAGACGGCCACGGGGTAGGACTTGGGGTTGTGGACGACGAACGTGAGTTTCAGTTCCGTGCGGTCTTCGGTCGCGTTCCCCCACTCGGCACTCGTCTCGTTGACGTAGAGCACGGGGTCCGAGACGACTGTCGAGTTGGCGTTCACCTCTCTGGTCTCGGTGGAGTTGAACGCCGACAAGAGGTCGGTGTCGATGCTGCGGGTTATCTCCGGCGCTTCGAACGTCTCGCCGAGCGTCTCGGAGGTGACGTTGGCGTCGGCGCGAAGGGTAGTGTGCTCACCGTTCTGGATGTGCGAGACCCACCACGTGGGGATGCGTTCGTTCGCGAGCGTGGTCCGAAGCGGGATGGCCGTCGTCCCCGTGTCGATGGAAACGCCGTCTTTCTCGCCGTCCGCCATCTCGATTCCGTTCATCTGGACGGCGTAGTCGACGCCGATACCCGAGAGGTTGGCCGAAAGCGGGTTCGGATTCGAGACGATGACGTCGGTGGCGATGACCGTCCTCGTCTCGTTGACGCCGCCGAAGCGGTTGTCCACGCCCTCGACGCCCGGTGCACCGAGAACGCCAGTCGCGAAGGCACCGCCGACTGCACCTGCAACCACGAGCAGTACGACGATAGCGGTTCGGAGTCGACTGCCGAACAGCAGACCTGTGAATCCCATCGTCGTGTGACAGAGACTACTAGTACAAATGTCGAACGGCATACGATGGCATCGACGGACGTGAACGGGGCACACGGACAGGGCGACTCGGGGATGGAGAGCATCGATTCGCGGCCAGTGGCATCGCACCCCGCGACACTCGCTGTCGAATAAACTAAGTGCGCACCCGAAACATCCTCAGATATGGAAACTGAGACGGTTCAATCCGACAAGTCCCTCGGCTTCACCGCGCTGTTCGGCGTGCTCACGCTCGTCGGCGGTGGCCTGATGGTCGCAGGACCAGACCAACTGACGATGGCACTCGGCTTCGCCGTGGCGATTATCGCCGCATCGCTGGCCGTCTCCGGTGCCCACTTGTTCCAGTAGTCAAGAATACAAGTAACCGTTAAGAGCGCACATTGCCTAGACGGAGCGAGGATGACCGAGTACACCGACGAGGAACAACGCATTATCGCTTACCTCCGCGATAGCGTTAGCCGTGGAGAGGGGTACTTCCGGGCAAAGAACATCGCCGAGGCTATCGGTCTCACCGCAAAGCAGGTCGGTTCCCGCCTTCCACAACTGGCCGAAAAGTCCGAAGACGTCGAGATAGAAAAGTGGGGACGCGCTCGCTCTACCACGTGGCGCGTCACGCTGAGCTAATCGTATTCCGCGGGTTTTTACTCACGAGGTGTGACCTACTCTCATGACCGTCCGCGTGAAACGAACGTTCGAGTTCGACGCCTCCGGCGAGGACGTCTGGGAATTTATCGCAGACCCAGCGAAGCGAGCGGGAGCGATTAGTGTCGTCGACCGATTCGACGTCGCCGCAGACGGCCGTCACGCCACCTGGTATCTCGAACTCCCGATTCCACTCGTTCGTTCGACAGTGAAAGTCGAAACCGAAGACGTCACCGTAGAGGAACCGACGCACGTGAAGTTCGTCGGTCGGTCACGCGTGATGCGAGTCACGGGCGAACACACCATCGAAGAACACGAGAACGGATGCAGACTCGTCAACGAGTTCGTCGTCGACGGGCGACTCCCCGGCGTCGAGACGTTCTTCGAACGCAACCTCGACAAAGAACTCGACAACCTCGAAACGGCACTTCGCCGGGAACTCGAAGCGACACCATAACGGCTGTTCGTGGGACGCTCTGCGACACGTTATTCTGTGTTACGGTGGGTTTATACACCACCGCTACTAAGCGACAATCGCCGACGCAACAGGCGCTTTTCTCGCCAGACGTCGGCGACTCCACATCCGCCGCACTCGCTGCAACGTATCGGGGTCCGTTGTGGCGCACAACGACGTGGCCACGTCGTTTCGCGCCCCCCCAGCCCGGAGGGGGTGCATTCCCCTCGCCTCGTCTCACTTCGCCAACTGGTGACTCGGGGACGCGGGGCCGTCCCACCCACCATTTGACGCCTGTATCTCGACCGTGAGTCGCGACACCGCCTCAGAGTCGGACGCCTACACGAACGTTTCGAATCGCTGGTATCGCTGCTACGGGGTTCTGGATGTGAAAAAAACGTAAGAGAGAGCGCAGTCAGTCGACTACGCGTAGTGACGGCGGACTAGTCGTCGTCTTTCGTCTTGATGTCCGCGGAGAGGCCCTGTGCCATCTGGATGTCCTTGGAGTTGTTGAGCGTCCACGCGGTGCGCTCGGTGACCGCCTCGATAATCTCGCGGGCCGAGGGGTAGCCGTTGCCGGATTTCTTGACGCCGCCGAACGGGAGGTGGACCTCCGCACCGATACACGGGAGGTTCCCGTAGGAGAGGCCGACTTCGGCGTGGTCGCGGTAGTAGTTGATTTGGCGGTAATCCTCGGAGATGATGGCTCCGGCGAGGCCGTAGTCGGTGTCGTTCTGAATCTCGACTGCCTCTTCGATGTCACCGGAGTACTTCAGCAGGGCGACGTGGGGGCCGAAGACTTCTTCGTGGGTACAGCGCAGGTCTTCTTTCGCATCGGCCTCGTAGACGAACGGGCCGACCCAGTGGCCGTCTTCGTGGCCGTCCGGAATCTCGTCGGCGTCGAGTTCCGTCCGGTCGACGAGGACGTTCACGCCCTCTTTCTTCGCGAGTTCGGCGTAGCTCTTGACCTTCTCTTTGTGGCCTTCCTCGATGAGGGGGCCCATGAACGTGTCTTCGCGAAGCGGGTCGCCGACAGAGACGTCCTTCGCGAGTTCGACGTAGCGCTCTTTGAACTCGTCGTAGACGTCTTCGTGGACGACGAGACGCTCGGAGGAGACACAGCGCTGGCCGGTCGTCTTGAACGACGACATCACGGCGGAGTGGACGGCGATGTCGAGGTCCGCCTTCTCCGTGACGACGATGTTGTTCTTGCCACCCATCTCACACGCGGAGAGTTTCCCAGGTTGCTGGGCGACTTTGCTCGCGACTTCGTGGCCGACTTCGGCCGACCCCGTAAAGAGGACCGAATCGACACGTTCGTCGTCGACGATAGACGCACCGGCGTCGCCGAAGCCCTGTACCATGTTGAACACGCCGTCGGGGATACCGGCGTCTTCGAACATCTCGGCGATAATCTGGCCACACCACGGCGTCTGTTCTGCGGGTTTCCAGACGACGGTGTTGCCCTCGACGAGTGCGACGGCCATGTGCCAGAACGGGATGGCGACGGGGAAGTTCCACGGGGTAATACAACCGACGACGCCGCGGGGCTTGCGGCGCATGTAGGCGTCTTTGGCGGGGATTTCGGAGGGGACCACATCGCCCTTGGGGTGGCGAGCGTCACCGGCGGCCCACTCGACCATGTGGTACGCCTCGATGACGTCGGCGCGGCCTTCAGAAATCTCCTTGCCACACTCTTTGGTGACGATTTCTGCGAGTTCGTCGGTTCGCTCACGCAGTTCGTGGTAGATGTCCCACAGGTACTCTGCGCGTTCGATGTGGGAGAGTTCGAGCCACTCTTCGTACGCTTCGTCGGCAGCGCCAGTCGCGACGTCGATATCTTCGGGGGTGCCGCGTCGGAACGTCGCCAGCGTCTCGCCAGTCGCGGGGTTCTCGCTGTCGAACGTCTCCGAACCGGAGCCGTCTGTCCATTCGCCGTTTATATAATGCTGATAGACATCCTGCGCCATGCTGGTGATATTTGCGGAACTCCCATTAATAACCCCGACACCTCCCATGGGAGGGTCATCATTTGTCACCGTTAGTCTGCTGACACGTCGGCCGCTGCCCTATCTGGTTGGTTCAGAGACACGCAATTGTGCCCATAGTCAACGTCTTACATCTGCACATGATACCCATCGGTATGAGCGAGCGCATGGCAGGGCAAGGAACGCGCCTGACGCTCGACCTCTGGCATCCAAACTGCTGGGCGATAGAGGCGACGAGTCAACAACCCGGTGGCATACTGGCGCACGCGATTTACGATGCGCCGACTGCCGGTGTCGAACGGACGAACGGACTCTTCACAGCGTACGGCGACTCCATCGAAGAAGTCGAGGAACTCCTCGATACGATTGCCGACTCCGCGTTGACTGGAGACGTCCTCGAATTACAGGAGCGATTCGATGCTCGGGGACGGCACGCGACACCGGGGTCGGTGGCCCGTGAGTTCTTCTTGGAGTACGACCCCGGAGACATGATAAACCCGTTTCTGCTCGAACAGGGGTTCGTCCACAGCGCACCCGCACGAATCGAAGATGGCCGCGAAGAGTGGCAGGTCTGGTACGCGGGGGAACGAACCGAGATTCGTGACCGGATTCAGACCGTGATGGACAGAAGCGGCGCAGACATTCGTGTCGAATCTATCTCCTCGACGGAAGGGTCCGAACCCGAACGAGAGCGCCGACTCGACACGCTCACGGAGAGTCAACGACAGGCGTTCGAACTGGCCCGCGACGAGGGATACTACTGCTGGCCACGCGAGGTGTCTACCCGAGAACTCGCGTCGATGCTCGACATCTCGAAGACGACGCTCCTCGAACATCTGCGGAAGGCCGAATCGAAACTCCTCGACCCACAGTAGGCGACACGAAAAGGGAAGTCCGGTTCCATCGAGTACCTCTGTTTTGGCGAGGTTTTAGCGGGTGTGTACTGAATACAGAGCGTGTCTGACGCGCGATGAGAACGTCGAAGACAGAGGTATGGCCGGAATTGGACAGCACTCGCCTCTCGTGCTGAGTACGTCCTCGACGTGAGGTGTGTACGTCCTCTACGTGAGGGATATGCACGTCTTACCCGACGATAGTCTCTGCATACTCAATACGGTGCCGACGAATGTGGGTAACAGTGGTCGAATCCACGTGAAAGGGTCGCTCAGCCTGGTAGAGCATCCATCCTCGCGGTGGGTGGCCTGAAAGATGGCCTCGATGGTTCGAATCCATCCCCTTTCGTTCGTCTTCTCGCGACGTCTGACGTGGTCTGCTCGTTCGATGTCGCACTGAACGCTGGAGAAACACAGCAGGGCCAAAAGCCCAGGTTATTCACACACCGACGACTGCACGAAGCGCGAACAGCGCGTTCTCCTTGCGCTCGCGGACGCGACGGTAGAAGTACTGGAACCACTTGTCGCCGTAGGGTGCGTACTGCCAGACGTCGACGCCCTCGGCGGCGAGTTCACGCTGTGCGTCTTCGCGGACGCCCATGAGCATCTGCACCTCGTAGGGCGTCCCGTACTCGTCGTGGAGTTCACGGGCGTACGAGAGCATCGCCGGGTCGTGACTGCCGACGGCGACGCCGTCGTCGAACTCGCTGAACATGTACTCGAGTAAGTCTTTGTACACCTCGTCCACCTTCGACTTCTGCTTGTACGCGATAGACGCGGGTTCGTTGTACGCGCCTTTGACGAGTCTGACTTTTCCGGGGACAGACGCCAGTCGTTCGAGGTCATCTCTGGTGCGTTTCAGATTCGCCTGCACGCAGACGCCGACGTTCCCGTCTGTCTGCCGGCCGAGTTCCTCGAAGGCGTCGAGCGTCACGTCCGTCGTCTCGTGGTCTTCCATGTCGACCCAGACGAAGACGTCTTCGTCGTCGGCGGCATCGACGATTCGGTCGAGGTTCTCGCGGAAGACACCATCGCTGACGTCGAGGCCGATTTGTGATGGCTTGACCGAGACACAGGCGTCGAGGTCCGCCGTGGCGACGTCACGGACCAGTGAGACGTACGCGTCGGCATCGGCGTCTGCGCCACGCCTGTCACTGTAGTGTTCTCCGAGAAGGTTCAGTATTCCCGAGATACCGTCGCGGTTCAACGACTCGACGTGCGAGACCGCTCCCTCGGCCGTCTCGCCCGCCACGAACTTGTTCGCGATGGGGGGTATCATCGGTCCGGTGTTGTGGGACACCCTCCCTAAAGGGGAACCCTACCAAACGATTCTGCGAAATCGTACTCGGAATAAAGTTGCAGATTGGGAGAGTGAGCCGATTTCGACCGGGTTCCCGACCATGGACGGTCACAGGTATATTTACCACAATCCGCGAGAAGTCCTTGCTATGCCACCGCAAGACATTGACCGCAGAACACTTTTGAAATTATCCGGACTGTCACTCGTCGGAGCGACGGCCGGATGTCTCGAAGGTGACGAAGAGGAGACCACCACCACCGAGTCCAACGGCGGTGGCGGTGGAGGGGGCGGCGAAGAGACCACCACGACCGAATCCAACGGTGGCGGAGGCGGCGCGTCCTCGTACACCATCGGGATGGTAGACTCGCTCACCGGGTCGCTCGCACCGTACGGCGAGCGTAACACTCGTGGGAAGGACCTCGCACTCGAAGCCATCAACGAAGTCGGTATCGGTGACAATGGCGCGACGCTCAACATCTCCGTCGAGGACGACGAGAGTACGAACCAGGGCGGCGTCGCCGGTGCTCAAAAGCTCGTCAACCAGGACGGTGTTCCGCTTCTCATCGGTTCTGTCGGGTCTGGTGTCTCTATCGCCATCCACGACAGCGTCACGAAGGACGCCGGTGTCGTTCAAATCAGTCAGAACAGTACGAGTCCAGAACTCACGACGCGCCCGGAACTCAACCGTATGAGCCCGTCCGGCGCGGCGAAGGGACAGACGATTGCGAAGCTAATCAGCGACGATGGCCACGACAACGTCGCAATAACGTGGATCAACAACGACTACGGAACAGGCCTCTCCGACGTGGTCTCCGAGACGTTAGAATCCGAATACGACGTCAACGTCGCCTACAACGAACCACACGACCAGGGACAGTCGTCGTACAGTGGTATCCTCACCGAGATGGCGTCCACAGACGCGTCTGCGTGGGTTTTCCTCACGTACGCCAACGAGTACACCGTCATGGTCAACGAAGGGTTCGACCAGGGATACAACACGGCAGTCGACTACTACGGTGCGGAATCGACCGTCGCCGACTCCATCATCGAGAACACGCCGGAAGGTGCGATGGACGGCATGAAGGGCATCACCGAGAGCGCGCCCGAAGACCAGGAGAACTACCAGAACTTCGTCTCCGACTTCGAGAGCGCGCACGGCGAGACGCCGACGGTCTGGTCTGCGTACGCCTACGACGCCGTGACCGTCGCGGCAATCGCTATCGAGGCGGCCGACGAGTTCTCCGGCGACGCAATCGGGTCGGTCGTCCGCGACGTGACCCGGCCAGATGGTGAAGAGGTGTTCACCTTCGAAGAGGCCGCGGCGGTCCTCAGAGAAGGCGGCTCACCGAGCGACATCAACTACCAGGGCGTCAGTGGCCCTGTCGACTTAGACGAGAACGGTGACCCGCCGGGGTTCTACCAGGTCTACAGCGTCGAGAGCCACGACTACGTCTTCGGCGACTACATCACCAGCTAATCATGGACGTACCGACCGCGCATCACCCGTCAATCGTGCGGAGGGCAAAGCGGTGATTCCGCTTCAGATTAGCCCCTTCCAGTACGTCGTCAACGGGGTGGTGTTTTCGAGCATCATCGTGCTCGCGGCCATCGGTCTCTCGTTAGTCTACAGCATCGCGGACTTCGCGAACTTCGCTCACGGCGACCTCATGACTGTTGGGGCGTTTTCGGCACTGTTTTCGGTGTCGTTCTTGCAACCGGTCCTTGGTGACGTGGGCGTCTTCGGCCTGCCGCTGTGGTTCTTCCTCGCACTCGCGTTCGGAATGGTCGCCACGGCCATCATCGCCGTCATCACCGACCGAGTCATCTACGAACCGGTGAAAGACTCGGGGTCGATCGGACTCCTCATCACGAGTATCGGGGTCGCACTCGTCTACCGTGCGATGGTGTTCCTGTCGTTTGGCTCCGAGTCAGAACGGTTCGGTGTCGCCCGTCAGGGGCCGATTCCGTGGGTTCGTGAGACGTTCGGCGTCGCCGTGACGCCGCGGAACCTCGTGGTCGTCTTCCTCGCGACGGTGCTCGTGACGGCACTCCACCTGACGCTGACGCGGACGACACTGGGTCGAAAGATGCGCGCCACCGCGGACAACGCTGACCTCGCACGTGTCAGCGGTATCAGAACGAGCGAAGTCATCTTCGCGATGTGGCTCATCGGCGGGGCACTCGCCGCCGCGGGTGGCGTCTTCCTCGGCCTCGAAGAACTCGTCCGTCCACGGATGGGGTTCGACATCCTGCTCATCGTGTTCGCCGCCGTCATCCTCGGCGGGATCGGGTCCGTCTACGGCGCGATGCTCGGCGGACTCGTCATCGGGATGGTCCACGAACTCGTCCCGCTTTTCAACCAGTGGGGAATCCTGCCGGTAGGCTCTCGATACGCCGCCGCAGTCGCATTCGTCATCATGGTTGTAATCTTGCTCGTCAGACCGAGCGGAATCGTGGGTGAGAGCGGATGAGTGTCGTTTCGTGGGTCAACGAGACGGTCGTTCGCGACCCGACAGAGCGACGTATCTTCACCATCCTGGGCATCGTGACCGCGCTCCTCGTCGTCGGTGTCATCACCGGCGTCATCGGAATTCGGTTCCTGTTGTTCCAGGTGTCGCTCGTCGGCATGTACGCCCTGCTCTCGCTCGGACTCAACGTCCAGTGGGGCTACGCCGGCCTCATCAACTTCTCAGTCGCGGCGTTCTGGGGCCTCGGTGCCTACAGTGCGGCACTGTTGACCGCACCCAATTCGCCGCTCGGACTCGGCCTACACCCGGTGTTCGGGTTCCTCGCGGCTATCGTCCTGAGTGCGCTCGTCGCGATACTCATCGGTATCCCGACGCTCCGCTTGCGCGAGGACTACCTCGCTATCGCCAGTCTCGGACTGGCGGAGGTCATCCGCGTCATCATCCTGAACGAACGGCAGTGGACCGCCGGGTCGAGCGGTATCAGCGGGATTCCGAACCTGCTCGAGTGGTTACCACTGACGAGTGCCGCGACGACGGCCAGCATCATCGTCGTTCTCGGCATCATCATCTTCCTGTTCCTCCGGCGCGTCCACCGGTCGCCGTGGGGGCGGGTCCTGCGGACTATCCGGTCCGACGAGGACCTCGCGAAGGCACTCGGGAAGAACACCTACCAGTTCAAGATGCAGGCGTTCGTCGTCGGCAGCGTCATCATGGCGGTTGCCGGCGCGTTCTACGCCCACTTGAACCTCTACATCGACCCCTCGGACCTCGTTCCGCTGACGACGTTCTACATCTGGATTGCCGTCATCCTCGGCGGCACCGGGTCGAACCGGGGCGCAGTCGTGGGGGCGGCCGTCGTCATCGCGATTCGCGAAGGGACGCGCTTCCTCAACGACGTGCCCGCAATCAACACGCTGGGACTGGACCTCGCGCCGCTTCGACTCCTGTTCGTCGGCATCCTCATCATCCTCATCATGCGCTTCCGTCAGGACGGACTCCTTCCACCGAAGGACGAACTCATCTGGCCGGCAGCGAAGGACAAGAGCGCTGGTGCCGGCGGTGGAGGCAGTGGCGGCCCCAAGGTCCAAGCAGAGGGAGGTGACGACTGATGGACGATAACGTCTACGAGGGCGCACACCTCGGCAAGGACGACGTCGTGTTGAAGACGTCCGGCCTGGAGAAGGCCTTCGGTGGCCTCGTCGCCACCGACGACGTCTCCTTCGAAGTCGAACGCGGAACCATCACGGGGATGATTGGCCCGAACGGCGCGGGGAAGTCCACGCTGTTCAACCTCGTCTCCGGATTCTACGAGAACGACGCTGGCACGGTGAAGGTCAACGGCGAAGACGTGACCGACCTCGAACCGTACGAACGCGCTCGCAAGGGCCTCGTGCGGACGTTCCAGACGCCGCGGCGTCTCGAAGGGATGAGCGTTCGCGAGGCGATGCTCGTCGGCCCCGGTCCACAGGCTGGTGAGTCCATCTTCTCGCTGTTCTTCTCCAGTGACGACGTGACGCGAGAAGAACGCGCGAACATCAAACAGGCGCGCGAACTCCTCGAACGCTTCGAGATTGCGCACCTCATCGACCAACCCTCGACCGAACTCTCGGGCGGCCAGTCGAAGCTCGTCGAGTTGGCCCGCGCCTTCACGACGAATCCCGACATCCTGTTGCTCGACGAACCGGTCGCCGGGGTCAACCCGACGCTGGCGAACGACATCAAGCGGTTCATCCGCGAACTCAACGAGGAGGGCCAGACCTTCCTCATCATCGAACACGACATGCCATTTATCATGGACCTCGCCGACCCCATCATCGTCCTCGACCAGGGGAAGGTGCTGATGGAAGGCTCGCCAGAGGAGGTTCGAAGCGACGAACGCGTCATCGAGGCGTACCTCGGAGGTGCCGGTCCATGAGCGACCGAGCACTCGACGTAGCGGACGTCGACAGCGGATACGGCGAGGTGCAGGTCCTCCGTGACCTCTCGTTGCACCTCGACTCCGACGAAATCGTCTGTATCATCGGCCCGAACGGCGCTGGCAAGTCCACCGTCCTCAAGACTGTCTTCGGCCTGCTCAAACCGTGGACCGGAACGGTCGAACTCGGTGGACGCGACATCGCCGGCGAAGAACCGGAGGACCTCGTCCGCATCGGGATGGGGTACGTCCCGCAGGTCGACAACGTGTTCTCGTCGCTCACTATCGACGAGAACCTCAAGATGGGGGGTGTCGCCCGCAAAGAGGGGCTACAGACCCGCATCGACGAACTGTACGACCAGTTCCCTATCCTCGACGAGAAGCGAAGCGCCAAGGCGAAGACGCTCTCTGGCGGTCAGAGACAGGTTCTCGCCTTCGCTCGCGCACTCGTCATGGACCCGGACGTGCTCCTCATCGACGAACCGTCTGCTGGTCTCGCTCCGAACATCGTCCAGTCGGTGTTCGAAGACGTCCAGAAGGTGAACGAACTCGGAACGGCCGTGTTGATGGTCGAACAGAACGCCCGAGAGGGACTGGCCATCTCCGACCGTGGGTACGTCTTAGACCAGGGGACCGTCGCCTACGAGGGTGACGCCGACAGTCTCCTCGACGACCCGGAAGTCTCGCGTCTCTACATGGGTGGCGCGGACTACGAAGGCGTCGAAGGGTCGTAACCAACCCCACGTCACACGGTTCGAATTTTCTCCGTCTCCGTACCAGACACCGAGATTCACTACGGGAGAAATCTGTTTTCTAAACTTCATTTCACACGAGAGAACAACCAAAGAAATTAATAATTCCGACAGGGAGGTACTTCTCGAATCGAAATAAAACACAGATATTTCACGGGTTCGATGGCCACACTTCACGAGCAACTTTCGAGAGTCACGTCCGCTTCGGTTCCCGTCCTCTTCGGTGTCTTCGCCCTCTCTCAGGGTATCGAACACGCTACCGGTGGCGAACCGCTCACAGGATTACTGTTGAGTGTCGCTCCGTTGTTGACTATCGCGGCGGGGTTCTTCGCTGCCGGCGTCTACGTCTATCGCTCACCGTTGACTGCGAGGATGCTCTGGATGCTCGACGGGTGGGCGGTGGTAGGTGGACTCGTCGGTGGGACCATCGGGTCGCTTTTTCTCGTCTACCAGGACACACACGGCGGGACGCTCGTCCACGCGAACTACGTCGTCGTCAACTCCGCCGCGGGGTTCGCAGCCATCGGGACTCTCCTCGGATACATGACACTCATGCGGTCGGTCAAGGCGGGAGAACTCGCCACGACGAGTGAGATTCTCGACACGGTTCGAGAACTCAACCGCCAAATCGCCACGATAGACGACAGAGAGGCACTCGAATCCGCCGTCTGTGAGACGATTGCGTCCGCAGACCCCTACGTCTTCGCGTGGATTGGCAGCGTCGACGGCGACGAACTCGTCCCGCGAGCGTCCGCCGGTGCCGAAGACGGCTATCTCGAAACCATCAGGATAACCGTCACCGAGGGCGACACGGCGGCCGGTCCCACTGGAACCGCCGCACGGACACACGAGTCGGTGGTCATGCAGAACATCTACGAGAACGACGCGTTCGAACCGTGGCGTGAGGCTGCCAGAGAACGGGGCTACCAGTCGAGTATCGCGGTTCCACTCGTCTTTCAGGGGACGCTCTACGGTGTGCTCTCCATCTATGCCGACAGAGAGGAGGCGTTCGCCGGCCGGGAACGGGCCGTCCTCGAAGAGGTGGGGGTGACGCTCACGAACTCGATTGCGGCGAGCGAGACACGGCGACGCGAGTCCAAACTCCTCAACAGCATGCACGACGTGGTGTTGGTCTACACGGCCGACTCCGGGACGCTACTAGACGCAAATCAGGCGGCACTCGACAGACTCGGCGTCGACGCGGCGTCGCTCTCCGGGACGCGGTTGGCCTCGTTCGTCGAAGGAGAACTAGAAGACGACTGGTTCAAGGAAGGGCGCTCGTCCGAGCAGTCCGTGTTCGAGTCGTCGTTCCGCACCGCCGACGGTGAGACGTTTCCCGTCGAGGTGAGCGCAGTCGAGACGCGGTATCGAGGCGAACGAGCGACGCTGGCACTCGCTCGCGACGTGACGAACCGCCGCGAGCAACTCCGGTCGCTCAGAACGTATATGGAAGCGATAGAGCACGCCGGACACGCCATCTACATCACCGACGCAGACGGCGTCATCGAGTACGTCAACCCCGCATTCGAAGAACAGACGGGGTACGAAACTGCGGACATCCTCGGACAGACGCCCGCAGTGCTGCAGTCGGGGCGATACGACGACGAGTTCTACGACGACCTTTGGGAGACGATACAGAACGGCGAGCAGTGGCACTACGAGGGGATGATAGACACGCGGAAGGATGGCTCCGAGTTCTACATCGACCAGACGATTGCACCAATCGAAATCGACGGCGAAATCGTCCGGTACGTCGCTATCCACCGCGACATCTCCGCGCTCAAAGAGAACCAACAGCAACTCGAAGAGCGGAACGAACAACTGGAACTGCTCAACCAAATCGTTCGCCACGACATCCGCAACGACATGCAAATCGTCCTCGGGATGAGCCAACTGCTCGAAGAACGAGTCGACGACGACTGTCGCAGCATGTTGGACACGATAACAGAGAAGTCCGACCACGTCGTCGAACTGACACAGACCGTCGGTGAACTCATGACAACGCTCCTCGGGGAGGAACCCGAGGAGACCGGCACCATCTCTGTTAGGTCGGTCCTCGAATCAGAAGTCGAGAGTCTCGCCCACGCGTATCCGAACGCAGACGTCCGAATCGAGGGGGAGGTTCCGACGACCAGAGTGTGTGCGAACGAGATGCTCGACTCGGTGTTCAGAAACGTGTTGAACAACGCGATTCAGCACAACCGCGCCGACGTTCCAGAAGTCGTCGTCGAAGCGACCGAAGACGACGACTCCTTCGTCGTTACTGTCGCAGACAACGGGCCGGGTATCCCCGAGATTCAGCGTCGAACCGTCTTCGGGAAAGGTGAACGAGGACTCGAAAGCAGTGGCACCGGACTGGGTCTGTATCTCGTCCAGTCGCTCGTCGAGCACTACGGCGGGAGCGTCGAGGTCAGCGAGAACGACCCCACTGGGTCTATCTTCGAGATTCGACTGCAGAAGGCATCGACGGCACCTGAAGAACTCGTCTGAGCGCTACGCTACTCGTTTTTCTATCTCGCCTTTGAGCGCCGCGGCGTCGAAGTCGTGGTCCGGTCTGATGTTGACGAAGTCGAGGAAGTCGACAGCGTCGAGTAGTTCGGTGGCCTCGTACGACGTCGCCGCCGCTTCGACTGCTGCTTTCGCGCCGGCGAGTGGTTCGAGGGCGGCCAGCGCACACGCCAGGTCGTACGAGCGAGCGTCGGGCATCCCCTCGTCGTTGACGTTGGTCGCGTCGATGAAGTAGATGCCATCCTCGCGGACGAGGACGTTCTCTGCTCGCAGGTCGCCGTGTGCGAGGTGATTGTCGTGCATCTCGTGCAGGGCGGCGAACAGTTCCGGGGCGAGGGAGACGACTTCCGAACGCGGCGCGGACTCGAGTGTGTGAAAGTCGGGGAGATACTCCAAGACGAGGACGCCGAGCCCTTCGACTTCGAAGGCTTCGACGGGTGCGGGGGCGTTCAACCCGATTTCGCGCAGGTGTTTCGTCGCCTCCAGTTCGTGTTCGGCCATCTGGAGTGGCGTCCCGAAGTGTTCGAAAAAGCCCTCGGTCCCACTGGAGAACGCACCGAGATTCCGGCCGGTCGTAAACAACGCGTGGACGAGCGAATTCTGTCGTGAGATGACCTTCACGAACCACTCGTCGTCGACGACCATCGGGGTAGAAAGCCAGTTGTCCGCTTCGAGGAAGCGGACGTGGAGTGTCTCGCGGTCGTATCGCTGCTGGAGTTCACGGACGACCGCCTCGAGACGGGGCCACCCGACACGACCACGGACGAGCCGACGGAGGTCCATGGTCCCTCGTTAGACGAGGGGTGGCTTAACGTCGTGGGCTCAGCTCTCTTTGTGTCGGACGGTCAACACGGGGACGGGCGAACTGCGGACGACTCGTTCGGCCACACTCCCGATGAGGTAGCGGTCGAGTCCGCTTCGGCCGTGAGTCCCCATCACGACGAGGTCGACGTCGTCCCGCCCCGCGAATTCGAGTATCTCGCTTTCGGGCGTCCCCTCCGTCACCGTCGTCTGGACGTCCACGCCGGCGTCCTGTGCCTTGCTCGCGACGCGTTCGAGGACTCCCTGACCGCTTTCGTACAGCGCGTCGCGGACTCGGCCGGGCGAGACGGCAGGGGCGGCGTGTCCGACTTCCCGAACGTCGGCGACGTAGAGGGCTTGCAGGGTCGCGTCGTGGCGCTTGGCGTGGTCGATGGCGTGGTCTAACGCGGCGTCGGCACATTCGCTGCCGTCCGTCGGAAAGAGTATGTGAGAGTACATACGAGAGAGTCGGGTTCGTTCGGGGAAAGAAGTCGGTGGATGTTCTCAGCCAGTGAGACCGAACAACCTTCATGGTCGTTCGATTGGTTTATGTCTCGGACGACGATAGTTCCCCTCATGGATTTCGAGGTTCCGGCCGAACACCGGATGATTCGTGACTCCGTCCGCGAGTTCTGCGAGGAGGAGATTGCCCCCATCGCACAGGACATCGAGGACGAACACCGCTTCCCGGCGGAGATTTTCGACCAGTTGGCCGAACTGGACGTGATGGGCGTCCCCATCTCCGAGGAGTACGGTGGCCTCGGTGGCGACCAGTTGATGTACTCGCTCGTGGTCGAAGAACTCGGCCGCGTCTCGGGTGGCATCGGCCTCTCTTACGCGGCACACGTCAGTCTCGCGTCGAAACCGCTCGAACTGTTCGGTACCGACGCACAGAAAGAACGGTGGCTCACCCCACTCGCGTCGGGCGAACACATGGGCGCGTGGGCGCTCACCGAACCGGGGTCGGGCAGCGACGCGAGCGACATGGACACCGTCGCCGAACGAGACGGTGACGGCTACGTCATCAACGGAACGAAGCAGTTCATCACGAACGCGAACGTCGCCGGGTCCGTGCTGGTGAAAGCCGTCACCGACCCCGGCGAGGGATACGACGGTATCTCGACGTTCATCGTCGACCCGAACGAGGACGACGGGTTCGAGGTGACGACGGTGTGGGACAAGATGGGCCTCAACTGTTCACCCACGTGCGAACTCTCCTTCGACGACGTGTGGGTGCCCGAGGACCGTCTCCTCGGCGAGGAAGGAGAGGGATGGAAACAGACCATGAAGACGCTGGACGGTGGCCGTATCTCGATTGCCGCGCTGTCGGTCGGACTCGCACAGGGGGCCTACGACCACGCCAAGGAGTACGCCGGCCAGCGCGAACAGTTCGGCCAACCGATTTCGAAGTTCGACGCCATCCGCGACAAACTCGTCTCGATGTACCGTAAGACCGAACGCGCCCGTCTCCTGACCCACAAGGCGGCGACGAAGTACGACGCCGGCAATCGCGTCAGCAAGGAGTCTGCGCTGGCGAAACTCGACGCCTCCGAGGCAGCACGCGAAGTCGCAGAAGACGCCGTGCAGGTACTCGGTGGGTACGGCTACACGACGGACTTCGCGCCGCAGCGATTCTACCGCGACGCGAAACTGATGGAGATTGGCGAGGGGACGAGCGAAATTCAGCACCTCGTCATCGGCCGCCAACTCGGCCTCTGAAGGGCAACCTACCTCGAAACGCGGGTGCAGTCTTCGAATCTACTCGGCGTCGGCACGCACTAATTGGGTTCGTCCCTCGTGACCGGTCACCGGGTCACGCTTCGCAATAATCGTGCTAACACTCGACACGCTGTGAAACCAACGCACACAGTGAAATCATGTCAGAGCGTGCCATAATGTCGTTTTGGCGCGTAATTGGTGTCATGGCAACCTCAAGTCAACCACGAGCGACCTACACGAAACCGATGACCCCGCCCGAGATGCGGTCGGACTACGCACTCGTCATCCGTCAGGCACACCGCAACGCACTCGCTCGGCGCGAGAAGTAAGACGGCGACTTTTTCGCGTTTAGAACCAGACACGGGAGACTCGGGGGTTCGTCCCCCGACGGTCCGGTCAGTCGTCCATCGACGCGAGTCGGGCGATGTAAGAGAAACTCCGGAGGTGGTCTTCTTCCGTGGGTGCGTCTTCGAACTCCGATGGCGCAGAAAACGAGACGATTCGGTCGTGAATCGTGTCGTGAGCGTCGTCGCCGACCCACCCGATGTCACGGTAGTACGAAACCATGAGCATCGCGCCGCGACCACCGAGACGTTCGACGAGGTGGACACACCAGTCGAGGAGCACCTGTTCTGCTCGTGGCGTTCGGGGTATCGATTCGAGATACGCCTCACCGTCCGAGGTGACCATCGCCGTCGCCGCGATGAGTCGCTCGTAAGCCGTCTCTCGCCACGACTCATTTTCAGGCTCGTCGACCCAATCGAACGACGCTTCGCTCCTGGCGTCGATGGCGCGCTGGAGTCTCGAAAAGTCGCTGGGTTTCGGGCCGACTGGCATCTACTGGTGGTTCCGTATCCCTCGGAATTAAGCGTTCTGGCGGATGTGCTACCGGTGACAGGTCTTCTCCCGTCTCGGTGATATCCGTCGGCGATAGTCGATTATCAATTCAGAAAACTAGGCCGAACGGCTTAAGGGAGACAGTTGAGACGCCTGTACTGTCGAGTCGATGTGATATTCATCGACGATACCTGAACGGACGAGAGTCACAGATGCACACCGAACCCCATCCATGACGACCACTGGCCAGTTGCCGTACGTGTACGGACTGTTCGGCGCTGGCACCCTCTCGGCTATCGTCGCCATCGTGGTCTTGGGGCGGTTTCGGCTCTACTCTCGACGCGTTCGGTTACCGTTCGCTCTCCTCTCGTTGCTGGCGGCTATCTGGGCGACGGGCTACGGATTCTCTCTTCTCGCGACGACGGCGGACGCGGCGCAGTTCTACGTGCGTCTCGCCTGGATTGGCGGTACGTCGCTCCCGAGCGTGTGGCTCGTCTTCACGCTCGTCTACGCAGGTGAGGGCCAACACGTCACTCGCCGGGCACTCGCACTCATCGCAGTCGAACCCGCCGTCGTCATTGTGCTCGGACTCACGACCCAGTACCACGGGTTCTTCGCCCCTCCAGTGGTCCTCCTGACGGGTCTCTCAGAAGTCTTCGCCGGTGTGGACAACCCCATGGTCGGCCTGCACGTCATCTACACCAGCGGTATCACTATCGCCGGTCTGAGTATCCTCGCGAAGAAGACACTCAACAGCAGTGGCGTCCACAGGCAACAGGCGGCACTACTCACCGGGATGGGCGGGATTCCGAGTACGACGTTCGGTGTGAGTCTGTTCTTACGGCCGTCGATACCCGTCGACCCGACGCCCCTCTCGTTTCTGCTGAGTTCGACAATCGTCCTGTGGGCACTGCTTCGGTACCGGTTGTTCGATATCACACCGGTCGCCCGCGACGCGATTATCTCGGAGATGCGGGACGCTGTCGTCGTACTGGACCATTACGACCGGGTCGTAGAGGCGAACAGTGCGGCGAGTGACCTCCTCGAACCCTCGACTGCCGACTGTATCGGGCAACCAGTCCTCGACGTGGTTCGGTGTCCTTCGGATGTGCGACCCGTCCTCGAAGGACGTGACCGTTCCGAGGCAACCGTCGAAAGCGGGAGCACTCGGAGACACTTCGAAGTTCGGTGTAGCCCCGTCGCAGAACAGACCGAGAACCGTGCGAAGTTACTCGTCTTCCACGACGTGACCGAACGCCGGCAGACCGAAGAGGAGTTCCGCGCACTCATCGAGAACTCCAGAGACATCATCACGGTCCTCGACGAATCGGGCGTCCGGAAGTACACGAGTCCGTCGATAGAAGACGCACTCGGATACCCTCGTGACGAACTCGTCGACCAGCACGTCATCGAACTCATCCACCCCGACGACAGAGAGCAAGTCCGCGAACGATTGACAGAAGTCGTCGATTGCGACGACCCAGTCCGAACCGAGTGCCGAGTGCGACACCAAAACGGGTCGTGGCGGTGGTTCGAGACAGTCGGCGTCAACCTCCTCGACGAACCCGCAATCGAGGGCGTCGTGTTGAACGCTCGTGACGTGACCGACCGCTACCGGTACGAACAACGACTGCGCGTCCTCAACCGTGTGCTCCGCCACGACCTGAGAAACGACATGAACGTCATCCTCGGCCACGCGGACCTCCTCTTAGACGAGCGCATCCCTGCGGAGACGAAAGACCACGCGAGGACCATCAAGCGAAAGGCGCGGTCACTAGTCGAACTCGGCGAGCAGACGCGGCAGATAGATACGACGCTCGACCGTGGGTCGGGGGAACTCGCTCCGGTGGAGATAGTCGAGCGAATCGAAGAACAGGTCGACGCCATCGAGTCAGACTACCCACGGGCGATTATCACCCGCGACCTGCCGGACGAACAGTGGGTCACCGCCGACGATTTGGTCGAGTCGGCACTCAAGAACCTCCTCGACAACGCGCTCGAACACAACGACCGCATCCTCCCCGAGGTCAGCGTCTCGATACGAGAGTCGCCTGTCTCGTCGGATTTCGTCGAAGTCCATATCTCGGACAACGGGCCGGGCATCCCCGACGCCGAACTCGCTGTCCTCGAATCGGGGACCGAGACACCGCTCCAACACATCAGTGGCCTCGGCCTCTGGCTCGTCCACTGGATAATCGACCGGTCGAACGGTCGACTCGTCTTCACCGAGAACGAACCGCGGGGGACGACTGCTATCGTCATTCTCCAAGAGACGGACCGGTCGCTGTCGAGCTCGCAGCAGGCGCCTGTCGAGACGGAGACGGACTGACACGGCACCGCTCTCTGACGGCGAGGTGTCGTGAAAAACTATTGGTGACCTGTCGGTCAGTCGTCGGCCACGAGACGTTCTGCGATTCGGTAGGCACCTTCGGCGGCGGCCGTATCCGGCCGGTCCGGAGTGACCACGGTCACGTCGCGTCCGAGTCGCTCTCCGAGTCGTCCTGCGAGTTCGTCCGCCAGCCCCGGAACACACGCCATCCCTCCCGTGACGACGAGTGGGCGCGTGAGGGCGAGTTGGTAGGTCTTCAGATGTCGGTTCGCCAGACGTGAGAAGAAGCCCGTATCGAGTGCGTCGACTACGTCGTCGAGGTAGGCGTCCAGCGGACCCATTACCCCGTGTTCGACGGTGAACTCGTGGGTGCCGCCGTCTGGGTGTTCGACGGTGTCGGAAAACGGTTCGTACGAGTCGAAGTCGGCGTGCGTCTCTTTGTACTCGCGGGCGGTTTCCCTATCGAGCGTCACGGCCCCGTCCGTCTCCTCTTCGACAGCGTCGACGATAGCCCAGTCGACGCTCCGGCCAGTGGCGTCGTCCGTCGAAAACGGTGCCTGTCTGTCACCGTGTCGGTACGCACAGGCTTCGAACGTCGTCGCACCGAGGTTGAGCGCGACGAATATCTGGTCGACTGCCTCCACCCCGTCGCCGAGTGCGGGAATCGACCCGCAGAGCGATTCGGGGAACCCACGAGTGAGCACCTCGCCGACGGCACTCCGGTCGACGACTGTCGAGAGATTGACCAACCCACACTCGTCGGGGACCGACGGGATTGCGTAGACGACGGCGCTGTCTGCCGGGAGGTCGTACTCGGTACAGAGTGCGTCGAAGAACTGCTCGGTCTGTCGGCCACTGGTCGCGTCCGCTGGAAGGCCCGACTGGAGGACGTACTCCGTCCGTTCTGGGAACCGTCGTGCTGCCGTCTCGCCGTAGTGGACACGGGTGTCACTGGCCGCTGGATTGTCGGGGACTGTGAGACACGACAACGCCTGGACCGTCTCACGTGCCCCGTCTTCACGGAAGACGATAGTGGTCCGGTTACTGCCGAGTTTGACCCCGATTGGCGTGGCGGTGCCCTCGCCGGCGATAGCAACGTCGGCGGGAGTCTCGCTGTCCGAGTCAACGGGATGTTCTATCATTCGTTACCACCCGTCTGAACTGTCGTCGCTGTGAGTCATGTGTACGAAAGTAGTTGATACGAGGAGAGACCGGTCTCGGGACGTCCGGTCCCGTGGTTACACCATCGACGAGAGTCGAGCGACGTAGACGAGACTGAGCAGGTGGTCGTCCACCTCGAGTTCCGTCGGGTCTTCGACGTCCGCAGAGAATCCGAGCAAGTAGTCTCGAAGCGTCTCTTCGACGTCTGCGGTGACCCATCCGACCGACTTGTAATACTGGAGGGCGTCCATCGCCCGTTTGAAACCGCTCTTCAGCACGAGGAACTCCAACCAGTCGAAGACCACGCGCTCTGCGCCGTATTTGTCGGGAAGTGACCGCAGATACGGTTTCTCGATTTCGTGGTCCTCGTCGCGGGACTGGTGGACGAGTAGATGTTCGAGTTGACTCGAACGAAGGGCTTCCGACGCGGGTTGACCACCCCTGTCGAACAGCGGATTGTTGAACCGAAACGGGCTCCTGTCGTCGAGGTGAGAGTCACCGTTTCGTCGCTGCGTCGGTGTATCACGGGCGATGCGTCGGATTTCGTCTGGGTCGTAGTCGTCCGGGTCCAAATACATGGTCTCCTCGTTATCGAGACGGCACGACTCCCCCAAGTTCCCCAACTTGGGTTGAGAGCGCAAAGCGCTATCGAGATGTCACACGCGAATATCGTACCGTTTGTGAGAAGACTCGAAGGAGGTACTATAAATCTACCCGAGCCATTATCACTCGTGATATCTGAGGTGTTAGAACCGTCGCTCGGCAGTCGAAAACGGCCATGAAATCGTGGCTCCTCAGAGGGTCTGGTCGCCGGCGTTCGCGCTCCGTACACGGAGGTTTCCGGTCGTGGAGTCGAACTCTAGGGAGCGTCCGTGTCCGCCGCCGACGTCTGCTGCGACGACGTCGATACCGAGTTTGTCGAGTGTCTCGCGGGCGGAGTCCACGTTTCGCTCACCGATACTCGTGCCGCCGTTGGCCGAGTCGAAGTCGAACATCTTACTGCCGCCAGCGAGTTTGGCGACGACCTTGGTCGGGTCGGCACCGACCGCTTCCATCTCTGCGAGGAGCGATTCGATACTCGTATCTGCGAACTTCGCCGGTTTGCCACCGTCGTCTGCTTTCGGGAGCATCGCGTGTGCGAGTCCCGAGACGTTCGCGTCCGGGTCGTGGAGTGCGATACCGACACAGGAGCCGAGTCCACTCGTCGTCAGCGTGTTTCCGTCGCTGTCGACGGCGAACTCGGCGATGCCGACTTTGATTCTGCCCGACGTCGACGTGGGTGTGTCCGTGGTGTATACTTGCATTACTCGGGAATCTCCAAGACAGCGTTATGCGGCGGGAGAGAGCTGTTCGAGTGCTTTTCGCAACTCCGTCTCGTCCGGGAGCGCGTAGATATCGCAGGTGAACTCGTCGTCGTCCGTCCGGATGGTCGAGTCGATGAGGAACGCGTACTCTTGTGACTGTGCGAGGTCCGTCGCGAGTGGGTCGACGATAGCCGACCCGATGTCGTGGACGTGCTCGGGCGGGGAGATTTCGATAGTGGTCTCGAGCGTGTTCGCCCACCCATCGAGGAAGCCAGACGTGACGATGTTTCCAATCTCTTGAATCGCACTCTGTCGCATCGCTTCGTCGTCTTCCATGCCCGGAAGGAGCGAACTGGCGATGCTCTCGGCGGAGGGTTCGTCGAAGAGGATGGCGATGTAGCCACTCGGCATCCCGCTGAACTCCAGGACTACGCCACGGCGGACGGCGTCGGTCAACGACATCGGCACGCCCTCTATCGGGACAAAACTCAGCCGACTCACCTCGACGTCGGTTTCGATACCCGTCATCGCGGTGATGTCGTCGGACGCCTGTGTAGCGCCGTCGTCTATCATCTCCGAGAACGCCGCGAACGACTCCACGGGGAGTGCACCACCGTCACCGCTCGCTTCGACGATAGTCTGGATAGACGCCGGCGTCGGAATCATGTAGAGGTCGAAGCCAATCGCGTCGTCCGCCGCTTCGAGTTGGTTGCGGAAGACGAGGATACGCTCGGTTTCGTCGTCGTGTTCGAATCCATCTGCTTCGATGTCTTCGAGTGGGCCATCTCCCTCTTCGTCGACGTACGTCGGTGTGGTGATGTCGATAGAGGTGTCGAGATAATCCGCCCACCCGTCGATGAACCCACCGAGCATGATGTTCGCGACTTCTTTCAGACTGCTCGCCGCGAGTTCGCCGTCTGCGTCGGTCGTATCGATTCCCGGCATCAGAGCGTCGACGAGACGCGCTGCCGATTCGGGTGAGAAGGCCAGAACGGTCCGGCCGTCTAATCCACCGTCGAACCCGATGTTGACGCTGACGAGGTCCGTTTCGGCGAACTCGTTTTCCACGTCGGCCTTCGTCCCGAGTTCCACTTTCGTGACGTTGACGTACGTGTCGATACCAGCGAGCGTGGTCACCGACCCCGCCGCTTTCTCGGCCCCCGAGTGAGCGAGTCGACTGAACGTGCGGAGCGACCGTACGTCGAGATTCATGCCTCTGCCTGAATGACGTCTGCGATGGCCTGGAGGACGTTGGGCTTCTGGAACGGTTTCGTGATATAGCCGTCTGCCCCCGCCTCGACTGCCTCGCGCATCTTCTCCTCTTGGCCCACTGACGTGCACATGATGACCGACGCACCGGGGTCTTCGGATTTGATTTCGGACGTCGCTTCGATACCGTTTCGAATCGGCATCACCACGTCCATCGTGACGACATCCGGGTCGAGTTCTCGGTAGAGTTCGACTGCCTCGACACCGTTTTCGGCCTCGCCCACGACGTCGTGTTCTCCCTCTAAAAGCTGCTTGAGGAGGTTCCGCATGAACGCAGAGTCGTCCACGACCAGTACCTTGCTTGCCATGCATCGAGATTTCCTAAAATCAGACCATAAACCCTTCTCCCCCATTATCAAGCCTGATACGGGTCACGGGAGTGTGGGTCCACCACTGGGCGAGACAGCACCGCTGGCCGTCGACCGAATACTCGAAAAACCAACAGAGGGCGAAGGTGGTCTCCGCTCGACGTTACGGCGGGAACGACGCTCCAGACTCTTCGACGGCGTCGAGCAGGTTCCCAATCGAGTCGTTCCGGCCGAGTCCGTGGGCCGCGGCGAGGGCCGCCACTGCACGCCCCGGATAGGTGACCTGTACCTCGGACGCCAGAAGCAAGATTCCGAGCACTTCGTCGGTCGGTGTCTCACCGCTCCCGACGGCGTCGGCGTACCAGGTGACGAGCGAGTGAAAGACGTCGGTCACGTCGTTGGAGACTGCTTCGTGTCGTTCGACGTTCCCATCGACGAGGGCCGTCGCGACCAGCGCGTGGTCCGCTCGAATCGACCCGACGCGCTCGGCGAGGAGTCGTCTGGCGATAATCGCTCGTTTTCGCGGGTCTCGTGGAAGGACGATTTCTCGACGGTCCTCCGTCTGGTCGGTGTCTTTCTCTGCTTCGGCGTCGGTGCCCTCGCTCTCGCTCCCGTCGGCGGGTTCCTCGCTGTTATCCTCGCCCGTCTCGTCTTCGTCCGCGTCCAAATCGGGTCGCGGTGGCGTGTTCCCAGTCGTGATGACGTATCGCCCGGAGTCGATTTGCGCGACGCGTTCGTCGTGACTGATGTCCAAGTCGTCGGTGTCGACGACGCCCTGCTCACGCGTTCGACCGGTTGGACGCTCGTCGTCGTCCATCGCCAGATGCTCGGAGTGACGATATATAATTCCATCGTCGGCACGCCGAACTGAAATCGAGTATCCAATACTACGATTGAGAACGTGCCAACTCGGCAACCAACATATTAACAAGCCGGGCGTACCGATGAATCTCTATCTATGGAGTCTGACAGGACCCTCTCGGCACTGGGAAACGAGTACAACCCTGATATCCTCCGGGCAGCGGACGAACCGCACTCAGCACAGGAGTTTAGCGAGATGTTGGATATTCCCATCGCAACCTGTTATCGCCGAATCGAGGAGTTGACCGCTGCCGGACTCCTCGAACTCAACGACCGAGTCCTCTCGGACGAACACCGCAGAACCAACGTGTACCGCCGTGAAGTCGACGAAATCGTCGTCCGGTTCGAGCGAGACGACTACACGGTGAGCGTGACAGAACGCCCCGAAGTCAAGAACAAACTCGACGACGTCTGGCGAAAAATCGCACAGGACTGACGCACTCTCGGCTCCGTATTCTACCTCTCTGATTTTCGAGGGGTCTCTACTCTTCGCGCGTGCGAGCATACGAAGAATCTATCCTCAATTGCGCTACAGTTTGTCGCTATCAGTCTTGATATTGAGGTCCGTAGCGTTATGTACATCCTGTTCAAGTGTCCGGTCGAAGGTCGCCGCTCGCTAGAGTGGGACCCCCACGACAACCCATGTTCGAAAACATAACTGAAGACCGGGGTCAGGTCGGTATCGGGACCCTCATCGTCTTCATCGCGATGGTTTTGGTCGCCGCAATCGCGGCGGGCGTCCTCGTCAACACGGCGGGCTTCTTGCAAGCCACAGCACAGGACGCAGGACAGGAAAGTGTAGACAAGGTCACGAACCGACTCGACGTCGTCAGTGTCCACGGAATGGTCAACGAGAGCGGGAGCGGCCTCGCGGTTGACAGCATCAACCTTACCGTTCGCCTCGCAGCAGGCTCCGGCAGTGTCTCGTTAGAAGACACGTCGATCAAGTACCTGAGTGACGAGACGGCCCAGAACCTCGTCTACAAGAACGAGACGAGTGACGCGGCCGGTGACACGCTCCGAAGTGTCGGGGCGTACAACGCAACGTTAGATGAAGGTCTCAACGCTACGGAGTTCACCGCCCACAAACTTGACGACGGTGGCGACACCTCGTTCCCAGTTCTGAACAACCAAGCAGACCGCTACGAGATTATCATCAACGCGTCGGTGGTCGAGGAGAACGGTGCAGGTATCTCCACCGGTGAATCGGTGAAGCTCGAAATCACGAGCCGTTCGGGCGGTTCGACGCAAGTCATCCTGACGATGCCTCAGCAACTCGCAGGTAAGCAGGACGACAACCCGGTGGCCCTCTAAGGAGTGATACAAATGTTCGAAATATTCAACGAAGAAGAACGCGGTCAGGTCGGTATCGGGACCCTCATCGTCTTCATCGCGATGGTCCTCGTCGCTGCAATCGCGGCGGGCGTCCTCGTCAACACGGCAGGATTCCTGCAGGCGACGGCTGAAGATGCTGGACAAGAATCTGTCAACAAGGTCACGAACCGTGTCGAAGTGCTGAACACGCACGGTACGGTTGGTGCCAACGACGATATCACCGACATCACCATGACTGTCCGTCTCGCGGCAGGTTCGGACGCGGTGGACATGAACGAGACGTCGATAAAGTACCTCAGTGATACGCAGGTTACGACGTTGACGAATGAGACGGTCGAGACGTACGCGACAGGAGACTCGTTCCTCCTCAACGAGGTCACCGACGACGACAATTCGTTCGGCGTCCTCAACAGCATGAACGACCGCTACGAGGTGAAGATCAACAGCTCCGCAATCGAATCCGGTAGTAATGTTGGCCTGTCGACGGGCGAAAAAGTCACGCTCGAAATCACGAGCCGCACCGGTGGTACGACGCAGGTCATCCTGACGATGCCGCAGCAGCTTGCTGGCAAATCTCAGGGCGAACCGGTCGAACTCTAAATTCGGCTCTAAGCGGTTTTCACTTTATCTCACTTCTCACTGAGCGACGGCACTCCGCTCCGCTTGCGTCGTTTCACACTTCTCGGAGTCGTTCGGCGTCGTGGACTGCGTTACTCTTTCAGAGTGTGTTGCGGCGACGGTCGTCGACGACGTAAGCACACAGATGGGTCTTCGAGTGGAAGCGAAGTGAAAAACGAACGACCGTCGTTACTCTGTCTCTTCGCCGAACCACGGCGGCGACTCGCCGACCATCGAGAAGCCTGCCGCCTGTTCGTAGATTTTGATGCCGCCCTGTTCTATCTCCAGTGGGAACATGGAGTTCTTGATGCTCTGTTTGCGCATCTTGGCGACCCAGATGTACCGGTTGCTCGTCGCGCCGGCCGGACTCTGGATGAGATAGATGTTCCCGTCCGTGAGGAAGTTTTCGAGGCCGATGTCCGTCTCGGGGAAGATTGCCGACTGTTCGGTCGTCAACAGCGACGTGAGGCCGCTGTCTTTCAGGATGTCGATGAACTTCAGGAGGTACTGGCGTTGTTCTTTCTCGTCGTCGAAGAAGAGTTGGAACATCGTCAGCGAGTCGAGGACGAGTCGGTCGTAGTCCGTATCTTGAAGGTCGTCGAGGATACGGTCGAGCGTCGAAGAGAAGTCGCCGTCGCGGAGGAGAGTCCGTTTGTCGTAGACTTTTATCTTACCGGATTCGACGTACTCGTTCCAGCGGTCGAAGCCGATAGATTCCGCCGCTTCCCGTATGTCGTCTTCAGCCTCTTCGAACGTGAGGTACAACCCACCTTCGTCGAACTGGTCGACGCCGTTGTAGAGGTACTGCAGGCCGAGGATACTCTTTCCTGTCCCCGGATTGCCACTGATGAGTACCGCGGCGTTCTTTACGATACCGCCGTTCAGGATGGAATCGAGTCCTTCGACACCGGTCTTGACTAGTTCTGTCATAATTTGATTGCGACGAGTGTTGACTGTCGAACGACCATCGGTTCCCCCGCCGGATAATTCTTCTCACCGGTGTGAGGCCAACGTCACGCTTTTATTACGGCTCGTTCGATGTAAAATTCTCAGCTGACCGAATATCGGAGTTGATAACGGGACGGGAACTTTCTTGTATCGACTTACGTACCATGCAGTAATGTTACCTGCTCCCCCGGGTCCGTTGGACCTCCCCGGCCGGTCCGGCGACCAGGCGGGTGACAGGCAGTCGCTCGACAGAACCGCCGTCCGTACGGTACGGAGGTGTGGACGTCGCGCATGATGGAATGGATGAACGACACGGAGACGGCCGACGCCGGGGACGAAGCTGACACGGAAGAACAACATATGTCATCAGACGATGGACTTGGATTCGAGGAGGGTGTCGACGACCTCTCTGACGAGTTTGGTGACTTCGGCGACGACCTCGACGAAGGATTCGACGACGACGATTTCGGCGGATTCGACGACGGCAACAACGAGGAAATCGCAGAGCTCGAGGACCGCGTAGGCGAACTCGAGAACGAAGTGAGCGCCATCTCGTCGGGGATGAACACCGTTCGAGAAGAGAACAAACAGATCGGTGGAACCGTCGAAGAACTCGAAGATACGATTCGGAAACTGCTCGACATCTACGAGATGGTTACCCGTGGAATCAACCCGTTCGTCGACGACGCCCGCGAGATGGGCGGCCTCGACGGCGGTGGTTCCTTCGGGTTGTTCGAAGCAGAAGCAGAAGACGAAGAGCATCTCGACCCCGAAGTCGCCAACGCAGAAGCGGAGACGTTCTTCGACGACGACTTCGGCGAACTCGACGCCGAAACCGGCGAACAGGAAGCCGAACGCGCTGCCGAAGACGAACTCGTCGACGCAGAACGAGAGAGTCCGGCAGAAGGACTCGACAGCGAGTTGGAAGCGGACGACGAACCCGACGACGCCGGCACCGCCGGCGGGGCGAGCTTCGACGACCTGAAACAGGAGTACGAAGAGTCCGGTGGGTGGGACGAAGACGAAGCGGAACTCGAAGACGACGTCGCCGAGGAATCGTTCGAAGACGTCGACTCCGAAGAACTCCTCGACGAGTCGCCGGAGACAGACGCCGTCAGCGAACCCGATGCGGACCACGCCGTCGGCGACGACGAGCCTGAAGCGTTCGAGGCGACGGCCGAACCCGACGAAACGGACGACGTCGAACAGACCCTCGACGAGTTAGAAGCGGAGTACGCGTCCGCCGCGATGGCGAAAGACGAACTCAGTTCGGACATCGAAGACGCCGACAGCGACGACGACGATGTCGTCGAGACGACCGAATCGACCCGAACTGCGGACGAGTTCGTCACCACGACGGTGGTGGACTCCGACGCCTACCTCACGCAGTTGCCCGCCAGTTACGTGGCCGAAGTGCTCGTCCTCGAGTGGGTCGAACACCTCGTCTCTGTCGGCGGTGCACTGGGTGCGTCGCGGGCGCTCAGACAGTACCGCGAACAGCAGTGGATTTCGCGCCCCGTCGAAAACCAGTTGAACGCCCACGTCGGGCAAGTCGCTGCAGCTAACGACGACGAGGACGACACCGAACTTCGAATCGACGACCATCAGGCGAGTCTCGCGTTCGTCAGTCGCCTCGCCGAGGACGCTCCCGAGAGACGACTGTTCGAAGAACTCGTCGCGTACGGGGGGGAGTTCGATGGGCTTCGGTGTTAGTGGCTCGACGGCCATCATCTTCCTGGGCGTCCTCATCGCGACGGGGACGCTCTACACAGCGACGTCTAACGCCACAGAGAACGTGCTCGAGGCGCAGAGCGACGACTCGGAACTGACCCTCGAACGAAAGAACACCGCGATTACAGTGGCGAACGCCACCTACGACTCCGGGAACGCCACGCTCGTCGTAAACGTCACGAACACGGGTGCGTCGACGCTGGCAGTCGACGAGACGACAGTGCTCGTCGACAACGACTACAGCACACCGGATACCACGAGCGTCGGCGGCAGTCAGTCGACGAACGTCTGGCCCCCTGGAGAGAACCTCACCGTCGAAGTGACGAACCCGACGCAACCGACGCGCGTCAAAGTCGTCACCGGGGCCGGCGTCGCAGCGACGGGGGGCGTGAGCTAGATGGCAGACATCTCCGTCCCGAGTCTCATCCTGTTTATCGCCAGCATCGTCGTCGCGGCGGGCGTCTCCGGCGTCCTCATCGATACGGTCACCGGAATCAGCAGTTCGCTCGACGAGCAAGGTGGCGACGTGAGCTCGGAGATTCGAACCGACATCGAAGTCATCAGCGAACCGGACGCCAGCGTCTACAACGAGACGAGCGGCACGCTGACCGTCTACGTCAAAAACACCGGTCTCAGAACCCTCCCTGCGACGAGCAGTGGGTTCGACATCATCGTCGATGCACAGTACCAGTCCGACGTGAACACGTCCGTCGTCGACGGTAACGAATGGCGGCCGAGCAACGTCGTCGAACTGGAAGTGAACAACCTCACCCTCTCCTCGCCGGACGACCACCGTCTGAAGGTCATCGTCGACGGCGACGAGGAGGTGTTCGAATTCTACGTACCATGAGCAGTCAATACTCTCTCGGATTGTCGGGACACGACCGTCTCGAAAAGGAACTGGGTGGTGGCATGCCGAAGGGCGCAATCGTCCTGATAGAAGGCGACTACGGTGCCGGAAAGAGTGTGCTATCGCAGCGATTCAGCTACGGCTTCTGTCAGGAAGACACCGTCACGACGCTCGTCTCGACGGAACTGGGCGTCCGTGGCTTCCTCGACCAGATGTACTCGCTTTCGTACGACGTCGTCAAACACCTGCTGAACGAAGAAATCCTGTTCTTACAGGCCGAAATCGACAGCAGTGGTGCGCTCTCTGGCGGGCAACAAGAGCGCAAGCAACTGCTCCGTCGGTTGATGGACGCAGAGACGCTGTGGGACGCCGACGTCATCATCATCGACACGTTCGACGCCATCCTCCGCAACGACCCGCAGTTCGAAGCACTCGTTCGGCAGAACGAAGAACGACAGGCGGCCCTCGAAATCATCTCCTTCTTCCGTGAGTTGACGACGAAGGGCAAGACCATCATCCTCACCGTCGACCCATCGTCGGTCGACGAGGGCTCTATCGGCCCGTTCCGCTCTATCGCCGACGTCTACTTCGAACTCGAGATGGTGGAAGTCGGCAACGACGTCCGCCGAAACATCTTCGTGAAACGGTTCGCGGGGATGGGCCAACAGGTCGGTGACCGCGTCGGCTTTTCGGTTCGGTCGGGAATCGGTCTCGTCATCGAGTCGAGGAGCGTGGCATAGATGGCGACCGAACACGGTTCTGCCAGACTCTCGGACGACCTCAAACGCCTCGCCATGAAGTGGCCCCACCTCCGGGACCACCTCAAGCGATTCCGGCAGATTACGGGTGAGTTCCCGATGCTCGTCGACGAACCCGGCGACTACGAGTCGCGCCGTCCGAACATCATCTACCACCTCGGTGGGCCCGTGTTCTGCCAAATCTACGGTAACTTCGGTGAGACGACGAAGTACTACGTCATCGAACCGGAGATGGACGACGACGAACTCGAGGTGTTCGCCCGCGTCAAAGACAAACTGCTCGAACGCAGCGTCTCGAAACCGGCACCCGAAGAAAGCGCCGACTACGAAGAACGCATCGAGGAACTCCTCGACGAAATCGTCCGCATCGAAGGCGAAGACCACGGCCCACTCGAATCGGTGGCGAAGCGCCTCGACGTCGTCGGTATCGAAGTGCCGCAGGTGACCTACGACAAAATCGAGTACCGCCTCATCCGCGACATCGTCGGCCTCGGACCACTCGAACCCATCATGCGCGACCCGGAGAACGAGGACATTCACGTCATCGGTCCCCGGCAGGTCGACGTCGACCACGGGACGTTCGGTCTCTTGGAGACGAGCGTCGAGTTCGACAGCAAAGAACAGTTCGACAACTGGCTTCGCAACATGGGTGAGCGTATCGGCGACCCAGTCTCCGACGCCCACCCCATCGTGGACTCGACGCTCCCCGACGGGTCACGTATCAACATCATCTACTCCGACGACGTGTCGCTGAAGGGGTCGTCACTGACGATTCGTCAGGGTGACGACGTGCCGCTTTCCATCTTCCAGATTACGAAGTGGGGGACGCTCTCGCCCGAACTCGCGGCGTACCTCTGGATTGCGCTGGAGAACGAACGGACGGTGTTCGTCGTCGGCGAGACGGCGTCGGGCAAGACGACGACGCTCAACGCCATCCTCTCGTTCATCCCGCAGGATTCGAAGATATACACCGCAGAGGACACCGCCGAAGTGTTACCGCCGCACGACACGTGGCAGCAACTCCTCACGCGTGAGGGCCGCGGGTCGGACTCCGAAGTCGACATGTTCGACCTCGTCGCGGCGGCACTGCGTTCTCGCCCCGACTACATCATCGTCGGGGAGGTCCGTGGTGAGGAAGGCCGGATGGCGTTCCAGGCGGCCCAGACGGGTCACCCGGTCATGCTCACTTTCCACGCATCCGACATCGTCTCGATGATTCAGCGTTTCACGGGTGACCCCATCAACGTCCCCGAGACGTTCATGTCGAACTGCGACATCGCGCTGTTCCAGAACCGCGTAAAGCGTGGCAACGACATCCTCCGTCGCGTGACGAGTGTGCAGGAGATAGAAGGCTACTCCAAGGAGATGGGTGGCGTCGTCACCCGCGAGTCGTTCTACTGGGACCCCGTCAACGACGACATCGTCTTCCAGGGGATGAACAACTCGTTCATCATGGAACAGAAAGTCGCGACGTTGCTCGGGTACGACGACACGCGGAAGATTTACGACGACATCAAGTTCCGCGCAGAACTCATCCGGCGGGCGATACAGGAGAACGTCCTCGGCTACCACGAAGTGAACGAACTCATCGAAGATTACCAGCGCGACGGCGTCGAAGGACTGCCGTTCGACATGGCGAGGGTGTAGCGATATGGCAGGGGAACCGAGCACGTCTGTGCAAGCGGTGCAGGTTCGAGACTTCTTCAGCGACGTCGTCGAGTCCTACGAGAAGATGCCGATGGACCTCACGCGGTACCTCCTCGTGGTCCTCGGACCGGCCATCGTCTTCTTCGTCCTCTCGGTTGCGGGTGCGATTGCGCTCCCCCTCCCGGTGCTCGTCCGCATCCCGGTTTTCCTCCTCGGAGCGCTGCTCCTCGGCGGTGCGTTCCTCTACCCACGCCTCCTCGTCGAACAGACGAGACGAAGTCTCGAAAATCAGATTCACCTGCTCATCACGCACATGACGGTGCTTTCGACGACGAACATCGACCGTGTCGCCGTCTTCCGCACGCTCGCGCGTGAAGAAGAATACGGCGAGTTGGCGACGGAGATGAACCGCATCGTCCAGTTGGTCGACGCGTGGAACCAGTCGCTCGACGACGCGTGCGTGCGACGTGCTCGTGAAGTCCCGTCGAAACCGCTCTCGGATTTCCTCGACAGACTCGCCTACGCCATCAACGCCGGCCAGAGTATCGACGACTTCCTGCTCGGTGAGCAGAACGCGATGATTCAGAAGTACATCACCGTCTACGAGAGTGCACTCGGGAACCTCGAAGTCATGAAGGACCTCTACCTCTCGATGATTCTGTCGATGACGTTCGCCGTCATCAACGCCATCGTGCTCCCCATCCTCACCGGGACGGACGCGACGATGACCATCGGTGCGGTCATCGTGCTCTTCATCTTCGTCCAACTGGGCTTTTACTTCGTCATCCGGACGATGTCTCCGTACGACCCGCTGTGGTACCACCAGCGTGAGTACCGGACGAAGGCCGACAGGCAGATAGACATCACCCTCTACGGAGCAGTCGGACTCTCTATCGCCATGGTGTTCGTCCTCGCGATGGGGACGTTCAACCTGACTATCGTCGGCGAAATCGTTCGCCCAATCATGTCTGACCTCCCGATTCCGCTCCTCATCTCGACGCCGTTGACTCCACTCGCCGTCCCCGGTATCGTCGCCAGACGGCACGAAAAGCGCATCGGCGAACGCGACGAGGAGTATCCCGGGTTCATCCGGGCACTGGGTGCGTCCGAGACGGCGAAACAGAGTACGACGACTGCCGTCTTGGAGACGCTTCGGAAGAAGGACTTCGGCGTCCTCTCCCGCGAGATTGGTCGCCTGCACACCCGCCTCCGGATGCGTCTCGACCCAGACCGGTCGTGGTTCTTCTTCACCGCGGAGTCGAACTCCTACCTCGTCCAGAAGTTCAGTGAGATGTACAACGTCGGCCGGTCGATGGGTGGAAAACCGAAGCTACTCGGCGAACTCATCAGTCGGAACATGAACGAGATTATCAAACTCCGTCGGCAGCGCAAGCAGTCGACGATTACGCTCATCGGCGTCCTCTACGGGATTACGGCGTCGGCGTCGTTCGCGTTCTTCATCGGCCTCGAAGTCGTCGAGATTCTCGCGTCCTTTTCGACGCAGATGAACCTCGATAGTCTCCAGTTCGGGACGCTCATCTACGCGGGAGTCTACGACGTCCCCTTCATCGAGTACATGCTCACCCTCATCATCCTATTCAACGCACTGCTCTCGTCGCTGATGATTCGGATGGTGGACGGCGGACACAAGGCGAACGCGTATCTGCACTTCGTGGTGCTCGTCTGGGTGGGGTCGCTCATGGCAGTCGCGACGTCGTCGCTCGCAGGAGCACTGATTAGCATATGACGAAGAAACAGCCACCAGGCTCTGAATCAGGTGAGTCAGACGACCAGATGGTCGAAAACGCGCGCTCTCGGACTCCGGAGGGAGGTGACGTAGCCAACAGTGACCTCTTGCAAGCCTACCGGAGACAGAAGTCAGAACCGGACGACAACCGCGAGAAACGAGAGCGACAGACCTCCGAACGGCGCACCGAAAGACGAACGTCGAACGGCGAGTCTATCGTCGTCGACTTCGTCGCGAGTTTCGTCGCCGGCGGGAACGCGTCGTTCGACCCAGTCAAGGGGCGCGTGCTGATGAGTCAACAGCGACTCATCCTCGCGACGTCCAAGAGCAAGACGGACATCCCGATTACGTCCATCTTCGACATCGCCGTCGGGCAGGTTCCCCCCGAAGTCGAGGAGTTCTTCGACTACACGGTGATGGTCGGGTACATCATCGGGAAGAAGCGGCGGACCACAGTCATCGGCGGTGACCGCGAGACTATCGAGAAGTTCACCCTGCTGTTGTTCCGCGCCGTCCTCAACGGGTCGCGTGCGCGAGTCACGCACCCAGCGCGAATCGGTGGTCGTGTCCTCGACACGCCGCGGCGACCCACCGGCCTCCACCTCGACTACGAAGCGGTGACGTTCCCGGACGACGATGGTCCACTCACCGAAGACGGCGACCCGTTCCACATCGACCTTGCGAGCGTCATCTTCTTCGAGGTGCTCGAACGGACCGTCGACGACGAGACGCGTCTCGTCCTCTCGGTTCAGCACGTCAAACAGGGACAGACGGTGACCACCGAAATTTCGCTCAAATCCCGACGGAAGATGAACATCCTCGGCCGCTACCTCCGACTCGTCTACCACTGGATAAAATCCAACGTGCGCGACGTCGAAGTCACAGAACAGGGACTCGAAGTGCTCGTCGGTCTCTACTCCGCCGGCGAGATGGCCGCAGAGGTGGACTTCAGCGAACTTCTCGGCGTCGAGCAGGCGGTGTTAGACGACGCACTGGAGACGCTCCACGACGAGGACCTCATCGACGACGAGACGCTTCCGACGTCGCTGACGCCACAGGGTCGCTTCGTCGTGAACGAGGAGATAGAAGACGTCAACGTCTGAGACGGGTTCTCGGTACTCCCCCGGTCGATTCGGTGGTCGAATTCTACGCGTCTTCGGGGTCCTTCTTGGGGAGGTCCTTTCGCGCCGAAAAGTAGTAGAGTATCACGACGAACCCCGCTGCCGGGACTGTCACACCGAACCAGTACTTCTGTGGGTTTTTGAGATTCAACCGCTTCGCGTCGAGATACATCACGAGCGCTAACGGCAGTTGAACGAAGAGCACGCCAACGAGCAGGAAGGCGACCGGTTCGGTCATCGCCTGTCGGTTCGGCTACTGTCTATGTAAAGTCACGTTCTGGCAGGGAGCGGTCAGTCCTGTCGGACGTCCACTTCGGGTGTCGGCCGACGACAGCGCCTAGAAAGGTGTCTATTGTTCGTTGATGGCGTCGGAGGCGATGTTCCGGCCACGCGCGTTCAGTTGCACTTCGTGTCGGATGCGAACTTCCTCGACGACTCTGTGGTCGATGAGGCGCTCGAAGAGTTCCTCGACTTCGTCCACGTCCAGGCCGAGGAAGTCGGGGATGTCGAACGGTGCGACCCCCGAGTAGAGCGCCGTGAGAACCTGTTTGTCCGTCTCGCTCAGTTCGATGGACGTCTCCGAGAGTTCTTCGCCTTCGCGGAGGAGCGAGTAGAGGAACGTAATCGCGCGTTCTGGCCCCGAGATGTAGGTCTGGAGACTCGTCCCTTCGTCGTCGGAGTGTTCGACTTCGATGACGCTCCGAACGTCGTCGACCACCTTTCGTTCGCCCGTCTTGATGGCCCCGATGTCGTCCAGTCGAATCTCGACGAACTTGCCGCCGACAGTCGCCATGCTCACCGACTCGTCTTCGACTTTCAGGCGTGATTTCTCCCACTCGGTGTTCTGGACGACACCGCCGGCGACTGCCGGGTGTCGTGCGAGGAACTGCGCCGAGTTGAGCAGTGCACCGAAGAAGTCCACTTCGAACTCGTCGTAATCGACCGGTGCGATGAGGACGACGCCCGACGGGATGTGGAGGCTGAAGTAGTCCGAAACCGTCGCGATTCGCTGGTTGACGTCGAATCTCCCGCCGAGTTCCTCGATGGCGTCGAGGGTGATGGTCCGCTTGCCGCCGGTCCCTGCGAGGATGAGTCGTTTGTTCGACAGGAGGATGCGGCCACTCGTCCAGTCGACGTCGTGAATCTCCCGGCCGTTCTTGATAACCTGGAGGAAGCGACCCCTCGTGTCTCCAAGTTTGTGTTCACCGGGTTTCATCGTTCAGCTCCTGTCGGCGTCGCTCGCTCGGTAGATGCGGAGCCGTTTCTCCACCGGGTCGAACTGCTCTCGGCACGTCGGTGGAATCGTCTCTGTCATCCCGATAGTGAGGTAGCCACCGGTTTCGAGCGCCGACCCGAGCGTCTCGAACACCGCCCGCTTCGATTCGGCGTTGATGTAGATAAACAGGTTCCGACAGACGACCAGGTCGAACGTTCCCGGCGGGGCTTCGCGGATGAGGTCACGTCGCTCGAATCGGACCATGTCGGTTACCTCGTCTTTGACTCGGTAGACGTCGTCCTCACGGTCGATGTACCGTTCCCAGTCACCGAGCGGTTCGAGTTGCTCGGCCACGTCGTTCGTCTCCGAGGCGTGATATTCGGCCGTCCGGGCGGCGCGGAGAATCTCGCGTTTGATGTCCGTGCCGACGATTTCGATTCGTCGTTCGTCCACCTCGTCGTCGTCGTGGGCGAGCATCGCCAACGAGTAGGCCTCTCGGCCGTCGGAACACGCCGCACTCCACACCGTAATCGGGTCGCGTCGACTCCCCCGAGAACTCAGGTCCCGAAGCACGTCACGGAGCGCATCCCACACGTCCGGGTTCCGGAAGAAACTCGTCACGTTGACCGACAGCGCGTCGAGGAGGGCTTGCTGTTCTTCTTCCTCGTCCCGGAGCATCTCCTCGTACGTCTCGTAGTCGTCGACCCGACGTCGGCGCATCCGTGCGGAGATGCGTCTGTCGAGGTAGGCGTCGTTGTACGAACTCGTCTGGAACGCCAGCGAGTCTTCGATGTACGTCAAAAGGTGGTCGAACGCCGGGTCGGACGTCTCGGACGCAGGCATCAGTCAGCAGCCTCCTCTGCGGTTTCGGGGAGCGAATTCGAATCGAACTCCCGCATCGCCTGTTTCCCGTCGGCGGGCATCTCCAGCGTGGAGACGTCGAGAATCGGGATGACGTTCCCGTCACCGATGACGGCCGTCCCCGAGAGGCCGCCGACGCCCGAAAGCGGGCCCTGAAGCGGCGTCACGACGACTTCTTCCTGTTTCGTCACGCCGTCGCAGTGCAACGCGACCTGTCTGTCGTCGGGGCGGATGCGGACGACCATCCCGTCGTCGGGTTGTGGCGAGTCGATTTCGAGTGCCTCGCGGAGACGGATGAGCGGGAAGATGGTCTCTTCGTGGACGATGACTTCCGCACCGTTGACCGTCTGGACACGGTCACGGCGGCTAATCTCGTCGATGTACTTGATGGGGACACCGAACTCACGGTCGTCGACTGTCACGAACAGCACCTTGATGATGGCGACGGAGACGGGGAGACGAATCTTGACCCTACTGCCTTCGCCCGGTTCGCTCTCGACGGAGACCGACCCATCGAGCGATTCGACGGTGGTCTTGACGACGTCCATGCCGACGCCGCGGCCCGACACGTCCGTAATCTCGTCGTTCGTCGAGAGGCCGGGGTGGAAGATGTAGTCGAATATCTCCGAGTCGGTCATCTTGTTCACGTCTTCGCGGGTTTCGACGCCCTCTGCGACGACTTTGTCGCGAACGCCGTCGGCGTCGATACCACTGCCGTCGTCTTCGACGGTGACGATGACCGTGTCGTGTTGCCGCCGGGCGGAGAGTTTGATGGTGCCCGTCCGTGGCTTTCCGTTCGCCTCACGCACGTCGGGTTCTTCGATGCCGTGGTCGACGGCGTTCCGCAGGACGTGCATCAGGGGGTCGGAAATCTCGTCGAGGATGGTCCGGTCGAGTTCGATATCTTCGCCCTCTACCTTGAACGAGACGCGCTTGTCCTGTTCGCGGGCGAGGTCACGGACCAGTCGGGGGAACTTGTCGAACACCTTCTTCAGCGGGATGAGGCGCATGTCCATGACCGTGTTCTGGAGGTTCGACGAGATTTTGTCCAGTTCGTCGAGCGTGTCGAGTGCGGTGTTCTGTTGTTCGTCGATGGCGTTGCGGAGTTTGATTCGACTCGTCACGAGTTGCTCGACGAGTTCGTGGAGTTGGTCGAGTTGGTCGACGTCAACGCGAACCGATTTGACCGCCGAGATGGACCGCGCTTCTTTCGAATCGCCGTCTTCGGATTCGTCGTCACCGGCGTCGGATGCCGTCGATTCGGCCGATTTTGCGTCGTCCGCGTCGGGTGACTGACCGGTTTTGGCGTCGGCACCGGCAGTCGTTGGTGACTCGTCGCCCTCACTACCGGTGGGAACCGAAGCGTCGTCGTCGGCCGATTTCGCGTCGACGTCCCCCGGTCTGTCTTCGGGCGTCGCCTGCTCGAATGCGTCTGCGTCCGCGTCGTCGGCAGCAACGTCCGTGGCCGTCTCGTCGGCGGCCTTCACTGCGGTTTCCTCGCCATCACTCGGTGGCGAACCGCCGAGTACATCGGAGACGTCCGTCGTCTCGACGTGGTCGACTTTCCAGAGGTCACCCAGTTCCGATTCGACGGCGTCCGTCCCGAGACCCGAAATAAAGAGGTCGAAGCCATCTTCGAACTCGCCGTTTTCGATACCGTCTCGCGGCGGGTTCGACCCGGCGAGTTCGACGCTCTCGGGGATGTTGCTGAGGAAGATTCCCGCGTCGACGCTCTTCATCTGCCCGGCGTCGAGTTCGACGTGGGCGTGCGTGAGGACTGTCGCGTCGATGGCGTCCGTCTCGACGGTGGTGGCGGCGAGTGAGGCGACGTCGACGTCGTCGTGTTCGGTCCCCTCAGACGCCGCCTGCTTCGAGTTTCCCGAGTCACCACCGGATTCGACGGCGGCGCGAATCTCGTCGACTGTCTCTCTGGGGTCGACGGTAGATTCGCCATTCTCTTCGATATCGTGGAGGATGTCCACGATGAGGTCCATCCCGTCGAAGACGAGGTCCATCCGCTCGGGGGTCACGTCGAGGCGCCCGTGTCGAATCTCGTCTAACAGGTCCTCGACGGCGTGGGCCACCGTCGCGGCGTTGTCGAACCCCATCGCACCGAAGTTCCCCTTCAGGGTGTGTGCCTGTCGGAAGATGTCGTCGATGGCGTCGGTGTCGTCGGGGTTGGACTCTAAAGACAACAGGGAGTTGTTCAACTGCGTGATGCTCTCTTCGCTTTCGGTGATGAAAGCCTGGTAGAGTTCTTCGTCCATGGTCAGGTAGTGATACCGCGAAGTGTTTCTTCCGTGATGCGTCCGTCGGGTGCTATCGTCTCGACACACCCGGCCTCGATGGCGCGCTTCGGCATCCCGAAGATTGCTGATGTCTCTTCGTCCTGTGCGACAGTGTGGCCGCCCGCCCGCCGAATCTGGCTCATCCCCTCGACGCCGTCGCGACCCATCCCGGTCAACAGCACACCCGCGAGGGGGCCATCGACCGTCTCGGCCGCCGACGCCATCGTGAGGTCGATAGCGGGCTTGACGCCGTGGAGTGGTTCGTCGTCCGAGAGGTCGAGTGTGAGTCGACCGGCACGGTCACGCGTGACGAGCAGGTGTGAGCCGCCGGGTGCGATGCGAATCTGCCCGGGGCCGATTCGCTCGCCGTCTTCGGCTTCTCGCACCTCGTAGTCACACCGGTCGTCGAGGCGGGCCGCGAATCGCGACGTGAACCCTTCCGGCATGTGCTGGACGACGAGGACTCGAAGCCCTGCTGCTTCGGGAAGCGCCGCGAGGACGCGTTCGACCACGTTCGGGCCGCCAGTCGACGCGCCGATGACGACAGTCGAACCTTCTGGCGGGAGGTCTGTCGTCGCCGTCGAAGATGCCGGCGAGTGAGTCGCCGACTGTTCGACTGCGTCCGTCTTCGGTGGCCGAGACGTGGCCTGTGTGGCGCTGAGGTCCACCGCCGCGGCAGACTGTATCTTCTCGACGAGTTCTCGCTTCACTCGTGGCATCTCGGAGGTGACTTCGCCACCGGGTTTGGTCACGAAGTCCACTGCCCCCCTATCGAGTGCGTCGAACGTCACGTCGGCGTCCTCTTCGGCGTGTGCCGAGAGCATGAGGACGGGCGTCGGACAGTCGTTCATGATTCGTTCGACCGCATCGAGGCCGTTCATCTCGGGCATCTCGATGTCCATCGTCACCACGTCCGGACGGTGCTCGTCGACGACCGAAATCGCCTCACGACCGTTGCTCGCGTCGGCGACGACTTCCACGTCGGCGTCTTCGAGGAGTGTTCGAATCAGCGTCCGCATGAACCGCGAGTCGTCGACGACGACAGCACGCGTCGGCCCCCCGGTGGCGGCGCTCATCGCCCCCACCCACAGTGGCCATACCGAGGTGGCCTCGGGGACGTCGAACGCGCCGCCTGCCGATGGCTCGTCGGAGTTGTCAGAGTGGCGTTTCGTTGACCGCTCATCTACCTCCGAGGTTCGGAAATCGGGTATATAAACGCTCGCCGGGAGGAATCAGGGCTGATAATCAGGTACGTACCTTTATGGACCGAATCGCTGCACTGTGGAGTAGACAGGCGGCGGTGTGGCCCCGCCGAATATCACCATGCGACAGGATGCAATCACGACCGAGGTGGCAGAGGACGACGCCGAGGAGGACTCCGTAGAAGAGGTGCAAGTCCTCGAGTTCCAGTTGGGTCCGGAGACGTACTGCGTCGATATCGAATACGTGAGTGAAATCGTCGACAAAGGGCAACTCACGGGCGTCCCGAACGCCCCCGACTACGTGGAGGGCGTGATGGACCTGCGTGGCCGAACGACGTCCATCATCAACCCGAAGTCGCTTCTCAGCATCGACGACGAGGGCGAGTCCAAACGCATCGTCATCTTCGACCCCAACAAGTTCGAAGACGAGGCGGCGACCGGATGGCTGGTCGACGAAGTGTATCAGGTGGTTCGCGTCACGATGGACGACGTCGAAGACCCGCCGTTAGAGAAAGACGAGTCCATCGAGGGCGTCATCAAGCGCGATGGTGACCTCGTGGTCTGGATTTCACCAGTCCACGCCATCGAGTAACTAGTCGCTCGACGCCAGTTGGCCCTGCACGACGTTTTCTCCCGAACTCCACACCACGACGAGCGCCGTCAGGACGATTCCGCCGGCGAGTGCGAACGCCGTCACGTATCCGAGTTCGGTGGCGACGACACCGCCGAGTGCCGACCCGACACCTCCGCCGAGACTCGCCAGTGCCGTGTACGCGCCGAGTGCTTCCCCGCGAATCCGCTCGGGTGCGAGACGGGTGACGATTCCCGTCGCCGTCACGGCGATGACTGCCCACGTGACGCCGATGACGAGGAACGTCCCCCCGAGGACGAGGAGTGCCGCCACTGCAGTGAGGGACGTCCCGACGACGGCGACGAGGGGGAACGCGAGTCCACGGGTGGCCAACGCACCGGCCTGTAACCGCCGCGAGTCGTAAGTCGCTGCCAGCGCGCCGACGCGGGCGTAACTCACCGCCGACCCGAGACTCGACAGGACGAAGAGGACGAACACCTCGTCGGCCGTCCGCCCCGCCGAGATGAGGTAGGCCGGAAGCGGGCCGAAGAAGACGGAGAACCCGACGAAGAACAGCGTCGCGGCCGCGAGATAGCTGAGGAGGGACGGACTCGCTCTCGCTCGTAAGTCCGCGACGTCCAGTTCTTGGAGCGCCCAGTACAGTCGCGACGGTCCGTACGGGACCGCTCGCACGGAGCGACCGATGAGTCCGCTCTGCCGGCGGATACCCGCCGAGAGGCGAGCGAACCGTCGCGACGAGACGGTCGGCCGGTCGGGATACCAGACGCGGACGATGAGCGCACCGACTGCCGCGGCGACTGCCGAAACGAGGAGGAACCAGCGTTGCACGCCGAGGGCGTCGAGCGCGAAGACACGGGGTGCGGCGGCAGACCACACCGCTCCGACGACGAGGCCACCCAACCAGCCGTAGCCCTGATAGTGGTTGAGGACGCCGAATCGGCGGTCCCACTGGTCCGGGTGGACGCCTTCGACGACGATGAGGTTCAACACGGGTGCGGCGGCGGCGACGACGAACCACAGTAATGTGTTGGCGACGAGGACTGCGGCCGGCGAGTTAGCGCGTGAGACGACGAAGAGTGCGCCCGCCGTCGCTCCGAGTGCGACGAGGACGAAGGGACGGCGGCGATTCGACCGTGCGGCGAGTCGCCCCCAGATGATTGCGCCGGGCGCACCGGCGAAGGCCGCCGTCGCCGCGATGAGGCCGACGAAGAGCGCGTTCGCGCCCAGTTCGATGGCGTAGAGCGGCACGACGAGCGACGATGCACCGACGGCCGCGTATCCGAGGGCCCACCCGACGAGCCACCGGTCGCGTCTCGACGGCGGTGACGACGGAAGTATACTCACGAGACACGCGTCAAGCCGACGCGACAAAGGCGTTGTCCTACTAACACGTGTGAATTAGTAGGACATATATACTCCCAATAGAATCCTGCAACAACCATGCTCGGCAGAGAGCCGCCATATACGGGGGGATGGTCGTGACGGACGACTCATCACCCTCTTCGTTCGTTCAGTACGGTATCGACGACAAACCACCCCTTCCAACCTCTCTCCTTCTCGGCGCCCAACACTACCTCACGATGGTGGGCGCAAACATCGCCGTTCCCCTCATTCTCGCCGGAGTGTTGGGTATGCCCGGCGACGTCGTCCCGCGATTCGTCGGGACGTTCTTCGTCGTCTCCGGCATCGCGACGCTGATGCAGACGACGTTCGGGAACCGCTATCCCATCGTGCAGGGCGCTCCCTTCTCGATGCTCGCCCCCGCAATCGCCGTCATCGGCGTCGTGAAAGCCACCGACCCGGCAGGCGTCGCGTGGCAGACGGCGTTGCTCCAACTGCAAGGTGCCATCATCGTCGCGGCGGCCGTCGAAGTGTTCGTCGGCTACTTCGGGCTACTCGGGCGTCTCCGGAAGTTCATCTCGCCAGTCGTCATCGCGCCGACTATCGCACTCATCGGCCTGTCGCTGTTCAGCGTCCCGCAGGTCACCTCGGCCACCAACAACTGGTGGTTGCTCGGCCTGACGCTGGCGCTCATCGTCCTCTTCTCGCAGTACCTCGACACCGCGCACTCGGCGTTCAAACTCTTCCCGGTGCTCCTCGGCGTCATCGTCTCGTACGTCGTCGCGGCAGTCCTGTCCGTCACGGGCGTCATCGCTGCGGGCGCACCCGGTTTCGTCGACTTGCAGTCCGTCGCCAGCGCGCCGGCGCTCATGCCCATCTACCCACTCCAGTGGGGCTTCGCGGGCGGCGCGGGCACGATGGAAGTCGCACTCCCAGTCGTGGGTGCCGTCGCCTTCGGGATTCCGCAGTTCACCACCTCGTTCATCATCGGCATGCTCGCCGGCGTCGCCGCGTCGATGGTCGAATCGTTCGGTGACTACCACGCCGTCGCTCGTCTGTCGGGCGTCGGTGCACCGTCGAAGCGCCGTATCAACCACGGAATCGGGATGGAAGGCCTGATGAACATCTTCTCGGGTATCATGGGCGGCAGTGGTTCCACCTCTTACTCCGAGAACATCGGTGCTATCGGCCTCACCGGCGTCGCGTCGCGCTACGTCGTGCAAGTCGGTGCCGTCGTGATGCTCCTCATGGGCTTCGTCGGCTACTTCGGCCAACTCATCGCGACGATTCCCGGCCCAATCGTTGGCGGCCTCTACATCGCCATGTTCGGCCAAATCGTCGCCGTCGGCCTCTCGAACCTCAAGTACGTCGACCTGGACTCCTCGCGCAACATCTTCATCATCGGCGTCGCCATGTTCGCCGGCCTCGCGATTCCGGCCTACATGGGGAACGTCGGTAGCGCAGAAGCGTTCCGACAGGGGATGAGTCAGGTCGCAGTCGTCGGCCCGGTTCTCGGCACGCAACTCGTCGCCGACACCATCTTCGTCATCGGTTCGACAGGGATGGCCGTCGGTGGTCTCTTCGCGTTCTTCTTCGACAACACCATCGAAGGGACGCGCGTCGAACGCGGACTCGAAGAGTGGGAAGACACCGTCGAAGAAGACGGCGAGTTCACCTCGATGTTCGACCGTCTCCGCGACGACTCCCCGACTGCGGACTAATCGTCGGCACCGAGTCGAACACGTTCCGCCTTCGATTCTCCACCTCCCGTTTTTTGGACACTACGCGTCTCAGAGACTGCCGAGACGCCCCGATGTTCAACCCTCGGTTTCACTCCTCAACTCCTCACAGACTCACGCAGACGGCGAGACGTGGACTGTGACGCCGAGTAGACCAGGAGTCGAACAATCGACGTGCTTTTACACGTTTAGGGTGACCAAAAACTATGGATACTGGCGAAGAACCCCGTCCGACGACGGGTTTTTAGGTTGGCCTAACTTTCGAAGTCTTTTTATTGTTTTAGGCGAGCCTAAAACTTGATGACGTACTCTCGCCGGACACTGTTGAAGACGACGGGGTTGGCAGTCGCCTCTGCCGGCCTCGCGGGTTGTAGCGCCCCCTCGCAGCAAGCGATTGACGCGGAGAATTCGGCGACGGCGACGACTGCAGTCGCCGCCGAGTGGAACGCCATGCGTGCGCGTCTCTACGATACGGTTGCGCTCGCCACCGCGGGACGACTCGGTACCGCTGGGCGCGTGGCCGAAGACGTGTACGCCCGGTTCGAACAGTCCACCGGCGAATGGAGCGCACACGAGCAACTGGAGGCGACGAACGAACGGAACTACGAGTCGTTCGAAGAGAACCTCGAAGGCGCGGCGACTGCGTTCTCAGAGGGACGCGCCGACGAGGGGACGACGCTCGCGATGGAGGCGTCGAACAACTTACTCGCTGCCCAGCGCGGACGCACCGACGCCGCAATCGTCGATGCGTTCGGCCTGTTTACGTTCGCCGCCCGTGCCCGCGACGTCGATATGCTCGCCGCCGCCGGTGAGACAGAGGCGGCAGCAGAACTCGCCCACGATGTCTACGAATCGTTCGAGGACGCGCCCGAACACGAAGTCATAGAGGTGGCGTCAGGCGAACTCTACGAGACGTTCGAGGCGGGAATCGAGGGTGCGGCCGAGGCGACGGAGGCGGAGACGATTCGCCAGCAGGCCCGCTATGCCGCAACCGCGATGGTCGACGCGAGTTTCGAGGTGGCCCCGGAAACCGCCACGGGTGCGGCCCACCTCGCACTCATGCAGTCCGTCGGGTTCGACGCCGAACTCCTCGCTGGCCTCGGTGGCCCGGGCGACGAGTTCGCCCACGCCGCCGCGCTCACGCTCTACCGCGCCCGCGCCGCGGACGCCGCGTGGGTTGCCGCACAGGGACAGACCGACTTCGCCGCGACGCTCGCCGGCGACATCTACGCACATTTCGAAGGCGCTCGCGCACACGAAGCGTTAGAACACGCCGACCACGATGCCTACGAAGGCTTCGAAGCTGGCCTCGAAAAGCTGGCGGAGGCCGCCGAGTCGGGCGACACCGCGGCCACCGAAGACGCACTCACGACTGTCGACGAGAACCTTCTCACGGGTGTCTCGGCACTCGTCGGCGGCGACGCCGCGACTCTCCTCGAAGCGTCGTTCTTCCGCGCCAGACTCGGTGACGCGCGAGAACTCGCCGCCGTCGGCGATACCGACCGCGCGAAGACGGTCGCCGAGGGTCTCTTCGAACGGTTCGAAGCGAACGAGGCGAACCTTCACGAGGCCGTCGAACACGAGTCCGAAGAGCTCTACCACCGCTTCGAAGAGGACCACCTCACCGGCCTCGTCGAGGCGGCAGATGCCGGTGACGCCGACACTGCAGCGACCCACGCCGAGGGCGCGATGGACGCGCTCTTCGAGTTCGAAACCGCCGTCGGCACGACTGCCGAGGTGTCCGCCACCGAGGCGGCGTTCTTCGGAGCACGTGGATTCGACGCCGGCGCACTCACACAGGTCGGCGCGGGCGCACGCGCCGGCGCAGTCGTCGAATCGACCTACGGATTCTTCGAAGAGGGCGCTGGAGGCTACCACGAAGCGTTAGAACACACCGACCACGACCTCTACGAGTCGTTCGAAGGCGCCCTCGAAGGCGTCGGTGCCGCCGCCGAATCGGGCGGTGACGCCGCCGGTGCGGCGAAGACCTACAACCAGAAGACCGTCGATTCGATGTACGCCGTCGTCTCGACTGCCGCCGCGGACGCCGGCCTGTCCGAAGTCGCTTCAGACCGTATGAGGGACGTGTACGCCACGTTCGAGGAAGCAGCGGTCCACGGAATGGTGGAAGAAGCGGACCACGACGCCTACGAAGGTTTCGAGGAGGCACTCTCGTCTTTCATCGGCGCACTCGACGAGGGTACGGGTGTGGATTCGGCCGCGAACGCCTACGCTGCCGCGACGACTCGCGCGCAGTTCGCCGTCGTCGGTGCCGTCGATAAGACACCCGTCGACCACTCGGCACACGACCACGGCCAGGATGACGCCGAATCGTCGTACACGGGCGGCCCGAACGTCGTCGAGGGCGTCCCGGACGACGCCGACCACGTGGTGAAGATGACGGCCGTCTCGTTCGAACCCGCCGAACTCACGGTGAGCGTCGGCGACACAGTCGCCTTCGAACACGCCGCCGGTGAACCGCACACGGTGACCGCTTACACTGACGAACTCCCAGACGGCGCGGCCTACTGGGCATCTGGCGGTTTCGAATCGAAGGAGGCTGCCGAGGAAGGATGGAGCGACCTGAAGGGGGCGGTTCAGTCGGGCCAGTCGTACGTCCACACCTTCGAGACTGCGGGTACCCACGAGTACTGCTGCATCCCCCACGAAGTGGGTGGCATGGTGGGTACTATCGTCGTCGAAGCGTAACGCACCGCTCGCGTACGGCCCCCGCGGTTCCCGCGCAGTGTGTCTGGCTCACTCGCTGCTGTCTTTCCCGCCCCCCAACGCGACGATGACGAGATAGCCTGCGACGCCGACTGCGAAGAGAAGAACGGGAATGACGAATGGACCGAACATCTGGATGAGCGTGTCCAGCGGTCCGAGTTGGAGCATATCCGAGCGTTGGCCGCCCGACGGTTAACCTTCTCGGCGGGTCACTCGTCGTCGAACATCTCGTCGTAGTCGCTGTCGTCGGCGTCTCCTTCCTCGATGTCGCTTTCCGCCCGCGAGCGACCCGTGCCGCCGTTCGACAGTTCTCTCGCCACCGTCTGTGTGGCCCGTGTCGACGACCCTTCGGTGTGAACGTGGACGTCACGCTGTGGGTAGGGAATCCCGATGTCTGCCTCGTTCAGTCGCTTGTATATCTCTCGATTGAGGTTGTGTGTCGCCTTCCCGCGCTTGAGTGGACTGTTGACCCAACAGACGAGTTCGTACTCGAGAGCGTCGGCGCCGAATTGTCGGAGTCGAGCACGAGGACGCGGCGCGTCGAGGACGAGTGGTTCGTCGAGGGCCAACTCGACGAGAATCTCCTCGAACTCGTCGATGTCGGTGCCGTAGGCGACGCCGATGGGGACTTTCATCCGGCGGCGGCGGTCCGGTGCGGACTCGTTGATAATCTTCGCGGCGTTGAGCACGGAGTTCGGGACGGTGACGAGCAGTTCGTCGCGGGTGAGAAGCGTCGTCGAACGGATGCCGACTTTGACGACTGTTCCCGCCTCGCCGGAGTCGAGGACGACGTAGTCGCCTATCTTGTAGGTGTCGTCGAAGTAGAGGGCGATGCCGCCGAAGAAGTTGGCGACGGTGTCCTTCGCGGCGAACCCGACGGCGATACCCGCGATACCCGCACCGGCGAAGAGCGGCGTGATTTCGATACCCCACAGGTAGAGGAGTGCGCCGATGGTACCGATGGAGACGACGAGCGTCCAGATGTTCGAAAAGACCGGCGCGAAGTCGTATCGACTCCCCTTGTCTTTTACCTCGTCGACGATGCGGTTGACGAGGTTGTTCAGCGCCCACGCCCAGATGACGAGGCCGACAGACAGCGACGGAAGACCGAAGAACCGCTCCAGTGTCGCCGCGTCGACGACGAGCGCCGTCGCCACCGACGGCACTTGCGAGAACAGGTAGATACCGGCCAGCGAGATGGTCGCGACGATCGGCCACCGAAGCTCCTGAATGACGATGTTGTCGATGGCGGACTCCGTCCGCTTCGTGTACCGCAACAGGAGGCGGATGACCACCGCCTCCATCACGAACGCGCCACCGAGGGAGACGAGTAAGACGAGAACCGTCGCCTCTACGGCCGACAGACCGTGGAGAAATGCGGAGAACTGCTGGCTCATGGAGCGCACGTCACGTCGGGGGCGGTTAACGATTGCTCCGGTCTGCTGACACTCCCGGGAGCGTGACTGACCACAGGCCGAAAGGTTATGTACGATACCGGCACCACAAACAGTGAATGTACCGAACCGGTCACTGGGGCGTCTCGCTCGTCGTGTTCGCGCCACTCGGATTCGCGCTTCTGGAGGCGGGGTATCCCGAACTCGCGTTCGTCTCGGGGGCGGCGATGTGCTGGTTGGCGATGCTCCCAGACTTCGACACGCGCATCCCCGGACTCCCGCATCGCGGGCCGACGCACACGCTTCTGTTCGCGTTCCTCGTCGGCGGTGTCGGTGGCGGTGCTGCCTTCCTGGTGGCGACCAACGCGGGACAGAGCGACACCGCCGCAGTCACACTCGGCGCGTTCGGGTTCGCCGTCGGCACACTGACCGTCGTCGCACACTTGCTCGGTGACGTTCTCACGCCGATGGGAGTTCGCCCGTTGTGGCCCGTCTCGTCGCGGAAGTTCACACTCTCGTTGTGGACTGCGGACAACACCATCGCCAACTACGGCCTGTTCGCAGTCGGCCTGTTCGCAGTCGCGGCGGCGGCGTATCTCTCGGTGCTCGTCTGAGCGCGACGAACGTTCGCACCACCGTATCGGCGCTCGAATCTGAGGAATCGTTAAGGTCAGTCCGGGAGTCTGCCGACGTATGGACGACGACGCGATGACCCGATTCCCGGTTCCGGACCTCGACGAACTACCAGACGACCTGCGAGAACGAATCGAAGACGAAACCGAACGCGCAGGGTTCACCCCGAACGTCTTCGCCGGGTTCGCGTACAAACCCTCACACTGGCGAGCGTTCTTCGACTACCACGACGCACTCGTCGACGATACCGACCTGGAACGCCACGAAGTCGAGATGATAATCGTCGCCGTCTCGGGCGTCAACCACTGTTACTACTGTAACGTCGCCCACGGTGCACTCCTCCGAATCTACGCGAAAGACCCGCTTCTGGCCGACCAACTCGTCGCCAACTACCGGTCGGCGGACATCTCAGAGAAGCACAAGACGATGCTCGACGTGGCAGTCAAACTCACCGAGCGTCCCGTCGAAGTCGGTGACGACGACCTGCAGCGACTCCGAGACGCCGGGTTCTCCGAGGAGGAGGTGTGGGATATCGGTGCCGTCACCGCCTTCTTCAATCTGAGCAATCGGATGGCGATGTTCGCCGATATGCGACCCAACGAGGAGTTCCACTCACTCGGCCGACAACGACGCGACGACTGAACTGACGGTCCATCCTCCTTGTGGTATGGTGTCAATGGGCGGAACTCTTATGGCCACGACAGGCGACGTGCCACACGCAATGGCGAAAGGTAAGGTTGCGTTCTTCAAGTCCTCCGGAGGCTACGGCTTCATCGAGACGGAAGACCACGACGACGACGTGTTCTTCCACATGGAGGACATCGGCGGCCCCGACCTCGAAGAGGGCCAAGAAGTGGAGTTCGACATCGAGCAGGCCGACAAAGGCCCGCGTGCGGTCAACGTAACGCGACTCTGAGTTGCGACGTTCCGACCGGAGAGACGGGAGCGAAACAGAGTTCTTCATTTTCACGTCGTGAGCGACGGCGTCGCCGCCGGTGTGACTCGTCGCCGCTCAGAGCGTCCCGTTTCGAGCCATCTGCCGAACCTCGGCTACCCGTTCCCCGATTGCCTCCCACTCCTCGTCGTCTTTGCCGTCCACGTGTGAGTACATCAGCCCCATTCGTCCTGTTCCTCGAAGCGTCGCTTCGTGTCGCTTCAGGAAGTCCCAGTAGAGTGCGTTGAACGGACAGGCGCGCTCACCCGTCGTCTTCGAGACGGCGTATGGACACCCCGAGCAGTAGTCGGACATCTTGTTCACGTAGTTCCCCGAGGAGGCGTAGGGTTTCGACGAGAGCACGTCACTGGCGAACGACCCCATGCCGACGACGTTCGGCGTCGTCACCCAGTGAAAGGCGTCGACGAACCCGAGGTGGAACCATCGGTTGAGTTCCTGCGGGTCGACGCCGAAGACGAGCGCGAAGTTCGAAAGCACCATCAGACGCTCGATGTGGTGGGCGTAGCCGTGGTCGTAAACGTGGCCGACTGCTTCCGAGAGGCAGTGCATCTCCGTCTCGCCGGTCCAGTACGCCTCCGGGAGCGGTTCAGTCTGGTCGAGTTGGTTCGCGTCAGCCAACTCGGGCATCGACCGCCGGTAGACGTGACGCACGAACTCTCGCCATCCGGCGATTTGCCTGACGAACCCTTCGACGCTGTTGAGTGGTACGTCGCCCGCCCGGAAGGCGTCTTCCGCTGCCTCGATCACCTCGTGAGGGGTGAGCAACCCCAGATTGATGGCCGCCGACAGGAGCGAGTGAGAGAGTGCCCACTCCCCATCGACCATCGCGTCCTGATACGGGCCGAACTCCGGGAGTCGGTGCTCGACGAAGTGGTCGCGGGCCTGCAACGCATCGTCGCGGGTCACCGGCCAGTAGAACTCGTCGGCCGACCCCCACGCGTCGGGATAGCGCTCGCGGACGAACTCGACGACGTCTGTCGTCGTCTCGTCTGGCGTGAATCGCGGTGTCTCTGGTGGTTCCCAGTCGTTCGGTGGCGTCTCGCGGTTCTGGTCGTCGTAGTTCCACTCACCGCCCACCGGTTCGTCGCCGTCCATCAGAATCCCCGTCTCGCGGCGAACGTGTCGGTACCAGTGTTCCTGTCGGTACGTGTCGGCGTCACCCGCCCACGCGTCGAAGTCGGCGGGCGTCGTGAGAAACAGGTCGTTTTCGACGAGCGTCAGCGACCCACCGCGTGTGGTGACCAGTTCACGGAATCGCTCGCCGGCACCGTCACTCGGCGGGTCCATCATGACCAAGTCGGTTCCGGGGGCGGCGTCGAAAAATCGGTCCAGGCCCTCGGCGAACGACTCCGCTTGGACGTACGTCACCTCGTAGCCTCGCCGACGGAGTTCGTCGCGGAAGTGCCGCATCGCCGAAAACACCAGCACCAGTTTCTGTGGGTGATAGGGCAGTCGCTCACCGACGGCGTGTGCCTCTATCATGAGGACGTGGTCGTCGTGCTGGAGGGGCGTCGTCTCGGGGTTCAGTTGGTCGCCGAGGACCCAGACGGTCATAGGAACTGTTCGACTGGTGACGAAAAGAGCGTGTCGCCCCGGCGTATCACTCAGCGACGTTCGCCCGGTTGCGGGTCGACGTGTGCGGGGGCCATCAGGTCCGAGAAAGGTTGGGCGTCGAGCCAGTCGAGGAGTTCGACGAGTTGGTCGCACGCCGCCTCGAACAGTTCTGCACCAGCCTCGGGCGTGGCGTCTGTCTGGTCGCCGAAGACGCCGTTCTCCGAGTTCTCGATAGCGTCGTAGAACGTCCGCGCGCCGTGTTCGCGGAGGTGGTCGTCGGTCAGGTCGACGACACCGCCATCCCGCGCGTCCGCGAGTTTGTCGTCTCTGACGAGTTCGCGTGCGACATGCATAATCATCGCCGTCTCCTTCGGCCCACCGTGTGGTCCGGGGTGGTCGAACAGGTCCGTCACGAGGTCAGGTATCGACTCGTCCCACATCCACTCGATGGCGTACATCGTCCCGTCGTCACGGAGTCGTCGCCCGACTTCGCGGAGATGTTGAACGTTTCCACCGTGGGCGTTGACGAACACGACCCGGTCGATGCCGTGATACGCGAGATTTCGCGTCATCGACTCGACGTAGTCGCGGAACTGCGGTGGGTCGACCCACATCGTCCCGTGGAACTGGCGGTGGTGCGGACTCACGCCTACGTTCACCGTCGGGGTGCAGAGGTACCCAGTACGCTCGGTTGCGGCACGGGCCAGTGACTCGGCGATGAGGTGGTCCGTCGCCAGTGGGAGATGTGGCCCGTGCTGTTCTGTCGACCCGAGTGGAACGACGGCCAGTGACGATTCAGCGACGTAGTCTCCGAGTTCCGGCCACGTCTGGTCGGCGATGTACATGCAGGTCTGATAGCGGCGACGCGTAAAGAAGGTGAACAGTCCGAGGAGGTTCGAGGGGCGTTACTTCTCTTGTGACCGGAGTTCGATACGGCGAATCTTCCCCGACGACGTCTTCGGGAGTTCCGCGACGAACTCGATTTCGCGCGGGTACTTGTACGGGGCCGTCTCCTGTTTCATGAACTCCTGTAACTCGTCGACGAGTTCGTCAGAGCCTTCGTAGCCATCGACGAGAACGACGAACGCCTTGACGATGCTGCCGCGTTCTTCGTGTGGACTCGCGACTGCGGCGGCCTCTGCGACTGCTTCGTGAGACACCAGTGCGTCTTCGACTTCGAACGGCCCGATGCGGTAGCCAGACGAGATGATGATGTCGTCGGCACGGCCTTCGAAGAAGAAGTAGCCGTCTTCGTCGCGGGAGGCCAGGTCACCTGTTCGGTAGTAGTCGCCCGAGAACGTCTTTTCGTCCAGATTCGGCTTGTCGTAGTAACCGTCGAAGATTCCCGGACAGCCAACCGGAACGGCGATTTCACCGATTTCACCGTCGTCGACTTCGTTTCCGTTATCGTCGATGATGGTCGTCCCGAGTCCCGGCGTGGGTTTGCCCATACTGCCGGGTTTCACGTCGATACCGGGGTAGTTGGTGAGGAGCGCTACCGTCTCGGTCTGGCCGTACCCGTCGCGCGGGATGATGCCGAACGCTTCGCGGAACGCTTCGATGGGTTCGCGGTTGAGTGGTTCGCCGGCCGACAGCACTTCCGACAGCGCGAGGTCGTACGAACCGAGGTCACGTTGAGCGAACATGCGGTACTGGGTCGGGACGGCACAGAGACGGGTGACGCCCTCTTCTTCCATCAGTTCGAGGAAGGTGTCGGGTTCGAAGTCGCCGCGGTAGACGAACTGGGTCGCACCCGTCGTCAGGCCGACGCCGACGGGACTCCAGAACCACTTGGCCCACCCGGTTCCGGTCGTCGCCCACAGGAGTTCGTCCGACAGGTCGGCGTCGGCCGTGACGCCCCACCAGTAGGGTGCGTTGACGAGTTCGAAACAGCGCATCCAACGGTGGCGGTGGCGGACCGGTTTCGGTTGCCCCGTCGTCCCCGAGGTGTAGTTGATGGACATCGGGTCTTCGGCTTTCAGTTCCGGGCCGTCGTGGTCTGCGGACTGGCCGTCGACGAGTTCGGCGAACTCGGTCCATCCGTCCGCCTCGCCCCCGAGGACGACGAAGTTTTCGAGCGGTGTGTCGTCGCGTACCTCGTCGACCATGCCGACGAGCGACTGGTGGACGACGGCCGTCGACGCCTCGCAGTCGTTCGCGCGGAACTCGATATCCTTCGGCTTGAGCATCGACGAACTCGGGACGAGCAGTGCCCCACGCTTGAGCGCACCGAGTTGGACGGCGAAGACGTCGGGATGTCGCGGGAGGAGGTGGATGACGCGGTCACCCTTCCCGACACCCATCGATTCGAGCGCGTTCGCGAATCGGTTCATGTCGGTTCTGAGGTCCTCGTACGTTCGCTCGTCACGCCCTCCCTCGTCGTCGCGGAACTTCAGTGCCACCCGGTCGCCGAAGGAATCGGCGTGAGACTCGATGACTGCAGGGATGTTGTAGCCCTCGGGGATGTCCCACTCGAACGATTCCAGTTCGGCGTCGTAGTCGACTGTCATAACTCGACAGACAGAGAGGAATGTAATAATTGTTCGTCCGCGATTCTGAGGGGGTGGTGGGCCGCCGTCAGGCCATCGGAGAGCCTTCTTGCGGACCTTCGTCGGGCATGGTCACGCTCTCGTCGCCGTCGTCACCGGACTCTCCGCGGAGTGCCAGCGCGAACGCGCCGAGACCCACGAGCAGGACGACGAAGTCGACGATGCTGCCGAACGGGACGAAGTCGAGGAGCGCGAGGACGAACAGGCCGAGGAACAGCGCGGCCCAGCGGTTCTCGTAGTCAGCGAGCGACAGCGCCCACGTCCCGAAGACGAGCGCACCGTAGATGCTCGCTATCCAGAGCACCAGCAGGAACCCGAGGCCACCAGCGAAGGACAGCGGGATGCCGATAATCGTCAGGAGCAAGACGAGCAAGACGATTGGGATGGCGACGAAGAGGAGGAGTCCGACGCCACCGCTCCGGACGGCTTTCTTCGTCCCGAGTCCCGTCACGCGGCGGGCGAAGCTCGGTGCGACGAGGACGATGATTGCGCCGAGGACGAGGTTAGTCAGGAGCCAGTAGCCCGTGAAGACCCACTGTGGGATGACGGGGCCTTCGAACTGGCCGACAGGAATGCCGAAGACGGGCGGGCCGACGATGTTCAGGTCGTCGACTTGCGTCGCCCCGCCGGCTATCGCTGCGCCAGAGTCGATTGTCGCCGTCACGGCGTCGTACTCCATCGCACCGCCGATTTGGGCAGTCGGGCCGACGATGAGCGTCTCGGCACCGACTGTCACGTCGCCGCCGACAGCACCGTCGAGTCGGATTTCTCCGGCACCGGCCTCCATCGACCCACCGATAGTTCCGGTATCGCGGAGGAGGATGGCACCTGCAGCGAGGTTCACGTCACCGCCGACGATGCCACTGATGGTGATACTCCCTGCGACACCTTCGAGTGTTCCAGTCACTTCACCGGTATCGGTTACGATGACGCTGCCCGCTGCAACCGAGACGTCACCGTCTACCGTTCCGGCGATGATGACCGACCCGCCGGCCGCTTCCAGGTCACCGGTGTAGGTTTCCCCTTCACCGATGACGATAGCACCGCCGGCCGGCGGTGCTTGTTGTGCAGTCGCCACGCCCGCGACAGACCCCACGACGAGGACTGCGAGGAAGATGGCGACCAGTGTGGTTCTATTGAACATCGGATTCACCGAGGCTTTGCCTCAGTATTATGATACGTTTCGGGGGAGCATATACTGGTGTATTTGGTCTCGTAATCGGAGAATTGGGCGGTACCGGTCTGGTACGTTGGTCGGTGAACCGGATTCGCCCGTTCGTTCATCTTTTTGCCGCTCCCCGGTGTGCCCTCCGACATGGAGTATACGACGCTCGGCGACACTGGGATGGAAGTCTCGCGTATCTGCCTCGGATGTATGAGTTTCGGCACGTCAGATTGGCGTGAGTGGGTCTTAGACGAAGACGAGGGACTCGAACTCGTCGAACGCGCTATCGAACTCGGTATCAACTTCTTCGACACCGCGAACATGTACTCCGACGGCGAGTCCGAACGCGTCCTCGGGAAGGCACTGGAGGGCCGCCGCGACGAGATGGTCGTCGCGTCGAAAGTCTACTTCCAGATGGACGACGACGACCCGAACTCGGGTGGCCTCGGTCGAAAGGCAATCGAGCAGGAACTCGACAACTCCCTCGAACGCCTCGGGATGGACACGCTCGACCTGCTGCAGATTCACCGGTGGGACCACGACACGCCAATCGAGACGACGATGCGCGCCCTCGACGACGCGATTCGACGGGGGAAGACCCGGTACGTCGGCGGGTCGTCCATGTGGGCCCACCAGTTCGCAGAGGCGCAGTACACGGCGGATTCGCTCGGCCTCGACCGGTTTGCGACCATGCAGAACCACTACAACCTGCTGTATCGCGAGGAAGAACGCGAGATGCTGCCGCTCTGTGAGAAGTTCGGTGTCGGCGTCATCCCGTGGTCGCCGCTCGCTCGTGGCTATCTCGCGCGGCCACACGAGGAGTTCGACGCGACCACGCGGGGCGAGTCGGACGAACACGCCAAGCGCCACCCCTACTTCGAAGGTGGCGGCCAAGAGGTGAACGAACGCGTGCAGGAACTCGCCGCCGAGAAGGGCGTGAAGATGGCCCAAATCGCACTGGCGTGGCAGTTCCACAAAGACTGGGTCGACGCGCCAATCGTCGGCACGACGAGCATCGAACACCTCGAAGACGCCGTCGAAGCCCTCGACATCAAACTCTCTGACTCCGACGTCGAGTATCTCGAAGAACCGTACCAACCGGTTCGCATCTCCGGCCACGAATAGGGGAACACACTTTAGGTCGTCTCGTGAGATTCGGCCGTGCACAGGCAACTCGTCAGACTCGCCCGTGACGACCCCGAACGGGCACTCCTCGGGGTCGAACTCGTCCTCGCGGCGGCGACGCTCCTCGGCGTTGGGTTGATACTCGCCTCGCCACTCGTCGACTCGGAGATACTCGTCGATACCGGTCTTCCGATTGTGATGGTCGCTATCTCCGTTCTCACCGTCACGTCGTTGCTCGCAGGGGCGCGACGAATCGTCCGTCTCGTCACCGGACGGGGTGGACTGACAATCGAGTCGTTCTGGCGGATGCTCGAAGTGGTGTTCGCCTTCTTCGTCGTGGGCATCGTCGCCCTCGCGGTTCAACTCGGGCAGTACGCACAGACGATTCCGAACCCGCGCGGTGGTGGCGTCTTCGTCGGCCTCTTCCTCGCGTTCGTCCTCGCGGGTATCGGCCTTGCTGTCATCGTCTGTCTCCGTGGGATGTGGCGCGTCGTCGACGCCGAGATTCAGTCCGCGCTCGACAGGGGGTGACCCTCACGCGACGTGTCGAGTCGCTTGACCGCCCGGAGTGCGACGACGGCAATCGCTACTTCTGCGAACCCGACGACCAGAAACGACGGCAGGTAGCCGACGACGTCGGCGACGACGCCGCCGACGACGAACCCGGTGAGGAAGCCGAGACTCCCGAAGACGTTGAACCCGCCGAGTGCGGCACCGCGTTCACCTGCCGGTGCGAGGTCGGTCACGAGCGCCATCGTCGCCGGCGCGACTAACGCGCCGAACACACCGACGACGACCATCAGTCCCGCCGCGAGTTCGAGCGTCGGCGCGAGGCCGACGGCGACGATAGCGAGGCCGTAGCAAATCGACCCGACGACGACCGGACTGAACCGGCCGATACGGTCCGACAGCGACCCGAAGGGGTACTGCAACACCGCAAACGGGACGAAGAAGAGTGCGAGCACCGCGCCTGCGATAGTGGCGTCGACGCCGAACGTCTCACGGAAGTAGAACACGCCGACGAGCGCGAAGAATCCGGCCGTCATTCTGTCGATGAAGCCGAAGGCGTAGGGGACGCCGAACGCCGGGCGAGCGACTAACTTCCTGAGGACGGTTCCGATGGCGACACGCGTCGAGTCGGGTGCTCTGTCGGGAACCGTCGAGACGAGTAGCGCGACGCCGACGAGGACGATACCCGACGCGTACAGCGGTGCCAGCGGTTCGAACGTCGAGAGACGGCCACCGACGACTGACCCGAGTGCGGCACCGAGGCCGATAGCGATACCGGCCGCACCCATGTTTCGACCGTTGCCGCCCGAGAGGTCCGCGAGCATCGTAATCGAAAGCGAGAACGCGCCAATCGTCATCGCACCGCCGAGGAGTCGAACCACGAGTGCGACGCCGAAGGAGGACCCGAGAGACGGGAGCAGGGCGAGCACGAAGTAACTCGCCGCCCCGCCGAGTGCGCCGGCGACGATGAGCGACGTTCGCCGCCCGAGAGCGTCAGAGGCGGCACCCCACACGCTCGCGAAGGCGATGAACGCCGCGAACTCCGCGACGAGAAACAGCATCCCCGCCGAGATGTCGCCACTGCCACCCAGTGCGGAGACGAGGTCAGCGACGCCGGGATAGAGAAGCACCTGCGAGATGAGCACTCCCCAGACGGCGACGGCGAGCGTCATTCGTTCACGGCGAGTCGCATCCATATACAGGACGTAGATACTCGGCCAAAATAGCACTGTCTCTGTGGGGTCGCCGGGACCGAACCGGTCGTCGGGGTCCGGAAGCGACTCGTCAGGCCTCTCTCAGTGCGGTCAGGTCGTCGATGAGCGTCCCTTCGTCCGGTTGGTTGCCGCGATAGGTTCGCTCGACGTAGCCGTCGCCGTTGACGAGCATCACGAGTCCGAGGTGGGTGAACATGTAGTTCCCTTCCTCGTTCGGTTCGTCTTTCTGGAAGAAGACGCCGAACTCGTCTTGGACGATGGACTTCGCCGCCGCCTCGTCTTCGGTCCGGAGGAAGTGCCAGTTTCCGACGTCCATGTCGACGTTCATCTGGTCTGCTTCCGCGCGGAAAGCCTCGGCATCGTCGCGGGCAGGGTCGAACGTAATCGGATAGAACGACACCTCGTCGGCGTAGCCTTCGGTGACGGAGTGAATCTGCACTTCTCGGAGCGCACTGATGAGGACCGGACACACCGTCATGCAGTTCGTGAAGAAGAACGTGTGGAAGTGCGGTCCGTCGATGTCGCGGACCAAAACCTCGGTTCCGCGGATAGGGTCGGTTAGCGTCACGTCCGGAACCTGTTGGCCCCACGCGGGATACGGCAGGTCCTCGCTGGAAACGTCGTTTTCGCGGTCAGGCTTGGAGAGCGAGACGTTCGGGTTGCCGCCACCGAGACACCCGGCGAGGCCGACTGCTGCACCAGAACCGACAGCGCGGAGATAGGTTCGTCGCTTCATTGTCGTCTCTATCAGCCAGATGCTCAAATGCTGTTTGGTGTGTGATGGAGGCGTCCAACCGCCCGAATCGGATTCGAGAATCGAACCACGCTCGCGGCGCGAACACCAGCCACACTCGCGGCACGAACACCAGAACGGACTTGCCGCAGAGGTCCCTAGCCGGAGTATGTTCGACGGGTCGCCGTCTCGCCGGGAGTTCCTGAAAGCCGCCGTCGCGACGGGCGGGGCCGCAGCACTCTCAGCATGTCTCGACAGTACGCCGGACGAACCCGTCCCGGCCGGAACCGACGACTTCGACGCGCTTCCGGCGAGTCAACACGCGTGGAACGACGCCTGCCAGTCCGACGAGTACGGCAACGTCGAGATGCCGCGCCATCAGGTCCTCCTCTACGTCGAGTTGGACCGCGATGGCCCACCGACCGAGTCCGACCGGTCGACCGTCGAATCTGCGTTTCGCGTCCTCGACAGGGCGTACGAACGCAGTCACGAGGGACTCCTCTGGTCGGTTGGCTACTCGCCGCGGTACTTCCAGCGATTCGACGACCCACTCCCGGATTCTATCGACCTGCCCGAACCGCGGGCGCTCTCTCCGTTCGAGACGCCCGAATTCGACCGACAGGACGCGCTCGTCCACCTCGCGTCGGACCGGGCGGACGTCGTTCTCGAAGCGGAACAGGCGCTCTTCGGTGAGGTGGACGACGCCAACGGTGTCACCGTCGAATCCGACCTCTCGGGCGTGTTCTCGGTCGATTCGCGGCGGACTGGATTCGTCGGTGCTGGCCTCCCGGCCGAACACCAGTCAGATATCAACGGCATCCCGGATGGCGACCCGGTTCCGGAGGCGTCGCCGCTGTTCATGGGGTTCAAAGCCGGGTTCGCCAAGAATCAGGCCACCGAGGAGTACGTCACCATCGACGACGGCCCGTTCGCCGGGGCGACGACGAAACACGTCGCCAACGTCCGCCAGCGACTCGGAGACTGGTACGAGGAAGAAGACCGGTATCATCGCGTCATGAAACTGTTCTCGCCGGGGCACGCCGAGGAAGGACTCGTCGAGGGCGTCGGTGCGAACCTCGGCGACGACAGCGGCATCGACGCGATGCTCGACCGGATTCGAGATGACGCCGAGCAGTTCGGCCACGTCGGCCACGCACAGAAAGCGGCCCGGGCCAATCGCGACGACGAGGGGAACGTCAAACTCCTCCGTCGGCACTTCGAATCGACCGACGACGGAATCGCCAGCCTCCACTTCCCGTCGCTTCAGCGTGGTATCTCGGACTTCGAAGCGGTTCGCGAAGCGATGAACGGCACCGACCTGACCGACATCCCGACCATCCGCCAGCGAGTGAGCAACGGGATTCTGGAGTATCTCTTCGTCAAGCACCGCGGTAACTTTCTCGTGCCGCCGCGCCGGATTCGGCCGTTGCCGACGCCGACGGGTGAAATCACGATTCTGGACGACTGAGTCCGAAGACACAGAACGCGTTCTCAGACGTACCCGAGGAACGACAGCGCGAGGCCGATTTGCCAGACGCCGGCGGCAATCATCACGACGGCGGCGAACTTCTGGACGGACCCGACGTATCCCGATAGCGCCCGAATCCGGTCGCCACCGAGGGCGGCCAACACCGTCACGATAGCGAGTGGGAACGCCGCCGCCGCGGCGTACGCGCCGAGTGAGATGGCGGCCTGTGAGGTGGGGAGCGCCAGCGACTGCGCGACGACACCGAGGAAGATTGGGACGACACATCCGGCGGCGGCGAGGCCGTACACCGCACCGAAGATGCCGAACCCGGCCACCGACGACCGATATTCGGGGAGGACGACGTGGAGACTCGGGGCCCGACCAGAGAACATCAGCAGGCCGAAGACGACGAGTGCACCGCCGACGACTGGTTCGAGTAACGCGAGGTGTGAGGCGATGCGACTACTGACGAGCGTGAGTACGCCCCCGATTGTCGCGAGCACGACGAGCGAAGCGAGGGAGGCGACACCGCCGCGCGTGACGGCCCCGCCGAGGTCAGCCTCCTCCCGAGAGAGGTAGTAACCGACGTATCCTGGGAGGAGCGGATACGCACAGGGGGCGAAGAACGTCGCGACTCCGGCGCTGATAGCGAACGCCAGTGTCCCGGCGAACGCGGGGTCGAGGCCGACCATCACCGGACTGCCTCGACGGCGTCCCGGAGATTCGCTTCACTCGCGAGTCCACGGTGGGTCCATGTCACGGACCCGTCGGCGTCGAAGACGACGAGATAGGGGAGGCCGTTCGCGCGGACTGCCCGCATCAACTGGCTCTCAGGGTCGTGGCCGACGGTCCAGTCGCCGTCGTGTTCGGTCCACCAGTCTCGGATGTCGTCCATGGTGAGGCCACCGCCGAGTCGTTCGTTCGTCACGGAGACGAACGCCACGTCGTCACCGAACTCGTCGTGGAGTTTCCGGAGCGACTCCATCTGTGCCACACACGGTGCACACCACGTCGCGAACAGGTCGAGGACGGTTGGCGTCCCCTCGGCGGGGATTCGCGTCTCACCGGCAGCCGACCCCTGTGCGTCGATGGTCTCGACGACGAGCGGAAGGTCGTTCGAAGCTGCCGAGTCGTCCGACTCTTCGGCCCCCGTGGTCGTGGCTTCGCCTCCTGACCCGCCGGAAGTGCCGCCGAGACATCCGGCGACGCCGGCGAGGCCTGTCCCTGCGAGCAGGGCGAGCACGTCGCGCCTGTTCACCACCGACCACCTCGCCGTCGGACGGGTGACTGCAGCATCGCTCTCATACGTATCGATAGGAGAATCTCGACCTAAAGAAGCGCTGGTGTCGTGCGCGAATCATGCGAGAGAGGTGGTGTAAACGTCGAATCCAGCTTATCGAGCGTTTTCGATGGCAGATTGGACGGCGTCCCACGACGGAGAGACCTGTTGTCCGTTTACGAGGACGGTAGGCGTCCCCCGAAAGCCTCTGTCGTCTGCGGCGTCCGTGCGTTCCGCTTCGAGGAGCGGGCGGTAGCGTTCGCGGGACGCGGCAGTGGCGACGGAACAGCCGTCAAGTCCCGCGTCGGTTGCGATTTCTTCGAGCGTCGAGAGCTTCGTCTCTGCGTCACCGCCACTGAACGACGACTGGTTCTCGTAGAGGGTGTGCGAGAAGTCGAAGAACGTCTCGTCGTCTGCTTCGTTCTGTACCTGCCGGGCGGCAGAGGCCCCCTTCCACGACCACCACTCGTTTACCGGCAGTGGGAAGTCGTGGTGGCGATAGCGGACGATTCCTTCAGAGACGTAGTTCGACTCGATTTTCGGGAGGACTTCGAGACTGAACGTCGCACAGTGGGGACACGCGAAGTCTTCCCACCCATCGACGACGACAGTCGCGTCTTCGGGACCCATCGCAGGTGCGGGGAGTGAGTCGACCTGTTCGCGTTGGGGGACGTCACATTCGAGAGCGGATGCGGCATTGCCGCCAGACCCGCCGACACAACCTGCAGTGCCGAGAGCCAATGCACTTGCTGTGGTGGCGAGATACGCGCGCCGAGTCTGTCGCATACATTGACCGAGGGTGGTGTCGTACTTAGACTCACCGGGGCCCAGTCGGCAGGTTTCCGTCACGGAGAGAACGATACCACTTAAGTCACAGCGTGCATCCTGTGGGGCGTGCCAACTGTCGACTACCGCGGCCGCGAGATTAGCTGTGACCGGGGGTCGGTCCTCCGTGACGTCCTTCGTGGGGCCGGCGAGTCGCCGCACAACGGACATTCGGCGTGGTTCAACTGTCGCGGCGGCGGGTCCTGCGGGACGTGTGCCGTGTGGGTGGAAGGGCCAGTCACCTACCGGACCCGAAAAGAGCGACTGCGTCTTCGCATCCCACCCCACGAACTGGGTTCGGGCCTCCGACTGGCGTGTCAGACGCTCGTCTTGGGTGACCTCACGGTGGAGAAGTATCCGGGATTTTGGGGCCAACACGTCGACGACGAACCCATCGACTGACGCGGCGAGGGGGACTCACTCGTCTGCGACGTAGTCGAACCACGTCCGAAGGTCCGCCCTGTCTCTCGTGTCGTCGGGCACGTCGTCGATAGGGAACCACCGAGCAGCGGACACCTCGCCGTCCGGGTCGTCGGCGACGGGCGTCGACCCGTCGTCGGCACGCGCCCGATAAATCGGCATGACACCCCACGTCTGGTGGCCGTCACTCCGAATCTTCACTTTCGTCGCCATGGCGAGGCCGTCGTAGTCGGCCGTGATTCCCGCTTCTTCGACGAGTTCTCGTCGGGCGGCGTCGCTGAAACTCTCGCCGTCGTCGACGCCGCCACCGGGGAGGACCCACATATCGACGCCGTCGTGTCTCACGAGGAGGACTTCGTCGTCGCCACGCCGAACGACGGTGTGGGCTCCGTAGGGCGTCCCGGACGACTTCACGCGCAACGCCAGCGTCCTGAAGCGGTCACGAGAGACCCGGCGTGTGTGGACCGGTTCGAGAAAGTCAGTGTGCGTCCGCTGGAGGCGGTGGTACGCCTGTTCGGCCCGCTGTCGTGCCTGGTCTGCGAGGAACCACAGGTTGTCGACGCTCATCGGGTTCCGTCGGGCGGATGGATTGCGAGCGGACGCTTCACCATACGTGGAGTTAGAAGTGACTCCACAAATCGGCTTCGACACCGCGCTGTGAGGGGTCGAGAGGCGGCGGTGGCGCAGTGACTGACTCCCGGCGTGCACGCCCGTAGATGGTCGGCGTGCGTCGTCGCCGCGCCCAATCATCGCCCTTTTATTCGACGGGGGGATACCTGTGTCCATGAGCTTCGAGAAAGACGACAAAGTCGTTCTGCACGACCAGCACAGCGAGTTCGACGGCGAGACGGGGACGATTACGCAGGTCATCGAGAGCATGTTCGGAGAACCGACCTACACCATCAGCTTCGACGAAGGGCAGGAAGTCGGCATCCCCGAAGACCAACTCGAAGCTGTCGAAGAAGACGAAGAATAACCCGACGACACCGCCGCCTCCGAAAAGACCCCGACAATGCCACGCGTTCCATTTCACTACATCGACCTTCGAACGTTCTGTTACGAGACAGAGGACGACAAACGGGTCGAGGAGGCGCTTCGGACCTTCCTCCCCGACGAGTTCGAGATAGACCGTATAGAGAGCACCGGCCACCACGGTGACCGAATCGTCGTCTTCTCGGCGCGCGCCGAACGGGCCGACGACATCCGGCACGTCCTCTCGAAGATTCGAGAACTCGACGACTTCGACGGCCTTCTGGACGAACTCGACGACAGAGTCACCGAGAACACGGAGTTCTTCCTCAGACTCGACAAACAAGCAGCGTTCAAAGGCGAGGTGCGTCGTGGGGGCGGCCTCACGCTTCGTGCGAAAGTCGAAGCCTACCCCGCGAAGAAGGAGGCGGCCGTCGAAAACGCTCGCGAAGCACTTCTCAGCGACGAGTAATCCGCGGCGGTTCTCACGCCCGCGTCACTCGTCTTTCCACTTGATAGAACAGCCCTGCGAGGGGTATTCCTCGACGGGAATCTCCTCTCCAGCGAGGAGCGCTTCGACTGCCTCGCGCATCTCGTACTCGGTGACGTCGTCGTCGGGACTCATCGCGTCGTCGATGCGAGAGTGGAACACCAGTTCGAACCCGTCGCCTGTGTTCTCGAAGAGGAACGGGTCTGGCGTACACACCGCCCCGTAGGACGCCGCGACGTCCTGTGATTCGTCGTGCAGGTAGGCCGTGTACTGAATCGTCCCGTCGGCGACGAGTTCTTTCATCCGGTCGAACGAGTCGTCGGGGTACTCCTCGGCGTCGTTCGGGTTGATGCCGACGACGGCCAAGTCGTCGTACGCCGCGGCGAGGTGGTTCAGTTCGTCGAACTTCGCTTTCGCGTAGGGACAGTGGTTACACGTAAAGACGACGAGCAGGGCGTCGTACGCTCCGAACGACGCCAGCGAGTACGTCTCACCGTCGGTGCCCGGGAGTTCGAACGCCGGTGCTTCGTCACCGAGTTCGAGTTCAGAATCGGATTCGAGTAGTACCATACGCCGACGTTGGTCCGCGAGAGACAAAAGCCGTTGGCCCACCGAACCGAACTGGGTTATTCGACAGAGACGAGGAAGACGGCGAGCACGGCGAAGGCGATGCCGGCGGCCTTTCGAACCGTCACCGGTTCGCCGAGGGCGACGATGCCGACGAGCGACGAGACGGCCAGAAACATGCCGAATATCGGCGCGACGATAGAGACTGGTCCGAGGGCCAGCGCACGGTAGTACGAGAGGATACCGACGGCCAGACAGACACCGGCGAAGAGGACGTACGGCAGTTTCGAACTGACGAGAGAGTCCGAGACGCTCTGTCCGGAGACGACGATGACGCCGAGCGTGGCGGCCACGAGGACAGTATTTGCGACGAGAGCGGCCACGTCGCTCGGAATCTTCCCCTGTCCAGTCGTCGCGACTTTCATCAACGGTGCGACGAGAGAGTACGCGCCGAGCGCGACGACGGCCCACGAGATGTAGTTCACCGGGAGTTCACCATTCGACTACCGGATGCGGACTGTGTATAGGGTTACGATTCGACTCTCCTCCACGGATGAACGTTCACCTAGAAATATCGGAATGTGTCGATACTATGTTTTCAGATTCTGCAATAGAGAATATCTTTATCAAGTATTATCGCATATGAGTAGACATGTCCCAGGAAGTTACACCCTCGGTCATCGCACAGACGTGGGACGACCCGACTCGGTGCCCGTTCTGCCTCGCCGAACTAGAGAGCGCCGGTGCAGGCTTCATCGACCACATCGACGAGAGTCCAATCTGTCGGCAAGGATTCGGCATGTGGCGAGATGCAGTCGCCGACGACGTCGGCGGCGAGTGGTCTGGCTGAGTCCCTTCGTTCGGCAGGATGCGACTATTTTCAAAAGAGTAGCTGTTCACTCGGGCGTGATGCCGAGTTGCGCCATCATCGTCATGATGTCCGTACTGTTCCACTCTTCGACGACGAGTCCTCCCTCGACACGAACCTCGTAGAGTCCCCACGTGTCCATCTTATTGTTCGTCGGTGGAATGTCGCCTCGGGCACTGCGAAGCGTTCCGTCGTGCGTTCCAGTCAGGCGATATCGTCCATAGACGTGGTCGTCTACCGCCTTCACGTCGGACAGTTCGACGTGGAGGTCCGAGAACGCGTCGTGGTATTTTCTCGCCCATTCTTTCACCGCGTCGGTTCCCACGATTCCCTCCGGTTCAGAGAACGCGTGCGCTTCGACGAGTGGGTCGTACTCCTCGTCGACGATGTCGTAGTTCTTCTTGTTCCACAACTCTTCGACGATTCTGAACGACATTTCGCGGTTCTTACGTTCCTGGTCTGTGAGTTCTGCCATCAGGTACCACCGTGTGTAGAGAGGCGAGACAGCGGCATAATGATGAATTCTTGTCATCCAGACTGTCGGTGCTGAATAGAAAAACCGGTGACACACCGTCGAGGGGGGAACTCGAAGGTGACGCTCACTCGGGGGCGAATCCGAGTTGGGTCGCCAGCGTCATCTGGTCTGTGCTGTTCCACTCTTCGACACAGAGTCCGCCTTCGTAGCGTCCTTCGATGAGGCCCCACGTGTCCATCTTGCGGTGCGTCGGAGGAACGTCGCCCATCTGGGTTTCGAGCGTCCCGTCGTGGGTCCCTGTCATGCGATATCGGGCGAAGACTCTGTCCTCTTTCGCCGTCATGTCGAATATCTCGACGTGGAAGTCCGAGAACGCCTCGTGGTACCGCTTGGCGAAGTCCTTCACGGCCTTCGTCCCGACGATAGCCTCCGGGTCGGAGAACGTGTGCATCTCGACGAGCGGGTCGTACTCCTCGTCGACGACGTCGTAGTTCCGCTTGTTCCACAGTTCGTCTGCGATTCGGAGTCCGGACTGTCGGTGCTGTCGTTCCGTATCGGATAACGTGGTCATCTCTCTCACCACTAGAAAAGACGCGAGAGAGCGGCTTAGTTATGAATTCTTGCTGTCAAGAACGTCAAAGATGGAACGAACGCGACTCCGTGGAGACAGTCGAGATCTCGCGTCTAGTCACGTCGTCAGTCACTGGCCGTCGCCTTCGGCGTCCGTGCCGACCCGTCGACGTGGCCGAGAAGCCACTTCGTGAGGCCGAGCGAGACGACGCCGAGGATGGCGACGACACCAAAGGCGACTCGAACACCGGCGATATCGATGAGTGCGCCGAACGCCGGCGGTGCGACTGCGCCCCCGAGTGAGATGCCGATGGTGACGACGGCGAAGTTCTTCCCGAGGTCACTCCGCCGTGAGAGGCGGTCCGCGAGCGTCGAACGTGCCGGCCGAGAGACGCTGATAGTCCCACTGAAGGGGAGCACCAAGACGAGGAGCGCGAGCGGAAGCGACCCGGTAGCGAGGAGCGCCGCCAGTCCGGCGAGTGCGGCGTAACCCCCGAGTGCGACGTTCCCGGGGCCGATTCGGTCGGTGAGACTCCCACCGAGGAGAATCATCCCCGCCCCCGTCACGAGCATCCCCGAGACGAGGACGTTGGCGGTTCCCGGTGTCAGACCGTACCCATCGGCGAGTAACTGTGGAGAGTACGTCCTGATACACCACGCCGCCGCCGACGTGAGAAACGAGAGGAGCGCGAGTCCCATCAACCCCGAAGACCGGACGAGTTGGGCGCCACCACGGAGAACACCGTCGAGCGACGGCCGAGATGTCGGCCTGTCGGAGTCTGCCGGCCGTGCAATCGACGGCGGGAACCTGCGGGCGACGGGGAGTGCGACGAGCGCGAACCCGCCACCGAGGAGGGCGACGATGCCGATGACCCACCGCCAGTCGAGTCCGAGATAGCCAGTGCCCGCGGCGATTGCGTACGGGATGGCGAACCCGAGTGACCCGCCGAGTGCGTGAAGTGAGTACGCCCGCCCGCGGTTCGTCTCCGACGACGCCGTGGCGAGGAGGGGATAGTGTGCCGGATGGTGGCCGGCGATACCGACGCCCAAGAGTGCCTGTGAGACCAATAGCCAGTAGTACGATGGCGCGAGGGCAGTCGCGGCGATGCCGAACGTGCCGCCGACGAGTGAGATAGCGAGGACGGCAGTGCGACTCTTCGTGTCCGAAAGATAGCCGAACGGGAGTTGCAAGAGTGTCACGACGGCCCCCTGAACACCGATTGCGAGGCCGACAGCAGCGATGCTCACGTCGAACTCGGCGGCGACGGCGCCGATGACCGGCGCGAGCGCGACCAGATATGCGTGGTTGACGACGTGCGACCCGGCGACGAGGCCAACGACCCGGCGTTCCTGCGTCTCCGTCACAAGCGGTACCTCACCGTCAGTGGTCAAAAACACGCCGTCTGCGGCGAGACACACCGCGTCGACGTTCGGTCCGACTCGTCAGCGTCGCACGCGACGTTGACCGCCGAGTCGGGCCCCGAGCCACAATCTCGCGAACGTCTCGAAGAAGTCCGAACCGGTGTCGACCAGTTCTCGTTCGACGTCGAGGATGCGACAGCGCTCTCCGATGTCGTCGACGTGCGACTGGAGTCGTTCGTCGTATCGTCTCGCGGCGGTTCCGCCGAAGTAGGTCCGACGAACCGCGTCGGATTCCGGGTCTTCGAAGATGGCGTCGCCCGTCGTCGACGGGCCGAGTTCTTCGGGCGTCAACACCTGTGCGACGAGGACGTCGTTTCGGGCGAGTGCGGCCAGACCATCGCCGATGTCGTCTGGGTCGAACAGCAAGTCGCTTATCACCAAGACGAGCGAGCGCGAGCGAATCGTATCGGCGTACGCTTCGAGTGCCGCCTTGAAGTCGCCGTTGCCGACCGGTTTCGTCTCATTGAGATGGTCGACGAGGCGAAGCACTTCACCCTGCGTCGAGGTGTCCGTATCGATACGGTCGGGCGACTGCGTCACGAGCGAGAACCGGAAATCGTTGTGGTCTTCGGCGGTCAGGTGACAAAATCCCAGTCCGAGTTTCGCGCCGTATTCGAATTTGTTCTGTCCGCCCTCGCCGAAGTCCATCGACGCGGTGGCGTCGAGGAGGACGTGGACGGTCAGGTTTCGCTCTGCTTCGAACCGTTTGATGAACAGTTCTTCCGTTCGAGCGAAGACTCGCCAGTCGATGAGTCGCGGGTCGTCACCGGGGACGTAGCGTCGATAATCGCTGAACGTGAGTCCCTCGCCCACGTCGGGCGACTGCTGGTCGCCTTCGAACGGCGCGTTCGACGCGCGTTTGAGTGCGGTGTCGAATCGGTCGAGTTCGTCGAGAAAGTCCGGGTCTATCATTCGAGGAGGCGTTCGACCACGTCGTCGGGGGTGAGGCCCTCGCGTTCGGCCCGGAAGTCGAGGATGATGCGGTGGCGGATGACCGGTGCCGCCATCTCGGTGACGTCCTCCCACGAGACGTGGGACCGTCCGTGGACGAACGCTCGGGCCTTCGCCGCGAGGACGAGCGCCATGCTCGCTCGCGGACTCGCACCGAACTCGATGGTCTCGTCTTCGCGCGTCCGCCGGACCAACTGGATGATGCTGTCGCGGATGTCGTCAGCGATTGGAACCTGGCGAACGAGTTGCTGGGCGGCGACGAGATGCTGCTGTGAGAGGACTCGCTCTACCTCGGGCACCGTCTCGCCTTCTGCGTACTTCTTGACGATGGTTCGTTCGTCGTCGAACGTCGGGTAGTCCACGACGATTTTCATGAGGAAGCGGTCGGTCTGTGCCTCCGGGAGCGGATACGTACCGCCCTGGTCGATGGGGTTCTGGGTCGCCAGCACGAAGAACGGTTTGGGGAGGGTGTACGTGTGGCCGGCCGCAGTCACCTGTTTTTCTTGCATCGCTTCGAGGAGCGCGGACTGCGTCTTCGGCGTCGCCCGGTTGATTTCGTCCGCGAGGACGACGTTCGCGAAGATTGGCCCGCGTTCGAAGGCGAACTCGCGTCCGTCGGGCGTCTCGCGGATAATCTCCGTGCCGGTGATGTCGGACGGCATCAGGTCGGGTGTGTTCTGGATACGCGAAAACTGCAGGTCAGTCGCCGCGGCGAGCGTGCGAACCAGTGTCGTCTTCCCGAGACCAGGATTCGATTCGAGGAGTGCGTTGCCGTCACAGAGGACACAGACGAGGAGGCGTTCGACCACGTCTTCCTGTCCGATGATGCGTTTTCCCACCTCGGCGGTGATAGCCGAGACGCTCTCTTGGAGTTCGTCGACGCTCAGGTCGTCGAATTCGTCTGTGGCAGCGTCTCTCGACTGCGTCGAGTCGATGTCGTCTCCGGAGTTCCAGTTGAATTTATCAGTCATCGTCTTGGTCTCGTATCTTGAGCGTGTAGTCGCGGATTAGTTCGGCCTCGTCGAGGGTCTCTTCGGCGAGATAGCCGGCGCGTTGGCTTTCGACGCCCGGGTCGCCACTGAACCCACTTGCGTCGTAGGCGTCGGCCGACGAACTCCCCTCCTCGCCGCCAGACACTCCTGCGAGTGTCGCGTTCAACTCCTCTGACCCGGCGGTGACGTCTTCGGGGTCACCGAGAATCGCGCTCCCGTTTTGGAGTTCCGCCGCCCTGTCGTCGTCGCCGAACTGGTCGCCATCTCCGTTTCCGTTGCCGTTGAGGACGTCGAACTGCAGGTCCGAAATCGACACCTGGACGCTCGCGACAGAGAGCAACAACGCGATGAACAGCGTGACGAAGACGCGTCGCGTCGGGAGTAACTCGACGGACGACGTAGACCGCAGGCGTGCGAGCACGTCGTCGTAGAGTTCGAGCGCCATCTTCGAGTTCCGGTCGGAACCGACCGTATCGCGTGCGGTTCGGAGTGCTTCGGCCACAGACGGATTCACGCGCTCGAACTGTTCGACCGGCGGGCGTCGCATCCGAAGCGAGTACTCGGCGACGAAGGCGACGATGCCGACGACGAGTGAAATCGGGACGGCCACGTGAACCGGCGCGACGAGGTCCACACCGGGAACTGCGGCGAGCGAGATGGACTCCGAAAACGGCAGGTTGACGATTCGCAACACGACGTTCGTCAACAGGGTGAGCACCGCCGCGTCGACGACGCTCGGCACGAGTGCCGCTTTCTTGACTTCACGTCGCACCTCGGTGACGGCGGCGGCCATCTCCGCCGAGCGCTCGTCGTCAGTCGCTGTTCGCGGTGCGTCGAAGTCGGTTGGGGAGGAAGTTTCAGACGTCATTACATGCGGGGGGCTTGTCGCCTTCGATTGCTGCACACGCCGATTCGAGGTCGGATTCGAGATTGTCGACGTCGCTTCGGAGGCCAGAGACTTCCGTTTGGAGTTGGTTTATGTCGTCTTCGAGCGCCCCGATTTGCTGTTCGAGGTCGGCGTTCGACTCGTCGAGTTTGTCGTTTATCGCTTCGAGATTCTCGACTTCGTCCTCGAGGCGAGACTGGATAATCTCACGGTCGTCGAGTTCGGCGACGAGTGCGTCGATGCGCGTCCGCGATTGGCGGAGTTGTACTTCCGCCTCGGCGAGTCGTTCCCGAGTCTCTGTCAGTTCCGCTCGCGTCTCCGCCAGACGAGATTCGGTCACTTCGAGGTCGGACGACACCTGCGATACGTCACCTTGCGATTGTTCGAGTGATTCGTTCAGTTCGTCCAACTGCTCGTTGGCCGTCGAGAGGTCCTGTTGGGATTGCGATAAGTCGGACTCCAGTGCTTCGTTTCGCTCTCGCAACTGCTCGTTTTGGTCGTCGAGCGAATCGACAGAGTACTGGTAGAACATCGTCGCACCGACCGTTCCAGCGGTGAGGAGGACGACGATGGCGACGAGGCCGATATTCAGGGACCGGCCGAGGGAACTCATATCAAACCACCTTCACTTTGGGTTCGTCCCCGATACACTTGAACTCGCCGGAGAAGTACCTCTCCGAGGTAGACCAGGAAGGCCACGAGGACGAAGTAGACGGCCCACTCGTCCCGAACTGGTTTCACACCTGCTGCATTGTCGCGCGCGGACCTGGCTATTTCGGCGGCGTCACCCGAGTCGTACAGTCGGCCGCCAGTGTCGGCGACTGCCGCTTGGAGCGCCGTCGACGTGCCGAACCCGCCGTATTCGTCCTGGTAGTTGACCGCCAACTCGGTGTCGAGAACGTCCCTGTAGCCTTGATCCGTGGGGACGACAGTCGCCTCGTAGACGCCGGGACTGACCGCCGAGAACGTGATATTCTCCGTCTCTTCGGGCCGACTCTCGCCGCGGTAGACGACGGTCACGGCCGACCCGACGCGGGTGTCACGCACGTCGGTGACGCCAGTGGCTTTTCGCTCGGGGTCACCGATGACGTAGTTGGTCGATTTCGTCAGTAACAACGAGTCTGGTCGCGCGAGCAGGCCGTCGAGTGACCCGTCGGAACCGTAGGACGTAATCGTCGCGACGCGGCCCAGACCGTAGCGCCACGAGGCGACGGCAGGCGTCCCGTCGTCGGCGGCGACGAGGAAGTTCGCACCGCGTCTGATGGCCACGTCGTTGACGCTTCCGGGGTTCGACGTCAACTCCACGCCGGCGGTGATGAAGTCGTTCTGGTTGACGATGGTCAGACCGTCGCCGGCGTACTGCCGGTTCGCCCCGCCGAAGAGGATTCGGAGACGGTTGGTCTCGTCGGCACGGAGGTAGTTTCCACCCGACGCTCGTGCGATGGCGCGCAACGTCCGTTCGTTCGGACTCGGGCAGGTACCGATAGTGATGACGCGGACACCGTCGCTGCCGAGTTGGTTCGCGACCGATGCAGCGTCTTCGAACCGGTCGTGGCCGTCGCTGATGAGGATAATCGTCCCCTGCCGGTCCCCGAGTTGTTGGGCCGCACCTCTGAGACCGACGGCGATGTCGGTCGCACCGCCCGATTCGAGGCGGCGGATGAGGTCGGCGGTAGACTCGCGGTTCTGGCCGATTGGCCGAAGTGGCGCAACCTCGTATGCGAGGTAGTTGAACCCGACGATACCGACCTGATTCTCGTCGCCGAGTTGTTCGAGTGCGTCGAGTGCGACGCTCTTCTGGACGCGCATCCCGCTTTCCGCGCTCCCGGAGACGTCGATAGCGAAGACCAGGTTCGTCGTCTGTGACGCACCTTCGCCGGTGGTGACCGGGAGCATCGAGGCGAGACTCGACCCGTCGTAGCCACCGTTTTCGAACGAGTTCCGACCGCCGACGACGAGTAAGCCGCCCCCGTCGATGACGAATCGCTGGAGCGTGTCGACTTCGCCCACGTCGCCGACGTCCATGTCCTGTAAGACGACGGCGTGGTACCGCGAGAGGTCCGACGGGACTCGGTCTGCGTTGTCCACCTCGTACAACTCCGAGAGATACGCCCGGAGGGGGTAGTCCTCCCGCGACACGTAGAGCACTCTCGGCGGTTCGACGACGCGAACGGTCTTGTAGAAGACGTTGTTCCGGTCGAACTCGTCGTCGGTGTCGATACGTGCGGTGATGCGGTGGACGCCAGTCGTCTGGAACGTCTGTGTGAACTCGACGCGGCCCGGTGACTGGAAGGACTCACGAGACACCTCCTCACCGTCGATTTCGATCACCATCTCGACAGTCGTCGGTCCGTCGGGGGAGACGCCATCGACCTGTGCGAGAAACGCGTTCTCGACGCCGACACTCGTCTTCGCCGGGCCGTTGATAGTGACGTACTGTTCGGTGTCAGTCGGTTGCGGTGGGACGGCACTGACAGTCGCGTTCAGGTCGCCGGCCAAGGTGGCCGCAGAGGCGAGCGACCGCCCGCGGGTCACTTGTCCGTCGGAGACCATGACGACAGTCCCGTCCGGACGGAGGTTCGCCGCCAGCGCCTCCCCGAGTGGCGATTCGTCACCTCGTGCGACAGTCGAGACGGTGACTGGAACCCCCTCGTCTTCGATATCCTCCGCGAGTCGCGACGCGATGGCCGACGAGGGTTCCATGCTGTCGGATTCGTCGACGAGGAGCGTCACTTGCGGGTCGCCGTCCGTCTGCCGGTCCATGACCGTGTACGGCCCCATGGCGGCGACGACCAACAGGAAGACGACGACCAGTCGCGACGCGAAGAGCAGTCGCCTCGACCGGGTGCCAGCGGTTCCCGACGCACCCTGGAAGACCAGTGCCCACACGAGTGCGACGGCGAGTGGGAAGGCGACGAGGAACAGTGGGCGGGCGAGGCCAACCGTGACGTCGCCGAATTGGGTCGTCCACACGAGTGGTGTCATCAGAGGTCACCCCTGCGCCGCAGGTAGGCGAGTTCGACGAACGTGACGGCGAGGGCGACGAAGACCACCCACTCGGTCAGTGCGTCGGGGACGAGACGCTCCTCGACGCGCGTGGGGAACGAGTCGGGCGTGTCCTCGCCGGTCAACGACGGTGCGACCACGTCTGATTCTGACTCGCTGAGGAGCGACGCCGCGTATCGCTCGTCACCGACGCTGTAAAACCCGGCGTCGGTGAGTCGGACTTCTGGACCGGTCGCCTGGCCTGTCGGTGTCTCGATGGTCTGATTGGGGCCGACAGAGAGGGTGCCACCCGTCGGCCGGTTGAGTTCAGTCAGTGTCGAGCGTCCGGCGAGGTAGAAGACGGTCCGTTTCCAGAACACCGGATACTGATAGTTGAACTTGAACGCCGACTGCTCTTCGATAAAGCCGTAGTAGACGATTCGCCCGGAGTCGCGCTCCGAGATGGCGACGAGTGACGTTCCATCGTTCGCCGTCACCAGCGAGGTTCCCTCGCGGAGTTCGCCTTCGACGTACTCCGTCGGCGGGGGGAAGCTGATTCCGCGGGTGATGTCGTGGTCTGCGACCGACCGAATCGTCGGGTTGGTCCCGATTCGGTCCGGGGCGACGAGGAGAAGCGAGTCGTAGTCCGGCGGGTCGTCCTGTACCTGAATCGCCACACCGCCACCGTCTTCGAGTAGGTCCTGCCCGGCGTCGACGTTACTGACGAGCAGTCTGTCAGGGTCGAGGTTGCTGTAGATGATGACGTCGTAGGAACCGGGGACACTCGTCGGTGGACTGTCCACCGTCAGCGACACCTCGGGGATGACCGAGAGTGCGGCCGTGAGGTACCGGTTTTCGTCGTTCGTCAGGACGAGCACGTCTATCGACTCGTCTTCGGGCGCGGCCACGTACAGCGTATCGTCGGTTGGGAACGAGTCCTCTGTCGTGAGCGAGACGCGCCCGCCACCGGTCGGAACCGGTAACGTCGCCGTCGCCACGTCACCCGGCGCGAGTTCGAGTGGGCGACTAAACCCACCGAGTGCGACTCGCCGCGTCGCAGTCGTGTCGCCGTAGTTCTTGACCGTCACGGTGACGTTCGTCCCGGAGAAACTCCGGTCAACGATACCGACGTTTCCGGACCCGCCGCCGTCGAACTGCTGGAGTTCGACGACCAGTCCTCTCGCACGCGCCTCGCGGACCGCCTCTGCCCACGGCGAATCGTCGGCGAAGTCACTGAGGACGACGATACGAGCATCCTCTCCAGCGATGGCCGTCGCCGTCGTAATCGCCGTGCGCAGGTCACCGGGCATGGCACTCACACGGAGGCCGTCCAGGACGGACTGCGCGTCTGTTCCACTCCCGCGCCTGAGGACGACGTCAGCGTTCGGACCCGCGGCGACGACGGACGTGGTGTCGGTCACTTCACTTCGAGCGGCACCGAGCGCCTGTTCGAAGCGCGTGCCGCCGTCGTCTCGAACGCCCATGCTCGCACTGATGTCCACCACGAGAACCGTCTCGGTCACCGTCTCGGACTCCGGAACGAGAACGTACGGCGTCGCCAGCGACACGACGAGAGCGACGATTGCGAGCAGTTGGATGACGAGAAGTAGGCTTCGAAGCAGACGGTCGAACAGCGGATTGGACGCGTTTCGTCCGGCCGTCTCGGTGAGAAACCGGTAGGTTGGGAGGGTCTTGCGGACCGGTTCGGGCCGCAAAAGATAGAGGACGATGAGTGGGATTACACCCAAGAGCCCCACCAATCCAAGCGGGGCTAAGAAGAACTCGTCGAGGACCATATCCCATTTGTCGTGCCCGACGGGGAAGGATGTTTCTCTCGTTGACACGTCTCTGACTGGATGCCCTCCCGTCACGAGGTGCGCGACTCGGTGAATTACTACTGAGCATATTTGTGCCAAACACGAACACGGCACTGCATAACAATGCACTCGAATTATAACACAACAGTATTTTATGTCCCAAGGTTATCCGTCAGCATACGATGGGAACTGATAGATACACGCCACGGTCGTTCGACGACCTCTCGCCGGAGAAACGCCCGAGCGTCGCGGAAGCGCTCGTTCCGGTCGTGGGACTCGTCGCCTTCCTCGGCGTCGGGTCGGCACTGCTGAAACTCGACCCGCACATTCCACTCATCTGGAGTATCGCGCTCGTCGGCCTCCTCGGTCGGTACGTGTGGGGCTACACGTGGAGTGACCTCTTCGACGGTATCGAACGAAGTCTCTCGATGGGGCTTCAGGCACTCCTCATCCTCTTTACCATCTACGGTGTCGTCGCGACGTGGGTGTCCGCCGGGACCATTCCCACGCTGATGTACTTCGGTCTCGACCTGCTCACGCCAGAGATATTCCTCCCTGCGACGGCCATCATCGTCGGAATCACGACGTTCGCCATCGGGTCGTCGTGGACCGCCGTCGGAACGCTCGGTGTCGCCTTCGTCGGTATCGGGTCGGGACTCGGCGTGCCGGCACCGATGACTGCCGGTGCAATCCTCACGGGGGCGTACGCCGGTGACAAGCAGTCGCCGCTGTCGGACACGACGAACCTCGCTGCCGCCGTGACGAACACCGACCTCTACGACCACATTCGTGCGATGCGAACCAGTACGCTCGTCGCGTTCGGTCTCTCGCTCGTCGGATTCATCGTCCTCAGTCTCGGCTTCTCCGGGGCGATTCCCGCCGGTCAAATCTCGGAGATTCAGACCGCACTCGCCTCGACGTACGACATTACCATCCTCGCATTCCTCCCCCTCGCCGTCACGTTCGGCCTCGCGGCCGCTGGCTATCCCGCACTCAACGTCCTCCTCGCGGGTGCGTTCGCCGGTGCGTTCACGAGCATCCTCGTACAGGGTGTCTCGTTCGTCGACGCGTGGCAGGTGTTCATGCGCGGGACGACGCCGGAGACGGGGTCCGAACTCGTCAATAGCCTGCTCGCCGCCGGTGGCGTCTCCGGGTCCGCGTGGACCATCGCCATCGTCGTCGCGGCACTGACCCTCGGTGGCCTGCTCGAACAGACGGGCGTCCTCGCCGTCCTCGCACATCGACTCGAACGCGGCATTCGGTCCACCGGGTCGCTCGTCGCCGCGACGGGCGCGTCCGCGATTCTGACGAACGCACTCACCGCACAACAGTACATGAGCATCGTCGTCCCGGGGATGACGCTCCGCAACACCTACGACGAGTTCGGCCTCGACAGTTCTGACCTCTCGTCGGCTATCGAGTCCGCGGGGACGCCGACTGGCGCGCTCTTCCCGTGGCACGCCGGTGGGGCGTACATGTCCGGTGTCCTCGGTGTGGCGACGCTCTCGTATGCGCCGTACTACCTGTTCGGCTATCTTTCGCCGCTCGTCCTGTTCGCCTTCGTCCTCGCCGGCGTCGGGTTCGCCGGCAACGCGACGGAGGCGGACCAGGGGTCTGTGAGTCCCGCCGACGACTGACTTCTCCTGTCGACTCTCTCCGCCGTCGTCGCGTGCGGCCTCACCGGTACAACGAATTCTTCATGTCCGACCGGACGGCAGCGAGGACGCCGACTCCCGAGAGGACGCCGAGGAGCGTCGGCGCGAACGTTCCGGGGTCTGTCCAGTCGAACGACTTGTAGGCCGAAAAGACGTAGTTGTGGCCGTTTCGTTCGATACCCTCGGGAGGCATCGACGACCCGTCTTGCATCACGACGCCGCCCGTCTCCAACGCTCCGTCGACGACTCGTTTTCGCTCTGGGCCGAGTTCGGCGTACTCCAAGCTAGATATCTCACGCGGGAACTCGTCTACCTCACGTTCGTACGTGTAGTGATAGTCGTAGTCGACGTGGACGACGAACAGCGCCACACCGGTGAGCGCCAGTGACCCGAACACGAAGAACGCGACGAAATGTTTCCAACTCGTCATTTTATGCGGCGTGCGAGTGGCGAGGGCAATAAATTATCGATTCTACGACACGTATTCACAGGGGACCCCGATTCTGTGGTGGTGAGCGGCCCGGACAGGGTGGATATTATCAAATTCTATTCCTGTCCCAAAAGTACTATTTACTGGACTCTCGCGGGAGGTAGTAACGGAAACACAGGAGAGTTTGGATGGACACTCGTGAACGGGAGATGCACTTCGCTCAGGCACAAGAGATTGCTGACGTCGGGAGTTGGCAACTTGACCTTACGGTGGGCGAACTCGATTGGTCCAACGAGTGTCACCGCATCTTTGGGATTTCGCACGACGAGACGGTGACCTTCGAGCGGTTCATGGACCGCGTCCATCCCGATGACCGCGAGTACGTCGAGACGAAGTGGACCGCCGCACTCGACGGAGAGCCGTACGATATCCAACACAGAATCGTCGTCGACGGCGAGACGAAGTGGGTCCGCGAGAAGGCTGAACTCGAGTTCGACGGGGACGGAACGCCGCAGAAGGGCATCGGCGTCGTCAAGGACATCACCGAGAACAAAGCCCGCGAACGGAAGATTCGCGAACAGAAACGACGCTACCAATCTCTGTTCGATAGCATCCAGGATGCCATCCTCGTCGCGGACGACGAAAGGAACGTCGTCAACTGTAACTCGGCGTTCACCGACCTGTTCGGCTACGAGTTGGCGGAGATGAGAGGGAACGACGTGACGCACATCTACGACGAGCACACCGAGTCCGACGTCGTCGAATGCGCACTCGACGGGAGCGGCGACGACACCAACGTCGCCACCACGGTTCAACTCGAGAAGAAATCCGGGCAGGTGTTTCCCGCCGACGTGACTATCTACGAGCGTCAGCGTGGGAGCGGCGAGTCGAACGGGTTCGTCGCCCTGATTCGAGACGTTTCAGACCGCGAAGATAGGCTCAACCAGATGAAGGTCATCGACAGAGTGCTCCGACACAACCTCCGCAACGACTTGAACGTCATTCAGGGACTCGCCGAGACGGCCGAAACATCCCCCACCGAGTTCGAAGCGGTGAAGATTGTCGACACGTGTCAGAAACTGCTCCGGACGGCGTCGAAGTGGCGAGAAATCACCTCGTTTCTCTCGTCGCAACCGAAGAAGGAACCGCTGGACGTCGTCCCCATCGTCGAGTCTGTGGCGTCGAGAACACAGGCCCGCCACCCACAGACGGACGTGGTCGTCGAGTGCCCAGAGCAGTGTCGGGTCGTCACGACACCGGCGCTCGGCACCGCACTCGAAGAACTCGTCCAGAACGCAGTCGTGCACTCCTCTCGGGACGACGTCTCCGTCACCGTACAGGTCGAACCCGGCGAGACGACAGGCACGATTCGGGTTCTCGACGACGGCGACTCGATTCCGGAGATGGAACAGCGCGTCCTCTCGTGGGAGCAAGATATCGAACCGCTCTATCACGGGAGCGGGATGGGCCTGTGGCTGGTAAACCTCGTCGTCCGGCAGTCGGACGGCGTCCTGTCGTTCGAAGAGAACGACCCGAGCGGAAACGTCGTGACCATCCGACTCCCGAGTTATGCACCGGACGAGTGAACGAGAAGACGGGGGAGTCAGCGGTCACAGCAGAGAATTCGACGCCAGAAGGTGAAACCGAGAGCGACTGCGCGAGAGAACGGACGGTTATTCGAGGGCCGTCCGGAGTGACCGAATCTCGTCGAGGACGGCGCTCCACTGTTCGACGGACCCCGGAATCCCTTCGTCTCCGAGTCTCCGGTCGATTATCTCGCGGACTGCTCGGGGGTCGTCGATATCTTCGAACTGGATGCGTCCACCACCGGCCGCTTCGGCGGAGATGGTTCCGTACCCGAATATCGACCCCGTGATGCCCTGTGTGAACGTGCTGTTTTGCACCCGAGCGAGTGAGACGCGCTGGACGCTCTGCGAGAGGACGCCCGTCTTTCGGTAGAGTGCACGGTTGGTCACGGCGAAGCGCGTGTTGGTGACGCGGGCGTACGACCAGAGCGGAACGGCCACTCCGACGATGCCGACGACACCGACGAGTAGTACGTCCGAGACGACTGCGGCGGCGATTGCACCGGCGAGGACGACGACGCCCACGACGACAGCGGGGAGAATCGTCTGGATACGTGGTCGCCCCGTCCAGACGACTGTCTCGTCTGGGCCGCGTGCCATCCACTCGTCGACGTTCATCGGCCGTCGGTCACCGAGGCATCGAAGTCGAAGTCGTTCTTCTCGGCGTCGTCGTCCGCCGCCGATTCAGTGGACGGCGAAACCGTCTCGGTCACGTCGTCGGCAGTCTCCTGTAGCGTGTCGTCGTCACCTGCTCGCGACCCGACACTGTCGCCTTCGACTGCCGCCCGAATCGCACGGAGTTCGGTGAGGATATCGTCGAGGATGGCCGCCTTCCCACTCGCGTCCGCCGTCCGTTCGCCGCGACGTTTGATTCGCTCGTTGACGAGCGTCTGCAGGGTCTGTGGGTCTGCCACACTGTCGAAACTCATCTCGATACCGCTCCCGCCGGCGGTGCTGATGTTCACAGCGCCGTACCCGAACTGCGCGCCGAGGAACGACTGACTGTACGACGTGTCCTGTACCTTGTCGAACTCGATGCGCTGGACGTTCCGCGAGAGGACGCCAGTCTTCTTGTAGAGGGCGTCGGAGGTGACGACGTAGTTCGTATTCTTGAACGAGAGATACCCGGCGACGAGGATGGGGATGCCGACGAGGAAAAGCGACAGCGGGATACCCACGACGAGCACGGGGACCAGACTGTAGGGATGGGGCGTATCCGCCCACATGACTTCTTCGTCGGCGTCGAGTGTGAGCCAATCGAAATCGGCAACGTCGATTTCGTCGACGTCGAATTCGGTCTCCATGTCGGCATCCACTCCCCCACACTGGAATAGTTTTCCGCACCCCGGCGGCGATGGTGGGTGGTCACGACCCGTGGTTCTCGTGACAACACGCCCCGCTTGAGCAAACAATATGAATGATGCCCGCAACCAACCCCTCATGGACAAGCAGTCACTGCTCGACTTGCTGCGTCGCGACGCTCGAGAGAGTGTAGACGACATCGCCCGACAACTGGGCGCAGACGCCGATGCAGTGGCAAAAGCGCTCGACGAACTCGAAGCCGACGGGGTCGTTCGCGGCTATCAGGCGGTCGTCGACTGGAACAAAGTCGACGAAGAACGCGTCCGCGCACAGGTCGAAGTCGACGTCGAACTCGACCGTGATACGGGGTACGACCAGATTGCCCGCCGTATCGCGCGGTTCCCCGAAGTCGGGACGCTTCGACTCGTCTCCGGTGACTACGACTTCTTCATCGAAGTCGAAGGCGACTCGATGCAGGACATCTCGAAGTTCATCTCCGAGCGCATCGCCCCCCTCCCCGAGGTCACGAAGACGGTGACGCACTTCGTGATGGACTCGTACAAGGAGGAGGGTATCGAACTCGGTGACGGTGACGACGACGACCGTCTCTCTGTGTCCCCATGACGTTCGGAGACCACGTCGCTGACCGCGTCGAACAGGTGCCACCCTCCGGTATTCGACGGTTCTTCGAACTCGCCGAAGAGATGGACGACGTCATCTCTCTCGGTGTCGGCGAACCGGACTTCTCCGCGCCGTGGGCCGCCCGAACTGCGGCCATCGACTCGCTCGAACGCGGGAAGACCTCCTACACGTCGAACCGAGGGATGCGCGAACTCCGCGAGGCCATCGCCGAGCGCGTCACTCGATACGGTCAGGAGTACGACCCCGACGACGAGATTCTCGTCACGACCGGTGCGAGTGAGGCGGTGGACCTCGCGTTCCGGGCGTTCGTCGACGACAGCGACGTCGTGGCCATCCCCCAACCGTCGTACATCTCGTACACGCCGGGTGCACTCTTCGCCGGCGGCGACCCGCTTCCGGTGCCGACACACGCGGAAGACGAGTTCAAACTCACGCCCGAGGCACTCTACGCGGCCGGGGCCGACGAGGCGGACGTGCTCGTGCTCTGTTACCCGAACAACCCGACCGGTGCGGTGATGACCGACGAGGAACTCTCGGACGTCGCCGAGTTCGTGCTGGAAAACGACCTCGTCGTCCTCTCGGACGAGATTTACGCCGACCTTCGGTACGAAGACGACCACGCCTCCATCGCGACGCATCCGGGGATGCGCGAGCGAACCATCGTGTTCAACGGGTTCTCGAAGGCGTACGCGATGACCGGACTGCGTCTGGGATACGCGATGGGACCGCCGGAAGCTATCGACGCGATGAACAAGATACACCAGTACGGCATGCTCTCCGCGCCGACGACGGCGCAGTACGCGGCGCTCGAAGCGTTACAGTCGTGTGACGACGAAGTCGAGGAGATGCGACGCGAGTACGACCGGCGACGGCGATTCGTCATCTCTCGGTTCAACGAGATGGGGATGGACTGCTTCGAGGCCAAAGGCGCGTTCTACGTCTTCCCCGAAGTGCCGGACGGCGACGACGAAGCGTTCGCCGAGGGGTTGCTCGAAGCCCAGAACGTCGCGCTCGTCCCGGGGAGCGTCTTCGGTTCGGGTGGCGAAGGCCACCTCCGCGTCTCGTACGCGACGAGCATGCGAGAACTCCGCGAGGCGATGAACCGAATCGAAGCGTACGACAGCACCTAAGCGCCACCGAAACGCCTTCGGACAGTCCGTCGTTCCTGTCTTTCACTGTGCGAAGGATTCACACGCATCGGGCACGAATATCTCCGTATGTACGACGATATCTTACTCCCGATTGACGGCAGTTCGACGGGGGAGCGCGCGCTTCCGCACGCGTACGAACTCGCAGAACAGTACGACTCGACTGTCCACGTACTGTTCGTCGTCGACGACACCCGTGACAGCGTGAGCGTCATGGGTGGGCCGGTACTCGAAACACTCGAACAGGAGGGACAGAGCCTCGTCGACGAGTTCGTCGCCCGTGCCGAAGACCACGGTATCGAAGCGACCGGTGCGGTGGTTCGGGGGGCGCCGTACGAAGCAATCGTCCAGTACGCCGAGGAACACGGTATCGACATCATCGTGATGGCGACACACGGTCGGACGGGCGTCGAACGCGTCCTGCTCGGGAGTGTGACCGAACGCGTCGTCCGAACAGCGTCGATGCCGGTGTTGACTATTCACGGCGACGAATGAGGCCAGTCACAAAGGGCGCACGTCGCACACTGACTGGTCGATAGAACAGCGTTGAAAGAGTATGTCAAGGGGTGTCACATTCTGACATTCCAACACGCAAAGTATTATTAAATATGGTTTCGTCGTTGAGAACGAATGGTCTCGAGAGGAGATACTGACACCTCCGCCGCGGAGGACACGTCCACATTCCAACTCAGACTGGACGACCTCAAGCGACGCGGAAGTTCACTCCTCGTCGTCGGTTCCGTTCCAAACGAACTCTACTCTCGTGCATCGAGGCAGATGCTCGGCGCGCCGACAGAACCGCGTCGCCGACTCACCGTGATGAACGAGTCCGCGTCTCTAGACTCTCGTCTCCACCCATCGATTCGCCGCTCTCCGGAGTGGACGCGCGTGATTCGGTATCAGACGCTCGAACGGAGTGCCGCCGCCGCGTCGGCGGGAGGAACGCCGATTCAGTCGGCGTACGAACGTCGCGTCAACGGTGGCCTCGGCCGACTGGGTTCCGAAATCTCCAAAGATATCGAGAACTTCGACAGTCTGGCCAACGGCATGTCGCCAGCGGAACTCCGCGTCGCGTTCGACGCCCTGCCGTCGCTTCTCGCGAATTACGAACGGAAGGAAGTGTTCCGGTTCCTGCACGCGATGACGGCCCACGTGCGTGCACAGAAGGGGATGGTGCACGTCTGGTCACCCGGTGACAGAACCGACGAGGTAAACAGAATGCTGGCACCGCTGTTCGACGCCGTCGTCGAGTTAGACGTCGACGGACAGAACGCGAGACAACGCTGGCACCTCCGAGATATCGACGTCTCGTCCGGTTGGTTCCCCTTGGAAGACTGAATTTCAGTTGACCAATACGTTTTTTACCTCGAATCGTGTCACGTACACACAATGGATAAGTCCGGGCAGAGTATACCGTCGCCCGAGTCATCTACCCTCGAGGTAGGATTTTCGCTCCCGGAAGATGGCACTGGGGTCGTCGTTCGGGACAACGTCGAACGCCACCAGTTCCTCTTGCAAACCCCGTCACCGGTCGCTCCCGAACCAGCAGACGAGCGCCGGTTTTCTCTTCCGACGGACGCCGCCGTACGAATCGAGACGAGTCAACTCGCCGTCGCAGCGAATACAGTGGTCTGCGTCCGCGACGAATCGGGGACGATGCTGGCACAAATCGACCAACAGGGTGCAGAGCAGTTCGGGTCGGGGACGTTCAGCATCGAACTGTTCGGCCCGGTCAAGACGTATCTCGAAATCGAGGGGCCGTTCGCTATCGACGCCCAGCCACTCGAAACTGTCCTCTCGTTGGACGAGACGCAACCGATATTCGTCGGTGCACGCTCGTCGCACGAAAGCCCGGCGACCACAGTGACGACGTCAGACGACCCACTCGACTTGATGCGTGCAGTCTCGGTGTTCAGTTCGGCGCTCAAGACGACGAGCGTCGAGCGGTCCTATCCGACCCTCCGTGGCCACCCGCCGCTCCTCGAACTCGGTGACGAACTCCACATTCCGGACGGACTCACCGTCCCAGAGACGGGTGTCCGCATCGAACTCCCGCCGACGCACCGCCACATCTTCGTCGCGACACCATTGGCGTACTATCTCGGTGCGAAACTCGTCCCCGGGGAGGAACCGAGACTCGTCACCGAAGACGGGTTCGTCCACGAGTTCGGCGGCCCACTCGGGTTCGAAGAGAGCGTCGCTCGCACACTCAAACAGACGTTCTTCCTCGACTGCGTGGTCCGGACCGAAGGCATCTACGACGTCGAACTCCACGAACGACGAATCGTCGAATCTCGAACCGGCATCGACGTGTCGGGGCTGTACGACGCGTCCCTCAGCGAGCAGTTAGCGTCCTACTTCGAGGTACCGTACGAGAGTGTCTCCGACATCATCCCCGAGTGGAAGTTGACGACACACGTCGCGCCACGGGCGGACAACATCGAACTACTGCCGTTCGTCACGAACGACCTCGCCGTCGTGCGGACGCCGTCCGGAACGGAAGTCCCGCACTCTGCGGTGCAGGCCGCCATGGTCGACGACTTCCTCCGCGACGACATCGTTCGGAGCGCGGGGGCGACGCCCGCGAGCGAGACGTACGTTCGGCCGCGTTCGACGGACTCCGTCGAACAAGCGTGGATTAGCGACGGGACACCGGTCGGTGCGAGTAAGACGACGCCTGCGGCGTATCGCAACCGTCTCCAGCGCGAACCGACCACGGGCGACATCGCCATCACCGTCGTCTGTAACGACCAGAAGATGCTCGCAGAGAGCGACATCGTCGACGACGTCTACGGGTCACGGAACGGACTCTCGTTCGAGGTGGATGCGCACTACAACCTCAGTCGTGCAGAGCTTCGTGAGATACTCGCGGAACCGACCGACTTCCTCCACTACATCGGGCACATCGACGAGGAGGGATTCCAATGCCGCGACGGAAAAGTCGACGCAGAAACGCTCGACCACGTCGGAACGGGGGCGTTCTTCCTCAACGCGTGTCAGTCCTACGACCAGGGCCTCGCACTCGTCGAAGCAGGTGGCATCAGCGGCATCGTCACGCTCAGTGAAGTCATCAACAGTAAGGCTGTGAGCGCTGGAAGAACGATTGCACGCTACCTCAATCGTGGGTTCCCACTCCAGACGTCGCTGCAACTCGTCCGAGAGTATAGCGACGTTGGCCACGAATACGCTGTCGTCGGGGATGGAAGTCTCTCGGTCGTACAGGCGGAAAGTGGCTTCGCGATACTCTGCAAGGTAGACCGTGTCGAATCGGATACGTACGACCTGACCTACAGGACGTATCCGACGTCCCGCTGTGGTCCTGGCTCGTTGGTCCGCCCTGCGTTCCCCGGTCAACAAAAATATCACCTCGGCTCTCAACAAGTCACGGAGTCGGGCTTTTCCGAAGCAGAGCTCAGGGACTTCCTCTTGTTAGAACAGATTCCGGTCGTCTACGAAGATACAGTCTACTGGAACAACGAATTTCTCTCGTGATTACGGACCGTAGATGTAGGATGAATTTCCGGCAGCGACACTCCCTGCCTGCGAGAGCAGGAGGGTGAGGGTGAACAGGACGCCCATCATACGGGGGTTCTGACGCAGGTACGAAACCATCGTGTTGGATTCTTCGGCCATGTACACTTCCATCGAGGAGCGACTGCGAAATATAATTTTTCGAGTAAATCTGATATGAAATAAACTTAATTAAGTTAGCATCTGCTGTAAATAATTTGAAACGGCCGTCTACAGGTCCCCTACGGTGGGAATTCGGTGTATACGAGAGAAATTGGTCCCCGGAACGCCCACGACACCGTCAGGAGTCGTTCGTCTCTGTCGGGTCGCCGATGTCGCGGTAGACTGCAGAGAGTCCCTTGTTGTCGTCGAGTTGACCCAGTGTCTCGTCGAGTTCGCCCCTGAGTTCGGCAAGCTGGGCTGTGAGTTCCTGATACTCTCGGTTGTCTTCGAGGGTCGCCTCGTCCTTTTCGGATTCGAGGAGGGCCTTCTTCGAGGCGAGAGAGAACAGGTCTTGGATTCCGACGTCGTAGGTATTTCGCAAGATGAGATTAGAGACTGTATCGGTCAGTGCTTCCCGAGAGACCGGTTTGACGAGGTAGTCGTCGAAACCCATGGCGATGATGTCGAAGTCCGGTTCGACAGCAGTCACCATCGCAACCCGGCATTCGAAACCGCGGTTGCGAATCTCTGCGAGCGCCTCGTCACCCGAGAGGTCGGGCATCCGACGGTCGAGGAGAACAACGTCAACCTCGTCGTCGAGTTCGTCGAGTGCCTCTCGGCCGCCGTAGGCGACACGAACGCGATAGTCGTCCCTAAGCCAGGTTGCGTACAGATCGGCGAGGTCAGGCTCATCTTCAACGATGAGCACTAGGGGCTGTTCTGCACTCATTGGTAGTGTAGTGGTGTTCCGGGAACACTCACGAAACTGAATGTCGTGTGGTGGTATATCAAAATACCCCTTGGTGAGTGTGCCCGGTGTTTTCCCGTAATGGATATGTGAACCCGGTGTTGTTATACATTCCGGCGAAGCTGACTCTCCGCTTTCGGTGACCGCGCTACGATATCGCCTCGACGGTGATGCGGTTCGCTTCGATTTCCTCTAACACTGCACCCCATCCGCCGACGGTGTACGTCTCGTCGTCCGTCTCGATGGTGAGACACACTTGGCCTGCGAGTTCGGAGAACGAAAGCGTCTCTTTCGGCGCTGAAACCGCCGTGTAGTAGATGTCCGTCAACTCCCCGACGAACTCGATGGGTTCCCGGTCGTCAGTCTCGACGCCATCGACGCGGGTGATGACACGTTTTCCCGCCTTCAGTAACGGTTCTGTGTCCTGGACGAAGTGTCGAATGTCGGTGTAGACGCGAGGTGGGTCGGGCGTCTGTGCCGTGTAGGCGACGTCCCACACCTCCCACAGGGCGGTCTGGAAGTACCAGTGAAAGACGTAGGTGAGGGTGTAGTCGTCGACGAGGACGCCGTACTGGTTCACAGAGTCGGCGTGCGGGGCGAAACACGCGCCCGTCCGGTCGACGATTGCGACGAACGGCGTCGGGAGCGTCCGTCGTCTGACCTCGGACGTCGCACCCGAAAACAGGCTTTCGTCGATTTCCGGCAGTTCGTTCCCCCGGTTGGGGTGGAGTGAGACCTTTATCAACGCCCCCTGTTCGTACGCTTCGGTGAGCGCGGGACGGAGCGCTTCGAACTGCTCGGGCGTCGCCGAGAGTTGGACCTCGCTGGACGCGTCTCGAATCAGCTCTTCGGCGCGGTTGAAGACCGTCTCGAACCGCTTTACGATACTGAGCATGTGACGGTCGACGGCCGGTTGTTGCCACCGCGTCTCTATCTCGCCCGCCGCTTCGTCGAGCTGGACAGCGCGGTTCTTCAGGTCTTCCATCACCGACGCCGGGTCACACGCTCGCGCGTGCAGGCTATCCTGTTCGTACGTCTCGATATACCCCTTCGACTCGAGGTCCCGAAGTACGTCGTAGATGCGTGCTGTCGGGACAGCACACGCATCGGCCAGTTCTGTCGCACTCGCTGCACCAAGCTGGAGGAGGGCTACGTAGGCCTCTGCTTGATATTGGGACAATCCAGCGTTTCGAAGAGCGGTGCGGAGCTCCGCGGAATCCATCGCTTACTGGATGCACAACATACGTCCCTATTAATTATCCCTATATTCTCGTCCCCGGAGAACGTCTCATCGACGTTCAGGACTGCAGGATAGTCTCCTCTCGACGAATAGCGACTGACGGTGGAAAAGCGAACGGCGTTCCGAGTTACTCGTTCGGGCTGTAGTTCGGTGCTTCGTCGGTAATCATCACGTCGTGGGGGTGACCTTCGGTCTGCCCCGCAGACGAGACGCGGACGAACGAGGCGCGTTCTTTGACCTCTGGAATCGTCTCTGCGCCGACGTAGCCCATACCGGACTGCATTCCGCCGACGAGTTGGTGGAGTTCGGACGCGAGCGACCCCTTGTAGGGTGTCGCCGCCTCGACGCCCTCGGGGACGTACTCTTCGTCGTCGTCGTCCTCTTTGAGGTAGCGGTCGGCACCACCGGACTGCATCGCACCGACAGAGCCCATCCCGCGGTACTGTTTGTACTTCTTGCCGTTCATCGTGATGACACGGCCTGGTGCTTCGTCGGTCCCAGCGAAGTAGGACCCGAGCATGACGGCGTCGGCACCGGCGGCGATGGCCTTGATGGCGTCACCAGAGTAGCGAATACCTCCGTCGGCGATGACGGGGACGCCGTACTCGGAGGCGACGTCGGCGACTTCTGCGACGGCCGTAATCTGCGGCATACCGGACCCGGAGACGACGCGCGTCGTACAGATGGACCCGGGACCGATACCGACCTTGATGCCGTCGGCGAAGTCGACGAGTTCCGCTGCTGCCTCGCGCGTACCGACGTTACCGACGACGACGTCTGCCTCGACGGTCTCTTTGATTTCGCGGGCGGTGTCGATGACGTTGAGGTTGTGCGCGTGAGCACAGTCGATGAAGATGACGTCGGCACCGGCCTCGTCGGCTTTCTGTGCGCGTTCGCGGTCGAACGGACCGACTGCGACACCACAGACGAGACGCCCATCGTCGTCGCGGGCGGCGTTTTCGTGCTCACGACGCTGGAGGATACCCTGCATCGTCACGAGGCCGACGAGGTGGTTGTCGTCGTCGACGATGGGGACGCGCTCTATCTTGTGGTCGTACATGAGTTCGAGGGCCTCACGGGCGCTCACGTCGCGCGTCGCCGTGATAACCTCGTCCGTCATCGCTTCGCGGACTTCGTCGGACTCGCCGACTTCGAGGTACGGACGGATGTCGGTGCCGGAGATGATGCCGAGGACGATGTCGTCGTCGTCGACGACGGGTGCGCCGGAGACGCCGGCGCGTTCCATCATCTCGTCGACGTCACTGACAGTCTGGTCGGGGTTCGCCGTCACGACGTCCTCACGGCGGATGACGAGTTCGTCCGCGCGCTTGACGCGTTCTATCTCGTGGACCATCTGGTCGGCGTCCATGTTTCGGTGGAGAACACCGATGCCACCTTCGCGGGCCATTCCGATAGCCATCCCACTCTCGGTGACAGTGTCCATCGCCGCAGAGAGAATCGGGATGTTGAGTTCGACGTTCTTCGAGACGCGCGTCGAGACGTCGGCGTCGTCGGGTTCGACGCGACTCTCCATCGGTCGGAGCAGTACGTCGTCGAATGTGAGCGATTCGGGTACCCGTAGCTTTTCGGTATAGGGTTCTCGGTCAGGAACGTCGTTCGCCATATCAAGCGTGGTTGCGGCGACGACAAAAGGGTTGCGAGATAGCACGGGCGTGTTGATGTATCGCAAACAGATGGAGAGTATATACAGATTCGTGGATACACTCGCCACGTGAGGCACGACAGTTTCTCGCCCCCACGTCACTGTCTAGCGAGACACAAGTCCGTCGTGAATAATCACCATATTCACGAACGTGTGACACAGTATCGTAGGTCGAGGGGCGAAATTATCGAAGAATCGTAGCCCCTTATAAAAACGACGCCACTGATGTTCGTGTCCCATGCGGTCGTATCCCACACAACGTTTAATAGTCCTGTGCTAAATCTATCGTGTATGGACTCCACGTGTCCCGCTGCATCGCGTATTGCCGGTCAACCGACCACCGACTCCGGCATTCTCTTTACACAGATGTGGCAGACATTTAAACGGGAGTTCAATAATGGGCAGAAAGGACACACTGTGCGACACCTTCGTACGCCACTGTCCGAATTGCGTCCATATCGCCGCTTGGGCCATGGTGAAGGCCAGTAATATCGAATGAGTGTCTCACGTCACCCAGTCGCCCTTCGTCTCGAGCAGCAGGTCGGCGGTGCCACCCGTCTGCTCGCGACGGTCATGGGTCTCCCCCTCGTAGACGGAATCTTCCCCGCGCTCATCATCGCGGGTGCGATGACCACTGCGTCCGGCGACCCGTCGATTACCGGCATCCTCCAGACCGGTCTACTCATCTTCGGAGGGTCCGCCACCGTCGCGGTCATCCTCGCAGAGATGGACGGCACGCGCCGCGAGCAGTTGACGTCCATCCTGCTGCTCGGTGCGCTCCTCATCCCGATTGCCGTCGCCGAGGCAGCAGTCGCAGAGACCATCGAGACGCTCCTGAACTTCGAGGTGTTCCACCGCTTCGCTGGCCTCGTCATCCTCGCCATCGCGGCGAAGACGGCGTCGTCGAAGGTCGGTGAGTATCTCCCCTCGCCGAGCGTCATCATCGGACTCGGCCTCGTGGCGAGTTTCAACCCGTCGGGCTTCGAACTCATCGTCAACCCCGACACCACGCGTCTGCTCAGTGCCGGTGCGGCCGCCGGAACCGGTGTCGCCTTCGCCGGGTCCGTCGCACTGTTCGCCCCGCGCCTGCGTGGGTCGGTCGATATCGACCTGTTCCGCTTCGGGAGTTCGGTCGCACTCGGCATGCTCGCACTGGACGTGCTGGGCCTCATGCCGACGAAGGCACCCGTCGCGCTCGGCGTCCTCGGCGTCACGGCACTGTTCGCCTTCGACCCTGCGGGGTCCAGCGAGGCAGACGACGAACTCGACGGCCTGAGCGTCACTGACGGCCCCGACTCCTCACGGACGGTGGCTTCCGGGGCCGTCGCCGACGGTGGCGACGACATCACGTCCGACGACAGCGTCGAGGCAGACGTCGGCGACGACGACGCCGTCTACGACGACTCGTCGCAGGATGCGAGCGACGACGACGACGCCACCGAACCGGGCTACGGCTACCCCGGTGAGGATGGCTCACGCGCGCCGTGGCTCTAATCGCGGGCCGAATTTTTCTCCCCGTGTGACGAAGTTCGTCACATGCGTACCACGTTCGACGTTCGAACTGAGCGTCGTCTCCAGACACTCGACGTGACAGACCGCGTTGCGGACGCACTCCCCGACGACTACGACGGCGTCTGTACCGTCTTCTCGCGGCACACGACGACCGGAATCTGTGTCAACGAGGCCGAATCCCGTCTCCTCGGTGATATCGAGTCACTGCTCGCACAGGCCGTCCCCGACGAGGGATGGAGCCACGACGAACTCGACGGCAACGCGGATTCACATCTGCGCGCACTGCTCGTCGGCAACGGCATCTCGATACCCGTCGTCGGTGGTGAACCTGACCTCGGCCGCTGGCAGTCGGTCATCCTCGTAGAGTGCGACGGCCCGCGGACGCGCACTGTGACCGTGGCGACGCCGTAACCGGGGGACCCAAATCGCCCTGTCGGTGACGCAGGGCTTACGTTACTCGGGAGGATTCGTCGGAGTATGAGCAATCGTGTCGTACAAGGTCGGATGGTGACGCCGGAGACGCTCGCCGAACTCGTCGAGGGTGAGCGCCCGCTGGAAGCCGAAGCGATAGAAGACGCCGACTTCGACTGCCCGGAGTGTGGCGAAAACGTCATTCAGGTCGGCTACATGCCGAGTGTAACCGAGTTCGTCACCGCCTACAAGTGCCAAGAGTGTGACTGGGCGGACGACGACCGGGACGAGTAGAATCGAAACCCCTTTAAGAAAAATCGCCATACGAGAGAGTGCAGAAAAGACGAATCGGGGCTGTGGCCAAGCCCGGCATGGCGACTGACTCCAGAGGCTTGGCGCCCGGGACGACACTCCAGCTGATATACTGAGCGGCCGACTGATCATCGGTCGTGTTGACGACCCTCTGGAGTTCCGAGGTGCCCACCGGAGATATCAGTCGATCGGGGGTTCAAATCCCTCCGGCCCCACTTCTACGCTGAAACTACACCCAACGAGCACCGCGTAGCGTGTGCTCGTCACGTCTGTGTCTGTGTCGAGTGCACTCGGAGGGATTTGAACCAAGGAGCGTCGCGAGCGAAGCGAGCAGAGCGACTGAGGTTCACGCGAGCGAAGCGAGCGTGAGTTCGTGAGACGGGTGTCTCACGGTGTTCAAAATCCACCGGCCTCACCAACTCAACGGCAGACGCTACTACGTATCGCCCGCAGAATCCGTCGCAACGTACACACCGGCCATATCCGTCTGCTCGACAGTCAATGTAACCTCGTCGTCCTCCGCGACACGCTGGTCTGTCACGACGGTGACCGCTTCGATTGGGTCGCGACGGACGAACGCCCAGACGAGGTCCAGTATCGAGGGGTGGCCGCCCCGTCGGACGACGACCACGTATCGCGACTCGGCTAACTCGGTGAGGCCGGGCGTCAGGTCTTGGTCGTCCAGTTCGTCCGGCGGGATGACGTGCAGGACTGTCCCCTGAATCGTCTCGGTCATGGGTCCACCACGGGTCCGGTCATAAGACAACCTCGCCATCGGGAAGCAACGTCGCTTCCGTTTGCGCTGCCTCTACGCCCGCCTCGACCAACATCGGGTCCTCGACTGGGCCGTCGAAGCGATTCGGGTCCGGTTCGACGGCTTCGAGCATCGACGTGAAGACGGGTCCCTTCCGGCCACCGGCGGAGACGATACCGCCGTACTTGCGCTCCTCGAACGGAGTCTCGTCGGGGTCTGGGAATTGCTCGCGGATAATCTGGGCCGTCTCGCGGACGTAGTCCGCTGCGTGTTGCTGTGAGTGTAGACTCTCGCTGTAGTAGGTGTCGGCGTATTCGTCGTCGAGTTCCTCGGTCATGTGTTCGGGCGACTCGTACCAGATAGACTCTGTCGTGGTGTAGCCACTCGCGAATCGAACGTTGACGGTGAAGCTATCTGGATACCTGAGGATAATCGGGAAGAACAGCATGTCTGCGATGGTGGTCCGTTGCTGGATTCGCCAGAGAGCCTCCAGATAGTACGAGGTGAGTGCCCCGATTCGGTCGTCTCGCTCCCCGTGGTGATACGCCATCGCGACCTCGGTGTAGTCGTCGCCAGCGAAGTGTCGCAGACGGCGCTCGAAACTCTCCGTGATACGGTCCTGTTCCGCCTCGTAGGCGGCCAGCAACGGTACGTCGGGGTCGGCGAGCATCTCCGCCCGTTGTTCCCGAGCGTCGGCCACGGTCATCATGTTCTCGTAGAAAAACCGCTCGGCTGCCGGAGTCTGGAGTGGTGTCCTGACTGCGTTCTGATACAGAACACTCGCATCGCCGTGGAATCGCTCCTGCCTCCCCGTCATGAGAGTTCTCTCAGTGGTGCCTACATATATGTTCTCGGCAACGATGGTCGAACGCGGCAGTCATCAATTGTGAAACGGAATCCACGGCGACCCAGGTTCGTCTCTCCGACCACCTCAGGAACGGTACAACTGCAGTGCGAGCAGAAAGACCACCAACAGCGGAATGACTGGAAGCGCAACGTCGAGAGGAACGAGGAGAAGCACGACGACGGACATGACGACGAACTCCAGGGCGACGAGGACGCTGATTAATTCGGATGGGTCGGCCATCGTCTGAGAGCACCTCTGCCGAAGGCACACGCTGTATCGAGGTTAACCTGACGGCGGTGCAACATTCTTTCCCGTCTCCGGGAATCGTCACGGTACTCGAAGCGATGACCGAACCCCCTCGACTACTCTATTGATAAAACTAATTTCCCAAACTCTGATAATCAACAGCAGGTATAGTATTTGGTTGACGAATTTCCAACTGCGGTTGTCGATGGCACCCCCTCTCATCCGCTGGTCCGTCAACCGCACTTTCCACTGCCCCACCCTTTCGAGAGGGACTCCGGATTCAATTTAACTACCACTTGTCAATTGTCCACAATTCCCACGTCGTGAGAACCACAGCAGTCGATAGCACAAACTGGGACGTACGTACGCTGTGGTGATGACTGATGCAACCTAAAGAGGACGACCTCATCGACGACGAGCGGGAGTCGGAGTTGATATCCGCCTGCCGAACGACCATCGGGGACCAACTGCGGTCGGTTACGTACTTCACGAAAGACAGATACGAGCAAATCTACCTCCGGTCTGACCTCGAAGCGGACGCCGACCTCGCTGGATTCGTCGATTACGAGTCGTGGGGATTCGACGCGCACAAAGCGTACCACGGGTCCGAACTCGGAAACTACCAGTTTACGATTCGGGTCTTCGACAACGGTTTCCTCGTGCGCGTCACCACGCCGACGAAAGGTGTGTTCCTGACGACGGACGGACTCACCCTCCACGACTTCGAGGAAGTCGCGACAGCGGTCGGTGAACTGCTGTCCGAATAGCCCGACGACGTCCTGCGTGAGGGACAACGATTTTCTCCCGGCGAACCTACACTTCGGACGATGGAACTCGTCTCTGTCGCCGCCCTCTCCGAGAACAACGTCATCGGCCGAGACGGCGAACTTCCGTGGCCAAGCATCCCAGAAGACAAGACGCAGTATCGGAACCGAATCGCCGACAGTCCGGTGATACTGGGTCGACAGACCTACGAGTCGATGCTGGACGACTTACCGGGGAGCGCCCAAATCGTCATGAGTCGAAGCGACCAGTCGTTCGACGTGTCGACGGCACACCACGCGCGCTCCGTCGAGGAGGCCACCGAAATCGCAGCGTCACTCGGTGCCGAGACGGCGTACGTCATCGGCGGCGGTGCGATTTACGACCTGTTTCAATCCCATCTCGACCGGATGGTGCTGAGCAGAGTCGACGGCGAGTACGACGGTGACACCTACTATCCCGAGTGGGACACAGAGGAGTGGCGACTCGACTCAGAGACGCCCTACGAACGGTTTACGCTTCAGGAGTGGGTTCGGGTCGACGACTGAGAACTCGGGTCGTATCGGCAGAACGACGAACACGGCGGGTTGCGGCGAACGACGCCCGAGCGAGTAGTTTGATGCGCCCAACACCCGTACCGGGGACCGATGGGGCTCAACCTCGACTCACGGATTCTCGCACTCGCGTTGGCACGCATGGTCGACGCCCTGGCGAACTCGTTTCTCGTCGTGGTCCTCCCGTTGTACATCGGCAGTCAAATCGTCTCGTTGCCGACGTTCGTCGGAACCACGGTCCAACTCGGCGCCGTCGATTTCACGCTGACGGTCGAACTGCTCATCGGTATCGTCCTCTCACTGTTCGGATTTCTCAATAGCTTCAGCCAGCCGTTTACGGGGTCCCTGTCGGACAAAACCGGCCGTCGGACCGTCTTTCTCCTGTTCGGCCTCGGACTCGTCGCCATCGGGAGTGCAGGCTATCTCGTCTTCACGGACTATCTCTCGATTCTCGTCATGCGCGCACTGCAAGGTATCGGTGCGGCGTTCACCATCCCGGTCACGGTTGCACTCGTCAACGAACTCTCCGACGAAGACGAGCGAGGCGGGAACTTCGGCCTGTTCAACACGTTCAGACTACTCGGTTTCGGTGTCGGACCAATCGTCGCAGGTGTCGTCATCAGCACCGGGCCGTACCGCATCGCCGGCATCGATATCACCGGATTCGACGCTGCCTTCCTCGTCGCCGTCGTGGGTGCGTTGGCCAGTTTCGTCCTCATCGCCCTCCTCATCGACGACCCAGAACGGACCGAAAACGAGGCGGCAGACGATATCTCTATCGCGGTTCGTGACCCCGACGGGTCGGGGTTGGACCCGGTGTTCGCCCTCGGACTCGCGACTATCGTGATGGCGCTGAGCATCGCCATGTTCGCCCCGCTGGCCAACGTCATCAACACGCGACTCGACCAGGGGACGTTCCTGTTTTCGGTGCAGTTCGGGGCGACGGTGCTCGCAAACGTCGTCTTCCAGTATCCAATCGGCCGACTGAGCGACCGTTACGGACGGCGACCGTTCCTCGTCGGTGGCTTTCTCCTCTTGTTGCCGACGACGCTCGCACAGGGGTTCGTCCGCTCGTCTGAACTGATGATAATCGCCCGGTTCCTGCAGGGCGTCGCCGTCGCCGCCGTGTTCGCACCGTCGCTGGCACTCGCCGGTGACCTGGCGAAGGAGGGCCAGTCGGGGTCGACCCTCTCACTCCTGACGATGGGATTCGGCCTCGGCGTCGCGTTCGGGACGCTCTTTTCGGGCATCCTCGTCGGATTCGGCTTTTCGGTCCCGTTCGTCGCCGCGACTGTCCTCGGAACTATCGGCCTGTTTCTCGTGTACACGCAGGTTGGAGAGACAGTCGAGACTTCGACGCCGACGCCCGCGGGAAGCGACTGACGACGCGTTCGGACACGTCACTCGACGCGTCGCAGGAGGAACTCCCGGATGGTCGTTCCCGTCTCGTCCCACGTACAGTGTGCTGAGAACCTGTCCCGGGCGGCAACCGAGTGTGCGACGAGGCGCTGGCGGTTTCGACACAGCGGTGCGAGTGCGTCTGTTATCTGGGAGATATCTGTCGGGTCGACCAGAAAGCCATCGCGGCGGTGCGTGACGAGTTCGCTCGCCCCGCCTTCCTGTGAGACGACTGCCGGCAGGCCGAACCCCATCGCTTCGAGCGCGGCGATACCGAACCCTTCGTAGTACGAAGGGAGGGCAAAGACGTGCGACTCACGGAGCGTCGTCGCGAGGTCCGCGTCCGAGAGTCGTCCGGTAAACGTCACCCGATGGTCGATACCGAGTGTGTCCGCGAGAGACCGAAGTGACCGTTCGTAGCCGACGTCCACTGCTTCGCCGACGACAGTCAGTCGCCAGTCGCCGCTGATGCGGGCGAGCGCACGAAGCAGGCCATCGACGTTCTTTCTCGGTTCGAGGTTTCCCACCGAGACGACCCGGAGTGGCCCGTCGTGGGCGCGTGACCGAATCTCGTCGTCGTCCACTGGGGCACCGAACGAAGAGAAGCGGTCGCCTGCGGGGTAGGCGACGACGCTCGGGTCGGGGGTGGTCACGGCCGCCACTGTCTCTCGTGTCGTCTCGCTGTTGAAGACGAACGCGTCGACGGAGCGGAGATACCGTTTCTCGACCATCTGGCGCAGGTACCGTCGCCACGTCGTGTGGGATTCTCGTGAGTCGAGGTGGTGGACGAGCGAGACGATTGGCGTCTCGTCGTCGAGGCGTGGGTTCACCCCCGCGAGCGACGGATGACACAGTTCGTCTTCGAGGATGACGTCGACGTCGAGTCGTCGGAGGCGACGGTACGCAGTCGTGGTCTCACGAAGTCGCGTCCGGTAGGGTCCCTCCGAGAGGGAGACGACGGTCACCTCGTCGCCTGCGGCACGGAGCGTGCGGACGAGTTCGAGGTCGTAACGATAGCCACCGGAGCGTCCGTCGAGTGGGCCGTAGACGACGAGTCCGACTCGCACGTCAGAGCGCCGTCTCGTAGGTGGCACTCGCCACGTCGTCTTCCCAGACGCGGACCGTCACGTGCTTGGGGGTTTCGAGCGACGCTGCCTCGACGAATCGCACGCAGATTTCGTGCGCGAGACGTTCGACGCTCGGATTCTTCCCCTGGAACTCGATGAGGTCGTTCATCGTCTTGTCGCGGTACCGACTCAGCGTGGCGTCTAACGCGGCTTTCACGTCGTCGATATCGACGAGGTAGCCGTACTGGTTGAGTTCAGGCCCAGAGAGTTCGATTTCGACCGTAAACGCGTGCGAGTGGAGTTCACCTTCGGGTCCCGGGTTCGGGACGGTCAGAAAGTGTTGGGCAATCATCTCTCTGCGAACCGAGACACGATACATAACCTGTCAACAGTCGGCATAGGTAAAGAGGATTTGGACGGCTTCCGCCGGGTCGTCTTCGAGCAGGCGGTAGGCACGCGGTGCCTCGTCGACGGCGAGGCGGTGCGTGACGAGTGACTCGATTGGAAGGTCGGCCAGATGCTCCCACGCCAGCGAGAAGCGTCGGTCGGCGTCCCACCGGCCACGGAGGTCCGGTGCAATCGTGCTCACCTGACTACTCTCGATGCTGATTCGGGACCGATGGAACTGCCCCCCGAGGTCGAGGACTGCAGGTTTGGTCCCGTACCACGACCCGACGAGGACGCGCCCGGCGTATCGCGTCACGTCGAGTGCGTGGTCGAGTGCGTCCGGGTTGCCCGAGAGTTCGAGTGTGAGGTCCGCACCGTCTGCGGGCGTGTCGAGTTCGTCGGGATGGACCGCATTCGTCGCCCCGAGTTCGAGTGCGAGTTCGCGGCGTTCGGCGACACAGTCGGCGACGGTGAGACTTCCGAGTGGGAACTGACCGAGAAGCGCCGTCGTCACGAGTCCGACGACGCCCTGTCCGAAGACGACGACGTGTTCGCCGATGCGTGGGTTGCCGTCCATCACGAAGTTGAGTGCCGTCTCCATCGTCGGCAACATCGCGGCGCGGGCGTCACTCACGTCGTCTGGAATCTGATACAGTTCGCTCGGACTGGTGAGAAATCGGCTCTCGTGTGGGTTGAACACGAACACCCGGCGGTCGAGCCACGAGGAGTCGACGTCGCTGCCGACAGCCTCGACGTCACCGACCGCCGCGTAGCCATAGCGAAGCGGAAACGAGAGGTCACCGTCGAGGGCGGCGAGCGAAGCGTCCGCCGGGAGGTCAGTCGGTGCTTCGCCCCGGTAGACGAGTCGCTCGGTGCCGGAACTCACTGCAGTGAGTCGCGTCCGAACGCGGACTTCGTCGGGTGCGGGTTCGGGAACGTCGCGCTCACGGACTTCGACTGCCTCCGGGCCGACGAAGTAGACCGCACGACCCTGCATCGGTCAGTCGTGTGCAGTCTCTATCGAAGCGTCTGCGAACTCGACGGTCGTGCCGCGGTGGCGGCAGTCTTCGAGGGCGTGTTTGGCGGCGAACCCTGCCTCGTGGGCGTTGCTCGCCGTCCCGACGCCGACTTTGAGTTCGACGCCCGCTTCGGACTCGACGTGTTCGATAGCCGCGCGGTACTGGTCGGGCGTGAGGTCCGGCGTGACCGAGATGATGTTGTCGCCGCCGACGAAGAAGGACAGCGCGCCGTGTTCGTGCCGCAGGTGGCGCATGAGCGACGCGTAGCCCTGTTCTATCTGGATGAACGTGTCGAACTCGTTGAGACGGTCGGTGTACTTGCCCGTCGCGTCGTTCACGTCGAAGTGCGCAATCTGCAGGTCGGAATCCGAGCGGTCTGCGTCGGCGAGCGTGTCGCCGGAGAGGACTTCACGGCGGTTGCCGTCCTGTGCGCTGCCGGCGCGTTGAATCACGTCGGTGGCGCGTTCGAGTGCGACAGCAGGGTTTCGGTCCACCCCGATGCCGAGACTGAGCGTCACCGGGTATCGGTTGCCGATAGATTCCTGCAGCAGTTCGTGGTCGTCGCGGTCCATCCCGTTCGTGACCGCGACCATGTTGTCGAAGCGGGTGAAGAAGACGTACCCGTCTCGAGACCCGACGAACTGGGCCAGGTCGGCGAACAGTCGCGACTGGAGCGTCTGGAGGTCCATCTCCCGTCGCGGGTCCGGTGTAACCGTCCACGGCCCGTAGTTGTCGATCTGGACGAGGGTCAGCTGCGTATTCGTCACGGTAGAACGGTGGGGCGACGCGCATATCGTTCTTTGGTTCTGCGACGATTCGACCGGGACTCTCGGGACAGGTTGGTCCGGCGGTTCGGAGACGTCGTTCGGGTCACTCGATACTCTGCACCGGAGAACAGTCCTTGGGCACCGAAACTGCGTTCCTGGGCGTCGCTGTGGAACGACGCAGGCGTCTTGCAGAAGATTACGTGGGTGTCATTACGTGGGCGTCTTGCGAAGGAACCGACTCGCGAGTACGTCGAGGATGGCCCACGTCACTACCCACACGACGATAGTCGCCACGACGATTGTCGTCGTCGACAACAACGGCACCACCACTGCCATCGTCGCGACCATCGAGTACGTCACGAAGAGTGCGACCATCGCCGTCACGAGTCCGTAGACGCCCATCGCGCTGTTTCCAGTCGCTGGTCCTCTGAGCCACCCGACCAGCCGTTTCGTGGAGACACCCATATTGTGAGATACGTCACCACGCCACATAATAGTTCTCCGGGCGAACGTTCAACAACCGTCGAACCCTACCACGGACGATGCAGTATCGAGGTGTCGTCCTCGACGTCGACGGAAGCGTCGTTCGGGGAGACGAAGCCATACCCGGTGCACTCGACGGCCTCTCGGCCATCGAATCCGCCGGACTCGCCCGCTTGTTCGTCTCGAACAACCCGACGAAAGCACCGCCAGCCTACGAGGCGCGGTTACGAAAGGCCGGCATCGAGGCCACAGCAGAGGAAATCGTCACGTCCGGGACGACGACGACAGTCTATCTCGCCGAACACCATCCCGGAGCACGGACGTACTGTATCGGGGAGTCGGGCCTCCACGACCAACTCCGCGACGCGGGCCTCGAACTCGTCGGACCGACCGACGCACCCGACGTCGTCGTCGTCGCTATCGACCGTGAGTTCGACTTCGACGACTTACGCGACGCCTACGTCGCCCTCCGCGACGGCGCGAAGTTCTACGGCACCGACCCCGATATCATCATCCCGACTGCCGACGGCGACATCCCCGGGTCGGGGGCGATAATTCACGCTGTCGCCGGCGTCGCCGGCCGTGAACCCGACGCAGTACTCGGAAAGCCCTCGGCAGTCGCCCAACGGGTCGTACTGGAGAGACTCGGCCTGCCCGCCGAAGACGTACTCGTCGTCGGCGACAGACTCGACACCGACATCGCGTTCGGCCTCGACGCGGGGATGGAGACTGCGCTCGTCAAAACCGGCGTCACGGACGAGGCGGCACTGGCGAACAGTCCGTACGAACCCCACCACGTCCTCGACGGACTCGGTGACATCGGGCGACTCCTCTCGAAGTAGTCGCTCCGGGGGCCCACGCCCCCACCGCGACACGTTCTCGAAAGCGTGAGTGTCGCCGGTTCGTGAACAACGATTATTGTTCTGACACGAGAACTACCGAATGGGTGAACCCCATGCCCGGAAAGAAAATTCTACTCCTCGCTGGCGATTTCGTCGAGGATTACGAGGTGATGGTACCGTTCCAAGCGCTCCAGATGGTGGGTCACGAAGTCCACGCGGTCTGTCCGGAGAAGGATGCGGGCGACAGTTGTAAGACTGCCGTCCACGACTTCCGCGGCGACCAGACGTATCTGGAGACGCGCGGTCACGACTTCGCACTGAACGCGACGTTCGCGGATATCGACCCCGCAGATTACGACGCACTCGTCGTTCCCGGTGGGCGGGCACCCGAGTATCTCCGTGGCTACGAGGAGGTACTCGACACGGTTCGGCACTTCTTCGACGAGAACAAACCGGTCGCCGCAATCTGCCACGGCCCGCAGATTCTCGCCGCCGCCGGCGTACTCGATGGCTACGAGATGACGTCGTATCCGGCAGTCCAACCGGAAGTCGAGCGTGCCGGGTGTACGTGGGTGGACGAAGTGACCGTCGATGGGAACCTCGTCACCGGACAGGCGTGGCCAGACCACCCCGAGTGGTTGTCGGCGTTCCTCACCGTCCTCGGCACCGAAATCAGCCACGAAACGCCCACCGCCGCGGCGGACGACTGAGACACACATCTCACACGTAACTGTTACCACGTGTGAGAATGTCTGACAAAGATTTTTAACACCCGAAGCGTAGTGTCTGCCATGGAAGAACCGAACAGCCCGTACTTCCGCGAACAAGTCGAGACTGTCGCCGAATCAGACCCGCAAGATGGCGAGGTCGTAATCGTGGAGGGGAAGGCCATGAGCCTTCGAACATACCGACAGCGTCACCACTGACGCGTCGGGTACTTGGGCTGTCGAGTCCACGGACCGCACCGTTACGCGGATTTTTGAACGACTAAATCGAGACCGAGAGCGCTTAGAACGCGCCGCCGATGACGGTCACGTTCGCCTGCAGGTCGTCACGGAGTGCGTCGTGGACGTGACAGATGTCCTCTGCGAGTGCCGTAATCTCGGCGAACTCCTCGTCAGAGAGGTCCGCCTCGACGTAGACGTCGAACCGAATCTCCGAGAGGTCGTCGCCTTCGGTGAGTTCGGCGTCGGCGTCGATTTGAATCTTCCCCAGGTCGTCGTGGCCCGTCTTCTGACCACCGACGCGGAAGGCCGGGAGGAAACAGGAGGCGTACGTCGCGACGAGCGTCGCGTTCGGGTTCGGACCACGCTCGTTCGTCGCGTCGATGTCGAGGGCGTAGCTTCCCACTTGACTCGTCGTCGCGAAGCCTTCGTCGCTGACTGTCGAGGTTTGGATGTCGGGCATCACCCGGTGGTCAGGAGTGTTCGGCCCTAACGGTTCCTCGATTGGACGGGATGGTGCACGACCGGGACAAAAATATGAGTCGGGAACAGACGCGACTTAGTCGAGTGTGAACGACTCGTCGGCGTCGAGGACATGAACCTCGGCGCGACTGCCGGCGGCCTTTACCTCGTGTTCGAAGTCGCGGATGTCGATTTCGATGGCGGGGAACGTGTTGTAGTGCATCGGGAAGACGTGGTCGACGTCCAGCCAATCGGTGGCGATGGCGGCCTGTAGCGGCCCCATCGTGTAGTGGTCGCCGACGGGGAGTGCCGCCGCGTCGGGTTCGAGATACGGCGCGAAAACCTCGCGCATGTCGGTCATGAGACCCGTGTCGCCTGCGTGGTAGAACGTCGTGGAGTCGTCGTCGGACTCGCGGGAGGGCATCGTGTCGCTAATCATGTACCCGCCCGGCACGCCGGCGTCGTATTCGTAACCCGTGTTGATGCCGTTCGTGTGGTCTGCACGGACCATCGAGACGAAGGCATCGCCGAGTTCGACGGTGCCGCCGATGTTCATCCCAATCGTCTCGTCGACACCCATCTCGGCTTCGACGTAGCTGACGATTTCGGGTGTGCCGACGACAGTCGCCCCGTCGAACGCGCCGGCGTCTGAGATGTGGTCGGCGTGACCGTGTGTGAGGAGGACGTAGTCCGGCGTCTCGACGTCGCTCGGGTCGAGCGACGTGAAGGGGTTGTCGAAGAACGGGTCGATGAGGAGCGAGGTGTCTTCGACTGTGACGTACCACGTCGAGTGACCGTGCCAGGTGAGTTCCATTGCATTCAGACGTTACACGTGAAATACACAAAAAGGTATTCGCGGGGGGCGGTGTGACCGGATTCTTCCCACCGACATCTCCGAATTTCGAGCGGCAACGTCCCCACCGAGGGCAACGTCCACCGAGGCTCGGCAGGACTTTTCATTCTACAATCACATGAACTGTGTATGTCCCCGAACGACCAGGCGGTCCAGAAACACAGAAACCGCCCCGAATCGCTCGACGCGCAGGACAGAGGGGTGGACGCGTGGCTCGATGCCATCATCTACTACGGCCTCGGTCAGCAGATGGTGCTCGCACTCCCGATGCTCTGGATTGCGTTTCAGACCGTCTCGTATCCAGTCGCGGTGACGACGAGCGCAATCGTCTCGCTGGGTGTGTCCTCCGTGACCATCGGTGCCTTCCGGATGGGCGTGCTCTCGACGGCCCACCCGTGGCACCGCATCGATGACAACGAAATCGGCCTCGGCCCTCGCGGGGGGTACGGCTTTCTCGCGCGCCGGGCGGCGTATCTGAACGCGACACTGGGCCTGGGGACGTTCTCAGGAGCGATTGCAGACGTGGGGGGCGGTGGCCTCTTCGCCGCGGTTCTCGTCGCCGGGGGGTTCACGTTCGGTGCCCTGTACGTGTTGCCGAACCTCCGTGCGGCCCACCGCAGACAGTCGATTCTCCTCCGCACTATCTACTACGCCGTCGCACTCACGCTCGTCGCCACCTCCGGGCAGGTGTTGGACCTCTCTGTCGGCGCACCGAGCGCGGCGTTCGCGTTCGCCATCGCCTGTCTCTACGCTTGCATCGACGTCGGGTTGGACCTGTTTTGACGGCCAGTGGGATGTAAAGACCTATCACGAACGACACAGACTCGTCGTCCATGCACCACGTTCGTTTTCGTGACCCTGCCGGTGCGGTCCGACAGGGTGAGTGGCACGGCAATTCAGTCTCGTTCTGCGGCGACACCTACGACCTGGGAGAGGTAGACGTCCTCCCACCGTGCGAACCGACCAAAATCATCTGTATCGGTCGCAACTACGCCAAACACGCCGAAGAGCGCGACGAAGAGGTCCCCGACCGACCGTTGCTGTTCCTCAAGACGCCGAACACCGTCGCCAGTCACGGCGACACCGTGACGCTCCCCGCAGGCAAGGAGAACGTGGAACACGAGGCAGAACTGGCCGTCGTCATCGGCGAGCAGTGTCGGAACGTCGCCCCCGAAGACGCCGAGGACGTCGTCGCGGGATACACCATCATGAACGACGTGTCGAACCGTGACGACCAGGACATCGAGTCGAACTGGGTTCGCGGGAAGGCGTTCGACGGTGCGGCACCGCTCGGGCCTGTCCTCGCCGACCCGGAACATCTCCCCGACGACGCCGGTATCTCGCTCCGAGTGAACGGTGAGACCAGACAGGACTCCAGCATCGAACACCTCATCTTCTCCATCCCGGAGCTTATCGCCGAGATTACGACCTACCTGACGCTCGAACCGGGTGATGTCATCTCGACGGGCACGCCCGAAGGCGTCGGCCCACTCGTAGATGGAGACCACGTCGAAGTCGAAATCGAGGGCGTCGGCGTCCTCGAACACGACGTGCGACAGGACTGAGGCCGCGAACGCCCCGTTTTTCGCTACGCGAGAGAATGGACAAGCCCTAAGTTTAGGCTCGCCTAATTCCGGACGAATGCGGCTGACGCGACGGGACGCGATTGCGGTTCTCGCCGGACTCGGCATCGTCGGCGGAGGTGCAGTCGCCATCGACCGGTTCGACCCACCGACCGCAGACGGCATCGAACCATCCGCGGCGGAGGTACTGGCGACGATGGTCGCTGCCGGAGAAGTCGTCTATCCGAGCGAGGCCGAAGGTATCGACACGTTCGTCGAGACGTACGTCCTCGGGCGCACGAGAGACGAGAACCGAGGGGAACAGATGCGAGCGACCGCCGCAGAACTCGACGACGTCGCCAGAGAGTGGTACGAGTCGCCGTTTTCCGAACTCCCGGCAGCGAAGCGAGACGCCCTCCTCCGCGAACTGGGAGCAGACACTGCTGACCCAATCGCGGATGGCACGTTCTCCGAGCGAGTCCGGTTCCACGTCGTGAACGAACTGCTCTACGCCTTTTACGCCTCACCGACAGGTGGCCGACTCGTCGGCATCGAGAACCCAATCGGCTACCCCGGCGGCACCGAGAGTTACCAGCGGGCGACGATGGACGGAGACGAGGGAACGGGTGAGAGCGATGGCTAACGACGCTCAGACCGACCGGACGCCAGTCGAAGACGCCGACGTGTGTATCGTCGGTGCCGGCCCCGCCGGCGGCATCGTCGCACACAGACTCGCGGAGTCCGGCGCAACAGTCGTCGTCCTCGAAGCGGGACCACGATTCGACGGCGACAGACGTGAGCAACTGGAACGACACGTCCGTCCGGGACTCGGAAACCCGTGGGAGATGGGCGGGCCACGAGACGAGTTCACGTCGTCAGGCGCGTCGTTCTATCCGCTCAACGCCGCGCGTGTGAAGGGCGTCGGCGGAACCACGCTCCACTGGCAGGGGATGGTCATGCGCCTCCACGAACGTGACTTCGAACTCGCCTCGCGCCACGACACCGGCGTCGACTGGCCCATCTCCTATTCGGACCTCAAACCCTACTACGCGGAGGCAGAACGCGAATTAGGTGTCGCCGGCGCGGTAGACAACCCGTACGCACCGCCACGTGACGACCCCTATCCGCTTCCGGCGTTCCCACCGTCTCACTCTGACTCACTCTTCGCCGACGCCTGTGAGCGTCTCGAAATCGACATGCACTCGGTTCCGAACGCCCGCAACTCGGAACCGTACGACGGTCGGTCACCGTGTATCGGGTACGGAACGTGCAAACCGGTCTGTCCCTCGGGTGCGAAGTACACCGCCGAGTCACACGTCGAGAAGGCGGAGACGGCGGGCGCACGCATCGTCGACCAGGCACGAGTCCGCCGTCTCGAACACGACGACTCCGGAGACTCCGTCGTCGCCGCCGTCTACACCACACCCGACGGCGAGACGCACCGACAGGAAGCAGGCCAGTTCGTCCTCGCCTGTGGCGGCGTCGAGAACGTCCGGTTGCTCTTGCTCTCTGCGTCCGACCAGTATCCCGACGGACTGGCGAACTCGTCGGGTACCGTCGGCCGGTACTTCATGGACCACCTGTTCGCCGGCATGGGTGGCCGACTCGACAGGCCGACCAGACAGAACCACGTCGGGTTCAACACGAGCGAGACACACCAGTTCTACGACGACTCTGACCCCGTCAACGGCATCAAACTGGAGTTCCTCAACTACGCCGGCCCGTCGCCCGTCATCGACGCCCTCCACGCCGACACGTGGGGCGACGAGTTGCGCGACCAGTTGGCGGAGTCTTACGGGACGCACATCGCGATGGGTGCGCTCGTCGAACAACTCCCACGGGAGGACAACTACGTGACCCTCGACGCAGAGACGACGGACGATTTGGGCGACCCAGTCCCCGAAGTCCACTGGTCTGTCGACGACCAGACGAAGGCCGCCCTCACCCGTGCAAACGAGATACAGGCGTCGGTGATGGACGAACTCGGCGTCGACGAGACGTGGACCGTCGGTCCGGAGTCGACCGGTCCCGCGTTCCACCATATGGGGACGACCCGGATGGGCGACGACCACGAGACGAGCGTCGTCGACGCCGACTGCCGGACACACGACCTGCAGAACCTCTGGATTGCCGGGTCGAGCGTCTTCCCGACGGGCGGCGCGATGAACCCGACGCTCACCATCGCCGCACTCGCGGTCCGACTCGCCGAGTCGGTTCGGACGCAGGTACGTAACTGAATCCGATTTCAACATCCTGAGAATGGTACCATTGTAATTTACCTATCCAGGGAGAACTGCGAACTAATGCTGAGGCGACGATTCATCCAATCGGTCGGCGCGGTGGGTGCACTGGGGGTCGCTGGTTGCCTCGGCGGCAACGACCGGCGAGGGAATAGCGGGATGGCACTCAGTGGCGGGAGCGACGCCGCGGGCGATTCCGACACGAACGGCGGTGTCTCCGGCGACCTGACGCTCGCGACGGCGACGACGGCTTACGACACGGGTCTCCTCGACGTACTCCACGAAGGATTCACTGAGAGATACGGCGTGCGCGTCAAGACACTCGTGCAAGGGACCGGTGCCGCTCTTCGAACCGCCGCGGATGGCGACGCCGACGTGGTCATCACACACGCCCGGCGTGCAGAAGACGAGTTCCTCCGTGCTGGCCACGGCATCAACCGCCGTGATTTGATGCACAACGACTTCCTCGTCGTCGGGCCGGAAGACGACCCGGCAGGCATCGAGGCGGTCGGAAACGACCCGCTGGCCGCCTTCGAAACCATCAGTGAGGCTGACTCGTTGTTCCTCTCTCGCGGCGACAACTCGGGGACTCACATCAGAGAACGACTGCTGTGGGACCGCTGTGGGGCCGACCCCACCGAACGGTGGTATCAGGCGACCGGTGACGGGATGGGAGACACGCTCAGACAGGCCGACCGACGCGGGGCGTACACGCTCGTCGATAGGGGTACCTACCACGTGATGGCAGACTCCACGTCGCTCGTCAGTTACGTCGAAGGGCCACTCGGTGGTGGACCGGACATCCTGCTGAACGAGTACGCGGTGATTCCCACGAACCCCGCCAGACACGAGGTGAACTACCCCGTCGCGATGGCGTACGTCGGCTATCTCACCGGCAGAGAGGGACAGGAGATAATCCGAGACTTCGGTGAGACGACGCTGTTCGTCCCCGACGCACTCGACGACGACCCATCTTTCGACCAGTACCGACCGGAGAGCGACGACGAGTGAGACAGTAGTCGCCGACGCAGAGTACGCACCCTTAAGAACCGCCACCCGCATCCTTCGACCATGCAACCACGGGACCTCTCTTCGCACACTCCCTACGTTCCCGGCCGCGGGACTGAGGAGGTGGCCCGCGAACTCGGGATGGACCCCGAGGAACTGACGAAACTCTCCTCGAACGAGAACCCACACGGCCCGAGTCCGAAGGCAATCTCTGCTATCGAAGACGCCGCACCGACGGTGAGCGTCTATCCGAAGTCCGCACACACCGACCTGACCGAGAAACTCGCGACGAAGTGGGACCTCGACCCCGCACAGGTGTGGGTCTCACCCGGTGCCGACGGGTCTATCGACTATCTGACTCGCGCGATGCTCGAACCCGGCGACGACATCCTCGAACCCGCGCCCGGATTTTCGTACTACTCGATGAGCGCCCGGTATCACCACGGCGACGCCGTCACCTACGAGGTGTCGAAAGCCGACGACTTCGAACAGACCGCCGAAGCGGTGCTGGACGTCTACGACGGCGAACGCATGGTCTACCTCACGACGCCCCACAATCCCACCGGCGCGCTCTTCCCAATCGAGGAGATTCGCACACTCGCCGAGTCCGTCGACGACCACACACTGCTCGTCGTCGACGAGGCGTACGCCGAGTTCGCCGACGAACCGTCGGCTATCGAACTCCTCTCGGAGTACGACAACGTCGCCGTCCTGCGCACCTTCTCGAAGGCGTACGGCCTCGCCGGCCTGCGCGTCGGATACGCCTGTGTCCCCGAGGCGTGGGCCGACGTCTACGCCCGCGTGAACACGCCGTTCGCCGCCAGCGAAGTCGCCCTCCGCGCCGCACTCGCCGCCCTCGACGACGAAGCACACGTCGAGAAGACAGTCGAATCCGCGCAGTGGTCTCGCGACTATCTCCGCGCGGAACTCGACGTGCCGACGTGGGAGAGCGCCGGCAACTTCGTCCTCGCAGACGTCGGTGACGCGACTGCCGTCTCCGAGGCGGCCCAGCGCGAGGGCGTCATCGTCCGCGACTGCGGGAGTTTCGGCCTCCCCGAGTGTATCCGCGTCTCCTGCGGCACCGAAGCGCAGACGAAACGCGCCGTCGAGGTTCTCAACCGCGTCGTCTCGGAGGTGCCGACGGCGTGAGACTCGTCGTCACCGGCACGCCCGGCACCGGAAAGACCACGGCGACGGACCTCGTCGCCGAGGAACTCGACGAACCTGTCGTCCACCTCAACCAACTCGTAAAAGACGAGGCCCTCTGGACCGAACGCGACGAGGACCGTGACACGCTCGTCGTGGACCTGGACGCGGTTCGTGACCATCTCGGTGACTGGGACGGCATCGTCGAGTCGCACCTCGCACACCACCTCGACGCCGACAAAGTGGTCGTCCTCCGATGCCGACCAGACGTACTCGAAGAGCGACTCAGAGAGCGCGGCGAATCCGAGGCGAAGGCGCGTGAGAACCGCGAATCCGAAGCTCTCGACGTCATCCTCGGCGAGGCAGTCGAATTCCACGGCGAAGACGCCGTCTACGAAATCGACACGACCGACCGCGACCCACAGGCCGTCGCCGACGACATCCTCGCCGTGGCGAACGGCGAGCGTGAACCGTCCGCAGGAACCGTCGACTTCATCGAATACCTATGACACTCGACCAGTACCGCGACACGGCAGACAAACTGCTCGCTCCGTTCGTCGCTGCCGCCGACACTGCCGGCCTGTCACCGAACGGCGTGAGCGTCATCGCGTTCGCGTTCGCCATCGCGGCGGGCGTCGCCTTCGGTATCGCCGACCCACTGTGGTACGGCCTCGGCGCACTCTTCGTCTTCCTCAACGGGTGGTTGGACCTCGTCGACGGCGCACTCGCTCGCGAACAGGGCGTCTCCTCGAAGGCTGGTGACCTGCTGGACCACGTCCTCGACCGGTACGCCGACATCGTCGTGCTGGTCGGACTGGCCGCCGGTATCGACTCGTTCGCACTCGGCCTCGCCGCCGTCACGGGCGTCCTCATGACCTCGTATCTCGGGACGCAGATTCAGGCCGTCGGCCTCGGACGCGCCTACGGTGGACTGGTTGGCCGCGCCGACAGACTCGCGCTCATCGGTCTCGTCGGATTCGCGTCGGCCGTCTACACCGGCACCCTCGGCGGGTTCACCCTCGTCGGGTGGTTACTGGTGTTCTTCGCCATCGTCGGTCACCTCACCGCACTCCAGCGGTTCTGGGGTGCGTGGGGCGACCTGACGTAACGACGCCCGACGCGCGCGAATTCGGCGTCGCCGGCGGCACGAGTAAATCGACTGACAATGGCGGGACGACGCCGTTGGTCGATGCCGAGTGGCGTGCCTTTTATACGCAGCGGGACGGTACGTGAGTGTATGCCTCAGTGCGAGATGTGTGGCTCTGACCAAGCCTCTCTGAAGACTGTGAAAGTCGAAGGCGCAGAACTGCAACTGTGTGACAACTGCGCCCAGTTCGGCACGGAGGTCCGCACCGAGTCGACTTCCAGCGCGACCTCGAAGTACTCTACCTCCTCGTCGAGTGGGAAGTCGTCTGGGTCGTCCGGTTCGTCGTCGTCCTCGTCGTCGAAGACCCGCCGCCGCCGCGACATGTTCGACGACATGGACGAGATTGCCACCGACTACGACTCCCGTATCCGGCAGGCCCGCGAGTCCCGCGGATTGAGTCAGGAAGAACTCGCCCAGTCGCTCAACGAGAAGGCGAGTCTCATCCGCAAACTCGAACGCGGCGACATCATGCCGCCGGACTCCGTTCGGGAGAAACTCGAACGGAAACTCGACATCTCGCTCGTCGAAGGCGAGAGCGACGACGACTCCGAGTGGTCCGGTGGCGGCAGTACCACCACGACGCTCGGCGACGTGGTCAAGCGCAAAGACTGACAGTCGACACCGACTCGGTGTGGCTTTCGGCGTACCTTCTTCGACTCTTCGCCTCTCGAGACGCGTCCGTTCGTGACAATCTCGGCACCGAAAACCAATTTATTAGTCTCGCCACCACCGATATCGTCTGTGTTCATCCTAGTCAACCTCAAGGCCTACCCGTGTGACCCCATCGAAGTAGCCACTGCCGCCCGAGACGTCGCCGAGGAGTCCGGCGTCCGTATCGCAGTGTCGCCACAGGCGGCCGACATCTCACGCGTCGCCGACACGGGCGTCGAGACGTGGGCCCAACACGTCGACCCGAACGAGTACGGCAGTCACACCGGCAGTACGCTCGCCGAAGCAGTCGCCGAGGCGGGTGCGGTTGGGACGCTCGTCAACCACTCCGAAAAGCGCATGAAACTCGCCGACATCGACGGGTCGGTACAGGCCGCAAAACGCGCCGGACTGGAGACGTGCGTCTGTGCGAACAACCCCGCACAGATTGGCGCAGTGACCGCGCTCGGGCCAGATTCGGTCGCCGTCGAACCACCGGAACTCATCGGCGGCGACGTCTCCGTCGCGACTGGCGACCCTGACATCGTCACCGACGCCGTCGATTCGGCGGCCAACGTCGACGAGGACGTCGACGTCTACTGCGGTGCCGGTATCTCTACCGGCGACGACGTCGTGACGGCAGAAGAACTCGGTGCGAGCGGTATCCTCCTCGCGTCCGGTGTCGCGAAAGCCGACGACCCACGCGCAGCACTCGAAGACCTCGTCTCGGGGCTGTAAGGTCGCGACACGGTTCGGCCACAGACACGATTTTTCGACGCTGACGACTCGACGACGACCGGCCGGCGGTTACTCCTCGTCGTCGTCGACGAACGACGCTTCGATAGCTTCGACCGTCGCTCGCAGTTCGTCTGCATCCAACAGGTCTGCGTACTCGTCGCTCACGAGGTCCGGGAGCGCGTACTCGTACTGCCCACGGCCAGCGTGGCGAATGAACCCCGCGCGGCGAAGCGAGCGATTGCGACCGTAGGCGAGATGTTGGTCGCCAGTCTCGCCCGCCGCGACGTGGGCCGAAAGTGGGTCGGAGATGCCGTGTTCGCGGTAGTGGGCGAGCATGCCGTGGTGAACCTCGCTGAGCGCGTTCACGATAGCGGTCATCCGGTCGACCACGTCGCGTCTGTTCTCGGCACCGGGTGCCGGTTGCAGGTCCGCGGGTTCGAAGTCACCCATATCGACGGCCGCTTCCCACGCTTCCTCGTCCACGTCCTCGCTTTCGGGGAGGAGGCCGTGAGTCGGCCACGGCGGCCCGTCCGGTGCTTCGAGTGGGGGACGCGGATGGCTTCGAGTGCTCGGGTGGTCGTCCTCGTCGCCGTCCGTCTCGTCCGTCGAGAGGTCCGTGTCTGCGACTGCCCGGGCGACGTCGTCGGGTGTGGCACCCATCTGTGGTTCCTCGTCCGCTGTCTCCCAGTCGATGTCGTCCAGCGTCTCCGGGGCGTCGTCGCCGTCGGGTGCGGCGTCAGCACCCGGAACGCCGTACTCGCCCAGTGCCGCCTGTTTCTCCTCTGGGCGTTCGAGGTTCCGGCCCGCGCCGCCGCGGTAGGGCGCTTCGGCTTTCTGGAACATCGCCTGTGCGAACTGGTCGGCCATCCGAGAGAGGTCACGGGCCTCTTCGAGTTCGCGTTCGAGTTGCCGAATCCTCGCGTTCTTCTTTTCGAGTTCCTGTTTCAGGTCGGCAATCTCGCTCTCACGGCGTTCTTTCTCGTCAGAAATCTCCTTCAGGTCGGAGACGAGGTTACCGTCGACCGATTTGAGGTCTGGGCGCTCGAAGTCGTCGAGGCCGGGCGTTGCCCCTGCGTCGAACGTCTGCTTCTTGTGGAACTGCACGCGCCGGATAGACTCAGACCAGTCGGTGACGAGAAAGCCCTCGCCGTTGCCCATATCCTCGATTGCGTCGGCGTACTCCGACCCCAGAATACGGCCGACGACTTTCGTATCGTTTCGCCACGTGAGGCGGTGCCAGACGAGCCAATCACACTGCGTGATGAAGTCTTTCTTGACGTCGGCCGGGCGTTGTGAGATGCCGACGACGCCGAGGCCGTGTTTGCGTCCTCGCTTGCCGATTTTGATGAGCATCTTGCCCGCTTCGTCCATCCCGCCCTTCTCGGGGATGTACTCGTGGCACTCTTCGATGAGCATCAAGAACGGCTTCTTGAGTTTCTTCTCTTTGGCGAAGAGGTGCTTCGCCACTTCTGTCACTAACTCGTCTGCTGCCGCGTCGTCGAGGTAGCCCGATACGTCGAGGATAATCGGGACGTTCTGTTCGAGTGCGAGCGTGGCGAGTCGCTCGGCGTGTTCGGGACTCACCTGAATGTCGCACTCGTCGTCCGCGCCGGCGTGCAGGAGTTCGAACTCCTGTTTGAGACCGTAATACTCGCCGTCGGTGTCGACGATGAGAACCGGGAAGTTCGACGACAGCAGGTTCTCTATCATCACCGACGCCGTGTTCGACTTCCCGGACCCGGACTTCCCCGTAATGAACCCCCGTCCGGTGAGGATGTCGACCACCGGTAGTTCGACAGTCGTCCCCGGGTCTTCGTTGCCAACTCCCCCTGGACCGTCACTGATTTCGGCAACCGAGATGGTTTCCGTCTCCGAATCCGTCATCCGTCTTTGACGACTGGCGCGGGGGTCATAGTTCCTCCCCTCGACTGGAATCAAGACTTATATCGGTTGGGGGTTAGTTCGGTTCGATGAACGACGGCGACGCTACCGGTATTCGGCTTCTGCACGTGGACGACGACCCACACTTCGCCGAACTCGCGTCGCTCAATCTCGAACGCCGACTTCCGGGAGTCGACGTCGAAACCTGTGAACGCGGGTCGCAGGCACTCGACCGACTCGAATCAGAGCACTTCGACTGCCTCGTCTCGGACTTCCAGATGCCGGAGATGGACGGTGTGGAACTGCTCGAAACGGTCAGAGAGCGCAGCGACGTTCCGTTTATCCTCTTTACCGGCCACGGGTCCGAGGAAGTCGCGAGCGACGCTATCGCTGCGGGCGTCTCCGACTACGTCCAGAAACGACCCGGCAGCGACCAGTGGGTCTTGCTCGCGAACCGTATCCGTAGAGCGGTACGCGAACACCGAGCAGTCGCCGAACGTGACGAGTCGGACCGACGGTTTTCCACCCTCATCGAGGCGATGCCCGGCGTGGCGTTTCGGACGCCAGTCGACCCATCGTGGCCAATCGAATTCATCTCCGACGGGTGTGCTGAACTGACTGGCTACGACTCCGAGACGTTCGAGTCCGGCGACCTGACGTGGGAAGACATCGTCCACCCCGACGACAGAGGAGACGATTGGGGCGAAATCACCACCGCAGTGGAGACGGGTGAACCGTTCGACGTAACCTACCGTATCCAGACGCGCGAGGGCGAGACGAAGTGGGTCCGCGAACAGGGGTTGGGCGTCGAAGAGAACGGCGAAGTGTGCGCCGTCGAGGGGTACGTCCTCGACGTTACCGAAGAGCGCAGGCGCCGACTCGAACTACGAGAAAAAGAGACGCTCCTCGACTCACTGTTCGAGAGCGTCCCCGTCCACCTGTTCGCAAAAGACGCGGACGCTCGTCACGTCCGGGTGAGTTCGGCGCTCGTCGACGACCCCGAGTCGTTCGTCGGCAAGACCGACCTCGAACTACACGCGACGTCGTCCGAAGAACACAGACGACAGGCCTACGAAGACGACAGGGCAGTGCTCGAAACCGGCGACCCCATCCTCGACAAAGAGGAGTACCTGTCGAACCTCGACCGGTGGAACCTCACGTCGAAAGTCCCGTGGGTCGACGACGACGGTGACGTCGTCGGCATCATCGGCATCTCCCGCGACATCACGGAACGCAAGCGACACAAGCAGGAGGTACTGGCACAGAACGAGCGACTCAACGAATTCGCGAGTATCGTCTCACACGACCTGCGGAACCCGCTCAACGTCGCACACGGGAACGTCGAACTCGCTCGCAAGGACCACCCCGACGACGAACGTCTCGACACCGCACTCGACGCACTCGAACGTCTCGACGACATCGTCGACGACGTGTGGTCGATGGCGCGACAGGGCCAGAACGTCATCGACAGAAAACGAGTGCTACTCGCCGACGCCGTCGACGAGGCGTGGCGAACGGTAGAGACGGCGGACGCGACACTATCGGTGACAGACCCACTGGGGACGGTCCACAGCGACCGTTCCCGACTGGTGAGACTCCTCGAGAACCTCTTTCGGAACGCCGTCGAGCATGGCTCGACGAGCAGTCAGCGTTCACCTGACGACGCCGTCGAGCATGGCTCGACGAGCAATCGGACTCCGTCCGACGACGTCGCCGAACGGCGTTCGGCGGGCAGTCAGGCAAGGCCTGACAACGCCGTCGACCACGGCGCGACGACGGTCACCGTCCGCCGACTCGAAGACGAAGTCGGATTCGTCGTCACCGACGACGGGCCCGGAATCCCCGAAGCAGAGCGTGAGTCGGTGTTCGACCGTGGGTACACCACCGACGAGTCGGGGACCGGATACGGACTCGCTATCGTCGCCGACATCGTCGACGCTCACGGGTGGGACGTGCGAATCGGCGACAGCAGTTCGGGTGGGGCACGTATCGAGATAGTCACTGGGCGAGGCCTCCACCCCGAAGACGGCGCTCAGTCGAACTCCACGAGCGAGGACTGACCGCGTCGCTTTCGGCCGTCCGGCGATTCGGCGTTCCCGTCCGAGGCGTCTGTCTCTGCCTCTACCGTTGCCTTTGACTCTGCCTTGTTCTCTGTCGCTGTTCCTGAGGCGTCTGTCTCGTCGTCTCCGTCGTCCCGGTTAGCCGCCGACTCGGCGGCCGATTCCCACCCGTCCAGACGCGACTGGTCGGCCGACGAAAACGAGAGATTCGAGACGCGAACCCCGAGTTTCCGGACTCGCTCGTCGGCGAACTCCGCGTCGAGCAGTTCGAGTGCGACCGATTCGACGAGTTCGGCGTCGTCTACCGGGCCGGGAAGTGACCGCGCTCGCGTGTTGACGTCGAACGGTGGCACGACCACCTTGATACCGATGGTTCGGTACATCGCGCCGCGTGACTGTGCTCTGTCTGCAACGTCGGCGGCGAGTGCCCGGACGACGTCGCGTTTGGCCTCCATATCTGCCGTCGGGTCCGTCAACGCGGACTCCCGTGAGAGACTCTTTGGTCGCCCCGTCGGGGTGACCGTCCTGTCGTCGAATCCGCGCGCTCTGTCGTGGAGTTCGCGCCCTCGCGACCCGAAGTTCGACTCCAGCGTCGTGGGGTCGGCGGCGGCGAGGTCACCCGCCGTCTCGATGTCCAGGTCACGCAACTCGCGGGCGGTGACCGGGCCGACGCCGTGAATCTCCTCTATGGGGATTGGCGCGAGGAACGACTCCACGTCGCCGGGTCTGACGACGACGAGGCCGTCCGGTTTGTCGAAGTCCGAGGCGATTTTCGCGGTGGACATGTTCGGCGCGACGCCGATAGACGCCGGGACGCCAACCTCCCGCCCGATGCGTTGTTTGACGTACCGCGCGTAGCCTTCTGCGAGCGTCCGGTCACCGGACGGTGCGAGGTCCCACGCCGTTCGGTCGGTCACGTCGAGATACGCCTCGTCGATGCTCACTTCGCGAACCACGTCGGCGCAGTCGTGGAGAATCGCTTTGACGTCGGCGGCGACGGACTTGTAGAAGTCGAGGTCAACAGTACGGTAGTGGCCCGTCGCGTCGTCGTCGGCATCCGCTCTGCGTGGTAATCGCTCCAGTGCAGTCGATATCGGTTGCGCGCTGTCGACGCCGAACTCGCGGGCCTCGTAACTCGCGGTGGCGACGGCACCGTGGCCCTCCCCGGGTTCGTAGCCCATCCCGACGACGACAGGTTCGCCTTCGAGTTCGGGTTCGCGGAGACGCTCACAGGAGGCGTAGAAACAGTCCATGTCCACGTGAAGGACGATTCTGTCGGGTTCGTCGTCTGCGTTCGTCCCCGGAAGCGTCTCCTCCGCCATCAGTCGTCTGTAGACGGGCGACGCACCTGAACGTTCAGGTATCGCAGTGAAAGTAGACGCACCACTGAGACGCGTGCGAGCGTCGTTACTTCAGTCGTTCCTGTAAGAACGACGGGTGTGCAGCCTCGATGCCGTCGATAGAGAGAATCTTTTCGGAGATGACGTCACCGAGCGAGTCGCCGTCGACGGCGCGAACTTCGGCCATCAGCATGTGGTCACCGGACGAGGTATAGAGCGATTCGACGTCGTCGAGTTCCTTGAGGGCCCGTGTGACCTCCACGTAGCGTTCGCTGGCGCATTCGATACCGACCATCGCAATCGACTGCCCAGCGAGTTTCTTCGGGTCCACGTCGGCGGAGTACCCGATGATGACGCCGTCGTCTTCGAGTTTGCTGATGTACTTTCGAACCGTCGGCTTCGACACGCCCGCCCGGTCTGCAATCTCGGCGTACGACGCTTTCGCGTCTTCTTCCAAGACTGCGAGGATGCGTCCCTCCGTGGACGTGGTTTCCATACCCGCTTGTTTTCTTACGGGAGAAAAATATCTTGCGAATCCGAAAACGCATATCCGTCACGTCGAACTGGGGCGTGGCCTGCCGTTCGACGTCGTCGGATGCGTTATCTGTGCTTGTCGAGGAACTGGTCGAAGGACCGTTCCCACTCGTAGGAGTCGTCGAAGTAACGCTCTGCGAGCGGTTCTTCGGGCATCTCGCCGATGCGCTGTTTCTCCTGCTGGTAGGACGGACGGTCTGCGTCGACGTAGTACCGGCCGGTGAGGACGGTACCCTCGTGCAGGGCGTTCTCAGTCTCGAACATCATCTCGGAGGCTTCCGAGCGGTTCGTGTTGTCGAACTCGTAGTCGTCGGAGTCGTTGATGTCGATGTACGGGACGTACTGACGGGCGTCCTTGTTCCACGTCGGACACTGCGTCAGGAAGTCGACGTGAGAGAAGCCGTCGTGCTGAATCGCTTCGACGAGAATCTCTTTGGCCTGGTTGGGGTTGACTGCGGCCGTTCGTGCGACGTACGACGCACCCGCGTTCAGGGACATCGAGAGTGGTCGAATCGGGTCCTTGGCCGAGCCGTGAGGCTGGGTCTTGGACTTGTGACCCTTCGGCGACGTGGGCGACGTCTGCCCCTTCGTCAGGCCGAAGATTTCGTTGTTGAACACGATGTAGGTGATGTCGTGGTTCTCGCGGGCGGTGTGCATGAAGTGGTTGCCACCGATACCGTAGCCGTCACCGTCACCACCGGCGGCGATGACGGTCAGACCGGGGTTCGCGAGCTTGGCGGCGCGGGCGATAGGGAGAGACCGACCGTGGATGGTGTGGAACCCGTAGGCGTCGAAGTAGCTGTTGAGCTTCCCCGAACAGCCGATACCGGTCGTGACCATCATCTGGTCGGGCGAGAGGCCGAGTTCGGCCGCTGCGCCCTTCAGAGCCTTGAGCACACCGAAGTCACCACAGCCAGGACACCACGTCGGCTGGGGTTCGAGTCCGGGTGTGAACTCGTTTTGGTCTTTCTCCGTTTCCTCACCGATTGCGCTGAATGCACTCATGATTTATTCACCCACCTTTGGGACGAACTTCGTACGGTTACTGGGAAGCTCCTCGCCTTCGAGGAGCGCCGTCTCGAAGCCCTCGACGATGTCGGCGGGCTCGAACGGGTTACCGTTGTACTTGAGGAGGCTCGACATCTTCTCGCCGTAGCCACCGAGTTCCTTCTGGACGAGACCACGGAACTGGGCCGAGGCCGTCATCTCGACGACGAGCGTTTCGTCGACGCTGTCGAGGAACTCCGAAACCTGGTCTTTCGGGAACGGCATCAGTTCGGAGACGCCGAGGACCTTCACCGAGTGGCCCATCTCGTTGAGAGTGTCGGCCGCCTCTTCGACGGTACCCTGCTGGCTACCGAAGGTGATGAGACCGTACTCTGCGTCTTCCGGACCGTAGACCGTGTTGAACTCGCCGTCCTCGTCGAGTTCCGCGCGGATGGACTCGACTTTCTGCATGCGGCGGTTCATCTGTGCGATACGATTGTCGGGGTCTTCGGAGATGTGACCCGACGGGTTGTGCTCGTTACCCGTTGCGAGGTAGCGGCCACCCTTCTGCCCCGGCAGCGAACGCGGCGAGACACCGTTTTCGGTGTCGTGCTGGAAGCGGTGGTACTTACCGGAGTCGTCGTGCGGTGCGTCTTCGAGTTCCGCTTCGGTCAGGACCGAACCCAGGTCCGGGTTCGGTTCCTCGTCGAAGACGGACGCCGGCATGCTCGCCAGTTCGCCACCGAGCTTCTGGTCGTAGAGGACGATTGCCGGAATCTGGTACTCGTAGGCAATCTTGAACGCCTTTCGCGTCTGTCGGTACGCCTCGGCGGAGTTGCCGGGCGCGAAGACGACGCGGTGAGAGTCGCCCTGCGAGGTGTACAGGACGTGTTCCATGTCAGACTGCTCGGGCTTGGTCGGCATCCCCGTCGATGGGCCGGCGCGCATGGCCTCGACGAGCACGAGCGGCGTCTCGGTAATCTCTGCGAGTCCGAGTGGCTCGGACATGAGCGAGAAGCCACCACCGGACGACCCGGACATGGCCTTGACACCGGCGTGGGACGCACCCATGGCCAGCGCCGCGGCAGCAATCTCGTCTTCAACCTGTTCGGAGATGCCGCCGAGTTCGGGCAGGTTCTGGGACATGATGACGAAGACTTCCGTCCACGGGGTCATCGGGTACCCAGCGATGAAGCGACAGCCTTCGTCGATGGCACCGTACGCGATAGCGTCGGACCCAGAGAGCAGAACTTGCTCTTCGTCGTGTTCTCCTTCGGGAACCGAGACGTCGGGCGCGTCGACGTCGTACTCCTCTTTGACCATCTCGTAAGCGTCGTCGAAGACGGTGAGGTTCGGTTCCAAAATCTTCTCCGGCATCGCGTCCGACATCAGACTCTTGATGACGTCGGGTTCGATGTCCGCGATAGCGCACGTGACGGCGACACCGGCGGTGTTCCGCATGACCTCGCGGCCGTGTTCACGGGCGATTTCGCGAAGGTTGATGTCGAAGACGTGCCAGCCGTTCTCCTCGACGCGTTCGTCGAAGTTCTCGATTTCTTCGGTGTCGAGCAGGCCAGAGTCGTAGACGATGACACCGCCTTCGTTGAGTTCGTCGAGGTTCTCCGAGAGCGGTTTAATCTCCTCGTTGCCGTAGTACGCGCCCTCACTCGGGTTCCGAGCGAAGGAGTCACCCAGGGCGAGGAGGAAGTTATACCCGTCACCGCGGGACTTTACTGGGTCATCACTTACGCGGACTTCCGTGTAGGTGTGACCACCGCGGATGCGCGACGGGTAGTGTCGATGCGTGAAAACGTGTAGCCCCGCTCGCATCAGGGCTTTGGCGAAGTTCTGGCTGGTCGAGGCGATGCCGTCACCGGAACCCCCTGCAATGCGCCAGATAAGTTCGTGGTCAGTCATAATTTGAGCTCACGGCCCCGCTGGGGCGCTATCTAGGATTTTGGGATGGGTTTGATTAAAGACTTTGCTATGCATTGACAAGGAAAGATAATGAAGGAATTAATATTGTTAAATTGGTTCATTCCCACCCCAAAATAAGTGGACGAACGGAGATTTTGTTTCGGCCCTTCTCGGAGTAATAACTCTGATTCGAGTTGTTTACTCGTTTTGTGGACTCGACGGGTGGTATTGTGTGTCGTACTCACCAACGTCGCCGTCGACTCTGTCGGGGTTGATGTGACCGCCGAGTAACATGAAGTCGAGGATGGTCAGATAGAACATCGCCTCCACGACGGGGACACCGCGTGGGGGTAAGACCGGGTCGTGTCGGCCGACGACCTGAATCTCCTTTTCCTCGCCCGTTTCCCAGTCGACTGTCCGCTGTTTCTTCGGAATCGACGTGGGTGCGTGGAGCGTCATCTCGCCGTAGATTGGTTGGCCGGTGGTGATGCCGCCCTGAATCCCGCCGTGTTTGTTGCCGACCGGTCGTGGGTCGCCGTCTTCGTCGAACTCCCAGTTCTCGTTGCGGTCCGAGCCGGTCCACTCGCGTGCCTCTCGGCCGAGGCCGAATTCGAAGGCTGTCGCCGCCGGAACGGCCATCATCGCCTGTCCGAGTCGCGCCGAGAACGAGTCGAATCGGGGCGCGCCGAGGCCACGCGGGACGCCCTGGGCTTCGAAGTAAATCGACCCGCCGATAGAGTCGCCTTCCTTCTGGTACTGTTCGATTGCCTCCTGCATCTTCTCGGCCGTCTCGGGGTGAGCACACCGAACGTCGTTTTCTTCCGTGTGTTCGAGCATCTCGTCGAACGAGACTGGCGGCGCTTCGATGTCCCCAATCTGGTTGACGTGGGCTTTCACCTCGATATCGTACTCGCTCTGTTCGAGGACTTGCTTGGCGACAGCGCCGGCAGCGACCCAGTTCACTGTCTCGCGTGCGGACGAACGCCCACCACCACCCCAGTTGCGCGTCCCGAACTTCGCCGAGTAGGTGAAGTCGCCGTGTGACGGACGCGGCGCGGTCACGTAGGGTTCGTACTTGCCGGAGCGCGCGTCCTTGTTCTGGACGACCATCCCGATGGGCGTCCCCGTCGTGTAGCCGTCTTGTACCCCGGAGTTGACGACGACGGCGTCGGGTTCGCCGCGACTCGTCGTAATCATCGACTGGCCCGGTTTTCGTCTGTCGAGTTCGTGCTGGATATCTTCGACGGAGAGTTCGACGCCGGCGGGGCACCCGGATATCGTGGCCCCCATCGCGTCGCCGTGACTCTCGCCGTAGGTGGTCACGCGAAAGAGGCGACCGAATTCGTTACCGTTCATTACCGGACCCTCGGGTGTCCGCCCATTTAGTGTTTGTAGATAGGTGCAATCGTGGGTGGGTGTGAACGAGGACGATTTGGTACTGTCGAAATAAATTGTATTTGATACTTTTTTGAGGTCGTGCTGAATAGAGCGCGCACAGTCAGCAATCAACATTTTGTATTTCGGTTGTAACGGTAACTTTGGTGACTAACTCGTGTATCTGAAAAAATTAAAGTGGAGTCTCGCTTCCGCAGCCACACTTCTTGTAGTGGTTATCCCGCTCGGGTATGTCGCAAACTCCGTCTCGTACCAAAGTGGTCGGCTGATTATTATACTCAGTATCCTCCTTTCCGCCTTTGTCGGATACGTGGTCACGTACGAACTGAACGTGTGGTAAACGCTGTCTGGTTCACTACGGCATATTCTACAGCAAGTGCGAAACGGAGGTGCAAGATACACCCTCTGTATGTTGCACGCGAATTCTGTCATAATTTGAGGGTTTCAACAGAGGCAAGTATACTTATGCTTGTCTCACTCCTTCAACATTTATCGTGAATCCACGAAGCCCCCATGATGCCCCACGTGATGCGCCACAACCTCCCATTAGTCGCCGTCGCCTCCTCGCGGTAGGAGGTGCCGTCGCGGTTGGGTCGCTCGCAGGGTGTCTGAATCGGGTGGCGTCGGTCGTGACGAACACGGGTGCGTCGCCTGCGGCTGTGTTCGCGGGGGCGCAGGAGGACAGCGTGGGTGAGTTCGGTATGGGTGAGCCACATGTGAGCCGACTGACTCCGACTGTGTCTGGGCGGGTAGACGTCGAGGGATGGGTTACGTCGTCGCCGGTTATGGCGCAGGACTACAACGCCGCGCGGAGCAACAAGCCGTCGCGGTCGTCGGATGGGGACGATGATGGGGATGGGATAGATGATGGGACGGAGGAGGCCGAGGCTGTTCTCGCGTATCTGGGTGACGAGTCGATTGTCGCAGAGCGGTTTACCGTCTGCTTGCCTGATGCGGAGGTGCCGGGTGGGAACGGGAGCATTCGGGAGGCGGTGACGCCGGAGCGGCTTATCGCGTATCTCACGGGGGAGTCTGATGGTGGTGGGCGGGTGTACTCGTGGGGGACGCCGAAGGCTGGTCCGGATGACCCGGACCCGTCGAATGATTGTAATGATGACGACCCCGACACTTACCCGGGTGCGGTGTGCGGGACGACGCCGCACTTCGTTGCAGATGTCTCCGGACCGATGGCGACGGGCGGGGGTCTGGAGGTCATTCGAGGAGATGACGAGATGGTGTTCCTGCGGTCGAGTAGCGAGTCGTCGCAGAGTCGAATCGAGATACTGATGACTCTTACTGCGGACCCGCTTGTCGCAGGACCCGATGGTGATGCTTCTGATACGAGTTGTTCGGCTGATGATGACCCGTGTAGTCCGGGGGTGTGGGCGCGGACAACGGAGTCCGGTTCGTCGACGGGTGTGTCGGTGTATCAGGTGATGGTACAGCCGCCGAGGTGTCCGCATCCGTTCCCGGCGTTGTTGTACGTCCAGCGGTGTGAGAGCGATGGTCAGCTCGTGTACACGGGTGGGTGGGCCATCGATGATGCTGCGCTGTACGAGGATTCAGTGACAGTGCTGTCGATGGCTGGTGCGACGGAGGTAGTGGGTATCGAGTGCTGCTTCGATTATGACAGTGATAGGGAGCGCGGTGACGTGGTGAAGCGGTCGGTGTCTGGTGAGCGGGGTCGGCGAGGGGCGCGTCTCGATTCGGGCACGTCGGATGAGTTGATAGAGCGTGGTGTGATGTCGAAGGAGGGACACGACCTTCTTCTTCGGAAGCGGCCGGGGAGGGCGAGTGGGGATGATGATGAGTCGGGGGAGAAGTATCGGTTTGGAACGCACGTGCCGGTGGATGCGCCGGTGCTTCACCTGGTGAACGCGGGCGGCGCGTCGGAGTCGGTGAAGTTCAAGGCCGGGGCTGAGCTGTCGAAGTCTGTAAACTGAAGGCGTTTAGCGACTTTCCGTTGCTCAACCCGTTGCGGATAGCTTCTGCCAATACAGAAAATATGGACTCTGTTGAACTACTCTGTTTCTGATAGTTTATTGATGCCGTGCTGCATACAGCGCGCGAATTCAGCACTGACTTGTCGGCAGGAAGCGACGGGGAGGATCGGTTATCACAGAGGAGATACGTATCAGAGCCAGGGCTGTCCAACTAACGGGGCGAGGGCTTGGGGCGTCTTCATCAGCGATGTATCAGTCCCTGTATTCGGCTTCGAACATCATCGGCGGAGCTGTACGTTTGGTTGTCGGTCGGGGCGAGCACTTCAGCGAGGGATTTGTGCCCGCTCTGTGTTTCGAGTTCGTAGTCGCCATAGGCCTCGACCAGTTCGTCCGTCGTGGTCGGATAGTCATGGGTTCCGAGCGCTTCGTCGAGGTCACCAAGTTTCTCGCCAGGGTCGTCGCGCATCGGTTCAGCTTCGTCGGCGCGGTTACGTGCCTCCTCTAGCTCACGCTCTCGCTGACGCCGCTTTTCGTCATCCGCTTGCTTGTCTCGGCCCTGTTTGTTATCTGCCATCCCATCCCATAGAAGACCGACTCGGATAACAGTTGGGTCGCTCGTCGGTGACCCCTTCGAGCACACCGTACACCCCTCCACAGATCTGCCCTAAGGTCGGGACACAGGCACAAACGACCCCACGTTCGCATTCACTCGAAACTCTGTGACCAAAAGGCTCCATGGCTGCTGACTATACCCTCTGTCTGTGTCACACTAGTTCTATCAGTTACTATAAATTTAAACTGAATCGGCTCTCCGACGTTGTGAATCCGAATCCTTCAGAGACGACGTTCGTCGCGCGGAGGTTCATAAGTGAAGCCGGCGAAGAGAACCTATGGAATCGACTGCCGACGAGGGAACAGCGTCCGATGGTGGCCTCCGTGACCGACTCGAATCGACGTTCTGGGAGCGACACGCGAACCCGTGGAGTGCCGGAACACGGATTCTCGTCTATCCGGTGTTCATGTACGCCATCTACCGCCGCGACGCGAAACTCTTCGCCGCGACGTTGGCGTTCATCGCCGTCAATCCCGTCCTCTTCCCGCGTCCCGTTCGCACCGACAACTACCTCAGTCGAATCGTCCTCGCGGAACGCCAGTGGTTGGACGAGGGAAAGGGGACGATGGGGATGGACTATCCGAACGTCCTCAACGTGCTCAACATCCCCGTCACGTTCTACGCGTTCGCCTCGGCGCTCCGCCGGAAACCCGTCGGCACGCTCGTCGGCACCCTCGGCGTGATGGTCATCAAACTCTGGTGGACAGACGCCATCATCAAAAAGACGGGCGTGACCGGAAAGGGTCCCGAGATACGCAGCGCCCCTGAATCCTCAGTCGACGAGTGAGTCGAGCGTCGCCGTCGCGAAGGGAACCAGCATCTCGTCGGGGTGCATCCCACCGTGCATGGCGACGAAGTCGAGTTTTTCCGCGTCCTCGTCGCCGTACCAGACGCTGCTGTCACGGTGAACGACCACGAGGTCACCGAGTCTCTGCTCGAACGTCTCGGAGGGGTTCGGACCGAACAGGTCGGCGTCCAGCACCTCCTGTTTCCGGAGGACTCTCGCGTCCAGTTCCGCCGTGAGCAGGTCGTAGACGGGGTCGATTCGCTCCGGTCGCAGGTGGAGATGGACGTTGCGGGCGCTCCCCGAGTAGCGAACCGGCGTCCCGTCGCGGAGCGTCTGCAGGTCGGCGACGACGTCGAGTGGCGGTGCAGAGATGTCGATATTCCGCTCGGGGTCGGTGTCGATGAGGCCGTGGTCGGCGGTGATGCAAACGAGGGTTTCACCATCGTCGTCTGCCGTCGCGTCCGCGAGTGACTCGATGGCCTCGTCGATGCGTTCGAACACCTCGACTGCCGTCTCGCGGTACTCGTCGGAGTCGACACCCTCCGCGTGGCCGGCAGCATCGGTCTGCGGCAGGTACGCGAAGATGTACGACGGGTCGGACGCCTCCTCTGCGGCGCCGGTGAACGCCTCGGGGAACGTCGAGAGGTCCTCGGGGTCGTAGGTGTGGGGAACCGTCTCGTCCCACGGGAAGGGCGTCACGTGGTGCGTCTCGACGCCCGCCGCCGCTAATTCGGGGTAGATGCCCTCGGCGTTGGCAACCTCGTCGTGGTCGATTCGCTCGGGAACCGTCCCGTCTTTCCGAAGGAAGGGAAGCGCTTCGAACTGCTCGTCGGTGTCCGGGTCGTAGACGTACCACCCGACGACGCCGTGTTCCGCCGGGAGGGCCGCGGTGTGAAACGTGTTTATCGCGGCGGCGGTCTCCGAGGGGTAGACTGACGTGAGCGGCGTCACTCGACCGGCGCGCTCGAACCGGCGCAAGAAGGGAACTCGTTCTCGCTCGCCGTCCCACTGCGCGATGCCGAACCCATCGACGAGGAAGACGACGACGCGAGAGATACCGTCGTAGCCCTCGGTCGCCGCCGCGGGGAGACGTGGTCCGACATCGGCACCGAGCAGGTCGGCGACTGTTCCCGGAATCCGGGAGAGACACCAGTCCTCGTAGGCGGGGAGAAGGTAGTCACCGTCCTGTTGGCGTTCACGCAGTGCCGAGATGTCGGGTCGCTGCATGGCACAGTCGCCGGACGGCGCAGAGAAAAAGATTGCGTCGTGTCGGCCAGATGTAACGTTCCGGCTGTTCAGGCCTCGGTCACGTCGACGCCGAGGTCACGCATCGTCTCGAAAAAGTTCGGGAACGACACGTCGACGTGTTCGCCGCCGGCGATGGTCGTCTCGCCCTCCGCGACGAGGGCGGCGACGGTGAGCGACATCACGATGCGATGGTCGTGCCGGCCGTCGACGTCGGCACCGACGAGGTCCGTGTCCCCGCCGTGGATGGTGAGTCGGTCCTGTTGTTCGGTGACGTTCGCACCCATCTTGGCGAGTTCTTCGGCCATCGCCGTCACGCGGTCAGTCTCCTTGTAGCGGACGTGTTCGCAGTTTTCGATGACGGTGTCGCCGTCTGCGATTGCACCGAGTGCCGCGATAGTCGGAAGCAGGTCGGGCGTGTCGCCGACGTCGACTGTCGTGCCGGAGAGGTCGGCCACCGAGACGGTCAGTTCGCCAGCGTCCTCGTCCCACTCGACGTCTGCGCCCATGTCGCGGACGATGTCGACGATGGCTTTGTCACCCTGCGCCGACGGGCGTGCACCCTCGACGACGACGGGTTCGCCATCGACGCCCGCGGCGGCACCCGCCGCGAGGAGATACGAGATAGACGAGAAGTCGCCGGGGACGCTGTACTCGCCGCCGGCAGGGCGGTACGACTGCCCACCGGCGACGGCGAACCCGCTGTCGGTCTGTGTCGCTTCGACGCCGAAGTCGGCGAGCACTTCGAGCGTGATATCGACGTACGGGGCGGACTTGAGTTCGGTCGTCAGGTCCACGTCGATGCCCTCGTCGGTGACGGCACCGGCCATCAGGAGTGCCGTGATGTACTGCGAAGACACGTCGCCCGGAATTTCGACCGTTCCGCCGGTCATGCCGTCGCCGACGACGAGCGGTGCCTGTCCGTTGCGGCGCGTGCTCTCTGCGCGGCCGTCCAAGTCGAAGACGGCGTCGAGAAGCGGTCCCTGTGGGCGCGAGCGGAGTGACCCGTCGCCGGTGAGGACGGTCAGATTCTCGCCGAGTCCGGCACAGGCCGTGACGAGGCGCATCGTCGTTCCCGAATTCGCACAGTCGATGATGTCGTCAGGCGTCTCGGGGCGTCCATCGAACCCCGTCACGTCGATGGTCTGCCCGTCTCGTTCGACGGTGCCACCGAACGCGCTGACCGCCCGCATCGTCGCCTTCGTGTCGGCGCTGACGAGGGCGTCTCGGACAGTCGCCTCGTCGCTGTAGCCTGCAGCGAGGATGGCCCTGTGTGTGTAACTTTTCGACGGCGGCGCGCGGGTTCGACCCCGAACCCGAGACTGCGAGATGTGAACGTCCATACGCGGGCGTCGTCGTGACGTGGTATCAGGGTACCGGACACGGCGACGTTCTCCCACACGGCGACGCCCCAAATCGACGCTCAAGTCGACGCCCCAAATCGACGCTCAAGTCGACCCCCCAAATCGACGACCGGTGCTGTTCCCGCTCACTTGGAACGACGTGTACTGCTATTTCCCCTCCCGACGATATACCGGTATGCTCGTCAAGGAACTCGCACAGACGGACGTCGTCACTGTCGAAGTCGAAGATTCGCTGGTAGACGTCGCGAAGACGATGCGAGACCAGCGCGTCGGGAGCGTCGTCGTCGTCGACGGGAAGGGCGTCGTCGCAGGCGTCCTGACGGACCGCGATATCGTCGTCTACGGCGTCGCCGCCGACAGAGACGTCGGTGACCTAGTCGCCAACGACATCTTCTCGACCAACGTGTTCAGCGTCGCCCCCGACGCGGGGGTGACCGAAGTCGTCGACATGATGCACGACGAGGGCGTGCGGCGCGTCCCCGTCATGGAAGACGGTGACCTCGTCGGTATCGTCACGCTAGACGACCTGTTGTGCCACCTCTCCCGCCAACTCGAAGAACTGGCCGACGTCGTCCGCGGCGAGTTCCCCCGCTGAGAACCAGTTCGTCGGGAGCTTCCTCCCGTCGCCCGCGACGAGAGGGCTTTACTACTGGCCGGTCGAACCCCGGTGTATGGAACCCGATTTCGCTCCACTGGACGACTTTCTCGGTGACGACTTCGACGGCTATCTCGTCTCCGCGGCCAGCAGTGATTCGAATCAGTTGTACCTCTCTGGATTCGACGCTCCCGACCCGTTCACGACGCTCTACACACCCGCCGGAACCCATCTCCTCGTCTCCACGCTCGAATACGGCCGAGCGAAGAAAGAGAGTCGCGCAGACACCGTCTCGCGTCTCTCCGAGTACGACTACAGGGAGAAATTCGCCGAGTTCGGCCCACTCGTCGGAAAGGCGAAAGTCGTCGCCGAGTTCTTGGCCGACCACGACACCGAGACGCTCGCGACGCCCGAAGACTTCCCACTCGGCATCGCGGACGCGCTTCGCGACGAAGGCATCTCCATAGAAGCGGAGACAGACGACGTGCTGACGACTATCCGTGCCGTCAAGACAGACGAAGAAGTCGAACACATCCACGCCGCACAGGACGCCAACGAGGTGGCGATGCAGGCCGCAGAAGAACTCATTCGCGCCGCCGACGTGGCCGACGACGGGACACTCCACTACGAGGGTGCTCCCCTCACGAGCGAACGCGTGAAAGAAGAAATCGAGGTGACGCTCCTCCGACACGGGTGTGCGCTCGACGAGACGATAGTCGCCGGTGGAGCAGACGCCGCAGACCCACACAACCGCGGTAGCGGCCCACTCTACGCGGACGAGGCCATCATCATCGACATCTTCCCGCGCGACAAGGCGACGAAGTACAACGGCGACATGACGCGGACCTTCGTGAAGGGCGAACCGACCGACGAGATTCGCGAGTGGTTCGACCTGACCGAAGAAGCCTTCCACGCTGCACTCGACGCCGTCGAACCCGGTGCGACCGGTGAAGACGTGCACAACGCCGTCTGCGACGTGTACGAAGCGGCCGGCGAGAACACGCTTCGTGCCGACCAGTCGGCCGAGACAGGATTCATCCACAGTACGGGCCACGGCGTGGGCCTCGACGTTCACGAACTCCCGCGCTTGAGTACCAACGGTGAGGAGCTAAAACCGGGACACGTCATCACTATCGAACCCGGACTCTACGACCCTGAAATCGGTGGCGTCCGCATCGAAGACATGGTCGTCGTCACCGACGATGGCTACGAGAATCTCACCGACTATCGGGTCGAACTCGTCGTCGAATAACTCGTCGTCGAATAACTCGTCGCCCGCGAGAAACCGTCCGAAACCGGCGCGGACCCGACGCGGAATCGGCGCTTAACTGTCGAGGGCGCTATCGCCCGTGGAGGGACCGACGCCCGTCGCGTCGGTCCACCCGGAGTTGACTTCGCGCCACTGTTTCAGGAGGTTCTCCAGTGCGTCTGCGGTTTCGGGTGTGAGGACGCCCGCCGCCTGTCGGACGACGTGCCCGTCTTCGATGAGGAGTGCGTAGATGTTGCCCTCACCGAGGAGGCCGAGACGTCGCTGGAGCGCCGTCTTGTCGACTCGCGTGACGAGTGCGTTGTCGTGCGGGCGACTGCGGGCGGCACCGGGCGACATCCCACCGCCTGACAACGAGGGCATCATCCCGCTTCGCCCGCCCAAGACGAGCAGTTCGTAGTAACCAAAGTGGTCGTACGTCTCGGTCAGTTCCTTTGCGAACCCTCGCCACGACCCGACGAGTGACTGCTGCCGACGGTCGAAACTGATGAGCAACAGTGTCTGTTCACCCTCGAGGTCGTCTGGAAGAACGACCTTCTGGCCGTTCGTATCTCGGGACGGCAAGCGAGGGAACTCCATGGCCTATGCGAACCCCCAGTAGTATTTAAGTCTAATTGCCGATTCAGAAAGATATCGGGTGGAGAAGTATGGTTCCGGAGCGAAGATGGGGTGGGAACCCATTGCCCGTTTTTCGGCGTTCACGTACATAAACGTGTGCTCCCGAGTCTCAACAGCGATAACGAGCTCTGTTAGCGCTCGTAGTCCGGGTCGAACAGTTGGGCCGACATCGGCCCGGGGTCTGCCCCCTCGACGACGGCGTACGACGACAGGTCGTCGATGCCTGCGTCGGCGAGTATCTCTTCGTCGTAGTAGGTGTTGCCCGTACACTCGGTGGGGTCACGAGAGAACAGTTCGGCGAGTGCGTCGCACATTATCTGTGGCGTCCGCCAGTCTTCGGGCGTCCCCATGCCGAAGTGGCGCGTCGCCTCCGACTCGATAGCCGCGACGGGCCACAGTGCGTTCACACCGATGTCGTCGGTGGCGAGTTCCTGTGCCAGCGACTCGGCGATGAAGGTCATCCCGTACTTCGAGAGCGCGTACGCAATCTTCCCGGGTGCGGGTTGGGCGGGCATCGGCGGCGAGAAGGTGACGACGTGTGCGTGGTCGCTCTCACGGAGGTGCGGAAGCGCGGCGTGCGTCGTCGCGTACGACCCACGAGCGTTGACGTCCATGAGCAGGTCGAACCGCTTGGGTGGCGTGTTCTCGAAGTTGGCGATGTGAATCGCACCGGCGTTGTTGACGACGAAGTCGATGCCGCCGAACGTGTCGACTGTCTCCTCGATGGCCGCCTCGATGGTTTCGTCGTCGCGAACGTCGAGTTGGCACCAGATAGAGTTGCCACCTCGCTCGCGAATCTCCTCTGTCGTCTCGACGATGGTCCCGGGGAGGGTGTCTTTCTCTTCGACTGTCTTCCCCGTCGAGACGACGTTCACACCGCGGTCCGCCAAGTCGAGGGCGATTTGCTTGCCGATACCGCGACTCGTGCCCGTGATGAAGGCCGTTCGGCCCTCGAACTCGATGTCGTCGATTGCCATAGAATCACATTGTCAAACGGGCACTTGATGGTTCGTACACGGAGGGTCCGTTCACCGACGTTTGACCAGTCCCGGGTTCCTTCTCGGAGTTCGGTTCGGCCCGACGCGACCCAATTCGGACCGACCCAGTTCGACCCGACCCAACAGCACGCACGCGGTGGTCGCCGCCACCGATTCTCTTTTGGGCACCCCGCGTCCACACCGAACCGATGAGATTGCTCGTCGTCGGCGCTGGTGCGATGGGTCGCTGGTTCGGTCGGACGGTCGACGCCGACCTGGCGTTCGCGGATGCAGACCCCGAGAGAGCGGTCGCTGCGGCCGACGAACTCGGCGGCCGTGCCGTCCCACTGGACGGTGACGAGCAGTTCGACGTCGTCTGTCTGGCGGTCCCGATGGACCTCGCGAGAGAGGCAGTCGAGGCGAACGCCCACCGTGCCGAACGAGGAATGTGTGACGTGATGGGCTCGATGGCTGGGCCCGTCGCCGCGATGCGCGACCACCTCCCGGACCGAGAGCGACTCAGCCTCCACCCGCTTTTCGCGCCCGAAAACGCCCCCGGGAACGTCGCCGCCGTCGTCGACGAAGCGGGGCCACTCGGTGACGCCCTCCTCGACGACCTTTCGACGGCCGGTAACAACGTCTTCGAGACGACACCGACGGAACACGACACGGCGATGGAGACGGTGCAGGCCGCCGCCCACGCCGCAATCCTCTCGTTCGGCCTCGCGGCAGACGACGTCCGCGAGGAGTTCGCCACGCCGATTTCTGCCGCCCTCGACGAACTCGTCGCGTCCGTCGCCTCCGGCAATCCCCGGGTTTACGCCGATATTCAGTCCGCGTTCGGAGCGGGGACGAAACGAGTTGCAGACGCCGCCCGAGAACTCGAACGGGCCGACGAAGAGACGTTCGCAGACCTCTATCGGGCCGTCGGCCGAACCGACGACGAAATCGACAACCACGAACCCGACGAGTGACGAGTAGTGGTATCGACGCCGACGAGTCACGAACGTGACCCCGTCGGCAGACGCCGTAACACCCGACGAAACCGACCGCCCACGTCCTCCACAGGAGACCCACGATGATAGATAGAGACGCCGTCCGCGACAACGCGAAGTACCTCAGAAACGTCCGCCCGATAGACCCAGACGAGATTGCGGAGTATATCGAAGGCCAACCACACCCAGCAGTCGTCAAACAGACGCTCCGCGAGGAGGCCTACGACCTTGGCCTGGTCGAACGCGACGACGGGACGTTCGTTCCGGCGTCCGAAGGGCAGGTCACACCGCCCGGGTGGTCACCGACGGCCTTCCCCGCCGACTACTCGTTCGCCCTCGAAGACCTGCTCATCCAGCGCTACGGTGCGAACTGGCACGTCGGTGATTCCGGTGACCGCCTCCGCGAGCGCGTCCGGCAGTTGAAAGAAGACTACTATCGCGGGAATCCCGTCGAGTACGACGACGACGCCGCACTCGGATACGCGCTCTACCACCTCCCGGACTACTACGCGGCTATCGGGTACGTCCTCGACGATTTGGCAGAAGGCGGCGTGCTCTCGCGGCGTCTGCGCGTCCTCGACGTGGGCGCGGGGACGGGCGGTCCAGCACTCGGCCTCCACGACTACCTGCCCGAAGACTCCCTCGTCGAGTACCACGCAGTAGAACCGAGTGCGTCGGCCGACGTGCTCGAACGCATGCTCGGTGAGACGCGCCGAAACTTTCGGACGACCATCCACCGCGAGACGGCGGAGGCGTTCGAACCCGACGGCGAGTACGATATCGTCCTCTTCGCGAGCGTCCTGAGCGAACTCGACGACCCAGTAGAAGTTGTCGAGAAGCACCTCGACGTACTCGCAGACGACGGGTGCATCGTCGCCATCGCACCGGCAGACCGCAACACGAGTATCGGCCTGCGCGACGTCGAACGCGCGGTCACTCCCGTCGACGGCGGCGTCACCATCTACTCACCGACGCTTCGTCTGTGGGACGGATACGCCCCGTCTGACCGCGGGTGGTCGTTCGACGTGCGACCTGACCTCGACGTGCCGGGATTCCAGCGTCGTCTCGACGAGGGGCGCGACTCCGACGAGGACGAAGGGACGTTCGTCAACGTGGACGTGCAGTACTCCTACAGCATCCTTCGAACCGACGGCAAGCGTCGCGTCGATATCCGGGCGAACGCGTCGCGATTCGCCAAGATGGCCGAGATGGAGCGTCACGTCACGAACCGCATCGACCTCATGGCGGTGAAGTTGAGTCACGACCTCTCGGAGGGCAACAATCAGGTGTTCAAAATCGGAGACGGGAGCGAAGCAGTCGACAACTACGCCGTCCGGACGAACCCGACGGTGTTGAACGCCGACCTCGAAGAGGCGGCGTACGGCGATATCCTCGTCTTCGAGAACGTCCTCGCGCTCTGGAACGACGACGAACAAGCCTACAATCTCGTCGTGGACGGCGAGACAGTCGTCGATATGGTCGCCTGAGCGACACACCCAGTCATCAGATTGACACCGACGGGTGGCTTTTTGCGCACTCCCTCCTGAGTCGGTATCATGAGCGAACGTTCTATCCTCCTCACGAACGACGACGGCATCGAGAGCGTCGGCTTTCGCGCCCTCTACGACGCCCTCTCGGAGTTCGCAGACGTAACTGCCGTCGCCCCCGCCACCGACCAGAGCGCCGTCGGCCGGAAGATGTCGTCAGACGCAGTCGTCACCGAACACGAACTCGGGTACGCGCTGGAGGGGACGCCCGCAGACTGTACCGTCGCTGGCCTCGAAGCGCTCTGTCCCGACGTCGACATGGTCGTCTCGGGCATCAACAAAGGCGCGAACATCGGCGCGTACGTGCTCGGCCGGTCCGGAACCGTCAGCGCCGCCGTCGAAGCGGCGTTCTTCGACGTGCCCGCGCTCGCGCTGTCGATGTACGTTCCGCCGGGTGGCGACGTGCCGTGGCACGAGAAAGCCACCGACCCTCGGGACTTCCGGGAGGCGACACGTGCGGCGTCGTATCTCGTCGAGCACGCCGAACCTGCCGGCGTCTTCGAGCAGTGTGACTATCTGAACATCAACGCGCCGATGCCGACGGAAGACGGCGAACCGGCCGACATGGAAGTGACCTACCCCTCCGAGATGTACGACATGACCGCCGCGTTCGAAAACGGCACGGTGCGACTTCACGACCGAATCTGGGAGCGGATGGCGTCGGGGGACATCACGGACCCGGAAGGAACCGACCGCCGGGCAGTCGTCGACGGCAAGATATCCGTCTCCCCGCTTACCGCGCCGCACACGACACACCGCCACGAAGCGCTCGACGCACTCGCCGAGACGTATCTCTGAACCGGGGCGAACGGTCAGGGCGTTCGACTGTCGGTCAAGAGTTTATACGCGATAGCGACCACACCTGCGAGCACGGCGAGACTCCCGGCGACGAATGCCAGTGCGCCGAAGACGAACCCGAGACCCCCAGTACCGAGTCCGACGCCAGCGACAGTGAGGAGCACCCACCCACCGAAGACGACGGCGTAAAGAGTGACCATGCTATCTTCGGTGGCGTAGCGGAGCGCATCGCGAGCGGAGACGTCGTCCATGCGGAACGTGACACTACGATGCCATATCTGCGTTTCGAATCCACGAACCGCCGACGGCCAGTGTTCGTGACACGGCGCGAACGCGTCACTGTCCCGTGAGGTGTCCAATGCTATCATACGTCGTGCTAACGCTTTCTCCTCCGGGTTCGTACGTTTACGTGGGTCGAGATAGATGGTAGCAATTGGTAAGGGCACGAACGTCGAGATACTCGAGAGTGCGTACGACGCGTACAATCGGGGTGAAATAGACGCCGTACTGTCGTCGTTTGACGAGAATATCGAGTGGATAGAACCGGACGGTTCTTTCAGCTCTGGGATACACCGTGGACCGGATGCTGTCCTGAACGAAATCTTCCTGCCGACGATGGAATCGTTCGAGGACCTCGAAGCGAAAATCGAACGGTTCGTCGACGGTGGAGACACCATCGTCGCAGTCGGCCGGTTCGCTGGAACGGCCAGAGAGTCGGGCAACAGCTTCGACGTGCCGTTCGCACAGGTCGTCGATATGAAAGACGGCAAGGTGACGAAGTGCGTCAACAACACGGATACGGCAGCGATGCTCCGCGTGTTCGACGCGTAGACGAGAGCAGAGCGTCGCGGCCAACGTGTGGCCGTGTCGGCTTATTTTGGTTCTGTGGAGTGTGTTCGGGTCAGTCAGTAAGTCAGTCCGTAATTCGGTCACGGACGCGGTCCGACTCTCGAACGAAGCCAATCTTGATGTGTGCTTCCTTCGACAGAGGTGCCATGTCAGAAGCAGACGCCATCGAGGCGGTGGACGAACCGGGAACCGTCTCCTCGCTGGCCTCGGACCTCCGCAGTCTCGGCATCGACGCCGGCGACACCCTCCTCGTCCACTCGTCGCTTCGTTCGCTCGGGTGGGTCGCCGGCGGTCCGCAGGCCGTCGTCGACGCCCTTCAGGACGTTCTCACGCCCGAGGGAACACTCGTCATGCCGACACACAGCGGCCAGTACTCTGACCCGGAGGGGTGGGAGAACCCACCGGTTCCAGACGACTGGGTCGAGACGATTCGGGAGTCGATGCCGCCGTTCCGTCCCGAGGTGACGCCGACACGCGGCATGGGCGCGATACCGGAGTGCTTCCGAAACTATCCCGGTGTCGTCCGAAGCGACCATCCGACAGTCTCGTTCGCCGCGTGGGGGGCCGGTGCAGACGACGTCGCTGGCAGTCACGAAGTCGACTACGGACTCGGCGATGGGTCACCACTGGCCCGCGTCTACGATAGGGGCGGTGCCGTGTTACTCCTCGGTGTCGGCCACGACAGCAACACGTCGCTCCATCTCGCGGAGTATCGCGCCGACTTCGAGAAAGAACACGTCGAATCGGCCGCCCCCCTTCTGCGCGACGGCGAGCGAGTCGTCGTCGAATACGAAGACATCGAGATAGAGACAGACGACTTCGAAGCGGTCGGCGCTGCGTTCGAATCCGACGTGGGACACACCGAAGGAACGGTCGGTGCGGCGACAGCAAAGGTCGTCGACCAACCGGAGTTGGTCGACTTCGCCGTCGAGTGGTTCGAAGCAAACCGCTGAGTTCGAGCGCACCCGTCTCCACTCGCGTCCTCAGTGACGGTCAGGGTATCGTCGGCGTATGGATGTGACTCTGTGGGATGCGATAGCCAAAAAATGGAGCGTGGCGCTTAGCCCTGCAGCGTCGCTTCGAGCGAAATTTCGGGGCCCGCGAGTGCTTTGGAGACCGGACAGGTCTCTTTTGCATTCTGGGCAATCTCCTCGAACGTCGCCTCGTCGATGTCCGGGATGTCCGCTTCCAGCGTCAGGTCGATTTGCGGAATCTCGAATCCACCGCCTTTGGCCGGGCGGAGAGAGACGTCGGCAGTGGTGTGGAGGGTGTTCGGCGTGTACCCCTCTCCGTCGAGGAGCGCGGTCAACTGCATGTTGAAACATCCGGAGTGTGCCGCGCCGATTATCTCCTCTGGGTTCGTCCCCGGTTCGTCCTCGAAGCGCGTCGGGAACTTGAACGTCCCCTCGATTTCGCCACTCTCGGTCGTGAAGTCACCACTCCCGTCCTTTCCGCCTTGCCACGTCGTTTCAGCTTGTCTTGTGGGCATTCCAGACGTACTATGGGATTCCATCGGTATGGAAATACCGGCGGTGCAACACGGTTGTCAGAACACACCGGTGAGGAATCCGACCCCCATCGTGACGAGGACGACAGCGGAGAACACCGGGAGATACGGCGTGTACTGCCCGACTTCCTCCTCGAAGTTCTGATAGCCCGCGATGAGGAGCATCGTCAACCCGACGATGCCGGCAATGACGGTCAGCGAGTAGACGCCCATCAGTTCGAGGCAGTAGTTCGACCCCGCGCACATCGCGATAATCTCGAACTCCTCTTCGTGGGCGAACCCGAGGACGAACGCGAACCACGCGATGCCGAGGAGGCCACGTTCGGCGGTGTGCGACGCGTGAAGGTGATGGTCATCCGAGACGACTGACCGCGGAGCACTCGCCGTGTGCCGGGAAGAATTATCACCTCGATTGACGTATCGACTGGTATGTCTTCTTCTCGAACCCCACCTGTCGGGTGGCGGGCAGTCGCTGCGTTTCTGGCCGTGACGTTCGGGTGGTCGTGGGGCTTTTGGGTCCCACAGGCGCTCGTCGCCGAAGGGTACCTCGACAGTGTGCCCGCGCTTCCCGAACTCGGGGCCTTCGGGCCGACTGTTGCCGCGTTCGTTCTGGTGGTCTACGCCGGTGGCGTGCAGGGTGCCAGACAACTCGCGGGCCGTGCTGTCCAACTCGATTACCCGAGGCGGTGGGTTGGCGTCGCCCTGTTACTCGCACCGATACTCGTTCTCGCGTCGCTCGCAGTCGCAGTCGTGACCGGCACCACACCGTCGTTTCCGTGGTCAGGTAACCTGCTCGTGCTCCCCATCGCGTTCGCGTTCATCCTCGTTCTCGGCGGGCCGATTCAGGAGGAGTTTGGCTGGCGTGGCTATCTTCTCGACGCGCTTCAGTCGAGATTCGGCGCGGTGACGAGCGGCGTCCTCGTCGGTATCGTCTGGGCCGTCTGGCACCTCCCGCTGTTCTACATCCCGAGTGAGACGATATACTACCGGAACCCGTTCCTCGGTTTCGCCGTCTCGATTACGCTCTTTTCGGTGCTCATGACGTGGGTGTACAACAACACGAATCGGAGTCTCCTGCCCGCTCTGTTGTTCCACGCGTCGTTCAACTGGTCGCAGGCGATGTTCCCCATCCTCGACTCGGACCCGGCGAGTCTCGCGTTCGTCGCGCTCCTCGCTGTGAGCACCGCCGCCGTCGTCGCCTACTGGGGAAGCGACACGCTGGTTCGAATTGGTGGCGACAGGTCGCCGAGCTAGCTCACGGCCACACCTGACCGGGGAGAAAGCATTTATCGAGATATGTACACTTCGGTGTCATGAAGCGCCGACACCTGCTCGCTGCCGTGGGCGTCGCGTCGGTTTCGTCGGCGGGGTGTCTTGGGGCGGGTATGCCGCGAGATGCTGTCGTCAGTGCGGAACAGGAATCACCGCCGGCAAGTGCGACGGTGGTGTCGTACGACGCCCTCCCACAAGCCGAACGACAGATTGCTCGGACCGCTATCGAGGACGACTTCTACCACGCCTGTCCCGAACTTCCGGGGGCGATTCGGTCGTTCGCCGAACGCTTCGAGGGGCCGGACGACGCCTATCTGACGTATCGAGAGACGAGTTACGGGATGTGGATTCGAATCGAGGACACGATTCGGGCAGGGACCGCCCCACCGCCGGATGCAGACCCGTCCTGTGGATTCTTCTGACCGCTGGTTCGACGGCATCACCTGCCGTGATTACTCGATTTCTTGGACGAACGTGACCTGTTTCTCTTCGAATCCGGTGTCCCTGTAGAACCGTCTCGCGCCCTCGTTTTCCCACTCACAGGAGACTTTGAGGTGGTCACAGCCGTCGTCGCGGGCGAGTTCTTTCACCGCCGCGACGACGTCTGAACCGTAGCCTTCGTTCCGGTGACGCTCCGTAATCAACAGGTCCACGATAACCTTGTACCGCTCGTACTCTCTCGACGGGTGTTCGCCGTCTCGAAGCGTGACGTAGCCGATTTGGTCGCCGCCGTCTTCGACGAGATAGACGGTGGTGTCGTCGCTGTCGAGGAGGTTCCTGAACGGGGCTTCCGGAACGCTGTCGACGCTGTCGTACGCTAGTTCGTTGAATTTCGAGTACTGTTTCATGCCCGATGCGAGGGCGTACCAGTAGTCGACGAGGGTGTCGATGTCGTCCGCGGTTGCTTCGGTGAGTTGCATCGTTGATTCGTCGTGTCTATCACCACTTACACGACAGACTTCTATCTTTTCTATCACGTACGAAGGGGGGCACGGTGGAATCACGTGAACGCGTTCAGGGTACGGTTCGGTGACGCCTCGCTGCGTACGGGGGCATCTCGGGGTACCCATCTCTCGAAGAAGACGGCGATTCTCACCCCGTCAACCACCTCAAACCACCGTTCACGCAGAAAGTGTTATGCTGTGTGAGTCTGTCTGTCACCTGAATATGAATTCACGAAGAGCGACAAGTCCACCACGCACCCTGCCGCACGTTAACATGGGACGGCGGCAGGTACTCGCCGGAAGCGGGTTGGTCGCACTCGTGGGACTCAGTGGATGCCTCGGGCAGGTGGCATCTGCGACGACGAACACCGGGTCGTCCCCCGCCGCGACGTTCGCCGGCACCGGAACGGACCGAGACAGTCGAGTGGTTCCCATCACTGAACCGACTGTCGAACGCCTCAGTCCGAAAATATCCGCTGACGTGAGTCTCCTCTCTGGAGACGTCGAACTCGAAGCGTGGGTGACCACAGTCTCTTCACGCGCCCAGAACCACAACAGCAGTCGAAGCAACCGAACCCAACCCGTCAGCGCTGACGAGTTGGATTCGGACGACGACGGCGATGGAATCCCGACCGCACTCGAACTGGAGAGGCGACTCCTCGTCGAAGTCGAAGCGGCGGCAGAGAGTATCAGTAAACGCTCCGCTCGAACGGGTCGATCGAACCTCGAACGAGTGGACGAGACCATCACCGAGGTTCAGGTCACCTTGGACAGTTGTTCCGAGGACGTCTGTATGACCGTCCGGGAGAACGCGGACGGCAGAAAGGAACTCACTCGGCAGGCACTGCGGCACGTCGACGCTGGCGAGTGGGAACGTGCGGCCGAGACGGTTCGAGAGATATCGAGAATCGTCGAGAGCGACATCGAACGCCTCCAGAAGGCGTCTCGGGGGGAGTCAGGGATACCCGCCGCGATTTACAGCGGCCTCGATGGAGAGGCAGTCGTCGGTGAGCGATTCGCCGTCGTCCTGCCCGACGCACGACTCCCCGGCGACAGCGGGAGCATCGCCGACGAAGTGACGCCGCAGCGATTCATCGACTACATCACTGGCCAGGCGAACGTGAACGTCGAAGGGCGGGTGTACACGTGGGGGGCAGGGTCCCGAACGACCGACGGCGGTGGCGACTGTGACGACACCGACACCGGCATCTTCCCGCCCGGTGTCTGTTCCTCACCCCACCTCGACACGGCGCTCTCCGGCCCAGTCGACACTGGCGGGGTGCTCACTGTCTACGACGACGGCGAGAACGTCGCCGTCGTGAACACGCCTCCGACGACGAGAGACGGGCCGTCGGCTCTCGCCGTCTCGGCAGATGGGGCGGCAGTCGTCCCCGAGAACCTCGACGACTGGGGCGACGAACAGGGAGAGAGCGCCGCCACGTCGACCATCGTCTGTCAGGTGATGGCCAAGCCCAACGACTTCCCGACGGCGCTTCCAGCACTGCTGTACGTCCGACGCTGCAGACACGACGACCAACTCGTCTACACGGGAGGATGGGTCGTCGACGACGCCGCACTCTACGACGACTCACTCACGATGTTGACCGCAGGGGGTCCGAACAGGGTGGTCGGCGTCGGCCTCGGTGACCTCGATGGCGACGGACTGGGTGACCTGGTCACGCGGACGTTCCCGGACGAGCGGAGTCGCTACGGTGGGCGTCTGCTCGACGTGCAATTCTCGCCAGACGTCGAGAACCCGTTGATTCCACCGTTGTCCGCCGATTCGCTGGAGAAGTTCTACAAGTGGGGTCGCGGTCACGTCGCGTCGGCCACAGAGCGTCCCGAGGCGGCCGTTCGCTGTGTCTGTGTCGCGATGGACGCCCCGATTCTCCACCTCGTCGATGCGTCGAGTGCGTCGAACGAGGTGAAGTTCAAAGCGGGCGCGGAACTGTCGAAAAGTGTGAACTGAGTCGCCCCGACTCAGCGACTCTGCCGCTGTTCGGCCTTGTTTATCTCGATGAGTAACCGGAAAACCGCTTTCACGAGGTTGGAATCCACTTCGAAGTGGTCGGCGTTCTCGCCGGCGCGTTCCATCACGCGCTCTTCTTGGGATTCGTCGGTCGTCGGCAGGTCGAGTTCAGCTTTGACCTGCGCGACGGTGTCGGCGACGTAGGTTCGTCGCGCGATGAGTTCGACGATTTCGCGGTCGATATCTTCGATTTCTTCGCGAAGTTCGTCGAGTGTCATGTCCTGGACCGATGCGTCGGCGTCTGGGGTGTCGTCTGTCATAGGATTCGTGCTCCGTCAGTTCGAGTGGTGGTCAGTCGTGTCTCGCCGTCGCGGGCGTCCCACAGCGCCTGTACCTGTTCGAGGTCCGCGCGGTTCCCCACCGCGACGACGCTCGGGCCGGTGCCAGAGAGGGAGACGCCGTCGGCGATGGGCATCGCTTCGACGGCGGGGTCGGTCGGAAAGTCCAGCGCGGCCGAGAAGGCGAGGCCGTTGACTGTCATCGCGTCGGCGTACCGGCCTTCGAGCGCGAGTTCTGCGACGAGGTTGGCCATCGAAGCGACGTCCTCACAGCGAGAGACGTCGGCGTCGGCGCTGAAGGCTTGCTCCGGTGGCGTCCACACGAGCACGTCCCACTCGAGTTCGTCGCGGACGACGAGTTCGTCGTCGGTGTTGTCGGTGACGACGACGCCGCCGAGCATGGACGCCGAGGCGTCGTCGAACGCGCCCGTGACGGTGACGCCAACCTCGCGGGCCGCACGAACGCCGAGGCGACAGGCGTCGATGCGGGAGATGTCGTCGTCCGGTGCTGGGCCGACGGCCGCGCCCACCGCGTCGAGTGCGGCGAGCACCGACGCGTTCGCGGCGGCGCTCGAACTCTTGAGGCCGGCGGCCATCGGCACGTCGCTCTCGGTTTCGACGGTGCCGCCCTCGCCGTCACCGTACTCCTCGACGACGAGTTCGACACAGCGCTCGACGAGGCGCGTGTCGGCGTCTGGTGCTTCCGCGATGGACCCGCGAACGTCGCCCGAGTCGTCTAACTCGACAGTCGCGGTGGTCTCGGCGTCGATAGCGAACGCGGAGCCAGTCCCCGTCGCGAGGGCGTTCAGGATGGTCCCCGCTCCGAGGGCGGCGGCTCGGCCGTGCATACCTCTACCGACACGCTCGGAGAGAAAGAAGTAGCGGTCGGTGCCATATCCTCCGCTGTCGAGACGGGGCGGCGTTGGCACCGATTCGGGAGGCGGTATCGCGTCGCTTTTGAGCGCGCCGGCGTTATCGTGGAGTATGAGCGCCCGAAACGATATCGCCCCGAGTACCCTCGGCATCGAACTCCACGACTACGGCGTCGAAGTGGAGTATATCGACAGTCGGTCGACGGTATACCGAGGCGTTCCCGAGGCAATCACGGGCCCACTCAAGACGAGTCCCGGTAAAGAGGTCCACGTCCTCGTCACCGACCCGACGGAGACGGAGGGTGTGATGATGTACGTCAACGACCTGAAGACACACGACGACGTGCTCGAATCCAGCGGTGTCGGGCGGGTCATCCTCGCCGAGGACGACGAAGAAGAACTGTTCCCGGGCGTCGTCGCGCGCCGTCTCCCCGGCCACCAGTTCGAAATCGAGGCCGACCCGGACGTCGCTCGTGGGCGCGTGTTCGTCTTCGTCGAAGACGACTGGAACGAACAGTCCTACGAGTTCGTCTCCGAGTGATGCTCCGAAAGCGTTGGGAACCGCTGGAAAAGCGGACGATTGGGAAGGCGCCGGAAGCCTACGGCTACTACGAACTCGGAGACGCCGACGGTGAACTCGTCGGGCGAGGCGTCGGTGTCCTCCGGGACGAACTGAAAGAGGCACTCGCCTACGGCGACGGCGAGCGTGTCCGCTGGGAGCGTGCCACGTCGCTCGAACACGCCGAGCGGATTGCCGCGGAACACGACCCCAAGTAATCGCCGTTTACAGGGTGGTGCTCTCTATTACAGGGTGGTGCTCTCCGTCTCTTATTGGAGGTACGATGGGCTATCGGTGTCGCAGTTTCCTTCGTGAGCCTCGGCGTCAGCTCTGACGTCGAACAGCAACTCACACTCCTCACACTGGAACCACGTCTCTCCATCTTTCTGCGTCGTGGTCACCATGTGTAAGGCTATCACACGAGTCGGGAAAACGGTTACCCCGGGCGAACCCTCAAGCCACACGACGCCGAAGCGACTGTCATGAGCGAAGACTGGGTGACGCTCGTGGTCCGTGCCGCCGAAAAACGCGACGCGGGACGCGGCATCGCCCGCCTCCCTGAAGCGGCACGCCGAGAGCTCAGTGTATTGAGCGGCGAGACAGTCGTCATCGAGGGGACGCGTGAGACGGTCGCGAAGATGTGGCCTGCCCGGCCCGGTGCGGAGGCGGGCGAGATTCTCATCGATGCCGACACGCGGGCCAACGCCGGCGTCAAAATCGGCGACACCGTTCGCGTCCAGAAGATAGACGTCGACGACGCGAAGTCGGTGACGCTCGACGGACCGAGCGCGTTCGAACGAACCAGCGTGAGTCGGGAGACGATAGAAGACGTGGTGAAGTCCGAGATTCGGAACCGCCCGCTCCAGTACGGTGACCGAGTCCGAATCGAACGCCTCGGTGGTGCTGTCCTCTCCGTGAGCGAGACGCATCCGGGCGGGGTCGTTCGCGTCACCGACGCGACGAAGGTGACCGTGACGGTGTCCGAGTCGAAAGGAGCGAGCGATGCGGTTCGCGACGCCGTCAAGAGCATGACGGGAACCGAACGGGACGACGGCAGTCGGGGGCGTGCGACGGGCGTCACCTACGAGGACATCGGTGGTCTCGACGACGAACTCGACCTGGTTCGCGAGATGATAGAACTCCCGTTGTCGGAACCCGAGGTGTTCGCCCATCTCGGTATCGAACCGCCAAAGGGTGTCCTCTTACACGGCCCACCGGGCACGGGGAAGACGCTCATCGCGAAAGCCGTCGCCAACGAAGTCGACGCGACGTTTATCACGATTTCCGGCCCCGAAGTCCTCTCGAAGTACAAAGGCGAGTCCGAAGAGAAACTCCGCGAAGTGTTCAAAGAGGCGCGTGACCGCTCGCCGAGCATCATCTTCTTCGACGAAATCGACTCGATTGCGGCCAAACGCGACGACGGCGGCGACGTCGAGAGTCGTATCGTCGGCCAACTGCTCTCGCTGATGGACGGCCTCGACGCGCGCGGCGACGTCGTCGTCATCGGGGCGACGAACCGCGTCGATAGCCTCGACCCGGCGCTCCGTCGCGGCGGCCGATTCGACCGCGAAATCGAGATTGGCGTCCCCAACGTGGCTGGCCGGCGCGAGATTCTCGACGTGCACACCCGACAGATGCCACTCGCGGACGACGTCGATATCGACCGCCTCGCCTCGCGAACCCACGGATTCGTCGGCGCTGACCTCGAATCCCTCGCGAAGGAAGCGGCCATGACCGCACTTCGTCGCTCTCGGCGAACCGGTGACGGGGTCGCAATCACAGACCTGACGGTGACCCGCGCCGACTTCGAGATGGCGATGGCGTCCGTCGAACCCTCCGCGATGCGTGAGTACGTCGCCGAACAACCGACCAAAGGGTTCGAAGCGGTCGGCGGCCTCGACGACGTGAAACGGACGCTCGAACGCGCCGTCACGTGGCCGTTGACCTACGCACCGCTCTTCGAAGCGGCGGCGACAGACCCACCGACTGGCCTGCTCCTCTACGGTCAACCGGGGACTGGAAAGACACTCCTCGCACGCGCCATCGCGGCCGAAAGCGAGGTCAACTTCATCCACGTCGCCGGGCCCGAACTCCTCGACAGATACGTCGGCGAGTCCGAAAAGTCCGTCCGCGAGGTGTTCGACAGGGCCCGACAGGCCGCGCCGAGCATCCTCTTTTTCGACGAAATCGACGCACTCGCGACGAACCGCGACAGTCTCGGGTCCGACTCCGGCGTGACAGAGCGCGTCGTCTCGCAACTCCTGACCGAGATGGACAACGCCGCCGACAACCCGAACCTCGTCGTCCTCGCGGCGACGAACCGACGGGACGCGCTCGACCCGGCGCTGCTCCGCCCCGGGCGACTGGAGACGCACATCGAAGTCCCCGCACCCGACATCGAGGCGCGTCGCGCCATCCTCGACGTTCACGTTCGGAACAAGCCCATCAGTTCCGACATCGACCTGAACGACGTCGCCGCCCACATGGACGGATACTCCGGTGCGGACGTCGCCGCAGTCTGCCGCGAGGCGGCACTGCGAGCCATCCAGGACGTCGCCAGCGCGTACGAGGGCCTGGAGGCGAACGAACACGCAGACGAGATACTCATCACCCGCGACCACTTCGACGCGGCGCTTAAATCCGTGAGTCCGACGCTCTCCTGACAGTCGAAATTATCTTCTTCCGCGACCAATCACGTGTCATGTTCACATGCAACAGTGGTGTGTCGTGAACGCGGCGTGGCGACGGAAGGTCCGACGCGAGTTAGACGCACTCACAGGGGGTCCGCTCTCTGCCGGGTGGTGGTTCACGAAAGCGGGACTCCGGGTCGCATTTGCAGAGGTCATCTTCATGTTCCTCGTGCTGATGAACAACGATGCAGACGCGATTATGGCGGTCAACGCCGGCGAGGCGTCGATACTCTCGATTTTTGCCCTCGTCCTGACGACGCCCGATTATCTCGTCATCGCCGGCATCGTCTTCGTCGTCGCGTTCTTGCTTCCGTTCCTGCCGAGGCGGAACGAGGCGACGAACAGGTGGGAGTAGACAGCCTCTGGGTCCGATATGCCCTAGTCGAGGCGTTCTAACTCGCCGTGGAGTTCGCGGTTCATCACGTCCGCGACGAACAGTCGAATACGTTTGTGCAGTTCTTCTTCGGTGTCGTAGGTTTCGACTCTGAGGTCCCACCGCGCGCGTGCCGCCCGAATCATCTCACTCGTGACCGTCGCCTCGTGGACGAAGACGATTCGGTCGCCGTGGGTCTCCGAGAGACGTTCGAGGATGGACCCCGCCTCTTCGCCGACGCCGAAGTTGTGGCCGAGAAACGGGAGGACGAACACGGTGGCGTTGCTCGCCTCCGCGAAGGCGATGCTCTGTGTCGCGGCGTCGACGTCGTCGGTGTCGATGTCGACATCGACAGCGAGAAAGGCGTTCACACCGGGGTCCGCCCGTAACGCGCCCTGGACGCGACGGAGGAGGGCGAGGGCGTCGTCGACGTCGTCGCGGGCGGCGAACAGTTTCCGAATCGGGCCGGGGAGGTCCGCGACGTCGATGTCTGCGAGTTCCTCCTCCGAGAGCACGTAGTTCAGGTTGAACGACTTGTACGGCCCCATCACGTAGACGAGAAAGCGGTCGTAGGTGGTCCTGCCGAGGGCGTCTCGGATGTCGTCGCGGGTGATGGCGTCGCGCATGTGACCCCGTACTGACCGACGCCATATATAAAAAACGGCCTTTTCAGCGAAGTTCGACTCAAGAATCGTTAAGTCGATACGGGACATCTCACTAGCTGAGATGGCGACGAACTCTCCGGCAGACGCCGACGGACTGCCCGAAGACCCTGCCGAGTTGCTGCCGCCGACGAGCGTCCTCACGCTGGACGAGTACCTCGACATGCAGGCGGCAATCGGCGACAGGACGCGGTTCACCCTGCTGTACCGACTGGTCCACGTCGGCGAGCAGAGTCCGAAAGCGCTGGAGGAAGCGCTCGATATCCGGGCGAACAACCTCCACTACCACCTCCGGAAACTCGTCGACGTCGGCCTGGTCGAGAAACGAAAGCGCACGCAGGCCGACGAAGACGGGTTGTTCTCCTACTACCGAGCGACGTCGCTCGGTTCAGACATCCTCGAATACGGCGTCGAGGAACTCATTCGACGGGAACGCGACTACCGCGACGCCTACGCATCCGAGTAAGTCTCGTCGACTGCGTCGGGAGCGTCGCGTCACCTGCCGGATACGCCGCCTATTTGGCAGTGGGTCACACACCGGAAGCCATGTCAAATCTCCTCCCCGAGGAAGCACAAGAAAAGCTGATTTCGGTGTGTCGTGCCGCCGCCGGTGACAGTCTCCGGTCGCTCACGTACTTCAACCGCTTCGACTACCTGCAGGTCTACCTGCGCGACGACCTCGAACAGGAGGCCGACCTGAACTCCTTCATCGGCAACGAGTGGCACGACTTCAAGATGACACAGGACGCCTATCGCGGGTCGGAACTCGGCGACTACGAGTACACCATCCGCGTGTTCGAAAACGGGTATCTCGTCCGCATCACACTCGAAGACATTGGCGTGTTCGTCACGACGGACGGCATCACGATGCAGGACTTCGAAGCGCTCAGAACCGCCGTGACGACGATTCTCGACGACTGGGCAGTCGCGGAGTGAGCACACGGCGGCGCGTCCGTCTACCTGTCGTCCGCCACATCGACGTCACCTCGTCCCAGCACCGTCACCTCATCCTAACCGTCTTCTCATCCTATCACTGTCTCCTCATCCTATCACCGTCTCCTCATCCTATCACCGTCTCCTCATCCCATCACCACACCCTCGCTCCGACCACGCAGAACCACGCCTCCGTGTTCAGTCTCACAGACGAACGAGACTTCGAGCGCGGTGTGGTCGTCGAACTCCTCGACGGACTCGTAGGTGGCCTCACAGGTGATTTCGACGCCGGTGTGTGCCGGTCTGGGGAACTCGAACTCCATGGAGCGAGCGAGGAAATCGATGTCGCCGCCGAGTTTCGTCGGCATCGTCGCCGTCAGCAACCCGTGTAAGACGACTCGTCTGTCGTCGTCTTCGACGAGGTGGTGTGACCCCTCGTCGTTCGACAACGCCGCGAACTGCTCGACTTCGTCGGGTGTGAACGTCCGCGTGTACGTCTTCGAATCCCCCTCCCGGAGTGTGTTCTCTGTTGCCATGGTCACCTAGCGATAGCGGAGAATCGGGCGTAAAGATTGGCTACCGGCAGTGAACAAACACCGCGTTTCTCGTCAGTCCCAGAACGACTGGGTCCGGGCGTACTCGCGTTCCCGTTCGAGGATGTCGCGGTAGAAGTCGTCTTCGTCCTCTCGGAGTTTGTTGATGATACGCGCCGCGTTGTGCGGGCCGACACCGCGGGCGGCGAGTGCGATGACCGCCTTCTTGCCGTGGGCCTGCACGAGACTCGCCGACCGATACGCCCGCTTGGTCAGGCGTTCCTGTTCGTCGTCTTTCTCGGTCGCACGCACTGCCTTCACCGTCTCGTCGTCCCACGGATTGAGCGCGGCGATTCGCGTCGCACCACACTGCGGACACTCCTGTGGGTCACGGACGCGTTTGACCGTCGTCTTCCGCGTCCACTCCTTGCAGTGCAGACAGAACAGCAGCACGCGGTCGTTTTGAATCCGGTCGCGAATCGTCTCGATGACGCTCGCGTCGGCGTTTTCGGGGACAAGCAGGTCGGTTCCGGACCCGCGTCCACCCGTCCCGATTGGCGTCGGTTCGCGGGCGACGACGAGTTCCACGTCGCCGTCGTGGATTCGGCGGAGGAGTTCGACCGTCTCCTCGACTTCGAGGTCCGTGTGGAACACCTCTCTGACCGCTTCGTCGTAGACTGGCGTCCCCTCAAGCGCGGCGAGCAGTCTGTCACCGCCGAAGCGACCCTTCCCCTGATACCGCTTGAGCGCCCCGAACTTCGCGGCGACCTGTGCGAGCGTGAACTTCAGCGAGTCCGAGCGCTTGAGCGCGAGTTCGAGGAGTGCTTCGACGTGGGCGGGGTCCGTCTCGCGGAGGACTTCCGCGAACGTCGTCGGCGACACCTTCCCCGGGACGTCGAACTCGACGCGATAGGGGTCGACTTCCATCCCGACAGAGGACCCGGTTCGCTGGCCGATGAGCGCCGACAACAGTCGTCCGAGCGTCTCGTTCACCCGGTGCCCGTAACAGGAATTCAGCGTCACCTTCCGTGGCGACCCCTCGACGACGAGTCGGTCTGCAGTCGGAATCGGTGCGCCCGTCTCGACCTGTCGTTCGATGGGGCCGAGTGCAGTCGAGACAGTCGCCTCGTCCGTCGGATACCGCATCGCGATGTCGCGGGCGACGCTCGCTCTGTCCGCGCCGGATTCGAACTGTGGTGCCGCCACGTCGCGGAGTTCGCCGACTTCACCGGCGACTGGTGCGGGAACCGGAATCTCCGACCCCACCCACGACGGGACTTCGCCACCGGGGTCCTCTATCGGTGAGACGTTCACCCGCGCCTCCTCGTCGTCCACGTCGTTGACGCGCCACATCTCGCCGCGCTGGATGAACGTCGCTCCCGGCGAGGCGAAGTTGAGGACGAACTTCTCGTCCAACGTGCCGATTTGCCGGCGAGAAGACATATCGTGGACGTCGTACGTCTCCTCGTCGGGAATCATCGAGAGGTTGGCGTAGAAGTACTGCCACGTCCCGCTGGACTTCTCTAAGAGGTCTTTGTCCTCTTCGACCCAGAGCAGTCGGTTCTGTGAGAGTTCGCGGACGACGGCGCGGAAGTCGTCTTCCGACAGGTTTCGGAAGGGGTAGGCCCGCGTGACGATTTCGTAGGCCCGCCGAGCAGACACGTCGCCGTAATCCATGACGATACCGACGATTTGGTTGGCGACGGTGTCGAGACTGCCGTGGTGGACGCGGGCAGGTTCGACTTCGCCAGACTCGGCACGCCGGGCGATGGCGAGCGCTTCCAGCGTGTCGTCTGGGTGGTCGGTGACGATGGTGCCCCGCGAGACGACGCCCAATCTGTGGCCTGCGCGTCCGACTCGCTGGAGGAGACGCGAGACTTCGCGCGGACTGTTGTACTGGACGACGTGGTCCACGCGCCCCACGTCGATGCCGAGTTCCATCGACGAGGTGCAGATGAGGGCGTCCAACTCGCCGGCTTTGAACCGGTCTTCGACGTCGATACGGACGTCTTTCGAGAGCGACCCGTGGTGGACTTCGATGGAGTCACCCAGTTTCTTGAACCGCGACCCGAGGGCCTCGGCCGTCTGGCGGGTGTTGACGAAGACGAGCACCGACTCGTGCGTGCGGACGATGTCGCGTATCGTCCGGACGTGACTCGCTATCTCGGGGTCGGTGGCGAGTTTGCCCGCGAGTCGATCGTCTTCGTTCGTCACCTCGGGGCGGACCACCTCGAACTCGACGCGGTTGTCCACGTCCACCTCGATGATTTCGAACTCTCGGTCACCCGTCAGAAATTTGCCGACTTCGGTGGGTGACCCGACAGTCGCAGACAGGCCGATTCGCTGGAACGGTCCGGCCAACTCCTGCAACCGCTCTAACCCGATGGTCAACTGCGCCCCACGTTTGGCCGACGCGAGCTCGTGTACCTCGTCGACGACGACGTGGTGGACGTCCGAGAGCGCCTTCCGTAACTTCTTGCCCGTGAGCATCGCCTGCAACGTCTCGGGCGTCGTCACCAGCACGTCCGGCGGGTCGTTCGCCTGCTTCTGGCGCTGGTACTGCGTGGTGTCGCCGTGGCGAACGTCGATGTCGATGTCGAGGACGTTCCCCCACCAGTCGAGACGCTCGCGCATGTCGCGATTCAGCGCCCGAAGGGGCGTGATGTAGAGCGCCGAGATTCCGAATCTGTCTTCGGCCTCACTGATAGCCGAAAAGACAGGCAACATCGCCGTCTCCGTCTTTCCCGTCCCCGTCGGTGCGATGATGAGGCCGTTCTTCCCGGCGGCCAGCGGTGGAATCGCCCGGCGCTGTGGCTCTGTCGGTGTCGAGAATCCGCGCTCCGAGAGCGCATCACGGACGGGCGACGAGAGCGTCGCAAACGCGTCCATTCCGGCGGCGGCCTCGCCGTCTGGCATCTGTCCGTGGTTACCGTTCGAGACTATTGAGCACACCGCTCGGGGCGGCCACCTCCGGGAGGTTCATGTCACTCACCATTCAACTGAGGACCATGTCCCCGAACCGTGTCTTCTGGCTCTCGTTCGCTGTCTTCGGTCTCACGGCGGCCGTCTCGGTTGGGCTCGATATCGCGGCAGGGAGCGTCGGTATCGGAACTGTCGCCGTGCTCTTCGGCGTCCTCGCTATCGGGTATGGCTCGTTCGTCGCCCTCACGGACCCAGAGCGTGCGAACGTCCCGACGACGTGGGGGCCGCTCGTCTACCTCGCCGTCGCGGGAACAGCAGTGTTCGTCGCCGGCGTGGGGCTACAGGTGTATTCGGTGGTCGCATGAGTCCCGAACGAACGTTCTGGCTCTCTCAGGCCGGGTTTCTGGTCGGTAATGCCCTCATCGCCTTCGGCGTCGGGACGCGCGAACTCGCCACGTGGGAAGTCGCCTTCTGGGCAGGACTCGTCGTTCTCGGCGGTGTGTTCGCGGTCTACGCCGTACAGGAACGAACGCGAGGCGTCCCGGAGTACTTCCGCGAGTGGTCCGGGTGGCAGCGCATGGCGCAGATTGCGGGCGTCACGGTGTTCGTTCTCGGAGTCCTCGTCCACGCCTTCTCGTAGTCGGCGCGACAGGTCTGGGTCACACTCGTTCGTAGTCGCCCAACCGCGTCCCGTCTAACAGGTACGCCTCGCCGTCTGCGAGCCCATCCGGAAGAAACGGCGAGAGGAATCCCTGTCCGGGGACGTTGACCCACGTTCCACCCGAGGTGTTGTTGAACGCCGGAAACAGCACGAGTTCCGGGTCGTGCCACTCCAGTTCGGACACGTCCACGTCGAAGTGCTCGGCGAAGACGTCTGGAACGAGTGACCCACGAAGCCAGACGCGCTCTTTTCGCGCCCCGCCGACTTCGTCTTCGAGTCTGACCGCCGGGTGTTCGTGCGCCGAACAGACCACGTCGGCGGCGAGTACCTCCCGCGAGGGCCACGTGTGGCCGTGACAGAACCCGACGTCGCCGAGTCGGACGCCATCGCGTCCAGTCACCTCGACGGAGTCTCCAAAGAAGTCAGCGAGGCCACCGTCGTGGTTGCCGGGGACGAGCGTCATCTCCGCGCGGTCGGTCACCGCCTCGACGAGGTCGGTCAACTCGGCTGCCTCGTCACCCTTCGGGTCGCCGATGCGGTGGCCCAAATCGCCGAGGATGACGAGACGGTCCGCGTCGGTCCGGTCGAGGAGCGAGAGCAGTCGCTCGCGGCGGACCGCGGCGTTCGACGGGAGTTCGACACCGCGTTCGTACCGGAGGCCTGCCTCGATGCCGGCGTGGTAGTCGGCGAGGACGAGCGAGCGCTCCGGAAACCCACGGCGAGTCGTCCGCGCGACGGCGGCGGGTTCGCCGGGAATCGGTTCGACGAGCGGACCGGACACGGCCTCAGATGGCCTTCAGCACGTCGTCTCGTGGTTCGTAACAGCGACCACCGAGGAGTGCGTCCTGGATGGCGTCTTCGACGGCGTCGACGTCCGCGCCGTACTCGTCAACGACGGCCGCGACGACGTCGTCGTGGTCGGCACCGTCGCCGTCGTCGAGTGCTTCCATCGTCTCGACCACGACAGACTCCAGGTCGACGTCACCTGCGGATTCGGCGTCGTCGGCGTCTGCGTCGCCAGCATCGGCGTCGCTCGGTTCGTCGTCCGTTTCGGCGACGTCGTCCGCGTCGGCCACGTCGTCGTCCTCCTGTTCGGAGATTTCGTCCACGTCTGGCACGTCGATGTCCGCCTCACCGGCGGGGTCGACGTCCGACCCACTCGTGAACTCGGTGCCGAACTCGGATTCGATTTCCGCGCGTTCCTCGTCGTCCATCTCGTACATTCCAGACGGGTCGGTGGCGTCGGCTTCGGAATCGGCCGTCTCGGAGGCAGTGTCCGCTGGCGCGTCTGCCGTCTCGGACTCCGTCTCTTCTTCGATGTCCGGAAGGTCGTCGTCGAAGTCACCCAGTTCGTCCAAGTCGGGTTCGTCGAGTTCGTCCTCGTCGAGTGACGGGGAGTCGTCCGCGCTCCCGTCATCGAAGTCTCCGAGCGACCCGGTGGTCGATTCGGCGGAGTCGGGTTGGGACGCGTCGGCGTCTGGTTCCGGTTCCGATTCGACGACCGGTTCGGTCGATTCCGATTCGACGACCGGTTCGGTCGATTCCGATTCGACGACCGGTTCGGTCGATTCCGGTTCGACGACTGGGTCCGGTTCGGGCTCAGAAGGCTCGGCTTCGACTTTTGACTCGGCTTCGGCGTCCGGTTCCGACTCCGACGAGACAGGTTCCGATTCTCCCGCACCTGTCTCTGCTTCCACAGCGACGGCGTCAGCTTCCGCTGGCACGTCTGCCGAAACTTCCTCGGCCGAGTCGGCGTCGTCAGTCAGTTCGACATCGTCGGCAGATTCGGCGTCGTCGGCAGGTTCGGAATCGTCGGACGATTCGACGTCGTCAGCAGGTTCGACGTCGACGCTGTCGGCCGGCAACAGGTCGAGTTCTGGAAGCGACCCGAGCGTCGCGTCACCTTCGTCGCCCGGCGACACCGTGAGGTTCTCGACCTGGTCGCGTTCGCCGGCGACGAGTTCGAGCGCCTGCACGGCGAGCGTTCGGAGTGCTTCGAGGTAGGCGCGGGTGGTCCCGTAATGGTCGATAGCCCGCGGGATTCCCTCCGCGAGCGTCGAATCGACACCGCGTGCTTCGAGGTGGCGAGTGAGTTCGTCACCGCGTTGCGGCATCGACAGCGCCTCGTCGAAGACGGCGATGCGGTTCAGCGTCGCCTCTGCCGCCGTGACCAGCCATCGGTCACGCACGTCGGCGTCGATGGTGTTGATGCTCTCGGGCCGAATCGACGTGTAGACCACGTCTGCATCGTCGGGTTCGTAGGTCCGAGCCTTACCGGCCAGCGCGACGAACGCCGGCGGGGTGGCCTGCTCTAAGAAGGCCATCGGTTCGGGTTGATACTGCCCGGCGTAGGTGACGAACGCGCCAGTCGGGTCGGCGATTCGACCCCGGAGGACTTCGTCGTTGACGTGTTCGACTTCGGTGAGCGCACCGGCGACGAAGGTCCGGTTGAGACGCGCTCCCGTCGGGGTGACGACGTAGTTCGGCGCGCGTTCTTCGTCGCTCTCGGAGTAGGACAGCGAGGCGTCGTCGAACTCGGCGGCGAAGACGCGGTAGGCGACTTCGCGCGTCCCGACGACCGGTGAGGAACTCATGCGCCCACCTCCGTGAGGAGGGCCTTCGCACGGTCGGCGGGGTCGTCGTCGGTCTCTTCGAACTCGTCCGCTTCGAGGTTCGCACCGTACTCGTCTACCGAGAGGTTGCCGCGGACGCGGTACTCACGGCCGACGAGGTTCGACGCGATTTCGTCTGCGACGACTTCCTTGTCCATCGCGTCGCGGGCGGCGGCCATCGCGTCTTCCATCGTTCCGCCGTACACCTCGGTGGTCAGGTCGTGGTCGAGGATGGCGGTCAGCGTGCCGGTGCCATCGTCGAGAATCGCTTTCACGCGCATGTCGTCTTCGCCGTCGACTTCGCCGTGCTGGCGACATTGGCCGTTCTGGATGACGCGACTGCAGTCGGGACAGCGCTCGATGAGGCCGGACCCGTCACGGACTTCGAGGACGTTGCCGAGTACTTCCACGTCGAACATGCCGCCGGCATCGACTGCCTCGCCAATCTTGAGACGCGGCGCGGAGTCGGTGACGGCGACCGGTTCGTCGAGGAGTTCGAGCGTCGTGAACTCAGAGAGGTTCACCTGCGGGACGCCGCGGAACTCGCGGACGTACACGTCCGAGAGGCGGACGCTCGCACCTTCTTCGAGGTCCGGCCGGGGTTTCCAGTCGGTGAAGGGGAGTCGTCCAGTCTCGTCTGCGAGGACGCCCGAGAGAATCGTCGTCTCGCCGTCGCGACCACTGATGGTTCGCGACTCGACTTCGAGGACGCGCGCCTCGACGGTTCGGCCACGGTCACCGGCCTGTAAGTCGATGAGGTTCGCTTCGCCGCCGATTCGGTCGTCGTACGGCGTTTCGACCGTCTCGGACTCGACGCCGACTGTCGAAGACGCGCCGACGTTGAGTTCCGGTTTGCCGTCCCACTCGCGGACGCCGGCGTTTCCAATCGTCACCGAGTCGCCGGGTTCGAGGCCGAAGTCCTGCCACGCGGTGTAGGAGATGATGCCGGACTCGTCTGCGAGTTCGCCCTCGCGGATGGTCTGTTCGTCACCCTGGTAGACGATAGAGCGCGTCCCGACGGTGAGGACGCGGACGGTCACCGAGACGTTGCCGTCGTTCGGGCCGATGTCGGCGATGCGCTTCGACGACGGTGCGCCGTCACTACCGGACGACCCGCCGCCGTGTTTTCGGCGGACGCTCTGTTTCGCTTCGTCCAGTGGGACGCTGTACTGCAAGAGGTTCTGCAGGTCGGATTTGACCTCCTCTTTGTCAACACCGAGAGCGGAGGCAAGCTCCTCGGCATGTGGTTCGATATCCATCGGTGGGCACTTCGGCCCCTTCGGATAAAAAGGGTTGCTGGCACCCACCCCGGGGAGGGGTCGGCGGCCGGATTCCGTGGGCGAATCACTAAGTGTTCGCGTGTCAGTTGAACGCGTATGCCGAACGACGACACACACGAATCCGACGAAGACGTCTCCTTTTCGGTGACCATCGAAAACGGCGGGACGACCATCCTGATGGAGGGCGACAAAGACACCGCAGTGGTCGTCCGGTCGGCGTCGGGCGAACGAATCTACCTCCCTCCGGAGGATTTCGACTCGACGCCCGACGACAGTCCGTACCAGCGCTCGGATAGTCCCTACCAGTCGTCGTACGACTCGCCGTACCAGTCGGTCCAGACAGACGACTCACCGTATCAGTCTGCACGCGGGACGATGCCCCGCGAGGGGATGGTGCCGACGCGAGATGGCTACCGGATTCGACATCCGGAACCCGTGACCGACCTTCGCCTCCTCCGCTAACCGCGACTTACGCTTCTGCTTCGTCCGGCGTTTCGTCTGTGTCGTCGCCCTCCAGTATCTCGTGGTAGTATTCGACCGTCTCGTCGACGACGCGGTCCCACGTGTACGGTTCGTACTCGGGTTCGCCGTCGAGTGAGAGGCCGTACTCGATACCGTCTGCAATCGACCGCGAGTCGGGTTCGACTTCGATGACGCAGTCTTCGGGGAGGACTTCCGCCGCGCCACTCTCGGTGGCGACGACGCGCGTTCCCACCGAAAGCGCCTCGACGATGGTGATACCGAACGGTTCCGACAGCGACGGCGAGACGAAGAGGTCCGCAGACGCGTAGTAGTCGCCGAGTTCCTCTTCTGGGATGTAGCCCGCCCACTCGATTCGGTCTTCGACGCCGAGCAGTTCTGCGAATCGTTTGAGTTGCTCCGTGAGGTGGCCCGACCCACCCATGACCAGCGTCACGTCGTCTCGGTCGAGTTTGTCCAGCGCGTAGACGAGGTGGGAGATGCCTTTCTGGTCGGTGTGTCGGCCGACGAAGAAGAGCATCTTCCCGTCGATACCGAGTTCGTCTTTGATGTCACGGCCCGTCGTCTCGACTTCGGAAAAGCCGTTGTAGATGACGTGGCAGTCGCCGCCGTACTCTCGTTTGACCTTTCCGGCGAGGAGTTCGCTCACCGCGAGCAGGTTATCACAGCGCTCTGCGATGCGGCGTTCGGTCTCGACTTCGCGTTGGGGTGGGTCGATGTTGCGGTCCGAGGACAGCGAGTGGAACGTCGTCACCCACTCGACGTCTTCGTTGTTCGACTTGGCGCGCGACCCGGGGCCGTACCCGAACCAGTCGTGGGTGTGGACAATGTCGGCGTCCGCGGCCCGTTCGGCGAACTTCGTTCCCAGTCGACCGATTCGGGTGATGATATCCCCTTCGCCAGTCGGCACACCGGTGATGCCCTCACGGTCGGGGGCGTACTCGGCGGGGAGGACGAGTTCGATTTCGACGTCGTCGCGGTCTTCTAACCGCTCGAACATCTCACCGACGTGTGTGTCGAGTCCACCACTGACGTTCGGCGGGAACCCCCAGCCCAGCATGAGGACTTTTGGAGTCATTGATGCCACAACGTACCACACAACCCTATTTAATTCCTGTCCGATAGTCTTCGGGCCGACTCGGCACCGAAAGGCGTTTTCACACCCCGGTCGACCGACGACTATGCACGTCCACGTAAACGCCGCCACGAGTGTCGACGGAAAACTCTCGTCGCGCCGCCGCGAGCAGGTGAAGATTAGCGGCGACGACGACTTCGCTCGCGTGGACGAGATTCGCGCCGCCGCGGACGCCGTGCTCGTCGGCGTCGGGACCGTTCTCGCCGACGACCCGCACCTGACGCTCGACGACGCCGAACTCGCCGACGACCGCGAGTCACGAGGAGACGCCCCACATCCGGCACGCGTCGTGGCCGACTCCCGCGCTCGCACGCCACTCGACGCCCGCATCCTCGACGACGAAGCGACGACGTATGTCCTCGTCTCCGAGGACGCACCGACAGACCGGCGGGACGCGCTCGAAGAAGCAGGTGCAGTTGTCGTAATTGCCGGCGAGGAACGCGTCTCCTTTCCGGCGGCCTTCGACGCCCTCGAATCCCGCGGCGTCGACCGGGTGATGGTCGAAGGCGGCGGCGAAGTCATCTTCTCGCTGTTCGACGCGGACCTCGTGGACGAACTGACCCTCTACGTCGGGTCGCTGGTCATCGGTGGCCGGGACGCGCCGACGCTCGCCGATGGCGAAGGATTCGTCGAGAACTTCCCTCGACTCTCGTTGCAGAGCGTCGAGCGCGTCGACGACGGCGTCCTCCTGACGTACGAGTGTTGAAACCGGGGTTTCGAGCACCCTCTCCGCGTTTTCGCGGTCGTGCAACTCCTCGCAAACGGGCGCAATGGGTAAGGCCATCGCGCCGATAGAAGGTGACATGAGCACACCCGAAGCGAAGAACGCGCCGATTCACGTCGAGAGCGCCGACCACCTCGACGAACTCATCGCAGACAACGACATCGTCCTCGTCGACTACCACGCGGAGTGGTGTGGGCCGTGTAAGATGCTCGAACCCACCGTCGAAGAGATTGCCGAGGAGACGAACGCCGTCGTGGCGAAAGTCGACATCGACGAACTGCAGGACCTGGCACGCGAAAAGCAGATTCGGAGCGTCCCGACGCTGCAGTTCTTCGCGGGTGGCGAGAAAGCGCACCAGGTCGTCGGCGTCCAGAGCAAAGAGGACCTCGTCGACGTCATCGAACAACTCGCGTAATCTTCCACTTCGGTTTTTGGCGTCAGTAACCCCGTGAGCGGTGCGCTACGTCGCGTCTCGTGGATGGGAGAATCGTCCCTCTGAAGTGAAATGTCGATTCTCGACTGACAGAGTGAGACACTTCGCTGTCTGGGCTGACGAAGCAATGGCAGTATGACTCATTCAGGTTCGTAAATTATCTCTCGTAATGGTCGATTTTGAAGGCGGATACGCCGGCGTCGGGGCGGCGCTCGGAATCATATTTGGTCTGCTGCTCGGTGGTCCGTTCGGTGGTGTCCTCGGTGCCTTGATTGGCGGCGGAATCGGGTGGTATCTCGAACGTAATTCGAGCGACTAGCGGCCTGTCTCTCGCGAGTCGATAGTCAGCGCCCCATCAGGACAGGACAGGACAGGAAAAATTCGAACAGCGGAGAATCGAGAACGGGAGTGAGCGAGGTTCAGAACGGCGCGTCGGAGACGTCGGGTTCGAATCCAGCGCCCGGTTCGTCGTCGTAGAAGCCACCAGTCGTCGCGTGAACGGCGTCGATTTCGTCGAACTCCATGACCATCCGGGACTTGAGCGCCTGAATCGTCATCGGAGAGATGCCGCACCCCGAACACGCGCCGGTGAGCGAAATCCAGACTTCGCCCGTCTCTTTGTCGATTGCCTCGATGCCGGCGCTCCCGCCGTGCATCTGAATCTGCGGGAAGTTCCGACGCATGAACAACTCGAGGCGTTCTTCGAGTGACTTCTCCGATGCTTGCGAGCTCATACTGAGTCGTGGGGGTTCGGCCAGCATAACGGTTTCTTCGGTGTGTGAACCGACCGATTTCGACAGACGACGGGGCGAGATGCCGGGCGGCGAGGGCTTTTTACCAAGGAGAGAGTATCGGAACCTATGATTTCACTCGACGAAGCAGTCACTGCCCGTCTCGAATCTCACGGCGCACGGTTCGAAGTACTCATCGACCCCGACGCGGCGCTGGCTATCAAACGAGACGAGTTCGAGGGTGACCTCGAAGACGTCATCGCCGCCGAAGACGTGTTCGAAGACGCCTCACGCGGTGACCGTCCCGCGGAAACCGACCTCGAAAAGGTGTTCGGCACGACGGACCCGATGCAGATTATCCCGGAAGTCGTCAAGAAAGGAGAGATTCAGATTACGGCAGAACAGCGCCGTGAGATGCAAGAACAGAAGCGCAAGTCGCTCATCAACCGCATCGCACGCAACGCGGTCAACCCACAGATGAACGACTCGCCGCACCCGCCGGAGCGAATCGAACGCGCACTCGAAGAGGCCGGGTTCAAAATCGACCCGATGGAACCCGTCGAGTCGCAGGTCGACGACGCACTCGAAGCGCTTCGCCCGGTGTTACCAATCAAGTTCGCCGAAGTCACCGTCGCCGTCCAGTTACCGGCCGAGTACGCCGGCAGCGGACAGGCACAGATTCGGAGTTACGGCGAACTCGAACGCGAGGAGTGGCAAAACGACGGGTCGTGGGTCGGCGTCATCACGTTCCCTGCAGGGATGCAAAACGACTTCTACGACAAGGTGAACAACATCACGAGCGGAACGGCGGAGACCCGAATCGTCAAAGACGAAGACGACCTCTAGAAACCGCGAACCGTCACTTTTCGAACGAATCGTCCCGTCGGCGAAGCGCCTCGGTTACCCCTTCTTGAATCCGACGAGGAAGCCACCGGAGAAGCCAGCAGAGATAGAGAGCGTCGAGAGAATCGACGAAATCCAGTCCGGCGGTGCACCCGTCGCGGCGTTCTCGGTTGCTTTGACGAGGCCACCGGTGAGTCGCTCCCAATCGACGGAGAGGATGCCGCGTGATTCGAGGAACTTGAAGACGGCCAGTTCGAGGCCGACGATGACGGCGATGAGCTTCGCCACCTTCTTGGCGGCGAATCCGATGATGCCGCCGATGACGGCCCCGCTGCCGAATTCGAGGCCCAATTGTTGTGGGTCGACGCTGAGTTGCAAGGGGTCCATACGGCGAACATCCTTCGCGTTCGTATAAGTCATTTGTGGGGGACAGTCACCGAACGCGAGACGTCTCGCTGGCCCTCGGGCAACCTACAAGGGCAACCGGCGTGTAAGAGCTTGGCATGTGTGTGGAGGTGACGAGAGACCATCTCGTGGCGTGAGCATCACCGAGCGGGGCTTAAGTGCCTCGGGCGGGTAGTACCAAGTGACACAGTGCAGGCAACGTACACCACAATCGAGGGAGGGCGATGACTCGCGTCGTCGTCGCGAAGCGCGTCGACCGTGGAGACGCCGAACTCACCGAGATAACGGACCTCGCTCGCGCGGCGGGATACGAAGTCGTCGGGAACCTCTCGCAGACTCGCGAAGAGGACGCAGCCTACCACTTCGGCGAAGGGAAGGTAGACGAATTAGCGGCGCTCGTCGCCCGCGAAGACGCACAGGCCGTCATCGTGGACAACCGACTGGGGCCGTACCAGACCTACAACATCGCCCAGAAGCTCCCGTCCAACGTCGAAGTCATCGACCGCTTCACGCTCATCCTCGAGATATTCGGGCAGCGGGCCAACACCCGCAAAGCGCAGCTACAGGTCGAACTCGCGGAGTTACGTTACGAACTCCCCCGTGCCGAGGCGAAAGCGTCGCTGGCGAAACGCGACGAACGACCCGGCTTCATGGGGCTCGGCGAGTACGACGAGAGCCGCGAACGCGACATCAAAGCACAGATTTCGCGAATCAAGAACGAACTCGACTCCATCGCCGACAAAGAAGAGACGCGACGCGAACAGCGCCGTGAATCCGGGTTCGACCTCGTGGCACTCGCAGGTTACACGAACGCCGGGAAGTCCACGCTCATGCAGCGACTCGCGGCGGACCTCGAAGTCGGCCAGAACGACGACTTACACCCTGACCTCGACCCGACCGCCGAGTCTCAGGACAAACTGTTCACGACGCTCGGAACGACCACCAGGCGGGCCGAGACGGGCAAACACGACGTGTTGCTCACCGACACCGTCGGGTTCATCTCCGACCTTCCACACTGGCTGGTCGAGTCGTTCAAGTCCACGCTCGACTCCGTCTATCGTGCTGACCTCGTGCTCCTCGTCGTCGACGCCTCCGAACCAATCGAGGAGATGCGCGAGAAACTCATCACGAGTCACGACACCCTCTACGAACGCAACGAGGCCCCCATCGTCACCGTGTTCAACAAGGTGGACAAGGTAGACGACGAGGAACTCGAAGAGAAACGCGCCGCGCTCTCGGCACTCGCGCCGAACCCCGTCGCGGTGTCGGGACTCACCGGTGAGAACATCGCCGAGTTGACCGCGCGCGTCGAAGCGGAACTGCCGGCGTGGGAGCACGAGCGACTCTTGCTCCCGATGAGCGACGGCACGATGAGTCTCGTCTCGTGGCTCTACGACCACGCCCACGTCGAAACCGAGGAGTACGAGGGCGAACAGGTCCACGTCGAGTTCGAGGCCCGCCCCGAAATCGTCGAGAAAGCCCGGGCGAAGGCGGCGAACCTGTCGGTGACCGCCGACTCCTCCTGAGCGCCTTATTCCACCGTCTCTTTCTCCTTCGTCACCACTTCGACGTCCGTAATCTTCGTCCCCGGATACTGCCCGTCGTCGTCTTTCTCGGCGGCCTTCACCATATCCCAGACGACGTTGAGACCAGTCGTCACGCCCTCTAACGCTTCCATCTCGCACCCGGTCTTTCCGGTCGTTCCGACAGTGACGGTGAGCGTGACGGCGTCGTCGGCGACGTCGAACTCGGTGTCGACGTTCGTGATGGGAATCTGGTGGCACATCGGAATCGTCTCCCACGTGTGTTTGACCGCCTGAACCGCGCCGATTCGCGCGGTGGCCAACACGTCGCCCTTCCCGATTTGGTCGTCGCGAATGGCGCGGATAGTGGATTCGCTGAGGTGGATGGTTCCACGCGCGACGGCGCGACGCCGAGTGTCGGGTTTCGCGCCCACGTCCACCATCTGGACGTTTCCGCTCTCGTCGACGTGTGTCAGTTCGCGTTCGTCGCCACCGTTCGTCTCGTCTCGTGGTGTGTCGTCAGTCATGGTGTTCGCTCCGAAGGCCTGCAGGTAGTCGGTCGAGCAGGTCCGTGGCGACGAGTCCGCCGTCGAACTCGTCGGCGGCGGCGTCTCCCGCCCGGCCGTTCGCGTAGGCGGCGACTGCCGCCGCATCGAGCGGTGGGAGGACGCTCGCCAGCGCTCCGGTTGCCCCCGCGAGCACGTCGCCGGTGCCGCCGACGGTCATGCCGGGGTTGCCGGTGCGGTTGACGCGAACCTCGTCGCCGTCCGAAATCACGTCGTAGGCACCTTTCACGAGGAGCGTGTGTCCGAGTTCGGCGGCGAACTCGCGGACGAGTTCGCGTCGGGTCTCCCAGTCGGCGTCCGTCTGCCCGCCCATCTTCAGTAACTCTCCTTGGTGCGGCGTACAAATCAGCGTCGCCTCGGTGTCGACGTCGGGGACGACTTGTAGGGCGTCGGCATCGACGACGGCAGTTCCGTCGTAGGCGGCGAGGAACTCGCGGACTGCGTCCAGCGACTCCTCGGCATCGCCCAGACCCGGACCGAAGACGACGACGTCCCTGTCGGCGGCGAGTTCGAGCAGGTCGGGGACGTGGGCGGGTTCGAGGTGGTCGCCGTCGAACCCGCTGACGATGAGGTTCTCGGAGTAGCCCTGTACCTCGCGGGCGACGTGGTCGGGACAGGCGACGCGAGCGAGGTCAGCACCGGCGCGGAGGGCGGCCTGTGCGGCCAACGCGGGTGCGCCGGTGTACGGGCCGCCGCCGACGACGAGGACGTCGCCGTGGTCGCCTTTGTGACTCTGTGGGTCGCGCCGAAGCGCGAGCAAGTCCCCGGGACCGGTGAACAACTCGGCGGCAGACGGGATGCCGATGTCGGCAACCGTGACTGGCACACCGAGCGAACCGAGGCCGGGTTTGTCGTCGTGGAAGGTGACGACGTGGTCCGCATCGACGGCGACACCTGCCGACTCGCCGGTGTCCGCATCGACGCCCGACGGAACGTCGACGGCGAGCACCGTCGCGTCCGAGTCGTTGATTGTGCGGGCGGCAGTCGCCTCCGGTTCGCGGAGTGCGCCAGTCACACCGGTTCCGAGCATCGCGTCGAGGACGACGTCGGGGCCGTCGAGTTCGAACTCCGAGGAGTCGGTGACAGTGCGCACGTTCGCCTCGCTCGCGACGAGTGCGTCCCAGTTCTCGCGGGCGATGTCTGTCGAGATGGTCTCGGGGCGACCCAGGAGGGAGACTGTCACGTCGTACGCGTTCAGGAACCGCGCGGCCACGAGAGCGTCGCCGCCGTTGTTCCCGCGTCCGGCGACGATAGCGACGGACGCACCGGGGTCCACGAGTTCACGACAGACCCGAGCGACGGCGTTTCCGGAAGACTCCATGAGTTGCTTCCGCGGGACGCCGAGGGCTTCGGCGTTTTCGTCCACCGCGGCCATGCGTCGACTCGTAATCATGTGGGGTGGTTCGCCCGCCCCCGCGTTAACGTATGTGGTCACGAAGTGAGCGATTCGTCCGCCGTCCCGACCGCTTCCGCAACGTTTGACTCCCGGCCGTGAATAGAGGCGTCAGTGACCCGCCGCCTCTTTGGAACCCTCTGCGGACTCGTCTTCCTCGTCAACTTCGGCCGCGTCGCGTTTCCACCGCTCGTGGAGACGCTCCAGATGCAGTTCGGTGTCGGCCCGGCCACCATCGGCGTCGTGACGAGTCTCGTCTGGTTGGGGACTGCTCTCCCGCGAATTCCGGTCGGCTATCTCCTCACGCGCGTTCCACGTGACCGGGTCGTCCTCGGGGCAGGGACGTTGCTCGTCGCCGCCGCAGGGTTCACCGCGAGTGCGACGTCGATTCTGACGCTTCAGGTCGGGGCGTTCGGCCTCGGACTCGCCTCCGGTGCGTACTTCGTCTCTGCAGTCCCGCTGGTCGGCGAACTCTTCCCCGAACGCGTCGGGCGCATGGTCGGCATCCACGGGGCGGCCAGTCAGGTCGCTGCCGTCGTCGCCGCCCCCGTCGTCGTCGTCATCCTCGCGTCGTTCTCGTGGCGCGCGACGTTCTGGGTGCTCGCCGTCGCCGCCGCCGTCGTCACCGTCGTCCTCTACGCCGTCTCCCGAGACGGGAGTACGGAGACGGGGACTGGCACCGACCGGAACTTTTCGGCCGCGCTCGGCCACTGGAAACTCATCCTCACGGGAATCCTCCTCATCGCACCTGCGGGGTTCGTCTGGCAAGGACTGTTCAACTTCCTCGTCTCCTACATGACACAGGCGAAGGGATTCTCGCCGACTGCGGCGAGTACGATGCTGACGATTATCTTCGCGGCGGGCGTCCCCGCGTTCTCGCTGTCGGGGCGACTCGCGGACAAACTCCCGCACGTCCCGTACATCTTCGCGCTCCTCCTCGCCTTCACGGGCGCGTTGTTCACGTTGACGTACACGCAGGGGTTCGTGGCCGTCGCCGTCGTCGTCGCCGTCCTCGGGTACGTCGTCCACAGTCTGTTCCCCGCACTCGACACGTTCATGCTGTCGTCGCTGCCGAACGACGCGCGTGGGAGTTCCTACGCCGTCTTCAGCGGGGCGGCCCTCCTGTTGGAAGCCAACGGGAGCGGTGCCGTCGGATTCCTGACCGAAGCGAACTACGGATTCGAGATGGTCTTTCGGACGCTCGCGGTCAGTCTCCTCGTCGTCGTGGTTGGACTCGCCGTCCTCTACGTCGTCGGGCGACTTCCCGGCCTCCCGGGCGACGACGAAATCGCCGTGTGACTGTCGAAACGGTTTACTTACTTCGCCTGATTGTCCGTATCATGTCAGGGTTGCTTCCGTCCGAAGGGAACGTCGATACGGGTGGCGAGAGCGCACCCCGCGTTCACTGGTTGGAAGACGACGAGACGGAGCAACTCATCGGGTGTCTCGCCTGCGACACCGCCCGGGATATCCTCTCGTCTCTCCACGACGCACCGGCGACGGCGGCAGAACTCGCAGACGAAGTCGAGACGTCGATTCAGAACGCCCGGCACCACCTCGGGAACCTCGCAGACGCGGATTTGGTCCGCGTCGCCGGGACGCGATACTCAGAGAAGGGCCGCGAGATGAAGGTGTACGCACCCACCGATGGCCCACTCGTCGTCTGCGTCGGCGGCGACGAACGCGACAGAGAGGGCGTCGCAGACGCCATCTCGTCGTTCCTCGAATGAGGCGCGGCCAGGGTTCGACAGACACTGCACTCGATTCTGCGGCGAACGTTCAAATACCGAGACGCGACCACTCACCGACACCCCTATGGCCGTCGCAAGTGGACCACAGAGCGTGACCTGGCAGGAGGTGTTCGGCCACCCGGAGGCGTATCCGGAGCAGGCCGACGGAATCGAGACTGCGATAGCAACCGCCCGCGACGACGGATTCGCCGTCGTCGAAGGCGCGTGCGGGACTGGCAAGACGATGCTCGCGCTGACCGCCGGCATCGAACTCGTCCGCGACCCAGACTCCGACTACGAACGCGTCTTCGTGCTGACGAGCGTCAAGCAGCAACTCCGACAGTTCGAGGCTGACCTCCGCACCATCAACGAGAACCTGCCCGACGAGTGGAACCCTATCTCGGGGCTCACGCTCGTCGGCAAAGCCGACGTCTGTCCGTACAGCAGAGAGACCTGCGGCGGCATCGACGATTCGACCGTCTACGACCGCTGTGAAGGCCTTCGTGACCGAACCCGTGGCCTCGTCGGCGACGGTGGCCGGACGAGTGCCGAAGCGCTGGCGAAAGACGCCCGCGAGCAACAGACCGGCCTCCTCGACACCGGTTCGACCACGACGGGGCCGTCGTACCTCGAAACCGCGGACGAACCGACGCCCTATCCGAAGTCGATGCCCGAGTACGAAGACGTCGAGTACTGCCCCTTCTACGCCAACTTCCTCGCGGACTTGCCCGAGGACGGTGACCCCATCGAAGCCGTCCCGTTCGACTTCTCCGACGAGGGCCTCATCACCCCCGAGGACCTCGTCTCGCTCTCCGCTGGTGCAGGGTCGTGCCCGCACTCCGTGATGGGCGCGCTATTGCCCCACCTCGAAGTCGTCGTCGGCAACTACTACCACGCGTTCGACCCGACGACAGTCGGCACGTTCACCGGCGCACTCGTCGACGATTCGACGTTCGTCATCTGCGACGAGGCGCACATGCTCGAACCGCGGGTCCGTGACCTCGTCTCCGTCGGCGTCGGCGACCGGACCCTTCGCGACGCCGAAAGCGAGTTCACGCGCGTCATCCAACCCGTCGAGTTCGACGACGCCGGCAAGACCACCGAAGACGCCGAACTCGTCCGCGGCGAGTTACAAGAGGCGGACGTGACCCTCCGCGAACTCAAGGAGACGCGCGACTTCGTCCGTGACCTCCGCGAGGAACTCGACCGGCGAGTGACGGCGTATCTCGACACCGAATACGTCGGGTGGCGGGCGGACCTGACCGAACTCGCGGACGAGGAGATACCGCTCCGCGACCCGGAGGAACCGACCGTCGACGAACTCACCGAGTGGGCCGAGGAGAACGGTTACGACGAGGGCACGTGGGTTCGCGCCGAAGCGACGGGGTCGGCCGTCGCGCGCATCCTCGATTCGGTCGAAGAGGACGACAAACGCCGGGCGGCACCCGCGGCGGGGCGCGCCCTCGCGACGTGGGCCTACGCCGACCACGAGAAGTACTTCCGCGAAATCGACCTCGAACGCACGTGGGACGAGATGGAACCGCCCGAGTCGTGGCGGCGTGCGTACAACGCCCGACTCTCGGTCCACAACTGCGTCCCGGGCGAAGCAATCGCCGAGCGTCTCGGCGACTTCGGCGGTGGCGTCCTGATGAGTGCGACGCTCGAACCAATCGACGTGTTCCGACGCGTCACGGGTCTCGACACCCTCGCCGACGAGGGGCGACCGGTCGCCGAGCGAACCTTCGGCCTCGGCTTTCCCGCGTCGAACCGCGCGAGTTTCGCCGTCGACGTCCCGAAGTTCACCCACAGTAACCGCGGGCCACCGGGCGAGGAGAACGAGACGCGCCTCGCCTACACCGACGCCGCCGCCGAAGTGTGCACTCGCTCGCCCGGCAACGTCCTCGTCGGGATGCCCAACTACGCCGAAGCGGAGTGGATGGCGGGCGCACTCGAAGACCGAGTGGACAAACCGGTCCTCCTCGACGAGTCGTCGGGCGATGGTGCGACAGAAGACCTGAAACGCGACTTCTTCGGCGGGACGGGGAAAGTCCTCGTCACGAGTCTGCGTGGCACGCTCACCGAGGGGGTCGATTACAGCGGCGACAAACTCTCGGCCGCCGTCGTCTGTGGCGTCCCGCTCATCAACACGTCGTCACCGCGGACGCGCGCCGTCAAGACGGCCTACGACGAGGAGTTCGGGAATGGATTCGAGACGGCACTGACCGTGCCGGCGGTCAGAAAAGCCCGACAGGCCATCGGGCGCGTCATCCGCGGCACCGACGAAGTCGGGGTTCGCGTCTTCGTCGACGCGCGCTACGCACGCGACTCGTGGAACGGCGTCCGCGACTATCTCCCCGAACAGGAACGCGAGGAGTTCCGCCCGGTCAGTCCCGACATGCTCGGGTTCGGATTAGACCAGTTCTGGTCGTCCGTGGAGTGAAGACGGACGACCCTATCGCTCGTCGTCCCAGTCGTCGCGGCAGTCGTCGTCACAGAAGTGTCGGTACTGCACGCGTCCCTCGTCGTCCACCCACGTGACGACGCGGTGGGTTGGCACGTTGACGATGGGGTCGCCACACGTCGCACAGCGTGGCGCGTCGTCGGGGTCTACGTTCTCTTCTAAATCAGACGTCGGGTCAACCATCGACACGCAGATGGCGTGGCAGCACACTTCAACCCGTCTCCGCCGGCAGATGTCGCCCACTGGAACCACGGGACGCACACCGCTCGCGCCCGCCCGACCGATTCTGTGTTACCGAGTACCACAGTTAGTGAAGGTTATGTAACCACCGTCTCCTCTGTATACGTGACGGCGAATGTCCGAAGTGCCCGCGTCTCAGGATTCGGTTGCAGGGTCTGTTGACCGCCCCGGTTCGGATTCGACTGGTGAGTGTCTGCTTCATAGCGTCGTCGTAACCTACCGAGGAAGTTCCGACCAAATCACCGTCTACCCGCGGCGCGACAGTTGCTGTGACCAGATGGAGGCGTGGTTGACCGCCGACGTCGAGGCGTTCATCTCGCTCGACGAGATGCGATAATCGGCCCGTCGCCGGTCACCACAGACTCTTTCCCGTGCTCGCTCACCCGACGAACTCGGCGTCGGAGAGTGTCTTTTGAACCGCTTCTTCACCGACTGCCGCCGCCAGCGCCTCGAATCCTGCACGCTCTGCTCTGTCGCGTGCGTTCGCCACCAACCGAGAGACGATGAACTCCGGCGTCGACTTCCCGACGGTTCCGAACCGCGGTTGGTAATCGACGCGCAGGTCTAACTCGTCGGTCAACCCCTCCGCGAAGATGCCGTCGATACGCGCTTCGGGCGGGAGGGGACTCAGTTCGTCGGCGAGGTGCGTGACGTAGACGCCGAAGGCGTCGCGTTCGACGGTGAGGTTCACGAGTCCGTTGAGCAGGTCCGCCGCGCGTCCGGGTTCCGTGATGGCCTCGAACTCGTCGACGAGCATGAGCGTCCGCCCCTCGTCGGAGAGTGGTGGGACGATAGACTTGAGCGTCGATTCGAGAACCCCCGCGTTGAAACTCGCGTGGCGGCGGTGGAAGACGAGCGAGTCGAAGTGGCCGACAACTGCCGACTCCGCGGGCACTGGGAGGCCCATCGACGCGAGGATAGCCACCTGCGAGAGCGTCTCCAACAGCGTCGTCTTCCCCCCGCTGTTCGCTCCGGTCAGGACCGAAACCCGGTCACCGGAGGGCGGAACCGGGCCGGACGAACACGTCAGGTCGTGCTCGCCGACGGCGTACGAGACGGGTTGCGGGTCGTCGAGAAAGAGGTTCCGCGCTCCACAGACCGAAAGCCCCGTCTCTGCGACGATTGGTTTCGTGAGGTCGTATTCGACGGCGAACTGAGCGAGCGACAGCGACAACGCGACTTCGTCCACAGCCTCGACGGCGATGTCGACGTCGTCGCGGGCGGCCCAGATTCGGTCACGGAGTTCTTCGGCGACGGACTCCTCGCGTTCTTCGACGTCTGCTTCGATGTCGGAGACGAGCGCTCGAAGCGACGTGCTCACGAAGTCCGTCGCGTCGCGGGCGTCGTCCGCCGCGGCAGCTTCGACTTCGCCTCGTGCGAGGTCCGTCTCGTGGGCGACGTACTCGACGAACGCGGCGCGGAAGTCGTCGAGCGACCTGACGCCGCGTTCCTGAATCGTTTCGAGGACGTCGAAGGCGTTCGATTCGAGTTCCTGGACCGTCTCCAGACGCGTGCGCATCCGGTCGAGTTTCTCGTCGGCACCGGGTTCGACCGACCCGTCGGCGTCGACGTAACCGAGTGCACCGAGTGCGTCGCGGAGGGCGTCTGGGTCGGCGTCGTCCAGCGCCTCGAACGTCTCACCGCGCAGTCCCGCATCACGGAGTTCGAGGGCGGCACTCACGGCGGCACGTTCCGTCTCGCCCGCCTCGTCGTAAGCATCGAAGGCGGCGACGACTGCGTCGCGCGCGTCGTCGGAGAGTCCGGCCCACGCGTCGCTGGCGTCGAGGACCCTGTCGAGGCGTTCGCGTCGCGCGTCCACCGTCGGCAACGGTGTCAACACACGAATTCGGTCGGCGGCGTGTTCCGTCAGGGCGCAGTCGCTGGCGAGCGTCAACAGGTCGTCGTACACGTCGCGCGCGTCGCGGGTCGCGAGCGTGTCGATACCGCTGTTGCCGTCGGCGCGGCGGAGAATGCGTACTGCACGCCCCCGAGTGACGCCAGCGGCGACGAGTGCCCGAACGTCGGCCGACTCGATGGCGGCAACCGCGCCCTCCCTGCCGAGTGCCGATTCCAGTCGGGCCGACGTCTTCGGGCCGACCCCCCAGTAATCTTCGAGTCGCATACCGGGGCGTCTCGCTGGTACGTCTTATGTCCTCTCGTCACCCGGTGGCACCGCTCACGATTCGCGCGGCCAGTGAGGGGAGATGTTAGTGAGAACGGAGACGTCGGTCGGATTCAGTGTGGCCAATCTCGCCGGGGGGCCCGAGGAGATGTTGGCCCGGAATCGTGCTCGTCTCCCGGCCAAGGTCACGTGCGGCACTGACTGCGAGCGCCGTCGAGAGTGTTCTCACTGCCAATTCGTGGTCGTCACGACACGACCGGAGCGCCATCGGGCCGATTTCGAGCCGGTGGTACGGTTCGATGTCTTCACGTGTCGCGATGCCCTCGTCGAGGAAGTTAGCTGCAATCTCGACGAGGAGTGTGTGCAGGTGAATGAGCTCGTTCTTTCTCATATATTGCACATATGTGTTTATCCGCCGTAAAATGAGCGGTAAGTCATGTATTCGGTCTTGTATCTGCTTCAACTAGAAATGAATGTAAGCTGTTGAGACATGAACGAAACTATGTACGTTAGACCGTCTCCGACGGCAGTAGCTCGTCGGTCAATTTCGTCGAAAGGGAGTTGGGTTTGGGCAGGGACACGTTCCACCGAGCGGAGAGAGGGGGGGTCGGGTTCGGTTTCCGCTATGTGGGGAACGTGCGGGCACGACGAGTGACCGGGTAGGTCACTGTGGCCATCTACTGAAAGGAGTGCGTCGGTACTAATTCACGGCCCTATTCAGTTAGGGACGGCCTCGGGGGGCGGGAAACGCCCAAGTCGGTGGGGGCACGACTCGGATGCATATGCACCAACGGCGGCGCACCGGTCGGGGGGATATCTCGAATGACCGGTGACGCACAGCAGTCGTCCGACGACTCGTCGACCACCGAGCGAGCACTCGAAGAACGCCTCGAAATCCTCGCGACGTTCAACGAAGTCATCGCCGACGTGAGCGAAATCATCGTCGACGCGACGCAGCGCGCGGACGTCGAGCAACACGTCTGTGACCGCCTCGCCCAGACGGACACGTTGCGGTTCGTCTGGGTCGGGAGCGTCGACGAGGCGACGGACGACGTTCGGGCGACTGCCTGGGCTGGTGCCGAAGACGGCTACCTCGACGAACTCGACGTCTCGGTAGCGGGGTCGCATCCGGGTGCGGACGGACTCGTCGGGCGTGCCCTCCGGTCGGACTCGGTACAAACGAGTCACAGCATCGCCAGCGACGCCGACTTCGGGCCGTCCCGAGATGCGGCACTCGAACGCGGATACCACTCTGCGGCGTCTGTTCCGCTCGACTTCGGTGACCGACGATACGGCGTCCTCACGATGTACGCCGACCACGACGGTGCGTTCAGGTCAGCGTTGGTCGAACCCCTCCAGAACCTCGGACACACCGTCGCCCACGGTATCGACTCCCACGTCAGGCGCGAACGCGAACGCGAACTGGAGCGACGAGACGCCGCGTTCTCCCGCATCGTCGAAGATATCGAAGAGTACGCCATCTTCCGTCTCGATTCGGACGGCCACGTCGCAAGTTGGAACCGTGGGGCCGAAGCCATCAAGGGCTACACGACCGGTGAGATTCTCGGCGAACACGTACAGACGTTCTACACCGACGAGGACCGAAAGCGCGGGTTGCCGGGGCAACTCCTCGAAGCGGCCCGGCGCGACGGCCGGGTCGAAGACGAGGGGTGGCGCGTCCGCGCCGATGGCTCCGAGTTCTGGGCGTCCGTCGTCATCACCGCGTTGACCGACGACGACGGCGACGTCGTCGGGTTCGCGAAGGTGACCCGCGACATGACCGACCGGAAGCGCCGAGAGCGACACCTCGACGCTGTGTTCAACAGCACGTTCCAGTACATGGGGCTTCTCGACCCGGACGGGACGGTGCTCCGGGTGAACGATGCGGCGCTCGAGTTCGCCGGGACGGACCGGGACGCCGTCGTCGGACGCCCGGCGTGGGAGACACCGTGGTGGAACGGCGACGAAGAACGGGTTGCCGACCTGAAAGCGGCAGTCTCCCGTGCGGCAGACGGTGAGTTCGTCCGGTACGAAGTCGAAGTCGACGGCGGGCCAGACCGGCAGACTGCGGTCATCGACTTCACGCTCACACCCGTCTTCGACGGTGGCGATGTCGTCCTGGTCGTCCCCGAAGGCCACGATGTCACCGAACGCAACGAACGCGAACGCCAACTCCGCCGAGAGCGCGAGCGACTGGAGTTCGTCAACCGCATCATCAGACACAATCTCTTGAACGGCCTCAACGTCGTCGGCGCGCGCGCCGATATCGTCGCGGAGTACGTCGAACCGGACGGCAAGTCGCATCTCGAGACGGTCCGAAACCGGGTGGACGAGATGACGGACCTCGTCGGGACGATGCGGACGTTCATGAGAGTCATCGTCGAACGCGATAGCCACGAACTCCACTCGCGGCCCCTCGCGGACGCAATCGACACCGGCCTCGACGCAGTCGACGGCGCGGAGACGGACGTGGATATCACCGTCGGCCCCATCCCGGAGCTGTCGGTGCTCGCAGACGAGTTGTTGGACGAAGTCGTCGAACAACTCCTGAAGAACGCGGTCCAGCACAACGACAATCCCACACCGAGCGTCCACGTCGACGTCGCGGCGGGTGACGACGTGGTCGAACTCCGCGTGTCGGACGACGGCCCGGGAATCCCGGACGAACAGAAGCGGCCACTCCTCGAAAAGGGAATCGAGGACCTCTCGGACCCGGGGAACGGATTCGGCCTCTTTCTCGTCCGCGAAATCGTCGACGGTTACGACGGCGAGGTTCGTATCGAAGACAACGAACCGACCGGAGCGACGTTCGTCGTGACACTCCCCCGGACGTAACCATCCCGAAACCGTTCGACGCCGACTGTCACGACAGAGAGACTGTCTTTCGCGACTTTCGGTAGCGAGTAAATTCCACCTCCCCCGATGGGCAGATATATATCTTTCCGACGAGACAGTGTGTCCAATACGATGGACACTGACCGCTCGGCAGACGGGCACCCGGACGAACGGGTTGCCGAGCAGACTGTTCTCGTCGTCGACGACGACGAGGACCTCGCAGACACCTGTAGATACTGGCTCGGCGGCGAACGATTCACCGTCGAGACTGCATACGGGGGCCAGGAGGCACTGGACCGTATCGACGACAGCATCGACGTCGTCCTCCTCGACAGACGGATGCCGAGCGTCTCCGGTGACGACGTCCTTGAAGAGATTCGGTCTCGTGGCATCGACTGCCGCGTCGCGATGATGACGGCCGTCGAACCGGACACTGATATCGTCGAGATGCCGTTCGACACGTATCTCGTCAAACCCGTCTCCGAATCCGACGTCAAAGAGACCGTCGAGGAACTCCTCTTTCGGGCGGGATTCGACTCCGAGATTCGAGAGTACTTCGCCCTCGAATCGACCGAACAGGCGCTCGAGAGTCGTGAAATCGAAGAACTTCGGGAACCGGAGGCACTGGACGAACTCCGAAGCAGACTCGACGCTGTCAGAACCGAACACGAGGCGGCGATTCAGTACCGCGAACGGCAACTCGACCGGCTGAACAGGGTCAACGGCCTCATCCGGGATATCGACCGTGCGCTCATCGACGCCCGAACGCGGGAGGAAATCGAACAGACGGTCTGTGACGCCGTGGCCGACGCCCACGAAGCGGCGTTCGTCCTCCGGCGAACCGCCGCCGGCGGACTTCGGTGTACTGCCCAGTCGGGATTCCGGTGTGACCCCTCCGACGTGGACTACAGTTTCGTCGACGACGAATTCGACACCAACGACCCGGACCAAGTGTGCGTCTTCGACGACATCTCGACGGAGCACCGCGCTGCGGTGTTCAACGGCCAGTCGGCCGACCACGAGGACGTGGCGGCACTCTGTGTCCCGATTCGGTACCAAGAGACCATCTACGGTGCGCTCACTGTCTACGACGAGTCTTCGGAGTTCGACGACGAGTCGGTGGCGCTGTTTTCTGACCTCGGTGCGACGGTCGGAAACGGCATCAACGCGGCCGAGAGCAAACGCCTCCTCAACGGCGACAGCGTCGTCGAACTCGAGTTCCGTCTCGGTGTAGACTCGGACGTCCTCGCGGCACTCTCCGCGGATGTCGGCTGTGACTTCTCGCTCGACGGTGTGGCACAGGTCGACGACGGAATCACGTGTTTCGTCACCGCCAGTGGGGTTCCGGGGAGCAACGTGGTCGAAGCAGCAGTCACGTACGACCGCATCTCGAGCGTTCGCGTCGTCACCGACGGAACCGACGAGTCCGTCCTCGAAGTTCGCCTCGACGGCGACTCGCTTCTCATGTCCGCCGTCGACCACGGCGCGAGTATCGAAGCGCTGGAACTCACGAACGGGAGTGGGAGTCTCGCGCTCCACGTCGCTGCCGACGCCGACCACGGGGCGATAGTCGAGGCAGTCACGGGGACGGCACCGAACGTCTCCGTCGTCGCGAAACGCGAAGTCGAGCAGTCGGCCCAGTCAACCGAATCGTTCCGAACGGAACTCGACGGGAAGCTGACCGACCGCCAGAAGTCCGTCCTGGAGACGTCGCTCGTCTCCGGGTACTTCGAGTGGCCACGTGGGAGTACCGCCGAGGAAGTCGCCGAAGCGCTCGGCATCTCGCCGCCGACGCTCCACGAACATCTGCGTGCAGCAGAGCGAAAGCTCATCGAGACGTACTTCGAGGAACTGAATGCGGCACCGGCCGACGACTGAGCGACTCGCTTACTCTGCTGTCACTTCTCGCGTGTCGCCGGCGAACCGAGTGACTGCGTCGAAGATATCTGTCTTCGAAACCGGTTTGGTGAGGACGTCGTCAGCAGGGAGGTCAGACAGTTGGTCGCTGGGTGTCGCGCTCATCATGACGATTGCAGGGCTATCGGAGTCAGATTGGTGACGGAGTTCGTCGAGAACAGATTCACCCGAGAGTCCCGGTAAGTTACGGTCGAGAAAGACGACGTCGACGTCGTCGTCGAATCGCTGGAGGGCGTCTCGTCCGGAGTAAGCGACGCGAACTTGACAGCGGCGCTCGAGCCACAGCGCGAGGCTGTCGGCGAGTTCGACTTCGTCGTCGACGAGGAGGACGGTTGGCATGTCGGTGGATGGAGCGTGTGTCATCTCTCGGAGTTTGCGGCGGACTGGGCGGCTATCGTCCGACGACGTTCCGGCGGCGATACGGCCGCGGTGTTCGGTTTGTTCACGCGTCGTTCATTCGTTGTGACCGCGTTTCGCCACACCGGATACACTGCGTCACTCGATACGGTTCGCGGGAGAACTCACGGTTCTCGCGCTTTCGACTCTCTGTCTTGATTTCTATCGAGACTTCGTGTGGGGTGTGTGACTCACACGTCGGACACTCTTCAGCGAACTCGTTGTGACGGGGACTGCTTTTACTCTTCGACATGGCGGGGTGGCAGAAGAGAGTAAGGACTGGTCGGGGTTCAACGCAGAGCCTAATCAGTTTGGGTCGACGAGGATGACGTACTGGACGTCGGGCCTTCGCCGGCCAAAAATGCTCACTCGGCAGTGATGATTTTCTCGTCGTACTTGTCGCGGAACTCTTGGATGAGCGTGCCCATCTGGGCGTACCAGTCGTTGAGCATGCGCTGCATGTCGTCTGCGACTTCGTTGGGGTCGGTGGGCAGGTAGACGTGGTAGTAGCCACCGTGTTCGTAGTTGACCTGTTCTTTCTGGATGAGCCCTGCCTGGAGCAGGCGCTGGATGGACCGGTAGGCAGTAGAACGTTCGCGTTCGACGGCCTCAGCGACTTCGTCGACGGTCATCGGGTCCTCGGTTTCGACGAGAACCTCGAAGCACCGCCTGTCGAGTTGCTTGAGTCCGTGGAGGCATTCGAGGAGCCCCTCACACTGCATGTCCGATTGCAGATATTCGACCATCGAGGTAGCCATTATCGTTTTCGGGTACGTATTCAGCACTCAAAAGGGTTTGTATGCTTTGTACAACACCGGGGTGAAAAATCGTGGTCGAACTGCGGATGGTTTGCGAGCGGTTCGACGGTTAGTCGGCGGTGGATGTTGCGCCAGTCGTGCGTCCACGCACGGATTTGAGGGCACTGTAGACGACAGCGCTTGCGACCATGAGCGCAGAGCCGAGGATGAGGGCGAGGCTGACGTAGTCGAGGACGCCCATGCCGAGGTAGTTACCGGCCTGGCGGACTGCGACGGCGAGCGCGCCGAGGAGCAACATCAGACCGAAGTAAATCTTGATTTCGTCTTCGTTGACGATGGACGTCGCCGCAGAGCCAACGCGAGCACCGAGCGCGGAGCCTGCGAGGAGCGGAGCGACGATAGAGAGGTCGACACCGCCGGACTGCGCGTAGAGGAACGAACCGATACCGCCCGAGAACATAATCTCGAACAGGTCAGTCCCGACAGCGATGGGCACCGGCACACCGATGAGGTAGAACAGCGCCGGCATGCGGATGAACCCACCACCGACACCGAGGAAGCCCGAGAGGAGGCCCGTCGCGAACGCGACGAGGAGAATCATCCAGAGGGAGACCTGAATGCCACCACGGAGCGTAATCATCGGTGGAAGCGAATAGCTCTGAATCTTCTTGGCGATGTCTGGGATGTCGTCGGCGTTGATTTCGGCGTCTGCGTCGACGTCGTGGCTGACGCCGCCGTCGCCGTCACCGCCCTTCAGCGACTCGTAGGTGACGAACGCACCGATACCACCGAGCAGCAGCACGTACGTGATGCTGATGATGTTTCCTGCGAGACCCAGTTCTTCGAGGTGGAGAACGATTTCCTTCCCGACCTCCAGTCCGATGGTGGTCCCGATAATCATCGAGACACCGAGTTTGTAGTCGACCTGCCCGAGGTCACGGTGTTTCAGCGTCGCGATGACGGATGTACCGAAGACGAAGGCGAGGCCGGAACCGACTGCCACGCGTGAGGGGTAGCCCATGACCAACAGGGCGGGCGTGACGAGGAACGACCCACCCATTCCGAAGAACCCGAAGAGGATACCGATGAGCAGGCCGAACGCGGCGAACATACCGAGCATCGCGGCCGAGATTCCGAAGAGTTCGAACATCTATTCACCACCGAGGAGCTTCATCACGGTCGGCCCGAGAACGCTCTCGAGCGCACCGTATCCGACGTACAGCACCATCGCCTCGACGAGAACGATGCCGACGAGGGCTGCCGCCTGCATATTGCCTCCGAGCGTTTCGATTCCGAACATCTTACCTGCACCCCGCGGGGCGCGAAACTGATATTGTACGAATCATGCTTTCCTGTACAGTGCTGGCTAACCGGAGAGAGAATATAACGCTTTTGGGAACAGCGTGCAAGACCATATCGCAATTGCATACTCGTAAGTTATGAGTTGACCACGAAAATACCGCTAAACTTTGGCTTCATTTGTACTGCAGAGTGTTACGAACAGATATAGCCGCTATCTATGACGGAGTAATAATTTATGATATGTGCAATACTATAACTGTCCGCGAGCACCGGCGACGCGGCCATTCACCGGAGGACAGACAGCGTGTGGTTCCCAACCGTATGTTCGCGCGAGGTGCGAGCAAGAGGGCGTGACTCCACGGGAGCACGGCGCGTCGAGCGAACGGCCGGGTCTCCTCGGAGACACGAACGCAGCAGACCGCTACGAAGTGAACGGCGAGAGGAGAAGGTGAGAGAGTGGGTTGGTGGGAGGTTAGAGGAGAGCCGAGTCGGGAGGTGGGGGAGAGCCGAGTCGGGAGGTGGGGGAGAGTCGAGATGGGAGGTTGGGGAGACGGCGACGAGAGGCGTATCGCCGTCTGCGTGCAGTTCGTCGTTAGTCCGCAGAGGTTCCGCGGACGGCGCTGTCAGCGCGACGTGCACGCCAGAGACCCTGCAGATACGCACCGAGGAACATCCCACCGATGGCGACGAGGATGGGATAGTTTCCGACACCGAGGCTGGCGTACGCCGCCCCGGGACAGATGCCCGAGATACCCCATCCGGCACCGAAGATGACGCCACCGACGACGACGTTCTTGTCGAACGACTTCAGACGGCGACCGTAGTTCGTTCCGGTGAGGGGTGCGCGGTCACCGAACGTCTCCGCGAGTGCGAAGACGATGCCAGTGACGACTGCCGCCCCGCCCATGACGAAGACGAGGCCGAAGTCGTCGAACTGGAGGAAGTCGAGGACGACTTCCGGTCGGGCCATGTTGCTCAGACCGAGGCCGAACCCGAATATCAGGCCGCCCACGATGATGAGCAGTATGAACCCAAGTCCGCGTTCGTCGTCGCTCATGGCGACACCCCCAGTGCCTGCAGGAGTTGTGCGACGCCGATGGCGACGAGCATGAAGGTTGCGACGTTGACGAACGAGGTTCGTGAGCGAGAGCCGACGCCACAGACCCCGTGGCCAGACGTACACCCTTTACCGACACGGGTTCCGATGCCCACGAGCACGCCACCGACGGCAAACCGCCACGGTTGGACCTCAGAGACCCACCAACCGTCACCGAGCGTGACGGTGTAGATGGCGGCACCGGCGACGATGCTCAGCGTGAAGACGACACGCCAGTTGCGCGACGCGACGTACTTCGCCTTGTTGAACCGCGGGAGGTCGGAGACGTACGAGAGCGTCGACTCTAAGAACGTACTCGCGCCCGCGGTGATACCCGTACCGAGATAGATGACGGCGGTTCCGAGACCGATGAGGAGACCACCGAGCGCGTAGTGCGCAATCCCGTTCGGGAAGAGGCTATCGACGAGGAGCGGCGTCAGTCCCGACATTTAGTTCGTCAGGGCTTCGTTGCTGGCCGCGCAGTTGTTCGGGCCAAGTTCGAGTTCGAACGCGCGGTCGTCGTCCGACTCTTGGACACCGAGGTTCGTCTCGATGATGTCGATGTAGTTGGCCGGGCGAGGCGGCATGTCCGAGAGAATGAACTCGACGAACTCGTCTTTGGGCATGGAGAGTGCACCCATGGTTTCCTTCAGTTCTCCGAGCGTCGCCGTGTAGCTGCCGTCTTCGGCGGGGATTGCCGCATCACTGAAGTGAGCGGAAGCCACGATGAAGTGGTCGTCGTGGTTCAGGACACGGTTCTGCAGCGAGTCGTAGAGGAGGGCCGCCGCGTCAGGGGCACCTTCGTCACCGTCTTCGAGGTCGGGGCGAGCGACCGACTCGATGAACAGGCCGTCACCCGTAAAGAGCACGTTGTCGACCTTGTAGGTCGTCATGCCGGTGGTGTGGCCGGGCGTGTGGATGGCTTCGATTTCTGTGTCGCCGACGGTGAGCGTCTCGCCGTCCGCGATGGTCTCGTAGTCGACGTCGTAGTCGACGCCACGGTCCTCGGCCGCTTCGGGGATGACGCCCGTGATACCCTCGTCTTCGACGAGTGTGCGGACGCCGCTGATGTGGTCGGCGTGGATGTGCGTGTCGATGGCGTACTTCAGTTCGGCACCCAGAGCCTTCGCGTCCTGGACGTACTGGTCGGAGAAGTACCGGAGGGGGTCGATGACTGCGGCCTCGTCACCGTCGACGACGAGGTAGCCGAGACAGCCGCTGGATGGGCGCTGGTACTGCGCCACGAGAGCGTCGCCCTCGGTGTCGAGTTCGGTGTACTCGTAGATGCTCGCCCACCCGTTCATCCCTTCTTCGAGTGCGACGGCGTCGTAGCCTTCCTCGATGAGCAGGCCGGCGACGTACTCGGACGAGGAACCTTTCGCACAGAGGACGACGAACTCTTCGTCTTCGGGGAGGTCCGCAAACAGGTCGTCGTTCAGGTCTTCGTCGAGGAACTCGAAGTACGGGATGTTGACGTGCGAGACGTTTTCTCCCTCGATGCGCCACTCTTCGAACTCGGACTCCATCCGGTTGTCGAGGATGGTCAGCTCTTCACCGGCATCGATGCGGTCTTTGAGCGCTTCGGGTTCGATGAGGGGAGCTTCGACGTCCAGTTCGGGAAGATCTGGTTCAGTCATGTATGCATCCCCCACTATTAGATGGTCTAACTTAAGGGTTTGCATAGTCGTTCGGATTTACTGCAATACTAAATTCGCTAGGAGGAGTGGTCAGTAGTGCGATTACGTGCCCGTGCGAGCGTCCAATGGCACTCAACCGTTCGAAAGTGTCGTAGACGACGGTGTCGCAGTGTTCGGTTCGGATATTGCGCAGTCTGCCCAAGAACCGACACACTTTAGTAAAGCACCCTGATATTGTGGGATACACCCAACACAGGTGAACTCACAAAATGAGCGAATACGAAACTAGCGAAACCCTCGACGTGAAAGGACTGTCCTGCCCAATGCCCGTCGTCAAGACCCGCAGTGCGGTCGACGACCTCTCGTCCGGTGGCGTACTGGAAGTCATCTCCACCGACTCCGGGAGCATGAGCGACCTGAAGGGGTGGGCCGACAGCACAGACGGTGTCGACATGCTCGACCAGAAAGAGTCCGAGGAAGACGGTCAGGCGCTCTTCCTCCACTACATCCAGAAGGAATGAGCTCGGACGCTGACGCGCCCGTCGATACGACGACCGCCTCCGTCGAAGACCTTCAGGCGCAGATTCAGGCGCTAGAGGAAGAGGTCTCTGACCTCCGAGAGGCGACCGACGACGGCGGGCAGAAGTCGATGACCATCATCGCGACGAAAGGAACGCTCGACATGGCGTACCCGCCACTCATCCTCGCCAGCACGGCGGCGGCATTCGGTTGGGACGTCGTGGTCTTCCACACGTTCTGGGGCCTCGAAATCCTCCACGAGGAGAAATCCAAGAACCTCAAACTCAGCGCCGTTGGCAACCCGAGCATGCCGATGCCCAACGCCATCGCCGCGCTTCCCTTCATGGACAACGTCGCGACGAGCATGATGGAAAAGAAAATCAAGGAAAACGGGACTGCGACCATCGAGGAACTCATCGAAACCTCCCTCGACATGGGCGTGGACCTACAGGCGTGTCAGATGACCATCGAACTCATGGGCTACGACGAAGACGCGTTCTACGACGGGGTCACCACCGGCGTGGGCGCGGCGACGGCGCTTCAGCACATGGCTGACGCCGACGTGCAACTCATGATCTGACCGCGATATCTTTCCAACCCTCTAACCAACCACCACCACCACCTCTCCCCCTCACGTCTCGGCGGACGTCTCTTCCCCGTGTCCGCCTAGACGTTCCACCCCTTTCCGAAGGACCGGAACCGGTCTAAGTCGTGTCCGAACAACACGTCCGCACCGGTCTGTCGTTCCAACTCCTTTATCTTCTGGAGACTGTCGAACCAGTGACGGTCACTCCAGAGCAGTCCCGGACCGAGCGGTACTTCGTCTGCGTAGTTCCCCTCGACGTAACACTCGTCACCAGCGACGAGCACGTCGCCGTCGGGCGTCTCGATGTGGGCACCCATCACCCCGGGCGTGTGACCCGGCAGGTGGTAGAGACGGAATCCATCGAACAGCGTGTGCTGGTCGCCGTGGACGACGTTCCAGTTCAGGTCGTAGTCGAAGTCAGACGCGAGGTAGGCTATCGACCCTTCAGTCGTCTTCGCCGAGTAGTACGCGAACTTCAGTTCCTCCTCGTGGACGTAGATTGGGACGTCCGTCCCAGCGAACTCCGCGAGGCCACCGGCGTGGTCGAGGTGGAGGTGACTCATCACGACGCCGTCGATATCTGATACCGAGTAACCGACCGCGTCGAGGTCAGCTTCCAACGTGTGTTCTGCGGCATCGACGTGCGAGAAGGCCTCGTACAACGGGGCCGGCCAATAGCCGTCTCCGGCGTCGGGGTTGGAACCAGTATCCCACAGGAGTGTCTGGTCGGGACCGTCGATGACGGCGTTCCAGACGACGAACTCGGCCATCTCGTGGTCCGGGTTCGGATTCGACGCACTCCCCATCGAGTAGCCAGAGAGCACGTAGCCCATGTCTGCGTGGACGCGACCGCGGTCGACCAGGTGGACGCTAATGTCACCCATACCCACGCCTTAGGATGGAACAGGGATAACACTTCAGTCAAGCAACGTATTAGCACGCGTTCCAACCGCGCGCGAAAAACTCAGAACGGCAGCGTCCGCTCTCTACTGCCCCGGTTGCACTTCTTCGTACGGTTGGACGATGACGAACCCGTCGTTGCCCGCGAATTCGAGTTGGTACGTCTCACCGGACGAACGCCCGATGAGACTCTTGATACCGATGTCGCGCTTCGACGACGGTGAGACGTTCCCGCTCCACGCGACGGTTGCGTTCGGGTCGGTACTCACCGGCGTCTCCAGTACGATAGGTTTGCCGTGCGTCGTGATTGCGACGTGGCCCGGCCCTTCGAGGAAGACGTTGAACAGGCCGCCCGACTTGGCACCGGCGATGCTCTTGAGCATCTTGATGTCCCAGTCGACGCTGTCTTCGAACGCGAGGACGTCGTTCCCGTTGACGCTAATCTCCTCGCCGGCGTCGAGTTCGAGAATCTGGACTTCCTTCCCCTGGTCGGCGAGGTAGAGGTGGCCCGTCCCCGACGCCTCCATCATGACCTGTCCCTCCCCGGTAGCTTTCTTCTTCAACATCCCCTTCAGGCCGCCCGCAGACTTCCGCTCGAACGAGATGTCGCCCGTATAGCTGACCATCGTCCCGGCTTTGGCCATGATACCGCCGTCGAGCGTCACGTCGAGGAGTTTCGAGTTCTCCAGTTCGAATGCTTTCCCGCCGTCTTTCGGTGTATGAGAGTTGACAAATTCTTCGAGTTGCATGATAATCACGAAGTCGTGAGAGAACGACTCTGCGTAGATGACTCTCGGTACATCTTAAAACTCTGTTCGCCACGAACTGTCGGGTGGTCGTCCGGAGAGAGACCGCGGCGCGAGCGGGTCGCCGACTCAGTCTCGCCGACGTCGATGGCCCGGATTCCACTCGCCGTCGAACGCCTCGTGCGTGAAGGGGACGGCGTCTTCGCCGGCGTACGTGGCGACCAACTGCCCATCGCCTTCGAGGTAGTACTTGTACGTCGTCAGCCCTTCGAGGCCGACGGGCCCGCGAGCGTGTATCTTGCCGGTCGAGATACCGACTTCGGCACCCAAGCCGTAGCGGTAGCCATCTGCGAACCGAGTCGAGGCGTTGTGGAAGACGCTGGCGGCGTCGACGCTGGTCATGAACGTCTCGGCGTTGGCCGCGTCGTCGGTGACGATGGCCTCGGTGTGTTTCGACCCGTACGTGTTGACGTGGTCGATGGCAGCGAAGAGGTCGTCGACGACCTTTATCGAGAGTTCGAGGTCACCGTACTCGGTCGACCAGTCGTCTTCGGTGGCGGGGTCGATATCGACGTACTCGCGAGTCGTCTCGTCGCCGCGGAGTTCCACGCCCTCGGCACGGTAGCGCTCGACGACCGCAGGGAGGAACGCGTCGGCAACGGACCTGTCTACGAGGAGTGTCTCGACGGCGTTGCACACCGCGGGATACTGCACCTTCGCGTCGAGCGCGATGTCTTCGGCCATCTGGAGGTCGGCATCCTCGTCTACGTAGACGTGACAGACCCCTTCTGTGTGGCCGAGGACGGGAATCTGCGTGTTGTTCTGGATGTAGCTGACGAACTCCGACGACCCGCGAGGCATCACCAGGTCGACCATGTCGTCCAGTTCGAGCAACCGGTCGACTTCTTCGTGTGCCTCGATGAGCGAGGCCCATCCGTCAGGGAGGTCCTCGGTCGCAGAGAGAATCGTCTCGTAGAGTACTCGGTTGGACTCGCTGGCCTCGCTGCCGCCTTTGAGGATGACGGCGTTGCCGGACTTGAGTGCCAGCGCGGCAATCTGGACGAGAGCGTCCGGGCGAGACTCGAAGATGGTCGCGACGACGCCGATGGGCACCGAGAGTTTGTACAGTTCGAGGCCCGCGTCCAGTTCTCTCGCTTCGAGCGTCTCACCGAGCGGGTCGGTTTGCTCCGCGACGGACTCGACCATTCCGGCGATGTCGTCGAGTTTCGCTTCGTCAAGTTTGAGTCGGTCGACGAGTGCCTGCGTGTATTCGCCGTCGGCGAGCATCGCCTCCGCCTCTTCGACGTCCGCTCGGTTGGCCGCCAGAATCGCGTCGCTGTTGGCGCGGATGGCGTCGGCGATGGCACCGAGTGCGGCGTCGCGGTCAGACGCGTCGACGTTGGCGAGGCGTAGTGCCGCAGTCTGTGCCTGTTCGACCTGTTTGGTCGTCTCTCGCTCAGTCATCGAATCCCCCGTCGAGCGGCAGGAACATTGTTCCCACGGATTCCCCCTCGGCGATTTTTTCCAACACGTCGGGTTCCGTCGAGCGAGCGATGAACGCCGGAATTCCGTGTTCTGCCACGTCGCGTGCGCCGCGAACCTTCGTCTGGATACCACCGAAACCGCCAGTCGAACTCCGGTTGACGATGTCCTCGACGTCGCTGTAGTTGTCGCCGACGACTTCGATGCGCTCGGCGTTTGGGTCGTCCTTCGGGTTTCCGGTGTAGACACCGCCGACGTCCGTGAGAGTCACGAGCAGGTCCACGTCGACGCCGATGGCGATGCTCGACGAAATCATGTCGTTGTCGCCGATTTGGAGTTCTTCGATGGCGACGGCGTCGTTCTCGTTGATGATGGGCACGACACCCCACTCCAGAAGCGTCTCGACGGTGTTTCGGAAGTTCGTGAACCGCTCGGGGTTCTCCAGGTCGTTTTGCGTGATGAGTATCTGGGCGACTTTCCGGCCGTATCGCTCGAAGCTCTCGGTGTAGCGGTGCATCAACAAGCTCTGGCCGACTGTCGAAAGCGCCTGTGACGCCTCGACGGTGTCCTCGGGTTGGTCGAGATGCCCGATACCGGCACCCACTGCGCCGGAGGAGACGAGCAGGACGTCCTTGCCCCGCGAGAGGAGCGACTCGATGTCGTCGACGAGTTTGTCGAGTTTCTCGTCGTCGAGGTTGGAGTCGTCGTCGGTCAGCGAGTTGGTGCCGGCCTTGACGACGACGCGGTTGGCCTCGGCCGCCGCCCGTCGTGCCGCGTAGATAGCGTCGCTGTCGGCCACTTCAGGCGTCATCGAACTCCTCCGCTAACTCCTTGGACCGCTCTTCGGCCGCGACGACGGCGTCGGTGACAGCCTGGTCGGCGTGGCTATCCCAGAGCACGTCCATACCTTCGATGGTGGTTCCGTTGGGCGAACAGACGGCGTCGATGAGTTCGTCTGCTGTCCGGTCGTCTTGGACCACGGTTTCGGCCGCCCCTTTGAACGTCTGTGCGGCGAGTATCTCGGCGTCGTCTTCAGAGAGGCCACCCTCGATACCGGCTTGCTTCATCGCTTCGATGAGATAGAAGACGAACGCTGGACCGCTCCCGTTGACCGCCGTGGCGATATCCATCTTGCTCTCGTCGACTTCGACGAACTCGCCCACGTCCGAGAGGAGTTCACGAACCTCGTCGGTCAGGTCGCCCGTCGCTGCCGTGGCCATGTCGCGCGTCTCGGCGGCGAGGTTCGGCATGATGCGAACGACGCGGGCGTCGGTGCGTGCCTCGACGAACGACGTCGGGACGCCCGCGGCGATTGTGACGAGGGTCTGGTCGGGCGACATGTCGAGTTCCGAGAGCACGGCTTCGACGATGTCGGGCTTGACCGCGACGAACACCACGTCGGCGTCGGCGGCGCGCGACACATCGTCCGTCGTCTCTTCACAGTAGTCTGCGACTGCGGCGAGGGCGTCGGGGTCGAGGTCGCAGGCGACGACCGAATGTGTGCCCGCCTTCCAGAGGCCGGTGATGAGGGCACTCCCCATATTCCCGCAGCCGATAACGCTCGTGCGTACCATTTGTGCTGAGTCAAGGTACGACGCTCAGATAGTAACTGCGTTCCGGTCAAGCAATGCCAAATCGCCCAAAACGAGGTGTCAGTTCCAGCGGCGACGCGTCGGGAATCCTACAGCGAACCCTGCCGGTAGATGAGGTTGCGCTGAATTTCGTTCGCGCCCTCGTAGATGACGGGGATGCGGACGTCGCGGTAGACACGCGATATCTTGTTCTCGTTGAGGACCGACCGACCGCCGTGGAGTTGCATGCCGCGCTCGGCGACGTCGACGGCCATCTCCGTCGACTTCGTCTTCGCGGTGGCGGCCCAGAATCCGGCGTCCTCACCGTCGGTTACCTTCTGTGCCGCACGCCAGTTCAGCGCGCGTGCTGCTTCGAACTCCATGCGCATGTCGGCGAGGATGTGCTGGACCGCCTGGAATTCGGAGACGTGTCGGCCGAAGGCCTCTCTGTCGTGGACGAACTCCCACGCCTCCTCGATGGCAGCGGCGGCGAGTCCGAGTCCGTGGCCGCCGACGACGATACGGCCGTGGTTGAAGAAGTCCGCGAGCATGTAGAACCCGCCACCCTCGGTGCCGATGAGGTTCTCCTCGGGTATCTCGCAGTCGTCGAAGACGATGTGACCCTGTTTCGACGCGCGCATACCCATCTTCTCGGGGATGTGCTCGGCATCGTACCCGGGCGTGTCCGTCGGCACGACGAACATCGAGTAGTTGGAGTACCGGTCGCCCGAATCGCCAGTCTTGGCGTAGACCGTGAGCCAATCTGCCTCGACGGCGTTTCCGACCCAGTACTTCTCGCCGTTGAGGACGTACCCGTCGTCGGTTTTCTCGGCCGTCGTCTCCATCCCCGCCATGTCGGACCCGGTCTGTGGTTCGGAGACGGCGAGGCCGGAGAGTTGGTCGTTCTCGGCGACGGGACGGAGCCATCGTTCCTTCTGTTCTTCTGTGCCGTAATGCTCCAGAATCTCGCATCCGAACGAGGCGAGTTGGAGCGTCAACCCGATGCCGGCGTCCGCCCGGTAGAACTCTTCGGAGATGGCCAGAATCTGCTGCAAGTCGTAGCCTTTGCCACCGTACTCCTCGCTGATGTCCTGTGCGACCAATCCAGCCTCCATCCCCGCTTCGAGGACGTCGTGGGGGTAGTCCCCCGACTCGTAGTAGTCTTCGGCGACTGGGTCGATGTGCGCTTCTGCGAACGCTCGTGCCTCTCGCTTGACGTCACGGGCGTGCTCGGGCACGATTGATTCGTCCAGAAGTTCCATACGTCGGTGTAGGACTGGATACCCAAATACTACGTGGCACTAAGACAAACGGAGAACTCGTTTTCAATTTTCAGTATCGAGCACACGCCGTTCCGGGCCGGGCAAAAATACGCGGGTGGCTGCAGATGATACGCGGACGACTGGAGACGGGTTACTCCTGTTCGGGTGCGTCTTCGTCCGGCGTCTTCCCCTCAATGAGCGAGGAGTCGTCGTACTCGTCGCGGAGCACCTTCTTGTCGAACTTCCCAGTCGCCGTCTTCGGGACTTCCTCGATGAAGACGACTTCGTCGGGCGTCCACCACTTCGGGAACTCCGAGCGGACGAGTTCGACCACGCCGCTCTTGAGTTCGTCTTCGTCGACGCCTTTCTTCGGGACGATGAAGGCCACAGGTCGCTCTTGCCAGCGTTCGTGGGGCACACCGACGACTGTCGCTTCCGCGACGCCGTCGTGGGCCATGATGGTGTTCTCCAGTTCGACGGAGGAAATCCACTCGCCGCCGGATTTGATGACGTCTTTCGCCCTGTCGACGATTTTGACGTATCCGTCTTCGTCGACGGTCACCACGTCGCCCGTCTTCAACCAGTTGCCCTCGAAGTCTTCTTCGTTCGCTTCGGGACGTTCGAAGTACTCCGTCGTGACCCACGGACCGCGGACCCACAGTTCACCGAAGTCCTCGCCGTTCCACGGCACCTCGTTGCCGTCGTCGTCGACGACGCGCATCTCCAGTCCGGGGACGAGAAGGCCCTGTTTGCCGCGTTTCTCGTATTGCTCGTCTTTCGACAGGTCGTCCATCCCCGGTTTGAGGTGGGCGACGGTGCCGACAGGCGACATCTCGGTCATCCCCCACGCGTGGAGCACGTCGACGTCGTACTCCTCGTCGAAGCGCTTGATGACGGATTTGGGTGCTGCTGCACCGCCGATGACGATACGTTCGAGCGACGAGATGTCGGTGTCGGGGTTCTCGTCGAGATAGTCGAGAAGGCCAAGCCAGACAGTCGGAACGCCGGCAGTCATCGTTACACCCTCCTCCTCGATGAGTTTCGCGAGGTCCTCGGGCGTGGGTGACGGGCCGGGGTAGACGTGTTTCGCGCCGGCGGCAGTCGCCGAGAACGGGAGGCCCCACGCGTTGACGTGGAACATCGGGACGACAGGCATCATCACGTCTTCGTCACCGAGGTCCAGACCCGACTGTGGGAGCGTCGCCATCGTGTGTGCCCACAGCATCTGCTGGGAGTACTCGACGCCTTTCGGCTTGCCGGTGGTCCCGGAGGTGTAACACATCCCTGCCGGTTGGTCTTCGGGGAGGTCCGGCCAGTCGTAGTCGGTCGGATGGTCCGCGATGAACGACTCGTAGTCGGTGACGGGTTCGAGGTCGGTGTCCGGAACTTCCGACGCCATCACGACGAACTGGTCGACAGAGTCGAAGGCGTCTCCGTCGTACGCGCCGGCGAGTTTGGGCGCGAGCGACGGGTCCACGAAGATGATACGGTCGTCCGCGTTCTCGACGATATACTGGATGTGATGGTCCGGGAGAAGCGGGTTGATAGTGTGGAGTTGCGCACCCATCGAAGGGACGCCGAAGTACGTCTCGAAATGTCGGCCGTGGTTCCAACAGAACGTCGCGACTCGGTCTCTCTCACCGATACCGGCGTCCGCGAGTGCGTTCGCGAGTTGCGCCACACGGTCCTCGTATTCGGCGTAGGTGTACCGAGTGATTCCCTCTGCCGTTCGAGAGACGATTTCGCGGTCCGGATAGAGTTTCCCTGCACGCCACAAGAACGGTCGAAGTGTCTGGTTGGTAGCGCCTACCATAACAACCAATCTGGGGTAAAACCTAATGATTGTTTGGACGGGAAACGGATTGTCGCGGGCTACTGATTTTAGAGAAACGGTCTACCAGGTTCACTATTCTTCGGAGTGGTCTGGGTCCGTGTCGTCGCCGGGTTCGTCCGCTTCGGCCGATTGGTCGCCGAACTCGAATTCGTCGTCGGTCGGATGGTCCGGGTCGCGCTGGTCGACACCCGGTTCTTCGTCCTCAGCAGTCGTCTCAGCAGTTTCTTCGGTGTCGTCGTCTTCAGCACCGTCGCCCACGTCGCCTTCGTCGTCGTCTTCGTCGTTGTCACCGGCGGCCTCTCCATCGCCGTCTTCGGCGTCGTCCCCGGTGTCGTCGCTCGGTTCGGTTCCCTCGACGGGGGCGTCGTCACTCACGTCCTCCCGTGTTTGGTCACCGGTAGTGTCCAAACTGTCGGCGGTGTCGGCGTCCGAATGGACGGGTTCCGCTTCGTCCACGTCGGTGGCAGTCCCATCGAGCGACGAGTCTGCCGAGTCGTCGTCTCTGGCGTCGCTCTCGGCGTCGTCTCCGGTGGTCGGTTCGTCGGTGGACTCCGCGCCGGTGTCGCCGTCGGTATCTGGTCGGGACACTTCCGCCTCTGCGACGGGAGCGGCGGCTTTCAGGCGTTCACGAACCGCTTCCCGGTCGATAGTCCCCGAGACGGTTCGGGGGAGTTCGTCCGTCGGTTCGACCAGACGAGGGACCTTGTAGCCTGCGAGTCGCTCACGACAGAACCCGTCGAGTGACGGTCGGTCGAGTGTGAGGTCCGGGTCGCTGAGGACGACGAGCGCGCTCACGCGTTCTCCCCACTCGGGGTCCGGGATACCGAGGACGACTGCGTCTTCGATTGCGGGGTACTGACGAAGGACGTCGACGACTTCCCCTGGGTCGACGTTCTCGCCACCAGTGATGATACGGTCGTCTTTTCGGTTGAGGACGTACAGGAGGCCGTCTTCGTCGCGGTAGCCGATGTCGCCGGTTCGGAGGCCCCTTTCGGTGAACGCCTCGGCGTTGGCCTCCGGGTTCCGGTAATAACCTGGGGAGACGGGCAACCCGGAGACGACGAGTTCACCAGCGGTGCCGGGTTCGACGTGTGACCCGTCTTCGTCGACGATATCTAAATCGAGGAAGAAGAGCGGGCGGCCGACCGTTCCGATGGACGAAAACGCTTCGCGGGGCGTCGCCGTGGCGATTTGGGACGCCGTCTCGGTCATCCCGTACGTCGGGTAGACGGGGACCGAGTAGTTCCGACACCGTTCGATGAGTTCTTCGGACGCCGGTGCACCGCCGAGGAGGACCGCACGGAGCGAGTCAGAGAGCGTCCCCCGACTGTCGAGCATTCGCTTGAGCATCGTCGGGACGACAGAGACGCCTGTCACGTCGTACTTGCCGATGTCGTCGGCCGCACCCCCGGCGTCGAAGCCTTCGCGAAGGACGATGGTCGACCCGTACAGCGGACTCCGAAGAATCGGTCCGATACCTCCCATGTGATGCAACGAGAGCGTGACCAACCATCTGTCCCCTCGTGAGAGTCCGAGTCGGAACGAGGAGGCCACGGCGTTCGCCAAGACGTTCCCCATCGTGAGGCGGACGGCTTTCGGCGTCCCCGTCGTCCCCGAGGTAAAGAGGAGCAACATCGTCTCCGAGAGGTCCCATTCGGTCGGCGTAATCGCCTTCGGCGCGATAGACGAGAGGTTGATGACGCCCTCCCACCGGGGTTCGTCGACGGAGACGACTGGCACGTCGGACGTCGCTTCGACGGCCACCGATTCCGTGGATTCGCCACAGACTAATGCCGTGACGTCTGCGAGTTCGAGGTTTCGCGAGAGTTCTCCCGGTGTCAGTCGCTCACTACACGGGACGAGCGTCGCACCGAGACGACTGGCCGCGTGGATGAGACTGACGTACTCGATGCTCGGTTCGAGGACGACACCGAGGTGGTCGTCGGCCCTGAGGCCGAGTGCGGCCAACTGGCCGGCCATCTCCGAGACGAGCGTGTCGAGTTCTCGGAACGTCATCGAATCTCCCGTCGGCGCGTGAATGAGCGCTCGCGCCTCCGGAGTAGTCGCGACGCGGTGAGAAAGCCAATCGCGCATCGTCCCCGACAGGCCACCGTCCGTTGGGGCCGCAGAGTAATCCGTGGCGTCGCTACTGTCCGGCATCTCGTCGTCGCCGCCACGTACGAGCGTGTCGGCGGCATCGTCTTCGTCGTTCGAGTGTTCGGTCATCGCGTACCTCCGTGTGTCCTGTGAGCGTCCGATACGGGGCCGTTCGTCGAGTGGGGGAGTGGCGACAGTGGAGGGCGGCAGTCGTCGCTAATGGGAGACGAACTCCACGAGGACGCCCCCTGTCGATTTCGGGTGGAGGAACGCGACGTCGTGTCCCCACGCACCCGGACGCGGTTCCTCGTCTATGAGTTCGACACCCGCGGCGCGGGCCGTCTCCAGTGCGCCGTCGATATCGTCTGTCTCGAGTGCGACGTGGTGAATCCCCGCGCCGTGACTCTCGAGGAACTTCCCGATTGCACCGCCTTCGTGCGGTTCGAGCAGTTCGAAGTAGCCATCTTCGAGTTCGAGGAACACGACGGTCATCCCGTCGAACGTCTCCTCGTGTGCCACCGGCGCGTCGAACAACTCCTCGAACAACGCGGCCAACCCGGCAGCGTCCGGCGTGGCAATTCCGATGTGGTCGAAGTGCATGTGAACACATCTTCGGGCACAACGGATAAAGCCAGACGATTCGTCTATCCTGTCATGATAGTAACTACAACGGAGACTGTCGCAGGCCGTGAGATAACCGAAACACTCGGAGCAGTCCGCGGAAACACGGTTCGCGCCCGAAACGTCGGCCGAGACATCACGCAAGGCCTCCGAAACGTCGTCGGTGGCGAACTCAAATCGTACACCGGTCTCTTGGCCGACTCTCGCGACGAAGCGACAGACCGGATGGTAGACGAGGCCGAATCGATGGGTGCGGACGCCATCGTCAGTGTCCGGTACGTCACTGCCGAGGTTGCACAGGGGGCGGCCGAAATCCTCGCCTACGGGACTGCCGTCAAACTCGCCGACGAATCCGAGTCGAACACCGACGTGGCGTGAGCGCCACGAGACGATGCGCGACGCTGACTCGATATCCGACCACGCAGTGTTTCGGTTAGCGTCCGCCCCCGAGACACTCGCAACCTTCGCCGTCCTCGTCGTCGCGTGGGGGGCGGGTTTTGCGGGTGTGCTTCCGAAGGAGGTGTGGGTCGTCGATTTCCCAGCGCTCGCCGTGGCGATGCTCCTCGATACGTTCGCGTACAACGAGTTCGGTATCCGAGAGAACGCGGTGTTCTACCCGGCGCTTGCCGTGTCGCTGTATCTCGAAGCGATGGTCGTCGGTGCCGCGGTCAGGTGGGGTAGACGGGGACCCCTCGGAGACCTACGACGTAATTCGGCCGAGTAATCGGTCCATCTCCGCTTCGACCCACACCGCGAGTTCGTCCGCGTCTTCGTCGTGGAACTCGGCTATCTTGTCGAAGAATCCGGGGACGCCGAGGAACCTGACTGCCTCGTAAATGGGTTTCCGCCGTTCGTAGCCGTCGGGAAGGCCGCCTGCGACGGACCGATACCCGTCGAAGAAGCGCTGGAGAATCGCGTCCGGGCCAGTCGTCCGAAGCGAGTCGAACTGTTGGACCTTCGCTCGATAGAGGTCTCTGGATGGGTCTCCGACGTGGGCGAGTTCCCAATCGAGAAACCCGATAGTCGAGTCGGAACGGAAGCAGTTCGGTTGTGCTCCATCGCCGTGAACGAGTCCGGCAGGCGCGCTATCGAGCGTCTCTCGGTTCTCTCTGACCGCCGCACTCACCTGGTCGAAGTAGTGGTCGTATCGAGCGGTCGGTGCCAGTTCACGCATCTCGGCAATCGTCTCCACTAACACGTCCGTCCACGGTGCAGTCCGGAGTTCGAGTCCACGTGCACCTCCACCGACGATTTGACCGTGTTCTTCGAACCGACACTCGTGGACGCGGGCGAGTGACGCACCGACCTCACGTGCGAGCGCTTCCCGCGCTTCTGACGACGCGTCGGACCAGACGTCCACGAGATTCGGCCCCGAGACGGGTTTCGTCGCGAGGTATGGAACCGGCCCGTCGACGGAACTCGACAGAACCGTCGGAACTGGCACGCCGGTGTGGGCGGCGACGTATGGAATCACCGCCGACTCCCGGGCGATTCGAGACCCGTCTTCGCCGCTCGCCACTTTGAGATACGCGTCCGGCCCGTCGGAGAACTCCACGTGGACGGTGGTGTTGTTCTCGTTCCACGAGATGCCAGCCGAGCCCACCGAATCGACGTTCCGGTCGGGGAAGGCCGATTCGAGCGCAACCGCGATTCGGTCGTCCATTTGCATCACTTTCAGTGCGTGAATTGACAAATCTACCGACCTGTGCCGTCGTCGAAACGGTACGTCGGTGGGTCCTAAAGGGCGAATGTGGAGGGGAAGTCGTCAGCGGGGGAAGGGCCGAACTTCGGATGGACGTCGTCTGCGTCAGCGGGGGGCCGAACTGCGAATGCGGTGGGAGGACCGAACTGCGAATGCGGAGGGGAGTCGCGTCAGCGGGGGTGTCGCCGAAGTCGGAGGGTTGGTGTGCGAGCGTTCACTTGCCAGCGGTTCGGGCGAACGTGACCCGAACCGGAAGGCCGGGGAGGCGGACGTTCACCGAGTCACGCTCGATGCGAGCGACGGCGACGCGAACGACGGCGACGAAACCGACGAGCGCCGTCGCGGCGACGAGCGAGAGCACCGGATGGGTGACGGCGACGAACACGCCGACAGCGAGTACCAGCACGATGGCCTGCGCCGTGAGAGACGCTGCGGGGGAGTGGTGGGCGGGCGGGTAGTCAGAAACGCTACGAGAGTCTCGGGGGTGTCTTCGTGACATGTGTCTTGTGGAGGGAACAATCGAATACGATACCGGGGGCTCTCGAACTGTGAGAAGCCCCACGACGCACCGACCGCACTGCTGCCTATCGATTCGGTGCGAAAACCACACCGAGTTCGACGGCGGCCGGGCGTGTAAACCGTGGGTCAGAATCCATTGAGCGGCATCGTCAATCCTCGTATTCGAGCAGAAGTGGGGAGATATTAAATCTTATTGGACGAGTGAAAGTATTAAATTAGTTACTCGTTGTCACGCGGCTTGTGAACGTCACTCACGCCATTCCAGGGTCGTGTTCACCGAACTCGTCGCGGAGGACGCCACAGATTTCACCGACTGTGGCGTACGTTTTGACCGCATCGACGATTGGTGGGATGAGGTTCTCGTCGGAGTTCGCTGCCGCGCGAACGTCTTCGAGTGCTCTCTCGACGGCCTCCGAGTCGCGTTCTTCTTTGACCGCTTCGAGTGACTCGACCTGTCTCTGCTCGTCTTCTTCGGAGACTTCCTGTACCTCGACGGTCGGTTCTTCGTCGACCTGATACTCGTTGACGCCGACGATGACGCGTTCGCCCTCTTCGACTTCCCGCTGGCGTTCGTAGGCGACGTCCTGAATCTCGCGTTGGACCCACTGGTTCTTGATGGCGTCGAGCATCCCGCCGCGTCCGTCAACGTCGTCCAGAATATCGAACGCCTCGTCTTCGATTTCGTCGGTCAGTGCTTCGACGTAGTAACTGCCGGCGAGTGGGTCGATAGTGTCCGCCGCACCGGACTCGTGGGCGAGAATCTGCTGGGTTCGGAGTGCCGTCCGAACCGACTTCTCCGTCGGCAGCGACAGCGCTTCGTCCTTCCCGTTGGTGTGGAGCGACTGCGTGCCGCCGAGGACTGCCGCCAGCGCCTGATAGGCGACGCGGACGACGTTGTTTTCGACCTGTTGGGCGGTGAGCGTCGACCCACCGGTCTGGGTGTGGAACTTCAGTTGCATCGACTTGGGGTTCTCCGCACCGAAGCGCTCTTCCATAATCTTCGCCCACATGCGGCGGGCGGCGCGGAACTTCGCCACCTCTTCTAAGATGTTGTTGTGGGCGTTGAAGAAGAACGAGAGTTGCGGGGCGAAGTCGTCCACGTCGAGGCCAGCGTCGACTGCGGCCTGTACGTACTCGATGCCGTCGCCGAGCGTGAAGGCGACTTCCTGTGCTGCTGTCGAACCCGCCTCGCGGATGTGGTATCCGGATATCGAGATGGTGTTGAACTTCGGTGTCTCCTGCGCACAGAACTCGAAGATATCGGTGATGAGACGCATCGACTCCTCGGGCGGGTAGATGTAGAGGTTGCGTGCGACGTACTCTTTGAGGATGTCGTTCTGGATGGTCCCGCGGAGTTGCTCTCGGGAGACACCCTGTTTGTCACCGAGTGCGACGTACATCGCGAGCAGAACAGATGCGGGGGCGTTGATTGTCATCGACGTCGAGACGTCTCCGAGGTCGATGCCGTCGAACACCGTCTCCATGTCGTGGAGGCTGTCGATGGCGACGCCCGACTTGCCGACTTCACCCGCCGCCATCATGGCGTCGGAGTCGTAGCCCATCTGTGTCGGCAAGTCGAAGGCGAGCGACAGGCCAGACGACCCGTTGTCGATGAGATACCGGAATCGCTCGTTCGTCTCGGCGGCGGTTCCGAATCCGGCGTACTGCCGCATCGTCCACAACCGACCGCGGTGCATCGTCGGGTAGACACCGCGCGTGAACGGTTTCTCACCGGGGAACCCGACGTCGTCTCGGTAGTCGCTGTCCACGTCGGCCGGCGTGTACAATCGCTCGACGACTGGCCCACCCGTGTCCGTCGTGAATTCGTCTTCTCGCTCCCCGAACCGTTCGAGAGTCGGTGAGAGAGTCTCTTCTTCCCACTCGGACTTCGCCTCCCGAATCTGGTCGAGTTCGTCGGGGTCAAACATGGTCGAAGATGAGAGACGGCCCGTCTTAAGCATAGGCGGGATTCGGGTGAGTGGTAGCATTTGCCGAAGGCGGTGCTCCGTCTCGGTAGTCGACCGACGAATCGCCGCGGGGTGCGCCCCCCGTGTCTCGTCGTGTCGACTTTTATCGGTCCTGCGAACACACTCCTCGTATGGATATCCTGACCGACGAGACGCGACGGTTCCTCGCCGCAACGGCCCCCGAACACGACGAGATACAGGCCGAGATGGCGGCGTACGCCGAGCAAAACGGCTTTCCCATCATCGGTCCGGAGGCCGGTGGCGTCCTGCGAATGCTCGCGAACCTCGCGAACGCGAAGCGCCTCTTCGAGTTCGGGTCGGGGTTCGGCTACTCCGCGACGTGGTTCGCGAAGGGGATGGCCGACGACGCCGAACTATTCTTGACCGAACACGACGCCGACGAACTCGACATGGCGCGTGACTTCTTCGAGCGAACGGGTCTGGCAGACAGGACGACGTTCCTCGAAGGGGATGCGCTCGAACTGGTCGAGCAAGTCGATGGCGAGTTCGATTTGGTGTTGTTCGACCACCAGAAACACCGATACGCCGAGGCGTTCGACGTCGTCCGTGACCGAATCGAAGTCGGGGGCGTCGTCGTCGCGGACAACATCATGCGCGGCCCCATCGACTTCGGGCCGCTGGCCGACTGGAGCGAAGGGGCGGCGGAGGCACTCGACGGGACGAACGCGGATACGCGTGGTATCGCTGCGTATCTCGACGCGGTTCGCGCCGACCCGCGGTACGAGACCATCGTCCTCCCCGTCGGGAACGGTATCGCCGTCAGTTCCCGCGTCGAGTGAAGACACGGCGTTTTCAACCCACCGAGGCGGGAGCCATCCGCCGAGGGGAGCGACGCCCACGAGACGCCCTGAACAACCGCAGACACTGACACCGACCGGACAAAATCGACGCGACGCGGCGTGTTCGCCACGCTTTTGAAACCTGACCCCGACCCTTCGGGTATGTTTGGAGGAGGCGGGATGAACCCGCGGAAGATGAAGCAGATGATGAAGCAGATGGGTATCGACGTCACCGAGCTCGACGCCGAGGAAGTCGTCATCAAGACGGCCGACGAAGAGCTCGTCTTCACCGACGCGCAGGTCACGCGCATGGACGCGCAGGGTCAGGAGACCTACCAAATCGTCGGCGAACCCGAGACGCGCGCACTCGGTGCCGGTGACGACGGCGACGACGACGCTGCCGACGAGGCAGCAGGCGAAATCCCGGCAGACGACGTCGCCATCGTCGCACAGCGCGCCGGTGTCCCCGAAGACGAGGCACGCGAAGCGCTGGAGGCCGAAGACGGCGACCTCGCCGCGGCCATCGCACGACTGGAGTGATACTCCTCGTTCACGGCGACCGAGAGTATCTCCGCGCACCGGGTGACGAGTTACACACGGACCTCGGGATGCTGACGGTCCCCGAGGACGTCGAAGCAGGCCAGACGCTGGAGACGCACATCGGTGAGGAGTTCCTCGTCCGCGAACCACGTGGACCGGACCTCTTCAACCACTTCGAGCGAACCGGCGCGCCGATGATGCCGCGCGATATCGGTCTCATCGTCGGCCACACCGGAATCGCCGCAGGCGAACGCGTCCTCGACGCGGGCACTGGAACGGGCGTCCTCTCGGCGTATCTCGGCCGCCTCGACGTCGAGGTGACGACGTTCGAACGAGACGCAGAGTTCGCCGACGTCGCCCGAGAGAACATGCGACTCGCGGGCGTCGAAGAGACGGTGGACGTCCGAACCGGCGACATCACCGACGAACTCGACGAACTGCGTGGCGGCGAGTTCGACGTCCTCACGCTCGACACTGAGAACGCCCCCGAAGTCGTCCGGGACGCACCGGACCTCCTCGTGACGGGTGGATACGTCGCCGTCTACTCACCGTTCGTCGAAGGGACACGTGCGACTGTCGAAGCAGCACGCGACGCCGGCCTCTCGGACATCGAGACGTTCGAGACGATTCAGCGCCACATGGACTTCGGTGACCGTGGGTCGCGCCCCTCGACGGCAGGCGTCGGGCACACGGGCTATCTCGTCTTCGCCCGCAACGAATAACCGACGCGAGGGTAGCGAGGTACTGACACCTCACTCTATCCGTCGAATCACGCGGAACAACTCTTCTCTGAATCGCTCCGGGTCGAGTGCCTCACGAAGCGCGTCGGCCATCTCGCCGTCTCCGTCGAGGACTTCCTTGGGGTACGCGCCACCGAGGAGCAGATACTCGCCGTCGTGAGGAGTGACAGAGAGATACGCGTCTGCCGCGAGTCGAACGCCGGCGAAGGTGACTTTCGTATCGTAGTGAGCGACTTCTGCTTCACCGTCAGGGACCGCGAGCGAGCGCGTCCAGTTTTTGTGGATGTCGGAAAAGCCGCGTTCGGCGAGTTGGTCTTCGAACCCCGAGGTGGCACCGTTCACGACGAGTCGAGTGAGTGCCTTCGACGGCGGGGTCCGCGGTCGGATTTCGAGGCGAGTCGCAAAGAGGAATCGCCACGGACCCTCGGCAGTCGCGGGGACTCGCTCTCGAATCGTCTGGTCCTCGTAGATGACAGTCCGCGCGACGACGTGAATGAACCCGAGTTCGAACGGTTTGTCGGTCGATTCGTCGACGCGGACCCACCCGTCGAGAGATGGTAGCGTCGGCGGGGGTGGCACGTTGGCCATAGCACCTACTACGGCCGGAAAGGGGAAAAGTACGAACCGCTCAGTGGTCGTCTTCGCGCCACTTGTGGTCACACTCGACGCAGGTGAAAAAGCGCGTCTCGGACTCGTCGGCGGAGCGAATCTGCTTCATCTCGTAGCGCGCGACGCCGTGGCCACAACTCGGACAGATGGCCTTCGTCGTCGGGCCAATCTCGCCTGCGTCGACGTCAGACATATCGACGACTTCGCTCGACTCTTGACCCTCGGTGGTGACCATCGTCTTTTCTTTCTCGCTGTCGCGGGCTTTCTCGTGACCGTTCGAACAGACCCAGACGCCGTCCTGCGGTGTCATGAGGGACCCGCATTCGTCGCAGAACTCCATGATAGTACGTCCAACCGCTTGAGGCACTTAAGCATCCGGATTGTGTCGTTCCAAAAAGGGATTCTGCCGCGAGCACAGACTCAGGGGTCCGTCGGGTTGTTCGAGCGTCGCCACAGACTGTTCGGGCATCGCCGCAGACTGCTCAGGCGTCGCCGTCTGACTGCCCCGGTTCACCGAGTGCTTCGATTGGGAGTGCGTTGTTCAGTTCGTAGAACAGCTCCCGTGAGTCGGCGAACTCGTCTGTGAAACACGTCCGAATGACGCCACCAAGGTCGGTTTTCCCGTCGGCGAGCAGGAGTGTCACCCCGTCGAACGCCCGTGCGGCGTCCCGTCGAGTCGTCGGATAGGAGATGTCTTCGAGGAGGGTTTCGACGCGACTCAACTTGATTGAATCCTGCATGATTATTCATTATACATGTGAGTACTTAGCGCTTGTAGGATACGCGCTAACACGGGTGGGAACAGTGTGCCTTCGATAGGCCGACGTTCGAGGCGCCAATATCGTTCGTGATAGACGGCGTCAAGGATTTATTGCACACGTTTTCGTGGCCCCACGTGCATGCAGGCATACGAGAAACGAGCGGGTCTGGGCTGGGAACCTGACGATTCGTTGGACGAAGTGGAACGGCTGGAGACGGAACGTGATTTCTGGAAGGGGCTCTTCGAACAGGTTGTCGAAGAACTCCCCGAACCGACGTTCGTCGTCAACGATGAGGGGTATCTCACCCACATCAACGAGCGCACGTTCGAAGAGTACGGACTCGACGAGTCGGACGTCGGAAAGCGCGGCATCGACGCGTTCGGAACCGAAGGGAAAGACGAGATTCTCGCGGAGACAATCGCTCGAACTGACGAGGTCATCCGCGAGGACAACTACCGTCGCGTGCCAGCGGTCGACGGACATCTTTGGAATCGGTCGATGGGACTGCCGTTACACGCACCCGACGGTACCGTCGTCGGTGCGCTCGAACTCACCACCATCACCACCGACGTCGTCGAGAAGAACAAACAGATGAACGCCGCCCAAGAGAAAGTCTCCGAAGAGGTTTCGTCCGCGGTCGAGGAGGCGATGTCGTCTGCGGACGCGGTTTCCGACAGTGTCGGCGCGGCCCAAGCAATCGCGAGTGAGCAAGCGGAGGCGATGGAAGAAGTCTCCGGCGAAGTCGGGTCGCTGTCGGCCACTGTCGAAGAGATTGCGGCGAGTGCCGACGAAATCAACCAGCAGAGTACCGACGCACAGCGACTCGCAGAGGAGTCACGCGAAGACGGAGAAGTCGCCGCCGACGCGATGAGTCGCGTGGCCGAAGGTGGAGAACAGGTCGCCGAGCGGACACACGAACTCGCGGCACACATCGAAGAAATCGGCGACATCATCGAAGTCATCAACGACATCGCCGACCAGACGAATATCCTCGCGCTCAACGCCAACATCGAAGCGGCCCGTGCGGGTGAGGCCGGGTCCGGGTTCGCCGTCGTCGCAGACGAGGTGAAATCACTCGCCAACGAGGTCCAAGCAGAGTCCGAACACATCGAGGAGATTATCAGCGAGACTCGCAACGACGCCACCGAGACAGTCGCTGGCATCGAATCGCTCACCGAAGACGTCCGTGACGGTGCAGCGCGTATCGACGCGCTCATCGAAAATCAAGCCGAGATTACCGCGAAGATTCGCGAAGCGGCGACCGGAATGGACGACATCGCCAACGCGACGGACGACCAGGCGGTTCGGACCGAAGAGGTGGCGAGCATGGTCGAAAACGCGTACAAACAATCGGCAGAGGTACAAGAAGAGACGGCCGCTGCCGTCGATGCGAACGAGACGCAGATGCGAGTCGTCGCAGAAATTTCGGAGTCGGTGCACGAACTCGAAGCGTCGATGGACGCTCTCGAAGAACTCTGAGCGGACCGCGTTCGTTACTCGAACTCGGGGTCGCGTTTGTCGAGGAACGCGTCCATCCCCTCTTTCTGGTCGTGCGTGCCGAACAGACCGCTCCAGACGCGCGCTTCGAAGTCGAGCGCAGCGTCACGGGGCGCGTCGTGCGACATGTTGATGGCGGCTTTCGCCGCGGCGAGGGCGTGTCGAGGCTTCGCGGCGAGTTCTGCGGCCACTTCTTCGACGTGCGAGTCGAGTTGGTCGTGGGCGACGACTTCGCCGACGATGCCGTACTCGTGGGCGTCGCTCGCGTCGACGCGCTCGCCGAAGAAGATGAGACGCCGCGCGAGTTCGTCGCCGACGAGGGCGGGCAGGCGGATGCTTCCACCCCATCCCGGCATGATACCCAAGTCGATTTCGGTCTGCCCGAGGAGGGCCCGTTCGGAGGCGATGCGGAGGTCACACGCGAGTGCGAACTCCATCCCGCCACCGAAAGCGTACCCGTTGATTGCGGCGATAGTCGGTGCCGGGAACTCTTCGAGTCGATTGGCGATTCGGTGGCCCTGCTCGGCGTACTTCTGTGCGGCGGGCGTCCCGATGTCCTTCATGTAACTGATGTCGGCACCCGCGATGAACGCCTTCTCACCGGCCCCAGTGAGGACGAGCACCCGGGCACCCTCGTCCGCTGCTTCGTCGAGGGCCTCTTCGAGCGCGTCGAGCGTGTCCGTGTTGAGGGCGTTCATTCGGTCCGGCCGGTCGATAGTGATGGTCGCGACGTCGCCGTCCCAGTCGAGTCGGAGTGTCTCCCAGCTCATGGCTGTGCCGACGGGAGGTGGAGGGATAATAATTAACGATTTCGACGGTTTGCTGAAGATTCCAGAACAACGTTATACTCCCACCGTCGAATGACCCGCATATGACGCTCTCCGACGAGGCGAAAGAACGGCTTGCCGACATCGTCCGCCTCCAACCGACGAAGAACAAAGAGTTGCAGGACAGATGGGAACTCGAGAGCGGTAGCGAAGTCCACCGATATCTCGAATCCGAACTGAAGGACTACTACTACCGCGACGACAACAGTCTCATCCGGGCGACGACGGAAGCTGCCGAACTCGTCGGTGTGGAACCGGGCGTCGAAAGCGACGGCGAAGAAGAGTCCATCCCGAGCGTCATTCGCGTCCCCGAACTCGAAGCACGGGTCTTCGACGTCGTGGCCGGCCCCGACGAACGCTCCGAGAGCGTCGTGAGCGTCCTCAACAAACTCCGCGAAGAGTTCGACGTCGACCCAGACGTGGACGACGTTCGCCGGGCGCTCCAGAGTCTCCGTCGGAAGGGCGTCGTCGAAGTCGTCTATCGGACGGTGCCGACGTTCAAACTCGCCGTCGAGCGTGACGAAGTCGACGTCGAAATCGTCTGATTCTCGCTGTGCTGACTCCGTGGCCCCGTCGCAGTACCGTGCTAGTACAGCGCTCTCTCTTGGGATATTTCTCAGACGACGCAGTCCGACCCGCCAGACACGGGCGCGTTCTGTTGACTGGTCGGTGCGGTGAGGGTCACAAACCACCCCAACGTCCGAGGCGTGTCGCGATACAGTCCGGTTCGGATTGACTCTTCGAAGTTCTGTCTTCGAGTCCAAACAACAACTGGTTTGACAGGGCCCCCAGAATCGAGAACAGAGACTGTGAGCGACAGACCACAACCCGGGGGTTCTCGGACCGAAGCTCTCGGTCTGCTCGTCGGGTTTTTCCTGCTTTCGACGGCGGCCGCAGCCTACGAAATCGGTCCGGCGAGTGTCCTGCCGCTGATTCAAGAGTCGCTCGCCCTCGAAGCGAGTACGGCGGGATGGCTGGTCAGTATCATGTACGCGACTGCAGTCGTCACCAGCATCCCTGCCGGCATCGTCCTCGACCGATATTCGGTTCGGTGGGTGGTCACCGCCGGCACCGTCGCGCTCGTCGTCGCGGGTGTCTGGGGATGGTTCGCGGCCACCGCTGGACTGTACTTCTGGCTGCTGGTCTCGCGCGTCCTCGGCGGCGTCGCCTACGTCATCTTCTGGAACGCGGGTGCGAACGTCGTCGGCAGCGCAGCACCACGTCGATATCGGGCCACCGCAGTCGGCATCTTCACCGCGAGCGCACCGGTCGGGTTCGCACTCGGGCAGTTCGGCAGTCCCCTCGTCGCAACCGTCGCCGGGTGGCCTGCAATCCTCCCGCTGTACGCCGTCTTGGGCGTCGGCGGTGCTGTTATCTTCCTGTTCGCGACTCGTCGCCACGTCCCCGGCGTCGAGACGGCCGCACCCGACCGGACGGCGCTCCGTGCGTTGTTCGTCAACCGGGCTGTCTGGGTCGTCTGTGTGCTCTGCTTTCTCGCCTACTCGCTGTATCTCTTCGTCAACACGTGGCTGCCGAGCTTTCTCGTCGCCGAGTTCGAAATCTCGCTTGCCGCGAGCGGCCTGCTGACGGCGCTGTTCCCGGCGATTGGAGCTGTCGCCCGGTCGAGTAGCGGCGTGGTCTCCGACCGGGTTTTCGGCGGGAAACGTCGCCCCGTCATCCTCTCGTCGTTCGCCGTCGCCACGCCCGCCGTCGTCGCGTTCCCGTTCGTCTCACAGATTGGGCTCGTCGGTGGGTCGGTGGTCGTCGTCGGCTTCGCCATCCAACTCGCTACCGGACTGCTGTTTTCGTACATCGCCGAACTCGTCCCGCCGGCGGTCCGGACGACTGCCGTCTCGCTTTTGACGAGCGTCGGCTTGCTCGGCGCGTTTATCGCACCCATCGCCGCCGGCGCTATCATCGACCAGGCGGGCTATACTCCAGCGTTCCTCGCCGCCGGTGGCGTCGCCTTCCTCGGCGTCCTCCTGGCGATGCGTGCGCCTGAGCCAAACGCGTAGGCCGTCGGCGCGACGTGTAGGTGTCGCCCGGCGTGTATCTGTCGCCCGGTGTGTGGCCGTCACCGAGACGTGTATGCCGCCAGCGAGACGCGTTCACTCACTGCTCGACTCTCACTCGTACACTCGGCGACGAGCACGCTCCCGTCGTGATTCGAGGATTCGTCGCAGTCCCTTCCCCGGCCCACCCTCGATGGGCCATCCCTTCGTTCGCCACGCCGGCGGTTCCGGTTCGAATTCGGCACACGAGTGGGCGCACTCACGCTGACTCTGGTAACACTGCTTGGCCGCACACCGGGGGACGAGTGCCCTCCCTCGCCTGTCGAGTTCGAAGTGTCTGCAGTCCGGACGCATCGTGTCGAGATACGTTCGCCAGCCCCGGTCGTAAGCCCGCTCTGCGAGGACGAGTCGTCGGCGAGCGTCGGCGGGGTCCGGCGTGAGTTTACTCGGGTGCCACAGCACGTCGGCCGAGTCGCCGTCGACGGCGAGGATGCCGACTTCCATCGGCATGTCTTCGAGCAAGGCGGGTTCGACCCGCCTGCCCGTCGCTTCCGTGGCGACCCACACCTCGTCTGCGAGCGCCCGCGACACGTCGTGTTCTAACTGGTCGGCCAGCGCGCGGGCGGCACTCGCGTCGAGATTCGGTTTGTTCTCGATGGCGACGATTCGTTCGACCCAGTCGGGGTAGGGCGCGGTCTGTCTGTACTCGACGCGGTTTCGCGACCCGCGGCGTTTTTCGACCAATCCACGCCCTGCCGCACGGTGGACCGCCGGCACGACGTGTCGCCACGGGAAGTCGGGTTCCGGAATCGCATCGCGGTACCATCGCCACTCGGCGGGGGCGTGACGGACGACGCGCAAGAGGTCGGAGTCGAACCCGTCCGTCGAGAGGGCGTGCCGTGCGGCGAACGCCTCGGGGTCGACTTCGACGACGACGGTGTCCCACCGGCGTTCGCGCGTCCCGAGTTGCCGAGCGACTATCGCCGGGCGTGGGCCGTCGGGATGCCACGCGAGTTCTGCCCACCGACAGACGCGTAGCTCGAAGGCAAATTCCGGGTCGCGGTCGGTGGTGTCGCTCACGACAGGGAGTCAGTCTGCGGGACGGAAGTCGTTTCGGTCCCGGAGAAGCATCTCGGCAGACACCCCGAGCGGCGTCGCTTCTGGGCGTCTCGAACGCGCGAGTCGCGGCGTGCGACCCGCGTTACCGCAGGTACTTGTGTTCGCCTTCGTTCTTCGCCGCGAGTTGGTCGAGGAACTCGTGTGCTCGCTCGAATATCTCGCGCGGACCATCCTGCGTGATGGTGTTTATCGCCTGTTCGTAGTCGCGCCACTGCAGGTCACGGTGTTCCGTCGAGAGCTCTGCAGAGGCCTCGAACGACCGGGCGATAAAGAGGTGAACCGTCTTGTGAATAGTCGTACCGTTCGCTTCGAAGACGTAGCTGTAATCTTCGCGAAAGCCGTCGATGAGACGGAAATCTTCGATTCCCGCCTCCTCTTTGACTTCCCTGATTGCCGTTTGCTGGAGCTCCTCATTCCCCTCGACCCCGCCTTTTGGGAACTCCCAGTCCCCAGGACGGCTCTTCAGGAGTAAATACTCCCTCCGGCCGCGGGTGTCGCGGAAGAGGATGGCACCAGCGCTGACCGCTTCGACTGCCATTACCGGAAATAAACGTGCCACCCTTTAAGAGGGTATCGGAGGATGTACCGTGTCAACAGGGTCGTTCGTGAGGGTCGGACAGACGTGGATGGACGACCCGTGCTGACGCGACGCACTGTCTCTGTGGACTCTGTCACCGAGTTCGTGTAGATGCGCTTTTACCGTCGGAGCGACCAACAAGGTAGTAGTACCCAGCTATGACCTTCGTCACGAAACTAACCTTCCAAAGCGGTGACAAGGCTGTCCTCGACAGAGTCGCCGACGACATCAAGCAGTTCGTCGAGCGAAAGGGCGCCGAGTGCCGCGGCCCCCACGCCGACCAGCCGAAGCGCACCAGCGTTCCGCAGTACCGGACGCTCCAACCGGGCGACGAGTTCTCGTCGTGGAACTACACCGTCTACACGCGACGCATCGAAATCCACGGCGCAGACCACATCGCCCGCGAAGTCGGTCACAAGGAGTTCCCCGACAGCGTCCACGTCGAGATAGAAGTCGAACAGAAGAAACCGCTCGGCCACCGTCGTAACTGACGACGCGGTTCCGACGCAGGTCCTGGCGCGACGACGCCGTCGCTCTCGTTTTCGGTTCTGTCGAAAAATGAAACCAGATAGCGGCGCGTGTTCGCTGCCGCTTAGAGGTCCGTCCCGAGGACGTCGACTACCTCGGCGGTTCCCTCGTGGGTGGTGTCGTCGAACGACGTGACTTTCAGCAGGACTTTCGTCTCGATATCGATGCCCTCTGCCTCACCGATGCGAAGCTTCGAGTCACCGACGCGGACGAGATAGCCGTCTTCGTCGCGGTGGGTCACGTACGCCGTAATCTCTTCGCCCGTCTCGAACGCGGGCGTGGCAGTTCGGAACGTCCACCCGGCGAGGAGTTTTTCGAGTCGGCTCATACGCGACTCACCTCCTCACTGGTGCGGTCAGAGACGTATTCGCGGCCGTACCCGGTCCACGCCGCAAAGAGGAACACGGCGACGAGGAACCACCCGTGGAACACGTAGGGCCAGACGGACGCCGGGTTGACGACCATCTGCTGGGTGAACCACGGCGTCGCTTCGCCACCGACGAGTCCCTGCATGGCACCGAGGCCAGCGAGCAGGCCACCGCCCCACGGGAAGATGTACCCGAGCGCCGAGGTGTTGGCGTCGAGGATGTTGGCGCGGCGGTAGCCGTTGATGTTGAAGCGCTTGCCGAGCGTGGCGATGTAGGGCGCGATAGCGATTTCTGCGGCCGTGTTGATGGTGACCGTCGCGTTGACGAGTGCCGTCCCGAGAACCATCGTCGTCTCGGCGCGACGAACCGTCGTCGCGATACGGTCGATGAGCAGTTCCTGAATCGCGTCGAACCCGCCACCCGCGCGCATGATTTCAGCACCGGCGACGAGCAGGAGCGTCAGGACGATGAGCGGGAAGAAGCCCGCAGCACCGGAGTAGATGCTCCCGCCGACGCCGACTTGTGCGGCCGGCACTGTCTCGACGAACGCGCCGACGACAGGGAGAGAGGCGACTGCTTGCGTCAGCCCGTTCGCTGGCGCACTGAACAGGAGCATGCTCCCGACAGAGACGTCGACGAGGCCCGCGACACCGAGGAGCACGTTGAACACTGCGGCGGCGAACAGTCCCCACGAGATGGCCTCGATGATGTGGCGGCCACGGATAGCGAGGACGATGACGAGCGCGATGTCGAGTAGGTGAACGAGTCCCCACGCCGAGACGCTCGCGTCTACCTGTCCGGAGACGTTGGCGTGCGGCATGCCACCCCAGACGCCGGGGATACCGAATCCGGCGACGAGGTAGGCCACGATTGCGAGCGCCGCCGCGACGACGGCGTATTTCACACGGGACGCGACGACACCACCGATGTCTGCGTCTTGGGTCACCGCAGAGACGATTGTCGTGTCACTGACTGGGGCGAGGTTGTCTCCGAAGACAGCGCCGGAGAGGATTGCGCCGAATAGCAGTACTGGATTCGCACCGAGGAGGAGCCCCGCAGGGAACACGAGGCTCGTGAAGGCAATCGCAGTGCCGTAACCAGTGCCGATGCCCGTCGCGAGCAACGCGGCCAAGAGGAACGTCACGGCCGGGAACAGTCCCGGGCCGACGTTCAGAATGGTCGCGGCCCACACGAGGCCATCGACGAACCCGCCGACTTGAATGGTTTCGGCGAACATACCCGCCCAGAGCCACGCGACGACTGCCGTCGCGGCGACTCGCCGGGTCATACCTGCGAAGATAACGTCCGCGTAGTCCTTCCAGTCTCCCCGGACGAACACCATTCCCACGATGAGTCCTGTCAGCATCCCCGCGACGAGGCCGGTCGTATCGCCTATGCCGAGGATACCGCTCTGGAAAATCGCCCATGCGATGAACAGGGCGATGGGGAGCGCACTGACGAGCCTCCCCCCGCGGAAACTGAGCTCTATATCCGGTTCTTCTGGCATCGTCTGTCTCACTTTCGGACGGGGATAAAAGCTGCACGAATTTCCTCTAACATTTTTTCCAAAAATTGATTTTACTCCATCGTTGTCACGAGCGTTTATCAGGAACCGTGGAGAATCTCGGTGCATGAGCCAAGAGGCGACATTCGAGGACCTCGTTGCGTTCCGTCGTGACCTCCACCGCCACCCGGAACCCGCCTGGCGCGAGTTCTACACCACCGCCCGCATCGTCGACGAACTGGAGACGCGTGACCTCGACGCACTCTACGTCGGCCCCGAGATACTCGACGCAGCGGACAGGATGGCCGTCCCCGACGACGACGAATTGGACGAGTGGGTCGAACGAGCACGGGCGGCGGGTGCCCGTGAAGACGTCCTCGAACGACTCGCCGGCGGGATGACGGGTGCCGTGGCCGTCCTCGAACGGGGCGAGGGGCCCACGGTCGGACTGCGCGTCGACATCGACGCACTCCCAATCACGGAATCTGGCGACGACGACCACCTCCCTGCGGCCGAGGAGTTCCGGTCGGAGAACGAGGGGTACATGCACGCCTGCGGCCACGACGCACACGCGACAATCGGCCTCGGCGTTCTCGACGCAGTCGCCGCCTCGGACTTCGAAGGGACGTTCAAGGTGTTCTTCCAACCGAGCGAAGAGATGATTGCCGGCGGGAAGGCCATGGTGAACGGTGGCCACCTCGACGACGTCGACTACCTCCTCGCCGTGCACGTCGGCCTCGACCACCCGACGGGCGAAGTCGTCTGCGGCGTCGATGGCTTCCTCGCAGTCTCGCACTTCCGTGCGGACTTCAGGGGCGAACCTGCCCACGCAGGTGCCAAGCCAGAGGAAGGCAACAACGCCAACCTCGCCGCCGCCACGGCCATCCAGAACCTCTACGGCATCTCTCGGCACTCCGACGGTGCGACCCGCGTCAACGTCGGCGTGATGGGCGGGGGAACGGCGACGAACATCGTCGCCGAAGAGTCGTTCATCGAAGGTGAGGTGCGGGGCGCGACGACCGAACTCATGGAGTACATGGAAGACCGGGCACACACGGTCATCGAGTCGGCCGCCGCGATGCACGACTGTGAGACCGACATCTCGGTCGAAGGGAGAGCACCGAGCGCCCGAAGCGACGAGATACTTCGAACCATCGTCGGTGCCGTCAGCGAGGGCGTCGACGGCGTCGAGTCCATCCTCGACACCGACGACCTCGGCGGCAGCGAAGACGCGACGTACCTCATGCAACACGTCCAAGACCAGGGTGGCCTCGCCGCCTACGTCGGCGTCGGAACCGACCACCCCGGCGGCCACCACACCGGGACCTTCGACGTGGACGAAGCGACCATCCGCATCGCCATCGACGTTCTCTCGGGGAGTGCTACGCGTATCGCCGCAGAACAGCCCTGAATCGCTTGTCTGGGAGGTCAGCACCGTTTTGACCCGACTCTGGTGTGGTAAGAAACCGCCAGCGGTTATTTGTCCCCCCCGTGCATAGCCGCCAGCGATGGGGCCGCTCCGAAGTGAATCGATAGAGGACGTTGGCCTCCGACCGACCCTCGCCGCACTCGGGGTCATCGTCGGAGTCGCCAGTGTTCAGTTCCTCGTCTTTCCCGGTGCTTCGGGCGTCCCGTGGGCGCATTTCGTCGTCAAACTCTTGCTCGTCCCGATTTCACTCGTCGGAACGATAGCACTCGGCGGACTCCGCGAGTTTCAGAGTATCTGGCGGCCACTCTACGCGGGGACGGTCCTCGTCGGCCTCTACGCGGCAACCGACGCACTCGGCGAACTCGTCGTCCAACCCGAACTCTTCACGCTCGTCTTCGAAGACGGCGCGTTGCTGGTCGGGTCGCTCGCCCTCGTCGTCGGTGCCGTCAGGTGGAACGCCCGACGCGACGCCCACGAAGCCAAACTCCAGCGACAAAACGAGCGTCTCGACCAGTTCGCCTCCGTCGTCAGCCACGACCTGCGGAATCCGCTGAACGTCGCACAGATGCGTCTCGAACTCGCTCGTGAGGGCCACGGATACGAACACCTCTCGACGGTGGCCGACGCCCACGACCGGATGGAGGCGCTCATTCAAGACGTCCTCCAACTCGCGAGAACCGGCGAGACGGTGGGGGAGGCGGAATCGGTCGGACTCGCGAACGTCGCGGCGAACGCGGTGGCCAGCACGGACCTCGACGCTTCGAGCCTCACCGTGGAGTCGGATATGGAACTGGTCGCCGACCCAGAACGACTCACCGCCGTCTTCGAGAACCTCTTTCGGAACGCTGTCGAGCACGGTTCCACGAACAGTCGCACTTCGTCCGACAACGCGGTGGACCACGCCCCGCCGAACAGACAGGCCACGCCTGACGTCTCTGTGGACCGAGAACCACTGAACGGACAGCAACCACGAGGCAACGCTGCCGGAGACGGTGGAACTGAAGCACACACACCGAGGGAGGCTCCCTTCACGCGCGGCGGGTCTGGCGTTCACGTTCGCGTCGGCACACTCGACGACGGATTCTTCGTCGAAGACGACGGCCCGGGTATCCCACCCGAAGAACAGGCACGCATCTTCGAATCCGGATACACCACCGACCCAGAAGGGACCGGCCTCGGACTCGCAATCGTCTCCGGCGTCGCCGACGCTCACGGTTGGTCGGTGTCGGTGACGAACGGCGAGTCCGGTGGTGCGCGATTCGAGTTCCGAAACGTCCTCGACGACGACGTCAGTACTTCGGGTCCGCGCCAGTGAGTTCGTAGATGTCGTCCATGATTCGGTCCCGTTCGTCCTGCCACCCCGCGAGCGCGCTCGGCCGACTCGGGTAGCGCTCGTAGTGGGTCAGCAGTTCGTCGGCGAGTTGCTTCACGCGGTAGAAGTTGAGAATCTGCCGCCAGTGGCCGAAACTCGACGCCGCAGTCTGGAGGAGTAAGAGCGGTCCGAACGAGGTGGTGCCGGAGTAGAGAGCTTCCGCGAGTTTCTCGCCGGGCATCGACGCGATGAGACCCATCAGGTCGTCCACGTCGACGGCCGTCGAGAGGATGTTGTACACGTCGAGGCTGGCGTAGCGGCCTCCGAAGTGGTCCATGACGCGCTGGTTGTAGCGCCAGAGCATCTCCTCGCTCACGTCGCCTTCTTCGAGTGCGATGACTGCCTGTTCGCCCGCGTACGAACCGGCGTAAGCGGCCCCGGCGATACCGCCGCCAGTCGTCGGGTTGACGTGGGCAGCGGCGTCACCGATGGCCATGTATCCGGGGGCCGTCGCAGAGTCGTAGGGGCGGCGGGTCGGCAGCGCAGCACCGAGTTTGTCGACGACTTCTGCACCCTGGAACTCCTCGCGGTTGCGCAGGTCCTCCTTGAGGTCCTCGACCAGTTTCATCGGTTCTTCCGACATCTGGAAGCCAAGCCCGGCGTTGATGGTGGTGTCGGTCCGGGGGAAGTACCAGACGTAGCCCGCCGCAATCTTGGCGGGTTTGAACACGAGGGCGTCGGACCACTCGACGGGGTCCTCCACTTCGACGACTTCGCGGTACGCAGAGGAGAAATGTGAGTAGGAGACGTTAGTGTCGAACGTCGAATCGGAGAAGTCGACTTTGTCCTGGAGGAGCGACAGCGACCCCGCACCGTCGATGACGATGTCGGCGTCGAACTGGACGCGCTCACCCTTGCGCTTGCCTCGGATGCCGGTTGCGGTTCCGTCGTCGTCCTGCAGGACGTCCTGAACGACGGTGTCGTAGTAGAACTCCACGCCCGCTTCGTCTGCGCCTTCGATGATGAGGCGGCCGTACTCCCAGCGGTCGATGACGGCGAGTTCGCCGGGGACGGGGATGTCGAGGATGGTGTCTTCCTGTGGAATCTCGAACCGACCGTGGTCTACCTCGGTGTTCGTGAACGCGGGTTCTATCTTCGACTTCGGAATCGCATCCGGGAAGTCGTTCGCACCCTTCAGGGCGTCACCGCAGGCGATGTGGCCCGCTTCGTCCTCGGTCTTACGCTCGACGATAGCTACGTCGTAGCCCTCGTTCGCGATGGTCGCTGCGGCGTAGCACCCGGAGGTACCCGCGCCGACGACCACTACGTCCACGGAAATCTTCCGTGGGTCAGCCGAGGCTCCCTCGGCGGTATCGTGCTCTTGCGTGGACATGGTATCACCTGCATATCGTGGGCTGAAAACTCTTTACTCCCGCATCGGTTGTTAGTTTATCAACCCACAAACAGGACTCGGCTTTCGAGAACACAGCAAACTGTGGGGAAACGCATTCGAAACCGGTGTTCTCGCAATAATTGCGCGAAGGAGAGAATCCAGGGAGAACGGACTACCGGTTGTCTTCGCCCGTATCGTAGTGCTCGCCCGCCGCCGCCGGGATGCGGGTGCGGCCGACGAACGCGAGGACGACGATGACCATCACGAACGGGATGATGCGGATGAGTTGTCGCGGCAGGCCGATGCCCTGCAGTTGTAAGACCGTCTGCATCGCGTCGAGGCCGGCGAACAACATGGTCGACAAGAACGCGCCGACCGGGTTGTAGTTCCCGAAGAGGTACGCCACGATGGCGATGAACCCCTTCCCGTTGACCATCGTCGGTCCGTTCCCGGTGAACTGGCCCAAGTCGAGCGACAGCGCCGCACCGCCCATGCCGGCGAGGACGCCAGACAGGAGGACGGCGGCGTATCGGATGCGCGAGACGTCGACACCGGCGGTGTCGAGCGCCTTCGGATTCTCACCGCTGGCGCGGACCCACCGACCGAACGTCGTCCGGTTGAGGACGTACCACGACAGCACGACGGCGATGAACATCAGATACACCGTCGGCGACGCGTCGAACAGTGCGCCGAAGAACGGGATATCCGAGAGCACCGGGATGGCGATGGTGCCGGGCGTGTCCACACTCGGGGAGTTCGGCCGCCCGTAGATGACCTGCGAGGCGAACGGTGCGAGTCCGAGCGCGATGAGCCACACGGCGAGGCCGGCGATAATCTGGTCCGCGCGGAACTCGATGACGACGATGGCGAACAGCAGTGCGAGCAGCACGCTCGCCACGACGCCACCGACGAACCCGACCCAGACGCCGCCGGTGATGTCGGTGACGTAGATGGCGGTGAACGCCGAGATGATGAGTAGGCCTTCCAGACCGATGTTGATGACACCCGACTTCTCCGCGAAGATGCCGCCGAGTGCCGCGAGGGCGATGGGAACCGACAGGCGAAGCGCCGCCGAGAGCGTCCCTTCGCTCGTCAGAATGTCGGTGAGCGTTCCGGCAATCGAGTCGGGGAAGACGAGCCCGAAGACGAAGATGGCGAGGAGGCCACCGACTGCGATTGCGATGGCGATTGCTCGCGAAGAGAGGTCTTCGAGGTCGAATCTCGATTCTGTGGTCGTGGTTTCTTCACTCATTCGTCGTCACCTCCTGCGACGCCACCGTTGGACTGGTCGTCCAACGAGGCTCGCGAATCTTCGATTCGCTCACCACCGCCGGATTGACTCTCCGGCGTACTCTCACCTACGGTGAGACCACCGTCGGTGGCGACGGTCGATGGTTTGTCTGGGTCCGGCAGCAAACGCCGGCCGATGAGGCGGAAGAACTCCGGCATCGCGACGAAGAGGATGATGAGTCCCCGCAGGACGCCGACGAGTTGCGGCGGCACGTCCGTCGCGAACTGCACGACTGTCGTCCCACTCTTCAGGACGCCGAAGAGGAGTGCAGCGAATCCGACGCCGAGTGGGTTGTTCCCCGCGAGGATGGAGACGGTGATACCGTCGAATCCGTACGCCGGCACGCCCGACTGGAACTTCCCGAGGACCATCGTCACGTAGAGTGCGCCGGCGACGCCGCCGAGAGCACCCGAGAGACCGAAACTCGACACGATGGTCTTGGCGGCGTCGACACCGCCGTACTCCGCCGCTTCGGGTTGAATCCCGCTCGTCCGCACGTCGTACCCGAACGAGGTGTGTTCGAGGACGTAGTACAGCGCGAACAGCGTGAGCACGCCGAAGAAGAGCGCGTACAGCGAGAAGTCCTGCCTGCTCCCGAAGAGGACGGCCGGGAACTGTGCGTAATCCGGGAGCGGGATGGTCTGATTCGCAGGGCTGTTGGGGTCTTTGAACACGTCGCTGACGAGATACAGCGTCACCCCGCCCGCGATGAAGTTGAGCATGATGGTCGTGATGACTTCGTTCGCCTCGGCGTACGCCTTCAGGAGGCCCGGAATCACACCGTAGAGCCCACCGAAGACGGCACCGACGAGGATGCCGAACGGGACCAACACGAGCGTTCCGACGGTGCCCGAGAGGAACGGCGACGCCCAGAGCGTGCCGAGTGCGGCGGCGAGTCCGCCGACGACCATCTGTCCCTGCGTCCCGATGTTGAAGATGCCCGCGCGGAACGCCATGGCGACGGAGAGGCCCGTGAAGATAAGGAGCGTCGTCTCGCGCATCGCGATGGAGAACTGACCGTCGGGCGACCAGCCACCGCTGAACGGGTCACCGAGTGCACCCAAGAACAGGCGGTCGAACACCAACACCGGGTCGTAACAGAACCCGACGTTGAAGTAGTAGACCGCAGACTGCGCGGTACAGGACGTCATCCGCCCTGCGGCGAGGATGAGCACCGTCCCCACGGCGATTGCGAGGACGAGCGACGCGAGACTGATGAGGATGCGTTCGGTCGCCGATGCGTCGACGAGTCGGCGCAGGACGGACTCCGCCCGGTCACGGGCGCTCACAGACTCTCACCGCCCGTAGCCACGCTGTCTACGTCTGCGACCGAAACGTCGTCGTGCTCGTCGGGGCGTTCTCCGGCCATCAGCAGGCCGAGTTCTTCTTCTGTCGTCTCTGTCGGGTCTACCACGTCGATAATGTCTCCTTCGTACATCACGCCGAGTCTATCGGAGAGCCCCTGTACCTCGTCTAGTTTCGAGGAGACGAGGAGGATAGCGACACCGCGACTCCGGAGTTCGAGGAGTTGTTCGTGGATGAACTCGATAGAGCCAACGTCGACACCGCGCGTCGGGTGCGCGGCGACGACCAGCGACGGGTCGCGTTCGAACTCACGGCCGACGATGAACTTCTGTTGGTTCCCGCCGGAGAGCGACTCGGAAGTCGCCTCTGGGTTCGGTGGTCGCACGTCGTACTTCTCGATGATATCTTCGGCGTGGCCACGCGTCGAGGCCCAGTCGATGCGGCCGTTGGACTCGAACTCGGGGCTGTGTTGACTGCCGAGGATGGCGTTCTCGATAAGGTCGAAGTCCATGACGAGGCCACGTTCTTGCCGGTCTTCGGGGATGTACGCCATCCCGTCTTCGATGCGTTCGCGGCGTGGGCGCTTGGTCACGTCGTCGCCACCGAACTCGATGCGTCCCCGTTTCGGTTTGCGGAGTCCGGTGACCGCGTCGATGAGTTGTGACTGCCCGTTGCCGTCCACGCCGGCGATACCGAACACTTCGCCAGCTTTGACGTCGAACGAGACGTCGTTGACGGCCCGGACACCTCTGTCGTCGTCGACGGCGAGGTTCGACACCGACAACACGGTGTCGCCCGTCTCCGACGGTCGTTTTTCGACGTCGAGGAGGACCTCACGGCCGACCATCAGGTTGGCCAGGTCCTCGCGCGTCGTCTCGCTCGCCTCGACGGTGCCGACGTTCTTCCCGTCTCGGAGGACGGTAATCTCGTCGGCGGCGCGCATCGCCTCGCCGAGTTTGTGCGAGATGAAGATAATCGTCTTTCCCTGTTCGGTCAGTTCTTCTAATACGTCGAAGAGTTCCTCGACTTCCTGCGGTGTCAACACCGCCGTCGGTTCGTCGAGGATGAGTATCTCGGCACCCCGATAGAGTGCCTTCAAAATCTCGACTCGCTGTTGTTCACCCACGGAGATATCCTCGACCCGGGCGTCCGGGTCGACGTCGAACCCGTAGCGTTCCGAAAGCTCTACGACAGCCTCGCGGGCGGCATCTCTGTCGACGGCGAGGTTGCCCCACTTTGTTGGCTCGTTGCCGAGTGTGATGTTCTCGGTGACGGTCATCGGGTCGACCAGCATGAAGTGCTGGTGAATCATCCCGACGCCGGCGTCGATAGCATCACGTGGCGATTCGAACGTTCGTTCCTCGTCGTCGATGACGACACGACCCTCGGTGGGGTGATAGAGGCCATAGAGGACGTTCATCAACGTCGTCTTTCCGGCCCCGTTCTCGCCGAGGAGTGCGTGTACTGTCCCGCGCTCGACGGAGAGGTCCACGTCGTCGTTGGCGATGACGCCGGGGAACCGTTTGGTAATTCCGTCGAGATGGACGGCTGTGGCCATATGTGTGGTTTCCTTGGGTTCGTTGATAAGCGGATAGGTTCGGATTTATGCCGATTCGTCGACGTTTGGCGACGGCGCCGGCTTAGACGTTCGACGGGTCCGTGGGGACCTCGACGTCGCCCGCGACGATTGCCTCGCGAGAGGCCGTCACTTCGTCCGTGACGGCGCTCGGGATGTCGGACCCGATACCGTCACCGTAGATGATGTCGACACCGTTCTGTTCGAGGCCGAGCGTGACGATGCCGCCACCCTGGAACTCGTCGTCGACGACCGATTCGATGGAGCTGAAGACGGCCGTGTCGACGCGCTTGACCATGCTGGCGAGGATGACGTCGGCGTACGAGGATTTCGTCACCGACTGGTCGCGGTCCACACCGATGGCGAACTTGCCCTGTTCCTGTGCGGCCTGGAAGACGCCCGTCCCGGTGTTACCCGAGGCGTGGTAGACGATGTCGGCGCCGTTGTTGTACATCGCGAGTGCCGCTTCCTTCCCCGCAGCGGGGTCGTTGAAGCTCCCCGTGTAGTTCGTGAGGACTTCGGCGTCCTCGTTTGCGGCCATCACGCCGGCTTTGAACCCGGCTTCGAACTTCTTGATGAGGTCACCCTCGACACCGCCGACGAATCCGAGCGTCGCGGAGTCGGGGGACGTCGAACCTGCGCCCGCGGAGAACTCCTGCGTCGTCAGCAGACCGGCCATCTGGCCGACGAGGTACGAGCCCTCGTGTTCTGCGAAGACGTAGTTGGCGACGTTCGGCGCGTCGACGACGCTGTCGACGAGCATGAAGTTCTGGTCGGGGTACGTACCCGACGTCTCCGACAGTGCGTCGGTCTGCAGGAAGCCGATACAGCAGACGAGGTCGTAGTTCGGGTTGGTGGACTGCGCGAACTGCTGCTGGAACGTCTTGAACTGCGAGACTTCGTCGGGCTGAGACTCGTCGAACGAGATGCCGAGTTCCTCTTCCGCCTGGATGGCACCCTGCTGCGCCTGGTCGTTGAACGACCCGTCACCGAGGCCGCCAGTCGCGTAGACCATCCCGACGTTCGTCGTCTCCTCGGACGACTCCGTCGTCGTCTCTTCGGACTCCGTCGTCGTCTCCTCGCCACCGTCCCCGCCCGAGGCTTCGGTGGTCGTCGTCTCTTCGCTCTCACCCGGGCCGCCGGTACATCCGGCGAGTCCTGTGAGTCCTGCGAGTCCGGTCACTTTGACAAAAGAACGTCTGTCCATGTTGGTGAACACCTACTGAGAGAAGGGAGTGGAAAATCGGTTAAAGGTGTCGCTTCGCCGTCTGTGTAGGAATATTCGGGAAAATCCAAGAAAACCAACGCGCCGTTTATCCGTCCATGCTATTGATTACGCCGTGGGAATTACGTGGGCGCTATCGATTACGCCTCGGTGACCTCGGCTTCCACGACGCTCGTCACCGCATCGACGAGGGCGTCGACGTCGTCTGCCTCGGCGTACACGCGAATGTAGGGTTCGGTCCCCGACGGTCGGACGAGCGTCCACGACGCGTCGGCAAATTCGAGGCGGACGCCGTAGTCGGTATCGACCGACTCGGGGTCCATCTCCGCCGGGAGCGACTGTTCGAGCGCGGCCATCACGGCCGTCTTCTTCTCGTCGGGACACGAGACACTGACTTTGCGATACGGTCGTTCGGTCACCGGAGCGCGGAGGCCGTCGAGCCCCGATTCGGCGACGAGACGAGCGATGAGTGCCGCCGAGGCGACGCCGTCTATCCACCCACCGAGCGACGGGTGGATGTGCTTCCACGGTTCGGCCGCGAAGACCACGTCGCCACCGGCGTCGCGGGCGCTGGCGATTCCCTCGTGGAGCGCCCCGAGTCGAACGCGCTCGACGCGGCCACCCGCCTCGGTGACCCGTTCGTCGATACGTCCCGAGGCGTTCGGCGTCGTGACGACGACAGGGTCGGCCACGTCGCTCGTTCGGACGTAGTGTTCGCCGACGATGGCGATGACCGTGTCTTCGTGGACGACGTCCCCCTCGTCGTCGACGATGACGATTCGGTCGGAGTCGCCGTCGTGACCGATACCGAAGTCGAAGTCGCCGTCGGCGACGAACGCGCGGAGGTCTTTCAGTGACTCTGGCGTCGGTTTCGACTCACGGCCGGGGAAGTGACCGTCTATCTGCGCGTTCAGCGTGACGACGTGCGCGCCGAGGTCACGGAGCACCTGCGGCGTGGCGAGCGCAGACATCCCGTTTCCACAGTCGACGGCGATGCTGAGGCCGTCGAGGTCAGACCCGTGGCCGCGAGCGAAGTCGACGATTGCGTCGCGGTAGTCGTCGAGGACGTCTTCCGTTCCGCGTTCGGCCCAGTGGTCCCACGCGACGGGTGGTGCGTCCGCTTCGACGCGCGCTTCGATGTCCTGTTCCAGCGCTCGGTCGTACTCCTGCCCGTCGACGAGCATCTTGATGCCGTTGTCCGTCGGCGGGTTGTGAGAGGCGGTGAGCATGACACCGCGACGGCCCTGCGAAGCGAATGCCAGTGCCGGCGTCGGGACGACGCCGATACGGACCACGTCTGCGCCCGCGGAGAGCAGTCCTGCTTCCATGGCGGCGGCGAGGCCCGGCCCGCTGGTTCGTCCGTCTCGGCCGACGACGAACTCGGCCGAGGGGTCCGATTCGAGTGCGGCGCGGCCGGCGGCGCGCCCGACGCTGAGCGCGAGTTCCGGCGTGACGCGCTCGGTCACACTGCCGCGGATGCCGGCGGTGCCGAAGAGTTCCATAATCCAGCGTCGTCGGGGCCGCACTTAGATGCTGACGATTCGGACGGTGCGTGCGACGATGCCACACAGGCCCACACGGGTGAGACGGTGTCGGCCAACCGGTCCGTGGCGACGCCAGACCGAGAGACAGCAGGCCTTTGACACCGCAGGCCGTAGCCTCGGCTATGAGTGAGAGTTCGCGTACTCGCGCACACGTCTACGTCTCGGGCCACGTCCAGGGAGTGTACTATCGGGCGACGACCCGCGACACCGCTCGTGACCTGGGCGTCGATGGGTGGGTGAAGAACCTCGACGATGGACGGGTCGAAGCGGTGTTCGAGGGCCCCCGCGACGACGTGGAGTCGATGGTCCAGTGGTGCCACGACGGGAGTCCGATGGCCAGCGTCCGTGACGTCGAGGTGACGTACGAAGAACCGGCCGGCGAGACTGGATTCCGCATCGAGCGGTAGTCGAGGCCGTCTCGTGACGCGCTCACGTCAGTAAGTCGGCCAAATCGTTCAAGAGGCGGACGAACGGACGTGACCCATGGACTTCCGGACGGACACGCGGGGAATCGGGGTGGCAAAGCTCTTCTTCACTATCGTCACGGGTGTCGGCCTCGGCCTTTCGGTGGGGACAGCCTTTCTCATCATTCGCGGGCCATTCTTCGACGGACCGACGTTGGACCCGTTTCCGATGATGGGTGCGCTCGCGGTGTTCATCGTCGGCATCATCGTCGTCTCGTGGGGAACGACGCGACTGTTCGGCGTGGGGACTGGCGCCTGAACTGACCGGCAAATCGGGCGGGGAGTCGACGTTCGGAAGTGTGGGTTCGGTTTTACGGGTCTCGGGCTCGGAGCCGACACGAGACGTGGTGGTCTCGTATTCCCACAAAAACCTTCGCCGAACAGCGCCGTGACCGTAGGGACGAAATCGGGGTGTCAGTCGGCGGATGGAACCGCGCCAGCGTCGCGTTCGGGGCCGCCGAGGGGAACCACCGGGTCGTTGCCGCTGAATCTGTCCCAGAGGACGAGTGCCGACGGTAAGATGAGAATCGACGCGAGGAAGGAGTAGACGATGCTCGCGGCGGTGAGGAGGCCGAACTGCCCGAGGATAGAGAGCACGGCGAGGACGAGCACGCCCAACCCGAAGACGGTGGTGAGCATGCTCCCGGCGAGAGCACCGCCAGTCCCGCGAACGGTCCGGTCGAGTGCAGTCTCCAAATCGTGTTCGGCGCGTTCGTCGATGAATCGGTGGACGACGTGGACCGAGTAGTCGACGCCGAGGCCGATAGTCAACGCGAGGACCGTCGCGGTAAACGCGTTGAACGAGATACCCGAGAGACGCATCGTCCCCGCGACGAAGGTCACCGCCACGAGAATCGGCACGAGGTTCGCGAGCGCGAGCGACGGACGGCCTTCGAGCCACCAGTAGACGAAGATGAGGAACGCCCCGGTGCCGAGCATCGAGAGGATGAGACTCTGAATCGCCGAGTCGAGGATGAGGTCGGAGATGGCGTCGAACACGACGACTGCGCCGGTTGCGGTGCCTTCGGTCCGGAAGCGGTCGGCCATCTCGCGTGTGTCCGCGACGACGGCGTCGTCGGCGGCGTCCGCCTCGACGCGGTAATCGACGCGTGCAGTCTCGTAGTCGTCGGAGATGTATTCGAGGGCGCGGTCCGCCGACTCCGTCGACAAGAGTGCGTCGTACACTTCGTCGAGATTCCGGTCCGGGATGCCGTCGCCGTCTCTGTCGTGGCGGGCGACGACCATCGCGAACTCCTCGTTGCGACTCGCTTCGTCCTGAATCACGGTGAGGATGCTCGTCGAGTCGGCGCGACGGTTCTCGGAGATGAAGGTGTCCGGTGGGTCCTGTGCCACCCGGTCGAGTTCTTCGAGGAAGGCGTCGTCTGTCGCCCGCCCCTCCAAGAACACCGTCACCACCCCGCTCTGTGACGAGGAAAATCGCTCTTCGAGGAACTCGATGTCCGCGACGACGCTGTACTCACTCGGCGCGAAGGGTTCGGGGAGGGCCTTCAGGTACGCGGGTGCTTCCGCGGGTGGCAGGAAGTCTTCCTGCCCGAACTCGGTGTCGACACCCGTCGCGTACCACATGGCGCTCCCCGAGAGGACGAGGGCGACCACGAGGACAACCGCTGGCGCGCGAAGCGCCGGTCCGACGCCGATACGGAGGACCGCCCCGAGCGAACTTCCCTCCCGGCCGAGTGGCGATTGACTGAACGTCGGGATGGGGTAGCGCTCGCGAAGACGGTCGACTTCGACTTTCGCGGCGGGGAGGAAGACGCCGAAGACGAAGAAGGTAAAGACGATGCCGATGGCCGCGACGACACCGAAATCACGAATCGGCGTGAGGTTGCTCACGAGGTTCGAGAGGAACCCGATGACCGTGGTTCCGGTGACGATGAAGAACGCGACGAGGAGTTGGTCGGTCGCTTTCCGCATCGACTCGCCGACGTCGTACCCGTCGTCGCGAACCTCGCGATAGCGATTGACCGCGTGGATACCGAAGTCGATGCCGACTGCGAGGAGGAGCGGCGGAATCGCAATCATCACCTGATTGAACGGAATGTTGGCGAGGCCGAGGAAGCCGAACGTCCAGACGAGTGCCATCACGAGTGCCGCGGTGCCGAGAAGCAGGTCCACGAGGTCACGGTAGGCGACGACGAGGAACAGCACGATGAACACGACTGCGGCGGGGACGACGATGAGCAACGAGTCGGTGATGACCGTCCCGAACTCGTCGGCGATGACGCCCGACCCGAAGACGGAGATGTCGCCGCCGACAGTCCCGACGATGCGGACGGCCTTCCCTTGAATCGGCGTCAACGGACTGTCACCTCCCTGTCCGGCACCGGAGTCGTCGGCGAGTGGAATCGAGTGCGTGACGACGCCGATGGTCGCCGTCGAACTCGCCGCAGTCGGGTTGAAGTCGTCTGCGAGCAAGCCGACGAATCGCGGGTTATCGGCGTTCTCGCGGACCGCTGCCGCGACTTCGCCGTCGGTGGCCTGTTCGAGCGCGCGTTTCTGGTCGGCCAGTGAATCGGCGTCCGGGTCGATTGTCTGGGCGACGACAGAGGCAGCACTCGCAGTCTGGACGACGCGTAAGTCGTCGCGGTCAGCGAGTCGTTTCTGTGCCTCAAGCATCCGCAGGAGTTCTCGTCTGGTCAGGACGTTCGGCGCGCGGTGGATGAGTTGTGTACTCCCCGTTCCCTCCTGGAACCGCGGCGAGAACTCTTCGGAGATTCGAGTGAACGCCTCCTCGGCGGGGACTTCTTCTGCGAACTGCTCGGTTCCCGATTCCGTCGAGACGGCGCTCAGTCCCGCACCGAAGACGACGGTGAGGACGAGGAACGTGAGGATGACTCTGCGCGAGTGGTTGACGATTTTGTCGTCTGCCCAGTCGATGAACCACTGGGGGTCGAGTCGGGCCACGGTTCAGCGCCGTCCGCGTCGGCGTGCCACGAGGACGCCAGCGCCACCGACTGCAGCGACGAGGACTGCCGCCCCGACGATGGGGAGCGACAGGCCGAACGGGAGCGTCCCGCCGTCTTCGACTGCTTCGACGCGAACGGGGACGCGGTAGGCATCCGAGATAGTGGTCTCACCGGCGTCGTTCTCGTAACGGAAGTCGAGTTCGACCGGATAGACTTTCTCCAGCGCGGCGCGACTCGCCGACACGTCGAAGACGAGTTCTGCCGACTCGCCGGGTGCGAGTTCGTCGACGAAGGCTTCCGAGTCACTCGACGACAGCGGTTCTTCGAGATATATCTTGGCCGAGATGTCGCGGAGTGTTTCGGCCCTGTCGTTCACGATGGTGACGCGGAGTTCACCGTTCTGGCCGGGTTCGAGCGTCCCTTCTTCGACGGTGACGCCGAACTCGGGCGTCGACGAGTCGACGTTCACGCGAAGGTCGATATCGTCACTCGTCCGGCGTTCGCCCTCGGTGTCTCGGTAGGTGACCGTCGCCGTGTACTGTCGTGGACCGGCGTCGGCACCGTCGGAGATTTGCACGTCGAACGAGAACGGCGCGCTGGCACCGGGTTCGAGGTCACCGACGGCGTACTCCGTCTCAGTCGCCGTCGCGCTTCCTTCGGGCAGCGAGAGACCGACGACCACGTTCCTGGCGGGAGTCCCGCCGTCGTTGACGACTTCGCCGACCACTGTCCCGTCGTCACCGACGCGGAGCGTGCTCTCGACGTTCTGGATGGAGAACGTCTGTTCCGCAACCGGGAGGAATCCTGCGGCGAGTGGTGAGTACTGCAATCGGGCACCGTCGGGTTCCTCGTAGACGATATCGACGGCGAGGACGTACCCGCGAGTCGACCCGTTGGCGTCCAGCGTCGTGTCGTAGACGAACGTGCGGTTCTCGCCGACGGGCCACTCGGGGGCGAACTGTGTCGCCGTCTGCGTCCCGTCGAAGGTCACGTCGGCCGACTGTGACGTCACGGCGACGACGGTGTTTCTCGCGTCGAGTTCACCGGTGTTCTGGATGGTGAGCGCGACTGCGCCCTGTCCTCCGACGGGGACTGTCGAATCAGACCCGACGACGGCAAAGCGGACACGCTCTTCGATGCGGATGGGGACGTCAACGTCGTAGGTTCGGCGGTGAGCGTTGTCGAACTCGTAGCGGACCTTGAGTCGAAGCGTGTACTCACCGGCAGCGATGTTCTCTGGCGCTTCGACGCGGAACTCGGCCTCTCGCGTATCGCTGTCGTTCATCGTGCCGACGAAGATGTCACCAGTTCTGACGACGAACGGTGTATTTCCTGGGTCGAGTCTGACGCGGACGTTCTCTGCCGTCTTCGCCACGTCTTCGGTGTCGACCGGGTCGTTCGAGAACCCGACGCGAACCGTCGTCTCGACACCGGGTTCGACCACTGGGTCGACGACGTATCCACGGAACACCGGGACGTGGTTCGGTTCCCGTTCTTCTTGACCCACCGCCACGGGGACCGAAGCGAGGATGAGCAGTACAGCAATCAGGAGTGCAAAGTGTCGATTCATTTTTCGTTCACGGGGAGTGGCCAACCGCGTCCCGGGCCGCGGTGCTCGATGGAGTATGCCGTGGCGGCTATCCAACTAGCGACTGATACGTCGTCCGTGACCAAATACCGGTATTAATTATTTGCCTGACCGTCAGGATTCGTCGAATATCAGTGCCGTCCGGCGTCCTCACCGGCGACCTGTTCGTGGGGACCATCTCGTTCGTCGAGTTCGTCCAGTGCTCGGACGACGACGTACGCCTCGACGAGGTCACGTCGTTCGACCATCGGGTCGTCTGCGTTGGCGATGACGTCTGTGGCGTCTTCGAGGAGGCGACGTTCCTGCTCGGGTTGGTCCGGTTCGTCGCGGGTGGTGTTCAGATACGCCTCGAAATCCTCTCGAAGACTGAAGTCGGCGCGAGCGACGTTACACCGCGAGAGCGGGTGTGTTCCGAGTTCGAGAACCAGTTCGGAGACGAGTCGCCAGTCGCTCGCACAGAACTGGAGCGTCACGTCGCCGACGATGTCGCGCCACGCAATCGGGTCGGCGTTCCGCATCAGCGTCACCGCTCGGGGAGGGATGGCGATTCGGGTGACGGTTTCGGGGTCGTCACAGAGACAGCAGGGTCGGTTTGTCCTGCCGGTGAACATGGCCGAGGTTAGGAGCAGGCAAGGATGTACTTTCGGGGCGTCAACTGTCGTCTTCGCGACGGGAACTCACCTGACAGTCGTCGGAGCAGGTGTCTGCAGAATCGATGTGGATGGTCCGACGCCCGGGGCAAGGGCGTCGAACCGTCCTGACAGCGGGAGGCGCGACCGAGTGGAGAGATGGCACAGAATCACATTCGGGCTGGGCAGGGCGCTGTGTTGTAGTCACACTGGCCACGCCATCAGATAAGTGGGCGAACGAGCATAAAAGCCTTCTGCAAAACACCATCCGTTCAAATATATTGGCCTATATATCACTAGCAAAAAGTTATCCCGGATGTTTGCTATTTTTCTCCAATAGTGTCGTCAGTCGGGGGTCGGTACACGTGGGGCGTAAATCGCCATTTCGAGACCTGTCGCATCCGTTGGTGGGTCGTTAGGAAGTGGTTCGAGTGGGAACTGCGCCGCTGCTGTGAGGACGAGTGCGTCCAAGATATCGTCGCGGCCGAGTTCACGGCGCAGTGTTCGGTCTACCGTCTCGTGATAGACCGTCTCTGGGTCGTCGTCGGGCATCGCCATACGGAGCACGTCGAGTCGGCGTCGGCGACCCGCCGCCGTCGACTTCGGTTCTGTGAGTGGCCCTCCGGCAAAGGCCGCGAAGGCGAGTTCGGGGTGTGACTCCGAGACGAGGGCGTGAGCGCGGGGTGTCGCACCGAGAACCGAATCGACTGCTCGAATCTTCGGAACGAGGTTCCACGCCTGTATCGAGAGCCCGTACCCGGTCTTGTCGCGGTTTTCGGCGCTGGCGCGTTCGTGGGTCGGTGCGTCGAGGACGCTTCTGACGGGCGCGAAAAACACCGTCGATGCACGCGACCCGAGGCGTCGTCTCGCTTCGACGTCACACGCTCGCCGGGAAGACGACGGGAGCCCGATGGGGATATCTACCAGGACACGCCGCGTCTCCGCCGAGACGACGTCTGTCCAGACAGTTTCGAAATCAGGGACGACCCGAACGGTCAAGCCATCGGCTGACCGACACCCGCAGACCCATCCCGACCGGCATCCGTCCACACCGACGACGGTTGGAGATTCTGACACGGACTCCTGCTACGTGAGCAGTTCTAAAGTCTTAGTCCATCTCTGTGTCGAGTACGGACGCCCGAGTCAGCTTCAAACACGTCTCCGTGAGTGATTCGACCCCGGTATCGAACGACCTGTCGACCGAAATCAGGATGTTCACGTCGTCGTCGGCAGGAATGCGCACTACGAGTGCTTCTTCGAGGCCGAAGACGACGTATTCGGGTTGACCTGCCGGTAGGTCTTCGAGCGACTCGGTGAGTGGTTCTTCGTTGACGAGCGTCGAGACGATGGTCTTCAGCGTCTCTTCGTCGTACTCGTCGAGGAGTGCCGACGAAGAGAAGTGAATCCACGCCTTCGTTGGTTCCACCCACGCCACGGCACGGAGGTCGCCACCGTGTTGTGCTTCGAGTTCCGCGAGCAGTGAGGAGTCCGGGAACCCGTCGCTGTCGACGACGGAGAGTTCGATACGCTGGTCCAACGCCACACGTTCGTACGCGAGTTCTCCGAGGTCAGTCAAGCCGTACAGTCGGCCTTTCTGTTGTGACTCGGGGACCAGAAGCTCGGCGATACCTTGTTCCCGGAGTTCCGATAGTGCCCGGGAGACGTGTGGTTGCGCGAGGTCGGTTTCGGCGGCAATGCGGGACGGGAGACCAGACCCGTGTTCGGCTAAATAGTCACAGACTGTGAGTCGATACCGAGAGCTAGCGATGTAGCCTGCGGAGTCCCATGTCTCAGTCATGGCCCACAGTAGTAAGCTCGTTTTTTCATCATTACTGACACGTCCCATTTGATTATCAACGTGGAGGACGGTATATCTTTCGCGCCATCCGGTAATTTTCCACACCGATACCATCGTCAGCACAACCAATTCCGATACCGTGCCACCGGAGTTCGATGGCGAACCCAGCTAGTTCGGAGTTTCTCTCCCATCCGTATTCTCTCGCTGATAATTCGGTGTCATCCGTGTTATCGGGTGGCTGAACGGGTACCCGGTAACATGAATGTCAGCAAACGTATATGACGGTTCGGTCTCGTACCAGATAACGCAATGTTAGCACAAACCCGCGATGTAGCCCCACACCCGACGACGACGCGACAGGGAGGACAGCGATGAGCGTCACGCTCCAGTTTGCCACTCCCGGGGCGGACGTCGCGTTCCTCGCCGCGCGCGTCCTCTTTGGTGCTGTCGTCGCGTTCATGGGTCTCAACCACTTCATGAACACCGACCAGATGACTGGGTACGCCGAGATGAAGGGCCTGCCCGCGCCACGTTTGGGCGTCGTGTTCTCCGGGGGGATGCTCATCTTCGGTGGACTCGGTATCGCCACGGGCGTGTTCCCCGCACTCGCTGCGGGCGCAGTCGCAGTCTTTCTGCTCGTCGGGACGCCGCTCTTCCACGACTTCTGGGCCGTCCCCGAGGACCAACAACAGTCCGAGATGACCAGTTTCCTCAAGAACACCGTCATGCTCGGTGGGTCACTCGTCTTCCTCGCACTCAGTGGCGTCTCGTGGCCGTACGCAGTCGGACTCGGCCTGTTCTAACTCCACGCACCGACCGAACGACCAACCACAGATTCATCCCCCTCGCACACTCCCCTCTCAATCATGACCGAACAGACGGACAAGCGAACACGCGTCACGGAGGATAACTGATGGACGGCGAACCCACGGCGTTCGGGTCGGCGTACCGACTGCTCTCCGGTGCTGTCGTCCCGCGTCCGATAGCGTGGGTCAGTTCCCGCGGTGAATCGGCGGACAACCTCGCGCCGTACAGTTTCTTCACCGTCGCCAGCATCGACCCTCCGATACTCGTCTTCGCACCGGTCGGACACGGCCAATCGCTGAAAGACACACCGCGAAACGCCATCGAACACGGCGAGTTCGTCGTCAACGTCGTCACGGAGGACGTCGTCGAAGCGATGAACCAGACTGCCGCGACGGTTCCACCCGACGTCGACGAGTTCGACCACGCCGGTATCGAGAAGACGGAGGCGCTTCGCGTCGACGCCCCTCGCGTCGCCGACGCGAAAGTCGCCTTCGAGTGTACCCTCTACGACAGCATGGAAGTCGGGTCGTCCACGCTCGTCCTCGGCGAAGTCGTCTACGCACACGTCGACGACGACGTACTGACAGACGGGAAACTCGACACGACGAAACTCGATGCCGTCGGCCGCCTGGCCGGCAGTGAGTACACAAAGACGACTGACAGGTTCGACCTGATTCGCCCCGAGTAGCGCGAAGCTTTATTCGGGGGTACTCTCACAGTTCACGCAATGAGCGACGTGTCGTTGTCGAGTGTGCTTTCGTTTCTCGATGCTGACGAGGTTGCGACTGTTCGCCGGCAGGTCCACGCCGAACGCGGTGACCGGACGAAGCGGAGCGAACGAGACGGGCGGACGTTTCTGTTCGTCGCAGCGGAGGGCGAAGAACGACCGTCAGAAGTCGTCTGGGTCGACGTCGAGGGGACGTTCGACGAGGAGACGGTCGAAGTGTTCGCAGACCGGTGTGAGTCACAGGGCGTCTCCGGGACGCTCCTGACGACGGGCGACGAAGCGCAGGCGAGAGAGACGCTGGCGTTCGCCTTCGCGTCGGACGACCAGTTGGAACTCCCCGAGGACGAAGACGAAGACCCACGCCTTCTCGTCTCCCCCGAGGAAGTCACCACCCCAATCTCGCTCGAGACGCTCGACGACTTCGTGGAGGACGTCGAAGCGGCGGACCTCGACGAAGACGTCATCGACGAGTACCACGAACCCCATCAACCGGAGTTCGAGGAAGTACTCGACGAAATCGACGCCGAAGAAGCGGCAGCGGAAGCGGAGACACAGGCGTCAGGGTCCGGACTCGGACTGGTCCTCGTCGTCGTGCTCGTCGCCGTCCTTCTCGCCGGGGTGGCGTTCTACGCCCTGTTTTGAGCGTCGGCCCGTCGCCGTCGCGAGACGTTCGATTCGCCGGAGTGCGACTGCACAGACCACGGCGTACAGACTCGCGGCGAGTGGAATCTCGAAGGCGACTTCGCACCGGTCGACGCCGACTGCACTCACTCGGTGACCGGTCGCCGGAATCCCCGCGACGCGCCACGTCCACCGGAAGTCGTCGCACGTCTCGATAGTGAACGGGACCCAGACGCCGGCGACGCGAACCTCGCCCCCACTCCCCGCCTCGATACGTCCGTCGACGCCGCGCACCGCCGAGACACTCGGCCCCCACTCGGGCCAGTCGTCGACGGAACACAACACGTCCCACGCGACACGCGCCGGTGCCGAGACGGCGCGGGAGACGACGAGTCGGCGACCATCGGGCGTCTGTTCGACCCGCGTTCGTGTCGTCCGTCCGTCGTGTTTCATGATCCTAGTATGCTAATAAGTCGTAATATAATATTGGCGAAACCCTTTTAGTCGGGTCGTGGTACTCAGTAGCAAGGCAAACATGAAGCACACAGACAACACCGCGAAAGCGACGATGCGAGACGTCAGCCACACACCACCGATGGGAGAGAGCGTCACCAACGTCTGGGAACGCGGAAACGAAGCAGAGACAGACGAAGAGTAACGACTGCGGGCACAACCACACCTCGATTCATCACCGTTTGCGGGTTCGACGACGCAGTCTGGACACTTGCGTCAGTCGGCAACCGTCCTCTCTTCTCGTTTCTCCGACCACTTCGTTCCGATACCTATCGGGACGTTTAACCCCCAGTCTGACGGCCATTCGAACATGAAGGCCACCGCCAAAGCCCACCCGATTCAGGGCCTCGTGAAGTATCACGGGATGCGAGACACGGAACGCCGGATGCCGTACCACGACAGCATCAGCGTCTGCACGGCACCGAGTCACACGAAGACGACGGTCGAATTCCTCCCCGACGCGGACGAGGACGTCTACGTCATCGGCGGCGAGGAAGTCGACGGACGCGGCGCAGAGCGTATCCGCGCTGTCGTCGACCGAGTCCGTGAACTCGCTGGCTTCGACCACCGCGTTCGACTGGAGAGTGAGAACTCCTTCCCCTCGAACATCGGATTCGGGTCGTCGGCATCGGGGTTCGCCGCCGCGGCGACGGCACTCACCGAGGCGGCGGGCCTCGACCTGACACACCCCGAAATCTCGACTGTCGCCCGTCTCGGGTCGGCCTCCGCCGCCCGCGCCGTCACGGGCGCCGTCTCGATTCTCTACTCGGGCATGAACGACACCGACTGCCGCTCGGAACGCATCGAGACGGACCTCGAAGACGACCTGCGCATCGTCGCCGCGCACGTCCCCGCGTACAAGGAGACCGAACAGGCCCACGCAGAAGCAGAAGACAGCCACATGTTCCAGGCACGGATGGCCCACATCCACGCCCAAATCGACGACATGCGTGATGCGCTGTACGACGCCGACTTCGACGCCGCCTTCGAACTCGCCGAACACGACTCGCTGTCGCTCGCGGCGACGACGATGACCGGCCCCGCTGGGTGGGTCTACTGGCAACCGCGTACTATCGCCGTCTTCAACGCCGTCCGCCAACTCCGCAAAGAAGCGGACATTCCGGTCTACTTCTCGACGGACACCGGTGCGAGCGTCTACGTCAACACGACGGCCGAACACGTCGACCGAGTCGAGGAAGTCGTCGCCGACTGCGGCGTCGAGACGGACGTCTGGACGGTCGGTGGCCCCGCCGAGGTTCTCGACGAGTCCGAAGCGCTGTTCTAACTGCGACCTGCCGACGTTCTCACGCCGTCACACCTTCTGACGCCGTCATCCTCTTTTCTCTCGCGCCCGAGGTGATATCCATGCGTGTTCTGGTACTTGGTGCCGGGTACGCGGGCCTCACACTCGCCCGTGAACTCGAACGCCGCCTCCCCGCCGACGCCGACCTGACCGTGGTGAACGACTCCTCGCACCACCTCGTCCAACACGAAGTTCACCGTGCGATTCGACGGCCATCCGTCGCCGACCCGATTCAGGTCCCACTCGACGAGGCGTTGACCCGCGCCGAGCTAGTCGTGGACCGTGTGACGAACGTCGACACCGACGCTCGGCGCGTCCACCTCGCCGAGGGCGAGACACTCGACTACGACTTCTGTGCCGTCTGCATCGGTGCCGAGACGGCCTACTACGACATCCCCGGACTCGAAGCGAACTCGCTCCCGCTCAAACGCCTCGACGACGCCGAAGCCATCCGCACGCGATTCTTCGACGACTGCACCGACGGCGGGTCCGTCGTCGTCGGTGGGGCCGGCCTCTCGGGGATACAGGTCGCCGGCGAACTCGCCGCGCTCCGCGACGAGGAGGGAGCGCACACGGATATCGTCCTCGTGGAGCAGATGGACACCATCGCGCCGACGTTTCCGGAACACTTCCAGCGAGCGGTTCGCGACGAGTTACTGGACCGCGGCGTCGACGTTCGGACCGAGACGGTAGTCGAGTCGGTCACCGGAACGACTGTCGAGACGGATGTCGGCGACATCGACTACGACCTGCTCGTCTGGACCGGCGGCATCACGGGGAGCGACGCGATGGCCGACGAACGACCCGCGGTCAGGGCAGACCTGCGACTCGACCAGCGGACGTTCGTCCTCGGCGACGCGGCGGACGCCGTCGACGCCGACGGCGAACCCGTCCCCGCGAGTGCGTCCGCCGCCCTCCGCGAGGCGTCTGTCGTCGCCCACAACATCGCCGCACAGGTGGCGTACGAACTGACTGGTGACCCGGGCGACTTCCCACCGCGTCCGAAACCGTATCGCTTCGAAGTGCCGGGGTGGATAGTCTCGGTCGGTGACGGCGCAGTCGCACAGGTTGGCCCGAGTATCTTCCGCGGGAGCGCCGCGAAAGCGATGAAGGCGACAGTCGGCGCTGGGCACCTCACGTCCGTCGGGGCCGTCTCACGAGCAGTCACGCTGGTCGAAGAAGAGATGAACGCCTGAGACCGACGGGGGACGCGACCAGCAATCGTCTCGGTCTCACGCCGGCAACGACACCGGTTCGAACGTCCGCAGGCCGAAGTACGTCACGAGAACTGCACCGAGACTCACGACCAGCACGCCGAGTTGGACGAGACTCCCGACGAGTGGAATCGCACCGACGAGTTCCAGTCCGATGGCGAAGAGGACGACGCCAACCGCCGAGGCCACGTCGGGCCGGTCGATTGGGAGTCGCTGTCCGACGAGGTAGCCGTAGACGAGATAGCCGTACGCGACGGTCAGCACGCCCACGCCGAACCCGAGGATGCTCACCGGGATGAGGATAATCGTCATCGCCATGAAGACGACGAGTGCGAGCGCCGTCGCGCTGACGAGAAGGCCGACGACACCACTGACGACTGGGTGGGCAGTGACCGCCTGTCCGGCGTTGACGAAGGCGAACTCGAACCGCCGAACGAGGAACCCGGCGGCGAGTGCGAGTGCGAGCGTCTGGGCCGCGAGGAACACGTACCCTCTCGTCGGCGACGTCGATTGCGCGGCGAGCGTCTCGGCAGTCGTGAACGAACCGAGTGTCGCCCCGTCGTCGATATCCAGCGCTCCGGCGATGTACTGCGTGTTTCCGGACACGACAGCAGTGGACGCGACGGTTAGATTCCCGCTCAACTGCGTCACGTCGCCGTCTATCTGTCCTTCGAGGACGGCAGTGCCGCCGATGACGTAGACGGACCCGCTCACCGAGGCGTTCGCCGGTATCGTCGTCGTTCCGCCGCCGACGACGTAGACGTCTGGCATCTCGGAGACGGTGTGCGTGCCGTCGGTGACGATTTCTATCGATTCGACCGGCCCGCCTTGTACCCCGACGAGGAGGAACACCACGACGAGGAGTGGAATCAGTTCAATTGGGTTCGCCACGTCGTCCCTCCCAGAGCGTGTGCAGTTGTCCGGCGTAGATACCGACGGCGAGGCCGACGAACAGGAGCAACGCGAGCGCGTTCACGAGGTTCAGGTGGTCCAGAAGCGACAACGAGGTGCTCTGGAAGTAGAGCGCGAGCGCCGTGCTCAAGAACGTCGAGAGGAACCCGGCGAGTCCGATGCCGATTGCCGAGTGTGTCCCGATGTTCTCCGGCGTCGAGAGGTCCGGCCACAGCGCGAAGTTGAGCGTCGTGTAGAAACTCACCGCGACTGCGTAGAACGCGGGGTTGAGTGGTGAACTCGAACCCGTCGCGAGCGCCGGGAACCACATCAAAAGACGGATGTCGAACGTGTACAACAGGTGTGTGAACGAAAAGAGGCCGAACGTCGCCAAAAAGAGGACTCGCCTGTCGAACGTCGTATAGAGGACGCCGGCCATCACCGCGCCGACGACGTGAACGACACCCAAGAGCAGGTGCATCGAAAAGTCGGGAGATTGCCACGACGCGAGGACGAGCGACGGCGTGTCGAGGATTCTGAGGAAGCCCAGACTGTCCACGAAGAAGACACCGAACATCAAGACGAGCGGGAGCAAAAACGCCGCCTCACGCATCGACACCGGGGAGTCGCGACAGAACCGCCCTACGCCGAATCGTTCGTGCTGACGTGCCAGGCCGTCGAGGAACGACGGTGGCCTGAACACCAGTAGACCGAGGAGAACGACACCCGGCACCATCGCGGCGACGACGACCCGACTGAACGAGCCTATCTGCCAATCGAGCGGGTAGACGTTCGCCAAGAAGTACGTCAGCGCCGTCGCGACTGCTGCAACGGCACCACGGTCACGCACGGCCACGAAGTCGATAGTCAGCGCGAACGTCGCGGGAAACCCGACACCCATCGACACCGACGCGAGGAGAATCCACGCGCCGAACTGTGGGGCGGTACGGACGAACGGTGCGGCGGCAGTCAAGAGAACCTGCGCGACGACCACCCCGAGGAGAATCCGGAGTTTCGCGTCTAGCGACGACGACCATCCGCGTCGGTCCATGAGAACGCCGAATGCGATGGCCGTCGCGAGCGTCACGAGTGCGAGCGTCGCCATCCATCCAGAGACTGCAGTCTCGGACAGACCCACGAGACGCGTTCCGAGGTCCAACAGACCGAGTTGCACGAACGTGACGTTGTAATAGTAGCCACCGGTGAGCAACGCGACGAAGAAGGCGTACCCAAAGAGCGTGTGCCAATCGCCGCGTCTGACGGCGGTTACGATACTCATCGACTCGACGTTCGGTCGCTCGATTGATAAATCTGTGACTCGGTCCGCGTCGCAGTCGGTGTTCCGGAGAGGACCCGCTGTTAGTTCGCGTAGACGACCCGCACTGGTGGTCTACGTCGAACTGTGGCCCCGTTCACGTCGCTGTATCTCGACGGCAACCTCGTTCGTCCGGAAGAACGGCAGCGTCGACGGCGGGTCGTACTGCATGAGGAACGCGTCGCCGACGACAGCGATGTCGTTTGCGTCCAGCGTCTGCAGGAGTGATTCGGTCTGGATTCGCGTCCTGCGATTAGTCGCGTACCACGAGAACTGCCGGACTGCGAGCGTCCGAGCAGGGTGTTCGACGAGTTCTAGGTCGGGGTTGGTGGGTCGGGGCGCGGTGTCGTACTCGTACGACGCGGGGAGATAGAACGACATCTGCACGCCGTGGTCGGTTTCGTCGGTGGCGACAGGTGCGGTCATCGGAATCGACTCACCGACAGATTCGGTCGTGACCGGTGCAGTCATCGATACCTTCTCACTGGACTGATTCGCGCCCGAGATGTACTCGAAGAGTCGCCGAAACGCCACGCCGGTGTTCTGCGCCGTCGTCTCCACAGTCACCGTCGTCGGGTAGCGACGAATCTCCACGTCGCCGAGTGTTTCGACGACAGTGTACGGAACCGTCTCTGTCCCTCTCTCGGCCGAACGGGACGCCCGCGAGAGTGCAGTGACAGCGAGTGCGACACCGAGACCGGCGATGAAAACTTTCGTACGGCGCTTCATGCAGGTGATAGGTCAGCAATCCATAAGACGGGTTCGGCAGGGTGGAGGTGAAAACAGTGCTACGGTGGCCGAAACCGGTCGTTCAGTCGCGGCGACGGACGACTACGGCAAGTGCGCCACCCACACCGAGGAGCGCGAGGACCGGTGCGGGACCGACCGGCATCTCAGTCGAGGACGTCGTCGTGTCGACGGCTTGGTCGCCCGTGGAGTCGGTCGATTCGAACGCGACTGAGAAACCGTCGAGCGAGTCAGTGGCGTTCCACGCCGCTGCCGTCGCCGTCTCCACGTCGGGGTTCGGTGCGGCGGACGCGAGTTCGTATCCATCAGGGCCGCGGACGACGAACGGTCTGTCAGGGTCGAATCCGTCGCTGAACGGTTCCGCGAGGACGACTCGCCCGTCGCGGTGTGTGGCGACGTTCGTCCACGTCACCGACAGTTCGACGACACCAGTCGTCCCCGTTTCGCCGAACTGCGCAGTCGAGTCGCGGATGACCATCTCTCGGCCCGTCTCGTTCGAAGCGCGTGCGGCGAGCGGTTCGAGTCGGGTCGCGTACGACTCGGCGAACGTCGAGGCGTTCGCTTCCACACGCTCGAAACCAGTTCGTTCTGCGTCTTCCGACAGGTCGTACGTGAGTCGAAGCGTGACGCGAGCAGACCCATCCTCGTCGAGGGCGACGACGAACGCCGAGGTGTCGTTTCCGACTGTCGTCGCCGAGTGTCCAACAGGGGAATCGACAGACGTGGGATTGTTGTTCTCGGAGAGACCGGCGGCGGTAACCGACCCAGCCAGTGCCGAAACGACGAGCAGTCCGACGATGAGTGCGCTGACAACCCGTGATTGGTTATCGCCAGTCATCGCTCGTCACACCCTCGGTGGTTGTCCGCGAGTGGTTCGGTTCGTTCACTCACTGTCTGGCGTGTCCGTCTCTTCGTCGTCCGGTTCGTCAGTTTCGACTTCGTCGTCGTCGTCCGGTTCTTCAGTTTCGACTTCGTCGTCGTCGTCCGGTTCTTCAGTTTCGACTTCGTCGTCATCTTCCGCGTCGTCCTCGTCGTCTTCTTTCTCGTCTTCTTCCTCGTGCTCTTCGTCTTCTTCCTCTTCTTCGTCCTCTACATCCCCGTCGTCGTCCTTCTCGTCGTCTTCGTCGTCTTCCTCATCCTCCTCGTCTTCTTCTTCGTGCTCTTCGCTGTCGTCGTCTTCGTCGTCCTCCTCGTCGTCGTCGCCGTCGGGCGCTTCTATCTCGGATTCGAGGCGGAAGACCGTCCCGGACGAGCCATCGACGCGGACTTCTGCGTCACCGGTGGCGTTCGTCCCCGTGAGTTCGAACTCGAACTCGTAGTATCCCGAGTCGGTGTGTTTGTCGCTCTCGACGAGGGACCACGACCCGCTCGACGGCGTGCCGAGTTCGTCGCGGGCCGTATCGAGTGCGGACGATTGGTCGACGGTGAAGTTGTGGTCGTCGTCGCGTTCGCGTTCGATTTCACGCGACTGTTCGCCGTCTTCGCTCTCGACTTCGATGGATAGGCCGTTCTCCGATTCGATTTCGATTTCACCTTCGCTGAGACCGGTGAACCGCTGAAGCAGGGCTTTCGCCCCAGTCCCCGTGACAGATTCCAGCGAGTCGTTTATCGTGTCGAGTTCGGATTCGTTGAAGCCGGCCGTCTGGAGACTCGTGTTGGAGACGTCGTCCGAACGCGCTTCGAGACGGGCGACACTCGACGAGAGGTGTTCGCTACGCGCGTTGAGCGTCGCGATTCGCTGGGCGTACGTCGACCGGCTAATCTCGCCGGATTCGTACGCTTCGGTCACTTCTTCGTACTCTTCGCGAATCTCTTCGGCACGCTCAGCGAGTTCTTCTGCACGCTCGTGTATCGCCTCTGCTCTGTCGTCGTCTTCACCGGCTTCGAACTCGACTTCGAACGCGCTCTCTTCGACTTCCGTCCGGACTTCGCTGTCCGTCTGCGAGACGATAGTCGTGAGTTGCTGACCGACAGTCACCGTGACAGTGCTGTTCGACGCGCCCGAGTCGTCAGTGGACTCGTTCGAGGTGGAGTTCGTCGTCGTGTCAGTCGTCGTGTTCGCCGTGTCCGTCGTGGTGTTGTTGGCCGCGAACCAACCGGCGCCCGAACCGAACGCGGCGGGTTCGACGCTCGTATCGTGTGGTGCACTCGCTGCCGCGGCAGACGGTGCGACGACACCGAGAACCAGGGCAGCGACGAGCAGCACCGAGAGTAGTTTTCTTCGCATCGTTGTCAGAGACACTCGACGGAACTGTCATAAACCGGGAGAACCGTGGCGGTGTTTCTCGGTGCGTTCCGGGCCGTTTCAGACCGTTGCAAACCGTTGCAGTCCCCGAATTCCGTGGATGTGTCCACTCTCGCCGACAGTCAGCACGGTTAACAGGGTCGGTGGGGCGTAGCTCTCAGAACCGAGAAACGGTCCACGTCATTTATCTACGAGTCAGCAGTAGCCGAATTCAGCGAAATGGCTCAGTCGTATGCGCGGTCCGTCGTCGCCTTCCTCGTGGTTCTGAGCCTCGTCGGCGGGAGTCTCGCACTCACGGACCCAGTTCGAGCACAGACGCAACCGGACGTCGATACGACTGTCCTCCGCATCGAACTTCACGAAAACACCACGGCGACGTGGGAGTTACAGATTCGAACGCGCCTGCGAACGAGCGACGACAAAGTCGACTATCGCGCGTTTCAGCGGCAGTTCGAAAACGACACGGACGCATATCTTGGCCCGTTTTCCGACCGTATCAACGGGACTGTCGACGCAGCAAGTCGAACGACGGGCCGGGAGATGAAGGCAACTGGATTCGAAGCGTCGACGAGTCTCCAGTCGGTTCCACGGCAGTGGGGCGTCGTCACCTACCGGTTCCGCTGGACGAAATTCGCTGCCGAACGAGACGGGCGACTCGTCGTCGGCGACGTCTTCGAGAGCGGACTGTTCATCGCGGAGAACGACTCGCTCGAAGTGGTCGCACCGGCGGACTATCGCGTCGTCTCCGCCACTCCGAGTGCCGTCGAGCGAGACGACGGTACCCTCACGTGGAACGGCCCCGAGTCGTTTGCCGACGGTGAACCACGTGTCGTCTTCGAACCCGAACCGACCGAAGAAGCGAGCGTCGAGACGACGACTACACCGTCCGATAGTGCAGGCGGTGGCTCTCTCGCTGGACCGGCAGGGGCCGTCGTTCTCGTCGCGCTCGTCGCCGCCGGTGTCTGGTGGAAGCAGTCGAACGAGACGGAGACTGACGGCGACGCCGCCGCAACCAGCCGACTCGACGAAGGCGACGGCGGAGTCGAGCGAGACGACCAGAGCGACGGGCGCGAACCGAACACAGAAGTCGACAAAGAGAGTCCCGACAGTGAGACGTCCACGGTGGAGGCGGCGCCGATAGTCACCGACGAGGACCGGGTGCAGAACCTCCTCCGAGCGGCCGGCGGCCGAGTGCGGCAAAAAGACGTCGTGACGGAACTCGACTGGTCGAAGTCGAAAGTGTCGCGCGTGCTCTCTCGGATGGAAGACGACGGAACCATCCAGAAACTCCGTTTGGGCCGGGAGAACGTCGTCGAACTCGTCGAAGACGCTTCCGGCGACTCGGAGCCAGGCGAATAAACCCACGCAAGCAGAGTTACTATTATCCTCGATGTGGCGAATTTCGTGTCGTAGCCGGGGAGATGCCAGTACACTATAACTGAGTGTTTAGTTTTAACTCGTTTCCCGTTTACCCGAGTGTGACAAACATTATTGGGTTCGTTTGTCTCTAACAATCATGGACTTCGAACTCTCCGACGAACAGCGAGCCATCCGAGACGAGGTTCGCCGCTTTGCAGAGAACGAGATTGCCCCCGTCGCCACCGAGTACGACGTCGAAGAGAAGTACCCCTACGAAATCGTCCAGAAGGCGGCCGAGATGGGACTGACTGGTGCCCACTTCCCGGTCGAATACGGCGGTGTTGGCTACTCGTCGCTCGAAAACGCAATCGTCACCGAGGAACTGTTCGCAGTGGACCCCGGTATCGGCCTCTGTATCACGAGTGCCGGATTTGGCGCAGAAGCCATCATCAACTTCGGAACCGAAGAGCAGAAAGAGCGCTTCCTGCCGCCAATCGTCGAGGGTGAATCCGTCATGGGTGCCGCCATCAGTGAACCGCAGGCTGGATCCGACGTGACCTCTGTCAAGACACGCGCCGAGAAGGACGGCGACGAGTGGGTCATCAACGGCAACAAGATGTGGATTACCAACGGGACCGTCGGTGACTACTTCGTCGTCATGTGTCAGACCGACCCCGAGGCAGACGACCGGTACTCCGGGTTCTCGCAGATTATCATCGAGTCCGACCGCGACGGTTTCGAGGCGGACAAGATTACGGGCAAGATGGGTATCCGCGCCAGCGACACCGCCGAACTCATCTTCGACGACGTTCGCGTGCCCGAGGAGAACCTCGTCGGCACGCGAGGCATGGGCTTCCTCCAACTCATGCAGTTCTTCGACGAGACGCGAACCGCCGTCGCCGCACAGGGCGTCGGTATCGCCAAGGGTGCAAGCGAGATGGCGCTCGAATACGCCAAGGAACGCGAGCAGTTCGGGCGCTCCATCAGCGACTTCCAGGCCATCCAGCACAAACTCGCCGAGATGCACACCAAGACCGAGGCGGCCCGCCAACTGACGTACAAGTCCGCCTGGAGTGTGGACAACGACGAAGGCCAGTTGACCGCGCTCGCGTCGATGGCCAAGGAGTTCGCCTCCAACGTCGCGACGGACGTCACCGACGAAGCGGTCCAGATTCACGGTGGTGCCGGGTTCGTCAACGACCACGACGTCGAGCGTCTCTACCGTGACTCGAAGATTACCCAAATCTACGAGGGTACGACGGAGATTCAAAAGACCATCATCGCACGCGAACTGCTCGGCAAGGGCTTCTGAGGCCCACCCGGACAGTTCGAGGTGTACCGTTATCCGACTCGAACGTCAATTTAAGAACATGAGTACGCGCGATAGCGACGCATCCGAGTTCACCTGTGACCTGTGTGGTGACCACTTCGACACGGAAGACGAACTGAAAGACCACGTCTGGGAGTACCACGAGTTAGACGGCGACGTGACGACGTAGTCGGCGCGAGCGACCCACTCGGTCACCCCCCGGAGGACGAACGTTTTATTCGCGTCTGCCCTAGGGTCGGGGTGGAAACTTTCGACGTGGTTCTCTTCGACCTCGACGGAACGCTCATCCAGAACGACCAGACCGGCGAAGACATCTACGCTGGTGCGTTCGCGTTCGCCGATATCGACCGATTCGGCGACCCATCCGACCTCTGGAGCACGCTCGACGGCCCGCCGGACCCTAACGACCCGGAGACACAACTGACCGCAGGATTCGACCGAGTCGCGACCCAGTACGGCCGGAACGTCGACGCACGAGCGTTAGCCCGCGGATTGATGGAGACAGTCGACCACACGGCCGTCTCGTTTCGAGAGGGGGCGATTGCGGCCCTCGATGCCGCACGAGAACACGCTCACGTCGGACTCGTCACCAACGGACCAGAACGACGACAGGCAATCAAGCTCGAGGCACTCGACCTGGCCGATGCGTTCGACGTGGTAGTCTTCGCTGGCGACATGTCGCGACGGAAACCGCATCCAGACCCATTCGACCGGGCGCTCGCTCCGTTCGACGCAGACGCCGCCAGTAGTCTCCACGTGGGGAACTCACTGGAATTCGACGTCGTCGGTGCACAAACGGCAGGATTGGAGGCAGCGTGGTGCCCCGTGGCCGAAACTGATACGTTCGACACGGAGGGATATTCGCCCGAATACGTCCTCTCGACGCTGTACGAACTCGTCGATATCCTCGATGCGCCCTGAGATGCACCGGTGTTCATTTGTCGGTTTCGGCCCTAATTCGAATCGATGGACCACGTAGCGGCCGTCTTGTCTCGGACCTTCCCGGACCGCAGAGTCTCGGCCGTGACCCCTGCGCGGCGTGGGAACCACAAGCAAACCGCGTTCGTCGACTTCGCCGACGGGTACTCTGTCGTCGTCCAACTTTCGACGGACCCCGACGAACTCGCGCTGGAAATGGCTCTCGCAGAGGCGGTCAGGGACCGGACGACACTCCCCGTCCCACGAGTCCTCGCCACGGGGTCTATCGCCGACAGCGGATACGCCGTCGTCGAACGCGCGAACGGGGACGAACTCCACGAGCGATTCGTTTCCCTGGAAACGAGCGTCCAGCAGGAAATCGCCCGGACGTTCGGGCGGGGACTCGCAGAAATCCACAGTGCGTTCTCGTTCGAATGCTACGGCGACGTGGCGGTGGACCGGCGAGGCGAGCGATTCGAGTTCCGGGCCGACGACTCGTCCGACTGGCCCCGGTGGTTTACCGCGTACGTCCGAGACGGTATCGACGCACTCCCATCGGCGTTCGACCCGGTCCGAGGGTCGCTGGAAGACGCCGTCGAAGAGACGACTGTTCCCGAAACCGCGGATGCCACGCTCTATCCGTGGGACTTCAGGCCGGGGAACGCACTGGTCACCGACGGCGCCGTCTCAGCAGTGCTCGACTGGGGGCGCCCCCTCGCCGCCGCACCCGGCCTGGGTGTCGCCAAAGTCGAGCATCTGGTCACAGACTGGTACGCCGCCGACGGAGCGTCACTTCGACGCGCCTTCCGTGATGGATACGAGACGGTCAGCCCGTATCCAGTGGTCGAACCGATATACCGGGTTTCGGCCGTCGTCAGGTCCGCCGTCGATTCGAACGGCGAGGTGACGCGCCCCGGCTATCCAGAACGAACCGGCCATCGAGCCGTGTCGTTCCATCGACAGCGACTCGAGTCACTACTGTAACCACGAGAGAGTGGCTTAGACGGCCGTCAATCCGATTTTCGAGTAGGGATTCCCCTCCCGATACGAATCTGTCCGGTGACACTAACTACTAATTTGTAGCATGTGGTACGGGTGAACATGGTACGCGAAGATGGTAAGCGAAATTTCGTCCTCGTCGAGGACGATGGCGAAGAGACGAGCGTCTTTAGCGGACGCTACCCCCGACAAGCGGCGTTGAAAGCCGCGCGGAGACTGCACCCGGCACCGAGCAAAGAAGAGATAGACGGGCACGCGACGCTCAAACTCCGTGAACGTGGCACCGACAAGATTCACGTCTACGAAGGATGGGCGTGGACCGAAGAGAAAGACGACGACGCACCCGAGTGGATGGACGAGTTCGTGACTCGGTCGAACGTCTCGAAACAGGGCGTCGAACACCGAGAGGAGTAGCGACTCCGGTCCACCTCGTTTTTCTCAGTCGTCGGCGCGTCGCAGACCGACTGCCGATTCGAGAGCTGCGTCTCTCCGAAGCAGGTCACAAAAAACGCGATTCTGAGAACTGGGCTCTCGGCGGTGACCCCAGTCTCCTGTCGGCGACTTAGACTGTCTTCATCGCGCCGCGTACGTCGTCGCTCGACATACCGACACCATGGGTGTCCTGAGCGTGTTCTCGGACGAATCGAATGAGTTCCTCTTCGTTCTCGGAGCGAACCTCGAAGTCACAGTCGTAACCCGCGTCTCTACAGGCCACTAGTTTTACCATCGTTGTCTAACCTCCACACTGTAAGACAGACGCTCGGATATTAGTTAGAGACGCTGTGCGGACGCGGTCAAAACGGGGGAGTCTGCTAAATTTCCAGTTAATTCGGACACTCAATGCTAGGTGGACCCTCACGGGAATCGACAGATACCGACCGCCTAATCAGTCGTCGTGGACCTCGTCGTGGAGTTCTCGTGCCTCCTCGAACGTCGTGGTTACCCACTCGTCCTCCTCGCTGAACCTGATCTGGACCATCCCGTCTGGCACGTCGGCATCGACTGTCTTCGAGTGTGCGTTCACGAGGTGTTCGGCATACTGTTCCAAGGCGGCATCCGCTGAGGGGGCAATCGACTGCCACGCACACCCGGGGTGCGAGCAACGTTTCATTCTCTAACCTCGGCTTAACTGGAGGGTACAAGAGCCTTGCCCTCTGGGTAAATGGAACAAAAACTGGTTCTTCTCGTGACCAGACGGGGAGGGCGACGCCCATCGAGACGAGTTCAATATCTGTCGCGTCGTAATCAGGAGGATGAACCGAACAGACGAGTGGCGTGTCGTCGTCGTCACCGGCGCGAACGAAGGAATCGGCCATCACACGCTCCGGGCGCTGGTCGAACGAGGCTACAGAGTCGCCGGACTCGATATCGACGGGTCGAACGTCCGCCCACTGCAAGCGTCACATCCGAATCGAGTCAGGTTCTACCAGTGTGATTTGACCAACGACGACGACGTGGAGACGGCAATCGACGACGTCCTCAGCGACTGGGGACACGTCGACATCCTCCTCAACAATGCCGCGATTTTCAACTACGGGTTCGTCGAAGACAGAACGCTGGACGACACTCGCGAGGAGTTCGAGGTGAACTACTTCGGGTATCTGCGGACGATTCGTGCCGTCCTCCCACACATGCTTGCTCGCGGCGAAGGACGCATCCACAACGTGAGTTCCGGCGTGTCGATTGCCGGCCACCCCGGACTGTCGGGATACGCCTCCACGAAGGGCGCAATCGAAGCGTTCGTTCGTTCGCTCCAACAGGAACTCCGACACGAGAACGTCTCGTGTAGCCTCGTCTACCCACCGCTCACGAACACTCGGTCGGCCGGGACGCTCTATCCCGAGTCGATGATGACCGCTCCCGAAACCGTCGGACGGAAACTGGCCGAGAAAATCGAGTCGACGCGGCCCGTCATCGTGCTCGACTGGCAAACGAAGATTGGTCTGTTCGTCGTGCGACTGTTCCCCTTCGTCGCCAAGCGAGGGACCGAGCGGTTCGTGGAGGAACGAGAGGTTGCCAACAGCGTGCAGTGAACGCGACGGGCGTGGTTGCTCGAACCGACGGCGACGGCGTACCATCCGGTGAGTCATCGGTTTGGGTCCCCTGAACGGAACCGCCGGTGAGTTTGGTTCGTTCTAACAAAGTCGATGCCGGCCGTCGAACTGGTGACGTCGCGACTGCCCACGGTCAGCAGTACGACAGGACGAACGCCGATGGACGGACACGAAACCGACGACAGTGGACTGAACGAACAGAAGATAGCCGAACTCCGTGGTGACCTGCGGGCGATTCAGGAGTATCTGGAGCGACAGGCAGCGCAGAACGTCCCACAGGTCGCATACTCCATCGACGGGCGGACGTTCAGCTACGAAGCGCCGCTTTCGCTCTCCTTACCGGTCGGAAGTTACGTCCAGATTCAGACGGACGACGACGAACAGTATCTCGGCCAAATCATCACGAAGGACGTCGTCAAGCGTGAAGGAGTGGAGTTGGGTCTCGAACTCGAAGTCGAGCGACAGGAACTCTTTCCGGCGGGTATCGGCCTCTCGGGAGTCAAAGACCGATTGCGCGTCTCTGCGTTGGAAGGAAGCGGCGTCCTTCTCGGCAACGTGACTGCAGACGCGATTTCTCCGACGTCGGATACCGACACGTTCCAGGGGGCCGCCATCAGGAGAGCAGACGCGTCTGTGGTGAGTCGCTACCTCGCCGGGTCGGGTGAACGTGCGACCCTTCCGATTGGGCAGGCGTCGTACGTCGACGGTGACGCAACCGTCCGACTCGATGCAGGCGGGTTCGCCCGACACACCTTCCTCTGTGGGCAATCCGGTTCGGGGAAGACGTTCTCACTTGGTATCGTCCTCGAACAGTTACTGCTCCAGACGGACCTTCGAATCATCGTTCTCGACCCGAACTCCGACTTCGTCAGCCTGAATCGACTCCGCCCGCGAGACGAGGTCAATCGACTTCGGTCAGACCCGCTCTCTGCAGACGCGTACGAGCGGTTGTCCGAACGGTATTCGGACGCAACGGAGGGGCTGACGGTGTATCGCCCGGAGGCAGTTGCCGGCGAGAGCGACGAGGTACTCCGGGTCCGCTTCGGTGACCTCAGCCGAACCGAACAGGCGACGGTGCTGCAACTCGACCCACTCGACAACCCGGCGGAGTTCAACGCCTTCTGGCACGTGCTGGACGGACTCGGCCAACAGGAGTATTCGTGGGACGAAGTACAGACCGCCATCGCACACAACTTCACCGCCGAAGCGCGACAACTGGGTTTGCGAATCGAAAATCTCGGATTGGCCGAGTGGGACGTCTGGTGTTCGCCGGGTGAGTCGTCGCTCGTCGACACGTTGGCAGACGACGAGTGGCGCTGTCTCGTCCTCGACACCGGAACGCTCGACTCGGTGGCCGAACAGCGTGTCGTCACCAACGCCGTCCTGACACACCTCTGGCGAGAACGACACCACCGTCGGCCGACGCTCGTCGTCGTCGACGAGGCGCACAACGTCTGTCCGCAACATCCCGACGACGAATTGCACGCGATATCGACGGACACCGTCGTCAGTATCGCCGCAGAGGGGCGGAAGTTCGGACTCTATCTCCTGTTGTCTACACAACGCCCCTCCAAGATTCAAGAGAACATCCTCTCGCAGTGCAGTAACCTACTGTTGATGCGGATGAACTCTCGGTCCGACCTGTCGCAACTGGCGTCCATCTTCTCACAGGTGCCCGCGAATCTCCTCTCAGAGGCGACGAAATTCGGTCTCGGTGAGACGGTGCTGGGTGGCAAATTCGTGCAGAACCCGACGTTCGCGACGTTCGAAGGGCGGCTCTCTGTCGAAGGCGGGAGCGACGTCCCAACGACGTGGGCAGAGCGGCGAGAGTGAACACGTGATGGACCGTATCGGGGGAGTCAGCGTCCGTGCCGGCGAGTCGAATCACCAGCCAGCGGTGTGCTCGTTCGTACTCTGCGGCGGTGTACTCGTGTGACGTTCGCCCGTGAAGGGTTGAGTTCGGCTTAATAGTTCTCCCAAATCGTAGCGGGGTGGGAACCGTCGTTCTGACTTACCCTTCCGGTCGGGAAACTGGGAGGTATGCTCTGTAATCAGTGCCAGCAGACCCCCGATGGCGGGTGTACTGTACAAGGTGTCTGTGGGAAGGACGCCGACCTGAACGGCGTGCAGGAACTCATCCTGTACGGACTGAAGGGTGTTTCAGCATACGCGACGGAAGCCCGGTCACTGGGTTACACCGACGACCAGGTGGACGCGACGGTTCAGGAGGCCCTGTACACGACGCTCACGAACGTCAACTTCTCCATCGAAGACCACCTGGACGTCGCACTCGACGTGGGTTCGGCGGCCATCCGCGTGATGGAACTCCTCGACGAAGCACACCTCGACGAACTCGGTGTCCCCGAACCGGTCGAGGTTCCGCAAAACCAGGTCGAAGGCCAGAGCATCCTCGTCACCGGTCACGACTTACACGCCCTCGAGCGTCTCCTCGAACAGAGCGAGGGCGAAGGCGTGAACGTCTACACACACTCCGAGATGCTGCCGGCCCACGGCTACCCCGAACTCGACGCCTACGACCACCTGAAGGGGAACGTCGGCGGCGCGTGGCACGACCAGCGCGTCTTGCTCGAAGAGTTCCCCGGCGTCTTCCTCGGCACCTCGAACTGTGTCCAACCGACACGCGACTCGTACCACGACCGAGTCTTCACGACGAGTGTCGCCGGACTGGACGACGTTCCGACCGTCGAAGACGACTTCACGCCGGTCATCGAGAGAGCCAAGCAGACGGAACCGGCAGACTGGCAGTCCGACCAGACGCTCTCGACGGGATTCCACCACGAGACGGTCCTCGACATGGCACCGGAGATTATCGACGCCGTCGAAGACGGTGCCCTCCGGCGCTTCTTCGTCATCGCGGGGTGTGACGCGCCGACACCGGGACGTGACTACTTCCGCGAACTCGCGGCATCTGTCCCTGAAGACTGTGTCATCATGACCACGTCCTGTGGGAAGTTCCGCTTCAACGACCTGGACTTCGAGACGGTCCCCGGGACGGACATTCCGCGATACATCGACCTCGGTCAGTGTAGCAACTCCATCTCGACGGTGAAGATTGCGGTTGCTCTCGCGGACGCGTTCGACTGCGGTGTCAACGACCTGCCGCTGTCTATCGCGCTCTCGTGGTTCGAACAGAAAGCCGTCGCCATCCTGCTGGGTCTGTTCTCACTCGGCGTCGAGGACATCTACCTCGGGCCGACGATGCCGGAGTTCCTGACCCCGGACGTCGCGAACGTGATTACGTCGAAGTTCGGGCTTCGACCGACCGGCGACCCGCAGATGGATTTGGAACGGATGTTGGCGAACTGAGGACGCTGTGGGCAGATTCGGCCTGTGTTGCGACGCTCGCGACGGCGTCGCAACACGCATTATCTACCTGCGGGACGTATCTCCCTCCCGATGGTGACCGAACCACAGGTGAACAAAGAGGGAGGAACGGTCGGTGACGTAGTCGACGAGGTGTTCTGGGCCCCGCACGCGAACCCACGGAGCGTCTGGGGATTCATCGCGACGTATCCTATCTTTATCGCCGCAGTGTACCGTCGGAGTGTGCCGCTTCTGGCTGTGACACTGCTCTCGATAGGGGCGAACCTCGTAGGTGTCTCACCCCCGGAGACGGACGAGGCGTGGGGGACGCGTGTCGTCCTCGGCGAACAGGTTTGGCTCGAACGCGGGGTGCTCTCCGAGACGGGGACGTTCGGTCTCACGGCGCTCGGCGGGTTGGTCAATCTCTACACGTTGCGTGCGGCAGTGAATCAGGACTTCGGCCGGACGGTGGCCGGGACGATTGCATCGGTGGTGTTCATGTTCGTGTTCTTCGACCGAATGGTGACGCTGTACGACCGGGAGGGCAGTGGCGAATTCGACGGGTCGACGGGAGAACGAATCGAACCAGCGAGGAGTGAATAGCGCTCCAAACGCCTCCTGTTTATACACCTGACACGTCATTTCTGAGAGTATGAGTCGGTGGACCCGCGTGGCCGTCGTCGTGTTCGTCGTTTTGCTCGTCGTCACCGGTGGTGCAGTCCTCTACTTTTCGCTGCCGTTTCACGGCACGTCGTCGTCTGTCCAAGCAGTCGTCGACGACCCAGAGGTGTCCGTCGAGACGACCGACGGCGTGCACGTCCTCTCTCCTGCGAATGGGAACTCGTCCGTCGGACTCGTGTTCTATCCCGGTGGCCGTGTCGCTCCGGACGCCTACTACAGTACGTTCGCGCCGGTGGTCAAACAGACGAACGCCACCGTGTTCATTCCGAAGATGCCGCTCAACACTGCCCTCCTCGACCCCGATGCTGCTGCGAAGATTCAGCGTCAGAACCCAGCGATTCAGACGTGGTTCGTCGGCGGGCACTCACTCGGGGGTGTCGCCGCCTGCCAGTACGCCAGTTCTCACGAGGTTGAGGGCCTCCTCCTGTTCGCGTCCTACTGCAACACGGACCTGAGTACGGAGTCGATTGCCGTGCTGAGCGTCACCGGGAGCGCCGACACCGTTCTGAACCGCGAGAACTACCAGGCGGCGACGGCGCAATTACCGCCGACTGCGACGTTCCACGAGATACAAGGGATGAATCACTCGCAGTTCGGTTCGTATCGTGGCCAGCGTGGGGATTCGCCTGCGTCGATTTCGTACGACGAAGCGCATCGTCGGGTTGCTGAGGTTGTTGTTGAGTGGTTGGGTGGGGAGTTTGGGGGTTACGTGATTCGGGGGTGCGACGGAATTGGGTGGTCTATCTCAAATTAGAATAACAGGCATCGTAGTTACGGAGTCCGATACAATCTCTTTGTTTCATGAATTAGAGCCACAAGCAAAAACGCACCAATGAATAACAGCAGAATTGTCACTGCTGGGTTGAAAAATCGAGCAAGTGCTTCGATGACTTGTGACTGCAAAAATGGTTGAAATACTGGACCTTGAGGTGGCCACGAAGTCAATATCGAGGTAATAGCCGTCACACTTGCGGCAAGCATAATTGCACGATTGATGCTCTCCTGACGCCGTTTCGCATCGGCTTCTCTTTGTTGGACAGAGAGTTCATGGGCAATCTGTACGCCTAATTGAGAAAGAACGTATCCTTCAATTCCCTCGTGAACGAATTCGTCTTTCAACTCAACAAGTGAGTTCTCCTTCAAATAATCGAATGCGTCAACAAAATCATCCTCGTCCATTCCTGTTTCATCTAAGATTTCAGGATTGATTTCTGCAAGGTCATTTTCATCCAGCGTATAATGCATTGTCCCCCGATACATTGCTAATAGTAATGATTTCCAACCCCCCATATACGAATCCATTGACAAATGATTATAGTAGAAATACTAATAATTTCACCACTATTTTCTTGATTGTATCTTGGTTTTACTTCTTCATATTGAGCCGCATCCAACCGTTTCGAGGTTAATCAACGAACCATCGAACAACTCGCCGCTCGCCGTGTCGTCATCTGCGTGCCAGTCTCGATAGAACGTCACCTCATCCCGCACCGTCTTGTAGAACGAGAGCGTCGAAAGACTCCGATACACGAACTATCCTCCGGGGGACAAATCTGTTGCACCGCGAATGAAGCCGAAGGCTGAATGAGCGGCTCTTTTTTGGTCCAGATTTTTGCGAGGAGTGGGTCGCCAAAGGCGACCCCGACGAAGTAAAAAGGTGGATGGGCGCTACAGGATTTGAACCTCACTCGCTCACTGCGTTCGCTCCCTGATTCAAATCCTTCCGCGCCCAGATTTAGCTCGTCACGAAGTTCCTCGCAAAATCATGGGCGCTACAGGATTTGAACCCGTGGCAACTTGGTCCGAAGCCAAGCACTCTGTCCAGACTGAGCTAAGCGCCCTACATTCCATCGTGCGCCGCGGTCATGTTTAAATGAATTGATTCGCGGCGGTGACTCCGCGCGTTTTATACCGAGTGTCCGAACACTACCCGGTATGGCAATCGGAGCGCGGGCGAACGGATTCGTCGAACTCACCCGACCGGGGAACGCCATCGCCGCCGGCGTCCTCACGTTCACGGGTGCGTTCGTCGCCGGCGCGACGTTCGGCGACACACTCCCCGTCGTCGCCGCAATCCTCGCCACCGTGTTCGCGACGGGGGCGGGCAACGCAGTCAACGACTACTTCGACCGGGATATCGACCGTATCAACCGACCGGACCGACCCATCCCGCGGGGTGCAGTCACCGCCACCGAAGCGAAGTGGTTCAGCGTCGCGCTCTTCGGCGGGGCCGTCGTGTCGGCGCTCGTCTTACCACTCGTCGCCATCGCCATCGCCGTGGTCAACCTCGTCGCGCTCCTCGCGTACACGGAGTTCTTCAAGGGACTCCCCGGCGTGGGCAACGTCGTCGTCGCGGCGCTCACCGGGTCGACGTTCCTCTTCGGCGGTGCGGCCATCGGCGAACCACTCGGCGCACTCGTCCTGTGTATCCTCGCCGCGCTGGCGACGCTCACACGGGAAATCGTCAAAGACGTCGAAGATATCGCCGGCGACAGAGAAGAGGGGCTTCGAACCCTCCCAATCGTCGTCGGCGAACGGCCATCGCTGTGGCTCGGTGTCGGCATCCTCGTCGTGGCAGTCGCCGCGAGTGTGGTGCCGTTCGTTCGTGGTGACTTCGGCCTCGCGTATCTCGGCATCGTCGTCCCCGCCGACGGGGTGATGCTCCTCGCCGCCGCCCAGTCGTTCGAGAACCCGAGTGTCGCACAACGACGACTCAAACAGGGGATGTTGCTGGCCGCATTCGCGTTCATCGTCGGCCGAGCGTCACCGCTCCTAACGGCCATTTGACAGTTCTCTGCAGGTGACCGAGGGCAGAAAGTTTCCACACACCAATCAAAAAGAATATTACCGGCACACCGAATGGTCGTACTATCTGATGACCCCCGGCGAGCGGAAGCGTCATGCGATAGTACTCCTCGGAGTCGATACCAGTGAACCGAGGTACTCGCATGTATGAGCTTGGCGGTGACCTCGACATCGAGGTCGAACCGGGTACGAATCTACTTATCAGCGGACCGCCGCTGACCGGGAAACGGGCGCTGGCGCTCGATATCCTCGCGACGGGAACCGAAGGCGGCGAAGGGGCCATCATCGTCACGACGAAAGACGGTGCGGAACGCGTTCTCAAGGACTTCGGCAAGCGCGTCGATTACGACGACAAACCCGTCTCCGTCGTCGACTGCGTCACCAGACAGCAGGGAGTCGGTGAGGTTCGCGACGACGACCGAATCAAGTACACCTCGTCACCGGTCGACATGACCGGAATCGGAATCAAACTCTCCGAGGTCCTCCAGGAGTACTACCAGGAACGGGGTCTGGAGCAAAACCGCATCATGCTCCACTCGCTTTCGACGCTTTTGATGTACGCCGACCTGCAGACGGTGTTTCGCTTCCTCCACGTCTTCACCGGACGTATCCAGAGCGTCGGTGGCCTCGGCCTGTTCGCAATCGACGCCGACGCACACGACGACCGGACGATGAACACCATCAAACAACTGTTCGACGGTATCATCACCACGTCCGAAGACGACGCACCGAGCGTCAGACTCGCCAGCGACTGACCGCAGAGAGACTGCACCGTCGGCGCACTGTCGACTGAGACTTTTAGCCATCGACTCCGTTCGTGTTCGTATGCCACTCACCAGTCCTGACGTGCTTCGACGACTGCTCGATTACGAGACGATTGCCGTCGTCGGATGTTCTGCAACGCCGGGGAAGGCGGCCCACGAAATCCCGGCGTACATGCAACGCCACGGGTATCGAGTCGTCCCGGTGAACCCGTATCACGACGAGGTACTCGGTGAGACGGCGTACGATTCGCTCGCCGACGTCCCGGAAGATATCGACCTGGTCAACGTGTTTCGCCCGTCGTCCGAGGCCGGTGCCGTCGTCGATGCCGCAATCGAGCGGGCGTCCGAACGCGGCGACGTGAAAGGGGTTTGGCTACAACTCGGCATCCGCGACGACGACGCCGCAAAACGCGCCCGGGAAGCGGGCCTCGAATACGTCCAGAACAAGTGTTACAAAGTCGAACACGCTCGCCTCGTCGACTGACCGGAATTCGGGTTGCAGGCGGTTATCCTTCCCACGACTCGAAGTCGCCGTAGACGCCCTTCGAGAGATACCGCTCCGAGGAGTCAGGGAAGACAGTCACCACAGTGTCGTACGGCAGGTCGATTTCGCCGGCAGCGGCGCGTTCCGCGACGTCGAGCGCAGCGAGTGCGTTCGCGGCGGAACTGGACGCGACGAGGTGCCCCTCCTCGGCGGCGAGTCGTTGCATCTCGGCGTGTGTCTCTCGGTCACCGATTTGGACGATTTCGTCCACCACGTCTGGGTCGAACAACTCGTTGGTCGCCGGGTCGTGCGTGCCGATGCCTTCGGTCTTGTAGTCGGCCTCTTCGACGTCGCGGCCGTGGAGTTGCGAGTAGAGCGACCCGACGGGTTCGACGGCGGTGACGAACGTGTCGGGATGTTTCTCGCGGCCGTAGCGGGCCATCCCCATGAGCGTCCCTGCGGTCCCACACCCGGCGACGAGCGCCCCGACTTCGTCGTCGAGTGCGTCGTACACCTCTGGGGCCGTCGTCTCGTAGTGTGCGTCGGGATTGAGCGGGTTCGAGAACTGCTGTGGGACGACGGCGTCGTCGAGTTCGTCTGCGAGTTGGTGTGCCCGGTCGATGGCACCGCCCATCCCACCTTCGGTGGGCGTGTTCACCACGTCGGCACCGAGCGCCCGCATGAGCGTCTGTTTCTCGACGCTGAAGCGCTCTGGGACGACGAACACGGCGCGGATGCCGAGTTGGTTGGCGGCGACGGCGAGGCCGATTCCGGTGTTCCCGGCCGTCGGTTCGACGATAGTCCCACCCTCGGGGAGTTCGCCAGACGCCAGCATCTGTTCGAGCATGTACTTCCCGATGCGGTCTTTGACGCTCGCGCCGGGGTTGAACGACTCGAGCTTGGCGTAGACCGGTACCTCGTCGGGTGACGCGTGAACCCGGACGAGCGGCGTCTCGCCGATGGTGTCGACCACCGAGTCGAGGGGCTCGCGGTGCGTGGTCATACAGGGAAGTTGTCGTGGCGGTTCCTGAACGTTATCATTCGACCGTGACCCGCGAGGAAAGAACCCCGTTATTTGTCGGCCGTCTCGTCGTCGGCGGCAGTGGAGTCCTCCGCTGCTTCCGATTCTTCCGCTTCGGCCGCTTCTTTCGCTTCCTCTGCTTCGGCGATGTGGGCGTTGGCGATGGCGGCGTCGATGTCGATGCCCTGTTCTTCGGCGAGGGCTTCGAGAATCGCGCGCTGTTCGGCGTTTTCGGCTTCGAGACGGTCGACGCGTTGCTTGGTCTCGTCGACCGTTTCACGAACTTCGACGATTTGCGCGCGGAGTTCGTTGAGCTTCTTGTAGACGTCTTCGGCCATCTCTGCGACTTTCTGGAGTTTCTTCGCAGTGCCTCCGATTCCCATGTGTCGCCCCTCGAACTCTGGACTTGTACGCCTTCCGGTGACGGGTCCGCGTCTCACCCCAGTTCGTTCGGGTCGACACGCCCGACGACGACGCGGAGACCGACCAACGAGACGCCGCCCACGACGAGGAGGCCGACGACGGCCAGACGAGCGTCGAGTCCAGCAGTCCCGAGCGCCAACCTCGCCGCCGTATTCGCCGGACTGAGCGGGAGGAGCGACGTCCCAGCGAAGATGAGGAGGACGCCCAGCGAGTAGAGTAACTGCGCGATACGGCGGTCAGGGGCGCTAATCGAGACTGTCGCCCCCAGTGCGACGACGAGTGCCGAGAGGCCGGCCACCATCCCGAACAACCACGCGACGTTCTCGACGCCAGTTCCGTTCAGTCTGAGGAGATACATCCACGCGATGGCCTGTACTGGGGCGAGTCCGCCTGCAGCGAGCACCTTCCCGTCGACGACGGCAGCGAAACTCACGGGTGCGACTCGGAGGAGTTCGAGTGTCCCGCGTGCGACTTCCTCGGTCAGTGAGTCGACGACCAGCGACCCGGCGATGAAGACGGGAAGGAACAACAGAAGCGGAACGAGCACCGTGTAGGTGAAACTGAAGTACGGACTCGACTCCGTCGCGGGCGGGAGCGGCAACGGGGTAGTCGAAAGCGAGTCGCTCCGTTCGGTGCGCTCGGCGCGTTCGAACGCACGCAGGGCGTCACGGAGGCGGACGACCACTGCCGTCGTCTCTACACCCGAGTCGGGGGCCACTGCGAGAAGATGTATCTGCCCATCGGGGGCCGTCGAGGCTTCTACGATTGCATCCACCTGCCGTTCTTCGAACGCGGTCATCGCCGCCCCTGTCGATGGATAGGGCCGTCCGGCCAGTCCGGATTCGTCGTCGATTGCCACGAGCAGGTCGGTGACCGCCTCGTCGTCGCCGGTGACTGCGACGTCGACCTGATAACTCGCCCCACTGGGGTCGTACAGTGAGACGAGTCCGACGACGAGGAACGACGAGAACGCCGCGACGAACAGTTGGATGGCCAACGCCAGCACGATGGTCTTTTCTTTCCGGAGACTACCGAGTTCGCGCCGTGCGATAGCGAGTCGTGGGCTACCCAAGGGTGTTCACCACCTGCAGGTTGTAGACGACGTGGATGCCGATGGCACTCACGAGTGCGAACGCGTAGGCGGACTTCCCTCGACTCGCCCCGAGGGCCGTCACGCTCGCCGTGACGGCGTGGAGGACGAGCGGTGCGACGAGCAGTCCGGCGGCGGCAGCGAGGCCGATTCCCGACGGTGCGAACGCCGCCTGTCCCAGGGTGAGCGACGGGAGGCCGACGAGTTGGACGATAGCGGTGAACTTCTCGCCGAGGAAGAACCCGAGGCCCGAGAGCGCACCGAGGAGGAGCGAGACGCGAATCGTCCGCTCGAACCGGGCCTTCTCGAAGGCGGCGTAGACGTGCATGCTCTTTGCGAGTTCTTCGACGACGGCGACGGCGACGAGGACGAGTGGCACCGTCACGTCCACCGGCAGGACGAAGAGGACGGCGATGGCGAGCAGTTCCGCGATGAAGACGAACGGAATCGACAGCGCAGAGAGCGTCGCAATCGACCTGGGCCGCGAGATACGACTGTCGAGTGCGTCGAGAAACTTCAGCGGCACCGACCGCTGTGTGAACATGTCCTCTTCGCGGTAGACGCCGGTGCCGAGGAGGAACAACACCAGCGCGGCGAAGAGAATCGGGCCGACGGAGAACGCGAACTCACCGAGCGTAATCGCCTCACCACCCAGGTCACGAACGACGAGCGTCAGCGGCGAGATGAGCGCGATGGGCGTCACGTTCGTGAAGATAGCGGGGACGAACGTGTACGTCGTCAGAAAGACGGAGACGGTGACGGTGACGAAGGTGAGTTCTTTGAACGAACGAGCGAACATCGCGCCGACGAACGTCGACGAGAGGAACAACAACCCGATGGGGATGACGGCGGCAACGGAGACGAGACCACCACCGATGACCGCCGCGATGGCGACGGTGATGCCGACAGTCCCTGCGAGATACGGGAGCGTCTTTCCGGCGACGATGTCGCCCGGTGCGATGGGAGCGACCAGTAAGAGTTCGCCGCGACGGTTCACGCGTTCGTTGAGGATGCTCGACCCGTACGCCTGAATCACGAAGTTCATCGGAACGAGGAAGGCGAACGCGAGGACGAGCGACGCGAAGGGAAACGGCGGACTGATACTCGCGGGCGACCCGCTGGTGTCGCCGCCGAAGAGACCCGCTGCACTGCCGAGCGACGACCCACCGAGATTGGCGTCGTCGGCAGCAGCGGCGTCAGACGAATCGACGTCCACTCCGCCCGTCTCGTCTGTACTCCCTGCCGACGAGTCGGCCCCTCCCGTGTTCGACGAATCGGCCCCTCCACCGGCAGTCCCGCCGCCGTCACCAGACCCACCGTCGACTCTGCTTCCCGCTGGGACCAGCGCCCCACGTTCTCTGTACTGGAGGGTGACGACCACTGGAAACGCCGCAGATTGGTTCGCTTCGAGTCGCATCTGGCGTTCGTTGTACGATTGGACCGCCTCGCGGAAGGTCTGATACGCGGCGCGACTGGTCTGTGTATCTTTGACCGAGACGTGTGTCTCGCTCACGACGATTTCCACGTCGGCGTTCGAAATCGGGTGTGGTTCCAGAACCGGCGACTGTTCGACGGCATCGTAGTACGGGCTATCGGACGCGATGCCGACGCGGTAGAGGTTCTGGTCGATGGCGACACCGCTTCCGACGGCACCGGCGGCGATACCACCGGCGACGAGCACTGCGACCAGTCCGAGGACGACTGTTTTGCGGTCTACCGTGCCGGCGGAGCGCGACACCTCCCACCGAGCGATTCGGAGTACTGCACGAAGGTGCGCGACGACTCGTGTGCGAATGGGCTCTATCGACTCCGATGCGGACTCTCGGTCCGTCACGACCGACCACGGCCCCCTTCGGCGACACTCGTGGCCGGCGACTCGCGCGCGAGGCGCAGGAAGATATCTTCGAGTGACGCTTCGTCGGTTCGGATGTCCGCGACGCGCCCGCCGGCGGACTCGGCGGCGTCACGGAGTGCTTCGACGGCATCCATGTCGTCTACCTCCGCGACGAATCGGTCGCCTTCGGGTTCCGTCGCAGGATAGTCGTCCGTGGCCGGGAGTTCGACCGTCGTGTAGACGTGATACGTCGTCTCGCCGTGTTCCGCCCGAATCTCGGGGACCGTCCCGCGGGCGATTATCTCACCGCGGTTGAGGATGACGACGCGGTCACAGACCGACTCGACGTGAAACAGGTTGTGGGCGCTGAAGACGACGGTCTTTCCCTCGTCGCGAAGTTCACGGACGAACTCTAAGACGACGTTCGTCGTCAGCGGGTCGAGTCCACTGGCGGGTTCGTCGTAGATGAGCAAGTCGGGGTCGTTGACGAGCGAACGGGCGATTGCCACCTTCCGTTTCATCCCCTTCGACATGTCGCCGAGGCGTCTGTCACGGTATTCGAGGTCCAGTCTGTCGAGGACTTCGCCGGTTCGTTCGTCTGCCACGTCGCGAGGCACGTCGTAGAGGTCAGCGAAGAATCGGAGATACGACCGGGGCGTCATATCCTCGTAGAGCGGCGACTCCTCGGGGAGGAAGCCGAGTTTTCGACGCATCGCGGGGTCTTCGGGGTCGAATCCGAGGACCTCCGCGTTCCCCGAGGTAGGTTCGACGAGGCCGGCGAGCATCTTCAGCGTCGTCGTCTTGCCCGCACCGTTGGGACCGACGATGCCGAACACTTCGCCAGACTCGACCGAGAAATCACTGCCCACGACGGCGGGGAAGTCGCCGTAGGTCTTCCGCAGGTTCTCGACCGTTATCATTGGCAGACCTTCACGCGTACTGGGATAAAAGGGTTCGCGCGGGATTTCAAAATTGAGATTGGTCCTCTCCGCAGGACAACAGTTTCGTCCCTCGGTTACGAATCGAGTCGTATGCCCGCAGACGACTATCTCACACCCACGTTCGTCCTCTTCGTCGGGGGGTTCGTCGCCGCCATCTTCTTCGCCGGCGCGATTCTCGCCTACGTCGTCAGCGGTGGCGTCGAAATCGTGACCGGGTTGGCACTGGCGTTGGCAGGTATCGGTGGGGTGTTTCTCGTCGTCGGTGTCGCGGGGGCGGGCGTAATGCAGTACCGCAAGAAGAGATAGTCTGTCGGTCTGTGCAGTCGTTATTCGTACTCGTAGAAGCCTTTGCCCGTCTTCTTGCCGAGGTCACCGGCGGCGACTTTTCGCTTGAGCAGATACGCCGGTTTGTAGCGGTCCCCGAGTTCCTCGAAGAGCGTCTCAGAGGCGTCCAGACAGATGTCGAGGCCGATGTGGTCCGCAAGCGTGAGCGGGCCCATCGGGACGTTCGTCCCGAGCGTCATCCCGCGGTCGATATCCTCCTTCGAGGCGACGCCTTCGTCGTAGGCGCGGATGCCTTCGTTCAGCCACGGCATGAGGATGCGGTTGGTGACGAATCCGGGTTTGTCGTCGGACTCCCACGTCTCCTTGCCGAGGTCCTCGGAGAACTCGTGGGCGAACTCGACGACTGCCGGGTCTGTCTTCTCGCCGCGGACGACTTCGACGCCCTTCATGATGGGAACCGGGTTCATGAAGTGGAGGCCGACGACCTGTTCGGGTCGGTCAGTCGCCGAGGCGATGGTCGTAATCGACAGCGTACTCGTGTTCGTCCCGAGAATCACGTCTTCGGGAAGGGTGTCGTCGAGGTCCGCGAAGATGTCCTGCTTGACGTCCATGTTCTCGACGGCCGCTTCGACCACGAAGTCACAGTCCGCGAGGTCAGAGAACGCTGTCGTCCCCGTGATTCGGTCTTTCGTCGCCTCGGCCTCCGATTCGCTCAGTTTGTCTTTCGAGACGAACCGCGAGAGACTGTCGTCGATGGCCGAGAGGCCACGTTCGACGTACTCGGGTTCGAGGTCACGCATGACGACGTCGTACCCCGACATCGCAGCGACCTGTGCGATTCCGTTCCCCATCGTCCCTGCGCCGACGACGCCGACCGTCTCGATTTCGTTGAGTCCTCGCATGCGCTGGACTCCGCGAGGCGATAAGGTAAAAGTTGCCGACCCGTCCAGAATAATGACAAATTCGTGACTTTCACGGAAACAATCAAGTTCTGTCCCGAAATGGTCTCAGACAACGGTGACTGGCGAGAATGACACGGGCGCGCGGGACGGGGCAAACGAGGGGGAGGCGCACCCAACGGATACTGACGAACCGGGCAAAGAGCACTCAACGGACACTGACGAACCGGGCAAAGAGCACTCAACGGACACTGACGAACCGGACGAAGAATACCTGAAAGAGACCGACGAGCAGGACGGGAACCACCCAAAGGACACCGACGAAGCGATAGACCACATACTGAAACCGCACGCTGAATCTGAAACCGACCCGGTCCCGGAAGAACTGCAGGACCTGAAGTTCATCGGGCCGGCGACGGAGGAGTCGCTGGCGGCGGCGGATATCGAAGTGGAGTCCATCGTCGACGGCGACGTGTGCTACCGTGACCTCGTACAGGCGGGAGTCAATCCGGGTGTCGCGGCGAAGATTCGTCGCTGGCATTCGCTGGCCTGGTCGTTCAACTCGGGCGACGACCTCGACCGCCGTTCGACGCAGGTTCGCGGACTCGGTGACGACGAACGCGCGTGGGTGAAAGCGAGTTCAAGTGGTTGGGGTGGCGACGACGACACACAGTCGGGTGACTGGACGCCGAGTGGAGAGTCGAGCGCCACCACGAACGACGGGGCGACTCGGGACGGCGACTGGACGCCGTCGGGTTCGACTGCGAACGACGACACCTCCCGGACGACCGGTTCGCCCGGGCCGTCGTCGGGCGACTGGTCGCCGCGCAGGACCGATGGCACGACTGCCGACGGGTCCGGCGACGCCGTCGCCGCAGAGGCGGCGTGGCGCGAGCGGTCGAAACCGACGCCACTCACCACGCTCGACGGTATCGACGAAGAAGACGCCGAACTCCTCGCCGAGGCAGGGGTCCGGTCGGTTCGCCGCCTCGCGACGTCGGACCCGGAACACGTCGCCGATGCGCTGGAAGCAGACGAAGCGACCATCCGCGAGTGGAAGGCACAGGCGCAAGACGCGACGAAGTGACTCCGGAGAGTCGTCCCCGAGTCCCAAAGTTTACTATCTGAGTAGTAAGATATATTCGGTTGAGAATCTCCCGCAATATTCGTTTAGGAACTCTCTAATGTCCAAATTCGGTACCTTGGGAACCTAGCACCCATACACAGTTTTTATATATCTGGTTACACCATTTTGAACCACATCATGCCCGGTGCCGACACGTCCATCGCCCGTTCACAGGTGGTCCCCACGTTCCCGATAGCCTCCCGGTCACGACCCACCAGAACCACAGCGCGTTCGTCTCGTCTGTCTTCCGAGAGGTGTCTGTGATGGCGACGAAAGACGTCAACACCGCAGACTCCGCCCGCGACACGCAGACCATCGACGAGGTGGTGGACGTCATCGCAACCACGTCCCCCGAGATTCGGACGGGGCTTCCCGGCCGTCGTGTCGCCTCGGAAGCGCAGAATCCCAGTGGAGAGACACAGATGGCCGCCGACGTCTTCGCCGACGACTTGCTCTGTGAGCGACTCGGTGGCCTCGACGGTGTCGGTGAGTACGCGAGCGAAGAGCGACCCGAGACGATAGACGTCGGCAACGGAACGCTTTCGGTCGCCGTCGACCCACTCGACGGTTCGTCGAACCTCAAACCGAACAACACGATGGGGACGATTTTCGCCGTCTACGACGCGCCGCTTCCGGCACACGGCCGCGACATCGTCGCTGCCGGCTACGTGCTCTACGGCCCCGTCATGACGATGATTATCGCCCGTGGCGGCACCGTCGACGAGTACGTCATCCACGACGACGCGAGCTACGAACTCGTCCGCGAAGACATCTCCCTGCCCGAAGACGGTAGCGTCTACGGGTTCGGTGGTCGCGTCCCCAACTGGCCGGACGACTTCGAAGCCTTCGCCCGCGACGTCGAACAGGACGCCTCTCGCAAACTCCGCTACGGCGGGTCCATGATTGGCGACGTGAACCAGATTCTCACCTACGGCGGCATCTTCAGCTATCCCGCCCTCGAAGGGGCACCAGAAGGCAAACTCCGTGTCCAGTTCGAAGGCTATCCCATCGGCTACGTCCTCGAAACCGCGGGGGGCGCGTCCTCGGACGGGACGAAGTCCCTTCTCGACGTCGACAAACCGGACCTCCACGCACGCACCCCACTCCACATCGGTAACACCGAACTCGTCGCGAAACTCGAAGCGGCACTGGACTGACTCACTCTCACCTACCGACCGAGTTTGTTTTCGACGGCCCCAACGAGTCTCGTAGCCGTCGGCTTTGCCGCAGTTGCGAGGTGCTGCGCGGCGACGTAGTGAGCGTACGCCTGTGTCGCAAACTCGGTTGCTCGGACTCCGTTTCTCCGCGCTTCGTTGGTGACGTTCTCTAGGTCACAGTCACCGCGTACCGCCTCGAACCGGGCGTCCCGAATGCACGTTTGCTCGATTGGACCACCGACGTTCGAACGCGCTTGCTGGAGTGCGTCGAGAGTCGCACGCCGAGACGAGACGAGCGCCTCGTTCGACTCCGGAACAGACAGCGATTCGCTATCGAGTGCCTCCCGGGCGGTGAGTCGGTGGAGGGGACACGACAGGAGCGTTTCGTCGCTGACACATGCCTGTTTCGGACAGGTGGCAAATCGTGCATGGAAAACCATTTTGAATGCGCTGTCGCATCCCAAGGTATGAAGGTCAGAATCGGTGACGGCGCGACTGGCGAAGAGGCCGAAGCCATCGCGAGTGCACTCGCACGACATCTCGCAACCGACGTCGACGTGTTCGTCGGCGATGGCGAGGAAGCCGTCGCGAACGCCGAACCACCTGCGGACACCTTCCCGCTCGACGACGATATGGGCCCGACGGAGCGCGAGGAGAAACTCCGCGAGGAGATTGCCGACATCCTCGGTGGCGGCCCGCAGAAGTACAAAGACCGACTCCCCGAGTCGGGCAAGTTGTTCGTTCGTGACCGTCTCGACCTGTGGTTCCCCAAGGGGTTGAAGTTCGAAGACGGCAAGTTCGCCAACTTCGACTCGTGGCACGAGAACTCGCCCGAAGTCGACGACGCAGACCCGAATACGCGACTCCCCGGTGATGGCCTCCTCACCGGTGCTGCGGCGTTCGAGGGCCGTGACCTCCACTTCATGGCGAACGATTTCACGGTGAAAGCGGGGTCGATGGCCCGCCGCGGCGTCGAGAAGTTCCTCCGAATGCAGCAGCGCGCACTCAAGACCGGGAAACCGGTGTTGTATCTGATGGACTCCTCAGGCGGGCGAATCGACCAGCAGTCCGGTTTCTTCGCCAACCGCGAAGGTATCGGGAAGTACTACTACAACCACTCGATGCTCTCGGGCTACGTCCCGCAAATCTGTGTGCTCTACGGGCCGTGTATCGCCGGTGCGGCGTACACACCGGTCTTCGCCGACTTCACCATCATGGTCGAAGGCATGTCCGCGATGGCAATCGCCTCGCCGCGGATGGTGAAGATGGTCACCGGCGAGGAGATATCGATGCAGGACCTCGGCGGGGCACAGATGCACGCACAGGAGTCCGGAAGCGCCGACCTCGTCGCCCGCGACGAAGCACACGCCCGCGAACTCGTCGCCCAACTCATCACGTACCTCCCCGACAAAGCGGGCGAGAAACCACCCCGGTCGGAACCGAAGCCACCGCGGTTTTCACCCGACGGCATCGACGAACTCATCCCGGAGTCACCGAACCGCCCCTACGACGTTCACGACCTGATAGAGCGCATCGTCGACGCCGAATCCGTCTTCGAACTCAAGCCCGACTATGGGAAGGAAATCGTCACCGCGTTCGCCAAAATCGACGGCCGACCGGTCGGCATCGTCGCCAACCAACCCACAGAACGCTCGGGTGCTATCTTCCCCGACGCCGCAGAGAAGGCCGCCGAGTTCATCTGGACCTGCGACGCCTACGAGATTCCGCTGCTCTACCTCTGTGACACGCCGGGGTTCATGGCCGGGTCGCAAGTCGAGAAAGACGCTATCTTGGAGAAAGGTAAGAAGTTCATCTACGCCACGTCGTCCGCGACGGTTCCCAAGCAGACGGTCATCGTGCGCAAGGCCTACGGCGCAGGCATCTACGCGATGGGTGGCCCCGCGTACGATCCCGACAGCGTCATCGCACTCCCGTCGGGCGAAATCGGTATCATGGGACCGGAGGCCGCTATCAACGCCGTCTACGCGAACAAACTCGGCGCTATCGACGACCCGGAGGAACGAAAGCAACGTGAAGACGAACTCCGCGAGGAGTACCGCGAGGATATCGACGTCCACCGGATGGCGAGTGAAGTCGTCATCGACGACATCGTCCCGCCGTCGAACCTCCGCGACGAACTCGTGAACCGCTTCGAGTTCTACGCGTCCGTCGAAAAGTCGCTGCCGGACAAGAAACACGGCACGATTCTCTAGGTTAACCTTCTGTTTTTCTGGCGGATATATTCACGATAATTGGAGTATGCAGTCGATACTGAGGATGGTAGCCACCCAAGAACACCTGTCGCATGCCGATGCGCCGATAATGAGCCACGGGTCCCCGCCGGTCGAAGCCCGGCAATCACTCCTCTCGCACGTCGTCAGTGACGACAACGTGCTGTGGGTGGTGACGATGCTCGCGTTGGTGCTCGACGTACTGACGACGCTCTACGGCCTCGGCCGAGGGTTGGCCGAACTGAACCCCGTCGTCCTCGCACTCATCCCGAGTTTCGGCCCCGTGGGTGCCCTCTTGTTTCTGAAGTCAGTCGTCCTCGCTGTCGCACTCGTCGCGTGGGTCGTCCTCCCGAACAAGTATCGCGCGGCGATTCCAATCGGTGTCGCCGTCCCGTGGGGTGTCGCAGGCCTCATGAATACGCAACTCATCCTCATCACGATGTTCGGGTAGCCCGGCGAACTGCGTCGGCGAAGACGGCCCAGGCGAGTCCCGCGAGTCCGACGTCGCGAGCGAGAACGTCACCGAACGCGCCACCTTCGACGACGAAGACCACGGCGAGATACAGGACTGTCGCCGTGAGCGAGACGGCGGCGACAGCGCTCGCGACGGTAGTGTACCTGTCTGCGAGGATGGCCGCCCCGAACCCGATTTCGAGGACGCCGTTGACGAGCATGAACGTGACAGGGGTGACGACGAGCAGTGGCGCAAGCCACGAGACGACGTAGACAGTCCACGCCACCGGGTCGATGAGTTTGTGGACGCCAGCGGTGAATACCATCAAGCCGAGACTCACTCGCGCAATCGTGAGCGGTGGCGGCGCACGCTCGGCGGCCAGTGAGAGACGTTCGAGGAGGCCATCGAAGTCCATGTCCTCCCTAGCGACGGAACACAGAAAGACCTGCGGAGAACGGTGTAGACCTGCCGAGAGAGGCGTAGAACTGCGGAGAGACCAGTCGAACGCGACGACTCACGCCGACTCGACGTTCGCTTTCTTCAGCGAGAGCGCAGTGCGTTCGAACTCACAGACTAAGTCGTCGTGCTGATTGAACACCTCGACGTTCATCGTCACGATGCCGCGTTCGCCGTCCGACGTCTCGCGCTTGTCGAGTACCGTCGTTTGCGCCCGGAGCGTGTCGCCGTGGAACACCGGATTCGGGTGGGAGACGTCGTCGTAACTCAGGTTGGCGACGATGGTTCCGTCGGTGGTGTCCGGAACGGAGAGTCCCACTGCGAGACTCATCGTGTAGAGACCGTTGACCAACCGCTCGCCGAACTGGGTGTCGGCGGCGAACTCCGCGTCGAGGTGGAGCGGTTGCTGGTTCATCGTCATGTCGCAGAACTGCTGGTTGTCTGACTCCGAGACGGTACGGCGCTTCTCGTGTTCGATGGTCTGGCCCACGTCGAACTCTTCGTAGTAGAGACCGGTCATATCCGAGGATGTGCACAACCATGATAAAAACCGTGCCGGTCGGCGGTCGGTTACGCGGTGTGACAACTATTGCCCCGAGCGAAAGCGGATAACAACCGTTATAATTGTCCCACGAAGAGAGTCGCGAAAGCGCCCACTGGCCGTCGAAAATCGACGGGCGGTGGCCGCGTGCGATACAACCGGGTCGCCGGCACCGCCGGTGAGACGCCGGACGAATGCACTATGGCATCCGCAGCATCATCCACCGCGAAAGACGACGAACCGACAGAAGAGACAGCACTCGAGACGGCGCGACGGCAACTCACGCGCGCCGCCGCGCACCTGGACGTCGACCCCGGCGTCATCGAGCGTCTGAACCACCCGAATCAGGTCCACCGCGTGTCGGTCCCACTGGAACGTGACGACGGGACCACCGAGGTGTACACTGGCTACCGCGCCCAACACGACAGCGTTCGCGGACCCTACAAGGGCGGCCTTCGGTTCCACCCCGACGTCACCGAAGACGAGTGTATCGGCCTCTCCATGTGGATGACGTGGAAGTGCGCCGTGATGGACCTCCCGTTCGGTGGCGGCAAGGGCGGTATCGTCGTCAACCCGAAGGACCTCTCGGTGGACGAAAAAGAACGCCTCACCCGTCGATTCGCGGAAGAACTCCGCCCCTTTATCGGCCCCACCAAGGATATCCCGGCCCCGGACATGGGAACCGACGCCCAGACGATGGCGTGGTTCATGGACGCCTACTCGATGCAGGAAGGCGAGACACAGGCCGGCGTCGTCACCGGCAAACCGCCCGTCGTCGGCGGAAGCAAGGGCCGTGACACGGCCCCTGGCCGCTCGGTTGCCATCATCGCACGCGAAGCTATCGACTACCTCGGGTGGGACATCGAAGAGACCACCGTCGCGGTTCAGGGCTTCGGGTCCGTCGGCGCGCCCGCCGCACGCCTCCTCGACGACTCCGGTGCGACAGTCGTCGCCGTCTCCGACGTGAACGGTGCCATCTACGACCCCGAGGGCCTCGACACGCACGACGTGCCGACCCACGAGGAAGAACCGGAAGCGGTGATGAAGTACGACGCACCGCAGAAGATTTCGAACGAGGAACTCCTCGAACTCGACGTCGACGTGCTCATCCCGGCGGCCATCGGTAACGTGCTGACCGCCGAGAACGCCGAGGACGTGCAGGCAGAACTCATCGTCGAAGGTGCGAACGGTCCGACGACCACCGCGGCGACAGAACTCTTCGAAGAACGCGGGATTCAGGTCGTCCCGGACATCCTCGCCAACGCCGGCGGCGTCACCGTCTCGTACTTCGAGTGGTTGCAGGACCTCAACCACCGTTCGTGGTCGCTCGAACGCGTCCACGACGAATTGGAGACAGAGATGCTCCGTGCGTGGGAGGCAGTCCGCGAACAGGTCGAAACCTACGACGTGACGTGGCGTGACGCCGCGTACATGGTCGCACTCGAACGCGTCGCCGCCGCCCACGAACACCGCGGACTCTGGCCCTAACTGCGAGACGACTCGTCCGTCTCTGCCCCCAACTGCGAGACGGCCCGTCCGTCTCTGCCCCCTTCCTGCCGACTGTCACTAGATTCATCACGCCTCCACACCACCTCACACCCACCTATGCCACGACGGAGCGTCCTGTTTTCACCCGGCGATAGACCCTCGTTGATGCGAAAAGCCCCCGGAGCAGGTGCCGACGTGCTCGTCTTCGACTTGGAAGACGCCGTGGCCCCGGAACGGAAGACAGAGGCACGGGACGCCGTCGTCGACGTGCTCTCAGACCCGGAGTTCGACCCCGAGGCTGAAGTCGCGGTTCGCGTGAATCCCGGTGACGCCGGCATCGACGACGTGGCGACGGTCTGTGCCGACCACCCGCCCGACGCACTCGTCGTCCCCAAAGCGACGAGCGCCGCCGAGGTGACCCGCGTCGCAGACGCCGCTCGCGAGGCGGGGGCCGACTGTCCAGTCATCGCGATTATCGAGAGTGCCGCCGGCGTACTCGCCGCACCCGGCGTCGCTTCTGCGGACGACACCTCCGCGCTCGTCTTCGGTGCGGAGGATTTCGCCGCCGACGTCGGGGCGACGCGAACCGACGAGGGGACAGAGGTACTCTACGCCCGCGAGCGAGTCGTCGTCGCCGCGTCTGCCGCCGGTATCGACGCCATCGACACGCTCCACGTGGACTATCAGGACGACGACGGACTCCGCGAGGACGCCAAATTCAGCCGACAACTCGGGTACGACGGCAAACTCGCCATCCACCCCGCACAGGTTCCCATCATCAACGAGGCGTTCTCGCCGGACCCGGACGACGTGACGTGGGCGAAGAAAGTGCTCCGTGCAAGAGACGAGGCGGACGCCGACGGACGCGGCGTCTTCGGCGTCGACGGCGAGATGATAGACGCACCCCTCGTCAAACAGGCAGAGAACATCCTCGACAGAGCGGGCGAGACGTACTAATTTTAACATTGGCCGCTCGATTCAGAGAAATCAATCACTATCGACCCATATATTGAAACCTATTACCAAGGGGTATGCATACCATCATTATAATATGGTAAAAATTCCGCTACGCTTAAACGGATGCCCCGTTGGTATTAATACATGGCACAAGAGGCGAATCCATTCGAGAGCTTACAGGAGCAAATCGACGACGCGGCAGCGTACCTCGACGTGCGAGACGACGTCATCGAGCGTCTGAAGAATCCCGAGCGTGTCCTCGAAACGAATCTGTCCGTCGAGATGGACGACGGCAGTATCGAACTCTTCCGGGCGTACCGTTCTCAGTTCAACGGTGACCGAGGACCGTACAAAGGCGGTATCCGGTACCACCCGGGCGTCACACGCGACGAAGTGAAGGCGCTCTCGGGGTGGATGGTCTACAAGTGCGCCGTCGTCGACATCCCCTACGGCGGTGGCAAAGGTGGCATCGTCATCGAGCCGAAGGACTACAGCGAAGGCGAACTCGAACGCGTCTCCCGGTCGTTCGCCAAGGAACTCCGCCCCTTCATCGGTGTCGACCGTGACATCCCCGCACCGGACGTGAACACCGGCCAGCGCGAGATGAACTGGATCAAGGACACCTACGAGACACTCGAAAACACCACCGCACCCGGCGTCATCACGGGCAAGGCGCTGGACAACGGTGGCAGTGAAGGCCGCGTCGAAGCGACCGGTCGCTCGACGATGCTCACCGCTCGTGAGGCGTTCAAGTACCTCGACCGAGATATCGAGGGCGCGACTGTCGCCGTGCAGGGCTACGGGAACGCCGGATGGATTGCCGCCAAACTCATCGAGGACCTCGGCGCGAACATCGTCGCCGTCTCCGACTCGTCCGGTGGCATCTACGACCCCGACGGACTCGACGCCCGCGCCGTCAAGGACTTCAAGAACGAGACTGGGTCCGTCTCGGGATACGAGGGCACCGAGTCCCTGACGAACGACGAACTGCTCACCCTCGACGTGGACCTCCTCGTCCCCGCGGCACTCGAAAACGCTATCGACGGCGACCTGGCGAAGGACGTGCAGGCCGACATCATCGCAGAAGCAGCGAACGGCCCGCTTACGCCCCGTGCCGACGACGTGCTCACCGAGCGTGGTGTCCACGTCTTCCCCGACATCCTCGCCAACGCCGGTGGCGTCACCGTCTCGTACTTCGAGTGGGTCCAGAACCGCCAGCGCTTCTACTGGACCGAAGAGCGCGTCAACGACGAACTCGAACGCGTCATCGTCGACGCCTTCGAAAACCTCGTCGACGCCTACGAGAAACACGACCTGCCGAACTTCCGTACTGCCGCGTACGTCGTCGCCATCCAGCGTGTCGTCGACTCCTACGCGCAGAGCGGTAACTGGCCATAGACCCGGTCAGAAATCGCCTGCCACCCGTTCGCGAAACGGGTCTGCCCCCATTTTTCGCTCCTGTTTGGCATAGTTGTACACAGGAGTGTATATCACACACGCCGACCGATGCCGGGAGATTCAAGTCGGTGTAGGTCTCTCACTTCATCGATGCGTCAGGACCACCTCATCTCCGCGACAGACCTCTCGCGGGAGGACATCGAGGCGGTGCTCGACCGCGCGGCTGAAATCGACGCGAATCCGGCGGCATTCCGGCAGCTACACGCCGGGAAGGTTCTCGGCCTCTGTTTCTTCGAGCCGAGTACGCGAACACGGATGAGCTTCGACACCGCGATGAAACGCCTCGGCGGCCAGACGGTCGATATGGGACCGGTCGAGTCGTCGTCGGTCAAGAAAGGCGAGACGCTCGCCGACACGGTGCGCGTGGTCGAAGGCTACGCGGATGGCCTCGTCCTCCGGCACCCGAGTGAAGGTGCTGCACAGATGGCCTCCGAGTACGTCGACGTCCCGCTCGTCAACGCGGGCGACGGCGCGGGCCAGCACCCGAGTCAGACCCTCCTCGACCTCTACACCATCCGGGAGAACGCAGGCCTCGACGACCTCACCATCGGTATCATGGGCGACCTGAAGTACGGTCGAACCGTCCACTCGCTGGCCGAAGCGCTCACCAACTTCGACGCACGCCAGCACTTCATCAGCCCCGAGAGCCTCCGTCTCCCACGAAACGTCCGTTACGACCTCCACGCCTCTGGGTCACAGGTGAAAGAACACACCGGCCTCGACGACATCCTCCCGAAACTCGACGTGCTCTACGTGACGCGCATCCAGCGCGAGCGCTTCCCCGACGAGAACGAGTATCGGAAGGTTGCCGGTGAGTACCAAATCGACACCGAGACGCTCGAAGCGGCCTCGGACGACCTCACCATCATGCACCCGCTCCCGCGCGTGGACGAAATCTCGCCCGACATCGACGAGACGGACCACGCGAAGTACTTCGAACAGGCACACAACGGCGTTCCGGTCCGAATGGCGCTGTTGGACCTCCTCCTCTCCCAAGACCGATGACAGAGAACCACGAACTCCGCGTCTCGAAGATTCAGAACGGCACCGTCATCGACCACGTCGCCGGCGGGCAGGCACTCAACGTCCTCGCCATCCTCGGCATCGACGGAACGAGAGGAGAGACAGTCTCCGTCGGGATGAACGTCCCCTCGGACCGTCTCGGCCGGAAAGACATCGTCAAGGTCGAAGGACGCGAACTGAGCCAATCCGAAGTGGACGTCCTCTCGCTCATCGCGCCGGCGGCGAGCATCAACATCGTCCGCGACTACGAAGTCGTCGAAAAGAGCCGTGTCGTCCGCCCGGACTCCGTCTCCGGTATCATCTCGTGTCCGAACACGAACTGCATCACCAACGCCGACGAACCGATAGAGGCCCGCTTTACCGTCCTCTCCGACGGTGTTCGCTGTGATTACTGCGACACCATCGTCCGTGAAGACGAAGTTGCGTCCAACCTGAACGTCAGCTGAGACCGTTCGAGACCCGACTTCACCGCGCCAGTCTCGGTGACAAATTTTCAGTGGTGCAACAGTTCATGTCGTAATCACTTTGTGCGCTGCAATCGTAGTCGCATGTATGTCCAAGAAAGCGAAACTCGTACTCGTTCTGGCAGTCGTCGCACTCCTCTACACCGTCCTCTCCGGTGACGGGGAGTCCGTCGAAGTCGAAATCGAAGAATAACCGCCGTCGTCGCCCGGTTCCCGACTCTTTGCGTCGCGCACCACGCTGTCGAGCGACGACTCCCGCCGACCAGCGACGGGAACGAACGACTTACCCGACGGCCACTCGAACGGAGAGGCATGTACGGGGTCGTCACGCGCAACGAAGACGAAATCGACTGGCCCGAGTTCGACCGCGGGTTCTACGAGGTCAAAGACGTCACCGGTCGGGCGGCCGAACCGCTCTCGAACGCCGTCAACATGATATCGTGCTTCGGGGACAACGCCGCCGCGAACGAGAATCCAGAACTCGTCCCCGTCGACGACGAAGGCAACCTCGCCACCCGCGACCGGACCTACTTCGACTGGGCGTACATCTGCCCGACCAACGAGAAGTACCGGTCGGGACTCCTCGAAATCGTCGAAGACGCCGCCGCCGCGAACGGTGACGTCCGACTCGACGACGTTGGGTTCCCCCGCGACGAGTACTGCCACTGTGACCGCTGTACGCGACTGTTCGACGAGTGGGCGGCCGAACACGACAGAGACACCGCCGACGACGACGCGTGGTTCGAGTGGCGTGCCGAGGTCATCACCGACTTCGTCGCCGACGCCGCAGACCGGATTCCCGGCCGCCTCTATCTCACGCTCTATCCCGACCCCTACCCGGGACACCTCTACCGACGTGCCGGCCTCGACATCGAGGCGCTCTCAGCGCACGTCGACGAGTTCGTCGTCCCGCTCTACGACCTCGACTACGGGACGACCTACTGGCTCGAAACCATTGCGAGAGGGTTCGTCTCACTGCTCGACCCGTACGACGTTGACCTCTCGATAGAACTGTACGCCGTCGACGTCGACGTCGACGACCTCATCCACGCTCTCGAAGTCGCCGACGAGTACGCCAACGACGTGCTGTTCGGCTATGACGCGAGCAACGCCGCCGCGACACTCCGTCGGATGACCGCGGACGGACGGGACGGGAAGACCTTCCGACCGGAAGACGCGACGCGCTGAGACGGCGCTCGTTCGTCAAATCGCGCCGGAGAGGTAGCCAATGACGACGATACCGAGGAGGAAGATGAGCGTCGCAACCGCGAACAAGGCGAACATGAGTCGCCGTTGTCCACCTGTCGATTGTGCCATGTGAACACCTCAGTCCTGAGGCTACTTATGAGAGTCGGCGGAAAAAACGCGGATTTGGCGGTGCGTCGGCCTACGGCACGACGTACCCACCGTCGACGACCATCGGGTGGCCGGTGACGAACGACGCATCGTCCGAACAGAGGTAGACGACGGCGCTCGCAATCTCTTCGGGTCTTCCGAGGCGGCCGATGGGTTCGTCTTTTAGTAGCGCTTCTTTGGCTTCCTCGTTACCGGCGGTAAATCGCTCTATCATCGGCGTCTCTATCACGCCCGGGAGGACGGCGTTGACTCGAATGTTCTCGGTTGCGACTTCCAGTGCCGCAGAGCGAGTGAGGCCGACGACGCCGTGTTTCGCCGCGTAGTAGTGCGAGAGGTTCGCCCCGCCGGTCATGGCGGCGACGGACGCCGTGTTGACGATAGCACCACCACCTCGTTCGAGGAGGCGCGGAATCTCGTACTTCAGACTGAGGAAGACGCCAGTGAGGTTGATGTCGATGACTCGCTGGAAGTCTTCGAGGTCCATCTCCGCGATGGACCCGACTTTCCCTTCGATGCCTGCGTTGTTGTGTGCGAAGTCGAGGCCACCGAACTCGTTTACCGTCTCGTCGACGAGTCGTGCCACGTCCGCCTCTTTCGAGACGTCCGCTTCGATGAATATCGCCTCACCACCGTCGTTCTCTATCTCGCGGACGACCTGTTGGCCGGCGTCCACCTGTACGTCCGACAGTGCGACTTTCGCCCCCTCCTCGGCGAACCGGAGTGCAGTCGACCGTCCGATACCCGATGCACCGCCCGTGACGAGGGCGACTTTTCCGTCGATTCCTTTCATAGTATCACCACGACACGACGTTCAAATCCGAACTGCAGTGCCGTCTATGACAATAGGTCACATGGCGGGATAATCGCTTTTCAGGCGGCCCAGACGGTCAGCAAAAGCAACCGAAGACGGTCCCCGGCGCAGTCAGTCGAGTTCTTCCCGTGGGTCGGCGTTGCCGAAGTACGGGGTCGGTCCGTCGCCGGGGGCGGCCCACTCGACGGCGTTGTCGATGACGGTCTGTACTTCGGGTTGTTCGTAGATGGGATACGTCTCGTGACCCGGTCTGAAGTAGAAGATTCGACCACTGCCGCGCGTGTAACAGCAACCGCTTCTGAACACTTCGCCGCCTTCGAACCACGAGAGGAAGACGAGTTCGTCGGGTGCGGGAACGTCGAATCGCTCGCCGTACATCTCGGCCCGTGGTATCTCGAACGATTCGGGGAGGCCGTCGGCGATGGGATGGCCGGGTTCGACGGTCCAGACGCGCTCTTTCTCGCCCACTTCGCGCCACTTGAGGGAACACGAGGTACCCATGAGACGCTTGAAGGGCTTGGAGTAGTGGCCCGAGTGGAGGACGAGGAGACCCATTCCACCGTGGACTGCCTCGACGACTCGCTCGACGATTGCGTCGTCGACGTCGTCGTGGGCTTTGTGCCCCCACCAGACGAGGACGTCAGTCTCTTCGAGGACGGATTCAGAGAGGCCGTGTTCGGGTTCGTCCAGCGTCGCAGTGTTCACGTCGTGGCCGCGGTCAGTGAGTGCGTCAGCGACGACAGTGTGGATACCGTCCGGGTAGACGGCAGCGACTTCTTGGCTGTCTCGCTCGTGTCGAAACTCGTTCCAGACGGTGACGGTGACCATACGGCGGAGTCACCGGGTGACGACAAGTATGCACCGACGCGGGGCAGAGACGACGCCCGTGAGGGCGTCTCGATGCGGGTTATCTCCCCTCGAACTCGGGTTCTCGCCGCTCCATGAACGACTCGACACCTTCGGTGTGGTCGTCCGTCTCGAAGATGACCGCCTGTGAGGCCGCTTCGTGTTCGATAGCCGCTTCGATAGAGTCGTCTGGACGTCGGAGGAGTCGTTTCGACGCGGTCAGGGCCTTCGTCGGCCCGCCGGCGATACGGTCGGTCAGCGAAGTGAGTTCGTCTTCGAACGCTTCCTCACTGGCGACGCGGTTCACGACGCCGAGTTCGAGTGCTCGTTCTGGGCCGAGGAGTTCGCCCGTGTAGACGAGTTCCATGGCCACGTTACGGCCGACGAGTCGGGGGAGGAGGTACGAGAGTCCAGAGTCGACTGCGAGGCCAACGCGGCGGAATCCGAACCCGATGTGCGCGTCTTCGTGCAGGAGTTGGAGGTCACAAGCGATAGCGAGTGCACCGCCGGCACCGACTGCCGCCCCGTCGATAGCCGCAATCGTCGGGAGGTCACAGTTGTAGACGCGGCGGATGCAGTCTGCGGTGTCGTGGACGACGTGGTCCACGGCGTCCGGGAGCGACAGCGCGCCCGCCTGTAACTCCATCATCGCGTTCACGTCGCCACCGGCACAGAACGCGCCGTCGTTCCCGCGGAAGACGACACACCGCGTCTCGTCGGGGAGCGACGCGAGTGCTTCTCGAACGCCGGCGGTCACCGCCATCGTGAGGGCGTTTCGGACTTCGGGAGCGTCGAGCGTCACGGTGGCGACGCCTGCTTCGATATCGAGTCGTACCGCGTCGGAGTCGAGTTCGACCTCGGCCATTTTCGACGCAGACGTGCAGAACCGTGAAAAACGTTTGGTCCGTGGAGAGTTGAACGAGTCGGAGTCAGCTGGTTTCGCAGAATAAAGGCGGTATCAGTCGAAGACTGCGGCGACGTCGATACCGATGCCCGGCGAGTCTGGAACGGTCATCGACCCGTCTCGAACTGGTGCCGGGTCGTCCGCAACGTCGGCCGCGAGGAGCGAACTGGTCGCGAGTCCGTGTGCACGGTCACCCGGCAGCGAAGCGGCGACGTGGAGTGCGCCGAGTCGAGCGACGACGGCGTCGATAGTCGTCGTCACGACGACGTCGACACCAGCGTCCCGGGCGCGTCCCGCGAGCGAACGCACCCTGTCCGGCCCGCCGAGCGCCATCGGCTTACAGACGAGTACGTCGGCGGCGTTGGAGGCGAGTACCCGTTCGGGTGAGACGCTGGCGAGCGATTCGTCCAGTGCAATCGGCGTGTCGTGAAGTCGACGGAGTGCGGCGTGTCCGTCGAGTTCGGCCGCTGGCAAGGGTTGTTCGAGATAGTCGAGTTCCAGCGACGCGGCGGCGTCGAGAAACCTGCTCGCAGTCCATCGGTCCCACGCGCCGTTCGCGTCTGCTCTGAGCGCGACGCTCGGACCGACGGCGTCACGAACCGCACGAAGACGCTCGACGTCGGCCGATGGGTCGCGAGCGCCCACTTTCAGCTTCAAGCAGTCGAATCCAGCATCGACGGCGTCTCTCGCGCTCTCGACGGTCGATTCGAGGTCCGCGTCACCGACCGTCGAATTCACCGGAAGCGTGGTGTGTGACTCGGTGGCTAGCGACGCTGCGAGCGGTCGGTTCTCACCTCGCGCGTGTGCGTCCGCCACCGCCAACGAGACAGCGTGTCTGGCAGCGGGTGTCTCGTCGAGAGTGCCGTCGCCGAGAGCGGCCACCGGGTCACTGAGAGATTCGAGCGTCTCGTGACACGCCGCCAGTGATTCGGTCCACCCCGGCAGTGGCGTCGCCTCACCGATTCCGGTCACACCGTCGACGTCCACGGCGACGAGAAACCCATCACGGTGGTCGATATCGCCCTTCGCGGTTCCGAGGGGGCGTCGTAACGCGACGGAGAACTCGCGGAGACGCATCACGCGAAGACCAGTCCGACCGAAAAGAGGACGGCGTACAGCGCGAGCAACTTCCCGGTGTCTTCTAACGCCGGGTTGAGCGCCTCCCCCTTCGTCTCAGTCACGACGGTTCGAGCGATTCGGGCCGCAATCGGCATCGAGAGCACGGGCAGGAGGACGAACCACTCGAAGTCGAACTGCGTCCAGAGGGCGACTGGGACGAGGTAGGCCAACACGAGCATGGCGACGTACTCGCCGCGGGCGAATCCGTACCCGAACCGAACGGCGAGCGTCCGTTTGCCAGTCGTCGCGTCCTCTTCTTTGTCGCGGACGTTGTTCACGACGAGGATGTTCGTCGAAATCGCCGCGATTGGGAGACTGGCCAGAACGGCGACGAGCGGAACCGTCCCCGGTGGGATGCCCATCGACAGTGGGTCTGCGAGGATGCTCGCGGCCTGCACGTAGTAAGTTCCGACGACGGCGACGAGGCCGAAGAAGACGAAGACGAACAGGTCACCGAGTCCGTGGTAACCCAGCGGGTACGGCCCACCGGTGTAGGCGATGCCCGAGGCGACGGAGAGCAGGCCGATGACGAGGATGGGGACACCGCCGACGTAGACGAGATAGGTTCCGAGGACGATGGCAGTGGCGAACGTCAGATACATCGCCCGCTTCACCGTCGCCGCCGGGATGAGTCCCCCTGCAGTGACGCGGGTGAATCCTTCTCGTGCCTCGGTGTCGGCACCCTGTACTGCGTCGTAGTAGTCGTTCGCGAAGTTGGTCCCAACCTGGATGAGGAGTGCGCCGACGAGCGCCGCGAGTGCGGGAAACGGAGCGAAGACGCCTTCGTGGACGGCGAGCGCAGTGCCGACGAAGACGGGTGCGGCGGCGGCCGGAAGCGTCTGTGGCCGCGACGCCATCACCCACGCCTGCCTGCGAGAGATGTCCTGCGTACTCATTGCGTTTTACTCAGGGACCGGGGACGGTCAAATTTTGCATTCCGTGGCCGGACGAGACGGGTCCAGAGAGGGGGAACACCCACATAACTGACAACAAGGCATTAGGTATGGCCCTCCTCGGGGAGTGCCGAATACTGGGCGCGAGCCGGTTACGCGTCCAGCAGGAGTTCGTTCAGTATGAAGAAATCACGAGCCACATCAGTGTCTGGTTGCGTGATTTGTCTATAAGTGGTCGACGAATCTTCACGTGACGGTTCGAAGCGTGACGACTGTTCTCCCTTGCTCACTGCTCACCCGCGAAAGCCCAGTAACCGGAGGCCGTTCAGTGAGACGATGACCGTCGACCCCTCGTGGCCGACCACCGCAAGTGGAAGCGGGATACCCTGGAGAAGGATGGTACCGACCATGAGTACAATCGCGCCAAAGGCGATGGCGAGATTGGTCGTGAGCGTCCGTCGGGTCTTGCGTCCGAGGCCGAGAACGTAGGGAATCTTGCTGAGGTCGTCACCCATCAGCACCACGTCTGCAGTATCGAGTGCGACGTCGGTCCCTGCGCCGCCCATCGCTATGCCGAGGGTTGCTGTGGCGAGTGCGGGGGCGTCGTTGACGCCGTCGCCGACCATCGCCACGTTCTCGTATCGCTCGACCAGTTCTTCGATGGTCGTCACTTTCTCTTCCGGCAGCAGTTCCGCCTGGACTTCGTCGATGCCGACTTCGTCGGCGATGCGTTGTGCGACGCGCTCGTTGTCGCCCGTCAGCATGACGATGTGTTCCACGCCGAGCGAGCGAAGGTCGTCGACCATCTCGGCCGCGCCAGGGCGAACGGTGTCGGTGAAGGCGAGCCATCCCGAGACGCTGACTTCGCCGTGGCTCTCGCGCGCGACGAGGACGCTCGTCTTCCCCTCCGCCTCTAACGTTTGGAGGCGGTCGAGGCCGGGTTCCAGACCGTCGATTTCCGTGTCTCCGAGAACCGTCTCGAAGTAGCTGCGGTTCCCGATGTGGGTCGTCCTGCCGTCGACATCTGCTTTGACCCCTTTCCCGGCGACCGATTGAAACCGCTCTGCGTCGACGACGTCGAGTGACCGAGTTTCGGCCGCCCTCACAGTCGCCCGAGCGAGGTGGTGCTCAGAGCGAGCCTGCACTGCGGCCGCGATGGAGAGGAGTTCGTCCTCGGTCAGTCTCTCGTCTTCGTCTGCCGTCCCGACACGGACGAGTACGTCGGTCAACTGCGTATCACCCTGGGTGAGTGTGCCAGTCTTGTCGAAGGCGACTGCATCGATGCGTGCCGCTGTCTCGACGTGTTCACCGCCTTTGAACAGCACGCCCTGTCTCCCGCCGGAAGCGATTGCCGAGAGGACTGCCGCGGGCGTCGAGATGATGACTGCACACGGCGAGGCAGCGACCATGAGCGTCATCGCTCGATAGAACGTCCCCGTAAACTCGCTTCCGAGGCTGACCGGTATTGCAATCGCTGCGATTGTGAGTGCAAACACGCCGAGGACGTACGGTTGTTCCAGACGGTCGATGAGTCGCTGTGTGGGGGCCTTCTCGCTTTGAGCGCGTTCGACCATGTAGATGAGGCGGCTAATCGCCGATTCGTGGGCCTGTCGTGTAACTTCGATTTCGAGGCTCCCGCTCTCGTTGATTGTACCACCGAACACCTCGTCGCCGGGTTCCTTCGGCACGGGGACGGACTCGCCAGTGAGAGATGCTTGGTCGACCGTTCCCTCACCGGACGTAATGACGCCGTCGAGCGGTATTTTGTCACCGGGACGGACGACAAACACGTCACCGACGGCAACGTCGTCGACAGAGACAGTGACCTCCGAACCGTCACGAAGGATTTGCGCTTCGTCCGGCCGCATCTCGACGAGCGACTTTATCGCCCGGCGTGAACGGCCGATAGCGTAGTGTTGGAGCGTATTCGACAGCGAGAACAGGAAGAGGAGCATGGCGCCTTCGAACGGGGCCCCAATCGAGAGTGCACCGAGCGCAGCGACTATCATCAACAGGTCGATATCGACCGCACGGTGGCGGAGTGTCTCGATGGCCCCTTTGAGCCCGTACCAGCCGCCGAAGACGTACGCGACGCCGTAGCCGGCCCACATGAGGAGTGGGGGTCCGTCGAGCCACCCAGTCGCCAAGCCGGTGACCATACCGAACAGCGTCAGACCGACGAACACTGCCTCCCGTCGAAGTCCCGAGCGAGAAGTCGTCTCGTCGGTGTCCCTGTCGGGGGCGTCCTGAACAGAGACGGCACGGTTGCGGACCGCTTCTCGAATCTGTTCCTCTGAGGTGAGGCTCTCGTCGTAGGTGATTCGAACGCTCCCCGTTCGGAACGAGACGTCGACGTCGTGGACGCCGGCCGTATTCCGGAGGTATCGCTCGAGTCCGCGCGCTCCCGCTTCGCCACGGCCCCCTCGTCGCTCTATCTGGACAGTACACGTCGATAGCGAGGGAGATTCAGTAACAGTCACTCGGTGACACCATACAGTGTGTGTCGATTTTGCATTGTCGGTATATCAATTTCTCTACACCTGGTCACGTGCAAGTAGTTTCTCGACGCTGCGGGAGGCCCTAGGTCTGGTGGGCCGACCAACTCAGCTAACAATCGTCACCGGGACGCGTGCTCGGCGGGTGACTGTCTCGGCGACGCTCCCGAGAATCGCACGGTCGATTCCTGCGCGACCATGGCTGCCTACGACAATCTGGTCGATGGCGTGGTCCTCAGCGTATTCGAGGATTTCACGGGCGGGTTTGCCGACTTCCGTGACGGTATCGAGTTCGGTGTTCTGTTCCGCCGCGAGGTCCGTGGCAGTCGTGTGGATTCTGGTAGCTTCGTCTCGAGCATTCTCGTACCAGTCCTTAGCGACTGGCAAGCCGCCAGCCTCCACGTCGATAACCGAGTCGATAGGATTGATGACGTAAATCGAAGTGATGGATGCGTCCGGGAAGTTCTCGAGAGCGTATTCGAGCGCGCGCTCTGAAAGCGGAGAGCCGTCGAAGGCGACGAGAACGTTGTCGGGCATGAGATGATAGTTTATAGCGAATTGAGATGAACGTACTGCTCCGCAGCGAGCGAACGAAGTCGTCCGAGAGTGCGGTGTCCTCTCGTGATGCCGATAACCTCTGATTTTCGAGCACGAGCGAGGTTCGCTCACGAAGACAGATATTTGCGTTCACGAGACGCAAAGCGTCTCGGTAGCCACTCGGAACGCGGAGCGTTCTGATGACGGTGAGAGAGTCGCAAATCGACCCCCGGACCGCACAGAGGGGGTTCAGTAGTGCCAGGGGTAGTCTCTAAATGCCGGTTCCCGCTTCTCCAAGAACGCGTCACGACCCTCCTGTGCTTCTTCGGTCATGTACGCCAGTCGCGTCGCCTCACCGGCAAAGACCTGCTGGCCGACCATGCCGTCGTCGGTCATGTTGAAGGCGTACTTGAGCATCCGCATCGCCGTGGGCGACTTCTTCGTCATCTCGTCGGCCCACTCCAGTGCGACGTCCTCCAACTCCTCGTGTGGAATCGCTTCGTTGGCCATTCCCATGTCCACCGCTTCCTCGGCGGAGTAGGTCTTGCCCATGAAGAACACCTCGCGGGCCTTCTTCTGGCCGACCTGTTTGGCGAGATACGCAGACCCGAAGCCACCGTCGAAGGAGGCGACGTCGGGGTCCGTCTGGAGGAACTTCGCGTGTTCGTCGGAGGCGAGCGTCATGTCACAGACGACGTGCAGGGAGTGTCCACCGCCGACGGCCCACCCGGGCACGACGGCGACGACGGGTTTCGGCATGAATCGGATGAGACGCTGGACTTCGAGGATATGGAGTCGGCCGGCCTTCGCCTCGCGGACGAGTGGGTCGTCGGAGACGTCCGCCTCGTCGCCGTCGCGGTACTCGTAGCCAGAACCGCCGCGAACCGACTGGTCGCCGCCGGAACAGAACGCCCACCCGCCGTCTTTCTCCGACGGGCCGTTGCCGGTCAGGAGGACACAGCCAACGTCTGCCTGTTTGCGAGCGTGGTCCAGTGCGGCGTACAGTTCGTCCACTGTCCCCGGCCGGAACGCGTTGCGCACCTCGGGCCGGTCGAATGCGATGCGGACCGCCGGGACGTCGACGGCGCGGTGGTAGGTGATGTCGTCGAACTCGTCGGACCCGTCGACCGGTTCCCAGCGGTCGGGGTCGAAAATCTCCGAGACCATATCGAGAGGCGGCGCGGGCGGCGCAAAAAGATTCGCTTGCGTGGGCGACTGCACATCGGCCTCGGCGACGCTTTCGCCCCGAACGTATAGGGTGCCTGCGGTGATACGTCTACGGCATGTCCGCGTTCTCTGCCCTCCTCGTCCGGTTCGCCCACGTCGCCGGGATGGCAGTCCTCCTCGGTGGCGCACTCTTCGTGTGGAATTCGCTTCGGACCGCGGGCGTCGGATACGATAGCATTCGACTCGCGGTCCATTACGAGTGGGTGTTCTGGGGAACGATGGCCCTGATGGTCGTCACCGGTGTCGGGAATATGGGCGAACTCGGAGCACCCGGCCCGACGACTCGGTGGGGAACGGTCTTGACGGTGAAACTCGCCGTCGTCGCGGTGCTCGTCGTCGGGTCGTTCCTCCGCACGTTCGTCGTCCTCACCGCCCGACGGAGTGGGGCCGGCGCTATCGACGAGACGAAGTTGAGTCAGTTCTACACCGCCACGTGGGTCGTGGTGGGTGTCGTCCTCGCACTCGCGGAGGTGCTCGCGCATGGCTAGCGCGGAGACGCTCGAAGCGTGGACGGTTGCGACGTTCAACGTCGTCGCGCTCGGGTTAGTCGGCGTCGTCGCGGGACACGTGAGCGGGGAGATGGCGAACCTCCTTCGCGGACTCAGCACGCTCGAAGGCGTCCTCGTGTTCGGCTATCTGTGGGTGCTCGCTCTCGTCGCGACGCGGTGGGCGTTTGCAGACGGTGGTCTCGAACGGGTTCAGACAGGAGAACTTCGCTCACTCGTAGTCAGAGGCTTTCTCGCGGGAGGGTTCATCGGGGGAGGGTTCCTCGTCGGAGGGGCAATCGCCGGAGCGCTCGTCAACGTCGTCTCCGGGGCGTGGGCGGTTCGGTTGGAAGGCCTCCCCTCCTTCGTCTTCATCGTCAGCGCTGCCGGTGGTATCGCTGTGGTGGTCGGTGGTGTCGTCGGCGTCGTGTTCGTCTTCGTGGACGTCGTGCTCTACCGTGTCTCGCAGTACGTCGCCTCTCGTACCACGACGTGAGTTCGAGGCGTCACGAGTTCGCGTGGCCTCGCACCGGTCCTCGCGGACTCGTCACCCACGACGCGAGTCCGACGAGGATGGCGGCACAGATACCCACGAGAAAGGCGGTCGAGCCGCTGAGCGACCCGTACGTGACGAGGCCAGCGGCAACGAACGCGGTTGTGAGTGTTCGGCGACGGCCCATCGATTCAGGATAGCTGTGTTCGCGGAATCGTGCGATACCCCAGAGGACAACCGCGATAAGCGGTGCAAGTCCAAATCCGAACAGTGGTCGTTGAAAGAAGACCCACAGCGCGGAGAATACGACGACACCACCGACGAGTGCGAGTGTACCTCGACGCCCGAGAACTGGAGGATAGCCACGTTCCGCGACGTCCGAGAGGAGAAGCACACCGAGTGCGGCAGTCACGCCGCCGAAGATGCCAGTCATCGGTTCGAGCGCGACGACAAATCCGTAGGCGAACACTGCGATGCCAGCGAGTGCGGCGATGAACGAGGAACTCAATCCGTAGTGGTGGCGGAAACCGGAGGGCATATGCCCACTCTCGAACCCGTTGATTAAAAGTCAGTCGACTAACTGGTTCACGACCCGTTCGCGGATGGCCTCTCGGACCCGATGGGACGACTTGGCGTCGGTACTGACCTCGATGACGTCGGTGCCGCCTGACGCGACTGAGTCGGCGTACGCCTCTCTGAACCCGTCCGCGTCGACGCGAGTAAAGGAGAGGTCGTAGAGCGACTCAGTCGCGGAGAAGTCGAGGCCATGCGGCGTCTTGAACTGGTCCGTGAAGGGTGGTTCGTAGTCCTCGATGGGGAGCATGTGGAAGATACCGCCGCCGTCGTTGTTCACGAGGACTATAGTCGCGTCGACACCGAGTCGGCCGAGTGCGAGGAGGCCGTTCATGTCGTGGTAGTACGCGAGGTCACCCGTCAGGAGCGTCAGGTGGTCCCTCGACGCCGACCCGGCACCGAGCGCCGACGAGACGATGCCGTCGATGCCCGACGCGCCTCGGTTCCCGAGGACGGTCCGCGCTTTCGTCGACGGGCGAGCGAACCGGTCGAGTTCGCGAACCGGCATCGAGTTGGAGACGAAGAGCGTCGCGGGTTCGGGTGCGAGTTCGGCCACGTCCGCGGCGAGTCGCCCCTCGAAGGCGTCAGTCTCCGCCTCGACGGCGCTCCAGTGGGCCTCCTCTGCGTCCGTCCACAACTGGGCCCACTCGGTGTCAGGGCTGTTTCTGACGAGTTGTGAGAGACGCCACGCCAGCACGGACGGTTCTGCGGAGAGCAAGTCCGTCGCGCCGAACTCTGCTTCGCGCCAGCGACCCGTCGGGTCGACGAGGTACTGGCGAGCGTCGGTTCGGGCGAGGTACTTCCGGAGCGGTTTCGACGTGGGTGACGCCCCGATGCGAACGACCACCTCTGGGTCGGGCCAGTCGTCGGTGACGCGTTCGTCCAGATAGCCGTCGTACCCTCCGAGGACAGTCGTCGTTCGGGTGTGGCCACCGAATCGGAGGCCAGAGAGTGGGTCTGCGACGATTGGGAATCCAGTCGCGTGGGCGAGCGCCGCGATTGCTTCGGTGTTGAAGCCCGGTGGGTCGGCGGGGCCGGCGACGATGAGGCCACGGTCCACGGTGAGTTCGTCGGCGAGTTTTCGCAGGTGGTCTTCGGAGAGTTCTGGCACACCGTCTGTGGTCCGGACGTAGGGCGTGCTTCCGTCTCGGCCGTCACGCGCCACTGGGTCGATATCGGCGGGGACGTCCCCTTCGACGGGAGTCGGTTCGAGCGGTTTTCGGAAGGGGAAGTTGAGGTGGACCGGCCCGGAGTCGACACCAGTCGCTTCGGCGACGGCGCGTGCGGCGGTGGTGCGGAGACTGCGGAGTTTTCGGTCCGTCGCCTCCGGTTCGGGCATGTCCTTGTACCAGCGGACGGCGTCGCCGTAGAGTTTCTCCTGGTCGACTGTCTGGTTGGCACCGCTGTCGCGGATTTCCGGTGGCCGGTCGGCGGTGAGAACGAGCATCGGGACGCGCCCCTGCGACGCCTCGATGACCGCCGGGTGGAAGTTCGCCGCCGCTGTCCCCGACGTGCAGACGATGGGCGTCACTTTGCCCGTCCGTCGCGCACGGCCGAGCGCGAAGTACGCCATCGAGCGTTCGTCGAGATGTGAGAACGTCTCGATATCGTCGTGACTGTCGAACGCCTCGGTCAGTGGTGTGGAACGACTACCGGGTGCGATACACACCGCGTCGATGTCGGTGCGTGCCAGTTCGTCAACGAAGGTTCGTGCCCAGAGGGTGTTGCGATTCGGGTGTGTCATCTCGTGTCGTCTCGGTTCGTCGTGGAAGAACGCTGTTCGTGGGCGGTCCAGTCGGTCAGTCGTCGCGTTCGAGTTCGTCGAGGATGGGTCGGTACTTCAGTTGCACTTCGTCCCACTCGGCGTCGGGGTCCGAGTCGGCGACGAGTCCGACACCTGCAAAGAGCGTCGCCATCGTTCCCTCGACGGTTGCAGAGCGAATGGCGACTGCGAAACTCCCGTCACCGTCGGCGTCGAACCAGCCGACAGGGGCGGCGTACCATCCACGGTCGAACGGCTCGGTGTCGCGAATGACGTCGAGGGCCGCGTTCGGTGGGAGTCCGCCGACAGCGGGCGTCGGGTGGAGTGCTTCGACCAAAGAGAGGACGTGTTCGTCGTGTTCGAGCGTCGCGTCGATTGGCGTCCAGAGGTGCTGGACGGTGGCGAGTTTGCGGATGCCACGGTCACCGACGCGAATCTCGGCGGAGAGCGAGTCGAGTTGCTCGCGAATCGTCTCCGCGACGAGTTCGTGTTCGTGGTTGTCTTTCTCGCTGGCCAGGAGTTCCTTGGCCAACCACTCGTCTTCGTCTTCGGTATCGCCCCGGCCAGTCGTCCCGGCGAGTGCGCCAGTTTCGACCTCTCGGCCCCGGACCGAGACGAGTCGCTCTGGCGTGGCACCGAGGAAACTCGCGCCCATGACGGGTTCGACGAGGAATCGGTGACAGTCGGGATAGGTCTCGCCGAGTCGAGCGAGCAGTTCCGGCACCGACGCCGGGCGCTCGAGTTCGACCTCTAGCGCCTGCGCGAGGACGACTTTCCGCAGTTCACCTGCGCGAATTCGCTCGACGGCCGTCTCGACGCTCTCGCGCCACGCCGCTATCGACGTCGTTCGGTGTCGTTTGGCGACGCCGGGTGGTCCACCGGCGGGCGTCTCCTCGACGTCGTCGAGCATCTCTCGAACCGACGCGAGTCTGTCCTCGACCGTTTCGGCATCGGCGTCCGTCGCGTTGAGCGTTAGCCACGCGTCGCCGCCGTCGAAGACGAGTTGGACCTCGGGGACGACGAATCGGGCCGCCGGGAAATCGGTCCACGGGGTGCGCCCAGTCGCCGCCTCGTGGAACGCAAAGCCGCCGAAGAATCGCGGACGAGCGATAGCCGGTCCATCGACGTCGGCGCTGTCGAGCAACGCAGACGCCGACTCGCGGACCTCTCGAAGTCGTTCTGGTCCGTCAGCCTCGACGGTCACGGCCGCGCCGCCACCGACGACAGTTGGTTCGTCGGGCGCGGTCCACAGCGTTCGCGGGCGACGTACCGACGCGAGCGACGCCGTGACCGGCGGCGCGGGCAGTCGGACCGACCTGCTGACGAGGTGCGTTCCGACCTCGTCTGTCCGCAACGGTTCCATCGATGGACGCTCAGGACCGGGGACGCTTGAAACTCTCCCTTCTGTTCTGGTATTTCGGGCTACAGAAGACCGACGACGGCGACGATATTATACATCATCCGACAACTCCGGTGTCTATACGCCCACCTTTTTCCGAGTCACCCTCCGGTCGACTCGGAAAAATCTGTCTTCGTGAGCATCAGCGAACGAAGGCTCGTGAGACGCGTCGCGTCTCACGGTGGACCAAAAACCGCCACCTAACTGTACCGCTCTTCGTTCCACGGGTTACGCCCACCTTTTTCCGAGTCTCCCTTCGGTCGACTCGGAAAAATCTGGACCAAAAACCTCCCCTAACTGTACCGCTCTTCGTTCCACGGGTTCGCCGTGTTCGAGTACCCACGCTTCTCCCAGTAGCCACGTTCGGGTTCCGTGAGGAACTCGACGCCGGTGACCCACTTCGCACCCTTGTACGCGTACTTGTGTGGAGTGACGACCCGAAGCGGGCCACCGTGGTCCGCCGGCAAGTCCTCGCCGTCGTACCCCCAGACGAACATCACTTCGTCTCGCATGCAGGCGTCGAGCGGGAGGTTCGTCGTGTATCCGTCCAGTGCGTGAAACATCACGTGGACGGCGTCGTCGGTGACGCCCGCTTCCTCGGCGAGCGTCGGGAACGTGACACCCTCGAACTCACAGTCGAACTTACTCCATCCGGTGACACAATGGAAGTCTTGCCGTTGCGTCTCGGACGGCAGGTCACGAAACTCGTCGAAGGAGAGGTCCAGGGAGTTCTCGACGGCCCCCCACACCTCGAACGACCACGTTTCGGGGTCCCACGACGGCGTGCCACCCTTAGAGAGCACCGGGAACCGCTGTGTCTCTCGCTGTCCCGGTGGCAGGCGTTCGTCACCGAACTCCTCGTAGAGATGTGTCACGTCCTTCGTCATACTCGAATCTACGCCCCGACGCACCTATCTGTAACGACTCTGGCCGACCAGACTACCGGATTCGACAACCACTCACCACAGAAGACAAACTGAAGTTTACATATCGAGAGGCGAAGTTCAATATTCACGATTGGTCCCCCGTTAGAGTTATATACGGCCCTTCCAAAGCGTCGGACGATCAGATGCCCAAAGTAGAGATAACTGTCCCGGAACATCTGGAGATGCAGATAATCCAGCTCGTCGAACAGGGCGAGTTCGTCAACCGTGACGAAGCTATCGAGGACTTGCTTTCGACCGGTATTCGCGCCTACAAGACGAGCGGTCCGATGTCCGACGAAGACCGTGCGTACGAAGACGACGGCATGATGGGCCACGAAGACGAGTACGTCTTCTGAGCCGAATGACAGAAACAGCCAATAACTCTTAAAACGTCCTCGCGCCTAACGCACTCTCATGCACAAGGATGAACTGCTGGAGCTGCACGAACAGATGGTCATCATCAAAGACCACTTCGCTTCCCGCGAACACGTAGACGAAACCCTCTTCGACGCCTACGACGAACTCGGCGTCGACCCCTCCCACGTCCACAAGTCCAAGAGCGAACACAAACACGCCGTCTTCGTCCTCGGAAACGCACTCGCGACTGCGATGAGTGAAGACGAGTTCTCCAGTGCTGGCCGCGTCGGCAAGCGGATGGAAGAACTCGCCGAGGACGCCGAAGGCAAAATCTGACGACCAACTGTGTTCGCGCACACACCGAACGCTAACTCGATTTCCGCCCCTTCGTGTGTCGTTCGGTAGCACCCGCCAAGCAGTTCTCCACGGGTTTCTTTATCTCCCGTTCGCACGACACAGGTAGCAAATGCTAGAGATTCCCGGCTGGATTCCGCTCCACCGGATTGCAGCTGTCCTGTCGGTTCTCGTCGCACTCCTCGTTCTCTCTGTGGTCGACCGTCCGGGACGTGTCACTGCCACGCTTCGCCGCCGGTTTCTCCTGGGACTTCCACTCGGGACGTTCGTCAGTGTCGGCGGTGTCTTGGTCGTCTACCTGTTCGTTCAGGGAGGATACACCTCGTGGTACCGGCCGCTCGTCATCCCGTTCCGTGCGTGGTCGTACTTCTACCCACTCGGGATGCTCACCGCCTCGTTCACTCACTCCAGTGCGGGCCACCTCGTCGGCAACCTCATCGGGACGCTGACACTGGCACCCATCGCCGAGTACGCGTGGGGCCACTATCCGACACGGCGTGGGTCGACGTCGTTCGGGTCGTTCCGGGAGAACCCCTACGCCAGAGCGCTCGTCATCTTCCCGGCAGGCGTCTTCGGCGTCGGTCTCCTCACGTCGTTCTTCGCGCTTGGACCGGTCATCGGCTTCTCCGGCGTCGTCTTCGCGTTCGCCGGGTTCGCCCTCGTCACACGCCCGTTGACGACGGTCCTCGCGTTCGTCTCGGGGCGCGTCCTCAGCCTGTTCTACAACGCACTCCAGGCTCCCGAGGTGGTCGCTACCTCACGTCCCGTCTTCTCGACGCCGTGGTGGGCGCAAATCGCTATTCAGGGCCACGCTATCGGCCTCCTCTTCGGTGTCATCCTCGGCGTGTGGCTCGCCCACCAGCGCGACGGCGACAGGCCGAGCGCATTCCGCAGTTTCGCGGGCGTGCTCCTCTTCGCGGTCAGCGAGTCGCTGTGGGCAGTCTACTGGTTCCGCGGGGCCGACACGTTCGTCCTCTTTCGCGCCATCGGCTTTTCGCTCGTCGTCGCACTCGCACTGGTCGTCGCGCTCACCGTCTCCGCCTCGGACAGACCGCTCCGTGACCGGGCACCGTCCGGGTCCCTGTTCTCGGCACGCCACTGGCAAGTCGGCGTGGCCGTCCTCCTCGTCGTCACTGCCGCGTTGACCGGTCCGGCAGTTCCGTACAACCTGTTTACCGCCGCCGACGATGACCTCCCCGGAGAGAGCGTCACGGTCAGGGATTACGAAGTGACCTACGCCGAAGACGTGCCGAACGGCCTGACCGCTACGTTCGATATCGAACTGTTCGGCGAGTCGACGACGACGAACACGTCGGGCGTCATCGTCAAGAGCGACCAGCGAGGCATCTGGACGACTGCCGTCTCGACAGGACAGTTAGCGTTCTCCGGGCAATCGACGGTCCGGGTCGGTGGACTCGGGTGGCAAAAACAGGTCTCCGCAGTCCGCGACGGATTCGTCGTCTCGGGGACCGGCATCTCGGCCTACCGCGTCTTCCTCGTCTCCAATGGGTCGTCGTCGCTCGCCTACACGACCGACCCAGTTCGTGCGGAACCCGTCGTCGCGGGGCGAAACGTCTCTGTCGTCCCCACCGCGACGGGGTACGACCTGTCCGTCTCGACCGACAATAGAACCGTCAGAGGACCGATGCCGACAGAGAACGTGAGTACGACGCTCGCGGGAGTCCGGTTCGTCCGCGAGCAGGCGTTCGTCTTCGCGGAGTACGAGGGGACGCGAGTTCGCGTCGCCAGACAGGAGACGTATCAGTAGGACACCACTCGACTGCCGTGTCGGTGAGTCACCACTCGATTCTGAACACTTCGGCGTCGAGTTCGCGCCGGTCCTCGTCGTGGAAGTCGAACTGGCGTTCGAGGTCGAACGTCGCCCGGAACGCGTCTGTCAGTTCGCCACCCTCGTCTGCGACGAACGCTTCGACGAACTCCTTGCTCCCTTCGTTGTGGACCGAGTACGACACGTCTGCGACTGCCGAGACTGATTCGAGGAACGCCCGGTCCGCGTGTTCGTTCCCCCGCTGAGCACCGAACGGGGGGTTCATCAGCACCGTCACCGGTTGGGCGTCGGGGAGGCAAAGCGGAAGGCGCGTCGCGTCGGCACGGACCCAGTGGATGGGTGCGCTCGCACCCACGCGTCGGGCGTTGTCCGTCGCCGTCCGCAACGCTTCGGGGTCCAGTTCGACGCCGACGACCCGAGCGGGGGAACGCAGTGCGGCACCGAGTGCGAGCATCCCGGTTCCGGACCCAAGGTCGACGACAGTCGTGTCCTCGATGTCACCACGGAGGTCCGCGAGGTGCACGATGTGCGCGGCGAGGTCCGGCGGTGTCGGATACTGTTCGAGGCCGACCTTCGGGTTCTCGAACCCAGCGACAACCGCCAACTGCGTCTCCAACGCGGCTTTGGTAGCCATCAGGCGTCGATGGGTCCGCGAGCCTCAAAAGCGACACCCTCGCGGTGGGCGCGCTCTTCGAGGGCCGCGAGTGTCGTCTGCACCTCGTCCGGGCGACAGCAGTCGCCCACGTCGACGGCGATTCGGCCGACACCGAGGAACGACGCAGCACGAACCAACTCACGCAGGCGGTCAGATTCGGACTGGACGCCGAGCGGGCTATCCTCGGAGAACTCGGCTTCGACGACGAGTTCGGCCGGGAGATAGCCCTGGTCGGCGAGGCCACCTTTCAGGTCGCGCAGATGCTCGGGGGCAGTCGAGTCCAGACTCGACGCGTCGAGGACGATTGGCGTGAGGTCTGCGGCGCGACACGATTCGATGGCGGTTTCGACGGGAGTGGACTCCAGTGTGCTCATGTTACTCACACATATCCTTTGGTTATACATATAACTTTGTAAATGCCCAGAAGTAATATTCCCACTTCACAGAGAGGCACGGAGACACCGAATTTAGGCGGTTAAACCGCCCGTGAGACTAATGTAAGCGCACGTCGTACTTCGATGGGGGTCATACGCTTCAACCCCCTCCCCCCTGACGGTGATGTGGAGTCACCGGCGTTCTGTCGCGTCGGTTTTGGTCCGTGTCCGATCTGTTTTCCGCGGCATCTACTCGTAGGTGTACGACAACACCACGTCGCCCGTCTCGTCTCGAACCGTCACCGTGTCCCCACCGTTGTTCCAGACTGCCGACGACCGACCCCAGTAGCGTTCGTCTGCCGAATCCGTTCCCGAACCCGTATATAGTCGCATCGTCGCTCCGGCAGCGAGTTCGGTTCCCTCGGCGAAGGTGTACGTCGCACCGACAGCATCCGAGATAGTCCACCCGGAGAGGTCTATGGGTTCCTCGCCATCGTTTCGCAACGTCACGTACTCTTCGTCGAGGTTGTCGTTGTCGTTGCCCGGTGCGTCGGCGACGACAGAGACTGAGAGTCCGTCGACAGTCGCATCGGACGTTCCCGACCCGCCTCCCTCTGTCGCGCACGACCAGACACCAACACCGCGTTCGCGTGCATCTCGTTCCGCACGTTCGTAGCGTTCTCGCTCCTCGAACGAACTCTCGTAGAATCGCGCGTGGCCCTCGGTGAGGAGTTGGTAGTTGAACTCCTCGCCATCGACGACGACGTACGCGAGGAGACGTCCGTAGTACCCGCGTTCACCTGCTTTCTCGTCGTACCGGAGTTCGACAGTCTCGCCGGCGAGTCTGTCTTTTGCGAAGTCACTCGCGTCGTCTCCCGCCTCACGGAGACAGGTCCGCCCCGCGTCGGTATCGGGGACACCTTCGAACTCGTCGGGGGTGTTCTCCCCGCGTACCTCCGGCGTGTCGACGCCGAGTAGTCTGACCGTCTCACGGGCACCGTCGGGCATGACGACTTTTATCGTATCTCCGTCGACGACTTCGACGACGTCCACCCTGACGTCGCCAGTCGCGTCCCCTCCCGCGTACGAAGTAGCACCGTCTGTCGTCGTTTCGATGGGTGTTGCAGTCGTGTCTGACGCCACGTCTCCACCCCCGAGACACCCCGCTAAGACGACGAGAAAGACGATAACGAGTGTCGTGGTAGCACCTCTGACCATTCGATTAACCGTTAGTCAGGGAACCGTATAAGTAGGAGAGTCCAACAGGTCGGAAAACGGACTCTCCAAATCGCTAGACGGCGCCCCCTATCATATATTCGACAAAAAGGTTTAAATTCACTCTCCACCAGAAACCTTTTAATGGAACGTCCGAGCCGGCAGCGTCAGCGAGAGGAGGCATCGGCACAAGAGGACGAGCGACTCAACTGCCCGGAGTGTGGGTCCGACCAAATCGTTACAGACGCAGACCAGGGGGAGCTCGTCTGTGACGACTGTGGTCTCGTCCTAGACGAGCGACAAATCGACCGCGGACCGGAGTGGCGTGCGTTCAACCACTCCGAACGCCAGTCGAAGTCGCGCGTGGGGGCCCCGATTACGGAGACGATGCACGACCGCGGTTTGACGACGACCATCGACTGGAAGGACAAAGACGCCTACGGACGGTCGCTATCGTCCGAAAAGCGGTCGCAGATGCACCGACTCCGCAAGTGGCAAGAACGCATTCGCACGAAAGACGCCGGCGAGCGCAACCTCCAGTTTGCACTCAGCGAAATCGACCGCATGGCGTCCGCACTCGGTGTCCCACGGTCCGTCCGCGAAGTGGCCTCCGTCATCTATCGTCGCGCACTCAACGAAGACCTGATTCGAGGGCGCTCCATCGAGGGCGTCGCCACATCTGCCCTCTATGCCGCCTGTCGGCAGGAAGGAATCCCACGTTCGCTCGACGAAGTTGCTGAAGTTTCTCGCGTCCCGCAGAAGGAGATTGGTCGGACCTACCGGTACATCTCCCAGGAACTCGGCCTCGAACTCAAACCAGTCGACCCGAAACAGTTCGTCCCGCGGTTCGCCTCGGCACTGGACCTCTCCGAAGAGGTACAGGCGAAGGCAACCGAGATTATCGACGTCTCCGCCGAACAGGGCCTGCTCTCGGGCAAGTCGCCGACTGGGTTCGCCGCCGCCGCAATCTACGCTGCTTCACTCCTCTGCAACGAGAAGAAGACCCAGCGCGAAGTTGCAGATGTCGCGCAGGTGACCGAGGTCACCATCCGGAACCGCTACCAAGAACAAATCGAAGCGATGGGCTTCCGCTAGGCCTCGAACCGCGTTACTTTCTCACGAACACGACGATTGGGCGTCCCCAGAGACCGGTATCGTACTCGTGTGCGACGTAGCCCTCGAGAACCGGTGCGAGCGTCGACCGTTCGTCTGCGGACGCGACGACGACGGGTGCCGTGTCAACGCTTTCTCTGAGTTCGACCGGTGACGTGACAGACCGAGTGTCCGCGCCGGTTCGATGGACGTACCACGCCATCGGGAGGCGTTCGCCCCACCGCTCTGGAACCGGCGGGAAGTCCGCGACACCGTCGCCCACGTACATCGAACTCCCGTAGTAGACCACGTCGACGGCGTCGTCGTCCGTCGGACCGACCCACGTCGAGAGGTTGTCACGGAACTCGGTGAACTCGTGAGAGGGTTGTGCGTAGTGCGCCATCCGGGTGTCACGGTCACTCGGTGCGTACACCTCACTCGTCGCGACGGCACCGGTCTGTGCGACGAGTGCGAGCAAGACGAGCGCGACAGCGGCGACACGCGGTGCGTCACCGGCGTCGAGCGCGCGACGTCCCCACCGAGCGAGTGCGGCGAGGCCGACTGCCGCCGGGATCGCGAGTGGGACGACGGCGTAGACACCGAGCCACGGTGCCGACACTTCCGTCAACATCGGGACGAACACGATGGTCGCACCGGCCCAGTACACCGCCGCGGCGACGACGGTTCGCGGCCCACCAGACGTGTATCGGTCAGCGACGAAGACGGCGACGGCGATGAGCGTCACCGGGAGGGCCGCACCGGCGAGCGTTTCGAGGAAGTCCGCGAGGTACGGGAGGTACTCGTGTGTCCCGCCGGGGTAGCGATGCTCGACGCGAACTCCGAGGAACCGCCGGACTGAGTCGAACAAGGCTACGTCGATAGCGGCGATAATCGTCCCCGGCGAGTAGAGGCCGGCATCGTCGGTGACGCCCGCTCTCGGGGCGAACGTGAAGACGTAGAGACCAACGAAGACGAGCACCGCCCGTGCTGCGGGCGTCGAGTTGCCACGGACGCGTGCTGCGAGCGACCCGAGTCGCATCGCCGCTGGGTCGGACGACCGGAGGAGTGCGGCGTGGTCGAACACGAGGAGTCCAGCCACTGCGAGACACGCGAGCGCGACGATGCCGAGTCCGGACGACGCGATAGCGAGGGCTACCGCCGCAGCGAGGCCGTAGGCGTTCCGGCGGCCCGCGCCGTCGGCCAGTCGGAGGCCGAATCCGAACGCGGCGAGTGCGAACGCGATTGCGAGGACGTCGCCACGGGCGAACCGACCGTAGTAGACGAGGAGCGGACTCAGCGCGAGGACGGCGGCGAACGCCACGGTTTCGTCGTCGTCGAGGTGCGACCGAAACAGAAGGGCGACGAGCGGGAGCGCAGCACCGACCAACGCGACGGGCAGTCGGAGCGCGAAGTCAGAGGTTCCGAAGAGTGAGAGCGAGGTTCGCGTGAGGATGTAGACGAGTGGGCCGCCAGCGACCGGTCGGTACGTCAGATAGCCGGATTCGAGATAGCGGAGGCTCCAGTACCCGACACGGGCCTCGTCCCAGTGGACGGGACGAGCACCCAGACCGACGAGACGAACGGCGAGCGCGACGAGGGCGAGGGCACCCACGGCGAGAGCAACCCGGTCGAAGCGGGACTCGACGCGAGAGGGGTTCATGAGATGACGTGACGCGCCGCACGAAAGAAAGGTTACGACTCGTCGTCCGACCAGTCCGCCGTTCCGACTCGCACGGTCACCGGCCAGTCCACAGACTCGATGGCTTCGAAAGCGTCAACCCCACCGACCGGTAGCACAGGAGTATGGCGCTCATCGACTCCCTGCCGCCACGGCCGCTGGAACCGCAGGAACTCACGTCTTTGAATCGCTCCGAGGCCTTCGAACTCGTCGTCGCCGTCGAGAACGACGGTCCTGCACGGGGTGTCCTCTTTGCCACCGACGCGTGGGTCAAAGGCGTCGCCTACGAGGACGACTCGGGTTGGTCGCTCGTCGAGACGGTCGAGATAACGGACGAGTCCCCTCGAATCGACGGCCTGCAGGTGTGCGAAGAGGCAGTTCTCTCCTTCCAAGACGCCGAGAACGAGGCCTAGAATTAACGTCGTTCCGAACTAACTGTAATTCGTCATGTACAGCGAAATCCTCGTGCCTACCGACGGGAGCAAAGCTGCAGAACGAGCCATCAACCACGCGCTCGACATCGCTAAGACCTACGGTGCACGGGTTCACGCGCTGTACGTCGTCGATACGAGTATCTACACGTCGCTCGACGCCGGGGCGGACGTCGTCATCGACGCCCTCGAACGTGAAGGCGAGGTGGCGACTCGGCACGTCCGAGATGCCGCCGAAGAAGCGGGTGTCGAAATCGACTCCGAAGTCGTCACCGGAACCGCTTACCGCTCGATTCACGACTACATCGAAAACCACGATATCGACCTGGTGGTCATGGGAACCCACGGGCGGACGGGACTGAGCCACTACCTGCTCGGAAGCGTCACCGAGCGTGTCGTCCGAACGTCACCGGTTCCGGTGCTCACCGTCCGGATGACAGACGAAGACGTGGAACTGGAAGAAGCGGAGATAACGGACGAAACCGGCGAGATGGAGTAATACGTCCCCCGAGAGGGGACAAATTTTGGGAGGATGCGACTGTTTGATAAACAGTTTTGGTGTGGTCGCACATACGCCGCGGTATGACCGAGTACACCGTCGAGTTCGTCGGTACGGGTGAGACCATCACAGTTTCCGACAAACAGACCATCCTCAAAGCCTGTATCGAGGAGGGTATCGCACAAGAGTACTCCTGCCGCGTCGGCATGTGTCTCGCCTGTTCTGCGGAGATTCTCGAAGGCAAAGTCACCCAACCCGCCGCCCGTGGCCTGACCGAAGAAGAAGCCGAGAAGTACGCGCTCACCTGCATGGCGCGCCCGCAGAGCGACCTGAAACTCGAACGGGGCGTCTACCCGCCGAGCATCGAAGACGACGTCGCCGCTGCCGCCGCCGCCGCTGACGACGACTGACGACGGAGACATCTGACGCGGCCCACCGCGTCCGCTCGTTTTCTCTCTCCAAAACTGGCGAGCAACGGCGCTATGCGCTGGTCTTCGTCGCCGCGCAGTTGTTCGGTCCGAGTTCCACGTCGAACGCTTCGTCGGCGTCGAGCGAGGCTTTGCCGAGGTTCACGTCGATGATTCGTTCGTAGTTCGACGGCCGAGGCGGCATGTCCGAGAGCACGAACTCGACGAACTCCTCGGTGTCCATCGAGAAGGCGTCGAGTCGCTGGCGGAGCGTCGCCAACGTCGCCACGTAGACGCCGTCGTCGTTTGCGACTGTCGGGTCACCGTAGTGCCCGGGTGCGATGCGCGTGTCGCCGTCGAGCGTGGCGTACCGTTCGACCAGCGTCTCGTGGAGGCGACGGGCGGCGGCGGGCGCACCCTCGTCTCCGTCTTCGAGGTCCGGGCGGGCCACCGATTCGACGAAGAGACCATCACCGACGAACAACAGGTCGCCGAGGCGGTAGGCCGTCATCTCGCTGGTGTGTCCGGGCGAGTGGAGAGCGTGAAGTTCGGTGTCACCGACAGCAATCGTGTCGCCGTCTTCGAGGAGTCGCGCGTCGAACGAGAGGCCACGGTCTGTCGCACCGACCGGGACAGCGACTGTCGCGCCCGTCTTCTCGGCGACGGCCCGAACGCCGCTGACGTGGTCGGCGTGGACGTGTGTGTCGACAGCAGCGACGATTTCGGCCCCGTGTTCGCGGGCGTCGGCGACGTAGCGGTCTGCGAACGCTCGCAGTGGGTCGACGACGACTGCCTCGGTTCCAGAGACGACCATGTACCCGAGACACCCACTGGACGGCCGGTCGTACTGGATGACCGTCGCGTCCGGGTGGTCGATGGTCGATGCGCGATAGACACGTGCCCATCCCTCCATCCCCGTTTCGAGGTTCTCGGCGTCGACGCCGGCGTCCGAGAGGAGTTTGGCGACGTGGTCACTCGACCGACCTTCGGCACACACCGCCACGACGGGGCCGGAACTGTCTGTGAACCGCTCTGCGAGGTCCGAGACGGTGCCGAGCACCTCGGCCTGTGTGAACCGAATCGCCGGTATCTGCGTCGCGGTGACGGACGCTCCGTCGACGTGCCACTCCTCGAACTCGTCTCGGTTGCGCACGTCGAGTATCGTCGTCGGGTCGCCCCGTCTGAGGCGTGCCGCGAGTTCGTCGGGAGTCATACCTCTAGTAGGTGCGCACACTCCAAGAGCACTCCGCAGGGCCGTCCAGTGGGGTTACTCTGTCGTCCCGCCGTCGTTGCTGAGTCGTGAGTCAGGCGGCGTGTCGAACGAGGCGTCGGCGAGCACGTCTGCTGGCGGTCCGTCGACGCCACTGGGGACGTCGACAGGTGGGGCGGGGGGCGTCTCGTCGGCGTCCGAATCGATACCTGCTCCGAGTCTGTGGGCGGCGTCGCGAATCGTGAGCACCTGTTCGGTCTGCGAGCGGTTGGCGTCGGCGATGTCGCCTATCTTGTCGGAGACTTCGACGGCCAGGTCGTTCGCTCTGTCGACCATCTCGGCAATCTGTTCTGCGCTCACCGCCTGGTCGTCAGTCGCTTTGGCGACTTCGCTGACGCCGGCAGACGTCTGCTCGACGGCGGCCGAGATGTCGGTCAAACTCCGCATCACCTCTTCGCCCCTGTCGATACCGTCGTGGAGGCGGTCTGTCGTCTGTGAGAGACTCTCGATAGTGTCTCGGGCGTCGGTCTGGATGGTGTCGACAGTCTCTTCGACTTCGGTGGCGCGGGCTTGCGACTCTTCGGCGAGGTTCTTCACCTCGCTCGCGACGACGGCGAACCCCTCGCCCGCATCACCGGCGCGGGCCGCTTCGATGGAGGCGTTGAGCGCGAGCAGATTCGTCTGTTCGGCGATGTCGTCGATAGCGTCGATGACTTCGTCTATCTCGGTTATCTTGTCGTGGAGTCGCTGGACGTCGTCGGACGCCGTCTCCGCCGCTTCGCTGACGTCACGCATGACGTCGATAGCCTCGTCGGCGGCGTCCTCGCCCTCGGCGGCACGGTCAGCGGCGTCGCTACTCGTCCGCTCGACTTCTTCGGCCGTCGCCGCAACTTCCTCGACGGTGGCGCTCATGTTCGACACTTCGTCGGCGACAGTCGCCATGTCGTCGGCCTGAAGCGCGGCGATATCTTCGATGTCGACGGTTCGCTCCGTCACTTCTTCCGACGTCGCCAGGAGCGTCTCGATGGGGTCGCTGATGTCCGCTTCCACGTCGTCGGCGAGTTCCTTCCGACGTCTCGCAGCGGTTCGGACTTCGTCGCTGTACGAGTCGATGTACGTCTCCATCGCCACTTGCTGGTCTAACGAGAGGAGTTTCAACACGGGGAGGAGGCGTTCGACGAGCGAATCGACGGCCTCTTCGACTGCGTCGCCACCGTTCGACCCGCCGCCGACGAGGCCACCGAGCAACCCACCGGAGTCGCCGCCAGCGCCGCGAAACTCGTCTTTGACGTCGGCGGCGATTGCCTCGGTGAGGCCCTCGTAGTAGACCGTATAGGCCCCGAGATAGAATTTGGGGCCGAGGTCTATCATATCGTGGAGTTTCCCGATTCGAGCGCGTCGGGCGAAGTACTCCGTATCGTACTCCCCTCGCCCGAGTTCCCGGAGATAGGCGGCCTGGTCTGACTTCAGCATCTCGACAGTCTTCGTCGACTTGTCGAAGAAAGCCGCCGCGTCGGCGTGCGATTCGAGGTGGCTGTAGAACTCCGCCGCAAAGTCGTCGGCAACGTCGTCGAAGAGTGGTTTCGTCTCACTGAGACGCCGTTCGTCGGCGTCGGAGAGGCGTACGAACGACTTGCGTCGCTCGATTTCGGCCGCGTCGATATCCAACCGCGAGAGGAGATTCGCCCCATCGACGCGTGCCCGCGCGTCTGCCGTAACTCGTCCGTGGCCGTCCGTCATACCGGTGGCTCTCTCCTACCCGTATTTCAACCCTCACTGCCGAGTATCACGAGTGATACCTAAATTCTGCGGGCGATTAAATGCCAGTGGCGGGGGAGTGTCACCGGCCGTCGCGGGCGGAAACGTCAGGGTGCTGGCACACGAACGGGAGGTATGGACGCAGAATCGTTCCGTGAGGCCGTCGAGACGGCGAAGCAGACCCAACTCAACCGTCTCGGCTCTTCGAAACTGCTCCTCGCGCTGACGGGTGCGGACCTCTCCGAGTCGGCCGTGCTTCGTGCTGCTGCCGCCTCCGAGCACGCGGCGCGAGAGACGTTCGAGACGTGGGCCACAGACGAGACGAACGAACGCGCGAGAGCGGCGTTCGAGTCGACTGCGGCACAGGAAGACGAACACCTCCGACGCGTCCTCGACGTGGTCGGTGAAGATATCGACCCGCCGGATGGACCGGGACCGATGCACGCCTACCTACGTGGCAGAGACGACACCATCGAACGAGTCGCCGCCGGCATGGTTGGTCGTGGCCTCGTCTCGATTCGGGCCCACACACAGGTCATCGGGTTCTTCGTCAACGAAGCGAACACGCAGAAAGCGGACCTCTTCCGTGAACTGAAGACCGAGACGAACGAGACGCTGACGACCGGACTCGAACTCCTCGACGAGTGCTGTGACGACGACGACTGGGAGCGAGCACAGATGGTCGCCGAGTACGTCGTCCAACTCGCCTACGACGATTACGCCGATGGCCTCGAATCACTCGGTGTCGACCCGAAACCGCTCTGCTGAGGCTATCCACTCGGCCCCAGTGTCGTCCCGAACTCGATTTCGGTCCCAACGTATTCCTCTTCTGCGGCGCTACCCTGTGGCATGACTCCCGCGAGTGACGGACGGGTCGAAGCACTCTACACGGCCCCGTCGAAGGGGAAACCGATGGTCTCCCACGAGTCGGTTTCGGTCAGAGACGGTGGCCTCGTCGGCGACCGGTACTATCGAGGGTCGGGCTACTACTCCCAGACCGACGGGTGTCAGGTGACCCTCGTGGACGACGCGGTGCTTTCGGACGCACACCGCGAGTTCGGCGTCGACATCTCGGAGGGGCGACACCGCCGAAACGTCGTCGTCCGCGGTATCGACCCTACGGACCTCCTCGACGCGACGTTCCAACTCGGCGGGGCGACGCTTCGCGGCACGCGACTCAGACCACCCTGCGCGTATCTCGCCGAACTCGTCGGCGACGACGAGGTGGTCGACGCACTCCGTGAGCGCCGTGGCGGTATCTGTGCGCGTGTCGTCTCGCCCGGCGAGGTACACGTCGGAGACGACATCCGAGTGACCGAGGCCAACCCACGAGAGGTTGGTCGTCAGATAGCCGCCCGACTCGGCGGAACTGATGCAGACGCGGGTGACGAGACGAAATGAGAGAGACCGAGATACTCGTCGAGCGAGCACGGACGGGCCTCCGTGAGGCGTTCGGAGACGACGACGCAGACCCTATGGTCGCAGTCGCCCCGGCACGCGTCAACCTCGTCGGTGGGCACACCGACTACAACGACGGACTTTGCCTGCCGATGGCCATCGACCGACACGTCGCCGTCGCCGCCAGACCACGCGACGACGACAGCATCCGCGTCTCCTCGACTGACTTCGACGAGACGGCGACGTTCTCCCCGGCAGACGACCCCTCCGGGTGGGTGGCCTACGTCGCCGCCGTCGCTCGCGTCCTCCGTGAAGACGGAGACGTCCCCGGTGCTGACCTCGCTATCGCCTCGAACGTGCCGACCGGTGCGGGCCTCTCGTCGTCTGCGGCCCTCGAACTCGCCGTGGGGCGAGTGTTGGTCGAACTCGCCGGAGCAGCGCTCGCACCGAAAGCACTCGCACTCGCGTGTTGGCGCGCAGAACGAGAGGGCGTCGGCGTCGAGTGTGGCATCCTCGACCAGTTCGCCGTCGGCCTCTGTGAACCCGACGCGGCGCTGTTCTTGGACTGCCAGACCCGCGAGTACGAACACGTCCCGCTCGCCGGCGACGTGGGCGTGCTCGTGGTCGATACTGGCGTCTCTCACGAACTGGCCGACTCGGGCTACAACGACAGAGTCAGAGAGTGTGAGGCGGCCGTAACCGCGCTTCGGGATGCGACCGGAACACGCGTTCGCTCCCTCCGCGACGTCGACATCGACGTGCTCGAAACCCACGCCGACGCCCTCGGCGACGTGCTGTACAGACGAGCGAGACACGTCGTGACCGAGAACGAACGGGTCGTCGTCGCTCGCGACGCCCTCGAAGCGGGCGAGTTCGGCCGTGTTGGCGACACGATGCTCGCCGGCCACGAGAGTCTGCGAGACGACTACGAGGTGAGTTGCCCGGAACTCGACGCCGCCGTCGAACTCGCGGCAGCGACCGAAGGCGTCTACGGTGCGCGAATGACTGGCGGCGGATTCGGCGGCAGCGTGGTTGCGCTCGTCGCCGGCGACGCAATCGAACGCGTAGCACAGTCGATTCGAGACGCCGTCGCGGACCGGGTGGGACCAGACGCACGGGTGTTCACTGGCCGGCCGAGCGGCGGGGTTCGACTCCTCGACTCCGAGTGATGGGCCGACTCACTCGGGGAAGATGCTCTCGGGGAGGTACGCCGAGACGGTCCAGTTGGGCGCGTCCACGACTTCGTTTATCTTGAGGTCCACGGCGGCCGAACAGAGGATGTACGCCTCACCTGCCGTGAGGTCGTGGTCGGTTTCGAGGTGCGAAATCATGTGTCGGACCGCTTTCTTCGTCGCCTCCATCAGGTCGTCTGCGATACCGGTCGTTCCGTACATCGGTTCGTCCGACCCGGTCGGTGTGAACGGCCCCGTCGTCTCGAACTCGGGTTGCTCGATGGACTTGTCTTTCAACACGTCGAAGCGTGCGGTGACGAACATCGGTGCCTCGATGCCCGTCACGCACACCTCGCCATCGCCCTGTGCCGCGTGGCAGTCCGCAGTCGAAAACAGCGCGCCTTCGACTTCGACGGGGAGGTAGAGCGTCGACCCTTTCGTCAGGTGCTTGATGTCGAAGTTACCGCCGGTGTCGCGGGGTGGGAGCGTGTTGTGCGCGCCGGGAGCGGCGGGGGCGACACCTGCGATGCCGGGGAACATGTCCAGCGGGACTTCGATACCGTTGACGAAGTGTGCCACGTCGTCGTCTAACTCCCAGATGTGGAGGCCCGCCTCCTCGAAATCCTCGGGGAGGAGTCCAAGCTCCATCTCGCCGGGCATGTAGCCCGTGTAGCCCCATCCCTTGTGCTCGAAGTCGAGGAACTCGATGGCGAGCACGTCACCCGGTTCGGCACCCTCGACTGCGACAGGGCCTGTGAGCGGGTGGACCGGGTCGAAACTCGCGTTCGCGAGGTCTTCGGCCGTCGAATCCGGCGTAATCTGTCTGTCGAGCGCGTCGCGACACTCGAATCGGACCACGTCGCCGGACTGGACGGTCACGAGGGGGTCGAGCGTGTTGTCCCACTTGTTGTGGATGTTCTCGTCGTCGTCACTCAGTTCGTAGACGACTGTGTAGTCGGTTGACATACGCTAGCAATGGACGGGGCGAAATGGCAAAAAATAGCTAGGCTGATGGTGCGAGGTCGGACGTGTCGGTCCAGAAAAAGCGTCTTCGCGGTGTCTGAGTTCGGCTGACTCGCCGAAGTGTACACTTCGTCGAACTCCGCGAGACTACCGTCTCACGTGCTTGACTTCGCTTACGCCTCGTCGAACTCCGTGAATCAAAGATTCACGTGTTCGTCTTCACTTCGTTCAGTCGAACAGCGCGGAGCAAAGCTCCGCTGGCTTGACGTCGGCTTACGCCTCGTCAAACAGCGCGGGACTTCGTCCCGCTGGCTCGACGAGTCGTTTCACTCCTCGTCGAACAGCGTCTCGCCGTCGACCATGTGTTCTTCGACGGCGTCCATGTCGAGCGTCACGCCGAGACCCGGCTTTTCGGGAATCTCGATGTAGCCGTCCTCGATGACGGTTTCTTCCACCAGGTCCTCCCACCATCCGAGTTCGTAGGAGTGGTACTCGACAGCCAGCGAGTTCGGGATAGCCGCGCCGACGTGTGCGGAGGCCATCGTCGCGACGGGCGACGAGACGTTGTGCATCGCGACCGGAATGTAGTACTGGTTGGCGACGTCCGCAATCTTTCGCGTCTCGCGCATGCCGCCGACTTTGGGCATGTCGGGTGCGACGATATCGACCGCCTGATTCTGGATGAGGCGTCGGAGTTCAGTCACGCGATAGCGGTTCTCACCGACCGTGATGGGGGTGAGCGTGGACTTCGTGACCTCTTCTTGGACTTCGAGGTTCTCCGGCGGGACGGGGTCTTCGAGCCACCAGACGTCGTAGTCCTCGATGGCGGCGGCGAGCCGCTTCGCACTGCCACCCGAGAACGTCCAGTGACAGTCGAAGGCGACGTCGGCACGGTCCTTGACGCGTTCCGTGACCGCTTCGACGATTTCTGCCTTGTGGCGAATCTCGCCGGGGCGCAGGTGTCGGTTCGCGCGGTCCTTCTCGAATCCGGAGGGGACGTCCAGGTCGAACTTCAGCGCGTCGTAGCCGAGTTCTTCGACGACGCGCTCTGCTTCGTCGGCACAGGCTTGCGGGTCCGCCTCTTCTTCGGTGTGGCAGTCACAGTAGACGCGAACCTTGTCGCGGTACTTGCCGCCGAGCAGTTGGTAGGCCGGCACGTCGAGAATCTTGCCCGCCAGGTCGTGAAGGGCGATTTCGATGCCCGAGATGGCCGTGACGGTGACGCCCTCGACGGACCCCTCGCCGGACATCTTCTGGACGAGATGCTCGAAGAGTCGGTCGATGTCGAGTGGGTTCTCGCCGATGACGAACGGCTTCATCCGCTCGATGAGTTCCGGGACACCCGCACCCCAGTACGCTTCGCCGGTGCCGACGATGCCCGCGTCGGTGTAGATTCTGACGAGTGTCCACGGGAAGTTCCCGTCGACCATCGTCGTCTGCACGTCCGTAATCTCCACGTCTCGGCCGCCACCGCGTTTGGCCGTCACGCCCATCGTGTCTGCGGAGAGCTCTCGCATCGTGTACTCCGCGTTCGGGTCGTGAAGGTCCGCGTAGTTCTTTCCCATAGCATGTTGTTTACTCAGACGCCAGTAAAGTTTTTCCGAACTCGGCATATGGTCACAAGGTCGAACCACCGTCGCCGAGAGACCCTTCAGCGTTCAGGCCGACGTCGGGCGGTCCAGCGAGTCGGAGAACGTCGTTCGGACGAGTGCATCGAGTCCGGACGGGAGTTCGAGTTCGGTGAGTTCACTGTCCGGGTCCAGTGTCGGGTCGATGTCGATATCGCGTCGGCGGAGTGCGAGCGCGCGCCAGAGATATGCGAGTCTGAGGAGGCGACGTGCATCCGCCTCGTCTTCCGCGCTGGTGACGCTAAACGAGACCCACGCAGAGTCCGGCAGGACGTGATGTGGACTGGCGAGGCCGGTTTCGAGGAGGGTATCACGGACGCCCTTGGTTATCGCCAAATCGAGGATGCCGACGTCGTGTACGTGGCCAATCTCTTTGTCGGCGACGAGGAATTCGGTCCCACCGAAGCGGTGTGATGCAGTTTCGACGCCGGGCCACTCGCTGACGTGTTCGACGAGACGGTCGATGGCAGTTGTCACGAGAGATGTAGGCACGCTGTGAACATAAGCGGGTTACTCCTTCTCGGCGGCCGCTTCGAGGGAATCCATCATACGCGACTGCAAGAAGCCGTTTATCGGAACCAAGAGCAACCACGAGAGCACTGCCAGCGTCGGACTGACGAGCGCGATACCTATCGAGAGGACGAACACGAGCGGTGACGCGAGGAACCGTGCACTCTGCAGGACGACGAGACGTGACGTGAGTCCTTCTTCGAGGATGTCGTGGCGAGAGGCGTACCCCCACAGGAGCAAGAGAGAGAGCCCAGTGAGCGCCAGCACCCCTGCGTAGAACATCGTGCCGAACTGCTCCGGGTAGGTGCTCAACACACTCGTCGCGAACGGGACGAACGCCACCATGAGCAAGAACACGAGGTTGAGCACGACTAACCCGTTGTCGTGTTCGTCGATGTGGATAAAGACGCGGCGGTGAAGCATCCAGTACCACCCGATGACGAGGAAACTCAGTACGTACGAGAGGAACTCGGGCCCCTGCTCGGAGACGAGTTCCACGAGCACCGTGCTGGGGGTTCCCGGCCGAAGTTCTGGAACGGTAATATCCAGAACCAGCAACGTAATCGCGATGGCGATGACGCCGTCAGTCAGCGCCAGTAATCGGTCTGTCTCCTGAGATTCGTGTCGAATAGAACTCGCCATATACAGTCCGATACGCTGTCAAGAGGCTATCATATTTCGTTTTTTAGCGTGTCACTGTCGAGGATAGCGTCTGCTTCGCGCGAGCGAACCTGTCCGGGTGCGATTCTGGTTCGAGAAACGGACACGTCGACGAGACAATCCACCGGCCGTAAAGGTTGCCGCGGACCAGACACTCAGACGAGGCAAATAGTCTCGAATTAACACTGGTTAAGAAGCCGAATTGTTCCGTACCGGGGAGTCTCGGCCCACAGCTCACCGGACGTTATCATTTATTCTACATTAATATAGAGCGGTCGAGTGGCGCATTGGTAGTCGATTCGTAACGAAATCCCTCGATAACAAATACGAATACGGATATGTCTCCGATTCAGCCGACTCCACTTTCACACAGAACCGCTCACGACCCGATTGGTCGGGTACTCACCGTCAGGTCGTCTGCCGAGAGGACCGGGCGGCGTCATTCCCACGGCGGTGACGGAGGTGCAGGTCGGTGAATCGAACGCAGGTCGGCATCGCACTCGTCGTCGCCGTCGTCGTGCTGTTCGCACTTCTCTCGGGAGGGGTGAACGGCCCCGGCCCTTCGACAGTGGGTGAAGCGGATACGACACTCGACACAGACGCCGTAGATGCACCCGACGACACCGACGTCGAACCGGACGACCAGTCACCGGCCATCGACGATGGCGAAGCGGAATCAACGACGAACGGTGAGGAGTCGACTACCGAGGGTCCAGACACCGACGGTGCGACTCTGACTGCCGAGGCGGACGACGACTCAACACGCACTGCATCCGACTCGTCGTCCAAGACGACCCGAAAGTCGTCTGCGAGCACGTCGACAAAGAGTTCCTCCGCTGACGACGAGTCGGACGGTTCTACGTCGGCAGACGACTCCTCGTCATCGACTGACGACGCGACAGGACCAGACGACGAGACAGAGACCACCGAGGCAGACACGAAGGTCGACTCAGACGGGAAGACCTGTACGGTGTAGCAAGCCGTCTCTCCCGGTTCAATCGACCAGCAGATTGAGCGCGTAGACCGCCCGCAGGACCGACGCGGCGTCACCACGGTCGAATACCAAGTCGTCGGTTCGGCGGACGTGTTCGAGGACGCCCGGCGACGAGTGGTCGGGTGCAGCAGCGATGCCGCTGTCCTCGTCTGCGGCCCACTCCATCACGTCGAGGTCGGACTTCGAATCGCCCATCATCAACACGAACGGGTCGTCGACGCCGAGGACGTCGAGTGCTGCCTCGACGCCGGCGGCCTTGTTCAGGTCGACTGCCGACAGTTCTGCGGCGTCGGCGTGGTAGTACGCAATCGTGACGCGGTCTAACGTCGTGGCGACGTCGTCAGGGACTGTCGTCTCCGGGTCGGGTTCCTCCCCCCGGGCGGCGAGGACACCTTCGATTTCCGGGTCGATATCGGCGTAATACGCGCGGGTCCAGGTGGGACCGTCGGGGTCGTCTGTGACCGCTTCCCCGAGCAGGTCCAGCAGGTAGACGAGGGAGTCGTCGATGACCGCTTCGGCGTCGTCACTTCCGGTTTCGAAGTTGGGTTTGAGCGTGACGTTGAACTCGTTGCCCTGTAGGTGGACACACCCGCGGAGGCCGTCCGGGAGGTCACGAATCACGCGACTCCGAACCGACTCGAAGACGGATTGGACCGACTCGTCGAGCGTCTCGTAGAGGAGGCGCTTCGTGTCCGACCCGTGTCCGGGTGTGAACACACCGGTCCCCGCTTCGTAGACGATGCTCACGTCGCCGGAGTGGACGAGTTCGTTGCCGAGGCCCTGGATGGCGAATCCCTTGACGTTCTCTAGGGTCTGGCCCGTGCAGATGACGATTGGGACGCCCGTCTCGTGGAACTCGGTGAGGAGGTGGAGGACTTCGCGAGGAATCTCGTTGTCAGTCCGGCCTGCGGACCGAAGCGTCTCGTCGACGTCGAGGACGAGAGCGTTGACGCTTCGACCGTACTTGGTGAACAGGTCGAGGGCGGTGAACGCCTGGTCTCGCGTCGCGTGGGCGGCGAGTTCGGCGTATCGGTCCCCGTCCGGGAATGCCCGTCTGATACGGTCTTTTCGCTCGGTCAACTCGTCGTTGACCTCCTGCCAGTGCGTCAGCGCGACTGCGGAGTCGAGCGGGGGCAACAGGTCCACGAAGTCCTGTGCGTCTCGGACAGCATCGGCGTCGAAGTTCCCGTACAGTCGGTACAGGAGGTCGTACCGCTCCATGAGAGAACGTCGTCACGCAGTCTCATTAAACCCGTGCGACCTGTCGTTCGACCCGTGGTGATGGAGTCGGCGTCGAGAAACCCCGCAACTCTGATACTGACTGACCGACGACGTGTGGGCATGGCACATTGGACCGACAGCATCGTCGGGGACCGGATGACCGTAGACCGCGAGTTCAACGACCACGTGATGAACTCCCGCTTTTCGAGTCAAGAGTGGGGTCTCATCATGACGGCCACCGAGTTCGAAATCGAGAACGCCGACGACGCCGAATCCGCACGCATCGTCGCGAACACAGAGAAAGTTCCGCAGATTATCCCGGAACTCGACAACATCCGAAAACAGATGGGTTCGATGGGCGGCGGTGGACAGGAGTCGTCGTCCGGCGGCGGCATCGTCGACTCTATCAAGGGCGCACTCGGACTCGGCGGAGACGGCGGCAAGAAAGGCGAACAGGAGAAACTCGAAGACGCCGAACGACTCACGCAGGCGTACGCCGACGCGTTACAGCAACATCTCGAAGAGAAAGGGAAGTGGGAACAGGTCAGAGTCGCCTACCAAGAGTAGCGAGTCGGGACAGAAACTCGACGCGGTGACGAACCGTTCTACAGACCGGGTTGCAGAGAGCTATCAGTACTCGTCGCCCGCGTGGAACAGCGTGCGCTCGCTCGCTTCGTAGATGTTCATCAACTCGTTGATGAGTTCGTCGTACTCTTCGTCTTCTTCACGCAGATTGTCGAGTCGTTCGATGGTTGCGTCGTCGAGGTGGACCTGTGGCATACCTAAACCCACGTCGTCTGATACCTTAAGCGACCGGGGAAAATCGAAGACCACTGGACGACTGCACCATCGTACCGCTCGAAAGCGGGCGAGTCACGGTGAGCCGGGGACACCGTCTATCGCGACGAGACGTTACTTGAAGAGCGTCTGGCCGGCACTGCCGGAGACTTCCGTCAGGTCGGCGTGAACGTCTGCGATACGCGCGCGGATGTCGCGTCCGACGACGCGCGGGTCGAAGACGGACTTGTCCGGCGACCACTCGGTTTCGTTGAAGAACGTGTCGCGTGCGTCCTCGACGCCCTCCGGCGGGACGATGGCGTCGGGGTCCTTTCGGTAGAGGTCGTAGGCGGTGCGCGTGTACTCGTACTGGTAGCGGGTGTCCTTGTTGACCTTACAGATACCGTGTTGGAGCATCTCCTGCAGTTGGTCGGGTTGGACACCGGACGACCCGTGGAGGACGAGTGGGGTGTCGAGGCCGTGGTCTCTGAGTTCCTGCCGGATGTCGTGGGCGAGGTCAGGACGGAGTTCGAGGTCCTTCCCTTTGGCGACGCCGTGTTGCGTGCCGACAGAGATGGCGAGCAGGTCTGCACCCGTCTTCTCGACGAACTCGACTGCTTGTTCGGGGTTCGTGTAGAACGCCTCTTCGGCCTCGATTTCGTCTTCGACACCTTTGATTTGGCCGAGTTCTGCCTCGATGAGGATGTCGGAACCGGCGTCTTCGACCATCTCGACGACTTCACGACTCGTCGCGACGTTCTCGTCGAACGGTTCGTGAGAGGCGTCGATCATGATTGACGACGGGATATCGAGTTCTATCTGCTTCTCGATGAACTCGAGGTCAGTCTGGTGGTCCATGTTGAGGAAGACGCCGATGTCGTATCGCTCTGCGATGACGTCGATGTAGTTCCCCATCGCCTTCAGTCCCGCAACCGGGTCGCCGTCACCGGCGAACTTGCAGGCACCACCGCTGAGTTGTAACAGGAGGTCCGAGTCCATCCGGTCGGCACCCTCCATCAGTCCCATCATGACGCTTGGCTCTGCGATGTTACTCGCGATGAGACCGAATCCTTCCTCGAGCGCCTCGTCGTATACACTGGCGAGTTCCTCCCCGCCGTAAAACGGCATTATACGTTCACCTCGGTTTCGGCAACGAACGCGAGACTAATAATCTATGGGAAGCGAGTTTCGCTTTTGCACGTTCTCTTTCGTTCGTTACCGAGTTAATTTTCCTGAGCGGGGGAGTCGTCGTCCGCGAGTCGCCGCACCACCTCGTCTTTGGTGTCGGCGTCGAGGACGTGTGCTGCGAACGCTTCGGCCGATTCGGTGTCCGTCTTCGTCACGGCCTCTTTGACCTGAGGAATCGTCACGGGACTCATACTCAACTCGTCGATACCGAGTCCGACGAGCAGTTCCGTGAGCGCCGGGTCGCCGGCCATCTCGCCACACATCCCGACCCAGCAATCGTGGCCCTCGGCGGCCGAGACGGTGGCGTCGATAGCGCGGAGGACTGCGGGTTGCCGATAGTCGCCGAGGTCCGACACGCGCTCGTTCCCTCGCTCGGCGGCCATCACGTACTGCGCAAGGTCGTTCGTCCCGATGCTGAAGAAGTCGACGTGCGGGGCGAATCTGTCGGCCATGAATGCCGCCGCAGGCGTCTCTATCATGATGCCGAACTCGGGCATCTCGTGGGCGACGCCTTCGGATTCGAGGTCGTCCGAGACGGAGACAAACGTCTCGCGGGCATCGAAGAGTTCGTCCAGCGTCGCCACGAGTGGAAGCATCACCGACAGGCGCGTTCCGTCGGCGCTGCCCGCGGCACGCAAGAGCGCTCGAATCTGTGTCTCGAAGAGTGCCGAGTCGGGGCCGAGCGACCGACGAATACCGCGCTCACCGAGGAATGGATTTTCCTCGTCGGGCAAGTCGAGATACGGCACCGGTTTGTCGCCGCCGACGTCGAGGGTTCGGACGACGACTCTGTCGTGGTAGAACGACTCCAGTGCCTCGACGTAGGCTTCGTACTGTTCGTCTTCGTCCGGGGGCGACTCCCGGTCGAGAAAGAGGAACTCGGTTCGGAACAGACCGATACCGTCTGCCCCCCGGTCGACTGCGGATTCGAGGTCCGCGAGCGTCCCGACGTTCGCCGCGACTTCGATACCGACGCCGTCTGCCGTCTCGACGTCACCGCTTCGGACGTGGACGTCTGCCTCTGCGGCGGCGGCAGTCTTCGTCTCCTCGTCCGGTTCGACGACGAGTCTATCACCCTCGCCGTCGACGACGACTTCGGTACCGTCGTCGACTGACTGGAGTCCCTCGCCGACACCGACGACAGCGGGGAGGGCGAGCGAGCGTGCGAAGATGGCCGCGTGCGAGGTTCGACCGCCGGTCACCGTCACGAACCCCGCGACGCGCGTGGGGTCGAGTTGCGCAGTGTCACTCGGTGTGAGTCGTTCGGCCAGAACGACGCTCCCCTTCGGGAGCGACGAGAGGTCGACCCGTTCGCCGTCCGAGAGGAGACGCAGGAGACGGTCACGAATATCTCGTAGGTCGTCTGCGCGTTCGCCCATTCGCCCGCCCATGTTCTCGAACTGTTCGACGAACCCCGAGAACGTCTGTTCGACGGCGTGTTCGGCCGGGAGGCCATCTTCGATGGCGTCCGTGACGCCCTCGGTTATCTGCGGGTCGTTGAGAAACTGGACGTGGGCGTCGAACACGGCGGCCTCCTCTTCACCGACTCGCTCGGCCGTCCGCGCTCGTTCTGTCTTCAGTTCCGCCTCCGCCTCGGTTCGAGCGTCGTCGAAGCGGGCGAGTTCGGTCGTAGCGTCGACGTCTTCGGCGGCAGGCGGGTCTGCCAGGTCAGCGTCCGGGCGGTACCAGACGACAGTCCCGACGCCGGAAAGCGGTGTTACCCCGACACCAGAGAGAGTTCGCTCAGCCATAGTTGGTCTTCGGCACGGAGGGTGGAAAACGTATCCTCGAATCGGACGCGTTCGGTTCCACCTCCACCAGCGCCGACGAAGACGAACGGAGCGACGTTATCGTTCGCGAACAGTCGTCACTTCGACGTGTGTCTGGGCCGTGAGCACGTCTCCGAGGTGGGGAACGCGAGTGCCGGCGACGCCGACGACGCGTGCCGCCGTGAGGATGCCCCAGCGAAGCGCCTCGGCGTCGCTCTTTCCGTGGTCCAAGGCGGCGAGGAATCCAGAGAAGACGGCGTCGCCAGCGCCGACGGTGTCGACGACTTCGACGTCGAGTGCGGGGGCGGACAACACTTCGTCGTCGGTGACGAGGATGGCACCGTCGCCGCCGAGTGACGCGAGGACGTACTCGAACCCTCGTTCGTGCAGTTCTTCTGCGGCGGCAATCGCGTCGTCGTTCGTCTCGACAGTCTGTCCCGTCGCCGCCGCCAGTTCGGGCCGGTTCGGCTTACAGGCGAAGTAGTCGGCGTCGAGTTCCGAGAGTGCCGACCCGCCCATGTCGATGGCGGTCCGCCAGTCACCGGCGCGAGCGAGTCTATCCACTGCCGACAACGACATCCCCGGCGGGAGACTGCCGCCGACGAGGAGCGTATCCGGTTCGTTCGCTTCGACTGCTTCGACGAGTTCGTCGACGTCGTCGTCGGTGATGGACGGACCGTTGTGATTGAGTTTGTACTCGCCGTCCGTCGCGAGGACTGTGGTGTTGAGGCGGGTGTTGTCGTGGATGGCCACGAAGTCGCTCTGGATGTCGTCTGCCTCCAATCGGTCACGGATGAACTGGCCGAAGTGGCCGCCGAGGAATCCGGACGCGGTGGCCTCCACGTCGAGCGCGGAGACGTACTTCGCGACGTTGATTCCTTTGCCACCAGCGGTGAACACCGCGTCGTCGGTTCTGTGGACGACGCCGGTCTGGAGCGGTTCGTCGAAGTGAATCGTGTGGTCTACTGCGGGGTTCGGTGTGACGGTGAGAATCATCGTGCAACTCCATCGACGACGTCGACGCCCGCGCTCTCGAGTGTCTCACGAAGCGCCGCGTCGAGTTCGTCGTCGGTGATGAACAGGTCGATATCTTCGAACGATGCGAACTGGACGAAACTGCGGCGGCCAAGTTTGGACGAATCGGCGACGAGGACGACTCGCTCGGACTTCTCGACCATCAGTTCCTTCATTCGTGCCTCCTCTTCGTTCGGCGTCGAGAGTCCGGCGTCGACGTCGAGAGCGTTCGTCCCCAAGAAGAGCAAATCGAAGTTGGTCCGTTGCATGAACGACTCTGCAGTCGGGCCGACGAGCGCTCGGGTCCGGCGTCGGAGCGTCCCGCCGGTGAGTTTGACTTCGTTGTCCTCGTTGTTGAGTTCGATAGCGAGTCGGGGTGAGTTGGTGACGCCGAGCATCGACCCGTCGCTCGGAACGTTTCGCGCGACTTCCATCGTCGTCGTCCCTGCGTCGAAGAAGACGACCTGGTCGTCGCCGAGTTCCTCGACGGCGCGGGCGGCGATTGCTCGTTTGCCCTCCAGATTCTGTACTTCCTTTTCGCCGTAAGGCTGTTCCCGGCCGACGGACGTCACGGGGACGGCCCCGCCGTGTGACCGTTCGACCAGTCCCCGGTCTTCGAGTTCGCGTAAATCCCGACGTATCGTCGCCTTCGAGTAGCCGAGGTCCTCGGAGAGCGCCTCGACCGACCGGCCGTCGGAGTCGGAGACGAGTTCGACGATACGGCGTTTTCGCTCTGCTGGTAACATCAGTGGCGGTTCCTCGTTGCGTGGAACGTGGGTGGCAGGCGGTGTTAATTGTTTATGTTGGATTCCGACTGTATCTGTTCGAAATTGGGTGTCTCCACGCAGGAACGAACACGCACCACTGGCCGAACGTGGTTCTGGACACCGAATAAAAAGCGGAACGCGCGGCAGTTAGAGGCGGTCGACGATGGCGGCAGTCAGGTCCTTGGTCGAGGCGTCGCCGCCGAGGTCAGGCGTTCGCGGGCCGTCTGCGAGGACGCCCTCGACTGCCGTCCGAACGTTGTCTGCCTCCTCTTCGTAGCCGAGGTAGTCGAGGAGCATCGCGGCCGAGAGGATGGTCGCTGCCGGGTTGGCGATGCCTTCGCCGGCGATGTCGGGTGCAGACCCGTGGACCGGTTCGAACAGGGCCGTCTCCGGGCCGATGTTGGCCGACGGGAGCAGGCCGAGTCCACCGACGAGTCCTGCGGCGAGGTCCGACAGCACGTCGCCTGCGAGGTTCGGACAGACGATGGTGTCGAACTGCGTGGGGTCGAGACAGACGTGCGTCGCGAAGGCGTCCATGAGGACTTCGTCCACCTCGACGCCGCGTTCGTCAGCGACCGAGACGACAGCGTCTCGGAAGCGGCCGTCAGTCTCGCGCATGACGTTCGCCTTGTGGGCGACGTGGAACTGTCCTCCTTCGCCGCCGACGAAGTCACAGGCGTACGCTGCGAGTCGCTCAGATGCCGACGTCGTGACGACGCGAGTGAGCGTCGACAGGTCGTCGGAGAGGCGGTCCTCGTGACCCGAGTAGACACCTTCGGTGTTCTCACGGAGGAAGACGAGGTCCGTCTCGGGGCGAAGCGCGTCGACGCCGGGGTAGGCCTTCGCTGGGCGGACGTTGACGAACGAGTCGACGGCGGTTCGAAGCGGGAGGATGACGTCTGCCGCCGTCTCGCCTGCCGCACCGAACAGCGTGGCGTCTGCTTCGGCCGCAAGGTCGTACGTCTCCTGCGGGAGTGCCTCGCCCGTCTGTTCTTTCACGTGGTCACCGGCGTCGGCCTCCACGAACTCGAAGTCGCCGACGGCCTCGAGAACTTCGACGGCGGCCGGGACGACTTCGTTCCCGATGCCATCGCCGGGGATGACGACGATTTTCTCAGTCATCGACGTAGGGGAGGGAGGCGGCTTTCTCGGCGACTGCGTCGGCGTTCGACTTCATGAGCGCCGTCGTGTCCCAGACGCCCTCGGTGAGCGCCTTCCGCTGTGCGTCGTCCACTGTCGCTTCGACGGTGGTGTCGCCGTAGGTGACCGTCTCGGCTTCCACGTCGACTTCGATGTCGCCGTCGGGGTTCTCGTCGACCCACTCCTGGAGTTCGACGATAGTCTCGTGGTCGGCGGTGACCGTCGGGATACCCAGTGCGAGACAGTTGCCGGCGAAGATTTCGGCGAAGGACTCGCCGACGAGTGCGTCGATACCCCAGCGCATGAGCGCCTGTGGCGCGTGTTCGCGGGAGGACCCACACCCGAAGTTGGCGTTGACGACCATGACCGAGGCGTCCTGGAACTGCGGTTCGTTCATCGGGTGGTCTTTGGGTTCGTCGTTCTCGTCGTAGCGCTGGTCGAAGAACGCGAACTCGCCGAGGCCGTCGAACGTGACGACTTTCATGAACCGTGCCGGGATGACCTGGTCGGTGTCGATGTCGTTGCCGCGGATGGGCACGCCCGGCCCGGAGACGTAGTCTATCTCTGGAATCTCGTCGCTCATGCGGTTTTCACCTCCTTCAGTTCGCGCACGTCAGTTACCGCCCCGGTGATGGCTGCCGCGGCCACCATTCGGGGGCTCATCAGGACGGTACGGCCGTCTTTCGACCCCTGCCGACCGATGAAGTTGCGGTTCGAGGAGGACGCCGACGCTTCGTCACCCTCCAGTTGGTCTTCGTTCATGCCGAGACACATCGAACACCCTGCTTCTCGCCACTCGAAGCCTGCTTCTTCGAACACTTCGTCCAGCCCTTCCGCTTCTGCGGCGGCCTTGACGCGCTGACTGCCGGGAACGACCATCGCGCGGACGCTGTCGGCTACCTGCCGACCCTTCACGACTTCGGCGGCACGGCGCAGGTCAGGCATTCGTGCGTTCGTACACGACCCGAGGAAGGCGACGTCGATTTCGTAGCCTTCCATCGTGTCGCCGGGTTCGACGCCCATGTGTTCCTGTGCCATCCGGGCGGTGTCCTGCTTGTCTTCGGGCAGGTCTTCCGGTGCCGGGATAGGTTGGGTGATGCCGACGCCCTGTCCGGGTGTGGTCCCCCACGTGACGACGGGTTCGAGTTCCGACCCGTCGATGGTGACGACGTCGTCGTACTCGGCGTCGTCGTCCGAGCGGATGGACTCCCAGTAGGGTTTGAGTTCGTCGAACTTCTCGGGGTTCTCCTGGAAGTAGTCGGTCTGCTCGAGCCACTCGTAGGTGGTCTCGTCGGGGTTGACGTACCCCGCACGAGCGCCACCCTCGATGGACATGTTGCAGATGCTCATCCGACCTTCCATGTCGAGGTTCTCGATGGCCTCGCCGGCGTACTCGTAGACGTAGCCGACGCCGCCTTCGGTTCCGAGACGACGGATGATTTCGAGGATGACGTCTTTCGCTTCGACGCCCGGGCCGAGTTCGCCCGTGACCTCTATCTTGCGAACCTTCTTCTTCTCCATCGCGACAGTCTGGGTCGCCAGCACGTCGCGAATCTGGCTCGTCCCGATACCGAACGCCAGCGCGCCGAACGCGCCGTGGGTCGAGGTGTGACTGTCACCACAGACGATGGTCATGCCGGGTTGGGTGAGACCCTGCTCCGGCCCGATGACGTGGACGATACCCTGGTCGCCGGACGTCGGGTCCGAGAAGTTGATGCCCGCGTCGCGGACGTTCTGTTCGAGTTCGGCCATCATCTCCTCGGCGGCGGCGTCGCGGAAGGGCCGCGACTGGTCCGACGTGGGGACGATGTGGTCGACAGTCGCGTGTGTGCGCTCGGGGTAGGCGACTTCCAAATCGCGTTCCTGCAGCATACCGAACGCTTGCGGACTCGTCACCTCGTGGATGAGGTGCAGGCCGCAGAACAACTGGGTCTGGCCCGTCGGGAGCTCGGAGACGGTGTGTTCTTCCCACACCTTGTCGTAGAGCGTACCCTCACTCATCTACGTCACCAGCGGTTGGTTTGCCGGTTTTGCCGCGTTTCCAGACGTCGTTCGCTCCCGTCTCGTTCCGGGGAGTGTGGTCGATATCTTCCATCGTCTCGGACCCGCCGGTCATCTCGGGCGGCGACCGAGACGCGCCGCCGCCGTCGGTTGCGGCCGGTCCGCGCTCGTAGACGGTGGTGAACGTCTCACCCGTATTCGGGTTGGTGTGGCTGATGTCTCTCATTCGTTCGTCGTCGTCGTCTCGTGTCTCGTTTCCTGTCATTGGTGTGTTGGTCGTCAGTCGTCCGCCGGTGCCTCGGCTTTCTCTGTGTCGTCTTCGTCGTCGGCCCACGCGAACAGGTCGCGGAGCGGTGCGCCGACCTGTTCGATGTCGTGGTTCTCTTCGGCGTCCTTGAGCTGGGAGTACGACGGGCGGCCCGCCTGGTTCTCCAGAATCCACTCGCGGGCGAAGGTGCCGTCTTGAACTTCCTCCAGAATCGCTTCCATGTTCTCGCGGGCGTGTTCGTCGACGACGCGGTCACCGCGGGTGAGACCGCCGAATTCGGCGGTGTCGGAGACCGAGTCCCACATCTCGCCCAGTCCACCTTCGTACATCAGGTCGACGATGAGCTTCAGTTCGTTCAGGCACTCGAAGTAGGCCATCTCGGGCGAGTAGCCGGCGTCGACGAGCGTCTCGTAGCCCTGCTTGACGAGCGAGGTGACGCCGCCACAGAGGACGGCCTGCTCGCCGAAGAGGTCAGTCTCCGTCTCCTCGCGGAACGTCGTCTCGATGACGCCAGCGCGGGTACACCCGATGCCGTGGGCGTAGGCCAGTGCTTCCTCTTTGGCGTCGCCAGTCGTGTCCTGATAGACGGCGATGAGGCCGGGCGTCCCCTGGTCGCTCTCGTAGTTGCGGCGGACGAGGTGCCCGGGCGACTTCGGCGCGACGAGCGTCACGTCGACGTCTTCCGGGGGTCGAATCTGGTTGTAGTGGATGTTGAAGCCGTGTGCGAACTGCAGCGTGTCGCCGGGTTCGAGTTCGTCGCGAATCTCCTCGAACACCGCCGGTTGGACGGTGTCGGGGACGAGAATCGAGACGATGTCACCTTCTGCTGCTGCCTCAGCGGGCGTCGCGACGCGGAGTCCATCTTCGCGTGCCGCCGCACGGGACGAGGAGTCGGCGCGGAGGCCGACGACCACGTCGACTCCACTGTCTGCGAGGTTCTGGGCGTGGGCGTGGCCCTGACTGCCGTAGCCGAGGATGGCAACAGTCTTGTCGTCGATTTGTGAGCGGTCTGCGTCGTCGTCGTAGTATACAGTCGTGGTGAGTTCGGTCATTTGGTATTTGTAGTAGGTTTCGTCGGTTCGCCGGAGGTTCCGGGTTCCTCTCCGGGGACTGTCTTCTTCGCGCCGTGGGCGAGGGCGGTCTGGCCGGTTCGGGCGATTTCGATGATGCCGAAGCGGCGGAACGCGTCCACGGCGTCGTCTATCTTGCGCTCGTCGCCGGTGAGTTGGACCGTGATGGTCTCTTGTCCGGCGTCGAGCGTCGTGCCGTCGTACATCTCCGTGACGGCGTGAACCTTGTCGGGTTCCTCGCCGCGAACTTTGAGCAAGACGAGTTCCGTGCGGACGGCGTCGTCGTCGAGTTCGCCGATGGAGATGACGGGCTTGAGTTTGGCGATTTGTTTTTCTATCTGGTCGATTCCGGGTTCCGGTTCCTCGACGACCATCGTGATACGCGAGTGGCCATCAACGGTGGTCGGACCGACGGTGAGACTCTCGATGTTGAACTGGCGTCGCGCGGCGAGGCCAGCGATACGCGAGAGGACACCGGGTTCGTCCTCAACGATGGCCGAAAACACCGTGCGTCGTCGTTCGGGTTCGGATTCGACTTCCGGGTCGATTCGAATACCCTGTGCGTTACGCCGGCCTTCGGGGTGGGGTCTGTCGTCGGGAGCGGGGCCTTGCAGTCCCGTCTGCTTGTCACTCATAGTTGGTCCTCCGAGAGAGCGAATTTGCCGTTCGGTGCGCCCGAGGAGACCATCGGATAGACGTTCTCTGCAGGGTCGACGTGGAAGTCGATGACAGAGGGGCCGTCGTAGGCCAGTGCCTCTTCGATGGCGTCTGGAACTTCCTCGTAAGAGTCGACGGTCCATCCGCGCGCGCCGAACGCCTCGGCGAGTTTGTCGAACTGGGGACACCAGTCGTACCCAGCGGCCATGCGACGGCCTTCGAAGAAGGCGTCCTGCCACTGGCGGACCATCCCGATGTACTCGTTGTTCAGGACGGCCACCGTGATGTCGAGTTCCTCACGGACGGCGACTGACAGTTCCTGAATCGTCATCAGGAACGAGGCGTCGCCGTCGACACAGACGACGGTCTCGTCGTCGTCCGCGGCGAGTCGGGCACCGATGGCCGAGGGTAAGCCGTATCCCATCGTGCCGAGGCCGTGTGACGAGACCCACCGACGCGGTTCGCGGAAGGTCCAGTACTGGGCGGCCCACATCTGGTGTTGGCCGACGCCGCTCGTGACGATTGTCTCGTCCGGCGTCGCTTCGTCCAGCGCCTCGACGACGAACTGCGGTTTCAGCGGTTCGTCGTCGGGTGCCGCGTAGTCCATCGGGTACTCGTCTTTCCACGTCAGGCACTGTTCGCGCCACTCGCGGGCGTCCGGACTGTGTTCCATCTCGGCGTCGAGTCGGTCGAGAGACCGACCGGCGTCGCCGATGACTGGGTAGTCTGCGTGGATGTTCTTCGATATTTCCGCCGGGTCGATGTCGATGTGAACGACCTGTGCTTCGGGTGCGAACGTGTCGATGCCGCCGGTCAGTCGGTCGTCGAAGCGCGTCCCGACTGCGATGAGACAGTCGGTGTGCGTGATAGCCATGTTGGCGTAGCCGGTACCGTGCATCCCTGCCCACGAGAGGCAGAGTTCGTCGTCTTCCGGCATGGTGCCGATGCCGGGCATGGTCGTGACGACCGGAATCTCGTGTGCGTTCGCGAACGACCGGGCGGCGTCGGTTGCGTTTCCTTTGACGACCCCGCCACCGAACAGGAGAAGCGGCTTCTCGGCGCGTTCGATTGCGCGAGCGGCCGCTTCGACGTCGGCGTCGTCGGGGTCGAGACGTGGTTTGCACGTCGCCGGGGGCTTGGCCTCGCCGGGTTCGTGGTCAGTCTCGCCCAGTGAGGTGTCCTTCGGCAGGTCGACCAGCGTCGGCCCGGGACGTCCCGTGCCGGCCAGTGCGAACGCTTCACCGACGGTGTCTCCGACGGTGTCCGGAGAGGAAGCGAAGTAGTTGTGCTTCGTAATCGGGGCGGTGACGCCCGTCGTGTCCGTCTCCTGGAACGCGTCCGAACCGACCATGTCCGATGGGACCTGTCCGGTGAGCGCGAGCATCGCGTCGGAGTCCATGTTGGCGTCGGCGATGCCGGTCACGAGGTTGGTCGCGCCGGGACCGGACGTGGCGAGACAGACACCCGGGTCGCCTTTGACGACGCCGTAAGCGTCTGCGGCGTGGGCCGCGCCCTGTTCGTGTGCCATCGTCACGTGACGGATGCCTGAACTGTACAGGGCGTCGTAGATGGGCATGATTGCCCCACCTTGCACGCCGAACGCCGTCTCGACGCCGGCGTTTTCGAGTGCGCGGATGACTGACGTCGCGCCCGACGTCACTTCGGTCTGCGTCTGTTCGTCGGTGGATGCGTCGTCAGACGACGCGTCCGATTCCGGTTGAGCGGTGGTGCGTTCGCTCATGTTTCGCCTCCGTGCGGATTGGTTGTCGGTCGATGTCGATGCGTGTGCTGTCGGTCGTTCGTGTGGAACTGGTGCTCCATGGTTGGGGACTGCTGAGGTGTCTGAAAACGGTTCGAACCCGAGGACTGAGAGATGTGGTGTGAGGGGGCTATGCCCCTACAATAATGAGCGACCGAACAGCAGCGACGGCGGCATCGCTCACCGCAGAGTGCGGCGAAGCGGGTGCCAGACGTGCGCCGTGCTGGTTCATCGTATGGGACACGTACTCCCGGGGTGTAATAACTGTTACGCGGCGGGCAACGATTGCTCGCCGACCGAGAGCGCGTACAGGGCGGTCGCCCAGTAGGGCCACAGCCCAGCGCCATCAGGCGCGGACCTCCTCCCTCTCGTCCTTGTGGGTTACGCCTACCTCGCGGGCAAACGCCTCGAGCGTCGTGTCGGTGACGCGTTCTTTCTCTGCGCCGTAGTCTTTGACGCGTCGGGTGACCTCGCGGACCTCGGCGTCCGTCGGTTCGAACCCGATGTCGGCGAGGCGTTTGCGAACCGAGTGCGTCCCCGTGTGCTTGCCGAGCACGAACTCGCGGGTAGCGCCGACCATCTCGGGGGTCATGACGCCCGGCTCGAACGTGTCGGCGTTCTCGATGACGCCTGCAGCGTGGATGCCGCTCTCGTGGGAGAAGGCGTTCCGCCCGACGACCGGCTTGTTCGCCGGGACCGGGATGTCGGACGCCTCCTCGACGATGCGGGCTAACTCGGTGATTCGAGTGGTGTCGATGCCGGTATCGACGCCGTAGAGGGATTCGGCGGCCATGACGACCTCCTCGTAGGCGGCGTTGCCGGCGCGCTCACCGATGCCGTTGACAGACACCTGCGCCTGTGCAGCACCCGCTTCGAATCCGGCCATCGCGTTGGCCGACGCCAGTCCGAAGTCGTCGTGCGCGTGCACGTCGATTCTCGCGTCGGTGTGTTCGCTGACCATCTGGACCATCCGTGCGAACCGTGTCGGCGTCGCGACACCGACCGTGTCGGGGAGGTTGATCCAGTCGACGCCGGCCTCAGAGACCGCTTCGACGACTTCGATCAGGAACTCCTCGTCCGTACGAGTGGCGTCCATCGGTGAGAACATTACTTCGACGCCCGCGTCGCGGACGCGTTCGACACTGCGGACGGCGCGCTCGACGGCCTCCTCTCTGGAAGCGTGCATCGAGTCGGCCAGTTGGACGTCGCTGGTGCTGACGAACGTGTGCACCATGTCCACGCCGGAATCCAGCGCGGCTTCGATATCCTTGTCGACGACGCGGGCCAACCCACACGTCGTCGATTTGTCCGCTGAAGCAGCGATATCGGCAACTGCCTCGAACTCCGCATCAGAGTTCACGGGGAACCCTGCCTCGATGACGTGGGTGCCCATGTCGTCGAGGGTGGCGGCTATGTCGCGCTTCTCCTCGTAACTGAACGAGGTTCGCGGTGACTGTTCGCCGTCGCGGAGTGTCGTGTCGAAGATTCGTACGTCTTCGATTTCAGATTGTTGGGCTAATGTGCCCTTGAAGAACTCGACCCGCCGGGGAACCCGACGAATCCTCCGTGTCGTTGTGAGACATCGTGTCAGTCAGGTGCATGAACTTATATTTAAACGTTTCCCATAGACAGTATCACGGTCGTTCACCAGCGACAACGTGTCTCGTCCATTCAGGGGTAATCGACGTACCTAAACGTCCTAATATGATATCATGTCATATGATGCCTTGATACACTCCGACAGTATCCATCTCGTGAGAAGGCTAATTTCAGCATCTTAAGTTTAGAAACATTAATTCGGCGCCCTCACGCGCACCCTCGATTGGACGAATGTGAATGGAGGTGAGTGCCATCACGGAACACGAACTGCCGGCGACGGGCCGACGAGGACGACGCCAGTCGCTACGTTCGACTCGCCGGGAGGGCCAGATGATACTCCCGCGGACCGAACCCTTTTCTCGTCGCTCGACAACCGGGCGGGTATGGGCGATTTCAACCTCAACCTGCAGACTGCCGAAGAACACTTAGACGAAGACGAAGCGGAAGGGGACGTCGTCCTCGGCGTCCTCGACGGGTCGACCCCACCTGAGGAGTGGGTGCAATCCGTCGCTCGCGGAAACACCCTGATGCTCGCCATCGAAGGCGACCTCAACAAACTCGCGTCCGGGTTCGCACGCGACGTGAAGGATATGGGCGGGCACTTGATGCACTTCCGCAAGTTCCTCGTCGTGACTCCGCCGGGCGTCAACATCAATACGGACAACCTCTAGGGTCTTCACCGGTCGACACGCTATCGTCACCCATCTCTCTGGAACCCACTCCTGTCTCTTTCACCCTCTACTCACCCTGTTTCACCCTCTACACCATCCTCTGTCACCCCCTACTTCCGCCTGTTTCTCCCTCCACTCTCTCGCCGTCGTGGGTGCCTCATCCTCACCGTCCTCATCGTACTCCTCCCGGTAGCTGAAACCTCGTGGGAACCGCCGTTGGGAGAGGGCTTATACACGGTCCGCCCCACCGTACTATCATGCCGATGAAAGGTAGCGGACGCGCTAACCTCCGCGAAATAGACCGATGGGAGCACGGCGTCGGGTGGCTAGCCCACCCAGACGAATCGATGCAACGTGCCAGTCACGCCGTCGAAATCGACGGCGACGTGTGGGTGTTCGACCCCGTCGACGCCGAGGGCCTCGACGACTTGCTCGCCGAACTTGGCGACGTGGCCGGTGTCGTCGTCGGCCTCGACCGGCACAAACGTGACGCGGACACCATCGCGACCCGTCACGACGTTCCCGTCTACGTCGCGTCGTGGATGACGGGCGTCGCGGACGACATGGATGCGCCAGTCGAGCGATTCGGGACAGAACTCGCGACCACCGGGTTCCAGACGTTCCGCGTCGTCGACCGGACGGTCCCACCGTGGCAGGAAGTCGGGTTCTACCACGACGACAGTCGGACGCTCATCGTGCCGGAGGCGGTGGGGACGGTCGAATACTACTGTGCCGCTGGTGAACGCCTCGGCGTCCACCCGATGCTCAGGCCCTTCCCCCCGCGTCGTGTCCTCTCGAAGTTCGAACCTGAACGCCTCCTCGTCGGCCACGGTGCTGGCATCACGACGAACGCCGGCGACGAACTCCGAACGGCGCTGTCGAACGCCCGGAAGAACCTCCCCAGTGCGTACGTCTCGGCGTTCAAGTCGATGGTCTCCGACTGATGGCCGACGAGCGAACACACCCATCGTCGTCTGCGACGAGCGTCGACTCCGAACGCCCGGCCATTCACGTGACTCGCGGCCTCGTGGACGTCCTCCTCGACATGGCTGAAGACGCCGAACCGACGCCGATGAACCTCGTTCTCGCACCGACTCCGGCGGGTGACTTCGAGACGGACCTCGGAATCGACCCGGAGACGCCAGTACTCACGCACTTCTACATGGCCGAGGCGGGCGGGTCCGTCAGCGCCATCTTCGGTATCGACCTGGGAACGCCTGCGGGTCGGGGACGAGCACGGTTCATCACCCATCCACAGGGCCCGTTCGAACTCACCGAACGCGACGACCTCGCCGCAGTCGTCCTCCTCGCCGTCCCGCCGTGGGAAGAGTCGACGTTCGGCGCGTTCGACCGTGCAGGTCGGAAACTCGACGTCGTGGTCCTCGACGCCGAACCACCCGAAGAAGAACTCGCCTAACGCCTATCGCAGGTATCCGAGGTCGGTCAACTGCTCGGCAATCTCCTGGAACTCCGACTCGGAGAGTTCGCCACCGGACCGTTCGTGCTGGATGACGATACTGCGAAGGAGGAACCGCACGAGGTCACTCGTACTGGAGAACGTCGTTCCTTCGAGTGTCTCTTCGACACGAGTTGCCAGCTCTTTCGGAATCGAAACCGTCGTGTACTCGGTCATGAGTGGGGTCTTGCGCTGGCCGGGGTTAATCCCAACGGTGCAGAATAGCCTCGTCGAGACGGCCACAGGATTAGACGGGGGTTTATCACTCGCCAACTTCCTACGTTTACTCGATGGCCGCGAGACCGCCGCAGAACGATACGTCGGACCCGGACGCTATCGAGTTCGGTATCGCCGCACTGTCGAGCGACGTCGACGACGCAGATATCGACTACCCGGCAGACGCGCGGACGATTGCGCAGGCGCTCAACCACGTCGACGTCCCCATCGACGCTGCAGGGAATACGGTCGCGATAGACGACGCACTCGAAGCGACTGGGAAAGACCAGTTCGACTCACGTCGGGACCTGCTCGAATCACTCCACCCCGTCTTCGAGGAGTTCCGCGCGAACGCATCGAAGAGCCTCTTGGGGCGTCTCCGTGCACTCGTCCCCTTCTGACCGAAGCACTGTCACGAGTCGTCTGCCGCCTCGGTGCTTGCGCAAACTGCCGTCTGGTCTCGTCTCTTACTCTAGTTCCTGAATCCGTTTCATCTGGTCGCGATGCAGCGAGAGGATGAGGTCCGAGAGGACGCCGAACATCAACAGTTGGACGCCGAAGAGGATACCCGCCGCCGAGACGACGGCGATGACTTCGTGGGAGACAGAACGGACGACCCACTCGTAGGCGACGTAGGCCGCGAGTCCGAGTCCCGTCGCCGTCGACGCGAGGCCGACGCTCCCGAAGTAGAAAAGCGGGTTGTTGGTCTTCGCCCGCCGGTAGAGTTCGAGAAAGATGATGCCACCGTCGCGAATCGGATTGAGGTTCGTATCCGACCCGTCGGGGCGTGGATAGTACGACGTCGGTACGACGGTGGTTTTGACGTTGTGTTTCGCACACTCGACGGCCATCTCCGTCTCGATGCCGAACCCGTCTGACGTGAGCGTCATCTCGAGGAACGACTCGCGCGTGAACGCGCGGTACCCGCTGAGGATGTCTTTGAAGTCCTGTCCGTGAATGAGTGCGAACGCCCGGTTGATGATACGGTTGCCGACTTTGTTCAGGCTCGTCATCGCCCCCGCCCGCATGTCCGCGAACCGGTCACCGATGACGTGTTCGTAGCCGTCGTCGAGCGGCGCGAGCATCTTCTCGGCGTCGGTCGGTTCGTACGTTCCGTCCCCGTCGAGCATCAGCACGTACTCCGCCTTGATGTGTTCCGCTATGGCCTCCCTCACCGCTTGGCCTTTCCCGGACCCAGACTGGACGACGACGTGGGCACCGGCCTCCTCGGCGAGTTCGCGCGTCCCGTCTGTGGAGCCACCATCGATGACGAGTACGTTGGTGTATCCTTCGTCTCGATAGTCGGAAACGACGTCGGCGATCGTCGCAGCCTCGTCGTATGTGGGGATGAGGATGCAGACGGAGTCGGGGGTGGGCATCGTTCCTCAGAACGAATTCAGAGGATAGAAAAAGTTTCCACTTGTCTGTTTCGGTCATCGGGCGATTGGAAACTCTCCGCGGTAAATCACGAGGGATTTTTACTCCCAGTTCGTGGGCACCGATATGAGTGGGCCCGAAGCGAGCGACGTCCGATTTGGACTCGAAGTTAGTTCTGGGTTCCTCATCCGCCTCGTCATGTCCGGAGTCGGGTTCATCGGGACGATTATCTTCGCGAGACTGCTCGACCCGTCTCTCTTCGGTGGGTATTACCTGTTGCTGAGTATCGTCCTCATCACCGTCCAACCAATCCAGGGATTCGCAACGGCGGCAAAGAAGCGATTCTCGGAGACCGACGGGTCGAGACAGGAGATTCTCGCGGCGCAACTCGTCGCAATCTCGCTACTCGGTGCAGTCGGTGCAATCGTCGCGTTCACGTTTCAGAGCTCTCTCGTAGATTATTCGGGTGTCGAGGAAGCGGCACTATTGTTTTCGATGCTTCTCGTCACCGTCTCGTTCGTCGAGTCCGTCATGACCGTCATCGAAGGGACCGGTCGCGTGAGTGTCTCGAACCTCGTCGACCTTCTGGGGTCGCTCCTCACGTTTCCGTTCCAACTCGGGTTGGTTCTCTTAGGATTCGGTGCGAGTGGTATGGCGTTTGGACTCGCCATCTCCTCGACGATAACGGGTATCGTCGGCATCGTCGTCCTCGGTGTGACACCTCGGGTTCCGTCGAAAGCGACTATCGACTCGATATGGGAGTTCGGTCGGTTCAGTGCAATCTCTCGACTCGCCTCGAAGGTCCTCGCTCGGACCGACATGGTCCTCCTAGGACTATTTTTCACACCTGCTATCGCGGGCTATTACGAGGTTGCGTGGAAGTTGAGCGTCCCCGCGACACTCATCGGTGTCGTCGTCGGCAACGGGTTGATGGCGCGAGTGAGTAACCTCCAGAGCAAGGGGAACGTCGAGCGCATCAGGATCGACCTGAAAAATGCGCTCTCAGTAACCGGGCTGTTTGCGATTCCGATGTTCTTCGGTGCGCTCGCCCTCAAAGGCGAACTCGCAGTCACGGTATACGGGTCTGGATACCGGGGCGCAGCGGAGTTCTTAGCGTGGATTGTTCTCTACCAACTCCTTCGAAAACAGGCAGACCAACTGTTGAACACCGTCCACGGACTCGACCGGCCGGACGCGACGTTGTTCGTGGACGTTAGTACCCTCGTCCTGAACATCGCTCTGGGAGTGGGGTTGCTGAGCGTCTTCGGACCTGTTGGGGTCGTCTATGCGTCGGTTATCGCAGAGACACTTCGGTTGGTCGGCGGTGTCGTCGTCGTCCGCAGACTCGTCTCGAACCTCGTGTTATTTCCTCGGGCAATCGGAGAACAAATCGTCGCAGGTGTACTCATGTTCGTCGCCGTCGAGGGTATCAACCGGATGGTTCCAGTGCGGTCGTGGGTCGACCTGACCCTCTTACTCCTCGTGGGCGGTGTGACGTACGGAACCGTTCTTGTCTTACTCTCGGACTCGCACCGCACTATCGCCTCGTCGGTGTACGAACAGTTCCGGGACGCAGTCGTCGACTATCGGGGTTGACGAAAACTATCCAAGCGTGACCCGATATCCGGTGGAACGACGGTCTACCCACGGAATAGTAGATGTCTTGAATATTTTTCAGGACCGTTAGCTTCTTCATCGCAGTTACGCGCTGTAAGACCAAATGGTACTCGAACGATTCGGTAGTTGGCGTCTCTTCGTTGAAGGGATTAATATTGCAACTCACAAGGTCGGACACAAAATGGGGGTCATTCCGTGGGGGACGAACGTCGCGGAGGAAGACTGGGATAATCTAATCGTTCTCGACGCGTGCCGGTACGACGTATTCACGGAGTGTCTACACAACGCGGACGAAGAAGTGAAATCCGCACTCGATGGTGAATTGACGTCGGTCAAATCACAATCGTGTTACACCAACCAGTTCCTCCGAAGGTCGTTCGGAGACCGGGACATGACCGACACAGTATACGTGACTGCGTCACCACACCTTTGGAAATCTCTGCACGGAGAACGTGCCAAATTGGATTTGAACTTCCACGCAATCTATCACTCGTGGGAGAAGTCACACCATCCAAAGGACACGGTCGCTGACGCGAAGAAGATGCTCGAGAAATTCCCTAACAAGAAGTTCATCATCCACATCATGCCACCCCACTGGCCGTATCTCGGTGAGATAGGGAAAGAAGCGTTCGGTGACGATGATAGTCCGATGTGGCAAGAGTGGACTGCAGGCCGCCATCACGGTGACGAAGAGACTGTGAAGAGAGCCTATCGTGAGAACATGGATATCGCCCTCGAATACGTCGCTGATCTCATCCCCGAACTCGACGGGCGAACGGTCCTTACCGCAGACCACGGAGAGCTTCTCGGCGATACAATCTGGCCAATTCCGATTCCTGGGTACGGACATCCAGAACTTCACATCCCGGGACTGGTCCAAGTACCATGGATGGTGTGGGACTCGTCCGACAGACGAGAGGTGACTGCCGAGTCGGGTATCGGACACATCCACGTCGACGATAGTAGTGAAGAGGAAGTGAGTAAATCTGCAGAAGAACGCCTCGAATACCTCGGGTACAAGTGAAAGAGTAGCGTTATCCAGTGTACCCCCGTTAGAGAACCGATTGGTCGAGTGCATATGCCGCAGGCGCACGCTGTCGGAGCGACCAACACGGTACCAGTCTCCCCAATTCGCTATCGCGTTCGTCGTACTCGCCTACTAGCCACCGCGGTCTGAACCGAAAACGACCCCAATATCGATTCACACATCGGTCTGGCTCTCACCCCGCTCTCACAATGTTCGGGTTCTCGCACGTCCACTCTCTGAAGAATGTCTGATGGGGGGCGCGGACAAATCCCCCACTTGGCTACTCTCGGTCCAACGTAGTAGGCCTCACTCAGTGTATCCGAGGTGGCGCAATCGAGACTCGACCACTCCGTCGTCGACGCCCTCTCGGTTCGACCCGGGTTCTTCGGTGACGACGTTCCGGCGATTACCATTGTCGTAAACGAGCCACGGTACCTCGACCAATTCTTCGGTGTAGATGCTCTGCGGATGACCCCACTCACGGACTGGGACCGGTCGTGCCCGCTCTCCGACCATGTTCCCGTGGTCTGCGGTGACCACGTGTCGGCCCTCGACGGCCTGCATCACAGTTTCGACGTGCGGGAACGCTTCGTCGAGTGTTTTTCGGTAGAGTCGCCAGACTTCGTCGGCACTGATATCGAGTTTCCCGAACATTATTTCGTGCCAGAAGTCGATGGTCTCGTCGTCACCTTCGTGGAGGTGCCGTTTATCGAACGTCGTGTCGGGGTCGATAAACGGGTAGTGCGGTTGGATGTAGTGGACGAGGATGCGCTTGTCGGGATACTCTTTGGCTGCCTGGAGCGCGTATTTTGCCGTCGTTCCGGGCATGACTGTGTTGTACGTCTCGTCCCATCCCTCGTCTAACCAGACGTCGATGACGGCGTGGAACTCGGCGTCGAGTTCGTCCTCGTGCCGTCTAAACTGCGGGTTCGCCGTGACGTACACGGTGTCGTGCATCGTTCGGCCTTCGAAATTCGCGTGGAGGAACTCCATCGTGTTCGACCCACGTGAGGTTCGTGACTGGAGGTCACCGGGGAGCTGCGATTGCTCTGCGAACATGTCGTAGCGGCAGGCATCGAGAATCTGCAGTACATCCCAGTCTTCGGACACGATGTCGACGCCGTTTGGGTTGTACGAGTGCGTGTCGAATCGGGTGTAATAAAGCCGATTGAGCTCACGCAAAATCAGAGATGGAGCGGAGAGCCCATTTCGCACTTGGTCCAGAGAGTACATCGTTTTCGGAATAACCCAAGTGATATCACAAATAAGGTCCGGTTAGCGTCGTTCGGCCACGTCCCTGCGTCAACACGTGTGTTCAGACGACAAAACGCAGATGACGACTCTACAGATAGCCGAGTGAAGATAGCCGGTCTTCCACGTCTGTGGCCGATTCCGTCTCGTCACCAATAGTAGGAACAGACGCTCCCTCGTCGATTCCCGACGTCTCGATCCACGGGACGATTCGAAGGTCGGGGTATTTGACACCCGGGGGATGCCCCCAGAGGCCGTGTTCACCGACTAAGTTACCATGGTCAGCAGTGATGGCGACTTTCTCTGCGTCCATGTTTCTGAGGAGACGGTCGATTTCGTCGAATGCGATTCGAAGGTTTTCGGCGTAGGCGTCCCACATCTCTTCGAACGGTATTTCGCCGTCGCGGACTTTCTCCCAGACCGTCTTCTCGGTGTTCGCGTGCCCCCAGTCTTCGAGTCGTTGTCCCCTCATCCAGTCGGTTCCGATGAACGGGAGGTGTGGCTGCATCAAATGAATGATCATCCGGTCTGCGCCGAGTTCCTCTCGCTGTCGCCAGTAGTGGATACCCCTGTCGACGAGTGGTTCTGGAAGCGTCGTTCCATTGTCCTCGTCCCAGTTGTGCCGCCACACCTCGTCGAGGACGGCCCACTGTTCCTCGTCAAGGGTATCAGAGAAGGGATTGGCAGTGACGTGGATCGTCCGCGCCATCTCGTCGGCATACTCGTCTGTGAAATTCGAGTCCATCCACCCTTTCGAGTAACTGGCAGTGGAGACGTGGGTGTCGACGTTCGAGATGTAATCGTATTCCGGGGCGACCTCGCGAGTCAGGTCGACGCGAGCAGCGTCGCAGATGACCAGAACGTCCCACTCGCGCTCGAAGATTGGTTGACCGGGTCCAACAGGTGACGAGACAGCGTGGATTCCCCGTGTCGTCTCTTCTCGGAGGAAGTCGGTAATCGTCGCCGCGGCAGCGCGGGGACCACGGTCACGGGCGATTCGGTATGTCGTGGTAAGGTATGGGATTCGAGGCAGTTGCATGACAGGTGGCGTTCTAGAATATCTGGTCGTTTCTTGAGGGGGAGTGAGTGTGGACGGTAATAACAGTACGGAAGCGGAGGCGACATTTAAACGTTCCAAGGGAATCACGACTACCAACGACCACGTCCTCGGGGGACCTGCTGGGACGTCGGTCAATTACTTATGTACGATAAATCTATCACAGACATGGACGGCAGGTCTATCACGGAGCTTCTACGAGCAGGACTAAAGGACCCTTTACGAGGCGCAGCCTACGTCACAGAACCCGTACGGAAATCGATATTACTGACGCTTTCATCGCGGGTCGCTCTCGGGCAGAATATTTTCTCGGAAGAGTGGGACTTACTCGTCGTCCTCGACACATGCCGTCCCGACGCTCTGAGAGCAGTCGCAGACGACTACGAGTACTTCGACGCGGACGATGTGACGGTTCGGAAGTCGGTCGGGGCGTCGACGCTCGAGTGGACCTCGAATACATTTGTGGAATCGTACCGTGACGAACTCGAACAAACTGCGCTAATATCCGCAAACGGGTGGCCCCAGCGAATCATCGAGGACGGTTACCGCCCAGAAGAACGACACAATGCACGGTTCGCGATGACGGATTGGCAGACTGTCCCAGGTGGTACCCTCGGCAAGCACATCCCTGCGTGGCAGTACGGCGACGGACGTGCTGGGTATTCAGACCAACCACAGGCGGACGCGTCGACAGTAGTCGACTTCACAGTCGAAGTCGGACGTATGGAAGACTTCGACCGAGTCATTGCTCACGTCATCGAACCACATTATCCATTTGCTGCGGCCGCGAAAGCAAGAGGTGCGGACCAGCTCGCAAAGTACGAGCAGAAACCGTGGGATTATCTTCGAGACGGTGGCGACTTGGAGACAGTCTGGAACAGTTACCTCCAAGAACTCCGGTACGGGTTGGACCACATCGAGGTGTTACTCGATAACTTCGACGCAGAAACGGTCGTTATCACGGCCGACCATGGAGAACTGTTCGGCGAGTGGGGGATGTACGGCCACAGTAGTGGGTCCCTCATGCCGCAACTCCGACGAGTCCCGTGGGTCGAAACCACGGCTACCGATTCGGGAACTCACGAGCCGAAGTCGTTCACGCGACAAGAACGGAGTGTTGAAGAGAACCTCGAATCGCTCGGCTACCTGTGAGGTGGACTGTAACAGATTATATATAAATGGATTTTGAATGCAGTAGTATGCAAGCTGTCGTTCTCGCCGCGGGCAAAGGAACCCGCCTCCGGCCACTCACCGAAGACAAACCGAAGGGGATGGTCGAAGTCGACGGGAAACCAATCCTCACCCACTGTTTCGACCAACTCGTCGAACTCGGTGCAGAGAAACTCGTCGTCGTCGTTGGCTACAAGAAAGAGGTCATCATCAGCCACTACGACGACGAGTATCGCGGTGTCCCCATCACCTACACCCACCAGCGCGAACAGAATGGCCTCGCACACGCCCTCCTCACCGTCGAAGACCACATCGACGAGGACTTCATGCTCATGCTCGGGGACAACATCTTCAACGCTAACCTCAGTGATGTCGTCAAGCGACAGCGTGAGGACCGCGCCGACGCTGCCTTCCTCGTCGAAGAAGTCGAGTGGGACCAAGCCTCCCGTTACGGTGTCTGTGTGACGAACGACTACGGAGAAATCACAGAGGTCATCGAGAAACCCGAAGAACCGCCGTCGAACCTCGTCATGACTGGGTTCTACACGTTCACGCCGGCTATCTTCCACGCGTGTCACCTCGTCCAGCCATCGAACCGCGGCGAATACGAGATTAGTGAGGCAATCGACCTGCTCATCCGGTCCGGGCGTACCATCGACGCGATTCGAATCGACGGGTGGCGGATGGACATCGGGTACCCTGAGGACCGCGACGAAGCAGAGGAACGTCTATCCCAAAAAACGGAGGCGTAACCGGACTGTACAGTTCTCGGCTCAGTCACGTGAAAAGCGGAATCACTTAGAAACGTGGCTAGAGAGGTGTCTGGCATGAACGTTCTCATGGCCCCGTATTACTCGGGGAACCCGTATCAGGACCTTCTGATACAACACCTCGAGGAGCGCGGAATCGAGGTGACTGTAGACGAGGAACCGATTCCGTTCACTCCATTCATTTTCTCTATTCTTCTGGACGACATAGACGTCCTCCATCTCCACTGGACACACCCGTATTTCCTCTTCGGGAGTGTCGAGTGGGCCTACAAAATCCCAGGCAGTCGCATCGTCGCGACGCTCGCCGCAGTGTGGTTTCTCGTCCAGGTGAAACTCGCGTCGTACCTGTGCGACCAAATCGTCTGGACGGTTCACAACAAACACAACCACGAAAAGAAGTTTCTCTCACTCGACCGTGCGGTCAGTGAGCGTCTCGTTCGAATCGCTGACACCGTCCAGGTGTGGGACGACCGAACTCGTGACGAACTCGAGTCGTACCTCGACACCGACATCGACAACACGGTCGCGATTCCACACGGAAATTACGACCCGGTGTACGAGGACAATCGTTCCATATCGACCGAAGAAGCCCGTGAGAGACTGGGCATCGAGGAGTACGAACGAGTGTACCTGTTCTTCGGGATGATTCGTCCGTACAAACAGGTGCCTAAACTCCTCGAGACGTTTCGGCGCGTGAGCACCGCAGATGAATGTCTCGTCGTCGCCGGCAACCCGATGTCGTCGAGTGAGACTCCCGAGATTCGGGCACTCGCGGGGGAACAGCCCAACGTCGTCACCGACCTCAGGTATATTCCGAACGAAGAGGTACCCACCTACTTTGCAGCGTGTGACTTCGGGGTGTTCCCATATCGGGACATCTTTAGCTCCGGGTCTGTCGTGTTGAGCCTCACGTTTGGCTGTCCAGTCATCGCACCAGACGCGGGGTGTATTCCATCTATCGTCCCAGAGGGGAACATCGTCTACGACGAACTCGAAGACGGGTTCGACGATGCACGAGTGCTCTCGTCGGAAGAACGTGACCAGCTACGAGAACTGAATCGAGATGCTGCGATGACGAACCACGACTGGGACGACATCGCAGAACAGTTCGAACTCGTCTATCGAGGCACATACGCGGCGTAAAAGGCCAGATTTCGGGGGGCTGCCTGGGCGACACGAAATTGGAAGAGGCTGTGCCGAACCTACGCGTTCGTCTTCTCGACCAGATTCGGCGTCAACAACCCGTAGACGTACCCGAAGCCAACGGCGGCAGTAAAGACGAAGATTGCAATCAACTGCTGGACCTTCGCCATCGACGGGTCTCTCACGAGGTTCTTGATTCGGTCGACGACGTAGACGAGCATCAAATCACGCAGATAGTCGTTCTTGTCACCCGACGCCTCGGGGTACAGAAGGTCCATCACACGCTTCGAGTAGCCCTGCCAGAACGACCGGAAGACAAGCCAGTCGAACTCCGTCCGGTACTCGAACAGTTTGTGATTCACGCGTGCCTGTTTGTTGTAGATGACGCGCTTGCCGGTGTTGTTGTAGATTCGGATACAGACCGGTGCCTCGTGCGCCTGCACGTGCTTGTCACCTTTGCGACCGGTGTTCGTGTCGTACCCACCTGCTTCGAGGAAGACGTCGCGCTTGAAGGAGATGTTCGACCCGTAGGTGTTGCGAACTTCCTCCATGTGCTCACCGAAGCCACGTTCGTCACAACCGACGAGCCAGTAGAACTCTTCGGGGAAGAAGTCGGGCTTGCGGGCGACCCAGTCGGGGACGACGTGGCCGCCGACTGCGACAGCGTCGGGGTTCTCCTCGTAGGTCTGGACGAGTTTCTCTATCCAGTCGGGTTCGGCCGTCGCGTCGTCGTCTATCATCGCGACGACGTCTCCCGACGCGAGTTCGGCACCCTTGGTCCGACTGTAGGAGATGCCCCGGTTCTCGTCGTTGATGTGGAGCACGGCGTCGTCGAGGTCACCGAAGTCGTCTTCGACGCGAGCGAACACCTCCTCGTTTCCATCGACGACGATGACGACTTCGAGGGGTTCGTAGGTCTGTTCGAGGACACTCTCGACGGTCTCAGAGAACGACTCGTATCGTTCCATCGAGTACGTACAGACCACGACGGAGACTTTCATGAGTCGGAGTTACCGAAGAGTGCCGAATAAGCATTGTCCTTCGGTTTGAAAGCAGCTATTTCCGTCGACACAGCCTATCACAAGGCTTATGAACGGCTTGACGGTTGTTGGTCACAATGAGCGACGAGCAACCAGAGCATTCGCCCTCCGTAGCGGATCTCGCTCGCGACTGGTATCACATACCGGTCCTCTCGACAATCGTCCTCGTCATGCTGTGGATACGCCTCCGCAGTTACGACGCGTTCGTTCGAGAGGGCTCGGTGTTCTTCTCAGGAAACGACGCCTGGTATCACCTCCGCCAGGTGGAATACACCGTCCGGAACTGGCCCACGACGATGCCGTTCGACCCGTGGACCGAGTTCCCCTTCGGTCGAACTGCGGGTCAGTTCGGGACGGTTTACGACCAAATCGTCGCGACTGCTGCGCTGGTCGTCGGACTCGGTAGTCCGTCGTCCGAACTCGTCGCCAAGACGCTCTTGGTCGCACCCGCCGTCTTCGGTGCGCTAATCGCCATCCCGACGTATCTCATCGGGAAACGCCTCGGTGGCCGTCTCGGTGGCCTCTTCGGTGCCATCGTCCTGATGCTCCTCCCCGGGACGTTCCTCCGCCGTGGTCTCGTCGGGTTCGCAGACCACAACATCGCAGAACCGTTCTTCATGGGCTTTGCTGTCCTCGCTATCATGGTCGCCCTCACGGTGGCCGACAGAGAGAAACCCGTCTGGGAACTCGTCGAAGCCCGTGACCTCGACGCGCTCCGTGAACCCCTGAAGTGGTCCGCCCTCGCCGGTGTCGCGACGGCCATCTACATGTGGTCGTGGCCGCCGGGTATCCTTCTGGTCGGCATCTTTGGTCTCTTCTTGGTCCTCAAGATGGTCTCGGACTTCGCTCGTGGACGCTCGCCCGAACACGCTGCGTTCGTCGGCGCAGTCTCGATGTCAGTGACGGGCGTGCTGATGTTCGTCCCACTCGAGGAGATGACGTTCGGTGTGACCGACTTCGGCTTCCTGCAACCGCTGTTCTCGTTCGGTGTCGGCCTGGGGGCAGTGTTCCTCGCCGCCCTCGCTCGCTGGTGGGAGTCGAACGACGTCGACGACCAGTATTACCCCGCAGCTGTCGGTGGTATCATGCTCGTCGGGTTGGTGCTGTTCTCGCTCGTCCTCCCGAGTGTCTTCGGTTCGATTGCACGCAACTTCCTCCGGACGGTCGGATTCAGCGCCGGTGCGGCGACTCGCACCATCGGTGAGGCACAACCGTTCCTCGCAGCGAACATCCTCCAATCGACCGGTCTGACGGCAGTCGACCGTATCATGTCGGAGTACGGGTTTACGTTCTTCACCGGCCTCGTCGCAGTGATTTGGCTCGTCGCCAAGCCACTCGTCCGCGACGGTGAGACGCGGAAAATCGGCTACGTCGCCGGTGGACTCGGCGTCATCGGCCTGCTGTACTTGATTCCGGCCATCCCGGACGGAATCGGTGGACTCATCGGCGTCGATTCGTCGCTCGTCAGTCTCACTATCGTCACCGCACTCATCGTCGGTGCGGTCATGCAGGCAGACTACGAGAGCGAGCACCTCTTCGTTCTCGTGTGGGCCGCCATCATGACGTCGGCCGCCTTCACGCAGGTTCGTTTCAACTACTACCTCGCAGTCATCGTCGCCGTGATGAACGCGTACCTCCTGCGCGAGGTACTCGGCATCGACTTCATCGGCCTCGCGAACGTCGAGCGACTGGAAGACGTTTCGTACGGTCAGGTCGCCGCCGTGGCGATGGCGATTCTACTGGTCCTCACGCCGGTTCTCGTCGTCCCGATTCAACTCGGAAACGGCGGGACGACAGACACCGCGATACAGGCTTCGAACACCGGTCCGGGGACCGTCACCCAGTGGGACGGAACCCTCGACTGGATGCAGAACAGCACACCCGAGGAGGGTGAGTTCGGCGGCGCGTCGAACCAGATGGAGTACTACGGCACGTACGAGTACGCAGACGACTTCGACTATCCGGACGGGTCCTACGGCGTGATGTCGTGGTGGGACTACGGGCACTGGATAACCGTCCTCGGCGAGCGCATCCCGAACGCGAACCCGTTCCAGGGTGGCGCGACGGAGGCGGCGAACTACCTCCTCGCCCCCGACGAACAGCAGGCCGAATCGGTCCTCACCTCGATGGGTGACGACGGCGAAGGAGACCAGACGCGGTACGTCATGGTCGACTGGCAGATGGTCTCGACCGAGTCGAAGTTCGGTGCGCCGACTGTCTGGTACGACGAGTCGAACGTCTCGACGACTGACTTCTACGACCGAATCTACCGGTTGCAGGAACAGAACGGACAGACGCGCATCGCCGCGGCGACGAACGTCAAAGACCAGCGCTACTACGAGAGCCAGATGGTGCGTCTCTACAGGTTCCACGGCAGTGCTCGCGACCCGTCACCGGTCGTCGTCGACTGGGACGAACGGACGTCTGCAAACGGTGATGTCACGTTCAAAGTGACGCCGTCCGACGGAGAGGCCATCAAGACGTTCGACAACATGAGCGCCGCCGAGGCGTACGTCGAGCGCGATGGGTCGTCGCAGATTGGTGGCATCGGAACGTTCCCCGAAGAACGAGTCGAGGCGCTCGACCACTACCGCCTCGTGAAGTCGTCGAACAGTTCGGCACTTCGCTCGGGGTCCTTCCAGAACTCGCTCATCCGCGCGGGCAACACCTACGGCATCCAACCGCAGGTCCTCCTCGGCAACAACCCGGCGTGGGTCAAGACGTTCGAACGCGTGCCCGGTGCGACTGTCGAGGGCAGCGGTGCCCCGGCGAACTCGAACGTGACCGCGAGCGTCGAGATGCGTGACCTCACGACGAACACGACGTTCACCTACGTCCAACACGTCCAGACGGACGAAAACGGTGAGTTCACCATGACGCTGCCGTACTCGACGACTGGCTACGACGACTACGGCCCCGAAAACGGCTACACCAACGTCAGCGTCCGTGCGACGGGTGACTACACCTTCACCGGACCGACGTCCTTCGAGGGCAACAACACCATCGTCGGCTATCAGGCACAGAACGTCAGCGTCGACGAAGGACTCGTCAACGGTGCCGAAGACGGCACTGTCGACGTGACGCTCGAACGCACGGAACAGGAACTGACGTTCACCAACCAATCGTCGGACGACTCGAACGACGTCGACGCCGACGCGGTCAGAACGGCAGTCGCCGCGTAACGACGGCGCTCGACGGGTTTCGTTATCTCTCATTTCTTCGGTCACCACGGGACGAGTGGCAACCATCGGTGACGAAACGCGTTCAAGAAGAGGAGAAAAGAGAAGACGGGTGCGAGTGGTCGGTGAGTCAGGCGAACGAGTGGGCGGCGAATCAGACGAACGAGTGGGCGGCGAATCAGACGAGCGACTCGTAGTCGATGCCGTCTCGGCGAGTCACGATGCGACGGCCGTCGATGACGATTCGTTCGCGCATCTCGTCGAACTCGTCGTCGAGTGCGGCGAACTCGTCCCAATCGGTGGCGACGAGCGCAGCGTCAGCACCGGAGAGTGCGTCTGCGGCGGTAGACGTGTACTCGATGTCGGGGAACACCTCTCGCATGTTGTCGACGGCGACTGGGTCGTAGCCGACGACGTCTGCACCGGCGTCGAGGAGAGCGTCGATGAGCGGGATTGCACGCGACTCTCGGATGTCGTCGGTGCCGGGTTTGAACGACAGGCCGAGCACGGCGACTCGTTTTCCGTCTGGGTCGAACCGGTCTTCGAGCAGGTCGAGCATCCGAAGAGGTTGCTGGTCGTTGACGTCGACGGCGGCCTGCAAGAGACGCGGTTCGTAGCCGCGAGCACGCGCAGCAGCGATGATGGCGGCCGTATCTTTCGGGAAACACGACCCGCCCCATCCGAGGCCGGCACCGAGGAACGCCGACCCGATGCGTGAGTCGAGGCCAATGGCGTCCAGTACCGCCTTCGAGTCGACGTCGAACTCTTTGCAGATGTTCGCAAGGTCGTTCGCGAGGCTGATTTTCGACGCGAGGAACGCGTTGTTGGCGTACTTTATCATCTCGGCTTCGCGGATACCCGTGGTGATGACGGCCGGGTCGTCGGCGCGTTCGACGAGTGGGGCGAAAATCGCTTCGAGCGTCTCGTGGGCCCGGTCGGTGGTCGCACCGAGGACGATTTTGTCTGGGCCGAGGAAGTCCTCGACTGCGGTCCCTTCACGGAGGAACTCGGGGTTCATTCCGACGTCGAAATCCTCGCCGACTGTCAGGCCCGACGCCGCCTCGATTCGCGGGGCGATGATTTCCTCGGTGGTCGTCGGCGTCACCGTACTCTTGGTGACCACCAGGTGGGAGCCCTCTTTCTCTCGGAGCGTCTCACCGAGTGCCGCGGCGGCGGCCTTCATCGCACCAAGGTCGATACTGCCATCGTCGTTCGAGGGCGTCGGCAACGCGAGAAACGTCGCGTCGGTGTCGAGAATCTCGTCGTAGTCGGTGGTCGCACGGAGTCGGGTCCCAGCGTACTGCTCGACGAGTTCGTCGAGTCCGGGTTCGTGAATCGGTGCCCGCCCGTCGTTGAGCGATTCGACGATATCCTCGTCGATGTCGACGTTGACGACGTGGTGGCCGAGGTCAGCGAAACACGCCGCGACTGTCGTCCCGACGTATCCGCTGCCGATGATACTGAGCTTCATTGGAATCAATGTGACCACCCGCCGATTTCATTCTTTCCGAGTCAATTCATCGAAGAAAGACGTCGCCCCGAGCGGATTTCGGTGACAGAGGGACAGGCTCACGACCGACGGCGTATCACGTAACGGTGGACTGATATGGATGCCAAAGAAGATTCGCACAACCAAATGTCGACGCACGAAGACGAGCGTTCGGTTCCCCTCTCGTGGCTCGTTCTCTATCTAAAGGGCATCTGTATGGGTGCCGCGGACGCTGTCCCCGGTGTCTCCGGCGGGACAATCGCTCTCGTCACCGGCATCTACGAGCGACTCATCAGTGCAGTGACTGCAATCACGCCCGACCGTATCGGACGCGTCCTCGGCGGTGTCGTTCCCGGGCGACGAAACGACGCCGTCGACGCCTTGCGTGAAGTCGACGCCGGATTCCTCGTCGTCCTCGGTGCGGGTATCGCCACCGCGATTATCACCGTCACACGCGTCCTCACGGTTGCTATCGACCAGTTCCCCGTCCCGACGTTCGGATTCTTCTTCGGACTCATCGCCGCGTCGGCAATCGTCCTCTACGCGCAGGTGTCGCTCGAAGGGACCCGACAACTCGTCGCCGCAGTTGCCGGGTTCACTGTCGCGTTCGTCGCCTCTGGCAGCGTCGGCACCGCGCTCGGGAACTCGCTGTCGGTGACCGTCGTCGCCGGCGCAATCGCCGTGAGTGCGATGATTCTCCCCGGCATCTCCGGGTCGCTGCTACTGTTGCTCCTCGGCCAGTACGAGTACATGACGGGGACGCTCAGCGAGTTCGTCGACACGCTCATCGACGTCGTAACCGGTGGTCCCGTCTCTGCGCTCGTCGAACCGGGAACCATCGTCGTGGCGTTCATCGCCGGCGCACTCGTCGGCCTGTTCACGATTGCGCACGCGGTTCGGTGGGCACTCGAACATTATCGCCGACCGACGCTCGCGTTCCTCGTCAGCCTCATCGTCGGGGCCCTCCGGGCACCGGTGGTCAAAACGACCGAGAAACTCGGCGAACTCGGACAGTCGTGGTCGCTCGAACTCTTCGGAATCTTCGCACTCGCGGCAGTCGTCGGTGCGATACTCGTCTTACTGGTCGACCGCTACACGGAAGTCATCGAGTCGTAACGCAGGGCAGAGGCCGCAGGAAAAAGACGGCTTATTCGCGTGGGACGGCGATGTTGCGAACCGACCCGCCGCAAGAGGGACACGCGGCGACGTGATTTTGACTGACCGTCCGGGACCCACAGGAGCGACACTCGAAATACCCTTCCGACGCACTGTACCCGTCGATTACCGAGTTGTGTATTGCCATGACAAGGTCTAACATACTTTTCAATATAACGTTTGTCCTGATATACGCTAGTTTGTTCTAGGAAACTAGTACAATCTACTCAGATGCGTTTACCACGACAATCTATAACGATTTTTAATATATGATTATGAGATTTTGGCCCTGTTCACCGGCGGGCGACGACGACGAACGTCTCGTGTCGCGTCTCGCCGTGCGTAACGGTGAATCCGACGGACTCGAAGGCGTCGACGGCGTCGGCGAGCGCGAACCGTTCTGTCGTCGGGGGTCCAGACGCCCCCTCACCAGTCGCAGACCAGTCGACGACGACTACGGTGCCACCCGGTCGGACGACGCGTGCGAGTTCAGCCATCGCCTCGTCGCTCTCGAACTCGTGGTACGTCATCGTCGAGAAGGCGGCGTCGAGATAGTCGTCGTCGAACGGGAGTGACGCGACGTCCGCGGTGACGAACTCGACGTTGTCGGGCGTGCCCTTCTGTCGGTAGAAGTCGTGCATCTCCGCTTGGACGTCTACTGCGTGGAGGGTCTGGACGTACGGCGCGACGTCGTCGGTGAAAAAGCCCGTTCCGCTTCCGAGGTCCGCGACGACGTCGTTCGCACCCGGTCCGAGCGACGAGAGGAGTTCCTCTCGCGACACGAACCGGTACCGTGCGGGGTCGTCGAGTTTCGCCGCCGAGTCGACGTCGAACGTGTGAAAGCCCATAGGAGAACTGCGGACGGCGTGAGGTAAGACCCATCGGTTCGGGACGCTCGTGTCCGGACGCTACCAATCCGCTCGTGAATCTGCCGACGACGATGGGCTTTTGCGTCCCGACAATCACTCACACACATATGGAACCCCAACTTCGACGGCCGACGCGCCGCGCTTGTGAGCGCTGTGGTCGAGTAGAACGCTGGGACGACGACGCGGCGACGTGGCGTGTTGCGTCGGAAGACGGCGAAAAACAGGTCGGCAGTCCGTTCTGTATCCACGAGTGGGACATCAACGGGCGCTTCGCACCCTTCGAAGAAGCGGTCTGAGTGACCGACACTCCCGGAAGGCGCTCCCGAGACGCGTAGCGTTCGGGAGGTTACGACTCTCGCAGTGCTTCGAGGACCGACAGCGTGCCGTCCATGTACGACTCGTCCAGTACTTCGTCGGCCGCTTGCTTTGCGACGTCGTCAGCGTTGGCGACGGCGAACGACCGGCCGGCCACACGGAACGTCGAGGCGTCGTTCTCGCTGTCGCCGATAGCGACGAAGTCGGCGGGGTCGTAGTCCAGCGTCTGACAGACGTGTTCGAGGCCGGCACCCTTCTCGACGCCGTGAGATTTGACGTGGTAGGCGAACCCGGTGTCGATGACTTCGAGGTCGTAGGACGCGGCTACCTCTCGGAGCAACGCCTCGTCCGCGTCGAGGCTGACCGCGATTTCGGTCTCACGCCAGCGGTTGACCGTGTCGGCGGCGTCCCACCCGAGGTCACCGCCGCGGGCGACGAACTCGTCTGCGACGGCCTGTGCGGCCTCCCGGTCACCGGCGTACGTCACTTGACCGTCGGCCAAGACGACACCGCCGTTCTCGGCGATAACCGTCTGCGGAAGACCGAGATAGTGAGACAGCGAGACAGGATACGGGAACGCCTTCCCAGTCGCGAGGACGACAGGTGCGTCCCACGACGGGAGCACCTCGAACACGCGAGGGTCGAGTCGTCCCTGTGCGTCGGTGAGCGTCCCGTCGATATCGAGTACGAGCGGCGGAACCATACCGGCGCTAGGGAGACCGGCAAAATAGAGTCAGCGGTCTTCGTCGTCGAGGCCGCGGAACGTCAACGTCGAGAAGTTCGGAACGGGCCGCGTCGCCGGGCGTCCGGGCCCACTGGTCGTCATTTCGACCGGGACGCGACGCACGAGGCCGAGGTCCGAGAGTTCGTAGACGAGACGTCTGATAGTCGTCTCCGACAGTGAAACCGAGGGGGACGCCGCGATGGCCTCCGTCGCGTCCGACACCGACGTTCTCTCCGCGTCGTCGAGCGAGACGAACGCCCGGAGTATCTGTTTGTGACTGTCGGAGAGGGCAACCACCCGGCCGAGCGAACATCCCTCGTCTGGAACCGCATCGATGCCGTCGGTGACGTACGTCGGGTTGATTTGGTCTGCGCCATCGGCAGCGGCGAGTCTCGCCGCACCGTACAGTGCCGAGAGGGCGTCGTGTGCGTCGCCGTCCGCCCACGCCGCCACTTCGGCCGTCGCCTCGTGGGTGAGTGCGTTTCTCGAGACGCCACTGGACGCTCGTTCGACGAGGATGTCCACCAGGTCGTGGCGTTCGTACGGTGGGACTTCGACCGACTCGACGTCGCTGTCGACTCCCTCGGGTGGCGTGCGACCGACCGTGACCACCGAGACGTGTGGCGACACCTCGTCGAACAGGTCCATAGCCGTCGACGCGGCGTACGTCTCCGGTTCTCCCACGTGGTCGACGGCGACGACTGCCCGGTCATCGTGTGCGAGACGCCCGTCAAGTCGCTCTCGAAGCGACTCGATGCTGACCCCTTGCGATGGAATCGACTCTTCTGTGAGCGCGTCGAGCGTCGTATGGAGGAGTGCGAAGTCGGTCGACGCGTTCCGCGCGTCGACGTAGGCGAACGACGTCGTCGGTGTGCCGGCAGTCCGCGTACTGGTGTAGATAGCCGACTGCCGGGACGGAATTGCACGCGAGAGGTGTTGGAACAGCGAAGTCACGACTGCGGACTTTCCCACACCCTTCGGACCGGAGATGTGTGCGTGGGGCGGCAACTTCCCGTCGAAGACGGGGTCGAGGACGTCGAGGATACGTTCGAGGGTCGACCCCCGACCCGTCGGTTCCTCCGGGTGGGCCGTGGGGTCTAACGCACTCAAGTCTCGAACGACCCGACGCGTCTGGCCGCGTCGACGCCGGCGTGTGATTCTATCTTCGAGTCGCATTTCAGAGAGAGCCTCGTTTCGACTGGTATCGGGTGACGAGCAATAAATGACTCAGTTCGGCCGCTGAGCGTGTCGTCTGTGAACCCCTTCTGTGACCTGTGAGACCGACAACAGGTCTTGGCCGGGCGTCTGGGTGTTGGTCTCGGGAGGACATCGGGACTGGTAGTAACTAATTCGGAAGTTCATTTAGTTTTTCTGTCGGTGGCGACAGACACCGTATTTTTGCTATATTCCGATGTTTCAGGGAGCACTGTCGCATAGAATGGCACCGAACTGATACGAAGTGTCGGGCTCTCCTGAACACGAGACCACCGTGGATAAAATAAAGTGCCGGCGGTCCTACTCTTCGAAAGACGGATGACCAAAACAGCGAGCGTCCTCGTCATTGGCGGGGGGTCCACCGGAACAGGCATCGTACGGGACCTTGCGATGCGTGGTCTGGACGTGACTCTCGTCGAAAAGGGGAACCTCACACACGGGACGACGGGGCGAATGCACGGTCTGCTCCACAGCGGTGGTCGGTACGCGGTATCCGACCAACCGTCTGCGAAGGAGTGTATCGTCGAAAACCGCGTCCTCCGACGAATCGCGGGGCACTGCGTCGAGATGACGGGCGGACTGTTCGTCCAGCGCCCGGAAGACGACGACGAGTACTTCGAGAAGAAACTGGAGGGATGTCGCGAGTGTGGTATCCCCGCCGAAGTGCTCTCTGCGGAGGAGGCCCGCGAGATTGAACCGTACCTCGCGAAGGACATCAAACGCGCAATCAAGGTCCCCGACGGCGCAATCGACCCGTTCCGCCTCTGTGTCGCCAACGCGGCGAGCGCCATCGAACACGGGGCGCGAATCGAGACGCACTCGGAAGTCACAGACGTCCTCGTCGAAGACGGCGAAGTCGTCGGTGTCGAAGTCACACACAAATCCGGGTCCGGCCCGTACGTCCACGGACAACCCGGTGAAGTCGAAGAGATACGCGCCGACTACGTCGTCAACGCGACGGGAGCGTGGGCGGGACAAGTCGGTGACCTCGCCGGTGTCGACGTAGAGGTTCGCCCGTCGAAGGGCGTCATGACCATCATGAACACCCGGCAGGTCGATACGGTCGTCAACCGGTGTCGGCCGAAGGGTGACGCCGACATCATCGTCCCTCACGAGACGACGTGTATCCTCGGAACGACCGACGAAGAAGTCGAAGACCCAGAAGACTACCCAGAGGAGGGGTGGGAAGTCGACCTGATGATAGACACGCTCTCCGAACTCGTCCCGATGCTGAAAGAGGCGCGGACGATTCGTTCGTTCTGGGGCGTGCGACCACTGTACGAACCGCCGGGAACCGGGACGGAAGACCCGACGGACATCACCCGCGAGTTCTTCCTCCTCGACCACGAGTCACGCGACGACTTGCCCGGCATGACGAGCATCGTCGGCGGAAAACTGACGACCTATCGGATGATGGCCGAGAAGATTTCGGACCACGTCTGCGAGAAACTCGACGTCGACGCCGACTGTCGCACCGCAGACGTCCCGCTTCCGGGGAGCGAGGACTTCACCGTCCTCCGCGACTACATGGACGACTTCAACCTCCGGTCACCAATCGGCCGACGGTCGGTCCAGCGACTCGGGTCGCGGGCCGACGAAGTGCTGAACAGTATGGACCCGAATCCGGTCGTCTGCGAGTGTGAGGCCGTCACCCGCGCCGAGATTCACGACGCGCTCGAATCGGCGGGAACCGACCTCAACTCGGTTCGCATCCAGACGCGCGCGTCGATGGGGAACTGTCAGGGTGCGATGTGCTGTCACCGGATGGCGAACGAACTCGCACCCGAGTACGACGAAGCGACGGTCCGAACGTCGCTCGACGACCTGTATCAGGAACGCTGGAAAGGCGAACGCCACGCCATGTGGGGCGAGCAACTCTCACAGACTGCGCTCAAACACATGCTCCACGCGACGACGATGAACCGCGACGCAGACCCCGCGTCGGCAGACTCGGACGTGGATTTCGCGGCGTTCGACGACGGGATGGCCGCCGACGGCGGTCACAAGGAGGGTGCCAATGGCGATAACTGACGACGTCCTCGTCGTCGGTGGCGGTATCGCCGCCTGTACTGCCGCACTCTCGGCCGCAGAGACCGGTGCCCGCGTGCGCTTGCTCGCACACAAGACGAGTACCCTGCGGCAGGCCAGCGGCCTCGTCGACGTCCTCGGGTACGCCGACGGTGACGGCCCCTTCTCCGACCCGTTCGCGGGTCTCGACTCGCTTCCAGACGACCACCCGTACCACGTCGTCGGCGAAGACGGCATCCGCGACGGCCTCCGACTCTTCGACGAGGCAGTCGGCGACGCGTACCGAGGTGGGCATACGGACACGAATGCGCTCGTCGTCACTCACGGCGGGACGGTGAAACCGACTGCTCGGTATCCGGAGTCGGTCGCATCCGGCCTCGCGAGTGCCTCTGGCGACATGCTTCTCGTCGGGTTCGAGGGACTCACCGACTTCGACGCACCGGTCGCCGCCGACCATCTCTCGGCCGCTGGCGTCCCCTTCGACGTGCGTGGTGTCACCGTCCCGTTCCCCAAATCGTTCCGGTCAGACGCGAAGGTCACGCGCTTCGCGAAGGCGCTCGACCGGGACGAGGAGGTGTCCGGGAAAACAGTCCGTTCTGTGCTGGCCGAGGCGGTTACCGCCGAATTAGACGGCGAGACCCGTGTCGGGTTCCCAGCCATGCTCGGCGACGACCACGGCGAGGAAGTCCGTGACGAACTCGCAGGCCGCCTCGGCGTGCCCGTCTTCGAAGTCCCGACCGGACCGCCGAGTCTCCTCGGCCTCAAACTCGAAGACGCGCTGTTCGACGCGCTCGACGAGGCAGGCGTCCGAATCTCCACAGGCAACCCGGCGGTGGGTTACGAGGCCACAGACGGTCGCATCGAGACGGTCTACGTCGACCAGAAGAGTCGACAGACGCCCTACGAGGCGGACCAAATCGTCCTCGCGACAGGGGGACTCGTCGGTAAGGGACTCGACTCCGACCGTGAATCTGTCACCGAACCCGTGTTCGGGTGTCACGTCCCACATCCGGAAGACCGCTACGAGTGGTCCGAAACCGAGGCGTTCGGTGACCACGCCTTCGCCCGGTTCGGTGTCGTTCTGGACGACGAACTGCGCCCGGTAGCCGAAGACGGCGAATCGCACTTCGAAAACCTGCGTGCGGCAGGCGGCGTCGTCGGTGGTGCTGACGTCGCACGCGAAAAATCCGCGAGTGGCGTCTCGCTGGCGACGGGTGCCGTCGCTGGCCGCCTCGCGGGCGAGGAGGCATCCCAATGAGCGACGCAGAATCTCAGACAAATCCGACACTTACCCCGGACGCACAGACAGACGACTTCGAAGCAGTCGACGTGTTCGCCGAGAGCACCGACATGGACCTGCGTCCCGGCGCAGACAACTGTTACAAGTGTACCGCCTGTGACGTCTCCTGTCCGGTCGCAGAAGTCGACGACGAGTTCCCCGGTCCGAAGTTCCAGGGTCCAGAGCAGTGGCGTCTCAAGCGTAAGGAAGACGCCGCTGTCGACGACTCCATCATGTCGTGTTCGAACTGCATGCGCTGTGACGACGCCTGCCCGTCGAGCGTGCCGCTCAGCCAGATGCACAACACGGCCCGCGGCGAGTACGTCGACGAAGTGATGGACAAGTTCTCCCGGGAGTACGTCAGGAACCGTATTCTCGCGAACTACGGAACCCTCGCCCAACTGGGGAGCATGTTCCCGCGCCTGACGAACGCCGTCATGGGGAACTCTCTCGTCCAGAAAGTCAACGAGAAGGTACTCGGCATCACTGCCGAGCGCGACTTCCCCGAGTTCGCCACACAGACGTTCCGTGAGTGGTGGAACGAACGCGGCGGCCCGCAGGTCTGCTCCGAGGAGAAGCGCGTCGCCTACTTCCACGGGTGTTACTCCAACTACAACACACCGGAAGTCGGGAAGGCGATGGTCCGCGTCTTCGAGTCGTTCGGCTACGAAGTCGTCGTCCCCAAGCAGCGTTGTTCGGGGACGCCGATGTTCGCCAACGGCATGTTGGACGACGCGAAACGTGCCGCTGGCATCAACGCAGAGAACTTCGCTGGCCTCATCCCGGAAGGGTACGACATCATCGCGTCGTGTACCTCCTGTTCGATGTCGCTCCGCCAGGAGTATCCCGAACTGTTCGACATCGACGGCATCGAGGACGTGTCGGAACACACCTACGAGGCACTCGAATATCTTCGTATCCACGAAGACGTCGAAGGAGAGATTCGCGAGGCGTCCGTCTCCGACCAATCGTTCGCTTACCACGCACCGTGCCACGGCCGTAATCAGGGACTCGACCGGCAGGCAGTCGAACTCTTCCGCGAACTCGACGGCGTCGAAATCGAAGACGTCGGCGACTCCTGTTCCGGTATCTCCGGAACCTACGGGTGGAAAGAAGAGAAGTACGACAAGTCGATGCAAATCGGTTCGGACATGTTCGACCACATGGAACACGCCGACGGCAGCGTCGGGATGACCGAGTGTCCCACCTGTTCGATGCAGATGGAACACGGGACCGGATACGACATCAAACACCCGCTACAACTGCTCGAAGAGGCGCTCGTCTAACCGACACCCGACGGTCCGTGCGTCGCTGTCGACGTCTTCCGTTTCCGTGTGCTCGACCACTCGCTTCGAGGCATCGAGTGAATCTCCACTGACACGTACCAAAACACACTTCTCTGAGGCGGCAAAACTTGCATGACACAGGATATCACGAATGCTGTGGTGGTTTGGAGCGGCAGTACGAAATGATTTACCGAATATTTGGCGTCTGTTACCTCGTTAGTCAGGATTCTATATGGCGTGGATAATTCGGGAGTGAAGAAAGATTTATCACGATATTTGCACATATTCGAAGTAGTCGGGCTCTCAGTAGAGAGTTCGATTCGAGGTTGGTTAGAAATGTCAGGAGAAACTTACGTCGGTGCCATCGACCAAGGTACCACAGGGACGCGATTCATGGTGTTCGACCACGACGGGAAAGTGGTCGCAAACGCCTACGAGAAGCACGAACAGATATATCCAGAACCGGGTTGGGTCGAACACGACGCCAACGAAATCTGGGAGAACACGAAGAAAGTAATCAACGAGGCGCTGGAGAGCGCCCTCCTCGAACCGGAGCAACTCGAAGCAATCGGTATCACGAACCAGCGCGAGACGACAGTCGTCTGGGACCGTGAGACGGGTGAACCGATTCACAACGCCATCGTCTGGCAGGACCGCCGGACGACGGACCGCATCGAGACGCTCGAAGAAGAGGGGAAGAAAGACAACGTCCAGCAGAAGACGGGTCTCGAACCCGACGCGTACTTCTCTGCGACGAAGGCAGAGTGGTTGCTCGACAACTCCGACCCAATCAAACTACAGCGCTCTCGCCCTGCAGACGTGCGCGAACGGGCCGAAGAAGGGGAACTCGCCTTCGGTACCATCGACACGTGGGTCATCTACAAACTCACGGGGAACCACATCACGGACGTGACGAACGCCTCCCGGACCATGTTGTTCAACATCCACGACATGGAGTGGGACGACGAACTCTTAGACGAGTTCAACGTCCCGCGGGAGATGGTTCCGGAAGTCCGACCGTCGTCCGACGACGACTACTACGGAACGACCGACGCCAGCGGCTTCATGGGTGCCGAAATCCCCGTCGCTGGCGCACTGGGAGACCAGCAGGCGGCACTGTTCGGCCAGACCTGTTTCGACGCAGGTGACGCCAAGAACACCTACGGTACCGGGTCGTTCATGCTGATGAACACCGGCGAAGAGGCGGTCATGTCCGAACACGGCCTCCTCACCACCGTCGGGTTCCAGCGGTCCGGTGAACCCGTCCAGTACGCACTCGAAGGGTCCATCTTCATCACTGGTGCCGCAATCGAGTGGCTCGAAGACATGACACTCATCGACGACGCGGCGGAGTCCGAAAAGCTCGCTCGCTCCGTCGACTCGACGGACGGCGTCTACTTCGTCCCGGCGTTCGCCGGCCTCGGTGCCCCGCACTGGGACCAGCGTGCTCGCGGGACTATCGTCGGTATGACCCGCGGTACCCGGCGCGAACACATCGTCCGTGCGACGCTCGAATCCATCGCGTTCCAGACGCGCGACGTCGCAGAAGCGATGGAGTCCGACAGCGACATCGACCTGTCGAGTCTCCGCGTGGACGGTGGGGCGGTCAAGAACAACTTCCTCTGCCAACTTCAGTCGAACATCCTCGACACCGAAATCGTTCGACCCGAAGTCGACGAGACGACGGCACTCGGTGCCGCGTACGCCGCCGGCCTCGCCGTCGGATACTGGGAGACGCTGGACGAACTCCGCGCGAACTGGCAGGTCGACCGCGAGTTCAACCCGTCGAACCCACAGAACGTCGAACACCGGTACGGTCGGTGGAAAGAAGCAGTCGAGCGTTCCCTCGACTGGGCACGGGACAGCGAGGAGTAACCGATGGCACTGCAAGACCTCTGGGCAATCGAGATGATAATCGCCGCCTTCGCCGGCGGCGCGTTCGGTGCAGCGCTCGGTGCGCTCCCAGCGTTCATCTTCACTGGGTTCATGGTCATCGCTGGCGAGGCGGCGAACCTCGCGAGCAAGTCCATCGGTGAAGTCGTCGGGGCAGACCCCGCGACGCTCGGTTCGGTCGGTATCACCGGGTCAATCGCCTTCGGTGCACCGTTCTCCCCGGCGATTAGTTTCGCCGGTGGGGCGGCCGCCGCGGCCTACGCGGCCAACCGTGGGTACATGGAATCGGGCTTCGACTACCACAACGCCAAAGACATCGGCTTCGCGCTCGGGTCGAAACCCGACGTGCTCGCAGTCGGTGGTATCTTCGGTATCATCGGTTACTGGTTGACGATTCTCTCGTCGACGTTCAGTATGCCGTACGACCCCATCGCGATGGGTGTGACGCTGTCGGCGCTCATCCACCGCGTCGCCTTCGGCTACGACATCGTCGGCAAGGTCCGCGGCGACGGCATCCTCGACATGTCGCCGTTCGAACGCGGGCAGACCCGAGGAGGTGCCGTCGCAGACGGCGGTGAAAGCGCCCGTCTGAGCGTCGAACCGTGGCTTCCGAACATGTACAAGTGGAACGAGGTGGCGGCCATCGGTGCCGTCGCCGGTATCATGGGCGCGTTCATCGCACTCATCACCGGCAGCGCGTTCCTCGCGTTCGGTATCTCTGCGGCGAGTCTGTTCTTCTTGAACCTCGGCGTCGAACGCATCCCCGTGACGCACCACATGACGCTTCCCGCGTCGACGGCAGCGCTGGCGTGGACGTCCGGAGCAGCAGAACTCGGCGTCGTCGCGCTCCTCTTCGGTGCGCTCTTCGGCCTCATCTGTGGGCTCTTCGGTGAAGCGTTCCAGCGCGTCTTCTACGCGCACGGCGACACCCACTGGGACCCGCCGGCGGCAGCTATCGTCTTCGGGACGTTCCTCGTCGCGGTGCTCGCCATCGCCGGTGTGCTCCCGAGTTCGGCGTGGGTGCCCACGCTCGGCCTCTAAGTCGCGTCGAAACACACGAATCTCGTCTTTTTTCGCCACCGGGTTCCGCAACCATCAGTGATAACGCATCGGAGTCGGTAACAGAGCGTATGGAACGAATCGTCACTGTCGTCCCGGAAGCCGGCCTGCACGCACGCCCAGCATCGCGGTTCGTCGAGACTGCCAACTCTTTCGACGCCGACATACAGGTCGGGCGTGCCGAAGACGACACGCTCGTCTCGGCGGCGAGCATGCTCGCTGTGACCGGACTCAACGTCTCTCACGGCGAGGACGTTCGTCTCGTCGCCGACGGTGACGACGCCGACGCCGCTCTCGACGCGCTCGAAGAAGTACTCTCGACGCCAGAAGGCGGCGACGAGTAGATTTCAGTTCAGTTTTCGGTACTCGCGCGCCTCTTCGGCGCGTTCGACGACGGACTGTAGCGTCGCCTTCTTGCTCGTCGTCTCCACCGCGGCGTTGAGGGTGCCTTCGAGAATCGGCGCGTCCGCAATCGTCGCGTTCACGTCCGCCGCCATCTCGATGGCGAGTTCCGTGTTCATCACGGCACTTCCGAGGTCGACGAGGACGACGACGCCGTCACCGTCGTCGGCGTCTTCGATACCCGCACGGATGCGGTCCGGAGACGTCCCGATACCGTCTTCGTCACCACCGGCGGGGACGATTCGAGCGTTGCCGCCGCCCATCTGTGCGGCCACCTCTGCGATTCCCTCCGCCGCTTTCGCGCTGTGCGAGACGACGACGAGCCCAATCATTCGTCTCTCCTGACGGCGTCCGAAGCACGAGCGTCACGTTCGACGTCGCCCTCCAGATACTCCTCGGCCGTCGCGAGCAGTTCTTCCATGATGAACAGCGTGCTCGTCGCGCCGGGGTCCTGATGGCCGACAGAGCGCCAGTCGAGGAACGAGGCCCGACCCTTCATCGCCTTTATTGGCGTGGTGAACTGGACGCCGCGTTTGGCGGCATCGACGGCTTTCGCGAGTGCTTCCAACGGCGGCAAGTCGTCTTGCTCGATGGATTTCTTGTAGGTGTGGACCGCCGGGACGAGCGCATCGACCATCGTCTTCGACCCGACCTGTGCGCCACCTCGGTCTTTTACCTTGTCCAGATAGGCTTCTGCGAACGCGACAGACGTCTCGGCGGTGATGCCGCCGTCGAGTTCCTGACTGGCGAACATAATCGACCCGCCGTAGAGTGGTCCAGAGGCACCGCCGACGTTCGAGATGAGCGTCGTGCCGACGTTCTTGACCACTTCGTGAGGGTCCATCTCGTCGAAGTCATCGCGTTTCTCTGCCGCCTTCGAAAAGCCGCGTTCCATGTTCGCCCCGTGGTCCGCGTCACCGATTGCTGAGTCGAGGTCTGTGAGATATTTTCGTTCCTCGCTGAGTCGTGCTGCGACGTTCTCGAGAGCTGCCAAGACCGCTTCGCGCTGTGTGTCAACGTCGGCCATAGGACCCCTTTCGCAGGCTGGTCGTTAATCCCTTTTCCCGGTCGAACACGCTATCGCAAAAATTGAGTGGCCTGTGGTTACTCGGAGACGGTGAGCGCGGGTGTCTCCGCCGGCGCGGCGAGGAGTTCCTTCAGTTCGTCGTCCACGCGGAGGACGGTGATGGAACATCCCATCATGTCGAGCGACGTCATGTAGTCGCCGACCCACGCGTCCCACGTCTCGATGCCTCGGTCGTCGAGGAGAGACTGGAGTTTGCGTTGGACGATGTAGAGTTCGGACAGCGGCGTCCCACCCATGCCGTTGACCATCGTGACCACTTCGTCGCCGTCGTCGAGTTCGATGTCGTCGAGCACGTTCTCGGTCAGATGTTCGGTTATCTCGTCGGCGCTCATGATGTCGGCGCGTTCGGTCCCCGGTTCGCCGTGGATACCGATGCCGAGTTCGATTTCGTCTTCACCCAGGTCGAACGTCGGTTCGCCTTTCTCCGGTGTGACACACGACGTGAGCGCCATGCCCATCGTCCGGACGTTGTCGATGACCTTCTCTGCGACGGCCTTCACCTCGCCGAGGTCAGCACCCTCGGCCGCTTTCGCGCCGGCACACTTGTGGACGAAGATGGTCCCCGCGACGCCACGGCGACCCGACGTGTACAGCGAGTCTTCGACTGCCACGTCGTCGTTGACGACGACCTGTTCGACGTCGACGCCTTCCATCCCCGCCATCTCGGCGGCGGTGTCGAAGTTCATCACGTCGCCCTCGTAGTTCTTGACGACGCAGAGGACGCCCGCGCCGGAATCTGTCGCCTGAATCATCTTGTCGAGTTGGTCGGCGGTCGGTGAGGTGAACACCTCGCCTGCGGCGGCACCGTCGAGCATCCCTTCGCCCAGATAGCCGGCGTGTGTCGGTTCGTGTCCCGACCCACCGCCGGAGACGACGGCGACTTTCCCGTCGACTGGTGCGTCCGCGCGGACGAGGACGTTCGTCCCGTCGAGTCGGCGTAGTTCGGGGTGCGCCGTCACCATACCTTCGAGCATCTCGTCTACGACTCCACCGGGTTCGTTGATGAGTTTCTTCATGGTCCACGTTAGCAGACGCACGATTCGACCAAAAGTGTTGGTCAGTCTGCAGGCACGAATGACGGGATGTGAAAAATCGAGACGTCGGTTTCGTTCGGGAGGCGTTCAGTCGAGTTGCGTGACGGCGATAGTCACCGACACGTCTTCGACGTCCCACGTTTCGACGGTTTCACCCTCGGCAGCGCCGAGTTCGAACTCGCGTGCGCGGACTTCCGAGGCGATGAGGTCGGCGTTCTCCTCGACGAATCCGGCGACTCGGTCGTCTTCGACGACGACGCTCACGTCGATTTCCTCTTCGACGTCCAGGTCGAGTTGCTTGCGCATCTCCTGGATACGCCGGATGACGTCGCGGGCGTAGCCCTCGGACTCGATGTCGTCGGTGAGGGCGGTGTCGACGTAGACGGTGCCGCCTTCGAACTCGGCACCGGTGACGTTCGCCGGCGGTTCTTTGACGTACGAGACCATCTCGTCGGTGAGTTCGTACGTCTCACCGTCGACGTCGACGCCGGATTCGACTTCGGCGCGGGTGAGGCCTTCGACGGCCTCCATAATCTTCTGCGCCTCGGCGCCGAACTCCGGCCCGATGACGCTCATCTGTGGTTCGGCCGTCTCGACGAGTTCGTCGAACACCTCGACGACCTGTACGTCGCGCGTGTTCACGCGCTCCGAGAGCAGGTCCGAGAGTGCGTTGACCGCGTCGGCAACACCCTCGTCGTCGGACTCGACCACGATGCGCGAGACGGGCCAGCGGAGTTTACGGCCACCCAGTTGGCGGGCGTGCGCGGCGGCCTCTTCGACGTCACGGAGGACCGCCATGTTGGCTTCGAGGTCCTCGTCGCGCAGGTCCTCGTCTACCTCGGGGTACGAGAGCATGTGGACCGTCGTCTCGCTGCCGTCGAGACGCTGGTACATGCGCTCGGCCATGTACGGCGTGTAGGGGGCGATGAGGCGGAGAGACTCGGCGAGGACCGTCGAGAGCGTGGCGTACGCGCCGAGTTTGGAGGCGGACTCCTCTTCGTCCCACATGCGCTCGCGAATCGCCTTCACGTAGAAGCGCGAGACGTCCTCCGTGACGAAGTCGAGGAGCGTGTTGAGCGCGGTGTGGACTTCGTAGTCGTCCCACGCTTCGTGCATCTCGGCTTTGACCGTCTGGAGGCGCGAGAGCACCCACTCGTCGACGACGGTGAGTTCGCCCTCCGAGAGGTCTGCCTCGGCCGGGTCGTAGCCGTCGAGGTCCATGTACGGCAGTGGGAAGCGGAAGACGTTCCAGAAGATGTTGAGCGTCGACTGCATGTCGCCGAGGCCGTCCCACTCGAACGAGAGGTCCACTCCCTGCTGGTCGTGGGAGAGCAGGTAGGCGCGAAGCGGGTCGCGACCCGCTCGGTCGATTGCTTCCTCGGGCGTGACGATGTTGCCGACGGACTTCGACATCTTGCGGCCGTCTTTGTCGTTGGCGAACCCGTGCATGATGACCTCCTTGTACGGCGACTCGCCAGTCGCGGCGGTACCCATGCCGAGTTGCGACCAGAACCAACCACGGGTCTGGTCGTGTGCCTCGATGATGAGGTCCGCGGGCCACAGTTCTTCGTACGCCTCGGTCTCACTCGGGAAGTCGAGCGTGCCCCACGTGGCGACAGAGGAGTCAATCCACACGTCGAACACGTCAGGGACGCGCTCGTAGGTCACGCCGTCTTCCGTGATGGTGATGGGGTCGACCGATGGTCGGTGGAGGTCCACCGTCTCCGGGTAGATATCCTGGTCGGCGCGTTCGGCGAGTTCCTCGCGCGTGCCGATGACTATCATCTCCTTTGCGCCCTCTGCCTCCGGGTCCTGCGGGACCCAGATGGGAAGCGGGATACCCCAGTAGCGCTGCCGGGAGATGTTCCAGTCGGGGGCGTCGCTCACGAAGTCGCGGAAGCGGTTGTCGCGGGCCCACTGCGGGTGCCACTCGGACTCCTCGATGTTGTCGAGGAGTTGCTCTTTGACGTCGGTGACCGTGATGAACCACTGGTCGGTAGCGAGGAAGATGATGTCCGTATCACAGCGCCAACAGTGACCGTAGCGGTGGTCGTGTTCGCCGGCGTGGAGCAGGTGGCCGCCTTCCTCCAGGTCCTCGATGACCTGTGGGTTGGCGTCGCGGACGAACGTTCCCGCGTAGTCGCCACCCTGTTCTGTGAACTCGCCTTTGTCGTCGACGGGGACGAACACGTCTAAGCCGAGTTCCTGCCCGCGGGCGAAGTCTTCCTGCCCGTGGCCGGGTGCGGAGTGGACAAGGCCAGTGCGGTCCGCTTCGACGTAGTCGGCGGTGTAGACCTGTCCGGCCCCCTCGAAGTCGGCGTACTCGCCGAGCACGTCGGCGAGTGGGTGGTCGTACTCCCAGCCAACCATCTTGTCGCCGGTCACTTCGTCGAGAACCTCGTAGTCCTCGTAGCGGCCCTTCTTCAGGACGTCTTCGACGCACGGTTCGGCGACGTAGAGCACTTCGCTCTCGCCGTCTTTGGTCGCGCGGACGGCCTGATACGTCATCTCGCCGTCGACGGCGACGAACGTGTTCGCCGGGATGGTCCACGGCGTCGTCGTCCAGATGACGAGGTTCCCCTCGCGTCCACTCAGTGGGAACTTGACGTAGATAGACGGCGACGTGATTTCGTCGTACTCGACTTCGTTGGCGGCGATGGCGGTCTGACAGCGCGGACAGTAGTTGACACTGCGTTTGCCCTGTTCGACGAGGCCGTTGTCGGCGACGTTCGAGAACGCCCACCACGCGGCCTCCATGTACTCGGGCGACAGCGTCTCGTAGGGGTCGTCCCAGTCCATCCACGTGCCGATAGACTGGAAGTCCTCGTCCATCGCCACGCGGTTGCGGACGGCGAACTCCTTGCACTTCTGGATGAACTGCTCCATGCCGAACTCCTCGATGTCGCGTTTCGAGGTAAAGCCGAGTTCCTCTTCGACTTTCACCTCGATGGGGAGGCCGTGCATGTCGTAGCCGGGACGGTCGGTGACCTGGTGTCCCGTCATGCGCTTGTGCCGGATGACGGCGTCCTTCAGCGTCTTGTTCCACGCCGTACCGAGGTGCATCTGCCCTGACGTGTACGGCGGACCGTCGACGAAGAAGAACGACGGGTCGTCGGCGTGTGCCTCCTTCGTCGCCTCGTACGCGTCGTTCTCGTCCCAGTACTCGCTGACGACGGACTCGACGTCCGACGGCGTGTACTGGTCTGCGATGTCTTCCATACCCCGTCCTTCTCGTGGATATATATCAAAACGGCGGGTCTCGTCCGCGTCTTCCGGGCGCGCTTCCGTGTCACTCTTCGACATGGGTGTGCCTCCGGTGCTGACCGAGATGGCGAACCCGCCGCTGTCGGTACCGGGTAGTCTGCAATCGATACGCCTGTCGGGTCTTGGTGTGTCGGGTCATACGATGTACTGCGGGTGCTCAGAGACGGTTCGGGCGGAAATCGGGGATAAGAGTGGATGCGAGGCTAGCGCCCCGCAATAATCGACGACTGGGTGACGCAGTGTCGCGACTGACGGGCCTCGAACGGCGTGGCCGCAGTCGTCAGGTCGCGTCGCATCGTACTCGAAACCAGTGCCGCGTCGACAATAACGCTTACTCCGACGCCGCCGAGCGTTGTGGCGTCCACTCCCCGAGGGTGTATCTCCCGAGCGTCGCGTCCATCTCGTCGTCGTGGACGACGAGCGTGACCCGTTTCGGGGCCCCGCCTCGACGAACCTCGAATTTGTGGAGACTCGTACAGACAAGTTCGTCAGCGTCCTCGTAGCGGTCCAAGTCGGCCGGCGACCGACGAATCGGAATCTCTGCGGTGTTCCACCCGGTCCACTCCGGTGAGAGGCCGACGTTGTAGAACGCGGCGTCGCCGGGCGACATCAGTACCTCGAACAGGAGGACGAACGAGTCGCCGTCCGCCCACAACAGGTCGTTGGAGTAGCGTCCCTGCATCGCTCGCTCGGTGAACACGTCGCGTTGGTCGTCGGGTGGATTGGGAAACACCCATCCGCGAAGGTCAGCGTCGTCGGGGAACGACCCGTGGACGTACTGTTCGTCGACAGGGTGGAGGACAGCGGACCCGTGGGCACCGGTGATTCGACCACTCGCGGTTCTGCGTGTGTCGGCGAGACACCCGGCAGTCGTGACGAGTGAGAGCGACGCGACGCTGGAGAGGAGGGCACGGCGGCGCATGGTAGACGTGTCAGAGAGACACCGTATAAATCAATCCCACGTCACCCAGAGCAGGACGCCGAGGGCCACCGCTTGGAGGACGTGAATCCCCATCAGCACTCGCCACGCGATGTCTGGCATCTCGGTGGCGAACCAGACGGAGAGCGTCGGGTCGACGAGGTAGTAGTAGAGCGCGAAGAGACTCTGTGCGAGCAAGAAGAACCCGAAGACGACGAGTCCCAGTGCGTGTTTCGACCGGAAGGTGACGAAGTTCTTCCCCCAGATTCCGAGGAGGACGACGAGGAAGACGGCACTGAGTCCGACGGAGAGTCGCGCGACGTCCACCCAGATACTCATCGCAATCGCTCCGTTCGGGCCGGTCCGTCGCTCGTTGTCGTTGGTTTCATTCGTTTACGTGGGCGATTATTCGCTCGATAGTGTCCCAGTGTTGTCTGGTCTGTCCCGACGGAAGGTAGACGGAACCGTATCCCGTCCCGCTGTGTTCGACCATCCCGTTCTGTACGAGTACGTCGAGGTGGTGACGAACCGTCTTGTAATCGAGGCGTAACTCCTCTGCGAGTCGGTTCGCGTTTCGCGGGCGGTCCGACAGTTCACGGAGGATTCTGATACGGTTCGCACCACCACGTGTGCCCGTCAGGACGTACCAGAGGACACCCTCCATGCCGTACTACTACAGCGGAGACGGACCTAAGCACATCGGCGATTTGAGACGTTTGCCGGTCGAAACCGGAGTGCTCGGGTTTAGTTGTCGGCGACGACTTGCAGGTCGAACCCCGCGTCGGTCGGTTCGTCGTCGGGCGTCAGGTAGCCCTGCGCGATAGCAGTGTACGTCCGGCCACCTTCGGGTGCGACATCGAACTCGGCGACGACGTCACCATCGTTCGTCTCGGTATCGCCCCGAATCTGGAGGGTGTACTCGCCGGCGGGAACCTCGACAGTCGCGGTGTCGCCGAAGGCAGCACCGTCGACGATGGCGTCGCCGGACGAGGCGACAGTCACGTCGACGGGTGGCGCATCGGGCGACGCGTGGAAGACGCGAATCCGGGCCACGTCGTCAGCGGGGGCCGACTGGTCGTCTTCGAGGAGCACGACTTCGAACCCGTTCTCCGCACCGTCTTCGAGTTCACCGATTGCGGCGGCGGTGTACGCCCCAGTCGTCAGGTCGATTTCCGCGTCGAAGACGACGGTGTCGGGTGCCTCAGTCGCACGAATCGTCACCTGGTGCATGCCGGAGGAGAGGCCGAGATACTCACTCACAGCGCCGAATGGCACGTCCGAGAGCGCGACGGTACCATCGACGAGGACGTCGACGTTCGGTGCGTCGGGCGAGAGGTGCGCCGCGCGAAGGGCCACGTCCAACAGGCCGCCGCCACCCATCCCGGCGTCGACCACTGCGATAGGTTCGAAGGCCTTGTCCATCGCGTCCTCGGGGGGCGAGAGGTACCCCGAAGCGAAGACGGTGTAGACCGTCTCACCGGTGAGTTCCACGTCGAATTCGGCGACAGCGTCGCCGTCGTTCGACTCGGTGTCGCCTCTGACTTGCAGTGTGTAGGTGTCGGCGGGGACTTCGACGCTGCCGGACTGTGTGAACTCGACGCCGTCGAAGAGCGTCTGGTCACCGGCGGTGATGTCGACGGCGGGCGCGTCGGGCGAGGCGTGGACGACGCGGACACGGGCCGTCTCGGCGTCGGGGAGCGATACGTCGTCTTCGAGGACGAGGGGTTGGAACGTCCCTTCACCGAGTTCACCGACGGCGGCGACGGTGTACGTCGCCTCCTCGACGCCGACATCGCCTTCGAAGGCGACGGTCGATTCGTCACCCGCGGCGGTAATCTTCACCGTGTAGGTCCCAACCGGGAGCGAGAGATAGTCACTGACGGCCCCGTATGGCACGTCTTCGAGGGCGACGTCGTCGTCGACGTAGACGTCCACGTTCGGGGCGTCGGGCGACAGATGCGCGACGCGGACCATCGCCATCTCCGGTTCCGGCGTCGGTGACGGCGTCGTCGTCTCGTTCATGTCGGGTTCGGTCGTCGTCTCGGAGTCGTCTCCACCGGTCGTTCCGCTTCCCATACAACCGGCGAGTCCACCGACGATGGCTACCCCACCGATTCCGCGAAGCATGTCACGGCGCTTGATGTTCGTCATAGCGACGAGTCGTGGGTTCGCCAGTGCGAATTTGAGGGTTTTCCCAAATCTCACCCCGATGCCGCCGGATGTCCCCCAACTGTTGCCCTGTTGTCACCCGTGATGGGTGGTTTCGTGCAGCGTCCGAGCGATGGATGTAACTCTCGCGCAGTCGCGGACGGGTCGCACAGAAGCGGCCGACTTCCCGCGTTCTCCCTCAGTCGAACTCCGGCAGGTCGTCCGGTGCCTCGTACGACGATTCCCAGTCGATGTAGTCGTCTTTGAGCACGTCGCACACCTGTTGGCCGAGTTCGGTGAGGCCCGCGTTTATCGACGACACCTGCCCCCACGAGGTTAACTTCGGATGCAACTCGCGTTCCTTCCAGTCTTCGGGGAGGCCCGGCGCGTGATACCCGACTCTGTCGGCGAAGTCGTCCCAGAAGAAGTCGAAGTACGTGAGCAAGTCGAGTTCGAGCACCACCTGCCACTGGTCTTCGGTGACGGGCGTCTCCTCTGCCCACGCTTCGAACGCGTCGGCCCACGCTCCCGCTTCGAGGAACTCCTCGAGTTCGGGTCGCTTGAAGTCGGCGTCGACTGCTACCTGCGCGTCCTCGTACTGGTTCGGGTCTACCTTCGGCAACGACGGCGGGTCGGGGACGGGAACGTCGAGCATACGAATTGGTGAGTCGTCTTCCCGGATAAGGGTTCGCCGCCGACCACTCTACGTATCCATCCGCTCGATGACCGACTCCAACTGGTCGGCACGCGCCTCGACTGCCTCTTCTCGAAGTGCTTCTTCTTCGGGCGTCGGACAGTCCAGTCGCGGGACTGGCGTCGGCGTTCCGTCGTCGTCCAGGGCGACGAACGTCAGGAACGACGTGGTGGTCTTCCGCAACTCGTCGGTCTTCGGGTTCTCGGCGTGGACGTCGACTTTCACGTCCACACTCGTCCGGCCGACGTTGAAGACGTACGCCTCCATGACCGCCACCTCACCCAGGTCGATTGGGCTGATGAAATCGACGTGGTCCATCGACGCGGTGACGCACTGTCGGTTCGAAAAGCGCATCGCCGCGATTGCGCCGCAGATGTCCATCCAGTGGAGGACTGCCCCACCGAGGGCACGCCCGAGGTTGTTGGTGTCGTTGGGGAGAAGCAGTTCGGTCATCTCGGTTCGCGACTCCGCGAGCGTGGCGGTAGATTCGCTCATGGACGTGGCGTCGTACCGAGGGTGCTTGAAATCGTAGGACCCGACCCGCGGTGAACTACTCGTCCGTGTCTACGTCGAACGCTTCGGGTGGTTGGCCTGCCGCGTCGAGAACGTCGTCGGAGACGAGAATCGGACAGTCGACTCGGATGGCGAGCGAGATGGCGTCGCTCGGGCGCGCGTCGAAGACGAACGTCTGGGCCTCGCCGTCGGTGTAGCGTTCGGCGTCGACTTTCGCGTAGAACGTGCCGTTGGAGATGTCGTCGATGCGGATACTGTCGATTGCGCCGCCGAACTCCGTGACCATCTCGACCAGTAAGTCGTGGGTCAGCGGTCGCTCGAACTGTTCACCCGAGAGGCCGAGTTGAATCGCCTGGGCCTGGTCCGAGGTGATAACTATGGGGAGGAATTCGTCGCGTGCTTCGAGGATGACTGCGGGGACGTTCGACCCGTCCTCACCGACACCGACCCCGATACCACGGACCACGGCACGGTGCTTCATGCTACACAGTAGTTTCGCGGAGTACGAATAGTTACCCCAACGAACAGGTGTGGCGTCAGACTCTCGGGCGTGCGTGACTACCGTCGCCGATACAACTGGACGAGGCCGATAGCGAGCAGGATGACCAGTCCGCCGGCGAAGAACGCGAGTCCCGGGGGGATACTCTGTGCGACGGCTGGCGCGGATTCGGCGGCCATCGTCACGGTTTCGGCCTCTGCACCGCCGGAGTCCGCGACGGGGGCGAACCCGGAGAGGCCACGCGTCGTAATCCACTGGACGAACGCCGAGAGGAGGCCCAAGACGGCGACGGCACCGAGGAGACTACTCAAGATGCTGGCGACGCCCGTCCGCGTCTCTTCCGTCGCCGCGACGACGACGAGGGGTCTGTCGGCGGGAGCGTAGACTTTCATCTCTCTCCCTTTCTCCGAATAGACGGTGTCGATTACCTCGACGAGGCCGGTGTCGTCGAGTTTGCGGAGGTGGTACTGGACGTTCTGGAGAGACGTGTCCACCCTGTCGGCGAGTTCTGCGGCGTTCGTCGGTTCCTCGTGAAGTTCGGCGAGGATGCGGCGCGCAGTCGTCGACGACAGCGCCGACAGGAGGTCGGACGCCTCGTCGTCACCGAGTCCGATGACCCGAGGCGAAGATTCGTCTACGGAGGAGGTGTCGGGGGCTGAGGGCAGCAAACCTGCCATACGTGACCGTTACTACACGGGAGGATACAAACTTGTTGTCCCCGCCGTCACACCGACGTCACTGTCCTCGACCAGTGGTGTCCGCAGTCACTCTACAGCGTCCACCACGAGGACGCGAATATCGTTGACATTGGTCCCAGTTGGCCCCGTCTCGACCAATGCGTCGGCGTCCGTGAGGACGGGGAGTGCGTCGTTCGCCGCGAGGGCCGTGTGCGCATCACGTTGCGTGACCGACGACGAATCGACGAGCGCGCCCGCGACGTCTGTCCCGCCGTCGAGTCCGTCACTGTCGATACTGGCGAGTACCACGCCGTCCGGGAGTTCCGGGCCTGCAGCGAGACAGAATTCGAGGTTCGGGCCGCCTGACCCGTCGCCACGCACGGTGACGGTACACTCGCCGCCGGAGAGAATCACCGCCGGTGGTTCTATCGGATTTCCGGTCGCGAGGGCCTCTTCTGCGACGGCGACGTGTGTCTTCGCCGCTTCGCGTGCCTCCCCTCGGACGCGCGACGAGAGGACGAGCGAGTCGTATCCGCGCTCGGTTGCCACGTCGCGGGCGGCGTCGAGTGCGGTGAACGTGTCCGCGAGGACGTGATTGTCCACGCGCTCGAAGATAGGGTCGCCGGGTTTCGGCGTCTCGGGGACGTCACCCGCAGACCCGCGTGCGAGACGCGTCCTGACCGACTTCGGAACGTCGAGGCCGAATCTGTCCACCACGTCGAGGGCGTCGTCGTAGTACGTCTCGTCGGGGGCCGTCGGGCCGGAGGCGATGACGTCCAGGTCGTTTCCGACCACGTCCGAGAGGACGAGGCCGACGACAGTCGCTGGCGATGCGAGTCTGGCGAGACCACCGCCTTTGAGCGTCGAGAGGTGTTTCCTGACGGCGTTGAGGTCGTGAATCTCCGCGCCGCTCTCTAACAACTCGTCCGTCGTCTGTCGAAGGTCCTGAAGCGAGATACCGTCGGCCGGCGCGGGAAGGATTGCGCTCGCACCGCCGGTGATAGCGGCGAGGACGAGCGTCCGTTCGTCGAGGTCTGAGACGAGTTCGACGAGACGCCGCGTGCTCTCGACGCCGCGTGCCGAGGGGACCGGGTGGTCACCGGGCAGGCGCTCGATTCGAGTGCCTGTGCCCGGGTTGGGTGTGACGACAGCGCCGGCGTCGATTCGGTCGCCGAGCACTGCTTCGAGCGCGTCTGCGACGCCGTCGCCTGCCTTTCCGCCACCGACGACGACGATTCGGTCGTACGCCGAGAGGTCGTAAGTCGCATCCGCGACGGTGAGCACGTCGCCGTCGAGCGAGAGAGACTCGCGGACGACGCGCTCGGGAAGAACCGCCTCGACACCCGCACGAAGACAGTCTATCGCCGTCTCGTGTGCTGGCGTCGGTGTGTGCGCATCGAAATCGTCCATAACTCGTGGGTGATGCCGACACGGATAAAAACCGTGGGACGGTAAACCCGGCGATGAACGATTCGTCGCCCGGCGAGGGTCACGTCCACGTCGTCGGGACGGCCCACGTCTCGGCCGACAGCGTCAGAGAGGTCGAAGAGACCGTCAAATCGGAACGCCCAGACGTCGTCGCGGTCGAACTCGACGAGGGGCGATACCGACAGTTGAAGGGCGGAACCCCAGACGACATCGAGGCGCGTGACCTCCTTCGGGGGAACACCGTCTTCCAGTTTATCGCCTACTGGATGCTCTCGTACGTCCAGTCGCGGATGGGCGAGAAGTTCGACGTGAAACCCGGCGCGGACATGCTGGCCGCCGTCGAGACTGCGGAAGCAGAGGGCCTCGACGTCGCGCTCGTCGACCGAGACATTCAGACGACCATCCAACGCTTCTGGCGGCGGATGGGCACACTCGAAAAGATGCGCATGGTCGGTGACCTCGCGTTCGGCGTCGCCGACGCGCGCGGTGTCGGTATCATCGCGGGCATCGCCGTCGGCGTCTTCCTCGGACCACTCGTCGGCCTCTACGGCGACGTGGTCGGCATCTCTGACGTCTTCTTGACTCGTGTCGCCACGGGCGCCGTCGTCGGCGCTGCCGCCTCGTATCTCCTGTACACGATTGCGTCCTTCTCGTTGAACGGCGACGACGCCATCATCGCTGGTCTCGGCGGCGGTGCGGCCGTCGGACTCGTCGGTGGGTTCGGCCTCGGATACGGAACCGGCCTCGTCACCTCGGTTCTCGGCGGACTGGGGACGACTATCGTCGGCAGTCTCGTCGTCGGTATCCTCGCCGGCGTCGGCGTCGGTGTCGTCGTCGGGACCATCCTGAACGCAGTCGGCCTGTTCACACCCGGTGAGAACGCAGATATCGAGGAGTTCGACATGGCCGACCTGACCGACGGCGACGTCGTAACCGCGATGATGGAGGAATTCCGCCGGTTCAGTCCCGGCGGCGCAGAAGCCCTCATCGACGAGCGTGACGCCTACATCGCACACCAACTGGTCGCACTCCGCGAGAGCGGCCGTTCGGTCGTCGCCGTCGTCGGCGCGGGGCACAAAGCCGGCATCGAGAACTATCTCGAACACCCGGAGACGCTCCCGCCGATGGAGTCACTCGTCGGCGTCGCAGAGAAAGATGGCTTCCCGTGGGGGAAACTCGTCGGGTTCGGAATCACCGCGGTGTTCGTCGCCTTCTTCGTCCTCCTGGCGATGGCAGGCGTCGGCAACGAACGACTGCTGACCATCTTCGCCGCGTGGTTCCTCATCAACGGAATCTTCGCGGCGGGACTCGCCAAACTCGCCGGTGCGCGGTGGACCTCCGCCGCCGTCGGTGGCCTCGTCGCGTGGATGACGTCTATCAACCCGCTTCTCGCGCCGGGATGGTTCACCGGATATTTCGAACTCCGACACACGCCAGTCAACGTCGGTGACATCGGGACGCTCAACCAGATTCTCTCCGACGAGGAGACGCCGATTCCCGAACTCGTCGGGAAGTTGTTCGACGTGCCGTTGTTCAAACTCATCATGGTCGTCGCGATGACGAACATCGGGAGTATCATCGCGAGTTTCCTCTTCGTCACCTACGTCTTGCCCGTCATCGCGGCGGACCTCGGCGGCGTCACTGGCGTCACGAACCTGATGCTCGAAGGCGCTGCGAACAGTGCTGACCTCATCTGGAGGACGCTGACGTGAACATCTCGTTTTCCTCCCGCGAACTGCGTGACCTTGCCGTCGCGTGGCTTGCACTGGGAGTGGCGTTCGCCATCTTCTTCGCCGGTGGCGGCCAGCGGGCCATCGCGTCGCTCTTGGGTGGAACGTTCGGCCTCGCACTCGTCGTGAGTCTCCTCACCGCCGGCGTGGGCTTTCTCCTCCACGAAGTCGCACACAAAGTCGTCGCCGTTCGGTTCGACCAGATAGCGGAGTTCCGCGCCGACTACGGGATGCTCGGTATCGCCATCATGAGTGCCCTCGTCGGGTTCATCTTCGCCGCTCCCGGCGCAGTCTACCACCGAGGGATGCTCACCGAACGCGAACACGGCCTCATCGCACTCGCCGGACCCGTGACGAATCTCCTGCTTCTCGTCGCCTTCGCCCCGGTGTTCGTCGCCGGCATCGTCGTCGGGTCGGGCGTCCTCGAACTCATCGGGTCGCGTGGCCTCGTCATCAACGCGTTCCTCGCGGCGTTCAACATGCTGCCGTTCGGGTCGCTCGACGGACGAACCGTCAAGGCGTGGAGTACGCCCGTCTTCCTCGGCGTGCTCGTGCTCTCTGTCGCCCTGACTGCGGGACTACTCCTCTTCGTCGGAATCTGAGGGCCGCAGGTCACGGCGTTCTCTCGGCCACTTTCGTGACGTCACAAATAGCGTCGGCACCGCGAGCGACCTGCACAGCGTCCGCTCTCCGAGAGCGACGACAGGGACGCAAATGGGGCAGAGAAGGGGACCAATCGACGCACGAGGCGTCTGTGTGGGAGGGGGACGACGCCGGCGAGGGCTGGTCGCTTCGGGTGAGTCAGTCTTGGCCGTGGCCACGACCGAGGACCAACGCCGTCGCGTGCAGTGCCAGCAGGCCGACGAACAGGGGAACGTCGGCCGACGAGAGGCCGTTGGCGAGGATGGGCAGGTATGCGACTGGGAGCGCGACTGCCGACCAGAACGCGATGGTTTCGATTGGTTCGTATGCGAGTCGACCGACTGCTGACGCAAAGTCGAGGGCAATCGAGTCGGTTGTGGAGGGGATACCGGACATCGTCATTCATCCATACGATTGGCACCATCATATAAGGGGCCGAGCGTTACGGTGAATTCGCTCGCTTTTCAACTTTTCATCGGGCGGATAAACCTCCCTAATAACGTTTTTTGGATGTTTCACGAACGCCTGAGATTCGCCGAGACGGTTTATCGACGTGTCTCAGACTTTTTCGACGGTTGGAGCAGTATTCTCCGGTACTTGCTTGCGCACCGGCGATTCAGTCGGGAAGAGGCCGACACGTTCACTGGAAGAGCGACGAACGAGGTGACACGAGACGCGCGCGCTCAGAGTGGTTCCTCCCGGTGGCCCCACGGGAGTGAGCCACACCTGCAGATATGCGAGAATGTGTATCATCTGGACCCTGTGATTTTATATTTCGGCCTATCTCGTACACGAACATGACGAACGACGACTCCGAGGGGATGACCTACGCGGACGCTGGCGTCGATATCGAGGCGAGTGAGGCCGCAACCGCGGCACTCGTTGCTCAGGTCGGCGGCGGGTCTGGAGATTACGCGGGCCTCCTCGACATCGGGGACCGGTATCTCGGACTCGCGACGGACGGCGTCGGGACGAAACTCCTCGTCGCAGAGGCGTTGTCCGACTACTCGACTGTCGGCATCGACTGCATCGCGATGAACGCGAACGACCTCGTCGCCGCCGGGGTTCGCCCCGTCGCGTTCGTGGACTACCTCGCAGTCGACGCCCCCGACGAGACGTTCGCCGAACAGGTCGGACAGGGACTCGCCGCAGGTGCCGAGATGGCCGACATCGAACTCGTCGGCGGCGAGACGGCGGTCATGCCCGAGGTCATCAACGGGCTTGACCTCGCCGGCACCTGTGCCGGTCTGGCGAAGAAAGACGCTATCTTCCCCGGCGAGGCCGAACCGGGCGACGCACTCGTCGGATTCCAGTCGTCTGGAATTCACTCGAACGGACTGACGCTCGCCCGAAAGGCGGCAACGTCCGACGGCGACTACGACGACGAATGGGACGGCGACGAGTACGACACCGTCGGCGAAGCACTCCTCGAACCGACGCGCATCTACGCGTATCTCCTCGACGACCTGCGGGCAGCAGGAACCAACGCCGCCGCCCACGTGACCGGTGGCGGGTGGACCAACCTCGAACGGATGGGTGAGTTCCGGTACGTCGTCGACGACGCGTTCGACCCACAGGCCGTCTTCGAGTTCGTCCAGGAGAAGGGCGGCGTCTCCGACGAGGAGATGCACAGGACGTTCAACATGGGCACCGGATTCGTCGCCGCCGTCCCCGAGGAGAACGCCGACGCGCTGGTCGATGCCACTGATGGCCGCGTCATCGGGCACGTCGAGTCGGGAGACGGCGTCTCGATTCGCGGCCTCGAACTGTAACGGCGCGTACATTTTTACGGCGGTTCTTCCTTATCGAACTGTGTCACGACTCCCACCGACACCGACTGGACTGCCGTTCGTCGGTCACACCCTCGCCTTCGCTGCCGACCCGTTCGGGTTCGTCGGTGACCTCTTGACGGACCACGGCGTCGACGACGTGGTGGGTCTCGACGTCCTCGGACTGGACGACCTGTACGTGCTCGCTCACCCGACGTACGTCGAACGAGCACTCGTGAGCGAGCGTGATGCGATAGCGAAAGGGGGTGAGTTCGCTGCCGCGTTCGGAACTGCCGTCACTGCCGTCGAAGGCGACGAGTGGCGACGACAGCGTGCGACGCTCGACCCGTTCTTTCGGTGGGGCCGAGTCGATGAGTACGCCGACGTGATGAGTAGACAGGTCGAGCGGCGGATACAGGAGTGGCCCGATAGTGGAACGCTCTCGCTCGAATCCGAGATGAAAGGCGTCACACTCGACATCATCTTCGCCACCATCCTCGGACGCGAACTCGAACTGGACGCCGACGAACGAATCCGAGGGGCAGCAGACGGCCTCAACGGGCGGTTCTCGCCGGCATCGTGGGTCCTTCCACGCTGGGTGCCGACGCCGAGTCGCCGGCGCTTCGACAGGGCAGACAGACTGCTCCGCGACGAAGTGTCGACGCTCGTCGAGACGGCGGACGAGCAGAGTCTCACGGCCAAACTGGTGGACACGCTCGGGAGCGACTATCCGCAGACCCGCGAGGAGATGGAAGACCAACTCGTCGGGATGATTTTCGCCGGCCACGAGACGACGGCACTCGCGCTCACGTTTTCGCTGTACCTGTTGGCGACACACCCGGCAGTCTGCGAGCGTGCGCGCTCGGAAGTCGACTCAGTGGTCGGGTCGGGTCGCGTGACTGCCGACGATATCCACCACGTGTCGACAGTCGAACGCGTCCTCAAAGAGAGTCTGCGCCTCTATCCCCCGGTGCACACGCTCCCGCGCGAGACAGTTCGACCGTTTTCGGTCGGCGAACGAACCATCCCCGCAGGGACGGATATCCACCTGTCAGTTATCCACATCCACCGCGACGAGCGATGGTACGACGACCCACTCGCGTTCCGTCCGAACCGGTGGGACGGCGAGAAAGACCGGTCGACGTACGCGTACATCCCCTTCGGTGCCGGCCCGCGGAGTTGTCTGGGACGGGCGTTCGCACTCACCGAGGCGAAAATCGTCCTCGCGTCGGTGCTCCGGGAGTTCGAACTCGACTGGGACGGCGACGAACCACTGGAAATCACGCCCGAGATGACGACGCAACCGAAGGGTGAAACTCCCCTCGTCGTCCGACGGCGTTAGATGTGTGCCGCGATGTCCGCTTCCGTGATGATGCCGACTGTCTCGCCGCCTTCGACGACGAGGATGGCCGAGTTGTGGTCGAGGTAGACGCCGACTTCGTCTAACGTCGTGTCGGGTTCGACTGTCGTGATGCTCTCGGACATCACTTCGTTGACGGGGCGTTCGGCGACGTTGTCCTCCTGGACGTGCCGGATGTCCGCGTTCGAGATGATGCCGAGCGGACGGCCATTTTCGATGACTGGCAACTGCGAGAATCCCGCATCGAGCATCATGTCGCGTGCTTCGAGGACGGAGTTGTCGGGGGCGACGCTCCGAACGTCGGCGTGCATGATATCTTCTGCGCGGACGATTTTTCCTTCTGCCTCGTCGAGTGCTTCGACGATGCGTCGGAGCGTCGAGAGACGCGGGTCCACGTCACCGCCTTCGATACGTGCGATGAGTGGTTGCGAGACGCCGGCCATATCGGCGAGTTTACTCTGCGTCAGGTCGAGCGACTTGCGGCGTTCCCGCAGGTCCTGTGGCGTGGGGAGTTCCATGCCGAGGGATAACCCACGGTTATGAAAAAAGGTTCTGGTCGTTCTAAGCGCCTTCGTCGGACTCGAACTCTCGGATATCGATGACGTCGAGCGGGACGTCACGGAGTGCGCCGCCGACTTCGCTCTTTGCGATGCGCGAGGCGTGTTTCTCACCGTCGGCGTTGAAAATCTTGATTTCGAGGAGCAGGCCGACCAGTGCGGTGTTGGCCGCGATGAACGCGGAGTCGAACGGTTCGCCACACGCCGGACACGGCGTGGCACCGACTTCGACTTCGACGTACTCTTTGTCTTTTTCGTTGAGTCGCTTACCGGCTTCACTGACGGCGACGCCGATGGCGTCGTCGATGTCCTCGACGTCCCGTACCAACCAGGCCGCCTCCATCGCGACGAGATAGTTGCTCATACAGTGCTTACGCGCCGGTGGGGTTTCGTGTCTTGTGGTTCGCGCGGACGGGTGATAGAGAGTTTCACCCGTAGTCGAAGGGGAACCGGATTCGACGGCCGAAAACCGGGATGCTCCGGAGCCGATAGTGGAACCGTCTCCAAACGACGCAGACTCACGCGCGCCCACGCCACGGCGAGACACACGTCGAAGACTGACTCGCGCCTGATTCCGACAGTCACGGAACCTGACGGGAGCGCGCGCGGCCTGCGCATGCGACCGATATTATCTCCATAACTTACGAGAATTGCCCCCCGTCGTCACGCACTACTCACGCCGAGGAGTCGTTCGCGTTGGATATTGTACAAGTAGAGTTGAATCGCAAGACAGCGTCGGGTTAGTTATTTCGTGAGGTGGTAAAGTTTATATGCAGGCGTCGCTCGACACCCGAGTGAGGACAACGGTAATGATTCACCGCCTGAAGAAGAACGTCCTGCTCGCCGCCTATCAGCTGTCAGTGGCGACTGCTATCGCCCTCTTGCCGATTGCACTCGCTGCCCGCCGGATGGGCGTGACCCTCCCAATGCACCGTCTCATCGAGACGACCGGAAACGCATACGAACGCGCTGTTACCCGCTAACACGGGCCGGCAACCGCTTTTTGAGAGCCACCGACCACCCGTGAGCGCCGCCGCCGTCTCCGAACGCCACACAGCACAACACCGGCAACGGCGAGGTGAAGGGTTGCATTTATCAGCGCCGAAGTGCAATCGCAGACAATGCGTACCCCGACTCACGACGAGTTCTCCGGCCGTCTCGACTCGCTCAACGGCGACCACTCGAACGTGTTCGGCCCCGAACTCGGCGAGTTTACGAACGCCGAGCGACGTGCCGACTCACTGGGTGACAAAGAGACGAAGACCGGTACCACGACCGTCGGCATCAAGACCGAAGATGGTGTCGTTCTCGCGACTGACATGCGCGCCAGCATGGGATACATGGTCTCCTCGAAGGACGTCCAGAAGGTCGAAGAGATTCACCCGACGGGCGCACTGACCATCGCCGGGTCCGTCTCGGCGGCCCAGTCGCTCATCAGTTCGCTCCGCGCCGAGGTCCGTCTCTACGAATCCCGCCGTGGCGAAAACATGAGCATGAAGGCGCTGTCGACGCTCGTTGGCAACTTCCTTCGCTCCGGCGCGTTCTTCATCGTCCAACCGATTCTCGGTGGCTACGACGAAGAAGGCGGCCACATCTACAGCATCGACCCCGCAGGGTCCGTCCTCGAAGAGGAGTACACGGTCACTGGCTCCGGCAGTCAGTACGCCCTCGGTGTCCTCGAACGAGAGTACAGCGACGACCTGACCGTCGAAGAGGCGAAACAGGTCGCGACGAACGCCATCCGCGCGGCAGTCGAACGTGACCTCGCGTCGGGTAACGGTATCAACATCGCCGTCGTCGACGAAGACGGCGTCGACATCGAGCGCCACCAGAACTTCGAAGGCCTCGAATAAGGCCACTCTCGTTTCTCTCCGCTTTCCGTCCGCGACCGGTAGGTGTGGCTCACGGGGGCGATGCTTATCTCTCGTCGTCCCGACCATCGGTCGTGCTTAGGTTGAGATTCTTCGCCTGTAGACGGTGTGATACCGTCGTCTCCGTCCCCGACGTTCCGTCTCGGTGCGCAACCTGCGAAGCGACGTCTCTCGAAGAGATTACGCAGGAACTGGGCGACTACGCGTACTTCGTGGCGGCCGGTCGAAGTCGCTGACCGAAGGCGACGTGACGCCGTCTCAGAACCAGTCTGCGAACTCGCCTTCGAGGAGCGTGTCGGCTTGCTGTTCGACGTACTCGCGCTGCATCTCGTGCAGTGCCGTCTCGAAGTCCACACCGTCGTCGACTCTCTCGCGGACCCGATGGCGTTTCCAGTCGGCCGGCGTGACGCCCGTCTCGACGCGCTTCCGCAGGGGTTCGAGGTAGTAGTTCGCCTCTTCTTCGGTACAGCCAGCGACTCTGAGGCCGTCACGCGCGTGGACGAGCAGGTCCTCGTAGAGTTCCGCACCCGCAACGTCGTCGCCGTCGATATCGACCCACTCGATGTCGCCGTGTGGCCCCTCGCGCATGGCCGTGTAGAAGTTCTCCTCGGCGACGGACCAGTCTTGGTCGATAACCGGGTGGTCCTGTCGTGGGAGACGTTCCATGAGGCCCGCGAAGGCGGCCTGGAACGCGATAGAGTCACGGACCGTCGGTTGACCGGCGATGGGTCGGAACTCGATTCGAGCGTTCGCAGACGACCGACTCGCGCCGTCGAAGACCGGACGGACCCAGCGCCAGTACGTGCCGTGTTTCCGACGGAGTGTGGCGAACTCGTCGTCGAATCGGCCGCCCGTCGCGACGGACATCGGAACCATCGTCGAGTCGGTGACGACGCGTTCGACGGCATCTTCGATGGTGTCGAGGTCCTCGGGGAACGTCACCTTGTCGTGGTCTCCCGAGTTGAGCACCGACTCGAAGACGGCGATTCGGTTCTCGTCCCACCCCTCGTCGAGAATCTCGTCGGCCGTCGCGTCGTCGTCGTAGAGGTCCTTCGGGAAGAACGGCGAGTTGACGCCGAGTGCGAGGAGTGGCCCGGCGACGCGGAGGGCGTAGTTGAAGAAGTGCGGCAGGTCTTCGGCGCGTGGCACCTGATAGTGGGGTTGGATAGACGTGATGAGCGCTTCGGGCATCACCGTGTCCGCTTCGAGTGAGACGTGCGGCGCTTCGAGGGTAAACGACGGGGGCGCAGTCGGCCCGTTGGCCATCGCGTGGTAGCGGACCGAACCGCTCATGTTCGTCGCGAGGCGAATGCCGCCGTCTCTGATAGAGTCCGTGAGGTACTCTCTGGCCGATTCTCCCGCCGGCGGGATGGTCCACATTCCGTCGGAGACGAGGCGTATCCCCTCGGCGGCGGTGCAGTCGAGCGCCGCTTCGAGACGGGCGCGAACCTCGGACTCCTGTGCACGGAGTCCGTGGGGGTTCAACGGTTGGGGACTCGTCGTCATCTCGGCGTTGTGCAGACCCAGTTCCTTCTCGAAGCCCATGAGACCGAGCATCCGACGCGGAACCCGCATGAGCGCGTGGACGTCGTCTTCGCTCGCGGACCATCGACCGTCGGAGACGGCGTAGAACTCGTACTCCAGTCCGACGATGGACTGGTGGTTGTCGAAGGTCCCCTCACGCAGTTCGCGCTTGAGTACCTCAGCGTCGGCTTTCGCCTGTGCATCGAACTCGGCCGCGTCGACCGCGAGCACGTCTTCGACGCGCTCTGCGAGGTCGTCGCTCATACCCGCCGAGACGATGCCGAGACTCTTGAACGTCCCGGCACTGTCCGCGTTCGACAGCGAATCACATCACCGACGACTGTCGAGACGCTTTTGCCCCGGGCGGAGGTATGCACGCTCGATGCAGTTCGCCGAGTTCGCCGCCCGCGCCGCCGAGATAGAACGAGAGAGCGCCGACCTCACCATCGTCTCGCTTCTCGCAGACCTGTTCCGGGACGCCGGCAGTGACCTTTCGACAGTCGTCCGATTCGTCCAGGGACGCGTCTTCCCGGCGTGGGACTCCACCACGCTCGATATCGGCCCACGCCTCTGTCACGAAGCGATTGCTCGTGCCGCGGGGCCGAACGTCTCCGCCGACGACGTCGAAGACAGACTCGCGGACCTCGGGGAAATCGGTGCCGTCGCCGCGAGTTACGACTTCGGCGGCCAACGTGGCCTCGCCGCGTTCGGTGACGGCGGACAGGACGGCCTGACCGTCGCAGAACTCGATTCCGAACTTCGGTCGCTGGCCGCCGCGTCGGGGTCCGGGAGCGAGGACACGAAGCTCAAGACCCTCTACGGCCTGTTCAACCGAACCGACCCCGAAGAAGCCAGATTCCTCGCACGTCTCGTCCTCTCAGAGATGCGTATCGGTGTCGGCGGAGGGAGTGTCCGTGACGCCATCGCGGAAGCGTTCCTCGTCGCCCCCGAAGACGCCGCCGCCATCCGCGACGACGACGTGGACGCGGACACCGAATCGGCCGCCCGTGAGCGCCGTGACGACGCGATTGCGAGCGTCGCCCGCGCCCTGCAGGTTTCGAACGATTACGGGATGGTCGCCGAAGTCACCCGTGACGAGGGTGAATCCGGTCTCGCCGACGTCCGTCTCGAAGTCGGGAGACCGATTCAAGCGATGCTCGCACAGGCAGGCACTGCCGGCGACGCCCTCGACGAGTGGGGCACCGCCGCAGTCGAGACGAAGTTCGACGGCGCTCGCGTGCAGGTCCACCACGACGCCGACGGCGACGTATCGCTCTACTCGCGCAACATGGAGGACGTGACGGACGCACTCCCGGAAGTCGTCGAGTTCGTCGAAGCGACGGTGACCGACCCGGTCATCCTCGACGGCGAAGTCGTGGCCATGGACGACGACGGCGACCCACTCCCGTTTCAGGAGATTCTCCGGCGCTTCCGACGCAAACACGACGTGGGCCGGATGCGCGAAGAAGTCCGCGTCGAACTGCGGGCGTTCGACTGCCTCCACGCCGACGGCGACGACCTGTTAGACGACCCGCTGTCGGCGCGTCACGACCGACTGACGTCCGTACTCGGCCCCGACTCAGACGCCGTCTCCGACCTCCTCTACTCGGACGACGCCGACGAAATCGCCGCCTACGAGGCCGACGCACTCGACGCCGGCCACGAAGGTATCATGCTCAAAAACCCCGACGCCCCGTACTCGCCCGGGGACCGGGGGAAGAACTGGCTGAAACGGAAACCCGACGTAGAGACGCTGGACCTCGTCGTCACCGGTGCCGAGTGGGGCGAAGGCCGGCGCGCGAAGTTCCTCGGGACGTTCCTGCTGTCGGCCCGCGTCGAGGGTGCGTCGGACGACGGCGGTCGGTTCGAAACCATCGGCAAAGTCGCCACGGGTATCACCGACGAGCAACTCGTCGAACTCACCGACCTACTCGAACCCGAAATCGAGCGAGAGTCGGGCAAAGAAGTCGACATTCGACCGTCTGTCGTCTTCGAAGTCGGGTACGAGGAGATTCAGGCGTCGCCGACGTACTCCTCCGGGTACGCGCTTCGGTTCCCCCGGTTCGTCACGGTCCGAGAAGACAAGACGGCCGAGACAGCCGATACGCTCGAACGCGTCGAACGGTTGGCAGGGTCACAGTAACCGACGATTCCCGTCGCCGACTCGCAGTAGTCGCGTTTTTCATCCGCCGGGCCCACCTGTCGAGTATGAGCATCAAACACGACGGCCTCTCTGTCTCGTGGCTTGGGTATGCGACGGTTCGCGTCGAGTCGCCCGACGGGTTCGTCGTCTACTTCGACCCCGGACGCTACGGTGTCCTCGACGACTACTACGCCCGCGACGGCGACCTGATTTTGGTCACCCACGACCACCACTACGACTCTGACGCCATCGAACAGGTGGCCGACGAGGACGCTACTGTCGTCGCTTTCGAAGGCGTCGACGCCGCGAACATCGACCGAGACGTAACACCGGTCGAAGACCTGCCGTACGAGACGATTCGCGTCGGCGAAGAGGACTTCCTGACGGTCGGTGCCGCCGACGTGTGGACGCTCCCGGCGTTCAACGACCCGGATGGCCCGCACGTCCGCGAGAACGGCGAACCCTACCACCCACGCGGACTGGGGTGTGCGTACCACATCTCGCTCGGTGGGCGAACCATCTTCTGGCCGGGCGATTCGGACGTACTGGCGGGGTTCGAACGACTCGAAGTATCACTGTTCCTCGCCAACATCGGCGGCACCGTCGTGATGGACCGCCACGAGGCGGCGGACCTCGCGAAGACACTCGACCCTGACCTCGTACTGCCCATCCACTACGACACCATCCCGGTTCTCGAAACGGACGAAGACGCGTTCGTCGTCGACGTCGCACGCCGGGGTATCCCCGTCGTGCTCGACGACCCCAGCGACGTCTGAGTCGTCGTCTCGGCCCACGCCGGGGCGCTGTCGCCCTGTAGAGGTGTAAACAGACAGAACGATTTTGCCGGGCCGTCCCGTCTATCGGGACATGGACCTCGATTACGGCATGCTCGCTGGTCGCCGACCCTACTACCGGTTCGGTGACACTGGCGGCGACCCCCTGTTGGTCATCCCCGGCCTCTCCGACGCCTTCCAGCGCGGCGACCCGAACCGCGGGACGGCGATGATGCTCACGAACCTCTACCGCGAGTTCGCGGACCGTGACGTCTGGGTCGTCGGCCGGCGCAGACACCTCCCCGTCGGCTCTTCGACCCGCGACATGGCCGCCGCGTACGCCACCGTCGTCGACGAACAGGGCCTGTGGCCGGCGGACGTCATCGGCGTGTCTCTGGGGGGCCTCGTCGCGCAGTACCTCGCTGCCGACTACGCGGACTACGTGGACCACGTCGCTATCGTCTCGGCCGGGAGTCGTCTCGGTGGCCACGGAGAAAACGCCGTGAAACAGTGGCGAAACTGGGCCGGCAAGGGCAAGTGGGCCGACGTGCTCGCCGACACGGTGCGCGAGACGGCGACCGGTTCCGAACAGACTGTCGTCCCACCGTTCGTCCAGTTCGCCGGGCGGTTCGCAAACTTCCGGCCAGAGTACCCGTCTGACGTCGTCGTCTCGTGTACGGCCACTCTCGAACACGACGCACGGGAGATTCTCGGCGATATCGACGCCCCGACGCTCGTGGCCGCTGGCGACAGCGACAGTCTGTTCCCCGAACCACGACTCCGTGAACTCAAAGACGGTATCGACGACTCGACGCTGGCGCTGTTCGGCGGCGTCGGACACGACTTGGCGACGAGTCAGCCACGAGAATGCAACGGTATCGTCAGGCGCTACTTCGATGGGTTCCGCGGTGACGGACTCCACCCGTAAGCGGAAAAATCTCGGTCGTCGGCGTTAGATGACGCCCATCTCGTCGAGGCGCGTCGGCAGATACTCGTCGGTCACGAAGTCCAGACCACGGGCCGCGAGTGCCTGCTGTTCTGCCTTCTTGCCGATGTCGAGTTGGAGTTCTATCTGTTCTTCCCAGTAGTCGGTCATGAAGCGCGGGTCTTCGAGTTCCGACTGGAGCGCGTTGATGTCCGAATCCGCGAGCGGGTCGGTCGGCAGGTCGTAGTCGACGATGTCCTGCGGTTGAATCCCGACGAAGCGGGCCTCTGGCGTCGCGAGATACTCCGAGAGGTGGGCCGACTTGATAGACCCGTAGGCGACAGAGCCAAAGATGCGGTAGGACCACGGGTCACCGTCTGTAAAGACCACGACTGGCAGGTCGAGTTCGTCGTGGAGGCGCTTCGTGATACGACGGGTCGCACGGGCGGGTTGGCCCTTCAGGTGGACGATGAGAGCGTTGTACTCCTCGTCGAACCCGTTTTCGATGAGGCGGTCACGCATCCCACCGGTCTCGACGCACATCACGAAGTCGATGTCGTGGTCGAGGAAGTCGATGGTGTCGGGGTTGTTCGGAATCTGGTAGCCACCTTCGCCGACGTCGCCCTGGCAGTGGATTTCGCGCTCGCCGCGGCGGGTCTGTTCTCGAATCTTCAACGGCCCCATGAGGGTCGCACCCGACTCCTCGGGGCGCATGTGGAAGTCTTCCCGCGTGACGTGCGAGACGATTTCGAGGTCCTCCACCAACTGGTTCGACTCGTCCTGGTCGGAGAAGTGGGCCTCTTCTGCGTCCCACGACTCCGAGAGGTAGTAGAGTTCACGAAGGGTGGACGAGCGGTCTTCGTCGAGTTGGCGGGCGAGGAACTCGATGGTGTAGGCGGCTTTCAGCAGTTTCCGCGCGCCGCGGACGCTGTTTGCCGACCGGGTCGAGGTTCGGTCGCCGTAGACCCAGACGTGGGAGTCTTCGTCGTATTCGATGTTGCTCTTCGTCCGGGTCGGGAGTTTCATCTCGGGAATCTCCCCCCGGTCGAACTGGTCGTAGAACTCCGCTGCGAGGTCGATGAGCCGTTCGCGGGCAATCTCCTCGGATGTCTTCGAATCGGATGCCATTATGCGTTCACCGTGAGTTTCTCTGCTTCGACGCCGTCGACGTTGATGTCGAACGACGCGTCCTCTGCAATCGTGTACGTGAGCGTCGCCGTCTCTCCGGGCGACACCTCGGGATTCCACTTGACGAACCACTCGCCGTCTAAGTCGACAACGGTGGCGTCACCGTTCAGGCCACCCGGTTCGGTCGTCACGATTTCCGTGATGTCGGGTGACTCGATGGTACTGGAGTAGTTCTTCACCGTCAGCGTCACCGTCTCGTCGTCGATTTCTCGGCCGACGCTCACGTTGTTCATGATGCGAGCGAGCGCTCCCTCGATGTTGGGTTCGTTGCGCCCCGTGACTTCGGAGAGCTTCGTCGCCATCTGCGGGAGGATGCGCCCGAGGACGTCCTGTTTCTCGCGACGTTTCTGGAGGGACCGGCGCTTCGAGAGATAGGATTTGAGTTCGCGTGCCGCCTCGCGAATCGCGAGTTCGACTTCGTCCTGGATGGCCGGGACGTCCGCGAGCGCGTCTTTCGACTCGCTCGTGAAGGGGACGTTCGTGGAGGCGACGTGGACCATGAGGACGGCGGGGCCGTTCGGCATCCCGCTTCCGCCCGGTTGGTCGAGGCCGTAGTTCCGCCACCCGATGTCCTTGACGACGTGCGTGATGGCACACGCCCCCTGCTGGTAGACGAGGGGGACGCGGTTGGCGAATCGAAGCAGGTCGATGCTCCCTTCAGATTTGAGTTCGCCCCCGTAGGCGATGCCCGCCTCCACGATGAAGGGGTCGCCGCCGTGGACTTCCGCGTCACGGGTCGCCGCCGCGAAGAAGTCGGCGTCGAACTCCTTTTTCAGCCCTTCTTCGACGAGTTCTGCGGAGATGGGCGACAGACAGTCCGTCGGCGGCGCGAGGATGTCCGCCTCGCGCATGCCTTCGAGCAAGTCGCGTGCGACGTCGCGGTCACCCGCGATGTCGCGGACCTTCGGGACGTCGTCGGGGACGGTCCGCATCCGCGACCAGATGGCGTCGATAATCTTCTCCTGTGCCGTCTCGCCGTAGGTCTCGTCTTGGCGTTCTTTGGTGCGTTCGGCCGCCCACACGACGAACTCGGAGATGTCCTCGTGAGAGGCACGGTCTTTCGGCCCCGTCGTCTCGGCGAACTGCGTCGCGATAGACCGGGCGATAGACACCTTGCCGGCGTCGCTCTTCTTGGTCGTCGTCACGTCGTCGACGATGGCGTAGATGTCGCTCTCTCGGTCCTCCGAGAGGACGGGCCACACCGCTTCGACGACGTTCTCTTGGACCGTGTCGCCGAACGAGGTGTCCGTCTCTGCGCCGACGGAGTCGGCGACGTTGCCGACGATATCGACGAGTTCGCTGTAGGCGATTCGGTCTTTGCCCGTGACGATGTCGACGAGTTCCTCGGCGAACGCGGCGGTCGGACCCTTCCCCTTGTTGGCGATGGCGTCTTCCACGACGGCGACGAGTTCGTCCGTCTCGTGGGACGCCGGTGTCTGCCACGTCATCTCCCGGCCGAAGTGCCGGTCACGGAACGAGTCGATAATCTTCGAGGACGTCTTCGCACCCACGCGGGTGAACTCCTCCTGAAGGAATCCGGAGACAGAGTACGACTCCGTCGCGTTGAGCATCTTCAGGAGCGTCCCGAGTTCCACGCCGTGTGGGTGTGGACGAATCTCGCTGGTCTGTTCGGGGAGTTGGTCTGTCGCCCGCTCGAACTTCATCGGTTCGTCGAGGCCGGGTTCCCGGAGTTCGAAGCGAGCGTGCGGGTTCACGACTGCCGTGTGGAGGATGTAGTCGTGGAGTTGCTGGCGAGCGCGCATGTTCGCTTCCATCTCCAGTTCGATGCGCGTCCCGTGTGGGCGGTCCCACGACGTCGTCTTCGACGAACGAATCTCGGGTTCGTTCTTGTCCGTGTCGATGACGAGTTCGAAGTACTCGGCATCCGCAGAGCCTTGCGTCCGACTCGTAATCTTCGCGGGTTTCCCGCTGGTCAACTGAGAGTAGAGAACTGCCGCAGAGATACCGATACCCTGCTGACCACGGGACTGTTCGCGTGCGTGGAAACGAGAACCGTAGAGGAGTTTCCCGAACACTTTGGGCACCTGTTCTTTGGTGATGCCCGGTCCGTTGTCTTCGATGACGAGGCGATAGTAGTCGCGCACCTCGCTAATTTCCACGTAGATATCGGGTTGGATACCCGCTTCTTCCGTTGCGTCGAGTGCGTTGTCCACGGCCTCTTTGACGGCCGTGACCAACCCACGGGCTCCGCTGTCGAAGCCCAGCATGTGCTTGTTCTTTTCGAAGAACTCGGCGATGGAGATCTCTCGCTGGCCTTTCGCCAACTCCTCTGCAATCCCCTCGTCTTCGCCGAGCGTCGACTGGAACGACGTCATTTCCTGTGCCGCATCTACCAATTCCCGCGTTAAGTACTCTCCGGCAACGAAGTGAAAGTGAACGCAACAAGTGTCGTCCGTCGCGACCCGGTCGGCCCGGTGACGCAAAAAGCCCGACCGAATGGAGGTGCGGCACTCAAAGCGGCGTTCCTGTATGTAGTACGCGCTCGCGCGTGCGAGGCTTTAAGGGATGGGCTATCCTAGGCCTTTCCAGATGTCACAGGAAAACGAGTACGGGGCCGGGCAGATTCAGGTCCTCGAAGGGCTTGAAGCCGTTCGGAAGCGTCCGGCGATGTACATCGGGTCCACCGATTCTCGCGGACTTCATCACCTCGTCTACGAAGTCGTCGACAACTCTATCGACGAAGCACTTGCGGGGTATTGCGACGCTATCGAAGTGACCCTTCACGACGACGGGTCAGTCAGCGTCTCCGACAACGGCCGTGGTATCCCGGTGGATACGCACGAACAGTACGACCGACCTGCCCTGGAGGTCATCATGACCATCCTCCACGCCGGCGGGAAGTTCGACAACAAATCCTATCAGGTCTCCGGGGGCCTCCACGGCGTCGGTGTCTCCGTCGTCAACGCGCTCTCGAAGGAACTGCAGGTCGAAGTCAAACGCGACGGCGCGCTCTGGCGTCACCGTTTCGAACTCGGCGAACCACTTCCGGAGGAGTTCAAGCGGATTCGTGACCTCGATGCCGACGAAAAGACCGGCACAGTCATCCGATTCTGGCCGGACGACAATATCTTCGAGACGGACGAGTTCGACTACAAGACGCTCGAAAACCGACTTCGAGAACTGGCCTTCCTCAACTCTGGCGTCGAAATCACGCTCACGGACGAGCGAACCGACGAGTCGAGTACCTTCCTCTACGAGGGCGGTATCCGCGAGTTCGTCGAGTACTTAGACGAGACGAAGACGTCCCTCCACGACGACGTCATCTACTACGAAGACCAGTCGGAGGGTATCGAAGTCGAAATCGCCATGCAGGCGACGGACGAACTGCAGGGCTCTATCCACGCCTTCGCCAACAACATCAACACACGCGAAGGTGGGACACACCTCACCGGGTTCAAGACGGCGCTGACTCGCGTCGTCAACGATTACGCCAACTCCGAGGGGATGCTCTCGGACCTCGACGGCGAGAACCTCCGTGGCGAAGACGTCCGTGAGGGCCTCACCGCGGTCATCTCCGTCAAACACCCCGACCCACAGTTCGAGGGGCAGACGAAGACGAAACTCGGCAACTCCGAGGTTCGTGGTATCGTCGAGAGCGTCACCCACGAGAAACTGGGGACCTACTTCGAAGAGCACCCGGACGTGGCACAGGCCATCATCTCGAAGGCCGTCGAGGCAGCACGCGCCCGGAAGGCCGCAAAGCAGGCCGAAGAACTCACGCGACGCAAGTCCGCGCTCGAATCCACGGCGCTCCCCGGGAAACTCGCCGACTGTCAGAGTCGTGACCCAACGAAGTCCGAACTGTTCGTCGTGGAGGGAGACTCCGCAGGCGGGTCCGCCAAGCAGGGCCGCGATAGAAAGTTCCAGGCCATCCTCCCCCTCAAGGGGAAGATTCTGAACGTCGAAAAACACCGTCTCGACCGAATCCTGCAGAACGACGAGATTCGGGCCCTCATCACCGCCATCGGTGCGGGCATCGGTGACGAGTTCGACATCGAAGAGGCGCGGTACAACCGTATCATCCTGATGACCGACGCCGACGTCGACGGGGCACACATCCGGACGTTGCTCCTCACCTTACTCTACCGGCACATGCGTCCCCTCATCGAGTCGGGGTACGTCTACGCGGCACAACCACCGCTCTACCGCGTCCGCTACCGAGGCAACACCTACGACGCGATGAACGAAGAAGAACGGGACCGCATCATCGAGGAGAAATGCAACGGCAACCCCACGCAGGTCCAGCGGTTCAAGGGTCTCGGCGAGATGAACCCCGACCAACTGTGGGAGACGACGATGAAGCCCGAAAACCGCGTCCTCAAGCGCATCACTATCGAGGACGCCGCGGCGGCAGACCGGATGTTCAACATCCTCATGGGCGACGCCGTCGGACCGCGAAAAGAGTTCATCAAAGAACACGCGACTGAAGCCGAGTGGGTAGATATCTGATATGAGTTCTGACGCACCTGATTCCTTCGAACCCGGCGCGGGCATCGCGGCGGAGATTAGAAACGCTCGCATCGAAGACGAGATGGAGCAGTCGTACATCGACTACGCGATGTCGGTCATCGCGGGTCGTGCCCTGCCGGACGTCCGCGACGGCCTGAAACCCGTCCACCGGCGCATCCTCTATGCGATGCACCAGGCGGGCGTCACCTCCAACTCCTCACACCGGAAGTCCTCGTCCATCGTGGGCGAGACGATGGGTGATTACCACCCACACGGTGACTCTGCTATCTACGACACGCTCGCACGCATGGCGCAGGACTTCTCCATGCGCTACCCCCTCGTCGACGGACAGGGGAACTTCGGGTCTGTCGACGGCGACCCGCCGGCGGCGATGCGGTATACGGAAGCGCGGATGTCGTCTATCGCCGAGGAACTCCTCGCCGACATCGACAAAGATACGGTCGACTTCCAGTCGAACTACGACGACCGCAAGCAGGAACCGACGGTACTGCCGTCGTCGTTCCCGAACTTGCTCGTCAACGGGTCGTCCGGTATCGCAGTCGGGATGTCCACGAACATCCCGCCGCACAACCTCGGTGAAGTCATCGACGCCACCGTCGAACTCATCGAGAACCCCGACGCCACCGTCGCCGACCTGATGGAACACGTCAAGGGCCCCGACTTCCCGACGGGTGCCAACATCGTCGGCCGAAACGCGGTCCACAAGGCCTACAAGACGGGACGCGGGCGAGTCCGCGTCCGCGCCGACTACGACGTCGACGAAGAGGAAGGCCGCATCGTCATCAACGAACTCCCGTATCAGGAGAACAAGGCCCGCCTCATCGAGCGCATCGCCGACGACGTGAACGCCGGCAAGATAGAGGGCATCCGCGACATCCGCGACGAGTCCGACCGTGACGGCATCCGCGTCGTCATCGAACTCAAGCGCGGCGCGATAGCCGAAGTCGTCAAGAACCAACTGCTCGACAACCACCTCGAATCGACGTTCGGCGTCATCAACCTCGCCCTCGTCGACGGCCAACCGCAGGTACTGACGCTCAAGGAGACGCTCCAGCACTATCTCGACCACCGCCGCGACGTGGTTCGCCGGCGCTCCGAGTACGAACTCGCCGAGGCAGAAGACAGAGCACACATCCTCGAAGGCCGCCTGAAAGCACTCGACAACATCGACGACGTCGTCGAGACGATTCGGAACTCCGAGAGTCGTGACGACGCGAAGGCCGCCCTGCGTGGCGAAGTCACCGTCGAAGTCGACGGCGAACCGCTCACCTCGTTCGACTTCTCCGAGGACCAGGCCAACCACATCGTCTCGATGCAACTCGGTTCGCTCACCTCGATGGAAGCGGCCGAAATCGAAGACGAGTACGAGGACGTACAGGCGACTATCGAGCGCCTCGAAGCAATCCTCGACGACCGGTCCGAACTCGACGCCGTCATCGAGTCCGAACTCCTCGACATCAAAGACGAGTACGCAGACGACCGGCGGACCTCGTTCGTCGCCAACACCGGCGAAGTCACGCGTGCTGACCTCATCCCCGAAGAGGACGTCGTCGTCGTCGTCAGCGAAGACGACTACATCAAACGCATGCCCGTCTCGCGCTTCCGCGCTCAACACCGCGGCGGCAAGGGAATCATCGGGACGGACCTGAAAGAAGGCGACAGAGTGTCGTCGGTGTTCGTCGCCAACACTCACGACGACCTGTTGTGCTTCACGAACCACGGACAGGTCTACCAACTCAAAGCCTATCAGGTGCCAGAGATGTCTCGAACCGCTCGGGGGAAGTCCGCAGTCAACTTACTCGACTTCGACCAGGGCGAAGAGATTACCGCCGTCGTCAACTGCGACGACCTGGAGGAAGTCGACGGGTACCTGACGATGGTGACCCGCAACGGGTACATCAAGCGCACCAGCATGGACCGCTTCCAGAACATCCTCTCGACGGGTATCATCGCCACCAAACTCGACGACGGCGACGAACTCGTCGACGTGGAGGTCACTCACGGTGGCCACGACTTGGTCATCGGTACCGAACAGGGGATGTCCATCCGCTTCGACGAAGACGAAGTCCGGGCGATGGGCCGGTCCGCACGTGGTGTCCGCGGCATCAAACTGACCGGCGACGACGTCGTCGCCGGCGTCGCCGCAGTCGACGAAGAACACCACAGTTGGATTCTGACGGTCACCGACAACGGATACGGCAAACGAACCGACCTCGACAAGTACCGCCCGCAGTCGCGGAACGGGAAGGGTCTCATCGACATCAAGACCAACGAGCGAAACGGCCCAGTGTGTGCAATCAACACCGTCGGCGAGGGCGACCACCTCGTCGTCATGTCCGACGAGGGGCAAATCGTCCGCACTCCCGTCGAAGACATCTCGACGGTCGGTCGCAACACGATGGGCGTCATCGTCATGGACCTCGACGCGGGTGACTCCGTCGCCTCCGTCGACGTGATTCCACCGACGATGACGACTGAAGACGAAGAACTCGACGAGGAAGTCGGGGACGCTGCTGTCGACGAGTCTCCCGACGCTGACGACGAAACCGTCGAAGAATAACCCGCTCTGGGTGCGATTTTTTGCGGACGGGTTCAGAAAACAGACCAGCGAGTGACTACTTGTCCACGTGAGACGGTTCGTTCGTCAGGTCGTACGTGTAGTGCCGTGGTTTGCGGTCTCTAAGCCACTCACGGAGGGGTTCGACACGTGGCCGGTAGGTGAGCGTCGACCCAAGCGCCGTCAGCGGGAGAAACGCCGCGTCCTCGATTTCGTCGTCGGGGTCGCTCGGCGTCGGGTCCGCAGTGGGGTCGAGCGCAGTCGCGTGATAGAATCGTTGGAGGTAGATACGCCTGTCTGGGCCGCGAATCTCGCTCGTGAAGGCGAGCGACTCGATGTCCACGTCGATTCCCGTCTCCTCTGCGGCCTCTCGGGCGGCCGTCTCGTAGAAGAACTCCCCGGGTTCGGACCCGCCTTTCGGGAGTCCCCAGCGGTCCTTCTCGTAGACGGCGAGCACGGAGTTGTTGCGGATGACCACGACGCCGGCAGCGAGGTCGTGTGGTGCCGGCGCGTCTCTCGGTGCGGCCATCAGAGGATGCGCTTGCCGAAGGCGCTTGCGGCGAGTTCGGTCGCGAGTGCTGCCGTCTCGTTGTGCTCGTCGAGGATGGGGTTGACTTCCACGAGTTCCATCGAGCGCATCGCTCCCGACTCCGCGACGAGTTCCATCGCCGCGTGTGCTTCGCGATACGTCGCACCGCCGCGGACGGGCGTCCCGACGCCGGGTGCTTCGCGGGGGTCCAACCAGTCCAGGTCGAGACTGACGTGGATGCCGTCGGTCCCGTCTGTCACCACGTCGAGTGCCTCCCCCGTCACCTCGGTGATACCGCGGTGGTCGATATCCGACATCGTGAACGCAGTCACGTCACTGTCGTGAATCGCCGCCGTCTCGTTTTCGTCGACGTCGCGGAGGCCGACGAGAGCTACGTTCTCTTCTTTCAGGCCTGCGGCGTTCGCCCACTCGACACCCTCGAAGTCGCCGATACCGAGTGCCGCGGCGAGTGGCATCCCGTGGACGTTCCCCGACGGCGAGGTTGCGGGCGTGTTGAAGTCGCCGTGAGCGTCGAACCAGACCACGCCGATATCGGCGTCGCGAGCGCTGCCCACCATCGACCCGATAGCGATAGAGTGGTCACCACCGAGTGCGAGCGGCGCTTCACCCTCCGAGAGAGACGTCGAGACGGCGTCCGCGAGTGCGGTACAGACCTCTTCGACCTCTTGGATGTGTTTGGCGTTCTCCGCGCCGGCGTCGGCGTCGTGTATCGCGTGGTGAGGGACGCTCAAGTCGCCTGCATCGACAGTCTTCACACCGGCAGCTTCGAGTTGCTGTTTGAGACCGGCATACCGAATCGCAGAGGGACCCATGTCAACGCCACGTCGATTGGCGCCGTAGTCGGTCGGAGCACCGAGAATCCTGACGTTTCGTTCCATGGTACCTCCACTCGGGGGAGATGTTTAGTGGCATCGGAACACCCAGTCGTGGGAACAACTCTCGTGTCCGGGGACGGGTTCGAGAGTGCGATTTCGCCACCCGACTTTTGCGACGACGCGTCGTATCCACCCGCATGCGCCACCTCCAGTTGCGCGTCGAGTTCGGGGCTGCCGGACTGGGTGAGGACCCGCGCGACGTGACGATGACCGTCCAGCATCCGGTCGGACAGCAGTATCCGCAGTTAGCCGATAGACTCGGGAGCGCGGTTCGGGAAGCGACAGGCGAACCCGTCGCCGTGAGCGTCGATTTCGAAGAACGGAGTCGGTCGAATCCACCGACGTCGGTGGACGATTCGCAGTAGCGCCTCGGCAGTTAGTCGTCGAGAACCGAATCTCGCAGGTCAGTCGTCGAGATACGGTTCGCAGACGCGGCGGACACCCTCCTCGAACGAGATCTCGGGTTCCCATCCAGTCGCCTCGCGAATCTTCGTCGAGTCGGCCATCGTGTCGTGGACGTACACGTCGAGCGGGTTTTCGATGTACTTCGGTTCGACGTCGGTTCCGAGCGCCTCGTTTATCATCGACACCATCTCGTTGAACGAGTAACTCTCACCCGTCCCGAGATTGTAGATACCCTGCAGTCGGTGGTCGGCGGCGAGGACGATGCCGCGGACGATGTCGTCGACGTGGGTGAAGTCGCGTGTCTGTGACCCGTCTCCGAAGAGTTCGGGACGCTCGCCGTTCGCGATTTTGTCGGCGAACTGTGCGATGGTGTTGGCGAACTCGCCTTTGTGTTCTTCTGCGCCGCCGAAGCCCTGATAGACGGAGAAGAATCGCAGGCCGGCGAGCGTCATGTCGTAGTGGTGGTGGAAGTATTCGGCGTAGCGTTCGCGGGCGAGTTTCGACGCCTCGTACCCGGTTCGTGCCTCGACGGGCATGTCCTCCGGCGAGGGTTCGGTTCGCGACCCGTAAATCGACGACGTGGAGGCGTAGACGACGGTGTCACACCCGTCGTTTCGAGCCTGTTCGACCGTGTTGACGAAGCCTTCGACGTTGACGCGCGCACCGCGGGCCGGGTCGTCTTCGTGCATCTTGTACGACGACAGCGCCGCGAGGTGAAACACGACGTCGACACCTTCGGTGGGCAAGTCGTCGTCGAGGACGCTCACGTCGTGGAACTCGACCGAATCGTCGAGGTTCTCGGGAGTCCCGAGATACAGGTCGTCGACAGCGACCACGTCGTTGTCTTCGGCGAGGGCGTTTGCGAGGTTAGAACCGATGAACCCGGCACCACCGGTGACGAGGACTCGTTTCCCGTTCATATCCGACCGCACTCCCGTGACCCGTATAGTGCTATCGACACAGAATCCGTGACCGTCGGTCTCACGGAACATTCCTGTATAGGTGTTCGTTACATGGTTTCCGAACAGTAGATTCTGCCTGCCATCCATCGGATTTAAGGACGTATGTTGCGAACCACTCTCCATGTCATCAATCGAACTGACTTCGAGTCAGAAAACTATCCTCACTGCACTCATCAACCTCTACCGAGAATCTGAGGACGCGGTGAAGGGCGAGGACATCGCCGAAGAGGTCAACCGGAACCCGGGGACCATCCGCAACCAGATGCAGAGCCTGAAGGCACTCCAACTCGTCGAAGGTGTACCGGGGCCGAAAGGTGGCTACAAGCCGACTGCGAACGCCTACGAGGCACTCGACGTCGAGAAGATGGACGAACCTGCGGTGGTCCCACTGTTCCACAACGACGAGCGAGTCGAGGGCGTCAACGTGGACGAAATCGACCTGTCGAGCGTCCACCACCCCGAACTCTGCCGCGCCGAGATTCACGTCCAGGGCTCGGTTCGGAACTTCCACGAGGGAGACAAGATTCGTGTCGGCCCGACGCCGCTGTCGCGTCTCGTCATCGACGGCACGCTCGACGGCAAAGACGACACGAGCAACATCCTCATCCTCCGTATCGACGATATGGAGGCACCCGTCGGCGAACCGTCGCACTGAGTTCGCCCGCCTCTCTTTTCTTTCTTTTCGAGCGCACGTTCGGAGCGCCGATACTCGTAGTTCGACCAGTCGCACCGCTGTACAGTGGTCCGTCCAGACCGGATGACAGCAGCGCAGAAACGAAGTAGTCGACCCAGCAACAGGGTCGGGAGAGTCGGGGGCGTCGCGGCGTCTACAGGTCGTTCCAGGCGGAGACAGCGCGGTTGACGCCGGTCACGTCGGCAATCCAGTTCGCGGCGATACCCTTCTTCAGCATCTTCGCGAGCGGTCCGCCGAAGACGTTGACCGGGAACTCCCCGACGACGGGGAACTTGACGCTGTGCGCGACAGCATCTTCACCGATAGAGATGACCGTCCCCTTGTCGGTGAAGGACCAGCGTTCGAGCGGTTTGCCTTCGATGGCACGAGCGAGGTTCGCACCGGCGACGTCAGCAGCGTCCCAGGCGGCCTGTGCCGTCGGCGGTGCGACGTTGTCGGCACCCTGTTCGACGAGGGCACAGTCACCGACAGCGAAGACGCGTTCGTCGCTCGTCTGGAAGTCGTCTTCGGCGAAGAAGCGGTGGGAGCGCTCGTCCTGTTCGAGTTCGAGGTCACTCGCTTCGGGTTGGCCCGTGATACCGCCGGTCCAGACGAGGACGTCGTAGGCGAGTTCCTCGGGCGACTCGTCTTCGCCACCGCCGATGTAGACCGTCTCCTCGTCGACTTTCGAGATGAAGTCGCCGGTCAAGATGTCGATATCCAGGTCTTCGAGACGGCGGCGGAGCGCACCCTGCAGTTCCGGGTCGTTTCCGGGGAAGATTTCGTCCATCCCTTCGACGAGTTTGATGTCGATGGGGGCGCGGTTCAGGTCGCGGAACTCCGCGACTTCCGCAGCGGACTGGATACCGGAGAGCCCAGCACCACCGATGACGACCTGTGCAGGGTCGTCGCGGGAGGCGTCTGTCGCGGCTTGTTTGATGTCCTGGTGAATCTCGCGGGCGTCGTCGAGGCCCTTGAGTTGGTGTGCGTACTCTTCGAGGCCGTCGATACCGAAGAACGCCGTCGAAGACCCGATGGCGACGAGCAGGTAATCGTAGTCGACGGTGTCCCCACCTTCGAGTTCGACGACACGCTCGTCGACGTCGACGTCCGTCGCACGACCCTTCACGAAGTTGGTCGAGGAGGATTTCACGTCGTCGATGGGAATCGCGATGCTCGATTCGACACTCGGGTCTCGGATACACCGGTGGACCTCGTGGAGGACGAGGTGGTAGTCGTTCTCTGCGACCCACGTCAGTTCTGCGTCGTGGCCGAGTTCCGATTCGAGGCGTTTTACTGCGCCGGCCCCGGCGTAACCCGAACCGAGGACGACGACCTGCGTGCTCATGTCGTCGTCTGTGTAGTCATTAGATAAAGGGGCTTTGAAACGGTCGCCAGATACCTCCTAATTGTGGGCTTATACGTGCCCTGCCGTCGAAATTCGGGTTCGACGGTTGTCGGATTACTCGAGGCTCAATCCGGCGTGCCAGTGGTCGACACCGGCCTCTCGTTTGGCCTCGTCCATCTTCGCGAGGAGGTGGACTGCGAGACTGGCGACTTCGGCCGCACGGGACTCGCCTTCCGTCCGGAACTCGCCGGTGACGCGGTTCGCGTAGACGGAGCAGACAGCACCGGCGCGGAGTCCGTAGACGTTGGCGATGGTCAAGAGCGCCGACGCCTCCATCTCGATGTTCTTGACGTTCGCGTTCTGGAGTTCCTCGACGAGCGACTCGGACCCAGCAGCGCGGAACTCCTCGAATCCGGGGCGGCCCTGTCCGGCGTAGAAGGAGTCGGCGCTCATCGTCAGTCCGACGTGGTAGTCGTAGTCGAGTCGTTCGGCGGCGGCGACGAGTGCAGAGACGACTTCGTTGTCTGCAACTGCGGGGTAATCTTCGCGGACGTACTCCTTGGACGTGCCCTCTTGACGGACTGCACCCGACGTGATGACGAGGTCACCGACGTCCATCTCCGGTTGGATTGCACCGCAGGACCCGACCCGGATGAACGTATCGACGCCGACACGCGCGAGTTCTTCGACGGCTATCGCCGCCGAGGGACTGCCGATACCCGTCGACGTGACGGATATCGGTGTTTCGTCGTACGTTCCCGTCGCAGTGCGGTACTCGCGGTGGTAGGCCTTCTCTTCGTAGTCGTCCCACAGCGCGGTTATCTTGTCGACGCGCTCGGGATTCCCGGGCAGCAAAACCGCATCTGCGAGGTCCTCTGGACCGACTTCGAGGTGATACTGTACCTCGGCGTTCGGGTCCTCACTGTCGTTCATACGTCTACTCCCTCGGGGATAGTGGAAATTCTTGCGTTCTCCGGAAGGTTACTCGTCGCGTTCGCGCTTCTCGGCCGCCGCTTCGAGCGTGTCCAGCGAGATGGTGTTCGGCAGGAGTTCGCCGAGGGTGTAGACGGCCACCTCGTCGCCGCCGAGGTCACAGACGATTTCGAGGTTCTCGTCGCCGAACTCCGCGAGCGTCTGTCGACACATCCCACAGGGAGTGACGCCGTCGCGGGCACCCGACGTCACCGCGACGCGTTCGAACTCGGTGTGGCCGTTCTTGACCGCCTCCGCGATAGCGACTTCTTCGGCGTGGAGACTGTTCGAGTAGTTGGCGTTCTCGATGTTACACCCGACGTAGACCGACCCGTCTTTCGTTTCGAGGGCGGCACCGACGGTGTACTCCGAGTACGGAACGTAGGCGTTGTCGAGCGCTTCACGAGCGCGTTCGACGAGCGATTGGGACATCGTGTTGCGGAGATTCACGCGGTGTCGCTTAGTTCGTTCGTCTCTCGGCGTCCGACGCTCGTTCGAGATGGCGGTCACCCGACACGCCCCGTAAGCGACTATACGGTCCGGTCCTAATCCGGCGACGTGAACGAACGGTTAGGCGGCCGGGATATCCTCTTGCTCGTCGGTGCGAGCGTGGTGCTTATCTCGGGCATCCTCGGCGTATTCATCGGAGCGAACGGCGGTCAGGTTGTCGCCGAAGTGACCTTCTTCGGCCTCCTCTCGTTGCCGACGTCACCAGTCGCGTTCAGCCTCTACGGGATGGTCGTCTCGGCGCTCGTCCTCGCGGTGCTGTTCGGCCTCGTCGAGTTCGCGTCGCGACTCGAAGACGCGTGAGCGACTCCCGACCGAAAGGCGGACCGTTTTTGCTCGTCGGGGTCTGAGAGGCGTCCATGGACGCGCCCTCGTCGACATCTACGTCGTCTTCGGCCGGTGACCCATCGCCCGGACCGCTCCCGGAAGAAGAGGGTGGGAAGAACCGGAAACGTGCCGCACTGGCCACTGCGCCGTTTCTCGCCCTCGGACTCGCAGACGTAGTCCTCATCTTGATGCAAGGACTCGAACCGCTGTGGGGCTTTGCTATCCTCCCGCCGATTCTCTTCTGTAGCGTGCTCACGTGGATTGTCTTCAGCACGGACTTCCTCGAAGGCCGGACCTGAACGTTATCGCCGCAAATTCGTCGAGTACTTCGTCGGCGTCTCTTCGTCGTAGCCGAAATCCTCTGCCGAGAGTTCCGGTTCCGTCTCGTCGGGACTCGGGGCGGGACTGGCCACCTTGAATCGCTCTCGAAGCTCGTCCGGCATGGTGAACTCGTCGGTGTCGATGCGGACGGCAATCGCGTCGTCGTCGCCGGCTTTGACCTGCTCGAACCGGGTGTTGACTCGGTCGGGGAGGTCCGAGGCATCGACGGGGTCGAACCCGAACTGGGTGCAGTATCTGTAGGCGGACGAAAAGCCGTAGACGGTGTCGAACCCTTCGGCGAGCGCCCTGTCGACGAGTCGTTCTACGACGTGGGCACCGACGCCCTGTTTTCGCCAGCGCTCGGGGACGCCAACACAGGTAATCTCGCAGAACGACTCGTCACCCTTGTGGACGCGGATTCGACCGAATCCCGCCTTCTCGTTCGTCTCCTCGTCGAGTGCGATGACGTAGTCGCGGGAGCGGAACGCGGTGTCGTCGAGTTCCAGGTCCTCGAGTGCGTCGAGCAGCCAGGCCTCGTCTCGGTTCTTGGCATCCCGGACGTACATACTGAGGTATACCTTCCCGGCCGATAAAAACACCCCGGCCCGGTGAGTCGATTCGAAGACACAGGTGCTCTCGCATTATCGAACGGTAAAGATTCATTGTCTTCTCTACGGTACGACGATTCATGGACGTACCCGACACCGACACGGTGGTGCACGAACCCGACCCGGCGTTCGTCGCGGACGCCAACGTGACGCGATTCATGCGGCAGTACGATATCGAGGATTACGACGAACTCATCGAACGAACGACGACGGAGAAACCGGGGGTCAACGCGTCCGGTGTCGAGTGGTTCTGGGACGAACTCGTCGACTATCTCGATATCGACTTCTACGAACCGTACGACGGGGTGCGAGACGACAGCGACGGCCCACAGTTCTCCAACTGGTACCCAGGCGGCGAAATCAACGTCGCCCACAACGTGTTGGACCGTCACGCCGCCGTCGATTCACCGAACCGAAACCGAGTCGCCTGCATCTGGGAGGGCGAACACGGTGACGTCGTCCAGCGAACCTACCACGACCTGTATCGGGAAGCGAACCGCGTCGCGAACGTTCTCGAATCCTACGGCGTCGAGACGGGTGACACCGTCGGCCTCTACATGCCGATGGTGCCCGAAGTCATCTCCATCCTCTACGGATGTTTCAAAGTCGGCGCGATAGCCGTCCCCATCTTCTCCGGATTCGGCGTCGACGCCACGGCGACCCGTCTCGAAGACCCCGAGTGTTCGGTCCTCTTTACGGCCGACGGGTTCTACCGACGAGGGTCCGAGGTTCGCCTGAAAGAGACTGCCGACGAGGCCATCGAGGAAGCAGGTTGCGTCGAACACACCGTCGTCTACCGGCGGTTCGAAGACAGCGACGAAACCGTCCCGTGGAACGACGAACGCGACGAGTGGTGGACCGACACCGTAGACGAAGCAGACAGCGAATACGAGACGAAACACCTCCCGTCGGACGCCGAATCGATGCTGCTGTACTCGTCGGGGACGACGGGCAAGCCGAAAGGTATCGTCCACACGCACGCGGGCGTGCAGATGCAGACGGCCAAAGAGATTCACTTCGGATTCGACCAGAAACCGGAAGACCGCTTCTTCTGGGTGTCGGACATCGGGTGGATGATGGGGCCGTGGACGCTCATCGGGAACCACACGTTCGCCGGCACTATCTTCATGTACGAAGGCGCACCCGACTATCCCGAACCCGACCGGTTCTGGGAGATGATTGAGCGACATCGACTCACCACGTTCGGCATCTCGCCCACCGCGATTCGTGCCCTCAGAAAGTACGGCGACGAGTACGTCGAGAAACACGACCTGTCGAGTCTCCGCCTGCTCGGGTCGACCGGCGAACCGTGGGACCCCGAGTCGTGGATGTGGTTCTACGAGAACGTCGGCGGCGGCGAGGCACCCATCATCAACATCTCCGGCGGGACGGAAATCTGCGGGTGTTTCCTCATGCCGATGCCGACACAACCGCTCAAGCCGTGTTCGCTCGGTGGCCCGGGCCTCGGGATGGATATCGACATCGTCGATTCCGCGGGAGAGTCCATCGCCGACACCCACGAACGCGGCTTCCTCGTCGCGCGTGACTCCTGTCCGTCGATGACGAAGAGTCTCTGGGAGGGCGACGAACGCTACCTCGACACCTACTGGTCGTCGTGGGAGGACCTCTGGGACCACGGCGACTGGGCCCAGAAGGACGAAGACGGCTTCTGGTTCTTACATGGTCGGGCCGACGACGCTCTCAACGTCGCGGGCCGCAAAGTTGGCCCCGCCGAAGTCGAAGGCGCGCTCATCGAACACGACGCCGTGAACCAGGCCGCCGCCGTCGGTGTCCCCGACGATACCACGGGAACTGCCGTCGTGGCGTACGTCGTCCTCGAAGACGGTGTCGACGAGAGCGACGACCTTCGAGACGAACTTCGCACCGTCGTCGGCGACGAACTGGGTAAGCCGTTCCGGCCCCGCGAGATTCTCTTCGTCGACGAGTTCCCGAAGACGCAGTCTGGGAAGATTATCCGCCGGGCAATCTCGGCCATCTACGCTGGCGAGGACCTCGGCGACATGAGCAGTATCGAGAATCCCGAGGCGCTAGAGAAGATAGAACGGGCGTCCTGACGAGAGAGAGAGAGTCCTGGGGCGTCACCCCGACTGGTTCGCTTCCCACTCGCGGCGAAGCAAACCGTACCGCAAGACGTCGACGTGCGCCCCGTCGACGAACGCCGCTTCTCGCAGTCGACCTTCGTTCGTGAATCCGAGTCGTTCGAGGACGCCGCGTGAAGCCTCGTTGAAATCGAACGTGACGGCCTGCAGGCCGTGACAATCGACCGTCCGGAAGACGTAGTCGACCAGACACCCGACCGCATCCGTTCCGTATCCCTGACCGTGATACTCGGGCAGAAGCCAGTAGACGAGTTCGGGGCGGCCGTACTCACGGATTTCGACCATGACGAACCCGACAGCTTCGCCGTCCGCCTCGACGACGAAGGCGACGTTGTCACCCTCCTCGACGGTGGTCTCGATGAACTCCGTGGCCTGCGCGTGATTTTGCGGTTTCGGCGCACCGAGTGGGATTCGAATCTCGGGTGCCGTCGTCGAGCGCTGGACGAGTCCCGCATCGTCGCGTTCGACGGGACGGAGCGCGACCCGTTCGCCTTCGACGACAGTCGTCTCGGTCATGATTGTCCGCAGTACAGGGTCAGATAAGTACGTTCTCACTCACCGGCCCGGCACGGCGTCGTCGGGTGAAATCGACCGCGGTTCGGGGGCGTCGTCACCGACTGTGAGTGACGCGTCGACGCTGTCGTCACCGTCTGGGACGCGAATCGTGCCACCGGCGAGAAGCGGGGCGAGAATTCCGGCGACGACGGTTCCCGGACGAGCGAGCGACGACCGAATCGCGACAGTGTCGTCGGCGTCGAGTTCGAACTCGGAGACGACGCTCCGTGCCGCATCGAGCAAGTCGCCGTGCGTGAACTCACGGCCGTCGGCGAGGAGTGCGGAATCTTCCGGTTCGACGACTTCCGGGTGGACCGCCGGGTTCTCGCTCCACACTTCTTTCTCCCAGTGGGTCGTCGACGGCGAACTCGGCGGCCCGTTGTAGACGGCGAGTTTGTGGCCCGGTGGAAGGTCGAATTCGGCCTCGCGAGCGACGTCCACGAGAACGGCCCTCGCGTCGACAGTGGGGTCGAACACCGTCACGGCACCGAGTTGCGCCGCACCGACGAAGGTCAGTATCGGTTCGGGGAGCGCGACTGGTTCGAGAGCGACGCGTGCGCCCTTCCGCACGCCGAGATACCGGAGGACGTTCCCCGCCTTGTACGACGTGGTGATGAAGTCGTAGTACGAGTAGGTCCGGCCGGGGCCATCTACCTGCAGGGCGAGGCGCTCACTTCGCCTGTCGCGGGCCACGAGGTCACCGATAACGTCCATACGAGGCCGTACGGAGTCGATGTGAAAAAAGCCGCCGAGGCGGCCGCCGGGTTCGGGTCGTGAACCGCCCTCTGCCGTCCCGAGTGTCAGGGCGCACCAGCGACGACGAGGAGACTCTCCGTGTCACCGTTTCGGAGTTGCCGTGTGTCTGTCGGTGAGATACGGACGGCGTCTCCCGGTTCGAGCGGTACGTCTACACCGTCGACGACGAGCGTCGCGGACCCCGAGACGAGATAATAAATCTCCTCGTGGTGTTCCTCGGCGTGGTCGTGTCGCTTTCCGGTCCAGTTCGGTTGGCACTCGACGATGGTGAAGCCGAGTTGCTCGCACTCCAGTGAATCCCGCATGAAGTGCAGGCCGCCGCCGAGTTCGTCCACGTCCCGATAGTTGACCTTGGTGTATGACATCACTGTACAAAGGTCCGCAACCCCCCTGAACGTGTCGGCGAGGCGGAATCCTGTGGGCGGGTTAGAGATACTGCCGGACGAACGCGCGGTGCTCGGCGGCCCGGACGTCGCGGTCATCCATGGTGGGGTCCGTGTGGTACCAGAACGGCAGGCATGCCATCGCGTCTACTCGGTAGGCCAGTCGATACAGACGAATTCGCTATCGCGTGTCCGCGTCTCGGCCAACGGGTGTGAACTCGTGACGGTCTTCAGGACGACTCGACGCGCCCCGGTCGGAGTGGTCACCTCGACGAGTGCGGCGTCGTTCGCTCCCTCCTCGATACGGTCGACGCCGACGACTCGCCACGACGGGCGGAGATGCCGAACCATGTCGGTGAGCGTCTGGTCGGAGACGTGAGTGTCGTCCATGCTGGCCGTCGTAGAAAGTGTATCACCACTACGTATCAGTTTTTTGACGGTGCGCGGTCACCGTCGGGTCGAATCACCACGAGCGAACAGAATCGTTGTCGCCGCGCTGGCGGTTCGAGAGAGGAGTTACAGCGAGTTCTTCAGTTTCTGGAAGAGGCCCTCTTTGACCTCTTCGCCGCCTGCTTCGGCGAACTTCTTGAGCGCCTCGCGCTGTTCTTTGTTCAGGTCTTCGGGCGTGACGACGTGGATTTCGACGTGCAGGTCGCCCGACCCGCGACTGTCGAGGTGGGGCATCCCTGCGTCGGAGACGGTGAACGAAGACCCACTCTGAGTGCCTGCAGGTATCTTCAGTTCTTCTTCGCCGTCGAGCGTCGGTACCTCGACAGTCGCGCCGAAGACGGCCTGCGGGAACGAGATGGGATGCGTGTAGTACAGGTCGTCGCCCTCACGGTCGAACTCGTCGTGGTCGCGGACGGTGACCTCGACGAACAGGTCTCCGTTCGGCCCACCGTTCTCACCGGGTTCGCCCTCGCCACGGTAGCGGAGGCGCTGGCCGTCGCGGAAGCCAGCGGGGATGGTGATGGTCACGTCACGAGTACGGCGGACGCGCCCGCTTCCGTGACACTCCGAACAGTCTTCGCTGTAGGTCTCGCCTTCGCCCTCGCAGGCGCGACACGTCGTCGTCTGCTGGACTCGACCGAACGGCGTCTGCTGGACCGTCGTCTGCTGGCCGGACCCACCACACTCCGAACAGGTGTTCACGTCGGCGTCGTCGGGGTGACCCGCGCCGTCACACTCGGGACAGACCTCACGGCGGCGAATCGTCACGTCGCGTTCGATGCCGTGATAGGCGTCTTCGAGGTCGATACTGATGCGTTGGGCGACGTCGCGACCCTGTTGTGGCCGGTTGCGCTGTTGGCCTCGGCCACCGTTGAACAGGTTGTTGAAGAGGTCCTCGAAGCCACCACCGCCACCCATCCCGCCGAACGGGTTGCCGCCACCGCCGAATGGGTTGCCTCGACCTCGACCACCACCGCCTCCGGCACCGTGTTTCTGTGCCTGTTTGAAGCGTTCGTGGCCGACCTGGTCGTACATCTGGCGCTTCTCGTCGTCCGTGAGGACCTCTTTTGCCTTCTGTATCTTCTTGAACTTCTCTTGGGCGTCGTCTTCGTCGGAGACGTCGGGGTGGTACTTAGCGGCCTTCTTGCGGTACGCGTTCTTAATCTCGTCTTTCGAGGCGTCCCGCGAGACCCCGAGCACGTCGTAGAAGTCCTCGCTCATCGGTTATTGCTTTGTAACCGGTGAAGCTATTTGAAAAGTGCGCCTCGGACCGGAGAGGCGGGCCGCTCGGGAGATTGGTGTACGTTCAGAAAGAATCCGACCGACGCCGTCGGGAGTCTCGACGGAGGTCAGTCAGTGAGACTGCTTATTCGTCGTCTTCTTCGCCGTCGAAGTCGGCGTCGGCGTCGACGAAGTCTTCGGGGTCGATGTCCTCTGCGTTGGGACCACCGGCACCACCGGGGCCGCCGGCCTGCGCCTGTGCCTGCTGCTGGTACATACGCTTGCCAATCTCCTGCAGTTCCTTCGAGAGGTGCTCGGTGACGTCTTCGAGTTCTTCCGTGGAGGCGTCGTCGTCTTCGAGCGTCGCCTCGACGTCCTCGATGGCCGCTTCGATGTCGGCGCGGAGTTCGTCGTCGACGTTCTCTTCGTTCTCGTCGAGGAGGGTCTCCGCGCGCTGGACTGCGCCTTCGGCCTCGTTTCGAGCCTCGACGGCGCGGCGGCGCTCTTTGTCCTCTTCGGCGTGCTGTTCGGCTTCCTGCTGCATGCGGTCTATCTCGTCGTCGGAGAGACCAGCACCGCCTTCGATGGTGATGGACTCGGCGTTGCCGGAGCCTTTGTCCTCTGCAGAGACGTTGACGATACCGTTTTCGTCGATGTTGAAGCTGACTTCAATCTGCGGGGTTCCGGCCGGTGCCGGCGGAATGCCCGAGAGCGTGAACTCACCGAGGAGTTCGTTGTCTTCGGCCATCTCGCGTTCACCCTGGAAGACGCGGACCTGCACCGTCGTCTGGTTGTCGGCGGCAGTCGTGAAGACCTTCGACTCCTCTGTCGGGATGGTCGTGTTCTTATCGATGAGACGCTCGAAGAGGCCACCCTTGACCTCGATACCGAGCGACAGCGGCGTCACGTCGAGGAGGACGATGTCGTCGACTTCGCCGCCGAGGACACCACCCTGAATGGCCGCGCCGAGTGCGACGGCCTCGTCGGGGTTGACGGACTTCTTGGGTTCGGACCCGAGCATCTCGTCGACCTTGTCGATGACCTGCGGCATGCGGGTCGACCCACCGACGAGGATGACCTCGTCGATGTCGTCTTTCGTGTAGTCGGCGTCTTCGAGCGCCTGTTCGGTCGGTTCGACCGTTCGCTCGATGAGGTCAGACGTGAGCGACTCGAACTTCGCGCGAGTGAGGTCGTATTCGAGGTGGACCGGGCCGGAGTCCGTCGCCGTGATGAACGGGAGGTTGATGGTCGTCTCCTTGCGCGAGGAGAGTTCTATCTTCGCCTCTTCGGCGGCGTCCTTCAGACGCTGGAGGGCCTGTCGGTCCTCGCGGAGGTCGATGTTGTGGTCGTTCTTGAACTCGGTCGCGAGCCAGTCGATGATGGCTTCGTCCCAGTCGTCGCCACCGAGGCCGTTGTCCCCGTTCGTCGCGACGACTTCGTAGACGCCGCCACCAAGGTCGAGGACGGAGACGTCGAACGTCCCGCCACCCAGGTCGTAGACGAGGACGGTCTGGTTCGACTCGTCGTCGAGGCCGTAGGCCATCGACGCGGCGGTCGGTTCGTTGACGATGCGCTCGACGTCGAGGCCAGCGATTTCGCCCGCGTCTTTCGTCGCCTGTCGCTGTTTGTCGTTGAAGTACGCAGGGACCGTGATGACGGCTTTCTCGACTTCGTCGCCGAGGTAATCTTCGGCGTCGCGTTTGATCTTCTGGAGGATCATCGCCGAAATCTGTTCGGGTGTGTACTCCTCGTCCTCGACTTCGACGGTGTAGCCGTCTTCACCCATGTGGCGCTTGATAGAACGAATGGTGCGCTCTGGGTTCTGAATAGCCTGATTCTTCGCCGGCTTGCCCACGAGGCGCTCACCATCGTCGGTGAACGCGACGACGGAGGGGGTCGTTCGGTCGCCTTCTGCGTTCACGATAATCTCCGGGTCACCGCCCTCCATCACCGCGAACGCGCTGTTCGTGGTGCCGAGGTCGATACCCAGAATCTTGTTGCTCGCCATCTTGCACGCAAATACCGTCCTTTGGTGGTTAAAGGTTACTAGATACTGCGACACACACAGCCACACCACGTCGCCGGTGTCTTGCGATTTCGACTTTTCGCGTCGAAACAGGTCGGTCGATTTATGTAGAACCGCTCACCGTGTCGTCCGAGCACCGCTCGGCCCACCGTACTCCCGCACTGACGCCGCCTGCTGGCCGGGTGAACGCTCAGTTTGCCGGTTGGGACTGTTCGGCTACTCCGGTGGACGTCGATTCCACCGGTCGAAACGATTCTGGACCGCCCTCCAGTGCGGTTCGGACCTTCGTGAACGTGCGTTCTCGGTTCTCGCTGGCGAAGAATTCGTGGCCACCGTCGTACGGGACGAGATTGTCCGCGGGCGTTCGTTCCCCGATAGTGTGAACGTCGACGACGCGGTCAGTCGGCGAGAAGAAGACCACGTCCGACTGCCGAAACGGTGGGAGCGCCTTCTGTGCTCCCCGTATCGACTGGAGGAATGCCGGCGAGACGGTGTCCGGTGTGTCCCGCATCTCTTCTGCGAGTTTCATCTCACCGAGGTCCGTCCGTGAGATGCCGGCCGGGAGGAACGGCCACGTCGTCGGAACTCGACTGACGAGTGGGTAGAGCACCCGGTCGAGGCCGGTGAGTCGCATCCCCCACCACGGACTCAAGAAGACGTTTCGCACGTTCAAATCGAGGTGGGACGCGACGAGTCCGCCAGTGCTGTGACTGAGCACGAGGTCGAGGTCGCGGTCGACGGCGTAGGCTCTGACCGGTGTGACGTACTGCTCTTCGAACTTCCATCCGTTCGTCGGCAGTTCCACCGCGTGGACGCGGTAGCCATCGTAGGTGAGGCGGTCGATGAGCCATTCGACGCTTCGGTGAGTGGGTTTGTTCCCCCAACCGAGGACGAACAGCAAACCATCGTCGAGTGGGTCCCCGTGCTGAGTGACGCGGACAGTCGGCCGGCGTCGGCCGGGGCGAAGTCGCATGTACGCCCTGACGACGGGTGAGCAGAAAAGTCCTCCCCGGATTCGGTGGGGTCGTTCGACGAATCTGCGACGAGGTGACCGAACAGAGAGAGACGGTCCCTCGCCGGGATGGTAGTAGACGGTTACTCGTCTTTGCTGACGGTGACCTGTGCGGCGCGGATGACCTTGTCCGCCATCTCGTAGCCGGGTTGGAACACGTTGGCGATGGTGTCGACGGGTTGCTCGCTCTCGACGCGCATCATCACCTCGTGACGGTTCGGGTCGACTTCGGTCCCCGGGTCGGGGTCGATGACTTCGACGTTCTCGTCTTCGAGGATGCGGTCGAACTCTTTGAGCGTCGATTCGAGGCCGTCGCGGATGTCGGTGTCTTCGTCCTGTTCGAGTGCGCGGACGAGGTTATCGCGGACCGTCACGACGCGTTCGACGAAGTCCTCGGTCGCTCGCTCTTTTATCTGGTCCTGTCGCTTCTTCGCTCGCTTCTTGTAGTTCTGGAAGTCGGCCTGCGTCCGCTTGAGGCGGCTTTCGAGGTCGGAAGCCGTCGATTCGGCCTCGTCGCGCTCAGCTTCGAGTTCCGACACGCGTGCTTCGAGTGCCGCAACCTCGTCGGCCAGTTCGTCGTCGTACTCGGCCACACGGTCGGACACCGCGACAGAGTCGTCGTCGGTAGCGTCGCCAGATTCCTCGGTTGCCGCGTCGTCGTTTTCGGCCTCCGGGTCGACTACCTCCGCGTCTTCGAACTCCGACGCGTCGGCGTCTGTGCCCGTCTCGGCGTCTCCTTCTGCAGTTGGTTCCGTAACCGACTCGGCAGGGTCGTCGCTCATGAGCGGGAAAAGTGCCTGATATGGCTTAAGAGTGTAGACTGCGACCCGGCCGAAAAGTTCTCACTGTTGGGGTGAGTTGCGGCCGGGTCGACCGACCGACAGCGCCCTTCGAGGTGTCTACTGATACATCCCGAGGGGTCGCGCCTGGGTGCTCTCTTCGTCGGCCTGTTGCATCTGCTTGGCGAGGTTCTCTTTCGCCTTCCGAATCTCGGCCGCACTGTCGACCAAGTCGTCGACCGGCACGTCGATATCGGTCAGCGGTTCGATACCGTGCTTGATGATGATTCGAGCAGCTTCCGGGTCGGGGAACTGTGGGTCGGACTCGACGACGAGTCCGAAGGCGGTAGTCCCGACCTGAATCGCGTGGCTCAACATCGCACCGGTCGGCCCCGAGACGAGACCAGTCTCGGTCGGTTGGTCGATTCCTGCCGCCTCGAACTGGTCTACGACGTCTTCCGTGCCGACGCCGTAGAGCGCGGGGACCTCTGCGGACTTCTCCCGGGCGATGCCCGAGAGATAAATCGGTGTCACGTCGAGGTCGGAGAACCACGAATCGAGACACGTGGCGAGTTCAGTCGCCGATTCCGGTCGAATCGGGATGTCACTCTGGAGGACGAGCAGGTCGTGTTCGGTGTCAGCGTAGATGCGAACGGGCGGGTGGAGGGTCGAAGAACCCTCCATGTACACCGCCACCTTGGGCACGCCCCCACAGTAGACGTCACCGTAGTGTTCCATGTCGAACACCTCGACGAGGTGGTCTGCAGCAATCTTTCCGACGAGTCCGACACCGGGAAGTCCCTCGACCAGCGTCGGGGAGTCCAACTTGTCGGTGAGTTCGTCAGCGAGGACGCGGATTTGTGCCATATGTGAACGTGTGCACTCACGTGAGGTAAATCCGACGGGGGTGTGCACCGCGTGAATCGACCCCCTGTCCCCCAATCGGGTCAGTTACCGTACCTGTGTCTCGCCCGCAAGTCGCTCTACCGTCTCTGCGATGTCGGTGACCTGTTCGGCCTGTCGCTGGTTCGCGTCTGAGACGGCGGCGACTTCCTCGCGTATCTCCGAGGCGCGCATCGCCACCTCGTCCATCATACTCGTAATCTCCGTCATCGACGTCGCCTGTTCGTCCGTCGCGTCCGACACCTCTCGAATCCCGGCGGCGGTGTCTTCGACGGCGGCGACGATTTCTCCGAGGTTGTCCATCGCCGACTCGACTTCGTCGATTCCTTCGTCGAGTCTGACCGTGGTCTGTTCGATGTTTCTGGCCGTCTGGTCCGTGTCGTCTTGAATCCGGCCGATGACCGACTCTATCTCGCCGACCTGTGCTTTCGACTCCTCTGCGAGTGCTTTGACCTCCTCGGCGACGACGGCGAACCCTTCGCCCGCGTCACCCGCCCGTGCGGCCTCGATAGAAGCATTGAGCGCCAGGAGGTTCGTCTGGTCCGCGATGTCGGTGATTATCTCGACTACGTCGTCGATTTCGTCCACCCGGGAGCGGAGTTGGTCGACGTCGGTGGCAACGCCGCTTGCGGACGTACTGACCTCCGCCATCGCGCCGAGTGCTTCGCCCGCCGCCTCTTGGCCGTGGCGAGCGAGCGACTCCGCGCGTTCGCTCGTCGTTTCGACTTCGGTCGCAGTCGCCGCAATCTCTTCGACTGTCGCACTCATCGACGACGCCTCCTCGGCGACAGACTGCGTGCTCTCGGATTGCACAGACGCGGAGTCGCGAATCGTCTCCGAGCGTGCCGTCACCTGTTCGGCGTCCTCCGAGAGTTCGTCGACAGTCTCTCTGACCTCCCTGGTGACGCTCTCGCGTCGGTCGAGTTCGGCCTCTATCTGACTGCTGTACGAGTGGATGTACGTGTCCATCGCCACCTGTTGGTCGAGATTGACGATTTTGAGGACGGACATGAAGTTCTCGTACACTTCGTCGAGTGCCTCCTCCGGGGAGAGTTCGTCTTCGTCCGTCTCGACTGTGCCATTGGTGGTGGCCGTCGTTCCAGTGAGTCGCTCACGGAGCGAGGATTTCCCCGTCGAGATGGGCGCGTCAGTGCTGGCGAGTCGCGCCTTCGCGTCCTCGACGACTGCGCCGAGGAGGCCCTCGTAATACACCGAGTACGCACCGAGGTAGATTTTCGGCCCGAGTTCCAGCATGTCGTGTATCTTCCCGATACGCGCCCGTCGTTCGAAGTAGTCGCAGTCGTACGACCCGTTGGTCAGGTCGTCGAGGTAGGCCTGCTGAGAACCCTTCAGCGCCTCGACAGACTTCGTCGAGCGCCCCAGAATCGACTCCGTCACGTCGTCTCCCAAGATGTTGTCGTAGAACTCCTCGACGAGTGGTTCGCCCACCTCGTCGAAGGTGTCGGAAAGCCCCTCGAGTCGTGCCGCGTCGGCGTCGGTGAATCGGGTGAACGTCTTGCGCCACTCGACTTCGTCGTCGTCGATTCCGATTTCAGCACACAAGGAACTGCCGTCGACCCGTCGCCGCTTTTCCCCCGTGATCAGTACACCATCGTCGCCCCCAGTCTGATCTACTTTCATGGTGTTCAGCTGTCCGTTTGTCAAGCAATAGCATGCATAAATCTGCGCCTCCAATTATCCGGTCTGAGAAGGTGCCTGCATATAGAGGGAGTTTCTGTCAGATTGTCATCGTCGAGAGCGTCCAGTCTCTCAGACGACGCTCCCGCTCACTCCGAAACCGACAAACGCGCCCGTACGGAATCGAGTGGTATGAACCCGCTCCAGCGGTACGCGCCACTCGTGGACGACGAGGAGGCATTCTTCGAGGCCTGCGAGCGGCCACTCCCGTCTGTCGTCCGTGTCAACACCATCAAGACCACGGTGGAGCGTGCCCGCGAGGCACTCGACGACGAGGGCGTCGCCTACGAACCCACCGACTGGCACCCCGGCATCCTGAAGCTCGAAGAGAGCACTGCTGGGACGAACTGGCCGTACTTCCACGGCTGGCTTCACGGTCAGGAGGAAGTCTCGGCGCTCCCGGCAATCGCACTCGACCCGCAACCGGGGGAGCGTGTGTGGGACACCTGCGCCGCCCCGGGGTCGAAGACCACACAAATCGCGGCCATGATGAACGACGAGGGCGTCCTCGTCGGCAACGACAACAACCTCGGCCGACTCTCGGCACTCCGACACAACGCCGAACGCCTCGGCGTGACGAACCTCGTCGTGACGAATCAGGACGCGCGAAACTTCTCGATGAAACCGTTCGGCGAAGAGACGCCCGAGAAACCCGGCGCGTTCGACCAGTTCGACCGTGTCCTCGTCGACGCACCGTGTTCCTGTGAGGGGACCTGCCGAAAGAACCCCGACGTGTTAGACGAGTGGACGATGAACCACGTTCACAGCGTCGCCGGTGTCCAGAAAGGCATCCTCCGGCGGGCCGTGCAGGTGACGAAACCCGGCGGAACCGTCGTCTACTCCACGTGTACGTTCGCCCCCGAAGAGAACGAAGCGATACTCGACTTCGTCCTCGAACGAGAGGACTGCGACGTCGTCGAGTGGGACGTCCCCGACGGGTTCGAAACGTCGCCGGGTATCACCGAGTGGGAAGGCGAGGAGTACGACCCCTCGGTCACCAACGCGCGTCGGGTCTACCCGCATCAGAACGACACGGGCGGCTTCTTCACCGCGAAACTGGAGGTGCAGGCATGAGAGACGACACCGCCGAAGACGAAAACTGGGGCCAGCAGTTCGACCGCCTCCCGGAGACGCCCGACGACAGAGTCGTCGATGGCCGCCCCTCGCGACAGGAAGTCGTCGACTGGTGGGTCGAACGCTTCGGACTCGACGCCGAGACGTTCGAGAACTACACGTTCTGGGAGAAGGGCGCGGGAAAGATTTGGGCGTTCCCCGCCGAGATGGTCGACCCGATTCAGGTCGAAGGACTCGGGATGCGTATCCTCCGGACGCGACAACGTCACTGGAAACCCTCGACCAACGCAGTCCAGCGGTTCTGCCGCGACGCGACGAAGAACGTCGTCGAACTGTCGCCCGGCGAGGCGAAGGCGTTCGTCGACGGCCACGACCAACAACTCGAACGCTGGGACGGTGACTGGGGCTATCTCGTCGCCGCACACGAACTCGCCGGCGAGCGCGAACCGCTCGGTGTGGGACTCTACCTCCACGGCGAACTTCGCTCGACGGTCCCGAAAGGCCGACAAGAAGAACTCCCGAAACTCGACTGACCCCTACGTCTCGTCTTTCTTCCGAACCGTTCCGCCGGTCAGACCCTCCCACTCGACTCGATACCCGAGGCGTGAGAGGACGGCACTCGCGTCTCCGAGTCCGTGCTCGTCGAAGATAGGTTCGACCTCCGAGAGCGACATCCCTGCTTCGACCATCTCCGCGACCGAATCGAGGACACGCTGTCGAACGAGCGTCCGCCCTACGAGTTCGTGCTCCGGGAACCTCACACCGTCGAGGGCGTCGAGAGCGACACCGTGTCTAGCCGCGAGGTCCGCGAGCGACACGACGTCGTCGTCGGGAACGAGTTCCGCCGGGAGCGACGACGTGGCGTCCGCGACGAGTGTCGATTCGTACTCTCGAAGCACGTCGACCACGTCTTTCACGCGCACGGACCCGGAGTACGGTATTGCCCGGTGGTCGCGTGCCTCGATATCCTCGCTCACGCCGAGCGATTCGTCGACGGCGACGACCATCTCGACGTCCTCTACGTCGTCGAGTTGGCCCAGTTTCTTCTCGACGTACGCCGGCGTCCAGAAGCCCATGATTTCGAAGAAGACGCGGAAGTCACCGAACTCGTAGTCGAACGCGAAGTCCGGAATCATGACGCTCGTCCCCGTCTCCAGCGGTTCGGGTTCGCGGACCAGTTCCCAGTCGAAGTCGAGGCCACGAAACCGCGCGGCGAAGTCGGCTTCGACGTCGCTGTCGAATCCGGGTTCGGCCATGGGTTCGACGCCCGGAACCGACACGTCGTCGTCCGTGAGGTGCATCTCGCGTTCCCGGCCCCGGTCGGCTATCGTCGCCGTGAGTCGCCACTCGTCGGCGGTGGCGACAGACCGGAGGAGACGCGCGAATGCGGTTCCGTAGCGTCGCGTCCGCTGGAACAGTGCGTCCGGGCCGGTGACGACGACTTCGCGTCCCGCGTCGGTCTTTCGAACCTCGTACATCAACCGCAACCGTTTGACCGCAGAGACGAGCGCCTTCGGGTCCGAACTCCGGACCCGGACTTCGGTGGCGTCGAAAAGTGCGGTCTGGGCGAGCGAGAGGTTGTACTGTGTGAGTAACTCGTCGGGGGTCCATCGCGAGTCGAACGCCGACAGCACCTGTTCGACGTCTCGGTCCGCCGTCAGCGACCTGTCCACGGCGTCGGGCGTCACCCCGAGGGACGACGCCGCACTGTCGAGTGCCGCGTCTCGTTCCTCGGGCGTCGTCACGCCACCGACGTCCATCGCCGCTTCGAACGCCGCACGGCGGGCGCGAACCGGCGGCACCGACGCCTGCGTCTCGAACACTGCTTCACGGTCGAGTAGTGACGCGAATCCGCGGACGAGTTTGAAGTCGTCTGCCTCGGATTCGAGGGCGGTGAGGGCGTCATCGAGCGATGCCCGAGGCTCACCGACGTGTCGCTGGAAGACGCCGAGCGTCTTCGCCGCGAGTGGCCGGTCCTGCCGCCCGGCGAACTTCGGTTGGTAGCCACCACCCGCCCGCGAGACGCGGAGGAGGTCCTTCGTCAGCACTATCGGCACGAGGAGTGGCCAGCACAAAAGCACCTCGGGGCTCACCCGAGAGGAGGTAGTCGCTCACGGCGAGACACCGGGATTCGACACGGACGGTAAGGTTCATGGCCCCCGCGTCGGACCCCAACGTATGGAGCGACGTCGCCTCCTCGGACTGGTCGCAGTCGGCCTCTCGTCTGGGTGTCTCAGCGGGTATCCAACCGCAACGGGGCCACGAAACCCGCCCGAGGCACCTGCCGACGAACCACGAGAGACACCGGAGGTGCCGTCGGTTCGAATCGTGACGTTCGACTTCGAGTCGACCGACGACGGCCGTCTCCGTGTCTTCGGCGAAGTCGTCAACGACTCCGGGTCGGAGCGCGTCGTGACGGTCAGAGTTCGCGTGGCCGTGGGTGAAAACGAGTCGGTCCGTGACACCGACGTCTCGGTCCCATCCGGCGAGACGGAACCCTTCAGCGTCGAGTTCGACGTGGAGTTCGACGCGTTCGCCAGTAACGGCGAAATCGACGTGTCGATACTCTAACTGTCACCGCCGTCGGTCTGCGACCCGCTCTTCTGCCGTCTCGACGCTCACGAGTTCGTAGAGCAGTGCCGTCGAGTCGTCGGCTTTGGGTCGCAGGATTCGGCCGAGTCGCTGTGTGAACTCGCGTTCGGACCCGGACCCGGAGATGAGGATACCGACGTTCGCGTCGGGGACGTCCACACCCTCGTCGAGGACGTTCGCCGCGACGACGGTGTCGTAGGTACCGTCGCGGAACCTATCGAGAATCTCTCTGCGCTCTTTCGTTCCCGTCTCGTTGGTGATTGGCGGCACGAGGAACTGCCGTGCGATTCGGTAGACGAGGTCCGTCGAGGCGGTGAAGACGATGACCCTGTCGTCGCGGTGTCTGGCGAGGAGACGGCCGAGTTTGTCCACCTTCGCGTCGGAGTTCATCATCACGTCGCGGGCGCGTTGTTTGGACAACAAGGCCTCTCGCGCCCGCGGGTCGTTCCCAGAACGCATCACGAGTTTCTGGTAGTCGCTGCCCGACTGCATCGACAACCCGGAGCGCTTGAGGTAGTCCACGAACGTCGATTGCGCCTCGTCGTATCGCTCGCGTTCTTCGGCCGTGAGCTCGACTTCGATGCGACGGACTTCGTAGTCGGCGAGATGCTCGCCAGCCAAGTCGTCGACGTCGAGTTGGTAGACTCGCGGGCCGACGAGTTCGGTAACCTGTTCGTGTGCGCCGTCAGGTCGCTCGAACGTCGCGGTCAGACCGAGTCTGGCGGGTGCTGTGAGGAATCGCGGGATATCCTGATAGCCCTGTCCGCCGAGGTGGTGGACTTCGTCGAAGACGACGAGTCCGAAGTCGCCGCCCACGTCGTCGGCGCGGAGGTAGGCGGAGTCGTACGTCGAGACGGTGATGGCCTCCTGTCGCTGTTCGCCGCCGCCAAACCGGCCGACTGGCACGTCGAATTCGGTCTCTAACTCCCTAATCCACTGGTCCTGTAAGTCGATGGTCGGGACGACGACGAGCGTCGGCACCGAGTGCGCAACCATCGCCCCCACGGCGAGCACCGTCTTTCCCGCGCCCGTCGGGAGTTCGACCACGCCGCGACTGTCGGCGTCGAGCCACGCATCGAGGGCCGCCTGCTGGTACTCTCGGAGGTCGTAGGTGGTCGAAAGCGAGAGGTCGGCGGCGACGGCGGCGGCGATTCGGTCGTCGTACTCGATTTCGGCCGCGTCGAGGGCGTCACGAATTGCGGCGTACTGCATCGCCGGCGCGCGATAGCCACCGCTTCTGGGGTCGGCTTCGACGCTCGGGACGTCGGCGAGTGTCGCAGTCGCGTCAGGGTCGTCAGTTCGCACGTGGACGGTTCCGTCCTCGAAGCGGAGTGTCGTCACTACCGGCGGGTTGGCGAGGCGAGGTGATAAATCGACGGTCCGCGTCGCCGACGGGGGCCTGCACCAGTCTGCCGGTCCGAGTGCCGAAGGTTCAAATCAGATGGCGGGGCAACGGACGTGTATGAGCGACGAACTGGACGACGCCGTGGCGCAGTTCCTGAGTGACTACAACAGCGCGATGTCGGAGTACGAGAAGGGCTACGTCGACGCCGACGCGACGCTGTCGGTCATCGACTCGTACGTCGAGGAGTTGCGAGAAGCGCGGGAGTAACGCGACTCCTCGCGTTCCGACCGTCACTCCCCAATCAGTCCGCGAATCCGCTCGACGTACTGTGCGAACTCGGGGTCGGTTCGCTCACGGGGGCGTTCGATATCGACACTGACGATTTCGCGGACGCGGCCGGGGTTCGCGGCCATGACGACCACCCGGTCTGCGAGCGTCACGGCCTCTTCGACGTCGTGGGTGACGAAGAGGACAGTCTTGTCCGTCTCCGCCCAGATGTCGAGGAGTTCGCCGTGGAGCATGTCGCGGGTCTGGGCGTCGACTGCGCCGAAGGGTTCGTCCATGAGGAGGAGTTCTGGGTCCACGGCGAGGGCACGAGCGATGCCGACGCGCTGTTTCATCCCGCCGGAGAGTTCCTTCGGGTAGGCGTCGGCGAATCCGTCGAGGCCGACGAGGCGGAGCATCTCGTCCACGCGAGCAGAGCGCGTCGGTTCTTCGACGCCCTGTTCTTCGAGGCCGAAGGCGACGTTCTCGGAGACGGTCCGCCACGGGAACAGGCCGTACTCCTGGAACACCATCCCGCGGTCGGTTCCGGGGCCGGTGACGGGTTCACCGTCGAGTAGGACGCCGCCCGCAGTCGCGTCTTCGAGGCCGGCGATGACGCGGAACAGCGTCGTCTTTCCACACCCGGAGGGGCCGACGATGCAGACGAACTCGCCGTCCTCGACGGTGAAGTTCACGTCAGAGAGTGCTCTGACGGTCCGCCGGTCGGACTCGTACACTTTGTCGAGCGATTCGACGGCGACAGTCGTCTCGGTGTGTTGCCGTTGGCTCATGCTCTCCACTCCAGCGCCCGCCGTTCGACCCGGCGGAAGAGGCCGTCACTCACGAGGAAGACGAGACTGATGACGAGCATGTAGGCGACGGAGACGTCCATCGCGAGATTCTGCGCCGTGTTGAGAATCTCGTAGCCCACGCCGACGCCGACGATGAGTTCGGCGGCGACGACAATCATCCAACACTGGCCGATGCTCGTCCGAATCCCGGTCATAATCGAGGGACTGGCGGCCGGGATGACCACCTTCCGAATCATGGTCAGGTCGTCGTCGACGCCGAGGGTCGCCGCGACTTCTTTGAGGTCGGTGGAGACGCCTTCGACGCCGCCGTAGGCGCTGTAGAAGTTTATCCAGAACGACCCGATGGCGACGATGAACGTCGCCCCCTTGTGGTTGACGCCGAGCCAGATGACGGCGAAGCCAATCCACGCCAGCGGTGGGATGGGCCGGAGGACGCGCGTGACGGGGGTGAAGACGCTATCGACCCGGTCGTTCCACCCCATGGCGATGCCTGCGGAGATACCGAGCGTCGTCCCGATGAGGAGGCCCGGGACGTAGTGGTAGAGGCTCTGGACGAGTTTGACGAGAAGGCGCGTCCCCGGGAGTTCGACGCCGGTAAAGGGAACTGCGAGCGTCGCGGGTGCGGTGAGTTCGGTGAGGAACGCCGCGGACACTTCGACTGGCGACGGAAGGAGATACGTCGGTTGGAACAGCGCGGCGACGTACCACACCGCGAGGAAGCCAGCGAAACCAGCGATGGCGAGTCCGGTCTGTTCCGACGAGAACTCCGTCAACCGGTCGAGGAGTCGTTCGTCGGTCTCCGAAATCGCGACGTTCGCGCCGACTTCGTCGTTGCTCATAGGTCGTCGTAGATGCCGTAGTCGAACAGTTCGTCGACGGTCAACTGTGCCTCGGTCTTGCCGAGCGTCTGAGCGTAGTCCGCGAAGATTTTCGCGCCGCCTTCGATGTCGTGGGGGTTCGTGATGAAGTCCGACGCACGCGAATCGAGCGCCGCACGGGCCGTCTCGACCGGAAGTGCGCTCTCGCCGATGACCGTGCTGGCGTGTTCGGCCGCAGTCTGTGGGTTGTCGGCGACGAACTGCGTCGCTTCCTGATGGAGACGGACGAACTCGGAGGCAACCTCGCGGTTCTCCTCACGGAGTCGGTCGTGCATGAGCGTGACCGCCGCCGGTTGCCCCGGCATGAAGTCACCCGCCCACGCGATAGACTGGAAGGGCGCGTCGTTGGCCTCGACCACCGTCGGCACGGGTTCCATGATGCTCGTCCCGTCGATTTTGTTCGACAGAAGCGCCTGCTGGACCGCCGCCGCGCCGCCGAGACCCTTGATGTTCACGTCCGATTCGGGGTCGAGTCCGAGCGTGTTCTGGACCCAGTAGCGAAGCAGGATGTCCGGAACCGAACCCGGTGGGAAGGTGCCGAAGGTGAACTTGCGGCCCTTCTGTTCTTCGAACCTGGCGAAGGCTTCCTTGCCGTGTTCATCGAACATCGCGGCGAACTCGTCGTTCGCGAGCACCTTCATCGCGTTCTGGATGTTCGCCGCCGTAATCTTCGCGGGAATCCCCTTGTCGACGATAATCATCGCCGGGACGATACCGAACATCATCACGTCGAAGTCGCCCTTCGCGGATGCTTGGACGATACTCGGCCCGTCGGAGAACTTCTTGCCCGACACCGACACCGAGAGTTGGTCGAACATGCCCTCTTCTTGCATCACGAAGTACTGCATGTCGGGATAGATGGGCATGTAGGCGACGTTGAGTTCGTCGAGGCCACTCCCACCCGACCCTCCGAGACACCCTGCGAACCCAGCGGTTGCCGCGAGACCGGTGGTCTGCAGGAATCTTCTACGTGTCGTCGAGTTCGGTCGTGGTGCCTCAGTCATTACACCCCTGTACTAACTACACCCTTATTCGGGCCACGCACGAGGTAATGATGGACGCGTCGTGGGTCACACGAGATACCGCCACAGAGTGGGTACGGACCACTCAGCACCCACGAATTCGAAGAATTCGAGAATTGTACCGCTCACAGATAACGGAGTCGATTGCCGGTTCCTTCGGGCTTCCCGTTACTGGAGTGACGAGTCTCGCCCGGTCGTGCGTGGGAAGAACTATCCCGAATGCCGACGGCGAGTAGGATATGACACACTTCTCCGACCGGGTGGAGCAAATCTCCATCAGTGGCATTCGCAAAGTGTTCGAGGCGGCGGGCGAAGACGCCATCAACCTCGGGTTGGGGCAACCGGACTTCCCGGCACCCGGCCACGCCCGGCAGGCGGCCATCGACGCCATCGAGTCAGGTGCCGCAGACGGGTACACCGAGAACAAAGGCTTCCTCGGCCTCCGCGAAGCAATCGCGGCGAAGCACCAGCGTGACCAGGGAATCGACCTCGACCCAGACGACGTCATCGCAACCGCGGGCGGGAGTGAAGCGCTCCACATCGCCATCGAGGCCCACGTGAACGACGGCGACGAGGTCATCATCCCCGACCCCGGATTCGTCTCGTACGACGCACTGACGAAACTCGCCGGCGGCGACCCGGTTCCCGTCCCCCTCCGCGACGACCTGACACTCGACCCCGCCGCCGTCGAAGACGCCATCACCGACGACACCGCGGCGTTCGTCGTGAACAGTCCCGGCAACCCGACTGGGGCCGTCTCCCCGCCGGAAGATATCGAGGAGTTCGCCCGCATCGCCGACGAACACGACGTGCTCTGTATCTCCGACGAAGTGTACGAGTACACCGTCTTCGACGGCGAACACCGCTCACCGATAGAGTTCGCCGAGACGGACAACGTCGTCGTCGTCAACTCGGCGTCGAAACTCTTCTCGATGACTGGGTGGCGTCTCGGGTGGGTCTACGGGTCGTCTCGCCGAGTCGAACGGATGGTTCGCGTCCACCAGTACGTGCAGGCCTGTGCCTCCGCACCGGCCCAGTTCGCCGCCGAAGCAGCACTGACCGGGCCACAGGACCGCATCGACGAGATGACCGAGACGTTCCGCGAACGCCGTGACCTGGTCGTGAGTGGCCTCGAAGATATCGGCCTCCACGTGCCCACACCGAAGGGGGCGTTCTACGCGATGCCCGAAGTTCCCGAGGGGTTCGTCGACGAGTGTATCGAGCGTGGGGTCATCATCGTCCCCGGCGACGCGTTCGGTGAGAACGGTGCGGGATACGCCCGCCTCTCGTACGCGACAGACACCGAGTCGCTTCGCGAGGCAATCGAGATTATGGGCGAGGCGTACGACGCCGTCGTCTGAAACAGACTCACGAGATAACCCGCTGATTCCGGGCCCGAACTACGGCAACTAACCACATTTCGTTCGTCTTATTCTTTCGATGGTGAGTGAAAACTGTTAAATTCCCGAATGTGTGACGAAACGTTTGTCATGCCCGCAGAGACCTATGGAGCGATTAGCCTGCTTCCAGCACTCTTCGCCATCGTGCTGACCCTCGTGAGCAGGCAGGTGCTCTTGTCACTGTTCACCGGAATTTGGATTGGTGCGACCATCTTGGTCGGGTGGAACCCGGTCGGTGGGGTTGCCCACTCACTCCAGTTGGTCATCGACAACGTCACGGCGTCGTTCAACAGCAAACTCCTCCTGTTTACGTTCCTCTCGGGGGCGATGCTCGGGATGATATTCCTCTCGGGTGGGATGAACGCGCTCGCACAGCGCATCATCGCTCGCATCAAGACCCGAAAACAGGCGGAACTCGGGACGAGCATCCTCGGGATGCTCATCTTCGTCGACTCCTACGCGAGTACGATGATTACGGGGTCGGTCATGCGGCCGATTACCGACAAGTTCGACATCAGTCGTGAGAAACTCGCGTACATTCTCGACTCCACCACGTCACCCGTGGTGAGTGTCGCCGTCGTCTCGACGTGGGTCGGATTCGAAGTCGGCCTCATCAAAGAGCAGTTCACGGCACTGGGAATCGACCAGAGCGCGTTCGTCGTGTTCCTCCAGAGCATCCCCTTCCGCTTCTACAGTCTGTTGGCGGTGGTGCTCGTCTTCATCCTCGTCGGGATGGGGTGGAACTTCGGCCCGATGCAACGTGCCGAGCGCCGTGCCAAAGAGGAAGGAAAGGTCCTCGGCGACGACGCGGACCCCCTCATCGAGACGCGTGAGGAAGATATCGTCACGCCGGACCACGTCGATTCGCGCTGGTGGTACTTCGCCGCACCAATCGTCTCACTTGTCTTCGTCACCGGATTCGGACTGCTCTACTCCGGTGGATGGCCCTCGGAGGCACCCGTCGAGGCGCTGAAGGGCGCGGCCACGGCGGACGCCATCCTCTGGGGCGTCTTCTCGGCGTGTGCGCTGTTGCTCGCCATCCTCGTCGGGCACGCACGCGTCGAACTCGAAGACGTCAGCGACTCCATCTTCGAGGGGTTCAAGATGGTCATGTTCCCCGTCGCCGTCCTCTCGCTGGCGTGGACCATCGGTTCGGTCAGTGAGGCACTCGGCGTCGGTCCGTACGTCGTCAGCATCGCAGAAGGCATCATCACGCCGGAACTCCTCCCGGCCATCGTCTTCCTCGCGGCGGCCATCATCTCGTTCTCCATCGGCACCTCGTGGGGGACGATGGGTATCATGTTCCCCGTCGCAGTGCCCCTCGCGTTCAACCTCGGCGCTCCGCTGCCCGGCGCAATCGGCGCGATTCTCACGGGGTCGCTGTTCGGTGACCACTGTTCGCCCATCAGCGACACGACGGTGCTGTCGTCGATGTTCGCCGGGTCCGACCACGTCGACCACGTGAACACGCAGATTCCGTACGCCGTGCTGGCCGGGTCCATCGCGACGGTGTTGTTCCTCGCGAGTGGGTACGGTATCGGTGCGATTCCACTCCTCGCGGGTGGCGTCGTCGCCCTCTTCGCCGTCGCGTACTACCTCTCGCAACACGCAGAGACGACTGTCCCGACGGCGTTCGGCACGTCGTCCGACGACTAACCGGTCACCCGACGTCGGGTCGTCCGGTCTTCTCGTTTCGACTGGTGAGTACAGACTGCCGTCGCTACCTTGCCGAGCGCCCTACCTGCGGTTCTCGGCCGTCTCGCCGGCGGTGCTCGGCCGTCAATTTTGGGCCGCTTCGCCGCCGTCTGACGAAGAAAAGAGCTGCATCGTCCGTTCACAGACCCCGCGTCGTGAGAGCAGTGTGACGACGTCGTCCGGCCGAATCGTCGTCCCACCCCGGGGTGTGAGCACCTCGTCGTCACGTTCGATAGAGACGACGAGCACGTCGTCGTCGAGGAGTTCGTCGTCACCGACTTCGCCGAGAGTCTTGCCGACGATTGGCGCGTCTTCGGCGACGACGAGGCCGACGACTTCCGACCCGCCGGTCAGCGTCACGACGTCCGCGAGAGCGTCGATTCCGGGGCGTTCGTTCGGGCCGAAGGGACCGTACGGTTCGAACGACTCGCGGCGAACGAGGTTCTCGTCTTCGATTTCGAGGCCGAGATTCGACAGTTCACGGCCGATTCGCGTCACGTCGTTCATATCGCTCCCCACGGTGAGCACGTGGAGGTTCCCCCGTCCCGAGAGGAGTTCACGGACGTTGACGACGCCCGAAATCTCTCGGACGAGCGTCGCGAGGCGCTCTCGCTCGGGGACGGGTGCAGTGCAGATGAAGAGGTTGGTGAACCGGTGACCGGTCTGTTCGAAGTCGACGCTGGCGTGATACCCGGTGATGATACCGTTGTCTTCGAGTTGGCGGATGCGGTTGCGAATCGTTCCCGGAGAGACGCTCACCTCCTCTGCAATCATCGGTGCGGAGGTGCCGCGGGCGTCGCTCATCAGAGCGTGGAGAATCAACCGGTCTATCTCGTCAAGACGATAGTCCATACGTCGTGAATCACCCCGGGGTAAAACATGCTTTCCGTTCCAGCCTGTTTCACTACGCAGTCGCGTAATTTTACACTGGTCTTATCGAGAGAAGAACCCGGCGACCAACACCGTCGCGTAGGCCAAGAGTAAGAGGCCACCGAAGAGACCAGCAGCAGCGAGACTCATGTTCGGGTAGACGACAGAGAACAGCGCCGTCGAGAATGCGTCGACTAGCATCCCGGGGACGACGAGGAGGACTGCGCCTTCGCGCCGTTCGACCCCCTCGATACCTCGCCAACGAAAGACACCGACTGCGAGTCCCCACATCAGGGGAACGGTGAGGACGAATATCACCCCGACGACCAATGGGTTCGCCGGGTCCAACACGAGATGGCCGACGATACGGAAGACGAGTCCTGCGAGGAGGGCGATTGCGAGTCCGACTCCGAGAAGAACGCGCGTCTCCGACCTGGAGAGCCGTGACCGCACGAAGACCTGTGAGCCAGTTGCCATACACAGTCATACGCGGACAACTGGTATCAGCGTTCTCGCTCCGAAGGTGGTATCCAGACGAGGTTACTCCGAGACGCGAACGACGAGCGTCTCGTCTTCGACGTCGAACGTCGTGTCGAACCGTGCGGAACGCTCGCGCATGGTCTCTCGACACCACGACGCGACTGACGCGAACGCGTGATGGACCGCGTAGTCGGCGATTTCTGTCGGTCGTAACCGAAGTCGTTCGACGGTGCCCGCCGTCGACACCTCGACTTCGAAGAGGAAGCTTCGGTCGTTTCGCAACACCGAATCCACCGCGTAATCGTCCACGAAGTCACCCGTGTCGTAGAGGACGAGCGAACCGTCGTACACTTCGACGCCCTGAAAGACGTGTGCACTGTGGCCGTGGACGATGTCGACGCCGTGGTCGACCAACCAGTGCCCGAACGCCCGAAACGACGGTGGCGGGAACTCCCGCATGTTCGGTCCCCAGTGGACCGAGGCGACGACGAGGTCGGGGTCGTCGCGAGTGGCCGCGTCGAGCGCGTTCCCGACGCGTTCGAGACACGACTCGTCTTCCGGGTCGATAGCGACGTACGCCGTCCCGGGTTGGTCGGCGGCGGCGAACTCCGGCGTGTTGTCGGTGAAGGCGACGAGAGCGATATCGAGTCCGCCGACGGTCACGCGACTCGGTTGCCACGCGTCCTCTTCGGTTCGACCAGCACCCGCGTACGGGATTGCTGCCGTTTCGAGCGCCGAGAACGTGTCGGAGAGTGCGTCGTCACCGTAGTCGAGGACGTGATTGTTGGCGAGCGTCACCCACGTGACGCCGACGTCCTGCAGTGCTGGAATCGCCCACCCGGGGTCAGCACGGAAGTGAAACGGGTGATGCGTCACTCCCCACGGTTGGCCGCGCGTCGAGAGACAGCATTCGAGGTTGACGAAGAGACCATCGAGGTCCGAGAGCGTCTCTCGCATCGACCCCCACACCGCGTGCGGCGGGCGGTGTTCCTGCCGCTGGTTCACGAGTCTGCCGAACATCACGTCGCCCGTGAACCCGAGTGTGACCGTCTCAGTCATCGGAACCACCCCATCCGGTCCCGTTTGGAGGAGCGAACCACCACATCATATCGTACGATAGGTGGCCACGTACTGTCAACCCTTGTCACAGATTCTGATACGAATCACCCGACAGTCGTCCGAAGCCACTCGGTAGCGGAGAACCGAGTGTCTCTCCTGTACTCCTGTGCTAACCGTCGCACTCGTTCTGGCCGACAGTGACCCAATTCTGTATTGCGATATTCAGTTTATAAGTCGGAGAGACGACGCACTGTCACGTGGTAGAACACAACACGAAAGTGAAGAGAACGGCGCTCTGCTGTCAGTTATTTGGCAGTCGAGACGATTTTGATGACGTCGCCTTCGCTGAGTTCGTGGTCTTCTGCGATGCGGCGTTTCGACCGGGCGTCGACGGCGTGGAGATAGCCGTCGCCGATGTCGGAGTGCACTGCGTACGCGAGGTCACGGGGCGTCGACCCTCGCGGGAGCAAGAACGCGTCGGGGAGGACGTTCCCCGTCCCGTCGGTCCACTTCGACTCGTTTTGGACCGGGTAGACCGTGATGTGGTCGAGGACGTCGTAGACTGCGGTGTCGATTGCGTTCTGGATGCCGGTTCCGCCGTGGTCGCCCATCAGGTCGCGAATCTGTTCGAGTCCCTTCTGTTGGGGGCCGCTTACGTCACCGACGAGTTCGAAGTCTTCGTCACCAGGGTGGTAGTCGACGAGTCCCGCCTCCCGTGCGCGTCGGAGGGCGAGTTCGCCGTCGGCGGTGGCCGGGATGACGGGTTTCCCAGTCGCGGCGAGTCGTTCGAGGTTCTCTTCGGGTGCGATGTCTATCTTGTTGGCGACGAGGACGATGGGTTTCGTCCGCTGTCGAATCGCACCCGCGAGGAGGAGTCGGTCCTCGTCGGTCCACTCGCGAGGGTTCGGCGAGTAGTCGAGTTCGCGGAGGACGGCCTGGATGTCGTACTCGCTGGCCCCGACGCCGGTCAGGAGGTCCGCGAGGGCGTCGTCGATGTCGAAATCGGGTGACCGGGACTTCCTGACGACCGTCTCCCAGTTGCGCTCGACGATACCCGCCAGCCACTGTTCGAGTTCTTCTTCGATGAAATCGACCTCTTCGACGGGGTCGAACGTCCCGACTTCGACTGGTTCACCCTCCGCGTTCGTCCCGCCGGAGGCGTCGACGACGTTGACGATGACGTCAGCGTTCGTGAGTTCGTCGAGGAACTGGTTGCCGAGTCCTCGTCCCTCGTGCGCACCGGGGACGAGGCCCGCGACGTCGACGAGTTCGACCGAGACGTATCTGATTCCGTCTTCACAGTTGCCACAGCGTTCGTCGCGGTCGAGACAGGGACAGCGAGCACGTGCGTGGGTGACGCCGCGGTTCGCGTCGATAGTCGTAAAGGGATAGTTCGCAACGTCGACCTCGGCGAGCGTCGAGGCAGTGTAGAACGTGGATTTGCCGGCGTTCGGTTTCCCGGCAAGCGCAAGCGAGAGCATGCGTGGACGAACGTCGTGGAGGCGGAAAAACGCTCGCCGTGACGGGAGCGAAATCGGCGGCGGGCGAGACGCCGCTACGACATCCGATTCAGCGCCGCACGCCCGGCGACGAACACGCCACCGCCGAAGAGTGCCAACAGGCCGCCGAAGACGACGACGTACGGGAGAGCGTACGCGAGGGCGACGACGACTGCCCGAAGCGTGACGAATACCCCGTTGACCGACTCGGAGAACGCTTCGAGGACGGGCGTGTCGTACCACTGCGCCGGACCGGGTGGTCGTTCAGAGAGTGAGACGCGAACCGTCGAGAGTGCAGCACGCTCTTCGAGCGACGCTTGCCGCGCTTCGAGTCGTTCGATTTCAGTCTGCACCTCGGTGAGGCGTCGTTCGACGGCGAGGACGTCCTGGGTCGTGTTCGCATCCTCGTAGAGTTCGCGGAGACGGTCACGCTGTGCTCGGAGGTTGCTCAGCCGAGCCTCGATATCGACCAACTGGTCGGTCACGTCTTCGGAACTCGTATCGACGTGTTCGACTTCTCCGAGCGTCTTCGTCTCGGAGACGAACGCGGAGAAATTCTCGGAGGGAACGCGAACGACGAGTTCGCCAGCGCGGTAGGTACCGCCACTCTGTCGAACGACGCGCTCGTTCGAGTCACTCACGTACCCACCGTAGGACTCGGCAGTCGCCTCTACCTCGTCACGTGAGGTGTTGAACTCCTCGACGGTCAGGACGAGACGGCCGTTTTTGATGATGGCTCGTTGCTGAACCTGTGGTAACTCGTCGCCACCTGCCTGTTCGACTTCTTCACCGCTCGTTACGTCTGCAGACATGCTGACACTCTCGCCCCCACCGTCACCGCCACCCATAGAAGCACCGCCAGTACATCCGGCGAGGACGACGAGCAGAGCGACCGCAAGAAGTCTCAATCGCTTGTCCATACACGTCAGTCACTAGGAGGTGGGGTAAACATTGGGTAGACTCAAAGAATGATTGTTCTTATCGCGCGCTCACTCACCCACTCACTCGGCGCTTCGCGAGATGTTCTCGCGGTGGATACGCATCTCGCCACGGGCGCGCATCGTCCCGTCGACGAGTGCGCCCTCTTCGAGCAAGAGGTCCTTACAGGAGACGTCACCGAGGACGCGTGCGCCCTCTTCGATGACGACTTCGCCGTTTCGGGTCGTGACGTCGCCGTGGATTCGAGTGCCTGCGCCGACGACGATATCGTTGCGGGCGCGGAGACTGCCGAAGACGTTGTTGTCTTCGTCGAGGTCGATAGACTTCGCGCGGATATTTCCGTGGATTCGACACGACGACCCAATCGTCGCCGGCGTCGAGACGCGCCACGCGTCGTCGGAGACAGTGGCGTTCCGCGGGATGACGAGGGGGTCGTTCGGGGACTCGCCCTGTAACGTCTCGGCGAGTTCGCCCGCCGCCTCGTCTTCACCCAGTCTGAGCAGTTGCGAGAGGACGATGAAGTAGAAGACGAGCGTCGGGACCGGGTTGCGGATGACGATCCAGCCGTTGGCCTCGAACCCCTCTTCGATATCGACGTCGTCACCGATATCGAGGTCGCCAGAGACCATGAGACGGCCCGCGATGTGAACGCGTTCGCCGAGATAGGCGTCCTCGCCGACGAGGACGTTTCCGGCGACGTCGTCCAACATATCCAGTCGGCAGTCGCCTTCCGCCTCGATGTCGCCGCCGAAGGTGACGCGTTCGCCGGCCAGGACGTTTCGGCCGCGAACACCGAACTCGATGGTGCTTTGCCCACCGACGACGACGTCGCCGGCGGTGACGAGGTCGTGTTCCTCGACGGTCGTCTCGTCCGGAATTTCGAGCGCTTCGAGCGGGTCCGTACCCAGTGACACGGTCCGTACCAACACGCCGGCCATAATAAACGGTCCGCAAGACACACGTCTGACGGATAGCGGTCAGGCGGTATCGCCGCCGACAACGTGCGTTTAAATACGTGCAGGGAAGATGGGGTGATATGACGATTCTCTCCTTCGACGACGATGGTGTCGACGTGGTCTACGAAGGGACGGAGTTCCGTCTCGAAAAGGAACTCATCGAGGAGGCCATCGGGAAATCCTACCCCGACGTAACCGACCACGAGGTGCTGAAAATCGTCGAAAAGCAACCCGCACTCTCCGGCGAACCGCGTCGCGTCCGCGACATCCTCAACTCGGCGTAACCGAGTCGCCGAATCGACTCCTTCCAGTACTGTTCTCCTCGTCGCTCAACTGACTCCGTCCCTGCGTGGGATTCTATTCCCCGTATATCTCCGTCCCCGGGTTGAAATCGGCCCACGCGAACCAGAACATCGGCGAGCGGTCGTTCGCACGGGTCAGGACGGTGCCTTCGTGGGGGCCGTCTATTGCCCGCCCGGTGACGATATCCCACTGTGAGCCTTCGGCGACGAGGACGTCACCATCACGCTCGAATTCGACGGTGTTCCCGTCGACTCTGCGGACGTAGGCCGCGAGCGTGCCGTCCGCCGTCGCCGCGACGACGACGGGGAGCGTTCCGACGTCGTCGTTGACGACGCCAGCGCTCGATACGCTGTCGAATGGATACGCGCGCGCGACGCCGTCGGCGGTGACCCCGACGACGGACGTTTTGGGGTGCATACGGTCGTCAGCCTCGTCGTTGAAGATACCAATCTGACGGGACTGCTGGTAGCTCGTGTAGGGATTCACCTCGTATCGACGGGTCTGTCGTCCGCGAATCGTTCCCGAGACGGGCGGTGGAACGAGCACTCCGGTGTCGGGGTGCGACGCCTTCCACTCACCCCACGTCGTAATCGTCGCCGGGAGGAGCGACAGCGTATCGCCGGTGAGTTCACCACGGATAGCGGTGGCGAGCACCTGACTCCACAGGGAATTCGTCCGGTCGTCGTACATCACGAGGTCGGACATCCACAGGAATCCCGAGACGCCGAAGTACGTCGGTTCTCCCTGGACGAGTCTGTCGGCGACGACGGCGCTTCCACAGAGGGGACAGTACGTGACGACGACGGGACGCCCGTCGAAGGTGTCGTTGACGATTTCGTGCCAGTTCAGGATGGCGAGCGGGTAGGCCCGTGCGATACCGTCGAGTTCGACGCCGACCACCTCGAAGGAGTCTTCGAGTTCGACGTTCACCTCGTCGAACCCGGACCAGTCGTCCGAGTAGACGGGGGCCGTGATAGCCGGAATGGCGTCTTTGGGAGCGCCTCGACGGAGTTCGTCTTCGGGTATCGGAAGGTCGAATCCGCCAGCACTGGTCGGTTGTGACCCACCCCTGGCCCCCGTAGTAGTCGTCTCGACAGGTTCGGACCCGTCACCGTCGCCTGCGACAGGCGGGTCGTCACCGAGACATCCCGCGAGTGCGGACGTGATACCGAGCGCAGCGAGGAAACGACGACGGTTCATACTCGTTGTTTCGTCCGACCGATGTATGAACGACGTGCGGTCTGGTGACGTCCCGCACGACCGGCGACGACGACCGAACGGGGATTCAGAGACTGAGGCGTTCTTCGAGCGAAACTTTCACGATGGATTTGGCGATGGCCGCGCCACCGGCGAAGGGGTCGAGTTTCGTCTCGCCGGCGCGTTCGCGGTACGGAATCGGGACTTCGGCAATCTTGTACCCGCGCATCGCGGGACGGATGAGGAGCTCCGCCGAGAGGCCGGTGTTTTCGGTCCAGTCGATGTCGTGGAGGAGTTCACGTCTGTACGCTCGCATGCCAGTCGTCGTGTCGTGAACCGTCGCACCCATGAGGAAACTCGCGAGACGGGCGAACGCGACGTTCCCGAGGCGGTTGAGTCGGGGCATCGTCTCCGCGCCCTTCGTGATTCGGTCACCCGAGACGACGTCGTAGCCGTCGTTGATGAGGTCCAGGAATTTCGGGAGATACTCCATCGGGTACGTGTCGTCACAGTCAGTCGTGACGATGACCGGCCGGTCAGGAGCGAGAACCGCCGCCTCGACGGCCACACCGTATCCTTGGGGTTCCTGTTCGATGACCCGCGCGCCCATCTTCCGAGCAATCTGTGGCGTCCTGTCGTCGGACCCATCGACGCAGACGACTTCTGCGCGTCCGTCGGTGATGCGGTCGATATCGGCCAGAACCGAACCGATTGCCTGTTCTTCGTTGTACGTCCCCATCACCACGGCGACGTCGTCGAACGTGTAGGTGCTCATTGGACGTGATTGCCCGTTCCCCGACTTGAATTTTTAGGTTTGCCAAAAACAGCGGTTTCAACTCAGGCCGCGCGTGTCGGGTTGGTCTTCGAGTTGCTTCGCCTGGTCGATGAGGAACTCCATCAGACGGGTCGCAGACTTCTCGACGTCTTCGAGTTCGTCGTCTGACTGGCCGCTGACGCGCACCGACAGTTCGTAGAGGCCGAGTTCGACGTGCGGAACCGTCTCGTCGCCATTTCCGTCCTCGTTGTCGTCGTCTGTGCCTCCGTCGGCGGCCCGTGCGGCCTCGTTGTCCGTCACTACCTCTGCCTCGGCAGGCGATTCTTCACCCTCTACGTCGGTCGGGGTGTCTTCGTCCCCGGCGTCGGACTCCTCAGTCATGTGCGCCGGGAAACGCCCGGAGAGCAAAAAGGCGGTGTTTCGAAGTCGAGCGAGCGACGGAGACGAATCAGGCGAACGTCGTGTCGAGTCCGTCACAGGCCCGTTCGTGCAGGCGACCGGTGACCGTCTCCATGAGTCGTTGGAGGTTGACCGTGTCTTCTCGGTTGTACGAGACGAGCGTCTGGAGGGCGTCGTCGTCGCCGCGTTCGTACTCACGCCAGAGGCGGACAGCGTCGCGACCCGAGATGTCCGGTCTGTCCCGGTCGATGCCGACGTCTTTCTCTATCTGTTTCAGGCCGCCGGTCAGGTCGAGCGTCCGGCACGGATACATCAAGTCGACGTGCGGCACGTCGATGTCGACGTCGAACGACGTCTCGAGGAACGGCACGTCGAATCGCGCACCGTTGAACGTGGCGACGAGTTTCGCATCGGCGAACTGCTCGGAAATCGCGTCGGCAGTCAGGTCGTCGCCTCGGACGAGCGTCGTCGTCTCGTCGTCCTGATAGAACGAGACGGTGGTGACTGCGTCGCGTTCGGCAGAGAGACCGGTCGTCTCGATGTCGAAAAAGCACGTCTCGTCGCGGAAGTTCTCGTAGAGACGCCAGCGTTCGCCCGAGGGAAACGAGTCGTCGAAGAACCGCGAGTTGCCGTCGTCGAGGTGTTCACTCGCCTCTGCGATGTACGAGTCGATTCTGTCGGCCGTCTTGGCACCGACGAGCGTGTCGTCGAACTCGTCCCAGTGTGTGACCCCCGACTTCCAGAGATTTCGCTCCGTCCGCTCACCCACCCCATGGACGGGAATGAAACTGTTCTCGATTCGCATATACCATATCGGGGGAGTGGCGTCACCCTAAAAGCGTCGTCGGACCGCCGGGGACATTTTACTCACTCAGGCCCTAGACCGTCTCTATGTGTGGTCGCTATTCGCTCTTTACGTCCACTGAAGACCTCAGAGAGCGGTTCGGCGCGGAACCGACCCGCCCGCTGGAGGCGCGGTACAACTGTGCACCCGGGCAGGAACTCCCTGTCGTCACGAACGACGCACCTGACGAGTTTCGCTTCCTGAAGTGGGGTCTCGTCCCCTCGTGGGCAGACGACCCGAAGGTCGGAAACAAACGAATCAACGCCCGTGCGGAGACAGTCGACCGAAAACGAAGTTTCGCAGACGCCTACGAGTCGCGTCGGTGTCTCGTCCCCGCCGACGGGTTCTACGAATGGGCCAAGACCGAACACGGGTCGAAACAACCGTATCGCGTCGCCTTCGAGGACGACAGACCGTTCGCGATGGCCGGCCTCTGGGAACGATGGAAACCACAGACGAAACAGACCGGACTCGGGGAGTTCGGCAGTGATGGCCCCTCTCGCGAGCAAGAACCACTGGAGACGTTCACCATCGTCACCACCGACCCGAACGACCTCATCTCGGAGTTACACGACCGAATGGCCGTGATTCTCGCTCCCGAAGACGAAGCGACGTGGCTCCACGGTGACCCCGACGAGGCAGCGACGGTGCTCGACTCGTACCCCGACGACGAACTGACGGCCTACCCGATTTCGACGCGAGTGAATAGCCCCGCGAACGACGCACCCGACTTGATAGAGCGCGTCGAGGTGTGAGTTCGGAGTAGTCGATTCCTGAACCGGTCTATTCTACGGAGCACGATAGGCACAGAGCGGGTTTCTTCGAGAGGAGTATCGGCAACTCCGCTGACACGACCACCACCCGAAGATGCCGTGAGGAATGACAATTCAACATCATTTGTGCCGAACTCGTGTAGACCGATTGGGTATAGCGACATGCAATATACGAGTTCGCCGTCGAACAATCCGAATCTGTACTCTCAGGTGTTCACCCCGGTCAAATGAGCCGTTTGTCCACCGAGTAGAGAAAATACATCGTTCGAGCACAGGCCGTCGACGGCACATCGTTCGGACTGGCGTCCGTCCGGGCAGGTTCACCACGAATCGAACGGTGCCAGAATCTGCTGTATCGGAGAGACCCAATCTGAACGCCTGACTCCGGGGGTCGAACCCGGGAGAACCGGGGAGCACGTTCGACCACCACTCGACGAAGACGCTCGCCGAGTTCATCGACTGGCGAGTTCGACGTGTCCATTGGGACCACCACGAAATCGTGCGCTGCCATCGCCACGAAGGCCAGCGCGGCACATTCGACACGGAGCGCAGAGAATGCAGAGAAACGCTTCAGCGGGCGTCTCAGCGACTCCATAGCGGCGCGTGAGTCCAAGCCGTCGACACCCTCTCGCAGGCCAGAGGGTCCACACTCTGGAATCCGACCCGGCCACTCGCCAGGTGGCCTCTGTCTCGGAATGTGACCCCACATCCCAACTCCTGAATCACTGGAAAGAGGGTGTCGAATTTGTACTACCTGGACAACATCCGCCGCCGGCACACTATTTCTGACCCACCTAATATTCGCCAATTTCAGGATGAATACAACTGGGGTTCCGCAGGTTAATTACGTTCGATAGAGTTCGAAATCAGCACACAATAATTCAGAAGTAGTTTTGCCGGAATAATATCGTAATTCGACCATATTTGTTACGAACCAATATGGAGTTGATACAACAACAATCGTCTCTGTGACTGGAGCCCGACGTTCGCGGAGTAAATCGACATGTCAAAATCGGTGTGCCAGAACCAACATCTCCATTCATATAATCATTCAGAACGTTCTAGGATGGAATAACGAAGGCCGCGAATGGACATCTTCGTACACTAACTCCAAGGGTAAACGTAAGGAAGACCACCATCCAGAAATTGAGATTCATTCCAATTATGAGATGGTGACGGACACATCCTGATGTTTGCTCGAGAACACAATTTTACTGCACTCACAGTTCGGCGCGAGACGCCTGAAATCGACCGATACGAGCGAATATTCTTATCCCGAATACTGCTATCAGACTACCGAATTTGGGGCGGCACTATTCCAGATATGACTGCATATTCGCCAGAAATCCAATAGTACAATTTCAGATAAGTTCCCTTATTCGTGATAGTGCCGGTAAATTGAATATCGGCCCCCGTGTCGACCCGTCCATGAGCGACGAGGGCGACCGGGCGACAGTTCTCACCTACGTTCCGGCCCACCAGAAGGAGATTTGGAAGGACCACGCCGACCGCCTCGACATGAGCCAGAGCGAATTTGTCAGAACCATGGTACAGGCTGGACGTGCAAATTTCGAGGTCCCCGAGAGAGGCGACGAAGCGACCACAACCCCTGGGGTCGTCGGGGTGAAGACGGGGCTCCAGAACGGCGGTTCGAATCAGACAGAAAGTGGTGAAAATAACGCTGGTCTCCAGCCGCGAATTATCGATACACTGGAGGCCGATTCACACCGTTCGTGGGACGACCTGGTTTCGGCGCTGACAGACGACATCGAAGACCGCCTCGAATCGGCACTCCAGGACCTCCAGTCGTCGGGGCGAGTCGTGTACAGTGGACGACATGGTGGCTACACCTTGGCGGAGGACGATGGCCGCTGAGCGACCGGCAGACGTGGAGGACCCAGTCGGCTATTTCCTCCAAGATATGACTTACCACGGGAAGACAGACCGGACGAAGACGGCGTACGAACGCGTGCTCCGGGAGTTCGAAGCGTTCCTCGGCGACCCGTCTCGAAACCCCACGGGAACTGCCAAATCTGTCGAAGCGGCCAGCCATCGCGACTGTATGGCGTGGATTCACACGCTCAGAAACCGCGCCGTCGCGTCCAGCACCATCGCGACGTACGCCTCCTACCTCCACCGGTTCTACGCGTATATGGCCCAAGTCGGCGTCTTCGAGTCGAATCCGATGAGTCTCGTGATGGAAGAGATGGACGAACGCGTCGATACGAACCCGGCGCGACGGGAGATATCGATACCGCAGATGCGGGAGTTCGTCCACGACATTCGCCATCCACTAGAACACGCACTCGTCGTGACACTCCTCAAGACGGGAATGCGTGTCGGCGAACTCTGTAACCTCGACTTACGCGACGTGTCGCTCTCGGAGGAGACACCGATAGAGGGTGTCTCGACTCGTGCCGCCCTCGATGGCCGAGGGGCGTCTCTCTACGTCTCGTCGACGCCGAGTGTCGGTACGGTCGAAAACGGGGAGACGCGAACGGCGTCGAATAAACGAAAACGCTCGACTGTCGTCCCCGTCGACGACGAGTTGGAGACTGTCCTCCTGCGTTGGCTTGCGATTCGCCCGGATACAGCCTCCACTGCCGAACCGCTCTTCGTCGGAACCGCATCTGGATGGGGGAAGCGACTCACTCCCGACGCCGTCCACCACATCGTAACCTCTCACGCCGCCGATACCGGGTGGTACCGCAGGGGTGGTGACCGAGAAGAGAACGTCACACCCCACTACTTCAGGCACTTCTTTACGACCCACCTCCGCGACCGGACCGGGGACCGAGGTATCGTCAAGTACCTCCGTGGGGACGTCGCCGGCGACATCATCGACACCTACACCCACAATTGGGGGGATAGAGTGCGTGAGACGTACGAATCGAACATCTATTCACTCCTCTGAGTGGTGAATCCGCTGTCTGGGACGCGACTGATAAATCGTATGTCGCGATATACAATTAGGGACACTCGGCCCCATAGCCGGCTTGGTGGTAACCCTCCCCGTGAGCCTCGCTACCGTGTGTTCTCAAAGCCGTCTTTGCGTTATACATAGGGGGAAGGCCACCCCTTCCCTCGGGGAAACTGTGCAACGACGTGCCTTCCTCGCCGTGACCGGTACTGGTCTCGCGGCAGCACTCGCTGGATGTACCGCAAGCGCGAACGGCGACACGGGCGGAGACGACGACTCAACGCCGGACCCGACACCGGAACCAACATCCGAACCAGTCGACGCAGTCGCCGTCGAGTCGGGCGAGCAACTCACAGTCGTCGTAGGCGACGGCCTCGAAAGCGACGAGATGGGTGTGAAACCACACCACGTCCGTCTGACCAACCCCGAGTCTGCACCGTGGACTGTCCGCGTCGACGTGTCAACTGCCCTCCGAACTGGACACCTCGAAACGTACGAGATACACCCCGACGCCGAGGTTTCTGTCCCTCTCTTCCTCCCCGCCGACTACGAGGTGACTGTGACCGACGTCGAGACGGACGCGACGACGACGGAACTCGTCACCCCCACCGACTTCGACTGTAATCAGTCGTGGACGACGCTTTCGCCCGACGACGGGAGTATTTCGGTCAGTGGCGCGGCGACACGGATGGCGTGTTCGTCGCCGGCCGTCACAGCAGACGAACCGCTTTCGGTTTCGGTTGGAGACGGGTCGCTACCTGACGAGCAAACGAAGCCACGAACACTCTCGATTTCGAACCCGACCGAATCGGCCGAGGAAGTCGACATCAGCCTCGAAACCGACACGGGAGCAGTCGCGTTCGGGAGTGTGTTCCGGGTAGAATCGGGCGCGCGGGTAGACGTGAACCTGACCGAACGACGGACCTTCGTCGCTCGTGTCGGCAGAATCGAGAGCGAAGCGTCCGAGGCGGTCACTGTCGAACCGTCGAGTTTCGACTGTAACAACGTGACGACAGTCGTTGCATTGAACGACTCCGGTGGATTGCAGGCGACGACGCTCTCGACGCTGATGGCCTGTGGCGAAGAACAGTCCGAGCGGTGACGTTAGACCTTCAGTTCGGTCTCTAGGTCGGGCGTCGCGATTAGCTGCTTGACCGTCTCGGCGGCGTCAGTCGCCTCCGCGACGTTCTCCATCAACACCGTCTCGCTCGGGAAGAGGTGTTCACCGAGGACGAGGCCGTGTTCGCGGGCGGTCGAACCGGTCATCGTGAGATAGACACCGAGACCCGTCTCTGCGATAGCGGCCTCTTCTTCCGGCCCGTTGTCGGGGTACGCGAACGTCACGTCGTCGAGACACCGCGTCCCGAGGACGGCCTCGACGAGACGCTCGTACCGGGGTGAGATACAGAGGTCACCTGCGTAGTCGGCGACGAAGTCCCGGTCGAGGTCCGACCCGGGCGGGAGAATCTCGGGGTCGGCCATGAGCGTGTGATAGACCGTATCGCCGAGTCCCGAGACGACGCGAACGTCGGTGTCCATCGGGTCGATACGCGCGTTCACGTCGTCGATACTGCCGAGGCCGTCGGGTTCGAGCGTGACAACCTCTTCGAGGACGAGGTCCGCACTGTCGAACCCGAGGCCGAATTCGTGCGTTCGAAGGGCACGAAACGGTTCCTCACGGCCGACGAGATGGATGTCGACGCCGTCGGTTTCGAAGACGACGCTGTCGAAGACGATGCGTCGTGGCATCCCCTCACGGTCGTCGCGCAAGAGCGTGTACTCGGGCGACGTGTCGTCCGAGAGGTCGCTGTAATCTGCGAGTCGTTCGTACACGTCGCGTTCCGGATGGGTATGGCCCTTCGTGACCGATTTCTCGAACCTGAGGGTCGAGATGATTTCGTCTGCCACCTCGGCGATGCTATCGGTCGTGGCGAACCGTTCGAGCACCGCTTCGAGGGGGCGACCCTTCCGCGGAACGGCGACGCGCACCGTCTCTGTCATCATCGGATGGTCGTGGTGGCCCGCTAAACAGGTTGCGCTTCGGGAAAACGTCTCTGAGAGAGAATAGCTGGAGAGAAAACGACCCGGTTCGGAACCGAACGACTACTCTTCGCCGTCGCCGCCGTCTCCGCCCGCACCGCCACCGAATCCGCTTCCGAACGCTCCGGCGAGGCGTTCACGGAACTCTTCGACTTCGTCGACTGACTCGTTCAGGTCGTCGACGTCCTCCTGAATCGACGAAATCTCTCGTTCGACCTCCGAGAGGGCGTCGAGACGGTCCTGGACGTCCGAGAGTCGGGAGTCGAGGGAGTCCTGGGTTTCGACGATGTCGGCGTCCAGCGACGCGATATCCTCTCGAATCTCTCCGATTTCCTCGTGAAGATTCGACGCCGTCTGTTGGGTGTCTTCGGCGACGCCTTCGACGTCTTCGAGGCGACCGGTCGTCTCGTCGAGACGGTCGGCGACCCGGTCGACGTCCTCCTGAATCGCGCCGAGTTCGTCCGCGCGCTCGGAGAGCGTCTCTTCGACCGAGTCGAGGCGGTCGGAACCTGCGTCGATGTTTCGGCTGGCGGTGTCGATTCTGCGTTCGTGGTCGTCGAGACGGTCTGCGTGGTCGTCCACGCGTTCGTCGACGGCCGAAACCTGCGACTCGACAGATTCGCTGCGGTCGTCGACGGCGGCTATCGTCTCTTCTGCGGCGTCGAGTCGCGACGCGGTGTCGTCTACCGATTCGACTGCGTCGTCGACCATCGTGTCGAGCGCTTCGATGTCCGCACGGAAGTCGTCCATCTGCCCACGGAACTCGGCGATGAGTTCCTCACCCGTCCCCTCTTCGTCGATGAACTCGGCGAGAGCGTCGGAGTACGCCGCGAGGTCCTCCATCTGCGACTGGAGGCGTCGGATGCGGAGGTCAGTCGTCCGTCGCGTCTCGACTTCCACCGCTTCACTGACGACGGCGATATCGTCGTCGTCGGCCTCGCCGGTCCGAATCTCTGCCGCGAGCGCGGCGACGAGACCACCCTCTGCCTCGACAGCGCCCGGCGCGGAGGCGCTCTCCGCCGACTGACTGGCAGACTCGGCCGCGTCTACGTCGCTCGCATCGGGTTCCGATGTCTCTTCTTCGGCCGAAACAGGCTCTGCCACGTCCTCATCGACGTCTGCTGCAGCGCCGACGGTGGACTCGTCGGCGTCGACATCGGCGGTGTCGACAGTGGCATCGACGTCGGCGTCTGCCTCGTCGGCTTCGGTGTCGGTGTCCACGGGTTCCGAGACGGATTCGTCGGCGTCGACGGCCACCGCGGCAGTCGCCTCGTCTGCGTCCGCCTCGTCCTCGCCGGCACCCACGTCGGTGTCGTCGGCTACCTCGTCGTCCTCGTCGTCGTCCAGAATGATGGCGTCGTCCGTCGGTTCGCTGACGTCGTCGGTGTCGGCGGCACCGAGTGCGACTGCTTCCTCGTCGTCGGCGTCTTCTGCCGTCACAGCGTCCGGTTCGTCAGTGTCTTCCGTCTCGTCAGCACCGGCCACGTCGTCCGATTCGTCCGTCTCGTTGCTCTCGAAGGCGGCCGCAAGGTCCTCGTCAGAGGGGATGTCGCCGAGTTCGGGCCCATCGTTGGCGTCGGCGTCCGCCTCGTCGTCTCGGGCCGGTTCTCGCTTCCCCGCGAGAACGTCTCGAACGAGTTGACTTCGGTCTTCGCCGAGGATGTCGTCGATATCCTCCGGGTCGATACCACCGTCGACCGGGATGCGTTCGAGTGTCGGTTCTTCGAGGAAGTCGGTTTGTTCGTGGCCGCCAGTCAGGCGAATTCCGTAGACAGTGACGACTTCGTCGTCGGCTTCGAGCGTTCGTTCGTACTCGACGCGGTGGTCCTTGTAGGCGGTCCAGTTCTCGCTGTCGTAGTCGGGGTGGAACCCGACGCTCTCCATCGAGAACGACTCGGGGATGCGGTCGATAACGCGGACACGCGTCGGTTCGTCCAGCGTCGACGAGATGACGAACTTTATCGCCGGGACGGGGAATTCGTCCGCGGCGAAGGTCTTTTCCACAGTGACCTCACCATCGGAGACAGAGAGTATCTCTTCGGGCTCGTGGCTCATAGCGCCCCTTTCCGCCACAGACATTATAAAACAACCGGGGAGTCCGACCCAACCCCGACGCGGGCTATCGATTCGGAGTTTTTCGTTTCGTGATACTCGGCGAGTGTGACGGATTCCCCGCAGGTCGGAGTTACAGGTCGACCCGGTCCCCAATCTCGACGAGTTCGAGGGACTGCGGTGCGGCGAAACTCTTGGCGTGGTGGTGGAGCACCTTCGGGTCGGACGTCATGCCCTTCCACATGTCCCAGTGCGAGGGGAGCAGACGGTCCAGATTCAGGTCGCTCGCGGCCTCGATAATCTGGTTCTCGTCGTTGTACCACTTCGTCCGGACGGGTTCGCCCGTCTGTTTGTCGGCGATGTTGCCGACGGTTCCGAACGCGAGGATACCAAGGTCGATATCGTAGCGCTCGCCGATGTCGGTGAACTCCTCGGCCGGTTTGGTGTCGCCGCCGTGGAAGAACGTTCCCGACTCGTGTTCGAAGACGTACGACACGGGATGTGTCGCGTCGGGGTCGTACGCGGGTTCGACGTGGACCGTGAACTCGCCGATTTCGATAGTATCACCCTCCGAGATTTCCTCGAACTGGTCGTCCGAGAGGTCGTAGTCGTCGAACCACGCCTCGTCGTCGTAGGCGACCGAAATCGAGTCGTCGGGGGCGACGAACGTCGCACCCGTGTTTTCGAGGATGGGTGCCTGACTCGGTCCGTGGACGTGGTCTGTGTGTTCGTGGGTCGCGAGGATTGCGTCGGCCTCGGTCACGTCTTCGGGGTCGAACGGCACGGGAATCATCCGAACCGTCCGCGGTGGAGAACCGATTCCAACGTAGGGGTCGATGAACACCGTCGTCCCCTCACTTCCCTTGAGTACGAATCCGTTACAACCGAGATACCAGATTGCGACCGTCTCTGGGTCGGCCGCTTCGACTGCCCGCGGAAGCCAGTCACTCCAATCACTGCGCGTCATATCCACGACTCTTCTCGCCGGGAGGCTAAGCGTTGCGCTCTCGGTTGTCCGAGCGAATCGTCCCAATTCCGACGCGACCACAGACCGCGATACATACGTCTCGATAGAGTACAACCACGTATGGAGGATATTAGGATATGCCTGAGAGAAGATATTTACAACTGGCTCACGTCACTCTTTGTCATGCTAACCACTCACAAGAAAACGGCAGATTTCTTGTCTATGACCCGGACGATGCGCGCGTGCAGTTCGTGGGAACCGGTCTCCCCGTTCGACGACGATGAGTTCCTCCCCGACGGGTGGTAACACGATTTTGCCCGTCGTTTCGGTCCAATCAGCCGAGTCGTCCCCGCTTTTTTGTCCTCCGAACGGGTGCGAGTCTACATGACGAACGAGAGTAAAGAGGCCGTCCCACAGCACGACCAGTGTGGAGAACACCGACCATGCGCGTAAGCGTCGTCGGTGGAAGTGTCGTCCCCGAACCGGTCGAAACCATCGCAGAAGACGTCGGGCGACATCTCGCTCAGCGCGGACACACCCTCGTCTGTGGTGGACTCGGCGGCGTCATGGAAGCTGCCTGCCGAGGAGCGAAAGCCGCCAGTGGGGAGACAATCGGCATCTTGCCGGGCGAAGACCCGAGCGAAGCGAACGACTACGTCGATACGAGCATCGCGACGGGACTCGGACACGCCAGAAACGCGCTCGTCGTCATGAACGGTGACGCAGTCGTCGCTATCGACGGCGCGGGCGGGACACTCTCAGAAATCGGCTTCGGCGACGTCTTCGACCGGCCAATCGCAGGGATTCGCACGCACGGCGTCGGCTCTATCGAACGGTTTCAGGCGTGTAAGACACCCGAGGAGGCCATCAAATACATCGAAGAAGAGGTGTGATGCGACGAGGAGTGCGAAGCAGAACCGCCGACGGCGGACCGAAGTCAGTCGAGTTCTCGTTCGACGCAGTCGCGGAGGACGTCGTCGACGACGGTTTCTCTGAACTCGTCCCAGTCCGTCGTCTTCGACCACAACCGTGCGGAGTCGGTCGGTTCGAGTGCGTCACGTCCCGTCTCACGCCGTCGAATCTGAACGTACCCGTCGGCCAGTAACGATTCGACGGCGACGTCGAGACGCGGGCGAAGCGCGTTCGAGAGTCGTTTCTCGAAGGCGTCGCCCTCCACACCGTTTCGCGCGATATCGACACAGAACGCCTCGAACTCCGACCACGTGTCTTCGTCCCGCGCGCCCGCGACGATACCGTGATGTTCTGCGCGCTCACGGAGTTGGGCGGTGGCCGCCCTCTGTGTTCGCGGACGCGAGCGTGGCGGGCCCGTCGTCAGCACGTGGAGGGTAATCGCTTCGAGGTCACCGAGCGGTGAGAGCGAGTGGCCATCGAGCGAGAGCGACGTCTCACCACGAGCGACGCCAGACTCGCGGAGTTCGTGGAGGTGAGTCGACGCTTCGTCTGCTTCCTCTGTCAGTTCCGCCATTCGCTCGGTGAGCGGGGCGTAGGCCTCTGAGAGTTCCGCTCGGGCGTCGAGATACGCGTCGAGGTGCTCCTCGAACCGGCCGATGGACTCGAACAGTGCAATCGTCGCGTCGTCTTCGAACTTTCCGAATCGCGCTTCACAGCTCTCGCGGAAGCGTTCGAGCAGTTCTCGTGGGTCGTCTCCGACGGGCGTGAGGAGCGCTGTCTCGGCGTCGAGCCACGCGTCGATGCCATCGAGGACAGCGTTCGGGTCGCGCGTGTCGGACAGGTCAGGAGTTGGTTGGTCACCCTCGACGATATCGGCGAGTTGCTCGCGGGCACGGCCGACGTACTCGGACATCGCGCCGAACGCCGTGTCGCCTTTCGACTCGGGTGCGTACGCGGGCCGGCGGCGTGACCGCCGGGTGTCTCCACTCGCGTCTGCCAGTGCGTCTCGGAGGTCCGAGAGGGCGATTCGAAGAGGACGAGCGACGGCCGACGCCGCCGACGTGTTCGCTACCTCGTCGAACCCGTCCAGCGCAGACGCCGTCCGCTCGACTGCCGAGACGGTCGCTCGGAGGTCGGAGACGGCGGTCAAATCGAGTCGGTCGTCCGCCGGAACGGTGACGAGCGAAATCGCGTCGTGGTCGGCCACACCGGTTTCGACGAGTGCCGTTCGGGCCGCGTAGAACGCCGCGGCGACCTGCGGTGGCGCACTGCTGAGGTTCACCACGACGGAACCGTCGGCGACCGACTCACGCAAGAGGTCGGTCGTCGCGGCGTAGAGGTCCGCAAACGGCCCGTCGAACGGGAGTCGGGCCTCGTCGGGAGCGGCGCCGAGACGGGAAGCGAGCGTCTCGGAGACGGTGCGGGCGACGCGTGCACGCGTCCGCATCTGGCCTGCGGTGCAGTCTTCCGGGTCGCGGCCCTGCTCGGGGTCAGCCTCGTCACGAACCAGACGTACCCGGCCGGCGTCGACGTCGCCGGTTTCGAGCGGGGTGACGACCCGCTGAACGTCGAGTCCGAGGACGGAGAGGTGGGTCGTCGGCATCTCTCTGAGTGATTCGTCACCGCTACCCTGAATGTTATGGTGGAAAGAGACAACGTGTTGATATTCTCGGACAGCGAGCTATCAGGAGACTGTCTCGTAGAGGTCCTTTCCGAGGATACCGAGTCCGAGGGTGTCCACGACGAACAGGACCAGACCACCGACGAGGGGGACGACGGACAGAACCGCGGCGACGAGTGCACCGACGACGAGAGAGACACCGAGTGGCGGTGACCCACTGCCGAATCGGCCGACGAGAGAGTGGCCGATGAACACCGTCGCAAGCGCGCCACCCACGACGGCGAGGAGGATGAACGCGAAGAACCCCGGGATGGCGACGAGGAGGCCGATGACGGTGAGTGCGAGGACGACGAGAGCGATGAGACCACCGATACCGACGAGGAGGCCCCAGAGGAAGGACTCGCCGGGCTTTCGCCAGATTCTGTCGAGTGCGTCTCTCGTGTAGGACGGAAGGGCGGCGACGAGGATTCCACCGACGACGACGTCCACGACGAAACCGACGGATGCGCGGAGGGCGGGCGACAGTTGGCGTGCGGTGTCGACGTTCTGTGCCGATGCGACGCCCGCAAACGCGAGTACGCAGAGGAGGCCGAGCGTCGCAAAGAGTGGTCTTCGCGGGGATACCATGGTACGGCGTGGACGTGGCAGGCCCAAAGGTTTTCTGAATGACAGGTGTCACGGAGAGAAGGTTCGAAGCGTCGGAGAAAGTCGGTGACAGGAGTGGACGCCCGGGAACGAGCGTCGGCGTCTGACTCGGTTACCAGGTGCCGTGGAAGGTGTCGAACTCGAGCGAGTCGAGGGGTTCGTCGCCGACGGCGATGCGGTACTCCTGCGGCGTGAGCATCGGCTTGTGGAAGCGCGGTCCGTCGTCGGTGGTGATACGCGGACACCCCGTATTGACGAACGCGTCCATGTCGAAGTTGCGCAGGCGGTCCGGCGTCACTTCGTCCATGGTGATGAGATAGGCGTTCGGGTTGTCTTCGAGAATCTTCTCGGCGATTTCCATGCGACCCTGTCCAATCTTCGTACAGAAGATGACGCCCCACTTCTCGGCGTCCATCGCCTTGTGGACCGACGCGTAGCGCTGTTTCATGAACTTGCGCGTGTCCGCGAGGGTGACGACGTTGTTTACGGGGTCGGCGATGACGACGTTCTTGTCGGGGTGTTCCATGGCGAGGCCGAGGGGATGGAACTTCCCGCCACCGACGTAGAGCACGTCGTCTGCGGGGATGTCCGCAGAGGCGTAGTTGCATCCGAGCACCTGCCCTTCGTAGGTGAGTCGGTCGTCACCCTTCCGGGTCTGGACGGTGTACCCGCGCTCTTCGAGCCAATCGCACATGTCGTCGAAGCGGTTCATGTGCTGGGCGGTGGTGACGAGGCCGACTTCGTCGCCCTCGATTTCGTCGAGTGCGTCCTCCATGATGGGGAAGGGGTCGACGTTGGAGAACAGCGGGACGTAGATAATCTTGTCAGACTCCTTCATCGGCGAGTGACCGAAGTGGACGAACACGTCGGTCCGGCGCATGAGGTAGGTGTCGAGGTCACACGCGCCGTAGCACGGTTGCCCCGAGAGCAAGAACGTCACGTCGTCGTCACAGAGCTGACGCAGGTCGTCTGCGACTGCCGGGCCACGGCGCTTCAGGCCTTCGGGGAACTGCAGACCGACACGTTTGGCGTCGCGCTCTTCGATGGCGTCGATGATTCGTTCGAGTTCGTAGTCCCACTCCCGGTCGTGTTTGAGCGACATCCCGGTGTTCCGAAGGTCTCCCTCTGAGGAGGCGTCCTGACTCATTGGACCTCCCTAACCGACGAAGCGGTATAACGCCGGCGCTTCCCCACGAACGGCCGTCACACACCCGCACACCCCAATCTCGACCAAACGTCGGCGACCAAACTGCAACCGACCGGGTCACCGAACGCAGTCGTGCGCCCGCCGGACCACACCCCAGAGGCGATTACTTGGTTGGTGTCGTACGTGAACCATGTCGAGCGACACCAATCAACACGACGAAGAGCACACGCACGAAGGCCACACCCACGAAGAACACGTCCACGAGGCAGGTGACCACGAACTGACCGAATGTCCGGCCTGCGGGAGGCCAATCAAGGGTGCCGACGATGTGGAGCGTGGTGAGTCGGTACACGAAATCACGTCGGTCGACTCACGTTCGGTCATGGTGGGACGACAGTCGAACGACCTCTGGATGTGCAAGGGGTGCGGTGCGACGCTCGGTGTCCGCCGACGAGACGACTGAGCGGAGTCCACCGACGACCCGACCCGTCCGACTTCATTTCTCGGCCCGGTTACCCTGCCGTCACTCGGGGTTTCAAGAACTCAGGTAGCCTAGCGGCGGCCATGACAGACATCCCGCTCGAACACGTCCACGTCGAGCCATCGGAACCCATCGAAGGACCGGCACCGGCAGTCGTCTTACTCCACGGACGCGGGTCGAACGAACAGGACCTCCTCCAGCTTTCCCGCGAGTTCCCCGACCACCTCCACGTCGTGAGCCTCCGCGCTCCGGACCCACTGCAGGGAGGATACACGTGGTACGAACTCGACCTTTCTGCCGGCGGCCTTCACAAGAGCCAACCGCACACCGAACAGTTCGAACGCTCGCGTGAACTCGTCCGGGAGTCCATCGCGGCGGCGAGAGACGAGTACGGCCTCGATGCCGAGCGAATCGGCCTGCTCGGATTCAGTCAGGGGGCGATTACGAGTCTCTCACTCCTCTTGGAAGACCCGGACGACTACGCCTGGGTCGTCGCGCTCCACGGCTATCTCGCCGAGGAACACGAATCAGTCGAACCCGACGGCATCGCGGGGAAACCAATCTTCGTCGGCGGCGGGTCGATGGACCAAATCATCCCATCGTTCCGTGTCGAACGTGCCGCCGAGCGCCTCGAAGCACTCGGTGCCGACGTGACTGCACAGATGTACGACGCGCCCCACGGCGTCAGCCCCGAGGAACTGGCCGACGTCGTCTCGTTCGTCGAGACGCACGCCTGAGTCGCCGGGCAGAACGAACCGACCAGTACGCCCCCCTTCGGCAGGTTGAAAGTGTTCGACCCCTAACGCGCGGCTATGAGCACGCAGACGACGCGGCTCGAAGAACTCGGCCGTGAACTGGGCGAAGCCATCGCCAACCACCCCAAGTACGAACAGTACGAGGAGGCGAAAGCGGCGGTGGAAGCAGACGACGAAGCACAGGAGCTCATCGCCGAGTTCAACCAACTGCGCGAGGAGTTCAACGTCTCCCGGCAGATGGGTGAAGCGACACAGGAGGGCCTCCAGAAGGTACAGGCCAAACAGGACGAACTCCACTCGCTGCCAGTGATGGAAGAGTACCTCCTCGCGCAGGCCGAGATGGTCGGCGAGTTAGAGAAGGTCAACGAGGCAATCTCCGAGCCACTCGCCGTCGACTTCGGGGGCGAGGCCGGAGGCTGTTGTAACGACTGATTCGGCCGGTCACAGCCGCATCGGCTGTCTGCTGACTGTTCTGCGATATGGCTGCGCCGACCACGAACGCGTCTCGTCGGCCGGCGTAGGTTCAAATACCAACACGGGACCAGCCCGTGGTATGCTGGCAATCGCTGGCGGGAAGGGCGGCAGTGGGAAGACGACGACGACACTCGGACTGGCGCGTGCCTTCGACGGGCACGTCCTCGCCGTCGATGCAGACAGAGACATGCCGAATCTCGGGTCGATGGCTGGGCTCGACCCACGGGCGGGACAGACGGACGAACCGCACACACATCCGAACGACGCGACGGTATCGGTGCGCTCGCCACCGGCAGGCGTGGACGACGACGGATTCGAACACTGGCTTCGAGGTGTCGCGGACGACGCTCGACGGGCGGTGGTGGATTGTCCTGCCGGTGCGGGACCAGACGCCGCGATACCGCTTCGTGTGGCCGACGCCGTCGTCGTCGTTACGCAACTGTGTGCGCCCGCGTTGCGAGACGCCGCGAAGACGGCGGCGATGGCCCGCGCACTCGGAACCCACGTGACCGGGTGTGTCGTCTCTCGCGCCCGCGTCGCTCCGGCGTCAGTTGGAGAACTCGTTGACGCACCCGTCCTCGGGACGGTTCCGGACGAAGCGTCGCCAGTCCTCGCACAGCCGACTGTCCGCTCCGCGTATCGTCGGATTTCAGATAATTTGGGTCGGTATTAATAATATAGGAGAGAGTCAGATGATACAGTATGTCACGGCTGGTAACTGGAATCGATGTGCTCGACCGCCAACTCGGCGGCGGCATCCCCGCGGGGAGTGTCGTGCTCCTCGCGGCAGACCCAGCAAGCCAGTCAGAGCTCTTCTTGAACGAACTGACGACCACCCGCGGGACGCTGTGGATTTCCACACTGCGGTCGGAAGTCGCCGTTCAGGACTCGCTGGACCGCTGTATCAGTCCCACGGGGAGTCCGACCATCCGGGACGTCGGCGGCGACGCCCCACTCGATACGGCGAACAAACTCGTCCGCGACTTACCCGAGGGAGCGAACCTCATCATCGACATCGTGGACATCCTCGAACGAAACGAGGTGCCGCGCTACCGGAAGTTCCTCAACGGCCTCCAGACGCACATGGTCAACACGCGCGGCCTCACCATCCTCCACGGCCTCAAAGGCGAGTCAGTCCCCGAAAACCGCGACCTGACCGAACACATGGCGGACATCGTGTTCGACCTCTCGACGGAAATCGACGGGTCGGAGATAGAGAACCGACTGGCGGTTCCGAAGTTCCGCGGCGGGCAGGCGCTCAACGAGACTATCAAACTGCGCCTCTCCGACCAGGTCACCGTCGACACCAGTCGCGACATCGCCTGACCGGACACGAGCGAGACGTAGGCGAGTCGGACCGGAGTTCCTCGGCGAGTGTTCAGCGTTCAGCAGAGTCGTTCGACTGTGTAGGACGACGCGACGAGTGGATAGGACGACGCGACGAGTGGGTAGGACGACGCGACGCGCGGAGACACGAGTCCGTCGTGACAGTGCTTACACTGCGAAGAAGCCGAAGGTTCCGAGCGTGACGGCGACGATGAGTCCTATCCACCCGCGCGCGGAGAGGCCGACACCGCGCGAGAAGACGTAGACGAAGTACGGCACGAGTGGGGAGAGGCGGTAGACGAACGACACGTCGACGCCGGCACCGTATTCGAGCGCCAGCGTCAGACCGACGGTACAGAGTCCAGCGACGAGCGCGACGTACAGGTCCGACCGGTCACGAAGGTCCATCGCCGCACCAGCGTCTGACGAAGCCATTGCTACGAGGCGGTCGGAAGGCGAGAATCAAGAAGCCGCCGATTCACGAAACTGTAAAGCGGCGGTGGGACTCGCTTACTCTTCGGTCTCTTCGGCGTCGAGCTCCGCGGCGAGCTCTTCGGCGTCGATGTCGACGTCTTCGATTGCCTCTTCGATGTCGGCACCGCCGGCGCCGCCCATCATACCGCCGAGGCCGCCCATACCGCCCATGCCGCCCTCGATGGTCTCCTGAACGATGACGCGGTCGATGTCGAGACGCTGCATGATGTCCTGCGCAATCTGCTGCTTGGAGAACATCCACTGCTGGTTCATCGTCATCTGCTGCGTCGCCTCGATGTAGAGCGTGTCCTTCTCGACGGTGACCGTCTCCGTCTCGGGTTCTGCGTCTTCGTCGTCGCCGTCGTCGGATTCGACGACCTGCTCTTCTTCGACTTCGTCCGTCTGGACCCACACTTCGGGGGCCTGCTGGAGGTACATGCCGAGGAGGCCAGCGGCCTGTTCTTCTCGGTCGTCGACGATGTCGAGCACCTCGTACTCGTATTCGAGGTCCTCACCCGCGAGCGGGTGGTTGAAGTTGACGCGGGCGCGCCCGCCGATGATGGTCTCGAGGCGACCCTGTTCGCCGTCGATTTGGACCTGCGCACCGGGGTAGCGGTCGTCTTCGTCGATTTTGTTGGCGCTGACCGTGCGCACTTCGTCGTCGTCGTACTCGCCGAACGCGTCGGCGGCCGGAATCTCGACGGTGCCTTCGTCGCCGACTTCGGCACCCTTCAGGGCCTCGTCGACGGCCGGGAAGACGTGACCCGCACCGACGATGACGACGCGAGGCTCGAATTCGTAGCCTTCGACGTCGATTTCGGCCTCTTCGGCCACTTCTTTACTCGTCGTGTCGACGACCTCGCCGTCCTCGGTCGTTCGGACTGTGTATGCGAGGCGGACGAAGTCGCCGTCCTGAATACCGGACTCGACCTCTTCATCGACCTGCTCGGCCTCCGCCTGCGGTTCGTCGCTCATACACGCTACGTGATTCGTGTGACCCTTAAGAATCACGTTTCGCCGGTGGGAGCCATTTTATCGAGACGTTCGCCCGCTGACGGGTGAGATGGCCGCTTTCGGCGAATCTTTTATATAATTATCACGAATTATTGTAATAGAGGTTTGTTCACATGGCACAGACCGGCCTGTTCATCGGTTTCGTCGTCGGCGTCGTCCTCTTGGCACTCGTAGCGGCACTCACCAGTCGCGGCGGCCAGCGCTACTCCGTCGAGAACGTGGGGCGCGAGGGAGACACCAAGAGTCGCGTCGCCGCGTGGTCGGACGACCCGACGGTCCTCTCGCTCGTGTTCCTGCTCGCCGCACTCGGATTCGGTCTCGTGGCGGTGGTGTTCATGGGATACGGCGGCCTCTCCCAAGAGATGACCAACGTTGCCGGTGCCGCGCTCGTCGTCGCCACACTCGTCGTCGTCGTTTCGTACCTCTTCTACGGGTCGTACTACGCGGCCCGCAGTCGCGGACTGGCACGGTCACAGGCCGTCCTCCTCGGGTCGTGGGTGCTCGGAATGCTCTTCGTCGCCTCCGTCACGCTCCGACTGCTCGGCGTCCTCTGAGATGAGCACGCAGCACTCCAGTTTCGTCGCGCCGTTTCGAGTGCCACTCGTCCGATGGCTACTCGCGCTCACACTCCTCGAGGGAGTCGCCGTCGCCGCCTATCTGCTCTTCTCGCCAGTCCACGTCGAGAGCCTCCGGTACGTCCTCTACCCGTTCGTCTGGATAAACGTCGGCGTCGCCGCCGTCCTCCTGACGACACCGCCACAGACGACCGGTCGCCTCCGTCTCGTCGCGGGAATCGCCGCGGTGGCCTACTTCGTCGTACTCGCCGTCCTCGCGGGACTGATTTCTGTGAACCTCGGGGCGCTCTTCGGCGGTGGCCACACCCACGCGGCGGGCGGCCATCCGACTGGGTGGCAGTTCTCACTGGCCGCACCGGGGTGGGGACCACGCGTCGGATACGCCACAGAACTGTTCTCCGTGGTGTTCATCCCGTATCGGGTCGTCGGCTTCCTCGCACTCGCGTATCTCGTCTACGCCGCCCTCGTCGACACCGTGCGGACGGCGCTCTCGGGGACGCTCGGTATCGTCTCCTGCGTCGGGTGTACGTTCTCCATCGCCGCCGGTCTCTCCGCGGGCCTCGCCGGTGGAACGGGCGTCGTGAGCGCGCTTCGCGTCCTCTCAGTCGACCTCTCGACAGTCGTCTTCGTCGCAGCAGTAGCCATCCTCGTCTGGCGACCCGCTGGGAGTCGCGCGAGCGAACGATGACACGCTCGTCACGTCTGTGGCGACTCTCGGTGTGGGCCTTCAGCCTCGCTGTCTGCATCGTCGTCGGCACACGACCTGCCATCGCACACGCCGGGTCGCTCGGCGGGTCGCTTCGGTCCGTCCCCGCGCCGTTCTGGTTGGTCGTCGCCTCCGGTGGGGGCATCGTCGGTGCGTCGTTCCTCCTGTCGGCGTTCGTCACCGACGACGAGACACTCGGCGCGTTCGCCCGCCGACGTGCCGCGTTCGGACAACCTGTCGAACTCGTCGGGAAGGTGCTCCGCGTCGTCGGCGTGGCGGGACTCGTCGCCGTCGTCGGGAGCACGCTCTTCGGCCCGTCCGTCGCAATCGCCAACGTCGGCGTCCTCCTCGTGTGGGTCGGGTGGTGGGCCGGATTCACGATGCTGACGTATCTCGTCGTCGACCTGTGGCCCGTCGTCAACCCGTGGCGGACGCTCGCGTCGCTCGTCCGGTCGGTTGGGACGCGAACAGACCGTCAGTTACCGGAACGCGTCGGGTCGTGGCCGAGCGTCGTCGGTCTGCTCGGCCTCGTGTGGTTGGAAGTCGTCAGTCCGCTGGCGGCCAATCCGCGCACCCTCGCCGTCGTCGTTCTCGCGTACTCGGCCGTGACCGTCGCGGGGGCCGTCGTCTACGGTGAGGCGTGGTTCGAGCACGTCGACCCAGTCTCCCGCGTCTTCCGGTTGTACGGACTCCTCGCCCCGATACAGCGGAGCGACGGCGGCGTGTCGGTTTCGTTCCCCGGTGCGGCACTAGCGCGGGTCGATACCGCGTTCGACACGGACGACGTCGCGTTCGTCGTCGCCCTGCTCTGGGTGACGACGTTCGATGGTCTCGTCGCAACCGTCGCGTGGAACTCGCTTCTCGACGCCGTCGCACCCGTCCCCGCGTGGGGTGTGAACCTCGTCGGCATCGTCGGCGGGTTTCTGGCGTTCTTCGTGGTCTACAGGCGCGCGGCGAACGTCGCCAGACGAACCGCCGACACGTACGTCACGGGTGCGTTCATCGCAGGGTGGTTCGCCCCCGCACTCGTCCCTATCGCCGCCGGCTATCACCTCGCGCACTTCGCCGGATACGTCGTCGGCCTCGCGCCCGCACTGCTGACGGTGGCCCTCGACCCGCTCTCGCCGCCGGCGAATATTCCAGTGCTGGCCATCCCTGACTGGTTCGGCGGCCTGCAACTCGCGTTCGTCGTCCTCGGCCACCTGCTCTCGGTGTGGGTCGCCCACACCCGGTCGTTCGACGTGTTCCCCGGGCGACTCCAACCGCTCCGCAGTCAGTATCCGTTCGTCGTGGTGACCATCTGCTACACGGCGTCGAGTCTGTGGGTCGTCGCCCAACCGACCGTGGGAGGTGTCGCAGGATGAGTGCGCAGACACGTGGTAGAGAAGAGGCGATGAGGCCGGAGACAGAAGTTCCCGCGGGCGAAGACCCGGAAGCGACGTGTCCGTACTGTGAACGGCCCTTCAGCGCGGAACGACTTCGCGACTTGCACGTCGGCACGCGGCACGAACAGGCGACAGACGACGAACTGCGCGCGTACGAGACGGCCCGAGAGGCGGAGTCAGAGGAGTTGTTCACCTACCACCTGAAAGTCGCCGGCGCGCTCGGTGCCGTCTACGCGCTGTTGTTCTTGCTCGCCGTCGTCGGGTTCAGCCTCTAATCGGGGCGGTCACGTGTGGTCGTGGTCGCCGTTTCAGACGTGTTCGGACTCCGCGTGGGCCGACGCCTCATCGACCAACGGCCAGGAGGTCAGTGATGATTGAACTCGCCGACATCGCCGTCCTCTCGATCGTCAACTACGTCATTTTCTTTGCTGGCGTGGGCGGGTTTGCCGCCTACATCGCCCTAGAGTACATCTACCCCCGGCACGTCTCGGGGTGGATGCTCGTCGCACTCGTCGGCGTCTCACTCACCCTGGTGCTGTTCGGCGCGGGCGTCTGGACCGGTGGTGTTGACCCCGTCCCCATCCGAGCACTCGCGGCCGTGTGTCTCGTCCTCGCCGAAATCGGCCTCGTCAGGGAGACCGTGACGTCCGCCGGGTGATATTCCACTTTTTTGGATTCAAACAAACCAATATAGACATTTCAAGAGTGTTATTGAACAATCGGTCGCTAAGGATTAAGTGGTTATCGTAATATGACATGAATATGGAGATAAAGAACCCGCGGGAAATGACTCCGTTGATGACTCACTATAGCCATATCAGTGCCCTCGGAACTGAAGCGAGTGTCGAGGAGTACGAGACACTATCAGACTGCTTGATTCGTGTCGAAAAGGTCCTCAACGAGATCATCTATCCGCTGTTAGAAGAAAACGATAGCCGGGTCGAAGTCTTGAATCGCGGCCTTGGGCGCGTTGGTGTCTGTATCGACGAGGAACTCGCAAAGTTAGTCTGGTCTCGTTCAGGTGTTTTAGCCGGTGAGATGCAACGTGCCGTCGCCAAAGCTCATCAGACCGAGATGAAGACTTTCGTTAATTATGGTTTCAGGCGCTCGAAGGGCCATGGCTTCCTGATTAAGGATGCCAGTGCAGAGTACTGGGACGAGCCGTTCGCACCAAAAGTATGAGTTAGTCAACGAACTCTGTCACCTGCGACCTCTTCGGATTCAGCCTCTAATCGGGGCGGTCACGTGTGGTCGTGGTCGCCGTTTCAGACGTGGTCGTGGTCACCGTCGCCCCCGTGTTCGGGGTCGGGGTGCGGCAGTCGCATGATGACTGCCGTGATGATGCCGACGCCGGCCAGCGTGACGAACCCGCCACCGATGACGAACGCATCAGTCGCACCGACTGCTTCGGCCCCGAGGAGGATTCCGAGTCCGAGGAGCACGATTGCGAACGCTGCGGCGAGCGCGAACGAGTTGGCATTCATGTGCAGTGGTAACACCCCACTCGACAAGAAGGTATGCCCGGACGGTCAGTCACGGGCGACGTTCTCGCCGCTTCGGGCCGCGACGACGACCAGCAGGAAGACGGCGACTGCCAGTACGAGGCCCGGACCGACGACGAGTGGGTTGGTGAGGGTTCCGGGAGTGACTCGCGTCATCATCACCGTCACACCGACGCCGACTGGGACCGAAAAGAGCAGGGCGTAGGCGACTGCGGTGAGCGTCGAGGTGTCGTCGATGGCCGGCGAGTCGGATGCTGCCACGGTCATAGCAGCGAGTACGACGCGGCCATCGTGAGTGCGAGCGCGGCCAACAGGCCGATGCCAACGAGATACGTCAGCGAACGGGGTTCCCACCTGAGGTGCTGGAAGTACGCCGCGACCAACACCGCCTTCGCCACCGAGAGGACGATGATGATGCCGAAGGCCGTCCAGTAGTCGAGTCCCGCGAACTCGACGAGCACCTGAATCGTCGCCGAGACGAACAACACCACGTAAATCGCCGTATAGAATTTTGTTGATACCATCTTGGTCACCTCACAGGATGTAGAACAGCGGGAAGAGGAACAACCAGACGATGTCCACGAAGTGCCAGTAGAGACCGAAGTACTCCACCGTCCGGTTGTCGTCTAAGTACGCGCCCCGCCAGGCGCGTGCGGTCAGATACAGTGCGATGATGAGGCCGGCGATGACGTGGGCGGCGTGGAGGCCCGTCGTCAGGAAGAACGTCGACGTGCGGACGTTCGTCGAGAGCCACAACCCTTCGTGGAAGAGGTGCTGCCACTCCAGTCCCTTGTTGACGAGGAAACCGATGCCGAGGACGAACGTTGCGCCGAGACTCGTCACGACGCCGAGTCGGTGTCTCTTCTCGGCCGCGACGAGGGCGAGCACGACGGTGAAACTGCTCGTCAACAGGATGTAGGTGTTGATGAGCCCCGGTATCGGGTCTGCCGGAACGGGTTCCCACCCGGTCCATCCGAAGGCGAATCGCGTGAAGACGTACGCGCCGATGAATCCGCCGAACAGCACCACGTCCGAGGCGAGGAATATCCACATCCCCACCTTGCCGTTGTCGATGCCCGAGAAGGGCCACGCTTCGCCCTCCTCGAAGACCGGACCGTGGAACGGTTCGAGACCCATCGCCACCAGCGACCCGAGTGTGACGACGAACCCGGCGACTGTCGTCGTCGCGTACGCCGCCCCTTCCATCCCGTCGGGGAACGCGGCGTTCTGGAGCGGAGAGAGGCCGAGGAGCACGAGGAACGCCCCGGCAGAGAGGACGAACGGCCAGATGCTCGCGTGACTCGGGCCTTCGAGTTCAGTCTCCTCCATCGTCTCGTACTCTGTCGTGACTGCCGTGTGCGGGGAGGTTGCCACCCCGCCGTCTGCCGCGGCCCCACCATCTGCGGCGGTGGCGTCGCCAGACGGTTCCTTGTCCTTGTTGAGGATGAACGAGAGGTGGCCGTCGCGCCACGTCGGGGTTCCCTCGAAGTTTTCGAGTGGCGGCGGCGACGAGACGGCCCACTCCGCTGTCGTGGCGTACTCCCACGGGTTGTCCGGGGCCGGGTCGCCCGCGAAGGCGCTCTTGCCGAGGTTGTAGAACATGATGAGGAACGACAACCCGAGGATGAACCCGCCGATGGTGGCAATCTGGTGCCACGGGGCGAGTTCGGGGGCGTAGTCGAAGACGCGGCGCGGCGTCTCCCACGCGACGAAAAGCGGGAAGTACAGCAGGTTGAACCCGACGAAGTAGGCGGCGAAGTGGACCTTCCCGAGGAACTCGTCGTACATCCGGCCGGTCATCTTCGGGAACCAGTAGTAGAGGCCCCCGACGAGTGCCGTGACGCCGCCGACCATCACGTAGTGGAAGTGGGCGACGACCCAGTAGGTGCCGCGGAACTCGTAGTCGAGGACGACGGCCCCGAGGAAGACGCCGGTGATGCCGCCGATGATGAACAGCAACAGCGCTCCGAAGACGAAGAGGAAGGGCGTCGTGAAGCGTATCTTCCCCTTCAGCATGGTGTAGATGAGTGCGAAGACCATCAGGTCGAACGGGAGCGAGATGCCGATGGTCGTCACCATGAACAGCGTCTTCACCTGGAGGTTGATGCTCGTCAGGAACATGTGGTGCATCCAGACGACGAAACTCTGGATGGCGACGAGCACCATCGCGATGATGAACCACTTCCGCCCGACGATTCGACGACCGGTGAACGTCTGGAACACCTCGGCCATGACGCCGAGCGCCGGGAAGAAGACGATGTACACCTCTGGGTGACCGAAGAACCAAAACAGGTGTGTCCACAGGAGTGACCCCGCGGGCGACTCCATCGCGAAGTACGTCGTCCCGAGGAGGCGGTCCGCAGAGAGCACCATCAGCGCGGCCAAGAGCGCCGCGAAAGCGAACAGCATCATCCAGACGGTGAGGAGAATCGTCCAACTAAACAGCGGCAAGTTGCGGAGCGTCATCCCCTCTGCTCGCATTCGATGCATCGTCGTCAGGAAGTTGACCGACGAGACGGTGACCGAGGCGACGAACAGCACGAGCGCCAACACCGCCGTCGACGCCCCGACGTCCGGTGTGAACGTCGGGACGTTCAGCGGGGCGTACATCGTCCACCCGCCCGAGAAGGTTCCACCCTGGAAGAACGAGATGCCGAAGAGGATGCCGGAAAAGAGGTACAACCAGTAACTCAGCGCGTTCAGACGTGGGAACGCGAGGTCCTTCGCGCCGAGTTGCAGCGGAATGATGTAGTTTGCAAAGCCGAAGGCGAACGGCGAGAGGAACCAGAAGACCATCAGGAGGCCGTGGGCCGAGACGGCCTGATTGTACGCAATCGGGGCGATGAACTCCTGGCCGGGTGCGCGCGGTGCCCACATCTGGATGCGCATCAACCACGCGAGGACGCCGCCGAGGACGAGGAAGAACAGCGACGTGACGATGTAGAGGATGCCGACGTCTTTGTGGTTCGTCGTGATGAACCAGCGTTTGATGCTCCCCGTCCCGGGGAAGTCGTGGTGGTCGTCGTGGTGGTCACCGGCGGCGACGACGTCGCTTCCGACGTTCGACCCACCGTCTGTTCGTTCGGGGTTCGTATCGCTCATACTGTGGCCTCCATGGATGCGGATTCACTCTCGTTGCCGGTGCTCTCGTACCACTCTTCGTACTCGTCGGGTGGCATCACGATGACCTCAGCAGCCATGTAGGAGTGGCCACTGCCACACAGTTCGTAACACTGCGCAGTGTAGGTCCCCGTCTCCTCGGCGAGGAACCACGTCTCCGTCTCCTGACCGGGAATCGCGTCGGTCTTGACACGTAAGTCGGGAATCCCGAAGTTGTGGAACACGTCCGCCGAGGTGACCGTCAACTCGACTGATTGCCCCGCCGGGACTCTGAGAACACCGTCCGTGGTGTGACCGTTCGGGTAGGTAAATCGCCACCCGAACTGGTAGCCTTCGACTTCTACGTCGATGGAGTCCTGGTCCTGCGGGCCCTCCTCGACGTACAGAAGCGTCAGGTAGGTCCACGACACCAACGAGACGACGATAACCATACTCATGAAAAACGACGTTGCCAGTTTTCGTCCACCCGAATCACCCGTCGGAAGTTCGCCCAATATGGGTCGTCCTTCCGGGTCCTCCTTCCCGTTTCCAGACCCGTCGCGGTATTTGTAGGCGTTGTAGACCATATACCCGATGACGACGACACCGACGAGCGTCCCGAGAACGAGGAACACGACGAAGATGTTCTCGAAGACGGTGACGCGCGAGCCCCGTGGGACGAGTCCCGATTGGATTGGGATGGGGTTACTGAGCAGCAGTTGTATGCTCATTGATAACATCCTCCACGCACGTTAATTAACGTTCATGATAATCACTGTTTCGGAGAACTGCGTCTCCTCGAAGACAGGTTAAAAATACGATAATTCCGGGGATGGGGTCCTCTACCGTCTACTCTGGTGGGACTCGGTCAGACTTCGTGTTGTGGAATGACCGACCACCTGTCGAGGGTGTATCCGAGAGCGAGTCCGTACACCCAGTGTGCGACGAGTGAGAACAAGAGGAACGAAGCGACGATGGCGACGTTTCCTTCGGGCCAGAACGCCGGGACGAACCCCACCCAGTAGAGCGTCGCGAACGACACGCCGCGGAGATATTCCGGCGTCTCCGGTGGGAGGAACGCCCCGACGACGACGAAGGTGATCGGGAGGACGAACACCCCACCGAGGCCGAAGAGGACGACACCCAGCGCCACGCTCGGTTCGAACCCGAAGAACAACGCGATGCCGGCGAATCGCGTTATCGGTTCGGTGACGAACAAACCGAGTAGTTCCGGAATCCCGACGAGGATAGGGAGCATCAACACGATCCCGATGAAACCACCGGCCATCGCCGTGCCGATGACGCGACCCGTGATTTCTGGGTCGGTGTGCTCGTCGACAGTTCGGTCTACACCAGTCACTGCACCCGGAGTTTCTTGACTCATACAGCATCGTACTACAATCCCCCTCACGATAAAGGGTAACAATTGACATACTTCGATAATATAACGTCTGTTTTCCAACCATATCCGGACCCCCGGTCCTGCGCCGACTCGGTCGGTTCGTCCGAGAGTCGCTGGCGTTTTTGGCGCTCGAATCGACGGTCCGGACGATGTACGAAGTCGAGGTCAAAGTTCGCGCCGACCACGATGCCGTCCGTGGACGTCTCGAAGACGAGGGGGCGACACAGGTGAACCGAGTCACACAGACCGACACCTACTACGACGCACCGCACAGGGACTTCGCCGCCACCGACGAGGCCCTTCGACTCCGCCGCGAGTCACGCTACGAATCAGGGAGCGTCGTCGACGAAGAGACGAACGTCACGTACAAAGGACCGCTCGTCGACGAGTCGTCGAAGACGCGCCGCGAGTACGAAACCAGCGTCGAAGACGGCGAGACGATGGACGCAATCTGTACCGCCGTCGGGTTCGAACCTGCCGCGACGGTAGAAAAAGAGCGCGAACGGTTCGAACTCGACGGGTACACCGTCTCACTCGACACCGTCTCTGAACTCGGCGAGTTCGTCGAAGTCGAAATCGAAGTGGAATCCGGCGTGGACGACGCCCGAGAGGGCGCGTTCGTCGTCCTCGGAAAACTCGGCCTCGACCCGGACGACCAGATTCGAACCTCCTACCTCGGGATGTTGCTCGGCGGGCCCGAGAAGTGAGCGTCGAACCGGCGGCCCGGTCGGCGTATGATGCGCGACAGTAATGAGATTCGGTAACAAGGTTTCCGCAAGTTATAGAACCGCCCGCTGGGTACGTCCTGTCAATGACTGACCGGAACATCCGCCTCGAATCCGCCGACAAGCGAGCGGTCGAGGACCACGAGGTCGAAATCGTCGAACGAAAGGGAATCGGTCACCCCGACTCGATATGTGACGGCATCGCAGAGAGCGTCTCGCGCGCGCTCTCGAACCTGTACATCGAGCGCGTCGGGAAGGTACTCCACTACAACACCGACGAGACGCAACTCGTCGCCGGGACTGCCGCGCCCGCGTTCGGCGGCGGCGAAGTCATCGAACCAATCTACCTGCTCATCGTCGGGCGGGCCACGAAAGAGTACGACGGGAAGAAACTCCCCGTCGACGCGGTGGCCCTTCGCGCCGCACGCGAGTATCTGACCGAGAACCTCCCCGAACTCGACGTCGGAACCGACGTCATCGTCGACGTGAAACTCGGCGAGGGGTCCGGTGACCTCCAGGACGTGTTCGGCGAGGAGACACAAGAAGTCCCGATGGCCAACGACACCAGTTTCGGTGTCGGCCACGCGCCGCTCACGGAAACCGAGCGAATCGTCCGCGAGACAGAGCGTGCCCTCAACGGCGCACGCTACGGCGACGGCCACCCCGAACTCGGTCAGGACATCAAGATTATGGGCAAGCGCGAGGGCGACGTCATCGACGTGACCGTCGCCGCCGCGATGGTCGACGCATACATCGACGATATGGACGACTACATCGCCGCCGTCGACGACGTCCGCGCCTACGTGACGGAACTCGCTACCGAGTACACCGACCGTGAGGTCAACGTCGAAGTCAACACCGCCGACGACTACGACGAAGGCTCCATCTATCTCACGACGACCGGAACCTCCGCCGAACAGGGCGACGACGGGTCGGTCGGCCGTGGCAACCGCGCGAACGGCCTCATCACGCCGAACCGCCCCATGAGCATGGAGGCCACCTCCGGGAAGAACCCCGTCAACCACATCGGGAAGATTTACAACCTGCTTTCGACCCACATCGCCGAGACTGTCGTCGCCGAAGTCGACGGTATCCGCGACTTGCAGGTTCGACTCCTCTCCCAGATTGGTCGTCCCATCGACGAACCACACGTCGCGGACGCGAAAGTCGTCACCGACGACGGCGTCACCGTCGCCGACATCGAAGACGAAGTCGTCGCAATCATCGACCGTGAACTCGCGAACGTGACGGACATCACGCGCCGAACCATCGACGGCGAACTCTCGACGTTCTAACGGGCAGTCACCCGTTTTCGGAATCCGTCGTCCACCGAGTGCCACCGCTCGAAGCGAGACGCTGAAGAGTACCCACAGAGAACGACGACTGTGAACGAGACGGCGCACGTCGTCCTCGTCGGATACGGCGAGGTGGGAACCAAGAGTTCGAGCGTTCGAGCGAAGATGGAGGGCCGCCTCCGAGAGAACGTGCAGGCGGTCATCGACGACCGGTCGCTGTCGGGGCAGGTCGAACGCGAGTGGTCGCGGATTATCGTTCGCGACCCCGACGACCCAGACGCAGTCGCCGACGCGTGCGCCGACGTCCCGGGCGTGGTGTGGGCACGGCCGGGCGTCGTCTGCGACCCAGAACTCGACGACATCGTCGCGGTCTGTCGTGACCTCGCGGCGGACCACCCCGCAGGCGCGAGTTTCGCTATCGACGAAGACCGGGTCGGGCCGAAAGACGCCCACGACTTCTCCGGACGAGATATCGCACGAAAAGCGGGGTCCGCCGTCGTCGAGGCCACCGGCGCGCCCGTCGATTTAGACGACCCGGACCGAACGTATCGCGTCGAATGTCGTGAAGACGCCGCGTACGTCTCGACTCGGCGGGTCGATGGCCCCGGCGGCCTGCCACTCGGCACACAGGGGACGGCAGTCGCACTCGTCTCCGGCGGCATCGACTCACCCGTCGCGACGTGGGAGATGATGCGTCGAGGGTGTGAAATCGTCCCGGTATACGTCGATTTGGGCGACTTCGGCGGCGCAGACCACCGAGCGCGTGCAATCGAGACGGTCCGCACGATTGCCCGCAGAGCGCCGAACTTCGAGATGAACGTCCACGTCGTCCCGGGTGACGAAGTTGTCCAGCGACTGATGGACACCATCGAAGACACGCGAATGCTCTCGCTTCGGCGGGTCATGCTGGCGATTGCGGCCGAAGTCGCCGACGACGAACACGCCCACTCCATCGTCACCGGCGAGTCACTCGGGCAGAAGTCGAGTCAGACGGGAGCGAACATCGCGGTGACGGAGGCAGTCGTCGACTACCCCGTCCACAGACCGCTGTTCACCCGCGACAAGACGGCCATCGTCGCTGACGCACGGGAACTCGGGACGTACACCGACTCGACGCTCCCGGTCGGATGCGAACGAGTCGCGCCGTCGTTCCCCGAGACGAAGGCCTCACTCTCGGCCGTCGAAGCGGCCGAACCCGACGACCTGTTCGAACTCGTCGCCGAGGCAGCACAGAACCGACGGGTCGTGCCCGTTCGGGACGACTGAGCGTCTTTTCGGCCGAGCGTGCGCTCACATCGACACCCGAGCGTTTTGGACGCGAACGCGTGTGTGGCGTGGTATCGGGAGGTTCGGGAGACGCCCACAAAAAAAGTGTGCAAACGGTCACCACGTTCGTATTTGTGAGAACGTATCGATTCGTTTCGCATGTACAATCGTACAAAATTAGATTTATCTGCGTCGGGCTCGATGGTCCTCATATGTCGCGAACATCGAATCTCGGTCGCAGTCGTCCCGGTCCGGAGTGGCGCGTCGCCCAGCGTGTCGCGCGGACCGACTGGGCCGACGACGTCGAACGGTGTGCCGCGTGTCGCACACCGGTCGACATGCGCGAGGACCACTATCAGGTGGTTCTCGACCGGGATATCGACACTCCCGGGAAGCTCTCGTTCGAGCGCCAGCGCCGCGTCTTCTGTGACGAAACCTGCGCCGACGAGTGGACCGCCACCGCGTAAGTACCGGAACCGCTTTACCGAACCCGGACCGTCCATTTCGACGTGACGCAGGTCTGTATCGTCGGGTCCGAAGGGAGTCACCTCCAGTACGAGTTGTTGTCGAGAGACACCGCTCGTGCGGCACTTTCGACGTACGACATCACGGAACCGTTCGAAAACTCGTTAGCCGTCGATACGGTGAGTATCGGTGCCGCAGTCTCGCTCCTGAACGACCTCAACTGGTATCTCGTTCGATTCGCAGCGTTCTCTCTCGTCCTCGAACCGTCTATCTCCGACGAGGAGTGGCTCTCACGGACCCTCGCGCGACAGGTCCGCGACGGCGACGTCCGGCCCGAAGAGACGGGTGACCACCTCGCCATCTACGGCGTCGACGAAGGGAGACTGGTCGAACCGATGTACGTCACTCGCGTCGACGGAGCAGTCCCCTCGTACGACCTCAGAGACGTCGAGGAGACGCTCGTCGTGCGTGTGGCAGAAGACGAGTTCGGCAGGTAGAACGCCGGGTAGAACGCGTCGAGTCGGCTATTCGTCGAACATGCCAGTGGACATGTAGCGCTCGCCGGAGTCCCAGAAGACAGTGACGACGAGCGGTTCCTCACCCTCGTCCGCCTGGGGGTCTGCGAGGCGCGAGGCCACGCGCTTGGCCGCGAGGAGTGATGCGCCAGACGACTGCCCGACGAGGATACCCTCTTCGCGGGCGAGGCGACGACACTCGGCGACTGCGTCGTCGAACTCGACGACTTCGACGTCGTCGAGGAGGTCAGTGTCGAGGTTCGGACTAACGAACCCGGGGCCCATGCCCTGAAACTCGTTGTTGTCGACTTCGCCACCGGAGAGGACGGCGCTGGCGGCGGGTTCGACGCCGACGACGTCCATCGACGGGAACTCCTCTTTCAGTCGGCGACCGTTTCCAGAGATAGTTCCCCCGGTTCCGATACCGGCGACGAGGGCGTCGATTTCTCTGTCACCGACCTGTTCGAGTATCTCTTCTGCCGTGGTTCGGTAGTGAGCCTCCGGATTCGCCGGGTTCTCGAACTGGCGGAGTTGGTACATGCCCTCCTCTGCTTCGAGTTCGTCCGCCCGATCTTTCGCGTCGGAGATATCGCCCTCGACGAGTTCGATATCCGCGCCGTAGGCCCGCATAATCTCGCGTCGCTCGGGCGACATCGATTCGGACATGACGATTGTCAGGTCGTAGCCTTTCGCCGCCGCGACGACGGAGAGACCGATTCCCGTGTTCCCCGACGTCGGTTCGACGAGTGCGTCACCGGGTTCGATGTCACCGGCCGCCTCCGCCGCCTCGACCATGGAGAGTGCCGGCCGGTCTTTGGCCGACCCACCGGGGTTCTTCGACTCTATCTTCGCCGCGATGGTCGACCCGTCGGGGGAGTCGACACGGACCAGCGGCGACCCGATAGTATCGAGGATGCTGTCGTCCATCGCCACTCAGTTCTCGGTGCGTGCCTAAACGACTGGCGGAGTCGGAGGTTTCGGCCACTGTTTCGACGGGTGTCACGTCCGCACGTCGCAGACGGGGTGGGGCTGACCACTCGGTGGCGAGCACCGCCGCGAGCGCACGGGTTAAATCGGTTCGTCCGTTACACCGCTCCATGGCCGAAGCTGGAACGCTCGAAACGATGCAACCGAACCCCGCGTGGGACGCCGCCTCCTACGAGGACGCCGTCGCAACCCTCGCGGCAGACGACTACACGTTCAAAGTCTGGGGCGGCGACTGGTGTGGCGACTGCCGACGCCAACTTCCCGACTTCGCCGCCGCACTCGACGCCGCGGGCGTCGCCGACGACAACATTGAACACTACCCAGTCGAGAAAGCCGACGACGGGTCGAAGATAGGCCCGCTTGTCGAAGAGTACGATATCGAACTCATCCCGACTGTCGTCGTCGAGAAAGACGGTGACGAAGTCGCACGCTTCGTCGAAGAAGAAGCAGTGCCGATTGCCGTCTTCCTCGCCGACCAACTCTCCTAATTACTGCGTCACGCGTCGGTTTCGTCCGCCGCCGTGAACCACGCCAGCGCCTCGTCTAACTCGTGGGTCGGTGCCGAGCAGGTGAAGTTCTCACAGGCGTAGACAGTGGGTTCGCCGTCAGTGGCCTCTCGGGCGGCCCAGATTGGCGGAGCCTTGTCCAGTCCGAGTTCGTCCAGCCACGAGTCGAGTTCGTCCTCGGTCGCAGGCCGACGAGCGACGACGAGGCCCGGGAAGTACCGGGACGCGAGCGTCTCGCGCCACTCGTCGGGAATCTCGTCCGCCGCGATAGTGAGTTCCGGGACGCCGCTCGCCGCCTTCTCTGCGGCGAGTGCGAGCGAGACGTGTTCGAGGGGACCACCGCGGATGCGGTTGGCGTAGCTTTCGAGGACGGCGTCCGCCGCCTCGCCGAATCCGGCGTCGGGTGCGAAGTGTTCGAGGTCTAAGAACAGCGACGTCGCGACGCCGAGACTCGACGGCGTCGACTGGTCGGTTGCCTCCTGTGGTCGCGTCACGAGTGACTCGCCGCTCTCGGGCGTGAAGTAGAGCGTCCCCGCGTCGTCGTCGTAGAACTCTCGGAGCGTCGCCCGGCCGAGTTCGAGCGCGAACTTCAGTGGGTCGAGGTCACCAGTCGCCTGATACAGGTCGAACGCGCCGCGGGCGAGGAAGGCGTAATCTTCGAGGTAGCCGTCGCCTTTCACTTCGCCGTTCATCACGCGGCGGGCGAGGGTCTCTGAACTCTCGTCCCAGAGGTTCTCATGGACGTAGTCGAGTGCATCGCGGGCGTCCGCCGCGAGCGAGTCGTCTTCGAGTGCGACGGCACCCTGTGCGAACGCGGAAATCATCAGCCCGTTCCACCCGGTGAGAATCTTCTCGTCGCGAGCAGGACGTTCGCGCCCCTCACGGGCCGCAAAGAGGGCTTTGCGGACTTTGGCGAGGTGGTCTTCGACTTCTGTTTTCGTGAGGTCGTACTCGTCTGCGAGTTCCGGTATCGTCGCCGAGACGTTCAGCACGGTGGTCTTGTGCTCGAAGTTCCCGCCCGGCGTGACGCCGTAGCGGTCACAGAAGAGGTCCGCTTCGAGTTCGGGGACGAGACTCTGAACGTCCTCGGGCGTCCAGACGTAGAACGTCCCTTCTTCGCCGCCGGACTGCGCGTCGAGCGTCGAGTAAAAGCCGCCCTCGTCGTGGCCGAGTTCGCGTCGGACGAACTCGAACGTCTCGCGTGCGACAGTAGCGTACTCGTCGGTTCCGGTCAGGCGGTAGGCGTCGAGGAAGCGTGGCGCGAGTCCCGCCTGGTCGTACAGCATCTTCTCGAAGTGGGGGACGGTCCACTCCCGGTCCACGCAGTAGCGGTGGAAACCGCCGCCGAGATGGTCACGCAGGCCGCCGTTTGCCATCGCGTCGAGTGCCTCGCGTGCCACCTCCAGCGCTTCGCTTCGGCCGGTGATGGCGTATCCGCGGAGGAGCGCGTCGATGCGGCCGGGTTGTGGGAACTTCGGCCCGCCGCTTCCGAACCCTCCGTGGTCTCTGTCGGCGGCGCGGAGTGCGGCCTGTACCGTACTGTCGAGGACTTCCGACCCCGGCGTCTCGCCGGGTTGGTCGGGCGTCTCTTCTAACTGGTCTGTAATCGCACGCGTCCACTGGTCTGCACGGTTCTCTATCTCGTCGCGGTCGGTCTGCCACGACTCGGCGAAACTCTCGACGATATCGCGGAATCCGGGTGCGCCGCGCCGCGGTTCCGGTGGGAAGTAGGTGCCGACGAAGAACGGTTTCCCCTCGGGGGTGAGCCACACCGAAAGCGGCCATCCACCGCCCCCAGTGACGAGTTGGCAGATAGTCTGATAGATTCGGTCGAGGTCAGGTCGCTCCTCTCTGTCGACTTTCACGGGGACGAAGTGTTCGTTGAGAACCGCCGCGATTTCCGGGTCGGAGAAACTCTCGTCGGCCATGACGTGACACCAGTGACACGCCGAATAGCCGACAGACAGGAAGATGGGTTTGTCCTGCTCGCGGGCCGCTTCGAGGGCCGTCTCGTCCCACGGTTGCCAGTTGACCGGGTTGTCCTCGTGCTGACGGAGGTACGGGCTTTGCTCCTCGTCGAGTCGGTTGCGTCCCACCGGGTCAGTCATGGTTCAGGTTCGGCACTCCGAGAACTAAAGCGGCGTGGAGACGGGCGTCTACACCGCCGCCGCGTGGTCGGTGGCTGGTGGCGATGAGACACCACGGAATATACACACACGTGCCCATTTATAGATGATTGAAGGGCAATCTTTACACTCTCGTGCGCAGGGTATGCGACTATGAGCGAGACTGTCCTTCTCGTCGGTGGCGGCGGCCGTGAGCACGCGATTGCCCGTTCGCTGGCCCCCGATTGCGACCTGTACGCCTGTGCGAGCAACCGAAACCCCGGCATCGCCGAACTCGCCGAGGGATTCGAGACCATCTCGGAGACGGCGGCCGACGACATCGTCGCTTACGCCGAGTCAGTGGATGCGACGCTCGCCATCGTCGGCCCCGAATCTGGACTCGACGCTGGCGTCTCCGACGCCCTCGACGCGGCCGGTATCTACACGTTCGGTCCACGGGCGGCAGAAGCACGCATCGAGACGGACAAAGCCTTCCAGCGGCGGTTCATGCACGAGAACGACATCCCCGGCAACCCTGACTTCGCTACCTTCGACGACATGGACGCCGCCTGCGACTACATCGACGACTACGACGGTGACCTTGCGGTCAAACCCGCCGGTCTGACCGGCGGGAAAGGCGTGAAGGTCATCGGCGACCAGGTGACGCCCGAGGAAGCCAAAGCGTACCTCCGCGACTCCGACTACGAGCGCGTCGTCCTCGAAGAGCGCCTCGTCGGCGAGGAGTTCACGATTCAGGCGTTCGTCGCCAACGGCGAGTTCCGCGTCAGTCCGGCCGTACAAGACCACAAACGTGCCTACGAAGGTGACGAAGGTCCGAACACCGGCGGGATGGGCAGTTACACCGACGTGACGCCGTCGTTGCCGTTCATGGCCGACGGCGATTACGAGGCAGCAGTCGACGTCATCGAGGCAGTCGTCGACGCGATGCCCGACTACAAGGGCATCCTCTACGGGCAGTTCATGCTCACGAGCGAGGGGCCGAAGGTCATCGAGTTCAACGCTCGCTTCGGCGACCCAGAGGCGATGAACACGCTGCCAGTCCTCGAAACGCCGTTCATCGACGTGCTCGTGGCCGCCCGCGAGGACGACCCACTCCCCGAACTCGACTTCGCCGAGAAAGCGACGGTCTGTAAGTACGCCGTCCCGGAGGGCTACCCAACCGACCCCAAAGCAGGCGCAAAAATCACGGTGGACGTGGACGAAGACAGTGACGCACTGTTGTTCTACGCCAGCGTCGACGCCCGCGACGACGGCCTGTATACGACCACCTCTCGGTCGTTCGCCGTCGTCGGGCACGCCGAGAGTATCGCGGAAGCAGAGCAAATCGCCGAAGCGGCCCTGGCCGACGCGGGTGAGGGCTTCCACATCCGCCACGACATCGGCACCGAAGCGCTCGTCCAGCGACGTATCGACCACATGGACGAAATCCGCGGCGAGTAACGCTTCGGGAACCCACCCACGTCCGTCTCGCCACCTCACGGCGTGGGCGCTTTTACCCTCCCCCGTCTAATCGACTGCCGTGACCGACGACTCTACGCCACGACACGAACGCATCGAGCATCATCCGACGCCGGGACCACTCAACTCACTGCAGTACTGGACGGACGCCAAGCCAGTCTGGCGCGTCATGCTCAACTACGTCTTTGTCCTCGTCGCTCGCATCGCCCCGTCGCTTCGGATTCGAAACTGGGCGCTCAGGCGCATCGGTGTGACCGTCGGAACCGGCGTCTCGTGGGGATTGGAGGCGACACCCGACGTGTTCTGGCCCGAACTCGTCACCGTCGAAGACCACGCCATCGTCGGGTACGACTCCGTCATCCTCTGCCACGAGTTCCTCCAAGACGAGTACCGCACCGGAGAAGTCGTCGTCGGTGAGCGAGCGATGATTGGCGCGAAAGCGACCATCCTCCCGGGCGTCCGAATCGGCGAAGGTGCGCAGGTGGCGGCGAACTCACTCGTGACTCGTGACGTTCCACCGGGGACGACTGTCGCCGGCGTTCCGGCCCGGCCGATGTCCGACCCGGAGTGAGACGGAGACGTGTCGGTGTCGTCGGTTAGCCGTCTCGTTATTGCTCTTCTTCGAGGCGGATACAGAAGACACTCCCCTCGTCTTCGTTGTCCTCGACCCAGAGGTCACCGTTGTACGACGAGATGACGTTGTCCGCGAAGAAGAGACTGATACCCGTTCCGTGATGCAGTTGGTCGTACTCCTCGCGCCCGAAGATGAGGTCACGCTGTTGTTCGGGGACGCCCGGGCCGTTGTCCGCGACGTGGAGGGAGACGTATCCGTCCTCCCGTTCGAGCGTGACTTCGACCTGTGGCGTCTCCTTGTCGTTGTGGGCGACGGCGTTTTCGAGGAGGCACTCGATTGCCTCGCCGAGCAAGTCGTCGGCGATAACTTTGACTTTGGGGAAGTTCCCGGACTCGAACTCTGCGTCCGGGAACTCGATGGTCGCATCGACGATTTTCTTCTGTAAGACGACGTCGAGGCGGACGGGGCGATTCGACCGGTCGTGCGAGCGTTCGAGTAGGTCACGGAGGTCACGCGCTCGTTCGGACTTGTGAACGATGTCGAGGACCTTGTCTTGGACCAGTTGGAGTTCTTCGAGCGCTTCCTCGTCGTCGATTCTGCTGGCGACCTGTTGTGTGTATCCGTAGACGACGTTGAGTTCGTTCCGCAAGTCGTGTCTGAGGAGTCGACTGAGCACTTCAGAGACGTTCTCGTACTGGCGCTGTTTGGTGGTGTCGAGGAAGAACGCGAGGAAGCCCTCGACGTCGCCCTCGACGACTATCGGTGTCGCAAACCCGTTCCCGTAGACGACTCTGTCGTCCGTCCGTCGAACCATGAATTCGCCCGACCACGTCTCTTCGTCGAGCATGTGTTCGATGATTTCGTAGTACGCCTCCTCGTTGCCAGCGATGAGGCCCACTGGCTCTCCGATTATCTCGTCGTACTCGTATCCGAGGAAGTCGAGTCCGGCATCGTTGATATCTCGAAAGGCAAAGTTCGTGTCCGCGATGAGCATGGGAATATCTGTACTCCGAAATGCTTCGCGGTACACCTCCGGGTCAGTACCCTCCATGCTCGTATTGGGCTAAGATTACCCCACCGGTACTTATTATCGGCGGTCAGCAGACTGGTAATAATGTCAGCTATTTCGCAGGTCGAATATCTGTTCGTAATAGCGAGCGACGACGTCGACAGTCGTGGAGATGTCGCGTTCCGGGTCGTCGCGGCACCAGTTGTCGTGGTGGTCGACACCGGCGACGAAGTACTCCGCGAGTTTGTCGATATCGGTGGCACTCGCCCGTGGGACCATCCGAGCGAGTTTGATACGGTGTGCGCGGCGGGCGATAGATTGCCATCCGTCACGGCGCTGTCCGTGAAGGCGCCAGAATCGAGCGTGCAGAACCGCGTATTCGGTGTCGATTCCGAGTTCCTCACAGACGCCTTCGAGGAGGATTCGGACGTCCTCCCACCGCGGGTCGTCGTTGATGGATAGCCCCGGCACCGCTTCTGCGACGTCGACGAATATGTCGTCGGGGACGGGGTCCGACAGACACTCGTAGAACTCCGCCCGGTTTTCGATTTCGTCCTGCAGGAACAGGGCACGCATGAACAGTTCACCGCCCCGTCTCGCACGTTCGTCGGGCGCGTTCGGGAAGTCGACGGTGAACGATTGCGACATGTGGCCTGTCGCGAGTGTGGCGGCCTGTCGTGCCGCGTCGAAGTCGCACGCGAGGAGATGTGTCTCCCGCAAATCCTGATAGTGGAACCCACGGAGAAGCGTCTCTGCAGCCTTACGGGCCTGTAGAGAGGGTTCCGCGATATCGAGTGAGGGGAGATTTTTCTTCATCGCATTCAGTGAATCCGATATAAGAGAATCTCTGGTCCACTTCTAAACTGTTATGGCGTTATATTGAAACGTCGGGGGTACAGGCGTCAGACAGGCGTCGTACGCAACGATTGTTCGGGACGGAGCGTCAGTATCGTCACCGAATTCGTCCGACTCCCTCGTCGAACACTCGGGCGTTCGGAAGGACGTACTCTCTGTCTTCTGCCTCGACGTACGTGACGAACATATCGAACTCTTGGACGACACCGCGGATGTCGCCGACGACGATTTCGTCGCCGATACTGTACGGCTGAATGAACAGCAGGTAGGTCCCCGCAGCACCGGATTTGAGCAGGTCGTGGAAGGCGACGGCACTGAGGACGATGAGTCCGAACAGATACGCGCCGAGGAGGACGATGAGAGCAGCGATAGCAACACCGACCTGTGAGAGTGCGATGAGCGACGCGAGGAAGAAGACGGTGTACTTCGCCAGCGACGGGACGACGTTTACCTGTGGGAGTTTCACGCCACGGAATCGCTCGGCGACGAGGAGTTCTACCTTGTCGCCGACGACGATACCGACGATGAGCACCAGGATGGCGACGAACAACTGCGGGAGGATTGCGATGACGAGTCCCCAAAACTGGTCGACGTAGTTGACGCCGACGAACGAGAGTGCGGCGACGAGCGCGATACCCAGGACGAAATATCGCGTCAACCACGACAGAATATCTATCGTCGAGGTTTCGAAGTCGCGGGCGGCGCGTTCGAACGCCGTCCCCTCGATTGCGTCGGGGACACCGAGGCTGACCAGCAGTCGCTGGACCAGCGTCCCGGCGACGTACGCGACGACTAACCCGACGGCGAGGATGGCGAGGACACCCAGAAACCGCAGGCCGGCAGTCTGGACGATTCGCTCGACGATGCTCCCGATGGATTGGAGAGGCAGGGTCGGGGCGGACCCCACCATCTCAGTAGTCCTCCGGGTCGATTTCGAGAATCATCTTGCCTCCCTTGAACGCACGGACGAGGCCGTCAGACTCCGAGAGAACGATAGCCGTCGCGTTGGTGTCGCGGGTAATCGCACCACCGGCCATGTGCCGGGCACCGAGGCCCTTCGGGATGTCGACGCCCTCGGCGGCGGGTTCGAGGTAGCGGTACGCGGAGACGATTTTCCCCGAGTCGGAGATGACGAACGCGCCGTCGAGTCGCGAGAACTCTTTGAGCATGACGTTGACGATGGGGTCCCCGACGTAGACGTGCGACTTCTCGAAGGGGTTGTACGAGAGTGGTCGGGACTTGTTCATCACCTTCCCCGCGTCACCGACGATGAACAGTGCCCCGACGGGTTCGCCCTTCTGCCCTTTCTTGCCCAGTTCGATGGCCACTTCGAACACGTCGCGGATGACGCCGGGGTCCGCCCGCGAGTTGGCAAAGAGGTCGTAGATGCCCGAGCGCATGTTCTCTTCGACGCGGACGCGGACGACTGTGTCCGGGTCGCCGCCGAAGATGCCGACGTTGCACGCGATAGTGTCACCTGCCTCGACGATACTCTGTTCCATCGCACCTTCGACACCGAACCGGATGCGGTCTTTGACGTTCTGGAACTGAAGCGGCAGTTCCACGAACGTCTCCGCATCGACGGTGTTCTCGGGGGCGATGACGACCGTTGGGACTTCGGCTTCTTCGAACCGCTCGTAGTGCGAGTGGCTCGGGGTGAAGAGGAAGAGCCCATCGACATCTATCACGATGTCGCCTAATAATTCAGATAACGCCGCCATTGGTGGACACACACACCGGGTGAGAAAAAGGGTTGTGTCGTGTCTGACGCGTGGCGTGCGATTCTCGGTGGTGATTCGACCCGATTCCCTGCTCTATCGGGTGAGTTATTGGTTGTGAAAATGGGATTCGAGGAAATAAGGAGTCAATGGGACGGATTTAGTGGGGCTACGGTTGCGAAGGACAGGATTCGAACCTCGGTCGCAACTCTTCGAGTTGCTCCCTGATTCGAATCCTTGGGCGTGCAGACACGTCTCTCACGGTGTTCGAGACGGTATGCACGGGACAGGATTCGAACCTGCGGAGGTCTACACCACAGCGTCCTAAGCGCTGCGCCTTTGGCCACTTGGCTACCCGCGCACGTCGGGCACTATCGCCCTTCGACCGCACATTCCCCGTACCCACACATAAACGTCACGAGGAGTCGTCCGCGCCGGCGGCCGACAGCGACCACACGTTGGCCGCCCCGTTGAGGCCACCCACGAACACCGAGTCGTCGCTCACGACGGGCGTCGTCGCGTTGCTCGATTCGAGTTCGAACGACCCCAGCCAACACCCGTCGGTGGCGTCGATAGCGTGGACGTTCGCCTTCGTCGACCCGCACCCAGTCGGAACGTAGAGCACGTCGTCGCCCACCGCCGGCGTCCGGAGACAGCCCTCGGTGGGGATCTGCAGACGCCAGCGAACCGCCCCGTCGGCGACGTCACGAGCGACGACGGTCGAATGTCCGACCCAGTAAGACGTGTCGCCAGCGACTGCTGGTGGGTACTCACCCAGCGCTTGCCACTCCTCCGTGCCGGTTTCGACGTCGAGCACGTACCCCACTCCGTCGAGCACCTGAAAGACACGCTCGCCGGCGACGACTGGCCGTTCGGCGTGTGAGGTGGTGCTCGAAAAGCGCCGCCTCCAGAGAACCGACCCGTCTTCGGCGTCGAGGACGACCAGTTCACTCTGTTCGGTGCTGACGAAGACCCGGCCTGCGTCGGCGACGACTGCCTCCGGGACTGCCCAGTCGTCGTAGTCGTCGACGTCGTCGCCGCCAATCGAGACGTTCCACACCTCGTCACCCGTCTGTCGGTCCACTGCGTATACCCGATCGTAGACGGGGTCCGGGTCGGTCTGTGGTGTGGGTCGTTGCGACGCCCCGAAGAACACCGTCTCACCGTCGCTGTCGTGCGTCGGCGGGACAGACGCGCGCGCTCCCGGTGGCGTGACCGTCCACCGCTCGTCGCCGGTGGCGGTGTCGTAGGCCACGACGCTGTCGTCGCCGACAAGCGTGACCGTCCGGTTCGAGACGACGGGGGCAGTGCCGAATCGCAACGTCGCTGGACGACTCCACAGGACCTCGCCGCTAGCAGCGTCGAGCGCGTGAAACGCCCCACCTTGCTCACCGACGTAGACGACGCCGTCTGCGACAGTTGGCTGATACGCCCGGACGTTCGTGCTGAACGACCACTGCACTGTCGGGGTCCACCGAGTGTCGCACGCCGGTTCAGGAGTGGTCTCTGTCGTCTCGGGTGGCTTTTCGGTGGTCGTGGTCGTGGTCGTTGGAGACGGCGATGGTGACGTGGTCGTCGCTGTCGCCGACGTCTGCGTCTGTTCGGTCGTCGTGTCGGGTGAGGAGACGGTCGAGCACCCCGCGAGGACTGCAGAGAGGGCAGCGAGGAACGTTCGTCTGGGGACCATGGTGTAACTCCCTCAGAGTTGACACAAAAAACTGTCCCGGCGCGGGGGTTATGTGCCCGCGTCCACAACGCCGACCATGTACAGCGCCCGGGACCAACGAGACAACGAGAAGTGGTTGGCCCGCATCGACGCCGCCGCCGACAGTCTCGAACTCGGCAGTGAGGCGCGGTCGTACGCCTCGGATATGTTCTTGACGCAACTTCCCGACGAAGACCGGTCGAAGCAAGCGGTGGCGGCGGCGAGTCTCTACGCAGGCGCGCTCATCGCGGGTGAGGAACGGTCGCAATCGGCCGTCGCCGACGCGATGGACGTCTCACGTCTCAGTATCCAGCAACGCTGGAAGGACATTCTGACAGAGGCCGGCTTTCGGCCACCGAGTTGGTAGTCAGTCCGACGTCTCGGCCGCCGTGAGGCCTCGGCGAGTGAGCACTGCGTAGGTAGCGGCGGTGCCGACGACGCCAGCGACGATGCCCACCGGGATGCCGACGAACAGCGAGAAGAATATCCACTGAGAGGCTATCTCGGTGGCGGCGATGCCGACGAGGAGGGCGGCGGCGATACCGACCACGAAACTCGCGAGTAGCGGGTAACGCATACGAGAGAGTTGGTCGCCCGCCCAGAAAATTATTCGTCCGTCTCGGGCGGTGTCCGACCACGACCCTCACGGTCCGGTGTGAGGTTGCCGTGGCGGTCGATTTCGCCACTCACGATGCGGGTCGACGAGATTCGGTTCCCGTCCTCGGCAGCGACGTGGTCGACGATTTCGATTTGAAGCGGGTCGAGGCCGCGTTCCTCGCGAATCTGGTTGACCTTCTCGCCACCGGCTTTGGTCTCTGGGGAGACGATGAGAACGTCGAACCCGGGTTCGGTCGCGATACCGGTCGGTTCTTCGAGTTCGCGAATGTCGAATTCCCGTCCGTGCTCTTCTGCCAGCGGCCGAAGCTCCGCTTCGAGGTCTGCTTCTCGCTCCTCGAACGGACGGACGTATCTATCGACGTGACGGGTCTTCGGCGCGAGTTCGTCGCTCGTCAATCCCACCGTGACGTCGCCCAACTCGAAAGCGCGCTCGAACAGCGCGATGTGTCCATCGTGGACAGGGTCGAACGTCCCGCCCAGCGCGACGTGCATACTCTCGCCGTGGGTGCCCCGTGACTTAAGCGGGTCGGGTTAGAGTAGCCTCGAGTCCACCTCGAGTCGGACGGCGAGGCGGTCCAAACACTCACTCCTCGTGGACAGTGATTCTGACGGGGTCCGTCTCCTCGGAGTCGTCGCTCCCGAGTCGACGGTCGAGATTGAACACTGCGTTCAACTGCGACTGCACCTGGTTCGTCACGCCCTTGACGAGTTCGCTCGGCGCGATAGCGACGTACTCGTAGGGGTTGTTCCCCGCGCCGGAACTCTTCCGTTTGCGACGTTCGACCGTCTCGTCGTCGGTGAGTTCGGCGAGTGCCTCTCGGACCGTACTCGGATAGAGACCCGTCCCCTCTGCAACCTCCTCGCTCGTCGAGTAGGGGTTCTGTCGAAGGAAGACGTAGATTCGTGCTCGTGTCTCGGTGTCGAGAATCCACGCGAGTAAGTCCACCAACCCGTCGTCGAACTCCGAGACAGCGCAGTCTGCTGGTCCCTGAGATTCGCTTTCGTCCGCCGATTCGACTTTCCCCTCAGTGCGTTCTTCCGCAGACATTTGTGCTACGGAAAAGGTCAAAACACAGGTGATAAAAAAGGTTTCTCGTCAGTGTCGAGGTTCTCGAACGACGACGCGCCGACGACTACTCGAGTGTCAGATACTCGCACAGCGCGTCGAGTCCCTCGTCGGCGAGGATACGTCGTTGGACGTCGGTTCCGGAGTCGGCGTCGAACAGAGACCGAAGGCCGTCGACACCGAGACGCTCGGACTCCGCTTCGACGAACGTTTCGAGTTCGACCACACCGTCCACATCGGGGGTGATGAAACTCGCCTCTCGTCCGTAGCGAATCGCCCGCCACTTGTTCTCGTCGAGTATCTCGCGTCGAATGTCGGTGCCCGTCTCGCCGGATTCGTATCGGTCTGCGAGGTCCAAGACGAGTGCGTGGACGTACTCGACGAAGTCGACGACGCGACTCGGGTCCGTCTGTGCGTCCGGGGTGCGAATCTCGACGGTTCCGTGGCCCGTGTGCGGGCGGACGTCGTACCAGAGTTCTCCTCGGTCGTCTATCGACCCGTGTTCGACCATCCGGCGCTCGAACTCCTGGAACTCCTCGAAGTCGGCGAACGCCGTCGGCATCCCCGTATTGGGGAGGTTCTCGAAAATCTTCGCCCGGGCCGACGCCAGACCGGTGTCGAAACCGTTCCAGAACGGCGAGTTCGCCGAGAGCGCGAGGATGGGGCCGACGTACCACCGAAGTTCGTTGGCAATCCAGACGGCTTTGTCCGGGTCGTCGACGCCGACGTGGACGTGCAGGCCAGAGGTCGTATTTCGGTGCTGCGGGTACTGAATCCGGTCGAGTTGTGCCTGATATCGAGGTTTCGTCGCGTGTTCGAGTTCACGCCACTTCGCCGCGGGGTGGAGACCCGCCGCGGCGATTCGATAGCCGTGATTCGAGGCGTGTTCGACGAGTGCCTCGCGGACTGCGCGAACTGCGGCGTCCACGTCGGCGGGTGCTTCGAGACGTGGCGTCTGCGTCTCGATTGTGAACTCGAACAGTTCGTGGTCGAGGCGCCCGGTGAGCGGTTCCGGTGGTTCCGGTCCGTAGACTAACTCGTCGATTCCCGACGTGGGGTGACCGTCGGCATCGACGATATAGAATTCCTCTTCGATGCCGAGCGTCCCCATCCGGTCGAAGGCGTCCGCCGACCCTAGTTCCATCGCAACCGCGTTAGAGGCCCCTAATTAAAAACGTCGTGGACCCCGGCGAACGCGTCGCACAACTCCTGTCGGCGAACCGTAACGACCGAGGGCCGAAATATCACTTCGGCCGGGCGACGATACCGAGGTGGTCCGCGTGGAACCGGTCTAATCGGGCGGTTTCGAGTATCTCGTAGGTGGATTCGAGTTCGTCGAGGACGTCGTCGAACACGTCGTCTGGGTCGGCGGTCACGTCTTCGCTTCGTGCCTTCACGGCCATCAGGAGACGGCCGTCGTCGGCCAGAAACTGCCGGTTTCGGACGGCGACAGTGGCCTGTCCGCGCGTCGCGACGTCCATCACGAGGCAGTCAACGTCGGACTCGACGACGTGTGCGTACGACGCTGGGTCGCGGGCGTCTTTCAGGAGGGGAAAGAGATTGTCCCGGTCTTCCGCCACGCCGACGAGGTCACGGACCGGACGCGGCGCGAACTCGACTGCGTACGTCGGTCCGGCGAAGTCCGCGACGTGTGAGACAGTCGTTCCAGACGCGGCACCGAGATACAGAACCGTCTCACCGCCGACGAGGCCGGTGTCCATCCCGAGTTCGAGCATGCCGCCGAGTTTCGAGCGGTTGGCGTCCCACGCGCGCCACCCGTCCGCGTCGGTGGGTTCGCCGTAGACCGATTGGCCGCGGGTCGAGAGGCGCTCGCGTCCGTCGAACGTCCGGCGTTCGACGCCGGCCGGCAGGTCGGCGCTCATTGGCCTTCCTCCTCGGCACGGGCGCGAATCGTCGCCATCCGGTCTGCGAGTTCGGTGTGAATCTCGTCGCGGTAGTCACCCGAGTAGTGGTCGATTCGGGCGGCGATAGTGAGTTTGCCGGCGAAAGCGCGCGCTGCCGACCCACGGTCCTCCGGGCGCGTCCCGCGGACGTACTCGTGGGTGAAGATGACGCCGTGTTTCGGCGACGGCGCACGGCCTTTCAGGTGTGCGAAGAGTGCGTCTTCGGCACCGAGAACCTGCACCGTTCCACTCGGTGATTTCGCCAGTCTGTCGAGGCCGCCAGCGAGCGAGATGAGGCGAGCAGTGAGCACGGGGCCGGCCATCTCCGAGAGGTTGGGCGCAACCGTCGGCGCGCGTTCTTCGATGAACGTCTGGAGTTCGTCACGTTCGTCGAGCAAGTCGACGGCGCGGGTCGCATACGAGACGACGCGCGCTTCGGCCGCCGTCGTCGGGTCGCGCGCGGCGATGTCTCGGACGCCGTCGAGTCCGCGTGGCACGTCCTCGTAGAGGGTTCCCGCCCACTCGACGACGCGCTCGGCGAGTTCGTTGGCGGTTCGTTCGGCGTCGTCCATCGCGCGGACGGCGTGCGCGAGTTGCTTGTCGTCGGCGCGTTCTCGCTCCGCGACGGCCTCACGGGCGGCGGTGAGCGTCGCCGCACGGAGTTTCTCGTAGTAGTCGTCCTCGTCGGCGGCGAACCCGCTCTCGACGGCCTGTGTGGGCCACGCTTCGGGGGCGTCTGCGTGCCCGTCTCGGACCGAAGTGGCCCCGGATTCGGGGTCGTCGGGGTTCGCGCCGGCGAACCATGCGTCTGTCATGGTGGCGGGTTGCGCCGCGTTCGGGTAAAAGGGTACGGACCTGCACCCGACTGAAGCGTCCCCAAGTACCGTGGTAAACTTTAACACACATACCGCCTTACCTCTTGGCGATGGAGAGGCCCTCGTACGTCTGTCGTGAGTGTGAGTCGACAGTGAGTCCCGCGTCGTACCGTGCGACGTGTCCAGAGTGTAGCGGCGAACTACGGCCCTCGTCGGTAACTGGCCGACGCCGCGCTGTCGATTGAACGAGACACCGGGGGCGTCGGACCCCACCGTCGTTCGGTCGATTGCAGTGACGACAGACGACCTGATATCCGCTCTCGAAGCGAACCGCCGAGCCAACAGCCACGTCGTTCTCCGCGTGACGCCACCGTTCTACGCCCGTGAGCGAGCACGAATCCACCTGACCGGCGGCGAGGTAGCCGACTATGCGGACCCGCCACCGCTCCACTTCGACCCGGAGACGTTCCTCGACGAGACGGCCCCGGCGTACCCCGAAGTCGACGAGACGCGGCCAGACCCCTACGAACTGGAGGCCCACCACGAACGACACACGGCGGCAGTCGAGTCGTGGCGAACCTCGATTCGGTCGCACCTCCGCGACACTGTCGAACTGTCGGCGGGCGACGTCTCCCACGAAGTCGACGTGAAGTATCTCGGGTGACCCGGCCGGGGCCTCGTGGAACGAACCACTTTTTCGGCACCACTGCCACGGTGCGTACATGAGTACCGACGAGTATCGCCGTGGGCGAAAGGTCGAGCGCGAACGGCAAGGGAAGAATCGCCGGGCACGCGGCCGATACCGTGGTGTGATACCCGTCATCTACGCCATCGGGTTCGTCATCTTCACCGTCGTCTCGCTCTTCATCGGGCCCGAACCGGCGTTCGCCGTCTACCTCGTCACACACCTGTTCTACGCGGGCCTCGTCCGGGCGGACATCAACTCGATTCGGGGACAGGGAGTCGACTGGGGGTTCTCGCGGCACCTCTGGTTCGGTGCGGCCTTCGCCCTCCCGTTCGTCGCACCGGCGTACTACCTCTACAGCAGGCGTGTCCTCCGCCGCGAGAACGAATCTCGTGGGCTGGGTGACTGACACGAGCCACTGAACTTATAGCCGGAGAGAGGGAAAAATGAACAATGGTCTCCAACCGTGCGCTCGCGGCACTCGCGCTCACTGCACTCGTTTTGACGAGCGGGTGTCTCGGTGTCCTCACCGGTGAAGAGTCACTGAGGTTCGAATCCGACCCTGCGGCGACTGACGCGACAGCAGCGTCCAGCGCAGGGTACGAGACGAACGGGACACGAACACTCGAAGTGAACCGCACGTTCAGTGTCGCCGGACAGGAACGCCGCGTCGTCGCCAGCAACCACATCACGACGTACGAAAAGACGTTGGACCTCGGCTTCTTCGGCGAGGCGAAACTCGGCGTGTTCACCGTCATCTCGACGCCCGCGGTGGAAGTCGCCGGCGAGACGCTGAACCCCATCGGCGATTACTCCAACGACAGATTGGTCAGACTCGTCCAGAGCGAGTATCAGGGCCTCAGCGACGTCGAACAGGTGAGCTCTCGGAACGTCCAGATACTCGGTGAGCAGGCGAACGTGACGAAGTACAGCGCCACCGCGACGTTCGCGAACAACCAGCAAGTCGACGTCTTCGTCCACGTGACGAAGGTCCGCCACGGCGACGACTTCATCGTCAGTGTCGGCGTCTACCCGCAGCAACTCGGCGGCGAGGAAGACAACATCCTCGAACTGATGCGGGCTATCGAACACCCGGCCGAAGCGTAAGCGTCCGTCACCCGGTGGTGTCACCGGGCGAGACTTTTTCTCGTCGGCACGGGTCCGTGACGGTATGAATCGCGTGCGAACTGCAGGAATGGTCACGACTGCCCTCGGCGTGGTCGGATACGGCGTGGGGACGCTCGTCGCGTACCCCGGCCGTGCCTTCTCGGTGACGGCCGTCATGGTCGGGATTACGCTCTGGGCCGTCGGAGGTGTCTCGTGATTTCCGCGCTCGTCTACGACGACGGTGGAGTGACGAACTACGCCGGTGACGACCTGACCGACGCACGGAACGCGGCAGGTACGACGTGGGTCCACGCCACCGACGAGACGGAGTTCGACCGAGTCGCCGCCGCGTTCGACATCCACCCGTTGACGGTCGAAGACGTCCGCAACGACACCCGACCGAAGACCGAGATGTACGACAACTACACCTTCGTCATGGTCCGCGTGGCCACTCTCAGGACGGGCGACCAGACGTTCGAAGAGGAAGTACTGACCAGACCGGTCGGACTCTGCTTCGGCGACGATTGGCTGGTCACACTGACGCGCCGCGAACTCACGCCGGTGTCTCAGGTGTGGAACGCCGTCGAATCCGGGGAAGCACGCCTGCTTCGGTTCGGCCCGGACTTCGTCGCCTATCGCGTCATCGACCGTATCGTCGACGATTACTTCGACCTGTTAGACGAAGTCGGTGCAGAGATAGAGACCATCGAGGATATCATCTTCGACGGCCCTGACCCTGCGGTTCTCGAAGGGTTGAACGCGGTCAGACGTGACCTGCTCTCGTTCCGAAAGACGGTGTGGCCGACCCGCGAGGCGGCAGGCGTCCTCTCTCGTGGCGACCCAGACCACGTTCGCGACGTGACCGAGAAGTACTACCGCAACGTCTACGACCACCTCGTCGAACTCGTCGACCTGACCGAGACCTACCGTGACCTCGCACGCGGCGCACGCGACATCTACCTGAACACCCTCTCACAGTCCACCAACGAGGTGATGAAGACGCTCACCGTCGTCGCAACCATCATCCTCCCCCTCACGCTCGTCGTCGGTGTCTACGGGATGAACTTCGACCCTGCGGCCTCCGTGTTCAACATGCCCGAACTCGGGTGGGCGTACGGATACGTCGCGACGATGCTCGGGATGGCCCTCGTCTCGGTCATCCTTCTCGTCTACTTCAGACAGGAAAACTGGCTGTAACTGGACGAAAGAGATATACTACTCGATTTATCATTTGGGATTCAAGACGCTCGCCGGCGGCGGGCCGTCAATTGACCAGCATCGTGCGATTAAGCAACATACTGTTGGCGAAAAGTTTAAATAGTTTTCGGCCTTACTATGGGTAAGGCGCGTCCCCGCCGGATATTTCTTTCGTCTTCTGCGTTGACTACCGGTCGTCGCGGGTCGAGCCTACCACCGATAATGAGCGACACCACCACCACCCGAACGTACGAAACCGACGCGAAGGCACGAGACGTACAGTCCCGTGAAACCGAGCACAAAGAGCGACAGCGAGACGAAGACCAGGTCTGCCCCGAATGCGGCGGCCAACTCGTCCACGACGACGGCCACGGCGAAACTATCTGCGGAGAGTGTGGTCTCGTCGTCGAGGACACCGTCGTCGACCGTGGCCCCGAATGGCGCGCGTTCGACGCCGCCGAGCGTGACAGCAAGTCCCGCGTCGGTGCACCGACGACCAAGATGATGCACGACAAGGGGCTTTCGACCAACATCGGTTGGCAGAACAAAGACGCCTACGGCAAGTCCCTCTCGCCACGACAGCGCGAGCAGATGCAACGCCTCCGCACGTGGAACGAACGGTTCCGCACCCGCGACTCCAAGGAGCGCAACCTCAAGCAGGCGCTCGGCGAAATCGACCGCATGGCGTCCGCACTCGGCCTGCCCGAGAACGTCCGCGAGACGGCGTCGGTCATCTACCGCCGCGCCCTCAACGACGACTTGCTCCCCGGACGCTCTATCGAGGGCGTCGCAACAGCGTCCCTCTACGCGTCCGCCCGCATGGTCGGAACGCCGCGCTCGCTCGACGAACTGGAGAAAGTCTCCCGCGTCGACAAGATGGAGCTGACCCGGACGTACCGCTACATCGTCCGCGAACTCAAGCTCGAAATCAAGCCCGCCGACCCCGAGCAGTACGTCCCGCGGTTCGCCAGCGAACTCGGTCTCTCCGACGAGGCCGAACGGCAGGCGCGACAACTGCTCCGCGGTGCGAAGGAGACGGGCGTCCACTCCGGCAAGTCGCCGGTCGGCCTCGCCGCCGCCGCCGTCTACGCCGCCGCACTCCTCACCAACGAGAAGGTGACACAGAGTCAAGTCTCGACGGTCGCAGACATCTCCGAGGTCACCATCCGAAACCGGTACAAAGAACTCCTCGAAGTACAGGACGGAAACCTGTTCGCCTGAACGTTTTGGTGGGGCTTGGTGGCCCACGGCTTTTCGTAATGTGCCAGACCGTAACAAGATTTATCCGCATTCCCGGAGCATATCTTGGTATGGTCGAAGCGTTCGTCCGGCTCTTGTGCCCTGAATGTGGAAAAGACTGGGAGACGAATCCGACGTCACTCCCGGCTCACAGGGATAACTTTTCGTGTCAATCCTGTGGAGCAACACGGCGTACTGCCGAGTTCATGCGGACCGAGCGTGACCTCCAGACGCTCAAGCAGTTCGATTAGGAACTGCAACTGGGGTCCTCGTTAGATATCGGGAATCGCCGAGAGCGCACCGCACGCATCGCACTTCATCACCGTCGCCCCTCGTTCTTTGACGAACTTCGTGTCCGGCGACCCACACTCGCTACAGCGGACGAACGACTCGACGTACTCGTCGAGTGCCGCTGCGACGCGTCGCTGTTTGAAGTCGCCAGTGAACCTGACCCGGCCCTTGTCGTCGATTTGGGCGCTCGTCCCCAACTCCGACTGGAGGAACTTCTGGAGGTGGTCGGCGTCGCGCGCGAGACGGTCGTACGTCTCGGCGAAGTTCTCGTAGACCGTCGCGTTACCCTCTTGGCGAACGACCGGGTCGGGAACGGAAAACCGGTCGCTACCCTCGTTCACGTCGGGCGACTCAGAGAGCGCCCGGTCCAGTTGTTCGTCGTAGTCCATATCGCACTGTATCTGTGGCGGTGACTAAAATCCTCACGACCCCTGACGACTGCGCGCGCTACATACCGGTATAAAGTACTCCGTATTTTTCGGTCGGTTTCGTGAATTCAAGGTGGAAACACCAAACGAATTGAAAACTTGCGAACACTAATTTTGCCTGAGAACCCGATAATCGTGCGTTTAAGCGAGATGGATGCTAACGTGACTCAAGATAATACTATATCCCTCCGGTATCAAGCGTGGTTTGCTCATGAAGAAGCAGGAACTCATCCACCTGCACGGCCTGCTCGCAGAGGTACACACGCAGATTGAAGCGTGGGAAGACGACGAAATCGAACTCACTGAGTACAATACGCTCGGTGTTCGACCGACGTCCATCCACAAATCTAAGACAGACCACAAAGCAGCCGTGTTTAAACTGGCGAAAGGAATCACAGGAGCTATGCGCGACGCCGAACCGGAACCGGTGGCCGCGCAAGCCGACTGAACCGACGAACAAGAGAAACGCGTTCTCCCCTACGAAGCTACGACACGAGAGCCATCGCACTGTCTCTCACGAACCCACGACACGCGCGAGCGATGCCACTCTCACACGAGTCGAACCCGAAGAAGCGCCCGCGTGGTCGGTTACCGGTCTTCGACCAAGTCGTCGAATTCAGGGATGAGTTCCTCGTCGTCGCCCTTCCCGTCCGCTTCCGTCGATTCGTCGTCGAGCACCTCGACAGACAGCACTTTCAGCGGGATGTTTTCGAGGCGCTGTCCAATCTCCTTTCGAGCGATGCGAGACGCGTGTTCTTCCTGTTCGACGTTGAACACGGTCATCTCCAGTTCGAGCGCGACGAGTGCTTCGTCGGCGGCGATGAAGGCTGGAGGGAGCGTCTCACCACCTGGCGTGGTGCGGGAACCCATGTTGATTTCGACGTATTTGAGGTCCGGATTGAGCATCTCACCCGTCTTGGAGATGGCGATGCGAATCGCCTCGTCTTCGGTCTCCACGTCGTACACTGGGACCGCGGCCTCGACGACGACTCTGCAGTCCATGGTCACTGTAAAGTTGTGCCGCGAGCGGTATCAACCTTCTTGCCACTCCACAACACAGTTCTGTCTCACTCGCCGCCAGACCGGAGATAGTGGAAGACGTACGTCTGTGTGTACCCCGCGTACTCCCCGCCGAGTCTGTCGCGAATCGCCCGCGACGTCTCCGCGTAGTTGCCGCGGTCACAGTCGGGATAGTGGTCTTCGATTGCGCTTCGAATCCACGTGTCCAGCGGGACTGCTTCGAGATAGCCGAGGGAGAACAACAGCACGCAATCTGCGACTTTGTCACCGACGCCGACGAATCGGGTCAGATAGTCACGAGCGTCCTCGTAGTCGCGTCCGAGTGCCTCCGACGGCGTCGCCTCGCCCGTCGCGACCATCTCGGCGGTCCGCCGGACGTACGGCGCACGGTAGCCCAGACTGAGGTCACGGAGTTCGTCTTCGGTGGTGGCGGCGAGGCGGTCCGCCGTCGGATAGGCGTGGTAGGTGTCGCCGTCGAATTCGACGGCCTCCCCGTAGGCCTCGCGGAGACGTTCTTGCATCCCGAAGATACGAGAGACGCGCATCTGCGCCGAACAGATGAACGAGACGAGACAGCCAAACGGCGGGTCCCGGACGATTCGCATCCCCGGATAGGCGTCGTACGCCCGCCGGACCAGCGGGTCGTCCGGCATCCCCGCGACGATTGCGTCTAAGTCGTCGTCGAGGCGCAGGAGGTGCGTCAGAATCGGGACGGCATCGACGTTCGACTCCCACTCCAGCAGGCCGTCCGTCTGGCGCGCTCTGACGACGGCCGTCTCGTCGGAGACGCCGTCGAGCGGCGGGACGACGGTCTGGTACCACGCGTCGCCACCGTATGCCGCGTCGCGGTCGTACATCCGGCCGTCCGGCCGGTCCCACAGATACGTCTGGCCGCTTTCGAGCGTCGACTGCAGGTCGAACGCACCGTCGAGTTCGGCAATGTCGATGACACCCGTCTCCATCGGTTCCACGTTGGTCGCGGGGGATTTGCGGGTTTCGATGGCGGCGAAGCGGCAGTGACGCGGCGACCCGGAGCGTCCGCGTCTCAGCGGTTGCGGCCAACCGGGAAGCTGACTCTGTCCGGGTGGTCCGCGAGACGCTCGAAGATGCGCTCGTACAGTCGGTTTCGGGCACTCTGTGCACCTCTCGGCGGGACGAGTACGCGAAGCGTGAGGACGACCCACGACTCCGACTGCGAGACGTTGACCGTCGGACTCTCGGGGACGTCTAACTCCAGCGGCGACTCGTCGAGGCGATGTCTGTATCGCTGTATCGCCGCGCGCGTCTCGTCTCCGAGTTCTGCTTCGGCCGTGTCGACCATGAGGTCACGGACGAACTGGATATCCGTCTCGTAGGCGACCTGAACGGGGACTTCCGTCCAGATACGGTCGAACAGTGCGCCGTGATTGACCACTTCCGACGAGAGGACGAGCGAGTTCGGGACGGTGACCGTCCGGCCAGTCGGTTGGTTCGTAGAGAGGGTACCACCGGTCTCCCACAGCGTCGTGACGAGGAAGTCCACTTCGGCCACGTCGCCAGAGACGTTGGCGATGGTGACGCGGTCACCGATTGCGTAGGGGCGCTTGATGACGACGTAGACCCACCCGATGAGCGAGAGTATCGGTTGCTGAAGGGCGAACGTGATGGCGAACCCGATGACCCCGAAGGAGACGAGCACACCCAGCCACTGGTCGGTGAACGCGCCGAGAACGCCGACGAGGGCGATGAGACCCACCGTGAGTCTGAGAACGTTTCGGATGTCGTGTGCGCGCCGCCTGTCGGTGATACGAGCGACGAACACGGACATCACCAGCCGATAGATACCGTAGGTGACCAAGACGACGGCCAGTGCCGATAGCCCCTTCGCGAGAAGGACGTCGGTGTCGGGGAACGCGGTGTTCGACAGTGGCGTCGTCGTCCGAACCAGGCCGGCGAGAACGGCGGCGACCAGTCCGACGGTGAACGAACCGAGGCCGAGACGGCGAGACATATCCGGTTCGAAGAGTGGACGACGCAAAAAGGTGTAGTCGAGTTCGGACCGACTCAGCGCCGACCCAAGCGACCCAGCGCCAGACCGATAGCGATTCCGAGTGCGAAGATGCCTGTGAGTCGTCGTTCGGCCCCGAATCTGACGAACCGCGTCTCGTCGGGGGTCACCTCGACGACGCCGAGTGGTGTGGCCCGCACGCCGCCACCACCACCGAATCCTTCGCCTCCCTCATCACCCATCTCGTCTGTTCCAGACCCGCCGCCCATACCGAGGCCGTAGACGATGCTCGCGGCAGGGATGACCGTCTTCTCACCCACAGAGACGGGGTCACCGTAGACGGTTCTGGCGTCAGTTCCGACTATCGATTCGAGCGGCGAGAGCAGTCGTCGGTCGGCTACTTCCACGTCGATTTCGTGCGCACCACTGTGTGTCGTGTCTTCGTCTGTCTCCATACCCGAGTGTACGCTCGCAGACGAGATAACCACCGCCGTGACACGTCGAACTCGGAGAACTAGTCTCACCGAGAACGGTGCCGGCGTCAGTGAGTGAGACTGCGCTCAGTTCCGGATGTGGAGGTCCGTCAGTTCTGCGAGACGAGTGGCGACGGCCGGGTCGAGGCCGTCTTCGGTGATGCGCCACTCCCAGTTACCGGTCTGCGTTCCCGGCGTGTTGAAGCGGGCGTGTGAGTCGAGTCCGAGGACGTCCTGCATCGTCGTGAACGCGAGGACGGCCGGCGAGTTCCAGACGGCGTCGATGATAGACCAGTGAATCTCCGACCCGTCGGCACCGATGTTGTAGTGGAGACAGTCGCGCGTGTGGCCGTCCAGCGACTGGTAGTAACCGACGAACGTGTCGGTGTCGTGCGTGGAGGTGTACGCCACCGAGTTCTCGGGGTAGTGCATCGGTTGGTACATGTCGCCTTCGCTGCACCAGTCGGCGTACTGCGGGACGCGCATGCCGGGGAAGGCAAATCGGTCCCGAAGGTCCACGAGCGACACGTCGAGAAAGCCGAGGTCCTCGACGATGAAGGGGAGGTCACCGAGTTCGCGTTCGACCGTCTCGAAGAAGTCGTAACCGGGCGCGTCACGCCACTCGCCGTCTGCCGGGTCGTCGGAGGTGGCGTCGATAGCCCAGTACTCGTCGAAGCCTTTGAAGTGGTCGATGCGGGTCACGTCGACCAGGTCGAAGAGACGGCGAAGACGGTCTATCCACCAATCGTAGCCGTTCTCACGGAGCGTCTCCCAGTCGTACAGCGGGTTACCCCAGCGCTGGCCGGAATCGTTCGGATTCGGTGGGACGCCCGCGACGACGGCGGGTTCGTTCGAGTCCGTGAGGTCGAACGCCTCCGGGGCGGCCCACACGTCGGCGCTGTCGAGTGCGACGTAGATGGGCAGGTCACCGACGAGTGTGACGCCCCGCTCGTCGGCGTAGTCGGCGAGTTCGCCCCACTGGGCGTCGAAGCAGAACTGGACGAACTCGTGATAGCGAATCTCCTCTGCGTGTTCTTCGCGGGCGCGGGCGAGCGCGTCCGGGTCGCGCGTCTTCAGTTCCTCGGGCCAGTCTATCCACGCGCCTTCGAACTCGGCTTTGAGCGACGCGAAGAGGGCGTAGTCGTCGAGCCAACCGGCCTCGCGCTCGCGGAAGGCGTCGAATGCGGCCCGGTCGTCTTCGGTCGCTTCGGCTTCGAACCGTTCGAACGCGGTCCGAAGACGCGAGCGCTTGAAGTTGCCGACGCGTTCGTACTCGACTGCGTGGTCGTCGAAGTCGGGGACCGGTTCGAGTTCGTCTTCGGTCAACCAGCCACGCTCGACGAGGTCCGTGAGGTCGACGAACAGCGGATTGCCGGCGAACGAGGACGAAGACTGATACGGAGAGTTGGCCATCGCGGGAGACGTCGGCCCGAGCGGGCAGAACTGCCACATCGACTGCTCGGCGTCTGCGAGGAAGTCGACGAATTCGCGGGCCCCGTCGCCGAGGTCACCGATACCGTGAGAACCGGGGAGTGACGTGATATGCATGAAGACGCCACTCTGTCGAGAAAGTCGCATACCCACCGCTTCGGTGTGCAACACAATTGGTACTTTGGGTCGGCGCAGACGACTTCGCGTGTTAGCAACGAGCACGATTTCGGCCACGGTGGCGCATCCTCCGTGCTCGTCTCAACAACACTTATTCCCCCCCGTCGATTTCGTGCGCGTATATGAGTGATATCGCTGTCACCCTCCCAGACGGGTCCGAACTCTCCGTCGAGGAGGGTGCGACGGTGCGAGACGCCGCGTTCGCAATCGGCCCCGGTCTCGGCAAGGACACCGTTGCCGGCGTCGTCGATGGCGAACTCGTGGACAAGGAGACGCCACTCGAAGACGGCGCAGAACTCGTCATCGTCACCGACCAATCAGACGAGTATCTCGACGTGCTCCGTCACTCGGCGGCCCACGTCTTCGCACAGGCCCTCCAGCGTCTGCACCCCGAAGCCAAACTGACCATCGGCCCGTGGACGGACGACGGGTTCTACTACGACGTGACGAACGTCGAACTCGAACAGGAGGACCTCGAAGCAATCGAAGACGAGATGCGCAACGTCATCGAGGAGGACCTCGACATCGAGCGCGCTCTCGTCGGGCGCGACGAGGCCCTCGAAAAGTACGCCGACAACCCCTACAAGCGTGACATCCTCGAAACCGAGGCGGCCGACGACGAGGAACTCTCCTTCTACCAGCAAGGTGAGTTCGAGGACCTCTGTAAGGGGCCACACGTCGAATCGACGGGCGACATCGGTGCGGTCAAACTCCTCAACATCTCGGCCGCCTACTGGCGTGGCGACGAGGAGAACGACACGCTGACGCGCGTCTACGGGACGGCCTTCGAGTCCGAATCGGACCTCGAAGATTTCCTCGAGATGCGCGAAGAGGCCAAAGAGCGTGACCACCGCAAACTCGGGCAGGAACTCGACCTGTTCGCCATCGACGAGACGACGGGCCCGGGCCTGCCGCTCTACATGCCGAACGGCAAGCGCATCCTCGACGAACTCGCGGACTACGCGAAGCAACTCAACCTCGATGCGGGGTACGACCCCGTCGAGACGCCGCACCTCTTCCGGACGGAACTGTGGAAGAAGTCGGGCCACTACGACAACTACGTCGACGACATGTTCCTCCTCGACGTCAACGACGAGGAGTACGGCCTCAAGCCGATGAACTGTCCGGGGCACGCGACCATCTTCGACCAGAAGTCGTGGTCGTACCGTGACCTGCCGGTTCGCTACTTCGAAGACGGCAAAGTCTATCGTAAGGAGCAGCGCGGCGAACTCTCGGGTCTCTCGCGCGTCTGGGCGTTCACCATCGACGACGGCCACCTGTTCGTCCGCCCCGACCAGATAGAAGACGAAATCAACCTCATCATCGAGAACATCCTGGCCGTCTTCGACACGTTCGGCCTCGACGCGGAAGTCGCGCTCGCGACGCGCCCGGAAAAGAGCGTCGGCAGCGACGAAATCTGGGAACAGGCCGAGACGCAACTCCGCGCCGTCTTAGACGACAGCGGAATCGACTACGGCATCGAAGCGGGCGACGGTGCGTTCTACGGGCCGAAAATCGACTTCGCGTTCAAGGACGCGCTCGGACGCAAGTGGGACGGCCCGACGGTCCAACTCGACTTCAACATGCCCGACCGCTTCGACCTGACCTACACGGGCGAAGACAACGAGGACCACCAACCGGTGATGATTCACCGCGCGCTCTACGGCAGTTACGAGCGCTTCTTCATGGTGCTCATCGAGCACTTCAACGGCAAGTTCCCGTTCTGGCTCGCCCCCGAGCAGGTCCGTATCCTGCCCATCTCGGACGACCAGATTGGCTACGCGAAGAAACTCCAGTACGAACTCGGCGACTTCCGCGTCGAAATCGAAGACCGCTCGTGGACGCTCGGCCGGAAGATTCGCGAAGCGCAGACGGACCGCGTCCCGTACATGGTCATCGTCGGCGGCGACGAAGAGGAGGCAGGCACCATCTCGGTGCGTGACCGCAAAGAGCGCGAAGCCAAAGACGTGAGCGTCGAGGAGTTCCGCGACCACCTCCGGAGCGAATACGACGAGAAGCGGACCGAACCCGACTTCCTCGACGACGAGTAGAACGACACCACTCGCTGCGCCGTCTCAGGCAGAAACCGTCTTTCTCCGTTCGTCTCGCACCGCCCTGTCGAGTTCCCGCGTGACCGTCCGCTGGAACTCGTCGCGGCGAATCAGATTCGCCAGCACGCCGAAGTGGCCACAATCCCACTCGTGGCGGTTCGGCCGCGGAATTCCCCACTCGTCGAAGAGCACACGTGCCGTCCGCGCCGGTGCCATCCCGTCACGTGAACCGATGAACGAGAAGACTCGCTCGGGAGCGAGACACGGCGTCTTCGGCGGGTTCAACAGCGGTGCGAACTCGTGGAGGTGGCCGCCGGTCCACCCGGCGGCGTCGAGCGCCTTGTCGATGTCGAGGAGCTTCGTCAGCGACCCCGAGAGGAGCGTCTGGTCTATCGCACCGGGTGCACCGACGGGGAACAGGAGGTCCGGGCGCATGGATTCGGGCCACTCGCCGCATCGGCCCCCGACGTGGAGCGCGATGGTGCCGCCGAGACTGACCCCACCGACGCCGACGACAGGCGCGCCTTCGGTTCGCGCCCAATCGGTGAGCACGGCGGTTTCGAGTGCCGCGGCGGAGTAGAGTGTGAACAGACCCACCGGCGCGCGGGCGACGTAGGGTTCGCCGCTGTAGTTGCCGAGGGGTTCGCGCCGCCCGTGCCACGGGGCGTCGGGGAGGATGACCCGATATCCCTCGGGTGCGAGCGCCCGGGCGAGATACTCCTCTTCTGGCCAGTAGACGAGTTGGTCGTCGAACATCCCCCATCCGGAGTGGAAGACGAGCGTCGGCAGGTCACCGTCTACGTCGGCGGGTTCGTAGACGCGGGCGGACGCGTCGTCGCTGAGGTGGGGTGAGGGCGACGTAAATCGGAGGAGGTACTCGACGGTGCCGGGTCCGCGGACCGTCGCGGAGCGTTCGACGCGGGGAAACTCCTCGCTGGCACGGGAGTCGGCAAAGCCGTAGAGTCGCTCGGGTTCGGCGAGTTCGTGGTGCCAGCGCGAGAGTGCGTCGTCCGGGTCGGGCGTCTCGAACTTCACCGGCGGCACGAGATGCTCCTTCGCCAGAAACCCGAAGATATCCGACGGTTTAGCGCGTCGCTGTGCGATTTCCCGGCGGTCACGCTCGATAGCGACGCGCTCGTCGGGGAGTGACTCGTAGCCACCCCAGAAGACGCTGTTCCAGCGTGCCATCGTCTCGTCGTACTCCTCTCGGACGGCAGCGTACTGCGCGAGGGCGCGCTCGATTCTGTCGTGGAGGTGCGGCGCGGGTGGTGCGTCGACTTCTCTGAGGTACGCTTCGGGCCCCTCGCCGAGTGCGACGTCTGCGGCGGCACGGGCGCGGACGACAGCGAACTCACGGGGGAGTGACCGGGTCTTGAGCGTCTCGAAGGGCCGGGAGGTGAGGAGTCGGCCAGCGGGAGACACCATGAGTTTGTGGAGGGGCGAAGTCTCGAGATGGTCCATAGTTTGTGATACGATTGACACCATATTGAGTTTCGCCCGTGTGTCAGCGAGTGAGAATGGACGAGAGAGGACTGGTAAATCAGATAGTGCTATAAAGAATAGGGGCCACGAAGTGTGACTCCTCGGGTTGGGAGTCGCGTTGTCTGGGGATTGTGCTCCGGAAGTGACTCAGAAATACCTGGGAGACTAGTCTCGCTAGACGAGACGGTCGGTCAGTGCTGCAATCTCGTCGGCGACGTCGTCCGGAACAGAGACGAGCGGTGGTCGAACCTCGGCCGACTCGATGACGCCGCGGTGTTCGAGGCCGACTTTGGCGACTGTCGCAAAGCCGTACTCCATGCAGTAGCCGAACAGGCCGGGGAACGCCTCCTGTTCGCGTTCGAGTGCCGCTTCGGTGTCGCCGGCGAACGCGTCGTCACGAACGTCGGCGAACACGTCGGGGATGACGTTCGAGAGGGCGTTGATACCGCCGTCGCTCCCGGCGTGAACACCAGAGACGTAGTGCTGGTCGTAGCCTTCGAGGAGGGTGAAGTCGTCGTCGGTCAGACGCAGCAATTCGAGGAAGTAGTCGAAGTCGCCGCTGGAGTCTTTGAGGCCGACGACAGCGTCGTGTTCGGAGAGTTCGGCAACCGTCTCGGGTGCGATAGGTTGGCCGGTACAGGCTGGGATGTTGTACAGGACGAGTGGGAGCGGACTCGACGCGGCAATCGCCTCGAAGAACTGCAGGTCACCCGCAGGCGACGGCGCACTGTGGAAGTACGGTTGCGTGAGGAGCACCGCGTCGACACCGACCGAATCGGCGAATTCGATTCGGTCGAGAACGGTCGAAACGTCCGTTCCCGCGACGCCAGCGACGACGGGGACGCGTCCGTCTGCGGCATCGACAGTCGTCTCGACCACTGTCCGGAACTCGTCGGACGAGAGACTGGCGAACTCACCGGTCGTTCCACAGGGAACGACGCCGTCGACGTCGTGTTCGATGACCCACTCGACGAGGGACGAGAGGCCCGCTTCGTCGACTGTGCCTTCGGCAAACGGTGTGACGAGCGGACAGAGGACGCCACTGAAGCTGGTTTCTGGCATGTACGACAACGTCTCACGCGTGGGTGTTGGGCCTTTCTGTGTCGACAGCGAGTCGATTCGCTCGCAGGTAGGTGCTGAAATTTATATCCGAAGGAGAGCCCAGACCCGCCGAACTGGTTGGAGCGAGCCTGCTGGCTAGAGCGTGCCCGTCACCACTGCGTCAACGCGCGTGGGCCGTGCAACCACACGAGGACGGCGAGGAACACGAGGACGCCGGAGAGAGCGGACGCGCCACCGACGTAGAACACCCACTCCATGCCCACGTCGGCCATGAGGTAGCCACCGAGAAGCGGGGCGACGACGCTTCCCGGCCGCCAGAGGAGTTCACGGATGCCGAAACTACTGGCGACGCCAGCGCCGCCGGTTCCCTCGTCGGCGAAGAGCGCCATACTCGCTGGTTCGCGGAGACTGTCGGCGATACCGAGCAGACCTGCGAACCCGACGAGTGGGAGGAACGCCGGCGAGAGTGGGCCGAGAATCGGAAACGCGGCGGGGAGCGCGAGTGCCTCACCGATAGCCGGCGAGAAGGGGACGGCGAGGGCGACGAGTCCGTACAGTCCCCCACCGACGAATACGAATCGCGCGCGGCCGTACTGGTCGGAGATGCGACCCGTGTACGGTTGACAGAGCATGTTGGTGAACTTCTCTGCGACGACGGTGGCGGCGACGGCGATACCGCCGTAGGCGAGGCCACCAGATGCGGCAGCGACACCCGCGTAGATGGGCACCCACGTCCGAACGAGAGTGACGGAAACGGCGTACTGCACCCGGAACGACGCCATCGTCAGGATGCGCTCGTTGAGCGCGAGATTCGTAAACGGAAAACCGTGGACCGTCGTCTCGTCTGGCGGCAGAAACACCCAGACGGCGACGGTGGCGATAGTCAAGAGCACCGTGATGACGACGAAGATAGGCGTGAATCCGAAGGCGTCGTAGAGGAATCCGGCGCTGAGACTCCCGACGATAGACGCCGCGAATCGGGCGGCGTTCGCTTTGCCGATGTGGTTCGCGCGCGTCCCCTCGCGTGCGAGTTCGCCGACGAGTGCGAGCGACATCAGACCCGCGCCGGTCACCGCGACACCCTGTGCCGCGCGGGCGACGACGAACGAGAGACTCGAATCGACGAGTGGGAACAAGGCGTAGACGACTGCACCGAGTCCGACCGTTCCCGCGAGGACGAGACGCTTGTCGTATCTGTCACCGGCCCACGAAAGCGGGACGACGGCGACTGTCTGTGCGAGCGTGAATCCAGTCGTGTACATCCCGATGACGAACCCCTTCGAGAGTGTCAGACCGCCGAGAACGAGGCCACCGAGGGCGAACTCCGGCAACACCACCGCCGTCGGGTCCAACTCGTTGATGTACTTCGGGAGGAGAGTCACGAGCGTGATGAACCCGAATCCCCCGGCGAACCGGGTGAAGTAGAGGGCCAAGAATCTGAGGCGGGTTCGGTCCATGGGTTGTCTCCGGGGAAGCGTCGAAAAGAAGTTCCGAAACGTTCCGTCTCTGGTCGGACATCGGCCGTGGCGGAAGCGACGGAACGTACCCGTCTGTCTTGCCAGAATATATCGAACGACGTGAAAAACCATTGATGTTAGGGGTTCGATTTTTCTCCCTTACGTTCGAATATGTTAACATGGCACAGCCCGGTGGGAGCCCTTTGGTGGAGGGTACCGAAACGAGGATGGTCAGAATCGAGCGAGAGATGAACGACCACGGTGCGATGACGGTACGCGTCGTCGAGACTGGTGAACTCAGGACGGTGGTGGAGTACACGTCGCCACGTCTCCAAGCGCGACTGAAAGCAGCACGCGTCGGGACGGAGATGCCCCTTCAGATGGCCCACACGCCGGGACGCGGTAACGCGTGGGTCGGTATCGGAGACTAGGGGCCGAGGAGGATTTTTGCACCCGTAAAGAGGAGGCCGAACAGCACGACGACCACCGCACCTGCGACGACGTCACTGCCGAAGAGGACGGCGAAGTCGGGCGTCAACGCGGCGACGAACCGGTCTAGTTTGATGTGGTCTTTGACGCCGATGGCGAGGCCGAAGACCACCGACACGAGGAGCGTGATACCGACGAGGACGAGTTCGGTTCGGTCGCTCTGGTCCATATCGAGACGGACTCTACGACGTGAGATAAGTTGTCCGGCGCCGTCACGAGGGTGTCGTCGCCGGCGACACGGTGTTCCAGTTCGCCGCCCGTTCAGTCACCCGTCAGGGCGTGCTGGCTTGCAGCGCAGTTGTTCGGACCGAGTTCGAGTTCGAACGCCGCGTCGTCGGCGAGGGCCGATTGGCCGAGATTGACGGCGATTATCTCCTCGAAGTTACGTGGTCGAGGAGGGGCGTCCGACAACAGAGACTCGACGAACGTCTCGCGGTCCACGTCGAGCGACGGCATCGCGTCGCGGAGTTCACCGAGGGGCGCGGTGTAGGTTCCGTCGCTGGCCCGGACACTCGCGTCACTGAAGTGTCCGGGCGCGACGAGTACGTCGTCGGGGAGGGACAGAATCCGACGCTGGAGCGTCTCGTACAACCACCGCACTGCATCGGGGACGCCCCGTTCGCCCCCTTCTGGGTCTGGGCTCCCGACGCTTTCGAGAAACAGGCAGTCTCCCGTCAAGAGGACGCTCTCGTCTACGAGGTACGACGTCATCCCCGACGTGTGCCCCGGCGTGTGTATCGCCTCTATCGAGACGCCGCCGACCGATAGCACGTCGCCGTCTGCAACCGTCGTATACTCGCGTTCGTACTCGACACCGCGGGCCACCGACGGTTCAGGAATGACGGCCGTTGGCCCCCGGGCGGCGAGGGCGCGCACGCCGCTCACGTGGTCAGCGTGGATGTGCGTGTCGATGGCGTAGCCCAACTCGACACCAAGTGCCTCGGCGTCTTCGAGATATCGCTCGGTGAACGCCCGAAGCGGGTCGACGATAGCCGCCTCACCCTCGCTCACAATCATGTAGGCGAGACAGCCACTCGACGGGCGCTGGTACTGGAGGAGCGTCCCCGGACCCTCGTAGCCAGTGACCTCGACGGTGTCGTAAATCCGCGCCCAACTGTTCATCCCTCCATCGAGGTTCGTCGCCGCTATCCCTTCGTCTTCGAGCAGGCCGACCACGTACGCACTCGCACCGCCTTTCACACAGACGGCTATCAGTTCGTCGTCACCGCGGGGAATTCTGGCGAGTAGTTCGTCGTCGACGCCTTCCAGAAACTCGTAGTACGGCACGTTCAGAATATCGACGTTCTCGCTCTCGATGCGCCACCCGTCGAACTCCCGTTCGGTACGCACGTCGAGGAGCGTCAGTCGGTCGCCGCGGGAGAGTCGGTCCTGCAGTTCCCTGGCGTCGAGCGAGGACACGTCGTCAGGGAGGGGCAGATTGTCGATGTCCATCGCTACTAGATGGACTCGAACGGGGAAATAGTCGCTCGTGCAGTCGGCGCACAGACGCCAGATGCTCGTCGCTCACAGAGTGACAAATCGCGCAGTCGACGGGTTACTCAGTGAGAATCCTGCCGCTCTCTGGAGACTGTGATTCCATCGGAGAGATAGTGGGCCGGACGCGATTTGAACACGCGACCGTCTGATTAAGAGTCAGACGCTCTGCCTAACTGAGCTACCGGCCCTTGCAATCTCTCGTAACCCGTGGTAGGTAAAATGACTTTCCTTTCTGTACGACGACGGCAGGGAGCCGCATACCCACGCCGAGGTAACAAACGGTGGGTGTTAAGTGTGGGCCGGGCCGAGTACCGGGCAACAATGAGTGCAGGGGTCAGCGTCTCGTCGATATCCACGTACGCGATTCTCGGCTGCGGAAGCGTCGGGCACGCCGTGGCCGAGGAACTGACGGACGAAGACAAAGACGTCCTCATCCTCGACAAGGACGAAAGCCGCGTCGAAGCCCTGCGTGACCAGGACCTGAACGCGCAGGTAACCGACATCGCCGGACCCGAACTCGCTGACGCCGTTTCGAACCGGGACGTCATCCTCATCCTCTCGTCTGACGTCGAAGCGAACAAAGCCGCCGTCTCGACCATCCGTGAACGAGGCGACGACCAGTTCATCGTCGTCCGCGCTTCGGACCCCGTCTCCGAAGACGAACTGACAGCGCTCGGTGCCGACGTGGTCATCAACCCCTCGGAGGTCATCGCGGACTCCGCACTCCGAAGCGTCGAATCGGGAGAACTGGAGTACAAGGCCCGGCAACTGGCCGACATCCTCCGCAACACCGACCACGGGATGGCCATCCTCACACACGACAATCCCGACCCGGACTCGCTCGCGTCCGCAATCGCCCTGCAGGCTATCGCCCGCGAGTACGACATCGACGCCGACATCCTCTACTCGGGTGACATGGGCCACCAGGAGAACCGCGCGTTCGTCAACATCCTCGGCATCGAACTCACCCCCCGGTCCGACGCGAAACCGCTCGAAGAGTACGGCGCCGTCGCGCTCGTCGACCACATGAAATCCGGGATGCCGGACCTCGGACCGGCCGACATCACCGTCTTCATCGACCACTTCGAACCCGACGAAGGAATCGACGCCCAGTTCACCGACGTTCGGCCGAACGTCTCCTCTACGTCGACCATCCTCACGAAGTACATCCAGGAGTTCGACCTCAGTCCGTCGAAGGCCGTCGCCACCGCGCTCCTCTACGGTATCCGCGCGGAGACGCTCGACTTCAAGCGGGATACGACGCCAGCAGACCTGACGGCGGCGGCGTATCTCTACCCCTTCGCCGACCACGACACCCTCGAAAAGGTCGAATCGCCGTCGATGTCGCCCGAGACGCTGGACGTGCTGGCCGAAGCAATCCAGAATCGCGAGGTACAGGGGTCGCATCTGGTCTCGAACGCCGGATTCATCCGTGACCGTGACGCGCTCACGCAGGCGGCCCAACACCTGCTGAACCTCGAAGGCATCACCACGACGGCCGTCTTCGGCATCGCAGACGACACCATCTATCTCGCCGCCCGGTCGAAGGACATCCGCATGAACATCGGGAAGGTTCTGAGCGACGCCTTCACGGGCATCGGCGAGGCGGGCGGCCACTCCACGCAAGGCTCTGTCGAGATTCCGCTCGGTATCTTCACGGGTATCGAATCGAACGACGACAACCGCGATACGCTCTTACAACTGACCGAAGAAGCGGTAAAGCGCAAGCTCTTCCGTGCGATGGGTGTCGAAGGGAGCGAGAGCGGAAACGGGAGTTAACCGACCGTTCTGTCGCGTCTCGGTCTGTCCGAAACGGTCGAAACCCTCAGGCGAGGAGAGACTCTTCGTCCTCTTCGGGGTTCTTCAGACGCTCGATGACGTCGTTGATGAGGACGACGTCACCGACCGCACGAACCCATCGATACGGAATGAGTACACCCTTACCGGGTTCGATTTGGTTCTGGAACAGTTCGTTGTTCAGCGCCGTCAGCGCGAGGCCGGTGACCGTCTCGTGGTCCAAGTTGAGGCGGACGTCTTCGACCTCACCGACGAACACGCCGTTGTTCGAGTAGACCTCTCGGCCTACGAGCGTCGTAATCTCTTCGGGCGTCCCGTCCATATCCGCCAAATTGGGATGCCGGGTCTTAATAGTTCGTAGCGTTGGACACTCCGCTCCGACACGTGGCTGACGAGTGTCTGACGCCGAAGAAAGAACGACCGGCGCTGCGGCGGATTATCGCCGGGGTGCGACGAGTTCCACCGGGTGTCGCGACGGACGGCGGAGCAGCGAGTCGAGTTGTTCGAGACACGACGTCCCGCTCGCGACGACGGTTCGGCCCCGCGTCTCGTCGGTCTGGAACTGCCCTTGCAGGTCCGAGCCAACGTCCATGCTCAGTTCGTAGTACTCGGACTTGTAGCCGAACGACCCGGCCATGCCACAGCACTCGACGTCAGACGTGACCACGTCGTAGCCAAGGTCTGAGAGGACTGCCTCGGTGTGGGCTTCGAGGCCAAGCGTTCGCTGCTGACAGTGACTGTGGTAGGCGACTTCCTCGCCTTCGGCCGTCGCGAGTGCGTCGGCGTCGGCACCGTTTTCGAGGAGGCCGTAGACGTACTCCATCACCTCGAAACTCTGTCCGGAGAGGCGCTCGAAGGACTTCTCGGGGAGGAACTTCTCGTATTCGCTCTCGAACATGGCGAGGTCCGAAGGTTCGATGACGACGATATCTCGACCCTCGTCGATGTACTCCGCGAGACTCGCGTACACGTCGTGGGCGTGGTCTTCGGCGGTTGCAATCATCCCCTGTGAGAGTGGTGCGCGTCCCGACGAGCGAACGTCGGGAACCACCACGTCGACGCCGAGTGCTTCGAGGACGCGAACCGCGGCCTTCCCGCGTTCGACCTGCACGTGATTCGTGTACACGTCGGGGTAGAGCACGGCCGTTCGCGTCGGGTTCTGAACGGTCGAGGTCCGCGCGTCGAACCAGTCTCTCAGCGTCTCACGCTGGAAGGCAGGGAGTTCGCGGCGGGCGTCGATACCGAGGAATCGCTCCATGAGATTCCGCGAGACGGACGACTGGGCGACCCAGTTGGAGACGGGCGCGAACGTGCTTCCGACCTTCGCGGCAGTCTCGAAGTTGCCGAAGAAGCGCTTCTGGAGACTGACCCCGCCGGGTTCTTCGTCGGGGGTGAGACCCTCGACGAGCCAATCGACTTCCGACACCTCGCCGCGGTTGACTCTGTCGCGGACGACGGTGTTTATCCACGGGATGTCGATGTTGACCGGGCAGGCGGTGGTACACCGACTACACCCGGTACACAGGTCGTTGAACTCGGCCGCCGAGTCGAGTCCTTCGACGCCCGCTTCCCATCCGGTGCCGATGCCGCCGGAGTACGTCTCGCCACCGAAGGCGTGGCCGCCGACGTGCTGGAAGTTTGCACAGACGTTCGAACACGCCGAACAGCGGATGCAGTAGAGCGTCTCGCGCAACTGGTCGTCGTCGCGCATGTCCATCCGCCCGTTGTCGATGAGGACGAGGTGGAACTCGCGGTCAGTCTCCGAGTCGGTAATCGGCGTGTCGGGGTCGGCGAAATCGACCGTCGGCGAATCGACGGGCGGCGTCAGCAACGAGATGTAGGAGGTGATGTCCTGTCCAGTCCCCGACTTCCCGATGAGTTCGATAAAGGGCTGAAGGTCCTCGACGCTGGGTACGACCTTCTCGACGCCGGCGACGGCGACGTGCGTGTCGGGTACGACGGCCGTCTTTCTGGCGTTCCCCTCGGACGTGACGAGTGCCATCGTCCCCGTGTCGGCGGTGATGAAGTTCGCGCCGGTCATACCCACGTCGGCACCCTCGATGAGTTCGCCGAGATGCTCGCGGGCGAACATGGTGAGTTCTTCTGCCGTCTCCAGCGGTTCGTCCGGGTCGAACGTCTCGTTGAACAGGTCCGCGATGGCCTCCCGGGATTTGTGGATGGCGGGCGCGACGATGTGCGAGGGTGCTTCGTCGGCAACCTGCAACACCCACTCGCCGAGGTCCGTCTCCACTACGTCGATGTCTGCCGACTGGAGTTCGTCGTTGACCTCTATCTCCTCGGAGGTCATCGACTTCGACTTGACGACGCGTTCGGCGTCTTTGTCCTCACAGACTTCGCGAACGTATCGATTCGCGTCCGCGGCGTCGTCGGCGATGTACAGTGTCCCGCCGTTTTCCTCGACAGTCTCACGGAGTTCGTCGATGAGGTCCGGGAGTCGCTCGATAGCGTCTTCCTTGATGGCCCGCGCTTCGGCCTTCAGCCCCTCGTAGTCGTCCAGCGTCTGGACTGCCTCGTAGCGCCCCTCGTTGAATCCGCGAGTGCTCGTGTTGACGGCGCTGCCTTCCGTCTCCATCAACTGCCGAATCTTCGCCGCCTTCGCTTCGCGTGACTTACTCATCGAGAATCACCACGTGGACGTCTTTGGGGCCGTGTGCGCCCTTGACCAGTGCACCCATATCTGCGGTGGCGCTCGGACCGGTTGCGATGATAGCCGAATCGTGCCCGGTTCGGAACTCCTCACCCAACCACTCGAACGCCTCGGGCATCCCCGCGACGATGTCCGACTCCCGAAGGACCGCGACGTGCAAATCACCGAAGAGACTCACGGGTTCCGTGCCGTCGGGCGTGCCCTGCACGACGACGCTCCCGTAGTCTGCAATCGCGAGTCCGACGCCCGTGACGCCTGTCTTCGCGTCCCGCAGGTCCACAGGTGTGGGGTCGGTGTTCACCCACGACGGTAGTTCGGCACCGTCATACGGCAGTTCGACGCCGACGGCCGGGTCAGAACAGACCTCCCGCAGGACTGTTTCGAGTTCCGACGTCGACGTGTGCGTCCAGCCCACTTCGAGTCGTTCGAGGGAGTCCTCGAACGTTGCAACCGTGCCGGTTGACATAGTTTGCAACTTTCTCGTTATGCATAATCGTTCTTCGGGTTCACACAGCCCTCTATTGGTTAATCATGAAGGTTTGGGACTTTATGAGAACCATCCGGTCGCTTCCTCGGCGTCGGCGACAGTGCCTGCCGCCTCGCGCTTGCCCTTCACGGACTTCCAGACGGTGGTGGCTTGGACCAACAGATACGCCGCCCAGAGCAGGTACCCGCCGGGAGCGCTCCCGACGATGACCGGCGCCGTCTCGAACACACCTGCCCCGAGTTGCGCCAGCGTCGTTCCGATGAGGAGGACGCTGAAGTACCCGTAGAATCCGGTTGCCCACCACATGGCGACGACGCGGCCCCATCCGGGTTGGATGTGTTCGGGCAGTCGCGTCGTGTTCATCACGAGGACGAGCGCGGTGTAGGGCCACATGATGACGCCAGACATCGCCGCGCCGACGACGAGGAAGAAGAAGGGTTCGCGCCCCTCGAACGGCGAGGTGAAGACGAGGATGATGACGATGCCCCAGAGGCAGAAGGCGGTGAGCAGTCGCCAGAATAGCTTGGGGAGGTCCCACCCGGCGTCGCGGCCGTACGCCTCGTAGAGTGCGTCGGCACTGTTGCGGACGAACGATTCGACGATTGCGTACTCAGTGGTAAACAGCGCGACGAAGAGGATGGCGAAGACGAGGAACGACCCGACGGGGCCGAGAAGCGGGACGACGTCGCCGAGCCACATCTGGAGGGCGTCCGTCGTCGTTCCGGGGGCGAACTTGATGGCGACGCTCATGAGCGCCGGCGCGACGATGAGCAACCCGAGTACGAACGTCAGGAAGTGTTCGAGTTGGACGACGCGCCACCACCCGCGCCACCGACGGAGGTTCGTCACCGTGGGCCGGAAGGTAAAGCCGTCGCGCTCTATCGGTTCTGGGTCGTCGCCGCGAAGCGGGTTCTTGACGCGGCCCTGGTAGTTACCCATCCCGTAGCCTTTCTCACGCATCCAGAGGCTCTGAGAGAGGTTGAGGTAGCCACCAGCGCCGGCGAAGGCGAGGCCACCGAGGAAGACGGCGATGTCGAGTCCCTCGGGGAGTTGGCCGACTGCCCCCGCCGCGTCGGGGACGTTGGAGAACTCCACCCACGACCCGGTGACGGCGACGAGCATCAGCGTCGCACCGATAGCGACGAACAACAGGCCGATTTGGAACACCTCGACGGCGTTGTACATGACCGACGACGTCTGATACGAGAGCCAGATGATGGCCATCAACCCGACGGCGATGAGTTTCCACACGGCGATAGAGAAGCCGAACACGCCGATAGACCCGCTCAACCCGAGTGCCGTCGCACCGACCTGTGCGGCACCGGCGGCCCACCCGGGCCACCCCAGACTGACGAGGCCACCGACGAGGAAGGCCCACGGCCAGTACGTTCCGACGCGCGCGAACGCACGGAAGATACTCTCACCCGTCGCGAGCGTCCAGCGCTGTAGTTCTGTGTTGATGACGAACTGGGTGAAGACGCCGACGATGAACGCCCAAAACACCGTCCACCCGAACTGTGCGGTCAAGACGGGCCAAAAGAGCGTCTCACCACTGCCGAGCGACGCGCCGAGCATAATCGCTGACGGCCCCACGACGTGTCCCACGCGCGGGACGCGCGGCAGGTCGGTGAGACGGAAGGACCCGCCAGTGCCCTGTTCTGGATACTCCTCCGACTCGTCCGACTGGTCTAGTTCGTCGTACCGAAGCGGGAGGTACCACGTGCCGCGATACTGTTTGCCCTCGACTTCCGAGGCGTACACCTCGTCACCCCCGGAGACACCGCCCGACGGTACGTCGTCGTCATCGTCAGACGAGTCCACCTGCGACGCGTCGTCGGCGGAGTCTTGCCGCGCCGCGTCGTCGGTGTTCGATTCAGGTGGGACATCGCTCATAGCGCGCCACACTCCGCGACGACCACGTCATCCGGTGAATCGAACGACATCGATACGTTGGGCGTGACTGTGGCCCGATGCCGTATAAATTCGTAGGGTGCACTCGTACACTTCGGTCGGCAATCACCCACCAAGGAAGTGCCAGATGTGACCACGTTCTTCCGGTGGGTCGACGCCGGGTAGTTGTTTGAGCGCCGGTTGGATGGCGTTCCACCACCCTTCCGGCGATTCGAACCCGGCAGGGTAGTTGTAGTAGACGTCGCGGAGGAAATCTGCCTTCTTCGCTTCGGGGTGGTCGGTCAAGTATTCGTAGGCGGCGGAGAGTGCCTCACGCCGCGCGTCCAACATCGGACCGCTCCCCGGGAGGTCCGCCTGTTCGATTGCGTTCGAGACTGCTGGCGGGTGGTCGAGTTCGGTCCCGGTGTCGTCCGGCCTCGCGTCTTCGTCGTCCGGCCCCGCGTCGTCGTCGACGTCCGCATCCGAACGAGCAGTCGCCACGTGTTCGTCGGCAGAGAGCGGCACCCACCAGACGCGACTGCGCGCACCCACCTTTCTGGTGGCGAGGTCACCGCGTTCTTCGAGTTCGTTGAGTTTGTTGTGCGCGGTTCTGCGTGAGCAGTCCAGCGCCTCCATCACGTCAGTCGCAGTGAGAGGGCGTGCGGCGTCGTCGCGGGCGCGGAACACCGCCAGCACGTCGTCCAACTCGATGCGCCCCACGTACTGTCCATGCTCGTTTCGTGAGCGCGCGCGAGACTCCTCCTCCATGGTTTGGCCTCTGCACACGTGGGTAAAAGCCTTTGCACACGAGTGAAAAGCCAGTTCACACGTGTATATAGGCCATTTCACACGACTGTATAGGGAGTCGCTCCCATCTCGTTCGCCGAAGACCACAACATCCTAAACGTCAACGAGAGCGACTGATGGCACAGAATTCCGCTCTTAATCCTCAGTTTTGGGATTTACACACGTGTGTAGTGGCAGTCCGAGAGCGGTCGAACTTGGGTGGTGAATTCCTCAATAATAGAAATGGACGATAGTTATTTATCACAAAAGATGGGAATGTCGTTCCACGATGCACCGCATCAGGCACGAATCTGGAACGGAAACGGCTGGAACGAACTTCGGAGGTGAGCAGCATGGTTAGTGCGACCAACGCACTCATCGCACTGCTGCCTCTGTTGACTATCGCGTACCTCATGGTCGGTCGGTATTGGCCCGCGACACGGGCGATGCCGGTCGCATGGCTGGTCGCTATCGGCGCAGGGGTCGTCGGATGGGGCATGAATCCGACGTGGATTGCGGCGTCGACGATTAACGGGTTCATCACGGCGGCGAACATCCTGTACATCGTCTTCGGCGCAATCCTGCTGCTGTACACGCTCAAGCAGACGGGTGCGTTCGACGCTATCAACAACGGTTTCGCGTCTATCAGCGAGGACCGTCGCGTGCAGGTCGTCCTGCTCGTGTTCCTCATGGGGTCGTTCATCGAGGCGGCCGCAGGGTTCGGGACGCCCGCAGCTATCGTGGGTCCGCTCCTCGTCGGCCTCGGCTTCCCGCCACTCGCCGCTGTCGTGGTCGCCCTGACGGGCAACCTCATGGCGATTACGTTCGGTGCAGTTGGGACGCCGCTCATCATCGGGATGATCGACATCTTCGAGGGTGTCGAGTCGATTAGCACCACCGTCCTCGGTGCCGGAGGCTACGAGTCGATTGCCGCGTGGGTCGGCGAAATCGCAGTGTTCGCTGCGATGCACCACGTCATCGTCGGCATCGTCCTCCCGTTCATCGGCGTCGCGATGATGACGCGCTTCTTCGGTGAGGAGCGCTCTATCAAGCCGGCGCTCGAAGTGCTTCCCCTCACGCTGTTCGCGTGGGCGTCGTTCTCGGTTCCGTACTTCCTCACGGCGTACTTCCTCGGGCCGGAGTTCCCGGGACTGCTCGGGTCGATGGTCGGCCTCGCCGTGACGGTCAGCGCGCTCAAAGCAGGCTTCTTCCACCCCGACGAAGAGTGGGACTTCGGTCCCGAATCCGCATGGCCCGACCACTGGGTCGGTGACATCGAACCCGGCGAGTCGACGAGCGGCAACACCGCCGTCGCGGCCGACGGTGGGTCGGTTCAGTCCACCATGCCCGCAGGCGGCCAGATGTCGCTCTTGAAGGCGTGGACGCCGTACGCGCTCGTCGCGCTCCTGCTCGTCGTCACGCGCGTCGTCGACCCCGTCAAGGCCTTCGTCACGATGGACCTCTTCACCGTCGGGTGGAGCAACATCCTCGGGACGGGACTCGGGAACGACTTCGCGTTCCTCTACCTGCCGGGTGCGGTGTTCGTCGCAGTGCACCTGGTGACGATTCCGGTTCACGGGATGGACGGCAACGACATCAAAGCGGCGTGGAGCGAGACCATCGAGAAGGTCGCACCTGCAGTCGTCGCACTCCTGTTCGCCGTCGCGACGGTGCAGATTATGCTCCAGTCCGGCGCAGCGACGGGCACCGACAGCATGCTCATCGTCCTCTCCGAGGGCATGGCGGGCATCGCTGGCAGTGCGTACCCGTTCTTCGCCGCCTACGTGGGCGCGTTCGGCGCGTTCCTCGCGGGGTCGAACACTGTCTCCGACATCCTCTTCGGCACCTTCCAGTACGGTGTCGCTGACCAGATTGGCACCCCCAAGACGGTCATGCTGGGTGCGCAGGCAGTCGGTGGCGCTATCGGTAACCTCATCGCCGTCCACAACGTCGTCGCTGCACTCGCAGTCGTCGGCCTCGTCGGCGAGGAAGGGCGCGTCATCCGCCTCGAACTCATCCCACTGGTCTACTACGGAACCGCCACTGGCCTCCTCACGCTCCTGTTCAGCTACGTGCTGTTCCCCGGCGTGTTCTAGGTCAGTGGACGTTCCTCAGGCGAACAGTTCACGAACGAGACGAAACACACCCTCCCCAGGGTGGCTTTATTGTTTCGGACACATCGACTTACAAGAGAGCTAATCAATGGCATCCAACACGCACGAAGCGGCCGCCGACCCCTCACAGGAGGGTAACTACGACTACGTCAACGACGACGTAGAGCGGCCAGGGCTGGTCGAAGACCTCGAATCTATCGTCGAGGGCGACGTGCGATTCGACACGTATACGAGAACGCTGTACGCCACGGACGCCTCGGCGTACGAGAAGATGCCCGTCGGCGTCGTCATGCCGAAATCGACGGCAGACGTGGCGGCGGTGATGGAGTACTGCGCCGAGCGCGAGATACCCGTCCTGCCACGCGGCGGCGGGACGAGTCTCGCCGGCCAGACGGTCAACGAGGCCGTCGTCCTCGACCTGGTCCGGTACATGGGCGACGTCACCGATATCGACCCCGACGCCGCGACGGCAACCGCCGAAGCGGGAGTTCGACTCGGTGAACTCAACGAGGAGTTGGCCCCCCACGGCCTGAAGTTCGCTCCCGACCCGGCGTGGGGCGACCGCTCGGCACTCGGTGGCGCTATCGGCAACAACTCGACGGGCGCACACTCCCTGAAGTACGGCAAGACCGACTACTACATCGAAGAACTCGAAGTCGTCCTCGCGGACGGCACGGTGACGACGTTCGGTGAGGTGCACGTCGATGACCTCCGCGAGATGGGCGACTCCGAGGGGACGCTCGAAGAGCGAATCTACGCACAGGTCGCTTCGGTGCTCGACGACGAAGCAGACGAGATTTCGGAGCGGTATCCGGACCTCAAACGCAACGTCTCGGGCTACAACCTCGACATGCTCGTCGACGAGATGCGCGGCGAGCGTCGGACGCCGGACGACACCGGCATCGACGACGACTGGGAGGCAGGGCACGTCAATCTCGGCCGTCTCGTCGCCGGGAGTGAGGGGACGCTGGCAATCGTCACGAAGGCGACTGTCTCGTTGACGACCATTCCGGAGACGAAGTCCGTGGCGTTGCTCACCTACGACGACGTCATCGACGCGATGCACGACGTCGCGCCCATCCTCGAACACGAACCGGCGGCAGTCGAGGTGATGGACGACGTGCTCTTGGACCTCGCGCGCGACACGCCCGAGTTCGCCGACGTCGTCGGGATGCTCCCCGAAGGAACCGACTCGACGCTCCTCGTGGAGTTCTACGCCGACACCGACGAAGAGGGCAAACAGAAGGTCGCAGACCTCATCGAGGACCGAGTTATCGACCCCGACGGGACGGAACTCGAACCGAACGGTGGGGTCGCGTCGGTCACCGACAAAGAACGTCGTGCGACCGACTTCATGGAGGCACACGACGCCGACACGCGCGAAAAGTTCTGGAAGATGCGCAAGTCGGGGCTCCCGATTCTGCTCTCGCGTACGACCGACGAGAAGCACATCGCGTACATCGAAGACACCGCCATCCCGGCGGAGAACCTCCCCGACTACGTCTCTGACTTCCAGGACATCCTCGACGAACACGACACCTTCGCCTCCTACTACGCCCACGCTGGGCCGGGCGTGCTCCACATCCGCCCGCTGGTCAACACGAAGACAGTCGAAGGCGTCGAGACGTTCGAAGCCATCGCCGACGAAGTGACGGACCTCGTCGTGAAGTACGGCGGGTCAGTCTCCGGCGAACACGGCGACGGACGCGCCCGAACACAGTGGAACCGGAAGCTGTACGGCGACCACCTCTGGAACGTCTTCCGTGACCTGAAGACGGCGTTCGACCCCGATTGGCTCCTCAACCCGGGGAACATCTGCGGGGACTACGACATGACCGAGAACCTCCGGTTCTCGCCCGACTACGACTTCGACGCCGGGTTCGACCCTGCGCTGAACTGGGACAACGACAACGGGTTCGAAGGGATGGTCGAACTCTGTCACGGGTGTGCCGGGTGTCGCGGCCAACAGTCGACTGTCGGCGGCGTCATGTGTCCGACCTTCCGGGCCGCCGAAGAGGAGATTCAGTCCACGCGTGGCCGTGCCAACATGCTCCGACAGGCGATGAGCGGTGGCCTCCCCGAAGAGGAGATGTTCGAAGACGAGTTCGTCCACGAGGTGCTGGACCTCTGTGTCGGCTGTAAGGGCTGTTCGAAAGACTGCCCGAGCGGCGTCGATATGGCGAAGATGAAAGCCGAGGTGGTCCACGAGTACCACCAGCGCAACGGGTCGAGCCTTCGCGACAAGATATTCGCCAACATCGACTCGCTGTCCGCACTCGGGTCGCAGTTCGCACCGCTGTCGAACGTCGCGACGAAGGTTCCCGGCGCACGCACGGTGATGGAGAAGACCATCGGCATCGCCAAGGAACGCTCGCTCCCGAAATTCCACTCGACGAGTTTCGTCGACTGGTTCGAGTCACGCGGCGCGACACAGGTCGCAGAGCAACAAGCCGAGCGCAAGGTGTTGCTGTTCCCCGACACCTACACCAACTACAACCACCCGGAAGTCGGGAAGGCCGCCGTCGAGGCGCTCGAAGCGGCGAACATCCACGTTCGCATCCCCGATGGCGTCGCCGGGTCCGGTCGCCCACCACACTCGAAAGGGTTCCTCGACAAGGCACGCGAAGACGCGGAACAGAACGTCGACGTGCTCGCACCCTTCGTCGAAGACGGGTGGGACATCGTCCTCTGTGAACCGTCGGACGCCGTGATGTTCCAGTCGGACTATCTCGACTTGCTCTCGGGCGACGACGTCGAGGCTGTCGCCGCCAACTCCTACGGCATCATGGAGTTCTTCGACACCTACCGACTGGACGAGCAGCTCTCGTTCCTCCCGCAGAACGACTATCTGACCTACCACGGTCACTGTCACCAGAAGTCGACGAAGAAAGACCACCACGCGGTGGGCGTCCTCCGTCGTGCTGGCTACGACGTCGACCCACTGGACTCGACGTGCTGTGGCATGTCCGGGTCGTTCGGCTACGAGGAAGAACACTACTCCATGTCGATGGCGATTGGCAACATCCTCTCGGACCAAGTCGCGGAGAGTCCGGGAGACGTCGTCGTCGCACCCGGCGCGTCCTGCCGGTCACAACTCGAAGATATGGGTGTCGACGACGAACCGCCGCATCCAGTCGAGATGCTCGCCCGCGCGCTAGAAGCGTAGTTGGCGACTCTCGACGGGTCGGTAGTCGTCCGTGAAGAGGCAATGACACCGGGTTCCTCGGCGGAGTCACCCGGTTTTCGTTCATGGATTGACGACTGACGCCGATTTCAGAAGGTCTCTATCTCACGACTTTTCACCCGGTTTTCTTCCGGTACGCGGGAGAGTATATCAGAGTAAGAGAACATTTTTGCTGGCTAACTCGTTCGTTACAAAGCGGGTTCCAGTCGTCGTGTATTCCGTAATGTCAGTGTTATCAACAGTTACCCGTGTCGGTACCCGCCGGCGCATCGCCATCTTCACCGCGTTGATGGTGGTCGGTTCGATGGTCCTCTTCGTCGGACCGGCGGCAGCGCACAACCCAGCGTGTAAGATTCCGGGGCAGGGGAACGGCGACGACGAATACGCCTCACCGCACTATCCGTACCGTCCCGACGCGGACAGTCCCGCATCACAGACCGCGTTCGACCACAACCCGAACCTCCGTGACCCAGTGAGAGAAAAGAGCTACCACCCCGACCACGCGAACTCGATTCACAACGAAATCGACGAAGGGAACCTGGAAGCACCGCGGAACAGTGGCGAGAACTGCCACGCAAACCCAACCTGATATCGCACGTTTAGTTCCAAGCCTATTATTTCGCGACAGGCCGTCGCTAGCGGCCGACTCGTCCGTCGCCGAACGCCTCCAGTGCCGTGTCCACCCTGTTCGAATCGCCAGTGCACGATAGCGATGCTATGACGGGTCCCAACGACGAAGATGGGACCGCCAGAGTTGCTACACGTCGAGCAGCGTCTCGATACCGGAAGCAGATTCGACCCGTGACTTGATTCCCAGCAGCATCCCGCGAGTCATCACGAACGTCACCGGGTCGAGCACTACCTGACTGGCGACCCGAGCAACCGGGTTGTCGGGTAACCGAATCCGCGAGCGAACGACGAGACGAGTCTCCGTCTCGGAGACGGGGTCGAGAACGAACGACCAGACCCACCACGGCGGTTGGTCTGGAGTCTGCAAGACGAGTGCGCGTTCGTGGCTAATCGCTGCGATTTCGAGGTGGGTATCGGAGAATCGGTCGGGTTTCCCGAGTCGAACCGTGTCACCAATCTCGATGTCTTGGTAGTCGGGGATGATTTCGTCGGCGTTGTGAATGTCGAGTCCGACGAGGTTCTCGGCCCACTCGTAACTGTAGAACCCACCTCGGCCCTGGCCCAGTTGTCGTAGCCACGGCCAGATATCCTCCGGCGGGGCGTCGATACTGATTACCATCGTCGACTCGCCGTCAGGCTCTGGAAGCAAGGCGTCACCGGCCAATGGACGCCTGACTTCGGTGGGTGTCGCCCCCCAGTTCAGCATCCGGGGTCTGACGAGCGTCCAGTAGGCAGTGACGGCGAGTGCGACACCCACGAACCTGCGGAGGCGACGGGTGCCACTCGTCGTGGAAGTCGATGTCGGGTCACGTTCGTCTGTGCGTCGTTCTTCGGATGGGGTTCGTGCGTCACTCATCTCACTGTGTATCGACGCGGAGTACTTACTTATCGACCTCCTCAGATTCTCGCTTTCTGAGACCTCAGACGGGTAATTTCGTCTCTCAGAGACTGTTCCGACGACGGACGGTTCGCGGCACCGTCCCCGCGCCTCTCAGTTCGTCAGTGCGTCCAGAACGTCCCCGAAGGCGTCGAGCGCCGCGTCCATCTCGTCGGGCGCGCCACCCAGTGCGATACGGAACGAGTCGTCGTCGTCGAAGAACCGTCCAGGGACGACGAGCACACCCGCGTCCCACGCCGCATCGACTATCTCGTCACCGTCGTGTTCGTCGTGCGAGAGGAACGCGAAGGTGCCACCAGCGTGAATTCGCCCGGAGAGCGACGGGTGGTCACCGACGAACGCGGCGAGACGCTCGTGGTTCTTCGAGAGGTGCGTTCGGGCCCGAGTTTCTATCTCCGCACTGTTGTGGAGGGCACGGCGCGCGAGGGTTCGACTCGGGCCGGCCACGGACGGCGCGTACAGGGATATCGAGCGTGCTCGGTCGATAATCGCCGGGTCGGCGATTATCCATCCGATTCGGAGGTTCCCGAGGCCGTAGAACTTGGTCAGTGACCCGACGGTGACGACGTTGGGGAGTCCCGCGGCGGAGACACCGCCGAATGGACCGTCCCGCGCCGGGTCGATGTACGGAGCGTACACTTCGTCGACGAGGAGTCGGCCACCGGCGTCGGATGCGGCAAGTGCCAGTTCCGCGAGTTCGTCGCGCGACGCGAGACGTCCCGACGGATTGTGCCTGTTCGTGACGACGGCGTGAGAGAAGGAATCCGACGCTGCAGCGCCGATTCGCCTCGGTTCGATATCGAAGTCGTACTCGGGTGGGCGAACGAATCGGTCGACGCGGGCACCCACCGCTTCGGGGATGGCACACAGTGGTTGGTAGCCCGGTTTCTCGACGAGTACCTGTGGCTTCTCGTCGCTATCGTCCTCACCGGCGGCATCGTGGTCGGAGTCGTCGAGGAGTGCACACGTCGCGAGGACGTTCGCACTCGACGCCCCGGCCGTGACGAGGACCCACGATTCGGGGACGTCGTACGTCCGCGCGAGTTGACGGACGAGTGTCTCGTCGTCTTCTGGGTCGGGGCGGTCCGCGAGAGTTGACGGGACGACACCGCCCTCGTCGTCGGCACTACGCAGGTCACTCGACGCGAGGTCGTACGTCGCCTCGTCGGCCCGGTCGGTTATCCACTCCAGATAGGGAATTTCGGGGAACGCCGTCGTCATTGTCACCACTTCGACCCCCCGTTCGTAAGTCGTTGGGTTCCAGTCCACGCGACGGACTGCAGTCCGTCGGTGCGCAGAAGCAGTGGCAAGAACGGTCGATTACTCTTCGACAGAGGGCGACAACGGGATAGAGTCCGAGTCGTCTCTGCAGTGGTCGAACTGAGAGCGTGCCCACTCGACCGCCCGTGGGTCGTCGTTGTGGACGACACCGACGAGTCGTCCCTCGTCGTAGACGCCGAGGACGACGACGGGGCCTCGTGGTAACTCGACGACGAGAAGCGTATACGGGAGCGAGTCGGTGGACCGAAGCGAGAACGACTCGTCCCCGAGGAGTTCGACGAGTTGTGACCGGTACGTCGTGATGAGTCGCTGGACGACGTCTTCTGTCGCGACGAGGTGGACGGAGACGTCGTCGTCGTCGAGCAGACGGCGGTAGTACGCTTCGACGAGCGCTTCCGATGCCTCCACCACACACCCACGAATCGAAATCGCATCGTCTGTAAAGGAGACCATCCGGTCGAGTGGACGCGTGTCGTCCGGTCCGTCTGCGACGACAGCACTGCTTCCTTCGACCATCACCGGGTCGAATGGCGCGTCAAGTGGCAACGACTCGAAGAGGTCCCCGACGGCACCGATACTGTCCAGGTTCTCGACGAAGGTGGCGTACGTCTCGATAGCCAACCGGCCGAAGAGCGTCACTCGGACGGTACCGTCGGTGGTATCTACGAATCCCACGTCTTCGAGTTCGTGGATAGCCCGGTCGATGGTCGACCGAGAGAGCGAGAGTTCGGTCGTCAGTTCGGTCGGTGATTTCGTCTCCTCGGACAGCGCAGCGAGAACCGCTGTCCGCGACCTGAGCACGTCGAACACGTCGCCTAGTCCGGAACCACCCATGTCAGTATTAATGAACGTGTCTGTATTTAAATTGACGTAAAATCGACGTCATGGATATAAATGATAGACACATTTATATAGGGGCAATCGCCCGTTGAGTGAGTCGGTCGAGAGGTGATGTAAAGTCGGTTGGCGGAGTATGCATAGGTGCCGGGGTGCCTCTGACAACCGGCGATGCTCTCGACCGGGGTGCCCGGTCCGGTCTGAGAGCCGAAGGGGGACGGGACTCCCTCTTCACGTTTTCCTACGAAACGCAGACACAGTGAGTGACGTCGCCGTCTCGATGTCGTCGAATCGCGCGAGATGCGCCGTACAATCGCAGTCTGAAGAGCCGAATCCAGAGACTGCCGTCGCCTCGAGCGCGGACGCGACGGCGCACTCGACGTCTCGGCCGACGACACAGACCACACGACTGAGTTCGACGCCGGGGTGTCCGCCGAGGTAATCGACGTGCCAGTGCCGGGCGTCGTGTTCGCCGGCGGCGACGCGCCGGTGTCTGAGCACGCGTCTGAGTCCACCCGTTCCGAACGCACTTCCCACGTAGACGTATCCACCCGACTGGAGTTCACGGGGGCCGAGTGCACCAACCTCCACAGTCGTCTCTGGGACGCGATAGACGAGTGCGTACGTCCCTCGTGGCGACTCCGTGGCGAGTTCCAGTGGGTCGTCGTCGGTGCCGAGCGTCTCGGGAGCGTGTAAGTGGACGGTCACGGACGAAGATTCGACAGGTGTCTACGAAAGTTCGGCGGGTCGGGGTTCGGCGTGGGCCGCGAGTGTCCCGAACACGTCGAGGGCCTCGGGACGCATCGGATAGTAACTGTGGACGTCGTCGGGGTCACGGCCACGGCCACTCGCGACGCCGACGATGCGGGCAATCGACTCGTAGTTGTCGCGGACGAGACTTCCGACGAGGCCGGGCATCCCCGCTCTGTCGGCCAGTTCCTCCGCCGCGGCACGGCCTGCGTAGACGCGTTCTTCACTCCGGTCGGCGAGCACCATCGCGAAGGGGACGTCCTCGAACTGCGCCGTCAAGAACGTCTGTGCGGCGTCGTCGTACCACGAGATAGCCTCCACGTCGTCGAGTTGTTTCAGCGCAATCGCAGCGAGAGAGCAGTATGGGCACTCACCGTCGTAGATGAGGACGGCGTCTACGTCCATGCCAGTTCGTCGGGACCGAACGGACAAAAACTGCGCGGCGGATTCGGTCCTAGGTCTCGGGTGGCGATACGCTTAGGGCGTCGACGTTCACAGAGGGCGTGTGGACGACCTCATCGAGTGGCTTCGAGACCGGCCATACTACGACGGGCAGATTCGGTCTCATCGCCGGTTCGACGCCCGGGACCCCACGTTCGCCGATATCGGCCTCGAATCCCGGTTAGCGTCGGCCCTCGAAGACCGGGGCATCGACCGTCTCTACCGGCATCAGGCCGACGCAGTGAACGCGGTTCGCGACGGGAACAACGTCGTCCTCGCGACGCGTACTGCGAGTGGGAAGAGCCTCGCGTACACGATTCCGGCGTTCGAGCGCGCGATGGACCACGGTGGCCGGACCCTCTATCTCGGCCCACAGAACGCCCTCGTCGCCGACCAACTCGACACGCTCTCGGACCTCGCCCGTGGGTTGGGGTTCGGCAGTCGCGTCTCTGTCGACCAGTACACCGGCCGGCTATCGAAGTCCGAGAAACGCGACGTGCGAAAGCGAATGCCGACGGTCCTGCTTTCGAACCCCGACATGGTCCACTACGCGTTGCTCCCGCACGCCCACCGCCTGTGGGAGTGGTTCTTCTCGTCGCTCGAAACAGTCGTCATCGACGAGGTCCACGGCTATCGAGGCGTCTTCGGCAGTCACGTCGCCCTCCTCCTCCGTCGACTCAAACGCGTCTGCGAACGCTTCGGGTCGGACCCACAGTTCGTCTGCTGTTCTGCGACCATCGGCAACCCCGTCGAACACGCCGCTCGAATCACGGGCGAACCAGACCAGTCGTTCACGCTCGTAGACGAGGACGCGAGCGGAACCGGCGAGACACACTGGCTTCTGTGGAACCCGCCGGAGTACGACAACCCCGACGCGGGCGGGTCGGGTCGGCGACGGTCGGCCCACGTCGAGACGAAGAACCTCTTCGTTGACCTCGTCTCCCGCGGGTACCAGACGCTCGCGTTCACTCGTGCTCGACAGGCCGCCGAACGATACGCCTCCGAGAGCGCGAGTGACCTCAGAAGCCGAGGTGAACACGGACTCGCCGGCGAGATTGCGGCCTATCAAGCCGCACTCACTCACGACCGACGCCGAGAAATCGAGTCTGGACTCCACGATGGGTCCATCAGCGGCGTCTGGAGTACCAACGCGCTCGAACTCGGCGTCGACGTTGGGGGCCTCGACGTGGTTCTCATCGACGGCTATCCCGGCACCCGAATGTCGGCGTGGCAGCAAGCAGGCCGAGCAGGACGGGGTGACAGGCCGGCACTGGTCGTCCTCGTTGGTGGCGAAGACCAACTCGACCAGTATCTGATGAAGCACCCGGCGGAGTTCTTCGATGGCGACCCGGAACGGGCAGTCTCCGACCCCGAAAACGACCACTTACTCCCGAGTCACGTCGCCTGTGCGGCCGCCGAAAACTGGCTCTCGACGGCAGACGACGCCTACTTCGGCCCCTCGTTCCCGAATGTCGTCTCAGACCTCGAAGACGCCGGCACCCTCGCGCGACGCGAGACGAACGACGGGGTTCGCTGGACCCACGACGGCGACGGAAGCCCCCAGCACGGGATGAGTCTCCGGACCATCACCGACCGAGAGATACAGTTGATGGACTCGCGAAACAACGAGACAATCGCGAAACTCGCCTTCGACGACGCGCTTCGCGACGCCCACCCCGGGGCCGTCTACCACCATCAGGGGCAGACCTACGAAGTCGCGGACCTGGATTTGGACCGCGACGTCGCCCGTCTCCAACCGACGTGGGCCGACTACTACACGCGCGTCCTCCACGACAAACACATCACCGTCGAACGCGACATCCTCTCGAAACCGCTGTCTGCCAGGTCGGACGTGGAGGTTCGGTTCGCAGAGATTACGATGCGAAAACAGATTACCGGGTTCGAGCGACGCGACCCGAAACGCGGGACGACGCTCGGCCAGCAACTACTGGATTTGCCGGAGACGAGTCTTCGAACGAAGGCGCTGTACTTCACCGTCCCGAGCGACGTCGAGTCGGAGATGCGCGAGATGGGACGGAACGGGGAGCGCGGCCCCGACTACGAATTCAACGGCGGCATCCACGCCGCCGAACACGGGATGATTTCGCTCTTCCCGCTGACCCTCCTGTGTGACCGTGGCGACATCGGTGGGCTCTCGACACCGTATCACCCGCACACAGAGCAGTCGACTATCTTCATCTACGACGGCCACCCCGGTGGCGTCGGGTTGACTCGCGCCGGATACGATATCGTCGAGCGGTTGATGCGACAGACTGCGGCCCTCATCGACGACTGTGACTGCGACGACGGGTGTCCGTCGTGTGTGCAGTCGCCGCAGTGCGGAAACGCGAACGACCCGCTGGCGAAAGAGACGGCGGTGACGTTGCTGGAGTCACTGACGGAGACGTAGGCGGAGACAGCGAGACGCGGTGCTGTTACAGCGACACCACCGTTCCGCCGTGGCACGTATACCGACCACCGAAGACACCGGTTCCACTGACGTCCGCGACGACTCTGACGGCACACTCCGTCGGCGGCGTGTCGTCGGGGCTGAACCACAAGTCGAGGTGGACGTTGTCTCGGCCGGCGTCACCGAGGTCAGCGAGTTCGACGATTGGCGTGCCGTCGGCCATCCGGGAGAACGTCGTCGTCGGACCGAAGACGTCGCCGTCGAGGGCGAGCGAGATGGGTGTCGGGTGTTCTGAGTCGTCCGAGAGAGCAGTGACCGAGACGGACATGGATTCGACCCGTGTGTTCTGTCGGTGCCAGAGCGTGAGTTGGAGTGGTGTCTTCCCGGTGGCGACACCGCCGTGGGTTCGGAACGTCGCGATGGCGACAGGGTCGTCCTGTGGGCCGAAGTGGAGGTGTGTCTCGAAATCGTCCGACTCGACGACTGGTGTGAGGACTGTCGGTGAGAGCTGTCCGAGACACCCCGTTACCGATACGAGGCCACTGAGTGCGAGACTGTGGAGGAGGGTTCGCCGATTCATCACGACCTGATAGCCGTCTGAGAAGATATACGTGCGTGAGACACAACGTGTCGTGTGTGAAACGGCGTTGCACGGCGGTTTTCCTCGACTCGTCACTCGTCTAACTCCTTCTGTCGCGGACCAACAGGTATTTTTGGTCGGCCTAAAACCATACAGACGATGGAACCGGACATCTGTGTCGTCGTACCGACCATCCGCGAGTACGAGTGCATGCGGTCGTACTTCGACAACGCCCGTGCACACGGATTCGACCTCGACCGTCTGTTCGTCCTCCTCGTGACGGAGGACTTCTGTGACACCGAGGAGATGGCAGCGATGCTCGACGACGAAGGCGTCGCCGGCGCAGTCTTCGACGAGTCGGCCCGCGACGAATGGTACGCAGAACACGGAATCGACGAGTTCTCGCATCTCGTCCCGGCGGCGAGTCACGCCCAGACGAGTTTCGGCCTGCTGTACATGTGGGCACACTCCGAGTACGACTACGGCGTCTTCATCGACGACGACACCCTCCCACACGACGAGTGGGACTTCTTCGGGCGACACATGGAGAATCTCCACCGGACCGACGAAGTGGAGTCGGTGTCGAGCGACGAACAGTGGGTGAACGTCCTCTACCAGAACGCCGACGAACACGGTCTGTACCCCCGTGGCTACCCCTACTCGGCGATGGACGAGACTGTGGAGACCGATACCCGCGAACTCCGTGACGTCGTCGCCTCACAGGGCCTGTGGACGAACGTCCCTGACCTCGACGCCGTCCGCATCCTGATGGACGGCGATTTGGAGGGACAGGCCCAGACGCGCACCGACTTCGACGACTTCGACGGCGACTTCGTCGCCGAACCGGGGCAGTATCTCACCGTCTGCTCGATGAATCTCGCCTTCAAGCGCGAGGTCATCCCCGCGTTCTACCAGTTGCCGATGGACGACAACGAGTGGGAAGTCGGCCGCTTCGACGACATCTGGTCGGGCGTCTTCCTCAAACGTGCCGCCGACGTCCTCGGAAAGGACGTCCTCACGGGCTATCCGCTCTGTGAGCACAACAAGGCCGCACGGCCGACGTTCGACGACCTGAACAACGAGGTTCCGGGTCTGGAACTCAACGAACACCTCTGGCGCGTCGTCGACGACGTCGGTGGAGACGCAGAGACGTACACCGGCGTGTTCGAAGCGATGGCGGATACACTCGCCGACGGAGACTGGTCCGACTATCGAAACGGCGAGTTCTTCAACTACGTCGGAGCACACATGCAAGCGTGGTTGGATTGTCTGGACCAACTGACGGCATCGCGGGCCGCCATCCCTGCCGACGACTAAGTCGCTCTGGGAACCCGTTTCTCGGCGTTCGGAACTAACCGGTAGATATAAATGATTTAGGGCGACCTAAATCTATGTATGGAAGACTACGACCGGGAGCCTCGCGGCCACGGTCGTCGCCGATTCATCACGACGGCGGCGGCGGTCGGTCTCGGGTCGCTCGCCGGCTGTACCGGGCTCGGCGGAGAGGATGGAACAGAGACTGATTCTGGCGGTGGCGAACCAGTTGGTCAGATTGGTTCGGGCCGCTCGCCGTTCGGCGACCGTGAGATAACCGGTGGCGTGTCCGTTTCGGAGATGCCGGACCTCTCGGGAGAACTCACCCTCTACTCCGGACGCGGTGAGGCACTCGTCGGCGAACTTATCGGCTTTTTCGAAGAGTACTACGACGACTTCACCGTTCGCCCGCGATACAACTCGGCGACCGAACTCGTCAACCAGATTCTGACTGAGGGCGAAAACAGCCCCGCAGACGTCTTCTTCTCGGTCAACGCAGGGTCGCTCGGCGCGCTGAAAGACGAGGGCCGGACACAGGACCTTCCGAGTGAGGTGTTAGACCTCGTCCGCGACGAGTTCCACGACCCGGACGGCCAGTGGACCGGCACCTCGGGCCGCGCGCGGACCGTCCCGTTCAACACCGACCAGTTCGCGGCGTCGGACGTCCCGGACGACATCATGGCGTTCCCCGAGACGGAAGCGTTCCGCGACAACATCGGCTGGGCACCGACCTACTCGTCGTTCCAGGCGTTCGTCACCGCGATGCGCGTCCTCGAAGGCGACGACGCCACGAGAGAGTGGCTTCAGGGGATGCAGGACCTCGGTGTCACCGAGTACAACGACGAGTTCCTCGTCTCGCAGGCCGTCGCCGACGGCGAAATCGGCGCTGGGTTCGCGAACCACTACTACATCCAGCGCATCCTCGCCGGTCGGACAGAGGCACCCCTCGGAACCGCGTTCACCTCGGGCGACGCGGGCTCTATCTTCAACGTCGCCGGCGCACTCGTCCTCGACACTGCAGACGACACTGACCTCGGCACCAACTTCGTGCGTCACCTGCTCTCTGCGGAAGCGCAGGACTACTTCGCGCGGACCACGTTCGAGTATCCGCTCGTCTCGGGTGTCGACCCAATCGGCGAACTCCCCAGTATCGACGAGCTCAACCCACCAGAGGGCCTCGACCTGACGCAACTCTCCGACCTGGAGGGAACCGTGCGACTCATGCGTGAGGTGGGTGTGCTCTAAGGTGAACCACTGATGGCCACAGAACAGCAGACGAAGACCGGCGACGGCGAAGACCAGCAACCGCTCGGCCTGACAGTAGCGAGTGCCGCCGTCGCCGCCGCCGTCGTCGTCCCCCTTCTGTGGCTCGTCAAGACTGCTCTCGACGTTGGATTCGCCGACGCACTCTCGCTCGTCACTCGCCCCTCGACGGTCGAAGTGCTCCTGAACAGTACCGTTCTCGTCGTCCTCGTGACGGCGGCGTGTATCGCACTCGGCGTCCCGTTGGCGTATCTCACCGTCCGAACCGACCTGCCGTTCAAGCGACTGTGGACCATCATCATCGCCCTCCCGCTCGTCATCCCGAGCTACATCGGTGCGTTCGCGTTCGTCTCGGCGTTCGGGCCACAGGGCGTCTTCCAACGCCTCCTCGAACCCCTCGGCGTCGAGTCGCTTCCGGAAATCTACGGCCTCCCCGGAGCCGTTTTGGTGCTGACGCTCTACACTTATCCGTACGTGTTCATCACCACCCGGGCCGCGCTGAAGTCGATGGACACCACGCTCATCGACGCCGCGCGGACGTTGAACCACACCCGCTGGGAGGCGTTCAAGCGGGTCACCATCCCCCAGATTCGCCCCGCAATCGCGGCGGGGAGCCTGCTCGCGGCGCTCTACGCGCTCTCGGACTTCGGGACGCCCGCCATCATGAAATTCGACGCGTTCACGCGCGTCATCTACGTCGAGTTCGGGTCGTTCGGCCGCGACACCGCGACACTGCTTTCGCTCCAACTCGTCGCCGTGACGCTCCTCATCCTCACGCTCGAATCACAGATTCGCGGCGACGAGCGCACGACGACCGGTGGGCGCTCCGGCAGCGTGATGGAACTCGGTCGCTGGAAGTACCCGGCGATTGGCTTCGCGGCGCTCGTCGCACTCGTCGCACTCGTCGTTCCGCTGGGCATCCTGCTCACGTGGTTCGCACAGGGTGTCGCCGCGACGAGTCAGTCGCTCGCGTTCCAGCCCGAGTACGCGTTCAACTCCGTGCTCGTCGCGGCGGCGACTGCCGGTGCGGCGACGCTCGCCGGCCTCCCAGTGGCCTATCTCGCCGCACGCCACCCCTCGCGGGTGAGTTCGGTGTTCGAGCGCGCGACGTACGTCGGCTATGCGGTTCCGGGCGTCGTCCTCGGCCTCGCGCTCGTCTTCTTCGGCAGTTCCTACGCGACACCCATCTACCAGACGCTCTATCTCCTCGTCTTCGCCTACGTCATCCGTTTTCTCCCGCAGGCAGTCGGGTCGCTTCGCGCGTCGTTCCTGCGCGTCGACCCTGCCCTGCCGGAAGCGGCGCGGACGCTCGGGGAGACACCATCGGGGGCGTTCCGTCACGTGACGCTCCCCCTCGTCGCACCGGGCCTCTTCGGCGGTGCGGCGCTCGTCTTCCTGACCACCATGAAGGAACTGCCGGCGACGCTTCTCCTGCGTCCCGCCGGATTCAAAACGCTCGTGACACACATCTGGACGGCCTACGCGGCAGGCTACTTCGGGCAGGCAGCGGTTCCCGCCCTCATCCTGCTTTTCGTCTCTGGGCTGTCGATGCTCGTCATCATCACTCAAGAGGGATACGATGTCAAATAGTACACTCACCACCACCGAACACTCGCCAGAACACGCGGAGCGCCGCTCCGACACTGACTGCGTCCTCGAACTCGAAGGCGTCTCGAAAGCCTACGGGACGGAGACAGTCATCGACGACCTGTCGCTGCAGGTCGAAGACGGCGAAATTCTCACCCTCCTCGGTCCGTCCGGGTGCGGAAAGACCACCACGCTCCGTCTCATCGCCGGCCTCGACCACCCCGACAGCGGTGAAGTCAGACTCAACGGGAACGTCGTCTCTGGCAACGGTTCGTTCGTCGCCCCCGAAGAACGGGGCGTCGGCGTCGTCTTTCAGGAGTTCGCGCTGTTCCCGCACCTCACCGCCGCCGAGAACATCGCCTTCGGCCTGAAGGACCTCGACGAGGCCGAACGCGAGGCGCGCGTGCAGGAACTCCTCGACCTGGTCGGCCTCGAAACGCAAGGTGGGAGTTACCCCGACGAACTCTCCGGTGGCCAACAACAGCGGGTGGCCCTCGCCCGTTCGCTGGCCCCACAACCGGCGATTTTGCTCCTCGACGAACCGTTCTCGAATCTCGACGTGGACCTGCGCGTCAAGATGCGCGAAGAGGTCCGCCGCATCCTCAAAGAAGCGGGTGTGACGGCCGTCTCGGTCACTCACGACCAAGAAGAGGCCATGTCCATCTCCGACCGCGTCGCCGTCATGAACGGCGGTGACCTCGAACAGATTGGCGAACCCGAACAGGTATTCCAACACCCCGAATCCCGGTTCGTCGCGGGGTTCCTCGGCTACGCGGGATTCCTCCCCGGTCGTATCTCTGGCGAGATGATTCGAACCGAACTCGGGACGGTCGGACGTGACCAACTTCACGGACTCGCGCCAGAGTACGACGAGACGGACATCGACATCCTCGTCCGCCCCGACGACGTCTCCGCCCACGCCTGTGACGGCGAGGGCCACGGCGAAGTCGTCGGCAAGCGCTACCTCGGGCCGACGATTCTCTACGAAGTCAAACTGGACGGCGGCGACAACCTGCTGTGTATGCACAACCACGACGAGACGGTTCCGACCGACGGCCGCGTCGAAGTGACCCTCGACGCTGGCCACGAACTCGCGTGGTTCCCCCGCGAACAGCGCCCCGAGACAGGCCTCTACTCGGACTGAGGATGGGACGGCGCGTCCCTCGTCTCTCCGACATCGACCTCGACTTCGGCGTCTTCCGGCGGTTCGACATCGACATCGACACCGCCCTCGACTTCGACCTGCAGCGAAACCGCCGCCGAGCAGTCGCGCTGGCCGTCTCACTCCTCGTCGGCCTCGTGGTGACGTGGTTCGCAGTCGACCTCTTTCCGTTCCACTCCGTCAACGACGACGAAGGCGTCTACCTGACACAGGCCGCGATGCTACTGGACGGGAAACTCTTTCTCTACCCCGGTGCACTCGCAGAGGCCGTCAGACCGTGGTTCTTCGTCGTCGAAGAGACGGCGAGTGCCCCGGGTGGCGTCCAGATGTACTCGAAGTACGCACCCGTCGTCCCGGCACTGTTCGCACTCGGACTCGCTGTCGGCCTGCCGAATCTCGTCTTGGGCGTCGTCGCCGCACTCAACGCCGCCCTCGTCTACACGCTCACCGCAGACGTGTTCGACCGCCGGACGGGCGTCATCGCGGCGGGGTTACTCGGCCTCTCGCCGATGTTCCTACTCACGTCGGCGACGTTTCTGGCGTACGCGCCCGCGACGATGTTCGAACTCGCGTTCGCCGTCTGTTACGTCCGCGCCGCGCGCCGTGATTCGTCTGGCTACGCCGTCGTCGCCGGCACGTTCGTCGGCATCGCCTTCTTTGCCCGGCCCTTCACGGCCGTCCTGTTCGCCCTGCCGTTTATCGTCCACTCGCTGTGGGCGCTCACCAACGCGTGGCGTGCCGGAACCGGGTGGCCCGTCTTCCGCCGGTACGTCGCCATCGCACTCCCCGGCCTCACCTTCGTCGGCCTGACGCTCGCGTACAACGCCGTCGTCACCGGCAACCCGCTCACGTTCCCGTACATCGCGTTCGCGCCGCACGACGGCATCGGATTCGGTCGGCGGTCGATACTCGGGTACGACGTCGTCTTCACGCCCGCGATGGGTGTCGAGACAGGTCTCGTCGCACTCGACTTGCTCCTGACTCGGTGGGGGCCGATGGGGTGGGTCGGAACCGTCGCCGCCGCCGTCGGACTCGGACTGACCGTCCAGCGGTGGTGGCGCTTCCAGACCGGTCGAAGCCTTCGGGGCCGTGACAGGCGGCGGCACCACGGACTCGGTGGCCGTGACCGTGAGTTCGCCGAACTCTCGGACGACGCGTTGGCGGCCATCCTCGTCGGCCTCTTCGTCTCGGTGTTCGTCGGCAACGCCTACTTCTGGGGCACGCACAACGGCCTGCGAAACGGGCTCATCGACCTGCTGGGGCCGTTCTACCACTTCGACGCGCTCGTCCCGCTCGTCGCCTTCGGTGCCGCCGGAATCGTCGGGTTCACCCGATTCGTTCGTCGTCTCTCCCACCGTCGGTTCTCTGCCTCGGAGGCCCGTGGCGTCGTGTTCTCGATACTACTCGTCTGTGCCCTCGTCGGTGCCGGCGTCACGGTGGACGCGACGGGGGACCCGTACGACGAGAACCGCCTCCGAACCGAGAATCTGGCCGCCACCTACGAACCACTCGTCGACGCCGGATTCGAAGACACGCCACTCACCCCGTCAGTGCCGGGCGGGCGAGACGACACGACGAAGGCGCTCGTGTTCCACCCCGACCCGTACGGCGACTGGTCGGCCCATCCGTTCCAGACCCTGCGCAACGACCCCGGATACGACGGACCGGTCGTCTACGCCATCGACGACGGGGCCGAACAGGACTTCACCGTCCTCGACGCGACGAATCGGACGCCGTATCGGTTTACCTACCGAGGGACGTGGACCGGCGCAGTCGACCCAGTCGAACCGGAACTGACCCGTCTCGACGTGCTGTCGGGCGACCGGGTCGACGCGACGTCGGCGTTCGGCCGACCGGACGGGAGTAACACGGCGTCCGTCAGAGTCGAAACCGAGTCCGGGTACGCCCGGTACGACGCGCCAATCGGCGAGGAACTGACCGTCGACTGGTCGATTACTGCCGACGGCGTCTCGGTGACGAACCACCCACTGGCCGCCGGTCCGGAGCGACTCCCGATTCCGCGGGGGGCGAGTGAAGTCGACCTGCTCGTCACCTACGTCGGCGATTACGGCGAGACGGTCACGTACAGACAGACCGTCTCCGTCGAGCGCTCCGGCGACGAGGTGCGCGTCATCTGGCCGCCCGAGACGCGTGTCTGCCGACTGACCACCGACTGCGGCACCGAAAGCGAGTGGGTCGGCCCCGACGGCGACTACTTGCCGGGGGTGGCGGTAGAGACGAACGCGACGGCGGCGAAGTCGTGACGACTTCTCTCTGAACAAACAATTACTATACTACTGATATTCAGGGTTATGAGGCTGTTTTCGGTGGATTCTCGTTCAAACACTAACTAGTATGGTACATAACTTAATCCGGCAAGCGACATCTATTCTGCCGAACATGAAATTCAACCCAGACCGGCGGCAAGCACTGAAGACGATTGGCGGCGCGGGACTCCTTCTCGCGGGCGGCGCGGGTGTCGCGAGCGCGAAGTCACCCCGTGACGAACCGACCATCGTGGCCATCGCGTCAGGCAGTGACAGTTTCGATATCCTCGTCGCGGCAGTCGTCAAAGCCGACCTCGTCGGCGCACTCAGCGGCAACCGGCAGCTGACGGTGTTCGCGCCGACCGACGATGCGTTCGTGAACCTCTTCAACGAACTCGCTGGACCCGGTCTGGATGAAGATGACATCCTCGACGCCATCGAAAGCGGAAACCTGCCCGCTGGCTTGACCCTCGACGACGTGGTGAACATCCTCCTCTACCACGTCGTCCCCGGCCGGCGCAAGGCGCAGTCCGTCCTCCCGGTGTCGAAACTGCCCACGCTAAACGGCGCGAAAATCGGCGTCGACGGGGCCGAACTGAACGACGGGCAAGCGACCATCATCGGTACGGACATCATGGCCTCGAACGGTGTCGTTCACGTCATCAACGGCGTGCTCCTGCCGTAGTACCCCAATCCCGTTCTTTTCTGAATCGTCGTCTTGCCCGAGCGAGTCGCTACAGCAAAGCGTGTTCGTGCCGTCTCGGCGGAAGTGAGTATGGCGTCGAATAACGGCTTGGGGGTGAGTTCGTGAGCGCCATCACCCGCGAACGGGTCGTCGGCCTCCTCGTCGCCATCGTCGTCGCAGAGGCACTGTTTCTCGTCGCACCGTCGGGCCCGCTCTACTCGATTCCGATTCTCGTCGGTGCGGTGGCAGTGGGACTATGGGTCGGGCGCGTGTTAGTACAGCGAGTGTAAGACGAAATGAGTACGGAGACCGACGCCACGCTGTCCCGATTCAAGCACCCACTCTGCTACGTGATGGGTTCGCTCTACATCGTCGCGGGAGTGATGCACTTCGTCATCCCTGACGCGTACGTCCAAATCATTCCTCCGGCGTTCCCGCGTGCACGCGAACTCGTCTATCTCTCTGGAATCGCGGAAATCGCCCTCGGCGTCGGTGTGATACTCCCGCAGACTCGACGCGTCGCGGCGTGGGGACTCGTCGCGCTGCTGATTGCTATCTTTCCGGCGAACGTCTACATGGCGACCAGTGGCGTCGTTCTCACCGGCGCTCCCGAGTTCGTGCAGAACCCCTCTGCGACGGCTCGCTGGGCGCGCCTCCCACTGCAAGCGGTGCTCATTCTGTGGGCGTGGTGGTACACGCACCCGACACCTAGTGACGACGGCTGACCATCGGACGAGTTACGCCGAGACAGTCTCGGCGACGGCGTCGTACACGGCGTCGATAGCCGCGCCGAAGTCGGTCTTGCCCTCGCCTTCGACCCATCGATACGTCACGGTGCCCGTCGAATCGAGGACGAAGATACTCCGCTTGGCCACCTCGATGAGGCCGTAGAAGTCCGGGAGAACGACGCCGTAGTCGTGGATGACCTCGTGTCGCCAGTCCGAGAGCATGGGGAAGTTGAGGTTCTCCTGCTGGATGAAGATGTTCAGTGCTGGTGCGAGGTCGACGCTGACGCCGTACACCTGAGCGTCGATGGCATCGAAACGGTGCATCGAGTCGCGGAACGTACACATCTCGGTCGTACATCCGCTGGTAAAGGCCGCCGGGATGAACGCCAAGACGATGGGGCCGTCGCCGAGTGCCTCGCCGAGCGTGAACGAGTCGATGTCGTTGTACACCTCGCCGCCTGCGATGGGGACGGAGAAATCCGGTGCGCTGTCGCCAACTGAGAGCATGTCTTCTCGACTACGGGGGCGGGTGAGTAAACGGTTGCTCCGATTGTGAGCGGGAGTCCCGAACGCAGAGCCTGTTCAGTATCTCGCGTACACAGGTTTATGTCCCAAAACGGAACCACCGCGGACTGTGAAAGGATGAGAGATTCGACGCCGAGCGGTTAGGGGTCGCGCCGCCAGACGATTGCGTCGCCGTTGTCGAGTTCGACGGCGGTCGATTCCGCGACGTCGGGTGCGACGAGCGCCGGTTCCCAGCCATCGGTCGGAATCATGGGCGCGTTCTCGTCCTCGGCAGCGTCCGCGGCGAGATACTCGGGCGACACGTCTACTGGGACGCCCTCCATGTTCGCGACGAACAAGAGTTGTTCCTCCGAGTCGGGGGAGGTGCGGAATCCGTAGTAGAGGACCGTTCCGTCGGTCGGATGCCGATAGGTGAAGTAGTCCGCGTCCTCGTCCAAGTCTGCCAGTAACCACGGTCGGTCGTGACGGAACTCCCGGGTTTCGAGACGGTACGCAGACCGGTCGTCGTCCTGTGCGTCGTGCCAGTGACTCAGGTTGGCGAACTCGTGGATGTCGCGCATCCACGCGTAGCCGTAGGCTTCGAGGTCATCGGCCGACAGGTCGTCGCCCAGCGGTTGCTCCATCGCCGAGAGCATGTCGGCCATGACGTCGAGGTCGTAATCCGTCGCACCGACGGCCGACGAGAGCGCGTTCATGAACGTGAGCAGTTCCTCGCGCGACTCGAACCCGATGTCCTTGACGCGGCGGAAGAATCGCTCGTCTTCGAAGTCCTCGTCGCGCACCTGCCAGTAGAGGAACTTCGACTCGTCGGAGACGACTTTGACGTTCCACGTCGGGTCGGTGTCCCGCATGAAGCCCCACGGGGCACGCATGTTCGCGTGGACGAAGTCCATCGGGACGCCCGGCAGGAAACAGTGGAACAGCATCGACGACGCGGCGTTGTCGTACGCTTCGCCCAGCGTCTCGGGGTAGTCGTCGCCGAGGTAGGGGTTGACCGGCGACTGGTTGAACTCCACCGTCGGGTCGATTTGCGTGCCGCGACGAACGGTGTCGTGGTTGGCGACGCCCGTCAACCAGTTGCCGCCGAACTCGCCGACTTCGCGGACGCGCCACCACTTCGTCGCCCAGAAGGTGAGCAGTGCGGGCGTGTTGTGCGCGAAGGTGATGGGCGACCACTGGAAGGAGTGGGGATGTTGTTCGATGAGTGCGCGGTACGAGGAGGCGAGTTCCCAGTCTTCGCGCGGCCACGGCCGGCCGTCTTCGTAAATCATCCACGGGCGGTACTCCGTGCCGGCGACTTCCTGCGTCACGCGGTCCATCTCGGCGAGGAAGTCGTCGTCGTGGTACATCTCTCCCGTCTCGGGGTCGTAGGAGGTGAAGTCCTGTGCGCCGTCGACGCGGATTCCGTCGGCACCGAAGTCCATCTTCCGGCGCTGCATCTCCAGGAAGATGGCGCGGGCCGTCGGTTCGGTGTAGTCGAGGTGTTTGCCGTACATCCCCGGGCCGAGGATGTAGCGGTCAGAGAGGAGTTCCGCACCCCGGTTGTCGGCGTGGCCGAGAGCGACGTCGAAGACGACTTTGATGGGTCGCGGCAGGTCGTGACAGGCGGCGATGAAGTCCACGAGTTCGTCCGGGCGGCCGGTTTCGAGGATGGCGGGATTCGGCGCGGAGAAGGCGCTGACGACGATATCGTAGCCCCAGTTAATCATCTCCGGGCGAGCGACGGCGGCGGTGAGTTCGTCTTCCGACGCTGATTCGACCGACCAGAAGTCGTGTTCCTCCTCGTTTTCGGTCAGCGGTTCGACGGGCATCACCTGAATCCCGTCGTATCCAGCGAACGCGCGTTGCCACGGGGCGAGCGGTTCGTCGGCGCGCTGTTTCGCCGCGATATCTTCGTACACCTCGGCGAGGCCAGCGAGTGACCCGCGTTCGGTGGCGGTTCCCGGGTGAATCTCCAGCATGCTCGTCGCGGGGTCGATTCGTGGGAGGCCCTCGTCTTCGGTGGTCGAGACGGGTTCGTCGTCGGTTCCGAGCGCTTCGAAGTACGCTCGGTCGGCGCGCGTCTCGTCGAGGACGCCCACGTCGTACACCTCTGCAGGCGCGAACGCGCCGAACGGGACGGAGTACGACACTGGGTCCTGAATCGTCACTTCGGTTTCGTCTTCGTCTTCGTAGACGAGTTGGTAGAGCGACCCGAGCGTCTCTCGCGTCCCCGCGCGGACGTCGTCGACGACGGCCCAGTGATACTCACCGGCGCGGGCCATCGGAACTCGGTCCCGCTGGAACGTCACCGCACGGTGGTCGGTGTCGCCCGGGTCGAAGTCCGCAGGCGGCGTCAGAATCTCCAGTTCGACGGCCGATTCGGGGATTTCGTCTTCGACGAGTTCGGGCGTCCAGAAGCCGAATACGACGGTCTCACCGCCCGCCTCGCCGTCGGTAGATGCGACGTGCGCGCCGAGTCGCGTCGAGAGTTGCTTTGCGGCCTCGAAGTCGTCGTCGTGGTTCGCGACGATTGTCTCGTGCCACGAGACGAGTTCGTCGGTACGGTCGGTCGACAGGGTTGGGGTGCCATCGTTCGTGCTCATCGTAAATTGGCAAACAACTGATAGAGGGTGGTCGAACGGCGTTTACGCGAGGGGGCAGATGGTGACGTCGTCCACGCGGATGCCGCCTTCTGCGGCGACTGACTCGCCGGAGACGACGTCAGTCGCCTCGACGTCGAGGTCACCGACGTCCACCGTCACGGGGTCGTCACCGAAGTTCAGCGCACAGAGATACGACCCGGCGTCGTGGTCACGGACGAACGCGACGACGCGGTCAGAGTCGGCCTCGTAGTCGATACGGCGGAACCCGCTCTCGCCGTTTCTGAGTGCGGGCGTCTCGTCTCGAACCTCGATGAGGCGTTCGTAGTGTTCGCGGATGTCGTCGCGGGCGTGGTTCCACACGAGTGCGTCGCGGCGGCCACGTTGGCCAATCTCTTGGCCGCCGTATATCATCGGCACGCCGGGGAGGGTAAAGAGCGCTCCCGCGGCGGCCATCGCCTCCGACTCCCCGCACTCGACGATGTAGCGCGTCTCGTCGTGGTTTTCGAGGTAGAGCATGAACGCCGCGTGGTCGGGGAACCCGACTTCGGTCCGCTGTTCGATTGCGTCGAGGATGCGCTCGGCGGGTTCGTCGCCACGGCCGACCTGTCGAAGCGTGAAGTACAGCGTCGTGTCGAAGTGCATGTCGAACATGCCCTCGTGGAAGTCCGCGATGTACGGGATGGTCTCGTCTAAGAGGAGGAACTCGGGGTCTTTCGACTTGACGCGCTCGCGAATCTCCTGCCAGAAGGTGTCGGGGACGGCCCACGCCATGTCACAGCGAAAGCCATCGACGACGTCGGCCCACATGTCGACGGCGTCGAGGAGGTAGCGCCGAACGTCGAGGTTCCGGTGGTCGAAGTTGGCGATGTACTCCCAGTCGAAGTAGGTGCCCGGTTCGCCGTTGTCTTGCCACTCGTACCAGTCGTAGTAATCCGAATCGGGGTTCTGGTAGGCGTCTTCGAAGAACGGGTGGGCGCGCGCCGAGTGGTTGAGAACGAGGTCGAAGAGCACCTTCATCCCGTGGTCGTGGGCGGCCTCGACGAACTGCTCGTAGTCCTCGCGCGTGCCGAGGTCCTCGGCGATGGAGTAGAAGTCCACGATGTTGTAGCCGTGGGGGGCGTGGTCGTTCTGGAGGACCGGAGTCAACCACAGACAGTCGACGCCGAGCGATTCGAGATAGTCGAGTCGTTTTTCGAGCGCTTCGAACGTGTTTTCGGCTTCGTCGTCGTCCGAGGCGTAGCCACGCACGTAAATCTCGTAGAGCGTCACCTCCTGGGACCACGCTGGCGGGTCGTTTGGACGCGAGACGGACGCCGCGTCCGACCCGGACCCGTCGGTGTGACCGGTTGCGTCGGTTTCGGTCTCTGCGAGACCACCGTCAGTCTCGACGACACCGCCGTCGGTGAGCGCGTCGCGTTCGACGGTCACGGTGTCGGGGACGCTGTACGTCTCGTCGATAGCGACGGCGTGGACGCGGAGACGGTCACCGATAGCCGAGAGGGGGACGCGGAGTTCCCAACCATCGGTTTCGACGGCCGACTCCTCGACGGCGTCTCTGTCGTCGACGACGAACTCGACGACCAGTTCGTCTCGGTCGGTGTCGCTGTTGGGGTTCGGGTTCGGGTCCGCACGGACGACCACCACGTCACCTTCGACAGTCGCGTCGAGACGGATACGGGGTCGGCCACCCTCGCCACGCTGTGCCTCGCCAGCACCGCTTCCGGAACCGGATGCGCCGCCAGAGAACTGCGTCGGCCGAGCGGAACCGCTCTGGCCACTGTACCCACTCATCCCGCTCATCCCGCTGGCACCGCTTCGGGCGGACCCTGCGGGGAGGTACGAACCGGGGAACACGCGGACGGTCAGTGTGTGAGTCCCATCGGGGGCGTCGAGTTCGAGAACGTACGTCCCGGCGGTGTCGGGGTCGAATTGAACGACTGCTTCGTCGTCGGGGAGTTCGAGGCTACTTGCAACTGGGGCACTCCGTACGTGCCACGAGAAGGCGGCGTCGGGTTCCGGGTCACGCGGTGCGAGTTGCACCGACTCACCGACAGCCATGAATTGTGGTGGTCCTGGGTGATGCATATCTACACTGAACGTACCGGGAGACTTTGTATTTACTCCCGTGAGAATAGTTGTTTCGTCAGGAGACGCCTCGTACCTCTCCGAAGAAGCAGTGTGAAAGTTTACTATTAATAGAGGTAAAAGAGGCGGAGAGCAGCCAATACTTATGTTCCGGGACCCACGTCTACCTCTATGCGACTTCGGACCGCGTTAAACGAATTCAAACGTGACCGAGGCGGGCGCTTCCCAGAGGAACGCCAGACCTCGGACGGCGCGTTCTCCGGCCACGGCGACCGTCTCGTCTACGTTGGCCGCAACGGGTCTCTCCGCGATTACTCGTCTTCGCTCTCTGGTCTCTATGGAATCGACCGTTCTCGGTTCGGTATCGAAACGGACGGTGAAGTACACTGGTTCGACCAGTTCGAGTCCGTCCGGCAGCACTACTACCGAGAGACGAGTCTCGTCGAAACCGAGTACGACGCCGGCGAATACACCGTCCACCAGTACGACCTCACACTGGGTCGCGCGCACGTGACACACGTCGAGCTCCGTGGTGCGATTCCGACCGACGCACACCTGACTGCGTTCCTCACGCTCGCACCCGAGGGCAGAGAGACGCAGGTCGGACGACTCATCCACGAAGCGGGTGGTCCCGACGAGACACAGGCCGTCGAAGTGTTCCACAGAGACGAACACGACTACGTCACTGCGTCGACCGGACTCGACGACGTCCGGGGACAGATTCCCGAGCGATTCGACGAGATACTCTCCGACGACGTGTTCGACTTCCCACGAGATGCAGTCCTCCAGAGCTACGAGGACACACACCTGTCGGGAGACGTCGTCGTCAGCGCCCCACTCGAACAGGCGGGGCGTGCCGCACGGACGACGCTCGTCACGCAACTGTCCGACCACAGCGAGGTCAAACGGGCCGATGCACTCGCCGACTTGCAACACTGTGCGCTCGCACACGCGACGGCGGACGAACTCCGTGCTGCCGCACGCGAACGGGCAGAAGTGTTCGTCCCCGAGGGGACTCCCCGTGAGCGAATCGTCCGGTCTGACCTTCGTGCGCTCTCGCTTCTGACTGCGCCGAGCGGTGCACGTATCGCCGGCCCCGAGTTCGACCCCTTCTACGCACACTCCGGCGGATACGGCTACACGTGGTTCCGCGACGACGCAGAAGTCTCGATGGCGCTCGCGAACGCAGACGACGCCTTCGGACTCGACTTGTCGGACCGCCTCTCGTCGAGCGCGGAGTTCTACTGCGCCACGCAACTCGAAGACGGGACGTGGCCACACCGCGTGTGGGCCGTCGACGGCAGCATCGCACCCGGGTGGGCACACGGCCGGGTCGAGGGTGCTGGAGACAGAGAGTATCAGGCCGACCAGACGGCGAGCGTCGTCAGCTATCTCGCGACGCTCCTCGCGGACCGACGGACGGAACTCGACGACGAACTCGTCGGGCGAATCCGGTCGACTATCGCCGCCGGTGTCTCTGGCCTCGACAGCAGTCTCGAAGACGACGGCCTCCCGAAAGTCTGTCAGAACGCGTGGGAGAACATGTCGGGTCGGTTTACCCACACCGCCGCGACGTTCCTGCAGGCGTACGCAACCGTCGCCGACGCACCACTCAACGACGAGTTGTGCGAACACGCCGCCGAGCAAGCGACTGCCGTCTACGAGGGACTCGACGCGCTCTGGTCGAAGGAACGCGAAGTGTACGGCCTTCGACTGGACCACGACGGCGAGGTGGACGACAGACTCGACTCCGCGACGTTCGCACTCGTCGATGCGATGGACGCCTACGCCGACATCGACGACGTCGACGACGAGACGGGAACCCGTCTCGTCAAGCACATGGCGGCGACGCTGAAGGGACTCTACCGAAACCCCCGTGGCGACGTCGCCGGATTGGTTCGGTTCGAAGACGACTTCTGGCGCGCCGGCGACCAGGACGGCGAGAAAGTGTGGTCCGTCGCCACCGCGTGGGGTGCCAACGCCGCCGCCAACTTCGGCATCTTCTGTGACCGAATCGGCAAAGATGGGCGTCGGTTCGTCGAACGTGCGACGAACCTCTACGAACTGCTGCAACCGGACGGCCCACTGGCGACGGACGCTGGCTATCTCGCAGAGCAGGTGTTCGACGACGGGTCGTTCGATAGCGCGACACCGCTCGGGTGGCCCCACGCCATCCGGATGGAGACGACGGCCGTCCTCGCCGAAATCGACGCGCTCCCCGCACCGAAACCCGCGCCGACCGGGCCGGAGAACCGGCCACGGTGGACCACCGGCGAGAAGTACGGTATCGGAACCGTCGCAGACCACGGTTCGGACGACCCGTCGCGCCTCTGGTACACGCTGACCGAAGGCGCACTCACCGAGGTTCGGTTCCCCCGCGTCGACCTGATGAACCTCCGGACAGTCGACTTCCTCGTCATCGACGCGGACCCGAAGGCCGACTACACGGCGCGGACGCACAACGAGACGCGGCGCGACGACCACGCGGACACGGTCGAACGCCGGGCCGAAATCGTCGACGAAGACGCGCTCGTCTTCCGGCACGTCATCACCGAGACGGGCGACGGCCGGGGCCACGAGTGGGAACTCACCGTCGAGTACACCATCGACCCAGAACACGACGCGATGCTCGCAGACGTGACGTTCGATGCGCTCGACGACAGCGAGTACGAACTGTACACCGTCGCGGACACGGCACTCGCCAACACCGGGACGAAAGACAGAGGGATTCGCCTCGGCCAACCCGGAAGTTACCACCTCGTCGCCCGTGACGCCGGCGCGTTCGACGCCGGCGACGGCGGTGAGACGCTCCTCATCGACGAGAACGGTCAGGAGTACAGCGTCGCCATCGCGCTGACGACGGCCGGTCGGTTCGAGTGGGCAACCGTGGGTGTCGCCGGGTCGAAATATCTCTCGGAGTTCTTCTCGAAGGGCGAACTTCCGGCCACACAAGAACGCGTCGACGACGAAAACGTCGTCCTCGTGGGTCGAATCGGAACCGGGAACGACCTCTCGGAGACGCTGGCGCTCGGCTTTGCAGAACACGCCGACACCGCCGCCGCACTCGGTGAGGCCGCCGGTGCGCTCACTCGTGGCTACGAGACGGTTCGTAGCGCGTACACAGCGTCGTGGGCCGACTTCCTCGCCGACAAAGAACTGCCGGCGTCCGTCACGTCCGACTCTGACCTCACTGCACAGTACAAGACCTGTCTGATGAGTCTCCGAGCGGTCGAAGACAAGACGTTCCTCGGGGCGGGCATCGCATCGCCGTCGGTTCCGTGGGGCGAAGTCGTCCCCGCAGAGGAGTCGAAAGGGTACGGTTACAACTTCGTCTGGTCGCGTGACCTCTATCAGGTCTTTACCGTCTTCGAAGCGGTCGGTGACATCGAGACGTCCATCGACGCACTGGAGTACATCTACACGAACCAGCAGGACGACAGAGGGTTCATCCCGCAGAACACCTACCTCAACGGCCGGACTCGCTGGGGTGGCGAGCAGATGGACAACATCTCGTTCCCGCAGGTGATGGCCTACATGCTCAAAGAACACGGCGTCGAGTTCGACGACGTGGGATACGACTACGTCAACGTCCAGCGCTCGGCCAACTACGTCGCCCGGAACGGGCCACCGACGGCACAGGAGCGGTGGGAAGAAGAAGCAGGCTACTCGCCGTCGTCTATCGCCGCCGAGATTGCCGGTCTGGCCTGTGCCGCGGCAGTCGCACTGGACGAAGGCAACGACGAAGACGCCCTCGTGTGGCTCGCGCTCGCCGACGACTGGACAGACCGAGTCGAAGAGTGGACGGCGACGCGAACCGGAACCGACCGCCACGACAACACGCCGTACTACGTCCGCATCACCCGGGATGGTGACCCGGACGCGGGCCACCTTCGGACGCTGGCCAACAACGGGCCGACGCTCGACGAACGCGAGATTATCGACGCCGGATTCCTCGAACTGACTCGCCTCGGCATCAAACCGCCGGACGACGAAGTGATTCGAAATTCGGTGAAAGAAGTCGACGAGACGATTCGCGTCGATACGCCACAGGGCCCGGCGTTCTACCGATACAACGGCGACGGATACGGTGAACGCGAACGCAACGAAGAGGGTGCACCGTGGTCCATCGACGCCAAGGGCAAGGGCCGCCTCTGGCCCATCTTCACAGGCGAACGCGCCGAGTACGAACTCCTCGCCGGCACCAAGTCGGGGGAACTCGCACCTTCGAACCTCCTGCGGACGATGGCGGCGTTCGCCAACTCCGGGCGGATGCTGGCCGAACAGGTGTGGGACCGCGAACACTCGACGGCCTTCAACTGGGAGTTCGGCGAAGGAACTGGCAGTGCGACGCCACTCGCGTGGTCGATGGCGGGATTCGTCCGCCTCGCACACGGCATCGATGCCGGCGAACCTGTCGAGATGCCGACGTTCGTGCGTGACCGCTACGTCGAGCGTGACCGGCCGTCTGGCCCGAAACTCCGCGTGAGCACGCGGTTCAAAGGCGACAAACTCGTCGTCTCTGGGCAGACGGACGCCGCCGCCGTCGCGGTGAAGACGCCCGGCGAGACGACGCTCGTCGAACCGGAGGACGAGGCGTTCGAAGTCGAAGTCGCAATCGAATACGGTGAAAATCAGGTGACCGTCGCCGCGGCGACGCACACCGACCTGACGAAAGCCGGAACGACTGTCTCGCGGTTCACGCTCTGAGCGTCCGGGCCGCGTCCCCGACTCGACCAACGAATCGAGTGGTCGTACAAACCGACCGCCCGATTCCTCGGCCGTTTTTCCGTCGATTAATAACAATAGGTATGGACAGACGGGCGTTTCTCGCGCTCGCAGTGACGAGTGGCGTGTCGCTGGCAGGATGTGGATTCAGCGTCGTCCGCGTCGCCCGCGTCGCCCGCGTCGATGCCGCCGAGACGGCGAGTGACGACGACGCCAGCGCACCGAACCACGGCCACGACTGTGCCACTGGTACCGACAGAGCGACCACACTGGTCGAGTGACGAGACAGTCAGCCAAACATGCAAAATAATTAAGAAGTTTCCTCGAGAATCCTCTGCCGCCGCGACAGACGTCGTGGCGAACACCGACACTCGGTCGTCTCCCGACCAACCCGAATTCCATCACGGCCGAGCGTTGCCCTTGCTCACCTGCGCGGTTCGTGCGATGCCCCCGCGTGGGTGCTTTCCGAACCAGAGCGGCGGCACTTCTGCCCCCGCTGCCGCCGTTCGTCGTTCTCCACCGCCGTTCTGTCTCTCGTCCACGTTCGCCAACACGTCTATCCTGTCTGCGAACGAACCTTCGTGTATGCCGGTTTATCAGCGTCGAACTCGTGTCGCCGCCCCCCTCGCCCGAGTGTGGGAGTTTCACTCGGATATCTCGGGATTAGAGGCGCTCACACCCGAGTGGATGAACCTCGAAATCGTCGCAGTCCGCGGCCCAGACGGGGCAGAGCGACCGGTGGAACTCGTCGCTGGAACCGAAATCGAGATGTCGATGCGGCCGTTCGGTGTCGGCCCACGCCAGCGGTGGGTCTCCCGTATCCTCGCCCGCGAAGAGGGGGCGACGACGGCGTGGTTCCGAGACGACATGGTCGGCGGCCCATTCGAAACGTGGGTCCACACACACCGCTTCGCCGCCGATGGAGACGAGACGATTATCGAAGACCGAGTCGAGTACGAACTTCCGTTCGGTCCGGTCGGCGACGTGGCGAGTCTGTTCGGTGGCGTCGGGTTCGAAGGGATGTTTCGGGACCGTCACAGACGGACGAAAGAAGCGTTAGAAGCGTAACACCCGTCGTGTTTCGGTGGTCTGACGCTCGGGTTAGTCGATGATTTCGGTGGTCTAACGCTCGGATTAGTCGCTGAGTGAGAACCGTGGTTCGACTTCCGAGCGGACGCCGCCCAGGTCGAATTCGAAGCGTGCGCCGCCGAGGTCAGGGTCTGGAGCAGTCGCCGATATCTCCCACCCGTGGGCCTCGACGATGCTCTCGACGATAGAGAGACCGAATCCGGTCCCCGACTCTGAGGTCGTATGACCGTGTTCGAAGACGACGTCGCGTTCGTCTTCGGGGATACCGGGGCCGTCGTCGGCGACGAAGAAACCGGTCTCCGTCGGGCCAACGCGAACCGAGAGCGACGGCGTCGACGCCGACCCCTCCGCCGACTGGCCGTTCGTCCTCCCCTCCAGTTCCGCTGTCACGTCGGGCGACCCGGACGGTTCCGCCGCACCGTGTTCAGAGACGGTGTCGGGCGCTCGCCTATCGACTGTCGAACCGTGCTCGATTGCGTTTCTGAACAGGTTTTCGAAGGCTTGCTGGAGTCTGCCCTCGTCGGCCGGCGTGGTTCCGAGTCCGTCTTCGACGACAAGTTCGGCGCCGTCGCCGGTGTCGACGGCTTTCCACGCCCGTTCGACGACCTGTTCGATGGGGACAGAGTCCGTCTCGCCGACTTTCCGGCCCTGTCTGGCCAGCGTGAGCACGTCGTTGAGGAGCGTATCCATCCGCGTGAGACCGTTTAGTGCTCTGCCGAGGTGGTCGACGTCGTCTTCGTCTCTGGCGAGTTCGACGAATCCTTTGGCGACGTTGAGTGGGTTCCGCAAGTCGTGAGAGACGACCGATGCAAACTCTTCGAGGCGTTCGTTCTGCCGGCGGAGTTCGCGTTCTCTCCGCTGTCGTGCGAGTGTGTGCGTGATGTTGTTTCCGACCGACCGGAGCAGGTCGACTTCGGTGTCGGTCCACGACCGACCCTCACCGACGACGTCGAAGACGACGAACCCGACGAGTGACCACTTCGAGACCATCGGAACGGTGACGAACCCGCCAGTTTCGACGATTCCGAGGAACCGTTTCGTGTCCGACGCCTCCGGGGGGAGGTCGGAGACGCTGTGTAAGCACGCGTTTTCGAAGCGGTGGAGGCGTTCGACTAACCAGCGCGCGTCTTCGAGTGAGATGCGGTCCGGATGGTCGGTGTAGTGGCCACCCTGCCAGTCGTGCATTCGAGCGGCGACGTTCGTCTCGTCGTCGTAGAGATAGACGGAACACCGGTCGAGTTCGGTGACTTCACCGACCGTCTGTAACGTCCACTCGATTTTCGTCCCGATTTCGTCGGCTTCGGCACCCATGAGCGACGTCGAAGTGTCCAAGACGGCGTCTTTCAACCGCGTCTCGTAGTGGATTCGGTCTCGGTGCCGTCGTCGTTCGGTCACGTCTTGAAGCGTCCCGATGACGTTCAACTCGTCGTCGTCTGTCTGACGGGCGGTGAGGTGCCCCTCACAGAGTAAGTCGTCGTGCGCGGAGTTCGGCCCGGGCGAGAGGACGACTTCGAACCCTTCGGTGTCGGGGCCATCGGGCGACGTGATGGCGTCGAACATCTCGGCGATATCCTCGGGCGACTCTTCGACGATGTCGCAGAACCGCTTTCCGAGCACCTCCGACCGTGGGTAGCCAGTGAGTTCGCAGAAGACGCCGTCGACCGACGAGAACCGTGCGTCGCTGTCGAGTGAGTAGACAGCGCTGTCGAGGACTTCGATTGCCGTACCGTACCGCTCCGACGCGGCTTTCGCGCGGTACTGTGAGACGGCGTTGACCACGCGATTCGCGAGCACCGTGTACTGGTCGGTGCCGGTGTCTTTCTGCATGTAATCGGTCGCACCGACGCGGAACGCGTCGCGAGCAACCTCTTCTGACCCCTTCCCGGTGAACAAGATAAACGGGAGGTCAGGGTGTTCGGACCGAACTGCTCGAAGGAACTCGAGGCCGTCGATACCGGGCATGTCGTAGTCGGAGACGACACAGTCGATACGCTCCGTCCGGAGTCGGTCGAGCGCCTCCGCCCCCGAGTTCGACGTCGTGACCGAGAGGTCGACGTCGCCAGCTTCGCGCTCCAGAAATATCGAAACGAGGTCCGTGAGACTCGGTTCATCGTCCACGTGAAGGACACGAATATCTGCACCCGAGCCGTCGTCCATACACTGTTCGACGCGTTCACGCTCTTGAGCGTTTTGCCGCGGTTATCAGCGCCGATAACACACGTTTCTGCAGTCCCAGTATATTGGGGGTATGGGAGGGTGACGACAGCAGACGACAGCAGTCGCAGTGCACGCAGCGCGTCGAACACGGCGGAAACGGCTACGTACTGGTGACGTAGATACCGGCGAGGACGACGGCCCCGCCGACGACTGTCGGCAGCGTGGGAATCTCACCGAGGAGAAACAGCGCGAGAATCGTACTCCCGACGGGTTCACCGAGGAGTGAGACGGACACCACACTCGATTCGAGATGTGCGAGTGCCCAGTTGATGACCGTGTGGCCGAAGATACCCGGCCCGATTGCCATCCCGAGGAACAAGAGCCATTCACGGGCCGGATAGCCCGAAAGCGGGTCGCCGCGGGCGACAGTGACGGTCAACAGTACCACCGCACAGACGCTGTAGACGACGACGACGTAGGGGACGAGCGCGACGCGACTCCTGACGCTCCGGCCGGTGAGGACGTAGGCCGCAGCGGTCACGGCACCGACGATGGCCAGCGCGTTCCCCAACAGGGGTCTGGGCGCACCGCTCGCCGTGACGAGGTCCGACAAAGACATCACGACCATACCCGCGAGTGCGACACCGATTCCGAGCGTCGTCCGCCGACTCACGCGTTCGTCGAGGAACGCCCACGCACCGACGACGACGAACAACGGTTGTGCCTGGACGAGCGTGACGCTGGCGGCGACTGTCGTGTGGTTCAGACTCTCGAACCACGAGGCGAAGTGCGCGGCGAGTGCGACACCCGCACCGCTCGCAGCGACGAGGTCACGGCGCGAGATTTTCTCGAACGCGTCTCGGTGGCGGACGAACGCCACTGGCGCGAGGAGACCAACGGTAAACAGCACGCGATAGAACGCCTTCACGAGACTCGGCGCGGCACTCCAGCGGACGAGGATGGCGCTCGTCGAGACTGCGAGAATCGCGATACTGAGTCCCCCGAGCGGCGAGATAGGGGCGTCGTACTCTGACGCGGTCACACACCGCTCGATGGAGAGGGGACGCTTACCGCTTGCGAATTGTTTTAGCCACGGGCCATGCGTGAGTCGATAATGAGCGACCGACTCGGGACTGCACTCGTCGTCGTCTCGGCACTCGGGTTCGGTACACTGGGTATCTTCGGGAAACTCGCCGCGTCAGCAGGGTTGTCGATTCCGACCGTCCTCACGTTTCGTTTCCTCTTCGCGACGGTACTCGTCTGGTCGTGGCTCGGCGTTCGGGGGTCTCTCCGTCTCCTCTCCGGACGTGACCTGTTGGTCGGACTCGGCCTCGGGTGCTTCGGGTACGCGACGATGAGTCTGCTCTACTTCCTCGGGTTGGAGTACCTGACGGCGGGACTCACGGGCATCGTCCTCTACACCTACCCTGTCTTCGTCGTCGCACTCGCCGTCGCCGTCCTCGGTGAACCGGTCACGAGACGGACGCTCGTGGCCCTCGTCGTCGCTCTCGCTGGTGTCGTTCTCATCACCGGAGCAGACCCGGCAGGCGCAGACCCTCGGGGCGTCTTCATCGTCCTCCTCGCCGCCATCGTCTACGCGACGTACATCGTCGTGAGTCGGCAGACGCTCGCGACGGTCGATTCGCGGACACTCACTGCGCACGTCCTCCCGGCCGCCACCGTCTCTTTTCTCGTCTTTGGGAGTGCGACCGGTGAGCTTCAGATTCCGACGACAGGCGAGTCGTGGCTCATCATCGCCGGTATCGCCGTCGTCGCCACCGTCGTCCCGATAGTCGCGTTCTTCGCCGGCCTGTCTCGTATCGGCGCGAGTCGGACGAGCATCGTCAGTACCATCGAACCCGCGGGCACGCTCGCTCTCGGGGCATTCATTCTCGGCGAACCCGTGACGCTCGTGACGCTCGCCGGCGGCGCGTTAGTCGTCACTGGCGTCGTCCTCGTCGAGTCGTGAAAATCAGTTGGCGGGACGCCGAGTTATGCCGCGTCCTCGGGTGACGGTGGTTACGCTGCGTCCTCCGGTGTGTCGAAGTCGTGGAAGTGTTCGCCTTTCTCTTTCGACAGGATGTTGAGCGCCGCGGCAGCACCGTCACCCGCCGAGATGATGGCCTGCCACTCCTCGGTTCGGACCATCGCGCCCGTCGCGTAGACGTTCTCGACGCTCGTCTCCATCGTCACGTCCACGTCGACGACGTCTTCGTCTGTGAACGCACACCCGAGGTTCTCGGCCAGTCCGCGTTTCGTCCCCGTCGCGAGGACTACGTAGTCTGCCTCGTGCGTCTCGCCGCCGACGGTGACGACGAACCCCTCGTCGGTTCGCTCGACGCCCGTCACTTCGCCCTCGTTCAGGTCGGCACCGAACCCTTCGACCTGTTCGCGGGCCTCGTCGAGGAACTCGTCTCCATCTTTCGATTCGATGCCGAGGTAATTGAACAGGTGAGCGCTGTGTAGCCACGTCTTGTCGGTGTCGAACAGGTGGACGTCCAGTCCGTTTTTCGACGCGAACAGGGCCGCAGAGAGTCCTGCGGGACCACCACCGACCACGATTACTCGTGCCATGCTATATCATGACGGTGTGGAGAGGGTTGAGGATTTGGGCCAGATGCGAGTCGGTGCACACCGGGACAGTTCCCGTCTTCACCGAATCTGGCACCGTCGGGCCGCTCCATGTACGGAGTCTCATTCCGTCGAACCGCCCCATGTACCGAATCTCACTCCGTCGAACCGCTCCATGTACCGAGTCTGTGCTGAGTCCACCGGACGAGATGAGAACGAGGGAGCTCAAAGCCCGCTCTGTCCGGTTCCGAATCCAGTCGTCCGGCGCATCTGCCGGTCCCGCGACTGGAGTTCGCGTCCGAGTAGGACCGACCAGGCGACGATTCCGCCGAAGGCGAGCGCCGCCGCCAGCAGGAACACCGGATTACCGACCGAAAGCGAGAGCGCGTAAGTCGCCGAGAGCGCGACGATGCCACCAGCATAGCCGAGTCCCGCAGCGAGCGCCGCGAGCGAGACGCTTCGGGGGACTGCCAGCGTTCGTAATCCCAGCACGCCGACGGCGAGTAGCCAGACACCCTCCAGGACGATACCCAGGAACTGTAACCCGAGGAAACCGCCGCCAACGGCCCCGAGGGACAAGAGGTCACCAATCAGCAGTCCCAACGACCCCACCGACACGAGGGCGACGGAACCAACACCCAGCCACATGGTTTCTCGACTCCAGTCGTGCTCGTGGGTCAGCAGATGTAGCACCCAGACGAGCGGCAGCATGAACAGACCGACCAGCAGGGCCGCGGCGTCGCTCAACGGACCGTAGATGCCACCCTCTATGAAGAACATCGCACCGAGAGCGTAGGAGACGAGCGTCACGACGAGGAACCCATACGCGCTCTTCCAACCGTACGAAACCGCCGTATCGAGCGAGCGCCCCACGGACGTCGACATCTTTGGAGAATCCCCAACCATGTCAACGATACGCAGGGTGAGAGAATAAACCAGTACGACGGGCGACTAGCGCTTCCGCGCTCGAATCAGTGCTTTTGGGTTGGCGAACGAGACGACAGCGTCGCCGTCGAATACGACTTCGAACCGGTCCTTCGCCGCCGTCGGTGCCTCCCGGAACCGACGTTCGAGTTCCGCTCTGTCGTCGGGCGAGACGCCGGTTCGTTCCGTCCAGGCGTCGAAGTCGAGCGTGAGCGACGCCGTCTCGATTTCCTCGACTACTAGCCCGGCGTCTTCGAACCACTCGCGCCACTGCGAGACGGGGTAGAGTTCGACGTGCGTCGGGTCGCGCAAGCGCTCGATTCCGTTGAGGAACGTCGCGAGGGACTCGTCTTCGGGTGCGACGTTGTCCTCGAACGCAAGCACCCCATCGGGTTCGAGCACACGAGCGACTTCGGCGACGAACGCCTCCGGGTCTGGGAAATGGTGGGCGGCGATACGGCACGAGACGGCGTCGAACGTTTCGTCACCGAACGGGAGTCGTTCTGCGTCGGCGACGACGCCAGTGACGGGGTACTCTCGAACCGCGGTGGCGACCATCGCAGGTGCCGCGTCGCTGGCGACGACTTCGGGGACGCCCACCGCTGCAATCGCGCCTGCTGTGTGGCCACCGCCAGTCGCAACGTCGAGTGCTCGCGTGGCGTCTCGGCACCACTCGGCGAGCGTCTTTCTGTCCGCTCCGAGGCGGTGGACGTCGCTCTCGAAGTACGATTCGGCGGCGTTTCCGAAGTGGGCCGCTGTCCGACGCTTCTCGTCGCTCATGACGCGTGGTTCACCCGGAACCGTGAAAAGTACGGGTTACGCCGGGTCTGTTTCGACGTAGTCTGGTCGTTCTGCGTACGGAATCGGGTCGCGTTCGCCGAGGTTCTGGAACGCCTGCAAGCGGAACGCACAGGAGTCACAGGTCCCGCAGGCGGGTTCTTCGGCACGGTAACACGACCACGTGTGTTCGAACGGGACGCCGAGTTCGATGCCGCGTTCGGCGATATCGGTCTTCGAATCGTGGACGAACGGCACTTCGAGGGAGATGTGCGTCTCGGGTTTCGTCCCCACGTCGACCATCGCCTCGAACGCGTCGAAGAACTCGGGGCGGCAGTCGGGATAGCCCGAGTAATCTTCGGAGTGCGCGCCGACGAAGACGGCGTCGCATTCGTTTGCTTCGGCGTACGAGACGGCCATCGACAGGAGGTTGGCGTTCCGGAACGGGACGTACGAGGTGGGAATCTCGTCGGAGTCCATGTCCGCGTCCTCGACGGCCATCGAGTCGTCTGTCAGCGACGACGCGCCGATTTGTTTCAGGTGCGTCGTCTCGATGTGCAGGAAGTCACGGGCGTCGAGTTCGTCGGCCAGTGCGCGGGCGCACTCGTACTCTTTCGACTCGGTCTGCTGGCCGTAAGAGGTGTGAAGCGCGTATATCTCGTAGCCTCGTTCCTTCGCTTCGTAGGCAGTCGTCGCGCTGTCCATGCCGCCGGAGAGGAGGACGACGGCGCGTTTCTCGTCGGTGGATGTGTCGTCGGTCATCGTGGTGAATACAGATTTTGTCTCAGGGAGTGCTCAGGTTTCGGGCGCGTCGTTCCACAGGTCGACGTGGAGTCGTGGCGTGTATCGGTAGCCGAATTCGGCCGCGAGTTCGGCAACCTCGGTTCGAGTCCGAGCGAGCGCGTCGCGTGTCTGTCCTTCGGGCATGAGGAGCACGTCGCTGTCGCGAACCTCGCGTGCGGTGACGCCGCGAACGTCGTCGACGAGCGACTGGATTTCCGGCACGTCGTCCCGTCCGGTGACGACGAACTTGAGTTGGAAGTCGTCGGCGTGTTCGACCAGGGCGGCGAGCGAATCCAGGTCGATTCGGGCCGATTCGTGTTGGTCGGTCCAGACCCCGGGGTCGGTATCTGCCGGCGCGTTCTCGGGCGTCGGCGTCGACGACGCGAGTTTCGGACTGATACTCGCCAGATCGATTGGCGCGTCGGTGGTGAGCGTCCCGTTCGTCTCGACGGTGAGGTGGTAGTCGTCGGCCAGTTCGGAGAGGAGACTGGTCGTCTCGTCGTGGACGAGTGGTTCACCGCCGGTGACGACGACGTGAGACGGGGCGAGTGACCCGACTTCAGTGACGATTTCGTCGACACCCATCCACGCGTGTGTCGGGTCCCACGACGTGTGATACGAGTCGCAGAACCAACACCGGAGGTTGCACCCGCTCGTCCGGACGAACGTACTCGGGACGCCCGCGAGTTTTCCCTCGCCCTGCAGTGACGCGAACAGTTCGTTGATGGGCAACTGTTCGCCGTCGGCGTCGGTGTCGGGCCGCGAGACGGTATCTGAGACGGGCATCAGAACCCGGCGCAGAGTTCCCCAGTCTCGCGGACTTCGACCGAAACCGCAGAGACGTTGTCCGAGAGCGCCGCTTCCAGTTTCTCTTCGAGGACGACGGCCATCACCTCGGCAGTCGGCGGCGCGTCGAGGACGACAGTTCCATCGGCGTCGCCGGACTGCTCGAAGGCGTCGACGAGGGGGTCACCCGCTTCGACGAGGAATCGGTGGTCCCACTCGTCGATGACGTCGGTCACGTCACCCTTGTCGACGACCCACCCTTCGTCGGTCAGTTCGCCGACTACGCGAACGCTGATTTCGTAGTTGTGGCCGTGGGGACGACTGCACTTTCCGTCGTGGTGGAGGAGTCTGTGTCCGGTACTGATACGAATCGGCCTGTCGCGGCCGATGTGGAGGACACGCTCTCCTGCCCGAGATTGCAGGGCTGCTGTCTCGTCAGCAGACGGGCGAGTTTCTTCGAGTACTCCCTGAGGCATACCCCAAGATTACTGGCCGACTACTTAATCCCGCTGTCTCGTCGTTGTCGTGCGAATCCGAATCACGAGCGAGTTGGGACGACTCGTCGGACGAGACTCGGCGTGCTCACTGGTCGTGATACGAGCGTCGACTCGGAGTGGTCACGAGCGCGTAGAACCCGCGTAGAGACGTCAGCTCTGGTTCGCCAGTGCCTCACGCCACGTCTCGGGGACGCGAGTCGGCCTTCCGGATTCGTCCATCGCGACCTGAACAGTCTTCCCCGTCGCAACCACGTCGCCCTCGTAGGACAGTTCGTAGAACAGGGGGAAGCTCTTCCCACCCGGTTCGCCCGCCTCGATTTCGACTTCGACGGTTCCGACACCTTCGATTGGCGCCCGGTAGTCGAGTTCGAGGTGGGCCACGACGATGTTGAGTTCCGAAAGTGGTACGTCGAGGACCGTCTCGAAGAACTCCACGCGCGCCTGCTCACAGTAGGTGGCGTAGACTGCGTTGTTTACGTGTCCGAAGGAGTCGTGGTCGCGGAATCGAACGTCTATCTCGGTGACGACAGCCATTGAACGTCGGGAGACGGGCGGGGAATATAGCCCCGGCGGTTCGCCGTGTCGGTGGGAGTCCGCGGCGTTCGAGCGTGGTCAGTTCGCCGTCGAGACGGACTGGTCGGCAGTCGGGACGCGTCGGCCGTGGAGAGCAACGACCTTCCAGACGTTCGAACGCGCCCCAACCCGGACCATCTCGATGGGAACTCGGGAACCGACGGGGAGCGACGCGAGCGTGTCGTGAATCTCCTCGGATTCGTACTCCACGAGATGGCGCGTCTCGTTCGTCTCGTGCAGTTCGACGGTCATCGTCCCGTGGTCGTTCATTTCGGTGCGGACGTGTACCAACTCGGGTGACGCAGAGCGGGGGTTCATTAGCGTACACTACGGATGCATCCCTCATAAGGGGTTATAATATTGATATGTTCTGGTAAGGTCACTCTATAGCACACTATTCGAAACGCCGAACTCGGCGGACAATGAGTCCTCTACAGTCCACGGTAGGGAGACAGTCTCCTCACGGTCAGGGGTATCGATAGCCGCCGTCCTCGAAAACGTTTCATTACGCCGTTCATTCACTCTATTCAAGTTTTCACGCCTCTATAATTGTCATTCTTCCAATCATAACAAAGCGCCTGTGGCCGCATTCTTCACGAATGAGTTCTGAACGACCATCACAGACGAGTGGGTTGTCACGTCGGGACGTACTTCGCAGGGGTGGTGTCGCAACTGCCGTCGTTGGACTTGGACTGTCTGGACTCGCTGGGAGTGCCACCGCCGGGGGAACTGGTGGAGATAGCGTCCCGGACGACGCAATTCCAATCGACGGCCCAACGGTGATTACCGAACCGGGGTACTACGTGTTCACGAAGGACATCGTCGAAACGGACGCAGTCACCGTCATCAACGTCGAGTTGGGGGTGAGCAACGTCACCATCGACGGACAGGGGTACACCCTCGCTGGTAGTGGAGAATCACAGTATGGGATTGCTGCGGGGACGTATCCCGACGCGCCATTCGACGAGAACGTCACAGTGAAAAATCTCACCGTCACGGGGTTCACTGTTGCAGGAATCACCTTCGAAGAGGTCCGGAATGCGACCGTCCACAACGTAAAGATAACCCACTGCCAGTGGGGGCTTTATTTGTTATCTGCCCCCGGTTTGACCGTCTCCGAGAGCACCATTGCGAAGAACGACCTGGCAATCTTCCAGGACGAAGGGGCAACTGGGGCGACGCTCGTCGGAAACCGAATCACTCGGAACGGTGCTATCGGTGGGTTCGATTTCTCCTCCAACCTCCGAATCGAGAACAACCGATTCGACTACAACGGCAGGCCATTGGGCATATCCTTCTCGTACGGCTCGATAGTGTCCGGAAACCTATTCTATCAAAACGACGCTGGTCTGTTCGTCGACGACTCGCTTGGTGATAGCGAAGACGCTCCCGACGTCGTCCGAGAGAACCGGTTCATCGAGAACGACCGCTACGGAATCGAGTTGAACAGTGATTCGAGAGCAGTTCTCATCGAGGAAAACGACGTCTTCCGGAATGGGGGAGACGGAATCAGAGTGGCCTTTATTCAGCGGCTGAACACTGTCTCGAAGAACCGCGTCATCGGAAACGCCCGCAGTGGTATCCTCCTCGAAAACGCAGATAGAACTGAAGTCGTCGGAAACCTCATCCGCCAGAACGGTGGCGACGGCATCGAACTTCGAAGCTCGGAGTTCAGTGACGACGGGTCCGACGACAACGTCGTCCGCGAGAACATCATCCGCGAGAACGGTGGCTTGGCTATCAGAATCGACGGCGATTCGACGGGTAACGTCGTCGAAGACAACCAGATTGGCGACGACGCACCCGACACCTGCCGCCTCGAAGATTACTGAGAGTCACGTTCCGTGAAAATCACAGTTCGGAGAACGTCATCGGTATTGTCGGGTCAGAACCTGTCTAACGCCACCACAATCACTCTGTGCTGTTCTTCACACGACCATAATTGTCAGAACTCCAATTATAACAATGCGTCTGCGGCCGCATTCTAGACGAATGCGTTCAGAACGCTCGCCACAGAATCGGGGCGTATCACGCCGAGACGTGCTTCGCAGAGGTGCGGTTGCGACTGCTATCGCTGGGTTTGGCTTGTCGAGTCTGACTGGAAGCGCCGCCGCCGGGGGAACTGGTGGGACTGGCGTGCCGGACGACGCCATTCCAATCGATGGCCCGACTGAGATTACCGAGCCGGGATACTACGTGCTCACGAAAGATATCGTCTCGAAGACCAACACCGTCGTTATCGCTGTCGAACCGGGAACTGACGACGTCACCATCGACGGTCAAGGCCACACCATCAAGGGGCCGGGGAAAGACATCTTTGGGTCCGTAGGTATCGACGTGGGCGAGTATACCGACGCCAACACAAATGACCCTGTGGTGAAGAACGTCATCGTGACGGGGTTCGATATCGGCATCGAGTTCGGTGATACAAATCGGGGACTGATTTCTAACGTGAAAGTAACCCATTGTGATTGGGGAATCTATTTACTCGAAAACCGTGACCTGACGATAGCAGATAGCATCGTCGCCAAGAACAACGACGCGTTCTTCCAAGACGAAGGGTCGCCAGGACTCGCGCTTCTTCGAAACCGAATTACACGAAACGATATCGTCGGTACCATCGACTTTGCCGACGAGTCTGTGGTCGCAGATAACCGCATCGACTACAACGACAGCGGGTTTGGCTTCAGCAACAGTAGTGGCCTGAGAGTCACGGGGAACCTGTTCTATCAAAACCGCGAAGGATTCGATATCTCGGAATACGTGGGCGTCGGGAGCGACAACGTCATTCGAGGAAACCGGTTCATCGAAAACGAGCGGTACGGAATCGATATCGATGGGAGTGACTCCGGTCTCGGAGACGTCGTCATCGAGGAGAACGACGTCTTCCGGAACGGTTCAGACGGGGTCAAGTTGAGGGGTGTTCGAGGCCCGAGTACAGTCTCGAAGAATCGCGCCATCGGGAACGGCGGCGACGGAGTTCTCCTCAGCGGTTCAGACCAGACTGAAATCGTAGGGAACCTCGTCCGCCAGAACGCCGGCGACGGTATCGAGCTTCGAAGTGCGCAGTTCAGCGACGACGGTTCCGACGACAACGTCGTCCGCGAGAACATCATCCGAGAGAACGGCGACTTGGCCATCAGAATCGACGAACTATCCACCGGCAACGTCGTCGAGAACAACCAAATCGGCGACGACGCGCCCGACACCTGCCGCCTCGAAGACTACTGAGTGCCGCGGGGCGTGAATTCACGGTCCGAAGACTTTCTTCGGGTTTGGAGGGTCAGACCCCATCTAACGCCACTCCAATCACTCTGTGCGCTTTTTCAGAACATCATAATTGTCAGAATTCTAAGTATAACAATGCGTCTGCGTCCGTATTCTACACGAATGAGCCCTGAATGGTCGCCACAGAATCGTGGCTTATCACGCCGAGACGTGCTTCGGAGAGGAGCAGTTGCGACTGCTATCGCAGGACTGGGACTGTCCGGGTTGTCCAGCAGTGCTGTGGCAGGCGGTGAGGTCCCAAGCGATGCAATTCCCATCGACGGCCCGACGGTGATTACAGAACCTGGGTACTACGTCCTGACCAAAGACATCGTCGCGAAGAGTGGTGAGACGCTCATTAGAGTCGAACCCGGCGTGAACGGCGTCACAATCGATGGACAGGGACACCTCCTCGAAGGATGTGGCAAAGGGACGTACCCATACTGCACTGGTATCGATGTTGGCGAGTATTCAGAGTCCCCCACCGAGAATTTCACACTCAAAAATCTCCACGTGACTGGGTTCGAAACAGGCATCACGTTGGGTGATTTCAGCGGCGGAGAGATACACGACGTGAAAGTCACTCGATGCGGCAGGGGACTATGGTACTTGAACGCCTCCGACGTGGCCGTGACCGACAGCATTCTCGCAAAGAATAGGACAGCAATCGACGCCACCGAGGGCGGTAACGGGAACGTCTTCCGTCGAAACCGAATCACGAAGAACGACTCTGTCAGTTTTTTCAACGAGACGTCTGCCGACGAACTCGTGTTCGAGAACAACCGGGTCGACTACAATGGTCGTGGACTCAGTATCGCCGGAGGGACCGTCGCCCCGTCTATCACCGGCAACTTCTTCTTCCAGAATGGGTCTGTGCTCTCGATCGAGGAACTCTCCGGTGGCCTCATTCGAGGGAACCGGATTATCGAAAACGAGGGAGACGGACTCAGTATCGACGTGTCGACGACGAGAGGTAGTCCAAGCACGACTCTCATCGAAGAAAACGAAATTTATCGGAATGGTGGTGTGGGAATCGAGTTCAGAAGCAGAGTCAACGACTGTACCGTTTCGAAGAACGGTATCATCGGAAACGGTGACGACGGAATCCGTATCCAATCCTCTGACGGCAACGAACTCGTGGGGAACCTCATCCGCCAGAACGACGGTGACGGTATCGAACTCGTGAACTCAGACGACAACGTCGTCCGTGAGAACGTCGTCCGAGAGAACGCCGGAGAACCGATAAAGATAGACGAGAACTCGACCGGCAACGTCGTCGAAGACAACCGAATCGGCGACGACGCACCCAACGTCTGTTACCTCCCGGAAGAGTAGCCAAACCCAGTCGCCGTCGACGACACCCGGGTTGGGGGTTGATTGCTGAATAGAATTCCGTACTCTCCGTTCCCGCGAGTTTCACGAGCGGGTGCTCGTGACGAGCAACGCGAGTCACGGCGATTTGAATACCGTGAGACGCTCTGCGACTCACGAACTCTCGTTCGCTTCGCTCACGGGAGCGGGGGACAAGCCGAATGCTCTTCGAAATTGAGCTGGTCAGAAAGTCCGCTCTCCCCGATTTGAACGGGGGACAAGCCGATCTACAGTCGGCTGCTCTGCCAGGCTGAGCTAAGAGCGGGCAAGAGAGTCTGAATCTACGATTGGACTTAAGAATTCTCATTCCATGCGGAGAATCCCCCGACTGAACGCCGATATCGGGCTTCGACCGACCGTGATTACTCGGTCGCGTCCGAATCTGCCTCGTCGTCCTGCTCGTCGTCCTGCGTCGGGTCGTGTTCGTCGTCCGCGGGGGCACCCGAGTTTGACTCACGGACGCGAATCCCCTTGCCAGCGAGGTGTTGCATCTGCCGCTGCGCGAAATCCTCCTCGCTCGTGCCGCGCGTCGCGAGCACGTAGACGAGTGCGCTCCCGGCAGGACGCATCGTTCGGCCGGCACGCTGAGAGCCTTGTCGGCGTGACCCGCCGAGACCCGAGGCGACGATTGCGAGTTCGGCGTTCGGCAGGTCGATTCCTTCGTCACCGATGCGAGAGATGACGAGCGTCTGCAGGTCGCCGTCGCGGAACGCGTCGAAGTACGCCTCTCGGCGATGGTGTCGCGTCTCACCGCTGACGAACGGGACGTCGAGCGCGTCTGCGATTGCGTCGCCCTGGTCGAGGTAGTCGACGAAGACGAGGGTCTTCGAGTCGGGGTGACGGGCTCTGAGACGACGTATCTCGAACTCCTTCGCGGGGTTCATCGCCGCGAGCATGTGGCGCTCGCGCCCGTCGCTCGACGCCCACTCGTTTCTGGCCATGTCGTCTTCCCACCCGACGTACCGTATCTCGACTTCCGGTTCCTGGACGTACCCTGCGTCGAAGAGTTTGCTCCAGTCGGTTCCGATAGGTGGGCCGATGAGCGTGAATATCTCGGCCTCTTTGTCGTCTTCGCGGATGGGTGTCGCCGACAGTCCGAGTCGGTGTTTGGACTGGAGGTCGGCGCTTCGTTGGAAGACGCGACTGGGGATGTGGTGGGCTTCGTCGTAGATGATGAGCCCCCACCGGCGAGAGTCGAAGAGCGACCGATGACGGTCCATCCCTGCGGTCTGGTACGTCGCGATGGTGACCGGACGAATCTCTTTGCTTCCGCCGTGATACTCGCCGATTTGGTCCGGGTCGAGGTCGGTGTTCGCGAGGAGTTCTTCGCGCCACTGGCGAGCGAGTTCGCGACTCGGAACGAGAACGAGCGTCTCCCCGCCGACTGCCACGAGCGCACCGATACCGGCGATGGTCTTTCCAGCACCGGGTGGGCCGACGAGGACGCCCGAGCGTTGGTCTAAGAATCGGTCGACCCAGTCTCGCTGGTATTCTCGGAGTTCGACGTGGAGCGAAACGTCGATTTCGTCGCCCTCTTCGAGGTCACGTTCGTCTTCGACCGGGTAGCCAGCGTCGTAGAGGATACGCTTGACTGCGGCGACTTCTTCGTCTCTGACCCACGCCTCGGTGTCCGAAATCGGGGCGTAAATCTGGTCATCGTCCATTTTCTGGAGTGCGACGTTGCCCATGAGGTTCTCTGTCGCCGCTTCGAGGACGGTGTAGCCTTCTTCGTGCGTGTACAGGCGGAACTGGTGTGCGCGCTTCCACTGGTCTTCGATCCAACTTTCGAGATGTGGCGAGCGTTCCGGCACCACCGACCGGAGCATCGCAATCAGGTCACGAACGTCGTCGAACGGGGCCTGCCACACGTCTTCTTGCCGAATCCGGTAGAGGTAGCCGCGTCCGCGGCCCTCGCGGTCACCCGTCGTATCGACGAGGTGTGCGAACTGCGAGAGTCGCGCGCGTGTGTACTGTGTCGGGTTGTCGACGACGAGTTCGCGCCGTTTCGGGAACAAAACCACGTGTTCGCGAGAGGCGAGTTCGCCCCACTCGGTTGGATACCACACGAGTGGGTCAGTCTCGACGTTCACCTTCTGGACTCGGCCGGCCTCTGCGAGTGCGTCCAGTCCGTCCATCGCCGTCGCTTGCGACACGTCGAGTCGGCGAGCGACCTGTTGGGCGGTTACGACGGGGCGGCCTTCTGCTTCGAGTGCGTCGTAAAACGAGGCGAGTGAGACGTCATCGTCGGAGTCGTCGTCGGGGACGGTGGCGTCGGTGACGTCGCTAAGTCTATCGAGTACGTCACGGTCGGAATCGACGGCAGGGTTCGACGCACTATCGCCGGTTGCCTCCGTCCCGTCGGTGCTTCCGGCCGACGCCTCCGACTCGTCCGGGTGGACAGTCGTCTCCTTGTCCTCGGCAGTCATCATCTCGGCTACGAACGCGAGGGGGAAACGGCTTGCGACACGAGAACCGCCGCTGTGAGGGGGTCGATTCGGGTTCTGGCGTGAGAGAGTCGATTCGGTTACTGGCGGACGACGCGATAGCCGACTACACTGCGATGCGGAGATGGGAGCGAACTCGACGTTATCGAGATGTTCGCGACTGCGCGGGGACCATTCGCTCGAAGACCGACCGCAGGTCCTCGTCCACCGAGATGAAGTCGGGGAACTCCTCGAGGGTTCGGATACCGTCGAGATAGACGTACTCGACGGGTTCCGGCGGTATCTCCTCGAACACCTGTACGGGACCGCTGTCCGTCAGGCCGATGAATGGCCGGCCCTCACGGTCGGTCTGTGGGGTCAACCGGTGGTCGAGATAGAGTCTGGCCATCGCGAGCGCACTTGCGAGTGGGACCTGTCCGGGCGTGAGCTGCCATCTGACGCCCCGCTGTGTGTACTGGACGGTGGTGACGTAGCCATCGTCGAATCTGAAGCAATCGACGAGTTCTCCCCCACGGGACCATCGGGTCTCGATTCGACGTGACCACTCCAGAGACCACGTCTCACCACGTTCTGCATTCCCGATAGCCTCACGGAGGCGCACCCACGCCCGACCGAGTGCACGCATGACTGCCAGTTCGCACTGTAGGGTAATTGCATTGACGCCACGAGAACGGCACTGTCAGCCACGGGTGACAGTCACGAGAGTACGCCAGTCGGTTGCACACCACGTTTCCGGTGAATCGACCATGTCGCCCACCGGTCGCTCGTCGACTTCGGTGTCGAGACGTCGGGTGGGTTCGACGCCGTCTCCCACACCTCGCTTCCGGTGAAACGCGAGAGAGTCGATAGAGGGGCAGAGACACCACGTTTCCGGTGAATTCGCGAGTCGACGTTCTGTCGGCGCGGACCGAGTACGTTACAGCGCTGACAGACACCACGTTTCCGGTGAAATGGCCGAATGTCTCGGTGGGTGTCGGTGCCTCGGTGGGGACCGGTTCGAGATGCTGGTGAGGGAAACAGACACACCGGGTTTCCGGTGAACCATCGAGAGACACGTTCGGCGTGCGAATCCGTCGAATTCGGTGTGGGCGTCGGTGACGGTGCCTCCACTCTCACCCCTGTCCACCCGGGCCGACGCGAATCAGTCCATTTATACCGACCACACCACGTTTCCGGTGAAATAGTGGTTTCTGAGCCCTCAAAACGACGATTCCGGTAGGGTGGCGGAATCCCGGATTGACACCGCGTTTCCGGAGGGTGTCGTGTCTCGGCGACCAAATCCGAAGGCGCGTCGTCGGGAGAGAGTGGACGGACGCCACGAATCCGACAGTGTGCGTCTTCTCGAAAGTGTGGTGACTCCAGTTTACCGTCGGTCGATGATTTTCTCGATGTATAGCAACCATTAAATAGTTTATTCGTGTTACCGTCCATTGATACACTCGCGAATAAAGTTGTACTCGAAACTCGAGTACTGCTCGAATCGAACGACAACATCGCACCGACGCGGTTCCGACGCCGAATTGGTCCCACGAGTGCGTCTCATCGAGGTTCGTCTCGGTTCGCTCGTGGGTTTCGAGTGACAGACCATCTTCTGCTCTCCCACGACAGGTTCTGAGGGGTTTCAACGTCGGACACGCCTCCGAACCGACGCGTGTGCTCGACTCACGTCACGAATATCGAACCTGTCTCACGAGTGCGTCGGTCCATTTTGAAACACCTCCCCACACCGGGTTTCCGGTGAACCCAGACCTCTGTTTCGTGTGGACAGGAAACGGAGGTTCGTCGCCGTTCACCGGAAACGCGGTGTGTGTGTCCTGCGACGAATGGCAAGTCCTTTCACCGGAAACGTGGTGTGTTGCGAACATGCCTAACGCCAGTGACGACCTCTTTACTCGGGAGGACCCTATCTTCGCTAACAAGGAGTTGTTAGAAATCAATCATCTTCCGGGAGAGGGTCGCATCGTCGGTCGCGACGACGAGATTTCGAACCTCGCGACGGCGGTGAATCCCGCGATTTTCGGGCAGAGTCCGAGTAACGTGCTGATATACGGGAAGACAGGCACGGGAAAGTCACTCTGTGCGAAGTACGTCTCCCAACGACTGGTCGACACCGCCGAAGAAGAAGGTGTGAAAGCGACGTTCGCGTACGTCGATTGCGCACAGGACACCACCGAGACGCAGGCCGTCCAGACGATTGCCGACAGTGTCAACGACCCCGCCGTCACCGGTATCAAAGTCCCGGACAAGGGACTCTCGACGTCGACGTACTACAAGCGTCTCTGGCGTATCCTCGACGAACTCTACGACGTCGTCCTCATCATCCTCGACGAAATCGACAAACTGAGCGACGACGACATTCTGATGCAACTCTCGCGGGCGGGTGAAGCAGGGAAGATTGCCGGATGTAAACTGGGCGTCATCGGCATCAGCAACAAGATTCAGTACAAAGACCGCATGGACGAACGCGTCAAATCCAGTCTCTGTGAACGTGAGTTCGTCTTCCCACCGTACGATGCCAATCAACTGCGAGACATCATGGACGCACGCAGTGACGCGTTCCGAAACGGCGTCCTCGACCCATCGACGATTCCGCGTGCCGCAGCACTCGCTGCTCGTGAACACGGAGACGCCCGCAAGGCTATCGACATCCTCCGATACGCCGGTGAAATTGCACAGTCGATGGGTGCCAGCACGGTCAAAGAGAACTTCGTCACGCAGGCGCGCCAGCGCGCGGAGACAGACCGGTTCCGCGAACTCATCCGCGGTTCGACTCCGCACTCGCGGTACGTCCTCCAGGCCCTCGCGATTCTCTCGCTGTCGAACCAGCAACAAGACGGATTCCGAACGAGTCGCGTGTACGAAGTCTACGAGAACATCTGTCGCCAACAGGGGTCGGATAGCCTCTCACTCCGTCGGGTGCGTGACCTGCTCAAAGAACACGCGTTTCTCGACATCATCGAGCAGTCGAAACACAGCGGTGGGAGTGCAGAGGGTAGTTACACGAAACATCAACTTCTCGAAGACCCGGACGTCGTGAAAGACGTCCTCACCGAAGGGGCGGACGTCTAACCAGACAGGGCAGGGGCATCTACCCGGGTTTGTTTGGAGGGCCGAATCGCCGCAGGGGACCGTCACGGCGCTGCATCTACTTCTCCAACGAGCGCACCCTTATAGTTTATTGCAACCAGGTGTGATTGGAAATATCATGTGTGACCGGGGGCGTCACGCCATCCCGTGGAGTTTCTGGGACACCCATCGGCAGTTTGCTGTGTTACGTCGCTGGTTCGTCGTAATCCACGGGAGACGCGTCCGCTCTGCGTGATTCGTACAGTTCTTCGACCCACGCCACGACTTCGGGCGTGTCGCCGTCGACGAGTGCGAGGACGTTTCCGTACTCGTCGTGTGACATGACGACGCCGTGTCCGTCTACGAGGGTGAGGCCGTACTCCAGTTCGTCGTCGACGACGTACAGTGAAAACTGGTCGAGTTCTCGGCCGAGTTCGAACGCGTCGGAGTACTCCGACATCGACCGTTCGAGCACGTCCCGGTCGATGACGAGTTCCATCTCGGTCTGTGGACCGATTACCTGCTCTGCCGCCTCGTTGAAAACTCTACTTACGATTGGGGAGACACCACGGAACCGGTCGACAGGTTCGTCACCGAGGATGGTCAGGTAGCGGTTGATTGGTGCGTGTGGGTCGTTGTTGGCGGCCGTCGTGACGTTCAACTCCTGGAGCACGTCTGTCGGAACGTCGTTGTAGAGGCCCCCAGCGTTCGTGAGGAACTCGCTCATCCGGTCTGTGCATTCGACAGTGTCGACGAGTTGGTCGTACTGCTCGAAGATTAACTCGCCAACGGGAGTGAGTCGGTACAGTCCATCGGATTTCTGGACCCACCCTCGGTCACGAAACCCTGCGAGTGTTCGTTGTGCAGTTTCTCTCGCACATCCGCAGCATCTCGCCAACTCTGTCGGACGGTGCGGGCCGTCTGCCAACGCCCGCAGTATCGACACTCGACTCTGTGACCCGACGAGGAAGGCCACATCTTCCCGCGCATTCATGTTCACCCATTTGCTTGTCTCTCGTTTTACACTTTTGGACCTGTGGCTCGCCGGGGTGCGTTCGAAGAAAGTGAATTACCGGGGATTCGTTAGCCGAGAAGACCGAGTGCGTCGATACGCTCGACGATTTCTTCGACGGCCGTCTCTGCGTCGTCAGTTCGCTTGCCACCGGTGATGACGATCTTTCCGGAACCGAACAGCAGGATAACGACCTTTGGTTCGTCCATCCGGTAGACGAGGCCGGGGAACTGCTCTGGTTCGTACTCGACGTCCTCGAGTCCGAGGCCGATAGCGAGTGCGTTCAGGTTCAGGTTGTGACCCAGGTCTGCGCTGGAGACGATGTTCTGAACAGTAATTTCGGGTGCTTCGTCGACTGGGATGCTCAGATCCCGAAGTTTGTCGAAGATAATTCCGAGTGCTTCGTGTACATCGTCGATGCTCTTCGCACCTGTACACACGATTTTTCCAGACCGGAAGATGAGCGCCGCGGCTTTCGGCTCTTGTGTCCGATAGACGAGGCCTGGGAAGTTGTCTGGATTGAAATCAGCACCGGGAAGGTCGTCGGCAAGTGCTTCTAGGTCGAGCTCTTGACCGATCCCGGTCGATGCGACTACGTTCTGAATCTCGATGGAGTCTGCCGGCCCACTCATTGCTCGCTTTTTAATCATACCTCCTTCCTTATAAAGCGACCCGTTATAAACCGACTTCAACGGTGTCGGTTCCGTCTCCCTTTCGCACGCGCGCGAAACTAATACTTGTTTTCACGCGCTACAGAACTAGATGTCAGAACTGCCCGCGTGTGAAGTTATGACTCCCCTCGTGTCTATTTTTCTCACAGAGCCGCTAAATCAACGGCGTTAAATGTAACCGTGCCATTCGAAGTAATGTGAAGAAGCGCACGGGGGCACTCCCCCCGAAGGCTTCGTCCGAACGCCCTTCGACCCCACCGTCGTCTGGCACTCACGGGATGACACACCTTCCCGGGGTGCCAACGATACGACGGCCTTAAGTGGTCCAAGGCATTTCGGTTGAATGCGAACGACACACCGCGATTGCGGGGCGTTTCAACGCGTCCCGCTTCACGGATTGGTCGAGCGAGGTTCGACGGGTTTATACCCTCGAACCACCTCGATTCAAATCCGAAGGAAATGAGGATTCCGCCCCTACGGTACGCCGTAAGACGGTATCTGATGTTAGCCCTAGTAGTTCGGTGATATCCGAACGGATATCATTCGAACTCGGACCTTTGAACGGTGATTTGACAGCATTACGCTGCCATTCACCCGCCAACACCCCGCGACCAGGTTTAAATGGTCGCGACCCATTCCGGTTGATCCTGCCGGAGGTCATTGCTATTGGGGTCCGATTTAGCCATGCTAGTTGTACGAGCTTAGACTCGTTGCGGAAAGCTCAGTAACACGTGGTCAAACTACCCTACGGAGAACGATAACCTCGGGAAACTGAGGCTAATAGTTCATAGGGGAGTCACGCTGGAATGCCGACTCTCCCAAACGCTTACGCGCCGTAGGATGTGGCTGCGGCCGATTAGGTAGACGGTGGGGTAACGGCCCACCGTGCCGATAATCGGTACGGGTTGTGAGAGCAAGAGCCCGGAGACGGAATCTGAGACAAGATTCCGGGCCCTACGGGGCGCAGCAGGCGCGAAACCTTTACACTGCACGCAAGTGCGATAAGGGGACCCCAAGTGCGAGGGCATATAGTCCTCGCTTTTCCCGACTGTAAGGCGGTCGGGGAATAAGAGCTGGGCAAGACCGGTGCCAGCCGCCGCGGTAATACCGGCAGCTCAAGTGATGACCGATATTATTGGGCCTAAAGCGTCCGTAGCCGGCCACGAAGGTCTATCGGGAAATCCGCCAGCTCAACTGGCGGGCGTCCGGTGGAAACCACATGGCTTGGGACCGGAAGGCTCGAGGGGTACGTCCGGGGTAGGAGTGAAATCCCGTAATCCTGGACGGACCACCGATGGCGAAAGCACCTCGAGAAGACGGATCCGACGGTGAGGGACGAAAGCTAGGGTCTCGAACCGGATTAGATACCCGGGTAGTCCTAGCTGTAAACGATGCTCGCTAGGTGTGGCACAGGCTACGAGCCTGTGCTGTGCCGTAGGGAAGCCGAGAAGCGAGCCGCCTGGGAAGTACGTCCGCAAGGATGAAACTTAAAGGAATTGGCGGGGGAGCACTACAACCGGAGGAGCCTGCGGTTTAATTGGACTCAACGCCGGACATCTCACCAGCTCCGACTATAGTAATGACGGTCAGGTTGATGACCTTACCACGATGCTATAGAGAGGAGGTGCATGGCCGCCGTCAGCTCGTACCGTGAGGCGTCCTGTTAAGTCAGGCAACGAGCGAGACCCGCACTTCTAATTGCCAGCAGCAGTTTCGACTGGCTGGGTACATTAGAAGGACTGCCGCTGCTAAAGCGGAGGAAGGAACGGGCAACGGTAGGTCAGTATGCCCCGAATGAGCTGGGCTACACGCGGGCTACAATGGTCGAGACAATGGGTTGCTACCTCGAAAGAGGACGCTAATCTCCGAAACTCGATCGTAGTTCGGATTGAGGGCTGAAACTCGCCCTCATGAAGCTGGATTCGGTAGTAATCGCATTTCATAAGAGTGCGGTGAATACGTCCCTGCTCCTTGCACACACCGCCCGTCAAAGCACCCGAGTGAGGTCCGGATGAGGCTGTCACACGACAGTCGAATCTGGGCTTCGCAAGGGGGCTTAAGTCGTAACAAGGTAGCCGTAGGGGAATCTGCGGCTGGATCACCTCCTAACGAACGAGACCACCCCGACGGGGTGGCTCACTGCGATCTTCCGAGTTCGAACACCATCCGTTCGGACACCTTAGAACTACTAGGGCTGACACGGGCCCATAGCTCAGTGGTAGAGTGCCTCCTTTGCAAGGAGGATGCCCAGGGTTCGAATCCCTGTGGGTCCATGGTAAGCAATGTTCAAACCTCGTTGAATCGCTCCCCTTAAGTGTGGGACGACGATACGAAGGAATGAGCATTGACGACTGATGCACCATCCCGCGCAAGCGTGGTTGGGAAGGGTCGAAAACGCGCCAGAAGACTACTGGGCGTTTGATGAAACCGTGTGTACGTGCAATCCAGGCGTCCACTGGACCCGTTCTCCGGGTCACAGTGACTATATCAACTGGCTACTGTGCCAGCTGGTGGATAGCTCGGCTCGAGAGCCGATGACGGACGTGCCAAGCTGCGATAAGCCTCAGGGACCCGCATGGAGGGAAAGAACTGAGGATCTCCGAATGGGAATCCCCACAGCAATTGCCTTGCGCAATGGGGAACGCACCGAATTGAAACATCTTAGTAGGTGCAGGAAAAGAAAGCAATCCGCGATATCGTGAGTAACGGCGAGTAAAAGCGACACAGTCCAAACCGAAGCCTTCGGGCAATGTGGTGTACGGACTACCCACAACGGAACTGGATTCTACACGAAGTCTTCTGGAACGGAGCGTGATACAGGGTGAAAACCCCGTAGTGTAGAAGAAAGTTCCTGGGGTTGTTCCAGAATAGCGGGGGTTGGATATCCCTCGTGAATTTCGCAGGCATCAACTGCGAAGACTAAACACTCCTCGAGACCGATAGCGAACAAGTAGCGTGAGCGAACGCTGAAAAGCACCCCGAAAAGGGCGGTGCAATAGGGCTTGAAATCAGTTGGCGATAGAGCGATATAGCATACAAGGTCGTCTGACGAAAGAACTGGGAGCGATCCCGTAGTATGACTCAGACGAAGCCGATGTTATGTCGTACGTTTTGAAAAACGAACCATGGAGTGCATCTGACTGGCGAGTCTAAGGGTGAACCCCCGGAGGCATAGGGAAACCGATACGGCCGCAGTCTTTGACCAGGGCCACCGTCTTCAAGGGCGGGGAGCCAACCGGATGCGACCCGAAACCAAGTGATCTACGCCGGAGCAGGGTGAAGCGTGGCGAAAGCTGCGTGGAGGCCCGTTAGAGTTGGTGTCCTACAATACCCTCTCGTGACTCTGGTGTAGGGGTGAAAGGCCCATCGAACTTGGCAACAGCTGGTTCCAACCGAAACATGTCGAAGCATGACCTCTGATGAGATAGTTCGTGAGGTAGAGCGACCGATTGGGAATCCGGACTCCGAGAGGAGTTCGCTTCCCTGTCAAACTCCGAACTTACGAACGTCGTAGACTCAGGGAGTCCGGTGTGCGGGGTAAGCTTGTGCACCGTGAGGGAGACAACCCAGAGCTAGGTTAAGGACCCAAAGTGTGGATTAAGTGCGATTGAAGATTGTCTCGAGCCCTAAACAGCCGGGAGGTGAGCTTAGAAGCAGCTACCCTCTAAGAAAAGCGTAACAGCTTACCGGCCGAGGTTCGAGGCGTCGAAAATGATCGGGGCTCAAATCCACCTCCGAGACCTGGCGACGTGTCATTGACACGACGTAGGTTGGCATACTGTTTGGGTGGAAGCACGGGGGAGACTTCGTGTGGACCGAGCAGCAAAGAAAATCATGGTCTCAGTAGCAGCGAGAGTCGGGTGTGAACCCCGACGACCTTACGCGCAAGGGTTCCTCGGCACTGCTAATCAGCCGAGGGTTAGTCGATCCTAAGTCTAACCGTAATTCGAATTAGATGAAAGGGAAACTGGTTAATATTCCAGTACTATCTTGCAATAAAAGTCGACGCTTTAGGAAACACCGAGCGGGGCCTTCGCCCCGTCGAACCACCGAACTTCGTGGAAGCCGTAATGGCACGAAGCGAAAGAATGGTGGGATAGGGAAACTCGGCGGTACCTAGAGCCCGTGAAAAGACGAGCAAGATATTCGTACCGAGATCCGACACAGGTGCGCTGGCAGAGCAAGCCAAGGTCTGTCGGGATCAACCGACGTTAGGGAATTCGGCAAGTTAGTCCCGTAAGTTCGCGATAAGGGATGCCTGCTCTTGATCGAGCAGGTCGCAGTGACTCGGACGCTCCGACTGTCTAGTAACAACATAGGTGACCGCAAATCCGCAAGGACTCGTACGGTCACTGAATCCTGCCCAGTGCGGGTATCTGAACACCCATTACAATGGGACGAAGGACCCGTCAACGGCGGGGGTAACTATGACCCTCTTAAGGTAGCGTAGTACCTTGCCGCTTCAGTAGCGGCTTGCATGAATGGATCAACGAGAGCGTCACTGTCCCAACGTTGGGCCCGGTGAACAGCACGTTCCAGTGCGGAGTCTGGAGACCCCCAAGGGGAAGCGAAGACCCTATAGAGCTTTACTGCAGGCTGTCGCTGAGACGTGGTCGCTAATGTGCAGCATAGGTAGGAGCCATTACACAGGTACCCGCGCCAGCGGGCCACCGAGGCATCATTGAAATACTACCCGTTAGTGACTGCGACTCTCACTCCTGGCGGAGGACACCGGTAGCCGGGCAGTTTGACTGGGGCGGTACGCGCTCGAAAAGATATCGAGCGCGCCCAAAGATTTCCTCACGCGAGTCGGAAACTCGTGGAAGAGCGCAAGAGCAAACGGAAGTCTGACAGTGACATTCCTAACGAGTGTCGCTGACGCGAAAGCGTGGTCTAGCGAACCTACGAGGTTCATTCATGGGACCCGTAGATGACAGAAAAGCTACCTTAGGGATAACAGAGTCGTCACCGGCAAGAGCACATATCGACCCGGTGGCTTGCTACCTCGATGTCGGTTCCCTCCATCCTGCCCGTGCAGAAGCGGGCAAGGGTGAGGTTGTTCGCCTATTAAAGGAGGTCGTGAGCTGGGTTTAGACCGTCGTGAGACAGGTCGGCTGCTATCTATTGGGGGTGTTAAGGAACTTGACGTGAACGTTCGTATAGTACGAGAGGAACTACGAATGGGTGCCACTGGTGTACCGGTTGTCCGAGAGGGCAGATGCCGGGCAGCTACGCACCGCAGGGTAAGAGCTGAAAGCATCTAAGCTCGAAACCTACACGGAAAAGAAGTTCCACTGAGGTCACTCGTAGAAGACGAGTTCGATAGACTCGGGGTGTACGCAACGAGGCAACGAGTTGTTAAGCCCGCGAGCACTAACAGACCAAGCCACATTCATACGCACTGAGATCCGGGAACGGGTCCAGGCGCAAACTGGATTGCACGTACATTAGTCAGATAACGCCAAACCGATATTGGTATGACAGCGGTTCGATTCCGCTGGTCGGCATTACGGCGGCCATAGCGGTGAGGTTCCACCCGTACCCATCCCGAACACGGAAGTTAAGCTCACCTGCGTTCTGGTCAGTACTGGAGTGAGCGATCCTCTGGGAAATTCAGTTCGCCGCCTCCACTCATACGAAGCCCACCGGGAACGCCCTGGTGGGCTTTTTTCATTTTTGTCGCGAGGGTTACTCCCCGCGACGCATCAGGTTTCGAGAGCGGCAGCGCTCTGCGGAACCACTCGACACACTGAATCCCACTGAGAGACATCTCTTGCTGACCGACTCGGTTAGAGAGTGCACGTTCGGGGGGATTCGACGACACTCTATCAGGTCGAGAGTGGTCAGTCGCCGGTAGCGTCGGAAGTCAGTACGAACGGCGTCGTCGGGAGTCCGGTCGACGCGATGACCAGCGAAATTCGGCGAAAATCGACAGACGAAAGCCCGATTTCGAACACGTAAAATAACGTGAAATTCGGCGAAAACCGAAGTCACGGTGTTTCCCTTTTACCGTATCTGGGTTAGAATGGGGTCTTGTATGCGCGGCAGCAAACTCACCACGGCAATCATGGTCATTGCGATGTTGACCGTCGCGATGGTCCCCGGGGCCGTCGCCGCGGCAGATGGCGACCAGTCCCTCCAGGTCAGCGTCGAGCAGGACGCTGAAACGGGCAACGCGACAGTGACCGTGACGCTGAACGATACAGAGAAGACGGCCGTCGACAACGCGACGGTCGTCGTCGAGTCGAGCGGTAACTACAGCGGCAACGGCACGCACTATACGGGCGCCGAGGGTACCGTCGAACTCCCTAACCCATCCGAGCCCGTGACCGTCACGCTGAACGTCACCACGGAAGACGGGAACAACACGACAGAAGTCTCCGAAGACCTCGTCCCCCTCGACGAGTCTCTCGACGTTTCCGTCGAGCAGGACGATACCAACGACACGGTAACCGCGAAGGTCACACAGTACGGTACCGAAGTCGCCGGCGCGAACGTCACCGTCGAAGCAGACGGCGAGTACGCCGACAACGGCACCTACGAGACGGACGCGAACGGCACTATCGAAGTCGCCGAACCGGCGAACACGACGAACATCACGTTCACCGCCGAGAGCGGTGACCTGACGGCCGAGACCACCGTCAGTGTCGACGGCAACGACCTCGCACTGTCGGTCGAACAGGTCGACAACACGAGCGTCGTCATCACCGTCACGGACGACGGCGAACTCCTCGAAGAAGCGAACGTCACCGTCAGCGGTGACTACACCGACGCAGGCGATTACGTGACCGACGAGAACGGTACGGTCAACCTCTCGGCACCACTCCAGAACAACACGACGCTGGAAATCACTGCTGAGCACATGGGCGAAACCGTCTCGAAGACGGTCACCCTCGACGGTGATGTCGAGGAAGACGACCCGTTCGGTGCGCTGGTCTCCTCGTTCGTCGAGCGTCTCAAACAGCAGGCGGGTGACGGCCCGATGGGCCAGGCAGTCTCGGACTTCGTGACCGAGAACAACCCGGGGAAGGCAGACGAAAAGCGCCCGGACCACGCCGGCAAGAAGGACAAAGGCAAGGACAAACAGCAGGGACCACCGGCCCACGCCGGTAACGGTAACGACGACGCAGACAGCACTGACGACGCAACTGCGGAAGAAACCACCACTGACGACGAAGAAGACGAAGAAGACGAAGAAGACGAAGAAGACGACGAGGGGAACAACGGAAAGGGCAACGGGAACGGTAACGGCAACGGGTACGACAACTAACACCTCCTCCTGAGTGCGGTTTTTCTTCGAGAACACGCGAACCGTAGTGGCGACACTACGTCGGCAACACGGTGAACTGGGCGTTACTCGTCCGAGACTATCTTCTCGGTGTCGATATCCCCGAGCGTGCCGACTCTGGACGCCGAGACGCCGAACCGTTCGACGGCGAGAGTCGCACCGGTCACGACGAGTTCGTCGTCGACGCGGGCAGGAACACCACTCGGATACCACGCCGAGTCGTCGGTGGCGCGGACCGCAGAGCGAAGCGACTCGCGAAGGCGGTGGTCGGCGAACAGCGTCGAGACGAACGCCAGTGACGCCGCGAGTGTGACGCCCCCGCTGTCGAACGTCGCCGTCGTGGATTCTTTGCGGGCAGTCTCCAGCGCCCCCGCGAGGGCGAACGAGCGTCTCGCGTGGTCCTCGTCGGCGAGCGCTCGTGAGAGTGCGGCGTCCTGTATCGTTCGAATCGCCGTTTCGGTCGTCGGTTCGCGTTCACTCACGGATGTGTAGAAAGGCGTCTCACGCCTCGTCGAACGTCGGTGCCTGAAGTGTGTGGTCGACGAGCGTCTCGTCGGGGCGGAGCGTGACGGTTCCGAGGAACACCGTCTCACCGTCGGGTGCGTGCGAGGCGATGGTGCGGAGGACGTCCTGTTGGTCGAGCGTCTCCCACGTGATTCGTTCGACGAGTTGTTGGAAGGCGTCGGGGTCCGTCCATCCGGAGTCGATGTCGGAGGGGACGTTGACCACGAACCGGAGTTCAGTCTCGGTGACGTGGATGCCGACGCCGAAGGTATCGCCGTCCCGTGTCTCGTCGGCCGTCGCCGCGTTCGTCGCGTTCACCTCGTCCGAATCGGTCATCAGCGGGTTTCGGAGACGTGAGGACAAAGATGCACCGGACGCGGCGTAGCGTAGATGCGGCCAGAGAGACGCGACGTGCGTCCCGGCCTTCGGGTGTCTTTCCCTGGGAATACATCACCAGAACCTCCCGCTACGGGCCTGTAAGTGTGAGAATTCCACGCAAAGCGCGACCGAACGTCGAACCGTTATTACCGTTCGTCCCGGCAGTCCGACCAACGAATGAGTTACAAGATCGGTCTCGTCGGAAAACCCTCCGTCGGGAAATCCAGTTTCTTCAATGCGGCGACGATGAACGACGTGCCGGAGGGCGCATATCCCTTTACCACTATCGACCCCTCCATCGGCGAAGCGTACGTTCGCGTCGAGTGTGCGGCCCCGGAGTTCGAGGAATCGTGTACGCCCTCGGTCGGGTACTGTGACGACGGGATGCGGTTCGTCCCCGTCAAACTCGTCGACGTGGCTGGACTCATCCCCGGTGCGCACGAGGGGAAAGGCCTCGGCAACCAGTTCCTGACCGACCTCAACGAAGCTGACGTGCTGGTTCACGTCGTGGACTTTTCGGGTGAGACGGACATCGAAGGCGAGGCCACGGAGGGCCACGACCCTCGCGACGACATCGACTTCCTCGAAAACGAACTCGACATGTGGTATCTCGGCATCCTCGAGAAGGGCCTCGAACGCTACCGCTCTGGCTACCACGGCGAGGAGAAAGACGTCGAAGTCGACCTTGCAGAGCAGATGTCCGCGTTCAAGACGAACAAAGACGAAATCAAGCAGGTCATCCTCACTCTCGACATCGGACTCGACCCCGACGAGTGGGACGACGACGACAAGGAGGCCCTCGCCCGCGAGATTCGCAAGCGCACCAAGCCGATAATCATCGCGGCGAACAAGATGGACAAACCGGTCTCACAGGAGAACTTCGAGGAGATTACCGCGGACCCAGAGTACGACCACCTCACGTTCACGCCGACGAGCGCCCACGCGGAGAAGGCGCTGAAGAACGCCGACGAGGGTGGCGTCGTGGACTACCGACCCGGTGCGGACGACTTCGACATCGTCGGCGACGTGAGCGCCGAACAGGAGGCGGGCCTCGAACAGATTCGCGAGTTCGTCACCGAGTACGGCGGCACCGGCGTCCAGCAGTCCCTCGAAACCGCGCTGTTCGACGTGATGGGTGCAATCGCCATCTTCCCCGGAAGTGCGAACGGGAAGTCCGACTCGCAGGGCGTCTTCCGCGACTGCTTTATCCTCCCCGAAGGCTCGACAACCGAGGACTTCGCGTACCATCTCCACTCCGACATCGGCGACGGACTCCTGCACGGAATCGACTGCCACTCCAAGCGCCAAATCGGCTCAGACCACGAACTCGGCCACAGAGACGTCGTCGAGATAATCTCTACGAACTGAAAGTCTTTGACCGCAACCGTAACACGGTTATACACTCGCCTACAGGGGCCGTGTATGGGTGAGGCCGACAGGTCGGCAGCATCACTCGACGTCGAGATCGGGGGTCTCGGCGGCGACGTGACACTGGCAGACCTATTCCCACCAGCGTGGGTCGAGTCACATACAGATTCGACGACAATCGACAAGTTCGTCGACGACAGTGACTTCGACGTCTCCGACCAGGAGTCCTTCGAGTCGATTCCGACCCACAAATGGGACCGATACGTGAATTCACACTCCGAGTTCGACGACTGGCAGTCGATGCTGTCTGCCGGTGTCGAACGCTACGTCCTCGAACGGACGGGAACTACCGACGCCGACGACTCGAACGCAGAGAACGAGTCGGCCGAGGCACGCGCGTAACGTCGTGGCGACAGGCCCGACTACTCGTTAGTTTCGTTCGGTGTCGTCGACGTGTTCGACACCGCGCGCGAGCGCTTCAGTCCACCACTGACGAGTCTGTGCTGTCGCGATGGCGAGCGGTTCGTCCGGGTCGTCCGGATGCGGCCGGAGTGTACGTACCCACCACTCCACGTCGTGCCACGACCCGTGTTTGTAGCCCATCCGCTCGAATCGGCCGGCGCGTTCGAACCCGAACGACTCGTGGAACGCGATGCTGGGTGGGTTCGGCGTCGTGACGACGGCGTAGGCGGTGACGTAGCCTTGCTGTCCGAGAATCTCCAGCAGCGCCGTGTAGAGGCCGCGAGCGACGCCACGGCGCTGGAAGTCCGGGTCGACGTAAATGGACGTCTCGACGGACCAGCGATAGGCGTCGCGTTCACGAACCGGCCCGGCGTAGGCGTACCCGACGACGGACCCGTCGAGTTCGCAGACCAGCCACGGGTGGTGTGTCTTCTTCCGGAGTTTCGTTTCGAGGTCGGACAGTGTCGGCGGGTCCGAGGCGAACGTAATCGCCGTCTGTTCGACGAAGGGTTCGTAGATTTCGCGGATGTCGGGGAGGTCGGACTCCGTCGCGGCGCGGAGGCGAGCGGCCATGCCTCTGTGGGGGTCGTGGGGAGAGATAGATGCGGCGATTGGCGCAGAAGCAGCTTACTCGTCGACTGCGACGGACTCGATTGTCGCGGCGTATTCGCGGGCACGACGCCGAATGTCGTCCGCGTCGGCGCGGACGTGTTCGCCGTCGTCGTAGAGCACGTCGCCATCGACCATCGTGAAGACCACGTCGTCGCCGTGGGCCGAAAAGACGAGGTGCGAGAGCACGTCGTGAATCGGCGTCGCCCGCGTCACGTCCGTCGTGAGGCCGACGATGTCCGCCTTCCAGCCCTCGCGGAGACGGCCGACACCGTCGAATCCGGCGGCTTTCGCGCCGTTTCGCGTCGCCATCTCGAAGACGGTTGCAGCGGGCGTGTTCGTCGGGTCGAGTGAGTCGACTTTCTGGAGGAGACTCGCCTGTCGCATCTCCGTGAAGGGGTCGAGCGTGTTGTTACACGGTGGGCCGTCGTTGCCGAGCGCGACGTTGATGCCGCGTTCGAGGTAGTCGGAGATGGGCGCGATACCGGATGCGAGTTTCATGTTCGACGACGGGCAGTAGGTGACGTGCGTCCCCGTCTCCGCGAGTACTTCGCGTTCGCTCTCGTCGGTGTGGACGCAGTGTGCGAGGACGACGTCGTCACCGGTGATACCGACTTCGTCTAACCAGTGGATATTTCGCATCCCCGTCTCGGATTCGACAGTCGCAATCTCGTCTCGGTTCTCGCTCGCGTGCGTGTGGATGCGAACCCCGTCGTAGGCGTCGGCGAGTTCGCGCACGCCCCGGAGACACGCTTCCGAGCAGGTGAGGGCAAATCGCGGGGTGACGGCGTACTGGAGTCGGCCGTCGAAGGAGTCGTGGTAGCGTTCGACGAGTCGTTCGGACTCCGCGAGTGCCGCGTCGGTGTCTTCCTGTAAGTCGTCGGGCGAGTTCGTGTCCATCAGTACCTTGCCGAGACGGCCGCGGATACCCATCTCGCCGGCCGCCTCGAAGGCCTGGTCTGCGTGGCGAACCGAGAGGTGGTCGATGACCGTCGTCGTTCCGGACTCGATACATTCGAGGTAGCCCAGTTCGGCCGCGACGCGCATGGCATCGGCGTCGAGTCCGGCCTCCATCGGGAGGACGTGGTCGAACAACCAGTCGAGAAGCGAGGCGTCGTCTGCGATGCCGCGTCCGAGCGACTGGACGGAGTGGACGTGGCCGCCGACGAGTCCCGGAGCGACGACGTCGAACTCGCGTCGCTCGTGGTCGGGGTACGTCTCGACGAGCGACGTTCGGTCACCGACTGCGACGATGTGGTTGCCCTCGACGACCACTGCTCCGTCTTCGATGATGGTGGTCGCGTCCGCGACGACCGTTCCCACGAGTAACATCCCCGTCGGTGTAGTCGTGCCGTGGTGAAATATCTGCGGTCACGAGACGGTGTCGTCGGCGACGGCACGGGGGATGAACTCCTCGCCGACGAAGGGGTTGGCCAACTTCCCCTCGGAGGATAAAAACCACCCCTGTTTTCGAGGGTATCAACGGACGGGCCGACACACACCATTTCACACTATGTACCGAGTACTCATCCCGATAGACAACGACGAGGACCGGGCGCTTCGACAGGCGAAGTTCGTCACCGACCAACCGTACGACCTGTCCGAAGTCGAAGTAGTGCTGACGCACGTCCTCCTCGGCGAGGAGAAACAGGCACCCGAAGCCATGCAGCGACCGAGTCGCGTCGTAACCGTGAAACGAGCCAGAGAGCACCTCGAATCTCACGACGTCTCCGTCACCATCGCCGAGGCGGGTGCGCCACCAGAAGACGGCATCCTCGACTTGGCCAAGGACGTCGACGCGGACCACATCGTCATGGGCGGGCGCAAGCGTTCGCCCGCTGGCAAGGCCGTCTTCGGCAGCGTCACCCAGACGGTCATCCTCGAATCCGACGTTCCGGTGACGGTCACCGGGTAAAGAGAGCGTCGCCGGCGGCACTTCTTCGAACGACTGAACGACCATTCGACGGGCAACGGCGTCCAGTGACGTTCCGCTCGTCGGCCATCGTCTCTCGTCGATGGTGAGTGACGTCACCCCTCGGCTTCGATTTTTGAGACCGTTCTGAGCGCCCTGAAGATAAACCGCATCGCCTTCTGTCTAGATGCGGTCTGATTGAACGACCCGACCAGGTACGTATCGTACCCGGGATTGTACAGCATGACGGCGTTGGTTGCTCCGAGACCACCCCACGCGTAATACGTCGGTAGTAACGGGAGTGGCCGGATTCTGACCAGACCGTACCCATAATCGACTCCGATTGTGAGTTTTCGCCATTCGGTCATCTCGTCGAGGGTCTCTTGTGCAACGAGTCGACCCGCTGTCAGTGCCTGGTGGAACGAAAGAAGGTCCTCGCTCGTGTTCACTGTTTGACCGCCCGCATACCAGCCACTGAACGACCGATATCGTTCGATATCGAACCGCTGATTTCCGACGTAGACTGGTGGTACCGGGTGGTCGGAGTGGACCGCCGGTTCGGAAAACTGAGAGAGATACGAATGCTCCATGCCCAGTGGCTCGAAGAGGTATTCGTGTAGGATTCGATGATACGGCTGTTCTGTAACGTGTTCGATAATCAGCCCGAGGAGATTGTAGCCGACGTCCGAATAGAAGATTCCGTTTCCGGGAGGAAAGTGAGGATGGAGATTGTCTTTCGCCCAGTCGATTGTTTCCTCGGGTTCCCAGTGTCTTTCGGAGTCCTCGGTGATAACGTCGAAGAACGTCTTTCCATCGGGCGATTCCTCTTTTCTTCGGGAGAACAGTCCATACTCGTCACCGAGCAGGTGTGGTAGCCCGGACGTGTGAGTCAGTAAGTGGCGGATTCGAACGTCGTCTGTGTAATCCGACCCGCGATAGACGTGGAGACCGTTCAGTATCTCCTCGGGGAGATACAGTGAAATCGGGTCGTCGAACCGAAGTTTGCCGTCCTCGGCCAGCATCGCGATGATAGTCGCGGTGAACGTCTTCCCGATACTCGCAGTGAAGAAGGGCTGGTCCGGTTCTACGGGGTCCTGGTCCACCTCGCCCGCGGCCAGGTTCACGTGCACGTTTCGGCTCGTGGAGTGAATCAAGAAGAACGCACTGTGGAAGGCCGGTGTGTCATCTACCGTCCGTCGGAATCTCGTTTGAATCGTTGATTCTGCTGCTTCCGGTTCCATGCAGAAATGTGGACTCGTTTACCTATATCGCTTGGCAAGAGTCGTTCGAACGTCCCTTCCGTACCGTGCGATGACTCGTCAGAGAAGTGCTCCGTCAGGGAGTGCCGCGAGCGTAACGAGGGGCACGTCGTCGGGGGAGTGAGCGAAGCGAACGGACCTGACGGGATTCGAACCACGGTCACTCCTTTCAGTCGCTCCCTGATTCGAATCCCTTCGAGTCGCACACACAGACTCACAGTCCAAGCGACACGCACAGCGGTCGCTTGGAAGGTAGTTCGTCAGAGAAGTGCTCCGTCAGGGATTCGAACCCTGGTCATCACCGTGAGAGGGTGATATGATTGGCCGGACTACACCAACAGAGCACGTTGGTACATTCACTGTTACCGCATCGTTTCGTAAAAGGTTGTCGTTTCTGAGGGACTATGACACCCGCTGCCGTGTTGCGATTAGACCACCTTCGACCCGGCGCGATACACCTGTCGGGTCGTCCGCCAGGCGGACGCATCTTCGCTCGGGTCGTCGTCGAGCACCACGAGGTCAGCGACGTAGTCCTCCGCGACTCTGCCGATGTCGTCGACACCGAGGAGGTCCGCAGCACTGACCGTCGCCGCTTCGAGCGTTTCGGCGGGCGAGAGTCCGTATTCGACCATCAGTTCCATCTCGCGGAGTGCGTTCTGGCCGTGGTCGTTGAACGGCGTCCCGGCGTCGGTTCCCATCGCGATTTTGACGCCAGCGTCGAGGGCGTGTTCCCACGCGACTTCGAACCGTTCGGCGGCGTCTTCGGCCTTCGCGACGGCGTCTGCGGGGATGCCCGCTTCGGTGCCGTGTTCGACGATTTCGCGGACTGCAGAGGCCGTCGGCACCCAGTAGGTGTCGTTTTCGACGAGCAGGGACGCCGCTTCCTCGTCCATGAACATCCCGTGTTCGATGCTGGTGATACCGGCGCGAGCGGCGTTTTTGATACCTCGCTCGCCGTGTGCGTGCGCCGCCGTCGGGACGCCTTTGGCGCTCGCCGCCTCGACGAGTGCGCGCATCTCTGCTTCGGTGAGTTCGGGTGCGCCGGTGACTGCACCCTCCGTGAGCACGCCACCGGTCGCCATGCACTTGACCACGTCTGCACCGCGTTTGAGTTGCTCGCGTGCGGCTTTTCTGACCTCGTCCGGGCCGTCTGCTTCGCGCCCGAACCAGTGGCCGTGGCCACCGGTCATCACGATATTCTGCCCGGCGGCGAGGACGCGCGGCCCGGGAACGTCGCCATCGGTGACGGCGACTTTGGCACTCGTCCCGAGGTCGTCGGCCGACCCGAGGTCACGAACCGTCGTCACACCTGCTTCGAGCGTCTGTCGAAGACTCGCGACCGACCGGAAACAGGCGCGCTCGACCGATTCGCGCTGATAGGCGGACACGTCGGGCCGGCCATCCATCATCAGGTGGACGTGGGCGTCTACGAGTCCGGGTGCGACGACCCGTCCCGAGACGTCTCGTGTCTCTCCTTCGACCACGTCTCCGACTGCCTCGATTCGACCCGTCGTCTCGTCGACGACGACGTTGGCTTCACGGGTGCCGTCGACGTCGACGACCCGACCACCGGTGAGTGTAAACATGCCTCGTTCAACCGACCGAGAGGACGTAAAGACGAGGGTGGCGGCGAGGTGGTGCGGGTCAGTCGGCAGGGTGAGACAGTCGACAGGGTGAGGCAAGCGGCAGAACACTCTTTGGTGACAAAACGTGACAATAGAACACCATGTACCCGATTGGAGCCCTCATCGGTGAGTTCGTCACATTCGCGATGTTCCTGCTGATGCTGTTCCTCCCGATTGGAGCGTACATCTGGCTTCGGAGTCGTGGGATATTGGGCGAACCACCGGGACGTGGATTGCAGTAGACGAGCGTCTCTGCTCTCGCATCCCGCTCTGTTCCCATTCACGTTCTTGTTCCCGCTCCGTTCCTGTTCCATCTCCGTGTTCGTCACAGCGTGTAGGAGGCGGCAAGGTGCCACGCCGAGGGAACCGTTGATTGTCACGCCCGTCACATCGACACGTATGCGCGACGACCTGACGGACTGTGTTGCGCTCGTCACCGGCGCGAGCGCAGGTATCGGCGAAGCGACTGCACACGCCCTCGCGGAGGCGGGCGCGAATCTCGTCTTGCTCGCCCGGCGGGAAGACCGGTTGCTCAGCATCGCTTCGGACGTCGAATCTACCCACGACGTCGAGACGCTCGTCGTCCCGACGGACGTTCGCGACGAGGACGCCGTCGAGGCGGCGTTCGACCAAACCATCGACGAGTTCGGCCGCCTCGACGTCGTCGTCAACAACGCGGGACTCGCGCGCGGGTCGGACATCGAGTCGATGTCGACCAACGAGTACCGCCAGATGATGGACACGAACGTCGATGGCGTCTTCTACGTCTCTCGGGCCGCCTTGCCACACCTCCGCGAGACGGCAGGGAACCTCGTCTTCGTCGGGAGCTTCGCCGGCCAGTATCCACGTCCGTTCAACCCGGTGTACGCCGCGTCGAAGTGGTGGGTCCGTGGCTTCGCACACAGCCTCGAAGGACAGGTCGGTGACGCCGGCGTCGGTATCACCGTCGTGAACCCAACCGAAGTCCGAACCGAGTTCGGGTCGGAAGACGGCGAGGCGTTCGAAGTTCGGTTCGAGGCGGGCGAAGTCACCGAGCCCGAAGAGATTGCCAACGCGATTCGGTTCGCCGCCTTGCAAGACGACTCGACGGTCAGCGAACTCGACTTATACCGCCGCGACAAGTTCAGCGGGTGGTGACGGCGGCGTCTCAGTCCGAGACGACGTCGCCGACGACGGCGGCGTCGCCGACAGTGAGCGTCTCACCCCACGACGACGCGGAGACAGTCGTGTTGACCATGAGTCGGAAGTCGTGGTCGAACCAGTCGCCGCCCGACCACGCGGGGAGCGTCTCACGACGCTTCCTCACGAATCGCTCACGAAACCCCGGTGTCGCGTCGCCGGTGTCGGGATTCCGAGTCGGGACGACACACCGCTGACAGGGGTTGACGCCCTCGAAAGAGACGGGGCCAACCGAGAAGGCGACGCGCGTCTCGCGCGTGTCGAACAGGTTGTCTTCCCAAAACGGCGTGGGCGCGTCGAGTTCGAGATTCGGCCGGAGGCGACGCCGCATCTCGGCAGCGTCGATTCCGTCGAACCACGAGGCCACTTCCGTGAGCGTCGCCGTCGAGATGACGGTCGGCCCACTGGCAGTCGTGTCGTCGGGAAATCCGCCTGCGGGGTCCCGTCGCAGTTCGACGTCGTAGCCGAAGTAGTCCGAGAGCCATGCGTCTGCGGCGTCGAGTGGCCCGTGGTAGTCCTCGTGGCCGGGGGCGCTGAGTCGAACCGTCCAGTCGTCGAGCGAGACTGCACTCCGTATCCGGTGAATCGACCGCTCTCGTTTCCCGTTGACGTAGGCCCCGTCGGCGTCGAAGATGGCGAACTCTCGGTCGCCGGCGAGGCCACCGTTTTCGACGATATCGGCCCGTTCGACGTATTCCGGGTCGAGTGACTTCACCGGATAGACGGCGATGCGGTCGAGCGTCGCCTCGGGCCCGGTGTTCATCTACGCCTCGTCTTCGTCGGGGGCGGCGTCCGCAAAGGCGTCGGCAATCGCGTCTTTGTCGAGTTGTGAATATCCGTCTGCGGAGAGTTTGACCACGTCTACCTCTTCGGCCGTGAGTTCGTCGTTGGCCGTGCGGAGTGCCGAAAGCGCGAGCGAGACGCCGTCGTCGAGCGTCAGGTCGTCGGTGTAGCCTGCTTCGAGTGCGTCCTGAATGTCGTTGCGCATGCCGCCGATAGCGACTGCTCGCCACTCCTGTGGCGTCCCCGAGGGGTCTGTCGCGAAGAGGCGTGGCGTCCCGTTTTCGACGCCACCGATGAGTAACGACGCGCCGTAGGGGCGGGTGCCACCGGATTGCGTGCTCTCCTGGATGTTGTCCGTGATGGCTTTGGTGAGTACTTCGACGTCGATTGGTTCGCCGTAGCGGAGGCGTTCACGCTGTGCAGTCGTTCGAGCGAAGTCGATGAGTTTGCGCGCGTCGGCGACGTGCCCGGCGCTGGCGGCACCGAGATGGTCGTCCAGTTTGTGAATCTTCTCGATGCTCTCTGTCTCCATGAGCGGTGAGGGCGACGAGCGCTGGCCGACGAGAACGACGCCGTCTGTCGTTCGGACGCCGACGACTGGCGCGCCTCGCTTGACCGCCTCGCGGGCGTACTCGACCTGATAGATACGGCCGTCTGGCGAGAAGAGCGACGTCCCCCGGTCGTACGCCTGCTTGTCGTTTCGGTTCATCGTGCAACCTCCTCAGTCGCGAAGACGATGTTCGTCATTACCCCGTGGTCGGTGCCGGAGGCGGAAAAAGCCTCCACACCCGGCAGTGGTGTGGGGTTTACGACCACACCCATCACGGCCACGTCACTTTTCGACCACTGCGGCCTCCGGTGCGTTACGTTTGAGGCTCTCGATACCCTGTTTGGCCTTCTGTTTCGACGCGTAGCCTTCCCCCGAGTCCGCGAGGATGTTGCCGTTGTCGTGGACGAGACGCCATCGGTACTCGCCTTCCGCGTCTGCGTACAGTTCGAAGTGGGCTTTGCTCATACAGAGCGTGATGCTGTCAACCAAGTAAATGCTCCCGGCGGACGTGTGCCACACGTCGCGGGTGCTGGCGCGCCGGCCCAGTTCCTACACTGCGTGTGGATCTTCTTCGATGAGTGACGCTTCGACTTCGAACAGTCGAGTGCCACAGTCGTTACACCGAGTGACGAGAGTCTCCCACGACCGGCAGCAGGACTCTCGTGTCTCCTCGCCGAACGAGACTGTGCCGCCGCAGTCGGGGCACTCTTCGAGGTAGATACGGAGTCCTCTCACGAGGGCACTTCGCTGGTCGGGGCCGAGTTCGTTCCAGTCGAGGACGCGACTCGCGAGCACTGCATCTGCGGCGAGGTCCGCGACCAGTGCCGCCTGTGATTCCCAGCGCCCGAGTTGCGTGGTTTCGACGGTTGCAGTGTACCACCCACCGATATCATCTAACTGGAGGGCAGACTCGTCGACGCCGACGATGGCGGCCAGTCGCTGTCGTACAAGTGGGTCGTCGGTGCGTTCGATTTCGCGTCGCCACGCGGACTCGAACTCCGGTGTCAGACAGAGGTCTTCGACGTCTTCGCACGGTTCGAGTGCCTCGGTTTCCTGTAAGACCGCCTCGACGTCAATGGCGGTTCCATCGCCGAGGCCGACGGTGAACGCCGGTTGCGGTTCCTTGTCGAACCACCTGAGCACTCGGTCGGGGAAATATCGCTTCGTGAGCGTCGGCGTCCCGGGAACGAGATAGCCTCGCGTGTAGATGACGGCCACGAAGAGCGCGAAGGAGGCGACGACGAGCGGTGCCCACAGGAGGCCAAGCGCGACGCTCACGACGGCGGCGATGGCCACGTTGACGATTGTGCAGGGCGTACACCGGTTCTCACCGGTGTATTCGGGTTGTCGGACCCGGTCGACGAGTGTTGAAAGTCCCATACTGAAATCTCCGAACTCTGTCTGATTATCGACGGTTACGAGGATAAAGATGCGTATGAGTCACCGATACGACTCTCCTCAAAACGGATATTCAGTCAGTAGAGACTCTCCGCGTGCCGGTACGCAGGGCACACCCTCATATCCACTGGGAACCCCTCTCTAGGTGTTATGAGTTCACGAGAGGAACAGCACTTCGAAGCGGCAGACGTGCAGACCCGCTTCGATTTCAAGAAGGAACAGAAGGCCGCGTTCGTGGCCAAAAAGGGTCTCAACGAAGAGACCGTTCGGATTATCTCCGAAGACAAGGGGGAACCGGAGTGGATGCTGGAGCGTCGCCTCCGAGCCCTGAAGATGTTCCAGCAGATGCCGATGCCGAGTGGGTGGCCCGGCCAACCTGACCTCTCGGAAGTCGACGTCGATGCCATCGTCCCGTACATCCGCCCCGACGTCGAAGTCCGCGGTGGCGTCCGTGACTGGAACGACCTGCCGGAGGATATCAAGGACACCTTCGACAAACTGGGCATCCCGGAAGCCGAGAAGAACGCACTGTCGGGCGTCGGCGCGCAGTACGAGTCCGAAATCGTCTATCAGAATATGCACGAAGAGTGGGAGAAAGCGGGCGTCATCTTCATGGATATGGACAAAGCCGTCCGCGAACACCCCGACCTGGTCGAGGAGTACTTCATGACGAAGTGCGTCCCCCCGAGCGACAACAAGTTCGCCGCACTCCACGGGGCAATCTGGTCCGGCGGGTCGTTCGTCTACGTTCCGGAGGGCGTCACTGTCGATATGCCGGTTCAGGCGTACTTCCGCATGAACTCCGCCGGGATGGGGCAGTTCGAACACACGCTCATCATCGCCGAGAAGAACTCGGAAGTCCACTACATCGAGGGGTGTTCCGCGCCCAAGTACTCCGCGTTCAACCTGCATTCGGGATGTGTCGAAGTGTTCGTCAAGGAGGGCGCACACGTCCAGTATTCGACCGTCCAGAACTGGTCGAAGAACACGTACAACCTCAACACCAAGCGCGCCATCGTCGGCAAGCACGGCCGCATGGAGTGGATTTCGGGTTCGATGGGCTCGAAGGTAACCATGCTCTACCCCGCGACGATTCTCAACGGACGCGGTGCCTCCGACAACCACATCACCATCGCCTTCGCCAGTGAGGGCCAAAACATCGATACCGGCGCGAAAGTCTACCACAACGCCCCAGAGACCAAATCGACCATCGTCTCGAAGTCTATCTCACGCGGTGGGGGTCGCACCAACTACCGCGGACTCGTTCGCATCGCACACGGGTCGACCGATTCGTCGTGTTCTGTCGAGTGTGACGCGCTGATGTTCGACAACACCTCGACGTCAGATACGATGCCCCACATCGAGATTCACGAGAACAGAGTCGACGTCGCTCACGAGGCGACTGTGGGGAAGATTGGCGACGAGGACATCTTCTACCTTCAGTCTCGCGGACTCGACGACGAGGAGGCAAAACAGATGATCGTCTCGGGGTTCATCGAACCCATCACGAAGGAACTCCCAATCGAGTACGCCGTCGAACTCAACCGACTGGTCGAGTTGGAGATGGAGGGGAGTCTCGGATAGACCCACGGTAGCGACCCTCATACTGTAATTATCCTTCTCCGAACCGTCTGGTTACGTGTGACTTCCTACTCTACCACGGCGCTCGTCGCCGTCTTCGTCGTGGGCGTCGTCCTCGGTGGTGTCGTCGTCGCCTCCGTCTCGCCCACGGAGACGACTGTCTCCCCGACGTCCTCGATAACCGCCGGGACCGGCTGTCTCGCCGCCGACGAGACTGCACCCTCGTCGTGGGTCGTCCGGATGCCCGCCGGCGAACAGACGTCGTTCGCCTTCAACCGGACGTTCACCCACGAGACGCCGAGCGTTAGAATCGACGGAAGCGTCGAGACTGTCGCGGACGGCGAGTACGTCTATCGACTGACGACGAGTCCGGACGAAGACAGCGAGAAGACTCCATCAGACGACTGCACCCCGCGGACGACGATGGACGCCGTGGTGACGATTCCGAGTGACTACGAGACGTTCACGGTGACGTTCGACGGCGAGGAGATGGTGACGTTCGAGAACGACGGGTCGAACCCGGTGTACCGGACGCTCGAAGGCTGAACTCGGCCTGTTACTCGCGTGACTTCGGTCGTTTGAAGACGAGCGCCGTCTGTCCGCTCCCCGCACTCGCACCACGGGAGTCGGAGATAGTGTCGACGAGTTCCCACCCCTCGTCGCCGAGTGAGTCGAGTGCGTCTTCCATCGGGGCGGTGTCACCGCTGAAGAGGCCACCGTCGGCCGTTCGGACGATTTTGTACTCCCACCGTCTTCCAGCGTCGCTCACGACTGCGCCTCGCGTCGGTCGTAGACGACGAACGAAAACCCGTCTCTGTCGTCACGGTCGGTTTCGACCCACTCGTCGGGGTCCCAGTCGGGGAACCGAGTGTCGCCCTCGTGGGCGTCGTCGAGTTCGGTGAGAACCATCCGCGACGCCCGGTCGAGGAACTGTTCGTACACCGTCGCACCGCCGACGACGTACACCGTCTCGACGCCCATCTCGGCGGCAGCGGCCACGCTCGCATCGACTGCCTCGGCTATCGATGCAGCAGTCTCCGCCCCCTCAGGCAAGTCGAGGTCACGACTCGTGAGGACGACGCTGTGTCGGCCCGGAAGTGGCCCGTCGAGTTGGCGAGCGATGCTCTCGTAGGTCTTTCGCCCCATGACGACGGGGTGACCCATCGTGGTCTGTTTGAAGTGCTGCAGGTCTTCCGGCAGGTGCCACGGCATGTCGCCGTCGCGTCCGATGACGCGGTTGTCTGCGACGGCGGCGACGAGGACGAATCGGACTGTATCCGCGTCACTCATTCGGCCACCGCGAAGCGAATCCCGTCGGCGGGGTCGTAGTCGCGGAGGACGATGTCGTCGAACGTGAGGTCCGACAGCGGCACGTCGGCCACGTCGAGTGTCGGGCGCTCACGAGGTTCGCGGGCGGCCTGCAGGAGGAGGCCCGGAACGTGGTCGTAGTCCTCTTCGCCGTCGGCCTCCTCGGGTGCCGCGTCGACCAACCAGTCGCGCACGTCGAGGTACTCTTCACGGGATTCGACGTCCGCGAGTCGAGACTGGAGTTCGTCGAGGTTGTCGGCGTACCACGCGCCGCGGTCACCGGTTCCGCAGTAGACGTGCGCGTCGACGATGGTGTGGGCGAACTTCCCGAGTTCGAACCCGGTCTGTTGTGCCACGACCTGTGCGAGGATGGCGTAGGCGGCGAGGTTGAACGGAACGCCGAGCGCGATGTCGCCCGAACGCTGCGTCAGATGCAGGTTGAGTTCGTCACCCTGCACGTTGAAGACGAACGTGTAGTGACACGGCGGCAGCGTCGACACGGCGGCGTTGGCGGGGTGCCACGCGTTGATGACCATCCGCCGGGAGTTGGGGCTCTCTTCAAGCGTGTCGAGGACGTACGCGAGTTGGTCGAAGGTCCCCTCGTCGTTCATCCAGCGCTGGTCGGCGTCGGGCCACGCCTCGCCCGGAAGGCCGTCTTCGGGGACGGGGTATCGTCGCCAGAAGCGGCCGTAGGCAGTATCGAGATTCCCTTCGTCGTCTGCCCACGCATCCCAGATACCCGTCTCCTCGCGGAGGTTCTTGATGTGCTCCTCGCCGGAGAGATACCACAGGAGTTCGTGGATGAGCGAGTTCCAGCGGAATCCCGAGAGGTCCTTCGTCGTCAGAAGCGGGAAGCCCTCCTGAAGGTCGACTTCGTAATGTTTCGAGAAGCCAGAGATGGTGTCTACACCCGTTCGGTTGGGCTTGTACGTGCCGGTGCCGAGAACGTCGGTGACGAGGTCGAGGTATTGGCGCATGTGGGGTCCCCAGAGTCGGTTCTTGGTCTCGGTTGCGACTACTAAATCTGTTCGCTCTCTGCCCCCACAACAGGAAAGTCCCCCCTCGTCGTAGCGTCTTGCATGATTCGCAACCTCGCACAGGGGATTCGCGCCTTCACCTCCAACGCCTTTCTCGTCGAGGGGGAGACGACGGCGCTCGTCGACGCCGGCGCAGGCTTCGATATCGTCTCGAAGGTTCGCGACGTGACCGACCACGTCGACACCGTCTATCTCACGCACACCCACCCCGACCACATCGGAAACGTCGACACCCTCCGCGACGCCTTCGACGTGCAGACGTGGGGATACGACGCGGGCAACCTCGCCGTAGACAATCGTCTCGAAGACGGTGAACGCATCCAGATTGGCGACGACGTGTACGAGGCCATCCACACACCCGGTCACAAAGACGACCACCTCTGTTTCTTCTCGCGTGGGTCGGGCGTCTGTTTCGCCGGTGACCTCGTCTTCGCGAACGGTGGATTCGGCCGCACCGACTTGCCTGAAGGTGACAGAGACGTGCTCATCGAGAGTATCGACCGCCTGCGTGAAGCAACCGGCGACGACGTCACGGAGATACACACCGGTCACGGTCCGAGCATCGTCACCCGGCCACAGGACGACATCGAACTCGCGGCACGGGCGGCGCGCGTCAATCGCTGACGCCGAGAGTGACGGGGGACGCGCCGACTACTCTTCGTCTTCGTCAGCGACGTAATCCGGGTGAATTCCGTAGTATCCCGGTTCGTCGCCGCGCGGGTCGTTGATGACGAACTTCTCTTCGTGCTGGATAATCCACGGGATGGTCCACTCGATGAGTCGGTCTTCCGTCTCTTCGTTGAGGGCAGTCGTCGGGTCGAGGCCCTGTAACATCCGAGCAATCTCGGGGACTGTGTACATGTAGTCGGGGTCGAGGATGTCCTGTGGGTCGTACAGCAGATACCCATAGAGGGTGTCGAAATCGTCTTTCGGTTTGGGCATACAGGACAGTTCTCTGTCGACCGGCAAAACCCCGACGACCCACCGCCGGCCGACGAGGCAGTCACGACCACGGCCCGAGCGGCCGATTCGGGGACTGCATACGAGTTTCCATGCGAATACTTATCAATGGGTAGTGGGACACGAAAGCGATGAGCGATGCCGCTTCACGAATCGTCGATACCGTCCGCGCGTTCGCTGGAGACGCGCTTCGGGACCTGTGGGTGTTCGACCGTCACGGCTACGAACATCTCTACCTCCGAGAGGACGTTGCCGACGCCATCGACTCCGTCGACGTCGCGAAGTTCATCGACAACGAGCGGTTCGGCTACGTCACGAGAGACACCTACGAGGCCCTCTACTACGCCGAATACGGCTACACGGTCCGTGGATTCGACGAATTCGAGCAGTTTCGGACGTTCGTCGGTGACCACCCCGTGGGGTTGCTCGCTGGATTCGACCGTGGCCCGGCAGGCCGCGACTTCGCGACGTTGAACGACCAGTTGCAGGAGGTTGCAGAAGACGTCGACCTCACGACGTTCGTCACCGCTACTGAATCGCTCGACTGACTGGGCGGGCCTGTCTTCTCACGCGTTGGTCGTCAGGACGCGAGCACCGTCGCTCGTCGGGCGGTGTCTGCAAAAGAATTGTCAGGATGGACGGCTCTACTCGAAGAGTTCGACGGCCTGCTCGTAGCGGGCCGACGGCTCTTCCCAGTCGACGACTTCGAAGAACGCGCTGATGAAGTCTCCGCGGGCCGGGCCGTAGTCGTGGTAGTAGGAGTGCTCCCAGACGTCCAGTGCGAGGATGGGGTGGCTACCCCAGAGTGCGCCCTGGTCGTGCTTGTCCACGACGACGTTGCGAAGCTGGTTCGAGAACGAGTCGTAGACGAGAAGTGCCCAGCCACCGGCGGCGGAGCCAGCAGCTTCGAATTCGCCCTTCCAGGCTTCGTAGGAACCGAAGTCTTCCTCGATGCGGTCTGCGAGCGCACCCGAGGGTTCGTCACCGCCTTCCGGCGACATGTTCTGCCAGAAGAGGTCGTGCAGGATGTGACCGGAACCGTTGTGGGTGACGTTGCGAAGCGCACCAGCGGACGAACCGAACTCGCCTGCGTCGCGGTTCGCGGCGAGGGTCTCTTCGGCCGCGTTCCAGCCGTTTACGTAGCCCTGATGGTGGGTATCGTGGTGCCAGGTCAGGACTTGTTCGGAGATGTGGGGTTCGAGGGCGTCGTAGTCGTATGGAAGCGGGTCGAGTTCGTAGCTCATTGTGTAATATCCTCCGTATTGTGGGTGGGGCGGAATCCTGTTAAAACTTGAGGAGAGGTATGATAACATAGAGCAGGGTCTCGGGCCCCGCAGTCCGTCGATTTCGGTCGTTCAGTTCGTCGCCGAGTGACCGCTCGTGTCAGCCGCCGAACGGGCTCTCACGGCGTTCGTACTCGATTTCGCGAGCGACACGAGCAGCGACTGACTCGCCGAACTCGCGTTCGACGACGTGTAACGACAGGTCGAGGCCAGAGGTGACGCCGCCAGCAGTCAGCACGTCGCCGTCGTCGACGACGCGGGCGGCGACGACTTCGGCGTCCGTCTCGCGTAAGTCGTCGAGGGCGCTCCCGTGTGTGATTGCACGCCGTCCGCTGAGGATACCCGCCCGCGAGAGGAGCATCCCGCCGGTACAGACGCCGGCAACCGTGGTTCCGGCCGCGTGAAGCGTCGCTATCGCGTCGGGAACGTCGCCCTTCTCTGCTTCTGTCCACGCACTCTGTTCTGCCCGCGAATTCCATCCGCCGCCGGGGACGACGAGGAGGTCAGGGCGGTCGGTTTCTGGGTCGAGGACGCTGTCGACGCCGACGCGCATGCCGTGGCTTGCGGTCACGAAGTCGCGTTCGTCGAGCGTGACGAACTCCGCGGTGCAGTCCGCACCGAACGCGCCCGCGTTCTGGAACACTTCGAACGGAGCGACGGCGTCGAGTTCGTCGAATCCGTCGTACAGCAGGATGGCGACGTGCATGCGAAGCAACTCGCGGGCTGGAACGATAGCGTTTCGCCACTCGACGGAGCGGCGACCCGACCGGCGTCAGTCGTCGCCTCGCGCCGCTTCGAACATCGCCAGCGCCATCTCCCGTCGTTCGGAGTGGTCCACGAGAGGTGCGGGATACTCCGGTGCGACTCGCTCGCGTTCCGTGTCGCTCGTCTCGTGCCAGTCGTGAATCGTGTCGGCCGGCACGCCGCGAAGTTCCGGCACGTACTTCGTGATGTATTCGGCGTCCGGGTCGTAGCGCTCGCCCTGCGTCATCGGGTTGAAGATACGGAAGTAGGGTTGCGCATCGGTCCCCGTGGAGGCGGCCCACTGCCACCCACCGGTGTCGTTGGCCGTGTCGTGGTCAGAGAGGTACTCGCGGAAGTGCGCGTACCCGTGTCGCCAGTCACACAACAGGTCCTTGGTGAGAAACGACGCGACAATCATGCGAACGCGGTTGTGCATGTACGCCTCGGCTCGCAGTTGGCGCATTCCGGCGTCGACGATTGGATACCCTGTCTCGCCCGCTTTCCACGCCGCCAGTTCGTCTGGGTCGTCGCGCCACTGGATGTCGTGTTCGAACTCCTTGTAGTTCTCCGAGACGACGCTCGGGTTGAACCGGAGGACGTGCGCGTAGAACTCACGCCACGCGAGTTGTGACTGGAACTCCTCGACGGATTCGTCTCGCTTGCCACCGACCGTTTCACGTGCTGCAACAGTTGCATCGTACACCTCTCGGATGCCTATCGTTCCGAACTTCAGGTCTGTCGAGAGCATCGACGTCCCGTCTCTGGCGGGATAGTCCCTGTCGTCGGCGTAGCGATAGATTGCGTCCGCACAGAAGTCGTCGAGGCGGCGGCGTGCCGCGTCAGTTCCCGCGGCAATCACGTCTGCGGTCGGTTCGTCGAACCCGAGGTCAGACAGCGTCGGCAGGGTACCGACGCTGACGTTCGGCACCGGGCGAGCGGCCGATTCGAGTGTCGCTCGTTCGACGAAGGCGTCGTCGTCGGGTTCGGGATAGGGGTCGGGTTTCTCTCGGTCACGCCACTTCTTCCAGAAGTAGGTGTAGACCGAGTAGGGGTCGCCTGCGTTCGTCGTAATCGACCCCGGTGGGTGGAAGATAGCGTCGTGAACCGACGCTCGGGAGATGCCAGCGTCGTCGAGTGCGAGACGCACTGCGGCGTCACGCTCACGGGCCAACCCGGAGTAGTCTTCGTTCCAGACGACTCGGTCTGCACCGAGTTCCGACGCGAGTGCGGGAACGAGTCTTCTCGGGTCTCCCCGTCCGACGAGGAGGTCACTGTCGGCGGCGCGATACGACGCTCGGAGCGCGTCGAGTGCGTCCAGCATGTACTGCACCCGTGGCGAACCGGCGTGGTCGAGCACCGCCTCGTCGAAGACGAAGAGTGGGACGACGTCGCCCTCGCTCGCTGCCTCAGTCACCCCTCGATTGTCGGCAACGCGCAAATCACGCCGGTGCCAGTAGAGGTCCATGGTCGCGCCTCAGGACGGAGTCACCGTTAATGTAGCGGCAGGCAACCCCTTACTCCGCATGCGTCCAACAAACGTCGTCCTACTCGGACAGTCTCACACCCGGAGATGGTTTCGCTCGCTGCCTGTGTCGACAATATGTGAGTAATAGTGATATTTGGCGGCCAAGCTCTGTGGTAATGTGATATTATATACTGTATTCAGATAAGTCCACACATTTACATTCTTCATATCTGATGTACCCTGTCCATACCTATACGGCAAGAACGCCATGTATGTCGTATGACCGGGCAGCGAATCTCACTTGACCTGGGGACCAACCAGCCACTGCTCGGGAACCCTATCGTCCTTCCCCTTTTGTTTCTGACATTTGTCTGTGGGGCACTCGGGTGGCTCGTGTGGACTCCGTACGGTGTCGTCTTCGGTGTCCTTCCACCAGCAGTGGTCTTCGGATTCGCGGTGGCCGAGCTACGGGAGACGAGTCTGCCGAAACTCCCGCCAGCACCGCCGTCGTCGATTTCAGTCGAGGGCGACGTCGATTTAGTCGCCGACCTGAACGCCGCCGGTGTCTTCGCGCACGGAGAATCCGACTCACTCGCTCTCTCGAAGCAGTTTGCGGCCGAATGGCGGCGACGAATGGTCGAGATGCGTGGTCGGGAGTACGACCAGTCGGCGCTCGCTGGCTTACTCGGCGTCGACCACACCCGCGTCGAGATGGGATGGGACGAACAGGGGTTGTTCGCCAAGCTCGACGGCGGAAACATCGGCCGGTGGATGTCGCGTGCCGCGTTCGTGGCCGACCTGACCGCAGTCATGGCGTTCCGGCGTCACTACCCAGAGTGGTGGCGACTCTCGACGGCCGACCGGAACCGCGTCCTCGGTGCGCTTCGCCTGAGTCTCCGTCGGTGCCCCACCTGTGACGGGGCAATCGAAGTCGACACCGAACGAGTGTCCGACGAAGAGAAGAGCAAGCGCCACGTCACCGTCTCCTGTCTGGCCTGTAACTCCGAACTCTTCGACGCAGTCGTCGACGAAGCGACGCCCACCGTCTCCAGCAGCGACACCGAAGCGGGGAAACAACCACGCAGCACTCGGTGAGACGGGTTTTCCGGTGTGACGAGCGAACAGAACGGCTACGGGAGCGGTTCGACGTCGTCGCGTCGCCCATCGAGGATGGCGAACGGTTCGTCTCGTCGGCGTTCGAGCCACGCCAACAGTCGTTCCGCCCACGCCAGTTTCTGTGCTTTGATTGCGTCTACCGACGGGTCGTCGAAGTCCCACCCCGCGAAGACGAGTGACGCCGCGCCAAGTTCGTCCGCGATGAACGCTGCCCGGTCACCGTCGGTGAATCCACCCCAGTTGACCACCGGGCCGTGCGGTTCGGCCTGTGTCGTCCCGAGAACGTGGTCGGCGTCGAACTTGGGGACCCACTCTCGTATCGCCGGGACGTTGTCACCGTGAGCGGCGACGGCGACGGGAGTCCCGCGCTCACTCAGTTCCACTGCTGTCTCTGGGTTCTTGTCGAGGTCCGTGACCATCATATCGACGTCGTACCCTGCCTCACGAACGACGTCGGCAGCAGTCGAGGCGGCGACGACGACGTCAGCGTCGCCGAGAGCGTCCAGTTCGGCGTCGAGCGTCGGTGCCGCGCCGCAGATAGCAACCGTCTGTCCGCCCCACGCGAGGCGAGTGCGGTCGAACGGCGAGACGAGCGACGCGAGAACGTCACGTGCCTCCTCGTCACCCGCTCGCTCGAACCCGAAACTATCGAGAATCTGTCTGTAGACGGGCTCCCACTCGCTAAATCGCATGGTTGATACTCAGAGTGCTGCTGCTCAGAGATTAACTGTATGGGCCGGAATGGCACTCGTGTACCCCTACCCGCGTGCCCTTCCGGCGTCCACAGGACCGTTTTAGAGTCGGATGGTATAAGTTTTCTCTTAGTAGAACGGTCAACGCATGCCGAACGTCATACAAATCGACGGGTTCGTGTCAACTATACTCACATTAATTCCGAGCAGATAAACCGTCGATTGGTCGTGGAAAACGCCCTCAGCGGACGCCCCGTTCGACTGTCTCTAACGCCGCTTCGAGAGCGTCTGAGGCAGGAGTGACGAGGCCTGAAACCCGGCCGAGTGAGGCCGGCGACCCGACGAGGAGGCCACCGGTTTCACCACCGACGAATGTCACGCCCGCATCTGCAGCGGCAGCAGCGAGGGCCTCTCTGTCGGCGTCCGAGAGGCCTTCGAGTTCGAAGACTCGGGTGACACTCTCGGCGGCGATATCTGTCGATGCCCCGATTCGGTCGAGATGTCGCTCCGCTTCGCGCGGCGTCGTCACGTCGAGTTCTTCGACGGAGACGTCGCCAGGTTCACGGACGCGACGGCGTTTGAACTCGTGACCGATGAGGGCCGCGTCACGCGTCTCTCGCACGTCGTGTGTTCGGATGACGTGTGCACCGCGTTCGACGGCCATCGAGGTGGCCGCGAGACTGACCGGAAGCGCGTCTTCCGTCGAACGCCCGGCCACGTCACGGAGGAAGTTCTTCCGGTTGATAGAGACGAGAATCGGATACCCGTATCCGCGGAACTCGCGGAGTCGGTCGAACGTCTCTCGGTCGTGTGCGAGCGTCTTCGCTTCCGACCACCCGCCGAACGCCGGGTCCACGATGGTCTTGTCGGTAAAGCCGTTCAGTTCGAGCGCGTCGTAGATATCGTCTACCTCCTCGATAGCACCGGGTCGCGTGAGGTCCGGCGGACTCGCCATCTTCGCGACGGCGGCGTCGTGTTCTTCACACACCGTCGGCATCTCCGGGTCGGCGAACCCGCAGATGTCGTTGACCATGTCGAATCCGTTTTCGAGGGCCGCCTGTGCGACTTCGTGATACCGCGTCTCGATAGAGAAGACGGCGTCGCCGGAGACGTGGTCGAGAACGGACAGTGCCGTGTCGAGGCGTTCGAGTTCGTCGTCGGCCGACAGTACGTCGAGTCGTTTGTTCGCGGATTCGAGGCCGATATCGACGATATCGGCTCCTTCGTCGATGAGGTTCCGGTCGACGTATTCGGCGGCCTCAGTCGGGTCGTTGAACACGCTCGGTTTGTACGGCGACTCCTTGGAGACGTTCAACACACCCATGATTCGGGGCGGGTGGTCGTCACCGATTTCGAGTCCTGCCGCATCGACGGTTCGCATACCCGTCGGTTGGACCACACGAACATATGCAGACCGGTCGCGGACGCGTTCGGTGCCTCACCGTCGTTCGGCCCTGTCCCGCGCCGTGCGGACGCATCACGCCATTTTTATCCGCCGCTCGGTTACCTCGCGTCATGGCGAAGGTCAGCGTGGGACTCCGCGGATGGCGTTTCGAAGAGTCCGAGATATTCACCGACGACGGGGAGTTCAAACCGCTCGACGATATCCCCGAAGACGCGCGCAAGCGCCTCGTCCGTCTCGTCACACTCGTCGAAGAACCGTGCGACGGGTGTTATCTCGTCCACGGCGACGAGGAAATTCAGCAGTGCCGACAGGCACGAATCGTCTACGGCGAACCCGGTGAGGAAGTCCTGCTGTGTGACCAGCACGAACCCGACTTCCTCTACTGGTTCCGCGAGGAAGACGGCCGCGAGTTCGTCGGCGATGCCGTGTTCGCCGACGCGTTCCACGAGTGGTTCGCAGACGGCGGACGCGCCCCAGAGGGATACGGTGGACTGGAGTACGTCGATACCGACCCAGACGAACTGCCGTCGCCGCCGGACGCCGCCGAGATTCAACAGCGACTGGTCGAGGGATTCGAAGGTGAGCGTATCAACCTTCGCGACTACGGCCCGGATACGGACGACGAGTCGCTCGTCGACGAAGACGACTTGGCAGACGTCGATTTAGACACGGACTACCCGACGAAATGAGCGACGGGCACGACGCCAACCACGAGTTCGTCGTCGTCGTCGTCGAACCCGAGACGCCGGGGAACGTCGGCACCATCGCCCGGGCGATGAAGAACTTCGGTCTCTACGACTTGCGACTGGTCAACCCGCCGCCGTTGGACCCCGATGGCGAGGCGTACGGGTTCGCCGGCCACGCTCGCGAGGACGTCCTGCCGAACGCAACCGAGACGACGCTCGAAGAAGTCGTCGAAGAGTTCCACACCGTCGGGACGACGGCAGTCTCCCACGAAGACTCCACGAGACACGTCCGCTACCCGTTCAAGACGCCGGTCGAACTCGCCGACTCACTGGAGACGGTCAAGACCAAGACGGCACTCGTCTTCGGCCGTGAAGGAACCGGCCTCGACAACGAGGAGATTGCGATGCTCGACGAGGTGTGCTGTATCCCCGCAGACGGCCGGTATCCCGTCCTCAACCTCGGGCAGGCGGCGACCATCCTGCTGTACGAACTCCGCCGGTTCACCGTCGAAGAGACGCAACTCCCGGACGTAGAGCGCGAACGCGCTTCCGAAGAAGAGATAGACGTCGTCTACCGGTTCTTCGACGACTTACTCGACGCAATCGACTACCGCGAACACAAACGGAACAAGACGTCACAGATGATGCGCCGACTCGTCGGCCGTGCCCACCCGACTGAGCGCGAGGCGGCGACGTTGACCGGCGTGCTTCGGCGTGCCGCAGAGCGAGCACGGCACCCCGAACGGTTCCGCGACGACGACTGAAGTCGGTCGGGACAGTCCCTTCACTCACTCCTCCGGTCGTCGTGCGACCATCACGAGTCCGACGAACGAACAGACCTTCTCCACCTCACCAGATGTCCGTTCCGCGTAGGTGGTCGTCTTGATTTTCGCGAGGCCCCGGTCTTCGGTTTCGACCGTCGTGTCGACGATTTCGTTTTCGATACTGAGGGTGTCGCCCGGATAAACCGGTTTCCACCAGCGGAGTTCGTCGACGCCTTTCGCGCCGAGAGCGACCGAATCACCGAGGAACCCGTCGACGTTCAGACGCATCGTCATCGCCGTCGTGTGCCACCCGCTGGCGATGACGCTTCCGTACATCGACTCCGCTTCGGCGCGTTCGGGGTCGGTGTGGAACCACTGTGGGTCGTACTGCTCGGCGAACTCCAGAATCTCGTCTTCGGTCACCGTGTAGTCACCGTACTCGTAGATGTCGCCGACCGAGAGGTCTTCGAAGAATCGCATCACTCTCGCTTCGAGCGGAGGTGTCGAGAAAGTAGCGGTGTGCGGCAATTCACGACGCCCGACAACGGTTTGAGACTTGCGAGCGTATCTCTCGCCGAATGGTCTCGGTCCCCCGCAGGTCACGCGCCCCGATGGTCGTCATCGGACTCGCTGTCCTCGTCTCGTACCTCCTCCTCAGCGCCCTGAGCGCGTTTGCAGTGGTGACGCTGTGGCGACTTCGCCCCGACCCGGTGACGAGTGCGCTCGTGGGGTCGGCCGTCGTCGTCGTCCTCGGGTACCTGAGTTTCCGGTTCGGGACGCTCCAACTGCTCAGTCGACTCGACGCCCGTGACTTGACGCGGTCTGAGTCGCCCGCGGTTCACCGCCTCCTCGACAGACTCTCGGCGGAGATGGGCGTCGAACCACCGGCGCTGAAACTGGCGCGGTTCACCACGCCGAACGCGATGGCCCTCGACCCACTCGGCCGCGACGTCATCGTCCTCGATACGGCGCTCTTTCGCCTCCTCGACGTGGACGAGTTCGAAGCATTGCTCGCGCACGAACTCGCCCACCTCGAACGCAAAGACGGACTCTCACAGTCGCTCGTGGCGAGTATGGGCCAAACGCTCGTCGGCATCGGCTACCTCTTCGTCTCGCCAGTGACGTTCTTCGCGACGGGGATTGCGCTGGGGACGGCGTGGATTCGCGGACGCCCGAAAGAGTGGCACCGGACGATTCCGGGACGAATCCGTCTCGGATTGGACACCATCGTTGGCTTCCTCGGATTCGGATTTACGGTCTTCATCCGCTCGCAATCACGAAAGCGTGAGTTCGCCGCCGACGCACGGGCCGCCGCAGTGACGGGGAATCCGATGGCACTGGCGTCGGCGCTCAAGAAGCTAGACCGCGCTGCACAACCCCAGTGGGGGATGTCGCCGCTGTGGGTCTACGGCGAAGTCGAGCTGGACGACCCCATCTCGGAGATGCTCTCGACGCACCCATCGACCGACGAACGTGTCGAGCGATTGACTGCGATTGCCGAAAAGTCTGCGACGAAAATCGAGGTGCAGTGAGGTGCCGGGAACGCCCGACCCTGTACTCGGCAGTCAACTGCTGACCCACGCGGTTGCGTCTGCTGTCGGCATCGTTCTCGTCGGTGTCGTGTACGCGGCCCGGGAGCGAATCGCCAGCGAGCGACTCCTTCCGGCGGTTCTCGGTGCTGTCTTCGCCGCCGCGACACTCGCAGTGTGGGGCGTCGCCAGAGTCGTCACTGACGCGTTCCCGCCGGGAGTCACCGAAAATCCGACTGCCATGGGCGGAGTTCTCGTGTTTTCGCTCCTCGTCTTAGCAGGGTTCGTCTACGCTACTGCGCGGTTGTACGCCCGATACGGCCTCGTCGTCCCACTCGTCGGTCTCTTTGGCGTCACAGAACTCGTCTGGTGGGCGTTCCTCCACGTCCGTGGCGAGTCCGATGCGCTCGGGATGTTCGTCTTCTTCGGGCCGATGTTCGTGGCCGTCGTCCTGCTGGTCACGGGAATCGAGTACATCGTCCGGCGCGTGTGGGCCGGACGTGGGCAGAAGAAGCGACGGGAGATTACCGGCGAGTCACGATGACGGCCCCGCGCATTCCGAGGAGGTTGAGTTCGAACCCGCTGTCGTCCTCGTACGGGTATCCGTGTGGGGCGCAGTAGTAGGGGTAGGTTCCGGGTTCGTCGAAGGTGTATTCGTAGGTGCCAGTCCCCTGGAACGAGCTTCCGAACAGGGGTCCCGCACCGTCCATCTTGAGTGAGACAACGTTGTGTGGCCACGGGTTGTCCGGGTCGAAGAACGCAAACGGGTTTCCAGTCCACACCCACTTGACTTTCGTTCCCGCCGAGACCAGAATCGCTTTGGGCCCGAATGCGAACGGCCCCTCGTCAGGTCCTTCGACACCCGGTGGCAAGAATTCCTCTGGGAGGTTGAGTGAGGTCATCACCCCGACGTCGACTTCGACCACGTCTTTGCCCTTCATGTTCGCGACGCCGGAGGTCCAGATCGGGCTGTCTTTACCCTGTGCTTTAGCGTTCAGGAACGCCCCGATGCCGTTTCCGTTTCCGTAGTGGTGGTCTCTAGCGGCCGCTGTCCCACTCATCGCACCGAGTGCGAAAAGTCCACCAGTTAGCCGCAGCGCTGCTCGTCGGGTGATTTCTGGAGTAGTCATGTTACCAAGTTCCTCGCACCAGATAGGCGAGAAAAGTAGTTATATATATGTCGTGATTTCCCAGATAATCTTAGAGATGTGGACAATAAATTGTCAGATATCTCCGCATCCGTTGAAAGAAGGTGGTTTTCAGCGAGGCGATGACGAGTCGCCCCCGCCGAACGTGCCGTGTACTCAGGCCCGCTTTTGAATCTCTTCGCGGAGCACGTCGCTCACGACGCCACCGTCGGCCTTGCCACGGAGTGCGCCCATCGCTTCGCCCATGAGCGCGGAGAACGCGCCCATGCCCTGCTGTTCGACCTGTTCGGCGTTGCGTTCGACGACTTCCGCGATAGCCTCGCGAACTTCGTCCTCGGAGACGCCGGAGAGACCCGCTTCTTCGACTGCTTCTTCGGCAGAGAGGTCAGGGTTCTCGGCGATGGTCGAGAGCACGTCGTTGACGCCCTCTTTGGCTAGGTCACCGTCTTCGACGAGGTGCATGACAGCGAGGAGGTGGTCGTCCGAGAGTTCCTCCACGGCGACGTCGTCGCGGCGGAGTTCCGTGAGCGTCGATTCGAGGAGACCCGCCGCGAACGTCGCGTCGATGCCCTCGTCGACTGCTTGCTCGAACAGCGGCATCTTGCGGCCGTAGGCGACCTGTTCTGCGAGGCCAGCGTCGAGGCCGAACTCGTCTTGATAACGGTCTTCCTTCTCAGTGAGGAGTTCGGGCGTCTCGACGTCGCTCGGGTCGAGTTCGACCGGGATGACGTCCGTCTCGGGGTACATCCGGGCCGCACCGGGAAGCGGGCGGAGGTAGCGCGTCGTGCCGTCGTCGTTGGCACCGCGGGTCTCTTCGGGGACTTCCTCGATGGCGACTTCCGCGCGTTCTGCGACGGCGTCGATAGCGAGGTCAGCAGTCTCTGGGTCGTCGGCGACGATTGCGACGGCGTCGTCGGGGCCGGCACCGACTGCCTCGCGGAGCGCCTCGACTTCGTCTTCGGTGACGCCGTAGGCCGGGAGTTCGTCCGTGTGGAAGATGCCGCCCGCGCCGTGGCGCTTGGCGTGGTCGGAGAACTCTGTCCCGAGGCGGCGGTCAGGTTGGAGTTCTCGGCCGACGAGGCCGTCGAATCCGGCGAGTCTGACGCCCATGACCTTGCCACCGGAGTCGAGTGCACCACGGATGACGCCCGAGTCGGTGTCTTCGAAGACGCCGGTTACGTCGGTTACGTCGCCGACGGCGGCGTCACGCGACTGGAGTTCGTCGCGGATTTCGACGAGTTCTGCCTGTCGCCCGACTTCGAAGCGGACGATTTCGTCGATTTGGTCGAGCGCCTGCACGCCTTTGATTTCGACGCGCGCGCCGTCGGCGATAGAGACGTTGACGTCCTGTCGGATGGTTCCGAGGCCACGTTTGACCTTGCCCGTCGAACGCAGGAGCATGCCGATGGTCTGTGCCGCTTCGCGTGCCTGCTCGGGCGAGGAGATGTCCGGGCCGGTTCCGATTTCGACCAGCGGGATACCGAGTCGGTCCAGACTGAAGAGGACGTCGTCGCCGCGTTCTTCGACGCGCTGTGCGGACTCCTCTTCGAGCATGAGGTCCACGATAGAGACCGGACCCTCGCTCGTCTGAATCTCGCCTTCCTGTGCGATGAGCGTGGTCCGCTGGAAGCCAGAGGTGTTCGACCCGTCGATGACGAGTTTGCGCATGACGTGCGCCTGGTCGACGGCGTTCATGTCGAGGAGTGACGCGATTTGCATCACGACGGTGCGCGCTTCGTCGTCGAGTCTGTGCGGTGGTTCGTCGTCCTCTTCGACCAGACAGGTCGTGTCGTAGGCGAGATATTCGAACTCGCGTTCGACGCGACTCTCTTCGAGGGCGGCGTCGTCGAGTTCGCCAAGCTCACTCTTCGTCGGGTGCAGGAACCGCGTGAACGTCCGTGCGGCGTCGTCGGGTTCCCGGAGTTCCGTGGGACACCCACAGAACAGTTTCGTCGCGGTGTCGAGTTGCTGGTGAATCTCGAGTCCCGCGACGAGACCGAGGTCCTCGTAGTCGTACTCGCTCATTGGTATCTCTTCGGGACGGGGGGAGTAAAAAAGGATTCAGTCTGCAGTCGGCGTCAGTCTGCAGTTAGAGTCGACGGAGTCCTTCGCCGATACCTTCGACCTCACCACACTCGGGACACACGTACGTCCACCCGTCGTTCGTCGCTCGTCCCTCTGGGAATACGGCCCCACAACCTCGACACTCCAACATGTCTCGCCCGCGGGCCCGCTGCTCTTGCAGTCCGGCCATACCCGTATAAACAACCAATTCAGGCTTCAAAATACCGATTTTCGAAATATCGTGAGAGTTCACCACACGGTCACGACTGTCACGGGGACGCGGGATGGTGATTGCTACCGAAGGGCGAGTAAATACAACGATTCGCCGCCGTAAACAAGTGAAAAAACAGTCCTGAAACCGACACGAGACAGCGCCGTCTCCCGTGGAGGATAACGCTCGAAAAAACGGTCGTCTCTCGCAGGTGGTTCAGTCGTCTCCGAGGATACCGCGATGGGTCATCTTCTCGGGGTCGAGGACTTCGTCCGCCTCTTCTTCGGTGAGGTAACCCTCGTCGACGGCGACCTGACGGACCGTCTTCCCGTCTGCGAGCGCCTTCTTTGCGACTTTCGAGGCCTTGTCGTAGCCGATAGCCGGGTTGAGCGCCGTCGCCAGCGCCATCGACTGTTCGACCTGTTCGGCACAGTGGTCCTCGTTGGCTTCGAGTTTGGCGACGAAGCGCTCGGCGAACACTTCGGAGGCGTTCGAGAGGAGCTTGGCCGATTCGAGGAAGTTGTGCGCGAGGACGGGTTTGTAGAGGTTGAGGTCGATTTGGCCTTCGGACGCGCCGGCGGCGACGGCGGCGTCGTTGCCGACGACCTGTTTGTGGACCTGGTTGACCGCTTCCGCGACGACGGGGTTGATTTTGCCGGGCATAATCGACGACCCGGGCTGGTTCTCGGGTTGTTCGAGTTCACCCAGACCGTTGCGCGGGCCGGACGCGAGCAGGCGAAGGTCGTTCGCAATCTTGTTGAGGGAGCCGGCGACGGTGCGGAGCGCGCCGTGTGCCTCGGCCATCGCGTCGTGGGCGGCCTGGGCTTCGAAGTGGTTGTCGGCCTCGCGGAACTCGACACCGGTCTCTTCGGTCATGTACTCGGCGGCCTTCGCGGGGAACTCGGGGTGGGTGTTGAGACCCGTGCCGACGGCGGTGCCGCCGAGGGCGAGTTCACCGAGATGCTCGCGGACGTTCTCGACGCGACGGATGCCCTTTTCGACCTGCGTCCGGTAGCCACCGAACTCCTGTCCGAGGCGGACTGGGGTGGCGTCCTGCAGGTGCGTGCGTCCGGTCTTGACGACGCCGTCGAACTCCGCTTCCTTGTCGCCGAGGGCGTCGGCGAGCGTCTGTAGTGCGGGGAGAAGGTCTTTCTCGACTGCTTCGAGGGCGGAGACGTGCATCGCCGTCGGAATCACGTCGTTGGAGGACTGGCCGAAGTTGACGTGGTCGTTCGGGTGGACGACCCGGTCACCGATGCCTTCACCCATGATTTCGGCGGCGCGGTTGGCGATGACTTCGTTCGCGTTCATGTTCGACGAGGTACCGGACCCCGTCTGGAAGACGTCGACTGGGAACTGGTCGTCGAGTTCGCCGGCGATGACCTCGTCTGCCGCCTCGACGATGGCGTCTGCCACGTCGTCGTCTATCATCCCGAGGTCACGGTTCGCCTGTGCGGCCGCCTTCTTTACGACGCCGAGTGCGCGGACGAACCGGCGGCCGAACGTAATCCCCGAAATCGGGAAGTTCTCGACTGCGCGCTGCGTCTGTGCGCCCCAGTAGGCGTCCGCCGGAACCTGCATCTCTCCGAGGCTGTCCTGTTCGATTCGGTAATCGTCGTCTCCCATAGTTCGAACGTCGTCTGTAGGGAGGTAAAATCCACTGGTCCGTGACTGAAATTGACCGAATCGGCCGCAAACGACACGTGACTGGAAAAGTAATCTTTTGTGCTGTATGGGATTTCAGTACTGTATTTTTGTACAACCAACAATAAGATATGTAAAAATTTACTCGTTAGTGAATTGTCTAGTTGAGAAGGTTTAAGTTAATCGTGATGAAATGTCTTAGTTGGTACCAAACGGTCCGATAATTATGACTGACAACTCATTCGCTGACGACGTCTCACGACGGACGTACCTCAAACTGGCAGGTGGTGCAGGGAGCGCGACACTCCTCGCCGGATGTACCGGCGGTGGTGGTGGCGGCGGCGGTGAAGATACCACGACTGAAGGTGGTTCAGACGACACGACGACCACCGAGTCGGGGGGCGGTGGCGGCGGCGGTCAGACGTTCGAAATCGTTCACTGGTGGACCGCAGGTGGTGAACAGGAAGCGCTCAACGCGCTTCTGGAAGGTTTCCAGGAGGCGTATCCGGACGTCGAAGTCGAAAACAACCCCGCACCCGGTGGTGCAGGGAGCGCACTCGACACGGTCATCAAGAACCGAGTGCTGAATCAGAACCCGCCGTCGACGTTCCAGATTTGGCCGGGGAAGGCACTGTTCCCCTACACGGACGCTGACCTCCTGACCGACATCTCAGACAGCGTCTGGGGCAAAAACGACATGCAGAACGCCTACCTCGACGGCGTCCAGGAGGCGGCGAAGGGCGGCACCGACAACTTCGTCTCCGTCCCTATCAACATCCACCGTCTCAACAACCTCTTTTACAACACGTCTGTCCTCGAGAGCGCGGGCGTCGACCCGGCGAGTATCGAATCGCCGAGTGACCTCACGAGCGCCCTCGAAACCGTCGCGTCCGAGACGGACGCAGTGCCGATGGCCCACCAGACGCAGTCGCCGTGGTCGACGGTCCAGTTGTGGGAGACCATCCTCATCGGTGAGGCCGGTGTCGGCGCGTTCGAGACGTTTACCAACGGCGACGTTTCGAGCGTCGAAGACGAGGTCAAGAGCGCACTCCAGACGCTCGTCGACTACAGCGACCACTTCCCGGAGGACGCCGGGTCCATCTCGTGGGACCAGGGTAACTCGATGGTCGTCGAAGGCGACGCCGCGTTCATCCATCAGGGTGACTGGGCGGCGGGCCAGTACAACGCGGCAGACGACTTCGCCTACGACTCCGACTGGGGCAACGTCGCGTACCCCGGCACGGAGGGCGTCTACTCCCTCGTGATGGACTCGTTCGTCTTCCCGACGAACAACCCCTCGCCCGACGCGACGGAGAAGTTCCTCACGTACTGTGGGACGACGGACGCACAGGAACGGTTCAACACGAAGAAGGGGTCGATTCCCCCGCGCACGGACGTGTCGATGGACGCGTTCGGTCCGTTCCTGCAGGCCCAAAGCGAAGACTTCAGCAACTCTGACGAGCAACCGCCGACCATCGCCCACGGGACGGCGGTCCGGCCGGAAATCAAGAGCAACATCGAAGGCGCGTTCGCGGCGTTCCTCGAATCCTACGACGTCGAGGGCACGTACGAGGACCTCGTCAACGCCTTCGACGTCTAGAGGCCGTACATGAACAGCATTCTTTTCGGTGTGCTGGGCGGTGACCACGACGACGAACGTTCCGACAGCGACGGCGCTGCAGACAGCGACGCCGACTCGCTCAGAGCAGACGGTGGCACTGCCGACTCCTCGGTGACGAGTGGTCGCTCGTTCGACGTGCAGTCGTTCCTCGACAGCGATTTCGTCCGGTCGATTCCCTTCTGGGGACCGGCGGCGCTCCTGATGGGGCTTTTCGTCTACGGGGCCGTCGCGTGGAACGCGGTCATCTCGCTGACCGACTGGGAGGGACTCGGCCAACCCGAGTACGCGGACTTCGACCTCTCGATGTACAGTCGGATGTTCAACGAGTTGCTCGAACCGGGGTCGAACTTCTTCGCCGCGACGCGGAACACCGTCGCACTGCTCGTCGCGTTCACCGTCATCACGCTCGTCTTGGGCCTGCTCTTGGCGATTCTCGTCGACCAGGGCGTCAGGTTCGAAAACACGTTCCGGACCATCTACCTGTTGCCGATGAGTCTCTCGTTCGTCGTCACGGCCATCTTCTGGTCGTGGATGTACAACCCCCGAATCGGACTCATCAACGAGACGCTTCGCGCAGTCGGGTTAGACGCGCTCACGCAGGCGTGGCTTTCCGACCCGCGGTTCAAACTCGCGTCGGTCATCTTCGCGTTGATGTGGCAGTTCTCGGGTTACGCGATGGTCGTCTATCTCGCCGGATTGCAGGCGATACCGACAGAACAGTACGAGGCGGCCCGAACCGACGGCGCGTCGACGGTCCGTATGTACTGGCGGGTCATCATCCCGCAACTCCGCTCGTCGACGACGAGCGCCGCCGTCGTGTTGATGGTGTTCGCGCTGAAGGCGTTCGACTTCCTGTTCGTGATGTTCGGCCCGAACCCCGGGCCGTCGACGGACATCCTCTCGGTGATGATGTTCCGCGAGGCGTTCATGTCCACGAACTGGGCCTACGGGTCCGGCATCGCGACGGTGTTGTTCCTGATGGCGCTCGGCGTCATCGCGCCGTATCTCTACCGCCAGTACCAGCGAGGTGAACTATGAGTACGACAGACTCCCTTCGCGACGTCAACCTTCGACGAGTCAGCATCTACGCGACGCTCGTCGTGATGATTGGTTTCTATCTCGCACCGCTCGAAACGGGACTGATGACGGCGTTCAAGACACAGAACGTCTTCTTCAGTACGACACCGTTCTCGCCACCACCGATAGACGGCTTTACCGTCGAACCGTGGATGCAGGCGTTCGACAGACTCGCCCCCGGACTCGTGAACAGTCTCCTGTTCACCGTGCCGGCGGCGGTGTTTTCGGCGTTCCTCGGGTCGATGGCGGCCTACGGGATGACCAACCTCGACTGGCGGTATCAGGTCGGCGTGCTCGTCCTGTTCGTCGCCGGCGTGTTCATCCCCTACCAGTCTGTGCTGGTTCCACTGACCCGCTTTTGGGCGATGGTCGATATCGCCAACCTGTTCACGTCCATGGCAGGTGCGATTTCGTTCCTCCCAGTACTGCCGGGTCTGTTCACGGCGATGGCGGACCGTGCCGGCCTCATCGAACTCGCCGTGACGCACACGGCCTACGGGATTCCAATCTGTACCGTCCTCTTCCGTGGCTACTACCTCTCGCTCGACAGAGAGATGCTCGAAGCGGCACGACTGGACGGTGCAACGCCGGCCCGAATCTACCGGAAAATCGTCTTGCCGCTCTCGAAACCGATGTTCGCGGTGGCGCTCATCTACCAGTTCACGAACATCTGGAACGACCTGTTGTTCGCGCTGGTGCTCGTGAGCGACCCCTCGAATGCACCGATTACCATCGCGCTCAACACGCTCAAGGGCTCGATGGTCCAACAGTACAACGTGCAGATGGCGGGCGCGTTCATCGCGGCGCTGCCGACGCTCGTCATCTACGTCCTCTTCGGCGAACAGTTCGCAAAAGGCGTCGCAGGTGAAACGTAAATGGCTCAACTCACACTCGATTCGGTCACGAAACGGTTCGACGACGTCACCGCAGTAGACGACGTCTCGATAGATATCGACGACGGCGAGTTCCTCGTCCTCGTCGGCCCATCAGGGTGCGGGAAGTCCACCACCCTGCGGATGATTGCGGGACTCGAGTCCATCTCGGACGGCGAAATCCGGTTGGACGGGACGCCACTGAAAGGAAAGCGCCCGAAGGAACGCGACATCGCGATGGTGTTCCAGTCGTACGCGCTCTACCCGCACATGACCGTCCGCGAGAACATGTCGTTCGGACTCGAAGAGTCGACGGACCTCCCGGCGGCCGAGATTCGCGAGACAGTCGAAGCGACGGCAGAGATGCTCGACATCGAGGAACTGCTCGAACGCAAACCCGGTGAACTCTCCGGCGGGCAACAACAGCGTGTCGCCCTCGGGCGTGCCATCGTCCGCGACCCGAAGGTGTTCCTCATGGACGAACCGCTGTCGAATCTGGACGCCAAACTCCGCTCGCAGATGCGGACGGAACTCCAGCGATTGCAGGAGGACCTGGGCGTCACGACAGTGTACGTCACCCACGACCAGACGGAGGCGATGACGATGGGCGACCGAATCGCTATCTTGGACGGCGGCAAACTCCAGCAAGTCGCGACACCGCTGGAAGCGTATCACCGCCCCGCCAACCGGTTCGTCGCCGGATTCATCGGCGAACCGTCGATGAACTTCTTCGAGATGGACGTCGAAGGCGACTCGCTCGTCCACGACGCCTTCACCTACGCGCTGTCCGATTCGACACAGGCCGCAATCGGCGGCGTCGAACGCGTGACGCTCGGTATCCGACCGGAGGATATCGAACTCGTCGCGGACCCGAACGGCGACCACACCTACCAGACCACCGTCGACGTTGTCGAACCGATGGGCAACGAGAACGCCGTCTACCTGCAGTTCGACGACGACACGCGGTTCGTCGCCACTATCGGTGGGATGCGGCAGGTCCAGAGCGGTGAGACGGTGAACGTACAGATTCCCGAAGACGCCGTCCACATCTTCGACGCCGAGACGGGCGCAGTGCTTCAGAACCGCTCGCTCGACGATGCGGAACTCTCCGAACCCGACCCACAAATCTGAGTTCGGTTCTTCGGAATCTCTCTTCCGTTCGAATTCTGCTTGCGTTCGAATTCTGTCTGCGTTCGAATTCTGTCTGCGTCCGACTACCCTTCGAGTGCCTCGTACTCTTCTGGCGTGTAGGTCTTGAGTTCCATCGCGTGGATGTCCGTCGTCATGTGCTCGCCGAGGGCGTCGTAGACGAGTTGGTGCTGCTGGACGAGCGACTTGCCTTCGAAGGCGGGCGAGACGACGAGGGCGGCGTAGTGGTCGTCTTCGTGGTTCTCGTCGTAGGACCGGGGACGCGAGACAGTCGCCTCGGCGTCTTCGATGTTCGACTCGATGAGTTCCTCGATGTCTGTGATATCCATGTGCGTACTCGGGGGGTGCGACGGGAAAAATCGTCCGGGAACGGCAGTCTATCGAACTGCCCGCTTATACGCCTCCGATACTTCACTTGACCGCCGCGACGGGAAGGGCTAAGGTTCGACAGCCACGATACCGTGGTAGTGAGTCACACAGACGATCCCAGAGGCGCCGAGTACTACGGTGAAGATAAAAAGCAGTACTCGATTCGGTTGAAACACGACGGGTGTTGGATGATCGATGTCACCAGCAAGTTCTCTGGGTCCCACGTCATCGAGAAAGCCTTCTACCACGGTGAAGAGAGCATCAAGACCGACATCATCCTCTACCTCGACGACGGGGCGAGTACCGACCTCGACGGCGTCATCGACGGAATTCGAGACCACCCCGACGTGAACTACCTCAACGTCCTCGACCGCGTCGACCGACGCGCCCGATTGATGGTCGACTACGACGACGACCACAGCGTCAACAACGCCATCGCGGACTCCGAAATCATGCCTATCGAACCGGTCCGGGCGACCAACGGAGTCGAACACTGGTCCGTGCTGATGAATCCCTCGGACATCGGGAGTACGCTCAAACGTATCGAAGACGATTACAACGCCGAGATCCAGTCGATTCGAGGGTTCGACTCGGGTAAAGATACGGTGTTCACCGACCTCGTCGACCGGATATACGACGACCTGTCTCCCCGACAGACGCAGAGTCTCCTCGTCGCCGACAAACACGGTTACTACAACTGGCCGCGGCACGCAACTGCGAACGAAATCGCCGAGGAGCTGGGCGTCTCCGGGCCGACGTGCCTCGAACACCTGCGAAAAGGTGAACAGAAAATCGTCCGGACCGTCATCGACGTTCTCCAGAACAGACACGGTCGGACGTAGGGATGCGATTCGGTTTTCGGGTGCCTCGCTGTGGGGGCGTCTCGTAGCGGGGAGAGTGGCTTGAGTTCTGTTCTGCGAGGGTCTCGGGGATAGATTATCTCGACGATTGCTTAGTCGAGTTTCGTCTCTTCGTCGACTCGGATACACCGCACCAGCGCCTCACCATGGGGCTCGAACTCGGGGAACCCGTCCGTGCACGCCTCGGTTGCGACCGGACACCGCGGATGGAACCGGCACCCCGCCGGCGGGTTGCTCGGGTCCGGAACGTCGCCCGAGAGGACGATTTCGTCGGGGGCGACGTAGTCCGGGTCGGGGACGGGAACCGCCGAGAGGAGTGCTTTGGTGTAAGGATGTCTCGGGGACTCGAACAACTCGTCTGCCGGTGCGCGCTCGACCACGTTCCCGAGGTACATCACCGAGATGCGGTCAGCGATGTGCCGGACGACGGAGAGGTCGTGGGTGACGAAGACGTACGTCAGGTCGTGTTCCTCCTTGAGTCGGTCGAGCATGTTGAGGATCTGCGACTGCACGCTCACGTCGAGGGCACTCGTCGGTTCGTCCAAGACGACGAGCGACGGATTAGTCGCGAGTGCCCGTGCGATGGCGACGCGCTGTTTCTGCCCGCCTGATAGTTCGTGCGGGAACCGGCCGAGGTGTTCGGTGTTCAGCCCGACCTCGTGAATCAAATCGAGGACGCGGGCCGTGATCTGTCGATTCGTCGCATTCGAGTGAATCCGGAGCGGTTCGCTCACGATTCTCTCGACGGTCATCCGCGCATTGAGCGAACTATCGGGGTTCTGGAAGACGATTTGAATCTCGCGACGGAGGGCGCGCATCTCGCCCGGCGATAGTTCGGTCATCGGCTGACCGCGGAAGTAGACTTCCCCCGCCGTCGGCGACCGAAGGCCGATGATAGTCTCCAACAGGGTGCTCTTGCCGCACCCAGACTCCCCGACGAGCCCGTGGGTCTCCCCACGATGGATGTCCATCGACACGTTATCGACGGCTTTGACATCACCGACGTGCTTCTGGAATATCCCCTTCGTTATCGGGTAGTACTTCTCGATGTTCCGAATCGACAGCAGTGACTCTGGTTCGTCGTCCGGGTCGACCTCAGAACGGGTCTCTTGCGTGGGTGCGCTCATTGGGAACCTCCCGAACCGCCGTCGGTCGGTTCACTCGACTCGGCATTCCCGCTGTCTTCGACGTCGTGGACGAGACAGGCAGCCTCGTGGTCGTCCGCACCGCGTATCGACGGTGGTTCCTGCCTTCGACACCGTTCTTCTGCGTCCGGGCACCTGGGGTGGAACCGACAGCCAGACGGCGGGTTCATGAGGTTCGGGACGGACCCTTCGATGACACCGAGTTCGGTACGTGGCTCGGCGATGTTTGGGATGGTTTTCAGCAACTCGCGTGTGTACGGGTGGGTCGGTCGCTTGAAGATGTCGTGGACCGTCCCGAACTCTACGATTTCACCGGCGTACATGACGCCGACACGGTCACAGAACTGTGCGACAACGCCGAGGTCGTGCGTAATCCACAGGACTGAGAGGTCGTGGTCTTCGACGAGGCGTTTGAAGATGGACAGTACCTTCTTTTCGATGGTCACGTCCAGTGCCGTAGTTGGCTCGTCGGCGATGATGAGGTCTGGGTCGCACGCCAGTTCCATGGCGATCATGACGCGCTGTTTCATCCCTCCGGAGAGTTCGTGCGGGTAGCTGTCGAGGACGCCGTCCGGTCGCGGCATCTCCACCTCCGCGAGCGTCTCGTGGGCGATGGCCTTAGCTTCTGACTTCGACACGTCACGGTTCGCCCGGATGACTTCGAGCATCTGGTTGCGAATCGTGTACACCGGGTTGAGCGAGGACGACGGGTCCTGAAACACCATGGCGATGTCACTGCCGCGCACGGCCCGCATCTCCTCGGGTGATTTGTCGAGGAGATTCTCGCCGTTGTACCGAATCTCACCGGCGACGATTTCACCCGGAGGACTCGGTACGAGTCGCATGACGCTCATCGCAGTCACTGACTTTCCGCTTCCGGTCTCGCCGACGAGGCCGACCGTCTCACCCTCGCCGACGGCGAGGTTGACACCGTTTAGCGCGCGGACGACGCCAGCTTCCGTGTGGAAGTGAGTCTGTAATCCGTCTATTTCGAGTACTTTTGTCATTCGGTTATCTGTTGATTTTCGGGTCGAGTGCATCTCTGAGGCCCTCTCCGAGCAGGTTGAAGCCGAGGATGAAGACGACGATAGCCAGGCCGGGGAACGTCGAAATCCACCACGCGGTTCGCATGTAGTCACGGCCCGATGCGAGCATCACACCCCACGAAGGGCTCGGCGGTTGCGCGCCGAGTCCGAGGAACGACAGAGACGCCTCGACGGCGATGGCTTGTCCCATCATCAGCGTAGCGACGACGAAGGCGGGCATGACGGCGTTCGGAAGCAGGTGGCGGAAGATAATCTGCGAGTCCGTCGAGCCGATGGCTTTCGCCGCTTTGGTGAAGTCTTGCTCGCGTAGCGAGAGGACCTCTCCCCGGACGAGGCGGGCGTACTGCCCCCAGAACACGAGGCCAACCGCGACCATGATGTTCGTCAAGCTAGGTTCGAGCATCGCCGCGAGCGCGAGCCCGACGAGGACCGCCGGGAACGACCACGTGATATCGACCGCAGTCTGGATGACTGTGTCTATCCAGCCGCCGTAGTACCCCGCGAGCGCGCCCAAGATGACACCGATACCGAGCGCCACGCCAACCGCCGTGACGGCGATTTGAAGCGAGATACGCGAACCGTAGATGATACGCGAGAGGATGTCACGACCGAAGGCGTCGGTTCCAAGGAGGTGGTCGCTCGACGGGGACGAGAGCGTGTTCGTGAGATCCTGTTCAGAGGGCTCGTAGGGTGAGACAAACGGCGCGAAGACCGCGGTTGCGAGGATGAGAACGACGACAAACGCGCCGAAAACCGCCGGCTTGTGGCGCTTCAGACGCCGAAGTACCGTCAGCGCGCGGTCGACCCGCGCGGCCCGCGAGTCGATGTCGTCGAGTTCGTCGTCCCAGCGTGCTTCGAGCGCTTCCCAATCGACGTTGAGTTCGTTGTCGGACATGGTTTAGTCGTATCTGATTCGTGGGTCGATGACGCTGTAGAGCGTGTCAGCGAAGAGATTCCCAAACATGATGGCCGCCGCGAGGATGAGCAGAATCCCCTGTACGACGGGGTAGTCGCGTCCAAAGATGCTGTTGACCATCAGCCGACCGACACCCGGTCGCGAGAAGACGATTTCGAGTACCACGCCGCTAGCGATGACCCATCCGAGCCGAAGCCCGAGGAGCGTGACGATGGGCAAGAGCGCGTTCCGGAGTGCGTGTTTGAAGACGATACTACGGTTCGGAAGCCCGTTCGCTCGCGCCATCTGGATGTACGTTTCCTGCATGGTTTCTACCATCGACGACCGCATGACGCGGGCTTCGACAGCGCTTCCTCGGAGCGCCAAGGCGACGGCCGGCATGAGAAGCAAGCCGAGCGTCCCGTAGCCCGCGACAGAGACCCACTCGAGGTGGACGCCGAATATCATAAGGAACAGGATACCGACCCAGAACGCCGGGAACGAGACGCCGAGGAGGACGAACCCCATCGAGACGTAGTCGACCCACGTGTGCTGTCGGAGCGCCGAGATGACACCGACAGGGATAGCAATGACGTACATGAGCACCAACCCGAGCGTGGTAAATCGGAGCGTAATGGGGAGCCGAACTAGAATCATCTCCAGCACCGGCTGACCGGTCTTGATAGACGTGCCGAAATCGCCCTGAACGAGGTTCGTCAGCCACGAGAAGTACTGGACGTACAGCGGCCTGTCGAGACCGTACTTCCGAGTCAACTCGGCGATTACTTCGGGACTCGCTCGCGGTGGTGCGAGCAAATCGACGGGCGAACCCGGCGGGAGTTGGATGAGCAAAAACACGACGACCGAGACTATCAGGAGTTTCGGAACCATCGCCAACAGCCCGCGGGCAACGTATTGATACAGTTTCATAGTGGGTTCGTGGGTGGCTGGTCGCGCTATTTCGTGATGGTTTCAACCGTCGTACCGAGGGTGAAGAACTTGTAGCCATCAAGGTCGGCCCGGGCGGCGGAAATGCCCTCTGGGTAGTGGACGGGGGCCGCCGGAACGAGACTTTCCATCAGGTACTCGTTGGCCCGCTTGAACTTTTGGATGCGCTCTTCCCACGACCCTGCGCTCATGCCAGCCTCGATGAGTTCGTTCGCTCGGTCGTCTGCCTCGCGGCCTTCCTGCACGCCGAACCACGCAGGGTACGGCGTCATGTCGAATGCGAAGAACCAGTCGAGGATATCCGCATTCTGCCACGTGTACCCCTCGACGATTGTCTCGAAGTCGCCGCTCTTGATGCGTGACTGGACGGTTGCCTCGTCGACGACCTTTGGCTTGAGTTCGACGCCGATTTTCGACGCCTGCTCTTGGTAGACTGTCGCCAGATTCCGGGCAGTGCTGGCGTTAGTCGTCAGTAGTTCGAACGACGCCTCCACGCCGTCTTTCGTACTCACGCCGCCGGGATTGACGGTCCAGCCCGCCTCTTCCATGAGCGAGGTGGCTTTGTCGAGGTCGAAGGTGTGGTTGTACTCGTCGCCGATATCCTGTGCCGCCACCGTCGGGGGGAGCAGATTCACCCCAGGCTGACCGAGGCCCTGAAAGAGCCCATCCACGATGGATTGGCGGTCGATTGCGAAGCTGATAGCCTTCCGGAGGTTGAGGTCTTCTGCGATGACGCCCGCCCTCTCGGGGTCGAGGTTGAACCCGAGCCACCGGACTTGTCTACCTTCGGCCCTGTGGACGTCTATCTCGTCGTTGTTCTCGTACGCCTGCACCTTCGTGGACGGCAGACCGGTGAGGATGGCGTCTGCCTCGCCGGTTTCGAGCGCAGCGGTCCGCGACGACGTCTCCGTAATCACGTCGTAGGTGATTTCGGCGGCCTTCCCCGCCCCTTCGAGGCCAATCCACTCGGGCGACCAGTCGTACTCCTCGAACCGTTCGAGAACCAGGTTTCTATCGCCGTCTCGGGATTTCCACTTGTAGGGGCCGGAGCCAACCGCAATCGTCCGGCCATAGTCCTCGCCGTATTCCTCGTAGGCGTCCCTACTCGGGACGGCCGCGTAAGCGGAACTGAGGTTCCACAGCAGGTTCGGCGCGGGCGCAGAGAGCTTCAAGCGCGCCGTGTGAGTGTCCTCGGCGACCACGTCGTCGATGATGCCGTCGACCATGTAGCTGGTCCCGCTTCCGTTCAGTAGGTAGTCGAGCAGGAACCACTTGACGTGGTCGGCATCGAACGCGGAACCGTCGTGGAAGGTGATGCCCTCACGGAGCGTCATCACGAGGTCCATATTGCCGTTCTCGAAGGACCACCCTTTGAGCATCCCCGGCTGCAGCGTCATGTCGTAGGCGCGGTCGACCAGATTCTGGTAGATGTCTCGCGCCGGCGGGCCCATCCAGCCAGTGTTGTGGTCGAAACGGTCGAACGGGTGGTCGAGAAGGATACGAAGGCTAAACGAACCGTTTGCCTCGGCCGTGGCTTCTCCGCCTGTTTCGGTGGCAGCTTCGTCCGATTCGGTGGTCGACGTGCCAACGTCAGTCTTCGGCTCGCCGCCGGTACAGCCTGCGAGGAGCGTGGCTGGTCCCACGGATGCACCCGCTGCGACTCCCTTTAGTAACGTACGCCGGTCGAGAGCCACCTTGTTATTGTCTGTCATTGGTTCGCACTGGTATTCGTTCCCGACACATGGACTAATAGGGGATACCTTGCTTACTAGGTGTAAAAATCCGACACGACGAACGGGATTGATCGCGGTATCTCGCTCAATCAGTGTACGGTTCTGATCTGATAGTTTTACCAGGCCGTCTATCGGTTTGCACACCATCGTGGATGACGAATTCGCCATCAACGACGACGTGGTCGATACCGGTCGGGAGTCGTTTCGGGTTGTCGTAGCTAGAGTCTGTTGCGACCCACTCCGGTCGGAAGGAGACGAGATCGGCGTCCATCCCCTCTCGGAGTACCCCCTTCGACTGCAGACCGTAGATTCTGGCCGGGAGCGCAGTCATCTTCCGGACCGCCTCTTCGAGGGAGACGAGGTTTCGTTCGCGAACGAACTCGTCGAGAATCTTGGGATAGGTGCCGTAGAGTCGTGGGTGCGGGTTTTTGCTTACGAGGCCGTCGGAGCCGACGCAGGTCAACGGCGACTTGAAGATGGTTTCCACGTCGTCTTCCCTGCCGAGGAAGATGACGATGCGTACATCGAGTTCTTCTTCCACCAGTAGGTCGAGACAGGCGTCAAGTGGGTTGCAGTCGCGTGATTCGGCGATTTCGGAGATAGTCATCCCCTCCAATTTCGTTCGCTCGGAACCCACGTCGGCGATGCGGATGTTCTCCCAGCCGACTGTGCCGGCGTCGTTCTCCCAAAAGGGGATGCGGAACTCCTTGATATCGGCAGCCATCCGCGCCCGCGACTCGGGATCCGAGAGGAGTTCCAATGTCCGCGCTTCGCCTTCGCCGTGGGCCCACGGAGGCAACACGGCAGACAACGACGTACTCCCGGCGATGTAGGGGTACTGGTCAGCGGTGATGTCTACGCCCATCTCGCGGGCGATTTCGAGAAACGAGACGGCGAGGTCGGCCTTCCCGTGTTGCTTGCGCCCCGAGAGCTTGAAGTGCGACAGATGCAGCGGGACGTCCGTTTCGTAGCCGACCGAGATGAACTCGTACATCGCCTCGAACAGCCAGTGACCCTCACTTCGAATGTGGGCGACGAAGGGTCGGTTCGTCGGTGAAAGCACCTCACAGAGGGCCCGCAACTCGTCGGTATCGGAGTGGATTTGCGGGTGGTAGATGAGCCCCGTCGAGAGGCCCAGACAGCCATCGTCCAACGACTCGCGGAGTAACGCTTGCATCTCCTCGAGTTCGTCCGCCGTCGCGGTTCGTCCCTCCATCCCAAGCACCTCGTGACGGATAGTTCCGTGTCCCGCAAGGATACCGAGGTTCAGCGCCGGTCGAGCCTCGTCGACGGCGTCGAGGTACGCGCCCATCGACTCGAATGTCGGTGCAGACTCGACCGAACCGCTGAGCGCCCACATCCGGGCGGACCACTCGTCGGCCCGTTCTGCGGAGACCGGAGCCGGACCGAGCCCGTCCTGTCCGAGTATCTCGGTCGTGATGCCCTGATGGGCTTTCGGCGTGAGCTTCGGGTCGGCGAAGACCTCGAAATCGGAGTGTGAATGTGCTTCGACAAACCCCGGTGCGAGCACGGCACCGTCGAGGTCTACAATACGGTCGCCGTCCGGCGGCGCGCCTCGTGTAACCCGCTCGATAATCCCGTCTCGAACGGCGACGTGGCCGCGAAACGACGGGGACCCGGTCCCGTCGACAATTCGTGCGTCGGTGAAAACGATGTCACTCACAGTTTCAGAGCGTTCGTCAAATGAGGCCATATATCGAACCCCTAGGATGGTAGGTACCGATTTTTTTGTAGAATGGGCGGTCCAGAAGGCCGACGGTCGAACGAGTTTCGAAGGCAGCTCAGACGTTCGGGATGATTCCGTGACCGGGCCCTTCGATATCGTGCGTCGGTCCGGACGATTTCGTGACCACGTCTTCGGCGAGGAGGTGTGTCGCGTCCAAATCGACGTGAGAGAAGCCGCCGGTGCCAGCGACGAAATGGGCGCTCGTGTGGATACCGATGGAACTCTCCAGCATGCACCCGACCATCAGGTCGCGGCCCGCGGCGCGGGCGATGGCGGCGATGTCGGCCGCACCGAGAAGTCCCGACTTACCCAGTTTGATGTTGATTACGTCGGCGGCGTCCTCGCGGACGACGCGCGTAGCGTCTTCTGGGGTAAACACTGTTTCGTCGGCCGCGACGGGCGTCTTCGTCCGGTTCCGAACGTTCGCCAACCCTGCTACGTCGGTCTCGACTACGGGCTGTTCGAGGAGTGATAGGGGGAGGCCCGCGTCGTGGACGGCCTCGTCGAACTGGACGGCTTCAGAGACGGACCAGCCTTGATTTGCGTCGACGGTGAGCGTCGCATCGGGTGCGGCCTCGGCCACCGCACGAAGTCGTTCGAGGTCGGTTTCGACACCCTGTCCGACTTTTACCTTGATAGTCTCGAAACCATTATTGGCGGCCGACGAGGCCCGCTCGGCGGCGATTTCTGGCGGATGAATTGGTATCGACATATCGGTCTGCACCGGTTCGGGCGTCCCGCCAAAGAACTCCGACATCGGTATCTCACGCTCGCGACAGTACGCGTCGATAATCGCGGTTTCCAGGGCGAAGAGCGCCGACACCGCGCCCGGATACGTCGCGTGCAGTGACTCGATGACAGCGCGGTAGTCGGCCACGTCGCTGCCGACGAGGAGATCAGTGGCGTGGGTCGCCGTATCCAATGTCGCACCCTGCGTCTCACCGGTGACGTAGTGGTCTGGCGACCCCTCACCGTAGCCGACGACCCCGGATTCCGTCTCGACGGTCACGAGGACGTTCGGGGCTTCGTACTGGGTTCCGAGAGCGATTTCGAACGGCTCGATGAGTGGCAAGTCGAGCGGTTCGACATCGACCGAGACGATTTTGCTCACAGCGCCTCCAGTACGGCCCCGAGGATGGCGTCGGTTCCGCCGTCTTCGAACACGTTTCCTGCCGGCAGGCCGACTTCGGATTCGACTCTGACGGCATCACCCCACGTCGAGACGGCGGCCACCGTCGTCGGCGAGATGTGCTCGATGAGCGAAATCTCCTCCGGGAGCGACTCGACCTCGAAGCGGTCGAAATCGTCGCGCGTGTTCCGACCAGGTTCGTCGGCGATGACGACCACGTCGGGGTTCGACCCGTGTAAGAGGCCGAGCGTCACGGCCGAGTACGCGCGGTGCGAAAGTGACGCCTGCCCTTCGACGAAGACGAGTTCGTAGTCCTCGGCGACTGAACAGACGAGGTCTTCGACCACACCGGCGAGGAAGTCGGCAGGCACCCGGTCGATGACGACACCGGCGTCAGCACCAATCATCACGCCGGTCTGCCCGGTGGCGACCCAACCCGCGTCGAGGCCGAGTTCGCGGGCAGCGTTGTACAGCTCGAAGGTTGTCGTCCGCTTGCCGACGGCGCAGTCGGTTCCCATGGTCAGCACCACGTCCGCGCCACACTCGTCGACGCGTCCGTCGGCCACTCGGAGTTTGTCCTCGGGGGGTTTCCGCACGTCCACCAGCGAGACGCCGGCGTTAGCCGCTCGCATGCGCCACTCAGGATTGTCGCTGAGGAACTCGTGGAGTCCAGAGACGACATCGCATCCGGCGTCTATCGCGGTCTCGATTTCGGGAATCCAATCACGCGGGAGCGTTCCGCCGACGGGGGCAACGCCGAGGATGAGAACCCCCGCGTCGGGCGCTTCGGTCAGTGCTTCCTCGACCGAAGCGACTACCGTGGGATTCGACGAGAGGTCAGTCCCGAGCACGTCGGTGGCACACCGGCCAGCCTTCGTCGAGTCGACGACGGCCCGCACGTCAAAGAGCGTCCCGTGAGCGACGACACCGTTTGCGGTTTTTCCCGATGTCTCACCGAAAGCCCCCTCTGCGAAAACGATAGTCTCGACGGGGCCTTCGTAGCGTTCGGTCAGATGCATACTGTAGTAGGGCCACCTTTCGGACAAAAGTAACCCCCCCCGTATGAGAGGGTGCTCGGTAGCACATCGGATAGATATAACTCGGCACACGCCCACGGTTCGTTTCATGAGCTTGGAGGACACCGAGACAGAAACCCGGACAGGCGGGCGGTGGTCCGAGGTGGACGACCTCATCGCCCCGTACCTCACCGGGTCGAACGCCCGGTTGGTCTCGGACTCCGGCGACGACGACACCCGCCGTGCCGTCGTCTCGAACACGATTGGACGACTCCTCAGGTTGGGTGGTGCCCCACTGGACGTATCGCTCGACACCGAGACGACGCGGGTCTCCCCCGGTGACCCAATCGAGTTCACCGTCACCATCACTAACCACTCGGCAGTCGGCATCCCGCTGTCACTCGACTGCTCAACGCTCTGGGGCTGGTACGTCGACGGTACGCCAGAGGGTGAACGCGAGGCGCACTACGAGAGTCCACCACGGATGATCCGGTTCCGTGGCTCACAGTCCTACACGTTCGAGCGCACGTGGTCCGGACTCGTCCGCAAGGGAGACGGCTACGAGCCGCTCTCACCGGGGGTGCACGAACTCGAAGCGAGCCTCCACGTTGTGGACGCGGCACAAAAGGGGCTCGCAGACAGCGTGACATTCCACGTCGAGGAGCGGTGACGATGTGCGGCACCCTCCCGCGCTCCCGATTCGATGGTGACCGACGTTTGATATATGGAACGCACCGACTCTGCCCGTCGACGGTGGACAGATGAGCGGGTACGATGCTCCAGACGAACCGCGTCGAATCAAGTCGGTCCAGACTGCGAGCCGTATCGTTTCAGTGGTCCAGCGGCTTTCGAACCCGACGCTCGGTGACATCTGCGCCGAACTCGACGCGTCGAAGGGAACGATTCACACCTACCTTGCCACGCTCGAAGAGGAGGGGTTCCTCATGCGAGACGGCCAGTCCTACAGGCTCGGACTCCGGTTCGTCACCTTGAGCGAGAGCGTCAGAAACGAGACGCAGCTGTACCGCGCGGGCAAAGAGGAAGTTGACGCCCTCGCTGCCCGGACCCACGAGTACGCTCACCTCACCCTCGTCCAACAGGGTCGCGAAGTGACGATTTACGAGAGTCGCGGCGACGACGCCGTCGCCACCGACTACCACCTCCGAATGAGGGAGACGCCCCAGCATCTCCACTACAGCGCCAGCGGGAAAGCGCTCCTCTCACAGTTCGACGACGAACGGGTTCGGTCGATACTCGACAGCGAAGGACTCACCGAGCAGACGGCAAACACGATCACCGACCGCGACGAACTGTTCGCAACACTCGAACAGATTCGTGAACGAGGCTACGCGGTCAACGACGAAGAAGAGATTCGAGGGATGCGCTCTGTCGGTGCGCCCATCCGCGGCGTCGACGGCGGGGTGTGCGGCGCAGTGAGCGTCACCGCGCCGACCAGTCGACTCACCGGTGACCGATTCAAAACCGAGGTTCCGAAACTCGTAGTGGAGACGGCGAATCTCATCGAGTTGAACCTCGAAACCGCGGTCTACGACCGGCGGCGGTAACGTCTCCGTCCCGGCACTCCGCGTCTGGCAATGCCGAACGCCCCAACTAGTCCCCTCCCAGCGGCGTATGGCACCGATTCACTCGAAATAGCCCGTCTCTATGACGAACTCGACTGCGCGACAGCCGGAAGTGAAGTTGTCGCTCTCCCGAAGCCGTTCGCATATATCAAAACTCTTTCCGTGAAATGAATACGAATGCCAATCTAAACCGTCTATTAGAACAGATATTGCTATAATTGACAAGATTTATGCGATGTTATCGGATCATTGGTTCATGAACCGAGACACCGTCGAGCCGAGTGTTGGGGACTTCCCGGGGCCGAAGGCTGAACAGTGGGTGGCGTACCACCAGCAGTCCGCCGCCCCGAGTACCTACGTCTACGACTTCGTCTGGGACGTGACCAAAGACGCAATCGGGCCGTTCTGTACCGACCCTGACGACAACGTCTTGCTGGACTTCACGAGCCACGTCGCGGCCGCACCACTCGGCTACAACAACCCGGCACTCATCGACCGACTGGAGGACTTCGACCTCATCGACCCGATGAAAATCGCTGGACAGGACTTCTACCTGAGCACGGGAGGGACCCCGGACGACACGTCGCTTCCGGGACCCGCACACTTGATGGACCTCCTGACCGAGGTCACCGACGGCTACGACATGGACACGGTGTTCCTCTCGAACTCTGGAGCAGAGGCCGTCGAGAACGCGATAAAGATATGTTACGACCACTGTGAATCACCGAAGTACGGCATCACCTTCGAGGGAGCGTTCCACGGCCGCACACTCGGTGCACTCTCGCTCAACCGCTCGAAATCTGTCCACCGCCGGAAGTTCCCCGAAGTCTCTGGCATCGTTGACGTACCCTACTCGATGGAGGGTGTCGAACGCCTCCGAGCCAAACTGGACAGTACGAATGGTCACCTCCCGGCGGAGCAAGTCGCGTTTCTCGTCCTCGAACCCATCCAGGGGGAAGGTGGCTACCGCGTGCCGAGCGACGAGTTCATGCGGGAGGTGAACGCTCTCTGCAAAGCTCACGACATCCCAATCATCGCCGACGAAATCCAGTCCGGCGTCGCCCGGACAGGTGAGATGTGGGCGTCGGACCACTACACTCTCGAACCGGACGTCATCACGAGCGCCAAAGCACTCCGCGTCGGCGCGACAATTTCGCGAAGCGACATCTTCCCCGACGAGGAGTCTCGACTCTCCTCGACGTGGGGTGCGGGCGACATCCTCGCAGCGATTCAGGGCGCACTCACGCTGGAGATTATCGAACAACAGAACCTTGCAGCCAACGCCACGGAAAAGGGCGCGTACCTTCGCGAGCGCCTCGAATTAGCGACCGAAACGACCGAAGAAATCATCGACGTTCGCGGCCTCGGCCTGATGGTCGCCGTCGAGTTCGACACCAGGGCACACCGTGACGCTGTCGTCGACGCCGCCTTCGAGCGCGGCTTGCTCACCCTCGGATGCGGCACTCGTTCGCTCCGTCTCCTGCCGCCGCTCGACGTAACCGAGCGCGAACTCGACTTGGCGGTCAGTCTACTCGACGCGTCGGTGTCGGATGCAGTCGGCGTGGCCACGCCCCAGTAGTCGATTCCTCCACTGTCGTCGATTCCGAGTCCAGTTCGTCTCCACATGTGATGTGGTCGACGGCGGTCGAACGACACCTTAGCTCGATTCTCACACCCGCCCCTTCGGATACACGGTGGTTTATATCCGATGCCGGTCCCACCCCTGTCTGTGACAGACGGCACACCTCTTTCGTCGACGCTCGACGACGTGGAACGCGTCCTCCGCGAGGAACACGAGCGACTCCTGCGCGTCGTCGGCCAGTGTGCAGACGCCGTCGCGGCAGAGTGGGACGGTGATTCGCAGACGGACCGCGACAGTGTCGTCCCGTCGTTCGCCCGCGCACTCGACGGGTCGGGTGCGCTCTCGCGCCTCCCGCGCGCACTTGCAGACGCGGTGACTGCAACCGGGCGTCCGATGCCGGCACCGCCAGTCGCCGCCCCGCCGTACGTCGTCGTGACTGGCGAAGGCGTCGTCTTACGTGCGACGGTCGGTACAGAGCGACTGGTGATACTCCTGCGGACGTTCGACGTCGTCGCCGACGACCCGACTCGGTACGTCAGAACCGGCGACGTATCGGTCGAGATCGAGGTGCGCTGAGGCCGGCGTTCCGGTCGACGCTCAGCGTCGGCGGCGACAGACGACGCTCACATCTGGTAGCGACGAACGTCGTCGCGCGGCGGTGCCTGCGACTGGCCGGTCATCTCGTCGTAGGTCATGCCCGCGAGATACTCGTCGTAGGTGACGTCGTAGCCCTGTCGGATGTGGAAGTCGAGTTTGCCCCGTTCGAGTTCTGACTGGAAGAGCGCGTGGATGCCGCGCCGGACGAGTTCGCTCACGTCGTCGGTGTCGTAGAGCGCGAGGAGCATGGCGAGTTCGTGTCGCGTCTCCCGGTCTAACGAGACGTCGAGTTCGGAACCAACGTCGCTGTAGGCCGCTTCCACCTCGTCTGTGAGTTCGTCGAGTGTCATCGCCCGACGATGGGGCAGTCAGCGGGATACGCGTTTCGACAGAGGGACACGTCCGTCGGCGGTGTCGTCGACGCGCCCCTCGCACTGCCGCGGTGAATTTGGTAGAGAGTCGAAAGAGAGTACGGGGCGACTTAGCCCAGAGTGCGGTCAGAACTGAAAAAATCGCTATCCGTCGTGGGGGACTCCTCTCACTCGACGATGTCACAACACACGACACGACGACGGTTCCTCGTCGCCGCAGGATTGGCTGGAACGACGCTCCTCGCTGGCTGTACCGGGTCGACCGGAAGCGGGAGCGGAGACGGTACGACGGCGACGGACACGACCACCGAGACAGCGACCGAAACGGCCGACGACAGCGGGTCGATGGGCGGGATGACGCCCACCGACCCCGCGTCGGCACCACGGGCGAGCATCGACCGGTTTAGCGACTCGGCGGGCACGCTGATGGTCCGGACCGACGAAAACGGCCTCCCAGCAGCAGACGAAGCGGTCGACTTCGACCACGGCCCCTTCATCACACAGGGCCTCGGACCCGACGGTGAAGTCGTCCGCTACTACAACTTCGACGTGCAGACGACGACGCCGGCACCAATCTACGCGCTCTTCCGCGAGGGCGAAGACACGCCTGTCGAGGGGCAACTCAACGTCATCGACGTGATTCCGGGAGACGAGGGCTACAACGACTTCTGGCACGTCCACAAGGTGACGGTCCCAGAAGACTACGAAGCGAACACCGTGACGAGTCTCGCGGATATCGGCGCGGCAGGCTACGAGATGGAGGCGACCGACATACTCGTAAATTGCCCCGTCGTGCCCGATGGCTCGACGGCCTCCATGCGCTACGGCGACGAAGACACCGGCCTCGTCGAAGGCTGGTATCAGGGCAAAGTCGTGTCCTACTTCCAGTTCACGGAAGCACCGCTCACGACGAGCGGGGAGAGCGTCCCACTCTCGCCCATCCACGTCACGTTCAACGTGAACCCCGGTGAGGACGGCGGCGGACCCGCATCTGGGTTCGTGACCGAAGACGGAAGCGACCAGACCCACAACGTCGTGGCGACGCTCCCCGGTGATTCCGGATACTCACCGCTGTGGCTGGTGAACATCTACGACAACGCCGACTTCGACAGCGTCTCGGACCTCGACTCGGCCACGGACGCGGAGCAACTCGCCGCGGGTGCGGCGACGGTCAACTGCCCAATCGTCTCGGTGATGTAAGGCGTAGTTCTCCTCTTTTCGTCCCACAGAAGACACTTATGAGCGATGTGAGTAGCAGTTGACATGCCTCCGTCACGCTCCCGTCGTGCCCTCCTCGGTAGCGTCGCTGGTGCCGCCACCTCCCTCCTCGCAGGGTGTGCGGCGGTGCCCTTCTTCGGCACCGGTTGCCCGTCGAGTTACACGCTCTACGTGCAACCACTCTCAGACGCCGAACTGGCCGATTTCGCCACCGAAGAACCGTACGACCAGTACGAAGAGACGGCGAACGAACTCATTTCGACTGCCGCCAGCGAAGGAGAGGCCACGTATTCGACGTATCACAGTCCACCGTTGCGAGAGGGAATCTACGTCGAACACGACGGGACGTACTACCGCGTCGAACGCGAACAGACGGCGACGCGAGAACGAACCGCCCACGTGGTCAGCATGGAGTACGACCAGGAGACGACGCCGTCCGACGACGCGACTGTCCTCTCGCTCGACGAACTTCCGGAGGCCGACCAGGAAGCGTTCCTGAGCGCGTACCCCGAGAAACTGAAGCGCGGTGGCGACCCACATGGGTTCTCGATTGGCGGATACGAGTACGTCTACCCCGATGGTGCAAACTCACAATTGCTGGACGCTGGAACCGTTTGGATTCGGTACGACGGACGGCCACTCGAAGTGACCGTCAGCGGAACCAAGACTGTCGAAGAAGTGACGTACAGATACACACTCGAAGCGATTGCCGACGACCGGACGACGTTCGTCGCGTTCGTCCGCGACGAGTTCGTCGTCACGCTCGACGGCCTCTCAGAGGCCGAACGCGAGGTGTTCGAACGCGCCATCGAGGAGGACGTCGACGAATGCGAACCGCTCTCGGAGGGGTTCGCTGGCCTCAAAGAGCGATTGGAGGCCGTCCCCGAGGACAGACGACTCGACGATATGGCGTGGCCCGTGGCCTACGAAGGCGACACCTACGACGTGAGTTTCTCCCACGCCGTCGTCTGACGCTCGACGAACTCACGCACCGACCACCCGGCATCGCCACGGCTAAACGCACCCCGTCCCAAGCCCGGGCGATGAGTGACGCGGAGTCTGCGCTCCCCTCTGACCTCGACAGCGACGCAGTCCAGACGGCGCTGGTCGAGTGGTACGAAGACGACCATCGCGAGTTCCCGTGGCGGCGGACCGACGACCCCTACGAGATTCTCGTCTCCGAGGTGATGAGCCAACAGACGCAACTCGGGCGCGTCGTCGAGGCGTGGGAGGCGTTCCTCGACGAGTGGCCGACGGTTGCTACCCTCGCAGACGCCGACAGAGCCGACGTGGTGGCTTTCTGGACGAGTCACAGTCTCGGCTACAACAACCGGGCGAAGTACCTCCACGAGGCCGCACAGCAGGTCATGGAGGACCACGGTGGGGAGTTCCCGCAGACCCCAGATGGTCTCTCGGAACTCATGGGCGTGGGCCCCTATACGGCCAACGCCGTCGCGTCGTTCGCCTTCAACAACGGCGACGCAGTGGTCGACACCAACGTCAAGCGCGTGCTCCATCGGGCGTTCGCCGTGCCTGACGACGACACGGCGTTCGAGTCGGCGGCGTCGGAACTCATGCCCGAGGGACAGTCGAGAGTCTGGAACAACGCCATCATGGAATTGGGTGGCGTCGCCTGCGGCAAGACGCCGGCGTGTGACGAGTCTGGGTGTCCGTGGCGGCAGTGGTGTCACGCCTACGAGACGGGAGACTTCACTGCACCCGACGTGCCGACACAACCGAAATTCGAGGGGAGCAGGCGACAGATGCGTGGCCGTGTCGTTCGAATTCTGGGCGAGTACGACGAGTTGACGCTGGACGAACTCGGTCCTCGCGTGCGAGTCGATTACGGCGGCGAGAACGGTGAGGAGTGGCTACGTGGGTTGCTGGAGGATTTGGACGACGACGGGCTAGTCGAGTTCGACGCCCAGAGCGACGACGGCACCGTTCGGCTTCGTCGCTGACGACACGTGGGTGTCGGTCAGCTAATATCACGTTATCTGGACCGTCACTCGGTCGTTCTCGGTTACTCATCCCATTACTTTCGAGGAGTAAACCAGACTAGTATCTGCTATGTCTCTCGTTACGAGACGAACCGTCCTCAGACTGCTGGGGACGAGCGCTGCCGTCGCCGGGGGGGCGGGACTCGTTGCGGCGAACGAGTACGACAACTCCGACCTGAACAAGGACCTGGCGACGGTCCGGCGCGCGACGAAGCAGTATCACGACGAAGAAACGGCCATCGAAGACGGATACGTCCGAGATGACCACTGTGTATCGAATCCGTTTGGTGAGGGAGCGATGGGGTACCACTACGTGAACTTCGGCCTCGTCGACGACAGCGTCGACTTGGAGAACCCCGAGGGGTTGGTCTACGAAGAGCGAGGCGGAAAACGCCACCTCGTGGCAGTCGAGTACATCTCGACGAGTCCGTTCACCCTCTTCGGACGGGAGTCACACCCGCCGAACGCGGTTCCGTTCTACACGCTTCACGTGTGGGTTTGGAAGGCGAATCCAGAGGGGACGTTCGCTGACTTCAACCCCACCGTCCGGTGTCCGCCAGAACACGCGTAATCGAAGTGTGAATTGTGTCCCTCAATCATTTTTTACGGTGAACGTCTGCGCGTCGTCGCCGTGATAGTCGTGGACGACGTCGACCCGATTCGGTATCTCGCCGTCGATTGAGACGACACATCGGTAGTCGTAACTCGCGTTGCCGCACTCGACGTCCTCGTCCGGGTACCGAGGTTCTCCGCCGACGACGACTCGAAGCGCGTCGCCGTCGAATTCGAGGTTCGAGAGCGTCGGCCGACGACAGTTCTTCGGGTCCATCGTGCCCGTGACGACGACGCGGGACGCTTCGAACGTCGCCCGAACTGTGTCGTCGGTGGGTTTGTGACCGTCGAGAACTCGGAACGTCGCCCGAACACCATCGGCGGTTCGCGTGAGTGGCGTCGGCGACACCGTCTCTGTCGATGGCGGTTCGTCCGACGTGGACGACTCGTCCGTCGGGGACCCGAGACACCCCGAGAGACCGAGAACGCCCGCTATCGCTGTGAGAACGCGCCGTCGTCCGAGTCGCTCGACAGACCTCTCTGGCACGGAAAATAGACAGACCGCTGTCAACTTAACCGTTCGGAGGGGTGTCGGTGTCGCTTACGTGAGGGTGTATCGGTGCCGACTACGGCACTTTCAGATACGCATCGCCCGCGGCCTGTCGCTTTACGAGTTCACCGACGCCCGAGGGGACGAGTTCGATGCCGTCGACGAGTTCGTCGGCAGCGATGTCGCGTCCCGTGATGGAGTTCCGACAGACGCGACAGCGCACGCCCGCTTCGATGAGCGATTCGACGTAGTCGGCGATTGGTGAGTCGGCAGTGAAGAAGTAGACCGAATCACCGTTAGCGAGGAGCGTCACCACCTCGCTATCAGTAGTCTCGTCTCGCAGGAGGTTTCGGACGTTGTTCGTGGCGTGACTGACCTCCGAGAGGGTGCCACTGGACACGTGAAAGACGACGTTCATACGTCATCTTGGACGCGGAACAGCGTGTCTGTTACGCCCGTGCGTCGTCTCTGCCGTCGGCCGACGCTATTTTGACCACCGACCCGATGAGACTCCATATGCAACAGACACACGTGGTCGCAATCGCCGGGAGTCTCCGCGACCACAGTTTCACGCGACTGGCGCTCCAGTACGCCCTCGACGGTGCAGAGGCCGCCGGTGCGACGACCGAACTCATCGACCTTCGCGAGTTCGACCTGCCGCCGCTGAACGCCGACTACGACGAACACGGTGACTCGGCGGCATTCGTCAGCAAAGTCGACGCCGCAGACGCCGTGCTTCTGGGCACGCCAGTCTACCACGGGTCGTACTCGGGCGTCCTCAAGAACGCTCTCGACTACTGTGGGTTCGACGAATTCAGTCAGAAGACGGTCGGTCTGCTCGCCGTCGCCGGCGGGTCGTTCCCCGTCACGGCCCTCGACCACCTGCGTTCTGTCTGCCGGTCGTTGAACGCGTGGGTCCTCCCCCATCAGGCCGCAGTCCCGCGTGCCTCCGCGGCGTTCGAAGGGACCGAACTCGTCGACGACGACTTGCGGAAACGCATCGAGCGCCTCGGCCACGACGTCGTCCAGTACGCCAACATCGAACCCGAACCATCGACGTTCGAGAGCGACGAAAACGTCGGTGCCGACGACTAAGCGCTCGTCACCAGCGACGGTCACGAATCGCTGAGAGTCGGCGCGGATGAACAATCGTTTTGACCCTGCTCGTCCCCCTGTTGAGATATGCACGCCATCACGCGAAGCGGTTGGGTCGAGGTCATCTCCGGGTCCATGTTCTCGGGGAAGACAGAGGAACTCTTACGGCGTCTCCGGCGCGCGGAAATCGCCGGACAGGAGATTGCCGTGTTCAAACCGGCACTCGACGACCGGTACGGCGATACCACCGTCGGGTCCCACGCAGGACGCTCGTGGGAGGCCAGCATCGTTCCCTCGGAGGGCGAGGGCGTCTGGCAAATCGTCGAGGAACTCAACGGCGAGGACGTCGTCGCCATCGACGAGGCGAACTTCTTCTCTGCGGAGTTGGTCGACGTCTGCGAGCAGTTGGCCGCCGACGGAAAGCGCGTCGTCGTCTCCGGAACCGACCAGACGTTCCGCGCCGAACCGTTCGAACCCCTCCCGCAACTGATGGCACTCGCGGAGTACGTCGACAAACTGCAGGCAATCTGTACTATCTGCGGCGAACCCGCGTCGCGCAATCAGCGTCTCATCGACGGCGAACCCGCTCACGTCGACGACCCGACGATTCTCGTCGGTGCCGAAGAGTCCTACGAGGCCCGATGCCGGAACTGTCATACACTCCGGCGCGACTAGAGAAACCGTGACTACTTGGGTCGAGACCCCCCGTGAAGGCCGTGACCGTGGTGTCTCCGGTATCCTTCGTGCGTGGGTCGCCGTCCTCGTTCGCCCCCGTCAGTTCTTCCGTGACGGCGTCGCGCCGGGCGACCAAGCACCGGGCCTGCTGTTCGCTATCGCCGTCGCGCTGGTCTATCAGGGCCTCCAGTACACCTTCGCCCCGGCGACGATACCCGCTATCGAGGGCGGCCCAGTCGTCTCCGCAGTGATTGCCCTGCTCGTCGTCGCGCTCTTCGTCGCGCCGGCGTTGCTCCACCTGACGGCGGCGATTCAGACGGCGCTTCTCATCCCGCTTTTGTCCCGCCGTGCCGGCGTGAGCGAGACTGTACAGGTCATCGCGTACGCCGCCGCACCCTGTGCGCTCGCCAGTGTCCCGATTCCGGGACTCCGCGCGCTCTGTGTGGTGTACGGTGCCACACTCCTCACTATCGGTATCAGCGAGGTCCACCAGACTTCGCTCGCCAAGGCAGCGCTCGGCGCCGCCGTTCCCGCAGGTGTCGTCTTTGGCTACGCATTCGGCGGTTTTCGGGCGATTTCGAATCTGGCGGCGGCGCTCTCACTGGTGTAGTTTTCCCGTCTCGGACCACAGAAATTCGGCCACACGCGTGTCTCTCTAGCCTGAGCGCTTTTCGACAATCGTTTTAGTTAGGGGTTGTTTGCTAACTCCAATGGATTGGATTACGCACGAGGAGGACGTCTGGTTCGAGTTCCGGGGCAATAGTCCCCACCAACTCGTTCCCGGCCGTTTCTACAAAGGCACCGTCGACGGGTACGCCGACTTCGGTGTCTTCGTCGACCTTGCACCCAACGTCACTGGATTGCTTCACCGCAGCGAACTCGACCGCCGATTAGAGACCCTCGAATGGGAACCCGGCGACGACGTGTTCGTCCAGGTCAAGAACGTCCGCGACAACGGTAACGTCGACCTTGGATGGTCGATTCGAGAGACCGAGTCCGAGTTCCGCGGCGCTCGCGTCCACGACCCGGACGGCGACGCCGACGGCGACCCCATCGAGAAAGACCGCGGCCGTGGCGGTTCTGCCGCTATCAAGACTCGACCGAAGACGGGCAAGACGACGAAACCCGCCGGCGCGACGACGAAGGCCGTCGAAGAGACGAGCGAACCCGAGCAGAAAGCCGCCGAGGCCGAACCGGAGCCCGTCGAAGAGACGAGCGAACCCGAGCAGAAAGTCGCCGAGTCGACCGAGGGGCAGGCCCCGACCGCTAAAGACGTCGTCGAGGATATCGCAACGGAGGACGCGTCCGAGGCAGACGCAGAAGCAGACGCAGAAGCCGAAGCCGAAGCCGAAGCAGACGCTGTCGAAGCGGAACCCGTCGAAGAAGCGACCGAAGAGACGGCCGCCCCCGAACGCGTCGCGCTCGACGACATCGAGAACCACGTCGGAGACGTCGTCCGCGTCGAAGGCGAAATCGCGAGCGTCCGCCAGACTGGCGGTCCGACCGTCTTCGAACTCCGCGACGAGACGGGTGTCGCCGACTGTGCCGCCTTCGTCGAAGCGGGCGTCCGTGCCTACCCGAGTGTCGAAGTGGGCAACTTCGTCCGCATCGACGGCGAAGTCGAACGCCGCCGCGGCGAACTCCAAATCGAGACCGAAGAACTGACGATTCTCGGCGGCGACGAAGCCGAGACGGTCTCTCAGCGTCTCGCTGACGCGCTCTCGGACGAGGCACGACCCGACGCCATCGCCCCGCTCGTCGACCACGAACCGGTCGCCTCCGTCGGCAAGTCGCTGCTCGACGCCGCCGAGGCCATCCGCCGTGCCGTCCTCGAATCGCGCCCCATCGTCGTCCGTCACACGGCGACTGCAGATGGCTACGTCGCCGGTGCCGCAGTCGAACGCGCCGTGCTCCCGCTCATCCGCGCGGAACACCCACGCGACGACGCCGAGTACCACTACTTCACCCGCCGTCCGCTCGAAGAGGCCGTCTACGGCATGGACGCCGCCACGAACGACGTGACGCGGATGCTCGAAGACCGGGACCGCCACGACGAGAAGCTCCCGCTCGTGCTGCTCCTCGGTGCGGGTTCGACCGCCGAGTCGCTCGACGGCCTCGGCCTGCTCGGTGTCTACGGTTCCGAGCGTGTCGTCGTCGACGCCGCGCCCGCAGACGAGGAAGTCGCCGCCGAAGTCGACGTGCTCGTCAACCCCGCCCACGAGGGTGCCGACGCCAGCGACCTGTCGGTTGGGGCACTGGCCGCGACGCTCGCCGCCGCCGTCAACGAAGACGTGCGCGACGACGTCTCGCACCTGCCCGCAGTCAGCTACTGGGAGAACTGCCCACAGCAGTATCTCGACCTGGCTGCCGAACACGGCTTCGACGCGGACCTCGTCCGCGAACTCCGCGAGGCTATCGCGCTGGAAGCGTACTACCAGTCCTACCAGGACAAGCGCGAACTCATCGCCGACCTGCTGTTCGACGCCGACGAGGGCCTCGCCGGCCACGTCTCCGAACAGTTCCGCATCAAACTCGAAGACGAAATCGAGACGGCGGAGGCGAACCTGACGGTCCGCGGTGTCGACGACGTCTCCGGTATCGTCCTCGACTCCGACGCGTTCAGTCACCGCTTCGACTTCCCGCCGACCAGCCTCCTCGTGGACGAACTGCACCGCCGCAACCGCGACGGTGACAAGTTCGTCACCATCGCCCTCGGCATGGACGAACTGTACCTCCGCGCGACTGGCGCGCTGGACTTCCGCGCAGTCGTCGAATCGGCCGCCGAGAAGGCACCCGAGGCCGGACTCGCCGCCGCAGGCATCCGCGAAGGCCGCATCGAGTTCCTCTCTGGCGCACGCGACGAGGCCCTCGACGCCGTCTTCGAGGCCGCTGCCGAGCAGTTCTAAGCGACAATCCAGACTCCTCCTCGTTCGTTCTCGACGGAGGGCTGATTCGACACCGTCGAGCGACACGCTTATCCACGAAACGGCCCGATTCGCGCCTATGACCCGTCACCACGTCGCCACCCGGGAGGTGAGTCCGTGAGCGCCGACACCGAGTCCGAGGCGTTCGAGCGGACCTGCGAAGCGCTCGTCGAGCGCATCCTCGCGGGCGACGTCGACCGCGACGACCTCGAATCGGCGAAACTCGACGCCTGTTCCGAGCACTCCTCGCCGAAGGTGCCGAAGAACACCGAGATTCTGCAGTACGCACCCGAGGACCGCCGTGAGGAGGTCAAAGAGGTCGTCCGACGAAAACCCGTCCGCACCGCCTCCGGCGTCTCACCGGTCGCTATCATGACCTCGCCGCACATGTGCCCGCACGGGAAGTGTCTCTACTGTCCCGGTGGGCCGGCGAGCGAGTTCTCCTCGTCGCAGTCGTACACCGGTCACGAACCCGCCGCCGCGCGCGGCGTCCAGAACGATTACGACCCCTACGGGCAGGTCACGCTTCGCCTCGAACAACTCCGCCACATCGGCCACCCGGTGGACAAGGTGGAACTCATCTTGATGGGCGGGACGATGACCGCCCGGAGTCACGACTACCAGGAGTGGTTCGTCAAGCGAGCGCTCGAAGCGATGAACGACTACGACCTCTCGAAAGAGCCAGAACCCGCCGAGGAGAAGTCGTTCGCCCCCGACCCCGAGGATGTCGAGTTCAAATATCTCGAAGACGTCATCGCGGAGAACGAGACGGCAGACATCCGCAACATCGGGACGACGTTCGAGACGAAACCCGACTGGTGTGACCCCGAGCAAATCGACCGGATGCTCGATTTGGGCGCGACGAAAGTCGAAGTCGGCGTCCAGACGACCTACGAGCGCATCAACCGCGAGATGCACCGTGGGCACGGCGTGCAGGCGTCTATCGACGCCAACCGTCGCCTCCGCGACTCGGCGTTCAAAGTCGGGTTCCACATGATGCCCGGGCAACCGGGGATGACCCGCGAGATGTGTCTGGAGGACTTCCGCCAACTGTTCGAGAACAGCGACTGGCGGCCGGACTACCTGAAAATCTACCCGACGCTCATCGTCCGCGACACCATCACCTACGACATGTGGCGTCGCGGCGAGTACGAACCGCTGAACAACGAGGAAGCGGCCGACATCGTCGCGGAAGTCATGGGCATGATTCCGAAGTACACGCGCCTCCAGCGCGTCCAGCGCGACATCCCGGCGGACTTCATCGACGCCGGTGTCTGGAAGTCCAACCTCCGGCAACTCGCGTCCCAACGGGCCGAAGAGAGGGGTATCGTCCCCCGCGACATCCGCGCCCGCGAAGTCGGGATGAACGAGGCGGACCCCGACATGGACCGCGTCGAACTCGACGTGATGACGTACGAAGCGTCCGGCGGGACGGAACACTTCATCTCGTTCGAGGACCCCGTCGAAGACTTGCTCATCGGCTTTTGCCGCTTGCGATTCCCCGGGAACCCTGTCCGCCGCGAACTCCAGAACGCCGCACTCGTCCGTGAACTCCACGTCTACGGGTCCGAGGCCGGCATCGGTGCCGACGGCGACTGGCAACACAAGGGCTTCGGCCGCAAACTCCTCGCCCACGCCGAAGAACTCTCCCGCGATGCCGGATTCGACAAGATTTCGGTCATCTCGGGTATCGGTGTCCGACAGTACTACAAAGAGAAACTCGGGTACTATCAGGACGGACCGTACGTGTCGAAGCGGTTGTAAGCGAGGTTCGAAGTTTTTCCTCCAGGTTTTTACGGGACGAACGGCCCACCGATTCTCACTACTGGTAGTGTCTCCGCCACGTTTTTCCCCTCTCAGAATCCTGACTGGTACGATGACGGTCATGGGGGGCTCGTAGGGGTCATGCAGACGTGGGTAGACAACGTTCGCTCGACACTCGCACAGTTCGTCTCGACCGAAGAGCGAATCGGTATCTCGGCAGCGCTCGTCGCACTGGCACTCGGGACGGCACTGTATCTCGCACCACGTGCAGTCTCGAGAGCGGCGACAGAACTCGACAGACGAGTTCTCGAACATCCGAAGGTTCCAGACGCCGTCAACGACGTCGCGTGGATGTTTCCTGCGACCATCGTCGTTCGAACGCTTCAGTCCAGCATCTTCGTCGGGGTGAGTCTGTCGTTACTGTGGTTGTGGGGCTTCGAGACCCTCGCGTCCGACCTGGCGGCTATCGTCACCATGGCGCTCCCGAACGTCGCCAAAATCGGCGCGACGCTCGTTCTCTTCGCGGCGGCAATTGCCGGCACGAACGTCCTCGAAGCGCAGTTAGAGTCGTACGCGAAGAACTCTGAGAACATCAACGCCCACCAGCAGGGAATCGCCTTCCGCGTCCTACAGGTGGTCGTCCTCCTCGCCGTCGCCATGGCGACGCTCACCGTCTGGCAGTTCGAAATCGGTGGCATCCTTGTCGGTGCCGGGTTCCTCGGCATCGTCGTCGGGATGGCCGCCAGACAGACCCTCGGGTCGCTCATCGCCGGGTTCGTCCTGATGTTCTCCCGGCCGTTCGAACTCGGAGACTGGGTGCAAATCGACGACGCGGAGGGTATCGTCACCGACATCACCATCATCAACACGCGACTGAGCAACGCCGACGGCGAGGCGGTCGTCTTCCCGAACGACCGAGTGACCAACGCGAAGATAGTCAACCGGACGAAACGCAACCGCCTCCGCCTCAGACTCGACGTCGGAGTCGACTACGAGACAGATATCGAACACGCTGAAGACGTGGCCAGAGAAGCGTTGACCGACCTCGACTTCGTCGAGAGCGTGCCGGAACCACAGGTGATGCCGAAGGCGTTCGAAGACTCGTCTATCGGCCTCCAACTCCTGTTTTGGATAACGAACCCCTCGGCTCCGCGCCGGATGCGAGCGAAAGCCGAGGTGCTCCGAAACGTCAAACTGGCGTTCGACCGCGAAGGCATCAAAATCCCGTTCCCACAGCGCGAACTCCTCGCTCGCGAAGAAGCAGACGGATTCAAACTTCGAAACGAACGCCGAAGTCAGCCAGTCAAAAAGTCCGTGTCGAACGAAGACTGACGACCGGAGCGTCGCCCTCGTTTTGGCGAAACCGCCTACAACGACTTCTCCATCTTGACGTGCGGAATGCCCGCCTCGTCGAACACGTCACTCGTCGTCTCGTAGTCGAGTCCGTGGTAGAATCCCTCGGCGGACGTCTGGGCGTGGAGGACGAGTGTGCCGAACTCCCGCTCTCTCGCTTCGGCCTCCAGTGTCTCCATCAGTCGCTTCCCCCACCCTTCTCCGCGGGCGGATTCGAGGACTGCGACGCGTTCGACTTTGCCGACGCCGTGTTCGTACTCCCGGAGTCGGGCCGCGCCGACTGCCTCGTCGTCTCGATAGCCGACGAAGTGAACTGACTCTGAGTCTGGTTCGTCGTACTCGTCCCACTCTAACTCCTCGTCGACGCCCTGTTCGTCTACGAATACGGCCTTTCGGACCGCAAAGGCGTCTTCACGTCCCGCGTCAGTCGTGACGACGCGAACGTCAGTGTCGGTCATGGACGGTGGTTCTGCGGGCGACTACGTGACGATTGCGGAGACGAACGTTTACGTGGCAATTAATCGAAATGACTGTGTGAACACGCTCGACCAGTTCTTCGTCGGACGCGACGACGCACCGACTGGTCAGCATCTCGTCGTCGGTGTCGCCCTCTTCGTTCTCGTCGTGGTGGCACACGCTCCACCAGCAGTCGTTGGCCCGCTCTCGTATCCGTTCGGCCTGCGTCTGTGGCCGCTCGCGCTCCTCGGTGTCGGCGGTGGCCTCCTCGCCGCACTCAGAGGAGACGGTATCGTCGGTGCGCTGGCGATGGGCGGTGACCCCGTCCTCGGGTTCTTCACCGCACTGGGTCTGACCGAGTTGACGACGCCGAGTATGGGTGTTGCACAGGGTATCGCGACCGGTTTCGTCGCCGGTGGCCTCCTCGCAGGCGTCGGGTTCGTCCTCGGGTTCGCTGGTCGTTACGTGGCCGTTTCGGTGGCAGATTCCGGTGGTTGGTAACCATCTGTCAGCCCGCCGAGTGCCCACCCGAGTCTGTAGACGAGCGCTCCCGCAACGAGCGTGAGGAGCGTCCATCCGACGAGGAGTATCAACATGAACGCCGGGCCGAACCCACCGATGGGGAGTGTCGGGATGGTGAAGACGACGGGTGCGGCGACGATGGCGACGGCGAACGGCCGGGCGTCGATATCTCGGCGGGTGGCGTAGCCGAACGGGAGGAACAACGCGACGGTGACGCCGAGCGAGAGCGCACTCGGCGCACCCCACGGCAGATACGTATTGGTAAATAGTGAGACGAGCAGAACTGCGGCTATCGGTGGGATGACCGACGCAGCGACGACGCGCCAGAACGTGAGCACATCCGGTCGACGTGCGGCGACGGCGCCGACGACGAGGAACTGCACCCCGAGCGTCCACGCGGTTGCACTCAGACCGCCGGAAAACACCCCCATCGCGACCAGTCCAAGCATCCAGACGAGTCCGAGTCCGCCGACGAGGGCACCGAGCAGTGCCACGTCGGTACCGTCGCCGTCGAACCGCTTCGTGACGTACTGGACGGCGACGACACCGAGTGCCATCAGGAGCGTGGGAATCAGTGCGGCACCGAGGAGGTCAGGCACGAGGTACGACGCCGAGTCGGCAGCGATAGTCGCGCGTGCCGCGGCCTGCGTCGTCAGTGACCGGTCCGGACCGAACGCGAGGTACGTCTCGTCGTCGAGCATTGGTCTGTCGTCCGGTCCGCCGAGCCACGTCGCGGCTGTCTCCTCTCCCGTCTTCAGTCTCGGTGGGTCGTTGACGAGGACAGTCCCGTCGGGACCGCTGACGGTGAACCGGTCGGTGTCGACGTAGACGAACCGCGTGTTACCGTCGGCGTTGAAGTAGTCCACAAGGAGTACGTCGCCGTAGCCTCGGTACGCCATCTCGGGGACGTCGAACGTGACGACGACAGTGTCGCCGTCCATCCGGGTTTCGAGGTTCTCCGGGTCGTCGACGCGGAAGCGCCCGTCGTCGAACGTCTGGGAGACGACCTGTTCGAGCAGTTCTGGGTCGTCGCGGAACGTCGAAGCGGCGGCGTCGTTCACCGTGACGCGAGCAGTCCAGTGACCGACGCCGTCGTCGCCGACGTGCACGTCGAGTTCGCTGGACTCGACGGCGAGTTCGATACCCGAATTTTTGGCCGTGCTTTCGAACGGGTCACTACAGACACCACAGACCGGCCTCGGTTGTTCGCTCGCTGCAACCGGACCCACCGCGGCAGGGAACACGGCGGCGACGAGGAGGAAGCTGACGAGGAGGGCGCGGAACTTCATTCGTCCGTCACATTTCGTCTCGGTGGTAAGTGTCTTCTCCCCCTCGAACGGACCTGCCGAAACGACACCCCTTTTCCGGTGCCGACGAAAAGCGAGTCCATGGACCCGAAGCGGGAACTCACGAGCGTCGACCTCGCGGCCCTCGTCACCGAGTTGAACCGGTACGAGGGGGCGAAAGTCGACAAGGCGTACCTCTACGGCGACGACCTGCTTCGCCTCAAGATGCGGGACTTCGACCGTGGCCGTCTGGAACTCCTCTTGGAAGTCGGCGAGATAAAGCGTGCACACCTCGCCACACAGGAACACGTGCCGGACGCACCCGGACGCCCACCGAACTTCGCGATGATGCTCCGCAACCGACTCAGCGGGGCGGACTTCGCGGGCGTCGAACAGTACGAGTTCGACCGCATCCTCACGTTCACGTTCGAACGCGGCGACGAGAACACGAAAATCGTCGTCGAACTCTTTGGGCAAGGAAACATCGCCATCCTCGACGAGACGGGCGAAGTCGTCAGGAGTTTAGAGACGGTTCGCCTCAAGTCGCGAACCGTCGCACCGGGGTCACAGTACGAGTATCCTTCCTCTCGTCTCGACCCGTTGACCATCAGTCGCGACGCGCTCGGCCGCAACATGGAGCAGTCCGACACCGACGTGGTCCGGACCATCGCGACGCAACTGAATCTGGGCGGCCTCTACGCCGAAGAAATCTGTACCCGCGCCGGCGTCGAGAAGACGCTCGATATCGCCGACGCGACGAGCGACGACTACGACGACATCTACGACGCCATCGTCGAACTCCGCCACCTCGTTCGGTCGGGTGAGTTCGCCCCGCGAATCTACCTCGACGACGACGAGAATGTCGTGGACGTCACGCCGTTCCCGCTCGAAGAACACCAAAACGAAGGCTTCGACGAAGAGGCCTTCGACACGTTCAACGAGGCGCTCGACGAGTACTTCTTCCGTCTCGATTTGACCGCAGACGAGCAAGAGGCAACCTCGAACCGGCCGGATTTCGAGGAACAAATCGCCAAGCAACAGCGCATCATCGAACAGCAAGAACAGGCCATCGAAGGCTTCGAAGAGCAGGCGAACGCCGAACGCCAGCGCGCCGAACTGCTCTATGCGAACTACGACTTGGTAGACGACGTGCTCTCGACGGTTCGGGGTGCACGAGAAGAGGGCGTCCCGTGGGACGATATCGCCGCGACGCTCGAAGACGGGGCCGAACAGGGGATTCCGGAAGCGGAGGCAGTCACCGACGTCGACGGTGCAAACGGGACGGTCACTATCGCCCTCGACGACACCACCGTCACCCTGGACGTGTCGATGGGTGTCGAGAAGAACGCGAATCGCCTCTACACCGAGGCCAAGCGCATTCAGGAGAAGAGAGAAGGCGCCCTCGCGGCCATCGAAGACACCCGTGAAGAACTGGAGGCGGTCAAACGCCGCCGTGAGGAGTGGCAGGCAGACGACGGCGACGAAGACGCCGACGAAGACGAAGAACCAGAGGAGACAGATTGGCTCTCGCTCGGGTCGGTTCCGGTGAAGTCGAGCGAACAGTGGTTCGAGCGCTTCCGCTGGTTCCACACCTCGGACGGGTATCTCGTCGTCGGTGGCCGCAACGCCGACCAGAACGAGGAGTTAGTGAAGAAGTACATGAACAAACACGACCGGTTCTTCCACACGCAGGCACACGGTGGACCGGTGACGCTCCTGAAGGCGACTGGGCCGAGCGAACCCGGGCAGGCGGTCGATTTCTCCGAGCAGACGCTCCGAGAGGCCGCACAGTTCGCCGTGTCGTACTCCACGATTTGGAAGGAGGGCCGCTTCGCCGACGACGCCTACATGGTCGAACCGTCGCAGGTGTCGAAGACGCCCGAGTCGGGCGAGTACATCGAGAAAGGGAGTTTCGTCATTCGCGGTGACCGACGCTACTTCGAAGATATCGCCGCGAAAGTCGCCGTCGGCATCCAGTGTGAAGACGAGACGCGGGTCATCGGTGGGCCGCCGTCGGCAATCGAGACGCGTGCCGAGACGATGCTCACACTCACTCCCGGACAGTACGCACAGAACGACGCCGCGAAGCTCTGTTACCGTCGCCTCCGAGAGCGTTTCGAGGACAAATCGTTCGTCAGAAAAATCGCCTCGCCAGACCAGATACAGGAGTTCCTCCCGCCCGGCGGGAGCGACATCGTCGACGAGTAACTCCTCCGAGTCGAAGTTCGAGGCTCTCTCGTCTGCTTATGCGACACTCCCTGCGACGCCACTGGTGACGCGTTCTTCGATGAACGACGCCACTGCTCCCGAGTAGAACGACGGGTTGTCGAGGTTGCTTCCGTGGCCGCCGCCGGGAATCACTTCGAGCGTGGCGTCGGGAATCTCTGCGGCCAATCTCGTCGCCTGTCGTCGCCCGTATCCGACGGTGTTCTCGCCGTACATGACGAGCGTCGGGACGGAAATCGACCGCAGGTCCACGGTGACGTTCGTGAATGTCGTAATCGCGCGGACGATTTTCTCGAACTCCTCGAACGGGATGGGCGGCATCTCCGCTTGCAGTTGTTCCCACGTCCCGTACTCGCCGCCGGCGTCCGGGTTGAACCGTTCTTGCACCCACGTGCCCGCACGCTGCGCACGTTCGAGGCCGACCACCCGGACCAGTCGGATCTGGGTGTTCAACAGGAGGAGAGTGAGTCTGTCGCGCCAGTCGGTCAGTTCCGACGTCCACGAGTCTGCCAGTACGAGTCCGGAGATGCTGTCGGGATAACGTGCGGCGTACACCTGTGTGACTGCACCGCCGAGCGAGTGTCCACAGAGCACCGGACGTTCGACTTCGAGGGCGGTCAAAAACGCGTCCAAGTCGTCGGCGAACAGGTCGACAGAGTACGACTCGACTGCAGACCCACCAGTTCGGCCGTGTCCTCGGAGGTCGTACGCGTAGACGGTGTACTCGTCGGCGAGGGCGTCTAACTGCGGGGCCCACATCGAATGGTCGACGAGCGCAGCGTGGACGAAGACGAGCGGTGGTCCCTCGCCACGCTGGACGTAGTAGGTCTCGATTTCGTTGGTCTGGACCGTCGGCATAGCGCTAGAGATACGGTGGCAGACGGAATGAAGATACCCTCGTGTGACAGGAGTCCCCCGAATCACGCTCGTCAGTACCGGCGTCGAAACGTTCAATTACCACCGAATACCGCAACCGGCAGAATCACCACGGGATGCGGAAAACGGACGCTTCAAGAATTAATAGTACATTATTCGTGGGTATTTAGTGCAAGATTATATACTTACTCACCGTAATGTATCTCTGAGCGTACGTGTACAGCCGTGAGGTGACCGGTCGGTCAAACGACTCGTGGTTGGGGGGCGGCGCTCGGTGAATTCCATGATTTCAGAATCAATCAATTACCTCCGTAACGGAGAAGACTGGGTCAAGACGGTCCTCATCGGGGGCGTACTCGGCCTGTTGAGCTTCCTCATCATCCCCGTGTTTACTGTCATCGGCTATCTCCTCAGGGTAGTCCGTGCGACCATGCGGGGCGACGAAGAACCGCCGGAGTTCGACGAGTGGGGTGACATGACCGTAGACGGCCTGAAAGGCTTCGCTATCGTGTTCGTGTACGCGCTCATCCCGGCCGTCATCGCGCTGGTGTTCGGCTTTGCGGGACTCATCGGCATCGTCGCCGGTGGTGGCTCTGACGTCGCAGGTGCCTTCGGCGGCATCGTGACGCTCGTCGGCCTGCTGTTCGCGTTCGTCCTCAGCCTCGCCGCCGCCTACCTCATCCCGGCGGCCCTCGCCAACTACGCGGAAACCGACCGCATGGGTGCGGCGTTCGAGTTCGGTGAACTCCGCCCCATCCTCATGTCGGGCAAGTACGCGACTGCGTGGCTCATGGCGTTCGTCGTGCTGTTCGCGTCGTCGATTATCGTCGGCATCCTGAACGTCGTCCCGCTGCTCGGCTTCGTCGTCGGCGCGTTCGTGACGTTCTACGCGTCCGTAGCGGCCTACTACATCATCGGCAAGACGTGGGGCGAACTCCACGACATCGAGATGATGGACGAAGGCGACATGCCAGACGAGCAACCAGCCGTCTAAGCTGTCAGCAGAGATTCAAATTTTCGACGGAATATCTAAGCCGATAGCGGAGCGACAACTTGATACGATGCTCTCCGACGCTCTGTGGTTCGTCAAGCGAAGCGACGACTGGGTTGCCACGACTATCATCGGTGGTGTGTTATCGCTCCTGTCTGTTCTCATTCTCCCTGCGTTCATCCTTCAGGGCTACTTCGTGAGGGCGATGCGAGCGGCCGCCGACGGTGACCGTGCTGCACCATCGTTCACCGACTGGGGTGGCTTGCTGGTCGATGGGTTGAAACTGTTCGTCGTGACGTTCGTGTGGGCGCTCGTCGCCATCATTCCAGCGGTCATCCTCTCGGCTATCATCGGTCTCGGAACGTTCACCATCGTCGAATCGACGACTAGCCCCGGGATGGCACCCGAACCGGCCGGAAACATCGGGTTCGGTATCGTCACCATCGTCGCTGGACTGCTCTTCTTCGGCCTCTCGTTAGTGGCCGGCTATCTCATCCCCGCTGCGAGTGCCAACTTCGCAATCGAGGGGAACCTCGGAGCGGGATTCGACGTGCGGACGATTCTCAGCGGTGCGTTGACGGCGGAGTACGCCGTCGCGTGGCTTCTGGCAATCGTCGTCGCAATCGTTCTCGGCACTGTCGGCAGTTTCCTCGCCGTCATCCTCGTTGGCGTCTTCGTCCTGTTCTACGTGCAGGTGACGACCTACTACCTCTGGGCGCGAGGCTACGCCGATGGGTTGGCCGAGCGGTCGACGCTGTAGCCACGATAGCAGGACTCTTTTCCGTTCCCCGACGACCGGACGTATATGCGCATCTCTAGCCGCGGTCGGGGCGAAGAAGGGCGCGAGCGAATCACGCTCGTCCCAGAGAACGTCGACGACCTCTGGCACCTCTCGTACGTCCTCGAACCAGGGGACCTCGTCTCCGGTGACACCACGCGTCGCATCCAGCGCGACGACGAACAGATGCGGGATACGGGTGGTGAGCGCGAACACCTCCACGTGACCATCGAAGTCGATGATATCGAGTTCGCCCGCTTCGCCAACCGTCTCCGCGTCGGTGGCGTCATCGTCTCGTGTTCCCGCGAGGACCAACTCGGCCACCACCACACGCTCAACGTCGAAGAGCGGGCCGAGATTACCATCGAGAAACACTTCAAGGCCGACCAAATCGACCGCATCGAGACGGCCGAACAGGCCGCCGAGAACCCAGACGTGGCTATCGCGACGGTCGAAGAGGGCGCGGCCTACATCCACACCGTCGCCCAGTATGGAACCGAGGAGTACGCGTCGCTGACGAAACCGACCGGAAAGGGCGAGTACGCCCGCCCCCGTTCGGAACTGTTCGCCGAACTCGGGTCGGCGCTCTCGCACCTCGACGTGGACGCCATCATCCTCGCCGGCCCCGGGTTCACGAAGAACGACGCGATGGACTACCTCGAAGAGAACTACGCCGAGGTGGCCGAACTCATCGTCACGACGGTGGACACTGCCGGCGTCGGTGACCGGGGGGTCCACGAAGTGCTCAAACGCGGGGCCGTCGACGACGTCCAGAAACAGACCCGCATCGCCGAAGAAGCGAACCTCATCGACGAGTTGATGGAAAACATCTCGACCGGTGCGAAGGCGGCTTACGGCGTCGACCAGGTCGCAGAGGCCGCCGACTACGGCGCTATCGAAAACTTGCTCCTCCTCGACTCACGACTCCGCGCAGAACGCCAAGGCGAAGGCGACTGGGATATCGACGTCAACGACGTCATCGACTCCGTCGAACAGAAGGGTGGCGAGGTGACCGTCTTCTCCGCCGAGTTCCAACCCGGCGAACAGTTGAAGAACCTCGGCGGAATCGCTGCGATTCTCCGATACCGACTGCAGTAGGTATCTCTCGGCAGTGACTGCAGGAGCTGTTTTCTCGACGGTATTCGCTCTCGGATTCGCGTCTTTCTGGCCACCCAGAACAACCATTTTGACGATCGCAACCGACCGTCTAGTGTGGCTCGGGGTGTGTTCACGAAGACCATCAAGCGAGTCGACCATTGGCTCGACCAGGTGTTCTTCGCCGCGTGGGAGGTGTCGGTTCTCGTGATTCCGACACTCTGGTTGCTCTTGGCGGCGACGCCACCGGAGGCAGTGTCGCTGTCCGGCCTCACGGCACTCGTTGCGAGCGCTGCGGCCGTCGGCACCTACCGCGGCCAGTACGTCGCGACGGGGACGTGGCCACGCCCCGGACATCTCCCGACGCTCCCGCTTCGGTCTGCGTACTACAGTCTCGTCGTCGGCGGAACGTCGCTTCTCGGCGCTGCAGCACAGGTCCACTCGGGGTGGTTCTGGGTGGGCATCGTCGTCCCGGCAATCGTCGTCACTGGCGCGTTGGCGTTGCTGCCGGTCGTCGTCCAGACAGTCGAACGCACCGCGAGACTGACGATGTGAGCGCCCCGATGTGCCCGACGAGTGCGGTTACTCGCCGGTGAGCGACTCGCTCGCGGGTGAGAAATCTATCGTCGTTCCGAGTCCCTCGTCGCGGGCTTTCTCGTACAGCATGTAGGCCGATGCGGCCGTCTCGATACCCGTTCCCCCGCTGTCGAAGACGGTTATCTCGTCGTCGTCTTCTCGGCCGGGCACCGTCTCTGCGACGACGTCACCGAGTTCGGCGTAGATGTGGTCTTCGTCGACGACGCCGGCGTCGAGTGCGGCGAGGAACGACCCGGCGTCCATTGTCGCGCGTTCTCGCAGGTCTGGGACGTACTTCGCACGCTCGATGGCCGTCGTGTCGAGTTCGCGCTTGTCCGGATGGTACTGGCCCATGGCGGTGACGTGCGTCCCCGGTTCCAGCAGGTCACCGTCGAACACCGGTTCCGACGCTGTGGTCGCCGTCACGACGATATCCGCTCCCTCGACTGCCGCCGCGCTGGAGGCGACGGCGGCGACGCTGGCGTCGAGATGGCGGTCCATCTCGCCGGCGAACTGCTCGCGACTCTCTTTCGTCCGTGAGTAGACCCAGACGGAGTCGAGGTCACGAACCGCGTCGATAGCCCGGAGTTGGCCCCGTGCCTGAGCGCCACTTCCGATGAGTGCGACCGAAGATGCGTCTTCACGTGCGAGTACGTCGACGGCAACACCGCCTGCGGCACCGGTCTTGAACGGATTCATACTCGCGCCGTCGAGCAGTGCGAGCGGTTCGCCAGACTCGGCGTCGAAAAGCGGCGTCATGAACCACGCGTCTGTCGCGCCGAATCCTGCGGAGTACATGTAGCCACCCATCGCACCGGTATCGGGAAGCACCGCTGCGTAGGTGGTGAACATCCCTGGTGGCTCACGGTTCAGCAGTTTCGTCCGCGGTTCGGCCGGTGCACCCTCTCCGCGCTGTCGATAGCCCTCTCGGACGGCGTCGACGTACTCGGCGGGTGTCGCCAGTCCGCTCACGTCGTCGCTCGTGAGGAACAATGTCTCTGTCATATACGGCGAAACGTGACCTGCGGTCAAAACCCTGCGGGCCGTGTCATCGATTGACCGGAGCAGCGTATGGAGTTAGTCTGCGTCGAGAACGGACGGTGCGGGTGATGCGTCGGCGGGACCGGATTGTTCCACCTGTCGAGAGAGTGGCGTCGGTGACGATGGGCCGTTCACGAAGAGTGCGTGGCCAGTGAGGAGTGCTGACACACCCGCTGCCATCGGAACTGCCGTGGTCAACTGTAAGCCGGCCACGACGAGGGTGCCTGTGATTCCGAGTAGTGCGAGCGGGATGAGCCCAAGAATGTAGTCGTAATATCCGGTCATAATATGTATTATTATACGATTGTAACTGGTATAGTTCTTTCTCATAGATGACTGATATTCTCGCAGTGGCTTCCATAACACATCTCCATAACTTATGAGAAAATAATCGCCAGACGTGAACGGTATTATAAATAATAATGATAATCAGACTTATGAAAAAATCTGTCTTGCGTCGTTTGAACACTCAGTTCACATCTTCGAGGGCCACATCTGCCGCGACTCCACACGGTTAACCGTATTGGACTCGTGCGAGCGCACGTGAACCGCAACGACCGCGCAATCACCGCACTGGTGATGCTCGCCCACGGGATGGTACACACGTACGAACTCTCTATCCCCATCTTCGTCGCCATCTGGCTTCGCGAGTACGCCACCATCGACCTCGGTCTGACGGCGATTCCGGTCACCACCGCGTCGCTTGGCGTGATGGCTGGACTCGGATTTGCGCTGTTCGGCCTCGGTGCGCTCCCCGGTGGTGTGCTCGTCGACCGCCTCGGGTCGAAGCGACTCATCGTCGGCTGTCTCTTCGGAATGGCCGGGTCGTTCCTCTTGCTCGCGGCGGCCCCCAATCTCGTCGTCGTCGCCATCGCACTCCTCGTCTGGGGCGCTGCAGCGAGTGTCTACCATCCGGCGGGTCTCAGTCTCATCAGCACGGGCGTCGAAGAACGGGGGACTGGATTCGCGTACCACGGCATCGCAGGCAACATCGGCATCGGTTTCGGACCGTTCCTCACGGCACTGTTGTTGCTCTTTTTCGACTGGCATCTCGTCGCGGGCGTCCTCGCCGTGCCGGCTATCGTGGCCGCGATTTTCGCCACTCGCGCCGACTTCGAAGAGAAAGCGGCCGTCGCTGCCGCCGACGGTGGCGGTGCCTCCAGTAAAGCAGAGACGGGTGTCTCGTCGGTCGGTGAATTCCTCTCGGAGTCGAAAGCCCTCTTCGCCAGCGGATTCGCACTCGTCTTCACACTGGTGATGTTCTCGGGTCTCTACTACCGCGGCGTCACGACGTTCCTGCCGGACCTCATCGGTGACGTCCTCGGCATCGACCCGATTCCGATTTCGGCGCTCGTCCCCGCGTCGATTCTCGCCGGCCCCGGCGGTGCGACACCGACCCTCGACGTGGAACTGTACGTCTACGCTGGTCTCCTCACTATCGGCGTCTTCGGCCAGTACGTCGGCGGAAAACTCACGGACCGAATCAGAACCGAACGTGGCCTCGTCGTCGGGTTCGCGGCACTCGCCGTCGTCGCGATGGCCTTCCTCCCCGTCGCGAGTCTCGGCGTCGTCCCGCTCCTCGTCATGTGCGCCTTACTCGGCTTTTTCCTCTTCATGGTCCAGCCCTTCTATCAGGCGACTGTCGCCGAGTACACCCCTGCAGGACTCCGTGGCCTCTCGTATGGCTTTACCTACCTCGGCGTCTTCGGCGTCGGCGCACTCGGTGGTGCAATCGCGGGCTTTATCCTCGCTGCCGCGACGCCGACGGCGCTCTTCGTCGTGCTCGCTGGATTCGCGACGGTGGCAGCGCTCCTCGGTGTGACTTTGTTACGGAACCGACCGACACCCGCCTGAAGCGGGACGTCGGTCGAAAATCGGTGGGGTCGTCAGACGAGACGGAAGTAGACCGTTCGCCACACGCCCAGTGCGATGGACCCGAGGACGAGCATCACGCCGATGAAGATGGGGTCCGCACCGCCTTCGAACAGGGGCGTCCAGCGAATCACGGCACCGAGAATCGCCGCCACAATCCACGAACGGAGGCCGAGCGGGACGGCCGACTTCGCTGATTCGGCGGCACCCGGGGAGTACGCACCGAGGAGCGGTGCGACGAGGGCCCACGCGACGAGGAACGGCACGGCGGTGAGGACCCATCCCACGGGGTCAGTCGAGAGGTACGACACGCCATTGTGTTGAATCACGCCGACGGTCACGAGGAGGAAGATGACGAGGATGTCGCCCACGGCGAGCGGTAACGCCCCGGCATCGAGTCGCTCCTCAAGGAAGGACGTCGAGGTTGCCATACCCGTGAATTCGTCGCCCCCCTAATGGCTCTCCCGCTTTTTCGCGACCACCGTGTACTCGAATCCCGTGTCGAGGACGTGCGCTTCGAACCCGACGCGTTCGAGAAACCGCGTGAGTTCGCTCGGTGACGCGAACGACGACCCGAACCCGACGACTCGCTCGGCGAGGACGAGTCCGCGCCCGAGGAGTGTCTCGGGGTCGAACTCGCTGATTGCGAAGACACCACCAGGTTCGAGGACGCGGTAGACTTCCTCGGCGACGGTCCGCTGGTTCGGCATGTGGTGGAAGGCGTCGACGACGGTCACCGCGTCCACCGAGTCGTCCGCGAAGGGGAGCGTTCGTGCGTCGCCACGGACACAGTCGAGGCCCCGTTCACGTGCCCGACGGAGCATCCCTGCCGACACGTCGAGGACGATTCGCTCGGGAGCGTCGAGTGCGAGCGTGGCCCGACCCGACCCGCCACCGATGTCGACGACGCGTTCGACGGGGATGTCCGCGCGGGCCAGTGCCTCGTTGAGCGTCTCGGCCTCTGCGGCAGGCATCACGAGGTCGTAGAGCGGGGCGAACCGGTCGAAAAAACGAACGTCACCGACACCGTGCATAGCCGAACTGACGCACTCGCCGGGGAAGGTTCTTGCGCGATGCGGTCACTCGTCTACGTATGGACTTCGCCGTGCTCGGCTGGCCGGAAGATGGGCCACGGCTCCGCCTCGATTACCGGCGGTTCGCGTACGCCGGGAAGTTCGTCACAGCACAGACTGGAAAGGCGGTGCTTCGCGACGACGACTCACTGCCACCGATAGACGACGAGCGGCCCCCACCGACAGGTGGTCCCGAGTCGCTTCCGCCACTGGCCGAAGACGTCGTCGCCGCAGTCGCGTTCAACGAAGACCGGACCGACGACACGACGCTCTGGATTCGGTACGTCACCGTCAGACGCGACAGGCGAGGTGAGGGACTCGGTCCGGAACTCCTCCGGCGAACCGCAGACGTCGCCGCGACGAGAGGATACGAGACGGTCCGTATCGCTACGAACAACCCGTTCGCCTACGAGGCCTGTCACAAGGCAGGATTCGGGTTCACGGGGCGCGAGACGGGGATGGCAGAACTGGTCTTGGAGCGCCCCGCCGACGCGCCAGTCTCGGTGTCGCGCGAGACGTACCAATCGGGGTTAGACCGCTATCGTGCCCGGAATCCAGACGACAGACAGCGCTCGTTCCTCGCGACTCGTGACGGGAGCGACCCGCCGGCGTTCGTGGGTGAGGGCGACGACGACTAACACGCACACCAGCACCGTCGACTCCCACTCGTACCATTGAAACCCTCGCCCCTCGAACGTCCGGCAAATGGGTAACGCAGACTTGCGGACGCTCGCGGCCCTGTCGGAAATATCGTTCGACGAGGTGGCCGGGAGCGTCGTCGCCGTGGACGCACACAACTGGCTGTACCGCTATCTCACGACGACAGTCAAGTGGACGAATTCGGCAAAGTACACCACGAGCGACGGCGAGGAAGTCGCCAACCTCGTCGGCATCGTTCAGGGCCTCCCCAAGTTCTTCGAACACGACCTGACGCCGGTGTTCGTCTTCGACGGCGGCGTCACGGAGATGAAAGACGACGAGGTGGCCAAACGGCGCGAGCAGCGCGAGAAGGCCGAAGAGCGCCTCGAAGAAGCGCGTGAGGCCGGCGACGCCGTCGAGGCGGCCCGGATGGAAGCGCGAACGCAGCGACTCACACAGACGATTCAGGACACGAGCAGAGAACTGCTCCGACTCCTCGATGTGCCCGTCGTCGAGGCACCCGCCGAGGGCGAAGCGCAGGCGTCCTACATGGCTCGGAAGGGCGACGCCGACTACGTCGGGAGCGAAGACTACGACACGCTCCTGTTCGGCGCGCCCTACACGCTCCGGCAACTCACGAGCAAGGGGAACCCCGAACTGATGGACCTCGAAGCGACGTTGAAGAAACACGACATCACTCACGAGCAACTCGTCGACATCGCCATGCTCTGTGGCACCGACTTCAACGAAGGTATCTCCGGCGTCGGCCCGAAGACTGCGGTGAAAGCGGTCAAAGAACACGGCGACCTGTGGGCCGTCCTCGAAGCACGCGGCGACACCATCCCGAACGCCGACAGAGTGCGCGAGTTCTTCCTCGACCCGCCGGTCACCGACGACTACGACTACGACACGGATATCGACCCGGACGTGGCCGCCGCCCGCGAGTTCGTCACCGAGACGTGGGAAGTCGACGCCGACGAAGTCCGCCGTGGGTTCGAACGCATCGAAGAGTCCGTCACGCAGACGGGACTGGACCGCTGGACGTAGGCGACGCCAGCATAGAAATCCTTTCGAGCCGACACGTTTACACGAGTCTGTTTCGAGGTTCGTCGTATGTCCCCCGACGACCAACGCCCTCCCTCCCCCTCCGAAGACGACCGTTCGAGACTCTCTCGTCGCCAACTCCTCGGCCTTCTCGGCGGTGGAAGCCTCATCGCCGGCATCGGTTGGTTCGCCCCCGAGTGGCTTCCAGACCCGGTGACGGACACGCTGACGACGATGTATCCGGACCCGTCGAGTAACTACGTCTGGCAACCACCCGTGAGCGACGAACACGCCGACGAGGCGGTGCAGCGACTCGAAGAGACCGTCGAGCGGGCGCAGGAACTCCGCTCACGAATCGACCTCGATTCGGTGGACGAGGATATGCGGTTTCACCTTCGCGGGTCGCCGGCGGGAGGCCACCTCGAATCCGCGAAAGAGGAACGAAACGCCCGTGAACGCCTCTTCTCGGCGACCTACGGAATGCTGTTCGCCGGCGAAGCCGTCGGCTACGCGAAGATTGCACTCGGCGAAGCGAACCCGGACGCCCGTCTCGAACGCGGCCGTGAACTCCGACAGGAGACTGACGATATCGCGGACTCCATCTCCGAGTACCGCGTCTCCGACCCTGGGCGTGACCTCGGATATCTCTACGCTATCGAACGCGAACTCTCGTTTGCCCGTATCAGTTCGAACTGGAGTGGGACGTACACCGGCGGCGACCCCGACTCGGTAGAGGAGTACTCGCCCCACGGACTGGCGAACACGTGGGGGTCGCAGTTGCAGGCGGAACAACGAATCGAAAACGCTCGCCACTACCGCGAGCGGTATCGGTCGAATCTTGGACCCGACGCACGGTCACACCGACAGCGACTGGACGACGCGCTTCTCGGCCTCCTCGCGGAAACCGACCGGTATCCGAGACGTGACCAGATGCGGACGAAACTCAAAGAGGAACTCGAACTCGACCAAGAGACGCCGTACGGGGCCGCTCGCTGGGAGTTGTGGACGCTCTGTTTCGACAACGACTTCAGATTCTACGGCGGGGACGTCCGCCGTGACCTGACCGTGTTTCGCGTCGTGAAGACCGGAGAGGCACTCCTCGCGCGACAGGCCCACGACTACGCCCTCGACGAACTCGACGTTTCTCCCGACGATACCGACTACAACTCGGGTCGCGCGTTCCGGGCGAAACGCCGTGCAATGGACGACTTTCGGGCGACACGAAGCGAGTACGACTCGAACTTCGCGGGCGTCGTCGCGAGCGACGCGGCGAGTCTCATTCGTGGTGGGGACGTGGGACTCACGGGACGACACGACGACAGGCCAGCGTGGCAAGAGCGTGTCGAGTCGGCAGTGTACTACCTCGTCGGTGGCGGGATGATGCGAAATTTCGGGGACGTAGTCGACCCACTGCTCCGAGTCGAGACGGGCGGAGAGAACTGAGAGCGTCGGCTTACGACACGTCCTCGATAGCGTCGAGGAGCATGGTCGCGCCGATGTCGATTTCGCGTTCGGTCACGTCGAGCGGCGGGAGGATACGGAGGACTTTGTACCCACACGCGAGCGTGAGGAGGCCGCGTTTGAGCGCCGCTTCGAGCACGGCGTTCCGGCGTTCGTGGGTGTCGAACTCGACGCCGAGGAGGAGGCCCTTCCCGCGAACGTCCACGACTGCCTCGGGCGCAGCGTCGCGCATCGTCTCTTTGAACTGGCGGCCACGAGCGACGGCGTTGTCGAGTAAGTCGTAGTCCTCGATCGCTTCGAGGGTGAACACGCCCTGCATCGAGGAGATGATGTCGCCCGCACCCCACGTCGACGAGAGGCGACTCGTCTTCTCGGGGAAGATATCCGAGTTCGAGATGGTCGCCCCCACGCGGAGTCCTTTCGCGCCGGTGATGACGTCCGGTTCCATCGGGTAGTGGTCGGACCCCCACATCTCGCCGGTCCGCCCGACGCCCGACTGAATCTCGTCGGCGATGAGTGTCAGGTCGTAGTCCTCGACGACGGCGGCGAGTTCCTCGGAGAAGGCGTCCGACGGGAATCGATACCCGCCTTCGCCCTGAATCGGTTCGACGATGACGTACGACACTTCCGAGGCGTCGACGTTCCCTTTCTTGGGGTGGAGTTTCTGCCGCAGTTTCGAGACGGCCGACTCGGGGTCGGGGAAGAATCCACACGAACACGTTTCGGCCGTACACGACCGGTCGTCACAGAACGGCACGTCGAAGACGCCGGAGATTTCGGGGAAGTTGCGGCGGTAGACAGATTTCGACCGGTTGAGCGAGAGCGCGCCGAGGGTTCGCCCGTGGAAGGCACCCTCGAAGGTGATGCCGTACTTCGCACCACCGGAGTTGTCGTAGCAAATCTTGATGGCGTTCTCGACGGCCTCTGCACCCGAGTTCGAGAGGAAGACGGTGTCCATCCCGTAGTGACTCGTGAGGTCCGTCAGTTTGTCCATCAGCGCGGCGGGGCCGGGGAACTCCTCGTCACCGGGTGCCGACCCGTCGCTGACGTAGAAGTCCTGACCAGCGATTTTGGTCGGGTCGACCATATCGAACTCCGCCATCCGGTCGAGTATCTTCGGGTTGTTGTAGCCGAGGGGAGCAGCAGCGACGTGACTCGTGAAGTCGAGCAGGACGTTGCCGTCGACGTCGGTACAGAACGGTCCTTCCGCGTCTTCGGTGATGTCCCAGACGAAATCGTAGACGTAGGTACTCGGTGCGGCGTGTTCCTGGTGGTAGGATGCCCACTCTTTGGCCCGTTTGCCGGGCATCGAATCGACGTGGGGAACCACCGTCTCTCGGTCCATGCGGGCCGCTACGGAGACCCGTATGTTAAGATATTCGTTATCAATGAGGCAATATCGGCCATATCCGCCCGGGGTCTGCCGATTTCGAGAGAAGAACCACGTCTCTGACGGTGTCGACGGCGTGTGTTTCGCCACTTTCGCGACGTTCGTTCTTCGACCGGTCGAACCCACGATAGGCTTTTGCCGTTTCCCTGTCGGACATAACCTATGGCGTTTCGTGACATTCAGCGTTCCCGTGCAACGTGGTGGGCCATCGCTGCGGCCCTCGCGGGTGCACTTCTCTACGTCGTCTACTCGTTTATCGGAACGTTCGTCTTCGGCCTCTTCATCTACTACGCGACGCGCCCGATTTACCGCCGTATTCGTCGGCGAATCAGACCACCAAGCCTCGCGGCGACGGTGGCGATGTTCGCTCTCGCACTCCCCGTCCTCGGGTTGATGACCTACGCGGCGACCATCGCACTCCGCGAGTTCGTCAAGTACGCCAACAGACTCTCTGGGGACGACGCGGATATCGACCTCGCGGCGTACGGTATCGACCCCACCCTCATCGAGAGTATCGCGACTCCGCAGGCGCTGTTGCAGTACGACTTCCAGTCGCTTCTCACGCCGAGTGCCGCGTCGTCGGTGTTCGATTCACTCACCGTCGCCGTCGACACGTTCGCGTTCCTCGGAATCGGTGCAGTCCACCTGTTCATCATGATTGCCTTCGCGTTCTATCTCCTCCGCGACGGCCACAAACTCAGTCGATGGGGTCTGTCGTTGTTCGCCGACGACAAGGGCATCTTGGAGGCGTACGTCCGCGCAGTCGACAGGGACTTCAACAACATCTTCTTCGGAAACATCCTCAACGCAGTTCTCACCGGAACTATCGGCGTCATCGCGTACTCGCTTTTGAACGTCGCCGCGCCACTCGGCGTCAAAATCCCTGCTCCGGCGCTCGTCGGGTTGCTCGCTGGAATCGCGAGTCTCATCCCCGTCGTCGGGATGAAACTCGTCTACGTTCCGGTGGCCATCTACATGGGCGCACAGGCGTTCGTGGTGAATCCACCCGGACTGTGGTTCGTCGTCCTCTTCGCTGCCGTCTCGTTCGTCATCGTCGATACGATTCCTGACCTCGTCCTCAGGCCGTACGTCTCCGGTCGGAGTCTCCACGTCGGTGCGGTGATGATAGCGTACACCTTCGGCCCGCTTCTGTTCGGGTGGTACGGCATCTTCCTCATGCCGATGATTCTCGTGTTACTCGTGAACTTCGCGCGCCTCGTCCTCCCGGAGTTAGTGACCGGAAGACCGATTCGACCGTACATGGTCGACCCTGCGTATCTGGTCGACGACAGACCGATACAGGCGGGCGAAGACGCCGACGGTCAGTCGGCAGATGACGTTCGAGCGAACGGAGAAGAAAGTGAAGACGACTTCGACGCTGCAGAACGACTGCCGGGGTACAGTGACGACGGAGCGAGTCGGGACTCACGGCCACCGTCCGACGCCGGCATCGACGGGTGAGCTATCTCAGGCCTCGAAATCTTCGGTGACGTACTCCGCTTCCCACTCGTCACGTGCCTTGATTTCGCGCCGACCACGCCGCGTGAGCGTGTAGTAGTTGGTTCGTCGGTCACGCTGTCCTTTGTCGACTAGGCCTTTCTCGACGAGTGTATCGAGGTTCGGGTAGAGACGGCCGTGGTGAATCTCCTTTTCGTAGTACGCTTCGAGTTCCTCTTTGATAGCGAGTCCGTGGGGTTCTTCGAGTCCGGCGATTACGTACAGTAGGTCTCGCTGGAATCCTGTCAGGTCGTACATCGGTAAATTCGACCTGTATGTTATTGTCTGATTCAAATAAATATGTCGGCACGATCAGTGATTTACGAACTCTATGGCCTCTACACACCAGAAACTGAGCGTCTGTTCGTGTATGCCGAGTTACCAATCACCCAGAACGTCGTTTTCGGGTTTTGGATATGTTCGTAATTGGATGGCTCTCACCATGGTGTGGCACGCCGTAGCACGATTTTCCACCGGAAGACGTCTCTCGGCGACGGTTGTCGGCGGTTCGGCGTCGAGAGAATCGAGCGTCGACACTCTGGGTCTGTAGGTCCGAGCAGAAGGAAAGCAGGCCGTGCCGGAAATCTCCGGCACGGCGTGCCGCCCTGAATTGGTCCCCGCTGACGCTTCGGCCCTCCAAAGCGAAGCGTCACATTCGGCTACCGTTCGGTTTTACTTAAAGATAACGACGAGTGACAATCATTGACAACAGAACGATACGTACTCGATAACGAGTACCGAGGGAACGATACGTACACGACGACGACGACTGAGAGAGCGATACGTACCTCATACCAATCCCGTACGTACGAGTTCTCCCGCGTCACATATGCTCTTCTTCGAGGACCCACCCGATGGCGCGTTTGTAGTGCGTGAGGAGTTTTCGAACGCCTTCGTGTCGCATGTCCTCGGATTCCAGTTCCTCTTTCAGGAATTCGTACTGCTCGCGGACTTCCGCTTCACTGCGCATGTGTCGCCTCTGGTCCCCCGGACGTATGTACTCCCAACATAAATGTAAATTGTCTAACTATTATGGTTTCGTGATGCGACGCCTCGCGTATGGTCCCCATCCTGCTCGTCTCCCTCGGTAGTTTCATCGGTATCGTCGGAGTGCTCGTCGCGTACGACCCCTCCCCGCTGTGTGATTTCCGCGACGTCGACCGGTCTCGGTCGGCGCTCGACGAGCACAGTCGGTTCGTCTGGCGTGTCGTCGGCCTCCTCGCTGCTCTCGTCGGCACGGCCCTCGTCGTCTCGACGCTCCTCGTCTGAGGGTCGTCGCGTTTTTGCGGCGGCGGACCGAACACCGCGCCATGGAGATACGCGGCGAGCGCGAGTGCAAGGACTGCGGCCAGCACTGGTCGTACTACGAGACTGGGAACGTGTCCTGTCCGTCCTGCGGAAGTATGCGGAGCGTCGGCGTCGGTGAACGCGAACGCCACACCGCCGCACAGGTGTCGCTCGAACTCACGGACCATCGGACCGCGGTGGCAGACGGGACGATACGCGACGCCGCACCGGCGCTGAAGTCCGACCTCCGTGAGTTCGTCAGAAAGACGGGGTACATCCACGGCGGGGAACTCCTCCCGCTCGACGACACCTCGTTGGCGGCACACGAACTTCTCCACGCCGTCGACGTCGTCGCCCGGTCGAACCGACCGACGGACGACGAGGAGTACTTCGTCCTCGAACTCCTCCGCGGGGCCGACGAAGACACGCGCCCCGAACCGTCGTCCGTCCCTGACTCGCTGTCCGACGCTCGTGGCCTCGCGTACGCCAACGCCATCGAAGCGTACCACCACGACCTGAGCGGGTGGCTCGACGACCATCCCGACAAAGAGGCACGAACGACGCTCGGGACGCTCTCGAACCACCTCAAGCGCGTCGAAGCGCTCGAAGGAGACATTCCGGTGTCGGAATCCGAGACACTCGTCCGCGTCGCCCGTGACATCTACACCTACCTCACGACCGACGACCTGGACGCCCTCGCGTCGGCCCGAGACCAGCTTTCGTCGCTCGCCTGAACGCCTCGGATTCGACACCCGTCTCGCTTTTCACCGAACGTTTTTGCCTCCCGACGACTCTTCGCAGACGATGACCACAGGATTCGACGTCCACGAGGTTCGGCACCGCGTGAAGTTACTCCGCGACGACGGAGACACCATGCTCGTCGAGAATCGCGACGGTGTCGACTGTCCCGCCTGTGGTGACTCCTTCTCGCAACTGCTCATCTCCGAGCGCACGGCGCACAGTTTCGACGTCGACGCGGACGTCCGGTTTTGCGTCCGCCGCGAGGACGAACGACTGCTCGTCGCGACACACGAGTAATACGTAGAATACCGCGTCAGCAGTCGCGTAAGAACTGAACCAACGCCCTGTCGAGCGTGTCCTCGGGGAGCGTCTCGAACCACGACACGTCGGCTATCGTCTCGTCTTCGAGTCCCGGGTCGTCGGTGAGGACGCCTTCGACGGCCACGTCGTAGATGGCGAAGTGGAACGTGACGCCGTCGTCGTCGTGGGTGAACGTCTGTTCCGTGACGACTCGGAGCGTCTCGACAGTCGCGTCGAGGCCCGTCTCCTCGTGAATCTCTCGAACCAGCGCGTCCGTCTTGGACTCGCCCGATTCGACGCCACCACCGGGCAGGACCCACTTGCCGTCCTGTCGAACGAGAAGGACCGACCCGTCGCGCTCACAGAACCCGGCGACGCCCCAGTCGAGTCCACCCCGGATTCGCGTCGCGAGGCGGTCGAACGTCTCGGCATCGAGGGACCGCTGGTTTCGACGTTGGACGACGCCCTCCCCATCGACAGTCCACTCGCCATCGATACCAGGTGGCGCGCCCATCTGTCGCTCCATCCTCAGGGAAGGTCCACGTCGACGTCTTCCGCTTCTGCGGCCGCTTTGACCGTGTTCCAGAGAAGCATCGCGCGCGTCATCGGGCCGACACCGCCAGGGACGGGCGTGATTGCGCTCGCCTTCTCCTTCGCGGAGTCGAACTCGACGTCACCGACGAGTTCGTAGCCCTTCTCGTTGTCCGCGTCGACGCGGTTGACGCCAACGTCGATGACGACTGCGCCCTCCGAGAGCATGTCACCCGTGACGAGTTCGGGGACGCCGACGGCGGCGATGACGATGTCGGCGTCGCGCGTCTTCGCGGCGAGGTCCTTCGTGCGGGAGTGGCAGACGGTGACCGTGGCGTTCCCGCCCTCGACCTTCTGGACGAGGAGGTTCGCCATCGGTTTGCCGACGATATCGGAGCGACCGACGACGACCACGTCGGCCCCCTCCGTCTCGACGTCTGCGGCGGCGAGGAGTTTCTGAATTCCGTGGGGCGTACAGGGTTTGAAGCGCGCGTCGCCGGCGACGAGGCGACCCACGTTTTCGGGGTGGAACCCGTCGACGTCTTTCGCGGGGTCGATGCGGCGGAGGACCGTCCGGTCGTCGACGTGGTCGGGGACGGGCATCTGCACGAGGATGCCGTGGACGTCGTCGTCCTCGTTCAGGTCGTCGACGAGCGAGTAGAGTTCCTCTGCGGGGGTGTCCGGGTCGAGGTGGTGGTCGAACGCCTCGATACCGACTTCCTCGCAGTCGCGCTGTTTCATCGAGACGTACGTCTCGCTCGCGGGGTCGTCGCTCATCAGCACCGTCGCGAGTCCCGGTTTCACGCCGGCGTCGTCGAGTGCGTCGATGGCGTCGGTCAGGCCGGACCGAATCTCCTCGGCGACGGCGTTCCCGTCGATGATGGTCGTCATTGTCCGAGGGTGCGTGGTCCGACCATTTCAAAGATTCGGAATCGTGCCTATTCTCCGTTTCAAAACGGAGTAAATATACACACTTGTGCCTATTTGGGCCCGTAACTCACCCGCCGAACAACAGGTTCACGGCGGCCACCGCGACGCCCGCGAGCGCCATTCGAATCCCTGCGACGTACCATCGCTGTCCGGAAATCGACCCCATGTACGACCCGAAGGTGAACAGGATGCCCGTCCCGAGGGCGACGGAAGTGGCCGTCGCCGTCAGCATCGTGAACACCGACCCGACGGCGAGAAACGGGAGGAGCGGAACGACGATGCTGACCAACGGGCCGAGGCCACTGGCGACGGCGTTGACGCCTCGTGCGAGGACTTTGTCGCGTTCGACGGCAGTCCCGCGCAAGTCGGTCAACATCGCGTCTTCGATGCGTTCGAGTTCGGCCAACTTCTCGGCGCGTTCTATCTCCCAGACGCTCCAGACGCCGGAGGTGGTGAGCCCAATCGCCGCGCCGAGGCCGATTTTGACCACCGTCGGGCCGTCTGTGACGCCGGTGAGGAACGCTCCGATGACGACGCCGATACAGGTCAATGCCCCGTCGAACCCGTTGGAGACGAAGTAGCGACGGGAGATGGCGCGGACCTGCTCTCGCTTGAGCACCGAGACGAGTCGTTGCGGTGTCACGGTGGCAACCAGTCCTGCGGAACGTCACGCGAGTCGACCATCTCTTCGCCCGCAACCACTTCGTCTATCGAGTGGACCGTCCCCCCGAGGTTCGTCACTCGGTGTTCGACGTCCTCGACGTCGATATCGTCGCCTTCGACGACGATTCTGATGTTCTGGACTTCTCTGTCGGTTTCGAGGAGCAGGGCGTTCACCCCGCTGACGCCGGGGGCGGACGCCACGTCGCGCGCGAACTCCACCGTCTCTGGAGCATGCGGTTTCAACACGTCGAGAACGAGGCGACGAATCGGTGCCATAGTCTGGCGGACGTTGGGGCCGGCGGGTAATAGTGTTACTCTGCGAGGGTGTTCTCCAATCCACCTGCTCGGCGGGAACTCAACACGTCGCGTCGGCGAAGGACTGCGGTTCCGCTCCCTGCTCGACTGCCCTCGTCGCGCCGGTTTCGAGGTTCACGAGCATCGCCTGCCCGCCGTACCCGTGGGTCTGGTCGTGTCCGCGAACGACGACGCACGTCGTCCCCTCGGGGATAGAGATGGTCTCCGAGCGAGTGAACTCCTGTGTGCTGTGGGCGTGGAGGAGTTCGCGTTTTCCGAGTTCAGTTCCGTCCAGCGATTCGACGACCCACCAGTTCGCGTATCCATCTTCGCCGTCGTCGTCGTGTAAGAGCGTCACCGAGAATCGGTAGTCGGTACCCGATTGCTCGAACGAGACGCCCATCACGTTCGCCTCGCGCAAGTCGAGTTCGTCCGCACCGCCGTCTGTGTCGTCCGTGGCGGTTCCACCGTCGGGTGCGGGCGTCTCTGGAGTAGTAGCCGAGTCGTCCGGGGACTCGTCGGGCGTCTGGGTCGCGGATGTGTTTCGTCGTCAGTCATGCCGTCGGTCCCACTCGGAGACGTACATCCTGAGACTGCGGCGAGTGCCACCGTCACCGTACCGAGGAGGGTGCGTCTTCGCATCGGGATAGCCGTGATACGGGTGGAATCGACAAAAAGGCGGGTCGGTGTGTCGGACGCGACACACGACTCGCTGGCGACGAGAGAAAAACGGAGAACGAACCGAAGCGAGTCCCTTACTCGTACAGCGGGTTGGCGTCGCAGAGTGCCTGCACGCGGTCGGAAACCTCGGCCAGCACGTCGTCGTCTTCTGGGTCATTGACGACTTTCACGATGAGTTCGCCGACTTCGCGCATCTCGTCTTCGTCGAAGCCACGGGTCGTGAGCGCGGGCGTGCCGGCGCGGATGCCACTCGGGTTGAACGCAGAGCGCGTCTCGCCGGGGACGGTGTTCGCGTTGAGGACGATGCCCGTCGATTCGAGCGCGTCTTCGGCGTCGCCGCCGGTGAGGTCCGGATGCGAGTCACGCAGGTCCACGAGAACGAGGTGGGTGTCGGTGCCGCCGGAGACGACACTCAGGCCGTGGTCTTCAAACGTCTCGGCGAGGACTTTGGCGTTGTCGACGACCTGTTGGGCGTACTCCTCGAACTCGGGTTCGAGCGCCTCTTTGAACCCGACTGCCTTACCGGCGATGTTGTGCATGAGCGGGCCGCCCTGGCCGCCGGGGAAGACGGCGCTGTCGATGTCGGAGGCGTACTCCTCTTTGCACATGATGATGCCACCGCGGCCGGCACGGATGGTCTTGTGCGTCGACCCGGTGACGAAGTCGGTGACGCCGACGGGCGAGGGGTGGACGCCTGCAGCGACGAGGCCCGTGATGTGGGCGATGTCGGCGAGGTGGAGCGCGTCCACGGAGTCGGCGACGTCCTGAATCGTCTCCCACTCGACGGCACGCGGGTACGCGGAGTAGCCAGAGACGATGATGTCCGGTTCGAACGACTCGGCCTTCTCCGCCAACTGCTCGTAGTCGATGTAGCCCGTTTCGGCGTCGACTTCGTACTGTTCGACGTCGTAGAGTTTCCCGGTGAAGTTCGCGGGGTGGCCGTGACTCAGGTGGCCGCCGTGGGTCAGGTCGAGCGAGAGAATCTTGTCGCCCGGTTCGAGCATGGCGAGGTAGACGCCCATGTTCGCCTGCGTGCCGGAGTGTGGCTGGACGTTGACGTGTTCTGCGCCCCAGAGCTCCTTGGCGCGCTCGATGGCGAGATTCTCTACCTCGTCGGCGTACTCACAACCAGCGTAGTAGCGCTTGCCGGGGTAGCCTTCGGCGTACTTGTTCGTCAGCGCGCTCCCCTGTGCTTCAAGGACCGCTTCGCTGACGTGGTTCTCCGAGGCAATCATCGCGAGCGTGTCGCGCTGGCGTTCGACCTCGCCTTCGAGGGCGTCTGCCACTGCGGGGTCGACGTCGCGGACGTGGCTGTAGTCCATGTGTAGTATCCTGCCCAATTAGGGCATAAATGTGTCCCATTTGGCCACGCCTGCCGGTGTTGTGGTGCACGTATTTGCACACTCACATCGTGGCAGACGGTGACAAATGCACGAACGCGTAGAGGTTGTCGAATACTGACCTGTCTCGTCGTCGAACTCGACGCGCTGTCCGGTGTCTACGTCCTGATTCGAACACGGAACGGCGACAACCGTGCAATCCTATTATCTTACACTGTCTAGCAGTAAAATTTCTGAAACGAGGTGCTCAATTCGCCCAATAAAGAGTTGTTACAACCCATTAGAGGATGCGTACTGAGTGTGTGTTTGCGTTAATATTAAATAGATTCTGACCGATATTGAAACCATGGCTATTCGTTCTAATTTGCTCGCTGAGGGGGTCGAGGATATCATCGAATCCGTCCTCACTTCGACAGCGGACGAAGTTCTAGTCGCCAACCCGACGGCCGACGTCATCGAAGGCCTCGTCACCGTCGCCACAGACATCGGTTCGGGACTCCCACAGATTCGTCTCGTCGCCGAAGAGAGCGTGCTCAAGACCGTCATGGACGACTTCATCATCGCCTCCAACGCGGCGAACCTCGTCGACGAAGGCGTCCTCTCGATGCGCACCGCACGCGACGAAGTCGAGAACACACTGTTCGTCACGCCCAACACCGTCGTCGCTCTCGTCGGCGCCGGAGGCAAAGTCGCTGGACTCGTCACCGACGACGAAGAGTTCGTCCAGACGGCGCTCGACGCACACCGGTCTCACTGGGAAGACGCCCCCGAGTTCAAACTCCGCACCCCGCCACTCTCTCGCGTCCGCGAGACGCTGGCAGAAGACATCGGTGAGGAGACGCTCGACGACTTCGACAGCGTGCTCGCGTCGCTCACCTCCGCTCGCGGCGACGGCGATGGCCTCGACGAAGTGACCATCTCCCTCCTCGTCGCTGCCCGCAACGAAGTGCTCCTCTACGACATCTCCAAGTGGGGCGAAGACGTCGGTATCGCCAGCAAGGCGACGTTCTCGCGGACGAAGACGAAACTCGAAGAACTCGGCCTCATCGACACCGAGAAGGTCCCCATCGACGTCGGCCGCCCGCGCCTCCGCCTGAAACTCGGCGACGACCAACTCGCCGACGCCGATATCGACGACTTGGCCGACGCCGCACAGCGACTCCTCGACGCGTAAATCGCGCGAAGGCGAGACCCCTCGCTTTTTCTCTCCGCCGTCCCTCGTCGCTCGCATGAACATCGGACTCGTCGGGAGCGGTCCCGCCGCCGAGTCGATTCGCGCGGCCTGTTCCGACATCGACGCCACAGTCACCGAGACGACCCCAGACTCGTTCGACGAGTTCGGCCTCGGGTTCGTCGTCGCACCGGTCGGCAACGACGCCTTCGACGCGGCAGACACCGCGTCCGGACGGTGGATTGCGGTCGAAATCGGCGGTGTCGGCGGCCACGCTATCGACGATATCGACGCCGCAGTCTCCGCATTCGACCGGACGAGTGGCGACTATTCGGACCTGCGTGCTCGCGTCGCGTCGACCACCGAGTCGAATGCCACCCCGTCCGGTGACCGTGCGGCGGTTCGTCTCGCCGGGGCAATCGCCGGCCGTCGCGGCGTGTCGCTTCTGTCTGGCGACGACATCGCGGGGAGTGTCGTCGAAATCCCCGGGCGAGAACGGACGTTTCTCCCGACGCCGGAACCGACCGACCGCGACAGGACCGTCCGTCGGGACTTCCGAGCAGTCGAGTTGGACGACGCGCTCTCGCGGGCGGAGTTGGCCGTCGACGAGCGTCTCGGAATCGTCACGCAAGTTGGCGAACGCGAGTCGTTCCCGCTTCCGTACTACATGGCACAGACCGCAGACACGACGGCCTACGCCGATACTCGTGCCGCAGAACTCGCAGGCGGTGCTGCGGTCGGGTGGGACAAAGCCTACATGAAAGCACTCGGCGAGGCGCTCGAACGCTACTCGGCGGGCGTCTACCGGTCGAGTGAGTTCGCCGTCGCGCCGGCAGCGTCCCGGCCGGGTGCCGTCCCGCCGAGTCGGTTCGTCAGGCCGGATTCGTACCGCGACCCGGACCCGAACGAACCGATTCAGTGGGTCGACGGCGAGCACCTCACGACAGGAACGCATGTTTCGCTCCCTGCGGAGTTCGTGCACTACCCGCCGCCAAACGAGCGACACAAGCCATCGATTACGACGGGACTCGGCCTCGGAAACTCCGGCACAGAAGCGATTCTCTCCGGCCTCTACGAGACCATCGAACGCGACGCGACGATGCTCGCGTGGTACTCGACGTTCGACCCACTCGGACTCGACGTGTCCGACGAGGAGTTCGAGACGTTGGCCGCCCGCGCCCGGTCGGAAGAGTTGGACGTGACGGCGCTGTTAGTGACGCAGGACGTCGACGTGCCAGTCGTCGCCGTCGCGGTCCACCGCGACGACGAGTGGCCGAAGTTCGCGATGGGGTCCGGTGCGAACCTCGACGCCAACAGCGCCGCTCGGTCGGCACTCGCCGAGGCACTCCAGAACTGGACCGAACTGCGAGCGATGGGCCCCGAACAGGCTTCGACGCAAGGGGGCGCGATTGCGACGTACGCCGACTTCCCCGACGCGGCAGAGGCGTTCGTCTCACCGGACGCGACTATCCCGGCAGATTCCGTCGGCCCCGAGGAACTGCCTACAGGGGACGCGGAACTCGACGCTGTTGTCGAACGCGTCGCCGACGCTGGCCTCGACGCCTACGCCGCACGCACCACGCCGAGAGACGTCGAACAGTTGGGCTTCGAAGCGGTTCGCGTCTTGATTCCGCAGGCCCAACCGTTGTTCATCGGCGACCCGTTCTTCGCCGAGCGTGCGGAGTCCGTCCCACGCGAACTCGGGTTCGAACCACGATTGGACCGCGAGTACCACCCGTACCCGTAGGTCAAAAGGCGAACAGCCGACACGATTCGACTCGCGCGACGGTGTGTCGGACACCCGCGACCCGTCGCGCGGTGAGGGTTAGCGCACGGGGCGACTGGCCGCGGATTCCTATAAAAACGTTCGTCGAAGAAGAGCGACTCGGGAGCGTTCGCGGTGTTCAGACGCCGAACGTCGCCCGGAGCATATCACGGGTTCCCGGGCCGAGGCCAACCGCGAGCACGGCGATGAGGAGCAAGATAGCGTAGCGCGGACTGTCCTCGAATATCTGTTCGTCGAAGACCCAGACGACGGCCGTCGCCGCGACGAGTTTGACGAGCAAGAACGGCCACGCGTCGCCCGTGATGGCGAGAATCGATTCGGGGAGCGTCGAGGCGGTGAAGTCCACGACGGCTTTGTTCACCGGATGTTTCGGAATGAGGTTGTTTCCGGCACCGAGTGCGGTCATCCAGTCGAGGCCGATGACGTTCGCGACGCCGTCGACGGCGTGTCCCCAGATGATGACGAGGCCGATGAGGCCCGTTCCGGCGTTGACTTCCGGTGCGTATCGTTCGAGAAGCCACCACGTCGCGCCGGCGACGAGCGTCGCCCCGACGAGGATGACGACGAGCACCTGCGGGTAGAAACTCGCCCCGTTCGTGCCCGTGACGCCGAGATACAGGAGGTACCCGAACGCGACGGCGAGGACGGCGGCCCCCGCACCGAACAGCGGTCGTACGTAGTCGTCGACGAAGCCACGGCGTGCAGCGAACACACTGCCGACGACGGCGACGAGCGTAATCGCGAAGACGGTGACGTAGATGACGGGGCTGATGACGAGCGTGTTCAGCGGGTAGGAGATGAGGGCGTCCACGGTTCCGGGCGTGTCGTTCGCGTCTTCGACGACGCGGAACGCACCGCCGAAGAACATGAACGGAATCAGGGCGTAGAAGAACTGTGGCCGCTCACCGATATCGAGGCGGCGAAGCAAGAACACGACGCCCGTGAGGGCGATGATGAGCGTGACCATGTAGCCGACTTCGGAGACGAGCGTGTAGCCGGGATACGCGACCGGTTGGGCCGCAGCAGCACACGCGGAACTACTTCCGAGGTACTCCGTGACGCCGGACGCACGGGTTGCACAGACGGCCGAGTTCGCGTCCGCCTGGACCGGGCCCCAGAAGTATTTCCAGATGAAGCCGTCGTAGACGACGCGAGGGAACGCGAGCGACCCGCCGACGAGTGCGATGAGGATAGCCACGACGCCAGCGCCCCAGAGACGCTCGGGGTCGAGACCAGTTTGCTCTGCTACCGTTGCCATAGCCGAAACCCCGACGGCGGGACTGTTTAGGGTTCCGGTCTCTCGCAGTCTCGGCACACGGCCCACCCAGAGTCTGTTCTCACCGTCACGGGCGGAGTGAGTCCAGAGAAGGCCACCGACGGACGTTTAGGAGAGATGAGCGGTCGGCCACGGCCGTCCGCGCAGTTATGCGTCGTCGTCGGGTTCGTCGATGGGTAAGACCGGGTCGTCGTACTCGGTTCCGAGGATGACCATCGTCTGAGAGCGAGAAAAGCCTTCGAGTTCTGCGATGTGGTCGAACATGAGTTCACGGAGCGCGTCCGTGTCTTCCGCGTAGACGCGAAGCATCACGTCCCACTCACCGGTGGTGAGGTTTATCTCCTGGACGCCTTCGATTTCGCGGAGTTGCTGGAGTGCTTCTTTCTCACGCCCCTGTTTGACGCGGAACCCGACGAGTGCCGACGTTCCGAGTCCCACTTTTCGTGGGTCGACGTGCGCGTGGTATCCCTGGATGACACCCGCGTCTTCCATCCGTCCGACTCTGTCGTGGACCGTCGCACTCGACATGTCGATTTGGCGAGCAATCTCACTGAACGGCGTCCGCGCATCCTCCATCAGAAGACGGAGGATGGCTCGGTCCGTGGCGTCGAGTTCCATACGCCCCAGTACTGAAGGTGGTAACTTCGCATTTGCGGATACCGATGGTAATGTCCCGACAGTTACAGGTCGGCGATTTCCCGAGCAGATTCGAGCACCGCGTCGTGGATGGCACCGTTCGATGCGACGAGGGCTGACGAGTCGTGGCGCCACTCGTTGCCGTCGAGGTCAGTGACCGTCCCGCCGGCCATCCGGACGAGGTGGACGCCAGCGACAGAGTCCCACGGGTTCGCTCGCTTGTTCGTCACGACGCCGTCGAGAGCACCATCCGCGAGGAACGAGAGAGCCACCTGCATGCTCCCGTACCGACGCATGTCTCCGAACCGGGTGACGATTGCGCGAGTCGCGGCGGCGTACTCGTCGCGTTCGTCGTAATCCCACCAGAACGTCGGTGAGACGGTACACGTCTCCGGGTCGTCGCGTTGGCTCACCGATATCTGCTCGCCGTTCCGGTAGGCCGACTCGTCGTCGGCGGCGTACAGGTCCTCGAATGCGGGGAGGAAGTTCGCGGCGGCGACGGGTTCTCCGTCGAGGACGGCGGCGACGGCAGTCGCCCACACCGGGATGTCGCGCACGAAGTTGTTCGTGCCGTCTATCGGGTCGATAACCCACGACGCGCCCTCGTCGGGGACCGATTTCAGTTCGTCTTCTTCTTCACCGACGATGGCGTCGTCCGGAAACGCACCGCGGATGCGCTCGACGACGCGACGCTGTGCTTCCCGGTCTGCCGCCGTGACGACGTCCGTCTTTCCACCTTTCGTCTCGACGGTGATATCCGTCCGAAACGCGCGTCGGGCAACTGCGCCGCCGTCTCGTGCGGCACGCTGGGCACGGTCAGCACGGGCACCGAGTTCGTTCATGCACGTGACAGTACTCGGCAGTGGCCTATAACCATCGACTGGGAGCGAGCGAAAACAGAGTATCAACCGACAATTGCCCGACTGCGGCCAGACGACTCTCGGCCCGTTTGCTTATCAGGGTGAGTCGTCTACCGGGAACCAGTGACGGATACAGGTGACCTCCCGGTGAGCGTGCGCGATTCACTCACCGAGGCGTTCGACGCCGCACGAGCGGCCGTCCGAAGTGGCGACACAGAGACTGCACTGGAGTGTCTAGAAACGGCCTCCGATATCGTCCTCCACAAAGTGCCTCCCGGACTCCTCTTCGAACGACTGGAACACGGCATCGCCGCCGTCGAGCGAACTGCGGCGGACGAACCAGTCGTCGCCTCGGAGTACCTTCGGGTGTTGGTGCAGTTGCTCGCGGACGAAGACGACGACTGAAAAGGCGGTTCCATCGCTCGGGACTCAGATAACGTAAAACGCCAGAACCCGCAATTAGAACCCGGACGGAAGACGTTTTCCACAACCCTCACAGCCTTTTTCGGCTTGCGCCGACTTCCCGAACTCCGATTCCTCGTGGTCCGGTACTTGGCTTTCCCGCCACACACTCGCAGTGTGGTTATCGGGGTTGTTTCGGTTCCTCTTCGGCACTTTGACCTCGTCTTCCTTTTACGAAAGACTCGGTGTTCGTGTCGATCCCATTCCTCTGCATCTTGCGATGCATACCATCGTTGACGGTTATCCCGCCATCCAATGGATTCGGTTTGGTCATCCGGTGCGTCCTTGCGCTTCCGGCAATACTATAGTATGCTCGATAACATAATGAATGTTTCTGATAAAGTCCTGAATGTCTGTTCTGACCGAAAGTCGTGCATGAGAACTGGTATTTTCGACCACTACCTCTCCGGGTATTCTGTCCCCAGACACGACCCCAAAGTAAGCTCTGTACGCTGATTTTCACGAGAAACGTGGTCTGTCGACGAGGACTCTCGAACCCCGGTTCACACGCGGTGACCACGTGTGACAGTGATGTGCACACTCGACAAATCACACACCTATTTATGATGGTACTTAAACTGACAGGTTCGCCGCAATTCGACTACCGTGAGCGGTGTAACCCGGCGTCTGAGACGACGACTCTGTGGCGCAGGTGAGAGTGCGTGGTCGTAGTCGACACAAGTGCGTCGGGAGAGATTCGAACATCACTCGCAAATCGGAGATTCGCTCCCTGATTCAAATCCTCTGTGCGCACTTGGCACTCCTCACGAAGTTCGTCGGCACAAGTGCGAGGGGAGGGATTTGAACCCACGGACTCCTACGAGAGCGGATCTTGAGTCCGCCGCTTTTTCCTGACTTAGCTACCCTCGCGCAGTAACCGCGACGATGCGGGATTCGGCCTATTCGAGCCGTATTTGACCATCAGTCTTCGCTATTATAAATGTTGTACGAAAGCCGTTTTCGAACGGAACGTTGTGGCTGACCGGCCAGCGGGTATCCCTTCTCGTCCGCCCAAGTGGAACGACTCGTTCGCCACACCGATGTCGAGTACTTGCCGGTGTGGAGAGTGCAACCTGACGAACTCTGCCGTTCCACGGGGCGAGCGATGTCCGCGTGCTCGGTCCTCGTCAGACCACGGCGCCGACTTGTTCGACGACCAGGAGTCCGCCTGCGGCGATACCGACGATGCCTGCCGTGGCGCGGAGGAGTCGCGTCCCACCGGCGACCATCGAGCGCCGCCACAGCACCGAGACGGTTGCCATCGTCGCCACCGTCAGCAGTACAAACGCGGCGAGGAACGCCATCGCCTGTCCCACACCGGGTGCCGCAGAGACCATCACGACGACGAGTGCACCGCTCCCTGCGAATCCGTGGAGGACGCCGACTGCGAACGACTCGTCGTGGACGTGCGTGTGTTTCGTCCCCAGTGAGACGTCACCGAACGCGAGGTGGCGATGGCGAGGTTCACCGTGGGCGTGGTCACGGAGTTTCGGAAGCGATGCGCCGGCAGCGCGAAGGAGCATCCGCACTCCGAGAGCGACGAGCACCGCTCCGACGACGACTTCGAAGAAGTGTGTCACCGACGCGGGCAAGCGCACGCCGAGGGCGACGAAAAGCAGGCCGGCGACGACGATTGGAATCGAGTGACCGATGCCCCAGGAGGCACCGACGAAACTCGGGTGCCCGTCGTCTTCGACCATCGTGGTGACGGCGGCGAGGTGGTCGAGTTCCAGCGCGTGCCGGATACCGACGATTCCACCCGCCACGAGTGCGGATGCGAGTGCCATCGCCGTACACTCGACTGACCGACCCTAAATATAGCGCGCATCGCGGCGAGATGTGTGTGGTTCGAACCTCACTCAGAGGGAATCTCGCACGTCGTCCCGATGGTGAGACCCTCGGCGTCGATGTACGACGAGAGACAGGCGTAGTTGCAGAACGCACCTGCTGGGACGCGTTCGTCACCCTCGACTTCCTCGACGAACACCGGGTCGTGGGCGTGGACGTCACACCCGCAATACTCGCATTCGGTTACTGCCTCACTCATAGTCGTCTGTGGGGGCGCCATCCGGTAAAAACCTCCGTGCTCCGTCTCCCCCACCGATGGAATTACCGGGACTGCCGTCCTGTACCCGTCCATGGACGAACACACCCGTGACCCGAGTGTGGCCCCGCCACTCGGGAACCCCTCGGGGTGGAACGCGGACACTCGGATGTGGGAACACGCGACGCTCCGCCGCGCAGTCGAACACGGCGTCCGTCTGTTCAACGCCGGTGACTTCCACGAGAGTCACGACTGCTTCGAAGACGAGTGGTACAACTACGGCGCAGGAACCAAAGAGAGCGCCTTCCTCCACGGGATGGTACAGGTGGCCGCAGGCGCGTACAAACACTTCGACTTCGAGAACGACGTGGGCATGCGCTCGCTGTTCGAAACCGCCCTACAGTATCTCCACGGCACGCCGAGTGACTTCTACGGCGTGAACGTCGACGACGTTCGCACGACGCTTCGGGCGGCACTGGACGACCCAACCGTCCTCCACGGGTGGCACATCACGCTCGACGGCCAACAGGCGACGGCGTACCCCGCCGATTACGAGTACGTCGCACAACTGGACCACTGACGGCCGAAGGCGACTCTCTTCGACCAAAAATCTCGTTGAACCGACAGTCGGCAAATCTAAAAGGCCTTTACCTTCTGGTTCTAGGAACCGGCAATGCGAATCTACGAACTCGGTGACGGCACCCCGGAAGTGTCAGTCGTCGGGTCGATTCACGGTGACGAACCGTGCGGCGCGCGCGCCATCGAACGGTTCGTTGCGGAAGACCCAGACGTCGAACGCCCGGTGAAACTCATCATTGCCAACGAGGAAGCACTCGAAGAAGACGTTCGGTACCTCGACGAGGACCTCAACCGTGCGTTCCCCGGTGACCCACACGCCGACAGCCACGAACGCCGCCTCGCCCACGATTTAGGCCGCGAAGTCCACCGGACGACGGCCTTCTCTCTCCACTCGACACAGTCGTACGCCGAACCGTTCGCAATCGTCGATACCGTCGATGCCATCTCTCGGTCTATCCTCCCTCGGTTGCCCGTCGACGTCGCCGTCGAGACGAACAACTTCGCAGAGGGGCGACTCATCGAACACGCCCACACCATCGAAGTCGAAGCGGGACTCCAGAAGTCCGAGGAGGCGGCCGAAAACGCCTACTGGCTCATCCGCGCGTTCCTCACGGCGACGAACGTCTTGCCCGCCCCCGTCGTCGCTGGCGACGGCGGCAACGACACCGTCGAGTCCCAGACTACAGACGACCGACTGAAACTCGCCGCCCCCGAGGAGGATAGCCTCGAGGTGTTCAAACTGCTCGAACGCCTCCCGAAACCGGAGGCCAACGAGTACGAGGTGCTCGCGACGAACTTCGAACCCGTCGAGAGGGGCGCACTGTTCGCCCGCGCCGACGACGAACTGTTCGAGGCAGACGACGACTTCTACCCCGTCTTACTCTCCGCGTACGGCTACAGCGATATCTTCGGTTACGCCGGCGAGAGAGTCGGCACGCTTCCGTAGACTCTCACCGTCGATTTCCTCGGGTTCCTCGCGTTCACTAAACGATACGAGCGACAGCATCGTCCACCGATGCGACGCGTCGTGCGTCTTCGGGGCCGTCGTCCCCGACGTGGAGGGCGTCCCAGCCGGCACGGCGGGCGCCCACGATATCTTCGTCGTAATCGTCGCCGACGTAGACGTACTCGTCGGCGGGGAGTGCGTCTTCGGCCGCCGCGAAGATTTCCCCGGCCGGTTTCCGCGCGGCGACGTCCGGGTCGTTGGAGACGACGACGGCGTCGACGACGCTGTCGAGTTCGTGGCCCTCGACTTTCGCTCGCTGCATCTTCGGCGCACCGTTGGTGAGAATCCCCGTCGGGTGGTGTGTCGCGACCCGTTCGAGTGCCGACCGTGTCTGTGCCGGAACCGTCGTCGCGTCCAGTTCCGACTGATAGTATCGCTGGACGGCCACGTCGGTAGCGATGCCGACGTCGAACTCGGAGAGGACGGCGTCGATACCGTCACGGTGTGGCGTCGCGGAGAGTCGGCCGAACGCGTCGATGAGTTCCTCGACGTATCGCTCGTAGGCACCATCGGGCGCGTCCGGAATCGCCCGACCGAAGATGGTCTCGAAGTCGTCTGTGTACTGGAGGAGCGTGAAGTCCAGGTCGAAGTACACTGCCGTCGTCATGAGAGACGTGACAGCGGCGAGTGTGAAAGTAATTACTCGTCTGCCGCTTCGAACTCGACGAGCGTCAGGTTCCTGTCGAGGTAACAGTGTTCGTGTGGTGGGTCGCCGACGACTTCGCTGATGCGATACTCCTGGTCGAACTCTGCACCTTCGGGGACGCAGTACTGGTGACTCGGGCACTCGGTGTGCGGACACGGCCCTTGCAGACTCGCTTTGCTCCCGGCGTAGGCACCTTTCGAGGGGACGTTCGCCTGTACAGCGGCGGTTTCGACTTCGACGGCACGGACGCCTTCGTCGTGGACGGCACAGTCGAGGATTTGCGTGTTCTCGCGGACGCCGACGACGCGGTACCGGACGCCTTCCGTGAGGTTGAGGCACTGTCGCCGGTACGGACATCCCTCGCAAGCGCTCGATTCACCCCGATAGACGAACTCGGTGCCTGGGTCGGTCAGGCGGGCACCGACGAGTGTGACGGAGGTCATAGAAATTCGTTCACTCGCGGTGCGGTTAAGGTTCCCGCCCGGTCAGTTCGTCGAGTTTCTCGAAGTAGTCGTCGCGGGGAATCTGATAGGCGTCCCGGTAGTCGAACTCACCGTCCGCGAAGCGACGGGCGATTTCGGTTGCCCCATCGACGGCGGCGTCCCGCGAGTCGAACTCCTCGACGTGGACTTCTATCTCTGGTTCCATGTAGAGCACGGCGTGCCACGTCTCGGTCCGTATCTGTGACGCGCCGGGGCGCTTTGCTCGTGACCCGTTCCAGACGAAGATGGTCGGCATACACTCCGCGGGGAACGACGACTCGTTGAACACGTCCGGACGGTACGCCAGGATGCGTCGTCCGTGCGGTTCGTCGTTCCAGAGCGTCCACCCGTCGGGCAGGTCGGTCATACTCCGGCCTAGTGACTCCCGCGTCCTAAGCCTTCTCGGTCGGCGGACGGCGGGAACACCGCGGAGGACGTCACCGTCCGGTGGGAACCGGTCGGGTCTATGGAGTGAGTCGGTAGAACCGGAATCCGTCGTGTTCGATGGGGAGTACCTCGACTTCGTCGAATCCCGCTTCGTCGGCGTATTCGCGGACCGTGCCTTCTCGCATGACAGTTCCCGTCCCCGCAGAGTGGTCGGCGTTCATCCCCACCGGCAGACAGTGGACCACGCTCCACCCGTACATCATCTCCTCGGTGGGGGAGGCGTCAGCGCTGAACGTCTCTCCGACGCGCTGGTCGACGACGAGGGCACTCCCACCGGGACGGACGAGGCGACGCATCGTCCGCAAGACACCGACGGGGTCAGAAAGGTCGTGTAGGACTTCGATTGCCGTCACGAGGTCGTACGATTGTTCGGCGGCGATGGTCCCGGCATCTCGTTCGTGTATCGTCACCCTGTCGTCGACGCCGGCGGCAGCGACGTTCTCACGGGCGCGTTTCACGGACGGTCCGTCGATATCGAACCCGTCGACGGTGACACCGGGGTAGGCCTCGGCGATTCCGACACACGCCCACCCAGCACCACACCCGACGTCGGCCACTGCGGGGGAGTCACCCGATTTCAGCGTGCTATCGACGTCGGGAATCGACGGAAGCCACTCCATGCCGAGTCGGTACCGCATCTCGGCCCGGTTGGTTCGCGCCTGTCCCTCTCTGAGCGGACCATAGGCGTCGAACGGAACACCACCACCGGTCCGAAAGGCTTCGACGACGTCGTCGAGTGGTTGCGCACCGCCGACGACGAGGTGTGCTTGCTGCACCATGTAGTGAACGCTCTCTTGGTCCAGCAGAACCGCTTCGAGTGCCGATGGGAGGCTGAACCGACGTGCCGTCGGTGCTGCACGCTCGTCTTCTACGTCGAGAACACCCGCGACGGCCTGCTGTTCCACCCATTCACGAACGTATCGCTCGTCGGTTCCCGTTCGCTCGGCCAGCGTGACTGACGTGAGTGCCTCGTCTCCGGCGAGTTCCTCGTACAGGCCGAGTTCGTCGCCGACGTACATCGTGTAGAGGAGTAGCGTCCCCCGCGTCGCGTCCGTAATCCGTTCGACGAGTTCGTCCCGCCGAGTTGGTGAACCTCCCATTCGTCGTGAGAGATGCGAAACGGTTCCAAATATCTGCCGAGTACCCGGGCTAATCGACTCGAATAACGTCCGATAAAGAAGGACATGATTTTTCGCGGACTCGATTAACGACTCCGTCAGGTGAGTGAACACCAGATTAAATCGACATACGTCGCCGCACCTGAGTGTCTGAAGATGTGGTATGGATACGGGAATAACGCGGGAGTAGACAGTTCAGTGACCTCTTTTCAGAGAAAGCGTTATATGTTAACGTCTCTCATTGAGACTTAGTCTCGGTCACCGGACCGAGCGAGTCGCCCCGCGCACCGTACCAAAACTCGTAGATTCTGTCGCCAGTCGCCGTCCCGTCGTCAGCGCGGAGCGGTGGCGTCGCCCAACGAACCGCCCCCCGTAGTCCTGCGCTGCGTGTCGTCGTCGTCGTTTGGTGGCGTCTGTGACCCACTCGGGCACATCGCCTATCGACCGTCATCGGACGGCCGGTCCGACGAGGCTCCACGAACAATGACCGGCGAAATTGAAACACTCGCAGACCTGAGCAAACACTACAGAGACTCGGTACCCGCGGACCTCCGCGAGGCAAAGAGTTTCGCGTGGTATCTCGAAGAGGTCTACGCAGACCCGAAGATTGCTCGCAACGCCCACCAACGCGTGGCGGACATGTTCGACTTCTACGGCACCCGTTACGACGAAGATGCGGGCGTCGTGGAATACCTCATGGCCTCTGAGGACTCGTTACACGACGGAGAGAACGTCTTCTACGGCCGCGAAGTACACGAGTCGATACACGAGTTCGTCAACAAGGTGAAATCTGGGGCCCGCGGCCTCGGCCCCGAAAAACGTATCAAACTCCTCTTGGGACCCGTCGGGTCCGGCAAATCGCACTTCGATTGGCTCACCCGACGCTACTTCGAGGACTACACGATGCGCGACGAGGGTCGAATGTACACCTTCAGGTGGACGAACCTGATGGACGTCGTCCGCGACCAGGACCCCTCCGACAACGTGGTCCAGTCGCCGATGAACCAGGACCCAATCGTCCTCCTCCCCCAGGAGCAACGCGACATCGTCATCGACCGACTCAACGAGAACCTCGACGCACCGTACACCATCCGGAACGACCAGGCGCTGGACCCTGCCTCGGAGTTCTTCATGGACCGTTTGCTCGCCCACTACGACGACGACCTGGAGTCGGTACTGGAGAACCACATCGAAATCATCCGCCTCGTCGCCTCCGAGAACAAGCGCCAGTGCGTCGAGACGTTCGAACCCAAAGACAAGAAGAACCAAGACGAGACGGAACTGACCGGCGACGTCAACTACTCGAAACTCGCGGTCTACGGCGAGTCGGACCCCCGAGCGTTCGACTACGCCGGGGCGTTCTGTAACGCCAACCGCGGTATCTTCTCCGGCGAGGAACTGCTGAAACTCCAGCGTGAGTTCCTCTACGACTTCCTGCACGCCTCGCAGGAACAGACCATCAAGCCGAAGAACAACCCGCGTATCGACATCGACCAGGTCATCGTCGGGCGGACGAACATGCCCGAATACCGCGAGAAGAAAGGCGACGAGAAGATGGAGGCGTTCAACGACCGGACGAAACGCATCGACTTCCCGTACGTCTTAGAGTACGAACAGGAGGCGGAAATCTACCGCAAGATGCTCCGGAACGCGGACGTGCCCGACATCCACGTCGAACCGCACACACTGGAGATGTCCGGGTTGTTCGGCGTCCTCACCCGTATCGTCGAACCCGACTCCGACACCATCACGCTCGTCCAGAAGGCGAAAGCCTACAACGGCGAGTTGGACGACGGCGACGACGTCGACGTCCGGAAACTCCGCGAGGAGGGCGAGAAGAAAGCCGACATCGCAGAAGGGATGGACGGCGTCTCTGCGCGCTTCATCGGCGACGAGATCGCCGAGGCAATCATGGATGCCACCCACCGCGGGCGCAAGTACCTCTCGCCGCTGTCGTCGTTTACCCACCTCGAAGAGAACTTAGAGAACCACGGGTCGATTCCCGAGGAGAACCTCGAACGATACCACCGCTACCTCGAGATGGTCCGCGAAGAGTACAAAGAACGCGCCATCGAGGACGTCCGCCACGCCCTCGCCTACGACATCGACGAGATTCGCCGGCAGGGCGAGAAGTACATGGACCACGTCATGGCGTACATCGACGACGCGACTGTCGAAGACGAACTGACCGGCCGCGACCAGGAACCGGACGAGAAGTTCCTCCGCGCAGTCGAAGAGAAGCTCAACGTCCCCGAGGACCGCAAGGACGACTTCCGGCAGGAAGTCTCCAACTGGGTCTCCCGGCGCGCACGCGAAGGAACGTCGTTCAACCCACAGGACAACGACAGACTCCGCCGCGCCCTCGAACGCAAACTCTGGGAAGACAAGAAGCACAACATCAACTTCTCGGCGCTCGTGAGCGCGAACGAACTGGACGACGACGAACGCAACGCGTGGGTCGACGCGCTCGTCGACCAGGGGTACTCGCGTGACGGTGCCCGGGAGGTGCTCGAGTTCGCCGGTGCGGAGGTGGCCAAGAGCGAACTCGAAGGGTGACCATGCGAGATTACATTCGCGACGCCGACGAGGCCCTTCGCGGGACCTACGAGGAACCGATGGGCCTCGGCGACTACGTCGAAGCGGCGTTCCAGTCGCCGTCGATTGCGTCGCACGCGTCGAAGTATCTCCTCGAAGCAATCGAGTCGATGGGGACGCGTCAGGTGGTCGAACAAGGCGAAGAAAAACAGCGGTACCGCTTCTTCGACGACCCGGCCAACGACGGGGAACACGCCGTCCTCGGCAACACCGACGTGTTGAACGCCTTCGTCGACGACCTGCGGACTATCGCCGCCGACCGGGGGAAAGCCGAGAAAATCGTCTGGTTCGACGGCCCCACGGCGACTGGGAAGTCCGAGTTGAAACGCTGTCTCATCAACGGCCTCCGAGAGTACTCGAAGACAGACGCCGGACGTCGCTACACCGTCGAGTGGAACGTCGCAAACGCCGACGACACCCGTGGGTTGTCCTACGGTGGCGAAGTCGAGTCGGCCGACGAAGACTGGTACGAGAGTCCGGTCCAGTCGCACCCGCTTTCGGTCTTTCCGAGCGACGTCCGCAAACGCCTGCTCAGAGACCTCAATCGGGCCAACGGCGACCACATCCCCGTAGACGTGGACGAGGCGCTCGACCCGTTCTGCCGAGAGGCGTACGTCTACCTCGAAGAGGAGTACCGACGCGCCGGGCGACAGGACCTCTTTAGCGCCGCGACGGACGAACGACACCTTCGCGTGAAGAACTACGTCGTCGACGTTGGCCGCGGTATCGGCGTCCTTCACTCTGAAGACGACGGGTCACCCAAAGAGCGACTGGTCGGGTCGTGGATGCCGAGCATGCTCCGCGAACTGAACTCCCGCGGGCGCAAGAACCCACAGGCGTTCAGTTACGACGGGGTGCTCTCGCAGGGGAACGGCCTCCTCACCATCGTCGAGGACGCCACCCAGCACGCTGACTTGCTCCAGAAACTGCTGAACGTCCCCGACGAGGGACACGTCAAACTGGACAAGGGCATCGGGATGGACATCGACACACAACTCGTCATCATCTCGAATCCGGACCTCGACGCCGAACTCGACAAGTTCGCAGACCGGAACGGGCGCGACCCGCTGAAGGCGCTCAAACGCCGCCTGAACAAACACGAGTTCCGCTACCTGACGAACCTCTCGTTGGAGGCGGAACTCATCCGGCGGGAACTCGCCAACGAGACGAGCGTCTGGACCGACGACCCCGAGACGATGGCCGAGCGCGTCGCCGAAGCCATCACACTCGACGTCCGCGAAGGACCGGGTGCGGTTCGGGCGCGAGAACTCGCGCCACACGCCATCGAGGCGGCGGCGCTCTACAGCGTCGTCACGCGTCTCGACCCGGAAGACCTGCCGCTGGACCCGGACTTCGAGTTCAACCTCGTGGACAAGGCGCTGTTGTTCGACCGTGGCTACCTGCAGGTCGGCGACCAGCGCCGTGAGGTGTCCGCGTACGACTTCATCGGTGATATCGAGGGGACTCACGGGATACCCGTGACCTTCACTCGCGACGTCATCGCCGACTTACTCCACGACAGACTCGACAGACACCATCCCGAACTCGACGTGTCGGCGGTGGTCATGCCGGACGACGTGCTCGCGGCGATGGTCGACGAACTACCGGACGCCCCCGTGTTCTCACGCGCGGAGTCCTCGGAGTACGAAGGCCGTGTCGCGATGGTCAGGGCGTACATCGCTGACCAGCAGGAAGTCGACGTCCTCGACGCCGTGTTGGCGGACAAAGGCGTCCAGCGAGAGACGGTCGAAGAGTACGTCGAACACGTCTACGCGTGGGCCTCCGACGGCCAGTTAGAGACCGAACACGGGCCAATCGACCCGGACCCACTGCTGATGAAACTCTTCGAGACTGAACACCTCGGCCGCTTCTCGAAGGACGACTACGAGGGTAACTATCCCTCCGACGACGTCGAGTCGTTCCGCAACGAGAAGGTCATCACCGCGCTCAACCGCTACGCGTGGGAGAACCGCGACGAGGGCTTTACCGTCTCCGACGTGGACCTGACCGAGATTCCAGTCATTCGAACCGTGCTCGAGACGCACGACTGGGAAGACGTGCGCCGTCTCTTCTCCGACTTCGACCCGCGACAGTGGGCCGACCCGCCGGCGAACACCGAGACGGCACGCCTGAAAGAGCGAACCATCGAGGAGATGCAAACTCGCGGCTACTCCGCCGCGTCGGCCGAACTCACGAGTCGTGCCGTGATGAAGGAGGTCAGCTACAGATGGGACTGAGAGACGATTTAGAACGATTCCGTGAAGTCGGCGAAGAGCGCCGCGAGGACCTCAAGGAGTTCATCTCCTACGGTGACCTCGGTGCCTCCGGCGCGAAAGACATCAAGATACCAATCAAAGTCGTCGACTTACCGGAGTTCCGATACGACCGACTCGACATGGGTGGTGTCGGCCAGGGGAAAGGCGGGACGCCCGACGTGGGACAACCGCTCGGTCAACCCCAACCAGCACCCGGTGAGGGTGACGACGGCGAACCCGGTGAGGAGGGGGCCGAACACGAGTACTACGAGATGGACCCCGAACAGTTCGCCGAAGCACTCGACGAAGAACTCGGCCTCCAACTCGAACCGAAAGGAAAGGAGGTCATCGAGGAAGTCGAAGGCGACTTCACCGACATCACGCGGACCGGTCCACACAGCACCCTCGACTTCGAGCGTCTGTTCAAAGAAGGACTCAAGCGGAAACTGGCGATGGACTTCGACGAGGACTTCGTCCGCGAGGCGATGAAAGTCGAAGACGTCACGGCGGACGACGTCTATCGCTGGTGCCGTGAGAACAACATCCTCGTCTCTTTGGCGTGGATAGACGACGAGTGGACGCGCATCCCCGACGACGAACGCGGCACGTGGGAGTCCTTCGAGGAGATGGAGGCGAACGTCGAACAGACGACGGCGGTCCAGCGCATCCGTCGTGACGGACTCAAAGAGATTCCCTTCCGCCGCGAAGACGAGCGCTACCGCCACCCCGAAATCATCGAGAAGAAGCAGTCGAACGTCGTCGTGGTGAACATCCGCGACGTGTCGGGGTCGATGCGTGAGACGAAACGCGAACTCGTCGAGCGTACCTTCACACCGCTGGACTGGTACCTCACCGGCAAGTACGACCACGCCGAGTTCGTCTACATCGCCCACGACGCGGAGGCGTGGGAAGTCGAACGCGACGAGTTCTTCGGCATTCGTTCGGGTGGCGGGACGCGCATCTCGTCGGCCTACGAACTGGCGAACGAGGTGCTCTCCGAGCGCTACCCGTGGAGCGAGTGGAACCGCTACGTCTTCGCCGCCGGCGACTCCGAGAACTCCTCGAACGACACCAAAGAGCGCGTCATCCCGATGATGCAGGAGATAGACGCGAACCTCCACGCGTACGTCGAGACGCAACCCGGCGGCACCGCCATCAACGCGACGCACGCCGAGGAAGTCGAGCGAACGCTCGGTGAAGAAGGGAACGTCGTCGTCGCGTACGTCTCCCAACCCGACGACGTCATCGACGCTATCTACCGCATCCTCAGTACGGAGGCGACAGCAGAATGAGTTTCAGACGACACCGCAGAGACGCACAGAAAGAGGCCGCCCGCCTCGACGAACCGGTCCGTGAAGCGGGTGCACTGGCCCGGAAACTCGGGTTAGACCCCTACCCGGTGAACTACTGGGTGGTCAACTACGACGAGATGAACCAACTCATCGCCTACGGTGGGTTCCAGGAGCGATATCCACACTGGCGATGGGGGATGGCCTACGACCGGCAGCGCAAGACCGACCAGTTCGGCATGGGAAAGGCGTTCGAAATCGTCAACAACGACGAACCGGCCAACGCCTTCTTACAGGAGTCGAACTCGCTCGCGGACCAGAAGGCCGTCATCACCCACGTCGAGGCCCACTCGGACTTCTTCAACAAGAACCAGTGGTTCGGCATGTTCTCGGACGAAGGGCAGTTCGACGCCGCCGCGATGCTCGAACGACACGCGCAGGCAATCGAACGCTACGTCCAGAATCCGGACATCAGTCGGGACGACGTCGAGAAGTTCATCGACGCCATCCTCTGTCTGGAAGACACCATCGACCAGCATCGGTCGATTCGAGAGGCGGCGAAAGACAAAGACGGCCACATCCCCGAGGACATCCGGTCGCAACTGAAGAACCTGAACATCTCCGACGACGTTCGACGCGAAGTGTTCGACGACGCGTGGGTCGACCGTATCGAAGAGGCCGAACGAGAGGCCGCGAAAATCACCGCCCCTCGGAAGGACGTCATCGCGTACATCCGCGAACACGGGATGCGTTTCGACGAGGAGTCGGGAAAGGCCGAACCGATGGAACCGTGGCAAAAAGACGTCCTCGACATGCTTCGCGAGGAGGCGTACTACTTCGCCGCCCAGAAGATGACGAAGGTCATGAACGAGGGGTGGGCCGCCTACTGGGAGTCGCTCATGATGGCGGACGAACGGTTCGCCGGCACTGACGAGTTCATCACCTACGCCGACCACCAGTCGCGCGTCCTCGGGTCGCCCGGCCTCAACCCCTACAAGTTAGGAAAGGAACTCTGGGAGTACATCGAGAACACGACGAACCGCGCCGAAGTCGCGGAGAAACTCCTCCGCGTGAAGGGAATCACGTGGCGGAACTTCCACGAAGTCGTCGACTTCGACGAGATACAGCACCTGCTCCGAACTGACCCCGTCATCGACGGTGTCGACGCGGTGTCGCTGGAGGAACTCGCCGAACTCGGACCGGACGACACACGAGTAGACCACGAGATGCTCGACAGAGCGCTCTCCGGTGACGACGACGTCGACGTCGATGCCTACCCGTGGAAGGTGCTCTCCTACGAGGGCCTCGCGGAACGGCACTACTCGCTGGTCAAGCCACAGAACCGCGGGTTCCTCCGTCGCATCCGCCGGTCCGAACTCGAACAGTTGTCGCGGTACATGTTCGACGACGAACTGTACGACAGCGTCGAGGAAGCCATCGCAGACGTGGAACTGGCCGCCGGGTGGGACCGGATGCGCGAGATTCGCGAGAGCCACAACGACGTGACGTTCCTCGACGCGTTCCTCACCGAGGAGTTCGTCCGTTCGAACCACTACTTCGCCTACGAATACTCCCAGTCGTCGCGGCAGTTCCGCGTCTCCTCGACGCAGTATCAGGACGTGAAAAAGAAACTGCTGTTCCAATTCACGAACTTCGGCAAGCCGACGGTTGCCGTCTACGACGGGAACTTCGACAACCGAGGTGAACTCCTCTTGGGCCACCAGTACAACGGGGTCATCCTCGACTTGAAGCAGGCGCGAGGCGTCCTCGAACGCGTCTACCACCTGTGGGGTCGTCCCGTCAACCTGATGACCATCACCAAGGAGTTCGACGAACACGAAGTCGAAGTCGCTCGCAGGCGTGGCCGTGAACCGACACCGGTCGAGCGGGCGATTCGTATCCGATACGACGGGTCGGAGTTCTCCCAACACGACCTGGATACCGACCTCGAAGCACGTATCACGGCGAGCGATATCGACTACGACACGAAGCCCGATGATTGGCTCTAAGTACGGTGATGCGAGCGTCTGACTCACCCCACGACGAGACACTCGACGACGCCGTCATCCACGACATCCTCCGTAACGAACGCCGTCGCCTCGTCCTCGAACGTCTCCGCGACAGCGACGACGACCAGGCGGTCGGTGACCTCGCAGAACACATCGCGGAAGTCGAGTCGGGAGAGTCGCCACCACCGCGGAAGGTCCGCCAGAGCGTCTACATCTCGTTGCATCAGACGCACCTTCCCAAACTCGACACGCTCCACGTCGTCGCCTACGACTCGACGGCGAAGATGGTCTCCCTCGGGAGTAACGCCGTCGAACTCGAACCGTATCTGGTCGACGGCCCCCCTCAGCGCCCGTTTGCGATGCTCACGTTCACCACCTGCCTCGCCGGACTGGGTCTCGTCCTCGCGGGATGGATGGGGATGCCCGTCCTCGCGGGCGTCGACCCACGCCTCGTCGCCGTCGTCACGCTCGTCGCCGTCGCACTCGTCAGCGGACTCGAACTCCGTCTGTCGACGCGAAACCGCATCTAATCGGCCGAGACTGCCGCGCGACTCAAGTCTCCTCCTTCCTAAGCGCCGCCTGTGATGGCTCGTTCGACCGCCCTCGTCTGGTTCCGCCGTGACCTCCGCCTCCACGACAACACCGCGTTGCGTGCCGCGTGTGAGGCAGACGCCGTCCTCCCGGTCTACTGCTTCGACCCTCGAACGTACGGTCACCGTCCGTTCGGTGGCCCCGACTCTTTCGAGTTCCTGAAGACGGGGCCACACCGCACGCAGTTCCGCCTCGAATCGGTTGCAGACCTTCGGTCGTCGCTTCGTGAGCGCGGTAGTGACCTCGTCGTCCGCGAAGGACGACCCGAGTCGACGCTCCCGGCGATTGCCGCCGCCGTCGACGCCGACTTCGTGACCATGCACACGTGGCCGACTGCAGAGGAGACACAGGTCGAATCTGCTGTCGGGCGGGCACTCGACGACGTCGGCGTCGAGTCACGTCGATTCTGGGGGCACACACTCACCCACCCGGACGACCTGCCGATGGCCATCGACGAGGTTCCAGACACCTACACGACGTTCCGCAAGGCGGTCGAATCGGAGTCGTCCGTTCGTGACCCGTCTCCGACACCGGAGATTCCTTCGTTGCCATCGGATACACCCGAGGCGAACGACCTTCCGACCGTCTCCGACCTCGACCCCACCCTCTCGTCGCCTGCGCTCGACGGCCGAGGTGTCCTCTCGTTCGTCGGTGGCGAGACGGCGGCACTCGACCGTGTCGAGTCGTACATCTGGGAGGGAGACAACCTCCGAGCGTACAAGCAGACACGAAACGGCATGCTCGGGCCGGACTACTCTTCGAAGTTCTCGCCGTGGTTGAACGAGGGTTGTCTCTCACCTCGATACGTGCAGGCCGAAGTCGGACGGTACGAAGACCGGCGAGTGGAAAACGAGTCGACCTACTGGCTCACGTTCGAACTTCGCTGGCGCGACTTCTTCCAGTTCCAGTTCGCCAAACACGGCACGAAATTCTTCCAGCGCGGTGGCATCCGCGCGCGAGACGACATCGACTGGCGAACCGATGACGACCAGTTCGAGCGATGGGCCGATGGACGAACCGGCATCCCGTTCGTCGATGCGAACGTGCGGGAGTTGAACGCGACGGGGTACATGTCGAACCGTGGTCGACAGAACGTCGCGTCCTTCTTCGCGAACAACCTCCGTCTCGACTGGCGACGCGGTGCCGCGTTCTTCGAGACACAACTCGTCGACTACGACCCGGCGTCGAACTACGGTAACTGGGCGTACATCGCCGGCGTCGGCAACGACTCTCGTGACCGCCAGTTCGACGTCCTCGGACAGGCCAGAACGTACGACAGTGACGCCTCGTACGTCACACACTGGCTTCCCGAACTCGCGGCCCTCCCGCCGGAGTACGCACACGAACCGTGGAGGATGACGGCCGCAGAACAGGCGGAATACGGTGTCGAACTGGGGGTGGACTATCCGGAACCGATGATAGACCTCGAAGCGTCGTCCCAGAGGCGTGGATGAGTGTGCGCGTGACGCTCACGCCATCCACATGTTGTCGCGCGATTTGTCCGCGCGAGCGGCGGCGACTGTCGCCAACGTCAGGAGCGAAAACGCGATGAGCGAGAGGCGCGGGATGGTCAACAACCCATCCACCATCGGATAGAGGATACTGGCACACGGACCGCCGAGGGTACAGGTCCCACCGGCGACCTGTAGATACGTGTGGTAGCCTGCGAGCGCCATGCCGCCGAGCGAGAGGGGTAAGACCGTCTTCCAGATGCCACCTCGGTCTTCGACGGCGGCGACACCGAGAACCACGACGAGTGGGTACATCAGGATGCGCTGGTACCAACAGAGGTCACACGGCGTCAATCCCAATCCGAGACTGAAGTAGAGACTGCCAGCAGTCGCGGCGAGTGCGACGAGCGTGCCCGCAGCGAGTATCGCTCGCGTCGTATCGGTCACGGGTGTGTCACCTCACGAGCGGTCACTGTGCCGAAGACACCGATTCGGTTCGCGGGCGGTACGGTGATGGGTCGGTCCTGTGTCACGTGGCGAATCATTGGCTGAGTCGGGCGTTGCGGCTAGATACGAGGGGGTCTACCTGAAGCCATCGGCTAGGTGACGTTGGTCAGAGAGCGACCCTCGCCACACCGGGGGACGACCGGAGTGGCGAATCTTCGGGCCGACTCTTCGAGAACGGTTTGCACCGAACCAGTGCATCTTGAGTGGTGTCGCAGTGGATTATGAATGTTGTCCCGGGAGCGATGCTCACGAGACGGCCACGACGAGAATCCCACCGAGAACCCCGCTCGTGACCAACAGCGCACTCCTCGTTGCGACCGGTGCGAGTAGCGAGCGGTCGATACTCGCTGCGAGCAGAATTTTGACCAAGATACTCGCCGCCGTCCCCGCCAGTACCCCGACGATAGCTGTCGTGCTCGTAATCGTCCCGCCACTGTAGAGGGTGACGACAGTCGTGACCACGGACCCACTGGAGACTAACCCACCGAGGAAACTCGTCACGATGAACCCCGTCGCGCCGAAGTACTGCTGTGCGCCGGCCGAGACGAGCAACACGATGAGGAAGAACAATCCGAATCGGAGGGCGCTCTCGAGGCTGAACGGCGACTCGAACGTCACCTCCAGGTCGACGCCCCACTCACGGGAGTGGAGGGCGTACCCGACGCCGACGAGCGCGATGAGGCCCAAGGGAAGTCCTACTTCGAGTGCGATTTCGGGGACGAACACCACGATGAGCGAGAGGTTGCGGACGGCCATCGCGGCGTCGGCCATCAAAATCGCACCGACCGCGAGCGGGCGAATCGACGGGTTTCGCTGTGCTCGCCCGGCGATTTCACCGATGACGGCGGTGGAGTTGACGAGGCCACCGAAGAACCCCGTGATGGCGATGCCACGTTCGCCGTACCGTCTGATGATGACGTAGTTGACGAAACCAATCGCGCTCACTGCGATGACCAGCAACCAGACGGTTCGGGGGTTGACCGCACCCCACGGCCCCAGTGCTTCGTCGGGGAGCAGTGGGTAGACGACGAACGCGATGATGGCCAACTCGATTGCACTCCGGACTTCGTCCGTCGTCAGTCGATTGGCGAACCCGTGGAGTTCACGCCGGAGGACGAGGAGGAGCGACGTCGTGAGTGCGACGACGACGCCTTCGATGACGTACCCACCGACGACTGCCGCGCCGACCGCGTAGGCGACGAGCAACGACGTCGACGTGGTGAGCGAGAGACTCGCACTGACCATGCTGTCGGACGTCTCTTCGTCGGTAGGGTCGAGTCGGTCCACTTCGGAGGTTTCTGCGTCGAGTGCGTCGCGGGCGGTGCTTCGCTTGGCGATGCCGCGTCCGCCGAGTAACGCCGCCTGCACGACGACGAGCAACCCGCCGACTGCAAGAATGACGTCGCTCCCGATTGCCACCGCGATGCCACCGACCAGACTCGTCAGTGTGAACGTCCGCATTCCGGCGGTCTTTCCAGACCGCTCGCGTTCCAATCCGAGGAACATCCCCAGTGCCGCCGCGATAAACAACCGGGCGACGACGGGGTCAACCGATGCGAACACCTCTTGAGCCATCACATCACGTCCGTGGCGAGGCCTATCAGTGAACGACGAGCGCACATACTATATATTCTATTTAGTTTTGTGGGGTTAAAAGTGTGATTAGGAAGTCAACTATGATAGGTAATGATGCTGATAACAAAGTCAAAATCAGCACACTTGCCATATGTTCAAATATATGATGGAATCAAAAGTAAACCCATACCAAATTCGAGAGGCTATACGCACCTTCAAAGCTTCACCGTACCTTCTGCATAAAGATCGGACCGATCTTAGGGAATATTGGCTCACTTCCGAACTCTTTCAGGTGCTCCGGGTTTGCTTCATGAATACAGATTATCAGGTGAGAGTGGAACACGTTGCTGGAAAATCCATCGAAGTACGTCCAGACCTCTTAGTAGAAGGAGACAACCGGATCTATCCAATTGAAGTTAAACGACTCAATAAAAACACGGACTTCGATAGACTAAGAGGACAAGTCGACCGATATAAGTCACAATTGGATTCGACACGAGTGTTTGTTGTGGCTTTTGCGGCGGACAATACATACCTCCCAGAGAATAACCAAGATGTTCAGCGGCAGTTAGAAGAAATCGAAGGCAAAAATGTGGAAGTGTTTGTTAAAGGACGAAGAGACGTTGTGTCTTACTAATTACACTCAATCTGGTAGAACAGAATTTGCGTGTCTCAGTTGTTAACCACACAGAACCGAGAGACACAGAGGTCTCTCTGAGGTATTAGTTCGACAGAAGTGCTCGGTAGGGGATTTGAACCAAACCCAGACGTGCTCGCTCACGTCGTTCGCTGTGCGCGACTGGAAGGGTTCAGAATCCCCTGACTCACATTTCCGGCTTCACAGTCCAAGCGACACGCAGAGCGGTCGCTTGGAAGGTAGTTCAGCAGTAGAAGTGCTCGGTAGGGGATTTGAACCCCTGTCCTCGGCTCGAAAGGCCAAGATGATTGGCCGGACTACACCAACCGAGCCAACTGCATTCACGAGTGGTAGTTGGACTATTTTAAGCGTTGCGTTCCGTCACGGGTGAGGTAGAGGAACCCACCCACGGATGGCGATTACTCGCCCGTGAACTCGGGGTCGCGGTCACTCGTGAACGCCGCGATACCTTCCATCAGGTCCGTGGTGGTAAAGAGCAGGCCGAACGCCTGTGCCTCGACCTCTAAACCAGCCTCAGTGTCTTCCCAGCCGTTGTGCATGGCGCGCTTGGTGTAGCGCTGTGCAACCGGCGGCCCCTGTGCGAACTGCTTTGCGTACTCGAACGCCGCCGTCTCGAAGTCCTCGTTCCCGACGACTTCGTTGACGAAGCCATAGTCGGCCATCGTCTCGGCGTCGTAGCGCTCGGCGGTGAAGATAATCTCCTTCGCGCGGCCAGTGCCGACGATGCGCTGGAGGCGGACCGTGCCACCCCACCCGGGGAGGAGTCCGAGGTTGTGTTCGGGTTGTCCGAACTCGGAGCGCTCGGTGGCGATGCGGAGGTCCGCACACATCGAGAGTTCCATCCCGCCGCCGAGACAGAAGCCGTCGATACCCGCGACGACGGGCTTGTCGAGTTCTTCGAGTTTGCCGAAGGTCTGTTGGCCCTTCCGGGAGAGTTCGACGCCGGTGACGGGGTCTGCGCCGCCTGCGGCGATACTCGTCACGTCCGCGCCCGCGGAGAAGGCACGGTCACCTGCACCGGTGAGGAGCACGGCACGCACCTCGTCGTCGTCGGCGACGGCGTCGAGTGCCTCCGTGAGTTCCTCCAGCAGTTCCGTGCTGATGGTGTTCATGCGGTGTGGCCGGTCGAGCGTGATGTGGGCGACACCCTCACGGACGTCGAGGGAGATGTCGTCGAACGCGAGCGAGTCGTCGTCGTCCTCGCCGTCGCCGTAGAAACCAGCACCGGACTGGGCGAGGTCACGGAGGTAGTCGACAGCCTCGTAGCGCTCTTCGCCGGTCTCTTCGTGGAGTTTGTCGAGCGTCCCGAGGAGCGTGGCGATGCCCGTGTTGTCGGCCATCTTCGCGGGGCCGTCTGGGAAGCGCCCGCCGAGTTTCACTGCGCGGTCGATTGCGGCGGCGGGAGCGACGTCGTTGCCGATGAGGCCAGCGACTTCGTTCGCCATGACACCGAGGAGGCGGTTCTTGACGGCCTCGTTGCCCTCGTCGTGCGGGACGTCCGCGCCGTCGCCGTCCTCGTAGTCGTAGAAGCCCTTGCCGGTCTTCTGGCCGAGGTTGCCCTCCTCGACTTTCTCGGAGAGAAGCGGGCAGGGTTCGTAGGCGTCACCGAGTACGTCGTGCATGTATTCGAGGACGTGGTAGCCCACGTCGATGCCGACGTAGTCGGCGAGTTCGAAACTCCCCATCGGGAGGCCCATGTCGTACTTCGTCGTAGAGTCGACTTCGGCCATCGTGGCGTCGCCGGAGTGGACAATCCACGCCGCCTCGTTCATCAGGGGGACGAGGATACGGTTGACGATGAACCCGGGACTGTCCTTGCGGACGCGGACGGGCGTCTTGCCCATCTCTTCTGCCAGGTCCTCGATGAGTACGAGCGTCTCGTCGGCGGTGTGCGCGCCGGAGATAACTTCGACGAGGTCCATCCGGACCGGCGGGTTGAAGAAGTGCATCCCACAGAAGCGCTCGGGTCGCTCCGTCACCTCGGAGAGTTCCGTAATCGAGAGACTGGACGTGTTCGTCGCGAAGACGGTGTGGTCCGGTGCGTACTTCTCGAGGTCAGTGTAGACCTCTTTCTTGATGGACATCTTCTCGGGGACTGCCTCGATGACCACGTCGGCGTCGGCGACTGCTTCCTCCAAGTCGACGACCGGTGTCACACGGTCGAACGCGGCGTCCGCTTCGTCCTGCGAGAGACGGTCCTTCTCGGCGAGTTTGTTCAGTGACCACTCGATTTGCTCGTAGCCCTTCTGGACGAACTCGTCTTTGATGTCTCGGAGGACGACGTCGTACCCGGCGAGGGCGGCGACTTCTGCGATGCCGTGACCCATGTTGCCCGCACCGAGAACGGTGATGGTGTTGATATCGTCTACCTTCATGGACGAACGTTACAGTGTGCATTGGTTTCAACGTTTCCATCGAGTGAAAAGTAAACGCATTACTCGTTTATTTGAGAGTTGTGCCGGAGTCCGGGAATCGGTGGCTCGGAGTGGGGTTCGACCCTCGCCTGCCGCGAGACGCGGACGATTGCCTCGTCTTCAGTCGACTGCACGCCAGAGGTAGAGACTGGCGTAACTTCGATACGGTGTCCACGTCTCGGCGTGGTCGACCATCTCTCCCCGCGAGAGGGAGTCAGCTTCGACGTCCAGGACGCGTTCCATGCCACGTCGAATTCCCAGGTCCTCCACCGGAAACACGTCCTCGCGCGCGAGCACGAAGATGAGGAACATCTTGGCCGTCCACACACCGACGCCGCGAATCTCGGTCAGCGCGTCTATCACGTCCCCGTCGTCCATCGCCCGCAACGACTCGGCGGACAACCCGTCTTGGAACGCTTCCGCGACGTTTCGAACGTATCCGACTTTCTGGCCCGAGAGGCCGCAGTCGCGGAGCACGTCTTCGTCGGCGGCGAGAATCCCGGCGGGCGTCACCTCCACCCGGTCGAAGAGGCGGTCACGAATCGTCGCCGCTGCCGTCGTCGACAGTTGCTGGTTGACGATAGAGACGACCAGTCGTTCGAAGGGGTCGGCCGCCGCGTCGAGCGTCACTGGGCCGTGGTCTTCGACGACAGTGCCGAGGTGGGGGTCGGTCCGGAGTGCTTTGTAGGCGTCGTCGCTCATCGACCTGTGGTTAGCGAGTCAACGAGAAAAGTTCGGCGTCGGAGTGCGTCTGTTCGTCCACCCCCGCCGGTCGTCGGTCGGTTACTCTTCGAGGAGTTCTTCTTCCTCGTCGTCTTCGGCGTCGTTTCGGTCGGAGTTCGGGCGACGGCGCACGTCCACGCGATAGTGTTCGAGGATGTCGCGGCCGAGGAGCAGCGGGTAGTCCATGTGCGAGCGGTCCTCGACGCTGGCGGTCACGGTGTGTTGGGTGCCGCCGATACCGATGACGAGGTCAACGACGGGGCGGGCCTTGCCTCCCTTCATGCTGCCGGACTTCACGCGGGTCATGCTCTTGATGGGACCCGCACCGATTTCGGCGGCGAGACTCGTGTCGATGCTCGTTCGGGTCGCACCCGTGTCGGACTTCGCGAGCGTCTGCTGGGACCCGCTGGTCCCGTTGACGACGACTTCTTCGATGTAGCCGATGATGGGCGCTTCGCCGTCGAAGATTGGCGACTCTGCCGGTGCGCAGGACGGCACGGAGTCGTCGAGCGTGGCCGCGAGTTCTTCGACGCGACTCTCGTCGACTTCGCCGCCGACGCGTTCGATTGCGAGTTTGGCGATGTACGGCGCGGGGCTCTTGCCCGTCGCTTGATAGAGGCCTTTGAACCCGGCCGTCGGGTTCGCTTCGAGGACGAACCAGCCGTCTTCGCCTTCGACGAGGTCCACACCCACGTAGTCCATCTCCATGACTTCCGCCGTGTAGAGTGCCGTCTCGCGGGCCTCTTCGGGCATCTCGTCCGTCGCGTCGAGCACGTCGCCGCCGAGCGCGACGTTCGTTCGCCAGTCACCCTCCGGTGCGTAGCGGTACATCGCGCCGATGATTTCGCCGTCGACGATGTAGACACGAAGGTCACGGTGTCGCTCGTCGTCACGGTCGATGAGTTTCTGGAGGAACGCCTGCCGGTTCCCGACTTTGGGGTTGACGGGTTCGGTCAGGTCGACTTTCCACGTCCCACCGCCGTGTGTCCCGATTGCGGACTTGTAGACTCCCACGTCACCGAAGCGCTCTCGGCCTTTGTTCAGTCGGTCGTTCGAGAGTGCGAGGAGCGCGTCGGGGACCTTGATGTTCCAGTTCGCCAGCGTCGCGGCCGTGGCGAACTTGTGAATCGCGGCGAGCACCGCGTCCGGTTCGTTGAGCATCGGTCGGATGCGGTTGAACGTCGTCGCGAGTCCCAGCAGTTCTGCAGGTTCTTCGGTGTTCGACAGAAGGAGTCGATTCGCGATGATGTCCACCTCAGGTTCGACGTTCACCTCCCCATCTTCGATGTTGACTGCCGCGTTCTCGCGGCGGAGCCAAACCGGTTCGTGGCCGAGGTCCTCGACTGCGTTCAGGATTGCTTTCGTCTCCTTGCTGTTGTGGAGTGAAAGAACCCCAACACGTACTTCGTCGCTGTTGTTGGTGGACATACTTCATCGATATCAGTCCGGTTTCAAAGGTATGACGGTCGAATCGTGTGTCTGCAGTCTAGTAGGTCCCGAACGCGAGGAGTTTCGCGTGTCGCGACCGTTTATAAGTCCGGCCGTCCCATCGAAATGCATGGCCGACAACGAGGCCTTCACCTACAACGGAGGGAAGGTCGAGCCGGGTGAGACTCAAGATATCCGGTACGGCATTTCGGAGACGTATCTCGGCGACCCGGTTCGCATCCCCGTCACGATAATCAACGGGGAGAGACCGGGACCAACTATCTTCCTCTCTGCTGCCGCCCACGGCGACGAGCTAAACGGTATCGAAGTCGTTCGCGAGGTCGCCTACGAGTGGGACCTCTCGGACCTCGCCGGCACGCTCGTCTGCATGCCCGTGCTGAACGTCCCCGCGTTCCTCGCCCAACAGCGATACCTCCCGATATACGACCGCGACCTGAATCGGTCGTTCCCGGGGTCAGAGACGTCGACGGGTGCAAAGCGGATGGCGTATCGCATCTACCAGAACTTCATCGCACCCTGTGACCTGGGTATCGACTTCCACACGTCGACGCGCGGCCGAACCAACATGCTCCACGTCCGCGCCGACATGTCGGACCCCGAAGTTGCCCGTCTCGCCAACGCGTTCGGGTCTCACGTCATCATCGACAGCACGGGGAGCGATGGCGTTCTCAGAACCGAGGCGTCCAACCGCGGGACGCCGGCGATTACCGTCGAGATGGGTGAAGCCCACCGGTTCCAGCGTGAACTCATCGACGAAGCGCTCGCGGGCGTCGAGAGCGTCTTCGCGGAGTACGGCCTCCGCGAGACGTCGACTGTCAACTGGCCGGGTTGGCGAACCGTCATCTCGAAAAAGAACGAAAAGACGTGGCTCCGTGCCGACGCGGGTGGTATCGTCGACATGCACCACGAGCGTGGTGCACTCGTCCACGAGGGTGACCGAATCTGTACCATCACCAACCCGTTCAAAGACGACAACGTGAGCGTCGTGGCTCCCTTCACCGGACTCCTCGTCGGCGTCCTCGAAAATCCGGTCGTCTACCCCGGCAACCCGCTTTGTCATCTCGTCGAGCTGAAGGACAACGTCCGCCGCGTTGTGGAACGAGAACAGTCCGCATCGCCCGAGACACCCATGTAACTGAGGGATTCCATGAAGGAAGCGATACGGTGTCCGGTGATTTTTGCGAACCTTGATGATACATCATACACGTAAGTTCTATACCCTCCCCGTCCCGACGCTCACAAGAGCATGAGTCAGTCTTACAATCGGGGCCTCATCGAGGACTTCAGTCGATGGCGGGAGTTCTCGGCCGGCATGTGGGCCTGGATATTCCACAAGTTCACCGGCTGGGTGCTTGTGGGGTACTTATTCACCCACATTGCCGTGTTGTCGACGGCCCTCTCGGGCGCGGCGGCGTACACGAACACGATTCAGGCGCTGGAGAGCCTCCTCGTCGTACGCATTCTCGAAGTTGGGCTGCTCGCCGTTGCGGTGTTCCACATCCTCAATGGAGTTCGACTGCTGTTCGTCGACTTGGGCGTCGGCTTAGAAGCACAGGACAAGAGCTTCTACGCCTCGCTCATCCTCACGGGTGTCATCGTCATTGCGAGCGTTCCCACCTTCCTCTCAGGAGTGAGTCTCTAATGGCAGAACGATACACGTCCTTCGAACCCGGTGGACGCCGGTGGCTGTGGCAGCGCCTCACCGCCGCGTTCCTCGTAGTCGTATTGGCGTTCCACTTCTTCCTGCTTCACTTCCTCAACCACGCGGACGAAGTGACGTTCGCCCTCTCACAGGCGCGGATGGAGCAGTTGACGTACTTCTCGCTGATGATACTGTTCCTCGTCACCGCGACGTTCCACGGCGTCAACGGCGTCTACAACGCCCTCGTCAACATGGGCCTCTCTGGGTCCCGCAAGACGGCGGTCAAGGCGATTCTCGGTGTCGGTAGCCTGCTCGTCATCGTGCAGGGCGTCCGCACCGCACTCGCGTGGGCTGGAGGTGTTCCCATCTAACCATGAGTACGCAAGTACCCGAAGCAGTCGAAGACGAATCGTCCGGTGAGTCTGTCTCACCCGGCAAACAGAAGCGCGACCAGAAGAAGCGCGAGCGAGCCGAACGGATTCAAGCGGAGCGTGAGGCCGAAGCGGCCGAGAGAGCGCGCTCCGAAGACGACACGTTCCACCTCAAGGTCTTCCGGTACGACCCCGAGGTACCGGACAAACAGGAACCTCGCTTCGACGACTTCTACGTCCCGTACAAGCAGGGGATGACGGTCCTCGACGCCCTGATGTGGGCACGAGACCACTACGATTCGTCGCTCACCTTCCGGCACTCCTGCCGGCAGGCAATCTGTGGCTCCGACGCACTGTTCGTCAACGGGTCGCAGCGACTCGGCTGTAAGACCCAGTTGTCGGACCTCGCCGAACCCGTTCGCATCGAACCGCTCCCACACGCCGACGTCGTCAAGGACCTCGTCGTGGACATGGAGCACTTCTACGACCAGATGGAAGCGGTCGAACCGTACTTCCAGACCAACTCGCTGCCAGACGACGAACTCGACGAGCAGCGACAGACTCGCGAGAACCGCGAGAAGGTCAAGATGTCGACCCGCTGTATCTGGTGTAGTGCCTGTATGTCCTCGTGTAACATCGCGGCCGGCGACAACGAGTACCTCGGCCCAGCAGCCATCAACAAAGCGTACCGCTTTGCGATGGACGAGCGCGAAGGCGAGGACATGAAGCAGCGACGTCTCGAGATTCTCGAACAGGAACACGGTGTCTGGCGCTGTCAGACGCAGTTCTCCTGTACCGAGGTGTGCCCGAAGGATATCCCACTCACCGAGCACATCCAGGAACTCAAGCGCGAGGCAATCAAGAACAACCTGAAGTTCTGGTGAACTTCGCGGTGAAACCCTGAAGTCAGAACAACCCTACGACACACTCAAACACACCATGTACGAACACGACGTTATCGTAGTCGGCGCGGGCGGGGCAGGCCTGCGCGCGGCGATTGCGGCACACGAGGAAGGAGCCGACGTGGCTATCGTGTCGAAACTCCATCCGGTCCGAAGTCACACGGGCGCGGCCGAGGGCGGCATCAACGCCGCACTCCGCGAGGCCGACTCGTGGGAGGACCACGCGTACGACACGATGAAGGGCTCGGACTATCTCGCCGACGCACCGGCGGCCGAGACCCTCTGTAAGGACAGTCCGAAAGAGACCATCAAACTCGAACACTGGGGGATGGCGTTCTCCCGTGACGACGACGGCCGTGTCAGTCAGCGACCGTTCGGTGGGCTCTCGTTCCCGCGAACGACCTACGCGGGTGCGGAGACCGGTCACCAGTTGCTCCACACGATGTACGAGCAACTCGTCAAACGCGGCATCAAGGTCTACGACGAGTGGCACGTGACGAAACTCGCCGTCACCGACGAAGAAAAGCCAGAAGACCGCACCTGTCACGGCATCGTCGCCTACGACGTCCAGACCGGTAAAATCGAAGGCTTCCACGCCCGAAACGGTGTCATTATCGCGACGGGTGGCCTCGGACAGGCCTACGACCACACGACGAACGCTGTCTCCAACACCGGCGACGGCGTCGCGATGGCCTACCGCGCGGGCGTCCCGATGGAGGACATGGAGTTCATCCAGTTCCACCCGACGACGCTTCCCTCGACTGGCGTTCTCATCTCTGAGGGTGTCCGTGGTGAAGGCGGTATTCTCTACAACAAAGAGGGCGAGCGCTTCATGTTCGAGTACGGGTACGCCAACAACGCTGGCGAACTCGCGTCTCGTGACGTCGTCTCCCGCGCCGAGTTGACGGAAGTCAACGAGGGCCGTGGCATCGAAGACGAGTACGTCCACCTCGACATGCGTCACCTCGGCACAGAGCGCATCCTCGACCGTCTCGAAAACATCCTGCACCTCGCAGAGGACTTCGAGGGTGTCGACGGCCTCGTCGAACCGATGCCGGTCAAGCCCGGTCAGCACTACGCGATGGGCGGCATCGAGACAGACGAGAACGGCGAGACGTGTATCACCGGCCTGTACGCAGCAGGCGAGTGTGCCTGTGCCTCCGTCCACGGCGGCAACCGTCTCGGCGGTAACGCACTCCCCGAACTCATCGTCTTCGGCAAGCGCGCCGGCCACCACGCCGCCGGCAAGGACATGGACGACGCGAAGATTACGACCGGTAAGGTCGGCGACTACGAGGAAGCCGAAATCGAATCGCCGGTCCAACTCGGTGAGGTCGGCCTCGGTGAGGACGTCGCTGCAGACGGTGGCGCGGCCGCCGCCGCCTCCGGCAGCGAACTCGTCCAGCAGTTCGTCGACGAAGAACGCGAGATTATCGAGGCGCTGCTGGAGAAAGAAGACGGCATCCAGCACGCGGAGATTCGCGAGCGCGTCCAGAAGTCGATGACGCGCAACGTGAACGTCTTCCGTGAGGAGGAAGGCCTCAAGCAGGCCCTTCGCGACATCCGCGAAGCACGCGAACTGTATCTGGACGTCTTCGTGGCCGACAAGTCCCGGACGTTCAACACAGACCTCATGCAGACGCTGGAGACGCGCAACATCCTCGACATCGCCGAAGGTATCACCCTCGGCGCGCTCGCGCGCAACGAGTTCCGTGGTGCCCACTGGCGCAAAGAGTACCAGGAACGCCGCGACGAAGAGTGGCTCAAGCACACGCTGCTCTCGTGGAACGAGGGCGAACCGGAACTCTGGTTCAAGCCAGTCATCCTCGAAGGCGAGAACAAGACGTACGAACCGAAGGTTCGGAGCTACTGAGCACGTCTCGCCCGCTGGACCCCGACCACTTCTTTCGACGCCGAATCCAGACAGCGGCGACGCCGCGACGTCGCGCTCATCGCCTGAATCACACGACGACGTCCAGTACCCGACCAACGTCTATTTGCCCAGAGAACCCGTCTTTTCGGCTGGAAGGGTGGCTCAGTGGTAGAGCACGTCGGCAGTGACCGTCTTCGGTCAAATCCGGCGGTATTCAATTGGCTTCGCGTGGTTCGACTCCCGCCCCTTCCATCCTCTCGATTCCGTGTCGTCCGGTGGCAGTCGCTCGACGGCCGACTCACAGAACTTCGACTGTCGTCGAAGTCGACACCGTCGTTAGCCGTATATTGTCGCATGTACGTTCGTGACGAATGCAACGATTCGCTCGAATCTGAGTAGTTCACGGCCTCAGCCGCGTCTCCCGGTGTTCGACAATTGTTGTAAGAGAGTTTTATTATCGTCGAAGCATACTGGACGACAACGACCATGCAACAGACGGTTCCAAAAATCGAACTCCCGGGTGAGCTCGAATCCCCCTCGGCGAAGCTCGTGTACCTCTATCTCACGACACACGACGGTGCGTCCATCACCGAACTGCAGGACGGTCTCGAAATGAAGAAGATTTCTCTCTACAGCATTCTCAGCACGCTCTGTAAGCGCGGTCTCGTTCGGCAGGAGGCCGAACGCTACCACCTCGCTCAGTGATTTCTCGGGGACCGGGCGGGCCGAACCTGTGCACCGTCGCGGACCATGTCCTCACAGTACGGACAGACTCGTGGGTCGTCCATACCGTCGGGCGTGAACACACGCGCATACGCAGGAGTCACGAACGATTCACAGTTCTGACATTCTGGCATGGCGTCTAATATCCATCATGAATGACACATAAGTTTTCTCCCTACACTACCGCGAGAAGCAACCCGACGACGAGCAGTGCGAAGATGAGGAGCGTCACCGCGAGCATGAACTGGTCAGTCGCGTTCATAGCTGAGCGACGTTCTCTATCGAGATAAAATGCTGTCACGTTCCCCACGTCGTGGGCACTCTAATTTTCTTCTGCGATAATAACAGAGGTAGAACTAAATTCGGGGCTTCCGAGCACTTCGTATCAGAGCCTAATGGAGTACGTGTACGCAGGTGCCGGGTTGCTCGTCGGACTCCTCCTCGGAGCAGTCGCAGTCGTAACTGCGCTCACGTACACGCCGTACGGCGCTTCGTTGTTCGACACCGCCATCACCGCCGTGACCGGTATCACTCTCCAACTCGGGAATCTCCTGTCTATCTCGGCGCTCACTGCGTTCGCGTTCAAAGGACTGGCACTCGCGGGCATTCACTACCCAATCGTCGTCCCGGCGGCGTTCGCCTACGCGCTGACACACGTCACCGTCTACTACTCCTGTATCCGGATTACGGACCTCCAGTCGGAACCGCTCAACCCAGACATTATCATCCAACATAACCCGTTTCGTGCGCTCGTCCTCGGCGTCCCGGGGTCGCTCCTCCTCATCCGGGTTCGACCACCCTCTCGTCGCAACTGACGACGGCCACACCCCTCCGAGTGTGGATAGACCGGTGGTCGGCCCTCGATACGGCCCCAATTTGGTACGGAGTTGGAACGAAGTCGGCCGGAAACGGACCGAGAAGTGAAAAAATCGATATACCTATCGCTGTCGCTCCTTCGAGTAGGTCGGTCCCTCACCGAACGAGGTGAGCGCGGAATCGACCACTGGAGAGACTATGCACGACAAAACCAACAGCGACGCGTCTACCCGACGACGGTTCCTCCGGTCGGCGGGCGTCGTCGCCGGCACACTCGCACTCGGCGTCACTGCCACCGGAACCGCCGCAGCAGACGCATCGAACAACCCGTCCAAACCGGGACGAATCTACGCTGACGACCGTCTGTTCGCGACGGCGGACGTCGCGGACCTCCCGGCACCCAACGGCCGAAACGACCATTCGTTCGACGAACTGTACGTCTTCGCCGATGGAAGTCAACACGCCGTCGCGGAAGCAGCACCCGGCGAACGCGATTTCAACGGCGGCCGCTGGTCCGTGACGATGGTCGAGTGGACCCACAGCCCGATGGGCACCGTCACGAACGACGAAGACCTGCACGCACTCGAAGCGTCGGGAGATATCACGGTCCTCGTGGAGGGCGCTCGGTACTTCGAGTGTCCGCTGGTGCCGCTGAAGGACTGACGCACTCACAGCCCCCGGTCTGATTTTTACTGGTATCGCTTCGTCGAGTCACGAGAGAACGAAGCGACTGGTAGGGTTCAAATCCCACGCTTCGCTTTCTCTGCGTCACGTGGTTCCGCAGAAGAAAGCCAGGAGTGGGATTCGAACCCACGAAGTCTCGATTACAAGTCGAGTGCATGAACCGCCCATGCTCTCCTGGCGCGTCTTCCGATTATCGGTCCTCCTTTGAGTGTGTATCGTTTTGCATCGATTTCTCCAGCTCGATTCGGTGCGGACGATACCCGTGTCGTCGGTAGAATCTGCGGGCAGATTCGTTGGCCGCCATGACGTCGAGACTGACCACGTCTGCCCCCACATCGCGGAGTTTGTCTTCGGCCGCTTCGAGCAGTCGACTCCCGACACCTTCGCCGCGTCTGTCCGGCCGGACGAACAGGTTACTCACGGTTCCGCGGGTCACGTCCTGTTCGTACGTCCCCATCTCGACTTCGAACATGACGAACCCGAGAACGTCGTCGGGGGCGTCTGGAGACGCACCGTCGGGGGTAGATGTCGTCTCCGCGCGTGCGACGAGGATACCGTCGAAGGTGACGTGGCGTGCCATGGACGCTCGAACCATCGCCCGATTCTCGTCTGCGTGGAGGTGCGAGCCGAATGCACGCTGTCCGCGCGCCAGTTCGACCCACAGGTCGGAGAGCACGTCGAGGTCAGATATCTCCGCGACGGCGACTCGCATACTTCAACTATGGATTGTGTGAATTCTTTTAAGTGTCGCTGTTTCTGTACCGACGCGCCCAATCGCAGTCCCGCAGTTCGTCAACTGCCTGAATTCCCGCCACCTGCATAAGAAAGATTTATATCTGTTTATCGGCCCCACATACCATGAGGATAGTTATCAATGGGTATCGCCGAAACTTACTCCCGCGGGAGGACCCTCGCAATCGAGCGCCCGTTCACGCTCGTACTGGGAGTCATCGCAGCAGTACTGCTGGGTGACCTTCTCCTCGGGCTCGCAACTGGGCAGACGCAGTTTGCCGATATCGGCACGCTGGTCTGGGACGGCCTGATGCGGGGGCTCGTAATTGGCCTCGCCGGCATCGGCTTGTCAATGACGTACAGCATTTTGAACTTCGCAAACTTCTCACACGGCGACTACATCACGGCCGGTGCGTTCTCCGGGTGGGCGACCACCTATCTCCTTGCTGGTCTCGGACGCGCCGACGTCGGGGCGCTGCTCCTCGTCGGTGCCGGTGGCTCCGTCTACGGGGGGTCACTCGATATCGGGATGTTGTCGACGCCGCTGGCAGTCGTGGCCGGCATCGTCGTCGCCGGTGCGTTCACCATCGCGCTGTCGCTCGGCGTGGACCGCTTCATCTTCAAACCGATTCGCAACGAAGACGGCATCACGCTCCTCATCACGAGTATCGGTGTCGCGTTCGCGCTCCGCTACCTGATGCAGTTCGTCTTCGGGTCGGACGTTCGCGGCACGACGTCACAGCCACCGTCGGTTGGGCTCTACCTCCTCGACGGAACTGTGTTCATCAACGCACACGACATCACCCTTCTCATCGTCGCCTCTGGGTTGATGATTGGTGTCCACCTGCTCTTGCAGCGGACGAAACTCGGGAAGGCGATGCGTGCGATGGCCGACAACAAGGACCTCGCGCTCATCACCGGCATTCCGACCGAACGCGTCGTCCGCTCGACGTGGATTATCGGTGGGGGTCTCACCGGTATCGCCGGCTACATGTTCATCCTCTGGAAGGGAACGCTCGGATTCAACGATGGGTGGCTCTTGCTGCTTCTCATCTTCGCGGCCGTCATCCTCGGCGGTATCGGCTCCATCTACGGTGCTATCACCGGCGGCCTCGTCATCGGACTGACCGCGTCGATGTCGGTGCTGTGGATTCCGTCGGCCTTCGCTCGCGCGTCGGCCTTCGTGGTGATGATCGTCATCCTGCTCGTGAAACCGTCTGGTCTCTTTAGCGGGAGGTCGACTGCATGAGCGTTCGAGAGGATGTCGCTGCTCGCGTTCCGGGCGGCGACACTGGACTTATCGTCTTGGTCATCGCATCCGCGTACCTGCTGTACCTTCTCGCGGGTGTCGTACTCGGTTACGACCTGCGTGGCCAACTCAACTCCATCGCGACGCTGACGTTCTACATCGGCGTCTTCGCGATGCTGTCGCTCGCGCTCAACCTCCACTGGGGGTACACGGGGCTGTTCAACATCGGCATCGTCGGCTTCATGGCCGTCGGTGTCTACGTGATGGCCCTCGTCTCGAAACCGACGTTCGTCGCTGGCGGTGCCGCACAGGTCGGTGGCCTCGGTCTGCCCCTGTGGGTCGGCATCCTCGCCGGAATGCTCGCGGCCGCAATTCTCGGGCTGGTGGTCGCCTTACCGGCATTGCGGTTGCGGGCGGACTATCTCGCCATCGTGACGATTGCGATGTCAGAAATCGTCCGGTTCAGTTTCCTCTCCAGTGACATTCAGGAGTTCTCCCTCTTTGGAACCAAAGTCGGGTTCGGTGGCGGGTCTGGGCTCATCCTCGACTTCACGCCACCACTGGAAGCGCTGTTCCGCACTATCGGTCTCTGGGGGCCCTACATGGGCTTCGTCGAGGCCTTCGAGGCAATCGTCCCGACGAACCCCAAACCGGTCGTCGATGGCCTCATCTACGGGGCGTTACTCCTCGGCTTCGTCGTGGTCTACTACTGGCTTCTCAAGCGCACCGGTGAGTCACCGTTCGGTCGCGTGCTGAAGGCGATTCGCGAAGACGAAGACGTGGCGAACGCGCTCGGGAAGAACACCGACGGCTTCAAAATCAAGTCGTTCATGCTCGGTTGTGCCCTCATGGGCCTCGCTGGCATCCTCTGGCTCATGCCACAGGGTGCCGTGACGCCGAACTTCTTCCGTCCGCGCGTGACGTTCTTCGTCTGGATTGCCCTCATCATCGGTGGTGCAGGGTCGAACACCGGCAGCGTCCTCGGTGGTGCCGTCTTCGCAGCAGTGCTCTACCAAGGGCCACGGTATTTCCAGAACCTCGTGAGCACCGTCTTCCCCAACCTCGACTCACCCTCTGGGTTCGGACAGGCGATTTCGCCGCTCATCTCCTCGTTCGACCCCGTGCCGTTCCTGCTCTACACGGTAGATAGCATCCGACAACTCCAACTCGTGGTGATGGGACTGGTACTCATCTGGTTGATGCACAACCGGCCGGAAGGGTTGCTCGGCCACCGCAAAGAGACGGCGTCTGTCATCTCACTGTCGCGGCCAAAGTCGATGACGGCGGCCGACGGTGGCACCGAGGGAGGTGAGACCGATGAGTGACGCTACGAATCCGGTCGACGACGTCGCGAACAAAGTCGACGACGGCGCACTCGGTGCGTTCGCATCCGGCGTCGAGACGTCAGAGCAGTACCCGCTTCAGGTCGAAGGACTCCACAAATCCTTCGGTGGCATCACCGCCGTCGACGGTGCGTCCTTCCAGGTCGAAGCCGGGTCACTGACGGGCCTCATCGGTCCGAACGGGGCCGGCAAGTCCACGACGTTCAACCTCATCACCGGGATGCTCAAACCCGACGCGGGGTCGGTCACGTTCGCCGGCGAAGATATCACTGGACTCGAACCCTACGAAATCGCGAACCGTGGGATGGTTCGGACGTTCCAGATTGCTCGCGAACTGAGCGATATGACCGTCCTCGAGAACATGATGCTCGCGCCGAAACACCAGCGGGGTGAGGCGCTGTGGCGGTCTGTCACACCGGGCGTCCGCAGCGACGTGCGCGAACAGGAAGAAGAACTCCTCGAACGCGTCTGGGAAGTCCTCGACTTCTTCGACATCGACCACATCGCAGAGGAGTACGCTGGCAACCTCTCCGGTGGCCAGCGGAAACTGCTGGAGATGGCACGGGCGCTCCTCACGGACCCCGACATGCTGCTCCTCGACGAACCGTTCGCCGGGGTCAACCCGACGCTCGAAAAGAAGCTACTCGAACACATCCACGAACTCCGCGAACAGGGCTACACGTTCCTGCTCGTCGAACACGACATGGACCTCATCATGAACAACTGTGAACACGTCATCGTGCTCCACCAGGGGCAGGTCCTCACGGAGGGCACGCCCGACGACATCCGGAGCAACGAGGAAGTCATCGAGGCCTACCTCGGAGGGAACGTATGAGCGTCGATGCCAACACCGACGCGACGAGCGGTGCGGGCGTCGAAGACCGAAGCGACGTGCTCCTGCGCGTCCGCAACCTCGACGCTGGATACGGTGACCTCCAGATTCTCACCGACGTCGATATGGACGTCTACGACGGTGAGTACGTCACTATCGTCGGACCGAACGGGGCCGGCAAGTCCACGACGATGAAGTCCGTCTTCGGACTGACTGCCCTCATGGGTGGGACGATTCAGTTCAAAGACGAGGACATCACCGGCCGACGGCCCGAAGATATCATCCACGTCGGCATCGGGTACGTCCCGCAGAACGACAACATCTTCCCGGCGCTGACAGTCGAAGAGAACCTCGAGATGGGTGCGTACATCCTCGACGATGTGCCACAGGACGCGATGCGTGCGGTCTACGACCGGTTCCCCATCCTCGAAGAGCGAAAAGACCAGAAGGCGGGCACCATGTCCGGCGGGCAACAGCAGATGCTCGCGATGGGTCGTGCGCTCATGCTCGACCCGGACCTGCTCTTGCTGGACGAACCCTCGGCGGGTCTCGCACCCGACTTGGTCCAGGAGATGTTCGACAAAATCGACGAAATCAACGAGGCCGGAACGGCCGTCCTGATGGTCGAACAGAACGCCAAAGAGGCGCTTCGACGCTGTGACCGCGGATACGTCCTCGCGAACGGCCAGAACCGCTACATGGACCGCGGGTCTGCGCTCCTCGAAGACGAACAGGTCAGACAGGACTTCCTCGGCGGATAACCCGCCACTCGGGTCTCGATTTTTTCACGACACTTTTTCGGGAGCGACTGCGCTCGTCACCACTCACTCACTCACTCACACCACGACTGCAACGGTTCCACGACGGGCGCGCCGTCTTCGATTCGGGCCGAGACGCTCGTACTCCAGCAGTCACAGGCGACGTAGGGGACAGTCTCCGACCCGTCGGGTGTCCCGACGGTCAACTCGTACTCGTCACCGATTGGGACGCCGAAGGAAAGCGTCGACGTGCCGGTGCGACTACCTGTGTCGTCTCAGAGACCACCCCGTCGTCGTCCGAGAGCGTCATCGTCACCTCGCGTTCGGTGTCGTCGGTGTTCTCGACTCGAACCGACGCGGTCCGTGGCCACCCGCATCCAACTCTGAGCGTTCCGTCGCTGGCGACGAGAACCGCGAGTACCGGCCACGCCCACATCTCGGGGATGTGCCAGTCGTAGGTGACTCGCTGGCCGTCGGCAGTCTCGGCCACGACGTCGTACGTGGCGTGAGACTTCACCACCGGCGGCGTCGATATCTCTCGGTCCGTCGTCGCGTCGAACGTCTGGTCGAAGAACCGGTCGCCGTCGTACTCGATGGCGACGGTGACGGTGGCGTCTGCGTCGCTCTCGTTTCGAATCTCGACACTCGGCGGCGCGAAGATGTCTTTCGTGCCGGACACGCTGTACGGGAGGTTCTCGTCGTCGATGCCGCCGGCCGACCGTTGTCGCGGTTCGAGTTCGCCGTCGCTCGTGACGACGATTTCGAGGTGGCCTGCATCGTCGGTGACCTGCCACTCGTAGTCGAGACGGGCCCCGGTATCGAGTTCGGCGACGACGCGGTAGGTGCCCTCACCGACGAGGGCACCTTCGACGCCGCGTCCGTATCCGGGTCCTGCGTGAACGTCGACCGACTTGTCGAGAAGCGTCTCGTCACCGTCCGTGACTCGAATCGAGAGCGTGTACGACTCGTCGTCCTCGTTCAAGACGCCAATACCGGCCCGCTGTTCGGGTGTATCCGTCTGTGTCGTGGTTCGGGAGTTGGTCGTGGTCGTCGGGCGAGTCGTCTGTGGATTCTGGGGTGTCTCGGGCGTTCCGGGCGAGTCGGAGAGACACCCGGCGGTCCCGGCGAGAAACGACCCGCCGAGTGACGAGAGGAGGGCACGGCGTTTCATCACGCTAGTCGTGTCAGCAGTGCTATGAGTATCTTGTGTACACGCCGATTCACGCCTAGTCCGCGGTGCCGTCGCTCACTCCGCGGCGTCGAAAGAAAAGTCGGGTCTGGCTGAGTCGCTTAGTTGTCCGGACCGGAGAGCGCCGTCTCGATGACGGAGGAGTACGAAGACTCACCGATGTTGAAGGCGACCTGCTGGTAGACTTCGCCACCGAACTCGTCCGCGAAGACGTTCGAGAAGCGCTCGGAGAGCTGTTGGCCGTAGTCGTTGTTGACGAACAGCGTCGAGACGGTTTCTGCTTCGAGGCGGTCGGACATGACCTGCGCCATGACGCGGCCCTGCAGGAAGTCAGACGGCGCAGTCCGGAAGATGAAGTCGTTGTCGTCGAGGTCGGAGACGGACAGTGCCGTCGAAGACGGCGAACAACCGACGATTTCGTTCGGGATGAACGCCTGCTGTGAGACAGGGACGTTCACACCGGACGAGGCCGACCCACAGACGGACGGTACGCCTGCGGAGACGAGCGACTGTGCGGCGGAGACACCGGCGTCCGGAGACGTCTGCGTGTCTTCGATTTCAGCCGTGACAGAGAGGCCTGCCGGGTTCGCATCGTTGACCTGCTTGACCGGAATCTGTGCGGCCTGAATCATCGGTTGGCCGACTGCTGCGAGGTCACCGGTCTCCGGCAGGAGGATACCGACGGTCATGTCGCGGTCGGTGCCGCCGGGGCCACTGTCTGCGGACGGGCCTGCCCCGCCGGGGTTCTGGCCCTGGAAACTCTGTTTGTCGACTTCGCTCGTAGCGTCGTTCGCTGCGTCGAACTCCCAGATTGCGTAGGCCGCCTCTGCTGGGTCACCCTTCTCGTCGAAGTTGACCGACGAGGAGGCACCCTGGTAGTCGATGTCTTCGCCGTTCGCAGCCGCCTCGATACCTTCGACGAGGTCACCGGGACCGATGACCGTGCCGCCGGGGTTGGCCATCCGGCGCATCTGGTCTTTGATAGCCGGACCGGAGTTCTCACCGGCCGCGGCGTTCGCGAGGAGTTGAATCGCGACGGAGTCGTAACACTGCGAGGTGAAGACACCGGGTGCAGCGCCGTATTCGTCCTGGAACAGTTGGTTGAACGTCGATTGGTTCGGACCACCTGCTGCCGGTGCCGTCCCCGTGACGTTCTCCATGTCGTTACCGACCTGACCGGGCATCGACCCGGAGCGCAGTCCGTCAGGGACGAGAATTTGCTCGCTCCCGTCGGAAGCGCTGTAGTAGTCACGGAACAGTTGGATACCACTCTCGGGGTATCCGATGACGACGAGTCCGTCGGGTCCAGCGGAACCGCCTCCGCCACCGATACATCCAGATAGTCCAGTCAAGCCTGCCGCGCCCGCGGCTCCCACTCCCTTGAGGAAGTCGCGGCGTACGATATCACGTACCATGTGTGAGCCAATAGCAACTCCTACTTATAAAATTTACTCCATCACTTTCCGAATCCACTGCGATTGCGGTGGACAGCGGTGCGAGCGCCATCTGTGTGTCATCGTCATTCAGTGCGTATTATATATAATGCTTCTAGAACGCGCGGAATCGCTGCGTTCAAACCCATAGCGAGGTGTTTTAGGCTAGATGACTATTCCGTCGTTCGTTATCGGCATCGCCGGGGGAAGTGGTGCCGGGAAGACCACCGTCGCCCGGCTCATTACGGAAAACGTCGGTGAGTCCGTGACACGAATTCCGATTGACAACTACTACAAAGACCAGAGCCACCTCGACATGGCCGAACGCGAGAAGATGAACTACGACCATCCCTCGGCGTTCGAGTGGGAACTGCTCCGCGAGCAGTTGGCGGAGCTACTCGAGGGGCAGACTGTCGAGATGCCGCAGTACGACTTCGAGGTCCACAACCGAAAACCCGAGCGAGTGACCGTCGACCCCACCGACGTCATCATCCTCGAAGGGATTCTCGCACTCTACGACGAGAACGTCAACGAGATGCTCGACTTGCGCCTCTACGTCGAGACGGACGCCGACGTTCGAATCCTTCGCCGCATCCAACGTGACGCTATCGACCGCGGTCGCGACCTCCAGGGCGTCATCGACCAGTATCTCTCGACGGTCAAGCCGATGCACGAGCAGTTTATCGAACCGACGAAGAAACACGCGGACCTCATCATCCCCGAGGGGGCCAACAGCGTCGCCGTCACGCTCCTCGAAGAGAAGGTGCAGGCCGAAGTCGAAGGCGACGAGACGCGGACGTGGGAGCGCGAGGCAATCGAACAGGAAGTCAAAGAACGAACTGCGTTCGACGGGTCTCACGACTAACCGGTCGCACCGAACCGAAAGAACAGGTCCGTCTGCAGTTACGCCTTCTTGCCCTTGACGAACTTGTCCGCGCCCTCGTAGAACCAAAAGCCGTTTTCGCGCATGGCCTTCCCGACGGCCTTGTGCAGTTCGACGAAGTCGCCGAACTCCTCGCCTTCGACGTGTTCGAAGATATCTGCGAGCGACACGACGCGCTCGTAGTCGAGGCGAATCGGCTCGTCGCCGTACTCCTCGACGAATTCGGCCTTGTTCAGCGGGAAGTCTTCGTCTTCGTCGACTTTCTTCGCGATGACCGCCTGGCCGTACTTCCGTCCACCTTCGCTCCCTTCTTCGCCGTCCGGGTCGTGTGGCCAATCCATACCCGAGGATTGGGAGGCCGATTCAAAGCCGTTACGCATTTGTTGATATCTGTCATGGGAAATCCACGGTTCGGCACGTGGTCACCGCTCTCACCGCCAGAGAATGATATTCAGATTACATAATCGTCGCGCACCTATCGTTGGTATGGTCGATTCCGATGGGTCCCGTTCGGCACCGACGATTCGCTTCGAGGGAGGGGTGAAACCCCTCGTCGCGTTCTTCGTCGGTTCAGCCGTCTACTTCACACTGGTCGTACTGCTCGTCGACTCCCTCATCGGTGACGGGTCGATTCCGCTGTGGGGCCAATTCGTCTATTACGTTGTTGGGTTCGGTCCAGTCGCGCTCTTCGCGTGGGTTGCGCTTCGACGCGAAGGACTCGCACCCTCGAACGTCGGACTGTCGTGGCGAAACGTCGGCCCTGGTGTCCTCGCCGTCGCCGGCGTGTGGGTGCTCGCGAACGTCCTCGGATTCGTGCTCGCTACCGCCACCGGCGACAGTGTCAGCGTCGGCTTTCCTCCGGGAGTGGCTCTCGCGACGTGGCTCGTTCTCCTCGTCTCACAGCTCGCCATCGTCGGCATAGTAGAGGAGTTCGCCTTCCGTGGCTACTTCCAGAACAAACTCGTCTCGCTGTTCGACGGTGGGGCGAACTGGAAGCGAAAAGTCGCCGCCATCGTCGTCGCGACGGTACTCTTCGTCCTGCTCCACGTACCGCAACGGCTCGTCATCACCGGTCTGTCGCTCGCTGACCTCCCCCCTGCGCTCGTCGGCCTCTTCGTGTACGCGCTCCTGTTCGCCGTGATATACGAACTCACCCGAAACGTCGTCTTCGCTGGCGTCCTCCACGGGACGTTCAACGTCCAGACAGTGCTGGTGTTCAGAGAGGGCGGCGTCGCAGTCTCCGAAGTCGGGAGCATCGCCGTGCTGTTGGCTCTCGTCGCGGTGTGGCTCTACCGCCGCTGGGCGAAAGTCACCCGACCGGACGACTTCAGTGCCCAGACTGGCCCGTCAGTCGTCGCCGCCGATGGCGGGCTGTAGACGAAAAAGTGACCGTCGCCTGACCAGACTACCGGACGCGCTCTACGGTAACGCGCTCGCCTGCCCGCTCGTTCGTCTTCTGCCCCTCGATAGTCACCACTCGTGCCTCACGAATCGAGGCGTTCGAGTAGTGTTTGCTGAACGTGATTCCGCCGCACACGATGCACGCTCTGGGACCTGTCTCGGACGCAGTCGCCTGTACGATTCCACAGTGCCGGCAGACGTGTAGGTAATTTCTGTCCCCCATAACCAGTCTTCCGTACGCTCCGGGAGCAGATGATGATTCTTCGTGCAATTTCGACACCCAGTGCCGAAATTTCGTCCTGTGAGTTCGTTTCACCGAGTGAGACACCACCTGACACCCCTCGTCAGCGGCGGCTTTCGGGGTGAAATCCGAATAGATATCGCATTTGAGTGCTAACACATCACATGACTGACGTACTCGACGACATCCGGTTTCTCGCGGACTCCGACCACCGGGCGGTGGTCCTCGATGAACTCGCGGACGGGCCGCGTTCCCGCTCAGAACTCCGTGAGGCGACTGGGGCGTCGTCGGCAACAATCGGTCGAATCGTGCAGTCGTTTGCGGACCGTGGCTGGCTCGAACGGGACGGGCCGTCCTACTCGCTGACCGCCCTGGGGTCGTTCGTCGCGGCGTCGTTCGCGACTCATCGGGCCGACATGCAACTCGCACGCGAACTGGACGAACTCCTCCCGTACATTCCGGTTCGAGATATCGGCATCGACGTGACGACGCTCTCGGACGCTCGCATCACGCGCGCGACACAGGCTGACCCGTTTGCCGTCGTCTCTCGCGTCAGAGAACTCGAACTCACCTCCGACGACGCCGCCAGTCTCACCGACTTCTTTCCCGAACCGTGCATCGACGGGCGATACAACGCAATCGTCGACGGAACCCAGACGTTCGAAGCGGTGTTCGCACCAGTCGTCGTCGAGTCTGCGATGGCGTCTCGCTCTGCCAGCAAGTTCGAGGCGATTGTCGCGTCCGACCGGACCGACGTCTACGTCTACGGCGAGACGATTTCGCACCCGGTGATGCTCCACGACGGCGTCGGGTGTCTTGTCGTCCGCGACGACGACAACGTCTCTATCGGGATGGTCGAACTGGCCGACGAGACGTTCGTCGAGTGGGTGGTCGACGTGTTCGAATCACACCGGGCCGACGCGACGTTGCTTACGCCCGAGAACCTCACCGTGCCGATGGCCGACGTGCTTGCTGAGGTGTGAACGGAAGTCGGTGGAGTCGTTGGATGCGATGGGACTGGGATTGCTGTAGTCGAGTGGGGCAAGTTCCCCCAGTTCGGAGGAGAGCGTCTACAACACGAAGGGGCCACGCTGGTGAATCGGTTCGCCGTGTGGCCGGCCAGAAACGGCGACGACTCGGAACGTTCCATCGGTCTGAAGTTCGACGGGTCGTGCGTCAGTCATCGGGAGGACGTCGCCCCCGGTGAATGCCGCGCCGTCGACTGTCCCCTCGCCGTCGACACCGTAGAGGAACCCTGCCCACCCATCCGGCATCGACCACGTCCACGAATCGGTGACGACGACATCCAGATACTCCATCGGTGTGATGAGGTCGATTGGTGACCCATCGCCGACGACTGTCGTCACCGTAGCGCCGTCTCGCTCTTCTGTCGGGAGTTGGTCGGCCGTGGCGTCGACGTAGTCTGGCTCGACGTCCTTCTCAGCGCGCGGGAGGTTCACCCAGAGCTGCAGACCCGTACAGCCTTGGCCGTCTGCTGGAAATTCGGAGTGTCGAATACCTCGGCCAGTCGTGATTCGCATGGCGTCTCCCTCGTAGGCAGTGTTCGAGACGCCGAGAGAGTCCTCGTGGTCCATCCCGCCGTCGAGCATGTAGGAGACGATTTCGAACCCGCGGTGGGGATGCATCGGAAATCCCGTGTCGGGGTCGATGTAGAACTGTTCGAACAACACGAATGGGTCGAGTGAGGACGGATAGCTGTTCGTCGGGAACGCACGGTTCGAGTTCACGCCCGTCCCGTGTCGAACGAGTTCCCCCGATAGCGGAGTCGATGGGTCCGACTGCGGCCCGTTGGCATCCATGGTCGAGGTTGGTTCACTGGCCCGTAAACCCTGTTGGAACCAGCCGTTTAGGAGGTTGAGTGGTCACGGTGGGGTGGGATTGTGAACACCGTGAGACGCTTCGCGCTTGTTCAAATCCACAGTGAACCGATTCGACGCTCACGGAGGCGAGCACACGCTACGCGGTGCTCGCAGGGTTGTTCGCGTCAGAATGCGGTGGGACTGGGATTTGAACCCAGGATTCCGTGAGGAAACCTGCTTTCAAGGCAGGCGCGTTAGGCCACTCCGCCATCCCACCTTCGTCCCACACTTTTCGGTCGGGTACCTAAGAGTTGTCGTTCTCGCTCAATCGCGGACGAGTTCGAGGACGCCCTCGTTCGACTCGACGCGGAGTCCTTCTTCGAAGACGAACGTCGTCGTGTGCTCGGGGACGACCCGTTCAGATTCGACGCGCGAGCGAAGTATCGGAACGAGCGTCGCAAGGTCGGCACCCGTCTCGACGACGGGTAGCATCGGCATGTAGTCGACGCCCAACTCGGCGTCGTCGGCCTTCGCTGCGAGTGTCTCGACTTCGGGTTCGTCGTAGGCGTCGGTGAAGTCGATTGGGTCGCGGAATCCGGAGAAGAAAGTCCGTCCTTCGGTCGATGGGCCGAGGACGACGGGCGAACTGCGGAGTTTCATCGCCGCGCTGTCGATGTGTGTCCGTCCGAGTTGCGGGACGTTGGGGCGGACGACAGCAACCGAGTGCTCCGCTTCTTCGTCGAGCAGGTGTGTGACGGTGTTCCCGGCACGGGCGGAGAACGTCGACCCGACCTGCGGTTCGAATCGAACCTCGTCGGTACCGCCGAGTGCGTCGGTGACGACGGTCCGAACCGCCGCTTCCGAGGGCGTGTCGGTGACGAACTCGTCGGGGATGTCGTCGTCGGTCCGGTAGTTGACGAGCAACTCACCGCCAGACCGTTTGACCGCGGTGCAGATGTCTTTGAGCATCGCGGTGTAGAACGCTGCTGCCTCTGTCTCCGTGAGCGGACTCGTCTCCGCGAGGTCCGGAAGTACCAGTCCGGGTCGTGGCGGTTCGGCGAGGACGACGATGACGGTCATACTCTCATCTCACGCCGGCGAACCCTTGAACCCGCCGCTTGCCGACGCTCGGTCAGCGACTCCGCCGGCCTTTCGTCTGGCGGTAATCTCGCCCGAAGACCGACTCCGTGACGTGTTCGACGAACGCCTCGGTGTCGGCGTCGGTCTGTGCTTCGGGGTCCATCATCGGGACGAGTTCGAATCCACGGCCGCGAATCGTCGTCGCGTGTTCGGCTTCCACGTCGAAACTATCGGCGGCACGCGTGGTGTAGTCGAACGCCAGCGCCTCCAGTGCGGCCTGTCCCACGGGGACGATGATGTGCGGGTTTATCATCCGAATCTCGGCGTTCAGGAAGGGTTCACACGTCGCTATCTCGTTTTCTGTCGGCCCGCGCTCGGGATGCCGACAGCGAGTGAGGTACGTCAGAAAGACGTTCTGCACGTCGGGTTCGTCGGTGTCGGGGTCGGACCGCGAAAAGCCGAGTTCACCGAGGATACGCTGGACTCGTTCGCCTGCCTCGTCGCCGGTGAAGGGGACGCCGGTTCGCTCTGCAGCGTCGCTCGGTGCCTCACCGACGAAGAGGAACTCCGCGCCGACGTCGCCGTATCCGTGGACGACCTGCTCGCGGGCCTCACAGAGGGCCTCGCAGTTGGTGCAGTCAGTATCCATCGAAAACGGGTTCCGGAACTGGCGTTGGTGTGCGTCCACGCCCCTAGGTTCGACTGAGGAGGCAAAACCGACTCGGTCTGTGCAGTCGGTGTCGGAGTTACTCAATCGAAGGCAGACAGCGACGCATCCCTCCCCGGCGAGAGATACCGCCGAATCCGGTTTCTGTCCCACCCGAGTGGCGAGACGACGCTCTCGGCCGCCCGAATCAACAGGCGGTCGTAGTACTCGGTATCGACGGCGTCGACCCCGGGTCGTTCGAAGTCGAGACGCACCCGGTCGGTGCCGCGCCCGTCTTCGTCGGCGACGACGTACCGAACTGACTGCCCCGGTTCGCGGGGGACGCCGAGCGACTGAGAGCGCCGTCCGGCGGCGGCGACGAGCGTGTTTCGGTCGTAGTCGTCGGGAGAACGAGAGAGGCGACTCGTCACGAGCAACTCGTCGGGAGGCACGTCAGACCGGCGGAGTCGAGCGCGGTGTTTGACGAGGCGGTCACAGACTGCCGCCGGGTCGCGGTGTCTGTCGAGCGTCGCAATCAGGTCGCGCTGGGCGTCCGCGACGAACTCTGGCGTGCTTCGCTGGCGAATCTCGATGCCTTTGTAGACGTAGTCACCGTCTCGCGTCCGACCGAAGTAGCGCGTGAGTGCGCCGCGATTCATCTCTCTCGTCGGGACGAAACACACCCAGTCGTACGTCGCTTCGACTTCGAGCGGAATTCCGCAGTCGTCGGTCACCGTCGTGGCGATATCGTCGGGCGACACCGGGTCGTCACGCGTCGCGGCCAACCAGAGGCTATCGACGATGCCGTGGACGACGCGCCACCCACCGTCTTCGGCCGTCTCTTTGGCCCGCAAGAGCAAGTCACGGGCGACAGCGTTGATGGCCTCGTGGCACTCGATGCGACCGAACTTCGCGTTTCGATAGCCCTGATACCCGAAACACGAGACGAGAACCCACTTGATTGCGCCAGCTTTTGCACGTGCCGACGCCGCTGTCGACTCGTCACCCGCCGCTTCAGCCTCTCGAATCTCGCGCTTGAGGCGGCGGCGGTCCGCGAGCAACGGTTCGAGTACGTCGGGTAGGAACCCGCGTCGGTCACAGATGGTGTAGCCGAGTCCGGGAATGTCGGCGCGTCCGGCGTGGCAGTCGCATCCGAGCGTGTCCGGCGAGATGTTCCACTCACAGATGATACGCGGGTAGAGCGACGCGAAGTCGAGTTCGACGACGTCCTCGTGGAGGCCGACTATCGGGTCGAAGGTGAATCCACCTCGGTCTGCGGCGTGGAGCGTCTCGACGGATTTGAACGTCTCGGGGCGGCGTTTGTTCCACGGGACGAGGACGTCACGCGCCATCGCCTCGCGCACCTGCATCGCCGTGAGGACGTTGCCGATACTCGCCCACGACGCCTCCTGAAGCGGTTTCCACGACCGGTCGACGAGGTAGCACAGGCCGTCGAGACGCGACTCCGCCCACAGGAAACTGTTCCCGGTATCGACGATTGCACGCCCCGGGACGGCGTATCTGGCCGGCGAGTGTCGGACCGTGCCGTAACTCACGACCGTATTCTGGCCGGCGAGTCGTTCGAGTCCGCGGTCCGGGTCGCGGCCGAGTGGACAGTCGATACCGAATGCTTCCGCACGGTCACGGAGCAAGGGAAGGAGGCGTGCCGAACTCACGACGAGCACGTCCGGGTCGTGGTCGGCCAGTGCCGTCGCCGCCGCCTCGACGGCATCCTGTTCGTCTCCACCGACCGGGTCTCCCCTGACCGACAGGTCCGAGATGTCGCCGTCTGCGAGCGACTTCTGTGGGAGGGAGAGTCGAAGCGTCCGGGGGCGGCGAGATGGGACCGGGGGGGTGTCCGTCTGCACGCAGTAGCGAAACCCGGGTGAGAGGTCCACGTTGTAGAAACGAACCTCGCCGGGCGAGACGCGGCCGAGCAAGTCGTCGCGGAGGCGACGGGCGAGTCGGCGGACGCCTCTCGGGGCCACGACTGCGACACGGAGCACCTCGGTTCGCTCGCGCGAGTCGAGGCGGGGGTACAGTCGGTCGTAGCCCACGTCGGCGACGACGGGATCCGCACCGAGACGGCGTTCGAGGTCAGCGAGGACCGAATCCGGCCCGGCGACGTACAACACGGGTGTGTAATCGGTGACGCGTCGTCTCCGGGCACCGTCCACCGTCAGGTGCCACTCGACGACGTCGTTGTCGTCGAAATCGACCGCGAACACGGTTACTCGTCCGGTTCGGAGGCGCAGTCGACTCGCTCGCGGAGGCGACGCAGTTCGCGCTCCTGTGAGAGGAGCACTGAGATGACGACTGCGCGGTGTGGGTCCGCCGGGTTCACGTGTCCCGCCGCGGCGGCGTGCTCGTGCGCACGCTCGAACAAGCGGTCGAAGTCGGGTTTCGCCTCCGCGCGAAGGGCGCGACGAAACGGTGTCCACGACTCGCGATAGCGGCGGAGGGCGTCACGGTAGGTGGGGTTCGTCCGACCCATCACCACCCACCTGCCCCTACCGCGTCGAGCGTCGTGACCGTCTCCGGGCCGGTGTGGACGAAGTCCGCGTCGGGGGCGACACCGAGCAGTTCGACCCAGTAGGGGATAGTCGTCTGCCAGTAGTCGCGGTGGTGGTAGACGAGTGTTTGTGTATCCTCACCGGCGAACGCGACACCTTCACGCGTGTCACGACATTCGATGGTTCGGTCTGCGGTGTCGCCGAGGGCGTCGATGAACGTGTCGGCCGTCGCCTCGCGCGCAGTGACGAGAACAGGCACGTCCAGTGCCGCCGCGAGGGCGTCGAGGATGGCCACGGACGCTTCGAAGAGCGTCCGTGCCTCACCGTCCGGGACGTCCGGGTCACGGTAGAGCGCGGGGAGTCTCGGGACGACGACGAGCGCCGTCCGCGACGAGACCCGACCCGGGAGCGACGAGACGAGTTCGTGGTGCTGGTAGGCGGTGAAGGCCCGCGCGATTCGAAGGCCGCGAAGCGTTCGTCTGGACTGTGCGTGGTCGTAGAGCGCGTGCGTGACGGCGTCGTTCCGCGAATCGACCCAGTAGGCGCTTCCCTCCCGCCGTGCGAGTTCGGCGGTCACCAGTCGGTAAAGCGCGTGTGGCGTATCGGGGTGTCGCAGCAACGTCACACCCGATTCGAGTCGCGGACACGCCGACGGCGTGTCAGTTCCCATCCCACATCGAACGTCGCCGCGACGGGTGTAAAGTGCGAGCCATGGATGCAGAGTGAAAGTGAAATCGGGCGAGACTGTCGTCTCGACGAGCGTGTGTCGCGCTAGCGTGTGAATCAGTCCTTCGGCGCGAGTGAAAGTGAAGTGAGAGACGTCAGTCACTGGGAGCGACGGTCCGACGCCCGTCGTCTTCCGAGTCGACCACGCGGAACGACCGGAAGTACACCACGCCGACCCCAGTGCTGGCGAGCGTGAGTACGGTGAAGACGACAATTTCGGCCAGTGCGACCGATTGCCCGTGAGTCAGCATCCAGCCTATCATCCCGAGGACGGCGAGACTAATCGAGACGACTTTGACGAAGAGGACGCCCGCGAGGACGTACCCCCACGCGCGCCGTTGGGAAAGCCACCGCGCCGCAACGAACATCGCGGGGATGACGACGCCAAGGTCGAGGACGTGGACGACGTTCGCCGGCAGACCGACCGCCGCGGCGCTCTCAGGTTTCGTGTTCGTGAGCGTCGCTGGGACTGCCTCCGAGAGCCACAGGAGTGCGACCAGCACACCCATCACGACGAAGAACCCGACGACTAATCGAACTGGGAGCGTCGATTCGAGACTGCGCTCGACGGCGGACGCGTCGATTTGGAGGAGTCCCGCCACGAACGTGTACAACGAGAGTCCGAATATCGCCACGTAGCCGAGGAAGAACCAGTTGAACTGGGTGATGACGGCGTAGACGAGATACGTGTACGTCAGATAGCCGACCGCACCGAGCCACAGGAAGTATCCTCGTGTCGACCCGCGCAGTGCGTACCACAGTCCGACCGTAAGCACTGGGAGGATGATTCCGAGCGTCACCAGGTCCTGCCCGTAGGCTTGCAGACGAAGTGCAGGCGGGTCGCTGTAGAACCCCGCTATCAACAGTCCAGAGATCGTCGCCGCCGCCGTCAACACGACTATCATTCCGGACGCGAGGACCTGCCATCGGCGTGGGTAACCGACCGCCGTCATCGAGTCACCTCGGTCTGTCGCCCCTCGTATGCTTCCGGGTGAACTCCCATCGAACGCATCACGACTACAGATACCACTCGTGTGGCGGTATCTCTACGGACGGTTCTCACGAACGTGTAATCTGTATGATGGACTGGCTTGCCACCGGGAGACGCCGGACGGCGACCAGTCGTGGCCGAGTCGGCACCCGGGTGAGTTACAGTCGACGCGAGTTACCGGTCGATGCCGCCTTGCGCTTTGATGTCCATGATGTGGCGGACGTTGAGGTAAATCTCCTCGGGCGACGTGTCACCGTCCGGGTCGTACAGGTCGCTGACGCGGTAGAGGATAGCCGACACCTGCCGACTCTCCGAGGAGTCACCGTAGATGTCGTCGGCAATCTCTCGGAGGAACGCCACCTTCTCCGGGTCGTCGGGGAACTCGGCGTCCGAATCGGGGGCCATCTCCCAGTCCACGTCGTCCGCGTCCGGGTCGGACGGAGTCTGGCCACCGTCGCTCATCGATTGCGTACCCGCCGGCGCTGGATGATGCCGGTCATGTCGGCGACGTTCTCGGTCATCACGCGGAAGGCGTCTGCCGTCTCGTTGTCCTCTTCGAGGACGATTGGCTTCCCGCCGTCGCCACCCTCGCGGACTGCCGGGTCGAGGGGAAGTGCGCCGAGGAACGGAAGTTCGTTCTCCTTGGCGAAGTCGCGGCCACCACCCGCACCGAAGATGTCGTGACTGCCGCCGCAGTCCGGACACCGGAACGTGCTCATGTTCTCGACGATGCCGAGGACGTTCGTGTCGTGCTTGCCGAACATCCGCAGGCCCTTGTTGGCGTCGTCGAGGGCGACGGTCTGTGGCGTCGTGACGATGACTGCGCCGGTGAGCGGGAGCGTCTGCAGGATGGTCAGTTGCGTGTCACCCGTGCCCGGCGGCAGGTCGAGGATGAGGTAATCGAGGCTTCCCCACTCGACGTCTTCGACGAGTTGGGTAATCAACTGGTGAACCATCGGGCCACGCCAGATGACCGGGTCGTCCTCGCCGACGAGGAAGGCCATCGAGATGAGCTTCACTCCGTACTTCTCCGGCGGGATGATGGTCTGACTTTCCGTCGCCTGCGGCGCTTCGTCCGCGGCGAGCATTCGCGGGACGTTCGGTCCGTAGATGTCGGCGTCGAACAGACCGACGCGCGCGCCGAGTTTCGAGAGTCCAGCGGCGAGGTTGACCGCGACGGTCGATTTGCCGACGCCACCTTTGCCGGAGGAGACGGCGATGATGTTCTTGACGCCGGGGAGGACCTCCTCCTCGGGCGCGCGGTCGGTCGGTATCTTGGCCGTGAGTTCGACTTCGAGTCCCTCGTCGGCGAGGAGTTCTCGAATCTGACGGCCGATTTCCGACTCCGTCGGGGAGTACGGGGCCCCGAGTGCGAGCGAGATACGGGCGGTGTCGCCGTCGACGTCGATGGCGTTCACCAGTCCGAGAGAGACGATGTCGTCTCCGAGGTCAGGGTCTTCGACCGCACGCAAGAGGTCACGTACGTCGGCTTCGTCCATATTCGTTCATCCGGCGGTGTGGCCGATAAGGGTTTTGTACGGTCTCACCCGGTGGTATGGCCATGGAGGTGTCGGGTCACGTCGCGGGTCACGTCGGAGCAGACTCACTGGTCGTACTGACGATGGGGCCCACGAGTCCAAAATGGTAACCAGTACCAATTACGTCACCGCAGGAATCGACAGCGAATTTATCAACATCCACTGCCAGAGTTCGACGTATGGTGTTGGTCGACGACTTCGGACGCGAGGTAACCGGAGTCCGTATCTCTCTGACAGACCGATGTAATTTCGACTGCGTCTACTGCCACAACGAGGGGTTGGGCGACACGCGTGGTCCGATGGACCCCGCAGACGACGAGATGAGTGCCGACGACGTGATTCGGTTTCTCGAAGTCGTCGAGGAGTACGGCGTCCGCAAGGTGAAGTTCACCGGCGGCGAACCGATGCTCCGCGCCGACCTCGAAGAGATAATTCGTCGGACCCCCGACTCGATGGAGACGTCCTTGACGACCAACGGAACCTTCCTCGGTGACCGGGCCGACGACCTGGTCGACGCGGGCCTCGACCGAGTGAACGTCTCGCAGGACGCACTCGACCCGGAGGCCTTCGCTGAGGTCACGAAATCCGGTGCGTACGACAAGGTGATGGAGGGCGTCAAGGCCGCCGTCGAGGCAGGCCTCACACCCGTCAAACTCAACATGGTCGTGTTCACCAAGACGGCCGGATACGTCGAGGAGATGGTCGAGTACGTCGCCGAGAACGAGGGCCTCCAACTCCAACTCATCCAGTACATGCCCGAACTCACGGGCCGCCCGGAGTGGAACATCGACATCGACCGTGTCCACCGCTGGTTGACCGACCTCGCGGACGACGTCGAGACGCGTGACATGCACCACCGCCGTCGCTACTACGTCGGCAAAGGGATGGTCGAAATCGTCGACCCCGTCGAGAACCCTGAGTTCTGTGCGAACTGCCACCGCGTGCGCGTGACGCACAGAGGATACCTCAAAGGCTGTCTGAACCGCAACGACGACCTGCGACCGATGGGCGAGATGACTCGCGAGGAGATTCGCGAAACCTACGAGGACGTCGTCGCCAACCGCGTCCCCTACTACGGCGAATACATGGTCCGCGACGACCAGGGTGATTGGGTCGTCAACGAAGAGTACATCGGCGTCTGAACCGACGAGTAGTCGGCCGCAGTCCGCGAATCGACCGACCAGCACACCGCCACGGGAGCGGACGAACTTTTCTCGATAGCGAACGTTTCAGGCGTCATGACTCCCGCCGTCGAGCGACTGGTTCTCGCAACCGATGGAAGTGACAACGCCGTCCGTGCGGCGGACCACGCGATTTTCCTCGCTGCCGCGTTCGGAGCAGAGTTGCACGCCGTCTCTGCCGCCGGTGCGCCCGACAGGACCATCGCCCGTCTCGCGGATTCGATTCGGGCGAAGAGTGCCGTCGAAGCAGAAGAGGCAGTCGCCACCGTGACGCGGAAGGCACTCGCAACCGACGTCCCGACGAAGACGGAAGTCGTCGACGGGCCACCAGCGAAAGTCGTCGTCGACGCCGGGCGTGACGCAGACCTGCTCGTCGTCGGGCGACACGGCCACACCGGCCTCGGTCGGTTCCTCGTCGGGTCCGTCACCGAACGCGTCCTCGAGGACCCGCCAGCGCCGACGCTGGTCGTTCCGGCCGACGCCGACGCGACACCCGACTACGAGACGGTTGCACTCCTCGTGGACGACTCTGCCGTCGGCCGTGCGGCGACGACGATGGCGATTGCCGTCGCGAGAGCGACGAGAGCGACACTCGAACCCATCGCAGTCGTGGACAACCGATTTACCGACGCACCGGGATTGCGTCGTGCACTCGAAGACGAGGCGCGACAACTACTCAAAGAAGTCGCAGTCGAGGCGGCCCGGTCGGCAGTCGAATCCACCGTGACGGTTCGGACGGGCGTCCCGGCGGCCGAGTTCCTGGACCACGCCGACAAGACTGGGGCCGACCTGCTCGTCGTGGGCACCGACGCCGCGCGCTCCCTCGACAGACACCTCGCGACGAGTGTCGCTCGCCGAGTCGTCCGACAGGGCACCGCTCCGGTCCTCGTCGTCCCGAAGCGTGTCGTCACCGACGGGAACTGACTCCGAGTAAATCGCTCGTCTGTTTTTTGAAGTTTCGTTCAATTTATGTAAGACCGGTCCTGTGACTACTATGTTGATTGTACGTTCAGTCAGTCGGGATTCACCCCGGCGTGAGCGTCCGTCGGTGCCTGCCGCACCGCACAACAACAGTCCCCCGAACACAACCAACCACCTCGAACCGATTCACCCCACACTCCCATTTCCCACTCCATGAAATTCTCACGAGCACTCGTCGTCTTGCTGGTCGTCCTAGTCGCTATTCCGAGTCCAGCGATGGCCGGTATCGTCGGCGAACCGAATCTCCAAGCGTACGCGCCGAGCAACAAACTCGTCCCCGGGCAGGAGACGTCGCTGAACGTCGTGTTGACGAACTACGGCGGCGACACCGAGTACCGAAAGTTCTCCTCCTCGGAGAGTTCCGCGTCGCTGTCGGACCAGCAACGCTCGAAACTCGAAGCGCAGGTCCGTTCGGCCCGAAACGTTCGACTCACACTCGAGTCGGGTGATGCACCCGTCGAAGTGAACACCGCGACGCTACCGGTCGGTGACATCCCGCACGCGACACAACGCGAGGCGACGTTCTCCACGTCAGTCAAGGAGAACGCCACGCCGGGCACCTACGACATGGAACTCGTCGCCACCTTCGAATACGACGAGTCCGTCCGCGACAACGGTGACGTCCAGAACGAAGAAGAAGACACCGTCACCATCCCTGTCACTGTCGTCATCGAGCAAGCCCCGCGATTCGAAATCGTCTCCGTCGACACCTCCGCACAGGTCGGTGGAAGCGGAACGACGACGGTCACCATGCGCAACATCGGTACCGAGACGGCCTTCGACTCGTCTGTCGCCCTGACCTCGCAGAACGGCGAAATCACGTTCGGTCAGGCGACGACTGCGACCAGATACGCCGGTGAGTGGGGCACAAACGAGACGCGCCGCCTCGAATACGAGACGTCGGTGGCCCCCTCGGCGGCAGTCCAGCAGTACTCGCTCTCGGCCGTCGTCAACTACGAAGACGACGACGGCGTGGCAAAGCAGTCGAAGAACCTCGCGACGGGAGTGATGCCGCTCGCCGAGCAGTCGTTCACGCTCGACGCGACTGATTCGACGCTCCGAGTCGGCCGTGAGACGACGGTCAGCGGAACCATCACGAACGACGGGCCACAGTCGGCCCGCGACGCCGTCGTCGTCGTCTCCTCGAAGTCGCCCAACACGAACATCAAAGAAAGCGAGTACGCGCTCGGAACGCTCGAAGCAGGTGCGTCGTCGGAGTTCTCCTTCTCCGTCGAAGTTACCGACTCGGCCGACGCCGGCCAGCGACAACTGAGTTACACCGTCGAGTACCGCGACGAAGACGGTGACACCCAGCAGTCGAAACCGCTGTTGATGAACGCCGAGGTGAAACCCAAACAGAACCTCTTCGGTGTCGAGACGAAGAACGGGTCGCTCGAAGCGGGAAGTTCGGAGACGATTACGCTCGTCGTGACGAACAACGGCGACGAGACGTACCGCAACATCGACGCCAAGGCGTTCGCCGACAGTCCGCTGTCGCTGTCCGACGATACGGCGTTCATCCAGGAACTCGGCCCCGGCGAGTCGACGGAGATTCCGCTGGAACTCTCCGCGAGTTCGTCCGCGAGTCCGAAGACCTACTCGTTCGACATCGACTTCCAGTACGAGAACGAAGACGGTGAGCGCAAACTCTCCGATTCGTACCCTGTCGCCGTCGACGTGACCGAATCGACTGGTGGCAGTGGGCTCTCGATGCCGCTCGTGGGCGGTGTCGTCGTCATCGTCGGCCTCGGCATCGTCGGGTTCCTCTGGTACCGTCGGTAATCTCCCCACCTCTCTCCCACAATGATTGAATACGAAGTGTACGTCGACCGCCTCGGCGAGTACATCACCGAGAACCCGGGCAGAGTCGTCGCCCTGTTCTTCGTGCTGACGCTCGTCTTCGGGGCCGGCCTCGGGAACATCTCTACCGACGCCGGCACGTCCCAATTCACTAACGACTCCCCCGCACAGGAGGCGCTCGACGACGTCAACCGGGAGTTCTCGCCGGCGTTCGAGACGAGTTCCGGGAGTACACAACTCATCCAACAGAGTTCGAACGTGCTCTCGAAGCAGTCGATGCTCGACATGTTGCGCCTCCAAGAGCGCATCATGAACCGCCCGGACCTCCGTGCCACGTCGTCGTCGAGCATCGCCGCTACGGTCGCGAGAACGCTCGACCCGTCGGCGACGACGCTCGACCAGCAAATCGACGCGCTCGAATCCGCGTCGCCGAGCGAGGTTCGGGCCGCAGCGAAGCAAGCGACGGCCAACCCCAACGTCGCCTCGCTTCTGAGCAACGACTTCAACCGGGAGTCCGTCCGCGCATCCTCGACTATCGGCGTCGTCAGCCACGAGGTGCCCGGTATCTCGTCGAGCGCGGGCACGTCGGGGACGAGTCCGATGACCGACATCCAACTCGAGATTCAGACGATGACGTCCGTCGCCGACAGCGACATCCGCGTCTTCGGGAGCGGTATCATCTCCAGCGAACTGGGGAACGTCATCGCCGACTCGCTCCTGCTCGTCGTCCCGGCGGCAGTGCTCCTCATCTTCGGGTTCCTCGTCGTCGCCTACCGCGACCCAATCGACCTCATCCTCGGCGTCGTCTCGCTCGTGTTGGCAGTCGTCTGGACGTTCGGGTTCATGGGCCTCGCCGATATCCCGTTCAGCCAGATGCTCATCGCGGTGCCACCGCTCCTCTTGGCGGTCGGTATCGACTTCGGGTTACACGCCGTCAACCGCTACCGCGAAGAACGGGTCAAAGGGACCGAACCCGTGTTGTCGATGCGGACGACGGTCAAACAACTCTCGGTGGCGTTCTTCATCGTCACCGGGACGACGGTCCTCGGGTTCCTCGCGAACGTCACGAGTGACCTCGCACCCATCCGCGACTTCGGCCTCGTCGCAGCAGTCGGCATCCTGTTTACGTTCCTCGTCTTTGGGGTGTTCCTGCCCGCGGCGAAACTCTACGTGGACCAACTCCGCGAGAAGTACGACGTCCCCGCGTTCGCCTCGTCACCCCTCGGGTCCGAAGGCGGCTATCTCGCTCGGGTGCTCTCGGTCGGTGTCGTCATCGGTCGGCGTGCACCCCGAGCGTTCCTCGTCGTCGTCCTCCTGACGACAGTCGTCGCCGGTGCCTACGGGACGGGCGTCGACACGTCGTTCTCACAGGAAGACTTCCTCCCACCGGAAGAACAGGCCGGATACCTCCAGCAACTCCCCGAACCGTTCAAACCCGGCGTCTACACCGTCACGAAGGACCTCAACTACCTCGAAGACAACTTCGAGAGTACGCAGGGTGACAGCGTGACGATATACGTCGAAGGGCAGTTACGCCAAGACTCCTCACTGGAGATGATTCACCGTGCCGGTGAAGACCCACCGGAGTCGTTCGTCGCCGAAGACCGGCGTGCGCAATCGACCAGTATCGTCACCGTCATCCAGAGTTACGCGGCGCAGGACCCCGAGTTCGCGGCCCTCGTCGACAGGAATGACGCCAATGGAAACGGCGTCCCCGACGACAATCTGGACACGATATACGACGAACTCCTCTCGTCACCGGTCTCCGGGCAGGCGTCGTCGTACATCACCGACGACTACCGCAAGACGCGTATCGTCTACACCGTCGAAGGTGACGCCGAACAGGACGCCATCGTCGCCGACGGGCGGGACGTCGCCGAGCGCCTCCGAATGGACTCGACGGCGACCGGAAACACCGTCGTCTTCGACGCCGTCTCGGACACCATCTTCACGTCCGCCATCCAGAGTCTCACCGTCGCGCTCGTCGCGACGGCGATATTCCTGGTGTTCATCTACCAACTCCTCGAAGGCCAGTGGACACTCGGCGTGGTCAATCTCATCCCCATCGTCGTCACCCTCGCACTCCTCGCGGGGTCGATGCGGTTCTTCGGCATCCCCCTGAACGCGCTGACGGCGACGATTCTCGCTATCGCCATCGGGTTGGGTATCGACTACTCTGCCCACGTCGTCCACCGCTTCGCCGACGAGTACAACGAGAGCGGTGACCTCTACGAAGCGCTTCGTCTCACGGTCAGCGGGACCGGTGGCGCACTCACCGGGAGTATGCTCACGACGACGACTGGTCTCGGCGTCCTCGCAATCGCCATCACGCCCGTCCTCGGGCAGTTCGGCATCGTGACGGCGCTGAGTATCTTCTACTCGTATCTCACCGCGCTCGTCGTCACACCCCCGGCGCTCGTCGTCTGGGAGCGGTTGACGCAACGCGAGACGACCACCTCGGCACCGACGTTCCCCTGATTTCACACCGATGACTTCGGCCCTCCCACACCACGCACGCATCGCACGCACACTCGGAGACCACGAAGAACCGTCCACGGGTCTGACACGGCACGAATCGGCCGCAACAGATACCCACCACCAGAAACACGAGATACCACGAACGGAACGCTCATGAGCGAGAACCAACCGAATCCAAGTATGTCTGGACTCACGAAGGTCCGCCCGTGGCTAGCAGCACTCCTCGGTCTTGCAGTCACTGGATTGGGTCATCTCTATCTCCGTCGCTGGCGGCGTGCCATCCTCTGGGTCGCGTTGGCGTTCAGTGTCTCCGTCCTTTTCGTCCCCACCGGGGCACTCGAATCGTTGGCGACTGGCGGCCAGATTCCGCCCGTCGTCGACGTCCTCCCCATCCTCGCCGTCAGTCTCGTCAGCGTCGCCGACGCGTTCCTCCTCGGGATGAAACAGGTCGGTGACACGGAGAAACAGGCGGCAGTCGAGGAGTCCGACACCGACTCGTGTCCCAACTGTGGCCGAGAGACCGACCCGGAACTCGAGTTCTGTCACTGGTGTACGACGCGACTCGACGAACCGAGAGACGACTGACCACTTCGCACACGAACACAATGACAAACGACCGAATCGACACCGGCCGAAGCGAGACGGAGCAGGCGATAATGGACGCCACACTTCGAGCGCTCGCCAAACACGGCTACGCCGACCTCTCGATAAAGAACATCGGCACCGAGTTCGAAAAGAGCACCTCGCTTCTGTACTACCACTACGAGAACAAAGACGAACTGCTCTTGGCGTTTCTCGATTACATCATCGACCTCTTCGTTGCTACCATCGACCCAAACGCAGACGACCCGGACGCCGAACTCAGAACGTTCGTCGAACACGTCCTCCCGCCGGAGCGACCCGCCGACGGCGGCGACGTCGAACCCGTCGCACCACCGGGGATGGGCGAACCGGAGATGTTCCAACGCGTCATCTTCGAACTGCGGACACAGACCGTCCACGACGACGATTACCGACAGAAGTTCGGTGAGATGGAGTCGTACATGATTGACACGATTGCGACGCTCATCCGCCGCGAGATGGAAGCAGGACACTACCGAGAGATGAACGCAGAAGTGATGGCCGAAAATCTGATGGCGTTTCTGTTTCGGAGTCTCGACGTCCGCGTCACCGGGACGCGGTCCGAATCGGCCCACGCGATGCGCGAGTCGGTGTACTTCCTGCTCGACAACGTGATGCCGAAAGGCGACGTCCATCCGGGCGACATCGCGACTGCCGACGACGACTGCAGCGCCTGAGTCGCCGAGACGGCCGATTTCCGATTACTTGTCTGGTTCTTCGACGAAGTCGATGATGGACTGTGCACCCTGGAAGCCGTCGTCGAGACGGCCGACCAGTTCGCCGTCGTCGAAGAGGAGGAGCGTCGGCACGCTTCGGACGGTGTACTCGTCGGCGATGGACATGTCGGTCTTCGGGTTTATCATCGCGACCACGACGTCGGTCACTTTCGCGACGGTTCCGAGGACCGGTTCGATGCTCTGACAGATGGCACACCCGCTCGTGTAGATGTCGAGGAGGACGCGGTCGTGTTCCGACACGAGGGCGTCTAACTCGTCTTTCGTCTCGATGCGAACGGGTTTCGTCGGCGCAGTGGCCGAATCTGTCGAACTCATTGTCCCGAATACGTAACATGAGTAGTTATGATTTTGGTGAGAACACACAACACACCACAACCGCCTCGTCAGCCACTGTCCCGCCGTACCACGGGGGAACCCTTTCGTGATGTTTAAGTAACGCCCCCGTCTCGTATCGCATGCAATCGCTGTAGGGGTGTCTGACCCCGAGTCCGGATAGGGCGAAAATACCAGAACGCAGTGTTGCGGTAGCCAAGCCTGGCCCAAGGCGCTGGGTTGCTAACTCAGTGGCGTCAAGCCCCCGGGGTTCGAATCCCCGCCGCAACGCTCACAATACGACTTTCCAAGTCATGAGTGCAGAAGAACCACAGGACGGCTCTCCGGAGGAGGAAGAGGACCTCCGTTACTTCATCCGAATTGGTCAGACCGACCTTGACGGAACGAAGACGGTAGAGCGCAGTCTGACGGACATGAAGGGTATCGGCAAGCGCACTGCGCGCATCATCGCCGACGCCGCGGAAGTTGACCGAACTGCGCTGTTCGGTAAACTCCCCGAAGACGAAATCGACTCGGTCGTCGATGTCGTCGAGAACTTCGAGGCCCACTCTCCCGAGTGGATGGTCAACCGACAGAAGGACTTCTTCTCCGGTGAGACCGCCCACATCACGGGTTCGGACCTCGAGGAAAAGCGTCGTCATGATATCAACCGCATGAAGATGATCAGCTCCTACAAAGGCGTGCGACACCAGCGCGGCCAGAAGGTTCGCGGCCAGCGGACGAAGTCCACTGGACGTACTGAAGGCACCATCGGTGTCAACGTCGAGGAGATCAAGGAGGCGCAAGCAGAAGAATGACGACTGGTAAAAACACCAAGTTCTACGAGACTCCGAACCACCCGTACCAGGGCGAGCGTATCGCCCAGGAAGCGGACCTCCTCTCTCGATACGGTCTCAAGAACAAAGAGGAACTCTGGAAAGCGCAGTCCGAACTGCGTAACATCCGCCGTGAGGCACGTCGCCTCCTCGGCGAGGCCCAGGGTGACACCGAAGAAGCAGAGGCGCTCGGTGCCGAGTTCATGGCACGCCTGCGCCGCTACGGGATTCTGTCTGCCGAAGACGACATCTCGCAGACGCTTCGCCTCGACGTGACGGACATTCTCGAGCGACGTTACCAGACGATTGCCTACCGCAACGGCATCGGTCAGACGCCGCAGCAGGCACGTCAGTTCATCGTCCACGGACACGTGACGATAGACGGCGCTCGGACGACTGTCCCGTCCCGCAAGGTCGAGGTCGACGAAGAGGGCACCGTGAGCTTCGACGAAACGTCGCCGCTCTCGGACGAACTGCACCCTGAGCGCGCGGAGGCCCAAGAATGAGCGAATCTGAATCCGGTGACAAGTGGGGAATCGCCCACGTGCACGCATCGTTCAACAACACGCTCATCACGGTGACTGACATCACGGGCGCCGAGACGATTGTCAAATCGTCCGGTGGTTCCGTCGTCAAGCAGAACCGTGACGAGGCATCCCCGTACGCGGCCATGCAGATGGCAGAGAGCGTCGCTGACCAGATCAAGGCAGCGGGCATCTCCGGTCTGCACGTTCGCGTCCGTGGTCCCGGTGGCAACCGTAACAAGAGCCCCGGCCCCGGTGCACAGGCAACGATTCGCGCCCTCGCTCGCGCCGGTCTCGAGATCGGTCGCATCGAGGACGTGACGCCGATTCCGCACGACGGAACTCGCGCGCCCAAAAACAGCCGACTCTAACACACCATGGCAAACGACTTCGAGGTCGAGTTCATCGAACGCGATGACCGACGCGCCCGATTCGTCGCACGCGGTCTCTCCCCGGCGTTAGCCAACGGCATTCGCCGGGCGATGGTCGCTGACGTGCCGACGTTCTCTATCGACACCGTCCGGTTCGTCGAGAACACGTCGGTCATGTTCGACGAGATGATTGGGCTTCGCCTCGGTCTGGTTCCGCTGACCACCCCCCTCGACGAGTTCGAGCCCGGTGACACCGTCACCGTCGCGCTCGAAGTCGACGGGCCGGCGACCGCCTACTCCGGAGACATCGAGTCTGCGGACGATATGGTCGTCCCCGCGGACGAAAACGTCCCAATTATCGAGCTGAAGGACGGTCAGCGCCTCGAATTCGAGGCAGATGCCGTCCTCGGCTACGGGAAAGACCACGCCAAGAATCAAGGCGGGGTCGCAGTCGGCTACCGACACCTCCAGCGTGTGGAGGTTGTCGGCGACGCCGGCGAGTTCGACGAACAAGAACCGAACATTCTCCGCGGCGTCATCGAAGAGGCCGCTGCCGAACACGCCGCCGACGCGGACGCCGAAGACGGTGCCCTCGTCGCCACGGACGAGTTCGACAACGACCTGACGAAGCGGTATCCCGGAAAAGAGGTCGAAGTGCACGACGTGCCGGAAGCGTTCGTCTTCAGTGTGGAGACGGATGGTTCCTTCACGGTCGATGAGCTGGTGCTGCGCGCCGTCGCCTCGCTTGGTGACCGCGCTGCCGAGCTCGAAGAAAAGGTCGCACTGTAAGAATGATTACTGCCCCGTACCACCACCGACGTTCGCCCACCCCGCGAGCAGTCGAATCCGCCGACAGCATGGCGTGCGACTGCCTCACGGTGGCCGGCCGGACCGAAGGTGTTTTTACGGGGCATGAAGTACAGCGGAATGCTTGCAGGGATAGCCAAGTCTGGCCAACGGCGCAGCGTTCAGGGCGCTGTCTCATAGGAGTCCGCAGGTTCAAATCCTGCTCCCTGCACTCCGCTTTCTCTCTGGAGGTAGACAATGAGTAAGACGAACCCGAGACTCAACAGTCTCATCGCCGAGCTGAAGGCGGTCTCGCGTGAGTCCGGTGCCAACGTCTGGCAGGATGTCGCGGACCGTCTCGAAAAGCCACGGCGCACCCACGCGGAAGTCAACCTGAGCCGTATCGAACGATACGCTCGGGAGGACGAAACCGTCGTCGTGCCCGGCAAGGTGCTGGGTAGCGGTGTGCTGCAGAAAAACGTCACAGTCGCTGCTGTGGACTTCTCGTCCACCGCTCGAACGAAGATCGAGCAGGTTGGCGACGTCGTGACGCTCGAACAGATTGCTGAACAGAACCCCGAAGGGTCCAACGTGCGGGTGATGCGATGAGCCTCGCAGAATTCGACGCCGACGTCGTCGTCGACGCGAAGAACTGCATCATGGGCCGCGTCGCCTCTGAGGTCGCTCAGCGCGCCCTCGCAGGCGAGAAGGTCGCCGTCATCAACGCGGAAGACGCCGTCATCACCGGTTCCGAAGAGGACGTGATGGGCGTCTACCGTAAGCGCGCCGAAGTTGGGTCGGACCAGGGTCCGTACTACCCGAAGCGTCCCGACCGAATCTTCAAGCGTGCCATCCGTGGGATGGTCCCGTACAAGAAGCCCCGCGGCCGCGAGGCCTTCTCGAACATCCGCGTCTACGTCGGCAACCCGTTCGACGAAGACGGCGAGATGCTCGACGAGACCTCGCTGGACCGCCTTTCGAACATCAAGTTCATCTCGCTCGGAGAGGTCTCCGAGAATCTGGGTGCTAACGTCACATGGTAACGAACACGTCCGGGAAGAAGAAGACCGCAATCGCTCGCGCGACGGTGCGCGAGGGTAAGGGTCGAGTCCGTATCAACTCCCAGCCGGTCGAGCTGGTCGAGCCGGAGATGGCCCGCCTGAAGATGCTGGAACCGTTCCGCATCGCTGGCGAGGACCTCCGCTCGCAGGTCGACATCGACGTGCGCGTCAACGGCGGCGGCGTGGCCGGTCAGGCCGACGCAGTCCGCACCGCGCTCGCTCGAGGGCTGGTGCAGCACCTGAACGACGCGGAACTTCGCGACGCGTACATGGAGTTCGACCGCTCACTGCTGGTCAACGACGTTCGCCAGTCCGAACCCAAGAAATGGGGCGGACCGGGCGCACGCGCTCGCTACCAGAAGTCCTACCGCTGAGGTGATCTAACCATGATGATTCCCGTCCGGTGTTTCACCTGCGGCAAGGTGATTGGCGAACACTGGGATGAATTCCAGGCCCGTGCTCGCGAGGGTGACGAGGACCCCGCAGAAGTCCTCGACGACCTCGGGGTAACTCGTGCCTGCTGCCGGCGGATGATGGTATCGCACAAAGACCTCGTGGACGTCGTGTCTCCCTACCAATGATGCAACGGTACAATCGGTACGAGAAAGCCCGCATCCTCGGTGCACGAGCGCTGCAGGTATCCTACGGCGCACCCGTGCTCGTGGAGACTGAACAGACCGAACCGATATTAATCGCGGCCGAGGAGTACGATGCAGGTGTCCTTCCGTTCACCGTAAAACGAGAGGGTAAGTGACAACATGACACGAATCACATCCGTCTCCCTGCGTCGCGTGCTCGACTCCCGTGGCAACCCGACGGTCGAAGCCGACGTTCTCACCGAGTCCGGTGGGTTCGGTCGCGCTGCGGCCCCGAGTGGTGCGTCCACCGGTGAGTACGAGGCAATCGAACTGCCACCGACCGAGGCCATCGCCGCGGCCCGTCGCCACGCAGTTCCGCGTCTCGTAAACGAAGTGTACGCGGGTGACCAGCGCGAAGTCGACTCGGCACTGCGTGGTGCCGACGGCACCGACAATTTCTCGGAAATCGGCGCGAACAGCGCCGTCGCCATCTCGATGGCGGCCGCGAAGGCCGGTGCCGACGTGCTCGGTGCCCCACTCTACCAGCATCTCGGCGGCGCGTTCCGGGGCGACAACTTCCCGACGCCGCTCGGGAACGTCATCGGTGGCGGTGAACACGCCAAGGAAGCGACGAACATCCAGGAGTTCCTCGCCGCACCAGTCGGTGCGCCGAGCGTCTCCGAAGCCGTCTTCGCCAACGCGAAGGTCCACGCCCGCGCGTCCGAGATTCTCGACGAGCGTGACGTGCCCGCCGCGAAAGGCGACGAAGGTGCGTGGGCACCAGCCATCTCCGACGCTGACGCGTTCGAGGTCATGGACGAAGCAGTCTCCGACGTCGAGGACGAACTCGGCTTCGAGATTCGCTTCGGCCTCGACATCGCGGCCTCGGAGATGTTCGAAGATGGCGTCTACCACTACGGTGACGAGACGAAGACGACAGACGAGCAGATCGACTACGTGGCCGAGATGGTCGACGAGTACGACCTCGTCTACGTCGAAGACCCCCTCGACGAGAACGACTACGAGGGCTTCGCGAAACTCACAGACCGTGTGGGCGACCGTACACTCATCTGCGGTGACGACCTCTTCGTCACCAACGTTGAGCGCCTGCAGGACGGTATCGACGTGGGTGCCGCGAACTCCATCCTCATCAAACCGAACCAGATTGGGACGCTCACCGACGCGTTCGACGCCGTCGAACTGGCCTCCCGAAACGGGATGGACGCTGTCATCTCTCACCGCTCCGGTGAGACCGAAGACACGACCATCGCACACCTCGCCGTCGCCACCGACGCGCCGTTCATCAAGACCGGCACGGTGCAAGGCGAGCGAACTGCCAAACTGAACGAACTCATCCGCATCGCGGACGACGCAGTATGAGCGACAACGAAAACGACGCGGTGGAGGTCGCCGACGAGGAACTCGAGACGGAGACCGAAGCGGTCGCCGAGACGAGCACCGACGAGGCCGCCACCGAAGACGAGACAGCAGAGACCGCCGAGGCGGCCGACGAGGCTGCCGAGGCCGAAGAAGCAGAGCCTGAACCGGCCTTCGACGAGGACGTCATGCCCGACGAAGACGCCGACCTGCTCATCCCGGTCGAAGATTACCTGGCCGCCGGTGTCCACATCGGTACCCAGCAGAAGACCAAGGACATGGTTCGGTTCATCCACCGTGTCCGTGACGATGGGCTGTACGTGCTCGACGTGAGCCAGACGGACTCGCGAATCCGCACCGCCGCGGACTTCCTCGCGAACTACGACCCAGAACAGATTCTGGTTACGTCCTCCCGTCAGTACGGTCGGTTCCCGGCCGAGAAGTTCGCCGACGCCGTCGGCGCTCGTGCCCGCACGGGACGCTTTATCCCCGGCACGCTGACGAACCCGGACTACGCCGGCTACATCGAACCCGACGTGGTCGTCGTCACCGACCCGATTGGTGACGCACAGGCAGTCAAGGAGGCCATCACGGTCGGTATCCCCGTCATCGCGATGTGTGACTCCAACAACCAGACGTCCAACGTGGACCTGGTCGTCCCGACGAACAACAAGGGTCGTCGTGCGCTGTCGGTCGTCTACTGGCTTCTCGCCAACGAGACGCTCGACCGCCGCGGCACCGACACCGTCTACGCCCTCGAAGACTTCGAGGCAGAACTGTAGACGGACGGGCGTTTCGAATTCGAACTTTTCTGGCGCTCACACCGAGAGCGGCCGCGCCGTCGCGTGAGATAGAACACCGAACAGTGGCGACGCCCGCGAGAGCGTCGCAGTGAGTGGCGTCGCTCGAAGGACGACTCCCCGTAGAGCCCGCTTTCTTCGCAAACGGCTTTGCGCGTCCTTCCCATACATACCCCACATGAGTAAGCTACTTCGCCAGATTACCGTCTCCCAACTCGCCGCCGACCTCGACGCCGGCGCGTCGTTCACCGTCGTGGACACACGCCCGCCGACGAGTTTCGACGCGTGGCACATCGGGGGTGCGGTGAACGTTCCGTACCATCCCGTGGATGGACTCGGCGGCGACTGGGACTGGGAGCGAGTCGACGCCCTCGCGTCCGAGGGGCCACTCGTCGTCATCTGTGGCAAGGGACTGTCGTCTACCTCGTTCGGGTTCGAACTCAGTACACGCGGCTACGACGACGTGACCGTCGTCAAAGGCGGGATGGAAGACTGGAGTAAACTCTACGAAGTCGTCGAACTCGACACGGACGACGACGACCTGTACGTCGCACAGGTCCAGCGACGCGCAAAGGGTTGTCTCGGCTACGTCGTCGGGTCTCGGTCGGCACGAGAAGCAGTCGTCGTGGACGCGACCAGACAGCACCACGAGTTCGAACTCGTCGCCGCCGACGCGGGGATGACCATCACTGGCGTTCTCGACACCCACGTCCACGCCGACCACGTCTCCGGGGGGCGGGCGCTCGCCGAGCGACTCGGTGTGCCGTACTATCTCGGCGAACACGCGACTGACCGCGACGTGCAGTACGAGTTCTCCCCACTCGCTGACGGCGAGACGGTGACGGTCGGAGACAGCGCGATAGAGGCCCGCTACACACCAGGCCACACCTCCGACATGACGAACTACCTCGTCGACGGTCAGTATCTGTTGACCGGCGACACGCTGTTCGTCGAATCGGTCGGCCGAACCGAACTCCAGTTCGGAGACGTCGACGAGCAGAGCTCGTCGGCCCGCCGGACGCAGTCCGGCGACGACGACGCCGCAACCGGCGCAGAACTCCTCTACGACACGCTTCACGAGAAGATACTCTCGCTCCCGCCAGAGACACAGGTCCTCCCCGGCCACGTCTCTGTCGCTGCCGACGGAACCTATGGCGTCGGGTCGCCGGGCGAACTCGTGAGTACAACGCTCGGAAATCTTCGGGAGACGCTCGACTTGCTCGAACTGGACGAGGAGACGTTCGTCCACCGAATCGCCAACGACACCCCGGAGAAACCGCCGAACTACGAGCGTGTCATCGCAATCAACACTGGTCACGAGTCGGTCGGCGACGAACAAGAGGCGACGGAACTCGAACTCGGGCCGAACAACTGCGCCGTTTGAGACGGCAGGAAGGACGGTGACGCTGGCGATTCAGGGGAGTTCGACCACGCCCAACCGCCCCTCGAACAGGTCGTGGTCGAACCACGCCATCCGGCGGTCACTGTACCGAATCTGCGGGCCGAGCGAGAGTGACTGCCGTGCGATATCGATGTCCGTGACACCGATGAGGAACGCACACGGTCCCTCGCCGACGTCATCGATGCGGGCGGCGAGTTCGCCGTCACCGGGTTCACAGAGTGCGAGTGGCGTCCCCGGGCAGACGGCGAAGTTGCTGAAGGGGCCGTTGATTTCGACCGGTGACGGGTACCGGTGTCGCCGGGCGAACAGGTCGGCCGTCACCTCGATATCACTGGTCGCGACGACGACGGCCCTGAGGCCGCGCAGGGACGTGTTGTGTGAGGTCCGCGGGACGCGGTAGTCACGAGGCGTTCGGTCACGGATGGTAAACGGGAGTCGCAGGTCGTCGCCCTCGAAGCACATGTCCCACTCGACGAGTCGGCCGTCGGGGCGTTCTCGTGACGCGTCGTGCGGGCCGTCGACTGGAATCCCGGCGTCGATAGCGGCCTTCGCACTCGCGGCGACGTCCGGGACTTCGAGACACCACCCGGTCGGGCCGGCGTCGGCAGCGAGGTGGGTGGGCCAGAACCCTGCGTCTTCGGCGTCGGTTCCGAGCGTCGGTGCGATGAGTTCGAGATACGACCCGTCAGGGAACGGAACGACTGCCATGTGGGTCGTCCCGGTGCTGTGTTCGCCGCCGTAGGTCGGGGTGAGGCCAACGTCGTTGGCGGCGGTACGCAGTTCGTACAACTCGAGACCACCGAACGCGACGTGGTCGATGGTTCGGTCCATACGCTCTCCACGTGAGGGGGTGTATAGTCTTTAGTGGGCGTTCGACTCGGAGCGAACGCCGTCGGTGTTTCACCTCTCGACGACGCCGGCCGAAGCGTTTTGACGCCAGCGCCCCTCGATAGCGTATGAACTTCCTTCGAAGCGTCCGCGTCGTCGCGGACGCTTCGGCGACCGGTACCGGAAACATCGACTGGGACGCCGTCGGGGAGGCGGCGAAAGCAGCGGTCGAACCGGGAACACTCGACCTCTCTCCAACAGAGCGGTCGGGCTACGCCGCCGACGTTCGTGACGCACGTGACCGACTGTCGGTCGTCGCCGAGGTGACGTTCGACGTGCCCGACGTCGTCGAGGTACAGAACCGACACCACTGGATAGACGCCAACGTCGAGACGTTCCGCCGAGTGATGGCCCCGTTCGAAGAACACGGCCCGGCGGTGCTGCCGGGTGTCACCCGTGCTATCAACACCGGGACGTTCGCACTCGTGTTGTCGTTCCTCGGCAACAACGTGCTCGGGCAGTACGACCCACTCCTCCTCGCCGAGGGCGACGACGACCACGGACTCTACTTCGTCCACCCCAACATCCGCCGCGTCGCGGCCTCACTCGACGTGGACTATCCACGATTCCGCCGCTGGATTGCCTTCCACGAGGTCGCACACGCCGCCGAGTTCGGTGCGGCCCCGTGGCTTCCGGCCCACCTCGAATCGCGGATGAACCGCGGCATCAACGCCCTCGTGGACGGTGACCTGGACCGAGATGCGTTCGCCGAACTCGACACGGCGATGACCGCCGTCGAAGGCTACGCAGAACTCCTGATGGACCGCGCGTTCGACGACGAGTACGAAGACCTGCGGCGCAAACTCGACGAGCGTCGACAGGGCGGCGGTCCAATCGCTCGACTCACACGCCGGGCGCTCGGACTCGGCCTCAAACGCCGGCAGTACGAACGCGGCGCTCGGTTCTTCGAACACGTCGCAGACGAACGCGGGGTGGCGGCCGCTTCACGTGTGTGGGAACATCCGGAGAACCTACCGACAGACACAGAATTGGACGTACCCGAGCGATGGACCGCTCGGGTTCTGCCCTGAGGAGACTGCAACTCCATCAGGGTGCGGCCCGGAACTGAATCGAATCAGACCGCGCACGCACCTTGGGTAGTACGCAATGTTGTGCTAGAGGCCCAACTCTAACGCCCCACTGCGCGTCCGGTATCATACCAGGAAGTTGCCCCTGCCCTGGCTACCGGCGATAGACGGTGTATGTTTATCAATTAAATACCCTGCGGTATCATGCCACACGTTGAAGATAGTTTATTCCAGTTGTGTCTCTACCGCAATACTATCAGTGAAACATAACGTTGGTCGGTGGACCGACGTCGTCACCGACGGTTCACGCTGACGAACTCACGCCCCCAGTACGTGAGAAAGGCCATGAGGGCGATACCGACGGCAGTCCCACCGACGAAGGCGTAGCCGACCTGTTGGAGCGTCGCGTCCGCGGCGAGCGCGACGAATCCCGCGGAGATGCCGACGAGGAGGACGAACCCGATTTTGAGTCGCATGCTCGCGATTCGGCTCTCGTCGTCGCTCAAACTGGGTCCGACCATCGGTCCTCCATCCGCAGCGCTCCTGTCTCGTCCTGTGGGTCGGTCATGCCCCGTCTGTTCATGTGGGTCTCGTTGGTTCGAGGTGGTTTGAAACCGATGGCTCTCAGTGGAATCCGCGGTCGACCTCGTCCGTCTCGATGAGGTCGTCGAGTTCCGACGAGAGCAACGAGTCCGCGTCGGTGAACTCGTCGGTCAGGTCGTCGAGTCTGTCCGGGCGGGCGTCGAACTCGTAGTCCATCGGCCCGAACGCGGGACTGTCGAGTGCCTCCATCACGTCCGTGAAGAAGTCGTCCGGGGTCGTGGGCGCTTCCGAGTGGACGTCTATCGCCGCTTCGAGGCGGCGGGCCATCGACGTTGCTTCGTCTTCGTCTTCGGGTGGGCGCTGGACGCCGAACCGACCGGTCTCGTCGGTTTCGCGGTCCGGAAACAGCGGGTCGAGGTCGTCGTCGATACGGCGTGCGACTCTGGTGCCGACACCGCGTACCTCGTAAGGGTTCTTCGCGTACGTCTTGAGTTGGTAGACACCGATATCGCGGTGACTCAAAAAGAGGTCCTCACCGAGTCCCTCACGCCGACTCCCTGCGACGGCGCGCCACCCACTCGGGTCGCGACCATCGTCGACGACGTCCGAGAGGATGTCTTGCCAATCTCTGACGCGCATGGACGACTGTATCGTCGCGGGGAGAAAGAACGTGACGGTTACTGTCAATCGCCAGTGGGTCGGCGACTCGGCGTGGGGGTCAAACGACCGACGCCTATTTGCCCGTCCCTCCCCGACGATTTCGACGTGAATCTGCGCGGCCCACTCGTCGACGTGGAGTCCCCACGCGAAGTCGAGACGCGATACGGAGAGCGCTCGCTGGCGGAGGTGACGCTCCGACCCGAAGACGGGACGGCGGACCCCGTCACCGTCACCCTGTGGGGCAAGTGGACGCACGCCGCCGAGCACGCCGAACCGGGGATGGAGATGCTCGTCACCGACGTGGACGAATCCGAGTATCGAGGGGAGACGACCTATTCGACGGGCAAGGAATCGTTCGTCGTCGTCGAACCCGACTTCCTCGTCGACGTGACCGACATCAGGTCGTGGGTGCAGTGCTCCCGGATGTACTACCTGAACAAACTCTCGGGTATCCCACTGAACTACCCGGTCGTCAAGGGGACAATCGTCCACGAGGTGTTCGGTGACCTCCTCCGCGAACGTGACCTCGAATCGTCTATCGAGGAACGTATCGAAGAACGTGGCCTCGAACTCGGGTTACTCGGCCGGGAAGTCGAGGAAGTCGCAGACGAAGTTCGACGTAACGCCGCCGCAATCGAGGGATGGCTTTCGCAGGGCAAACTCACCGACGAAGACGAGTGGCGCTCTGAGTACACGCTCATCTCGCCGACGTTCGGCATCAAAGGCCGCGCCGACGCGCTTCGCCGCGGGTCACCCGTCGAACTGAAGACCGGAAAGAACCTCAATCGCGACCCGCGGTTTCAGGACAAGATTCAGGCCGCCGCCTACGCCCTCATCCTCCACGAACGCGGCGTCCCAGTCGATACCGGAACCCTCCTCTACACCAAGAACACCACGCTCGACCGGACCGAGGAGTCGGGTGACCTCTCGCCCGCGAAGGACTTCTCTATCGGGCGCGGCCTCCTCGAATTCGTCGTCCGCACCCGCAACGAAATCGCCGCGATGGAGTACGACGTGTCGGTACCGACGGGGTACGAGGTGAACTCGAAGTGCGAGTACTGCTTCGAGAAAGACACCTGCATGGTCGTCTCGGGGCGCCTCGGACAGGAGTCGAAAGCCGGGGCAATCGGGACGCCCGTCCCCGAGGAAGAACGCGAGTATTTCGACCGGTTCTACCGCGCCGTCGAAGAAGAACGCCGGGCAGTCCACGTCGAGTACCGAAAGCTCTGGGAGCAATCGGCCGAGGAACGCGCGGACGACGACAGGGCACTCATCGGACTCGACCCCATCGACGAGACGGAACAACCCGACGGGACGTGGAAACTCCGCGCCCGCAAGACCGACGACGCGGTGTCGAAACTCCGTCAGGGCGACGTCGCACTCGCCAGCGACGGACATCCCGTCGAAGGCCACGCCGAACTCGCTCGCATCGTCGAACTCGGTGACGAAGTCGTCGTCACGACGGACGAACCGGTCGAACTCCGCCGTCTCGACGTCTACCCCTCGGAACTTACCACCGACAGACTCCTCACCGCCCTCCACGACGCCGTCTTGAAAGGCTCACCAGACCGCAAGGACGTGCTGTTCGGCCGCCGTGACCCCGAATTTTCGGACCGTTCGGCGGGGACGACGTACATCGACAACAACGAGGGTCAAGACGAGGCAGTGAGTCTCGCCGTCGACGCCGACGACGTCGCACTCGTCCACGGACCGCCGGGGACGGGCAAGACCTACACCATCGCCCGGACCATCCGCGCACTGGTCGAAGACGGCAATCGCGTCTTGCTCTCGGCCTTTACGAACCGCGCCGTCGACAACGCGCTCGAAGCACTGCGCGACCAAGGGTTCGAGGACATCGTCCGCGTCGGGAGCGAGACGGGCGTCCGCGACGACATGCTCGACGTGCGCCTCTCGCGGAGTGGCGACCCCAACACCCTCGCCGCGGCGTTGCACGACGCGCCCGTCGTCGCCTCGACCACTGCCTCCTGTGGGTCGCGGGTGATGCGCGAACAGTCGTTCGACGTGGCCCTCGTGGACGAAGCGTCACAACTCACCGAACCGGGGACGCTCGCCGCGACGAACCTCGCCGACCGGTTCGTCCTCGTCGGCGACCACAAGCAACTGCCGCCCGTCGTCCGCGCCGAAAACGACCTGCAGAAATCGCTGTTTCAGCGCCTCATCGAGACGTATCCCGAGGCGTCGGTGATGCTCGACCGGCAGTACCGCATGTCCCAGCGGATTCAGGCCTTCGCGTCGGCGGAGTTCTACGACGGCGCGCTCAGACCCGCCACGGGCGAGGTTGCGGCCCAGCATCTCCGTGACCTTGGCGTCGACACCGCCGACTTGCCACCCGAACTCGCGGACCCGGTGACGTTCGTCGACCCGGATGGCCGCCGTGTGGGGAACACGAATCCCACCGAGGCGGACCGCGTCGCCGAAATCGTCGCCGCCTACGAGGACGCAGGTGTCGCCTCCGAAGATATCGGTGTCATCGCACCGTTCCGGGCGCAGGTGGCCGAAATCTCCCGCCGAACCGACGTCACCGTCGATACAGTCGACCGGTTCCAAGGGTCTTCGAAAGAGGTCATCGTCGTCTCCTTCGTCGCGACAGGTGACCTCGATGGCCCGTTGTTCGAGGACCATCGCCGTATCAACGTCGCGCTCACGCGGGCGAAGAAGGCGCTCTGTCTCGTCGGCGACGCCGACGCCCTCGAATCTGACCCCTTCTACGAGCGGATGTTGCGGTGGGCGCGGCGGTAACTATCGCTGACGTCCAACCGACTCCGACACGTCACCGACGCTGACGCTCCGCCGACAGATTCACGTTCGCTTCACCGAACCCCGAGGCATGGACCTTCCGCTCGGAGACGGGACTATCTCGCTGTCGCTCCCGTCGTGCGACGTCGACGTTGCCCGTCCCCCCGGTGGTGACTCGGTGGACCCCAAAACGGCCGCGGAGGCGGCGATGGGGTGTCCGCATGGCCCCCCACTCGCGAGTCTCGTCGAATCCACGGACGAGGTGGCAATCGTCGTCACCGACGTGACGCGCGACACGCCCGACGACGTCCTCCTCGACGTGCTGTTCGACCACTTCTCTGTCCCCCGCGAGAACGTGACTATCGTCGTCGGACTCGGTTTACACCGGCCGATGACCGACGAGGAACTCCGCGATGGCCTCGGCGACTACGCCGACCTGGCGGTGAACCACGACCCGAGTTCGGCCGTCGCTCTCGGGGCCGTCGATGGATGCCCTATCGCGGTCCACCCCGCCGTCGCAAACGCCGACGTCGTCCTCTCGACGGGGATGGTCGAACCGCACCAGTACGCCGGGTTCTCCGGCGGTGCGAAGACTGTCGTCGTCGGCGCTGGGTCAGAGAGCATCATTCGCTACACGCACGGCCCGGAGATGCTCGCACGCGACGGTGTTCGCCTCGGCCGTGTTCGCGGCAACCCGTTCCGAGAGACGCTGGACCGTGCGGGCATCATCGCCGGCCCCGACTTCTGTCTCAACGTGACGAAAGGCCCGGACGGATTCCTCGGCGCCGCCGCAGGTGACCCCGTCTCGGTCGTTCGGTCGTTGGCGACGACTGCCCGTGACGCGCTCTCCGTCTCGGTCGATTCCACCTACGACGCCGTCGTCTGCGGTGTGGGCGCACCGAAAGACGCGAACCTCTATCAGGCGACGCGGGCGGCCACCTACGTCGCACTCGGTGACCAGAACCCGCTCGTCGACGGTGGCCGCCTCGTCGTCCCCGCGACGCTCGACGAGGGGGCAGGAGCGGGGACGGGAGAACGGCGGTTTTACGACGCGCTCTCGTCGGCGACGGACGCCGACTCGCTCTACGAGTCGATGCGGGCGGGTTACGAACCGGGTGCGCAACGGGCGTTCGTCGTCGCTCGCGTCCTCCGTGACCACGACGTGTACGTGACGAACTCGGAGTCGCCGGACGTGGTCGACGCATGTCTCATGCAGGCCAGAGATTCGGTCGAAGAGTCGGTCGAACCCGGCAGTCGCGTCCTCGTGGTTCCGGACGCGCTCAACACGCTGTTGGTCTGAGGCGACGCGCTCGGCGAGTGGTCGTCTGGGTCACCGCACGTCGATTTCGACGTCGTCCTCGCCAATCTCGTCTAAGACGCGTTCGTGGAACTCTCGAAGCGCCGCACTCTCGTCTTCGGCGAGGACCACGTCGCTCGCCATCAACGTCGCCAATCCGAACGCACGCGGTGTCGGCGTCGACAGTTGGTGGTCCACCACGTCGACGTCGCCCGCCCGAACCGATTCGAGGACGTCCTCGATGGCGTCGATGTTCAGTTTGTCTTCGAGAATCTCGCGGTAGGTTTCCTCCATGACGGCGAACTCGTCTAGCTCCTGTGCGAACGACAGGAGCATCTCAGAGGAGACCTGTTGCTGTGCGGCCGTCTTCTCGTATCCCTTGTAACGCTTGAGAATCATGAGCGAGCGCGTCGCGTTGATGCGGAAGTAGCGCTTCAGCAGGTCCGTCCCGTCGAGTGCGGCCCGCAAGTCTTCGCGCACCGTGTCCGGGTCCGCCTCCCGGAGTAGCGTTCCGAGGTCCACCTTCCGATTCAGCGGCATCGAGAGCGAAAAGCCGTTGTCGGCGACGGCCACCTGGACGTTCGCGTTCGTCCGACGGGCGCAGTAGTACGCGAGCAACCGCGACAGGCCGTCGTTGAACTGTCGGCCGTACGTACAGTGGACGTAGTAGTGCCTGCGGTACGTCTCGCGGTTCAGTTCCGTCTCCACGACGAGGCGTGACGGTGTCGCCACGCTCTCCGGGCCGGCGTATCTGACCTGCTCGTCGAACATCCGGGTGACGGCGCGGACGCTGTTTTCGTCCAGTGGTCGGTCACGAAGCCAGTTGCGGACGGCGGGTGGGCCGCCCGACTGGAGTTTTTCGACGATGTCGTGTTGGAACTGTGCTATCTCGCGGCCAAGGTCGTACGAAAGCGGGAGGCGCTCGGAGAACCACGACGGGACGGTGGGTCGTTGCGAGGTTCGGTCGACGTACACCTTCGACCCGCGGCGATATCGGTAGGCGAAGTGGTCGCCACCGAGGACGAACACGTCACCTTTCTCCAGCGTGTCGAGGTAGCTCTCGTCGAGCGTGCCGACCCACTCGTCTCCCCCGCGGACCAACACGTCGCAGGTGAAGGAGTCCGGAATCGTGCCGATGTTGGTCATGTAGATGACTCGCGCCATCCGCCCGCGTTTGCCCACCAGTGGTTCGCCGACTGGGTACTCCTCGTAGTGGTGTTCGCCGTCGGGCGCGTCGTTGGTGTCGCGCCACACTTTCGCGTAGACGTTCTTGTCTTCGAGGCCGTCGTAATCGGCCGTGAGATAGCGAAAGAGGCGCTCGAAGTCGTCGTCGGAGAAGTTCCGGTAGGGGTACGCGCGGCGGAGCGTCTCTCGGACCTCGGATTCCGGACGAATCTCGTTGATAGCCATCCCGTAGACCTGCTGTGCGGCCACGTCGAAGGCGTTCTCGGGGACGAACACCCGGTCGACGAACCCCTCTTCTGCCTTGGTCAGCATCACCGCACACTCCACGAGTTCGTCTCTGTCGAGCGCGATGACGCGGCCTTCGACGGTCTGGCCGAGTTGGTGACCTGCGCGCCCGACGCGCTGGAGGAGCGCCGCCACCGACTTCGGCGACCCGACCTGTACTACGAGGTCGATATGCGGCATGTCGATACCGAGTTCGAGACTCGTGGAGGTGGTGACGACCTGTAACTCGCCGGCTTTCAGTTTGGACTCTATCTCCTGTCTGCGCTCTTTCGAGAGACTGCCGTGGTGGCACCCGGAGTTCGTCTCGTCGATATCGGGATACGTCTCTCGGAGGTTGTGGAGGACGCGTTCGGCCCCAGAGCGCGTGTTCGTGAAGACGAGCGTGTTCGTGTGCGAGGCGACGAGTTCGTGGAGGCGGTCGTAGAACCGTGACTGGACCTCGGCGCGTGGCGTCCGAATCAAGTCGTCTGTGGGACACTCCAGTTCGATGTCGAAGTCGCGGACGAATCGCGTATCGACGAGTTCGTAGTCCCGCGGCGACCCGTCTTCGCACCCGACGAGATACTCCGCGACGGTGTCGAGCGGTTCGACCGTCGCCGAACACCCGATTCGAGTCGGCGACGACTCGGCGAGGTTCTCCAGTCGTTCCAGTGAGACGGACAGATGCGTCCCGCGTTTGTTCTCTGCGAGACTGTGAATCTCGTCGACGACGACGTACTCGACGGTGCGGAGTTTCTCTTTGAACTTCGGCGAGTTCAGCAGGATGGCCAGCGTCTCGGGCGTCGTGTTGAGGATGTGCGGCGTCGTCTCCAGCATCTTCTGCCGGTCGGCCGAGGAGGTATCACCGTGGCGAATCGCGTGTCTGATGTCGATGGTCTGGTCGCGTTCGGCGGCGATGTCGGCGATGCCCTCCAGCGGTTCTGTGAGGTTGCGGTGGATGTCGTTGGCCAGCGACTTGAGTGGCGAGACGTACAGACAGTAGACCGAGTTGTCGAGGCCCTCGGGCGATTCGCGGTCACGGCGAAACAGTTCGTTGATGATGGCCGTAAACGATGCGAGGGTCTTTCCCGACCCGGTGGGGGCACAGATGAGGGCGTTCTCTCGTTCGTGGATGCGCGGAATCGCTCCGCGCTGTGGCGGGGTGAAAAAGCCGCCGTTGCCGGGGACGAACTCACCGAACTGGTCGACCCACCACTCCTGTACTGCGGGTTCGAGCAGTTCGAGGACGTCCTCGTCGGCGACGGCAACCGTCTCTGGGTCGAAATCGTAGTCGTTCCGCTTGGCACTGAGCAGGGAACGGCCACGCTGCGTCATTACCTCGGGGTTGGCCTCCGCGGGTATGAGGGTTGTGCCATATCTGTCACACCACGGGAGAGACGGGGTATCGACCGTCGACGACGGTGACCGACTCTCGACTCACCAGAACGAACACAAGGACTAACGCCCGGTGCGTGGTACACTGCCGCATGCGCGTCACATTCCTCGGTACCGGAAGCGCGATGCCCGTCTCGGGCCGTGCCCAATCCGGTCTTCTCCTCGAATCCAACTCGAACGCCCTGCTCGTCGACTGTGGTTCCGGTGTCTTGGCCCGACTCGCCGAAACCGACGTGGGATACGAAGGTGTCTCGTCGGTGCTGTTGACACACCTCCACCTCGACCACGTCTCCGACCTCATGCCATTCGTCAAGGCGCGATGGCTGGTCGGGGAGGACGACCTGGAAATCGTCGGCCCCGAAGGGACCGAGACGCTCGTCGAGAAACTCTTCGACGCTCACGACTACATGAAAGACCGCCTCGACATTCAGGTCCGAGAAATCGGTCCCCACGAGTTCGGTATCGCCGGGTTCGACGTGATGGGCTACGAGGTACGCCACTCGATGCCGACGCTCGCCTACCGGTTTACGAACGAGCGAGGTGACGCGGACTTCGTCTTCTCGGGCGACACCGAAGCGTTCGGCGGCCTCGCCGACTTCGCCGACGGCGCGAGCGTCCTCGCACACGACTGTTCGTTCCCGGACGACGTGGACGTCTCGAACCATCCGACGCCGACCAAACTCGGCGAGACACTCGCCGGCCACGACATCGGCACGGTGTATCTCACGCACTTCTACCCGCACGCAGACCGGGTGACAGACGAACTCGTCGAACGCGTCGAAGACAACTTCGCCGGCGACGTACAGGTCGCAGAAGACGGGTTGGTCGTCGAGTTCTGAGTAGTCGAGACGGCGCGCTGTGTCCGGTTACTCGCCGCGAATCACTGTTCCCGGTGCCTCTCCGGCGACGAACGCCGAGAGGCCGTCGGGCCCGAAGACGTGTGCCGGTGCGCCGAGGGCGAGCAACTTCCGAACCTTCGCGGCCATCCCGCCGGTCACGTCCGTCGATTCGGACCCGCCGAGTGCGTCGGCGGCGTCTTCGAACGCCGTAATCTCGGGAATGACCTCGCCGTCGGTGTCGAGGACGCCGGGAACCGTCGAACAGAGGCCGACCCGGTCGGCACCCAGACCGGACGCCAGCGAAACGACCAGGTCGTCGCCGCTGACGATTGTCGCGCCCTCGCCCGCGTGTGCGATGACGTCACCGTGGAGGACCGGCACGAAACCTTCGGCGAGCATCGTCTCGGTGGCGGCGAGTGGGAGCGTCAGCGACCCGTCTTCCTCTCGGGCACCAGCAGAGAGCGGATGGACCGGTAAGGCCGCGACGCCTCGCTCCGAGAGGGCATCGAGGACGGCGTCGTTGAGGCGCTTCATCGCGTCGTGGATGGCGCGGACGCCGGCGGCATCGTGCGTGCCAGTCTCCGACGAGACGCCATGGTCGGCGGCGTGATGGTGGCCGAAACTCCCGCCACCGTGGACGACGACGACCTGTCCGGATTCGGCGAGCGTCGCCACAGCGTCTGCCGCGGCAGCGAGTCCGTCGTCGTCCACCGTCTCGGGCTCGTCTTTGTCGGTGACGACGCTCCCGCCGAGTTTGAGGACGACGAGACTCACGCCGACTCCTCCGGCGTGTCGTCGGTGTTCTGCGGCGCGGTGCGCTCGGGCGGTTCTTCCACTCGGACGCCCTCGGTGGCGAGTTCGGCACGGAAGGCGTCTTCGCACCCGGGCGTAAATCGGAGGCCGGTCTGCGTCTCGGGCGTGGGGTCGAGTGCGACGATACACCCGCCGCCACCTGCACCGGTCAGTTTCGCGCCGTAGGCACCCGCTTCGCGGGCCGCCCACACCATCGAGTCGAGCGAGCGTGAGGAGACGCCGAGCGCTTCCAGCAGGCCGTGGTTGAAGTTCATGAACCCACCGAGTTCGTCGAGGAACGCTTCGTCTGGGTCGGCGTCTGGGTCCGCATCCGCGAGCAGTTCCTCGCCACGGCGGACGATGTCACCGATAGTCGAGACGGTGTTGGCGGCGAAGTCGTACTGTTCGCGAAGGTCACGGACGCCGGCAACGAGCGCACCGGTGTCGCCCGCGCCGCCATCGAATCCGATGACGAATGGAAGCGGGGGTGCGTCGATGGTCCGGCAGTCGTCGCCTTCGACGCGGACGGCCCCGCCCATCGCCGAACAGAACGTGTCGGCGCGAGAGGCCTGTCCGTCCTGGACTTCGTGTTCGGCGCGATACGCACGGTCGGCAATCTCGCGGGGTGTGAGTTCCACGCCGAGTTCTCGCGTCGCGGCGTCGATGCCGGCGACGACGACGGCGGCGGACGACCCGAGGCCCGCACCGAGCGGAATGTCGCTCTCGACGGTGATATCGAATCCAGCATCGGGTGCGTCGGCGGCGTCGCGCGCCTGTTCGACGGCGGCGTCGATATAGCCCATCGCGGCCTCGACGAGCGGTGCGGGCACGTCGACGTCGGGTCTATCACCGGTCGAACCGCTGTACTCGACGGTGAATCCGTTGAGACTCAGGTCTTCGGCACGGACCCGAACGTGGTCGTCGTCACGGAGCGAGACGGAGACAGTCGCCCGTCGCTCGACGGCGCACGGCACCGCCGGTTCGCCGTAGACGACTGCGTGCTCCCCGAACAGATACACCTTGCCGGGAGCGCTCGAAACGGTCATGTTCCGGCCTTTCTGTGGGACTCGCTTAAGCGTATCCGACCGGCGTCGTCACTGCGGATGTGTGATATAAAAAACTGGTCGTCTGGAGGGTTCAGGTGTCGTTCGGGTCGGTTTAGGCGTCGATTTCGACTTCCTCGCGGTCGTCGAGGTCGGCCAGTTCGTCGAGTTCGTCGTCGCCGCCGCGACCACGGATGTAGCGAACGCCGGCGGCGATGCCGACGAGGAGGACGAGGCCCATCAGGACACCCATCGCGGAGCGTCCGCCGGACTCGCTCGTCTCGTCGTCGCCTTCTATCTCGATGTCGTATTCTTCTACTGCTTCTTCCATCTCTGCGTCGTAGTCGTCGCTGGTCTCTTCACTCGAACCGAAGAACGGGCCACGGCTGGAGGGACTGAACTCGAAGCCATCGTGCAGGTGTACCTCGAAGAGGGTAAAATTGGCCATACACATCAATACGCCCACAAGAGGCATAGTCGTTGTGGCGATTCTCAGACCGGTCGCCGCTCGGACACGCTCGTTCGACTCGTCGGACGGAACCGACGTATCGCTGTGTTCTTCACAGACGACCCATGAACAAACGTTATGGACGACGATAGACGTGCCTTCCTCGACGACCTGCTTTCGACACCAAGCCCGTCTGGCTTCGAAACCGACGGCCAGCGTGTCTGGGTCGACTACGTCTCGCAGTTCGCAGACGACGTGACCGTCGACGACTACGGCAACGCCGTCGCAGTACACGAGGGGACCGGCGAGGGGCCCGAAATCGCCTTCACGGGTCACGCAGACCAGATTGGCTACATCGTCCGCGACGTCGACGACGACGGATTCCTCCGCATCGGCCCCATCGGCGGCGCAGACCGAACCGTCTCGAAGGGCCAACACGTGGTGGTTCACAACGAAGACGGCGACGTGCCGGGCGTTATCGGTCAGACGGCAATCCACCTGCGCGACACGGGAAGCGAAGAGTACGACGACGTCGAAGAGCAGTTCGTCGATATCGGCGTCACGACCAAAGGCGACGCCAAAGACTACGTCGAAGTCGGCGACCCCGTCACGGTCGAACCACGGATTCGTGACCTCGCCGAGGACCGCATCGCCGCCAACGGTATGGACAACCGCGTCGGCACGTGGTCGGCCGCCGAAGGCCTCCGCGCCGCCGTCGAAGCGGACGTGGACGCGACGGTGTACGCCGTCAGCACGGTCCAAGAAGAAGTCGGCGTGAAGGGCGCGAAGATGGTCGGCTACGACCTCGACCCCGACGCGATGGTCGCCGTCGACGTCACCCACGCCACCGACAACCCCGACATACCGGGCAAGCGCAAGGGGCCAGTCGAACTCGGTGAGGGGCCCTCTATCTCCCGCGGAAGCGCGAACCACCCGAACGTAGTCCGACTCGCCCGCGACGCGGCCGACGCGGCAGATATCGACGTGCAACTGCAGGCGACCGGGTCGTACACCGGAACCGACGCAGACGCGTTCTACACGAGTCGGTCGGGCATCCCCTCGCTCAACATCGGCATTCCGAACCGCTACATGCACACGCCGGTCGAAGTGGTCGCGACGAGCGACCTAGACGACGTGGCCGCACTCCTCGGGTCGATGGCCGAACTCGCGGGCGACGTCGAATCGTTCGGCGTCGAACTGTAAGGGCCCACCGCGACTAGCCGCCGACTCCCGTTTCAGGGACGGAGACACCCGCCGTGCGTAGTCTTCTCACACGTCTCCCGGCGAAAGAAAACCGTTAAAAGTCGCCACACGGTGTTTGCACGTATGGCTGGAACTATCGAAGTACTCGTTCCCGGCGGGAAGGCGAACCCCGGTCCGCCGCTCGGCCCGGAACTCGGCCCGACCCCCGTCGACGTGCAGGATGTCGTCAACCAGATCAACGACCAGACGGCAGCCTTCGACGGCATGGAAGTGCCCGTCACTGTCGAGTACGATGACGACGGCTCGTTCTCTATCGAAGTTGGTGTCCCCCCGACGGCCGCCCTCATCAAGGACGAAGTCGGATTCGACACTGGCAGCGGCGAGCCCCAGAAGGACTTCGTCGCCGACATGTCCATCGAACAGTTAAAGAAGGTCGCGAAGCAGAAGTCCTCTGACCTGCTCTCGTACGACCTCAAGAACGCCTCGAAGGAAGTCGCCGGCACGTGTGCGTCGCTCGGCGTCACCGTCGAGGGCGAAGACGCCCGGACGTTCAAAGAGCGCATCGACGGCGGCGAGTTCGACGACTACTTCGACGACGAATAATCGTCTCGCCACGTCGAATCGCCCTTTCCGTCGGGCCGACCCGACTCGGCCCGCTTTCTCTCTCAGAAAGACGGATAGTCGCGACTCGGGGCGTGTGTCCTCTTGGCACGCGAAACGCCCGAATTCGACCGTTTCGCTCCCCTTTCTTCGACGGACTTAAGTTTAGCCTACTCGTCCTGCCGGACGAGGCAGGCAGTAGCCTGTTTCACTGACCCGTAGGAGCAATCCTGCGTACTACGGAGGTGAATAATGGCAGACACAATAGTTGACGCAGTCTCTCGCGCACTCGACGAGGCACCTGGGCGGAACTTCCGCGAAACGGTTGACCTCGCCGTGAACCTGCGCGATCTCGATCTTAACGACCCGTCGAAGCGTGTCGACGAGAGCATCGTGCTCCCGTCTGGCACCGGCCAGGACACCCATATTGTGGTGTTCGCGACCGGTGAAACCGCGCTCCGCGCTGAAGATGTCGCCGACGAGGTTCTCGGGCCAAACGAGCTCGAAGACCTCGGTGACGACACTGATGCGGCGAAAGACCTTGCCGACGAGACCGACTTCTTCGTTGCCGAGGCAGCACTGATGCAGGACATCGGTCGCTACCTCGGTACCGTCCTCGGTCCTCGTGGTAAGATGCCGACCCCGCTTCAGCCCGACGACGACGTCGTCGAGACGGTGAATCGGATGAAGAATACGGTGCAACTCCGCTCCCGCGACCGCCGCACGTTCCACACGCGCGTCGGCGCGGTCGATATGGACCCCGACGAAATCGCGGAGAACATCGACGTTATCGTGCGTCGTCTCGAGGCGACGCTCGAAAAGGGCCCCCTCAACATCGACTCTATCTTCGTGAAGACGACGATGGGTCCGTCCGTGGAGGTGCCCGCATGAGCGAGTCTGAAACCCGACAGACCGAAGTCATTCCGCAGTGGAAGCAGGACGAAGTCGACGAGCTCGTCGAATTCGTCGAATCGTACGAATCTGTCGGCGTCGTTGGCGTCGCGGGTATCCCGAGCCGCCAGCTCCAGGCCATGCGCCGCGAGCTCTACGGCTCCGCGCAGGTCCGCATGAGCCGTAACACGCTCGTGAACCGCGCACTCGACGAAGTCGACGACGGCGTCGAGACGCTCAAGGAGTACGTCGCCGGTCAGGTCGCCCTCATCGGCACCGACGACAACCCGTTCGCTCTCTTCAAGGAGCTCGAGGCGTCGAAGACGCCCGCTCCCATCAACGCTGGCGAAGTGGCCCCGAACGACATCGTCATCCCCGAGGGTGACACGGGTGTCGACCCGGGTCCGTTCGTCGGCGAACTCCAGCAAGTCGGAGCGTCCGCGCGCATCATGGACGGCTCCATCAAGGTGACCGAAGACTCTCACGTCCTTTCGGCGGGCGAGGAAGTCTCCGAGGAACTCTCCAACGTGCTGGCAGAACTCGGTATCGAGCCCAAGGAGGTCGGTCTCGACCTTCGTGGCGTCTTCTCCGAAGGCGTCCTGTTCGAACCCGACGAACTCGCCATCGACGTGGACGAGTACCGCGCCGACATCCAGTCGGCCGTCGCCGCCGCGACCAACCTCTCGGTCAACGCGGTCTACCCGACCGCTCAGACCGCGCCGACGCTCATCGCGAAGGCGACCGGCGAGGCAAAGGCAGTCGGTCTGTTCGCCAACATCGAGAGTCCGGACTTCATGCCGGAACTCATCACGAAGGCGGACGCCCAACTCCGAGCGCTCGCGGCCAACATCGACGACGAAGAGGCACTCCCTGAGGAACTCCGCGGCGTCTCCGCGCAGAGCGCGGAACCCGCCGAGGAAGACGACTCGACGGACGAAGAAGAAGCAGAAGCAGAGGCTGAGGAAGCTGACGCCGACGACACCGACGACGACGAAGGTGACGAGGCAGGCGACGCTCTCGGCTCGCTGTTCTAACAACACACAACGAGGAACACAACAATGGAATACGTCTACGCCGCACTCATCCTGAACGAGACGGAAGAAGAGATCAACGAAGAGAACATCACCGCAGTCCTCGAGGCTGCCGGTGTCGATGTCGAAGAGTCCCGTGTCAAGGCGCTCGTCGCCGCGCTCGAGGACGTCGACATCGAAGAGGCCATCGAGACGGCCGCCGCTGCCCCCGCACCCGCCGCGGGCGGCGCCGGTGGCGAAGTCGAGACGGCTGACGACGACGACGGCGAAGAGGAAGCCGCCGAAGAAGAAGCCGCCGACGAAGGCGACGACGACGAGGACGAAGAGGCAGACGGCGAAGGCCTCGGCGCCCTCTTCGGCTAACCCCTCGCGAGAGACACGCCGCACACGCGGCATCGCTCGCAGTCCAATTTTGCGTTTTTTCACGGTCAGAGAGCGACGCGTAGTGGCGACGCACGGCCTCTCACCGCGGTGACGACTCGTCTCCAGACGCCCGTAGGTTCATACCCCATGCCGGGACCACCTCGGTGCGATGTGGTTCACAGGCGGCGTCGGCGTTCCGAACTCGGCGGGCCTCAGTGCAATCTTCGTCGGCGTCGTCGCCGGCATCGCACTCGGGACGTGTTCGGGACTCGTCCCGGGACTCCACGCGAACGCCTTCGCACTCGTCCTCGCCAGCGTCGCATCCGGCGTTCCGGGCCCGCCCGTCGCTACCGCCGCCGCTATCCTCGCGGCGGCCACGGTTCACACGTTCCTCGACGTAGTACCCGCGTTGGCGCTCGGCGTGCCAGACGCCGCGCTCGCACCGGGAGCACTCCCGGGGCACCGACTCGTCCTCGGTGGACGCGGGCGCGAAGCACTCCGACTGTCGGCGCTCGGGAGCGGTACCGCGCTGTCGCTCGCCATCCCGATGGCAGTCCCGATTACCGAGGCGACGATACACGTCTACCCGCTCGTCCGCGATTCGTTGTGGGCCGTCCTCCTCGCCGTCGTCACCGTGCTCGTCTGGACCGAACCGACGCTCCGCGCGAAACTCGCCGCAGTCGTCACCGTCGTCGCGGCGACTGGACTGGGGCTTGCCGTCCTCGACCGGACGTTCGCTGGACCGCTTCCGGTCGGCGGTGTCCTGGCACCGCTGTTGACCGGCCTGTTCGGCGTGCCGGTACTCCTCGATGCGCGTCACGGGGCAGGCGTCCCACCGCAGGGCGATGCGTCCGTCGCCACGTCGCCGCAGGCCGTCTCACGGAGTATCGTCGCCGGGACGGGCGGCGGTGCGTTCGTGGGATACCTTCCGGGCGTCTCCGCCGGCGTCGCGGGGACGCTCGCCCTCGCCGTCCTCCCAGGGGCTGACCCCGACGAGTCGGCACGGGCGTACGTGACGGCGACGAGCGCAGCGACCACCGCGACGACGGTGTTCGCCCTGTTCGCGTTCGCCGGACTCGGGACGCCACGAACCGGTGCGCTCGTCGCGCTCTCTTCGGCCGGACTCCCGGCAGGACTCGCCGTCGCGCTCCCCGTGACAGTCGTCGCCGGCATCGTCGGCGCGTTGCTCGTACCGGTGCTCGGTGACCGAGTACTGGCCGCCGTCGGTAGATTCGACCAGCGACGACTCGTCGTCGGCGTCGTCTCGGGTCTCGTCGTCCTCTCGTGGGCCTTCGCAGGAGGTGGCGGCGTCGTCGTCCTCGCCGTCGCCGCAGTCATCGGCTACGTGCCGGTTCGACTCGGGTGCCGGCGCGTCCACCTGATGAGCGTGCTCATGGGGCCGTTAGTCCTCGGATGAGTCACGCTCGCGTCCTGAGACGGGGGTCACTGGACCGTGAGACGCGTTGTCCCTGTTTGAACCGGAAAGACAACGGTTAAAAGTCGCGCGACGGTTTGTGAGCGTATGAGCGAGTCCGAACAGCGACACGCGCACCAGTGTGTGTCCTGTGGCATCAACATCGCTGGCATGAGCGCCGCGACGTTCAAGTGCCCCGACTGTGGCCAGGAGATTTCGCGTTGTTCCAAGTGCCGCAAGCAGAGCAACCTCTACGAGTGCCCCGACTGCGGGTTCATGGGACCATAAACATGGGAAAAGTAGCCGCTAAAATCAAGGTCATGCCGAACAGCCCCGAGCTGGACCTCGACGACCTCGAGGACAAGCTCGAAGATTCCCTCCCCGAAGGTGCGAAGATAAAGGGCTTCGAACGCGACGACGTCGCGTTCGGACTCGTCGCACTCCTGCCGACGGTCATCGTCCCCGACGACGCTGGCGGCACCGAAGCCGTCGAAGAGGCGTTCACCGAAGTCGAAGGCGTCGAGAGCGTCTCCGTCGAGAACGTCGGCCGTATCTAACTGTACGACCCGACACCTTTCTGCAGAAGACGAGTCCCGAGAGCGGCAGTGATACCTGCCGCTCAGCGGCGTTCCATCACGACGATTCCGAGGACGACGCCGAGGATGAGACCGAAGAGCACGCCCAGTGTGAGCGAGTCCACGACGACGCCGACGATGCCCCCGAGGAGGATGCCCGCGGAGAGTCCGATGCCGAACTGCTCGGCGACGTGACTCGACCCCTCGTGGTCGTCTGAATCGACCATCGTGTGCGCGCTGGATTCGTGAGACGATTGCTGTACGGACTCGCCGCTCAGTGAGACTGACTCCTGGGACATATGTACACAATCACCGGGGAAGTGTATAATGATTGCTCGGGTTCCCAACAAACGAAAACAACCGTCTTCAGTCCGCCTATTTGGGAAATTCGGGGATTTCGAAAATCGATGAGAGCGACTAGAACGCCGCCGAGAACGCCTGCTGGAGGTCGTTTTTCATGTCGTCGATGTGTTCGATACCGACCGAGACGCGGATGAGGCCGTCGGTGAGTCCTGCTTCGAGTCGCTCTTCGCGCGGGATGGCGGCGTGGGTCATCGCCGCGGGTTGCTCGATGAGACTCTCGACGCCGCCGAGACTCTCTGCGAGCGTGAACACCTCTGTCTCCTCGACGACGGTGGACGCCTGTTCGAGCGTGCCGTCGAGTTCGAACGAGAGCATGCCGCCGAAGCCGTCCATCTGTTCGGCCGCCAGTTCGTGCTGCGGGTGGGAGTCGAGGCCGGGGTAGAAGACTTCAGAGACCGCTTCGTGGTCGTCTAACCACGCCGCGAGTTCGCGTGCGTTGTCGCAGTGGCGGTCCATCCGCACGGGGAGCGTCTTCGTCCCGCGGAGGACGAGGAAGCAGTCGAACGGCGAGGGCGTCGCGCCGACGGAGTTCTGGTAGAACGCAATCTCTTCGTCGAGTTCCTCGTCGTCGGTGACGAGTGCGCCGCCGACGATGTCGGAGTGTCCGCCGAGATATTTCGTCAGTGAGTGCGAGACGATGTCGGCACCGTGTTCGAGGGGGCGCTGGAGGTACGGCGTCGCGAAGGTGTTGTCGACGGCACAGAGCGCGTCCACCTCGTGGGCGATGTCGGCCAGTGCCGCGATGTCGTTGACGCGCATGAGCGGGTTCGTCGGTGTCTCGACCCACACGAGTTCGGTGTCGTCGTGGACGGCGTCGCGGACGGCGTCGTGGTCGGTGGTCTCGACGAAGTCGAATTCCAGGTCGTACTTCTCGTAGACCTGTGTGAAGATGCGGTGGGTGCCGCCGTAGACGTCGTTGCCGGCGACGACGTGGTCGCCCGCTTCGAGCAGGTTGAGCACGGTGTTGATAGCGCCCATCCCCGACGAGAAGGCGCGGCCGTACGACCCGCCTTCGAGCGCCGCGAGGTTCGATTCGAGGTCGGTTCGGGTCGGGTTCCCCGTCCGCGAGTACTCGTAGCCGCGATGGTCGCCGGGGCCGTCCTGTGCGTACGTCGAGTTCGCGTAGATTGGCGTCATGAGTGCGCCCGTCTCCTCGTCGGGTTCTTGGCCGGCGTGGATGGCGCGCGTCTCGATGCGTCGCTCGTCTTCGGACATACGAGAAGCGGCGTCGCCAGTCGTGTTAAGTCCGTCCCTCCTGTTTCGGCGTGCGTCGAGCGCACCTGACGCGAGCGCAGTCACCGAGTTCCGACTGCGGACCACGCGGGAGCGACACATGCGCGCTTCGTAACGTGCAATTTATAATGGCGACGCAAGTATTCGTTCTCACGACTATGCCGAGCTCTAATGGTCCAATGAAGGGGACGCGAGGAAAGCTCTCGAACAAACCGCGTGAGCGTGGCACCTCGCCGCCGCAGCGCGCTATCGCCGAATTCGAGGAGGGCCAGAAGGTCCACCTCAACATCGACCCGAGCGTGCGCGAGGGACGTTTCCACCCGCGCTTCAACGGCCTCACCGGTGAGGTCGTCGGCAAGCAGGGTCGCGCATTCAAGGTCCAAATCAAAGACGGCGGCAAAGAGAAGATGGTCGTCGTCCGACCCGCTCACCTGCGCGCACAGCAGTAAGCGATGACCATCTTCAAAGAGAAAATCGACGAGGAGTACCTGACCACGTCAGAGGTCAAAGAACTCCTCGCCGAGGTTGAAGCGGAACGCGCTGCCGACGAAGAGCGTGAGATGCGCTACGAACTGGCGCGGGCAATCGAACACGTCAACCGGTTCGCCCACCTCGACCCCGAGGAATCTCGCGAACTCGTCGAAGAGCTCGCCGAACTCGAGAAGGTCGATTTACCGACCGCCATCAAAGTCGCAGACCTCCTGCCGGAGGACCGCGACGAACTGCGTGCGGTGTTCGCCCAGCAGCGGTACGCACTCTCTGGCGACGAGCTCGACGAAATCCTCAACGTCGTCGCCAAATACGTCTGACCGCGCGACGGCGCGGCCAACTATTTAAATAGCATCTCACCGTATCTACTGACATGACAACTTCGGAGAGCGGTGACGCCGACGCAACGGCCGAGTACGCCGTCTTGCTCGACGTGCTTCGACACGGGCGTCAGAGCGACAATAGACGATTCGACGCCCAACCTATCGCGTACGCCCTCGGCGAGTCGAATTTCCGCCTCCTCGAGTTGACGCTGACGGAGGACGCGGACGTGAGTATCGGTGACCGTGTCGTGGTGTCACCGGTCGCTGACCGCGACGTGGTCGAGCGTGTCGAGCAGATGTCGTACAACGACCTCTCGAACACGGCGGACTCCGAGTTAGAGTACGTGGTACAGGACATCGTCGACGAGAACGAGTCGCGCTTCGTCGACTTCTACAACGACGCCCAACCCATCACGCTCCGACTCCACCAACTCAATTTGCTCCCCGGTATCGGGAAGAAACTCCGCGACAAGATTCTCGAAGAGCGGAAACGCTACGGCCCCTTCGAATCGTTCGAGGACCTCCACGACCGGGTCTCGGGGCTCCATCACCCGAAAGAAGTCATCGTCGAACGCATCCTCGACGAACTCCACGACGACGACGTGAAGTACAAGACGTTCGTCCGAAACGACCAATAGACGGAACGGGACTTTTACCCGCATTCGTTCGTTATCACTGTCAATGACGAGCGACGGAAGCGAACAGATTCGTGCGTCCGCCACGCGCGACCCGGACGGACTCATCCGCCGGGCAGGCGTTCGTGGCGACCCGGACCGAGACCAGCACTTCCTCGTCGACGACCGAGTCGTCGACCGTATCCCGACGTATCTCCCCGAGGGGACAGACACGTCACACGTCCTCGAAATCGGTGGCGGCCCGGGCGTCCTGACCGACCGACTCCTCGCCGTCGCCGACCGTGTGACCGTCGTCGAACAGGACGAGACGTTCGCCGCCCATCTGCGCCGTGAGTTCGCCGACGAAGTCGACGCGGGGCGACTCACCGTCGTCGAGGGCGACGCGCTCGACGTGGACCTCCCCGAGTTCACCGCCTGCGTCTCGAACCTCCCGTACGGCATCTCCTCGGAGATATCGTTCCGCCTGCTCCCGCAGGGCAAACCGCTCGTACTCATGTTCCAAAAGGAGTTCGGCGAGCGAATGGCCGCCGAGGCGGGCACCTCCGAGTACGGCCGTCTCTCTGTGAGCGCACAGCACTACGGCGACGTGGAGGTCTGTGAAATCGTCCCGAAAGAGGCGTTCGACCCGCAACCGGCGGTCCAGAGCGCCATCGTCCGTATCACGCCGCGTGACCCGGACTACGACGTCGACGACGAGGAGTTCTTCCTCGACTTCGTGAAGGCACTGTTCACCCAGCGCCGCAAGACCATCCGAAACGGCATCCGCAACACGGCACACATCTCGGGGCTCTCCGACCCCGAGGCAGTCGTCGAGGCGGCAGACGAAGACATCCTCCGCAGACGTGCTGGCAAGATGGAACCTGCAGAGTTCGCCGAACTCGCGCAACTCGCCGCAGACGTCGGCCTGTAACCCCATGATACACCCCGCATTCGCAACCTCCCTCCTCTCTCAGTCGGCCCGCGTCCAAACCGGCCTCCTCCAGACAGACGCACCGATAGACTTCGCCGCGTTGTTCCCGTCAGTCGAACTCCGCATCCTCGCGAGCATCGTCGTCCTCGCGGCCATCGTCGCCAGTTGGCGACTCGGTGCGCGATTACACGACAGGGCCGCCGAGGGCGTCTCGTCGGCCGTGTGGCACCTCAGCGTCACGCTGTTCCGCCTCGTCGGTGTCGTCCTCGGTGGGACGTTCCTCGTCTCGGTGTGGGCGTCGTCGGGTGACATCGCGACGCTCTCAGAGCAGTACGACATCGGCTCGCAGATGCTCGTCCGCATCGGCCTCTCGGTGGTGTTCCTGCTCGGTGCCTACGTCGTGACGACGGTACTCGGACGACTCATCAAGGAGATAGCGGGCACTCGCCCGGAGATATCCGACCACCAGCGCGAGATTATCTATCGCCTCGCTCAGGTGTCGACGTATCTCGTCGCCGTGGCGTTCGTCCTCGGCGTCTGGAACGCTGACCTCGGCGGACTCCTCGTCGGGGCCGGATTCCTCGGCATCGTCGTCGGGATGGCCGCCAGACAGACGCTCGGCGCACTCATCGCCGGGTTCGTCCTGATGTTCTCTCGGCCGTTCGAAATCGGCGACTGGGTCGAAGTCGGAGACCACGAGGGTATCGTCACCGACATCACCGTCGTGAACACGCGCATCCAGACGTTCGACGGGGAGTACGTGATGATTCCGAACGACGTGGTGAGTTCCGAGAGCCTCGTCAACCGGAGCAGAAAGGGGCGACTCCGCCTCAAAATCGAAGTCGGCGTCGACTACGAGACGGACCTCGACCACGCCGCGTCGGTGGCACAGGAGACAGTCGAGGAGTTGGACGAGGTGCTCTCGGTTCCGCAACCACAGGTCGTCGCCAAGCGGTTCGACGACTCCGCCGTCGTCCTCGAGGTGCGCCCGTGGATTGACCGCCCGAGTGCCCGCCGGAAGTGGAAGGCACAGACGGCGGTCATCGGTGCCGTCCGCGAAGCGTTCGCCGACGAGGACATCAGCATCCCGTTCCCACAGCGTGCGCTCTCTGGGCGCGAGCAATCCGGGCCGGTCCCGCTCACGGACGGCCAGTCGCAGGCGACGCCGCAGTCTACAGGGTCGAAAAACGGGTCGTCCGGAGGGTCGAATTGACTGACCTCGCAGAGCGACGGGGGATGAACACCTCCGTCTACCAACCCGCAGAGGACTCTGGTCTCCTCGCACAGGCGGCCATCGGGCGCGTCTCCGGTCGAGTCCTCGAAGTCGGCACTGGGTCGGGATGGGTCGCGTCGCAACTCGTCAAGAAGACGGACGCCGACGTCGTCGCCAGCGACCTGAACCCCCACGCGTGCGAACAGGCCGCAGAACGCGCCGCCAAACTGCGGGCCGAGGGAGAACGCGGATTCGACGTCGTCCGCGGAAACCTCGTCGAACCCTTCCGGGACGACTCGTTCGACGCGGTGGCGTTCAACCCGCCGTACCTCCCCGAGGACCTCGAAGCGGCGCGTGACGACTGGATGGAAGTCGCACTCACCGGGGGCGAGACAGGGCGTGAAATCATCGACCCCTTCCTCGATACGGTCGGGCGTGTGCTCAAACCCGAGGGCGTCGTGTTCCTCCTCGTGAGCAGTCTCACCGGATACGACGAAGTACTCGCTCGCGCCGACGCGAACGGATTCGCCCACGACGTCGTCGTCCAGGAGTCCTACCCGTACGAGACGCTCTCCGTCCTCGCGCTGAAATAACTCAGGCGCATATGCCCATACAGGAAATATTATACCGCGTCATTTCTTAGCGGCGAGTGATGACTGAACTCGTCTCCACAACACCGGGACTGTATCCCCTCCCGGATTGGGCGAAGCAGACGCTCTCCGACCTCAAAGGGCACCAGAAACACGACCTTATCTCCGGCGACGAAGGTGCGGACATCGTGAGCGCGTACGAACGCGCCCGCGGAGAAGTCGTCTCCGAACAGGTCGATGCGGGACTCGACCGTATCGTCGAAGGCCAACTCCGGTGGGACGACATGCTCGCGCACCCGCTGACGGTCCACGAGAACGTCGAGACCGGTGGTATCGTCCGGTACTACGACAACAACAACTTCTACCGCGACCCGCAGGTCCGCGGCGAACTCACCTTCTCCGGCGACGTCGCCGCCGAACTCGACGCGACGGCCGACCTTCTCGGTGGCGAGTCACTGCAGGCCGTCCTCCCCGGCCCCTACTCGCTCGCGGACCTCGCTACCGACGAATACTACGGTGACGAGGCGGAGTTCCTCGACGCCATCTCCGAATTCCTCGCCGGCGAGGCAGACGCCTTCCCGGACCACGAGACGCTGTTCTTGCTGGAACCCTCGCTCGTCGAATCACCGCCAGGCGACGATATCGACGCGCAGATTCCCGAAGCAATCTCCGCCGTCTCGGATGCCACCGACGCCAACGTCGTCGTCCACACCTACTGGGGCGCACTCGACGAGAAAGTCTACGCCCACCTGATGGACGCAGACGTCGACGCCATCGGCTTCGACTTCGTCGCCGGTGACCGCGACCAGACGTTCTACAACATCAACGAGTACGGCACGAAAGACGACGTCGCACTCGGCCTCGTCGACGGGCAGAACACGCTCGTCGAAGACCCCGAGACGGTCCGCGAGCGCGTCGAGTGGACGCTCGACCGCATCCAGAACAAGACGTTCGACACCGCATACGTGACCTCCAACACCGAACTGTTCTACCTGCCGGAGAACCGCGCGACGGAGAAACTCGACGCACTCGCCGCTGTGACCGACGAGGAACTGGAGGTGGAAGCATGAGTCGAGACGCCGAGAACCGCGAGCAGTTCCGCCCCGAGAACCACGACAACGAGCATTTCCTGCTCACGACTGTCGTCGGGTCCTACCCGAAACCGAAGTGGCTCAACCGCGCGAACGACCTGGCCGAGGACTCGGACTCCAAGTTCACACAGGAACACCTCCACGAGGCCCACGACGACGCTTGTCGCGTCATCACGAACGAACACGAGCGGTCGGGACTCGACACCGTCGTCGACGGCGAGATGCGCCGCGAAGAGATGGTCGAGTACTTCGCCCACCGCATCCCCGGATACGAGTTCAACGGCCCGGTGAAGGTGTGGGGCCACAACTACTTCGACAAACCCTCCGTCGTCGGCGAAGTCGAATACGACGAACCGTGGCTGGTCGACGAGTTCGAGTTCACTAGCGACGTGGCGTCCAAGCCCGTCAAAGTGCCCATCACGGGACCGTACACCCTCGCCAGTTGGTCGTTCAACGAACACTACGAGAACGAAGAAGAACTCGCCTACGCCCTCGCTGACCTCGTCAACGAGGAAATCGAGCAACTCGTCGACGCAGGTGCGACGTACATCCAAATCGACGAACCCGCACTGGCGACGACGCCCGACGACCACGCTATCGTCGGCGAGTGTCTCGAACGCATCGTCTCGGGCGTCCCGGACGACGTTCGCATCGGCCTGCACGTCTGTTACGGTGACTACTCCCGCATCTATCCCGAACTCAACGACTACCCCATCGACGAGTTCGACGTGGAACTCTGCAACGGTGGCTACGAACAGATAGACGTCTTCACCGACCCCGAGTTCGAACCCGACCTGGCCCTCGGCGTCGTCGACGTCCACGACGCGGAAGTCGAGTCGGTCGAGGAGATTAAAGAGAACATCAAACAGGGTCTGAAGGTCGTTCCCCCGGAGAAACTCACCATCTCGCCCGACTGTGGTGTGAAACTCCTCCCGCGCGAGGTGGCCTACCAGAAGATGGAGAACATGGTCAAAGCCGCCCGTGAAGTCGAATCGGAACTCGACGCCGGCGAAATCGACCTCGAAGCACCGGTCCAGTCGGCGGACTGAGCAATCGTCTCCTAACGCTGGTCGCTCTTTTTTGCCTCGAACGCGTTCGGTTCGTGTCTGTTCTCTCGTTCGGTAACACCACGTGTTCCCGCTTTTCAACGCTCCGGGATAGTCAACTGAATAGAACTTTACGCGAGTTTATGTTTGAATGCGTTGTCATTTCTAGTGGTGGTAGAATGTGACAATCACACCAGCGGCGGGCGAAGCGAGCGACGAGCAGCAGTGGTTCCCGATAGCCAGACGGAATCTACTGCGTGCGGCAGGGGCATCGGCCGCACTTCTCGGCATGGGCGTGGGAACTACCGTCGCACAAAGTGACGAAGACGAAGATGGAGATGGATATGGAGACGACGGGGAGTCACCGCAGGACGACGGAACTAGTGACGATGGGCCGCAAGCAGAGGACCTAGACCCGATATTCGGGTACGCATCGGCCGAACTGAATCCCTGTGCAGGAGATTCGAGTGAGGAGTGTTTCGAAGCGTTCGACGAATCGGTCCGCCCCTCACACGAAGTCGAACTGCACATCGACCTCCCGGAGGAACTGTTCGCCTTCTTCGCACCGGGTATCCTAACCCAAGCGGAAGTCGACGAAATCAACGCCGCCGTCGCGGATGGCGTCGTCGAACCCGAGGAACTGTCGAACCCTGATTCCGAAGTGACAGTGACACTACCGGCCGGGGAGGGGACAGCGGAACCCTCAGACGGAGAGCAGACAGACGGAGAGCAAACAGACGGAGAGCAAACAGACGGAGAGCAAACAAACGGAGAGCAAACAGACGGAGAGCAAACAAACGGAGAGCAGACAGACGGAGAGCAAACGCTGACGCTGACCATCCTGGAAATCGCGGAACTCCTCGCTGAAACGACGGCGTTCCACTACGAACCGACTGGCATCAGTGTCGAACCGGGTGACGTGGTCCTTTACAGCGCGGAGACGCCAGACCACGGTGTGGCGGCGTACCACGAGCGACACGGCCGGCAGAACCGTGTCCCGGAGGGGGTCGGACCGATTTCGGCACCACTCGTGCCCGTTGGTGGGTACTGGCTGTACAAGTTCGAAACACCCGGTGTGTACGACTTCTACTGTCCGCCACACCAGATATTCGGGATGGTGTCGCGCGTCGTCGTGACCGATGGTGACGTTCCCGAACTCTCCATCGAGGAGACCGGTAGACCACCAGAAGAGATGAACGTCTTCCCGTTGTTCCTCCAAGGACTCGACCCGAACCTCCCGAGTTCGGCAGCAGTCTTCGATACGGACGCACTGACTCCCGAAAACATCGTCGACGAGGGAAGCGTCTCGTGGGAGACTGTCGTCGAAGAGTACCGCAGTGGTGGGGGCGAAGCGTAGTCGCGAGCAACCGTCGCCCCGACACGAATTTTACCGGTTACCGTCTGCCCAGAGAATTCTCTCTTCCTCGTCTCACTGACTCTCACGACCGAGTTCGAATGCGTCAATAGTTAACACTGAACACGGCCTATCGAACAGTATGGCATCCGAATCGCTCTCACCGGAGGCCGAGAACGTCGAACTGTGCCGTCGGTACATCGAGGAGTTCGTCAACGAGGGGGACGCGACAGTGGCAGAAGAGATACTTCACGACGACGTCGTCACCCATCAGTTGGGCGTCGGCGAGGTACGAATGGGGCGCGACGAACTCGTGAGACAGATACTCGGGTTCCGGAAGGCGGTGCCGGACTGGCACCTCTCGATAGAAGACACCGTTGGGCAGGACGACCGGGTCATGCTGCGACTGCAGGTCAGTGGGACGCCGGAACGTGCGTGGGGGAATTTGGTTCCGACCGGGAAGTCCTTCGAGACGAGCGCGTTCTTCGCCTTCCGCATCGAAGATGGGAACATCGCCGAACAGTGGAATCTCGTGAATCTGTTGGGACTCACCCGACAACTCGGACTGATGCCGCCGGGCCCACGAGTCGCCCTCAAGATGCTCTCACACCGAGTTCGCTCTCGGTTCGGGGCGGCGTAGGTGAGCCGTCAGGCCCAGTCGGGGTCGTAGATTCGGCCAGTAACGTCGTACTGGTGGCCGGGGAGTTCACTCTCGGCGACTCGCCACGTTCCGTCTGTTCCCCGGACGAGCGGAAGCTCTGCGCCGACGGCATCCGAAATCTCGTCGGGGAAGACCCCACAGGCCGCGGCGACGCGTTCGAACCGCGACTCGCCGGTCAACTGCGCCGGAACAGGAACCCAGAGCCACGCCCGCCGGTCGTCTGGCGTCGCCAGTGCGAGGTCGAATCGGACGCCGTCGGAAAGCGAGAGGCGCGAGAGGCCGCGTTTCCCACGCCGTCGCTCGGGGGAGACGGCGGTGACGACGCCTGCGTCGACGTGGTCGAGTGCGCGAAGTCCGGCGACGCGGAGTTCGACGTCGCGGATGTCGGTCGGTCCGACGACGACCGGTCGGACCAGCGTCAGGGCGTTCGCCGCAAGTCGTGCCGTCACCCACGCGGCGACTGCTGTCGCCCCGAGCATCGCCATCGCACCGATGGTGAACACTAACAGCAGCGCGATGAGGACGAGTTCCAGTTCCACCATGCCACGTGATTCGCTCGCTGCGGACAAATCGGTTATTTGCACTAACCCTGACGGTCACGGACTGTAGACGATTTGGGTATTCAGTCGAAAACGACGGTCAGTGGTACCACGCCCCACCCCGAGACGCCGACCGAGTGGTCGTCTCGGAGAGAGCGCGGACGAGAGGACGGTGGCTAGGATGGCCGTCGCTCCTCTCGGGCGAGAAAGTGGAAAATCGGCGACGAAGCCTTACTCGTAGAGCCAGGTTTCGTCGATGCGCTCGTAGTCGACCAGTTCTTCGTCGTCGAAGAACAGGGCGATTTCGCGCTCGTTAGCGCCCTCGTCCTCGTGGTCGGAGCCGTGGATGACGTTCCGACCGAGGTCGAGACCGAAGTCACCGCGGATGGTACCGGGGGCGGACTCTGCGGGGTCGGTCTCGCCCATCATGCGGCGGACCTGTCGCGTCGCGTCCTGTCCTTCCCAGACCATCGCGAAGACGGGGCCGGACGTGATGAAGTCGACGAGACCCTCGAAGAAGGGCTTGCCCTCGTGCTCACCGTAGTGCTCGTGGGCGAGTTCTTCGGAAATCTGCATGAACTTGCCGCCGACCATCTTCAGACCGCGGTCTTCGAATCGGGAGACGATGTCTCCGATGAGACCACGCTGGACGCCGTCCGGCTTGACCATCACGAAGGTGCGCTCGGTGTCGGACATCTAGTTGTCGTCCTCCGAACGACCGCGTGCACGTCGACCGGCTTCCGTCCACTCGAGGTCACGTGCTTCGCGACCGAGGAAGTAGTTCTTCTCGGCCTTCGAGTTCTTGAAGTGGAGGATGGTCCCGTCGACCTTCACGTACATCGTGCCCGTTCCGGGCTCGATCTCTTCACCACTGTAGTCACACGTTCGCTTTTCGACCATGGTTATTGTCCTCCGATGGAGTCAGCGTCACGCTGGGTCTCGCGGAGCTGCAGGATGTCGCCCTCACGGACGGGACCCAGCACGTTTCGCGTGATGATACGGCCCTTGTTGGAGCCCTCACGGATGCGGCATTTGACCTGCATGGCCTCGCCGTGCATCCCAGTCTTTCCAACGACTTCGATGACTTCCGCGGGCGTCGAGTCGCTGGCTTGTTCGTCCGCGCTCATGGTCGGTTATCGAAGGTCCTCGACCTTAGTCGCGATGTCCTCGACGTCGTCGGACGCCTCGCCAGCGTCGACGATAGCGGCAGCGGCGCTGCCGACTTCGAGACCGGCGGCGTGGCCGATATCGTCCTGCGTCTCGACGAAGATAAACGGAATACCCTTCTCGTCCGCAAGTTCGGGGAGGTGCATGACGATCTCCTCGGGGGAGACGTCTTCCGCGATGAGGACGAGCTGGGCGTTGCCGCGCTCGATGGACTTGGTCGTTTCGTTGGTTCCTTTCTTCACGATGCCGGTATCTCGGGCGACCTCGAGCGCCTCGACGGCGCTGTCAGCGAGGTCGGCCGGTACGTCGAAATCTACGTAGACTGCCATTGTTGTTCACCTAAATCCTGCCAGCGGGCTCGACTCCCTCGCCGGCGTCACCAGTCGGTCGGTCACGACCGGTGGGCACAATCCCTACGGCGAGGAGGTTCATCAACCCCGGACAGGCTGTAACCATTCCTTGCTCCGGACCCCATAAAAGCGCTTTCAAAATCTCGACGGCGTGCCACGCGTCCGCACGCCCCGGGATTCGGCACATTCGAGGCGACACGAATTATCACCTGAGCGGTGTGTTCCACCCCACGAATCGACCGAAGAACGTGAGTACGTTCGCCGAAAAACGGAGGGTATGACCAGTTCCGGCGACGACGTCCCCGTCGACGCTGCCGACACACTCGACGTCGCGTCGTTCTCGGCCGCCCGCCGCGACGAGGCGATGGCCACCAATCAGCGCCGCCTCCTCGTCTTCGCCGGTAGCCGCGACGCAGGTATCGACGCCGCCTTCGACGTCGTCCGCGGGGCCGACGTGCCGGAGGACGAAGTGACGTTCGTCACGACTCGCGAAGGATTCCGCTTTCACCGCGTCGAACCACGACAGGCCTCGCAACTCCTCGGAACCACACGGACCGTCGTCGTCCTCGACGCCCACGACGACTTCTCTGCGAACACGCTCGGCCGTGTCGCGGGCACTGTGGACGGCGGCGGCCTGCTCGTCCTTCTCACGCCGCCACTCGACGAATGGGTGACGCGCCGCGACGCCTTCGACGAGCGTCTCGCCGTCCCGCCGTTTACCACCGACGACGTGACGGGTCGCTTCCGTGAACGACTCGTCTCGACGCTCCGTGACCATCCCGGCGTCGCAATCGTCGACGTCGACACCGGAACCGTCGAACGCGACGGCGCGTACAGACAGGGCATCTCGTTCGACGCGCCGCATCCCTCGCTCCCCGATGACCGGCGATTCCCTCGGCAGGCCTACGAGGACTGCCTGACGGCCGACCAGTCCGACGCGCTCTGTGCGCTCGAAGCACTCGCAGAACCGGGGAACGCCGTCGTCGTGGAGGCGGACCGAGGCCGAGGGAAGTCGAGCGCCGCCGGCCTCGCCGCTGGAAGTCTCGCCGCCGAAGGGCGCGACGTGGTAGTGACTGCACCCGGCCGACGCAACGCCGCCGAGGTGTTCGTCCGCGCCGAGCGACTCCTCGCGAAGCTCGACCGCCTCGAATCCGGGAGCGCCGACGAGTTCACACTCCGGTCGTCGCGAGGCGGACAGGTCCGCTACGTGCCTCCGACCGAAGCGGGGTCCGCGGTGTCTATCGCAGACGCACTCGTCGTCGACGAGGCTGCCGCCCTCCCGGTTCGCCTCCTCACCTCCTTTCTCGACGCGCCGTCCGTCGCGTTCTGTACGACCGTCCGCGGATACGAAGGCGCAGGCCGGGGGTTCGCCGTCAGATTCCGTGACCGACTCGGCGAGTCGGACCACGACGTGACCGACGTTCGCCTCGACGACCCGATTCGATACGCCGCCGGCGACCCGGTCGAATCGTGGACGTTCAGAGCCCTGTTGCTCGACGCCCGCCAGCCTGTCGCCCAGTTGATTGCAGACGCCACACCGCAGAACGTCGACTACCGGACGCTCACACCCGACGACTTGCTCGCGGACGAACACCTGCTTCGGGAGGCGTTCGGCTTGCTCGTCCTCGCTCACTACCGGACCGAACCCGACGATTTGGCCCGCCTCCTCGACGCGCCGAACCTGACGCTCCGAGCGCTCACCTACGATGGCCGAATCGTCTCCGTCGCCTTGCTGGCCCGCGAGGGGAACCTCGACGCCGAGACGCGCCGCCACATGTACGATGGCGGGCGCATTCGCGGCAACATGCTGCCCGACGTGTTCACGAGCCAACTCCGCGACGAGGAGGCCGGGGTTCCGGTCGGCTATCGCGTGATGCGTATCGCCACCCACCACGCCGTCCGGTCGTCCGGCCTCGGGTCGCATCTCCTCTCCGAGATTCGCGACGAGTTCGATGGCGACGCAGATTACCTCGGCGTCGGATTCGGTGCGACGCCGGAACTCCTCTCGTTTTGGCGCGAGAACGACTACAGCACCGTCCACCTCTCGACTACTCGAAACGACACCAGCGGCGAGTACTCCGCGCTCATGCTCCAACCGCTGTCGCCGACGGGGAGACGCCTCCACGACAGACACGCCGAGTGGTTCGTCCAGCGTATCGGCGACGTACTCGGGGACGCACTCTCGGATATCGACCCGGACGTGGTCCGTGCTGCACTCGCCCCCGTCGGGGAGGCCGGACGCCGTGCGCTCGCCCGAGGGGGAGGCGGCCCCGGAACCGACTTCGAACCCGCGCTCACGGACTACGAGTGGCGCGTCGTCGTCGGCGCGTCCTACGGCCCCGGCCTCTATACGACCGCACCCGGTGCGTTCCGTCGCCTCGGACTCGCGCACCTCCTCGACCCTGACCGCGCGTCACTTTCGGACCGCGAGGAGCGCCTCCTCGTCAGAAAGGTGTTACAGACGCGCCCGTGGTCGTCTGTGGCCGACGAACTCGGCTTCCACTCGACGGCGCAGTGCATGCGTGCCCTCGGCGACGCCTACGAACCGCTCGTCGACGAGTACGGAAACGCGGTGGCAGACGCCGAACGCGAGCGCTACACGTAGCCCCCACGCGCTCGCGCGCCGGCGGTACACCGATAGTCGTCCGCGACGACGGAGACGTATGGCCGAGTGTAGCCAACCCGACTGCGAGAACGTCGCCGCGGTCAGACTCTACATCCCGTGGGACGACGACAGAGACGTCTGTACGGCACACGCCAGAGCACTCGTCCAACAGGACGGCGTCGTCGCCGAACCACTGGACGATGCAGAAAAGAACTGGTCGTAGCGGGGTTACCGGAGTGAGACGGCCATCATCACTTCGTCGACGTAGTCGCCGTCTATCTTGTAGTGGTCCTCGCGGACCGCTTCAGTCTCCCACCCGTGGCCTTCGAGGAACTCGATAGCGCCCTCGTTGGTCGCCGGCACACTGTTGTAGAGTTTCTCGAACCCGTGTTCACCCGCCCAGTCGACGCCCTTTTCCAGCAATCGACTGCCGATGCCGTGGCCCCGGTACTCCGGACGAGTGCCGACTGTCAGGACGGCCGTGTGACTCAGCTTCTCGGCCTCGGGTAAGTCGAGGTGGACCCACCCCGCGAGTTTCTCGTCGACGGTGGCGACGAACACCATCCGAGAACTCACCTCGTTGTGCCGGAGGACGACTTCTTCGTGGTCGAGGACGTCTGCGACTGTCTCCGCTTCGATGTATCGCCCCTCGTCGGCGACTTCGTGGATGGCGTCGACGAGACTCTCCAGGTCGACGTCCTGTGCCACCCGAATCGTCACGGTCAGGTCGCCGAGTTCGACCGTTTCCTCCGCCTCCGGCGCGTAGGCGACTTCGACGTGTTTACCGACCTTTCGGATGTAGCCGTCTCGTCGCAGGATGGTCAGATGCGCACCGAGCGCCGCCGGTTCGAAGTTGAGCGCCCGCCGTACCTCGTCCTCCCTGACAGTGCCGTGACTCTCGATGTATTCGTAGATATCCTTGCGGTCCTTGTGTCCGAAGTTGAGACTGTCAGTAACTTCCATGGTACACACTCACAGGCATGGTTAATAATTGTTGTTCGTGATTGACGACGTAGTGACAGAATCGGCCGACCATCAGGCGGACGACACGGCCGAGTCGCGTCCCCGAGGACGCCTCAGTACCGTTCGGGGACGCAGGTCAAGAGTTGCGCCGTGTCGAGGACGTTGTGCGTCCGCAACAGCATCTCTGCCGCCTCCCTGATGGTGAAGTCGGCGTCGAGGTCGACGCCGTAACACCGCGCGTACATCGCCAACCAGTCGTTGAGCGCTCGCTGGAGGAGGCGAAACTCCTCGCTCGTGAACTCGACCATCCGGCCGCCGGTGCGTGCCTCGACGTAGAGCGAGACGACCGGGCCCACGCCGTCGCGGGCACACTTCAGCGCTCGCTCGTCGGCGTTCGCCGTCGCCGGTGGGTCGAACTGCTCGCGGGCCGAGCGTGCCTCGGCGGCGAGCGAGCGAACCCGTTCACCGAACTGAACGTGTTCCGGGTCACGGTCCCTGTCGGTCAGGTCGCCACCATCAGACCGCGCTCTCTGTGCTGTGTCCCCGGGCACCGACTCACCCCCACTTGAACTCGACACCTTTGTCGCCGCGTGGGTGTTCCCAGTCGGTGTCGGCGACGACGGCACACGTCCCGCACTCGACACACGGTTGGGTGTCGAGACTGACGACGCGTTCTTCCGACCCGTTGGTCCGCACGACCTCTTCGCGGTAACACCCGCCGCCGAAGTCGACTGCCGAGACGGGACAGGCCGCCACGGCGGCACCACTCGCCTCCCACGAGTTGTCGAGGACTTTGATGTGCGGGTTGCCGATGTCGGTGTCGTAGGTCAGGTCACCGATGCGCTCTTCGAGACTCGGCGGTTTCACCGAACTCGTCTCACGAATCGGCGACCCGAGTTCCTCCGCGATGACCGTCGGGAGCGTGACGTAGGGCGTCCGCGTGTCTGGAATCATCGCCGAGAGCGACGGGGCGTTGTAGAGGCGTTCGAGTTGCCCCGACATAGCCCGGATACCGAACCGGCCGACAGGCGATTTGAGAACCGAATCCACCAGTCCGGCCACGCTGTCGTCTTCGGTGACGCCGCGCATCATCTCGTAGCCCCGTGGCCGGAGTTTCTGCATCACACCTTCGGACCGGAGTTTCTTGGCGTAGCGCATCCCCGCCTTCTCGGGTTCGCTACGCGCTTTCGCCTGTGCGTACGATTCGGCGGCGAGTGCGCCCGCCGAGACGGCGTGGTTCATCCCCTTGATGATGGGCCCCTGGGCCTGCATCTGGCCGGCGGCGTCACCGACGACCATGAGGCGGCCGAAGTGGGGTTCGCGCAGTGCTACCTTCTTCGAGTCGGGGACGAGTTTGGCGCTGTACTCCAGTTCCGTGTAGTCGTCACCCAACCACTGGCCGAGTAGCGGGTGGGTCAACATCGCGTCGAGGAGTTCGTGCGGTTCCGCCTCTTCTGCCACGAGACTGTCGAGGTGGAAGACGGTTCCCAACGACAGCGTATCCTGATTCGTGTAGAGGAAGCCACCGCCGCGGACGCCCTGGAACAGGTCACCCGAGAACAGGTGTGCGACCCCTTCGTCTTCGCCGATATCGAACCGGTCGGCGATGACGTCGCTCGGCATGTCGACGACGGCTTTGACGCCCTGGAACCACTCTTCGGGTTCGTCCCAGTCCATCAGGCCCGCGTCGCGGGCGAGTTCCGAGTTCACCCCGTCGGCGGCGACGATGACGTCGGCCGTAATCGGGTCGAGTTCGTCCATCGTGACGCCGACGATTTTCCCTTCCTCGCGGAGCAGGCCGTTGACGTGGACACCAGTCAAGAGGCCGCCGCCCGTCTCGCGTGTTCGCTCGTGGACTCGGTCTTCGAGCCACGAGTCCATCTTCCGCCGGAGGACGGAGTCGGACCACTCCGTGTCGCTCTCGTGGAGTTTCGTCAGGTCGAACGACTCCACCTTGTCGCCGGCGAGGTTGTGAATCTGGTAGTCCGTAATCGGGCGTTCCGACGCCTCCTCGCGGAACCCGGGGAACAGGTCGTCGATAGTGTAGGGCGCGGATTCCTCCGCGTAGATGAGTCCGCCGGAGACGTTCTTCGACCCGGCTTCGACACCGCGTTCGAGGACGAGCGTCTCGATTCCGTAGTTGGCGAACGTCGCTGCTGCCGCCGCGCCGCCGGGGCCTGCCCCGACGACGAGCGCTTCGTAATGTTCGTAGTCGCTCATTGTGTGTCTCCTTCGTTCTTCACTCCGCCATCGCTGGCCAGTGCTTCTTCGAACCGCCCTTCTTTCAGTGCCCGCGTCAGTCGCGGCAGCACCTCGAACAGGTCGCCTTCGATGAAGTAGTCCGAGAAGTCGCGGATGCGCGCGTCGGGGTCGCTGTTGATGGCGATAATCGTGTCCGACTCGTCGACACCGACTTTGTGCTGAATCGCGCCGGAGATGCCCGCCGCGATGTACAGTTTGGGCGCGACGACCTGTCCCGTCTCTCCGAGTTGTCTGTCTTCGTGGGTGTACTGTTCGACGTGGCCGTCGAACTGGAACGACCCGGTGACGATGCCACGGGTGACGCCGACTGCGGCGTCTTCGAACTGGTTTGCGAGTTCTAACACGAGTTCGACGCCTTTCGTCGGGTCGTCACCGATACCTCTGCCGAACGCGACGATGACCTCGTGACCGGTCAGGTCGATACCTTCGTCCAACTGGTCGTGGTCGGTCACGTTCACGCGGAACCAGTCGTCCTCCAGCGGTTCGTCGTGTTCGACGACGAGTCCCTCGCGTTCGGGGTCACTCTCGGGGATGTCGAAACTTCCCGGGATGACGGACCCACCCTGCGGATGGAACTCCCGCGTCGGGTTGTCGATACAGAGAATCGTCGAGTACTCGAACCCGGAGAAGTCCGGGCGCTTCATGTGAAGCACGCGCTCGAACTCCTTTTTCTCGCCGGCGACGCCGGTCTTGACTGGGTTCGAGATGATAGAGTTCTCGATGTAGAGACCCGAACAGTCGCTGGCGAGTCCAGAGTCGAGTTCGGCTTGCACCAGCGCAGAGAGGTCACGGCCGTTGTTCGTAGCCGGGAAGAGCGTGTAGCGAGGTTTGTCGTAGTCGCGCCACTCCTCGTCGCGGCCACCGGTCACCGTGCCACCCTTGTGACTCGCGCCGGCGCGAGCCATATCGCAGAATATCTCCGTGTACGGTTTGTGCTGGAAGCGTTCGAGTCTGTCGTCTTCGTGGACGGCGACCACGTCCGCACCGTACGCGATAACGTCGTCGACGTGTTTCGACACGTCCGAGCCAATGAGGACGGCGACGACGCGTTCGTCGGTGTCGTAATCCTCGTTGTACTGGTCCATCAGTTCGCGGGCCTTGCCGAGCATCTCCTTCGAGACGTCGATGAGTTCGCCGGCCTGCGTCTCGCAGTAGACCCACATGTCCTCGTAGACGCCGCCGTGGAGGGAGCGAACGTGGCGTTTGTCGCGCGTCGGGTGGTCGAGGTCAGGGTGTCGTTCTTCGGGAGTTCGCTCGTCTACTTCGACGACCGTATCTTCCTCGTCGCTCCCCTGAACCGAGTCGATTCGGTTCTCGATGAGGCGCTTGACCGCGCCTCTGTCTTCGCCCGCCTCCTCACGTTCGAGGAGCGCTTCGAGTTCGTCGATTTCCTCGATACTCTGGAGGGCGTTCCCCACGTCGGCCGTACTCATCGACGCGAGGTCCAGACTGCCTGCGTCGGCCGGTTCTTCCTCGTCCTCGGTGAACTTCTCGATACGACTCTCGATGAGCGCGATGACGGGCGCACGGTTCTCCCCGCGATGTTCCTTCTGTAGAATCTCCTCTAACTCGCCGACGTCTTCGATATCTTTGAGCGCCGGGCCGAGTTCGGAAATCTCGTACTCGCCGGGGTCGAACTCAGTCATCGCCAGTCACCTCCGCGGCGTCTCCGCCCCCACCCACGGACGACTGCATCGCCTCCAGTACCTCGGTCATCCCATCGACGTCGTTCGGGTCGACCATCGTCGCTTCACGCTCTGCGGGTGCTTTGGGAATCGGGTCGACAGACGAGACGATAGTCGGAGAACCATCGAGGCCGATGTAATCCGGGTCCACGTTGATGTCGGCGTGGTCCCACACCGTCAGGTGCTCTTCGTAGTCGGGAGCACGCTCCTGTGTCTCCGCCTGGAGGTCCTTCAGTGTGAGTCGCTCCCCTGCCGTCCGGTAGGCGGGTTCGAACTCGGGGTCGGTGACGACGAACGCCGGAAGCGAGACTTCGACCGTCTCTATCTCCTCGATGTCGCCTTCGACTAGTCGCTTCGCCCGCAGCGTTCGTTCTTCCTCGTCGATGTCGAGCGAGATGACGTGGGTGACGAGTGGCATGTCGAGACACCAGTTCGCCTGCGGCCCGGTGTGGCCCGTCTCACCGTCGGCCGTCTTGAAGCCAGCAATGACGAGGTCCGGCATCTGGTCGAGATTCTCGATAGCCGAACTGAGCGTAATCGCCGTCGCCCACGTGTCCGCCGCCGCCATCTCCCGGTCCGAGACGAGATAGAGGTCGTCTGCGTAGACTGTCTCCATCCCCTCCTGGAGGACTTCCTTGTATCCCGGCGGACCCATACTCATCAGGCTGACGTTGCCACCGTGACGGACCCGTGTCTGGAGTGCTGCCTCCAGTGCGAACTTGTCGTTCGGATTCATCACCGTGGGCGTCTTCCCCCTCTCGAGGTGCCCGTCTTCGTCGAACGATACCTGTCCCTCGCGAAAATCGGGGACACCTTTGGTTAATACCACCGTGTACATTGAGAACACTCTCTACTTAGTGCTAGTTCATATTCATAATAATCTTTTGTGCCACCCCGTTGGAAAGTCAGCGAGGGCTGTCGCTCTCGGAGAGGGCAAACCGGGCGAACGAAACTGTCTCAGGACTGACTAGATTCGTCCTGCTCGGCCCGGGTCGACGTCGATTGCGTCGACTGGACAGACGTCGACACAGAGCATGCAGTCGATACACTGGTCTTCGTGTGTCGGTTCCGCCTTGATGTCGGACTCGGGGTGGCCGGGCGAATCGACCCACGTGAACACGTCGACTGGGCAGTCTTCGAGACACGCACCGTCTGCGAGACAGATGTCGAAGTCGACGGCGACGTGGGTTCCGTGGATGCCGAGTTTCTCCGGTGGGTCCGTGGGCCCCCAGACAGCGACACCGCTTCCATCGTCGACACGTTCTCTGTTCTCTTCGAAGGATGGGTCGATTGGCATGGTTCTTGTTACCATTCCGTCGATGAGGGTATAAATCATGCCCCGAATGGCAGGGGGTGTCGCCTTCTCGGTGGGGTGATTACCCTCCGGTCCTATTGGGGGGTATGGACCTGTTCTTCTGGCTCGCGCTCGTCCTCCTCGTCGTCGGCGTCGTCGGGAGCGTGTTGCCGTTCCTCCCCGGCGCGGTACTGTCGGTTATCGGCGTGCTCCTCTACTGGTGGTCGTCGGGATTTTCGGACCCCGGTCTGTTCGGCCTGTTCGGCTTGCTCGCCATCGGCGTCGTGGCTATCGCCACCGACTACGGTGCCGGTTTCATCGCCGCCCGCGTCGGCGGCGCGTCGACACGGACGGCACTTCTCGCCGGCGTTGTTGGGTTCGTCCTGCTGTTCGTCCTCGGCCCCCTCGGGATGTTTCTCGGCGTCGCGGGAACCGTCTTCGTCATCGAGTATCTCGAACACGAAGACGCCGAAGAGAGCGGGCGTCGCGCCCTCTACACCACCGCCGGCGTCCTCGCGTCCTCCGTCGTACAGGTGTTGCTCACGCTCTCGATGCTCGTGGGATTCGTCGTCGCCGTCGTGCTCTAAGAGCGCGTGGCCGCTGCTTCGTATATAGTCCTTCGTGGAACGCGAGCGTGGCCGAAGGGCGGCATCCGAACAGAGTCAGTCTGTCGGCGACACCACCCGGCACACCACCACGCTCCGGCACGGCGTTTCGGTCTATCTTATGCGACTTCTCCGACTGCACCGACTAACAGCGCCACCACCAGTAGCGCCACGAACAACAGGACCCACCAGTTTTGCGTCACGAATCGCGACGTTCGATATCTCATCCTCGACACCCATGTTAACAATGGTCAAACAGGGCCTTATGCGTTCTGGACGCTGGTCACACTCCTCGAACGCCGCGACTCACACCTCCGCGACGACGCGGGCGGGTGCGCCGTCGGCGTCGACGCGCAACGGCATCACGAACAACTCGAACGGCCTGTCGGCCGGGAGCGCGGCCAATCCACAGAGGTTCTCGACGATGAATCGTCCCGCACCGAGAACCGCGTGGTGGACGGGTACTTCGTCGCCACCAGTCGGGTCCGGACTGAGTGCGTCGATAGCGACTGCGAAGTCGCGCTCTGCACACGCGCGTCCCGTCTCGGGTGCCAGCGCCGGATGGTCGGCCATCCGGTCGGTTCCCCACTCGTCTTCCCACCCTGTCCAGAAGACGAGACACTCGACGCCCGAATCGAGGCCAGACGGAAGCGCGTCCGCTCCGACGAGGCCGTTTGCCCCGACGTCGCGACAATCGACCAGTCGAGCGGTGACGCGCAAGTCTTCGACAGAGAAGGCGTCGAGCGTCTCGCCGTCCGGTTCGGTGTGTGCAGGGGCATCGACGTGCGTCCCGGTGTGGGACCCGAGTTCGAGACGAGAGACACGGTAACCGTCCGCGGCGAACTCGGCGTGTGGTTCGACGGAAACCCGCGGGTCGCCGGGATACGTCGGCATGCCGGACTCGACGCGTCGCGTCAGGTCTACGAGAGTCACGGCGTGCCCTACGCGGGCGGGGATAAAACGAGTGTTCGTCCCGGGAGCGTCCGTGCCCGGGCGTTACTTGTGTGCGAAGTAGACCAGCGTCTCGTCGCCGCGTTCGTCCACGCGGACGAACCCGACTCGTTCGAACTGGACGAGTTCGTCCACCGGGACGTCGGCGAAGTCGGGTTCTGCGACGCCCATCACGTCGTCGTCCATCGTGCGCATCCGCACCGAGACGCCGTCGGCGGGTGCCCAGTGAATCACGGCCACGTCGCCCTCGCGGACCACGTCCAAGTCGTCGCCGGTTGCGACGAGCGAGTCGCCCTCGCGGCGAACCGCACCGAAGCCTTTCAGCCAGACGCGCTCGCCCTCGGCGGGGACGTCACCGGATTCGAGGAGGACGCTGTCGCCGACGGGGATGTCGCGGGTGCCGCGCTCTTCGAAACTCGGGTGGAGTGGCGGGTGGGCGACGTCGGGGCCGCCTTCGACCGAGAACTCCTTCCCATCGCGGACGAGGAAGTAGCGGTCCGTCTCGTCGTCGACGAGGTCACGGTTGTTCGCGTAGACAGACGACATCGAGAGGTCCACGTTCGAGGTGGAAGTACCGAGTGCGACCATCGCGTCCACGATGGCCTGTCCGCGGATGCCGCGACGACGGAGACTCTTGATGGTCGGCACGCGCGGGTCGTCCCAGCCGTCGAGTTCGCCCGCGTCGATGAGTTCCTTGATGCTCGACGTGGACATCTTCACGTCGTACTCGTCGACCTGCACGTGGCCCCAGTGGATGACCTCGGGGTACTCCCACCCGAAGTAGTCGTAGACGAACCGCTGGCGCTTCGCGGAGTCCTGCAGGTCGATGCCGCGGATGATGTGCGTGACGCCCGTGAGATAATCGTCGACGCCGGACTGGAAGTCGAGCATGGGCCACGCGCGGTAGTCTGCGGCCTCCTCGCGTGGGTGGGGCGTGTCTATCATGCGGAAGGCGACCCAGTCGCGGAGCGCGGGGTTCTTGTGCTCGATGTCGGTCTTGACGCGGAGGACCATCTCGCCGGAGGAGTACTCGCCGGCGACCATCGCTTCGAACTCTTCGAGCGTCGTCTCGGCGTCCTTGTCGCGGTGCGGACACGGCTTGGCGTTGTTCTTCAGGTTCGAGAACTCCTCACCGGAGCACGAACAGGTGTACGCGCCACCCATCTCGATGAGTTCGCGGGCGTGGTCGTAGTAGGTCTCCACCCGGTCGGAGGCGCGAATCACGTCGTCGGGTTCGAACCCGAGGAACGCGATATCTTCGAGGATGGCGTCGTAGGCGCTCAGGTCGGGGCGCTTCGTCTCCGGGTCGGTGTCGTCGAAGCGGACGATGAAGGACCCATCGTACATGTCCTTGTACGTCCCGATGACGGCGGGCATGCGCGCGTGGCCGAGGTGCCACGGACCGTTGGGGTTCGGTGCGGCGCGCATGCGAATCTCGTCGTACTCCTCGGCGTTCGGGAGGTCAGGGAGGAGCGACTCGTCTTCTTCTTCCTCTGCTTCCATCTCCGCGAGTTCCTCGGGTGCGAGTTCCTCCAGTCGCTCGCGTTTTTCGGTGGCCGAGAGTTGGTTGACCTTCGCGACGACGGGGCCGATGAGTCCCGGAATCTCGCCGCCGTGCTGTCGGAAGTCGGGGTTCTCGCCCATCAGCGGGCCCATGATAGCGCCCACATCGGCGTCGCTGTCGTGTTTGACCGCGTTGAGGAGAGCGTGTTTCTCCGCCTCTCGCTCGACGCGTTCTCGAAGCTCGTCGTCCATTATGGTCCGATTCCGCGGCACGCCTAAAAACAGGCCCGGATTGCGGGGAAGGGCTCCTCGCGCGGGCAGGGGTACGTTATTTGTTAACACGCCTACTAATATATGGGTTGTGGTCGTGGGGCTGTTCTGCGACGGGTCGTCTCGAAGACAGAACGTATCCACGACTGTCGCTGTCGGCAGAACGTCGCTAAAAGCGTATGTCGCGGCAGACGGCGTGTCCACCGCTTCGACTACCGCCCGGTGGGTCCGTCAGTACCCGCGGGTGATGAGATAGTCGGCGATGTCGCGAAGCAGGTCACGTGCCTCGTTGTCGGGGAGGACGTCGAGGCGCGCTTTGGCCTGTTCGGTCAGGTCTTCGGCCATGTCACGTGCGTAGTCGATGCTGCCGGCGGATTCGAGTTCTTCGACGGCCGCCTCGACTTCGCTCTCGGTGAGTCCTTCTGCTGTCTGCGCATCGACGAGGTTGTCCACGTCGACGCCCTGCTGACGGGCGTGCAGCGTGATGATGGTCTCTTTGTTCTCGACGAGGTCAGAGCCTCGTTGCTTCCCCAGTTTCTCCGAGGGGACGGTCAGGTCGAGCACGTCGTCTTGAATCTGGAACGCGCTCCCCGATTCGATACCGTACTGGTAGAGCGCTTCGACGACGTCTTCGTCGGCACCCATGAGGACCGCCGGGACGGCGGCAGCGGTGCCGTACAGCACCGCAGTCTTGAGCTCGACCATCTGGAGATACTCGTCGGGGAGCACCTCGGTCCGACGCTCGAACCCGATGTCGAGCGCCTGTCCTTCGCAGATTTGCGTACAGGTCGTCGCGAGACGTCGGACCGCTTCGAGGCCGGCAGATGGGTCCGACCCCGTCTTCGTCAGCAGTTCGAACGCCTTCGCGTAGAGGGTGTCACCGGCGAGAATCGCCGTCTCGGTGTCGTACTCTTTGTGAACCGCCGGGACGCCGCGCCGAAGGTCGTCGTCGTCCATGATGTCGTCGTGGATGAGCGTGAACGACTGGATGACCTCGATGCTCACGGCGGCGACCATCACGTCGATTGGGTCGCCGGTGAGCGTCGGGAACGCCCGGTAATCTTGGGACATCGGTTCTACGTCCGCGAGGGACTCGGCCGTCAAGAGAGAGACTGTCGGGCGGAGACGCTTTCCGCCGGCCTTCAGGAGGTACCGAGAGGCCTCGTAGAGCCGTTCTGGCTCGGCCATCGGCACGTCCTCGTCGAGCGCTTCGTTGACGAGTTCGCGTCGCTGGCGAATCGCCTCGAGCACTCGCTGTTCCGTCGCGTCTGAGCTCATCACTCCACCAGTTGGATCATGTTTCCGTTCCGCGTCACGTGGACGTCGCGGCCGAGGGCGTAGCCCTGGTTCTCCGCGAGGTCCACGTACGGAGCGAAGCCTTTGAGGTTCTGGTGGGCAGGGATGACGTGCTGGGGCTGAAGCGCCTGCAGCATCTCGTAGTGCCCCTCCTCACGAAGGTGGCCAGAGACGTGGATGTCGTCGTAGATGCGAGCACCCTGCATGCGCAGGAGACGCTCGGACTGGTAGCGCTGGCCTTCGTTCGTCGGTTCCGGGATGACCCGGGCCGAGAAGATGACCTTGTCGCCGTCGTCGAGTTCGTACGGCGTCTCGCCGCGGCCCATCCGGGTGAGCATCGCACGCGGTTCGCCCTGGTGACCCGTGACGATGGGCAGGTAGTTCTCCTTGCCTTCCTTCATGATTCGCTTGAAGGTTCGGTCGACGGACTTTCGGTGACCGTACATCCCGAGGTCGTCGGGCAAGTCGACGAAGCCGAGTCGTTCGGCGGTGCCGGAGTACTTCTCCATCGAGCGACCGAGGAGGACCGGTTGACGACCGATGTCGTTGGCGAACTCGACGAGCGAGGAGACCCGCGAGATGTGCGACGAGAACGTCGTCGCGACGATGCCGCCGTCGTAGTCCTCGATGGAGGTCATGACGTCCTTGAGGTGGCGACGCGCGACGGATTCGGAGGGCGTCCGACCCTTCCGACCGGCGTTCGTACAATCTTCGATGTAACAGAGGACGCCGTTGCCCTCCCGACCAATCTCGCGGAAGCGCTTCATGTCGATTGGGTCTTCGATGACCGGCGAGTGGTCCATGCGCTTGTCGAGACCGTAGACGACTGCACCTTCCGGCGTGTGGAGGACCGGGTTGATGGCGTCGATGATGGAGTGGGTGACGTGGACGAACTCGAGTTCGACCTGTCCGGAGTCACCGATGGACATCGTCTCACCGGCGCTCATCTTGATGAGGTCGTTGTTGACGTTGAACTTGTTTTCACCCTCGATTTGCTGTTTCACCAGTTCGATGGTGAAGGGCGTCGCGACGACGGGCGCGTCGTAGCGGTGGGCCAGCTTGGAGATGGCACCGATGTGGTCGAGGTGACCGTGCGTCGGCACGATTGCCTGTACGTCTCCTTCGAGGTCACTCATGATACGGTCGTCCGGGATGGCGCCCATATCGATGAGGTCGAGGCTATGCATCTTTTCCGTCTCAACGTTGTCGTGGATGAGGACCTGCGACAGGTTGAGACCCATGTCGAAGACGACAACGTCGTCTCCGGCACGGACGGCCGTCATCTGACGGCCGACTTCTTCGTATCCGCCTATGGTTGCGATTTCGATTTCCATGGTTTGAATCTCGATATTCCGAGCATCGAAAGCCACGAGGTGGCGAAGGTGCTCACGGAAAGACGGGTGTCTGGGGGCCATCGGCCCCGGCGTCTTGCAGCTCGTCGGTCGATTGCCCCCGCGTGCGAGACGGCCCTGTCGTCCGGATTGGGCGCGCCCGCACTTACCCGCGGGTTTCTGGTATTCGCACCTACTCACCCCGGTACTAAAAACTACGTGGGTTTCTCGCGCCCGCATACTCGAAACTGAGTACGGACGGTTCGCATCCGATTGGTGCCGGAGAGAACCCCGGCCGGATAGCCTCCCGTCTGCTCATCTGGTGAGCGGAGACCCCACCGACGACCGGTCGAACGGGTCGACAGAGACGACAGTCGGTGATTCGTGCGGTTCGGCACCTTTAAGATAATTACGAGACGGAATTGAACTATGAGCGGCCGACCTCTCGACGTCCTCGAAGCGTCACTCGACGAACCGGTGACGGTTCTCCTCAAGGACGGAAACGCATACTTCGGCGTCCTCGCTGGTTACGACCAGCACATGAACGTCGTACTCGAAGAAACGCTGGACGAAGACACGGTGCCCGGGGATATCGAACTCGAGCAAGTCCAAGACACAACCATTATACGCGGCGATAACGTCGTCACCATCAAAGCATGACGGGTGCAGGAACCCCCAGCCAAGGAAAGAAGAACAAGACGACGCACGTGAAGTGCCGTCGCTGCGGCGAGAAGTCCTACCACGTGAAGAAGAAGGTCTGCTCGTCTTGTGGCTTCGGTAAGTCGGCGAAGCGTCGCGAGTACGCCTGGCAGTCGAAAGCCGGCGACAAGTAACGAATCTCGACGGTCATCGACCGTCACTTTATCTCCTGTCTCGCCTCTCGTGGGCGAGCATCCACACCGCGTTCCTGACGCCTCGTCTGTTCTCGTTTCTGTGCCATAGGGTACCATTCGACGCTCACTCGACTAACACGTCGCGTCGGTGTATCCGCGACTTTGCAAATCAGCGACAGCTCGGTCCGAGAGCCACAGACAGGTCGTCACCGCCCGCGTGTCGTTCGCATGACTAATGCAAGAACATGCTCAAAATATGGTGTTGAAACCCGCACTTACTGCATAAGGACGGGTTTTTTACCCCCTGACTTCTCTAATTTCTCCTATGGCAAATGGGCGGGACGTCTCCCACCACATCAGCGGACCAACCGAGAAGTGCGGTGTCGTCGGCGTTGCACTCGACGGACGAGACGCTGCACGACCCCTGTACTACTCGCTGTACGCCCTCCAGCACAGAGGCCAAGAGTCCGCAGGCATCGTCACCCACGATGGGTTCCAACAACATAGCCACGTCCAGATGGGCCTCGTCGGCGACGCCTTCGATGCGGCAGACCTCGATGGCCTCAACGGACAGGCCGGTATCGGACACGTCCGGTACCCCACCGCAGGCGACGTCACGAAGTCCTGTGCGCAACCGTTCGCCGTCTCGTTCAAGTCGGGGTCACTCGGCCTCGCACACAACGGCAACCTCGTGAACGCCGACGAACTCCGCGACGAACTGGAGAACTTCGGTCACGCCTTCACCTCCTCGGGCGACACCGAAGTCATCGCCCACGACTTGGCACGGAACCTCCTCGAAGAGGACCTCGTCCGCGCCGTCAAACGAACGATGGAGCGCATCCACGGGTCGTACGCGCTGACCATCATGCACGACGAGACGGTCCTCGGCGTCCGCGACCCAGAGGGGAACCGACCACTCTGTATCGGGAAACTCGACGACGGCTACGTCCTCGCCTCGGAATCCGCCGCAATCGACACCCTCGACGGCGAACTCGTCCGCGACGTTCGACCGGGTGAACTCGTCGTCCTCGAACCCGACGGGTCCGGGTTCGACTCGTATCAACTCGTCGAGCGCGAGAACACGGCCCACTGCTTCTTCGAACACGTCTACTTCGCCCGGCCGGACTCGGTCATCAACGACACGCTGGTCTACGAGGCACGCCGTGGCCTCGGGGGCAAACTCTGGGAAGAAGCAGGAGTCGATACCGACGTCGTCATGCCCGTCCCCGACTCCGGCCGAGCGTTCGCCTCCGGGTACGCCGAGGCGGCACAGGAAGACGGAGCGAGCGTCGAGTTCGCCGAGGGTCTGATGAAGAATCGCTACGTCGGCCGGACGTTCATCATGCCGACGCAGGACGAACGCGAACGGGCCGTCCGACTGAAACTCAACCCGATAAAGAGCACCGTCGAAGGCAGGTCTGTGACTATCATCGACGACAGTATCGTGCGCGGAACGACGTCGACACAACTCGTCGAACTGCTCCGAGAGGCAGGTGCCGAAGAGGTCCACATGCGCATCGGTGCACCGCCCATCATCGCACCGTGTTACATGGGTATCAACATGGCCACGCGAGAGGAACTCATCGCCTCCAACAAGTCCGTCGAAGAGGTGTGTGAGACCATCGAAGCGGACAGCCTCGCGTATCTCTCTGTCGACGCCGTGGCGGAGGTCCTCGAAAAGTCACGCACAGACCTCTGTCTCGGCTGTGTCACTGGCGAGTACCCCTACGACATCGACGGCGAAGCGACTGACCGCGACATCAGTCGTCCCGTCGTCGGCGCGGACGCTCCCGCCGACGACTGAGGACGCGTCACTATTCCTGACTCTCACCGAGAGTCGTGATAGCATAGTCAACGCGCCGTTTCTTTTGGCTTGCACGCATATCTAATCGTGTACTTCGGACCGTCAGGAACCGGGAGGCGGGTCGAAGTACGACGGAGTGCGGACCCGACGAGACGAGGTGAGACTTCGCGAGAGTCGCCGCCGAGTTTCGTCTCTGTGACCTGCCGGTCACACCACGTACCGAATACCTGCCCGGCCCGCTCTCGCAGTGGGAGACGTTCCCACCTGCAGGTCCGGGCAGGAAAACTCCCTTCGTGGCGTCAGTAGACGAGTCAGGTCGGCAGTAGAGACGAGTCGTCGGTAGGTTAGTAGACGACGTAGAGGAGCACGTAGACGACGTTTCCGAGGACAAACGATATCAGCCACAGCGACGCCGCGATGCGACCGAATCGGGCGTGTTGTGTGTCGAATATCTCGGCGATGGGTCGCGTCAGCGCCAACAACAGCACGTAGTAGACCACCGGCACGCAGACGATAGCGAGGAGGATGTGAATCGCCAACGTCGGGAGGTAGACGAACTGGTATATCGTGTCGGGGCCAGGGAACGGTTGGGTTCCCTTGACGACGAGTTTGTAGAGGTAGAGGACGAGAAACGTCGCGAAGAGGCCGAACGAGGTGAGCATCATCCGCTGGTGGCGCTCGAACTCGCCGGCCCGAACGAACCGTATCCCCGCGAGTATCGTCACGATAGCGACGGTGCTGATAGCCGCGTTCACGTGCGGAATCGCGTTCAACACGGTGTCCGACGCCTGTGGAATCGCGCCACGTGGAATCGCTCCGAGAACCGCGCCGAAGACGAGTGCGAGTGAGACGACAGAGAGGACGGCAGTGAGGCCGCGGACGTGGTCACGTGCTCGAAGTTCCATGGACGTAGTGCGGTGCCGTAACGGGAAAATCGTTCTGTCCAACCGCCCGCTACGTCGTCTGCAAACGCCCGACACTGCGGAGTCGAAAGGAAAGTCATTTAAATTACCACGGGGTAACGATGATTGCAGTAAGACACAGCGGGCGTGGGTAGCCAAGCCAGGCCAACGGCGCAGCGTTGAGGGCGCTGTCCTGTAGAGGTCCGCCGGTTCAAATCCGGTCCCACGCATCGCAAGATGCAGGTGATTTCCTACACGGACATCACCCACGCACAATCCTTCCGAACCTACCACCCACGAGAGACACCTCTCTGTGGGATTTTCCACCTCTTTGTACTGAGAGCGGTTGCACTGTCCTGTAGAGGTCCGCCGGTGAGAATCCGGCTTGCCGGATTCGAACGTCGAGACGAACGAACGTGAGTCTCGGAAGTTCAAATCCGGTCCCACGCATCGCATGTGCGGACTCACAGTCCGCAATGAGGCGACGAAGTCGCCGAATGATGCAGGTGATTTCCTACACGGACATCACCCACGCACAATCCTTCCGAACCTACCACCCGCGAGAGTCCTCTCTCTGTGGGTTTTCCACCACTCAGCACCGTTCACAGCGACCGTACTGTCCGGATAGCCGAGCGAGTGCACACGTCTCAGAGACAGTGTCGCCGAACCGTCAGTCCCATCGGAGAGCGCCGGCGAAACCACTCGCCATCTCTCGCCCGTGCCGCGAGTTTAAAAGGGTCGAACGAGTAACACGCCACATGGCCAAGTACTCGACGAACCGGGGCGGTGGTGACTCCGGCGGCGACAGTTGCGAACTCTGCGGGCGAACGACGACGAAACTCCGCCGGGCGAACGTCGCGGGCGCGAACCTGATGGTCTGTCCGGACTGCGCACCACACGGCGAGAACCGCCACACCGAAAAGAAGCGCGAGCAGTCCCAGAGCACGCGTGACGACTCCGAGCGGAACCGCCGCAAACGCGCCGCACAGCGAACGGCGAAGATGTACGACAGCGCCAAAGGGAGTTCGAAACACTGGGAAGAAGAAGGGACGAACTACGAGAAGGACCGACTCCCGTATCTCGTCTCCGGGTACGGCGGCGTCGTCGAGTCCGCCCGACAGGACGCTGGCCTCCAACTCGGTGAACTCGCGACGGAACTCGAACTCGACGAGAAACAACTGCTCGCCATCGAACAGGGGCGGGCGACGCGAGCGAACGTCGGCGGGTCCGTCATTCGGGCACTCGAAGAGCGACTCGACGTGACCCTCGTAGACGAGTAGCACGATTTTTCTCTCTCGGGCGTCTCGTCGCCCACATGTCATCCTCTCTCGCACCTGCCAACCCGACGGTCCGGGCGTTCGAGACGACAGTCACCGACGTCGACGGCACGTCTGTCGTCCTCGACGAGACGTACTTCTACGCCGAAGGTGGTGGCCAACCGTCTGACCGCGGCGTCCTCGGAGATACCGACGTCGTTCACGTCCGAGAAGTCGACGGTGACGTGGTCCACGAACTCGCCGCCGAACCCGACTTCGCTATCGGTGACGAGGTGACCGGCGTCGTCGACGACGACTACAGAACCTACTGCATGCGGGCACACACTGCGAGTCACGTCCTCTACGGCGCGGCACGCCACATCTTCGACGACTTGGGTTACGGTGGATTCGGCATCACCGACGAGAAGGTCCGGGTGGACTTCCAGACGACGACGAACGTCGACGACGCCGCCCTCGTCGAGTTAGAACGTCTCGTCAACCGCGCGGTGTGGGACTCCCGCGACGTGTCGTGGGAAGAGATTTCTGTCGAGGAGGCCCGCGAACGCGAGGAAGTCGCGTTCAACGTCAAGACCGAAGAGGGAGTCTTCGCGGAGTCCGACGACGTCCGTATCGTCACCATCGACGGGTGGGACTGGGCCGCCTGCGGTGGGACCCACGTCTCGAACACCATCGAAATCGGCCCGGTCGAACTGCTCGGCCGGTCGAATCCCGGCGAGGGACTCACCCGCGTCGAATTCGCCGTCGGCCCGTCGGCCATCGACCACCGCGCCGAACTCCAGCGCTCGGCGTACGAGGCGTCGAGCGCACTCGGGTCGAATCTCGAAGAACTCGGGACGGTGGCAGCGAAGGTAGTCGACGCTCGCGACGAACTCGAATCCGAACTGACCGACCTGAAGTCGGAGGTGCTGGCCGCACGTCTCGCTCAGTTCGAGACGATAGAGCGAAACGGCGTCCCGTGGAAAATCGGGTCGGTCGCCGGATTCGACGCCAACGAAGTCGGCGAAGCGGCGAAGGAAGTCCGCGGTGACACCGACGTCGTCGTGGCAGTCGGCGAATCGAGCGCACCGTTTATCGTCGTCGCCAGCGCCGGTGACGTCGCTGCCGGTGACGTCGTCTCCGAGGTGACAGACGAGTTCGGCGGTGGCGGCGGCGGGAGTCCGACGTTCGCACAGGGTGGTGGCCTCGGTGCCAGTGCCGACGAGGTGCTCGCGTTCCTCCAGAACTGAGCAAACGGCCTCTCTTCGGGCCGTACCGTAACGCAGGCGTCACATTCTCTGGGCGATTCAATCATCTTTTTCAATGACGGTCCGTACTGAGTACCATGGAATCAGTAGGGTCTGCTACGGGTCTGACTGACGAGCAACGGGCCATCAAAGACGTGGTCCGCGAGTTCGCCGTCGAGGAGATTCGCCCGACCGCCCGCGAGGCCGACGAGACGGAGACGTTCCCCGAAGACGTCTGGGACGGCCTCGCCGAACTCGACCTCACTGGGCTGACTGTCCCCGAGGAGTACGGTGGATTCGGTGCCGACCGAACCACCTACGCCGTGGTCAACGAGGAAGTCGCCTACGGGCAACTCGCCGTCGCCACCGCGCTTTCGGTTCACTGTCTCGCCACCGAGTGCATCTCGGAGTTCGCCACCGACGAACAGAAAGAAGAGTGGCTACCGAAGATGGCGCAGGGTCGGCCAGTCGGCATGTTCGCGCTCTCCGAACCCGAAGCAGGGTCAAACCCCGCCGAGATGTCCACCGTCGCCCGCCGCGAGGGCGACGAGTACGTCATCAACGGCAAGAAACAGTGGATTACGAACGGCCAGCGCGGCGGCGTCTGCATCCTCTTCGCGAAGACGGACCCCGACGACCCGAACTCGGTCACGCAGTTCCTCGTCCCCAAAGACGCCGGCTACGAAGTCGGCAAAAAGGAAGAGAAACTCGGCCTCCGTGCCTCCGACACGACGGGCCTCGTCTTCGACGACGTGCGCATCCCCGCCGAGAACCGTCTCACCGAGGAAGGACGCGGCCTCTCTGCGGCGTTCCACATCCTCACCGGTGGCCGCATCGGTATCGCCGCGCAGGCGACGGGACTCGCGCAGTCGGCGCTCGACGACGCCATCGCCTACGCCAACGAACGCGAACAGTTCGGCAAGCCCATCTCGAAGATTCAGGCGATTCGCCACAAGATTGCGGACATGGGGACGAAGGTCCACGCGTCGCGCACGATGGTTCGTGAAGCGGCCCGCGTCGCCGACGCCGGCGAAGACCCACGCACTGCGGCGTCGATGGCGAAGTACTACGCCAGTGAGGCCGCAGTCGACGTGACCAACGAGGCCGTGCAGGTCCACGGTGGCTACGGCTACACGACCGACTTCGACGTCGAACGCTACTACCGCGACGCGAAGATTACGACCATCTACGAGGGGACGAGCGAGATTCAGAAGGAAGTCATCGCTCGGTCGCTGCTCGACTAAGTCTCGATTTTCGATTTCAGACGGCGGTTTTCGTTCTCCTGCGTGCGACGACGAGACCACCCGCTCCGACAGCGGCGAGGAAGAGACAGCCAATGAGTGTCACCCACGCACCGGGTGCGGGGATGAACGCACCTTGCCACGACTGAATGAACCACCCGACAGCGAGCGCTCCACCGAGACCAACGACGAGTTCACCGCGTCGCAAACGGTGTCCGACGAGTGAGAGGACCGAGAGCAGGATGGCGGCGACGAGGAGCGCGATGCCGTGTGGGAGTTCGAGTCCACTTCCCATCCCGGGGTAGTAGATGGTGATGACTGGCCCCTCGTGGTTCGGGTCCACCTGTACCCACGGCATGAAGACACCGGCTACGACGACGATGGAGGGGAGAACCGGCGCGAAGCGTTCGCGGAGAGCGGGCGGAATCCGCTCTTGGAGGGTGGAGGACATGTCGTTCGAAATGTCACTGTCCAGTATAGGTCTTCTCCCGAAGCGTCTTTTCACTCCGACACCCTACACCGACCAATGAGTCTCCCCGACCTCTCGGATTTCGATGCCGTCGTCTACGATTTGGACGGTACCCTCGTGAACCTCCGTGTCGACTGGGACGACGCGGCAACCGACGTGGCCGCCGTCCTTCGAGACGCCGGCATCGACGCTGCGGCGATGGACCTCTGGGACATGCTCGACGTGGCCGACGAGGCGGGCGTCCGCGACGAACTCGAACTGGAACTCGCGTCGCACGAACGACAGGGGGCGTGGGTCTCTGACCTCCTTCCCCTTGCCGACTACCTCCCGGACGACGGCGTCCCCTCCGGGGTCTGTTCGCTCAACGCGGAGGACGCGTGCCGCGTCGCACTCGACGTTCACGACCTGACCCACCACGTCGATGCCGTCGTCGGACGCGACACCGTCGAGACGCGCAAACCCGACCCCGAACCGTTGCTGACGACGCTCGACCGAATGGACGCCGACCCCGACTCGGCAGTGTTCGTCGGCGACTCCGCCCGCGACGAGGTGACTGCCGAACGCGCCGGTGTGGCGTTCCGGTACGTCGGCGACGGACCCTCTGGCGTCTAAATCAGGGGAAATGGCGAACAGGCGGCACACGCTTCTCGCGAGGCGACGTGCCGCACTCCCGCGTCGCGCCTCGCGGCGATGGTCAACGCACAGGGACGCTGGCCGCGTGTTCGTATATAAATCTCAGTCGCGTCGCGTTCGTTTCCCCGTGTCCGTTAAGATTCCAGAAGCCTACGAACTCTCCATGGGATATCCGGTCTCGTACTACTGTCCGCACTGCGGTGCCGTCGTCGAACTCGAACGCGAGGGCTATCTCGCCGACAAGTCGGTGACCCCGTACCCACTGGAGGGATGGGCGTACGCCGACCCGGCAGACGAGTTCGAAGACGCCGAGGGCGTCCACTTCGTCTGTGGCGAGAGTGACGCCTCGGCAGTGACGTGGACGGAACTGGTGAGCGACGCCGACGACGTGGAGAACCCCGGGTTGGAGTCACCCTGTGGACGCGACTTCTACCTCTCGTTCGTCAAGTACGAGAACGGCCGGGAAGTCGAATCCGTCCCAGGAAGCGACTACGTCGTCATCGGGGGACAGGGGCCGGCGAGTCCCCGCGGGCCGGACCCGGGTCCGCGTGGACCAGGTGGCTACTGAGCGGGTGAGGTCAGACCCGTCGCCCCTCTCACTGCGCGATACTTTCTGTCACTCTCAATTCATTATCTCGCACGACGATATCGTGGATATGATACCATTACAATCTGGATTCGGCCTCGGTGACGTGTTGTTCTTCACCCCGTTCGTCCTCCTCGGCATCGCCATCCTGCTCTTCGGGGCCGTGATAGTCTACCTCGACCACAAGAAGGAGATGGCGCTCATCGAGAGCGGCCAGTACGCCGACGCCAACCCAGACTCCCGAGCGTGGATTCTCGGTGGCGGTCTGCTCATCCTCGCACTCGGCCTCGGAAGCGTCGTCTCGGCGTTCCTCTCTGGGGGTGCGGTTGGTGACGGCGTCACCGCAATCTTCGTCGGCCTCGCGGCGCTCGCGTACTACTTCTACAAGCGCCGTGTCGTGGCGACGACGACTGCGTAAAAACGGGGTCGGGCAGTTCAGCCTTTGATGTTGCAGACGGGGAACGTCCGCGCAACCTTGTCGCCGATGCCTAGCTCGTCGGAGACGCGGACGACTTCGTCCACGTCCTTGTAGACGCCGGGTGCCTCTTCGGCGACCGTCGCACCCGACTGGGCTTTCACGTAGATTTTCTCTTGCTCGCGGAGTTCTTCTTGGACCGTCTCGCCCCAGTACTCCTGTTTCGCCTTCGTTCGACTCATCAACCGGCCTGCACCGTGGGCCGTCGACCCGAACGTGAGGTTGAGTGACTCGTCGCCGCCGCGGAGGACGTAACTCCCTGCGCCCATGCTGCCGGGGATGATGACCGGTTGACCCACGTCGGCGTACGCCGGCGGGAGTTCGGGCCGGCCGGCGGGGAACGCTCGCGTCGCGCCTTTCCGGTGGACGTAGAGTTCTCGGTCTTCGCGCTCTACGGCTTCACCGTCTCGCACAGGTCGCCCCTCCGGGTCGACCCCGACGGTGTGAACCTCCTTCTTGGCGATGTTGTGCGCCACGTCGTAGAGCAGTCGCATCTCCATGTCGCGCCAGTCGCTGTCGAACACGTCGGCGAACACTTCGCGCGTGCGGTGCATGATGAGTTGGCGGTTCACCCACGCGAAGTTGATAGCGGCACACATCGCGCCGTAGTACTCGTCGGCGAGTTCGGACCCGGCGGGTGCGGCGGCGAGTTCCTTGTCCGGCAGTTCGTCCAGCAGGTCTTTGTGTTCTTTCTCGATGCGCCGGAGGTAGTCAGTACACGTCTGGTGGCCCAGTCCGCGAGAGCCACAGTGGATGAGGATGACGATTTGGTCCGCTTCGAGGCCGAACGACTCGGCGACGTCGTCGCGATAGATGTCGGTGACGCGCTGTACTTCGAGGAAGTGGTTGCCGGACCCGAGACTGCCAATCTGGTTTCGGCCACGGTCTTTCGCCTTCTGGGAGACGAACTCCGGGCGGGCGTCGTCGCGGAACCCCTCGTCTTCGCAGTGTGCGAGGTCATCTTCCGTCGCGTAGCCTTCGTCGAGCGCCCACTGCATCCCGCGTTCGAGGATGTCGTCGATGGTCTCGGCGTCACCCTTGACGACACCGCCGCCGCCGAGGCCGGAGGGAATCGCCTCGAACAGCGCGTTGACGAGTTCTTCTTCCTTCCCCTGCAGGTCCTCGTACGTGAGGTTCGTCGTCATCATGCGGACGCCGCAGTTGATGTCGTAGCCGACAGCGCCGGGCGAGATACAGCCATCGGTGGTGTCCGTCGCACCGACGCCGCCGACGGGGAAGCCGTAGCCCTGGTGGCCGTCGGGCATGCAGATGGCGTGGTTGGCGATGCCCGGGAGGTGCGTCGCGTTCCGCAGTTGTTCGAGCGTCTTGTCCTGTCCAATCTGTTCGAGCAGTGCCTCGGAGGCCAGTACCCGCGCGGGGGCGTTCATCGCCCCCTCCTGCGGAATCTCCCAGACGTGCTCGCGAACGCGTCGCAGTTCGATATCTCCGAACTCGCGTGTGGTCATAGTTCGATACACGAGGCGGCGATTCAATAGGATTCCGTCACGTGACGAAGACAGTCACCTCGGTATCGTCAATCACTGTTCGTCGGCGACGAGGACGTGGTGGCGTCTGTGACGCCGGCGTCGTCTCGATGGAGCGCCGCGTCCACCGAGTACGGCCCACCGCCGGTCACGAGGAGTGCAGAGACGAGACCGAAAAGCGAGATATGCGCGAGGACGGGGTCGTCCGGCAGGCCGAACAGCGTCGTGGTGAACAGCAGGATGGCGACGCCAGAGGCGGCGCGCGTGAACGCGCCGAGGATGAGCAAGATACCGACCAACGCCTCCGTGAGACCCGCACCGACGACCCACAACTCGGGTGCGACGGGGACGACGGCGGTGAGGTCGTACTTCGCGACGACGGCGAGGGCGTCGCCGGGTTGCATCAGTTTCTGCGCGATGCCGAGATAGATGAACGTGACGCCGACGCCGAGACGGAGGACCGTCGGGACGTAGGCTTCGAGGTGACGAATCCGCGTCACGAACGGGAGTGCGACGCGGCGGTAGAACGGGTCGATGCGGGAGTAGACCGTCCGGTCGTCCGCCGCCATCGACGCGATGGCGTGGTCGGCACTCGGCCGTCCGCCACCGACGAGTGCGATGGCGACGAACCCGGGGACGTACTCGAACGCGAGGAGTAACGCGGGTTCGACGGCCAGGCCGACGAGATACGTGACGAGGCCGACTGCCGCGGCGAATCGCGTCCCGAGGCCGAACAGGAGGAGAAACCCGACGGTGATGCCGAACAGTCTCACGAACACGGGTGCTGTGGGTTCGACGATGGGCGAGAAGAAGTAACCCGAAAAGCCCGCGCCGACGAGTGGCAAGCCGACAGCGAGACGGAGAAGCCACGGGAGAAGCTCGTCGTAAGACGCGAGCACGCGACGGAACGCCCGAACGTCGTTCGGAAACGGACGGACGCGCAGATAGGCCGTCCCGGCGACGACGACACTCAGCGCGCCCGCCCCGAGTACGGCGAGATTGAGCGGTGTCGTCAACGCGGTGACGAGGAATTCGACGACTTCGACGGGGTCGCTCCCCGGCGTCACGTACTTCACGTGCGCACGCGCCTCGCCTACGGCGACGGCGAGGAGAGCGACGAGTCCACTCAGTGTGGCCACGCCTCGAACAGGTGGGGACATACCGAGTTGTACGGCCGAATCAGTGAAAACGCCGAGGGATGTGTTCACGCGAATCTCCGCGAGAGAAGGTACGAAACGATAGATGAAGCGGGTTAAACGTCGAAGACGACGTACGCACTCCACCCTTCGTCTGTCTCTTCGAGTCGCATCTCCGAGTAGGTGACCGCCTTCACGTCCCGCGCGTCTACGTCCTCGAAGGGGACGCCGCGCGCTGACGCCTCGACGACCCACTCGTCGCCATCTTCGCGGACTGTCGCCTCGTGTGCGGCGGGGAGGACGGCGCGCACGTCACGTTCGTAGATGAGTTGGTCGAGGTAGTCGAAGAGCGTCGCTTCGAGACTCTCGGCACGGACCGAGACGGAAAACCGGTCGCCCGTCTCGGCTATCTCGTCGCACATCGCCGCGGCGAGTCCGTCGGCGACGGCAGCGAAGACACCCCCGAGTGTCGGCGCGTCCGCCTCGACGGCCACGTCGGCGGTGTGCTCACGGAGTGTAAATCCCATGTCCACTGATGAGTGACCATCGACCCTCGTCCTTTCGGTCGCTCGCCGTCTGGTTGCAGTCCCGACGGACGGTGGAGTTATATTCTCGCTCCGGTTACCACGGACTGTGAGCGTCAACGTGGAGATGCGGGTCGACGGTCCCGGTGAGACCGAATACGCCGAAGCGGCGTGGGCCCTCAAAGAGAACATCCGGGTCAACGAGGGACTCCTCAAACAGCGCCGGGGCTTCTTCATGGATGCCTACCGTCGCTCGACGACCTACCTCCTCTTCGAAAACGACACGCTCGTCGCTTTCGCGTCCACACGACGCGACGGCTACATCCTCTTTCTCGCAGTCGCTCCCGATGCCCGCGGCGAGGGCCACGGGAAACATCTCGTCGCCGAAGTCGCCAAAGAACATCCCGTCGTGACGTGCCACGCCCGAACGACGAATCAGAACGCCCTCGACTTCTACGAATCGATGGGGTTCGAGATTCAACGCCGTATCGAGAACTACTACGAAGACGGCGGCGCGTCGTACTACCTCCGACTCGGTGAAGAGGCCAGTCTCAGAGAGCGCCTCTCGGAATTCTTACTCGGCTGAACCGGTGATTCACCCACAGCGGACGCTTCAGGTGTCGGAGCCATCGGTTCGGCCACGGTCGGTCGGCCTTGCTCGTATCCTCAATTTTTATTCGGTTCGTAGTAGTAGGCCCGTGTATGTACATCGGAGTGCTCACTGTCCCACTCGGAAACGAATCCCTCGACGACGCGCTCGACTACCTGTCGGGTATCGGTGTCGACGGCGTCGAACTCGGCGTCGGCGGGTGGCCCGGCGAAGACCACGTCGAGCGAACCGCCGTCCTCGGTGACGACGACGCGCAGGCCGACTTGCTCGCCGCCGTCGAAGAGCGAGACATGCAAATCAGCGCCCTCGCGACGCACAACAACCCCCTGCACCCGGACGAAGAGACTGCCGCCGAGGCGGACACGGAACTCCGCGAGGCTATCGAACTCGCCGACGCACTCGGCGTCGACACCGTCACCTGTTTCTCCGGCCTGCCCGCTGGTGGCCCGAACGACGAGGTGCCCAACTGGATTACCGCGCCGTGGCCGACAGAGCACGCCGACGCGCACGACTACCAGTGGGACGTCGCCGTCGACTACTGGTCTGACCTCGCCGAATACGCCGACGAACACGGCGTCGACATGGCCATCGAGATGCACCCCAACATGCTCGTCTACGAACCGACGGGCATGCTGAAACTCCGCGAGGCGACAAACGAGCGTATCGGCGCGAACTTCGACCCCTCCCACCTCTACTGGCAGGATATCGACATCACCGAGGCGATTCGCTTCCTCGGTGACCACGACGCCATCCACCACTTCCACGCCAAGGACACGAAGGTGTACGACCACCACGCGAATGTCAAGGGCGTCCTCGACACCACCTCCTACGCCGACACCGCCGACCGGTCGTGGCTCTTCCGCTCGATTGGCTACGGTCACGGCGAAGAACACTGGAAGGACGTGGTTTCGACGCTCCGGATGGTCGGGTACGAGGGCGCACTCTCCATCGAACACGAAGACGCGCTCACCTCCTCGAACGAGGGTCTGGAGAAAGCAGTGGACGTGCTCTCTCGCGCCGTCTTCGAGACGCAACCCGGCGACGCCTACTGGGCGGAGTAACCAACGATGACTGAACCACTCAAAGTCGGCGTCCTCGGTTACCGATTCATGGGCAAAGCCCACTCGAACGCCCTCGCACGCCTCCCGATGTTCTTCCCCGAGGCACCCGAAGTCGAACGGACGGTCATCGTCGGCCGCGACGAGGAGGCACTCGCCGACGCCGCCGACCGATTCGGGTTCGAATCGACTGCGACCGACTGGCGTGACGTCATCGACGACGTGGACGTGTTCTACAATCTCGGCCCGAACCACCTCCACGCCGAACCCTCGATTGCGGCGCTCGAAGCAGGCGTCGACGTCTTCTGTGAGAAACCGCTCGCGCCGACGCTCGAAGAAGCAGCGGCGATGCGCGACGCCGCACGCGACGCCGACGCCGTCGCTGGGTGCGCGTTCAACTACCGGTTCGTCCCGGCAATCCAGTACGCGAAGGGTCTCATCGAAGACGGCGAACTCGGAGAGATTCACCACGTGCGTGGTCGCTATCTCCAGGATTGGCTGGTCGACCCCGAGGCACCGTGGGCGTGGCGCATGGACAAGGACCTCGCCGGGTCCGGCGCCCTCGGTGACCTCGGCGCACACACCATCGACCTCGCGCGATTCCTCGTCGGGAACGTCGCCGGCGACATCGAACGCGTCTCTGGTCACCTCCAGACGTTCGTAGACGAACGCCCCGTCCCCGGCACGGACGAGTACAAACCGGTCACCGTCGACGACGCCTACACCGCACAGGCGGAGTTCGAAAACGGCGCTGTCGGGTCGTTCGAGGCGTCGCGCTTCGCCAACGGCCACAAGAACGACCACACCATCGAGATTCACGGGTCGGAGGGGAGCCTCAAATTCTCGCTCGAACGCCTCAACGAATTAGAGGTCAAGACGGGCGACAACCGTGGCTACGAGACGGTGCTCGTCACCGACGAGTCCGACCCCTACGTCGACCACTGGTGGCCGCCGGGCCACGTCATCGGATGGGAACACACCTTCGTCCACGAGAACTACGAGTTCCTGAGTTCGGCGGCCGAAGGCGGCGAATTCCACCCGTCGTTCGAAGACGCCTACGAGGTACAGGAGATTCTCGACGCCATCGAGCGCTCCGACGACGCCGGCGAGTGGGTCAGTCTCGACTAAGTCGAACCCCCAAAAACGGCAATCAGAGGACTGTAGCTTATTTCACTTTCGCCCCGCTCAAACAACCATTTAATATGAGTGTCACCAATCAACCATTATGTCTGGAAATGTCAGCCTTGGTGACCTACCGAGTTGGATACTAGTAATCCTGATAGGGTTTGGAATTGAGTTTGCGAGCTCAAACGGCATTCTTACTGAATACGGAGGGCTTGGAGAACTGTTTATATTCGGTGGAATTGCTCTTGGTGTATTCTACTTTGCTACGGATATATCAAACAAAATTTGAGATATCTCAGTGTGGACTGGCCTCGATACGTAATCCAGAGATAGGTCTCAACCCCCGTCTCAGAACTCGACGACGCCTTCGTCGGTGATGACCTGGTCGATGAGTTCGACGGGCGTCGCGTCGTAGGCGGGGTTCTCTAACTCGATGCCTTCGACGGGTTCGAGCATGACCTCACTCGGCGAGCGAATCTCGTTTTCGAAGCGGAATCCGCTGTCGACGATTTTGGCGCCCGACCCGACGACGGTGACGGGCACGCCGAGTCGGTCGGCAGTCGCCGCGAGCGGGAAGGTTCCGACGCGGTTGTAGAGCGTCTCGTCGACGATGCAGTCCATCCCGATGACGACGCGGTCACACTCACCGAGGAACATCCCCGACGCGCCGTCGACCATCAGATGTGGTTCGACGCCGTCGATAGCCGCGAGTTCTCGGGCGAACTTCCGGCCGAGGAAGCGCGGGCGGGCCTCCGTGACGTACGCAGTCAGTTCCGCACCGTCTTCGACGGCGATTTCGACGGCCTCCATGACTGTCGAGGAGTAATCGTGCGTGAGAAAGGTGTCGCCGTCTTCGAGCGTCACCGCCGCGTTCTTGGCGGCGCGATGCTTGCCCATCTCGACGCTCTCGACGACACGGTCGATAGTGCCGAGGGTGAGTTCACGCGCTTCCTCGAAGGAGTCTGCCTTGCCCTGAACGTTCTTGAGAACGTCCTGTAACGCGTTGTAGAGCGACGCGTGCGACGGGTTCGCCCGCTTGAGGGCGCTGACGTTTCGTTCGAGGTCACGTTCGAACTCCTCGACGGTCGCGTACTCGCGTTCTGTCAGTTCCGCGAGCGACCGTGTTGCCTTGACGGCGACGACCGAGGAGCTGTGTGTCTGCATCTCGCGAATCTCCTCGATGGTCTCGTCTATCATACGAGAACGTCGCCGTATCGTGTGAAAGAGTTTCCGGGACTCACGTCGACGTGTCAGCGTCCCGGTGACGGGAGTCAGGAGTCGAAGTTAGGTGTCAGGTGTCAGGAGTCGGAGGGGGAGTCGGAGTCAGTCTTCCGTCTCTTTCGTCGGCCTCGCCCCTCCGTCGCCCGCGTCCGTCCGTTTGGCGTAGACGTAGAGGGCGATGGCGGTGACGAACCAGATGACTGCACCGACCTGGATGGCGAACACCGCACGCGCACCCCACGTCGGGAGCGTGGCGTTCAGCGAGAGCAGTGCGACGATGGGTGACCCGACGAGAATCGTCGTGACGAACGTCATCTGCATGACCCACCCGAAATCGACGCCCTCCGGACTCGTTCGCTCGACTGGTTGCACGGATAGAGCTATTCGGGCGGGGGCTAATGCGTGCCGGTTCCGGCCGAGACACCCCACGGTGGCACGAAAGCCGACACGGCACTGTGAGACACAAAGGGTGACGCTGATAAACCGGACGTGCGAACGTCCTGCATGGTCACGGTACGGGCCCTTCGAACGAAGGCCGGCACGGAGCCAATCACGATGCTCACGGCGTACGACGCGCCGACGGCACGCATCGTCGACGAAGCGGGTATCGACATCATCCTCGTCGGAGACAGCGTCGGGAACACGTCGCTCGGGCACGAATCGACGCTCCCCGTCACGGTAGACGAGATGCAAAGCCGGACGGCGGCAGTCGTCCGTGCGACGGAAGACGCACTCGTCGTCGCCGACATGCCGTTCCTCTCGTTCGGCGTCGACGAAGCGTCGAGCATCGAAAACTGTGGGCGAATGCTCAAGGAGGCCAACGCCGACGCAGTCAAGTTAGAATCTGGTCCGCACACCGTCGAGTTGACCAAGCGACTGGTCCAACTCGGCATCCCCGTGATGGCCCACCTCGGCCTGACCCCGCAGCACGTCAAAGAAGTGGGCTACAGTCGGCAGGGCACGAACCGGGACAGCGCACGCGAGATTCTCGAACTGGCGAAGGCACACGCCGACGCGGGCGCGTTCTCACTCGTCTTGGAACACGTCCCGTCGAACGTCGCAAAACAGGTGACCGACGCGATAGACATCCCGACAATCGGCATCGGTGCCGGCTCCGACTGTGACGGACAGGTGCTCGTCATCGACGACGTTATCGGAATGAGCCAACGCACGCCACCCTTCGCCGCCCAGTTCGGCGACGTCAAGTCCGAGATGGAAAAGGCAGTCGGCGCGTACAGAGACGCCGTCGAGTCCGGCGAGTTCCCGGCCGACGAGCACAGTCACGTCGAAGACGAGTTAGACGAACTCTACTGACGGGCCCAGATAGCGACACGCCGGTCGAAGGACGATTAGACGCGCCGGTCGAAGGACGATTAGACGCGCCGGTCGAGGAACGACTTCAGCGCGGCGTTGAACGCCGCTGGTCGTTCTAACATCGCCAGATGGGCAGTGTCCTCGATGACCGCCATCTCACAGTCTGGCATCTCTTCGACGAAGTACTCGTGGTACGAGGGGGGCGTCAACCGGTCGTACTCACCGACGAGCGCGAGCGTCGGCACGTCGATGTCCGACACTTCGTCGCGGACGTCGAAGGTGTGACACGACCGGTAGTCGCGTTCGGTGACGGCCTGTCCGGCATCGTGCATCGCCGCCTTCGACGCCTCGACGAGTCGCTCGTCGTCGCCGTGGAACAGTTTGTCCTCCCCGTGGAGGAAGGAGACAGCCCGCTCGAAGTCCTCGTCCAGCCAGTTCAGCAAGTCGTTGAGGACGGAGAGCTTCGCACCCGTGCCGGCGAGGACGAGCGCGTCGAGTTCCAAGTCGCGTTCCAGGGCGAGCGTCATGACGACGGCACCACCGAGTGAGTTGCCGACGAGGACACTCGCCCCCGTCGCTTCTGCGACGGCGACGACGTCGTCGACGTACGCCGAGAGCGCCTCGTACCCCGCCTCTGCATCGACGTCCTCGCTTTCCCCGTGTCCACTCAGGTCTATCGCGGCCACAGGGTAGTCGCTGGCGAGACGGAACTGGCCCCGCCAGACAGCGTGAGAACCGCCGCTCCCGTGTACACACAGTACCGTCGGTCCGTCACCGCCTGCGTCACGAATTCGATAGGCCGTCGTCCGCCCGTTGTGTTCCACCGTAGCCGCGTCCATAGTTGCAGATTCGTCGCCGCTCGTGAATAAACCCCTACGACACGGCAGGCGACGAACCGCCTACCTGTTGGGCCACTAGATTGACGTTACTCCCACGCGAATCTACACTCGAGGTGCGACGAGTGTGAACCGCAATACAACCGTATCAGGCGTAACACCGCGTCGTCACTCGGTTCATCGGCACAAAGTTTAAATAGTAGAAACGCTAACTTCGAGTTAGACTTATCATGAGCACACAGCAATTCGCCGGCGGCAACGAACGCTTCATTCGCCGCTACGAATACGAAGATACCTGGGTCATCGCCGCCGATATCGGTTTCTCAGACGACGAGATAGACGTCGATATCGTCGGTTCGACGGCCATCGTCGTGGTCGACACTGGCGAATACACGAGCGAGACTGAGTTCGAACTCCCCGCCGGCGGAGACGCCGACGTGTTCGTGAACAACGGCGTGCTCACCATCACCATCCAGAAATAAATGAAATTAACTGTTAAACCACTGAAACAAAAGGACGCTGGTCGAGGACTCGCCGCGATTGACCGTACTGCTGCGGCCGAATTGGACCTCGAAGGAGGGGACTTCATCCGCATCGAAGGCCCCAACAACGCCACCGCCATCGCGCGGGTCTGGCCCGGATACCCCGAAGACCAGGGAACGAGTATTATCCGTATCGACGGCCGACTCCGCCAGCAGGCGGGCGTCGGTATCGACGACCGGGTCGAAGTCGAGAAGGCAGACGTCAAACCCGCGACGCGCGTCACTATCGCCCTCCCGCAGAACCTCCGCATCGGTGGCAACATCGGGACGTACATCCGCGACAAACTCTCCGGCCAACCCGTCACGAAGGGACAGAACGTCCAGCTTCCGCTCGGGTTCGGGTTCATGAGTGCGTCTAGTCAGACGGTCCCCATCAAAATCGCCTCCACCGACCCCGACGGCACCGTCGTCGTCACCGACAACACCGAGTTCCAGGTCAGCCAGAAACCCGCCGAACAGATAAAAGACACCGCACCGTCGAGCAGCGACGGACCGTCCGTAACCTACGAGGACATCGGTGGCCTCGACAAGGAACTCGAACAGGTCCGGGAGATGATAGAGCTCCCGATGCGCCACCCGGAACTGTTCAAGCGCCTCGGTATCGAACCGCCGAAAGGCGTGCTCCTCCACGGCCCGCCGGGCACCGGGAAGACGCTCATCGCGAAAGCCGTCGCCAACGAAATCGACGCGTCGTTCCACACCATCTCCGGGCCGGAGATTATGTCGAAGTACTACGGCGAGTCCGAAGAACAACTCCGTGAAATCTTCGAGGAGGCCACGGAGAACTCGCCGGCCATCGTCTTCATCGACGAACTCGACTCCATCGCCCCCAAGCGGAGCGAAGCAGGTGGCGACGTGGAACGCCGCGTCGTCGCACAACTGCTCTCGCTGATGGACGGCCTGGACGAACGCGGCGAAGTCGTCGTCATCGGTGCGACCAACCGTGTCGACGCCATCGACACCGCGCTTCGTCGCGGTGGGCGGTTCGACCGTGAAATCGAAATCGGCGTCCCGGACCGCGACGGCCGCAAGGAGATTCTGCAGGTCCACACGCGGAACATGCCGCTTTCGGACGGCATCGACCTCGACGAGTACGCAGACAGCACCCACGGGTTCGTCGGTGCTGACCTCGAATCGCTCGCCAAGGAGTCCGCGATGCACGCCCTGCGTCGCATCCGCCCAGAACTCGACCTCGATGCCGAGGAGATAGACGCCGAAGTCCTCGAGAACCTGCAGGTCACCGAGAGTGACTTCAAAGAGGCCAGAAAGAGCATCGAACCGTCGGCACTCCGCGAAGTCTTCGTCGAAGTCCCCAACGTGACGTGGAACGACGTCGGTGGCCTCGAACCCACCAAAGAGCGCCTCCGCGAGACCATCCAGTGGCCGCTCGAATACCCCGAAGTGTTCCAGCAGATGGACATGGACGCCGCCAAGGGTGTCTTGATGTACGGCCCACCGGGGACGGGGAAGACGCTCCTCGCCAAGGCCGTCGCCAACGAGGCGGAGTCGAACTTCATCTCCATCAAGGGCCCCGAACTGCTGAACAAGTTCGTCGGTGAGTCCGAGAAGGGCGTCCGCGAGGTGTTCAAGAAGGCCCGCGAGAACGCCCCGACGGTGGTGTTCTTCGACGAAATCGACTCCATCGCGACCGAACGTGGTCGTGACTCCTCGAGTTCGGGCGTCACCGAGCGCGTCGTCTCACAACTCCTGACCGAACTGGACGGCCTCGAAGCACTCGAAGACGTGGTCGTCATCGCGACGACGAACCGGCCGGACCTCATCGACTCCGCGCTCCTGCGCCCGGGTCGTCTGGACCGCCACGTCCACGTTCCCGTCCCCGACGAGGAGGCACGGCGCGCCATCCTCGACGTGCACACGCGAGACAAACCACTCGCTGACGACGTGGACCTCGACAAGATTGCGGCGAAGACCGAGGGCTACGTCGGTGCTGACCTCGAAGCACTCGCCCGCGAGGCGTCGATGAACGCCTCCCGTGAGTTCATCCAGAGCGTGAAGAAAGAGGAAATCGGCGAGAGCGTCGGAAACGTCCGCGTGACCATGGAACACTTCGAGAACGCGCTCGACGAAATCAGAGCGAGCGTCACCGACGACGTCCGCCGCCGCTACGAAGAGATAGAAGAGCGCTTCCAGAAGAGCGAAGTCGAGCGCGACCGCGAGACGGAAATCGGCCGCACCTTCCAGTAAGGTCGCCCGGGTTCGCGCCAGTCGTTTCGACCAACTTCCTTCGGTTTTCGTGACGCTCACCACTCCTTGTGAGTCCACCGGACCGACACGTTCATATCACTCGTGTCTGCTACGTAGTGGTACCCACTGCTAGGAACCCTGAATTTTCAACGGGTTACTCGTTCATTTCACCGGAAATGCGGTGTGTCTCTCTCGGTTTGTAAAGATACTACTCGGTGTGTAGTATACAATTCGTCGCAGTCTTCGAATCCGGGACGACGACGGTCAGGCGTCGATATCCGAGAGAATCTCGTCGGCGTGTCCCTCGGGTGAGACGCCCTCGTAGACGTGTGCGATGGCGCCGTCCGGGCCGACGACGTACGTGTTGCGGAAGACGCCATCGAAGGTGTTTCCGAACATGTTCTTTTCGCCGTAGGAGTCGTACTTCGCCGAGACTGTGCCGTCTTCGTCGGAGAGCAGCGAGAACGGAAGGTCGTACTTCTCGGCGAACGAGTCGAGGTCCGAAACCGGGTCGTCACTGATACCGAGCACCGTGATATCTCGGTCGGTGAAGTCGTCCCACGCGTCGCGGAAACTACAGGCTTCGGTCGTACACCCCGGGGTGTCGGCACGGGGGTAAAAGTAGACGACGACGTAGTCACCGCGGAAGTCCGAAAGAGAGACGGTGTCGCCGTGTTGGTCTGTGAGTTCGAACTCTGGCGCGTCGTCTCCGATAGCGAGCATATCTGTCGCTTCGGACGGCGAGAAGAAGGGTGTTTCCTACTCGAGTTTCTCTGCGGCACCGCGTTCGACGAGCGGTTCCGCGTTGGCCGACGGGAGCGTCACTACGTCTTCCTGTGCAAGGTCGTACTCCCGTTCGTCGACGCCGAAGATAGTGCCAACGTCGGCGGTGATGCGAACCGTCTCGCGGTCCGCACCGAGGTCCGAAACCGGGTCGTCGGACAGGTCAGATTCCGCGTCTGCATCGTCCGAATCGGCGGACGACGGTGTTTCTGGGGCCTCGTCGTCGCTGACGACGGCCCGTGCTTCGTCGGACGGGCGGTCGGTCGCCGGTTCGTCCTCGCTCTCTGTGGCCGACGACGTCTCGTCGGACGCGCCACCCATCGCACCAGCGAGCACGTCGCCTGCGTCACTGCTTCCAGACGAGTCAGACCCGTCGAACGCCATCGTCTCGTGGTCGGGGTCGTCCGGCGGAACCGTCTCGTCAGGCGACGGTGTCGCCGACGTGTGTGTCGCACTCGGCGCGGTTGGTTCGTCCGTAGAGACGGACCCCGCCGAGACGGCGTCTTGCGGCGCGTCGTTGGCAACAACGTTTTCGAGCGTCGAGAGGACGGTACTACGGTTCTGCTCGATTCGGTCGACCAGGTCCTCGAAGAGGCGTTTCTCCTCGTGGGTCAGTCCCTCCGTCGACGAGGACATCCCGGCGGCGGCGAAACTGGCGGCCTTGACGACTTTGCCGACACGGCGTTCGTAGATGGACGTGACGACTTCTTCGGCAGTCTCGACTTCGTCGGTGATGCGGCGAATCTCCGGGGAGTAGTGGGTGCCGAGTTCCTCGGCTTTCCGGTTGCGTATCTCCTTTTGTTGGGCGATGTACTCCGCGACGTCCTCGTAGAACGACTCGCGGAGTTGCTGCAGGCTATCTTTCTGTCGCTCCGTTCGCAGCACACTCCTGAGTTCGTCTACGTTCATTCTGTCACCTTCTCTGCTCGACCACGGGCCATCAGAAACACCCCGAGGCTTTCGCGTACTGACTGGACGCCCGACTGAAGTGTAAAGGTATCGTCATCGAAGACCACCGTTCCGGGGTCGGTGACCTCGACGGTGATTTCACGGCCACGGAACCGGTCGGGGACGGCGTCAGTCAGTGGGTCGAACGACTCGATTTCGTCTCTCTCCAGCGGTTCGACGACGAGTCCGGACCCGCCGTGGATGCTCTTCGGGAGTCGAATCAGGCGTTTCGTGTCCGTCGTCACCGGTTCGTCTATCGGTGACGTCTCCTCGCGAATCGTCTCGCGTGCGAGTGCGTCGACGAGCGTTCGAACGCCGGGGCCGCCTGCCTCGACGTTCCCCTCCCGAATCGCGTCCGGGTTGTTTCGGAACGCTCCGAGGATAGTCTTCGCGCGCCCGTCACCGATACCGTCGAGTTCCTTCAACTTCTCGAGCGCGGCGTCTTCTTCCATCTCCAGTAAGCCATCGACGAATTCGAGCAGTCGGCGATGCGTTCGGCGTCCCCACCCGCCCTCCGTTCTGAGGACGCGACGGGTCGTCGCGCCGAACGCTCGCGTCTCGATGAGGCCGTCGACGTCGATGTCGATAGCGCGGATGTAGTCGACGACTTCGCGACGTGCTTCGCTGTCGAGTCCGCGTATCGACTCGTCGCGGACGTGGACGTGGTAGCCTCGGCCACCGGAGAAGACGGCCTGCATCTCTTCGAAGGCGAAGTCCGATTCGAGGATGTCGAGGAGGTCCAGCAGTGCCTGCTTCCCCGCTTCGAGCATCTCCGCGTAGGGCGTCTCTTCCGGGTCGACACCCGGGAGGTGGTCGGCGTCGATGTCGAACACGAGGTCAGCGTCGCGCCATCCTTTGTCGTCCATCGACGGCGCGCCGGGGTCGGCAAACCGTGCAGACGAGAAGTAGACGTGACGGGGCGCGGTGCGTGCGAGGAAATCGCTCAGGTCTCCCAAATCGAGTAACGACTGGTGGCGGTGCATGCGTGTCCCGCCGGCAGACCACGGGATGACGCCCCACTCCCGTTCGTTCGGTGCGGGTGGGAGTGGGATGTCGGTGCTCCGGTAGTAATCACCGAAGCGACCTTCGAGGTACTCGCGTGTGCGCCCATCCATACACCCCGGATTCCAGAGGGGTGAATAAAGTGATTACGCCTCTGTCCCCGTCGGCCAGACCGACCGGGGACGGAGAGTTCAGCGTGCACACACTTTTGCCACCCGTCGGTGTACGTCGACCCATGACAGAGATGGAGTACACGTATCTCGGAGACACCGGATTGGAAGTCTCCCGGTTCTGTCTCGGGTGTATGAACTTCGGGTCGAGTGCCGACTGGATGATGAACGACCGACAGGCGAGTCTCGAACTCCTCGACCACGCGCTCGACGCTGGCATCAACTTCCTCGATACGGCGAACGCCTACTCTCGCGGTGAGTCGGAAGATATCGTCGGTGAAGCAATCGCCGACCGTGACCGAGAGGAACTCGCCATCGCGACGAAGGTGTACTTCCCGATGGATGACGGCCCGAACAAGTCGGGCCTCTCGCGGAAACACATCCTCGACCAGGCGAAAGCGAGTCTCGACAGACTGGGAACCGACTACATCGACCTCTATCAGATTCATCGGTGGGACGACCACGTCCCAATCGAGGAGACGCTCTCCGCACTGGACCACCTCGTCGACGAGGGACTCGTCAGATACGTCGGTGCGAGTACGATGTCCTCGTACCAGTTCACGAAAGCCCTCTACACCGCCGACGTGGAGAACCTCGAACGGTTCGCCTGCATGCAACCGGAGTACAACGCGGTGGACCGCCACGAAGAGGCGAACCTGCTTCCGGTCTGTGAGGGCGAAGGCGTCGGCGTCATCCCGTGGTCACCGCTCGCTGGCGGGTTCCTCACGGGGAAGTACGAACGAGACGACAGCGTCCCCGCTGACACGCGTGCGGAAACAGACGAGTACACGTCGAACAGGTTCACCGACGAGAACTGGGCCGTCCTCGACGTGATTCGCGAACTCGCCGACGAGAAAGATGCCACGCCGGCGCAGATATCGCTCGCGTGGTTACTTCACAAACCTGTCGTCGATGCACCAATCGTCGGCCCACGAACCATCGACCACCTCGACGAGAACCTCGGTGCGCTCGATATCGAACTGACACCGGACGAGATAGACCGCATCGAAGAACCGAAGACACCGCAGTGGCCCGCACCGGGGAAAGATTAAGTTTCGATACACCGAACTTATCTCTTAGTTGTCTACTCCCACCGAGCGAGTGGTCGCCCAGTACGCCGAGTTTACTGACATTCAATTTACTACAACAGCGGTAGTAGCCGGCACCAAAAGTATAAATAATCACTAATTGTAGAGTACAAACTGTAATGGTTGATGCTGACTCTCGCAAGGGCAAGCGGAATGGCGTCTCTCGACGCAGCTTCGTGAAGGCTGCCGGCGCATCGGGCGCCGCAGTTGGACTCGCCGGTTGTATCAGTACAGGCGGCGGCGACGGGAACGGCGGCGACGGGAACGGCGGTGGCGGTGGGAACGAAGACACCGACACCCCGATTGACACCGAGGAATCGACGGAAGAGATTACGATTCAGTGGGCGGCCGACACGCGTGTCGGCGACGCGGAATCAGAGGTGCAGCAGGCACTCAGCGATGCTGGCCTCCCGGATAACATCACTGTCGAAATCATCGCCGGGTCGCAGGTTACGGACAACCGCCAGGCGCAGTACCAGCAGTGGCTGAACGGTGGCCGCGAAGAACCCACGCTCCTGATGATGGACAGTGGGTGGACGGTTCCGTTCATCGCGCGGAACCAGTTGCAGAACCTCTCGCAGTCGCTGCCGTCCGAGATGATTACGACCATCGAAGAGGAGTACTTCGAGGCGTCCGTCTCGACGGCGAAGGGTGCAAACGGCGACCTGTACGGTCAGCCGCTGTTCCCCGACTTCCCGACGATGCAGTACCGCAAGGACCTGCTCCGGAACGCGGGCTACACCGACGAGGACTTCGAGACGTGGGCGACCGAGTCCATGTCCTGGGAGGAGTTCTCGAGCATCACGAAGGAAGCGATGGAGGCTAACTCCGACGTCGAATTCGGATACACGTTCCAGGCCGACGTCTACGAGGGCCTCTCGTGCTGTGACTTCAACGAGTTCATGACCTCGTGGGGCGGCGCGTACTTCGGTGGCCGCGAGAACCTCTTCGGCCCCATCGGTGACCGACCGATTACGGTCGACGAGGAACCCGTCCTCAACGCCATCCGGATGGTGCGCACGATGATTCACGGCGAGGACGACGAACACTCCCTCGACGGAATTACGGGCGGCATCGCGCCCGAAGCGGTCCTCCAGTGGACCGAAGAGACGTCCCGTAAGCCGTTCACCGACGGCAGTGCCGTCATGCACCGTAACTGGCCGTACTCCATCAACATCAACGGTGCCGAGGACGTCTTCGGCGAAGACCTCGGCGTCATGCCGATTCCGTACGGTGTCACTCCCGACGAGGCCAAGTACGAGGGCACCGGTGGCCCCGTCGCCGCACTCGGTGGCTGGCACATGACGATGAACCCGAACGCGTCGGACGCGAAGAAGCAGGCGGCAGTTCAGGTTCTTCGGACGATGCAGGACGAGCAGTTCCAGCTGGACCTCTTCCAAATCATCGGCTGGATTCCGCCGCGCCCGTCCCTGCTCGACTCCGACCGTGCACGTGAGGTCCCAGTCATCGGTCGCTACCTCGACGCGCTGAAGGTCGCTGGTAACAACGCTATCCCGCGTCCGGTCACCGTCGTCTGGCCGCAGCAGTCCGGGAAGGTCTCTCAGGAAGTCAACAACGCGATGGCCCGAGAGAAGTCGCCAGAGCAGGCGATGTCCGACCTCAAGTCGCAACTCGAGCAGATCGAACAGAGCGCCTCGTAAACTCCGTCTTGGGTAAGACGTAATATTACCCACACACGTTATCAATTGTCATGGCTACAGAACAACAATCGGGGGAGGCAGTCTCTGAGTCTCGACGCTCAGGTCCGTACGCGTCGGCCGTCAACTGGATGGAGACGCTGTCGGAGACGCAGTTCGCGTACTTGCTTCTGACGCCCGCACTCATCCTTTTGGGGGTAATCGCGGTCTACCCGCTGGCAACGACGTTCAGCATGTCGCTGTTCGCCGACCAGCTTACGGGGACCGCACGACTGGGTGAGTTCGTCGGGTTGCAGAACTACATCGACCTGTTCACTGGTGCACGAGACTTCGCACTTCCGTCTTCGTTCCTCCCGACGTTCACGTCAGAATTCCCGTTCGTAACAGACATCTACTCGAGCGCGCTGATGGTGACGCTCATCTTCACCGTCTTCAGCGTGCTCTTCGAAACACTCATCGGCTTTGGGCAAGCGCTCATTCTCGACCAGGACTTCCGTGGTCGCCGGTGGGTCCGCGTCGCTATCATCATCCCGTGGGCAGTGCCTATCGTCATTCAGGGGATGATCTGGTTCCTGATGTTCCAGCCGAACATCGGGTTCCTCGTCGGAACGACCGATAATCCGGCCATCATGAACCAACTCGGCCTCATCGGAACGACACCACTGCGTGACACCGCAGACTCGTTGTTCCTCATCATCGTGGCCGACGTCTGGAAGACGTCAGCGTTCATGGCGCTTCTCATCCTCGCAGGGATGCAGAGTATCGACCGGTCGCTGTACGACGTGGCGAAGGTCGCTGGCGCGTCCCGCTGGCAGCAGTTCAAGCTCATCACCTTCCCACTCATCCTGCCGACGGTGCTGGTCGCGATGCTGTTCCGCACCATCGACGCGATGCGCGTCTACGGTATCATCGAGACGATGGCCGGTTGTCAAACCGTGCCGTCGCTCTCGTGTCTCGTCGTCACGACGTTCAACGCACCGCTGTACGGAACGTCCGCGACGGTTGCGTTCATCACCGCCGGTATCATCGCCATCGTCGTCTCGGTGTACATCGTGAACTTCGCTAGTGAGGGAATCTAAGATGTCGAACGAAAGCTCCGGAATCGGTCTCGGTTCAGACGACGCAGAGATGAAGCGCGGGCCACTCGGCCGGTGGGTCAACAAGGCCATCAAGAACCCGGACAGAGCCTACCGTTCGATGTTCTACGTCGCGACGGTGTTCTTCCTGGTCACGACCCTGTTCCCGTTCTACTGGCTCTTGGTCATCGCGCTCACGCCGAACCGTCTCATCTCGAACATGGGACTGCTTCCGAAAGGGTTCAACCCCGAAGTGTTCATCGAGATGTTCGTGCGGGTGCCGTTCCACCTGTACATGTTCAACAGCTTCGTGTTGGGCATCACGACGACGGTCATCGTGTTGCTGCTCGCGAGCCTCGCGGGGTACGTCTTCGGACGCCTCCGCTTCCCCGGGAAGAGCCTCCTGATGCTCGGCATCCTGGCAATCTCGTACTTCCCGCCAGCAGCGTTCCTCATCCCGCTGTTCGAACTGTTCACCGGGAACACCGCCATCAGCATCGGGTTCATCACCGTCTCGTCGCCGGACCTGTTCAACACGCCGGCACCGATGGTGTTCCCGTTTAGCGCGTTGTTCCTCCCGCTGTCTATCTTCATCCTCACCACCTTCTACGGGCAAATCCCCGACGGGTTGGAGGATGCGGCGCGGGTCGAAGGGACCACGCGACTCGGCGCGCTCTTCCGTGTCATCGTGCCGTTGTCGGCACCCGGCGTGGCAACCGCGGGCGTCCTCACGTTCATCGCCGTCTACAACGAGTTCTTCTTCTCGTTCCTGATGAACAACGGTGAGGCCTCCTCGTGGGCGCCAATCGTCGCTGGTATCCTGAAGTATCAGGGCCAGTTCGACACGCCGTTCAACCTGATGGCCGCCGCTTCCATCGTGGGAGTCTTACCCGTGGCCATCCTTGTCATAATCGCACAGGAACGTATCGTCAGCGGACTAACTGCAGGAGCACTGAAGGAGTAACCATGGGAGACGTCAAACTCGAACACGTAAGCAAGCACTACGACGACGTAACGGCAGTCGACGACATGAACCTCGACATCAACGACGGCGAATTCATCTGCCTCGTTGGTCCCTCGGGATGTGGCAAGTCGACGACGATGGAGATGATTGCGGGACTGACCATCCCCTCGGAGGGGAAGGTCTTCATCGGTGACCGCGAGGTCACCAACCTCCCGCCGAAGGACCGCGGGGTGGCGATGGTGTTCCAGAACATCGCGCTGTTCCCGCACATGGACGTCTACGACAACATCTCGTTCGGCCTCCGTCTCCGTAACTACGACAAGGAGGAAATCGAACGGCGCGTCAACCGCGCCGCAGACGTCGTCCAACTCGAAGGCATGCTCGAACGCATGCCCGACGAGATGTCCGGTGGCCAGCGCCAGCGCGTCGCTATCGCCCGCGCTATCGTCCGTAACCCCGGCGTCTTCCTGATGGACGAACCGCTCGCGAACCTCGACGCGAAACTCCGCGTCCACATGCGAACGGAACTCCAGCGCCTGCACAAGGAACTGGACACGACCATCATCTACGTCACCCACGACCAGGCAGAGGCGATGACGATGTCCGACCGCATCGCCGTCATCGACTCCGGACAACTCCAGCAAATCGACCCGCCGCTGGTCTGTTACAACGAACCCGCGAACCTGTTCGTCGCCGGATTCATCGGGTCGCCGTCGATGAACTTCCTCGACGGGACGGTCACTGAAACTGGATTTGAGTCGCGAAACGTCGACGTCGAGTTCGACCCGGCAGAGGTCGGTGTCGAATCCGGCAAAGACGTCACGCTCGGCGTCCGCCCGGAAGACGTCTACCTCACCGATGACCGTGGACTCGTGACGAACCCCAGCCACGAAATCGACGCGTTGACGGACGTGCTGGAACCGATGGGTGACGAAATCTTCGTCTACCTGAAACTCGAAGAGGACGCGGAGACGAGCCTCGACGAGGACGCCGTCGCGACGAACGACCAACTCCTGATGAGCGTCGACCCGGACACCGAAATCGAAGAGGACAAAGACGTCACCGTGATTCTCGACCGGTCGAAGATTCACCTCTTCGATACGGAGACGGGCAAAGCCATCAGTCACGGTATCGAAAGCGGCATTCAGGCGAGCGGACCGACCGGCACGGAAGCCGAAAGCGACGACTGAACCGCAGACGCTCCCACACAACGTTTATTCGACCCAACCTGTTTCACACACCCATGGTCAACGAACTCGGCTGGTTCTACATCGGCGGGATGACGGTCCTGTTTTTCTTCTGGGCCTACGGCATCGTCTCGTTCCTCTTGGACCTGAAGAACAAGTTCATCCCGAAGGGCCGGCAGTACCTTCGTGGCCGACGCAAACTCAAAGAGGAGAAACGTCGCGAGCAGGAACGCGAAGAGCGCGAAGAACAGCTCTACTGACACGAGAGAGACCACTCGCGTCTGCCGTTCACACCGATATTCCACCGGACTCCCACGTTCGGAACGTCGCTGGTCGAGTCTGGTAAAACAGCACATGGAACGTGAAACTTAACACCTACAGTAGTTAATAATTGAATCATGAATACAGCGTCATCGGTCCGAGTCGGCATCGTCGGACTCGGAAACATCGGGCACCACCACGCTGACCGCATCGTCGACATGGGTGCGACGCTCGTCGGCGGTCTCGACATTCAAGCAGAGGCACGCCGACGGTTCGCAGAGAAGTACGACGTGAACACGTACGAAGAGAAAGACGAACTCTTCGCCGAAGTCGACGCCGTCATCATCACGACGCCGAACCGGTTCCACGAAGAGTACGCCGTCGCTGCGCTCGACGCTGGCCTCGACGTCCTCCTCGAAAAGCCGCTCGCACACTCTCTCGAATCTGCCGAACGCATCGCTGAGTCCGCAGAACGGGCCGATGGCTTCTGTATGGTCGGTTTCAACAACCGCTTTGCGAACCCGGTGGAAGTCTTCCGCCACCACTACGAGGCGGGTCGCTTCGGCGACATCACCCACGTCGAAGCCAACTACATCCGTCGACGCGGCATCCCGGGCCGCGGGTCGTGGTTCACCTCGAACGACATCGCCGGCGGTGGCGCACTCATCGACATCGGTGTCCACGCAATCGACCTCGCGCTCTATTTCCTCGATTTCCCAGAGGTCGTCGAAGTCTCCGGCGTCACCCGGTCCGAATTCGGTCACGACGAAGATTACACGTTCGTCGAGATGTGGGGCGAAGACGTGGGACCGGAAGGGTTCGACGTGGACGACTCCGCCAGCGCCTTCATTCGAACCGCCGAGGGAACCACGATTTCGCTCGAAGTCGCGTGGGCAGTGAACCGCCCGACCAACGACGAGTTCTTCCTCCGCGGAACCGAAGGCGGGGCCCGTTTTGACCGGGCCAGCCAGGAACTGGAGTTCTACGAAGACGGCGTCGGTGGCGGAAACCACCTCTCGACCACCGACGTCGAGACGCAGACCAACGACACTCACAAGTCCGAACAGAAACTGTTCGTCGAGGCCGTCGCCGCCGGCGAACACCCCGGCCGAAACACGGTCGAACAGGGCCTCGCAGTCCAGCGAGTCATCGACGCCATCTACCGGTCGTCCGAGGCGGGTCGTGCGGTCCGCCTCGACACCGTGGAGACGCCACCAGCGAACTGACCACCCAACAACGAACTGACCACCCAACAACGAACTGACCACCCCAACAGCGAAACACTCACACTCCCAATTTTCCACCAATGTCCGTCATCGACTCACTGAAACGACCCGAGCACACCGGTGCGAATCGGTGTCGTCCGTGTACAGTCGTCAACGCCGTCGTCGTCGCCGTCGTCGGACTCGCACTCGGCGTGCTGTGGTTACCTGCGGGATTCGTCGTCGCCGCCATCGGCGCGGCACTGGTCTACCTTCGAGGGTACGTCGTCCCCGGGACGCCGTCGTTCGCGCCGCGCCTCGTCGCCGCAGTCGGTCTCAGTGGCGTCTTCGAACACGACGACGAGGAACCCCGACAGTCAGAGTCGCTCGACGCGAACGTGGACCCGGACGTGATGCTCTCGACGCTCCTCGACGCCGACGTCCTCGTCGAACGTGAAGATGGACTGTTCCTGACCGACGAGGCACGAGACGAGTGGGAGTCGGCGATGGCGACGCTCCGTAAGGCGTCGGACGACGAACTGGCCGAGGCAGTCGCTGCAGCGCTCCCGTTCGAAGCGGAAGTCGCCGCCGAATTCGACGGTATCTCCATCGACGGCCCGTCGATGTCCGTCTGGATTTCCCGGCCACAGGCGATTGCCGACGTGGCGACGCTCCTCGCCGTCACCGAACGAGCGGTCGACCCGATGGTCTCTCTCGCGGCGACTGAACCACTCCGGATGTTCACCGAAGTCTGTCCCGAGTGTGGTGGCCCCGTCGAAGAGACGACAGTCCGGAACTGCTGTGGTGGGACGGCCGGCGTCTACGACTCACCCGAACACGAGGTTCTCGGTTGTGAAGACTGCGGCGCAGTCGTCTACGAGTTCGGTGACGAATAAAACGAACAGCACGCGTCGGGAACCGGGACGTCCTCGACGTTCGGGTCGCGTCGGCGGTACTTACTCGAACTGACTTCGGTCCGGCACTTCGCCGAGACCCAGCAGAATCTCCTGTCCTTCGACGTCTTCGAGCGCAGCGACGAGTCCACCGACTTCGACGGTCCCTTCGTCCGTCTCGATGTGGAGCGACGCGACTTCCTCGGTGTCTTCGAACGCCGTCTCGATGACGCGGCCTTCGACGACGGTTGGGTTCCCCGTCTCGATGTCGCGACCGGAGACCGAGGCGTAGAAGTCGCCTTCTATCTCGCGGATGTCCTTGACTGCGCGGCGGATGGACGCGTAGCGACGCGGGAAGGGACGGCGCTTGCCGTCTGCGATGATGGTCTCGGCAGTCGACCACAGCACGGTGCCGAAGAACCCGCTGACGAGGAAGCCCAGTGCAGAGCGATTGAAGATGACGCCGTATCGGTCACGGTCGTCGCGCAACGCGTCCTGCGTCGCGTAGATGGAGTACTCACCGTCGGCGACGGCGAGCACGGGCGAGGTGATACCACGGCGAGCGCGGGCGATAGTCGCCACGTCGAGATAGCTGAACTCCTCGGGGTCGGGTGCGCGGGAGGCGGGCGTGACCAGCAAGTCGATACTGACACCGCTGTCGATGGCCGCCGCAAGGTCGTCGCGGAAGCGACGAAGCAGGTCCGGCGTCAGCGACAAGACGAGTTCGTACTCCGCGGACTCGATGATTTCTTCGATGTACCGGAGGATGGTCGAACGCGACTTGACGAGTGAGACGGCCTCGGTGTCGCGTGCGGGTGCGGTGTAGCGCGCTTCCAACTCTTCTATGAGTTCGTCGAGCGACGTCTTGACGTTCGAGAAGGCGTCTTCGGGGTCCACCGCGACGATTTTCATCGGACGCGACTCACGGAGTTCGACGAGTCCCCGGTCGGAGAGACTCCGGACCGTGTCGTACACACGGGGTTGGGGGATGCTCGTTCGGTCCGCGATTTCGCTCGCCGTCAACTGACCGTGTTCGAGGACGGCCAGGTAGGCGTCTATCTCGTACTCGCCGAGGCTGAAGCGCTCTCCGACACGCTCCATCGTTAGCCGCAATTCGTCAGCCATATTCGTGACCTCACACGCATCCCCTAAGTCATTTACTAATATCCGAGTAGCACCCCATTCCGTAACGAGGTGGTATTTTTTGACAACTATTTCGCTCGTCGGACCTCACCCGTGGTCACATGTACATCCGGTCTTCCGGGAGGTCAGATTCGCTCTCGTGGAGTCTGTCGGCGAGTTCCGCGTAGTACTGCTGTACTTCGGTGGCGAACGATTCGAGTGGGCGGGAGTCGACGCCCAGTTCGTACACCTCGTCGACGGCGTCGACGAGTCTGATTGCCGCTTCGACGTCTGGCACTTGCGCGTGGACCGGCGTGATGTAGACGCCGACACCGAGGGGCGAGTCGATACCGCGTTCGACCAGCGCCGCGTTCGTCCCGCCGAAGAATCCGCGACCCATCGGTGGGATGTCGACGTTCTGGAGTCGTGCCTCGCGGTAGTCGTCGGTGGCGACGTAGAAGGCGCGGTGTTCGTCCGGGCCGTGCGCAATCGGGACGCCAGAGAGGACCGCAATCTCTTCGACACCGTTTGCTTCCATCCAGTCGAGGATGGCGTTGCTGAACGCCGTCCCGAAGTCGGCGGGCACGAACAACTCCCCCACGAGGATGGTCACGTCGAGGTCCGGCCGAGAGAACAGTCGTGTGTGGTGTCGCGGGCGGCCTTCCAAGAACGGTGTCACCGACGGCAACCCCTCGACGCTGAGGTGACCGGTCTCTTCGAGTCCGAGGTGGTCGACGATGAAGTCGACGGCCGTCAACCCGGCGAGGCCGAACGACGAGAACCCCGCGAGGAGCACCTGACTCGGTTCGTCGTCGTGGGTGATACGGAAGTCCGGAAGCGACGTCGCTGTTCGGTCCATACCTGTCGCTACGTCGTAACGATACATAGCCGTTCAGTGCCATCGGGGCGGGTCGGTGTCTCGCCGTCCGACCCGAGCGACGGGTCCCCTTTCCAGGGCCATCAGAGTGGCAACCCTTTTTCTAACGGTCTACGTTGCTGTTTCTATGCACGGAGTCCTCGGAGTGGCCGACACCGCAGCGAAGACCGGTGCAAACGTCCCGACGACGGGACCGAACACCGTCTTCGCCCCACTCCAGTCCGGACTCGTGACTCCCCCTGAGTTCGTTCCGGACTATCTGTTGTTCCCCGGCTGGCAGTACGTGTCGGCGTTCGTCGTCCTCGTCCTCAGCGTCGTCGTCTCGAAGTACGTCGTGCGCTTGCTTGGCCGGCCAGTCGCCCGGCAGTTCGCCCGGCAGAGCGTCGCGCAGACGGTCCTCCGTATCGTCCGTCTCTCCGTTTTCCTCGCCGGGAGCGTCGTCGCAGCGGGGTTCCTCGGCGTCGAACTCGGAAACATCGTCCTCTCGGTGACGGTGTTCTCGGCCGTCCTCGGTATCGTCCTCGCACCGATCGTCGGGAGTATCATCAACGGTGTGTTCGTCCTCTTCGACCAGCCCTACGAGATTGGGGACATGATAGAACTCGACGACGGGACGCGCGGGTTCGTCGACGAGATAACGCTGAGTTACACGAAGATGTTCACGCTCGACAACACCTTCCTCGTCATGCCGAACTCGACGATTCGCAATCGGGACGTCATCAACTACTCCGCCGAAGACGAACGGACACGGATGACACTCGACGTGCTCGTCACCTACGAGTCGGACATCGCCCACGCTCGGGAGTTGATAGAACGCTCCGCCCGCGACACCGACCAGGTCATCGAAGGAGGCCCCGATATCCGCGTCGGCAGCGCCCGCTACCCGGCGAAACCGACCGCGTACATCAACTCGTACGCCGACGACGGCGTACTCCTCCGCCTGCGCTACTGGGCGATGAAACCCTACAAGATGCCACGCGTCCAGTCGGACATACAGACGCGACTGTGGGACTTACTCGAAACCTCCGACGCGGACGTCGAGTTCGCCTACCCGCACACTCACGTCGTCTTCGACGATACGAGTGGGACGCTCCGCGTCGGCGACGCCGAAACTGGAGACGATGGACGACAGATGATTGCGAAACCATCGTCTGACCACCGCGAAGCGGTCGATACCGACGGCGACAGCGAGTGAGGTTCGCTGGCCCTGTCGTGCACCCACGAACCCTGGGTCGAATCGCGTGTCGCCTTCCCCTCGAACACTCTAGTCTTCTCCTCGAATTACGACTCGTCCGACGCGCCGAATCGCGAGTACGAACTGTGGTGCGTGTTTCGAATCAAGTCCTCGTCAGAGACCTTGAGGCCGAGTTCGTCCAACTCCTCTCCGATTCGTGACAGGTCGTCGCCATCGACACCGACGGCACGAACGAGCACGTTGGCCTCCCCGGTCATGACTTCCTGAACTTCGACGACACCGTCGACATCGGCCGCCGCCTCCGCAAGCGCTTCGCGCTTCGGAATCGGGGCCGTACAGACGATTAGTGTGAATAGCTGATAGCCGGCCGTCTCGTAATCCACGTCGGCGTGGTAGCCTCGAATCACACCGTCCGCCTCGAGTCGCTGAATCCGATTTCGAATCGTGCTCGCGGAGACGTCGAGGGCTTCCGCGATGTCGCTCGAAGAGGTGTGACGGGCTTCCAACTGGAGGTGATACAGGATGCGCCGGTCGAGGCCGTCTAACTCTCGGTTCGTCATTTGGCTACATCGTTTGGATGAACGACGTAAAAACGTGCCCACAGACTGCTGTCGAGGCAGCACCATCGACCCATTCATCTGCGTTTACGACAATATAGTATTTAAATCCGAGGACAATCCGACACATACACCCGTGCCGAGAGATAAGAGACAGTGCTACCGACCAATGACCCCTGTCGAGATTGGGATTCGCTTGTTCGCAGGCGCCTTGCTCATCCTCGCAAATGGCTTCTTCGTCGCCATCGAGTTCGCGTTGACACGCGCTCGTCAATTTACCGAAGACGAGTTCGTCGACGGAGACTCGAAACTGGAACGTGCGTGGGAGATGACTAACGACCTGGAACTGTATCTGACGACGTGTCAGGTCGGGATTACCGCGTCGAGCATCGCCGTCGGTATCGTCGCCGAACCGGCGCTCGCGGCGATATTCGAGCCTCTCTTCGGTGGAACACCACTCGCGAGAATCGGTGCCGGGGCGCTCATCGCGTACTTCATCATCAACCTCATCCACCTGACCCACGGCGAGCAGACGCCGACGTATCTCGGTGTCGAACGCTCCCGGCTGGTCTGCCGGTACGGTGCGACTCCCCTCCACTGGTTCTACGTGGCCATCTCTCCACTCATCAAGCTCGGCGACTGGGTGGCAAAGTGGACGCTCCGGTTGTTCGGCATCGAGATGTCCGGGGCATGGCTCGAAGCAGAACAGGACGTAATCGAATCCCGGAGTCAACTCCGCAACCGCATGAGTTCTCTGCTGCAGCGAGGAGAGATAGAGGGAGAGCGGCACGACGAAGTGTTGAACGCATTGGAGGCAGGGACTATCGAGGTTCGGGACGTGATGGTTGCCGAATCGGCTGTCGTGTTCCTCTCGACAGAGGTTTCGGTCGAAGAGAATCTCGAACGCGTGTCCGAGACACCTCATACCCGCTACCCCCTCATCGGGGCCACACCCGAAGACGTCGCGGGTATCGTCTACGTCCCGCAGGTGGTCGACAAAATGGATGCCTTGAGAGATGGAGACGCGACGTTCGAGGATATTGCGGCACCGCCGATGACGATGTCTGCAGAAACCTCCGTCAGCGACGCAATCGACCGCTTCCAGGCCGAACGCCAAGAACTGGCTCTCGTACTGTCTGACGGTGACGTCGTCGGATTACTCACCGCGACAGACGCACTCGAAGCGGTCATGGGTGAACTCGAAGACCCCTTAGACGCGAGTACGACGAGCAAGCGCTCGGGTGACTCGACAGCAGTAAATTAGCGGTAGGGGGCCGGTTTCACAGTTCGAGTTCTATCGTGACCGGGAGTTCGGTGTCCGTTCGGTCGACTACTGGTCGGCGCGGACGGTGATGACCGTCGCGTCGAGTTTCTCGCGGAGGAACATGTCGATGTCCGGGTCGTCTAAGAACCGCCGCAGCATGCGTCGCCAGCGACTCGCCTGTTTCGACCCGATGACGACGATATCGGCTTCCTCGGCGGCCACCTCTTCGAGGATGGTCTCTTCGACGAGGAACCCTTTCCGGACGACGTAGCGCGCGCGGACGAGTGGCCCGAACTCGCGTTCGACCGCACGCTTGAGGTCGGTTCGAGTGACGCCGCGGTTCGACTGATAGAGGTCGACGTGAAGGATGGTCAACTCGGCGTCTCGCTCGCGTGCGACGCGGATAGACTCTTCTAACGTCGCACGTGAGTGCTTGGAGAGGGGGTACCGAACCGGGACGACGACCCGTGTCATATTCGGGACACACTCGCTGGGTGTGCGTCAACCTTTCCTTCTCGGACGAGGTGGCCGGTGCCCACGACGTGGTTCGAATCGGTGGCATCCTCGAGAGGCCGCATCAATCCTCCGCCGGGGCGGTCGTTCGTCGCTCGATTCGCCCCTCGACAGTCGCGTCGAATCCGACTTCGCGGGCGTAGCGTGCGAGCACTTCGTGTTGAATTTCGAACTCGCCGGCGCGGTGGGCTTGCGTGACTGCCGGGAACTCCTGTGTGCTGTGGAGCACGTAGTCGCTCGTCGCGAGCGTGTAGCGCGCCTCGGGGTCGATTGGGTCGCCACCGACAGTCGCCTCGACCACCTCGTTTCGGTCGTCGTCCCAGACGATTCGCGCCCCACTGACGTGTGCGTGCCACCAGTCGGGTTCGCCGAACCCCATGACCGACCCTCGGGCCGCGTTGAAGACGGCGAGCAGTTCCGTGCCCGTCAGTTCGGCGACGACGAGATGTTCTTCGAAGGGGACGAGACTCACGAGGTCCGCGTGGGTTATCTCGGGGCCGACGGGCGGACCCGACCGGATGCCACCGCTGTTTTGAAGGCCGACGTCCGCACCGGTCGCCCAGCGGTAGGCGTCGGCGATTGCGTTGCCGACGCGGCACTCGCCGGCGGCGACAGTCTCTTCTGACCGGTCCATCGGTCGGTCGATACGACAGAGCACGTCGTCGAGTCCGGCGGCGTCGACACGGCCGACGAGCGTCGCGACGAACGACTCGTCAGGGCGGTACTCGGCGGTCCGGTGTCGAACCGTCTCGATTCGCTCGCCGTCGATGCGGACTTCCCACACGACGTGGCCGTTCGCGCCGGGGCGGACGATGGGGACGCCATCGACCACGTCGTCGCGTTCGGCGTGCACGTGGCCACCGAGGACGAGGTCGACGTCACACCGGCGGACGAGTTCGTCGTCGCCACTGCCGAGATGTGAGAGTGCGACCACCACGTCGGCACCGGCGTCGCGGAGGGCGCTCGTCGCCTCCGCCGCCGCCTCGTAGGGGTCGTCGAACGTGAGTTCGACCGCTTCGGGATTGATAGACCCCGTCGCCGGGTCGGTGACGCCGAAGAACCCAATCGTGACGCCAGCGACCGTCTCGGTGGTCCACGGAAGCGCGCCCTCGGCGGCGGCGAACCGGTCGCCGTCGCCGTCGCGCACGTTACAGGAGACCCACGTCGGCCGACTCGCGGCGACGAGTTCGCGGGTTCGGTTCGCGCCGTAGTCGAAGTCGTGGTTGCCGAACGTCTCGAAGTCGGCATCGACGGCGTCGTAGAAGTCGAGGGCCTGCCCGCCTCGTTCGACGAGCGACAGGACGCCGGGCGAGGTGTTGTCGCCCGTGCCGACGACGAGTGTGTCGTCGTCGTCGAGGACGCTGACACACCCGGCGAGACGACCCGCGCGCTCAGGGTCGTCGAAGACGTTCTCGATATCGGAGTAGTGGAGGAGACGAGGCATTCGCTTTTCGTAAGTGGAGGGCCGACCGGACAAGAAGCCGTCGGGATTCGTCACAATCGAGAGCGGGGACAGGGGTCGTCTCCCGTCCCGGACGCCACCGATACTGCTCTCGTGTCGTGGGGCGCTACTCCGCTTCGCCTTGCAGTTCGAACGCGACTACGACTTCTGCTTGGTACTCTCTGTTCTCTACAGAGGCGACTTCGACGCCGAGTTCTTTCACTTCGACCCATTTGACGCCGGCGAGCGTCTCCTCTGCTCGGTCGATTGCGTCGTCGACTGCCGCGTCGAAACTCTCGTTACTCCGACCGATGAGGGTGATTTTCTTGAACACCATCTCGCCCGACCATTCGTCGTACTATCACAAATAATCGTCCCCGTTGTCACGTCGTAACGACGCCCGGATGGAGACTGTGCGTTCGCCCGCGACGCCCACCGAGCCTCACCGCATCGGCCCGTCGAGGCGCGTCCGGAGTGCCCCGACGACGTCGGTGAGGTGAGCGGTTCCCCAGAGCGCGACGACGAGGCCACCGACCGTATCGAACACGAGGTCCAACATCGTATCGTCCAGGCCGTACTGCGTCAACACCGACGTCGTCCCGGCGAGGGCGGCGACTCGCGAGATGGCGAACTCGAGGACTTCCCAGAAGACGCCGAAGGCGATGACGAACAGCAAGATGAAGACGAACATGAACCGCCCCGGGAGGTAGATGTCGTCGCTGTGTTGGTCGACTGCGCGAATGGTGGCGTATCCCGCGGCGGCGACGACGGACGACGACAGCGCGTGGGTGAGGTGGTCCCACCACCAGACGCCGGCGTAGAAACTCGTCTCGGACCCCGGGAGTCCCACGGTTCCGAGGGCGTGGAGAAACGCCGCAGACGAAATCCAGAGCGTCAACCCGGCGTCCATCGGGATGCGGTAGTCGCGTTCGAGTATCGCTGGCAGGTAGGTGACGCCCAACCCTACAGACGCGTTGACGACGATACCGAGGTTTCGCCGGTCGAGGCCGATGAAGATGAGACCGACGAGGATTAGTTGCATCGCCCGCGAGAGTTGGCGCTGGCGGTGGGCGTCGATACGAAGTATCGAGCGAATCTTCACGACGAACCACCGACCTCAGGGTCGACTAGTTCTGTAGCCTCCACCACGTCTGTCGGCAGACGCTCTCGCGAGTACGCCCGGCGGCGGAAGTAGTACTCGAAGAGGAGTCCCGAGAGGAACCCCGAGAGGGTGGCGGCCACGAAGTCCCACATCAACGTCGTCTCGATGACGTCCTCGGGTCGCCCGTTCAACAGGAGCGACGTCCCGAGGTAGATATCCGAGAGCCATTGGACGACGGCCCACACGCCCGCGGCGGCCATCGTCCCGACGAGGACGAAGAAGACGGCGAACTCGCGATTCATCCGGACCGGCGTGAACACGTCGAGTTCGACGGCGATGATGAGCGCGACTGCTGCGACGGCGAGATACGTCGAGACGCGTCCGGTGAACGTCATCCCGCCGATGGTCTCACCACGGACGAGTACCCGGGCGACGATAGGGAATGACGCGAGCGCGACGACTTCCCACGGGAGCATCGCCTGCGGTTCGCGATACGCCACGGCGGGCACGACGGACAATGCGGCGACGATTGCGGCGAATCCTCCCCAGACGAGGTCGTTATCCGTCACGACGCTCGCGACGGCGACAGCAGAGAGAAACCCGACGAACAACCACGCCAGAGTCGCGTTGAGACGTCGACTGCGGACTAATTGATGCAGTCCCGACTGCGTGGGTTGCGGCATACCCACTCGTTGGCAGTGGGTTGAAGAAAACGTTTGGGCGCGAGACTACGTGTTCGCGCCGCGGACGACTTCGTAGTCGTCGGTTCCACCGTTCGACACACCGATAATGGCCCACTCGTACGGGAGGTCCACACCGCGGAGACGCTCTGTGAGCGTCTCGATGTGGTCGTCCCACGTCACGAAGCAGCGAAGACGATAGCCTGCGTCGTCTCCGCCGTCTGTAAGTACCGGTCGGCACTCAGACGCTTCGCGCGAACTCAGTGCGGTCACCTGGACCGTACGCCACTTGTGTTCGGCCAGCATTTGGGGTCCGTCCCCCGAGACGGTGTACCCCAGCCGGCCGAATATCGACCGAGCCTCCTGAACAGGGGGCATCGAAGCCTGGGCCATGCAACTCTACCTACACTAGCTCACGTGATAAAGGTTGTCACGGTATACCATACCAATTGTCGGCGAATGTATCTCTCTTGAGCTGATTTCACTCGTGGGCAGCGTCCCACTCCTCGGGTTTGCGGACGTTCCCACACGCGTTGCACTCGATGCGCCCCATCGTGTCCATCGCGGTGTCGAACGAATCGCAGTTGCCACAGAGGTATCCCCACCGGTTCTCGGCGTCGACAGTCGCGTATACGACGTAAAACGGTCCTTTCGACCCGCGCTCGACTTCGTCCTGTGCCACGTAGACGGTCTTTCCGCTGGCGACGGTCTGGGATTCTAATTCGGACATGGGCCACGATTCGCAGGCCTACGGCTTAAGGAGTATGGGCCTACGTCCGGAAGGATTCGCCGCACCCGCAACTGCTCGTCGCGTTTGGGTTCTCGACGTGGAAGCCCGCACCTTGCAGACCACCTTCGTACTCCAGCGTCGACCCGCCGATGTAGTTGATACTCGCCGGGTCGACGAAGACACGAAGGCCGTGTTGTTCGACCACGGTGTCGTCGTCTTCCGGTTCGTTGTCGAATCGCATTCCGTAGGAGAGGCCGGCACAACCGCCTTGCTGGACGAACAGACGGAGACCAGCGACGTCTGTGTCCATCGACTCGCTTTCGAGGAGCGAGACGGCCTCCTCCGCGGCGGCGGGCGTGACTGTGACAGCCGCGTCGCCGCTTCCCCTCGCGGATTCAGTGCTCATACTTCCCGTTATACTGTGGGAACGGTTAACTGTGGCGCCGGTCGGAACACCGGTGGTGCCGGCACGTCTGTTCGTCGAACCGTTCGCGAAACTACAGAACTACTCGTCGAAACGCTCGCGGACGCTCTGGGCGTGCGCGTCGAGGCCCTCAGCGTCGGCGAGCGTCGTAATCGTCTCCGACAGGTCGGCTAACGCGTCACGGTCGAGTCGCTGGACCGTCGTCGACCGAACGAAGTGGTCCACGGAGAGGCCACCCTGCCGTTTGGCACCCGCGCCGGTCGGCAGGACGTGGTTCGTCCCGGAGGCGTAGTCGCCCGCCGCGACGGGTGTGTACGGCCCGAGGAAGACGCTCCCCGCCGAGTCGATGCGGTCTAAGAGGGCCTCGTCGTCGTCGGCCTGAATCGACAGGTGCTCGGCGGCGTACTCTTCGGCGAAGAGGACCGCCTCGGACATCGACCGGGCGACGAGAACGCCCGACGCGTCGTTCGCCAGTGCCGCTTCGATGGTCTCTGTTCGCTCCCGTTCGGCGGCCTGTCGCTCGACTTCTGCGACGATGTCCTCGGCGAGGTCGGCGTCGTCGGTGACGACGACGACGGACGCGTTCGGGTCGTGTTCGGCCTGTGCGACGAGGTCAGCGGCGACGAACCGCGGGTCTGCCGTCTCGTCGGCGACGACCAGCACTTCGGACGGACCGGCGAGGAAGTCGATGTCGACGTCGCCGCGGACTTCGGCCTTCGCGGCGGTCACCCACTTGTTGCCCGGCCCGACGACTTTCTGGACGGCCTTCACCGTCTCCGTCCCGTAAGCGAGGGCGGCGATACCCTGTGCGCCACCGACCGAATACACCGCGTCGGCACCGGCGACGTGCATCGCCGCCAGCGTCACCGGGTTCATCGGGTCTGCTGGCGGTGTGGCGACGGCAACGTGTTCGACGCCCGCAACCTTCGCCGGAATGACGCCCATGAGGACGCTCGACGGGTAGGCGGCGGTTCCACCGGGAGCGTAGACGCCGACGCGTTCGAGTGGTCGGTAACGACGCCCGAGTTCACGGCCGTCGAAGTCCTCGCGCCAGTCCTCGGGGACCTGTCGCTCGTGGAACTCGCGGATGTTCGCTGCCGCCGTCTCGATTGCCTCGCGCACGTCGTCGTCGATTTTCTCGTAGGCGCGTTCGGCGTCGGAAGTGACGTCGATGTTGCCCACTTCGACGTCGTCGAACTCCCGAGAGAAGTCGCGGAGGGCGACGTCACCCTCCGTTCGCACGCGTTCGACGATGTCGCGGACGTCCGACCGAACGCCGGCGACGCCGGCGTCACGCTCGAAGAACGCACGTCGTGCGTCGGGGCCGAGTTCGGCCAGTTCGCGAACCTCGATGTTCATACCCGGCGTTCGGCGTCGGCGCGAAAAGTCGTTGCGGAAGTGGTCGCCGCCGTGGGCGCGTCTCGTCGGCGTGTTTCCCGATGAACCCGGGCGAGAATACATTCTAAATTCTGATATGATGGCATCAATCAGGTATTGAGTGTGATATTAATTTCTACCTTTGTCTCCCGATTAAGCTCTGGTTATCGTACCATATGACACGAGTTACAAATTTGTCAGAAGTCGTCTAGTCATCTGGAGGTACTGAGAGATGACAGCACAGGACAACAAAGCCCTCGCCAGAGAGTTCGTCGAGGAGGTGTGGAACAACCACAATCTCGATGCGATAGACGAACTGTTCAGCCCCGACTACGTCGGCCACTGGTTCGACCTGACCGGTGAAGACGTCGGACGGGAGGGACTCAAGACGTTCGTACAGAACGTCCTGAACGGGTTCCCGGATTACGAGATGGACATCGAGTACGTCCACGCTGACGACGACATCGTGACGCTCGGTTTCCGGGGCGGTGGAACCCACGAAGGAGAGTTCTTCGGAATCCCACCGACAGGGCAGGCAGTGACCGAAGACGAAAAGACGCCCGGCATCATGTCGATGCGGGTGGAGGACGGACAGGCCGTCGAAGGCTGGGCGACGTGGGACGCACTGGGGATGCTTCAGGGACTCGGCTTCATTCCCGAAGACCCCAGCCAAGTCGCCTCCGCCGACGACTGAACCTCACGCCGATTTTTACGTCACGTCGCGGCGCTCGGTGTACGTCACCGTCCGCTGGTCTGTTTGGATGGTCGTCTGAATCGTTATCCACCCGTCGGCTTGCTGGACCGCGAACGCCTCGGTGTACGACAACTCGACGCGTCTCGTCGCGGTGAACGACTCACTCGCGGGGAGGTCACCGACCTGTTGGCTTCCGCGCCACACTTCGTCGTCGGAGGCGGTGCTGTTGCCGACGAAGATGCGACTGTAGACGGTGACGCCGGTGGCGTCCGTCTCCTGTTGGTTCGTCAGCGTACTCGTCACGTCGCGACAGGTCTGGCCGCACTCTTCGATGTCGTCGATGGTGACGGCGAACGGCGGTGTCGACGGTTCGCTGGTCGTGGTGGTGGTTCCGTCGCTGCTCGAACCGCCGTCGCTCCCGCTGGAGTCTCCACTGTCGCCGGACGAGGGCGTGGCCGTCGTCTGGGTCGGGAACGCTTCTGTCGATTGGCCGTCGCTGTCGGCCCCACCGGCGAACGGGCCGAATCCGGTGACGAACGCGGCACCGACACCGGCCCCCACGAGAACGAGGACGGCGACGACAGCGAGGAGTGGACGCCTCATGATTGGTAAAGGTACGTGCTAGTTAGCCGAAGGGTTTGGGGCCGACTCTCAGTTCCCCGCGTGTGCGGGTTGTCCCGCGTGCTCGCTCACGGCGGGGCCGAGTGCGCCGTCCATCATGCCGTCCATGAACTCGGTCACCGAGTCGTGGATGTCGGAGACGAAGTCGGGAACTGGACCGGGGAGTTCGCTCGGTGGCCCCTGCTGCGTGGCACTGTCTCCGTTCGATTCGCCCGCGTGGTCTCCGGGTGTCGCGGCGGCCACACCCGCAGTCGCAACGAGGACTGCGAGTACGACGCCGAGTAGCGTGATTCGTTTCATAGTTCGCTGCAGTCGCGACTGACGGTGCCACGATAATGAAAGGGAGAAACCGTGTCTACCGGCTTCGACCGAATTTCCCAACCGTTGAACGGGATTAATCCGGATTGACGACGAGTAACGCCGGGTTACTGCTGCAGTTGGTCGCGCATCGCCGCGAACCCTGCTTCGACGTCGACGTCCGCGCCCTGCGCTTCGAGCGCCTCGCCGAGTGCGGTCATGAGGAACGAGACGTTCTGAGGTTTGGCGGAGTAGCCCATACAGCCGATACGGAAGATGTCGCCCGCGAGTGCGCCGAGGCCGCCGGCGATTTCCAGGTCGTACTGTTCGAGGACGTAGTCGATGGCTTCGCCGGCATCCACGCCGTCGGGGACGAGCACGGCGTTGAGACTCGGCAACCAGTAGTCGTCTTCGGGGTTCAGGCCGAGGCCCATCGCTTCGACGCCGGCTTTGAGCGCACCGGCGACGCGGAGGTGGCGGTCCCAGCGGTTCTCGATTCCCTCTTCGGCGACGAGGCGGAGCGCCTCGCGAATCGCGTAGACGTTGGTGATGGGAGCGGTGTGGTGGTACGCGCGTTCCTCGCCCCAGTAGCCTTCGAGCAGCGAGAGGTCGAGATACCACGAACGCGGCGACTCCTCACGCGAGAGCACCTTGTCCATCGCCCGGTCGTTGAGCGTGAGCGGACTCGCGCCCGGCGGACAGGAGAGACACTTCTGCGGGCCGGAGTACGCCACGTCGATGCCCCAATCGTCGACTTCGAGTTCGACGCCACCCAGCGAGGTGACGGTGTCGGCGACGACGAGTGCGTCGTGGTCGTGAGCGATGCTCGTCAGTTCGGGGACGTTCGGTTGCTTGACGCCAGTCGAGGTTTCGGCGTGAACGAACCCGAACACGTCGGGTTGGTGCTCGTCGAACGCTTCCTGTACGTCCACTGGGTCGAGCGGTTCGCCCCACGGTGCGTCGACGTGGACGACGTTGCCGCCGGCACGCTCGGCCATCGACTGCATGCGGCCACCGAAGTACCCGTTGGTCGGGACGAGCATGGTGTCGCCGGGTTCGACGAGGTTGCCGATAGCCGCCTCCATCGACGCCGACCCGGTGCCAGAGACGGGAATCGTCCACTGGTTGTCGGTCCGGAAGGTGTAGCGCATGAGCTCTTGGACCTCGTTCATGATGTCGATGAACGACGGGTCGAGGTGGCCGACGAGCGGCGTGGACATCGCACGGAGGACGCGCGGATGTACGTCGCTCGGGCCGGGGCCCATCAGCGTCCGATTCGGCGGAGCGAGTTCGCCAACCTCTGGTGCATTCGGCATGGTCTATCGGGACGTGCCACGTAATAGTGTAAAAGAGATGTGATTGCGGAATTTCGACGGCGACAATCTCTGCGAACGTCCCGCCCGTTCCACGGGGGTCGTCAGCCGAGAACCGCGTCTGCGACTTTCTCTATCGGGTGCGGTGGTCGGTCCGTCGCCCCCGTCCTGTCACCGAGTTGTGTCCGACACGACGCCCCCGGTGCGACCACCGTGTCACCCTCGCTTTCGTCTACCTGGTCGAAGAGGATGCGACCCATGGCCTTCGAGAGGTCGTAATGCTCGGATTCGTAGCCGAAACTCCCGGCCATGCCACAGCAACTCGAATCCAGCGGGTCCACGTCGTAGCCGACACGCCGGAGGACGCCCACCGCGTGGTGGTCTTTGTTCAGCGCCTTCTGGTTGCAGTGGCCGTGATAGGTCAGCGACTCGGTTCGGCCGCCATCGGCGGCGGCCTGTCCCGTGACACTCGCCGACGCCGAGTGGGTGGCCGACAGGTCGAACGCGTCGTCGAGGCGGTAGACGTCGATGAACTCCATGACGCCGTAGGCCGCCGCGCCGACAGTCGTGACGGCCTCGTGGTCGAGTAAGTCGGCGTACTCGTCTTGGAACATCACCGCGTCGGACGGCTCGGTGAACACCACCGACCAGCCATCGTCGACGTAGGGTGCGAGTGCCTCGACGTTGTGCGCGGCGCGTCCGCGTGCCAAGTCGAGGAACCCACTGGAGAAAGCCGCCCGTCCACTCGGTGCGACGTTCTCGGCCAGTTGGACGTGAACGCCGGCTGCTTCCAGCGTTCGCACCGCCGCCTTCCCGATTTCGGGTGTGACGTAGTTCGTGTAGGTGTCGAGGAAGAACAGCACCTTGTGTGACGCGTCGTTGGCAGACACCGCTGGACTCCGGTCTGTCATCCAGTCTTCGAGCGTGTTTCGCGTGAACGACGGGAGTTCTCGCTCGGGTGCGATGCCGAACAGACGGTCCAGAACCGTGCGCGCACCCGGAACCTTCGTCAGCCAGTTCGACACCGGTGCGAGTGTACTCCCCAGTCTCGCGGCGTTGTCTATCTGTGCGAACATCCGCTCGCGGAACGACGACCCCTCTTTCTGGTGATGCTGATGTTTGACCTCCGCTTTCAGTTTCGCCAGGTCGACACCGGTCGGACAGTCGTTCTTACACCCTTTACACCCGACACAGAGGCCGAGCACCTCCTCCTGGAAGCGGTCGGAGTAGAGTTCGTCTTCCGGGAGGTCACCACTGATAGCCGCCCGGAGCATGTTCGCCCGCCCGCGGGTGGTCTCTGCTTCGTCCTTCGACGCTCGGTAGGTCGGACACATCGTCTCCGACCCGGTCTGTCGGCAGGTCCCACACCCGTTACACAGTTCCACGAGGTGCGAAAAGCCGCCTTCGTCGTCGAAATCCAGCGCCGACTGGGGTTCGAGCGACTGGTAGTCGGCACCGTAGCGGAGGTGCTCGCGCATGTCCGCCGGGTCGTCGTCGCGGTAGACGACTTTCCCGGGGTTCATCCGCCAGTCGGGGTCGAACGCCGACTTCAGTTCCTTGAACGCGTCCCAGAGTTGCGGCCCGTACATCTTCGGATTCCACTCGGTCCGGGCCATCCCGTCACCGTGTTCACCCGAGAACGCCCCGTTGTGTTGCAACACGAGGTCAGTCACGTCGTCCGTAATCGAGTGCATCGTCTCGATGCCGTTGGCGTCTTTCAGGTTCAGAATCGGGCGGATGTGGAGCGTCCCCGACCCGGCGTGTGCGAAGTAGGCCGCCGACGTGCCGTGGTCTGCGAGTACGTCTTCGAACGACTGAACGTACTCGGCGAGTTCTTCCGGCGGCACGCTCGCGTCTTCGATGAACGGGTAGGGTTTGGGGTCACCCTGCAGCGACATGAGGAGCGGAATCGCCGCCTTCCGAAGCTTCCAGAGGTCCGCCTGCGCCTCGTCGGTGTAGGCTTCGATGGCGTCGAAGGCGTTGCCGTCGTCGGACCCCGACTGCAAGAAGTGGTCGTTGGCCGCCGCAATCGCCGCCTCGAAGTCGTCGTGGAGTTCCGAGTCGAATTCGAGCATCAGCGTCGCCGCCGTCCCGTCGGGTATCTGTTCGACGTACTGGGCGTACTCGCTGGACTCGCGGGCCATCCGGAACACCTCGTCGTCCATCAGTTCGACGGCGGAGGCGTCGAAGTCGAGGGCGTCCGGCACCGCCGCCATCGCGTCTATCAGGTCGTCGTAGGCGTAGAGGACGAGCGCCGTCTCCTCTGGAACCGTCACCAGCGAGACGGTTGCCTCCACGACGACGCCGAGTGTCCCTTCCGCGCCGACGAAGAGTTTCGAGAGGTTGATGACCGTCTCGCCGTCGTCGTTCTCGAAGACGACTTTGTGGAGGTTGTAGCCAGAGACGGAGCGTTTGAGCGTCGGATACCGGTGTTCGATTTCGTCTTCGTTCGCTTCGACGAGTTGCCGAACGGTCCGATAGATGGCCGCCTCCCTGTCGTCTTTCGCGACGATGTCGTCCCACTCGTCGCTGCCGACCACCACGTCGCGCGTGTGAATCCGCGACCCGTCGGCGAGTACCACCTGCAACTCCTCGGTGTAGGCGTCGGTGATGCCGTATCTGACCGAGTGTGCCCCGGTGGAGTTGTTGCCGATACCGCCGCCGATAGTCGCACGGTTCGACGACGCCGGGTCGGGAGCGAACTTCAGGCCGTGTTCGGCGAGTCTGTCGTCCAAGTCGTCTTGGACGACGCCCGGTTGCACCGTCGCTCGACGCCCATCGGGGTCCACACCCACGATGTCGTCCATATATTTCGAGAAGTCGAGGACGACACACCCGGGGCCGACGGTCTGTCCCGCCAGCGACGACCCGGCACCGCGAGGGAGGACGGGCACGTCGTGTGTCGCCGCGAGTTCGACTGCCGCCTGCACGTCTTCGACGTTGGTCGGGATGACGACACCTGCCGGTCGTGCGCCGTATATCGACCCGTCTGTGGAGTAGAGTATCTGTGCGTACTCGTCGAACCGGACTTCGCCGTCGACGGCGTCACGCAAGTCAGATGCCAACTCCGCGTAGGCCGCGACGTCCGATACCTCGTAGTCACGCGACTCCTGAAACCCCTGGAAGTCGCTCAGGTCGGTTCCGTTCGTCGTGACTCGGTTCGTCCGTAGGGAGTCGCCACCAGCCATTGTAATGTACAATTGTGTAGGACTAGAAAAGTGTGTGCGTACCGCCATCTTTCTCACCAACACGAATGGCGACGAAATCATGCCGAAACTGGGGGGCTGAGATTCGTCGCAGACGCGACTACGCTGGGTCTCCGGAGGGCCATCTCTCGCCGGTGTAGGCCATCTCCCAGAAGGCGTGTTCGAGTTTCGTGCTCCGCAGGAACGCCGCTTCCATCGCCGTCCGCTGGTCGGGATTCGCCTCCGCCGACCGGTCGACGAACTCGCGCATCCACGCGACTGCCTCGCGGAACGCATCGCTCGTGTACTTCTCTACGAAGGGTGTGTACCGGTGTTCGTCGTCCGCAATCTCGGCCATGTGAGTTGCCACGTCGAGATACCCCTGTCCACACGGATAGATAGCCGCCGCACCGACGGCGAGCGGTTTCTCGGAGGCGACCCGGAGGAGATAATTGGTGTACGCAACACACGTCGGCGCTTTCTCCGTCGCCGCGAGGTCCGCCGGTGAGAGACCGTACGACGACGCGAACTCCCGGTGGAGGTCAAGTTCGTCTGCGACGACTCTGTGTGCGACGCCGTAGAGGTGTTCCATCGTCGCTTCGTCTGTGGCTTTCGACCCCAGAACGGCGAACGTCCGTGCGTAGTCGAGGAGGTAGTGGTAATCCTGTCTCAGCCAGTGGAGGAACGCGTCTTCGTCGAGTGTGCCCTCGGCGAGTTCGACGACGAACGGGTGTTCCTTCTGTGCGTGCCAGTGGTCCGCACCGACGTCGAGGAGGTGGTCACTGAATGCCATCGTCGGCTATCCCATTCGACTACACCCCGATATAACTGGTGAATATCACTGGGTTATTCCAGCGGTGGAGAGTCACTGACCCTACTGCGGCGGATTCCGCGGGTAGTTGCCGACGCCCGTCTGGAGTTCTCCGTCGACGACGACCCACCCCTGCTGGTCGGCGGGTAAGTCGTAGACGTAGACTCGGTCAGTGTACTCGTTGAAGTTCCACCCACCGACCCACCACGAGTTGGTGCCACGCAGTTCCGTCGTGACGGTGAGACTCGTCGTCTCCGGGCCGTCGTACTCGACGAAAATCATGGTGTCGTAGGAGTAACACCGCGTCTCGTCGTCTTCGTGTGGCCAGTCGCACGGAATCGCCCGCGGGTTCGAACGGGGGTGTAAGACCGGTTCCGCCAGTTCCGGCGAGCGTGTGTCGATAGACCGGTTGACGGTGAGTTCGGCGTTGACTTCCGCCGTGTCGTGTTCGACTCGAAGCGTCTCCGAATCGTTCTGTCCGTACTCGTCGGCCGGAATCTGTTCCCAGCGCACCAGTCTGTCGTTCTCGATGATTGCCCGGTGATACGTCGGGTCGGCAGGCATCTCGTCGGCCTGAATCCGGAGCATCGGCCCGTGTCGGGTTTCGACTACGTCGTACGTCCACGAGTCGGGTTTCAAGTAGTCACGCGTCTCGACGACGGTGCCGATTCGCGACGTTCCCTCGTTGACTGGCAACGGCACATAGACGGTGACGTTCGTAATCGGTTCGTCCGCCGAGACGCGGACGGTATAGTCGTACTCGCTCCCGTAGGAGTCGAGAAACGAGAGTCGTCCGACTGCCCACAGTCCGCCGCCGATGACGGCGAGAACGACGAGGATGGCGACGGCGACGATGCCGAGTGTGCGTGTTTTCATCGATATTTCCGGTTTTCAGGGTGATTCACGGACGACGTCACGGACGCCGACCGGATACTACTGTTACCTCTTTGAGGTGATGTATTCACCGCACGATTCCAGGTGAATAAGAACGTCACCGTCTCTGTGACGACACGACGAACGTGGGCGCGTCTCCAGATTCGACGGTGGACGCGGACCCCGCCAAGAGTCTACGGCGCACTCACGCCTGTGTCCCTTCTGTCTCACCATCGGCGGGGGTGTCACCCGCCACGAGCGTGGCGAAGTCGCTGGCGAACGTCTCGACTTCTTCCCAGTCGGTGTACTCGTAGTCGCGCGACGTGTCCGTGTCACCGGTCGCATCGCTGGCGATACGTTTCATCATGATGCGAGTGAGGAACCCGTACTTCGAGTAGCGGAGTGCCCCACCGAACATGGCGATTCGGTCGGGGTGCCACGCCGTCTTTTCGACGAACTCGTCGACGTAGGCCGCCGCTTCTGCCTTGTGTTCTTCGTCTTCGATGGCCGACGACAGCGACACCTGGAAGAACGCGTTCGGCCGTGCGTCGAGGATCTCGCGGTTCGCGCTGGCGAACGCGGACACCTTCTTGGCGTGTTTGCCGAGGTGTATCGACGACCCGACGACTATCGCGTCGAACGCGTCGAGCGTCGTATCTGCGGTGACGTCCTCGACGGGGACGGCGGTTGCGTCGTGTCCCATCCCTTCGAACAGTTCGACGATTCGGTTCGATATCTTCTCCGTCTGTCCTTCGCTACTTCCGTAGACGACCAGAATTGACACCATCTTCAGTCACCACCACTCTATTCGGTCGCTGTGGGGATAATGGCCGTATCAGCCTCTCACAGGCCGAGAACGACGAGCGACGACCCGATAGAACCGCCCGATGGTCGGGCGAATGGATTCTCAGGATGTGATATCGTTACGTGAGTATATTGGCACGATGAGTCATTCTATTCATATGAACACTGATTGGTCCCGACGGCAGTCCGCGGCGTGCAGTCCGCCCACCGAGTCGTTCGTGAGCGAGGCGGTCTGACGATGCCCGCAATCCAGACAGAGGGGTTGACCAAACGCTACGGCCACGACGTCTACGCCGTCTCTGACCTCTCGCTGACCGTCGAAGCGGGCGAGGTGTTCGGCTTCCTCGGCCCGAACGGCGCGGGGAAGTCGACGACCATCGACATGTTGATGGACTTCGTTCGCCCCACGTCGGGGTCGGCGACGATTCTCGGATACGACGCACAGAGAGAGGCCGAAGCGATTCACAGTCGTGTCGGCATCCTCCCCGACGGCTACAGTCTGTATCACCGTCTCTCCGGACGGAAACACATCGAATACGCCATCGACCTCAAGGCGAGCGGCGACGACCCAGACGAGATTTTGGCCCGGGTCGGTCTGGACGCGACTGCAGCAGCACGACCAGCAGGAACGTATTCGAAGGGGATGAGCCAACGCCTCGCATTGGGGATGGCACTCGTCGGCGACCCGGAGGTGCTCATTCTCGACGAACCCTCCAGCGGACTCGACCCCGACGGTATCCGAGACGTCCGCGAGTTGGCCCGCGCTCACGCCGACGACGGTGGGACGGTGTTCTTCTCGTCGCACATCCTCAGTCAGGTCGAAGCGGTGTGTGACCGCGTCGGCATCCTCTCACGCGGACGGTTGGTCGCAATCGACACCATCGACGGCCTGCGCGACGCGGTGGGGACGGGTGCGACGATTGCACTGACAGTCGACACGCCACCGACCGGTGTGAACCTGACAGACATCCCCGGCATCACAGACGTCGCCGTCACCGACGGCGTCGTCAGAGCGACCTGTACCGAACCATCGTCGAAGGTCGAACTCGTCGACAGAGTGCGCGCAGGCGGAAGTTCCGTCCTCGACATCGAGACTCGCGCAGCGTCGCTCGAAGACCTGTTTTCGGCGTACACGCGTCCGACCGACGAGCGACTCGCCGTCGAGGTGGACCGATGAGTTGGCAGGTCATCGCGGCCAAGGAGTTCGACGACGCGGTTCGGTCACGGGTGTTGTGGGCACTCGTCGCCGTCGTCGCACTCGTCATGGGCCTCACGTCGCTCGTGCCACTCCTCATCCCCGAGTTCGACGCGTCGGTCCTCATGGGAATCGGCGCCGCGAGCGAGTTCGCCGCCATGCTCGTCCCCATCGTGGCACTCGTCGCCGCCTACCTCGCAATCGCCGGGGAGCGCGAGTCGGGGAGTCTCCGACTCTTGCTCGGCCTGAAACCAGCACGCGGGGCCGTCGTCCTCGGGAAGTTCGTCGGTCGAAGCGGCGTCGTCGTCACGGGTATCGGTATCGGCGTCCTCATCGCAGGTGTCCTCGCGTGGGCCGTCTACGGCGAGTTACCCCTCACGGCGTTCCTCGGGGTTCTCGTCCTCACCGGCGCGCTCGGCGTCGCTTTCGTCGGCATCGCTATCGGCATCTCTGCGTCGACGGCGACCCGAGCGCGGGCGATGACTATCGGCATCGCCGCCTATCTCGTCCTCGCACTCCTCTGGGACCTCGTTCCGCAGGGTATCCACCTCGTCGTCGTCGGGTCGTTCCCGAACGGACCGGTCCCCGGTTGGTTCCTGCTTCTGGAAGGCCTGAGTCCATCGGGGGCCTACAGCGCACTCGTCACCGCGGTGTTGCACGCGAGTGACCCGTCGATTCCCGGCGCGGCGACGCTCGTCGGTGGCCCCGTTCCCGTCTACGCCCAATGGTGGGTCTTCGCACTCGTCCTCGCCGTGTGGACGGCGGTTCCGCTCGCCGTCGGATTCACGGTGTTTCGACGGACCGACCTGAACTGAACCACTCCCGGCGAATCGGATTTCTCCGTTTTGACACCGACGACAGGGGCAACTGTTTTGATAGCTCGTGGTAACACTGACTAATACAACCGATGAATATCTCGATAGACACCTACCTCGTCACCCAGTCGAACCTCTCGGGTCAGCGTTCGGCGGTGGACGTGGTGTCGTCCGCCATCGCCGGCGGAGTCGACGTCGTACAGCTTCGAGAGAAACACGCATCTGCCCGAGAGCGGTACGAACTCGCTCGCGAACTCCGCTCGATAACCGCCGACGCGGGCGTCCCACTCGTCGTCAACGACCGAGTCGATATCGCCGCGGCAGTCGGCGCTGACGGCGTCCACCTCGGCGACGACGACGTTCCAATCGAGGTGGCGCGCACACAGTTGGGCGACGACGCACTCGTCGGTCGGTCGGTGTCGACTGTCGCGGACGCGACTGCCGCAACGACGGCCGGTGCGGACTACCTCGGCGTCGGTGCCGTCTTTCGGACGTCGTCGAAGGAGACGACGCCCGAACAGTCGGAAATCGGCGTCGAGACTGTCGCCGCAATCTGCGACGCCGTCTCGGTTCCAGTCGTCGGAATCGGTGGAATAACCCCGGAAAACGCCGCCGACGTAGTTGCCGCGGGCGCCGACGGCGTCGCCGTCGTCTCCGCGATTACCGAGGCGTCGAATCCCGAGCGAGCGACGCGGAATCTCGCTACCGCCGTCGAAGCAGGGAGGGAGCGACGATGACCGTCTCGGAACTCGACGTGTCGCTCTCGGCGGCACTCGACGCGGTGGACGCCGCCGAACCCCTCGTCAACGCGGTGACGAACGAGGTGACGGTCAACGACGTGGCGAACATTACGCTCCACTGGGGTGGCCTCCCGGTGATGTCGGACGACGTCCGCGAAGTCGCCGACATGGTTGCCCTCGCGGACGGGTGTCTGCTGAACATGGGAACCGTGAGCGAACGCGGCGAGGAGACGATGTTGACCGCCGGGACGGCGGCGAACGAGAACGACGTTCCCCTCGTCGTCGACCCAGTCGGCGTCGGCGCGACACCAACGCGGACCCGCGTCGCGAACCGCCTCGTCACGGACCTCGACGTGGACGTGCTCAACGGAAACTACGGCGAGATAACCGCGCTCGCGGGCCAAGACGCCGAAGTCCGCGGCGTCGAATCGGTCGGTGAGTACGGCGACATCGCCGTCTCGGCCATCGCGTGCGCCCGAGAGACAGGTGCCGTCGTCGTCGCCTCCGGCGAGACTGACATCGTCGCCACAGACGAGGCGGCCTACGGAGTCCACACCGGCCACGAGATGATGGGGAACGTCGTCGGCACGGGGTGTATGCAGGGCGTGACGCTGGCCGTCTTCGCCGCCGCGCTAGACGACCCGCTTCGGGCGGCGCTGGCGGCGACGGCGTCGTACGGCCTCGCTGGCGAACTGGCCGCGGACGGTGAATTCGGGGTGTATCACGGCCCCGCGAGTTACAAGGTGGCGTTCCTCGACGCCGTGTCGGGTCTCCGAGATTCCACCCTCGACGTCTCCGACCGAATCGACCGAATCGAGGTGTGACCCGTGACCGAACGTTCGAGTTCCGGCTTGCAGTCGCCGGCCCCGAAGACGCCGCCATACGCACTCACCATCGCGTCCAGTGACTCGGGCGGTGGTGCGGGCATACAGGCCGACCTGAAGACGATGACGCGCCTCGGCGTCTACGGCGGGTCGGTAGTCGTCGGTGTGACCGCCCAGAACTCTCGCGGCGTGACCGACACGCGGGTGCTTCCGCCGGACGCGATTCGCGCTCAGTTCGACGCCGTCCACGACGACTTCGACGTCGGTGCCGTCAAACTCGGGATGCTGGCTACGGAACCGGCCGTCGAGAGCGTCACCGAGTGTCTGCGGGCGTACGACGGTCCGGTCGTCGTCGACCCGGTGATGGTGGCCACGTCCGGCGACCGATTGCTCGACGAGGGTGCCATCGACGCCTACACCGACCTGTTCGAGCAGGCGACGCTCGTGACGCCGAACGCAGACGAGACGGCGGAACTCACCGGTGTCGTCCCCGACACACCCGACCGAATCCGAACCGCCGCCGAACAGTTCTTCGACTGGGGTGCAGACGCCGTGCTTCTGAAGGGCGGCCACGTCGAGACGGGCGATGGGTCTGTCGTCGACACACTGGTCACGCCCGACGAGACGACGACGTACTCAAATCCGCGCATCGACACGGACGCGACACACGGGTCTGGCTGTACGCTCTCCAGCGCTATCGCCGCGAGACTCGCCCACGATGACGACCTGCCGACGGCCGTCGAGCGCGGCATCGAGTTCACCCACGCGGCCCTCTCCGTGCCAGCAGTGGTCGGCCGAGGGGCGGGAAGCGTCAACCATCTCGTCGAATCCGACGGCGAGTGGGTTTCGGTCGGTGACGACGACTGCTCGTGAATATAGCCACGTGTCACGACCGGTCGTGAGTTCAGTCGCGCGCCACCACCGGCCGTGACTCCAGCAGAGTGCCACCGTCGCACGATTCTCGGCTTCTTAGAGCGACGAACCCCTTTCAACCCCTTTCTGTGCGAATGTTCAGGTAGTGACCACGATGACTCCCACAACCTCCGAATCAGAGATTCCGTCCGACGAAGCGATTGCCCGCGACGCCACGCTCGAAGATATCGAGACAGTCGCCGCACGACTCGGCCTCGGCCCCGACGACATCGAGCGCTATGGGTCGAACAAAGCGAAACTTCGGCAGGAAGCAGTCGACGCGGCGATACAGCGCGGCCGACGCGGGTCGCTCGTTCTCGTAACGGGCATCACACCGACACCGAAAGGAGAGGGAAAGACAGTCACCTCCGTCGGCCTCGCACAGGGGTTGGCCCGACTCGGCGAAGACGTCTCTGTCGCCGTCCGTGAACCGTCTCTCGGCCCCGTCTTCGGTATCAAGGGCGGTGCCGCGGGCGGCGGGTACTCGCAGGTGCTCCCGATGGAGGATATCAACCTCCACTTCACCGGCGACATCCACGCACTGACCGCCGCCCACAACCTCGTCTCAGCGATGCTCGACGCCCACGTCCACCACGGGAATGAACTCGACATCGACGTGGACCGCATCTCGTGGGGTCGCTCGCTCGACGTCAACGACAGAGCACTCCGAGAGACTGTCGTCGGCCTCGGTGGCAGCGTCAACGGCCCGCCGCGCGAAGACGGCTTCATGATTACCGCGGCGTCCGAACTGATGGCGGTCCTCTGCCTCGCGTCCGACCTGTCTGACCTCAAGCGGCGCGTCGGCCGAATCGTCGTCGCCGCCGACACCGAGGGGACTCCCGTGACAGTCGACGATATCGGTGCGACCGGTGCGGTGAGTGCACTGCTCCGCGACGCACTGCGTCCCAACCTCGTCCAGACTATCGAGGGCGTGCCTGCGTTCGTCCACGGCGGCCCGTTCGCCAACATCGCCCACGGGACGAACACGCTCGTCGCGGACGAAGTCGGACTCGCACTCTCGGACTACGTCGTCACCGAAGCAGGGTTCGGCGCTGACCTCGGTGCCGAGAAGTTCCTCGACATCGTCTCTCGGCAGGGTGCGGCACCGGAGGCAGTCGTCGTCGTCGCCACGGTTCGTGGACTGAAACGCCACGGCCTCGACATGTGGCCCGCCGACTTCGACGTGCTCGCGAAACCGGACCCCGACGCGGTTCGCGACGGCCTGCCGAACCTCTTCCACCACGTCGACGTCCTCCGTGAGTACGGCCTTCCGGCCGTCGTCGCTATCAACCGCTTCCCCGACGACACCGACGCCGAAGTCGAGGAGATTCTCGACGCGTGCGCAACCCGAGAGATTCCAGCGTCCGTCTCGACGGCCCACGCCGACGGCGGGGCGGGTGCCGAAGAACTCGCGACGCTCGTCCGCGAACAGGTCGAGTCGGGACGAGCGGACCTCCGCCCGATGTACGAACTGGACGACTCGCTCACCGAGAAGATTCGGGCCGTCGCGACGCGCGTCTACGGCGCGTCGGACGTGACGTTCTCGAAGCAAGCCCAGAAGGACCTCGAACGCCTCACCGACGACGGGTTCGACTCGCTTCCGGTCTGTCTCTCGAAGACGCCGTACTCACTCTCCGACGACGCGTCGAAGACGGGGACACCGACCGGATGGACGCTCCACGTCCGCGAACTCTACCCCGCCGCAGGTGCTGGATTCGTCGTCGCCCTCACGGGTGACGTGCTGACCATGCCGGGCCTCCCTGCTCGCCCTGCCGCACTCGACATCGACGTCGACGACGACGGTGAGATTCACGGCCTGTTCTGAACTGTCGCGCCCGTCGCCCCCTTTTTCCCTCCACCTGTTGTATCGTTGCCATGGATAGCTCACGACGTAAGAACGGTCTCAAAGCAAGATTCGACGACGACGAGGTGGCACTGGGTGTCCTCGACACCGCGTACAGTCCGACGCTCGTGGAGTTCTACGGTGACCTCGGCCTCGACTTCGTGTGGGCCGACCTCGAACACGGCGGCCCGAGTCCGTGGGACAGCGGTGCGATGGAAGACTTGCTTCGGGCGGCCGAACGGACGGGAACGGAGTTAGTCGTTCGACTCCCGAACACGGACCCGACGCTCGTCAGGAAGGCACTGGACCTCGGCGTCAGAAACGTGTTTCTCCCGCGCGTCGAGTCGGCAGACGAGGTCCGCGCGGCGGTCAAGTCGTCGCGGTTTCGGTACGATGGCGGCCCCGGTGACCGTGGACTCGCGTCGCCACGCGCCCGTCGGTGGGGCCTCGCCGACGACTACGTTGAGACCGAAGACAACGAGACGCTGGTCGGTGTGACCATCGAGAATCGGCAGTCGCTCGCACAACTCGACGAGATTCTGTCCGTTCCCGAACTGGGATTCGTGTTCGTCGGCCCGTTCGACCTCTCTGTCTCACTTGGACATCCCGGCGAAATCGACCACCCAAAGGTCCGCGAGGCAGTCGAGACGATTCGGTCGACTGCTGTCGACGCTGGCGTCCCAGTGGGTGGTCTCGGGTTCGGGATGGACGACGTGAACGAGAAAACTGCCGACGGCTATCAGATGTTGAATCTCGGCAGTACGACCGGCGCGCTCAAAGGCGTCGTCGAGGGGTGGTTCGACGCGTTCGACGGCGACCGGTCGGCCTGAGTCGGTCAGTACTGGAGTCCGAACTCACGAGCGAGCACCTCGTGCCACTGCGCTTCCTCCACGTGTTCCGTCGTCTCGTCGCCACCGACGGTTCTCGTGAGCGTGTCGCGTCCGAGTTTCAGGTGGCCTGTCTCGGTTCCAATCGAGACGACTGGGTCACCTGTGAACGTCGATTCTGGCGCTGTCTGGAGGTACTCACAGGTCGCTTCGAAGTAGTGAAACGGGCGCGGTGTCTCCGAAAACCAGTATCTGTCTCGCCACTCGTCGTCCGACTCGGTCCGGTACTGCGTGACGTACGTCTCGTCGGGACGGTCACACGGCGCGACTCGCCACGACACACCGACGTCGTCGGTTCGAACGGACCCGTCGAGCGGGAGTGGGCGGCGCATCGTCGGTGGCCCTGTCCCCACGTCGACGACGTACTGTCTGTCGAGTTCGACGACGTTCGTGAGGTGGTTCGCTGGCGGGCGACCGGTTCCGTCGCTCCCGATGACGCGTGCGGCCACCCGGTCCACGTCGAATCCGAGTTCGGAGAGCACCAGGTTGAACAAACCGTTGAGTTCGAAACAGAACCCACCGCACCCTCGTTCGACTATCTTCTCGAAGAGGTGTGCTTCGTCGAGGACGACCCCTTCCCCGTCGTCGGATTCGTCGAAGGGGTCACCGGTCACCGCGAGGTTCTCGAACGGGACTGTCGTCACGTGTGCGTGTTGCAGACGCTCGAGAGTCGAATGCCGAGGGCCGTCGAGTGTGTCCGGGTCGATTCCGATTCGACGACAGAACGCGTCAGTGTTCATAGACGTGAGAGGGGTGTCGAGATGTCTTCGTCTCGGTGTGGAGGGCCGGTCGCAGTCGGGGGTGTGAGCGTACCGACATCCCTCCCTACGGTGAACATCGGATGGGTAGACCAAAAACGCTCCCTGAAGCGAAATTATGTAATATATACTATATTTTCACAGAGTGACTGCGCCGCGGCGATGCCGACGGTGGTCAGTCCGGTAACCGAAACGCGATGCTGTACATCTCGCCTATCGACTCCGAACCGATAGTCGTCACGAGACGTTCGGCCTCTCGGGACAGTTCCTCGCCCAGTTCACCGGGGACGTCCTCGGCGAGTGACCGCGCCACGTTCGCGTGTGCTCGGACGTGCTGTTCCGTCCACGGAACCGGGTCGAGGAGGGTGCGTGTTCTGTCGAACTGCCAGCCCTCACCGACGAACAGTCGCCGGAGAACTGCCGCTGGATAAAACGTCAGTGCTGACCCGCCCGTGGCCAACTCCGAGGCGGCGTTTTCGAGGGCAAAGAGGTCACGCATTGCCGCGTCGTCCGGGAGCGGTTCGTAATCGTCGACGACGAGGTGACATCCGGGGGCCGCAACCCGACGCAACTCCTCGACTATCGCGTCGAGCGACCCTGGCGAGACGACGTTGAACAGGCCGTGTGCGGTGATGATTTCGACCGAATCGTCGGCCAGCGGGAGACTGCGAAGGTCCGCTTCCAGGACGGCCGTTCGGTCAGGTTCGTCGCGGGCGACGCGTTCGTGGACAGTCCCCGCGTGGTCGGCGTCGTTCGTGACGGCGTAGACGTGACTCGCGCCCGCGGCGAGCAACCCTGCCGTCGTATTGCCGACTCCGGCACCCGCTTCGAGACAGACGGCACCGCTCACTGGCCGGTCTTCGAGTGCCGTCGACACCGTCGTGGGAACGTCCATCTCCGGGCGTCTCGGTCAGTGGTGCAGTTGTTCGGGGACAGGACTCTCGTCGTGGCGGTGGCGTTCGACGATCGACCGCTGGGCGGTTTCGTCCATCCCGTCGTAGCGCGTCGCGGCGTCGAGGACCATCGCCATCAACTTCGGGTCACCCATGCTGACGACGCTCGTCAGTCCCTGTGCGGCGGCGAAGTCGAACCGTTCTTCGATTTCGCGGGACGTGTCCACCGGTTCGTACCAGTTCGCGTACGGTCGGTCCGTCTCTGGGAGTTCGTCCGTCGAGGGCCACGGCCCTTTCGCGAAGGCCTTGATGCCAAGCGTTCCGATACCTTCCTCGTCGGCGCGTTCGAGAACCGCCTCGTAGTCGTGGTCTTCGTCGTCTTTCCCGACGACGACGGGGTTCATCGGGAACATCAGCGTCTCTAAATCGTCGATTCGGTCGATTGCGTCGAGGATGAGTTGCGGTCCGCTGTGACTCGTCAGGCCGATGTGGCTGATGATGCCTTCATCTTTGGCCTCTCGGAACGCTTCGAGGGCACCGCCGTCGCCCGTAATCGTGTCGAGTTCCTCTCCGTATTCGAGGCCGTGGACCTGATAGAGGTCGATGTGGTCGACGCCGAGGCGATTGAGTGACTGTTCGAGTTTTCGCTTCGCCCCCTCGTAGGTCCGTTCCTGGGTCTTACACCCGAGGAAGATGTCGTCGCGGTGTTGGCGAAGTTTCGGCCCCAGTTTCAGTTCGGCGTCGCCGTACATCGGCGCGACGTCGAAGTGGTTGACGCCTCTGTCGAGGACGAGTTCGACCATCTGGTCGGCACCCTCCTGTTCCAACCAGTTCAGCGCAATCGTGCCGAAGGTCATGATGCTGCTGTCGTGACCTGTCTCACCGAGTGGTCGTGTCTCCATACGAAACCTGTCACTGGCGGCGACCAAAAACGTGTGTTTCCCTCCACCGAACGAAACTCTCGGCCACCAGTCTATCGTAGCGTTAGACATTTATTACGCTCACAAACCTGTCGAGTATATCGTGTCAGAGCGTGTCAGTAGTAGCGGAGGAGACAACGATGTCAACAATTTTCGTCAAGCACGCGGTACAGGACTTCGACACGTGGAAACCCTACTTCGATGACCACGACAGCACTCGGAACGAATACGGGGGACAGGGCTACCGACTGTTCCGTCGTACAGAGGACCCGAACGAACTCGTGATGGTGTTCGATTGGGACACGATGGAGAACGCACAGAAGTTCCTCGAAGAGTCGGACCTCAAGGACGTGATGGAAGAGGCGGGTGTCGTCGGTGAACCGGAGATTTTCTTCCTCGAAGAAATCGAATCGAAACTCCCCGAAGAACCGTTAGCGTAACGTCCGGGTCCATCGAGGTTGCGACGAACACCGCGTCGCGTTTATTCGACCGCTCGTCGTCATCGAGACGATGTCGTTGCGAGTCCGCAGCACCCAACAGTCTCACGTTCGAGACGTTCTTCGTTAACACAAGATTTCCAGACCGACTGAGTTTTAACACGCGCTAGCAGAGCGCCGAACGTAGCGTATGGACACCGACAAACAGTTCGAAGACCCGATTGCGGCCGCTCTTCTCAGCGATTCGGTCTACGACAGTCTCCGGGTGCGACGGCGTAGTCTGTTCAAGCAGTCCCTCTCTCGAAAACTCGCGTGGCAGGGCCTCATCCTCGCCGCGTTGGCGATGGTTCTTCCGCTAGCGATGGTCCTCCCAGAATCGACACGAGCACTCTTTCCCACCGGCGACCCACTGAGTTCGACGCCGAAAATTCTCCTCCTCGGAGCGTATGCCGGCGGAATCGAGGCGATCGCGGCGCTCGGACTGATATACGTCGGTGTGCGACGGGTTCGCCACGACGGGTCACTGACCGAGCGACAGGCGCGTCGTCTGCTGGACATCGAGGACATGGCGTCGCTCTTCAGTCTCGTCACCGGCCCGTTCGCCGTCCTCGCTTTCGACGGCGTCTTCCTCCTCGCGGTCAGCGGAAACGATGCGATGGAGACGTTCTTCTCCGCAGGCGGTGACAACCCGTTCGCTTCGGCGGCGATTCCGGTCACTCTCTTCGAGGTGACGGTGGCCGCCGGCGTGTTGGCCGTCGCCGTCTTCGCCGCCAGTCGTCTGTTCGAACGCCGTCTCCACTGATTTCGGGACGACGTAATCGAGACGCTGTCTGACCTTCCGAGATTGGTCGAGTGACGAGGTGCCGACGATTTTTCACCCTGCCTCGTGACGGTCCTACTCGATGGACGTTCCCGACGACTGGACGACAGGGACAGTCGATTCGAACGGTGTGGCGTTGCAGTATTATCGAACCGGTGAGGGCCCACCACTCGTGCTGGCCCACGGCTTTACCGACAACGGTCGGTGCTGGGAACCGTTGATTGCAGACCTCGCGGCCGACTACGACGTCGTCGCCTACGACGCCCGTGCCCACGGCCGTTCGGACGCTCCCGAAACGGGGTACGCCATCGAAGACCGAGTTGCGGACCTCGTCGGACTCGTCGATGCCCTCGAACTCGACGACCCGATTCTCCTCGGGCATTCGATGGGTGGGAACACCGTCGCGTGGGCCGCCGCTTCGCATCCAGAACTCCCGCGAGCAGTCGTCCTCGAAGACCCGGCAGGCATGCTGGAGATGCGGGACGCGACCCACGACGAGCGTGCAGCAGCGGTCCTCGAAAGCGTCGACGAGTGGTCGAACCGCTCGGTAGACGATATCGAAGCGGAGTACGCCGAAACGCGACCGGTCCTCGCGCACCGACTCGCCGTCGCACGCACCGAATGCCGGCCAGAGATAGCGAACGTCGTTCGTGCGGGGTTCCCCAGAGCGGCGAACACCTTTCCCGACGTCACCGCGCCGACGCTCGTGTTGAAGGCCGACGACGATTCCGCTGGGCGGGCCGAAGATATCGAGGTGGCATCCGCGTTACGCAATGGCCGACTCGTCCACGTTCCCGACGCCGGCCACTGTGTGTTCCGTGACCAGTACGACGCCGCCTACGCCGAGCTACGGGGATTCCTCCGATGGGTGTCTCTCACGACGACGGCTTGACGTTCTGGTTCACGCGGAACAGATTCGTCGGGTCGTACTCGTCTTTGACGGCCACCAGTCGCTCGTAGGCGTCACCGAACGTCGTTCGCATCATCTCGTCTCCCTCTTCGAGGAATCCGGGGAAGTTCAGATACACCGACCCGTCGGAGAACTGTCGCATGTCGTCCAGACAGTCGCGGACCCACGCGACGTTTTCCTCGTCCGTGTCCGCGTCCTCCCAGTTCGCTTCGACGCCGAGGAGATACGGTGCGTGTCGCCCCGCGAAGGCACTCTCGGTGACGTCGACATCGGTAATCGCACCGCCGAGGTGCCAGACGTCGATGGTCGAGAGCGGTGAGGGGGCCGAGTCCGTCCAGGAGGCGATTCGTTCGATAGCCTCGTCTGAGATGCCGTCGAGGTAGAGTGACTTCCAGTAGTACCGCATGCCGTCGGGATAGTCCTCGTCCAGGAGGGTCTGTAGGTCCTCGTACGGGCGCACGCCACTGAGGTCAGTAATCGGGTCCGCGAATCTTCTGAGGGGGGCCAGCACGTCCATCCCCTCCTCGGCGGGTCCCGCATAGCATCCGATGATAGCGATTTTGGCGACGTCTACGGCGTCGGGAGAGAGTTCTTCGTCGGGGAGCATCCCGGAGAAGGTCAGCGTGCTGACCTCGTCGGGAGCAGTCCGGGCGTATTCGCGGTAGGACGCGAGGATTTCGGGGAGGTTTGCAGCGTCGTAGAACACCAGAACCGTCGCCACCTCCGGACCAACCGGGTGGAGTTCGAACTCGAATCCGGTGACGACGCCGAAGTTCCCGCCGCCGCCACGGAGCGCCCAGAACAGGTCGGGACGTTCGTCTTCACTCGCGGTGACGTACTCACCGTCGGCGGTGACGAGTTCGACAGACCGGAGGTTGTCGCAACTGAGGCCGTACTTGTGGCGGAGGTGACCGATACCGCCGCCGAGAGTGAGACCCGCGACGCCGGTGTCCGAGACGACGCCACCGGGCGTTGCGAGGCCGAAAAACTGTGATTCGTGGTCGACGTCGGCCCACGTCGCTCCGGCCTGTACCCACGCAGTCCGGCGTTCTGGGTCGACGTGGACGCTCGTCATCTCTGAGAGGTCGATGACGAGTCCATCGTCGCAGACGGCCGTCCCGGCGACATTGTGGCCGCCGCCACGAATCGACACCAGTAGGTCGTTCTCACGAGCGAACGTCACCGCCGTAGCAACGTCCGCGACACCGGCACAGCGAGCGATGAGGGCGGGACGTTTGTCTATCATCCCGTTCCAGACGGCCCGAGCGTCGTCGTATTCGGGGTCGGACGGAACGACGAGTTCACCGTGGAGCGTCTCCGCAAATGCTCGTCGTTCTCTGTCGGTCACGAGGTCTGTGGACATACTGTGACATCCGATGCCACGGGCGTTAGCCTCATCTATCGAGACGCGTTTTCCGTCGTGAGACTCGTCTCACACCGTGAGACGGCGTGTGGCGAGATGGGTAGAGTTAGTACCGACTCCGACCAACTAGTGAGAGATTCTCATGCACATCTCGGACGACACCGGGGATGACCACGACGACGCGTCTCGGTCGTCGAGTGCACCGATTGTCGACGCCATCCTCGACAACGCTCGGAATCGTCGAAACCTCGGACAGCAGTTGGCCACGTCGGGTGACCGGGTTTCGACGGACGAACTCGTCGATATCGTTCGCCACGGACCACTGCTCGAAGTGCTCCTCGATGGCCCACTCGACAGACGAGGGATAGAAGACCACCTCGACGTCTCGAAAGCGACGAGTCACCGGTTCACGCAGTGGCTAGAGACGACGGGACTCGGAGAGCGTATCGACCACAGACTCCAGTTGACCGGTCGGGGTGAGGCCGTCGCAGAAGAACTCCTTCGGTTCGAAGCGAACGTCAGAACCGCCCGCCGACTCACGCCACTGCTCGACGTCATCTGTGACGACCACGACGAGTTCCTCGTCGAACCGTTCGTGGACGCGACGGTGACGATTGCCGACCCGGAAGACCCGTACCGACCCGTCGAACGATTCATCGAACTGGTCCAGGAGTCACGGACCTTCCGCGGGTTCAACACGACGCACATGGCCCCGTTAGTCCTCGGAGAATTCCACCAGCAGATGTTCGGAGAGACGGAAACCGAGATAATCTATCTGCCAACTATCGTCGAGAAACTCTTCGAGACCTATCCAGAGCGTGCCCGTGAGGCAATCGAGAGGGGTCACCTGACGCTCCGGACGCGCGATGACCTCCCGTACGGCCTCGCACTGTTCGACGAACGTGTCGGTATCGGTGGGTACGATGCGTCGACCGGACTCATGCAGGTGTTCGTCGATACCGACGCGCCAATCGCACGCCAGTGGGGCGAACGCGTCTACGACTCTATCAGAGCGGACTCGGAGTCGCTCGACACGATAGCGTGACGATATCGACTCGCCAGGAGAATGCACAGATGGTGTTTTGGGGACGAACGAGAGAACGCAGATGACCGCCCGCAGACGGTGACGCGGGCCCAATCGGTGGACCAGAACGTCGGCGTCTACAGACGGTCAAAAGGTGCCCGAATGGCGTTCCTCGTTACGCATGGTGGTGTGGGGTGCCTCTGATTCTGTGCTCGTCGTGTGGTCGAACAGTGCGGACCCCAATCGTCTCCTTCGAGGAGAGCCACGACACTCGCGTCGGTGGTTTTCGAGCGGGTCGCTTGGGTCGATTCAGGTTCACTCACCTGTTCTCCCACAGGTTTCTGTAAGACCGCTATCGACAAATCGTCGATTACTCAACAGTGAGTCCTCTTTCTCGGTGGTAGCTACGTATCTAGAGTGGCCGTCGCTCACGTGGCGACGCTCCCCGTTCGACAGTGCTGGAATTCGGCGGTATAGACAGAACGCCGACGGAACGAAATCTCGCTCCTGGCATCGAAACCGTTCGGTACACAGACTGTACGCTCCACCAGACGATACTTCCGGCGTGTACCTATTGAACCAATTACATGAATACCACTGGGCGCGTCGTGGCAACTAGTGAATAACAGTGGGAGACGAACACCCTGAAAAGAATACGGAAGACGCTCCTCGGGGAGAACACGCCGAGAGCCACGGACTCTGTCGTGAGGTTCTCTCTGCCCTCGACCGAGTCGATGACGCCGTTTTCGTTCTCGACGCTGACTTCCACGTGACCTACGCGAACGAAGCGACGCACTCGACGTTTCGCCCTCTTGGGTACAGCGAAAGTCTCGTCGGGACAGTGCTGTGGGAGGTTTCGCACAGAGCGGTGGAGTCGAACCTCGCCACTGCAGTCGCACGCGCGTTCGAAACACAACAGCAGGTTCAGTTCAGAGAACAGTCCGAACCGCTCGATTCCTGGTTCGAGACGCGAATCTACCCGTCCGACGACGGGGTGACTGTCTACGTCAGCGACGTGACGGACGAAGTGCGACGGCGGGAGTATCTCGAACGGTACGAGACTGTCATCGAGACGATGCTCGACGGCGTCTACGTTCTCGACGACCGATACGAGTTCGTCTTGGTGAACGAGGCGTACGCCGACATGGTCGGGTGTGAACCGGACACCCTACTGGGTGAACACGTGTCTGCCGTCGTCACCGACGAGACGATAACGACGGCGGTGAGGGTCCGCGGTGAATTAAAACGCGGTGAGCGAGAGATTCTCGAAACCGAACTGGTTCGGCAGGACGGGGCGACGATTCCGGTCGAGTGTGTCTTCACCCCATACCCGCTCGATGGGGATTGGCGTGGGACCGTCTGTGTGGTTCGAAACCTCTCGGAGCGAAATCGGTTAGAAGCCGAGAAACTGGCCGCAGAGTGGGACCACACCGAAACCTTCGAACGACTCAGTCATGCCCTCGATGGAACCGACACCGGCATCTGGGACTGGGACATCGAAACCGACGAAGTCGTCTGGTTGGGGCCGATGAGTCGGTTGTTCGGACTGGGCCCCGACGAGTTCGACGGCACCTACGAAGGCTTCTTCGAGCGAGTCCATCCCGACGACCAACCCGCCGTCGAACGAGCGATTCAGGCGACACTCGACGGGTCCGAACCCTACCTCGTCGAGCACCGTATTCAGTTGCCAACTGGCGAGACCAGATGGCTCGAAGGCCGCGGCGAAGTGTACGAAGACGACGACGGCACCCCGGTTCGTTTGACCGGCGTGGCGACGGACATCACACACCGGAAGAGACGCGAGCGTGAACTGCACGAAGCGAACACGCGTCTCAACCTGGCACTCGACGGAACCGACACCGGCATCTGGGACTGGGACATCGAAACCGACGAAGTCGTCTGGTGGGGGCCGACCAGTCGGTTGTTCGGATTGAGACCCGACGAGTTCGAGGGGACGTACGAAGGAGTCATCAAGCGTGTTCACCCAGACGACGTCGCCGACCTGACTCGGAACCTCAAACTCGTGCTCGAAGAGTCGAAACCGTACTCTGGTGAGTTTCGAATTCTCCTCCCCGACGGGGAGATACGATGGATTGGCAGTCGTGGCGAACTCTACGACGACGGGAGCAACCCGATTCGGATGGTCGGCGTCGCCACGGATATCACCGAACAGAAACAGCTCGAACAGGAACTTCGCGCGTCGGAAGAACTCCACCGGACCACGCTGAGCAACATCACGGACACGGTGTTCATCACCGACGACTCGGGGACGTTCACCTACGTCTGCCCGAACGTGAACTTCATCTTCGGCGAGTCGCCAGACGACGTGCTGGCACTCGGGTCTGTCGGCCAACTTCTCGATGGTGACCCGGCCCCGGACGAGTTCGGTGACGGAGACGTCGTCGAGAATATAAAGCGAGTGGTGACCGACGCGGACGGCACCGAATACACGGTTCTCGTCACGGTCACGTCCGTCTCGATTCAAGGCGGGACGAGACTCTACAGCGTCCGCGACATCACCGAACTCGAAGAACGCGGACAGGCACTCCGCGACAAAGAGACACAGCTTCAGACCGTCGTCGAGAACGCCCCGCTCATCCACTTCATGTTCGACGTCGAGGGGACGTTCACGCTCTCTGAAGGCCGGGGGCTCGAAAAACTCGGGTTCCAACCGGGTGAAGTCGTCGGCGAGTCAGTGTTCGACCTCTACAGTTCGTCGCCTGACGTCATCGACGTCGTCGACAGGGCACTCGCCGGTGAACGGATACAGACCATCATCGACTTCGAGGACTCCACGTTCGAAGTCTGGTACGAACCCGTCTACGGCGACGACGGTGCCGTCGAGTCCGTCATCGGTGTCGCAACCGACATCACGGAGCTACGGCGGAAGGAGTTGACACTCACTGCGCTCCACCGGACCAGCCGAGAGTTACTTACCGCCGAGACGGAGACGGACGTCGCCGACGTCGTCGTGGACGCCGGAATCGACGTTCTCGGACTCTCGTCCGTCTCGGTTCTGCTCTTCGACGAGCGAGCGGGCGTCCTCCACCCGGTTGCAGTCGCCGGGGTGAACGGCGGTGCGACGAAACGGCGCAGTTACGGCCCCGAATCGGCCTATTGGGAGCAGTTCGTCGGTGAGTCAGTCGACGCTACCGGGACCGACGAGGGTGAGATATCTGTCCTCCTCGGGAGTCACGGCCTGTTCGTCGCAGAGACACGTGACGGCCAGTCGGTGACAGACGACATGGTCGAGTTGGCCGAACTACTCGGTTCGACTGCCGAAGAGACGTTCGACCGCGTCGCACGCGAGGAGGCGCTCAGGAACCGTGAACGAAGCCTTCGCGAACAGACGGTCCGACTCGAACGTCTCCACGAAATCAACGAGCAGATTCGCAACGTCGAGCACGTCCTCGTGATGTCCGAAACCCGGAGGGACATCGAACGTGGTGTCTGCGAACGCCTCGCAGAGCCCGAACGAGTGGCGTTCGCTTGGATTGGGGACGTCGAGGATGCGACAGTCACGCCGAAGTCCTGGGCAGGGTCTGAGCGAGGCTATCTCCCCGCACTCAGGGACCTCGACGACACCACCGAACCGTCGAGCGTCGCAGCGTCGACGCTCGAACCGGTCGTCGTTCAGTCGGTTGCCGATAGGCTTCGAGAAGAACCGTGGCGCAGAGAGGCACTCGCCAGTGGCTACCAGTCCGTGATGAGCGTCCCACTCGTCTACGACGGCCACTCGTACGGTGTGTTGACCCTCTACGCCACGCACAACGACGCCTTCGGTCGGTTGATGCAGTCCGTCCTCGGCGAACTCAGCGAGACCATCGCGTACGCTATCAACGCCGTCGAGACCAAACGTGGCTTCCTGACCGACCGTGTCGTCGAACTCGTCTTGCGAACGTCGGACCTGCGAGACCCGCTCGCTCGCCTCGCCGAGCAGACCGGCAGTACGATTCGCTTCGAAGGAATCGTCCCGGGCCCGGAGCACAAACGAATCTTCTTCACCGTGTCGGGCGCCGACGCGTCCGAAATCGTGGCCGCAGCAGACGGGAGTCCCGCGCTCGAATCGATACACGTGGTCTCGAAAGACGACGATGGCGGGACGTTCGAACTCACCTCCGCTTCGTCACTCCTCGCGAACGCTCTCGTCGACCACGGCGCGATTCCGAAGCGCATCGAATCGACGGACGGCGAAACCACGGCCGTCGTCGAACTCTCTCACGGAGCGGACGTCGGGTCGTTCGTCAGCGCACTTCGCCGGCGGTTCTCCGACGTCGAGTTGATTGCCCGCCGTGACCGGGACCGGATTCCACTGACGAGAGAGACGTTCAAGACGAACTTCGAAGCGGCAGTCACGGCCAGACAGTTGGAGGTGCTCCGAACTGCCTACTTCTGTGGGTACTTCGACTCGCCGCGCTCGATGACGGGACAGGAAGTTGCCTCGCTCCTGTCGATTACACAACCGACGTTCAACTACCACCTCAGAGCGGGTCAACGGACACTCCTCGGGATGCTCGTCGACGAGCGAGGCGACGACTCTAGATACTGAGTGTCCGTTCTCCGGGTGACCACACAGTTGAGCAAGAATCGTCTTCGGAGTTCCTCTCGACTGTCCAGTCAGAATGAGTAGAAACGACCAGTCCCGGTTGGGCGAGAGCCACATCGCCCCCGTCAGTAAAGCAGTCGTCGAGGCTGTGGCGGCGGCGAAAGACGTCGACCCACTCTCTATCCAACCGCTGTACGAAGTCGTCGACCCGGACGCACTCGACTTGCTGTTTGCATCTCCCTCATCCGAGACGATTCGTTCGGGTGGACACGTCGAATTCACCATCGAAGACTGTACGGTTCGAATCACCGTGACGCAGGACGACGTCGATGTCGAGGTGACAGACTGTGGGAGAACGACGTAGACCCGGCCCCAACCGTCACGTACCGACATCTCTCCCCGACGGGTCGGGGTGGCGCGATTCCAGCGTCTGTGCGCACTGTGGGGCCCGCATCGACACAGCAGAATGGTATCCAATCGTGACTCGGTTCGAAGACGGGGTTCTCGTCTTCACGCCGTTCTGTGACGAGTCGTGCAAAGACGAATGGCAGGCAACCACGCAGTGAGTTCCACACCCTCGACAGATAGCATCGAGGGGGCCAAAATGAGGCGTCTTCCGGGCTTTTGCAGTCTGTTCACGTGTCGACTAACGCTTCGGCAACCACCTCTCAGTCGTACGTTCCCGCCCCCATGGCCGCTGGTTGGTCGAAGAATTCCCCGCGAGCGGTATCGTCACGGAAGACGGAATCGCTCCCGAACACGTCTCGTGGGGCGCGGACGTGTCCCGACGCGAAGGGGGGACGTAGAGCTATATCCTCTCACGACACGAATACGTCAGACGAGTATGAGCGACCACGTAGACGACATCCAGAGCCTTCCGGACGTACCGAGCACCCTCGCAGAAGACCACCCCGACGTGTGGAGTCGATACACCGAGTTGGGAGCGGCCTGTTCCGATGCGGGACCCATCGACGGCGAGACGAAGCGCCTCGTCAAACTCGCACTGGCTATCGGTGCACAGTCCGAGGGGGCCGTCCACTCGCACGTGCGACGCGGACTCGACGAAGGAATCTCACCCGAGACGCTGCGGCACGCCGCCGTCCTCTCGATTCCGACGCTCGGATTCCCCCAAGCGATGGCCGCTATGAGTTGGATAGACGACCTGACGGAGTGAGAGTGAGCGTCGTGGTTCGGTTCGTCCCGACGTAGTGACCGGTCCGTCACCACCGAGACGCGAGAGGTGTCCAGACCACCCGGTAACACTCACGTCGCCAGAAACTCAAGTCCTCTCGGCCCGTACCGTACTCCGATGACGAACCCAACACCGACACCCGGCATCCACCACGTGACGTGTATCGCGGGCGACCCGCAACAGAATCTCGACTTCTGGGTAGAGACGCTCGGCCTCCGACTCGCCAAGCGCTCTATCAACCAGGACGACCCGAGCACGTACCATTTCTTCTTCACCGATGCCGAGGGGAACCCCGGAACGAGTATGACGTTCTTCCCGTGGGAGAACATGTCGCGCGGGAAAGTCGGCACCGGACAGGTATCCCGAACCGCCTTCCGCGTCCCCGAGGGGAGTCTCGACTACTGGGAGGACCGATTCGACCAGTACGACGTGGACTACGACGAGCGAATCGAGCGATTCGGAGAGACAGTCCTCCCGTTCCGTGACCCAGACGGCCTGCCAGTCGAGTTGGTCGAAGTCGAGATTCCCGACGACGACCCGACCGTTCCGTGGACGGAGTTCGTCCCCGAAGAATCCGCCATTCGTGGGTTCCATTCGGTGACGCTGTGGATTGCCGACCCCGAAGCGACGACTGACCTCCTCCAGACGATGGGGTTCGACGAAGTCGGAACCGAACAGGCACAGGGCGACATGGCCGGCGACGAGCGAAGACGATTCGCCGCCGAGGGCCCCGTCGGCAAGTACGTCGACGTCCTCCCCACCATCGAGAGCAGTCGACAGGGACTCGGAACCGTCCACCACGTCGCGTTCCAGACGCCGACCGACGAAGACCAAGAGTCGATGCGGAAGGCGGTCCAATCGAAGGGACTGCGCCCGACCCAACAGATTAATCGACACTGGTTCCGCTCGGTCTACTTCCGTGAGTTCGGCGGCGTCCTCTTCGAACTCGCGACGAACGGTCCGGGCTACGCCAGCGACGAACCGCTCGACCAACTCGGCGAGCGACTCGTCCTCCCCGGCGAGTTCGAAGCGCGGCGCGACGAAATCGAAGCGGGATTGACGGACGTGACGATACCGCGAGCAGGGTCCGTCGAAGCGGACGACTGACCCCCGTCGAACTGCGTCCAACCGGGCAGAACTCCAGACAGAACGTGGCGCGTGAACATCACGAACAATTATGTAATTTTGGACCCATCTACGTTCATGGGTGCCAACTCATTTTCGCGACGGTCGTTCCTCTCCGGGTGTGGGGTCGGCCTCGGGGCACTGGTCGGTGGGACAGGAACCGCGTTCGCTCGCCGAAGCGACCGGTACATCGTCGGAACGAGCACTCCCGGGTCGACGCGGGCGGCGACACGGGCGGCGAGCGCCGTCTCCCGCGTCCTTGACTTCGGAGGTATCGGAACGGCGGTTGCAGGCGTCTTCACCGAGGAGGCACTGCGGGGACTGCGAAAGAATCCCAACGTCCGGTATATCGAACCGGACGGGACGATGCACGCTATCGGTGTGGATTCGACTGACGGGGAAGTACCGTGGGGTATCGACCGAGTCGACGCAGAGAAGGCCCACGCGAGTGGTGCGACGGGTGCAGGTGCACACGTGGCCATCATCGACTCGGGTATCGACTCTGACCACCCGGACCTCCAGGGAAACCTCGGTGCGGGCAAAGCCTTCGTCTCCTCCCGCGGCCCCTACGCGCAACCGTGGGACGACGACAACGGCCACGGGACCCACTGTGCCGGCACCGCCGGCGCCGTAGACGACGGTACGGGCGTCGTCGGCGTCAGTACGCAAGCCACGCTTCACGCCGTGAAAGTCCTCGACAAGAACGGAAGCGGGTCGTACTCTGACGTCGCGGCGGGCATCAAATACGTCGCAGACCAACTGTGGGACGTCGCGAGTCTGAGTCTCGGCGGCCCGCCGTCGAGCACCATCGAGGACGCCTGTCGGTACGCCTTCGAACGCGACGTGCTACTCGTCGCGGCGGCGGGGAACGAGGGAGTGAACGTCGAGGAGTCCGCACCGGCGACGTACTCGACGGTGATGGCTATCAGCGCAACCGACGACAGGGACACCCTCGCGAGTTGGTCGAACTACGGTGCCGACATCGAACTCGCCGCCCCTGGCGTAGATATCTACTCCACGGTTCCCGGCGGCTATGCGACCTATTCGGGAACGTCGATGGCCTGCCCACACGTGAGTGGTGCCGGCGCCCAACTGATTGCACAGGGCTACACGCGTGACGAGGCACGACAACGGCTGAGGGACACCGCAGAGGATATCGGCCTGCCGAGTAGTCAGCAGGGCGCTGGCTTGCTCGACGTCGAAGCGGCGGTTGGCGGGTCTCTCGACCCCTCCCCAAGCGTCTCGTGGGAATCACCACGAGGTGGTGAGTCGCTCACAGGAACGACGACGATTCGACTCGCCGCCAGCGACGACAGTACGGCGAACGACGCCCTCGTCGTCGAATACGAACTCGACGGAAGCGGGACGTGGCGGCCCGCCTCGTACGACAGTTCGACCGGCTACTACGAGGACACGTGGGACACCGAGACGGCCGACGACGGGACGCACACGCTCGCCGCCCGCGCGACAGACGGCGACGGAAACACCTCGTCTGCGGCCGATATCGCTGTCAGTGTAGACAACACCAGCAGTGGGCCCACCGGCAGCATCGACGAGACGAGCATCGCGGAGGCCGACTCTCGGAACCCCCACGCAGAGTTCTCAATCCCGTGGAGCGCGGCAGACGCCGACGGCAACCTCGATACGGTAGAACTGACGTTGACCCAGACGTCGCCGGCGGGAGGGGCCGAAGAGACGGTGTTCGTGGACGTGAGTGGCGAGACTGCGAGTGGGACGACGATACTCACGGCGAAGCACGACGACGGTACCGGGTACACGTACGACGTGACGATTGCGGTATCTGATACGTCTCAAAAGACCGGTGGCGAGTCCGTGTCGGTCACCGAGAACGGCGTCTGATTCCACAGTGACGCCCGCGGCGGTTCTTGAGCGGTATCGATTCACGGCTGTTCACTAACTTTTGCTGTACTGGGACGCGCTCCCCGGAATGACCATCCGCAGCACGTAGGGCAGTAACGACCCCTGAAAGACTATCGAGAGGACAGCGACGCCCAACACCATCGCCTGCAAGGTTTCACGAAGTGGTATTCCGTCCGGGAGACTGAGGACGAGCGCAACCGGAACGACGGTGTGGAGGCCGCTCCACACCATGATATGCTGGTAGTTCCGAGCGACAGCTTCTGACGACGCCCGGTTCAACGCGCCGACGAGCGTGTACACCACCGTCGCCCGTGTTACCAAGACGAGGACGACGGTCAAGACGACAAGGTCCAGGTGACGGACGAGTTCCCCGACGGACACCTGCATCCCGATGAGCAAGAACAGATAGGTGCTGATGAGGAACGCGGCGGCGTCCCACATGTTTTCGAGATAGTTGACGTTGTCCGGGTGTATCGCGTCGCGTTTCCCGTAGGACCCGATGACCAGTCCAGCGGCAACCGTCGCCAACACGCCGCTCACACCGAGAAGTCGGTCTGCGAGTAAGAAACTCCCGTACGGGAGGAAGATAGTCAACAGCAAGTCGACCATGCGCTCTTCTTCTGCGCGGAGAACGAGGTACACCGCGATCCCCGAGACGATGCCGACGACGAGGCCACCGAGACTGACGAAGACGATGTCCCACGCGACGGTGAGGGCGTCAGAGAGCGACCAGAGTGTGCCGAGTCCCACCGACCCGTTGTCCGTCTGCAAGAGCACCGCGACGATAGTCGTGTACATGACGATGACGAACCCATCTCCGAGGTGACTCTCGCTCTCGACGAGGGCGGCCAACCGAGGCGGGGCGTCGACTTCTCGAAAGATTCGGATGACCGAGACGGGGTCGACTGGATAGACGATGGTGGCGAACAGCAGCGAGACGAGGAGCGAGAACCCGAGGAGGTGGTTCCCGACCCATCCGATGAACAGAATCGCGAGCGGCAAGCCGAACACCGTAATCACGAGGACGAACGGCAGGTTGTCCCAGAAGTGACCCGGTTCGATTTCTGTCGCTCCTTGAAAGAGTACCGTCGGCAGGAAGACGACCATGATGAGGTCCGATGAGAGCGGAATCGCCAGTTCGATCCCAAGTATCGCGACTGCGAATCCGACCAGTACGAGGCCGACGATGTACGAGATACCGATGCGGGAGGCAATCACCCGAACTGCGATACTGATGGCTAAGACGAGAAGCAGTTCGGAGAGAATGACCACCGTCTCAGCCATGTCTTAGTCGAACACCGACGAACCGTAAATATCTACACCCCAACACGAGTGGATGGTCCAGCGGGTTCCCCGTCGCGTTACGTCTGCGAGAAGAGTCGACTGAAGACCGACCGAATGCCGAGGTTCCGCTTCGCCATGATGACCGTCCCTGCCGCCTCCTGTCCGACTTGTTCGGGTATCGACCCGAAGACGAATTGTTGGAGCAACCCTTCGCGGGTCGACCCGATAATCGTCAGGTCGTGGTCGAGCGAGGACTCGACGATGGTCTCAACGACGTCCGCACCCTCGACGAACTGGGTTTCGAACGTCACGTCGTCGAGTTTCTTCGCAGCCTTTTCGAGGACGGCCTGTCCGGCCTGTCTGCGCCGCTCGTCCGCGTCAGGGTCCACGACGTACTGGACGGTGACCGACGTTCCCGTCGTGTGAGCGATTGCGCGTGCGATTTCGGCGGCGTACTCCGCGTGGGGGCCACCGGCGGTCGGTACCAGTATCGACTCGGGGATGCCCTCGCTCCCGATGCGTTCGACGAGGACGTCACAATCCGCGTCGCGAACGACGTGGTCGACGGTGGTCCCGAGAACCACGTCGCGACGGCGGGAGGGTTGGCCACGCCATCCCATCAAAATCGCGTCCGAGTCGTGCTGTTCGACCGTGTGGAGAATCGCGTTGCCGACGTGGTGGCCGATTCTGACGATTCCGTGGACCGGAACGTCCGTGTCCGCGCCACCAGACTCGATTTCTATCGCCCGTTCGAGAATCTCTTCTCGGTCCTTCGCCTCCGCTCTCCCGGCCGAGAGTGGCGTCTGGTCCGGCAGGTCGACCACCGAGAGGACGAGTATCTCCCCGCCTTTGTCGGCCGCGATATCACGCGCCGTGCGCATGAGTTGCTCGGTGTTGTTCGGGTTCGCAATCGGGACGAGCAGTTGGTAGTCGCGGTGGTCGGGGGCGCTCTGTTCGATGACCGTCGGCGTCTCACGCTCGATATCTTCGACGGACGTGGTGCCGATAACCGCGAACCAGACGCCGATACCGACCACTTCCGCGACGACGCCGAAGATGAACGACCCCGGTTCGACGTTGACGAGGAGGACGAGGTTGGCGAGCAGTGCGAAAATCGGCACGAACGGCACCGCCGGAACTTCGAACCCACGGTCGATGTCGGGGTACTTCTGCCGGGAGCGAATGATGGCGATGTTCACGACGATGAGACCGGTCAGGAGCATGAAGTCCGCGAAGTGCGCAATTGCTTCGATGCCCATGTGGAACTCGAAGACGCCGGCGTCGATGGTCGTCGACCCGAAGATTCCGCGAGGGAGGATAGTGAAGAAGAAGATGAAGAAGGTAATCAGACCGCCCGTCAGGAGCACCGACCAGTACGGCGTGTTGAACGACGGGTGGAGCGTCTCGAACCGGTTAGGGAGGTGGTCACGCCGACTCATCGCCAGTTTCACGCGAGACCCTGCCAGCACCGTCGCGTTCGCGGCCGACAGCATCGAGAAGAGTGCACCGACGATGATGACGTAGAAACCGACGTTTCCGAGATAGAACGACGCGGCGTACCCCATCGCGAGTTCGCCGTTCTCCGCGATGAACACCTCGGCACCGGCGGTTCCGGTCACGTCCTCGACGACTTCGATGAGCAGGTCCAGATACGCCGGGTTGTTGATGGCGAGCGTCACCACCAACACGACGAGGGCGTAGATGATGGTGACAAAGCCCATCGAGAAGAAAATCGCACGGGGGACGTTCCGACCCGGGTCTTCTATCTCTTCGGCGTTGGTCGCAATCGCCTCGAAACCGAAGAACGTGATGAACACGAGCGCGGACGTGAGGCCGATATCCCGGAAGTTCGTCAGGTTCTCGCTGAACGATTGCTGAATCGTCGTCGCGTCGAACGCCTGCAGACCACCGTAGAGGAAGACGATTATGAGGGCGACTTTCAGGACGGTGACGATAATCTGAAACTGCCCGGACTCCTCTGTGCCCTTCATATTCAGCGCGACGAGGAGGCCGAGGATGACGAGGCCCGAGAGCCAAAACGGGAGTGCGTCCTGTAGTCCAGTCGAGAACAGGGGGACGATAAACCGGTCGAACCAGTCGGAAAACGACGCGAGGTAGAACGCCGCACTCGCCGGGTAGCCGAGAATCATCGACCACCCGACGATGTAGGTGAGGTCCGAGTCGAACGTGTTCGCGACGTAGGCGTATCCACCGCCGGACTCCGGATAGATGGACGCGAACTCGGCATACGCGAACGCCGTGAACGACGCCACTATCGCCGCGATGACGAACGCGACGATAGCCATCGCACCGACGTTACTCACTGCGAGACCCGAGAGGACGAAGATACCGGCGGCAATCATCGTGCCCACACCGAGAGCGATTGCCCCGACGATACCGATGTCCTGGTCTAATTCAGTCTCGACGCCCGGCGATTCTCCACTCACGGTGTCTCAATTGACGGGTTATGTATAATAAATAACGGGAGTTGATTGCAAGAATACAGCTCTGGACGTCTTCCCGATGTATTCGCCTGTTACATCACTGGTCCGGATAGTTACATATCAAAAGATTGTCTAGTACAAGGCTCTAAATATAATGTTCATAAATTAACAAATGTGGTGTGATATGACAGAACACAACCGACGAACGATACTTCGTCTGCTCGCAACAGGCACTGGTGTATCGCTCGGGGGAGTCGGTTCCGCCCTCGCGTCCCAATCGGCCGGTGGACACGACGAACTCAGACTGTTCAGTGAAGTCGGTGTCGCGGGTGCGAACGAGGTAGTCGACGACGGGAACTACGTCTACGTCGCGACTGGTGGTGGGATGAGCGTCGTCGACTGGCGTAATCCGGGCCGGCCGGAAGTGGTCGCCGAGGTGGACCTCGTCTCCGACCTGCAGGCAAATCTCGGTATCGAGAACCCGGTCGTCGACATCCTGGACCTCAAGGTCGACGACGGCGTCGCCGCACTCGCGAACAACGGTTCGGAGAACCCCGGTGGTATCTCGCTGTACGACGTCAGCGACCCGACGAACCCGCAGTTCCTCGCACAGTACGAACCCACGTTCGACGGCCCCGGACCGAGTCCGGGCGCAGACATCCACAACTGCTACCTCGAAGATGGCTACGCCTATCTGACACTGGCAGAACCGTGGAGTGTCGACGACGACGGAGACGGCGAACGTGAACGGTACTGGCTCTTCGGCAACACGGGCGTCGAAATCGTCGATATCCGCGACCCCGCGAACCCCCAACAGGCCGCTCGATGGCTCCTCAAAGACGACGAACCCGAAGTGGCGAAGGCGTCGCGAGTCCCGTGCCACGACGTCTACGTACAGGACGGCGTCTGTTACGCTGCGCTGTGGGATGCTGGTACCGCGGCACTGGACGTGAGTGACCCGACGAACCCGACGCTCGTCTCCCGGTTCGGGAGCGACGTCGACGCCAGCGACGCGATTCCAGCGTTCGAAATCGGCGTCGACGACTTCAATACGTACCTCTTCGAGCAGTTCGACTTCGCCGCGTATCTCACGGCACCGGGGAACGCCCACTACGTCCAACCGTCCACCGACGGAAACTACGTCTTCGTCGGTGCGGAGACGTTCCCCAAGGACGTCGGTATCTCGAACCCCGGCGTCGACGACTACGGTGGCATCGAGGTGTGGGACACGTCGGACCTGTCGAACCCGCAGTTCGTCACGCGTATCGACCCGCCAGTCATCGACGACGACCAGTCGGGGAAACTGTTCACCTCACACAACTTCGACGTGACGGCGAACCGACTGCACACGTCGTGGTACCACGGCGGCGTCCACGTCTACGACATCACCGACCCGACGACGCCCGAACACCTCGCTGGCTACGACCCGGACGGATACGCCTTCTGGACGGCAGTCAGTGGACGAGGCTTCACCGTCGGTGGCGTCTACGGTGCCGCATCGGCGAACGCCGGCGGAGTCACGATACTCAACAACGACCGCGGAGTGAAGCAACCGCCCGCATTCGACGGTAGTAACCCGTCGGGGCAACCCGACGTCGTACCCGACGCGAACCGGGAGTGAAGATTCCCGCCCGTCTCGGGAAACGCCACTATTTTTCGAGCTGTCTCGGCCGTCTCGCTGCGACTGGGGTGCTCGAAAACCTATAACACACCGAAGAAACGTCTACTGTCATGGACCATCGAACCGGGTGCAGTCGCAGATGACGTTCGACATCGGACTTTGCCAGATGACGTTCGACCCGACGGAGACGATTACCGACCTCACGGAACGAATGACCGACGCCGTCCGACAGGCAGGCCCTGCGGACCTCTACGTCATGCCGGAACTCGTGGGCGCGGGCCCCAGGTACGACCCGAGCGTCCCCGCGGTGGACAGACCACTTCCCGAAGACGCTATCGAGCACCTCCACGGTCACCTCACAGAACTCGCAACCGAGCGGGACGCAGTCGTCGTCGGCGGCAGTTATCTGAAAGCGGTGTCGGCGGAGACACTCGTCAATCGATGCCCGATTGCGACTCCTGACGGCGTCGTGACCTACGACAAACGAAACCCCATCCCCGAGGAACGAGACGAAGGGATACGGGCGGGCGACGGCGACCCACCGCTGGTCACGCACCACGGCGTCACCGTCGCGCCGTTGATATGCTACGACGTCGAGTTCCCCGAACTGGTCCGGTCTGTCGTGGACCGCGGCGCGGAGGTACTGGCGGTTCCGTCGTGGACGTCGTCGACAGCAGGTGTCGAACGTGTCCGTCGCTGTGCGGCCGCCCGCGCCGTCGAAAACCAGTGTTTCGTCGCGATGGTTCCGCTCGTCACAGAGACGGACGCAGAACCCAACGGAACGGGCCGGAGCGCCGTCTTCGCCCCCTGCGACGACGTCTGTGGGGCCGGTGGGACTCGACTCACCCTCCCGCTCGACCAACCACTCTCGGCGACGTGTCCAGTCGACGTCGAAACGCTTCGTCGGTCACGGACGGACGCCAGTGTCAGGCCCTACAGTGACTACCGACGAGAGAACTGACGAGGCGGCCACGGCGCTCGTCGTTCGATACTGACCGAAAAAATTCGTGGTCCGGCCGAGTTCACGCGGGTGAGCGCTCGGACCGGGACTGTACGACAGGCGCCAGTCGCATCAGTGCGACTCCGAACCAGAGCGTCCAGAGCGACATCACGATGGCGGACACCACCCAGACGATTCCACCGATGGCGATTCCGAGCCACATCCCCATCGCAAATCCGAGGAAGGCGGTGATACCTGCGAGTGCGGCTATCCACGCCGCCCACGTCGGTGTCGCTCGCGCCTCGCTTCTCGCTTCGTTGCCGGCGATGACGGCGACTGCGAGTGCGAGGAACCCGAACCCCGTCGCCATCCCTTCGGCGAACAGTTCCCACGCCTCGAACATCTCCGTACTCCCGGCCGTCGCCGCGTCGACGACGACGGTGGCCTCTGCGACGGCAGTGGTGAGCGTCCAGAGCGCACCGAGTGTCACGACACCCCACGCGAGCATCGTCCACCACTGCCGGGTAAGCCGTGAGTGCGCCCCTAGTGCGACGATACCAGCGATTGCAAAGAGCGAGAGCGCTCCCGCGGCGGCCCAGTGAACCGCGACCCAACGCGGTCCAGCGTCGGCGATGAGCGCCATCTGTTGGCTCAAGTCGCTGGCCGGTGGCGGATGAAAGGCGAAACTCACCACGGCGAGTATCGACCCGACTGCGAGCGACGCCCCGACGACTCGCAAACTCGTGTCGACGCCCGCCATCCACCGGGCGTCCATCCCTGTTTCGTTCCGTTCCGTTACTGTTGACATGGTCACTCCACCATTGCGCGCTCGTTTCGACGTCTCGACGCTCGCCTCGTTTCTCACCACGAGCGCTAGGTGGAGATAGCTGGCCAGTGGTGATATACGTTAACACTTTGCACGGGTGAGTGAGACCGCCACTACTGAATCAAAAGTACCATGCCACCCGACGACACAGTGGACCGTATCAGGTGGTATCTGTGACCAAGAAACGCGAGTACAAGGACGACTACCCCGAGAAGACGCTGTACATCCCCGGCCCAACCAAAGTCCGCGACGACGTCATCCAGGAGATGGCCCAACCTATGTTCGGCCACCGGATGGACCGGATGACCGACCTCTATACGACCATCGTCGAGGACACGAAGACGTTCCTCGGCACCGACAACGACGTCATCATCCTCACCGGGTCGGGCACGGAGTTCTGGGAGTCGTCGACGCTCAACCTCGTCGACGAGAACATCCTCGTGCCGACGTGCGGGAGTTTCAGCGAACGCCACGCCAACGTCGCAGAGCGACTGGGCAAGAACGTCGATAGACTCGAATACGAGTGGGGACAGGCGATAAAGCCCGAAGACATCCGCGAGACGCTGGAGTCCAGCGACAAGCACTACGACGTGGTGGCGACGGTGATGAACGAGAGTTCGACTGGCGTCCGCAACCCAATCGAAGAGATTGGTGACGTGATTGCCGAGTATCCGGACACCTACTTCGTCGTCGACGCCGTCTCCTCGTTGGGTGGCGACTACGTCGATATCGACGAACACAACATCGACGTCATCTTCGCGTCGTCGCAGAAGGCGTTCGCGATGCCGCCGGGACTCGCGATTTGTGTCGTCAGTGACGACGCGTACGAACGTGAAGTCGAGAAGGACACCGCCTCGTGGTACGGCGGGTTCCAGCGCTGTATCGACTACTACGACCGGAAGGGCCAGACACACTCCACGCCGGCGATTCCAATCATGCTGGCCTACCGCAAGCAGATGAAGTACATGCTCGAAGAGGGCCACGAGGCGCGTGACCAGCGTCACCGCGAGATGGCAGAGTACACCCGCGAGTGGGCGTACGAGCACTTCGATATGTTCCCCGAGGAGGGCTACGAATCGCAGACGGTGAGTTGTATCGAGAACACGCAGGGGATAGACGTGGCCCAGACCATCGCAGACGTCTCCGAAAAGTACGACATGGCCTTCTCGAACGGCTATGGGTCGGCGCTCGGCGAGAAGACGTTCCGCATCGGCCACATGGGCGAACACGACGTCGAGTCCATCAAAGCGCTGACCGACGCTATCGAAGACGTCGCAGGGTTGTAATCGAACCGTCGGTCACCAAGCTGTAATCGGACAGTCGACCACCGACCTGTAACCGAACCGTCGGTCACCGACTCGATTCTTTCTCGACTGTCACGCCTCGCTGGTCGAGCGCCGCGGTGAGTTGTGGTACGTCGTACGTACCGACCACGTCGAAGACAGTGAGTTGCGGACGAAACGGGACGTCGCTCCTCGTCGACCGTTCGACGAAACTGGGTCCCAACCCGCGGAGGACGACGCGGTCTACGGTCCCCGTCTCGGCCACGGCAGCGTACAGCGCGTGATACGCACCGATACCCTCACCGACGAACGAAACGCGGTCCGACTCGGTCTCCGAGCGGAGGAATTCCACCGCGCGGAGGACGTCGAACACGCGCATCCCGAGGAGCGACGACTCCATGTGCATCGCGTCGTACGCGAGTTTGAACTCGGTTCCGTAGATGTCGTCGTAGTCTTCGACCCACGGGTGAATCGGAATCGCGCGGTTCCGGACCGCACCGACGCCCCGTGGGTCGAAGACGAAAACCGTGCCGTACTCGTGGGCGAGTGCGACGACGTCTTCGTCTCGTGCCGGGAGTTCCTCCGTCCCGTCTTCGTACAGAACCACCGCGGGTGACTCGGTGGTCGTCTCGGGGGCCGTCACCAGCACACCCGTCACGACGATGTCTGGGTGTCGCTCGGTCTTGAACCAGACGCGCTCGACGGCGACATTCTCGTCTGAACCCTCGCCACCTTCGACGAATCGCGGGTGGAGCGCACAACCATCACGGGCGATTCCAAGGTCCTCTGCGAGCGACTGCCGAAAGTCGTCGGTGTTGGCGTCGGCGTCGGTGTTGGCGTCGCCTCTGTCGATGTCGGGAGATACCGTCGCCGGGTCGGGTGTGGTCTCCTCGACGAACTCTCGGACTAGGTCACCGATAGTCCGTTCGGACGAGAAAGACGCGAGCACGCTTCCTTCGGGTGTCGCGTGCAGTTCTGACTCGTCCAGTGTCTGGATGTCGTCGTGGGGTTCGTACTCGCGGTCCGCCAGTTGGTCACAGAGGAAGTCGAACACGCCGTCCCGGAGTTCGTACACCGAGCAGTGTGTGGTGTCTGCGACCGTGAGCGTCACTCGGTCGGCGGCGTCGTAGAGGCCGTAGACGTGTCGCACACGCTGGGCCACCTCGTGGACGCCTTCGATGGGAAAGTACTGGTCGGAAGCGGCCGCGCCGATACAGACCGGTTTCGGCGCGTGCGCGATGAGAAAGTCGTCGTAATCGATTCCTCGCGTGATTGCCCCGTAGACGAGTTGTTCGGCGTCGATTCGGTTGCCCGTCTGCAACCACTCGCGTCGGTCCGTGACGGAACAGCACGGTGCGATGACGTCGATTCGGTCGTCCACGAGGGCGAGATACATCGTTTGAACGCCGCCGCCGGAGGCACCGGTCACACCGATTCGCCCGTCGTCGACGTCGGCCCGTGTGGTGAGATAGTCGAGTGCGCAGCGGGCGTCGTGAATCACGTACCTCGCGAGGTTCCCACCGGCGTAAAAGCACTTCTGGCCCGCATAACAGTGGGCGAACACGCCGCCACTCTGCGGGAAGGTGGGTTCGCCCGTCTCGGAATCGACGTACTGGACGCGTTCGCCCTGCGAGATGGGGTCGAAGACGAGGACGACGAACCCGTTTCGTGCCAGTTCGATGCACGCCTTCTGGGTCAACTCGTCGGCTTTCGCGGCGTTGGTGTGGCCACAGGGGAAGAGAATTCCCGGATGTGGTCCGTCGTCGTCGGGGACGTAACAGTTAGCAGTGACGTGAAAGTTCGGACGACTCTCGAAGGTGAGCAACTCTATCGAGTACTCGTCGTGCTCGATGCGCCCCGTGACGTCGACCGGTGAGTCTGCCAGTCGTTCGGGTAACCCGCCGAGTTGCGAGAGAAACTGTTCTCGCACCCTCGCCCGACGGGCCTCGAACCGCTCGCGGGACGTGGTCGAGAACTTCAGCGTCCTCGCTTCGGTGAAGTGGCGTTCCGCCCTCGACAGAAAGTACCGCGACAACTGGTCTGCAACGTCGAAATAGCCGTTCACCGCGTCGTCGAACCCCTCCATCGATACGTCGGAAGTCTGGCCTCTCGCCAATAACTATGTCGCCGAGAAGACAGTACCGACCGAACCGGACTCTCACGCGACGACAATCGGCCTGCAGTTTTTGTGTGGTCACTCCCAACCGCAATTGTATGAGCGACACAACTCTCTCGGCGTACGAACTCACCGGAACCCGAATCAGTCCCAAGCGGATGGAGATAGACACCGGCGACGCGAGTTTCGTCGTCGGGCGCGACGTCAACCCAGTCGAGTATTTCCTCGGGTCGATTCTCGGATGTCTCAACTCGACGACGACGATGGTCGCTCGCGACATGGACGTCGATATCGACGAACTCGAAGTCCGCGTCGAAGGCGGCGTGAACTACGCGAGATACCGAGGCGAGGAAAGCGACGACAGACCCGGCCTGCAGGGCGTCGACGTGACGATTTCGGTGCAATCTGACGCTGACGACGCGGAACTCGAAGCGTTACTCACTGCCGTCGAAGAGCGGTGTCCCGTCACCGACAACGTGGAAAACGAGACGGAAATCGACGTTCGTCTGGACGTACAGTAAGACGCGGCACTACTCTCGCAGGAACGATTCGTCACCGAATCTCTCGCGGACTCGCTGGAACTCCTCGTGTTCGGCACGAATCTCCGGCGTCTGGGTCTCGAAGGCGTATTCGAACATCGTGTCCGGGTCTGGTTCGAACGACTCCATTCGGTCGACTGCGTCCGCGAGCACCTCGGTTATCTCGTCGTCTATCGCCTCGATTCGCTCGTCGTCGAGTCGTCCAGTCTCACGGAGGAACGTCTCGAACCGGTCGAGTGGGTCTTTCTCTCGCCACTCCTCGACTTCGGCGTCGTCACGGTAGACAGACGGGTCGTCCGCCGTCGTGTGGGCACCGTACCGGTACTGGACCGCTTCGAGGAGTGTCGGGCGGGGCGTGTCGCTCGACGTATCGAGTGCTTTCTCACGCGCCGCCTTCGTCACCACGTACATCGCAAGCGGGTCCATCCCGTCTACTTGGACGCCCTCGAATCCGTAGGCGTCGGCTTTCTGTGCGAACGTCCGACTCGCGGTCTGTTCCGCTCGGGGCGTCGAAATCGCCCACTGGTTGTTGTTACAGACGAACAGCGCGGGAACGTCGTAGACGCCCGCGAAGTTCAGTGCCTCGTGGAAGTCTCCCTCGCTCGTCGCGCCGTCACCGAAGTGAGCAACCGCGACTCGTGATTCCGCTCGGTGTTTCATCGCCATCGCGATGCCGGTGACGTGTGGCAGGTGGTCCGCGATACTGATGTTCAGCGGGAAGACGTTCCTGTCTGCGAGTGCCTCGTGGCCTTTCTCGTGGCCTGCCCAGTAGAGGAGATACTCCCACGGGAACCCACGAGCGACGACAGCACCGTGTTCGCGGTACTGATACGCGACGACGTCGTCGTCGGAGAGCGCGTACATCGACCCTATCTGTGACCCTTCCTGCCCCGCGAGCGACGCGTAGGTGCCGATTCTCCCCTGTCGCTGGAGGCTTATCATCCGTTCGTCGAAGCGCCGACAGAATCGCATGTCACGGTACATGGCGACGAACGTCTCGTCGTCCAGATTCGGGATGAGGTCCGGCGCGACGACGGTTCCGTCGGCGTCCAACACTCGTACTCTATCGTCCGGTTCACGCGACAACACGTCCCCCAACGAGTCCATTAGTAGCAAGTGATTCGCTCACGGCGGATAAGAAACCCCGCGTCGGTGCGACTGGCAATCGTCGTCGTCTCTCGACGGTGACGTGTTCTTACGACGGTATCTTCTTCTTCAGAATTCGAATGACTTTGTCACCGTTCGGCGTCTCGGCGAGCACCGTCCCGACGCGTTCGACGATATCGTCGCCCGTTGCCCGGTTCTCGTCTCGCGCACAGGCGGGTGTGGGTTCCCGCTCTGTGTCGTCGCAGTCGCCTGACCCTGTGTCGCCTGCGGCGACGACTCCCCCGGTGCCGCCTGCGAACATCGCCACCACGAGTACGCCGACGACGACGAGTCTCACCGATACGTTTCGAATCATATCGACCGTGTCACTGGGAGACAATATCAACACTTTGTACGTCTATCTGCCAGAACAGTCCGGGTTCCAGAACAAAACGGGGACTTCTTCGTCCGATTCCCGAATCGAAACGGCATCGATGTCAGGTCGGAGTACACCGAACGTCTGCTGAATAGACAGGTTGCCGACAGTTATTAACGATTCTTCAACGTCTATGTGTCCATGAAACAGGCGAGACCCCCCGTCGAACGACTCATGACGTCCGGCGTCCTCACTGTCGCCGCCGACACGACAGTCGTGGATGCCGCCGCGAGGATGCTGGCCGAGGGAGTCGGGTCGCTCGTCGTCGTCGACGAGCGTGACGAGTCGATTGGGATGTTCACGAATACCGACCTCGCGGAGTTCGTCTCCGAAGGAGAGTTCGAAGCTGACGCGACGGTGGCGGCGTACATGACGAAGGACGTCGTTACTATCGGCGTCCAGAGTTCGCTCACCGAAGCGGCCGCCAAGATGATTCGACACGACGTTCACCACCTCCCAGTCGTCGGCGACGGCGACAGCATCGTCGGAATGCTCTCGACGATGGACCTGACGACGCACTACTCGTACACGACTGGCAGCGACATGGTGTAACGCCCACGTCGACGACAGGCGGACCACTCCTTAGGCGTCTGTCTCGATGCCGTGTGCTCCTTCGACGAGTTCTTTCAACCGCTGGACGAACCGCGCTGCCGGCGCACCGTCCACGACGTCGTGGTCGAACGACACCGTGACCGAGAGATACTCCCGGGGGACGATTTCACCGTCTACGATGCCGGGTTTGCGGGCGATACCACCCACCGTGAGTTGGAGCGGGTAGGCCGTCGGACTGACTGCCCATCCACCGCCGGTGCCGAACATCCCGACAGACGTCACGGAAACCGTGCCCGCGAGGCGTCTCCACCGACGTGGTGATACCTGTGGAAGTCGCCAAATCGACCGTCGAATCGGTCCGGGGAGTCGGAGTGCGAGGCGTTCCACCCGAGAGAGTCGCCCTTCGCTGGGACTGTCCTGTGCGGCCCGAATCTCGTCGTGAATCGACGCGAGTGACCGACGGTTCGCGGAGCGGACGACGTGCGGGACGCCGATAGGGCCTGCTTCTCGGTGCTTTTCGATCAGCACGCTCACGTCGACGTCCTCGAACTGGACGAGTCGCCCTCGCCAGTCGCGGTACAGGTGCACGTGTGGGTGGTCCTCGATGGCCTGTGCCAGACAGAACACGAGAAACGCCGTGAACGACAGGTCCTCACCCGTCGCCGCTTCTCGGTCACGGATACGGCGTCTGGCCTCGGTCACGTCGAACTCGACGAGTCCGTGGACGACACTCCGCCGTCCTGCGACCCGCATGTAATCCACAGTGCCCTGTCGTTCTCGCGGAAACGGTCCCACTCGTACCCTCTCGTCGGCCATGCTTCCACTACGCCGACAGGAACGATACGTCTTCGTCTCGCTTTGCTGCCCAGCGTGAGAACTGAATCTTCGAACGAGTCACCGAAGCGATGCGAGTCGCCGAAGCGATTGTGCCGATTCCAAATAGCCGTGGCCATCACACGACCGATGTCTACTCCCGGCGGAGCATCGAGCGGTCTACGGTGGTCCCGTTTTCACGGCACCCTTCGAACAGGTCGATGGCCCACTCGCGGACGACGTCGTTCTCACAAATCAAGCCGCCTTTGAGCACTCCCTTTTCGTCGGTGAGATTGATTCCCACTTTGCCATCGACGATTGCGACTGACATCGGTATCTCCTCGCAGACGGTAAAGCGGACGTTCGGTTGGTCGAGCATCTCGCTGAACTGTCGAGAGGCTATCGAGTGTTCCAAGACGACGTCCAGAACCGCGGGTGAGATGACGAAGTCGACGTGCGCATCCCCGTGGACCGTCAACTCCCACTGGTTTTCGACCATGTCGGGCGAGACACCTCGTGTGACGCCACGAATGTTGTCACCAGACGACTGGAACTCACGGACACGTCGGAAAAAGCCAGTCACGTCAGTCTCCTCGACGAGGAGGATTTCTGCATCGCGGAGGTGCTGGGCGTCGAACGTTATCTGCTCCGACGGTAACCACTGCATCGGTTCACGCAGGCGTCGTTCGGCCTCCAGTTCGCCCACAAGCCGTGTGAACTCCTCGTAAATCCACTCACCAAGCGGCGTCGCTTCGAACTCCTGTCCCACACTCGTTATCCAGTTGCGCTCTTCTAACCCTCGAAGGACGCGTGTAATCGTCGCACCCGACGCGTCGACTTGGTCGCGTATCTCGGCGCGACTTTTGGGTCCCTCGACGATTGTCTCGAAAATCGCCACTCGATTCGCCGAATTCGCGAGAAACGCGATATCTTCGAATGGCGTGTCCATCACTGACATAGTCGTGTCTGTGGGTAGATAATTCTAATTGCCCGGTAGCGCGTCCGTCGAGGAGAAATTCCACCCGTTTGATGTTTTGGACGATGCGGTGCAGTTCGTGGTTCGAAACCGGCCGACTGCCGTTTCGACCCCACTCGATTACGGTCGTTCGCTCGTGTCATCTCTGGAACGGTGCAGTGGTTGGGTCACTCGCCGCCACCGAGACGCTGGACGATTTCGATGAACTCCTCGGCGATGTCGCTGTGGTGGTGGACGATGTTCCACTCGCCGTCTTCGAGTTGATACACGTTGGTCGCCCGGTAGGCCCCTTCGATTGACTCCGTTCCCAGCGACATGGTCACGTTCTCGGTGACGAGTTCGTACGCCGCGTCCCCGACGACGCGGATGTACCGGTCACTGGGTCGGACTTCCCCGCCGGCGGCCATGTCGGCAACCGCTTGCCACGGACCCTTTACCTCGTCCCACCCAACTTCTCGGCCACCAATCGGGTGCATGGTCGACACGTAGTCGTTGTGTGGCCAGAGGTCCAACATCGGTTTCGCGTCTCCGTTCGCCATCTGGGTCAATGCGTCGTAGAACCGGTCCGAAACCGCTCCAACCTCGTCTTCTGTCTGTTTGATTGCCATTGAAAGCTCTCGACTAAGTAACGCTCGCCAAGGAGATAAAGTGTCACCTTATTTATCATATAGATTCGTCAATGTCGAAAAGAACGTCGTAGAGCTGACGACGTTCGCCAGCTTCGGACTCGACGACTGTTCAACTCTGTGTCAAGATTGGCGTGTCGGCCGGACCACTAGCGACCGACAACCTGCGAATAGACGTCAGAAGTGTTGGACTGGCCTCCCTAGTTCACCCGTGGCACGAGTCAGAGTCGTACCGTCTACTGAACGGGAACGTCGTCTGTGGTCTCGTTCTGGGCGTCTCGTACACCCGTGCCCTCGGCGGGCCAGCACTCGACCACGTAGTGAGCGTTGTCTGGCCGCCCCCGTTCGGGCGTCGTCTTCGCCCAGAGACGAATCTCGTCGCCGCGATTCACACCGTGACAGCGCGAACGCTTTTGCCTCGACGGGGAGAAGCCCGCTTGATGCATCACCCGAGGTCGGACAGTCCCGTACTTGTCGGAATCGAGAGTTTGGATAACGTCCAGCAGTTGGTTCGTACCGCCGGTGACCTCGCTGACCTCGGGGCGGGAGCGGTGCGGCTCGTGACCGTCGCAGTGAAGGAGTCAGACTCCCCGTTCAGAGTGTTCAGCGACGAGACCATCGTCCGCGAGTTCGCAGACAGTAGCCACGAACTGCTCGACAGGGTGACCACACCGGAGGGCGTCGACATCGAACGCGACGTGCTCGTCGCCCGGTCAGCCGCGAAAGGCCTGCTCGCGGCAGTCAAGGAGACTGACCCAGCGGCGCTCGTCGTCGGTTGGCGGGCGCACGAACGGCGAACGGACGCCGTCTTCGGGACGACAGTCGACGCGCTCGTCGAGCGGGCACCCTGTGACTTGTACGTCGAGCGAGTCGGCCACGAGGCGAACGGCGTCGACTCCGTCCTCTTCCCAGTCGCGGGTGGCCCGCACGTCGACACTGCTGCTCGGGCGGCGGTAGCCATCGCTGCCCGGAACGACGCCCGCGTACTCGTGTTTTCGGTCGGGACAGCCAGCGACACCGCGACATTCGTCGCCGAGGGTCGCAAAGCGCTGGCCGACGTGGACGGCCCCGAAGTGCCGGTCGAGACGAAGGTTCGGGAGAGCGACGACGTGACCGACGCCGTCGTCGACGAAGCGGCCGCTCACGACGTGGTCGTGATGGGGGCAACCCGGAAGGGGTCCCTCCGACGGAAACTCGTCGGGTCGGTCCCCCGGCGGGTCGTCGAACGGACCGACCGGACGGTAATCCTCGCTCGGAACGGCGACGTGGTCGGTGGCCCCCTCCACGGCCTCGGGCGATTACTCCGACGATGACAGGAGTCGTGTTCTGGGTCCTCGTCGGGCTCGCGACTGTCACCAGCTTCGCCACGGCGTGGGCGCTCGGTGCGAACAGTAACTCGCCGCCGTTCGCCCCGGCAATCGGCGCGAACGCCGTCTCGACGATGCGCGCCGCCTTCCTCATCGGTATCCTCGCCGCACTGGGTGCTCTCACGCAAGGTGGGAGTATCTCCGAAACCGTCGGGTCGGGGCTCATCGACGGTGTCGCGTTCACGTCGTTGGCGGCGACCACCGGACTCCTGACCGCCACCGCCTTCATGGCGTTCGGTGTCTACACCGGCTACCCGGTTCCGGCCGCATTTGCGACCACGGGTGCGATGGTCGGTGTCGGGTTGTCGCTCGGTGGCGACCCGGCGTTCGAAACGTACCAGCGCATCGCGACGTTTTGGGTGCTCGTCCCACCCGTCTCCGGCGGGCTCGCGTACCTCACGGCCAAGTTGTTGCGTCGCGACGATATCCCAGAGACGGTTGCGATTCCCTTGCTGGCGAGTATCGTCGGCGGCATCGTCGCGAACATCCAGTTGAGTATCATCCCTTCACCGACCGGCGCGGCACAGGAGTCAGTCGCCGGGTTCGTCTCGGGTTCCATACCGGCCCTGACCGTCGCAGGCGTCGACGTCGCCACCGTCGTCGTGACGCTGCTCTTCGCCGCCGTGAGCTTCCAACTCATCCGACGACGAACGCAGGTGTCCGTCGACAAGGGGGTCAAGACGTTCCTCATCGTGCTCGGAAGCGTCGTCGCGTTCTCCAGCGGCGGAAGCCAGGTGGGACTGGCGACAGGGCCGCTGGAGAACCTCTACCGGGCCGAATTGGGGCTGCCGGCCATCGGACTCCTGGCCCTCGGTGCGACCGGTATCCTCAGCGGAGCGTGGATGGGCGCACCACGGCTGCTCCAGGCGACGTCCCGCGAGTACGCACAGCTCGGCATCCGACGCTCCATCGCCGCGCTCGTCCCCGGATTCGTCATCGCACAACTCGCCATCGCGCTCGGCATCCCAATCTCGTTCAACAACATCATCATCTCCGGTGTGATTGGTGGCGGGCTTGCCGGTGGCTCAGCGAGCATCTCGCGTCGGAAAATCGGCTTCACCGTGGGGTTTTGGTTCCTCACGCTCGGGATGTCTATCGTGATTGGCTTCGGGCTCTACCGGCTCTTCGCCACGCTGCTCGGGGCGTAATCACTTGATGACCGTCACCGGCACGGGTGCCTCCCCGACGACGGCCGAAGCGACAGTCCCGAGGAGACGACGGGTGAGCGCGTTTCGGTCACCCCCGTGTCCGCCCATGACGATGTGGTCGATTTCGTGGTCGTCGACGTACGCGAGGATGGCCTCCGCTGGGTCGCCTGCTTCGACTGCGGTGTCGACGCTCTGGCCCGTCTCCTCGACCCGTCGTTTCGCGTCTGCGACCAGGTTTTCGGCCCGTTCGTGAGCGGCTTCCTCCCGTGAATCGCCGACCCCGATGACACCCCCTTCGCTCATCGTGCTATCGAGTGGCGTCACCACGTTCAACACCGTCACCGGACAGTCGAACGTGGCGAGCGCGTGTGCCAGCGCGTCGTCTGCGAGCGGCGACCCGTCCAGTGGGACGAGGACGTGAGATGGTTCCATACGCACACTCCGGGGCCGAGACACAAGTATGCCGACGGTGACTCGCGCCTAACGCGTGGTGCCGATTCGAACAATCCCCCGAACGAGGGTTGGGGTCCCTCCGATAGCAGCGACGAGAACCAGCAACCCTGCGGCACCGGTGACCGGTCCGCCGGGCGCGAGCGAAAGCAGCGTCAGCACGACGAGTATTACACCGAGTGCGACGAGCGAGGCGAAGACGACGAGAACACTGGTGCGGACCTGAGCACTGCGTCTCCGAACCTCCGGCGTGAATCGGCGCGTGTGGGTGTACGGGTCGCCAACAGCGAGTTCTGATTTCGTTGGTGTGCTCATCTCTATCAGTTCGTTCGTCGCCGTGGCAGATATATGTAATCTGCAAAACATTACTGTCGGGTGGTTCACCGAACCCTGTTGCAGTCCGTCGGCTGACAGCTCGTGACGATACTTCCGGACTGCTCCACAAATAGACAGGGAGACGATGCATTCTCTGAGCCCGGGGCGAAGTCGTTCACGCTCACCGGTCTGAGACGACTTCGTAGTCGGTGACTGACAGCGACGCGCCACGATACACCGAGGGGTTGCCACCGTAGTGGCCGAATGGTTCGGTCGAGTCGTACGTCGTCTCCAAGCCGAGTCGGAGGACGTCCCCTTCGAAGGGGAGTCGAACCCGGATGGTGAGTGGGTCGTCGCTCGTGACGTCGGCGTCGGACTCGAGGACGTACGAGGCCGTCTCACGCCTTCGGTCTACCAGGTCGACGCCGCGCTCGAAGAAGAACGAAACGACCGGTGGGCGGTCGTACAGGAACCGTTCGAGAGAGAAGATACGCCAGTAGCGGCAGTTCCGGCACTCGTACAAGAGCCAGATGGGGCGGACCATGAGACATCGTTCACAGACGTCGTCCTCCAGTGGTTCGTGGTCTGGGCAGACGACGACGGACTCGTCGACTTCGCCCGCACACTCGGGGCACACTCCCTCCATCATCGGGGCCGTCTTCGCGTCATACCAGGTGAGTCCAGCCTGAAGCACCTCGTTTGCCTCCCGATTTTGCAGTCCAGCAGGGGGGAACCCGAAACTCGCCAGAATACCGTCGGGCCATCGGTCACTCGTGGTGTGTCCGGGGCAGTTCGGACAGAGAAGGTACAGATGGTCGTCGTCGTAGCGGAGGATAGTGACTGTTCCACAGTAACTACACGGGACGCCTGTCTCGAGGGCGTCGACGTTCACCGGGTCGGTGAGAGAACCAGCCAGCACAGCCCTGATAACGTGTAACCCCGCGTTCGTCAGCCGATACCCCTCCTCAGTCTGTCTGACGAAGTGGTCGTTGAGCTGTGAGAGGTGGTAGTTGAAGTTACCGCTGTCGCGAACGTCGACTGCAGCGCGAATATCGCTAAACGAGAGTGCCTCGCGGTTGTACGGGTCCGACTCTGGAGACCACAACTCCCACATCGATTCGAGGATTGCGACGCGGGTTTCGTTTCCCAAGAGTGAGAAGAGTTCTCTGGGTGTCACCCCCGGTACGTCGTGCTCCTCGTCTTTTGAATGCTCCATGTTAACATAACGCTCGAACACACCATAGGTCCGTCGGGCGTGAACGCCGTCGCTCGAACTGGTTCCTGCACACCGACTTACGAACGACGAGGTGCGACTCGCAGTCGCGGGCGATTTGCACACCGCGAGGGGCCGACTCGGTAGCGAGGACAGCGACATCGCCCCCGCCAACCACGGTGACTCACCTAGCGAGGTCAGTTGGGGAGACGTCGAACCGTTTGAGGAACTTCTGTACTGCTTCGTCACCCCCGACGATGGTGAGTCGTTCGTCACCGGTAAATCGCCACTGTGGGTCAACGTCCATCGTTTGGCCGTCGCCGTCCTCGATAGCGATGACGCGACAACCGGTCTGCTCGTAGATACGAGAGTTTGCGAGTGTCGCTCCGGCGAACTCCGAGGCAGGCACTCGAACGAGGCGAATCTGACTCGCCGGGGCGAGGACGTCTTCGCCCCGAAGCTCTTTTGCGACCATCCGCGCGCTCACCCTCGGGACCGAGAGGACGTAATCTGCACCGGCGGTAAACGCCTTCTGTGTGGTCTCTGCATCCCCAACGCGGACGAGTATCTCTATCTCCGACGAGAGTGACTGTGCCAGCGCAGTCGTCAAGAGGGCAGTCGAGTCGTCGGGGACGCCGATGATGATGGCCCCAGCGTTCTCTGCACCTGCTGCGAGCAACGCCTCTTTGGACCCCCCGTCACCGACGACGTCTACGCCGTCTCGTGCTTCGACGTCGATACCCACGACTTCACCACCGGACTTCTCGATAACCGACCTGGCGGCCTGCCCGACTTCACCCAGGCCGACGAGGATGAAGCGCTCGTGTTCGGTGAACGAGCGAGGTGGCCGGGTGAACTCGTTTAGCTCTTCGAGTGCGGTTTCCTCACCGGACACCAGCAGGACGGTGTTTGGACGGACGACGGCGTCCGGGCTGGGTGGTAACTGTAGCTCGCCGTCGAACCACGCACCGACGATGTTGGCCCCGGTTCGCTCTCTGACGTTGGTGTCCCGGATTCTACGGCCGACGAGTTCGCTCGACTCGGAGACGGGAAGTTCCATCAGCTTCGTCTTTCCGCCGATTTCGATGGTGTCTCGCAGCTCAGAACTGAACGAAGCGACGGCTTTCTCTGCGAGACGGTGTCCAAGGACAGCGTGCGGTGACAACACGGTGTCCGCACCGACGGTCCGCAGTATCGACTCCATATCGCTGTCGTCGGTCAGCGCGATGACGTCGACGTCTGGGCGGAGCGTCCGCACGGTGAGTATGGTGTTGACGTTCGCGTTGCCAGCGTCGGTAATCACCGCTCGCGCAGTGTTGATGCTGGCCCGCTCGAACGTCGCTGCTGCTTGCGGAGAGCCGTGAATGGCGGCGTAGCCACGGTTCGAGAGCGACTCGGCGTCCTCCCGTGAGGACGAAATGAGCACGTAATCGATGCCAAGTTCCCTGAGTTCGTCCAGGAGAATCGCAGAGTCTCGGCGGTACTCACAGATGATGACGTGGTCGGACTTCGGGCTGAGTCGGTCGTCGAGATTGACCTCTGCGCCGGTAAACAGCGGGATGATGATGAGACGGAGCGTGAAGAAGCCGATTGCGATGCCGGAAATCTGAATCAGGGCGACGAACAGGAACATCAGCGGGTGACTCCAGATATCCGAGTCTTGACCGTACCCCGTGGTGGTCATCGTCTGGACGACGAACTCGAACGAGGCGAAAATCGACTGGTTGACGCCTTCGAGTCGCGCCAACGCGTAGTTGTATGCCACTACGTAGACGATAATGAGTGACACGAGTCCGATGAGGTAGTAGATGACGTGTCGCATTCGGCGGCTTGGACCGAACCGCCGAATCGACTCGGAGAGTGGAGACATGTTGGAACACGCATAGTAGTGCGGAAACCGACAAAATAGTACGTACTCGTTACCGTTTGGTAGATTGGAGCGAATCGAGACTCGTTCAGGCAGTTGTTACCGTTCGGTTCCTCTCCGGAAGTACGACGTGATGCCTCTCTTCGGGTGGTGTAAAGTGTCGCCCAGAACACTAACGGCCGGTATCATCCCGAGGCGGCGTGCCGCGTCAACCGGGAAACCCTCGTGCCAGGCGGTCCGTCTTTCGGGCGCGGACGTTCCGAAGTACGCCGGCGTCTGCCGGCCAGTAGGTGTCGCGTACCCGGGTTCGCCGTTCTGTCATCGCTCCCGAAGTGGGAGAACTCGGACGGGGACTTGAGGTACGCAAGCGAGTCTAGTTCGTCAGGGGTAAAACGAGTTCCGACCGCGCGGTGGGAGTCGAATCGACGAAAAAGCCGCCAGTGGCTTACAGCGTGTACTCGGATTCCGTAATCTGGACGTACTTGCCGTTGCGGTACTTGAGTTTCGTCTTCTTGTACTTCGTGGCGAGTTTGGCGGCACTGAACCCTGCCGAGAGTTTGGCCCGGTCGAACGACTTGTAGCCACCCTCCTCTGCGAGCAGTTTCCGTGCCGCTTTGAACGTCTTGTCCCAGTCTTTCGGTCCGTAGTCGTGGACGATTTCGGCCATGGCGACGTTGCGGAGGATTTCGTCGCCGATGGCGTCTTTCCATCGCGTGTTGTACTCGCTCAGGTCGCCTTCGGCGGCGAGTTCGCCCGCGATACCGCCGGTTCGGACGGCGACGTGGTCACCACCTTCGTGGAACGCCGACGTCGTTCCCATCGCACCACCGGCGACGACGATACCCGCCTCGACGGGCGAGTCGATTGGTCGCGTCGACGAGATGGCGTACGTCTCGGTGCCTTTGGTCTTTCCTCGGTCTTCGACGAGCGGGAAGTCCTCCTCGATGTCGTACTCGTCGCCGTACTCCTGTTCGAGAAGGCGGCGGATGTACTCACGCCCCTGTGGGATACGTTCGTCCTCGGGGCGAAGGAGTTTGTAGTCCTCCCGGTCTTTCACCTCGTCGATGTCGAGTCCGATGGGCATGGTGAGTCCGACCCGGCAGACGTTGTTGTCGTTCGGGAAAATCCACGGATAGGCCGTGTGGCCGGGCATGTACCCCCACCAGAATTTGATTGCGCCGTCGACTTCGTCGAACAGTTCCGGCGGGAACTCACGGTGTTCCTGATAGGCGATGTGGTTGGCCTTCGGCGCGGCGAGTCGGTCGGTGATGTCGAACGAGAGGTATCTGTCGAGCACCTTGTTCGTGACCGTCCGCTGTGGCCCGTCGGCGAGGACGAGGAAGTCGGCACCGACGTTCTCGCCGTTCGCCAACTGGACGACGTGTCGCGGGTCGTCGGCGCTCCCGCTCGCATCGAGGTCCGTCTCGACGTCACGAACCGACGCTTTCACTCGGTACTCTGCGCCGGCGTCCTCCGCGCGACTCCGCATCCAGTCGTCGAACTTCGCGCGGTGGAAGGTGTAGCCGAACTCGTCGTACGACGACTCGATACCCGTACTCCGCATCGTCAGCGTCTCGCTCGGCCCGATGAACTCTGCCCGGTCGAGGATGTCGAGGACGACGCCGTCCGGCATCTCGTCGGGGTCGATGCCCATGATATCCACCCAGTAGTCGAGGATGCCAGCCGCGTCCGTCGAATCTGGACCGAGACCCTGCCGGTCCGCTCGGGGGACGCCTTTCTCTAAGACCACGGCGGTGGCACCGGCCGAGGCGGCAGCGTGTGCTGCCGCCGTTCCGGCCGGACCGCCACCGACGATGGCGACGTCTACGCGTTCCATACCGCTACAGACTTCGCTTAAGTATTAAACCTCCTGAACCGGCGTGGGGTCGCCCACCGGGAGTGGACCACGCGCGACGAAACCCGCAAGCGGCGTCGCTCTGAGTACCGCCTCTGATAACTGGGTGCGGAGATTTATCAGAAAGTCCGAGTGATTTCATCCCGGATGACCGCTGACGAGTCGGGCGACGACCGAGCGCCCGTAGTGTTCAGAGACGAAACTGGCGACCTCGTCTTCGTCGACGGCGGCCCCGCACCGCAGGGATACGCGCCCGTCGCGTGGAGACTCGGTGAGGACGGGTCCAGATTCGTCGTCGACCCGACCGTAGACGCCGTGGCCGTCACGAGAACTATCTCGAAGTACCGCGGGACCGAGTACGAACGCGTCGGCTAACCTCGATATTCGCGAAGACAGACCCGGACCCTGACACCCGTTCAATCGTCGCCGGCAGCGACGGTGACCGGGTCGTTCACGTCGAAACTCTCGACGAGTGCGACGCCGACCAGCGCCGTTGCCGCGACGGCGAGTACGCTCGCGACTGCGAACGCCGCACCGGTTCCGAGCAGCGACGCGATACCACCGACGAGCGTCGGGCCGAGAACCCCGCCGACACCTTTGGCCGTCGAGCGCAACCCCATCAGTTCTGACTCTCGGGCGTCGGGAGCGACGTCGCCGATGAACGCGAGTGACCCCGTCGTCATCGCCGAAAACGACGCTGCGAGGAGGACGAACCCACCGGCAGCGACGACCAGTCGGCCGTCGAGCGTCGTCGGGAGACTCGCCCCCGCGGCGACGACGGCGAAACCTGCGCTCCCCGCCATCCCCATCGTGATGAGCAGTTTCCTGCCGAACGCGTCGGCGGCGCGGCCGAAGACGTACATGAATCCGACCTGTCCACCGGAGTTGAGCGCGAGGAGCAACCCCATCTGGAATTCGGAGACACCGAGTTGCTGCGGGAGGTACACCGGCATCAACGCGAGGACGCCGAGGACGGTTGCGTTTCGCATCGCGAGGGCGACGTACAGCCACCGCAAGCCGTTCGTCTGGAGGTGCGCCCGGTCTTCGGCGGCAGGAAGTATCCGGGAACGGACTTCGGTGAGGACGTCTCGAACCGGCGTGTTCGAGCCAGTCCCGACTCGCTCGCCCGTGGCCGCGTCTGACCCAGCAAGCCGAGTGACGGCGAGCGTCGAGACGAGCGACGTGACGACGACGAGGACGTAGAGCGTCGTCGGGAGGTAGGAACCGACGACGTAGCCGACGAGGAGTTGCCCGCCAGTGAAGCCAGCAGAACGGGCACTGTTGAAGAAGCCGAGTTCGCGCCCGCGTTTGTCGTTGCCGCCGGCCGAACTCGCGAGCGCGAGCATCACCGGTGAGAACCCGGCGGCGAAGGCCGAATAGAGGCCGCGAAGGCCGATGGCGCTCCACGGACCCGGGTCGAACACGACGAGTGGGACGGCGGCGAGCGTGGCACCGCCACCGGTGGCGACGAGCACTGCCCGCCGCCGGCCGGTGACGTCCGCGACAGCACCCCAGAACGGCGCGAAGAGCATCAGACCGAACCAGTACGCCGTCTGGACCATCCCGACGGCGAAGTTCGACCCGCCGGAGGCGCCGATGTAGTACGCCAGACCGGTGCCCATCAGGATGCCACTCCCGAAGCGTGTCGTCGCCGCGAGTGCGACGGTGAGGCGTGTCCTGAGGGAGGGCGTGGTCACACCGGCGGCTACATCCTGACCGTACTTACGATTGCGGATTGCGGCCGCCTCGTCCGGCGAGTTAGGCGGGGAACACGCGAGTTGGGCGGGGAACACGCGACTGTCGTCGCGCGACGAGTGATTCGGACAGATTCATCATGCGCTTCGAGAATGCTCGACTATGAGCGACCCCGACATCGCGGTGCTACGTCAGAAGATTCACGGCCTGTCCGCCGAGGAACTCGCCGAAACACTCCGCGAGCACCTCCCCGACAGAGAGATTGCCCTCGCCCGAACCCCCGCAGAGGAGCGTGACCTGCTCTCGCGCGTTCGGGTCGCCGTCGGCCACAGCATCGACGAAGCGGCGCTCGAATCGGCCGCGAACCTCGACCTGTTCGCCTGCGTCTACGCCGGCACGGGCCACCTCCCCATCGACGCGCTGGAGGCACACGACGTCGCCGTCACCAACGCGTCGGGCGTCCACGGCCCCAACATCGCCGAACACGTCCTCGGGAACGTCCTCTATTTCGCCCGCCGATTCCACGTGGCCGAACGCCAGCAGCGAGACGCACACTGGCAGTCGTTCCAGACGCACGAACTGCAAGGCTCGACGGTTACCGTCGTCGGACTCGGCGCGCTCGGAGAGGCCATCGTGGACCGTCTCGACGCGTTCGGCGTCGAGACTATCGGCGTCCGGTACACGCCCGAGAAGGGTGGCCCGACGGACGAAGTCGTCGGACTGGACGACGAAGATGGCATCCACGACGCGTTCGCTCGCTCGGCGTACGTCGTCGTCGCGTGCCCGCTGACCGAGACGACGCGTGGCATCGTCGACGCCGACGCGTTCGCCTCGATGGAACCTGACACCGTCCTCGTCAACGTCGGCCGTGGCCCAGTCGTCGATACCGAGGCACTCGTCTCCGAACTCCGGAGCAACGGCATTCGCGGCGCGGCGCTCGACGTGACCGACCCCGAACCGCTCCCGTCGGACCACGACCTGTGGAACTTCGAGAACGTCCTCGTCACACCACACAACGCCGGTCACACGCCACAGTACTGGGAACGTCTGGCCGACATCGTCGCAGAGAACGTCGAAAAGATGGACGCTGGCGACGACGACTTCCGGAATCGCGTCGTCTGACGGCGGCGAGCGTCGGGCGGGTCGTTACTCGTCGCGCGTCAGTGCGGGATTCGTCACGGCACCGTTGGCCGCCGACCCGAAGTCACGAGCGTACTTCGCCAGCACGCCGGCGGTGTAGTTCGGCGGTTTGGGTTCCCACTCGTCTTTTCGTGCCGCGAGTTCCTCGTCTGAGAGGTCCACCGAGAGTTCGCGGTTCGGGATGTCGACGGTCACTTCGTCGCCGTCTTCGAGGAGAGCGATGGGACCACCGTCTGCCGCTTCGGGAGCGACGTGGCCGACCATCGGGCCGCGCGTCGCACCAGAGAACCGGCCGTCGGTGAGGAGTGCCACGTCGTCTTCGTGACCCTGTCCGACGACGGCGGCGGTGACACCGAGCATCTCGCGCATGCCGGGACCACCGCGTGGCCCCTCGTTGCGGATGGCGATGACGTCACCGGACTCGATGTGGCCTTCCTGCACGTAGCGCATGGCGTCTTCTTCGTTCTCGAAGATACGGGCGGGGCCGGTGTGGTGGAACTTGTCGTCACCGGTCACCTTCAGCACCGCGCCGTCGGGCGCGAGGTTGCCGGTGAGAATCTTGATTGCGCCCTCGGACTGGTAGGGTTCGTCCACGGTGTAGAGGAAGTCCTCGTCTATCTCGTCGTCGTCCGGCAGGTCGAGGTGGTCGAGTTCTTCTTCGATGGTTCGGCCCGTGACGGTCATGGCGTCGCCGTGGAACAGACCGGCGTCGAGGAGACGGCGGATGACGACGGGGACGCCGCCGACTTCGTGCAGGTCGTTCATGACGCGCGTGCCGCCGGGTTGGAGGTTCGCAATCTTCGGCGTGCGACGAGAGATTTCGTCGAACTCCTCGATGTCGAGGTCCACGCCCGCCTCGGCGGCGAGTGCGAGGAGGTGGAGGACGGCGTTGGTCGACCCGCCGATTGCGACCTGTAGGGCGATGGCGTTCTCGAAGGACTTCTTCGAGAGCACGTCCGAGGGACGCAGGTCGTTTTCGACGCACTGGATGGCCGCCTCGCCGGCGCGGCGCGCCACGTCGTAGCGTTCTTTGGATTCGGCGGGTGCCGACGCCGACCCGAGGGGTGCCATCCCGAGCGCTTCCGAGATGGAGGCCATCGTGTTCGCGGTGAACATCCCACCGCAAGAACCTGCACCGGGGCAGGCGTTGCGCTCTAAGTCGTCGAGTTCGTCCGCGCTCATGTCGCCTTCGGCGTAGGTTCCGACGCCCTCGAAGACGTTCTGGACGGTGACTTCACGGCCCTCGTGCTGGCCGGGCATGATGGACCCGCCGTAGAGGAAGACAGAGGGGAGGTCGGTGCGGATGGAGGCCATCATCATCCCGGGGAGGTTCTTGTCACACCCGGCGACGGTGACGAGGGCGTCCATGCGCTCGCCGAACGAGACGAGTTCGACGGAGTCGGCGATGACTTCGCGCGAGATGAGCGACGCCTTCATCCCCTCCGTCCCCATCGAGATGGCGTCGGAGATGGTGACGGTGCCGAACTCGATGGGCATTCCGCCGGCCGATTCGATGCCCTCGATGGCCGCGTCGGCGACGTCGTCGAGGTGGACGTTACAGGGGGTGATGTCCGCAGCGGGGTTCGGGACGCCGACCATCGGTGACGAGAGGTCGTCGTCGTCGAATCCCATCGCGCGGAACATCGCTCGGTGCGGGGCCTTGTCGGGGCCCTCTGTGACCTCCGAACTGCGGAGGTTCGGGTCCTTACCGCTAGAGAACACGTCGTCTGCGTCCTCTTCGCGTGGGGACTGCTGGCTCATACCTGACCGCAACGTGTGCGCGAACTTAAATGGGTGCGACTGGGCAGACGTTGCAGTCGGGTTGGGAATTCCCCGAACGCGTTCGGGTGACTGAATCGAGCGTTACGTTCGTAGGCCACCGTTCGTAATCTCCACGGGTCTGACCGGTCCCCTCACGACGAGTCGCGCCGTGCGAGACCCGTGAGGTGCGGTGCCTCGGCGACGACGAGTTCCGACACGCCGAGGCGGGCGGCGTTCTCGCTGCCCGGCAGGCAGAACGTCGGCGTCTCGTCGACGATGCCCGCCGTCGCACGCGTTCCGACGACGCGCGTCCCGATTTCGTCGTACGAGAGACGGCGGAACAACTCGCCGAACCCGGGAAGCGTCTTCTCGAAGAGTTGACCGGCCGCTTCGACGGTCTGGTCGTCGGGTGTGACACCCGTCCCACCAGTCGTGATAGTCGCGTCTACGTCGCCCCGGTCACCCATCCGGGCGAGCGCTGACTGTATCTCGTCGAAGTCGTCGGCGACGACCCGGCGGACGGACACCGAGTGGCCTGCGTCGTGGAGAATCTCCTCGATGGCGTCGCCCGAGGGGTCGTCTTCGACCGTTCGGGTCGACGAGACGGTGAGGACTGCGAACCCGAGTTCGGAGACGTCGTGGGCGTGGTGGTCGTGGGTGTGGCCGTCGTCGTCGTGGGTGTGGCCGTCGTCGTCGTGGGTGTGGCCGTCGTCGTCGTGGGTGTGGCCGTCGTCGCTCTCGTGACCGTGGCTATGGTCGCCGTCCCTGTGCTCGCGGTGGCCGTGGGTGTCGTCGTGGTCGCTCACGCCGGTGGCTTCGTCGTCGGGCGATAAAGTTCCCCGGTCGGTCGTCAGGTGGTTTCGTCGGGATAGTCTTCGAGAATAGATTCGAGCGTCAACACGTTCGATTCTGATTGAAGCGACTCGAACGACTCGACCACCCACGAGATGGCCTCCTCGTTGTCGTTGGTGGCGACTCCGCCGACTCCAGTGTCGGTGTAGACGACGATGCCTGCCTCGCCGTCAGTCGCCCAGAGGCCAAATCCGAACGGGATGTCACCACGGTAGACGTTCACCTCGTCTTTCTGGATATTTTCGATGATGACCGCACGTGACCGGGGTGATTCGAGCAGTTTCTCGGTGAGTTTGTCCCCAACGAGCATCTCGACGGCGGTGCCGCCTGCTGTCGCCGCGTCGTAGAACGCTTCGAGTTGCCCTTCGATGGCGACGGGCGCGATACCGTACAACACCTCGCTGTTCTGAATACTCGTGAACAGTTGCTCGATGACTGCGTCCGGGATGTCTGGACTCGACGTGAACACGTCGGCACCGACGAAAAACACCGGGTCGATTGGGGCGTCCGACGGGAGCATCGACAGGAGTCCCTGTGCGTTCGTCAGCCCTCGAACCGTCCGTTTGTATCGGCCGAACGCGTCGAGCGAACACTGCCCCGAGAGCGTCAATTCGTAGCCACGCTCGGACTGGCGTGCGACGCCGGTGTTGACGAACGTTCGAAGCACCCGGTCGACAGTCGACCGAGACGTGTCGAGTTCGTCGGCCAACGTGCGCTTGTCGTGAGGCCCATCGGCGAGCGCCTCGAAGAAGTCCGCCCGCTCTACGAGGAGACTCACCAACTCCTCACCGTCACCCATGCTGTTTCGAGTCATCGGCTAGTTGCACCCGTCGTAGACTGCGACTCGGCAAGCATCTCGAACCCGGATTCTCCATCGCCCAGTGGTAGTTTCGTCTATCATATCGTGTGAGGAAGGCTTGAGAGACGTATCACCGGAGGTACACGGTGGTTCCTTATGAACGTGTCCCATGTTGACACGATATAGTCGACTGACGAAGAAGGGGAAAGACATGTGACGAAAACCTATGTTTTTGGTAGTCGATTGCATGGGTCGAGTCGAGATGAAAGCGGTCCAATTTAGTGAACACGGTGACCGAGACGTTCTCGAATATGGCGACTTCCCAGACCCGGACCCTGGACCCGAAGAAGTCGTCGTCGACGTGAAGGCGGCGTCACTCAACCACCTCGACATCTGGACGCGACGAGGCCTTCCAGGCGTCGAGTTAGAGATGCCACACATCCCCGGCAGTGACATGGCTGGCGTCGTCACCGAAGTCGGAGAACGTGTCAGCCGGTTCGAAGCGGGCGACCACGTCGCACTCATCGCGGGCCTCGCCGACGGCGGCGACGAGTTCTCCCGCAAGGGCGACCCGACGCTCGCACCCGACTTCCGAATCATCGGTGAGCACACGCGCGGTGTCCACGCCGAGTACGCGGCAATCCCCGAGGAGAACCTCGTCCCCGTCCCCGAGGACGTGCCGTGGGAAGTCGCCGGGTCCGCATCGCTCGTCTTCCAGACGGCGTGGCGCATGCTCATCGACCGTGGGGAACTCCGCCCCGGTGAGAAGGTTCTCGTCCTCGGCGCGTCCGGCGGTGTGGGCCACGCCGCCGTTCAGGTTGCCGACCACGCGGGCGCAGAGGTGTACGCCACTGCGTCCACGGACGAGAAACTCGAATACGCCCGCGAGTGCGGCGCGGACCACGTCATCAACTACGAAGAGAAGGACTTCTCGAAGGAAATTCGCAAACTGACCGATGGTCGCGGCGTCGACATGGTCGTCGACCACATCGGTGACGCCACCTACAAACAGTCGCTCAAGAGCCTCGTCAAAGGTGGCCGCGTCGTCACCTGTGGTGCGACGACTGGCCCCGACCCGGGTGCCGGCCTCAACTACATCTTCTGGAACCAGCTTTCGGTCATCGGGTCGACGATGGCGACGCCCGGTGAGGCGGACGAAGTGCTTGACCTCGTCTGGGACGGCACCTTCGAGCCCCGTATTCGAGAGACCCTCCCGATGAGCGAAATCGACCGGGCCCACGAACTCATCGAAGAGCGACAGGGCTTTGGCAAGGTGGTCGTAATCCCAGATAGTGAGCTCTGACACCACGTCTCGGGAGGATACGTACGTTCACCGACCGGGCGACTCCGACATCGGGGCGGACGAACCCGAACCGAAAGGATTCGGGAGTCGAGGCTGGGTGCTCGTCGGCGTCGTCGCCCTTAGCGTCCTCGTCGTCCCCGGGGCGGTGTATCTCGTTCCGTCGCTGCCGGCGATGGCGGGAGTCCCGTACATCACCGCGATGTTGGCACTGCCGATGATTCCGGCCCTCGCACTCGGTGCCGTCGCCGTCTGGTCGATGACGGCAGCGACCCGCGGCGACGACTGACCGACCCCACCGACGACCCCTTCGTCGTCGCCTACTTTTGAACGGTAGAATTGCGGTCCCATATAAACAGTCTCGACAAGGCTTATCTCCGGGTGTGTGTTATGATAACACGTAGCGATGTTCGAACGATTCTCCAGCGGGTATTACCTCGGCCGGTTGTACGTCGAACCGTACGACGGCACAGAGGCGGCAATCCAACGCACGGAACACGAGCGACTGAACGAGCACGTCTACGCGAGTGGCCTCGGTATCGAACGAATCGACTACCCACTCGTGATGAAACTCGACAGTACACACTTCCCCGTCGTCGGTGACGATGGTGTCCCCGCAGGAACACTCGCCTTACCCCGCGACGCAGTGGGCCCCGACGCGGTTCCGGACGATAGACCGGTGCTCCTCGCCGACGCGACTCGGGCGGCAGAACTCCTCCGATACGCCGGCTACGACGTCGACGAACTCGACCCGTCACGGCACCGGACGTAGCCGCCCATCTCGAATCGGCGTCTCTCGGTGGTGACGAAGAGACGGGCCAGTGTGCGAAGCGACTCGCCGAGCGCTACTCTCGAGTCGGCAGTTCGCCGGCCGGGATAATCGTACACTCTGGGAGTTCTGCGAGGACGTCTTCCGGACCCGGTGGCGCGTACACTGCTAACAGGGTCAGCGTCTCCCACCCGGTGTTCACCGTCCCGTGCTCGACGCCGGCGGGGACGTACACCATCTCTCCCGCCGTGATTTCCCGCACCTCTCCGTCGACGTTCTGTTCTCCGCGGCCGTGAACGACGTACAGTATCTCCTCGCTGTCGGGATGTGTGTGTAACTCGTGGCCCTTCCCGGGTTCGAGTTGCACGACACCAGCACTGAGTCGGTCCGCGCCGGTCACCTCCGGCGTACACATCCACTTGAGCGTCCCCCAATCGAACTGCTGTGTGTCGACCATATCCGGTTCGACGTAGTTCTTGGTAGACATTTTCTCACATGCAATTTGGACAGTAGAACGATAGTAATTTCGGAGACGAGAGACTCCTCAACCAGGGCCACTCGACGGCGATTTCGACGTTCGCACCCGAAAGTTAATAAAAAATATTGTTGTTTGTTTTCCCACACATGCAGTTCACACGTGAGGAGTCCCTATCGCGACTCCGTGAGACGGTTTCGGAGGGTGAACCGGTCGTCGGCGCGGGTGCGGGAACAGGTATCTCGGCGAAGTTCGCCGAACGCGGTGGCGTCGACTTGCTCATCATCTACAACTCCGGTCGGTATCGGATGGGTGGGCGTGGGTCACTCGCCGGGTTGCTTCCGTACGGTGACGCGAACGAAATCGTCCAGGAGATGGGCCACGAGGTGCTCCCAGTCGTCGAAGACACACCCGTCCTCGCGGGCGTCAACGGCACCGACCCGTTCCGGCAGATGGACGTGTTCATCGCCGACCTCAAACGCCAGGGCTTCTCTGGCGTGCAGAACTTCCCGACTGTCGGCCTCATCGACGAAGACAGCGGCTTCCGGCAGAATCTCGAAGAGACCGGGATGGGATACGACAAGGAAGTCGAGATGATTCGTGAAGCGGCCGAACAGGACATGCTCACCTGTCCGTACGTCTTCACCGAGCAACAGGCCCGCGACATGGCGGCAGCGGGTGCGGACGTCGTCGTCTCGCACATGGGCTTGACGACGTCCGGCGACATCGGGGCCGAGACGGCACTCGACGTGGAAGCTGCCGCCGAGCGCGTCCAATCCCACTGTGATGCGGCAAAAGCGGTCAACGAAGACGTGCTCGTCATCTGCCACGGTGGTCCCATCGCCTGGCCCGACGACGCCGAGTACGTCCTCAACAACACCGAGAACGTCGTCGGTTTCTTCGGCGCGTCGAGCATCGAACGACTGCCGACCGAGAAGGCGATTCAAGACCAGGCCCGCGAGTTCAAGGAGATAGATTTCTGAGCGGCCCTCCCGCGCACCCATCTTAGGAATATGAGCGTCATCATCATCGGTACACTCGACACGAAAGCTGCAGAAATCGGGTTCGCCCGTGACATCCTGAACGCGAAAGGCCTCGACGTCCACGTCGTCGACACGGGGGTGATGGAAGACCCAGACATCGAACCCGACACCACTGCGGAGACGGTTGCTGAAGCAGGCGGGGCGTCGCTGTCGGCCCTCCGCGAGCGAGGTGACCGTGGCGAAGCCATGGAAGTGATGGGCGACGGCGCTGCGTCCGTCGTCACCCGTCTCTACGAGGAGGGCACGCTCGACGGCGTCCTCGGCCTCGGTGGGTCTGGGAACACCTCGATTGCCACGGCGGCGATGCGAGCACTCCCGTACGGCGTCCCGAAGTTGATGGTCTCGACGATGGCCTCTGGCGACGTCCGCCCGTACGTCGAATCTCGGGACATCATGATGCTGTACTCCGTCGCCGACATCGAGGGGCTCAACCAGCTCTCGCGACTCGTCATCTCGAACGCCGCCCTCGCGATGGTCGGCATGGTCACGAACGACCCCGGTATCGAAGTCGAAGACAAGCCGACCATCGGCATCACGATGTTCGGCGTCACGACGCCGTGCGTCAAGACGGTCCGCGCGTATCTGGAAGAACGTGGATACGAGACAATCGTCTTCCACGCCACCGGCACGGGAGGACAGGCGATGGAGAATCTCGTAGAAGAGGGCGTCATCGACGGGGTGCTCGACGTGACGACGACAGAGTGGGCCGACGAACTCGTCGGCGGCGTCCTCAGTGCGGGCCCCGAGCGACTGGACGCCGCGGGGAAGACCGGAACGCCGCAAGTCGTCTCGACGGGGGCCCTCGACATGGTCAACTTCGGGGCGAGAGACGACGTCCCCGACGAGTTCCAGAATCGACACCTGCACGTCCACAACCCGCAGGTGACGCTCATGCGAACGACCCCCGACGAATGCGCAGAACTCGGTCGAATCATCGCCGAGAAACTCAACGCTGCGACGGGACCGACCGCACTCGCACTCCCACTCGGTGGCGTCTCACTGCTCGACGTCGAGGGCGAGGACTTCTACGACCCCGAGGCCGACCAGGCGCTCTTCGACGCGCTCAGAGCGACGCTCGACGACCACGTCGAACTGATAGAAGTCGACGCCGACATCAACGACGACGGCTTCGCCGAGACGATGGCGGCCAAACTCGACGAGTACATGCGAGCGGCGGAACTCGCACCAGCGTCGAGTGACGACTGAGCGGGTCGGGCGAGGGGCGGACACACTCGCCGAACGTCCGAAACCTCAAGTGGCCGGCCCGCACGCTTCCGCGTATGTTGGACGAGTTGTTGGGCCGCGCAGAACTCAAAGAACGCATCGCCGAGTTGGAAGACGAACGCGACGCGTTGGCGGGCCAACTCGAAGGCGAGTCGGACCGCCGAACGGAAGCGGTCCGGGCGCGACAGGAGGCCGAAGCGGAGGTCAACCGCCTCGAAGACCGAATCACCGAACTCGAAGACAGAGTCGAACGACTCTCCGGCGACGAGGAGGGACTCGACTTCCGGGGTACCGAGGAATTTCGTGGTGAGCGACTCCGTGAGGTGCTCCGCCGTCTCGAGTCCATGTCGACCGATTCGGAAGGCGCGCTGACCGCCGCCGTCCCCGACGAACAGTCCCTCTCGTCGGCCGTCGAGACGGCCTTCGGTGACCGTGCCTCGCTCGTCCGCCGGGCCACGCCCTGTGTCGCCCTCACCGACGACGCCGGACTGGTGAGCGTCGCTCTCTCCCCACCGCGCCTCCCCGACCAGTTCGACGCGTGGAGCGACGGGTTCGAACTCGAACGCGACTGGTTCCTCCCCGACTCGGCGACTGTCGTCGCCCTCGTCCGGTCCGACCTGTTCGCACTCGGCCACTACGAAGACGGGAGACTCGTCTACGAGACGGGATTCGAAAGCGACGTGAAGTCGGCCCACTCGAAGGGAGGGTTCTCGCAACGGCGGTTCGAGCGTATCCGCGACGGCCAGATAGACGACCACCTCGACGAGTGTCACGACGTGCTCGACGAATCACTCGACAGCGACGATGACCTCGTCGTCCTCGGCGAGCGAACCGTCCTCGGGGCGTTCCGCGACCGGTCGGTACTGACCGCGACTGTCGACGCCAGCGGCGACCCGAAAGAAGCGCTGCAAACGGCCTCACGAGAGTTCTGGACGACCCGCCTCTACCGCATCTGACGCCGCGCCCCCGACTGTTGCGCGTGTCTGCACCCCACCACTGTCCACCCCGCGAAAGCGACTTCCAAATCGCCCGACCTTTTAGGGTGGGACGTACTCTCATCCAGTATGAGCGACCCACAACGAGTCGTCGTCCTCGCACACGAGAAGTTCCCCGACCGCGCGAAGACTGCCACGGGCGTGCTCAAATACGCCGACTACGACGTGGTCGCGGTCCTCGACCGAGACAACCCCGGCACCTCGACGTCGGACCACCGCCGTGACCTTCCCGACGTCCCCATCGTCTCGTCGATGGCCGACGCCCCGGAGGCAGACGCCCTCCTCATCGGCATCGCCCCCATCGGCGGCGGGTTCGACGAGACGTGGCGCGACGACGTTCAGACCGCACTCGAACGCGGGTGTGACGTCATCGCCGGCCTCCACTACTTCCTCAACGACGACGAGGAGTTCGCCGCACTCGCCGACGAAAACGGGTGCGAAATCAACGACGTTCGTAAGCCACACGACGACATCGGGGTCGCAGAGGGCGTCGCCGCGGACGTTGACGCGGAAATCGTCCTCACTGTCGGAACGGACTGCTCCGTGGGGAAGATGACCGTCTCGCTCGAACTCGTCGAAGCGGCCCGCGAACAGGGTATCGACGCCGGATTCATCCCGACAGGACAGACCGGTATCATGATTGCCGGGTGGGGCAACCCCGTCGACCGGGTCGTCAGCGACTTCACCGCCGGGTCTGTCGAAGAGATGATTCTGGAGAAGGGCGACGAGTACGACGTACTCTTTGTCGAAGGGCAGGGGAGCATCGTCCACCCCGCCTACTCCGCCGTCACGTGCGGTATTCTCCACGGCTCGATGGCCGACAAACTGATTCTCTGCCACGAGTCCACTCGCGAGGCGATTCACGGCTACGAGTCGTTCGAACTCCCGCCGCTGTCGGACTACGTCTCGCTCTACGAGAACCTCGCCGCGCCCGTCCACGAGGCCGAAATCGTCGGCGGCGCGCTCAACACGTCGAAGGTCGAAGACGACGACGAGGCCGCCGCCGAAGTCGAGGCGTACGGCGACGAACTGGGCGTGCCCGCAGTGGACCCGGTCCGACAGGACGCGACAGCGTTCATCGACGAGGTGTTCTGAATGCTCACCGCGAAGTTCGACCGCGTCTCGATGCAACTGGCAGACCCCTTCGGAATCTCCCGTGGAACGCAGACAGCGGCCGAAAACGTCGTCGTTCGCATCGAAGACGAAGGCGGCATGACGGGTGTCGGCGCGGCAGCACCGTCGGCACACTACGGTGAGACTGCGGCCACCGTCGAAGCGGTCCTTCCGGACCTGCTCGACGTCGTCGAAGAAGTCGGCGACCCACACGCGATAGACCGCATCGAACGCCGGATGGAAGAGACGGTTCGGCGTAACCCGGCCGCCCGAACCGCCGTGAGCATCGCACTCCACGACCTTGCCGCGAAGCGACTCGGTGTCCCCCTCTACAAACAGTGGGGTCTCGACCCGGAACGCGCCCCTGCATCCTCGTTCACCATCGGCCTCGACGACATCGAGACGATACGCGAGAAGACCGCAGACGCCTACGAGGCGGGATACGACATCCTCAAGGTGAAGGTCGGAACCGACCGCGATAAGGCAATCATCGAGGCGGTCCGCGACGAAGCGCCCGGTGTGACCATCCGCGTCGACGCCAACGAGGCGTGGACGCCTCGTGAGGCCGTCGAGATGAGTGAGTTCCTCGCCGACTACGGCGTCGAGTTCGTCGAACAACCCGTCCCCGCAGAAGATTACGAGGGCCTGAAGTTCGTCTACGACAACTCGGCGCTCCCCATCGCCGCCGACGAGTCCTGTATCACTGCCGACGACATCCCGAAGATTGCAGACCGCGTCGATATCGCGAACCTGAAGCTGATGAAGTGTGGCAGTCTCAGCGAGGCTAAGCGTATGATTCACACCGCCCGTTCACACGGCCTCGAAGTCATGCTCGGATGTATGATAGAGACGAACGCGGCCATCGCCGCCGGGTGCCACCTCGCCCCACTCCTCGATTACGCCGACCTCGACGGGTCGCTCCTCCTTGCCGACGACCCGTACGATGGGGTCCCGATGCCGAACGGCGCTATCGACCTCGAAGCACTCGACCGTCCCGGAACCGGCGCAGAACTCCGCTGAGACGGGAGTAGACTCTCCCACCTTTCGCGGGCCTCAGGACTCCCAATCGAGGTTCTCGTCTCGCGTCTCCGACCGCAACACGAACGGACCGATAGAGAGCGTCCGCTTTGCGACCGTCAAGATACGGAGGACGTAGGCCGCGAGCACCGCAAAGGGCGACAGCGAGACGGCGGTCACGAGTGCGACGACGAGCAGCAAGTTGGAGATGCCGAGCGTCGCTCCCGGGACGCTCCCGAGGTTGTCGAGGAACAGTATCGCACCGATACTCGCCACGAGCGCGGGAATCGCGGTGTAGAACATCGCCCGCGAGAGGTCGACGAGTTCCCACCGAAAGTAGAGCGTCTTGACGTGTTCGCGGGCGGGGCCGAACAGTTCGAGCGCGTCTCGCAGGTCGTCGAGGGCCGCCTTCGTCTCCGTAGAGAGGCCGTCGTGGGTTCGCCGAAGTCTCGTCGCCTGATATATCTTCCACGAGTAGTTCAGGTCGAGTGCGGCCGACAGCACCTCGAACGACCCGAACTGGCGGCCTTCGAGGCGACCCGCCACCTCGTCGGCGTTCTCGGCGACGTCGGTGGCGAACTCACGGACGCGCGCCGTCGACTCGTCTGCCGGTGAGTGGTCGTCACTGTCGGCGTCGGCGTCTGCGCCGGCGTTGTCCGGGAGCGTCTCGGCGACTGCTCGTGACCGGGCGGCGATGCTCTCGGCCAGTGCACGCATGAACGCCGACGGTTCCGGCGGTGCGACGGGAACGTCGAGCAGGTCGGCGACGTCTTCGCGGAACGCTATCGACCCTTGCATCCGGTCTCGCTGGTCGCCGAGGGGGCCAAGTTCGCGCGACAGGACGAGTTGGTTGATACTGACGACGAGCGTCACACCGGTGACGATGGACGTGAGGAGGCCCTGTCCGAGCGTCTCGACTGGGTCTGACGACTCGACGGCGGTCGGAAGTCCCGTCGGGTCGAGTAGTCCGAACGCGACGACGCTGACGAAGATGACGACGAGAGGGGCGAGCGCGACTGCCCGGCGGTCCGCCCGGAGGTAGACGTCGAGTTTGACACGGCTCGTCGTACCGCGTTCTCGCATCCTATCTCCCGGTTCGCCGGGCGACGGTCCATCGTCTTTCGACATAGTAGTCCGTGCAGTGTCGTGGTAAAATCGGTTGTGGCGGCCGTCGAAGTGGGTCACACCGGCGTTCTTCGAGCGCTCTGCCCAGTCGCCTCAGGACGACTCTTCGTCGTTCTTCAGCTCTTCCAGTTCGGCTTCGACTTCTTCGTCGACGACTTCCTCTTCGACGTCGATGTCGACGTCCGACTCCGCTTCGGGTTCGTCGGCCGGCGCGGACGACTTGCCCATCTCGGCTTTCAGCGTCTCCAGTTCCGCGTCGACTTCCGCGTTGGTGCGGCCTGCTTCCAGTTCACGCTCGATAGAGTCCTTGTCCGAGAGGACGTCGTCGAGGGCACCGGACTCCATGAGTTCGTCCATCGCCGCCGAACGCGCTTCCATCTCGTCGGTGCGCTCTTCGGCGCGTTCGAGTGCGCGCCCCACGTCGGCCATCTCGTCACCGACACCGGACATCGCCTCCGAGACGCGACTCGACGCTTCGGCCGCCTCGTAGCGTGCCTTCATCGTCTCCTTCTTGGTGCGGAACTCTTCGATACGGCTCTGGAGTTCGTCTTTCTTCTGGACGAGCGTATCTTGGGTGTCTTGCAGGTTCGCAATCTGGCTATCGAGTTCCTCGATTTGGTTCATCTTGGCCTGCTTCTTCTCTAAGGCCTTGCGGGCCAGGTCTTCGCGGTCCTGCTGGACTGCTTCGCGCGCCTGTTCGTTGTGTTTCTCGACGTTCTCTTCGAGACGTCGCTTCTGTATCTCCAGTCGTTTCTTCTGTGTCGTCAGGTCTGCGATACCCTGTTTGACCTGCTGGAGTTCGTCACGCATCTTCTCGTAGGAGTAGTCGAGCGTCTCCGTCGGATCCTCCGCACGGTTGAGGAGGGCGTTTATTTTCGACCGGATGACGTACGACGTGCGAGAGAGAATTCCCATACCCATTAACTACGCGACGTTCGGCTTAAAACCTCACCAGCACAAGAGGTTGGTATGTCCGACACGATTCTCGTTCCCGGTGGTCGAGACGTCCGGGCCACGCTCGACGAATCCGACGACGGTCCCTCCGACGCCGTCGTCGTCGCGTGCCCACCGCATCCGCAACACGGCGGGCACCGGGGTGACGCCCGCCTCGTCGCCGTCAGCGATGCTCTCGCCGACCACGGCATCGACTGTCTCCGGTTCGATTACGGCGAGTGGGACGACGGATACGGCGAACGCGCCGACACGCGCAACGCCGTCGCCTGGGCGACCGACCACTACGACCGAGTCGGCCTCTTCGGGTTCAGTTTCGGCGGCGCGATGGCACTGCTCACGGCCGCCGACGGCGTCGACGTCGAAGCGGTTTCGGCACTCGGCCCCGCCGCACGACTCGCCTCGGACCTCGACGTGACCGACGTGTTCGACCAGATTCACGTGCCGGTACAGGTCGTCTACGGGACCCGCGACGATATCGCAGACTGGCGACCCGTCGTCGACTGCGCCACCGAGTACCACCAGTCGACTGTCGAGTTCGCTGCGGACCACTTCTTCGTCGGTCAGACCGAGAAAGTCGCTACTGCTGTCGCTGATTTCCTCGTCCCGAATCTGACGCTCGACGGGTGAAGTGCTGGAACTGAGCACCGTCTCCCCCGCGTTCGACCACAGACGACTCGGCGCCACGACGGGACAATCTGGACGAGTCGACGCCACGATTCGACAACCGCACGACATTTACCGGGTGGAGACGACGCACACCACATGGTCTCTGCCAGACGGTACGCCGCTGTCGGTGCCCTCCTCGTCGTCGGTGTGCTCATGACGCAGACGTTTTCCGCGGCCACGACGCTCCAGACGACGTACGAGGCGACTCGCATCGACCCGGCACAGGTACCCCACGAAGTCGCACAGGCGGACGCCGAGGTGGTCGATTTGGACGTGTGGCGGCGCTCCGACCCCGATTCGGTCGACGCTGTCCTTCGCGAAGCGATTCAGACGGGGACGTACAACGGGAGTCTCCCACCGGAACTCCACATCAAAGTCGCCGACCTGTCGAACCGGACGCGGTACGCCATCTACGGTGACGAATACTACCGATTCGACCTGACACTCCACGACGAAGAGACGACGAACGCGACGATTCGAACCGCACCCGCGAACGCGCAGACTGTCGCGGACGACGTCGCAATCTCCTACGAGAACGCGAGCACCGACGCACGACGCGTCATCGACGACGGGTCCGTCGCGTCCGACTCGTTCGCCGTCGAACGCGGCCTCTACGTTCGAGACGGGACGTACTATCTCGTCCGTCCGGCGAACGAGGGCGCGATTTTCGGGAAGTTCGTCGCGCTCATCGGCGGGTTCCTCTTCAACCCAATCGGGAAGGCGTACGCCGTCTCCGGGTTCGTGTTGTTGGGTGCGCTTCGTCACTCTGGGCGTGACCGGCCGTTGACGGCGGCCACTGCCATCGCCGTCGTCCCCGGGACAGTTCTCTTCGCGTGGGTGAGCGCGGCACTCGTCGGGTCCGGGTCGCTGGCGATGCGGTTCGTCCTCGTCCCCGCAATCGGTGTCGTCGCGGCGTTCGGACTGTTCGCTGGCGTCTGTCTCCGGCGACAGTCGTGGGCGAAACTCGCTGCCGGGTCGGTTACGCTCGGCGGTGGCGTCGTCGCCGTCGGTGTCGCCGCACTCGGGGTGCTCGGTGCCGTCTTCGGAATCTTCGGTATGGTCGCTGGATGGTTCGGCAGTCTGGTCCTCGCACTCTACGGGTTCGTCTTCGCCGCCGACGCGCCGACCAAAGAGACAGTCGAGGCGGCCGTGACAGCGCCCACTGCCGACGAGTGACCATAGCAGTACGTGACCGTCTGGCATTCGGTCTGTTGTTCATATGGTACAAGATAGACGGGAGACTCAGCACTCCTGTATCCGGTCGGGAGTAGAACTCTTGATTTGGCAATCACCCACTAAACACTCCTAAAGCCAATTCGAGGGTTGTACAGCAGAAAATTAATCGGCTCGTCGGTGACCCATCCAACCCCATGTATTGCTTTGAACCCACAATACTAAGGTAACTCTTATAGTCGGTGGGGCCACATCTGAGGATACGACACAATGCCGACTATCCCAAGTATTCAGCCACAGGAACTGAAGGAGACCATCGACAGCGGTGCCGACGTCACAATCGTCGACGTTCGTGGACCGGCCGACTTCGACGAGTGGCACATCGACGGCGAGAACGTCGAAGCGGTGAACGTCCCGCTGACACAGCTTCAGACGGTCAATCCCGCCGAACTCCTCAACGGTGCCTCGGAGGGTGAAGTCGTCGCCGTCTGTGCGTCCGGTCAGACGAGTCAGATGGCGGTCCAGATGCTCCAACAGTCGGGTATCGACGCCAAGAACCTCCAGTACGGGATGAATGGATGGGCGAACCTCTACGTCTATCAAGAACTGGAGACCGAAGCGAGTGCGACGATTCTCCAGTTCAGTCGCCCGTCGAGTGGATGTCTCGCCTACATGGTCGTCTCCGACGACGAGGCAGTCGTCGTGGACCCGCTTCTCGCGTTCGTCGACCAGTATATCGAAGTCGCACGTGAGTACGGTGCCGAGATTACTGCAGCGGTCGATACACACGTCCACGCCGACCACATCAGCGGTGTCCGTGCGTTCGCGACGCGTTCGTCCGCCGACGTGGTCGTTCCCGAACCCGCTGTCGCCCGCGGCATCGACTACGCCGTCGACTACGAGACTGTCGCCCACGGAGACGTGATTGCTGTCGGCGACAGCACCATCGACGTGGTCCACACCCCGGGCCACACCTCCGGGATGACGTCGTTCCTCGTCGACGAGTCCGTCCTCCTCAGCGGTGACGGCCTCTTCACCGAGAGCGTCGCTCGTCCTGACCTCGAAGACGGTGACGAAGGCGCTGCCGACGCGGCGGCGACCCTCTACGACTCGCTGCACGAGCGCATCCTGACGCTCGACGACGGGACAGTCGTCGCACCGGCACACTACAGCGATAGTGCCGACCCGGCAGACGACGGGTCGTACACCGCGACGCTCGGAGACCTGAAGTCGAAGATGGACGCGCTCTCCATGCCGGAATCCGAGTTCGTCGAGTACATCACCGCCGACGTGCCGCCTCGGCCGTCGAACCACGAACAGATTATCCAGACCAACCTCGGGCAGATTGACACGCCCAACTACGTGGCCTTCCAACTCGAACTCGGACCGAACAACTGCGCCGCCAGTCAAGAGTCGATGACCCAGTAACCACTGGGACACCTACCGGTCGGTAACCGCGCTTTGGTTCTCTCGCCCGGTTCGAATCGAAACGTTACCGTTCTCTCGTCGCCGCTACCGACGACGGGGTCACGTCGTATCGAATGCCCCAAACACTGAACGACACCTTGATGTCACTTTTCGTCCCTCTCGGTTCCTGGACGAGCGCATATAGCGAGTCGATATCGACCACGTCTTGCAGGCGTGTCGATTGGCGTCGCGAGTCGATACCGAGTTCGGCAGCCAAATCGACTAGGGTCTTTGGAAGGACGTCTCTGCCGGGGTGCAATCGACGTTCGACGTCTGGCTTGGAAGGATAAGTCGCTGAGGTCATGACTATTTATTTTCGAGCAGGTGTCGCACTGTGCTGCTCTGGGATTCTCTTAGTCCTATCCGTACGTATGGTTCGCTATCGTTCCCGAATCGGGAGAATATTGCGGCGTCTGTCGGTTTTACTGCCATTCCAGGCTGTGGTGTGACAGGATACACAACGGAACTGAGTTGGTTGGACGGGGAAGATTCTCAGTTGTATTCCCGCCAGCGATAGCCACAGGATTGCACTTGATAGACTGCAGTTTGTGAGTTTCTGTGTTTAACCCTAAACAAAGAAGCTTACAAGTTCAAGGAGGATGGTTCTTCGCAAATAGATTATTCCCATCGGTCATATCACATTATTATTCAACTCTGCATTTTTATGAAATATGAATGAAAATAATCGCGCAGGGTGAAATTGGAAGAGTGTATCTCGGATCGAAACAAATGGAAATCGTAGAGTTATATTGCTAGTTTTAATCCTATATCCGGCGAACAAAGTGTTGAATTTTGCTTCGGTTATAGTAAGAAATGGCCGAAAAAGCTAAAAATACAGACATGAGTATAAGCGATTCTAGAATTTTACCATCAGCAAATTGGCCGCCAGCTAAATTCGCTATTGCATAAGCAGGGAATCTACCTGCTAGCAGTACCACTAAGAAAGGACCAATCCGGATCGGTGTGAGGCCTGCTAAAAAACATACGACGTCATCTGGAAGTCCCGGTATGAGTACGAAAATGAACAGTCCAAGAAGGCCGGTCCGTTCAACCATTCCATCAAATGACTCAATGATCTCCTCATGGAGAAATCGTTCAACTGCAGGACGACCATAGCGCTTGGATAGGCAAAACGCGACCATACTGCCGATCATGACTCCAACAAGACTGTACACGGTACCCCATATCGGCCCAAATAGATAGCCAGCGACTACTGCAGCTGCTTGCCCGGGTATCGGAGCAATAATCACCTGTATAGCTTGCACAGCTATGAACACAATCGGTGCCCAGATGCCAAATCCTACAATAAATACTCTGAGTTCTCTCGCATTAAACAAGAATGGGATGTGCTGTCGGACGGCCAAATATAGTCCGACGAATCCAAGTATTCCCCCGAGAGCAAGGGCAAATGTTTTTTGTCGGTTGACCGACGAAGAAAATACCCTCATTTTTGGATTGTTCCCATTCTCATTTCTTTCGGACGACTGCGATTACCACTGCCGATAAGATAGCTAATAGGGCTACAATCACTCCGAAACCGGGTATAGATCCAGAAGAACTAACATCAGCCTTCTTCTGGACGTCTGGATCAGACGGAGCGTAGTCTTTGCTATCAATCATACCATCTCCATCGCTGTCTTTCACGTTCTGCTCTCCCGACGCACTGTTATCATTGCCGCTAGAGCCATCAGAGTTGTCTAACGAGGCCGCAGTTGGTGTTGGTGTTGGTGTTGGTGTTGGTGTTGGTGTTGGTGTTGGTGTTGGTGTTGGTGTTGGTGTTGGTGTTGGTGTTGGTGTTGGTGTTGGTGTTGGTGTTGGTGTTGGTGTTGGTGTTGGTGTTGGTGTTGGTGTTGATTCTTGAGATGGATTCTCGTAGTCCACTCGAATTGTAGTCGTGTCAATTTCTTCGTGAGTCAGGTAGTCTCTGTCACGCATCTCGACCTTGATTTCGAGCGTTTGTGTGTCGAAGCCATGGAGGATCGATTTTGGGATCCGATAGGTATACTGAAGGTTGTTATCTGGTTGAAGGTCTTCCGTCCAATCAAGCTCAACCTCATTCCCTGCCTCGCCTGTGATAGTCACCTTTAGATTCGCCTCAATCTGGTCGTTGTCATCATAGCACCCAACGCAATTTGTGTCAGCTGTAATTAACAAATCGAAAGATGAAACCACTCCATCATTGTCTACATCGGTTGTGTTTGTTGTCTCAACTGATATGATTCCGGCCTCTGCCGCTGATACTGGTGCCACGGTCATCGCTACCACCACGATGAACACGACAACCCAAGCTTCTATCCCCCTCATGTGTATCACCCAATATCAATTCATCTGACATCCTAATAATGTTATTTATTAAACATAATTATAGAATGTGTAATATATGCCAGTGATATATACCAATCGCAATTCGATGAGCTAGTCTTATACATTTCTCCACACATACTAGGTGTTGTTCTAAAATTGAAAACCAATCAATTTTGAAAGCCATTAAATATCAAAAAAGGATTCATTCAAACCTTCCTGGTAAATTGATTAGTACCGGGAGTATCTAGCAAGGATACAATATATCTCAGTTCTTGACTAAGCTCTGCTAGTCCGAACGCTTCTGAATCCTGCTTATTCGAAGTTGAGGGGAGTCAATTGTCCAGACTAGCTGCAGGCTATCCTCGAAAGACTGTTCGAGAACACGAGTTTCAATAGAACTGTACTAGCACATTTCGACCGTTCTGTTATCACTGACTCTTCTTTCTGAACCCGCAGTATCCTACCTTTCCAATAGGTTAATTTCGTTAGATGTTCTAGTTCGAATTGGCTAGAGACGCGACGCAGTTTTTCAAACCGGTCGAAAAACGATTCTCCGCATTTCGGGGGTTTGAGTGGATTCTCAGTTGTATTCCCGCCAGCGATAGCCGCACTCCTTACATTTGAAGAAGCGCGTCGGCGGTTCGTCGGCGGACGCCGTCTGCTTGATAGTGTACCACGCTTCGGTGTGGCCACACTCGTCACAGTGGACGTCTTTGGCAGTGGGTTTCCCTTCGAACTCCGCGCCTTCTTCCGTCTCGATGAGTTCGTCGCCCGACTGTGCCTCCGTCGAGACGAACTGCTCGGCCAACTCCTCGTCACGCTCGGAGGTGGCACCGCACTCGTCGTTCGTGCACGTCATCACCCCGCCCTGTGAGACCATCATGGAACCGCACTCGTCGCAGAATTGCATACACGGCGGTAGCGGACGCTACACCAAGAATCTGTCACTCCACGCCCTCGAACCGAGGGCGGTTGCCGGGCGTCCTCAGTCCTCTTCGACCATCGGGCAGTTGCGGACGCGGAAGTGCTCGCCGTCCACGACTTCGACGATAGTAGTCCCCTCGTGAGTACACGAGAGGGTCGGTGGGTCACCGAAGTGGTCACAGCGCTGGCAGAACTCGGCTTTGGGGACGACGTAGTCCGAAAAGCTATCGGTCACTTCCACGGGTTCTGCGTCGGCACCGACGCCAACCTCCTCGTCGACGTTCGCGTCGTCTTCGATCAGTGCCGTCCACACCGCTTCGCTGTCCAGTTCGGCGACTTGCATCTCTTCGAACAACTCCTCTCCGTCCTCCGTGTCGCTCGAAGGACGCACACGTCGTTCGGCCACGCGGTCTGCGAGGTCCGAAAGCGGCATCTGGTCGCCACGCTCGTCAGCGGTGTCTGTCACGTCACCCTGCCGTTCGGGGCCACCGTCAGGAGCGTCACTGTCGTCTCGTTCGGACTCCGCTGAGAGTGTCTCTGAGCGGGTGTCGTCGTTCACGTCGTGGTCTGTCGTTTCGTCAGTCATCGTCGGTGTCTCTGTTCGGTGTCGTTTCACGCGGCGGTTCGCGCTCCTTCGCGGAGTCTGATTCGGTGGCGATGGGGGACTCGGCGGCGGTAGCGGATTCGGTGTCGGGGTTCTGCCCGGTGTCGGAGTCGTCTCTGCTCGTCGTCGCCTCGTCGAGCAGCGTCTCTACGTCGTCGTTGTCGGGGGCTGCTGCCTCCAGTGCGAGCGGTTTTCCGGTGGAGAGCGTCGCAGACCCGAAGAAGCCATGCGACGGAGACAGTTCGTCGAAGACCGACCGGCACGCGGGACAGCGGGGTTCCGAGAGCAGTCCCAGATGAATCGTCTCGCCGCAGTTGTCACAGGTCGCTTTCTCTTCGCCCGTGTCGTTCGCGACGCGCAAGAGGTCCGAGAGTGCCTCCCGTTCGAGTTCTGCTGCTTCGATATCGGCGGCGCGCGAGCGGAGGTCCAACACCGACTGTGCGACTACGCGAAGGTAGTCGTCGAGTTCTGCCGTCGTCTCGTCGAGATAGGTGAGAATCTCTTCGTAGTTGTCGAAGCCAGCGTCGACGCGCGACTGCATCTCGGAGAGTTGGTCGCGTACGTCACCGACGTCGGCCGAGACTCGGTCGAGGTCCTCGCGAAATTCCGGGTGGTCGTGGTCTCGTGGTGCCTTCTCGTCGGCCTCTCGTTTGACCTGGACGATACGCATTCGAACGTCGTCTACCTTCTCGTCGAGGGAGTCTTCGAGACCATCGACGCGCCCTTCGACCGCTTCGAGTCGGTCAGCGGTGGAGTCGAGTTCGTCCAGTGACGCTCCCGAGTCGGCTATCGCGAGACGGTAGGTGTTGACCGCTCGCGTGAGTACAGTGACCGGTTCGACGCCTTCCCTCTCGGCACGTTCGTCGACCCAATCTCGGAGGTCGTCCGGCAACCTCCCCCCAATATCCCCGTCCATTCTCAGTAGACGTTCGTCTACCGTGCTTTAAGAACTGTCGCCGTTCGCAACTGTTCGGGACCGACCGTCACCGAATCTTTCTGACGTCGCTCACGTCGAGGCCACTCTCGTTGATTTCCGTCTCGAACTGGACGATGTTCTCGCTCTCCAGTTGCGAGAGGACGCCACGGAACTCCTGGACGACCATCGTTCGTGCGCGTTTGGACCCGCCAGTCTCCCACGAGAACATGAGCGTCCCGTCGGTCGCTCCCTTCAGGATACCGAGTTCGCGACTCGAAACCGCCTCGGTACTCACGAGGACCAAGATGAGGCCACCCCACTGATGTGACGCCTTTTCGAGCCCTTTCATCACCATCGCGATGTCGCCCCACGTCATGTCGTCGGACCGCCCCGCCACGAGGTCGGTCAACGAATCGACGACGACGAGATTCCCCGGGGCGTGTTCGCTGAGTGTGTTCCCGAGCGCACTCAGGACCGACTCGCGGTTTTGTCGCTGTCCGAGGTCATCGAGCTGTGTCGGTTGGCCGAGGTACCACTCTCTGGGAATCGGACTCAACTGGAAATATTCGGGAGACAGGTCGTGGAATTCGATATCGTCGAGTGCGGCATCGACTATCTCGTCGTCCATGGTGTAGAGCAACTCTCGACGGAGGTGCTCCTCACCGGACGTGAACGAGACGTAGTGAATCTCGGGCGGTGGACTGGCAGTCTCGTCGAGTGTCCCGTAGTGCAGGTCGAAGAGTTCTTCGTCCGCTTTCGAGAGTGCGTTCATCGTCACACTCGTATAGAGGAACTCACGAGCGCCGGCACCGGACTCTCCCGCGAGAAGGACGACGTTTCCCGGCGGTGCTCCCCCACCGATGATACTGTCGAGTCGAGGGACCCCGAAGGGGATAGAGCGCATGTGAATCCCGACTCGACCACGGAGGTTAGTCGTTTCGGGGGCAATCACGCCCACCGCCACCGTGGTGTCGATGCGGTCTCAGCGCCGTTTACTCGACCGTTGCACCGCGATTCCGGCCGCGAGCGACGGTCACCGTCCCTTCGATACCAGCAGCAGCGAGCGCCGTCTCCCCGGATTCGACCGCTTCGTCGACGTGGTCTATGTCGGTCACACCGTACACTGTCGGCCCCCACGACGACTGGCCGGACCCGTAGACCACTGGCGATTCGGAGAGCGACGAGACGAGTTTGCCGACCGGCGGTCGGTAGACGCCGCCCTGTTCGTCGGCGTACCACGTTCCGTTGAGTCGGCCGACAGACTCGACTGCCTCACCGAAGCGTTCCGCAGACCCTTCAGCGAGTGCCGGCAGGAGGCGTCGCGTGACGATACCGGCGATTCGGTCGCTCGTCTCCGGGTCGGCGCGTTCGACGACCGACCGCATACTCGCCTCTTCGGCCGCCCCGTTACGGCCGGGGTCGACGTCCGGAACGACCAGGACGAACCGCCAGTCGTCGGGTATCGCGTGTCGCGCCGCAACCGCGGGGACCGTCCACGCCCCGTCTTCCGGGCGGTCCGTGGTGAACCGCGCAGTCGGATGGCCAGCGTCGAGGATGGCGCCACCACGTTCGAACGAGGCGACGCCAACGCCGGACCGCCCGCCGCGACCCATCTCCGGGGCGAGACGGCGAACGTCGGCAGTCGTCTCCGTCGCCGTCGCCACCGCCTGCAAGACAGCGAGTGCGAGTTGCGTCCCACTTCCGAGACCAGCGTGTCGCGGGAGCGTCCGCTCGACGGTGACGTGCGCACCGGGAACTTCCAGTAAGTCGACTGCGCGTGCTGCGTACTCCCGGGCACCGGGATGCCGACACTGGACCGTCTCGGCGGGTTCGACCGTGACCTTCACCTGTGGCTGGTCGAGTCCGACGCCCAGACCACCGTACAGTCTGTCGCGGGCGAGACTCAGATTGAGGAAGCCGAAGTGGATGCGCGCCCCGGCCGAGACCCGTGCCATGTCACCGGAGGTCAGGTGCCACTGATAAAGGGAGTTGCGACCATGGCAACGAGGGCCGGCATCTCGCCGGGGAGTCGTGTGAATCGAGGGACGAGAACCGAAGCGCGTGGGAGGAGAGAATCGAGTCGGGCGGGAGGTGAGGACCGAAGCGGAGAGGAGGACGACAACCGGAGTGGGGAGGGGCAGGGTGTTGGGAGGGTGCCTTCGTGAGTGTTGGGAGGGTGCCTTCGTGGGGGTCGGGGACCCGCGGGAGTGGAGGGGGTCAGCAGAGACCGTATGTCGATGTGGAGGGGTTCCGAGGACGTCTAGCGGCGAACCGAACTTACTCGCTGGTGGTCGTCTCGTCGGTGTTCGTCTCGGTAGTCGTCGTCTCCTCGGACTCGTAGGTCACCGTCACCTCCTTGGCGACGGGTTGGAGGACGTACTTCCCGGCGTTGCCGGCCTTCACGGGCGTGAAGTCGGCAGTGAACGTCGTCGATTCGTCGGCCCGGATGTCGAACGATTTCTCGAACTTGAGGGGTGCGGAACCGGGGACTTCGACCGTCGCGTCGGACCCGTCCGTGAGGGTTGCGTCGGTTCCACCGACCTCCAACTGGAGGTAGTCGTACGTGCCTGTCTCTACTTCGACGTCGTCGACGAGTGCGGATGCGTCGCCTTGGAGGTCGACGAGGTCGACTTCCGTCTCTCCGACGTCGAAGGACTTCACCTCGCCGTCGGTCGGTTTGATCCGAATCGTCGAGAGCGTCACCAGACACGATTCGAAGTCGTCGATGTCGCCGGGTCTGTCGCTCACGCGGGTCGAGAGCGTTCCGGTCTCTGCGGAGGCGAGACCCATACATCCGGCAATGCCTGCGGTACTCGCAGCGGCGATTCCAGCGGCGCTCTTGACGAAGTCTCGTCGGTTCAGTGTCATTGGTGTATGCGTGTGTAATCTGCGGATATCGCGTTACGTCTTGGTCGACTGTGCCGTCCCGCTCGCGTCACCCTTCGGGTGCCCCATTCGAGGGGGGGAGGGGGTGGGGGAATGAGGGGACATACTCATGCATTTGCGGCCTGCTCGGGCCGTGGTCCACGACGTTCCACGCCTGCGGGTGGTGTGGGGCAGGCGTCCGGCACGTCGCGGCACTTCTGCCTGAGGACGCCGGGGTATTGAAGGGTGGAAATCGCTACGGTGGGTTGTGCTCGTTGGCCGGAGAATAGCCGCTACTGGAGCCGATTTTCGCCGAATTTCGCCGGACTGTACAGGCACTTGTTCGTTCATTTCCACGACTTCGAGCGAATTGCCCACCTGCGTCTTCGGCACGTCGTGACCGGGGCCGGGACGGGTACGTCGTCGCGATTACATCTTGCGACACTGACAGATGTAGCGGAGATACACAATGTAGAAATTCACTGTCGTCGTACCGTACATGAGAGGCTATGTCAAATGCTACCAACAGTCATGGTATAGCTCGGGTGACAAACGACGAGGTTTGGCGACACACGAAAGTTCTCTTCCTCGGGTCGGCGTCGTTGTTCTTGGTGAATATCGCGTTCGGATTCAACAACGCACTTAGCACAGGTGCGATTCCTCGGTGGCAGGTTCTCGTCCACCTGCACTCGGGGTCGATTGGGTGGATTACCCTCTCACTCATCGGAATGGCGATTTGGGTTTTCACCGGAGACCGGACGGTTTCGGATAGATACGTTCGAAGAATCCGGATCATCGTTGGGCTCAGCGTGCTCGCGTTTGCCGCGTTTATCGTGAGTTTTGGACTCGCCTTCGCTCTCGGCGGGAACGTGTTTGCCCTGCTCCCCATCTTCGGGACCGGTGCGATGCTGATGATTTGGGTGGCCGCTCTCTTCGCGCTCACCCAGTTGCGGAATCAGCCAGTCGTCACGAACGTCCACGTCCTGGTCGCCGGCGGGTTGGTCGTCGCCGCCGTCGGTGCCACCATGGGCGTCCTGCTCGGCACTGAGTACGTCTTCGGGACGTTTCTCCCCCTTCCGGCGGGTGACCGCGTGGGTATCCACGCCGGGATGATGGACACGTACGTCCTCCTGGTCGCCTCCGCAATCGTCGAGTGGTTCGTTCTGAAAGACACCGCCGGTCGCTGGACTCGGCCCGGACTGGCACAGGCGCTGGCCGGAACGGTTGGCGCGCTTCTCGTCCCGGTTGCATTCCTCACCAACCTCCTCGACGTCTTCCTCCCAGTGTTCGCTCTCTTGCTGTTGGTATTCCTCGCACTCTTCCTCGGACGGATGGGGTGGAAGGCGCTCCGAAGAAGTCCGCTCCGGCGCGGCGCCGATGCGTGGGGGTTCTTCGGGGCACTCTGGTTGGTCGTCTTTGTGGCCCTGTTTATCTGGGCAATCGTCGGCGGAGTCGCAGCGGACCCCGCCGGGGCACCGACGTGGTTCTACGCCGTCTTCGCACACTCCGCGTTCGTCGGAATGATGACCAACCTCCTGCTCGGCGTGTTCTCCGCCAGAACACAGGAGACGAGTGACAGACGGCTCTGGGCTGAACCTGCTGCGATGTGGCTGTTGAACGCCGGGTTGGTCGTCTTCTTCACTCTGAAAATCGCCTTCGACTCGCGGTTGGGCGCGCTCGTCATGGGCGTGGGCGTCCTTCTGGGCGTCGGTATCATGATTCGTCGGCTTCTGGCGGGACCCGACGAACTCACGCCGCCCGGACGAAGAGACACAGACGCCGAACCGATGCCGATGGGCTGACCTGACTGGGTCGAATTCCATCTCGAAAAATGTGGCCGGCGACCAATCCACCGGTCGCTGTCGACGCGTTTAGACGAGTTCTTCGGCGACGACGTCGACTGCGAGCAGTTCGGGGTCGACGGCGAGGTCAGCCTGCCCTTTCGCGAACTCCGGAAGGGAGTCACGCGAGTAGGTGACGACGCGAACGTCGGGGTTGATTTCCTTCGCCACCGAGATGGCCGTCGCGTCGTCCATGTCGGTGAGGACGAGCAGGTCGGCCCCGTCGATGCCAGCCTCACCGAGCGAGTCGGCAGAGGCGATGCCGGTGACGCGAACGACGGTTGCACCTTCTGCTTCGAGCGCTTCACCGAGTCCGTCGGGGTCCGTCCCCGCAACGACTGCCGTCGTCATTCGTACTCGATGGTCGCCGGTGGTTTGTGGGTCACGTCGTAGACGACGCGGGCGACGTTCTCGTTCGTGCCGGTGATACGTGACTGGATGCGCTGGAGGGTGTCCCACGGAAGCTCCTGTGCGCGAGCGGTCATGCCGTCGCGCGACTCGACGGAGCGAACCGAGACGATCCATCCGTGGACGCGGTTGTCACCCTTGACGCCGGTGCCCTTGCCGATGACGGCGGCGAACGCCTGCCACGGGTCGTGCTTCTCCGTCTCGTCTTCGACGATGTGACACGCTTCGCGGGCCACCTGCACCTTCTCGGGCGTGACTTCGCCGAGGACGCGGACCGCCAGACCCGGACCCGGGAAGGGCATGCGCTCTGCGATGATGGATTCGAGGCCGAGTTCGCGGGCGACTTCGCGGACTTCGTCTTTGTAGAGGTCACGAACGGGTTCGACGATACCCTCGAAGTCGACGACGTCCGGGAGTCCGCCCACGTTGTGGTGGGATTTGATGTTCCCTTCGGACTCGATTCGGTCGGGGTAGATAGTCCCCTGCACGAGGTACTCGGCGTCGGTGTCCGTCGCCTCGCGTTCGAACTCGCGGATGAACTGCTCGCCGATGACGGCGCGCTTCTCTTCGGGGTCGACGACGCCTTCGAGGGCGTCGAAGAATCGGTCCTGCGCGTCGACGACGCGGAGGCTCTCCATGAAGGAGAACGTCTCTGCAATCTGTTCGGTTTCGCCCTTGCGCATCAGGCCGGTGTCGACGTAGACCGGCGTGAGTTGCTCGCCGACTGCCTCGTAGGCGAGGGTGGCGGCGACGGAGGAGTCCACACCGCCCGAGAGGGCGATGATGGCGTGTTCGTCGCCGATTTGGTCGCGAATCGATGCTTTTGCGTCTTCGATGAATGAGTCTACGTCTACCATTATGCTGTCACCTCTTCGCTGTCGAGTTCACGGGCGTCGAGTTCACCGAGAACCGCGCGCAGGAAGCCGAGGAAGGGCGGACTCGCGCGGTCCGGACGGGAACGGAATTCGGGGTGGAACTGCGTGCCGAGGAAGAACGGGTGGTCGGTCAGTTCGAGAATCTCCATGCGGTTGTCTGCGCGCCCGGAGAACCGCAAGCCTTCGGATTCGAGTTCGTCGATGAGTTCCGGATTCACCTCGTAGCGGTGGCGGTGGCGCTCCGTACAGGAGGTGCCGCCATAGACGGCCTCGGCGAGCGTTCCGGACGTGATGTCTGTCTCGTGCGCGCCGAGACGCATCGTCCCACCCATGTCGTTGACCTCGTACTGCTCGGGAAGAAGGTCGATGACGGGGTAGGGCGTGTCGGGGTCGAGTTCCGTCGACTGGGCGTCTTCGTGGCCGAGGACGTTTCGGGCCTGTTCGACGACGGCCATCTGGAACCCGAGACAGAGGCCGAGGAACGGAACGTCGTTCTCGCGGGCGTAGCGGATGGCGTCTATCTTGCCGTCGGTGCCGCGCGACCCGAAGCCACCGGGGACGACGATTCCGTCCGCTTGCTTGAGGCGCGCTTCGTGTTTGTCGTCCATCTCGTCGGCGTCGACCCAGAGGATGTTCACGTCAACGCCGCACTCGATTTCGGCGTGTTTGAGCGACTCGTGGATGGACATGTAGGCGTCTTCGAGGGCGTACTTGCCGACGAGCGCGATATCGACGGACCCGGAGCGCTCAGCGGTGACGAGTTCGCGCCAGCGACTGTCGCGTTCTTCCTTCGGGAGTGCTTCGTCGGCGATGCCGAGTCGCTCCATCACGTACTCGTCGAGGCCCTCTTCTTCGACCATCAGGGGGACGTGGTAGATGTCCGGGACGTCGGGGTTAGAGAAGACGGCGGCGTCCGGCACGTCACAGAACTGTGCAATCTTGGCCTTCGTCTCGGGTTCGAGTTTGTCGTCGGCGCGCCCGACGAGGATGTCGGGTTGCAGGCCGATGCTCCGGAGTTCTTTGACCGAGTGCTGTGTGGGCTTGGTCTTCTGTTCGCCGTTCTTCGAGTAGGGGACGAGGGTGACGTGGGTAAAGAGCACGTCTGCGTCTTCCTCTTCGGAGGCGAATTGCCGGAGCGCTTCGAGGAAGGGCATAGATTCGATGTCGCCGACGGTGCCACCGACTTCGACGATACACACGTCGGTGCCTTCGGCCGCCTCGCGGATGCGGCGTTTGATGTCCTCGGTGACGTGCGGGATAATCTGGACCGTCTTCCCGAGGTAGTCACCGGCGCGTTCCTTCTGGATGACGTGCTGGTAGGTCTTCCCCGTGGTGATGTTGTGGTCGGCGGTCATGTCGATACCCAGGAACCGTTCGTAGTTCCCGAGGTCCAGGTCGACTTCCGCGCCGTCTTTCAGTACGTACACTTCGCCGTGTTCGTAGGGATTCATCGTCCCCGCGTCGACGTTGAGGTACGGGTCGATTTTGACGGCGGTGACGTCGAACCCGGCATTTTTCAGGAGTCGGCCGGTGCTGGCGGCCGTGATACCTTTCCCGAGGCCAGACATGACACCCCCGGTTACGAAAATGAACTTGCGCCCCATTTCGGGGTCGTATTCGTCCGTCGGCATACTGACCGTGTGCGAGCGTACTTCAAAACGATTTCGGAGCCAACATCGTGTGACACGGGGGCGCACATGGGTGATAGCCGAGGAATCGGGAGACGACGAACGGGTGTCGTGTCACTCGATTTCGCCCTCACTCCAACTCTTTGACGACCCGTGCCGGATTCCCACCGACGACCACACTGTCGGGCACGTCTTTCGTCACGACTGCGCCCGACGCGACTATGACGTCGTCACCGATGGTGACGCCGGGGTTGATGACGGCCTGTCCCCCAATCCACGCGTTGTCGCCGACGACGACCGGTTCTGCCGACTCGGGGCCTTTGATGCGTTCTGCCGCATCGAGTGGGTGGGTCGCGGTGTAGATGTGGACGCCTGGCCCGAGGAGGGCGTTGTCGCCGATAGTGATAGAACGGACGTCGAGGAAGACGCAGTCGAAGTTGGCGAAGAAGTCCTCGCCGACGCTGATGTTGTAGCCGTAATCGCACTTGAACGTCGGTTCGATGTGGAGTTCGTCCCCAGTCTCGCCGAAGAGTTCGTGAACGAGTTCCTCGCGGCGCTCGGTTTCGGTTTCGTCGGTTTCGTTGAACAGGCGCGTTAGTCGCCGCGCACGTTCCTGTTCCGCCTGAAGCTCCGGGTCCGTCGAATCGTACAACTCGCCTGCGAGCATCTTCTCTTTCTCTGAGGGCATACCCGCTGTTCTCGGGGGACCGGTATGTATGTGTGCCAGTTCGACGGTGTTCGGTTCGTTACTGGAGGCGGTTCAGAACCCGAATATCGGGACGTATCGGAACGTGAGATACGAACCGACCGTCGCGATAGCCGGCACGACGTTCTGCATCAGGACGACCCGAGCAGTCGTCACGGGGTTGAACAGCGCCCCCGGACTGGGGATGTCTTCGATGTCCTCCTCGCCGATAGGCGGGAGCGTCTCGCCCTCCTTGTCGGCAGCAAGCGCGTTGACCGTGACCGGTGCTCCCCCGTCGCCGGCAACTATCTCGGGGGCGGTCATCGGTCGGGTCGCCCGGCCCCAACCCAGTCCGACGATGGACATCGTTGCGATGATGACGAAGCTCGCGGGGATGCCGAGCGCCGAGAGGAAGACGACCAGCGTCGAGGAGACTGACGCGACGACGATGGCCGCAGTCAGGGGGAGTTCCGTGATGTCACTCCCCATCGTCTCCAAGGTCCGTCGGGCGATGGTGAACGCGCCGACGGTGACGGCGAGGCCACCGAAGGCGATGGCCGGGTTCATCGCCAGTTCGCCGCTGCCGACCAGCGGTGCGACGGCGTTGGCGATGTTCGAGGTACCCGAGGAGAAGGCCATCAGACAGCCGATAGCGACGACGGTGAACGTCCCGCCCAGTTCCCTTCGGTTGGTCGTCCGGTGGACCCGCGGGATTGGGACGAGGCCGGACCGGTCGATATCGAACAGCGGCCCCGTACTGCGCTCCATGGCGACCATCCCGTTCAGTCGCGCGTAGAAGTACCGACCGATGATCAGCGAGACCCAAAAGCCGATGATTGGTGAGACGACCCACCAGATGACGATTTGCCCCATCACGGCGAGGTCAAGCACGCGCCCGGCCAGTCCGAGGCCGGCGATTGCACCGACGGCGGTCATCGACGTCGACGCCGGCACGCCGAAGACGTTTCCGACCAACAGCGCGACTCCGATGAAGAAGAGAACCGCGATGGAGGATTCGAGCGTGAAGACACCGGTGTCGACGACCAGTTCGGTGCCGAGTTTCGTGACGACGTTTCGGCCGAGCGTCCAGGCACCGATGAAGAAGAACACACCCATCAGTCCCGCGGCGACGGGCTTGGAGATGGCGTCGGCACCGACGGCCGGACCGAATGCCGGCCCTGTGGTCGACCCACCGATGTTGTACGCGACGAACATCGAGACGAGAACGCCAGCGACGAGGAGGAGGGTACTCATCGGTCCTCGTCGTCCTCGTCCTCGTCGTCTACGTTCTTCTCGGCCGCTCGCTGTTCTTCGAGGGTCTTCTCAACTTCCTCGCCGACTTTCTCCTCGACGGTCTTTTCGACCGTTTCACCGACCGTCTTTTCCACTGTTTCACCGACTTTCTCTTCGACTGTTTTCTCGACTGTCTCCCCCACTGTCTTTTCGACTGTCTCGCCGACTTTCTCTTCGACTGTTTTCTCGACTGTCTCGCCGACTTTCTCTTCGACCGTTTTCTCGACTGTCTCACCCACTGTCTTGTCGACCGTCTCTCCAACCGTCTTTTCGACAGTTTCACCAACGGTCTTTTCGACTGTCTCGCCGACTTTCTCTTCGACCGTTTTCTCGACTGTCTCGCCCACTGTCTTGTCGACCGTCTCTCCAACCGTCTTCTCGACAGTCTCGTTGACGGTTTCTTCGACTGTCTCACCCACTGTCTTTTCCACTGTCTCGTTGACAGTTTCTTCGACTGTCTCTCCAACCGTCTTATCGACCGTCTCGTTGACTGTCTCTTCGACCGTCTCACCCACCGTCTTCTCGACCGTCTCGTTGACAGTCTCTTCGACCGTCTCTTTGACCGCCGTCGTCATCCAGTTCGGGTCGAAACGGGCCATCTTCCAGACGACGTGGAGAACGTAGGAGACCAGCACCCCGAACCCAAACGCCAGTCCGATGGTGTTCCCAGCGACGACTATCAATCCGACCGACACCGCAATCAACAACCCATACGTGAGGTCCACGACGGAGTCGACGCGACTCGGGTTCATGACCCACCCAGACCGAACGCTACCTTCCCGAGGAGAACGAACCGGGACTCGATACGTGTAGAAAAACACATACCAGATACACACACCCCTCGCGCAAGTAAGTTGGCAATAAATTCTCGGTCGGACGAGAGTGGACAAACCATCGAAGGATATCGACTCTCGGAGTTGCAGTTTCAGAACGGTACTACTTGGCCACGAGACGGGCTATGCTGGTCGTGGCCACAGTGAGAGCACGGCGGTGAGTGGGAGCGTGCCGTGACGGGGGGCAGGAATCGATGGAACGTCCCCGTCGTTCTCGGCGCGGACCACTGCGAGGTACACGTCCGCGGTTCAGTGCTCACCCGACAATCTCTCTACGGGTTCCGGCATCACCCCGTCGTCCGGGGGAACGCTCCGCATCGACTTCCGGAACCACAGAACTTGAACCGCTTCGCCGAGTGGACTCGCGTATGAAGGAGTTCCCCAAACTCGGCTTTGGCACGTACAAACTCGAAGACCGCGAAGAGTGTATCGAGGCCGTCACCACCGCTCTCGACGTCGGCTATCGTCACGTCGACACGGCCCAGATGTACGACAACGAGGCGTTCGTCGGCGACGCCCTCGCCGAGTCTGACGTGGACATCGAGGATATCTTCCTCGCCACCAAACTCGACACGGACAACCTCGCCTACGACGACGTAATCGAGACGGCCCACGAGTCCGCAGACCGACTCGGCGTCGACACCTTCGACCTGCTGTACGTCCACTGGCCACTCGACTCCTACGACGAAGACGAGACGCTGTCGGCCCTCGACGAACTCTACGACGATGGCCTCATCGACAACGTCGGCCTGAGTAACTTCCGCCCAGACCAACTCGAATCCGCCATCGAGAAACTCGACGCGCCGGTGTTCGCCCATCAGGTCGAGATGCACCCGATGCTCCCGCAGGTCGAACTCCGCGAACTCGCCGCGGAGTCCGACCACCACCTCGTCGCGTACTCGCCCATCGCACGCAACGACGTCGCCGAGAACGACACCATCGTCGAAATCGCCGAGAAACACGACGCCTCTCCCGCACAGGTGTCGCTCGCGTGGGTGATGGCCAAAGGCGCAGTCCCGATTCCGAAGGCCGCCTCACCCGACCACATCCGCGACAACTTCGCCGCACTCGAACTCGAACTCGACGCCGACGACGTCGCCGCCATCGACGCCATCGAGACGGACCACCGTATCGTCGACTTCGACAGTGCGCCGTGGAACCGAGTCTGAAGCCAACTGAGAAATCAGGGACGAACGTCGTTCGGACGCGTTTCGTGGCTTGATAAATCAAGCTAAACGAGATTTTTTCAGGAAATATAGACTGCAATTAGAACGTTCGACTGACTCTAATTGTCTACATACACGGCGTCTAACTCCCGTTTTCGGGACACTACATAGACACGTGCGAACACGTCGCAATCCGGGTAAACATATATGTCGAATAATCACCTACGCCCTAGTATGGCGTCGGTGGTGGTGGTGTGTCCACACTGCGGTCAACAAGTTGAATCGGGATACGAGGGTGACGTCGACTTCAACGGCGTCCGCCAACGTCTCAAGAGTGAATACCGTATCGCGCGAGAGACCTGTCCGGTCTGCTCGAACCCATACGACTTACGTCGCGCGTGAATCCGCACGGGCGGGTCGATAGCCTCGGTGGTGGCCGAGGACGTCGACTTATCCCGTGTTTTTCATCCCGGCGGCGATTCCTTTGACGGTGAGCCGCAGGGTTCGTTCTTCGTCGTCGGTCCGGTGCGTCTGTGCGAGCAGGTGCGTCTGCAGCACGTTCAGTGGGTCGACGTAGGGGTTCCGCCGCTGGAGGCTCTCTTCGAGCCACTCGCGTTTCAGGAGGTTACTCCGACCGCTGATATCGAGCATCAGGTTGACCGTCGACTCGTACTCGGCTTCCAGTCGCGGGAAGAACTCCGCTCGCAGGTCGTCGTCGGCCAAGTTCGCATACTCGGTGGCGATTTCGAGGTCCGTCCGTGCGAGCGACATCGCGGCGTTGTCGAGGGTGCTGCGGAAGAACGGCCACTCGTCGTACATCTCCCGGACGGTTTCGAGGTCCCCGCCGTCGTCGAGATAGGCGTTGACGCCTTCTGCCAGTGAGTACCAACCGGGAAGGATACATCGCGACTGCGTCCACGAGAACACCCACGGGATGGCGCGGAGGTCCTCGACAGTTCGTTCGCCGCTTCGAGATGCGGGGCGAGACCCGAGGTTGAGTTCCTCGATGACCGTAATCGGCGTCGCCTGTTCGAAGTAGGAGACGAACCCTTCGGATTCGAGGAGGTCACGGTACTCCTCGCGGGCGGCGGCGGCCATCGTATCCATCGCTTCCACCCATCGCTCGGGCACGTGTTCTTCCGGTTCTCGAATCGCGTTCAACCGGGCGCGAATCTGGGCGTTGAGCATCTGTTCGAGGTTTCGCTCTGCGATGCGTGGGTTGGCGTACTTCTCGGCGATTGCTTCGCCCTGTTCGGTGAACTTGATTTGACCGGTGATGGTCTCGTTCGGCAGTGCGAGCATCGCCTCGTTCATCGGCCCACCACCGCGGGAGATAGACCCGCCACGGCCGTGGAACAACCGCATCGTCACGTCGAAGTCGTCACAGATGTCGGCGAGACGACGCTGGTTCTTGTAGAGGTCCCAGTTGGCCGCGAGGCAGCCGTTTTCCTTGTTGGAGTCGGAGTAGCCCAGCATTATCTCCTGGACGTAGTTCCGCGCGGTGAGTGCCTGTTCGTAGGCCTCGTTTTCGAACAGCGTGCCCATGATGCGGCGGGCACCGTTCAGCGCCGACTCCGTCTCTAACAGCGGCACCACGTCGATTCCACAGTGGTCCGGCAGTGAGACGACGCCCGCCTGGTCGGCGAGGAAGAGCACTTCGAGGACGTGCGAGGGCTCTTCGGTCATCGAGATACAGTAGGTGTCGATTGCGGAGACGCCGTACTCACGCTGCCACTCGCCGAGTTTGCGGAAGAGTTCGAGGACACGGTCGGCCGTCTCTGAGAGTTCGCCGGGGTCTTCGAGGTCGATGATGGGTTCGTCCTGAAGAATCGCGTCGGTAAGGAGTTCGGTGCGCTCGACTTCCGAGCGACCGTAGTAGTCGACGCCCTCGTGTGCGAGCGCTTCGTGAACCGCCTTGGTGTGGTTCTCTTGGTGGTCGCGCAGGTCCAGACTGGCGAGGGTAAAACCGAAAGTATCGACCTGTCGCATCAGCGGTTCGACGTAGACGTCGGCGACCTGGTCGGCACCGACGCTGCGAAGACTGCCGTCGATGACTTCGAGGTCGGCCATCAGTTCGCTCGCGTCGCTGTAGCCGTTGGGGCGGACGTCTTCGATGCGGCGGAGTCGCTCGCGCATCAGTTTCAGCTTCTGTCGGTACGGTTCGTCGGGGTAGCGTTCGTCCACCTCTTCGGCGACGACGGGGAGGAGTTCACGGTCGGCTTTCAACGACCGTTCGAGTTCGTGACCGGTGTCGACTCGCGTCGCGTCCTGACTCAGCACACCCGAGAGTCGCTTGAGCGCGTCGCTGTACTTTTCGAGGGCGACGCTTCGCTGTCGGGCGAGCGTCTCTTCTGTGACTTCGGGCGTGACGAACGGGTTGCCGTCGCGGTCCGACCCGGCCCACGACCGGAACTCGAACAGTTTCGGGACGTCGAGGTTTGGATACTCGTTGTGGAACTCCTCTTCGAGTTCTTCGTACACTTCGCCGACGACGTCGAAGAGGATGTTTTCGAGGTACCACTGGACGTTTCGTGCTTCGTCTGTCGGTTCGGGACGACGGTTGCGAACTTGGGAGGTCTGCCAGAGACTCGTCACCTCCGCGACGACGTGCCGCCACTCCTGTTTGGATTCGAGGTCGGTGAGACGCCGCTCGTCGAGTGACTCTAACCGGTTCGCAATCGAGCGGAGCTTCGCCTTGACCGTCTTGCGACGTGCTTCGGTCGGGTGTGCCGTGAACGTCGGTTCGATGAGGACGTCTTCGAGGACGCGTCCGAGGAGTTCCTCGTCGACGTCTTCTTCCCGAAGTTCGTCGAGTGTGGCGAGGATACCGTCTTCGAGGGTGCCTTCCTGCGATGCCTCTCGGATTACGCGGACCCGTTCGCGTTCTTCCGCGAGGTTGATGAGTTCGAAATAGGTCGTGAACGCACGTGCGACGACGCTCTCGCGTTCGGGGTCGAGGTCGGAGACGACTTCGAACAGCGTCTCACGAGAACCGGACTCTCCTTTCCGGTACGCGATGGCCGCCTGTCGAAGTTCTTCGACGGTTTCGAACGACGCCGTGGAGGTCTGAGACTCGAGGACGTCCCCGAGCAACGCCCCGAGCTCGCGGACGTCCTGTCTGACGTCTCTGCTATGCAATTCCATACTACACGATTACGAGTACCATGTTGTAAAAGCCCCCGAGTCCGGTCGAAAAATTGCCCGAAGTTACGTTCTAAACGAATGTTTGTAAACGACTGGTGAATTTCTTCGCAGTCCCGCAGTCCCACGATTTCGGATGCCCTCAGTACTGAGGCCCCCGTTTTCGTGGGGTGAACTAACACGGGTGATTCGTCACGCTTTTACTGGACGGGTCGAACTTCAGGGTATGAGCGATAGCGACAAGTACCCCGCCGACTCGGGTCGTCGTCGGTTCGTCAAGGGCGTCGTCGGGGGCGCGGCGCTCGCTGGCGTGGGAACGACTGGCGCGGCCGCAATCAACAGTGCGACCACCTCTCCGGGCGCAGGCGGTGGTCCAACACAGGCGTACGCAATCGAGAACACCGGTGGTCCCGCACCGCGCGGGATGCCAGTGATTCCCATCGAAATCGACAGCGAGGGATACATCAAGGGTCTCTGGCCCGAAGTGCAGACGATTACCCAGGGAGGTGTCGAAGCCCAAGTCGCACAGACGGACGACTTCAAGGGAACCGGCGTCACCTACTCACAGGCGTGGTTCCAGTACTGCGGTGTGCAGTCCTACGAGGGCATGGCACCGGACTTCGAGTCTGACAACTACTTCCGCTCCGACAGCGGTGGTTACGACTGGCAGTCAGAAGTCTACAGCGACGGTGACCGACTGAACGTCAACGACTTCGACGACTACGAGACGTGGGGCAACGGTATCGGCCAGTCAGGCCTCGGAAAGCCCGCAACCGGCACGTGGCGCTCGGAGGACACCGAAGACACGATGCCGATTCAGGTGCTCCGCTCGTCGCGCATCGAGGAAGCAGCACAGGACAACGATTTCCTCGCCGCCGCAACCGACCAAGGCGTCATCGCGTGGCTCAACAAGTGTACGCACTTCTGCTGTGTCCCCGGATACAAGCAGGCCGCCGACGCCGCCAAGTTCAACGCCGAAGACGGCGTCTACTGTCAGTGCCACCAGTCCGTCTACGACCCGTTCTCTATCGTCCAGACGCTCTTTACGGCACTGCCGCGTCCCGAAGAGTAACTGCCGACGCTCGTTTTTTCGGTCTCTCGTTCGCACGACGTGTAATCACTACTATAGTACCTCCGCCGTCTATGGAGAGATATGACCGACGCCCCCTCCGCTCCCGTCTCTCGAAGTCGACTCGACGAACTCGCTCGTCTGGTCTCCCCACAGGCGGACCGGCCCGAACTCCCGGTTCGCGCCCCGTACGACGACAGCGTCGTCGGGGCGGTTCCGCTGTGTACCCCCGACGACGTGGTGGCGGCCGTCACGGAGGCCCGAGAGGCCGGTGCAGAGTGGGCCGCGTGGCCCATCGAAGACCGTATCGCCGTCTTCCACCGATTCCACGACGCACTCCTCGACCAGCGTGACTCCCTGTTGGACGTGATTCAGACCGAGACGGGAAAGGCGCGGGCAGACGCACTCGAAGAAGTCCTCGACGCCGCTGCGACGGCGCGGTACTACACGAGCATCGCCGAACGCGAACTCGCGTCCACCCAGCGGAACGGGGCGATTCCACTGCTGACGAAGGCCGTCGAACACCACCACCCGGTGGGTGTCGTCGGCGTCATCTCTCCGTGGAACTACCCGCTGTCGCTCTCTGTCTCCGAGTCGATTCCGGCCATGCTCGCGGGGAACGCCGTCGTGCTCAAACCTGACGAGGGAACGCCGTTTACGGCGCTGTGGGCGCTCGAACTCCTCCGGGAGTGCGGGCTTCCAGACGAGTTGTTTCAGGTCGTCACCGGTGAGGGACCACGCCTCGGCGACCCGCTCGTCGAACACGTCGACTACGTGAGTTTCACCGGCAGCACCGAAGTCGGTCGCATCGTCGCCGAAACCGCTGGTCGCCACCTCACGGACTGTTCACTCGAACTCGGTGGCAAGAACCCACTGTTGGTCCTCGACGACGCCGACGTCGAGAAAGCCGCTCGCGGCGCGGTTCGCGGGTGTTTCGCCAACGCCGGGCAACTGTGTATCTCTATCGAGCGAATCTACGTCCACGAAGACGTCGCGACGGCGTTCCGCGACGCACTGATTCGGGAGACGCGCGGACTCACGCTCGATGCAGGGTACGATTACGACCACGACGTCGGGTCACTTCTCGACCGTGAGTTACTGGAGAAGGTCGATGCTCACGTCGAAGACGCCGTCGAGAAGGGAGCGACAGTTCTCACTGGTGGCCGTGCCCGCCCTGACCTCGGCCCGTACTTCTACGAACCGACGATTCTGACCGACGTGACGCCCGAGATGACGCTCGCCGACGAAGAGACGTTCGGGCCCGTCGTCTCCCTGTACGAAGTCGAGAGCGTCTCCGAAGCAATCGAACGCGCGAACGACTCGGCCTACGGGTTGAACGCGAGTGTCTGGACGTCCCGCCCACAGCGCGGTGAACAGGTGGCGGCGCGACTCGATGCCGGCACCGTCAACGTCAACGAGGCGTACGCCGCCGCGTGGGCCTCTATCGACGCCCCGATGGGCGGGATGAAAGACTCCGGCATCGGCCGACGACACGGTCGGAACGGACTGCTGAAGTACACCGAGTCGCAGACAGTCGCCACCCAACGGGTCGGCCTCCTGTCGCCACCGAAGCGCGGCAAGCGTCTCTGGGCGACGGGTGCGACAGCCGGACTTCGCATCTGGAAACGCCTCTCTGAGGTGCTCCCGTGAGCGTCTTCCTCACCGGATTCCCCGGGTTCCTCGGGAGTGCGCTGGTCGAACGTCTCACCGACCGAACCGACGAAATCGTCTGCCTCGTCCAACCACAGTACCGCGACGCGGCCGAAACGCGCGCCGCCGACGTGCTCGGCCCGGACTGGCGCGAGACGCTGACGCTCGTCGAAGGCGACATCACCGACCCGAACCTCGGTCTGCCGGCGACGACGCGGACCGACCTCGAGTCGCAGGTCGAGGAGGTGTTCCACCTCGCCGCCGTCTACGACCTCGCAGTCTCACCAGACGTCGGTGAGGCGGTCAACGTCGACGGGACGCGACACGTCCTCGACTTCGCCGACGCGGCAGACGCAGAGCGACTCCACTACGTCAGCACCTGCTACGTCAGTGGCCGATACGACGGCGTGTTCACCGAATCCGACCTCGACGTGGGGCAGTCGTTCAACAATCACTACGAAGCGACGAAATTCCGCGCGGAGGTGCTCGTCCGCGAACGGATGGACGCGGAGGACGTTCCGGCCACCGTCTACCGACCGGCAATCGTCGTCGGCGACAGTCGGACCGGTGCGACACAGAAGTACGACGGCCCGTACTACCTGATTCGCTGGTTGCTTCGCCAACCGCGCGTCGCAGTCGTCCCCAGACTCGGTGACCCCGACGCGACGGAGTTGAACGTCGTCCCACGAGATTACGTCGTCGACGCCATCGACCACCTCTCGGGACTCGACGAGTCCGAGAACGTCACCTACCAGTTGTGCGACCCGAACCCGCCGACGATTCGGGAGTTCACCGCCACGCTCCTCGACGCGACAGACAGAATCGGTCTGCACGCGCCTACACCCGCCAGTCTCGCCACGTCCGCGCTGAACCGCTGGGACGCCCTCAGAGCGATTGTCGATATCGAACCCGAGACACTACCGTACTTCACGCACCCGACACGGTACGTCGGCGGGAACGCACGGACACACCTCGCTGGGACCGGCATCGAACCGCCGGCGTTCGAGTCCTACGTCTCGGAGTTAGTCGACTTCGTTCGAGAGAATCCGAACGTCCGCTCAGACGCGATGCGGTAAGCAGCGAGTATCGTCGTCTACCCGCCGCTCACCGGCGGGAAGAGCGCGAGTTCGTCACCCGTCTCGGCATCGTCGTCGAGGGCCGCGTTCTCGCCGTTTCGCAGGACGTTGATGTGGTCGTACAACTCGCCGTCCTCGGCAAACACCCGCGATTCGAGCGACGGGTGCGACCCGACGAGTGCGTCGAGTGCGTCACCGATAGTCGCGTCACCGGAGACGTCGACGCGGACGGTTCGGACACCCGCAACCTCTGCGAGGTCAGCGAACAGTTTCCACTCCATGCTATGGTCTCCTCGCTCGGTGCTCATGAGGATTGCGCCCCGGACCGGGTCGCCGACGCGTTGGATTCGGAGGCCGTCTCTCCGGTGTCAGCGCTGTCGCCGGACCCGCCGGCACCGCGTTCCGGACCATCCTCGTCGCCCCCGTCGGGTCGGCTTTCGTCACTCGACGCCCGTCGTTCGACTTTCCGGAGCACTTCCGGTCGGCCGACGACGTAGAGCGTGTCACCAGCGCGTAGCTCGGACTCTCGGGTGGGGATGGCATCGATGGACCCGCTGGCCGGCCGGATGGCGACGACAGTCGTATCCACGTCGGCGACGACTCGCCCGTCGAGTGCCGACTCCGGTTGGACCGTGATAACCGCCATCGTCTCGTCGGCGTTCCGCAGGAGCGACGCGAACTCTCTGTCGACTCGCGGGTCTGCTGGGAGCGTGACGAGGCGATACTCGTCGGCACCCGACAGTCGGTCTGCGTCTTCCTCGTCGAGTGCGATGGTCGTAACGTCGTCCGCGACGCCTCGAAGTTCACCGAGAGCGACGCGAGTCGGTTTCGACCCGCTGTGGCCGTTTCCGGTCTGACTCGTCGGCCCGCCGTCAGTGGACGTGTCGACAGGTTCTTCGGCCGCGACAGACGGAGTGGTCCACACCTGCACCGGGTCGCCAGCGGCCGCACCGGGACCCGGGTCGCCACGGACTGCGAGGGCGACAGTTCCCGGCGAGAGCGTCGGCCCCAGCCCTGCCGCGCGACTCCCCAGCGCGAGATACGACACGTCTCCGTCTTCGAAATCGACGTCGACGTGGCCGACGCCGTGGTCGTCTTTGATGCGCTCGACGAGTCGGGTTCGGAGTCCGGCCTCGTCGAGTCGGCGCGGGAAGAGCAGCGTCTTCCCGGCCAACTGCGCCTTGATGGTCTCCGAGACTGGGTCGTACGCCTCGATATCGCCGATTTCCTCGGGGAGCGTCACCGACGTCACCCGACCGACAGTCCGGACGAGTCGACTCACGTCGGCGTCGAGTTCCTTCGCGCCGGTGACGGCGAACACGTCGGTTGCGAGGCGGTCACCCGCGAGACGGCCGACGGGGGAGACGAGTGCCGCACCCGCCAGCGCCGTCGTGTTGAAGAGTACCGTCTCCAGTTGGAAGACGGCCGTGTCGGTGCCGGTGACGAAGTCACCGAACAGACCGACGGTGTTCAGATAGAGCGCGACGACCGATGCGCCGAAGAGGACGGCGAGCGCCCGTGGAATGTCCTCTCGGGTGTACCACCGATACAGGAGCGCTGCGACACTGGAGGCGAGGAACGCACCGACGACGAGGCCGATGACCCGGAGGACGTTTCTGACGAGCGGGTCGCTCACCGGCGGGAGCGATGTCTGACCAACGACCGAGAGGAGGAAGTCGACCGGAACTGTCGCCATCATGCGATGGCCCCCTCGAACGCGGCGAGTTCGGTCCGAGACCCGACGGCGTACACCGTGTCACCGGCCGAGACGTCCTGGTCCCCTCGCGGGGCAATCGTCCACGACCCGCCGTGACGGACCGCGAGGACGGCGACACCGTAGGCGTCGCGGACGCCCACGTCGCCGAGCGTCACCCCGTCGAGCGGGCTCTCTTCGCCGACCGTAAGCCGCGAGAATCGCGTCCCTGCACGTCGGAGGAGGGAGACGAGTTCGAACTCACGACGGACGCCGCGTGATTCGACGACGAACTGCTTCACGTCGCTCCCGAGCAGCGTCTCCACGTCGGTTCTGTCGACTGCGATTGTGACGCGTCCTTCGCCACCGGTCGCGGTGGGCGCTCTCGATTGCGTCTTCGGTGCGTCGTCGTCCTCGTCGTCGTCCTCGTCGATACTCTCGGTCATCGACGCCACGCCGACGACTGACGCCGAGACAGTTCCGCCGTCCGTCGCGACGACCACGTCGTCACCCCGTGCGAGACCCGTCGGAACGAGTGCGTCCAGCGAGACGGCGCGTTTCCCAGCTGGAAGCCGTTTCGAGAGGCCGCCGAGCGGTGCCGCCGCGGCGACGGTGGCGCGGGCCTGTTCGTCGATTTCGACTTCGACAGCGACGAGGTCGAAGTCGGTCTGGAGACGGTCGGCGAACCGCGATTCGAGTTCGACGAGCGGGATGTCCGCGGGGAACGTCCACTCGCCGTCACGGATGCCGTTTCTGACCTCGAACGGGACCGGTGGGTAGCCCTCGATGTCTTCGACTTCGCGCGTGACGGTGACGCGAACCTGTCCGCGCCCGCCGACGAGTTCGACGACGTCTGTCGAGAGGGTTCGTTCGGTGAGTTTGCGCAACGACATCTTGCGCGGGATTTCGTTGGCGAACGCGTCACCACGATTGTGCGCGTAGAGCGCGCCCATCAACACGACCAACAGCGCGACGGTGAGTCGGACCTGATTGTCAGACTGCGTAATCGTCGGGTCGGTGAGTGCCATGAGGCCGCCGCTCGCGCCGGCGATGGCGACGCTGAAGACGACGACTGCGAGGCCGGGGATAGTGACCCCGGTCACGTAGCGGAACCCGAACCCGAACAACCACGCGACGGCGGCGGGTACGAGCCCCGTGAGAATGCCGAAGTAGAGTCCGTAGACGACTTCGACGGGGAGTGAAGCCATAGCCACATTCACTCACTGCCGAGGTAAATGCGTGCCGGAGTGTGGAGTAGTGTCTCGAACCATGGTGTCTGTTGACTCTGATACTGCCTGTGTCGGTGAGTCGTAATCGGCCGGTTTCAAACCCTTTTTTCGTGCGCCACACACACCTTTGGCCGACATGGTGACGGTACGCGACTGGGTCGGACCACGAATGACAGTTACGACGGTGTTCGTCGTCGCAATCCTCTCGGCGGCGACGGGCATCGTGAACATCAGTTCTCCCGTGACCGGCGGCGTGCTCGCATCTGTCGTCCCCGACGTGATTCGCATCACGGCAGGGTTCACAGGCACACTCACTGGATTCTTGCTCCTCGCCAGCGTCTACGGCCTCCGGCGTCGCCTCCGCTCGGCGTGGTATTCGTCGGTCGTTCTCCTCCCCGTCTCCGCCGCACAGGGCCTCATCCAGTCGCCCGAACGCGCAGCACCACTCATCGGGTTCTCGGTCGTCAGTTTCGTCCTCCTCACCTTGAATTACCGAGCGTTCGACCGTGACCTCGACCTGAGCGTCACCCAGTTGTCGGCGTTTTTGGCCATCGCGGGGGCACAGACCTACGCGACGGCGGGGGCGTACGCCCTCCGCGAACAGTTCAACGGCATCGACACGCTGTTCGACGCCTTCTACTTCGCGCTCGTCACCGGCAGTACAGTCGGATACGGCGACATCACCCCGCGAACGCCGGTGGCGAAGATATTCGGGATGTCGGCACTACTCGTCACTGTCGCGAGTTTCGCAGTGGCGCTCGGTGTCCTGCTGACGCCCGCCATCGAAGCACGACTCACCAAAGCACTTGGACGTATGACCGAATCACAACTCGAACTCCTCGACAACCACATCCTCGTCCTCGGACACGGGGAACTGACCGAACCGATTTTAGAAGAACTCGAAGACCGCGCGGACGTGCTCATCATCACGCCGAACGCGGAGCGAGCACAGCGTCTCTCTGACCGCGGGTACGACGTCTTCACCGCCGACCCTAGCGACGAGGAGTCGCTCAGACGTGCCCGCGTCGAAGTCGCGCGCTCGGCCATCGTCGCCACCAACAACGACGCCGAAGACGCACTCGCCATCCTGACGGCCCGACAACTCAACCCCGACATCCACATCGTCGCGGCGGCGACCCAACGCGAGAACGAACCGAAACTCCGGCGCGCAGGCGCGAACACGGTCATCAGTCCCGCCGCACTCGGTGGGCACTTCCTCGCAGAGTCGGCTATCGGTGGGAGCGGACTGGAGACGGTCGAAGAACGACTCCTCGGAGAACAACCGGACGATATGGTCGAAGAGGCAGACGGCACCAACGACGCCGACGACGCTGGCAGCACCGGTGACGCGGACCGGGACGCCTAGTTCCCTCTGTCGAAGACGGCGACGTCGCAGTCGATTTCTCTGATTCGTTCGAACGTCGGTGGCGCGATGAACCGCGAGGCGGCAGACCGCTCACCGCTCGACCCGAGGACGACGAGGTCGTACGCGCCGGCGTTCGAGTCGATGAACTTCGTCACCTCGGTCCGTGCGACGCGCGTCTCGATGTTGCCCTCTGCCGTCTCGACGAGATTCGCGAGTTTCGTCTCGGCCGGGCGTCGCTCGACTTCTGCACCGATACACGTCGTGACGCTCACGCTTCCGGTCTTGCCGGCGAGGCGGGTGGCGAAGTCTATCATCCCGTGGGCGGCGTCGCCAGGCCGTGCGACGAGGACGAGGATACGCCGCCAGCGATACGACTCGCTCACCGACCGAAACGCCACCGTGTCGTACTCGCCACCGAAGAGGCCGCGGACGTAGTCCGACAGCAGACCCCGGTCTTCTTCGTACGGGGTCACCACGAGGTCCGAGTTCGTGTTTGCCGCCGCCTCGACAGTCGCGGCGAGTGGGTCACCACGCGCGACGACGACTTCGACGGGCACCCCCAGTCGCGTCCGAATGTCGTGGGCACACGATTCGAGGCGTTCGACTGCGGCATCGGCCGCAGGGTCACCAGTCGAGTCCCCTGCAGACTTCGATTCGACGACCGCGGAGTCTGATTCGTCCACCGACGAGACGACGACGTCCTCCGAGTCGGCCCTCTCGTCACTCGCCGGTGGTTCGGCCGTCTCCGTCGTCTGGTCGGGTGAGAGAACGTCGAGGAGGACGACTTTGCCCGCTTCGTGTGCGGCGGCGAGTTTGGCGGCGAAGAACGCCGTTCGGTTCGCCGTCTCGCCACGCATCGGGACGAGCACGTGGTCGTCGCCGCTGACGGTACCGTAGAGATACTCCGCACGGCGTTCGTAGAACTCCTCGCGCCACACCGTGAACACGACGGCGATGACGACGCTCGCGAAGAAGATGCTGGCCACGTACTCTTCGGGGTTAACGTCCCCCGTGACGAGCGTCAAGAGCGCCGTAGAGAACGCCGAGGGTGCCTCGATATCGAGCGCCCACGTGGCGGCACCGGCGAGAAAGATTGCCAGTGCCGCAGACGACGGGTGGACGATAGTCGTCCCCGTCGGCCCGTAGACCCACGTGGAGAACCCGTAGGCGACGAGGCCACAGAGCGCACCGGCGGTGAGTGCGAGGATGAACTTCACTGGCGACGCGTACTGTCCTTCGGGGTCGGAAAACAGCGTGTAAGACCCCGACGCCAGTGGCGGGAACAGGAGGAACGAGAGGGTGGTCACCGCGTTCGAGACGAACGTCACGCCCGCGATGAGAAGCGGGATGACGAGCAAGACGGTGAGGTGGAGGAGATTGTTCGTGTTCTCTATCCACCGACCGAACGCCACCGCTTCGCGCCGCTCTACCCGCCGGATTCGCGTGTAGAGTTCGCTGACGCGCGCGACGACGCGGGCCGGAAGGTGACGGATGTCCACTGCGTGTCTCTACGCGAGGTCAGTGACGGCGTCGAGCGTGATGCTGATGGCGCGCTCGACGTTGTTCTTCGCCTTCTCGGGGAGTTCTTCGTCGGAGTCCGCGCCCTTCTGCGTACCGGCGACGAGGTTACCATCGACCGTACAGATAGCACCGGCGCGGAGGCCCTTTCGGCGAGCGAGCGAGAAGACGGTTGCCGCCTCCATCTCGATAGCGAGGAGACCCGCTGCGTTCCAGTCTTCGACGTACTCGTCGGACTCGTTGTAGAACGCGTCGTCGGAGACGATGGGGCCGACGTGGACGTCTTCGTCGTTGGCTTCCGCCGCGTCGACGAGCGAGGTGAGCACGTCGTAGTCGGGGACGGCCGGGTAGACTTCCGACTCGTAGCGCTTCGAGGTGCCTTCTTCTTTGGCGGCACCCGTCGCGACAATCATGTCGCCGACTTCGATATCCTCCTGCAGTGCGCCGATTGTACCGACGCGGATGAACGTCTCGACGCCCACGCGCGAGAGTTCCTCGATAGCGATGGCGGCCGACGGACAGCCGATACCGGTCGAAGAGATGGTCAGCGGGACGCCCTCGTACTCCGCGTTGACGACTTTGTACTCGCGGTTTTCGGCGACTTCTTCGACGTTCTCACACTGCTTTGCGATGCGCTCGACGCGCCCCGGGTCGCCCGGGATGAGTGCGATGTCGTTTACGTCGCCTTCTTCGACGAGGAGGTGGGGCTGTTTCGCCATAGTCGACCCACTCGTGTCGTGGGCAAAAACGACGCGGTTCGGAGAGCAGACGGCGAGTCAGTCACGCGATACCGGCGAACAGTGCGGGTCCGAGAACCAACAACGCCGCCCCGAAGACGAGCGACGAGCGGAGCCACTGCCCCCGGACCGCTGTCGCGCGTTCTTCGTAGATACCCCGTCCCGCACGCGGCAAGACGAAGTAGGAAAACAGGAAGTTGATACTCACCACGACGACGACCATCGACACGAAGTGCGGGACGAAATCGACTCCGGCCAGTGGGAGTTCGGGAATGACTCCGTCGGCCACGAGGTAGACGGCCGCGTAGAAGATTCCAGAGAGGATGCCCGCGAGGTGATGAACGAGGTTCGCGTCGAGGAAGTCGACATTCTCGGGGGCGGTCCGTCGGAACACCGACGCGGCGACGTAGGCAGGGGTGAAGCCCTCCTCCTGTCGCCACATCGGGATGTCCATCACCACAGCGGCCGCTAAGCCGACGATAGCACCGAGTGCCAATCGCTCGGCGACTGTGCCGACGTTCGGGAGGGCCACGAACGCGGCCACCACGGCCGAAACCTGCTCCAACATCGTTCCGAACGACGGACGGTGAGGATAAAATTGGCGGGGGTCGGGTTCGAAATATTGTTCTGTCTCGCCGACACGAACTGCCTGCGGCGTGACACGACTCGTCAGCGTTCGAGTAAGTCGTCCAATCGCCGCCACGAGAGTTGGGTTCGCGCACCAGGTTCTGCCGCCGTGAGCGCCCCGCAGGCGTTCGCGATAGCCAGAGCACGTTCGTACGACCGACCCGCCAGTCGGGCGGCGATAAAGCCAGATGCGAACGCGTCACCTGCACCGGTCGTATCGACGGCATCGACCGGATAGCCGGGGTGGACGTGTCGCTCGTCGCCGTCGCGGACCTCCGCTCCCTTCGGGCCGTGTTTGACGACGAGCGTCGTCTCGTCGAGTGCGTCACCGACTGCGCCGCCGTTGCCACCGGTAGCTGAATGGTTGTGCTCGGCCGCTTCGCCCAGTGCAGTGGCGGCCTCTCGGTCGTTGAGGAAGACGTAATCGACCAGTCGGAGCGCATCGGTGTAGCCCCTGTCACCGATGCGTCGCCCCGGGTCGAAACTGACCGTCGTCCCCAGTTCGGTGGCCTTGCGTGCGAGTGCGGCGGCAGTCTCGGGTGCCTGACTCGTCAGGTGGAGGTGGTCGGCGTCGGCGAGTGCGTCGGTGGGCACGTCGTCCGCGTCGAACGCCTCGTTGACGCCGGGTGCCCCGAGGACGAACACCTCGCCCGCCGCGTCGACGACGATGTACTTGACCGTCGTCGGGCCGTCGTCGACGTCGACGACGTACCGGCAGTCGACCCCTTTCGACGCGAGTTCGGCGACGGCAGAGGCACCGTGTTCGTCGTCGCCGACGCTCCCGAGGAGTGCCGTCGGAACGTCTAGGCCGACGAGTCCGCTGGCGACGTTGGCGGCGCTCCCCCCACCCGCCCCGACACTCGACTCGACAGTCGCCTCCCCGTCAGGGTCGGGGAGCGAGTCGACACGGAGGGTGACGTCCCAGTTCAGGTGACCGGCGCAGATGACACGGGACATACGTCTCCGAGAATCGTTCCGCCGCGCAGATAACTTTCCCGGCTCGACGACCGTTCTGTCGGTGAATCGTGTCCAAAAGGCTGCACAGCACTGAACGCCAACGGCCGTGTTCACCGCCGGTCAGGCACCGACGATTGTGAACAACAGCAGGTTGTGGACACCGGGGCCCAATCCGACTGCCGCGACGAACCCCAACAGAACCGCACCTTCGGTGGGTTCCTCGCGGACGTAGTCGGCGAGGAGTGCGACGACGAGACCAGCGACGGCGAGTTTCACGAGGACGAAGAGCCACCCGACGCCGATGATGTCGGCCGTCGGAAGCGCACCCGCAGCTTCGAGGATGATTCGGGAGAGTGGCGTCCGTTCGCCGAATCCGAGGACGTCCACGCCGATGGCGGTAGAGACGCCATCGAGCGCGTGGGCGAAGATGGCGACGACGCCGAGCGCCCCCGCCGCTTTCGCCTCGGGGTCGAGTCGCGTGACGAGACGCCACACGACCGGTGTGACGAGCGCCGCGACGACGAGCGCGACGGTGGGCCAGAGGGGTGACAGCGTCCCGGCGGCGAGTCCGCTCCCGAGCGCGAGGACGACGAGGACGCCCGCGAGGACGATACCGGGGAGTGCGATGTTTCGCGGCGACGCGTCGCCGAAAGCGTCGAGTCCGAGGACGGCCACGCCGGCGAGAATCGCGACGGTGAGATAGACCGCCGGCGTGCCACCGAACGGTTCGACGACTGGCGGAAGCAGTCCGACCACGAAAAAGACGTGAAACGCCGACCCCGACACCATCCAGGGGACGAGCGCGAGAACGTGCTCGGCAGAGACGGACGGTCGCCGTCTGAACAGGCCGACGCCGACGCCGACGAGACCGGTGACGAGGACGACCAGATACGGCAGTGGGGGAAGCGCGAATCCTTCGGGGAGGATGGCCATGCAGGAGGCCCAACGGGGCGGCGTGAAAGCCTTACGTTCTTTAGGTGCCCGTCTCCACCACCGAATATGAACCGAGACGACCTCGCGCCCCGTATCGACCACACGGTCCTCGGACCCGAGACGACGATGGCCGACGTGGAAGCCGTCTTAGACGAGGCAGACGAGTGGGGGATGAACGCCTGTATCCCGCCGTGCTACGTCGAAGAAGCGGCCGACTACGCCCCGGACGTACTTCTGGCGACGGTCATCGGGTTCCCACACGGCCAGAACACGACGGCCGCGAAACACGAAGAAGCGGTGGACGCGTGGAAGGCCGGTGCCGACGAACTGGACATGGTCATCAACGTCGGCCGACTCAAAGCCGGCGAAGACGAGGCCGTCACCGAGGATATCTCGGAAGTCGTCGCCGCCGTCCCCATCCCGGTGAAGGTCATCATCGAGACGGCACTCCTCACCGAGGAGGAGAAACACCGCGCCTGCGAGGCGGCCAAAGAGGCTGACGCGGCGTTCGTCAAGACGTCGACCGGATTCGCCGACGGCGGCGCGACTGTCGAAGACGTGGAACTCATGGCGGAGTATCTCCCCGTGAAGGCATCCGGTGGCGTCGGTTCGTACGAAGACGCACTCGCGATGTTCGAGGCCGGTGCGGAACGCATCGGTGCCTCCTCGGGCGTCGAAATCGTCTCGGGCGCGCCCGACGAATAACCGTCTTCGGGCTCTTCTCTCCGTCAGTCGACCCGCAACGCGACCAATCTCGCCGACCCGTCCTCCCCGCCTGATTCGACGACGAACACCGAGTCGTGGGCCGGTGTCGGCCCCGTCACTGCACCGCCCTCCAGCGAGTAGTTCCAGCGATGATTCCCGAGTCGCGCACTCCCGACGCCGATTCCGCCCGAACGGTCGTAGGCGACGACACCGCCGTCGTCACTGGTATCGGAGACGAAGATAGTATCACCAGCACCCGCCGGCGGTGCGAAGAAGTCGCCGTCGGCTTTCCACGATGGCGACCCGTCGCTGTCGTCATAGGCGTGGATGCCGCTCCCATCCGTCGAGTAGACACGGTCCGGGCCGAGAACGAGAGACCGATGTGGTGACGACTCGTCGCGGTGCCAGTCCACCGACCCCGCTCTGAGGCTGCCACGAAGACGAGCGACGCCCGCACCGAACATCCCAGCGACGACGTCGCTACTCGTCACGTATCCGAGTGCCTGAATCCCACCGGGGAGTTTGGTTCGCCACAACCCAGTCGGCTCTCGCCCCGGGCCGTCGTCGTCCAGCGCGACGACTTCGCCGCCTTCCGTCCCGACGACGACTTCGCCGAACTGTGCCGCCAGTCGGACTGCCGGCCCGAAGACGCGGGTCCGCCACTCGATTCGCCCGTCGCTCGCTCGGATTCTGAAGACGTAGCCGGCGGTGTCGGCGGCGTAGAGGCGGTCCTGGTCGGGAGTCGAACGCAGTATCGGCGCCCAGACGCTCGATTCGGTCGGCGCGTGCCACACCTCCTCGCCGTCGTGGGTAAAGGCGAGGACACCGGTTCTCGCGCCGGTCTGGCCGATGTAGACGTGGTCGGCGTCGACAGTCACCGGCGACCGAAACCCACTGTTCGACTCGACGTTCACCGACCAGCGTTCGGTCCCGTCCTCGACGTCGAACGCACGGAGCGTCTTGCCAGTCGCGTAGTAGACGGTGTCTTCGTACACTGTCGGTCGGGTGCCTCCCAACCCCCCGACTTCGACACCCCACGCCTCGCTCGGTTTCGAGGACGGGCCGGTCGAACGGGGGTTGTAACTCGTCCCCTGTGCCGAGAAGTTGGGGTGCGGCCAGTCGGCCCGGCCCTCGCCGGTCGAACCGGCGTCGTCACCGCTGAGACACCCGGCGAGGCCGGTGAGCGTACCGGCACCGACCACTCTGAGCGCGTCGCGTCTGGTGAGTCTCACGCCGCTTCACCTCCTGTCGTCGCCGTCGTTCCAGACACTGACTGCCCCGACACCGACGCGTCGGCGACGACGGTGAGACTCATCAGACCGTCGTCGCGCGTGACGGGACAGAACACCCGTCTGTCGGTACAGGCGAACGAGTGGCCGACGTAGCTGCCGAGTTCGAGCGACCAGCGTTCACGGCCACCGACGACGCCGATCCCACCTCGTTTCAACGCGACCAGTCTGCCGTCGCCGGTGCCGACGTAGACGGTGTCGTCCGCGATGCTCGCTGCCGACGTTCCCTCGCGTGGTGAGTACGACCATCGCTCTTCTCCGGTGGCCACGTCGAGCGCGCGGAGGTCACCTCTCGAGGTGTACAGTCGCTCCCCGTCGAACGCGAGTCGCTCGTGGACGCCCTCGTCGTCTTCCCAGACGACGCTGCCGTTCCGGCGTTCCAGTGCGGCGATGCGGTCCCACCCGGCGACGTAGACGCGTTCGTCGCCGACGACGGGTGCGACCGGTTCGGCGGTTTCGAGTGCCGCCTGCCAGTACCCACTGCCGTCGGCGCCGAGGCAGTAGAGGCGCTGGCCTTCCGTGACGACGAAGATAGCACCGAGATTGACGGCGAGTTGCCGCCTGACCGCACCGAAGAGTTCTCTGGTCCACTTCACTTCGGCGTCGTTCAGGTCCACGGCGCAGACCTGTTCGTCCCTGAGGCCGAGAAACATCGTCTCTCGGTCGTTGGAGAAGGAGGGGGCAGTCGTCGGTGCGGCAGGGAGTTCGATGCTGCGAAAGTCGCGGCCAGTTTCGGCGTGATAGACTCCCATCCGGCGGGGGCCGTGGTGGGTGATACCGGACGAATAGAGCGACCCGTCGAGGACGGCGGGCGTCGCCCACCTGTCGCCGGGGACGACTTCGACTTCCTCGCCCGCCGCGGCGTCGACGATGTGAATCGGGTCGCTGGCGGTGTAGGCGACAGAACCGATGGCCGCCGGTTCCCACGTCGGCATCCCGAACGACGCTTCGTACTCGACGACTGGGTCGGACACCGCATCGCCTTCGTGGAGGAACGCGGTGTTGGCGTCGTCGTGGGCGTAGGTGGGCCAGTCGGCGTCGAACTGGGTTCCTTCGGGGGAGTCGTCGGCGGTGCTATCGCTCCCACCGAGACACCCGGCGAGAGCGGCGAGCGACCCCAACCCGACGAGTCGAACTGCGTCACGCCGACCGAGTGTCGGAGGCGACAGCGACGACTCTCGACGTTCGGCGTCGCGAGTGCTGGAGGGCATACCGCGCGAATTCATGTATCACTGAGTTCACAACAGTGTGACAAGTACCTTTTCGTCAGCGACAGCGAGCGCGACTGCTGGACGAGAAAGCGGTCGAAAAAGACGGAATCGAGTGGTCGGCCCGTCGTCGCCGAATCAGGCGGCAGGTCTGCCAGTGCGCTCGACAGAGCGGTTCTTCATCATGCTGCCGAGCACGCCGCCGACGGCACCCGGGACGCCCGCGAGGACGATGATGACGATGGACGCTGCGAACGTGGTCAGGCCGAAGAACAGGCCCGTGAACAGGATGTTGAACAGGACCAGTCCGATAGCGACGAATATCCCACCGAGAGTCGTCGCGACGAGGCCGTTGAGTGCGCCGTCAGTCGTTCCGGTCATCACCATGTACCCCGCGACGAACCCGCCGATAATCCCGGTCAGGATGTACCCGACTGTCGGGAGCGTCATCGTCGTGAACGGGATGGTGAGTCCACTGAGGATGCCAATGATGAGCGTTGCGGCGAAACCGTATGCAATCGCGCGGAGGTTAAGTTCCATAGCGAGTCAATATACAACGGCTGATGGCTTGAATTATGTTCGCCATATTTAGGATAATACCGCCGGTGGGAGTTTCCGGTGGGACAGATTATCAGGGATAGACGCTCCGATACGCCCATATTCGATGGTTCTCTACCAATCTCGTCACGGGAACCGCCGACTCTCACGTGATGTCTAACATTCAATACTTACGCGACACGCTCTTCGATAGCCCCCGCTTTCGATGTCCCGAACCACACTCCACCGCGTCTCGATGGCAGTCGGATTACTCTGCTTCGTCGTCGGATTCCTGCAACTGCTCCCGTGTCTCTCTTCGGTCCTCCGGTCTTCGTTCAGCCTCGGGCAGTGCTGGTCTGAGTTCCTGTTGACGCTCGTCGGCGCGTTGTTGTTCACGCGCTAGCCCCTGGACCGTCTCGTCGGCGTCCCTCCGAGGGCCGAACGTCGTCGGATACCGCGTCGTTTTTGGCCGCGCACCCGATAACTGAGATAACCGAATGGCCCGATACCACATCGAGACGTATGGCTGTACCTCGAACCGCGGCGAGAGTCGCGCCATCGAGAGTGCCCTCCGCGACGCCGGTCACTACCGCGTCGACGGGCCCGAGGAAGCCGACGTCGCCATCATGAACACCTGTACGGTCGTGGAGAAGACGGAGCGGAACATGCTCCGCCGGGCCAAAGAACTCGAACAGGAGACGGCGGACCTCATCGTCACCGGTTGTATGGCACTCGCACAAGGCAACGACTTCCGCGAGGAGGGCATCGACGCCCAGATTCTCCACTGGGACGACGTTCCCACCGCCGTCACCAACGGTGAATGTCCGACGCCCGGCCCCGGTGTCGAACCCGTCTTGGACGGCGTCGTCGGCATCCTCCCCATCGCTCGCGGGTGTATGTCCAACTGCTCGTACTGCATCACGAAGTTCGCCACCGGGCGGGTCGATTCGCCCTCCGTCGAGGAGAACGTCGAGAAGGCGCGCGCACTCGTCCACGCCGGTGCGAAGGAACTCCGCATCACCGGCCAAGACACCGGTGTCTACGGCTGGGACAAGGGCGACCGGAAGCTTCCAGAACTCCTGGACCGCATCTGCACCGAAATCGAGGGTGACTTCCGGGTCCGTGTCGGCATGGCCAACCCCGGTGGCGTCCACGGCATCCGCGACGAACTCGCCGCCGTGTTCGCGAAGCACGACAAACTCTACAACTTCATCCACGCGCCCGTCCAGTCTGGGTCCGACGACGTGCTCGAACACATGCGCCGGCAACACCGCGTCGACAAGTTCCGCGACATCGTGGAGACGTTCGACCGGGAGTTAGAATACTGGACGCTCTCGACGGACTTCATCGTCGGCTATCCCACCGAAACCGACGAAGACCACGCTAAGTCGATGGACCTCCTCCGCGAGATTCGCCCCGAGAAAATCAACGTCACGCGCTTCTCGAAGCGCCCCGGCACCGACGCCGCCGACCTGAAGGGCCTCGGTGGGACCATCAAGAAGGAACGCTCGAAGGAGATGTCCGAAGCGAAGATGGACATCGTCGCCGCCGCTTACGAGGAGATGGTCGGCACCGAACACGACGTGCTCGTCGTCGAGGAGGGAACCGGTGACTCGGTGAAGTGCCGCGACGAGGCGTACCGCCAGATTATCGTCCAGAACGCCTCCGAACACGGCCTCGAACCCGGTGACTTCGCCCGGGTGACGGTCACCGCACACCAGACAGTCTACGCCTTCGGCGAACCCGTCGAGACGACAGTCGAACCGAAGGCCGCCTGAGAGCGAGCGCGTCGCCACTGATTCTTACGGCCTGACCGACCAGACGAGTTCGTCTTCCGCCGACTGTGGTGGGTCACCGTCGAAGTTCGTCACCTCCCACGACGACGCACCGACGAGTCGCAACAGCAGTTCGAACTCCCGTTTCGTCACCGACTTCAGTCTGTACGACCCCGAGACGACGACGTCGTCGTGCTCGTCGAACAGCACCTTCTCACCTTTCACGATTCCCTCGACGTCGTCTTCGAAGTCTGCGCGGTGCATCACTCGATACTGCTCGCCGCCGATTTCGACTGCTTCTATCTCTTCGACGCCGTAGTTCTCCACGACGAATTCACAGTCCGGCGCATAGAAGTTCAGCACCAACTCGCCGTTTTCCGCCGTCGCGTCGAGGAGCGACCGGAGGGCCGCGAGTTGGTCGTCGATAGTCAGATTGTGCAGAAACGCCCGGAAGGGGACGACGACGAGTTCGTAGGGGTCCGAGACGGTGAACTCGCGCATATCCGCCTGCCACACGTCCGGGTCGAACCCTGCTTCGGTGGCACGTTCCCGGAGTTTGTCGAGCATGCCCGTCGAGAGGTCGATACCGGAGGCGTCGACGCCAGCACGCAGGAGTTCGAGGTAGATTCGACCCGTCCCGCACCCGACTTCGAGGACGCGGCCATCGACGTCGCTTGCCCGGTCCACGTAGTACGACACGTCTTCTGTCGGCGTCTCCTCCGCGTCGTAGACGGCGGCCCACGTGTCGTAGTAGTCGAGGCTGTCGTCCGATTCCATGGGCGGTCTGCGGCCGAATCGGCCTTAAACCTTCGCTCGATTCGGCGTGGCGTTACCTCTCGAACTCCTCGTCACGAGATTCGTATATCACCGTCAGTGTCCCGGGTGTTGGCCGTCGTGCGGCGTTACGGATATTCTCGAACTGTTCTAACACTGCCGTCGAGTCGCTCGACCCCTCGACGAGCGTTCGTGACTCCTCTCGGAGCGAATCGTACAGACGGTCCATCAACCGTTCGATAGCGTAGGCGTCTGACTCCGAATCGATTTCGAACACGGCCGTATATTCATCCATGAACTGACTAGTTCCGCTCGCACGATAACGGTTGGCACCGAGTACTCTCGACGGTGCCCGCGACAGCAGACAGACGTCTCACCGACAGATTGGTATCACGGGTAGTACAGATTTCGTGTGTGTCCTCCGACGACCCTCCACTCGTCCGCCTCGTCGCCAGCGACGTCCTGCATACGCTCGCCGTCCTCTTTCTCGTCGGTGCCATCCTCTTTACCGTCACGGGCGTCTGGCCACCGATGGTCGCCGTCGAGAGCGCGAGCATGGAACCCCACCTCGAACGCGGTGACCTCGTTGTCGTCACCGACGAGGGTCGGTTCGCCGGGAGTGCCGCCGACACACACGGCGTCGTCACGGTGAACGCGAGCGACGGATACGGTCGAATCGGCGCCGACGGCGACGTCGTCGTCTACGCGCCACCGTCGAGAGACGGGTCGCCCATAATCCATCGGGCGGTGTTCTCCGTCGACGCCGGCGAGAACTGGTACGCCGAGGCGAACGAGTCGTACGTCCGCGGTGCCGACTCCTGTGCCGAGTTACTGAACTGTCCGGCACCCCACGCAGGCTACATCACTCGCGGCGACAACAACGACTACTACGACCAGGCGACAGGTATCGCTCCACCCGTACGACCGGAGTGGGTCGAGGCGAAAGCGCAGTTCCACGTCCCGTACCTCGGGACGCTCCGTCTCGAACTCCAGGAGCGACTCTGAGGGAAGAAACAGCCTACTCCTTTCCGTTCCCGTCCGGCGTGAACGGGGTGTATCGGCCGTCGCCCGGGTCGTCTTTCCACTCGCCGAGTTCTTTCGGGTCGATGTGGACGAACACGTCGTCGACTTCGTCGATGTCACGGATGGCCTGGACCACCCACGTCTCGATGTCGTGGGCCTCGTGGAGCGTCATGTCACCTTCGACTTCGATGTGGAGGCTCACGTCGATTTCCGGGCCGACGTAGTGGGCGACGACGTCGTGAGCGCCGCGAACGTCCGGATGCGAGAGCGCTCGCTGGACGATGAGGTCACGGAGATAGTCGGGTGGTGCCGCACCGACGAGATAGTTGACGTTGTCGCGGACGATTTCGAACCCGGTGTAGATGATGCCGAGGGAGACGACCATCGCGGCGAGTGGGTCCAACACCGGATAGCCGGCCTGTGCGCCGAGGACACCGACGAGTGCCGCCGTCGCGGTGAGGATGTCGTTGCGGTTGTCGAGTGCCGCAGCGACCAGTGCCGGCGAGTTCTGCTCACGGCCGACGTCGTAGCAGTAGCGGTAGAGTCCGTATTTGAACACACCGGCGGCGACGAGGATGGCAACCCCGAGTGCCCCTGCGGTCCCACCGTAGGTCCCTTCGAGGATGCTGGTCGTACTCTGCCAGAGAATCGCCCCGCCTGCGCCGAAGACACCGACGGCGACGAACAGCGAGACGAACGGTTCGATTCGCTCGTGGCCGTGCGGGTGCTCGAAGTCCGGCGGTTTCGTCGTCAGATAGAGGCCAGCGAGGATGATGGTACTGTAGATGGCGTCGGCGAGACTGTTCACCGCCTCGGACCCCACGGCCAGACTCCCCGTCGTCCACCACACTGCGCCCTTCCCGAGAACGAGCAGGACGTTCACCACGAGGACGACGATACCGACCCGACGGAGAGCCTGCTTCCGATCCATTACCGTGGCTTTCGGGTGTCGGGTTGAAATGCGCTTCGGGTGATAGCGGGCGTTTAGACGCGGTTCACAAGCGTTTTTGAGTCAGTCTAATTCGAAGTAAACCGCGTCATCGTCGCCGTCGACGACGGCCCCATCGAGTTCACTGAAGGCCTCGTGGAGGTGTTCGTAAGAGTCGTCGAGTGCCTGCACGATGACTTTCGTATCCGAGACGACGGGCATGAAGTTCGTATCGCCGCTCCACCGCGGGACGACGTGGGTGTGGAGGTGGTCGTCGATGGACCCACCGGCGGCAGACCCGCCGAGGTTCTCGCCTGCGTTGAACCCGTCTGGGTCGAACGCGGCGTCGAGTGCGTCGAGCGTTCTGGATTTGAGGCGAGCGTGGTCGAGGAGTTCCTCGTCCGAGAGGGCCGCGAAGTCGCCGGTGTGGCGGTACGGGATGACCATCACGTGACCGGGGGCGTACGGGTAGTTGTTGAGGAGGACGAACGAGTGTTCGGAGCGAGCGACGATGTTGCTCTCGGCGTCGTCGTCGCGTTCGGGAAGCGCACAGAACGGACAGGAGTCGTCGCCTTCGTCGTCGTCTCGGTTCTGGTCGTCGTCCCGCGTCACCCACTCGATACGCCACGGGGCGAACAGTTGGTCCATAGCGGTGTGAACGAACGGGGGGATGCAAGCAGTTTCGGTTGGTGGTCTCTCGAACGCCAGACCGAACGCCGGACGTGCGGTCTACCGCGTGATGTTCTCGTAACCGTCTTCGGTGACGATGAGGGTGTCTTCGGCCTGTCCGACCATCGCACCCTCCTCTTCTTTCAGGACCGGGTAACCACGGAGGACGCCCTGTTGTTCGAGGCGGCGAATCGCCATCTCGGAGCGACCACCTTCGAACCAGCGCGCGGCGAAGGGGAGGAGTTTGTACTTCTCGCGGACCTCGTCGAGCAGTTTGCGCGACATCCGGTCACGGACCGACCGGTCGTTGACGAGGCTGTAAATCTCGTTTTTCGACCCCTCGGTGACCTTGCCGGACCCGTCGGTTGCGAACGGTTCGATAGCGATGACGTCGCCGACTTCGAGTTCGACACCCCGGTCAGCACCGCGGTTCGGAATCGTCGGGTCGGTGTGGGCGTCCCACTGTTCGACGCCGTGTCCAGAGAGATTGAGAACCGGCGTGTAACCGTAGCCACGAATCACGTCTTCGATTTCGGCCCCGATTTTCCCGGTGTGGGCGCCCGCTTCGACCATGTCGAGGGCGGCGTCGAGTGCCTCTTCGGCGGATTCGACGAGTTCGTCGTTCCCCGAGAGGTCGACGGTCACCGCCGAGTCGGCGATGTACCCGTCGACGTGGACGCCGATATCCAGACAGACCATGTCCTCGCCGAAGACGGTGTCGTCGTCGCGCCCAGGACTCGCGTGTGACGCCTCTTCGTTAACGCTGATGTTGACCGGGAACGCACACCCGTCGGCGAGTTCGCGGATGCGTGACTCGGCGTGTTCGGCCACTTCGAGGTGAGTGACGCCGGGTTCGACCATCTCGGCCGTCTCGTCTAACACCGTTCGGAGGACCGTTCCTGCCTCTCGATACTTTTCGACCGTCTCGTCGTCGAGGGGTCCGATGCTCATGTCCCCGGATTCGGGGTCCCGCCGGAAAGCGATTGCGGGACGAGTGGGACCGAATGGAGGGTCGATTCGGTCCGTGTCTCCGGCCTTCCCTTGACTATATAGCACAAGGTTGAGAAACTAGTAACCCTTTCTAAAGTTCCAGTGGTTGATACAGAGAGAAAGTTCGCATGAGTGTACCTACGTTCCACCCTGACGTCGCCGACCAGCATCTCCGCGTCGACATCGACGACTGGGACGACGTGTACGTCGTCGGCGACGTCCACGGGTGTCTCTCCGCACTCGAACGCCTCGTCGACCGTCTCGCCCCTACCGAAGATGACCTCGTGGTCTTCGTGGGTGACCTCGTTCGGAAAGGCCCCGACAGCAAAGGCGTGGTCGACTTCGTCCGCGAACGCGACAACTTCCTCACCGTCCGCGGCAACAACGAGGAGAAACTCGTCCGTGGGACGAAAGAAATCGACGCGCTCACCGACGACGACCTGGCGTGGATAGAATCCCTGCCGGTCGCCATCTCGTGGGACGGCGCCCTCGTCGTCCACGGCGGCGTCCACCCCGACGTCCCGCTCGAAGAACACGACGTCGATGCCCTCGAAAACACGCGTGCGATGAACCCCGGCGATAGCTACGACGGTCCCTTCTGGTTCGAACACTACGACGGCCCAGACCGGGTCTTCTTCGGACACACCGTCATGGCGCACCCCGCAGTCTACAGATACGCGATGGGACTCGACACGGGCGCCGTCTACGGCGGCGAACTCACGGCCTACGACCTGCACGCCGACGAACTCGTCTCTGTCGACGTCGAGGTGACACACGAATCGCGCAAAGAGTCGAAAATCATCGACCCCCGGCAACCCGCGCTCGCGTGACCTCGCCACGAGTGTCGGTCTCCACCCCCCAACAGGCGGCGGAGTAAAGTTCACTGCGGTACCATCTTCTCTCAGTCGATGTCCGAAGAGGAAACCCACGTCGGCGAACGATTCGAATCCAACGGGAGTCTCACGGACGGGCAGCGTCCGACGACGGCCCCCGTTCGCATCAGTGACGTCACTGGGACGCCATCGATTTCGGACGACGTGGACCTCTCGGACACGGAACTGTACCTCAATCGCGAACTGAGCGAACTCTCGTTCCACGAACGCGTGCTCAACGAGGCGTTAGACGACCGGAATCCGCTGTTCGAGCGCGTGAAATTCCTCTCGATTCTCACCTCGAACCTCGACGAGTTCTTCATGAAGCGCGTAGGTGGGTTGAAACAGCAAATCGCCGCCGACGTGACGGAACTGTCGCCCGATGGCCGCACCCCGCGTGAACAGTGGCAGGTCGTCTTAGAGCGTGCACGTGACCTGTTGGACCAGCAGACCGCCTGTTTCGACGAACTCGTCCGGCCTGCACTCGCAGACGCCGGTATCGAAATCGTCGCCTACGAGTCGCTGTCGCCCACCGAACAGACGGCACTTCGGGAGTACTTCGAGGCGGCCGTACTCCCCACGCTCACCCCACTGACGTTCGACCCTGCACACCCGTTTCCGTTCATCTCGAATCTCTCGCTGTCGCTCGCAGTGCTCACGCGAGAACACGGCGACGCCCAGACGAAGTTCTCCCGCGTGAAGGTACCCGGGAACCGACCGCAACTCGTCGACGTAGACGAACGTACCGACGGGGGTGACGACACCACCGACGCACCGACGCGATTCGTCCCGCTCTCACGCATCATCGAACACAACCTCGACTTGCTGTTTCCAAACGTCGAAATCGTCGATACGTCGCTGTTCAGGGTGACGCGAAACGCCGAGGTTCGGCGGAACGAGGAAGTTGCCGAGGGTCTCATCACGATGATAGAGGACGTCCTCCGGCAGCGTCGGTTCGCCACCGTCGTCAGACTCGAAGTCGAGACGGAGACGCCGCCTGCGGTTCGCGAACTCCTCGTCGAACAACTCGACCTGGACGACAACGAGGTGTTCGAACGAGACACGCCGATGGACTTCACGGGACTGAAAGCGCTCTTCGAACTCGAACGACACGAACTCGAAGTCGAACCGTGGCACCCCCAACCCCACCCGCGGTTCGTCACCCTCTCGCCAGACGACCCGAACGCGCTCTTCGCCGAAATCGCCCGGAAGGACGTCCTCGTCCACCACCCGTACCACTCCTTTACCGGGACCGTCGGGACGTTCCTGCAGGCCGCGGCGAACGACCCCAACGTCCTCGCAATCAAGGCGACTATCTACCGGACGGCACCCGACTCTGAGGTCATCGAGACGCTCATCGAAGCGGCGAAGAACGGGACACAGGTCGCCGTGATGGTCGAAGTCAAAGCCCGATTCGACGAGGAGAACAACCTGCGGTGGGTCCGCCGTCTCGAAGAGGAGGGGATTCACGTCGCCTACGGAACCATCGGCCTGAAGACGCACACGAAGACGGCGCTCGTCGTCCGCGAGGAGGGCGACGGCGTCCAACTGTACTCCCACGTCGCCACGGGGAACTACCACTCGGAGACGGCCAAACTCTACACCGACCTCGGGTTGTTCACCGCCGACCCGGACATCGGCCACGACCTGGTGCGCCTGTTCAACTTCTTCACCGGGCACTCCCGGCACGACACCTACCGCAAACTGCTGGTCGCACCGACGAATCTCCGCGAAGAGATGACGCGACTCGTCCGCCGAGAGGCAGAACACGCCCGCGCGGGACGGGACGCGCACATCGTCGCCAAGATGAACGCGCTCGAAGACCCGAAGATGGTCCGGGAACTCTACGAGGCGTCGATGGCGGGCGTCGATATCGACCTGGTGGTCCGCGGTATCTGCCGCCTCCGACCGGGCATCGACGGCATCTCCGACACCATCTCGGTGTCGAGCGTCGTCGGCCGGTTCCTCGAACACTCGCGCATCTTCTACTTCGAGAACAGCGGCGAACCGGAGTACTACGTCGGGTCCGCCGACTGGATGACCCGCAACCTCGACCGGCGAGTCGAGGCTATCGCACCCGTCGAAGACCCGGCGCTCTGTACCGAACTCGAAGCCATCTTGAACGCGCTTCTCTCGGACAACCGCCGACGGTGGGTGATGGACCACGAGGGTCGCTACGAGCAGTGCCACCCACCGGAGGGTGGCGAGAAGCGAGAAGCACACCGGATGTTGATGGACCGCGCCCTCGCGGAGACAGAACGAGTCCGAAACGAACAGCGCGAGTCGTAACCGACACGTGTGATGAAACCGAGTGGACCTGTTAGACAGAAGATATTTACTCACTGTCCGCGCGGAATCTCGTATGCCCTCCCGTCGCTCACGGAGACGTGTCCTCCGAAACGTTGGGTCCGTACTCGTCTCGGTCGTTGGTCTGGCTGGATGTCTTGGCGATGAATCGACCGGGAGCGACGAGTCGACTGAGACGACTCACTCCGAGACGATGGACCTGCAGACGACGACGGAATTTCAGACGGGAACGCCGCAGACAGAAGACGCAGGACCGACTGTCGAAGCACGTGCACTCGCAGCAGAGGAACGCTACCTCGAATCCCGACTGCAGAACGCCTCGTGTCTCCTGAGTTGGGGCACGACGGCGACGACAGCGAGCGAGGAAGCGACAATCGTGAGTCGGTCTGACGACGGCATCGTCGTCGACGTCACCCATCCGTACTGGTACAGCAAAGAAGGCGAAGAGGCTGACATCGTCTCAGAAGCGTTCTATCTCGTGAACGAGACGGGTGTCGAGCGAACGAGCGGCGACGATGTCTCTCCCTGTTGACCGCAAAAAGATAGCCGTCCTCAGGCGCTCGGTTGAATCCGAGCGAGGACGTCGCCGCGGGTGAACTCGCCGCCTTCGGCGACGACGAGTTCGGTGACCGTTCCGCCAGTCGGTGCGGTCACGTCGATGCTCACCTTCTCGACTTGCATCTCGCCGATAGCCTCGCCTTCGTCGACGGCGGAGCCTTCGCGGACGAACCAGTTGGCGAGGTAGCCCTCGTCTACGTCGTCCGCGTCGGCGGGCCAGATGGACGCCGAATCGATGTCGACGTCTTCGGTCACCTTCGGCCTCCGTATGGGTTCTGTGTCCCGTTCATTCGTGGAGTCGGCGGATGGCGTCGGCGATTTTGTCGGTGGAGGGGTTGACCTCGTCTTCCAGTGGGCGCGCGTAGGGAATCGGCACGTCCGGGATGGCGAGGCGTTCGACTGCCGTCAGGTCGTCGAGCGCGCCTTCCGCCGCGCGGGCGATGATTTCGCCCGTCACGCCGAACGACTGGTAGTCTTCGTCCACGACGAGGAGTTTGCCGGTCTTGCGCACCGATTCGAGGATAGTGTCGGTGTCGAGGGGGACGAGCGTCCGCAGGTCGATGACTTCGGCGTCGATGCCGTCGTCTTCGAGTCGACTCGCGGCGTCCAAAGACCGGTGGACGTGCAGGCCGAGGGTGACGACGGTCACGTCGCTTCCCTCGCGCTTGACGTCCGCCTCGCCGAACGGAATCGTGTAGTCTTCCTCCGGCACGCCGGTCTTCGGTCCCGGCGGGGACGGCATCCAGCCGAGACCCATGAGGCGCTTGTGGAACATGTACACCACCGGGTCGTCGTCGCGGATGGCGCTGTGCATCAGGCCCTTGGCGTCGTAGGCCGTACTCGGGACGACGACTTTCATCCCGGGGAGGTGGGCGAAGGTCCCGTAGAGCGTCTGGGAGTGCTGCGCGGCGTCGTTGTAGGTGCCGCCGACGGCCGTGGTCAGCACCATCGGGACGGAGAAGGACCCACCGCTCATGTAGGTGTTCTTCGCCATATTGTTGTAGATTTGGTCCATCGCGACGCCGAAGAAGTCGACGAACATCAGTTCGGCGATGGGGCGCATTCCCGCCTGTGCCGCGCCGACGGCGGCACCGAGGTAGGCCGTCTCGCTGATAGGGACGTCCATGACTCTATCACGGCCGAACTCGTCTAGGAGGCCGGTCGTACTGGAGAAGATGCCGCCGTAGTCGGCGACGTCTTCGCCCATGTAGAACACCTCTTCGTTCTCGCGCATCTCCCACGCGATGGCTTCGACCATCGCGCGACTCATCGTCAGTTCGCGGTCCGTCTCGGTCGCTTCGGTAACGTCTCGTGATTCGGTCGCCATTATTCCTCACCTCCATCGGTCGTCGCCTGTGCTGGCGGGTTCTTGAAGACGTCCTCGTACGCCTCCGACGGGTCCGGTTCCGGTTGTTCCTTGGCCCAGTCGATGGCCTCGTCGACGCGTTCGTGCGCCCGCTCTCGAATCTCGTCGAGTTCGTCGTCGCCCACGCCTGCCGTCCGTAAGTCGTCGGCGAGTCGCTCGATAGAGTCGCGCATCTTCGCGCGTTCGACGTCTGCCTCTGGCCGGTACGCCTCCGCGTCGCCCATGAAGTGACCCATGCGTCGGTGGACCTGTACTTCGAGCAGCGTCGGTCCGTTGCCGTCGCGGGCCCGCATGATGGCTTTCTCCGCCGCCTCGTAGACGGCGACGGCGTCGTCGGAGTCGATGCGTTCTCCGGGCATGTCGAAGCCTTGTGCGCGCTGTGACCCGTCTTTGACGTCTGTCACGCGGTCTTTCGGCATGCTAATCGCCCAGTCGTTGTCCTCGACGACGAAGACGACTGGTAGGTCGTGGACTGCCGCGAGGTTGAGCGATTCGAGGAACCCACCCTGGTCGATAGCGCCCTCACCGAGGAAGGCGACGGCGACGGAGTCTGTGTTCCGTTTCTGTGCGGCCATCGCCGCGCCGACTGCCGGCGGGCACCCCTGTGCGATGATGCCCGAGCACGCGAAGTTTACCTCCGGGTCGAACAGGTGCATGTGCCCACCTTTCCCTTTGCAGAGCCCCGTCTTCCGCCCGAAGATTTCTGCGGTCATCTTCTTCAGGTCCACCCCTTTCGCGATGGCGATGTGGTGTGGTCGGTGCGGTGCCGTCACCGTGTCGTCGTCGCGGAGGTGCATGCAGACACCGATACCGGACGATTCGTGGCCCGCAGCGAGGTGAAGCTCACCCGGAATCGGCCCCGCGGAGATATCGAACGCCGGTTGTTTTCCGACGAGATACTCCTCTTGTAGTCTTTCTTCGTAATACCGAGCAGTCACCATCTGCTCGTACATCGTCTGTAGTTCGTTAACTCCCACCATATGCTCGTGAGACTACACAACATGAACTATTAACATTAATTGTGTGAATCACGAACGTCGACTCTCCTGAAACGTCGATTTGGGTCCGAAAGGCGGCGTGAGCGCACAGAAATAAGTCCTCGGTTGCCGTATCTGTTCGTATGGCTGACACGACAACCGAACCCGTCACGATACCCGCCGACGGGGTCGAACTCGAAGGTGACCTCGGGATGCCAACAGGTGCCCAGGGCCTCGTCGTCTTCGCACACGGCAGTGGGAGTAGTCGAAAGAGTCCGCGGAACAACTACGTCGCGGAGGTCATTCGCGAACGAGGCGTCGGGACGCTCTTGTTCGACCTCTTGACCGAGGAAGAAGACGAGCGGTACGAGACGCGGTTCGACATCCCGCTTTTGGTCGAGCGTCTGCTCGCCGCGACCGAATGGCTTCGTGGCCGACCGGAGACGAGCGACGTAAAAATCGGCTACTTCGGGTCGAGTACGGGTGCGGCGGCGGCACTACTCGCCGCGGCGGAACTGGGTGACGAGACGGATGCCGTCGTCTCTCGCGGCGGGCGCGTCGACCTCGCAGAAGACCGCCTCGCCGACGTCTCCGCACCGACGCTGTTCGTCGTCGGCGGTGCCGACGAACCCGTCCTCAGCCTGAACCGTGATGCGTTCGAAAAACTCGACTGCGAGAAGTCACTGGAGGTTATTCCGGGTGCCGGCCACCTCTTCGAAGGTGCGGGCGAGTTGGAGGACGTGGCCGAACTCGCTGCCGACTGGTTCGAGACGCATCTCGGGTGACGGTGTCGTCCCGTCGTGTCTGGCCCCTTCCTCACCGGGAGAACTTGAGGTCCTTCGCCGGGTCTTCGACGACGACCCACCAGCGAACGTCCTTCTTCGGGTGACGCCGTTCGACGTGTTCGTTTAGCTGTTCTCCGGTGTCGAAGTCGTTCCCACAGAGGTTACAGCGGTGGTGTCGCTTGGCCATACGTACACCTACGTCATCTAACACGATTAACTTAGCCGGATGCTGTCGAACCGACGCCAATCGTCAGTCGGCAGAGGGAGAAACGGTCGTAGGTAGAGGGCCGAATCGTCGTGCAGTGGAGGGCCGAATCGTCGCGCAGTGGAGGGCCGCTTTGGAGGTGTCAACGGGGGTCAGTGCGCCGGTTTCGTCGCTTCGATGGTCGCCGAGACGACGTACTCGCTCACGTCGCGTTCGTCGTCCCACTCGCGGATGAACTCCTCGCTGTCCTCTTTTGGCTCGATAGCGACGTCTTCGAACCCGGAGTCGTCCAGCATCGATTCGAGGTCAGAGACTGTCGATGCCCCGGCGATGCAGGAGGCGACGGAGGTGGGGTCTGCGTGGATATCCGAGGGGAGGGCCGTGGTCAGCACGACGTCGGAGATAGCGACTCTCCCGCCGGGGCGAAGCACGCGGAACGCTTCGTCGAACACCTGCGGTTTGTCCGGCGAGAGATTCACGACGCAGTTCGAGATGACCAGGTCGACGGTTTCGTCGGCGACCGGAAGATGTTCGATTTCGCCGAGTCGGAACTCCACGTTCCCGCCGTCGTGGTCAGACGCGTTCTCGCGGGCCTTCTCGACCATCTCCGGCGTCATATCGACGCCGATGACGTGGCCACCCTCGCCGACTTCGTTCGCCGCGAGGAAGCAGTCGAACCCTGCACCGGACCCCAAATCGAGCACCGTCTCACCGCCTTCGAGGCTCGCGAGTGCAGTCGGATTCCCACACCCGAGGCCGAGATTCGCACCGGCCGGGACACCGTCGAGTTCCGCGTCAGAGTAGCCCATCTTGCGCGACTGGTCGTCGTGGTCCGTCCGCTCTCCGTCGTCGCTACAACGGGACGACGAGTCGGCCGCGATGTCGCTGTATCGCTCCCTGACTGCTTTCCGCTGTTCTGCCGGAGTGGGGCCGTCTGTGTCGGCCGGTGTGGGCGTGTCGTTACTCATCGTCGGACGTTCGGGTTCCGTCGAGGACGGAGAGGAGTCGGTTTGCTTCGTCTGTGGTCGAGTAGTATCGCCAGCGGCCTTCCTTGCGGCGCGTCACGAGTCCGGCCGAGTAGAGTCGAGAGAGCGCCTGGCTGACCGCGCCTTGACTCACACCGAGTGCTGGTTCGAGTTGGCAACCACAGACGCCGTCGTCGTATTCGGCGACGAGGCGGAGGGCCTCGTATCGAGTTTCGCTCCCGAGGGCCGTCAGCATCTGCACGTCGGCAGCGAGTTCGTCGTCGGTCAGGCCGTGCTCGGCAGGCACACAACACGGTGACTGCTGAGACGACGCCGACGTACTGCCTGTGTTCTCTGGGGACATTTTAGCAATTACTAATATTAGGATACACTAATATAGATTTACCGGTGGTCCTGGATTCTGACGATAGATGGACTCGACGTTCGAAATTCGAGCGTCTCGGCGGTCTAATCCCCGAACGAATCCGTCTCGACTGTCGTCGTACGCGGGTGAGAGTTCGTACCCAATCATTTTTGTAATCGAGTCCAGAACGAATTCCCATGAGTGAGGACGGAGACGAACGAATTACGGTCTACTCGGATTACGTGTGCCCCTTCTGTTACCTCGGACGGCAGTCTCTCTCGCGGTATCAGGAGAACAGAGACGAGGAACTCGACATCGACTGGCGCCCGTTCGACCTGCGGAGTCAGAAGCGACGCTCCGACGGGAGCATCGACTTCTCGGTAGACGACGGGAAAGACGACGACTACTACGAGCAGGCGAAGCAGGGCGTCCGTCGCCTCCAGGACCGGTACGACGTCGAGATGAAACAGGAGATTGCGACAGACGTCGACTCACTCCCAGCGCAAGTCGTCTCGTACTACCTGAAGGAACACACCGACTACGAGACGTGGCTCGCGTTCGACGAATCGGTCTTCGAGGCGCTCTGGCAGGATGGAAAAGATATCGGTGACACGGAACTGCTGGTCGAACTCGCCGAGTCCGTGGGCGTGGACGGCGACGAAGTCGAATCGGCGCTGGACGACGAGACGCTCCGAACCGAGATTCGAGAGCAGTTTGCCGAGGCGCAGAAACACGGCGTCACGGGCGTTCCGACGTTCGCCTACGAGGGGTATGCTGCTCGGGGGGCAGTCCCGCCAGAGCAGTTAGAACGACTCGTCGACGGCACCTGAGAGCGACCTGACGACACGTCGGGCGTCCACTGGCAGACGTCGCCACGTCTCGGCGCTGGTGGACGCGCCGTGTCCGACCGTTTTCCGGCGAGAACCCCACCGTATGTCAGTTAGCCGCGAAAAGTCGTTATCCGAGACTCGAAACGGAGACTCACTCGGTGAGTCGGTTCTCCAGCATCCGGCGAATTGCGACTTCCATCTCTTCGAACTCGGAGAGTTCGAGTTGGTCCGTGGTGACGATGACGCCGTGGTCACCGGCGACGACGCGCCCGACGAACCCGCCGGAGAACACTCGGAGGGTGAATTCGTACTCTCCGAAGTCGGGGTTCCCCCCGGCGGCGTCGTCGCTCCGGGCGTACTTTTCCTGTGGCCCGAACCCGGTTCGTTCGCTCTCGACGAGCGCTGCCTTGGCCGCGTGCATCTCGTCTTCGTCGCCGTAGAGGTCCTGTCTGACGTAGAACACCTCGAAATCGTCGCGGGTGAAGTAGATGACGCTCCGGAGCGAGTCACCGAGCGTCGTTCGAGAAGAGGAGACGATTGCCTCCGTGAAGTCGTCGGTTACGTCGATAGTCGTACTCGTCATGTCTCCTCATAGCACTCGGCAGTATTTGGACATCTCGGCGAATCGACCCGCCGAGAACCGAGAATATCCGCTTTGGCAGAGGGTTACGCGAGTCGGAATCGCGTGCCCGTCAACTCCTCTGAAACCGCCCACAGTCGCTTCGCGGTTTCTGGGTCTCGCGCTCGCCGACTCGGTTCTGCCGGCCCCGGATGCCCACGCATGTCGAAGAGGCCCTGCGGGCCGACGTACGACCCGCTTTCGACAGACGGTTCCGCCGCAGCGTAGAGCAGTGGCAGTGCGCCCATCGCCGCCGACTGGGCGAAGACGGCGTTCGCGACTTTGCTCAGGAGTAGCCGAGGCGTGGACCCAGACTCGCGCGGACCTCTGAACTGGAGGTTCGTGGCGGCGTATCCGGGGTGTGTGCCGACGCTCGACACGTCGTCGATGCCCGACGCAGTCAGTCTGCGGTCCAGTTCGAACGCGAACAGCAGGTTCGCGAGTTTGCTCTGTGCGTAGGCACCCCACTCCTCGTACCGCTGTTCTCCTTGCAAGTCGTCGAAGTCCATCCTCCCGCGCTCGTGGACTCCACTCGATACGGTGACGATGCGCGTCTCACCCGGTGTGTCGCGGAGCAAGGGAAACAGCAGTGCGCTCAACGCGAAGTGTCCGAGGTGGTTGACGCCGAACTGCATCTCGAACCCCTGTGCCGTCTCCTGCCGCGGAATCGCCATCACACCCGCGTTGTTTAGGAGGACGTGAAGCGACCCGAATTCGGCCGTGAACTCGTCCGCAAACCGGTGGACTGAATCGAGGTCAGCGAGGTCGAGTTCCACGAGCGAGAGCGATGCCGCATCCAACTCACTCCGAATCTCGGCCATCGCCGACTCGCCCCTGTCGAGACTCCGACAGGCCATGACGACGTGCGCACCCCTCGCCGCGAACCTCTTCGACGCCTCGAACCCGATGCCGCTGTTCGCACCCGTGACGACGACTGTTTGTCCGGACAGGTCGGGGACGTCGTCCGCAGTCCACTCACTCATACACACCGAGACGGACCGACACTGAAAGAACGTACTGGCGACTCCGAGTCCGTGCGCCGACTATCGAGACGCCGTGCTCGTCTGCATCCCGTCGGAGTTGAACGCCGACCCGAATCCCTCGTCGTCGAGGAGGATGACCCCGGCGGACGACCCGGTGAGTTCGCCGAACTCGTCGATAGCGAGTTCGGCGGCAGTCTGTGCGTCACAGCCACGTTCGAGATGACGAACTGCACGGCGAGCGAGCGTCACGCGGGCGATGTCTTCGCCAGCGCCCGTCGTCGACGCCGCACCGGCAGGGGCGGCGTAGAATCCAGACCCGACCTGCGGGACGTCACCGACGCGACCAGCGAGCGCGAACCACCGGCCACCTGTCGACGTCGCCGACGCGAACGTCTCGCCGTCCGTCGCGACGGCACCGACCGTATCGTGGCCGGGAAGGCGAACGTCGTGTGCACCGAGATACCCATCACTCGCCTCCGCCGTCGGGTCGCTCGTACTTCCCCCGAACCGGTCGGCCAACCAGTCGAGATGTTCGCGTGGCGTGCCGTCGGGTGCCTCCGCCGCGTTCCAGCGCGTTCGGGTTTCGTCGGTAAAGAGGTCCACACCGGTTTCGACACCCACGTCGGCCGCGAACTCGACTGCCGGGTCGCCCCCCAACAGGACGTGCGGCGTCTTTTCGAGGACGGCACGGGCGACGGAGACGGCGTGTTCGACGCCGGCCATCCCCGACGCGGCACCGACAGACCGGTCGCTCGTCATCACACCGGCGTCGGTGCGGACGACGCCGTCGGACTGGACGGCACCGCCGACACCCGCGTTGAACCGGCGGTTCGATTCGAGCGCTCGGACCGCAGTTTCGACCGCCGATAGCGGGTCGGATTCGGCGACACCGTCGGCCGCCGCCTCGTCGAGCACTGCTTGTCTCGGTTCTGGTTCGTCGGGGACACCACCTGCGCCGCCGTGGACGATAATCCGCATACGTTGGCTCACTCGGAGGGTGTGGGTAAACGTATCGACGGGCATCGAAAGTCGGTGATTTTTGCAGTACGAGCGGGAGAACGGCAGGACTTTTACACCGCAATGAAAACCCCTGATTGTTCATGAGTTACGACCAGATCGAGGTTCCTGAAGACGGCGAGAAAATCACGTTCGAGGACGGCGAACTCTCTGTCCCGGACAACCCGATTATCCCGATCATCCACGGCGACGGAATCGGAACTGACGTCGGTCCTGCTGCACAGAAGGTTCTCAACGCTGCTGCCGAAGCAACCGGTCGCTCTGTATCTTGGATGCGTGTCTACGCCGGCGCGTCCGCCCGCGACAAATACGACGAGAACCTCCCCGAAGACACCGTCAGCGCAATTCGCGACCACCGCGTCGCCATCAAAGGCCCGCTCACGACGCCCGTCGGTGCAGGCTTCCGCTCGCTGAACGTCGCGCTCCGCAAGAAGCTCGACCTCTACGCCAACGTCCGCCCGACCTACCACCTCGACGGCGTCCCGTCGCCCGTCAAGAACCCCTCGGCGATGGACATGGTCACGTTCCGCGAGAACACCGAAGACGTCTACGCCGGCATCGAGTGGGAAGCCGGTACCGACGAAGTCCAGCAGGTCAAGGAGTTCGTCGAAGACGAGATGGGCTTCGACAGCGTCATCCACGACGGTCCGGTCGGCATCGGCATCAAGCCCATCACCGAGTTCGGGACGAAGCGTCTCGTCCGCGAAGCAATCGAGTACGCCCTCGAAAACGACCGCGACTCCGTCACCCTCGTCCACAAGGGGAACATCATGAAGTTCACCGAGGGTGCCTTCCGTGACTGGGGCTACGAACTCGCAGCAGAGGAGTTCGGCGACGTCACCATCACCGAAGACGAACTCTGGGAGGAGTACGACGGCGAGAAGCCCGAGGACAAGGTTGTCGTCAAGGACCGCATCGCCGACAACATGCTCCAGCAGCTCCTCACCCGTACCGCCGACTACGAGGTCATCGCCACGATGAACCTCAACGGCGACTACATGTCCGACGCCGCCGGTGCCCAAATCGGTGGCCTCGGCATCGCACCCGGTGGTAACTTCGGTGAAGGTCTCTGTCTCGCAGAACCCGTCCACGGTTCCGCACCCAAGTACGCCGGTCAGGACAAGGTCAACCCGACTGCGATGATTCTCTCCGGCCGCATCATGTTCGAGTACATGGGCTGGAAGGACGCCGGCAAACTCATCCGTGACGCCGTCGAGAAGACCATCTCCGAGGGCGACGTGACGTACGACCTCCACCGTCAGATCGAAGGCGGCACCAAACTCGCCACCAGCGAGTACGCCGACAAGGTCGTCGAGAATATTCAGGAACTCTCGTAGAGAGCTTCTCTAACTCGCGCGGTGTAACCGCGCGAATATTCAGGAACTGGCGTAAGCCGGTCCAATTCGAATCACGCCGCTTCGACTGCCAATTTCTCTCTTCTTTCGCACTACGAGTCCCGATTCAGCGTCGCAGGCGACTCCACAGGGGTCGAACGACACCGAAGACGACTGCACCGGCGGTGTCGGCGACGATGTCGGCCCACGTATCTTCGAGATAGTACGCCGTCGTCCAATCGACCCAGAAGTCGGTGAAGAGTCGTTCGTACACTTCGAACCACGTGCCGATGGCGGCGACGGCCATCGGGAGGACGACGAGCAACGCCACGGGTGACCGCAACAGTCGTGGATTGAAGACGTACAGGAGGGCGGCGACGCCGAATCCGGAGGCGGCGTGGACGAACAGGTCCCACCACCAAATCTTCGTATAGAGGAAGAAGAACATGCTCGCGAAGTGGGTGAACGTGACGACGCCACCCCACACCACCACGACGGACATCTCCCGCGGGCGCTCTTGCCACCGCGGCACGACCATCTGGTCCCACGTCCGTTTCAGCATGTGCGACGGTGAATGTGGGGTACAGCGAGTGCAGTGCGTCCTGTCCGTCCGTGACAGCGGGTGCCGAGCGTTCCCATACGGAAGTGAAGGGTGAACTGTAATATGTACGTTATTGCCAGCGAGAAACAGATCAGGAGTTAATTTAACTCCAACCTACCGGGGATGTGCGGTTAGCGTCGTGGGAGAGTGTCGTCGTCTTCGAATCGCGTTTCGTCTTCGTCGCCGGTGCGGTCACCGCCGTCCGAACGGATGCGCGACGGGTGTGACGGCAGACGTGAGTCGCTCGACACGTCCGTCGACGCCGTCCGTAGTCGGGTGACCCCGTCGAGGGCGACGAGGAATCCGAGCGCACCGACGACGTCGACGACGAGGTCAGTCGCGGTGTCTTCGGCGTAGTACGCCGCCGACCACCCGTACCAGAAGTCCTTGAACAGGTACTCGTACACTTCGAATCCTGCGCCGATAGCGAGGATGATGGTCGCGACGACGACCGGTGCGCGAGCGCCATCGTACACTCGCGGGAAGACGACGAAGAGGACGCCGGCGACGCCGAATCCGGACAGCGAGTGGGTGAGCAGGTCCCACCACCAGATTCTCGTGTAGATACCGTACTCGAGACCGCCGAAGTGGAGCGCACTCACGAAAACCGCCCACAGGCCGACGAAGGCCCAGACCCGCGGGTCACGGGCGAGGTCGAGTCGGTTCATAGACGCCTGTGAACCGCTTTTTGTGTGGGGTCGGTCGGCAGACCGTGCGCTGGCCATAGCTGATATACGCGGGGGGAGGGCATAGTTAATGACTTCCGTCACTCCAATAGTTATAACCTATTGATAAATGCTTTCTCCTCTGATGTCACGACGGAGTGGGTTTTCTGGCCGTCGTTCCTGCACCCGGTGGACCGCATCGGACAGCCCCGTCAGTCAAGCCACGGCGGGTTGTCGCGGGGCGGCGAGAACACGTCGATTCCGACGACGGTTTCGTCACCGCGGTTCTCTGCGCCGTGAGATTCCCCACCAGCGAGTGAGTAGGAGTCGCCCGGGCCGACGACGATTTCTTCACCGTCGTCGCCGACGACGAAGGTTAGTTCGCCGGCGACGATGTACCCGACCTGTTCGTGAGGGTGGTCGTGGACGGGTACCGACGCACCCGGTTCGATACGGAAGTGTTGGACGTTCATCTCGTCCCCACCCGCGAGGAGTGCGAGATACACGTCGTCTGCTGCCTCGGCCGGTTCGACGTCGTCGATGGAGATTCGGTCCATGGTGACAGGCCACTCGCTGCCGAGATAAAACCGACGGGCCCGGCAGGTTCGAATCGCCTCTGTAGCCCCGAACGTTCAAACCGGATGGCGAGCAACTCACCTGCATGTACGCGGTTGTCGGGTGTACCGACTGTGGGAACCTATGGTTGCTCTCAGACCCTCGTGAGTCGAAGACGGCGACCTGTTCGCGGTGCGGGCGGCGACACCAGACGAAGAAACTCCGGCGGTTCTTCGAGTCTGAAGACCGAGATGCCGCGAGACAGGCACGCTCGGCGCTCTTGGCGAAGAAACACGGAGATAGTGAGGCGTTCGCGCAGGTGGAACACGTCGCCGAACTCGACCGGCAGGTAGACGAGTCCGGCATCGACGACAGGGAGTACCTCGAAGGGTCGGGCCTCGACGCCGACGAGGTGTTCGACGCCGGCGAACAGGCGAGGCGTGGCCGCGCGTCGTCGTCGGGGTCCGTCGACAGACTGACGGCCATCAAAGACGCGATACGGGACGGTGACCGGCCGACCGAAGACGAAGTCGTCGCTGCTGCGAGCGAGCAGGGAGTTCCGGCCGAGAAGGCGCGTGACCTGCTGGAAAAACTCCGCCGTCGCGGCGAAGTCTCCGAGTCAGGCGGTCGATATCGACTGCTCTAACGCGATGGCCGTCTGCCGGGCGCGGCCTGTTGGGCCGCGCTCACTCAGAGGAACCCGAGTAACTTGGCGATAGTGAGCGCCGAGGCGACGACGCCCAGTCCCAACTTCAGGAGTCGCAAGACGAGGGTGAGACGCTGTACATCGTCGTGGTCGTCGTCCGGTTCGGGGTCGATACTGGAGGTGGGTACGGACATGGGTTGGAGTGGAGTGTGGACACGCCCGCAGGTGCTCTCCTGACGGACGCTCGTGGATATACCAGTGAGAACGGATTAAAATCGAGCCACGGGTGCAGGGTGAAAGTAAACGCTGCTTTCTCACAGCAGTATCGGCCACGTTCGTGCGCTCGAAGGTGTCGTGAGTCGAGACTCCACTGTTCGCACACAGCGAAAGTAGACACGGAGTGGCCGACTCTCGGCCCTTAGCTCGACTCCCGGAGGAAGGCGAGCACCTCGTCGACGAACAGGTCCGGGGCGGTGTTCATCGCGGCGTGTGCGTGCCCGTCGAAGACGACGACCCGGTTGTTCGGAAGCACGGTTCGAAGTTCCTCGATTGCGACTTTGAGGTACGGTGCGCTCTCGCTTCCGGACAACAGCAACGTCGGGGTGGTCAAGTCTTCGAACCGAGTTGGGTCGAACTCGTACCGAGTGGGTGCGAGGACTTCTCGGATGACGGTGTTGACCGCGGCCACACGGTTGGGCCAGTTCGGTGCCCCACGGAGTGCGTCGAGTTCCGCTGGTGGGACGCTCGCAACGGTACGGAAGAACAGTACGAGCGCGGCTTCGGCCTTCCCGTCGTCGTACAACGCCTCCATCTCGGTGACGACGTCTTCGGTCTCTGGATAGGAATCATCGACTGAAATCGGCGGTTCGTACAGTACGAGTTTGCTGAGGTTGTCCGTTCGGAGGGCCGCCTCTAGCGAGCAGAGCGCCCCGTACGAGTGACCGAGGAGAATCACCGGTTCAGCAATCGAGTCGACGACTGCGGCCACGTCTTCGAACTCACGTTCCAACGCGTAGTCGGTGGCGTCACCGCTCTCACCGCGTCCCCGGCGGTCGATTGCATAGACCGTGTTGTGTTCTTCGAGGGGGGAGCGAACGACGTCCCACCGCGTGTGGTCGGCGGACGTCCCGTGGACGAGCACCAGTGGCGGTCCGTGCCCGGTTCGTTCGTAGGCAATCTGGGTACCGTCCACCGAAGAGATGGTCTCCATACTCTTCGAGGCTATAACTAGGTCGTCAGCCCACGTTAGCATTGCTTACGCGTTGTGTGCCTCCCGTTCGACTACCGAGGGCGGCTGGGGCACCTCGTCCGAACTGGTCAGCGTCTGCGACCCCCAGACGACCACGAGAACGACGACCAACCCGACCCACGACACAGTCGAGATTGCGTCCGCACGCGGTGTGAGCGCGATTATCTCGCCCGTGAAGTTGACCATCCCGTGCAGGACGATGATGGCGAGGATGCTACGGGATGTGTTGTTGAACACCCACGTGAACACGCCCGAGAGACCGACGACGCCAACCATGAACGACCAGAATTCGAGCGTCCCGACGCCGAGTCCTGCCTGATACGTCCCGTCGACGAAGAACAGGGGAAGGTGCCAGATTGCCCAGACGACGCCGAGGAGGACACCGGCGGTCAGTGCGGACCACTTCGTCTGTAACCGGTCGAGTACGTACCCCCGCCAGCCTAACTCTTCGACGAACGGTGGGAGAGTCGCGAAGAACACCGCTGGTAATATCGCGAGCGGACTCACCGCGAAACCTCGAACGCCCTCGCTCCACGTCGCTCCAGTTCCGCCGAGGAGGAGGTCCACCGCCGCCCCGACGAGACTCATCACGAGGGGGAGCAGCATGATGACGGCGAACCACTTGAGACTGATTCGATTGACGTTCGTGAGTCGATTCCAGAAATCTCTCCGCCCTTGTTCGTCGTAGACGAGGTAGGTAAAGCCGATACCGGCGATACCTGGACCAGCGAGTCCCGCCAATAGCAGGAGGACGCCCACGGCGCTGTCCATCGAGATGCCGAGTGCGATGGCCGCCACCCAGAAGGACCACGTAAGCAGGAACGTGACGCCGAAGAACGCCACCGGACTCGCTACGAAGGAAGTCCGTACACTCGGTTGGATGTTAGCTGTCTCTCCCATAGTTCACCCAACTAATGGCTATGAAATATCTTGACCAGCTCACACGGTTCTCAAATAACGGGTTTCAACACCGCTAACACCGTGGAAACGGAGGAATCGCCTCCGAAGACGCCTCCGGCGTGACGACTCTCTGCCCGAGTCAGTTACCGTCCGAGTTCGGCGTGGGCAGAAGAGAGGTGTCGCGAGGCGAGTGCGGACAGCAGCGAGAGTTCGCCGGCGAGTGACCCGACGGCGATACACTCGGCGAGCGCGTCTGCGTTCGACCCGGCAGGGTCGCCACCGCCGCGGATGCCGAGGATGTCGAGGCCTTCGGACTGCGTGGGCAGTTTCGTGCCGCCACCGACGGTACCGACTTCGAGCGACGCGAGCGAGACGGAGACGTAGAGGTCACCGTCCTGTACGTCTGCAGTCGTAATCGCGTTCGCACCCTCGACGACCTGTGCTTCGTCCTGTCCGGTGGCGAGGAACATCGCGGCGACGACGTTGGCGACGTGGGCGTTGAAGCCGAGACTCGCGGCCTTCGCCGACCCGATGAGGTTCTTTCGCGTGTTGAGTTCCGCGATGGCCTCCGGCGTCGTGTGGAGTCGCTGTTCGACGACGTCGCGAGGGATGCGCACGTCGGCGGTGACGCTCCGGCCACGCCCTTCGACGGCGTTGATTGCGGCGGGTTTCTTGTCGGTACAGAGGTTGCCCGACAGTGCGACGAGTGACCCCGTCGTCTCGGATTCGACGACGCCACAGGCCGCCTCGGTTGCGATTGTGGCCATGTTCATCCCCATCGCGTCTTTCGTGTCGTAGCGGAATCGAAGGTAGACGGAGTTACCGACCACGTAGGGCGTCACGTCGAGGAGTTCGCCGTGACTCGTCGTCTCCTCTGCGGCCTCTTTGAGTTTCTCGAAGTTGTCGCGCGTCCACGAGACGAGTGCTTCGGCCTCGGCGACGTCTGTGACGCGGAAGACCGGTGCGCGAGTCATCCCGGACTTCAGGACGCGAGCAGTCGCGCCACCGGCGGCGTCGATGACCGAACACCCGCGGTTGACCGACGCGAGGAGTGCGCCTTCGGTGGTCGCGAGTGGCAGGTACTTCTCGTCCGAGACGGCGCCACCGTTGACGGTGACGGGACCGGCGACACCCATCGGCACCTGAATCGCTCCCACCATGTTTTCGATAGCCGACTCTGCGACTTCGGCGGGGAATCCGTAGTTACCGACCGCGTCGAGCGACGCACCCGACTGCTCTTCGACGAGGAGGCGGCGTGCTTCGGCGGCGACGTCGGCGTCGGCGTGTGCTTCGAGTTCGTGGAGGCGGAGTTCACCCTCTCGAACGCGGTTTGCGAGAGACGCGGCGTCTGTCATGCTCCGACGTATTCCGCCCCTGCCCTAACGGTTTCCGGTTCTTGGCCTCGTCGAGATGCCGGGACTGGTCCTCTCGAGGAGTAGTGCCGACTACCGCGGGCAGTTGGGAGTCCGGACGGCCGCCAGTAGCGTCCTGTTTCGACTCGGTTCGTTGATTCCCGGCGTCGAAGACTGGTTCGAGCGAACGATGACCGAGCGGTTACGCTCGCTCTCGCTCTCCGAGACAGTGGTCGACGAGATTCTCGACACGGGACGATTCTCGACACGGGACTGTCGTTGGACGCGTGGGGGCAGTCCGGCCTGGCTCTCGTCGGTAAGGACTTCCCGTCACGCCTCGCGGCTTTCGATGGGCCGGTCTGTCTGCTCAACGGTGAGTCCGACCGTATCAACCGCCCGGCAGCAATCGAGTGGTGTCGGCAGGAGGGTAGCAGTCCGGGTACGGTCGTCGAGGTGTGTGACCAGTGCAGGCACGAACGGCATCTAATGACGAGATTCTGACAACCCTCTCCACATATATCTGGACGTGGACTGTTCGAGGTCGAAACACACCCAGTTGCCGCTCGACTCGCACTCTGGGTACACGGCAACCCCGTGCCATTTGCTGAACCATTCGATACCTCTAGATAGTCTGCTTCTCAACGCCTGAGAGTCAGTGAAGTGAGATATGATGGTAGAATCCCCACATAGTGCATGGATTCTGGAACCGGTTATGGAACCGAAGGTGTCGTCACCACAGAGGTAGACCGTGAGTCACCCGGGTCGAGCCACTGGTACACCTTCGGCATCTTCGTTGCGAGCACACTCTCGTATTCCTGGGGGCTGTGGGCTCTCCTCGTGTTCGGATTCGTTCCTGCGTCGGCGACGACACCGCTCATCATCCTCGGTGGGTTTGGTCCGCTCGTCGGTGCACTGGTCACACTCCGGCTCACAGGTTCGAGTATCCGTGCGTGGTTCCGGGCGAACCTCCGCTATCGCATCCCACTCCGATGGTACGCCCTCGCTATCGCTCTACCGCCGCTTCTCATCGTTAGCTCCAGTCTCATCTACGTGGCCGTCTTCGACGCATCGTACGCGTTGGACGAACTCACTGCGTTCTGGATGTTCCTCCTCGGTGTCGCACTGACGTTCTTCGTCGGTGGTGGGAACGAAGAACTCGGGTGGCGTGGATTCGCTCAGCCAGCCCTGCAAGAGGGGCTGTCGGCGTTTTCGGCGAGTCTACTCGTCGGACTCGTCTGGTTCGTCTGGCACGTCCCACTGTTCTTCGTCTCCGGTAGTTCGCAGGCCGGCGTCCCGATGGTCCCCTACGCTATCGGTGTCCTCGCAACTGGCGTCGTGCTCGCATGGCTCTACAACGCCACTGGAAGCATCCTCATTCCGTGGCTCTACCACGCAAGTCTCAACCCCGCCGCCGGCTACTTCTTGGCCGGCGTCGACGGCCTGAAGACGACCCCTGGCTACGGCACGTACGCGTTACTCGTCGCAGTCGTCGCCGTGGCCCTGCTCGTCCACTACGGTCCGACTGACCTCGCGGCCCGTGCCCGGGTTCGACTCTCGGACCTCTCGTGAATCACCCTCTCACGTCCCACCTCGCAGCCGACGAGTCGGTCGAACCACTCGTAGACGCCTCGTTCTGAGAGCACTGTCTCGACTCCCGGGCCGCGCCTGACACATCCCGAACGATTTTGCCCTCCCGCATCGGGGTCGAACGTATGACTGCGGCAGCGGACCTCGTACTGACGAACGCGGAGGTACACACGCTCGAATCACCGGACGAGACGCACGAAGCAGTCGCGATTCGCGACGGCGAAATCGTCCGCGCTGGCCGCGCGTTCGACGTCGAACTCCTCGCCGGTGTCGAGACGCGAGTCGTCGATTGCGACGACCGAGTCGTCCTCCCTGGGTTCATCGACGCGCACACGCACCTCCCGAACGTCGGGCGGTCACTGGTTCACGCCGACCTCTCGGTAGCCGAATCGGCCGACGACGCTGTCTCCCTGCTCGAAGAGCGTGCGTCGGCGGTCCACGACGGCGAGTGGGTTCTCGGATTCGGCTACGACGAGAGCACGTGGGACGAGTCGCGCTATCTCACCCGCGCGGACCTCGACGCCGTCTCCGAGACGGTCCCCGTGGTCGCCTTTCGCGAGGACCTCCACACCGCCGGCGTCAACTCCGTCGTCCTCGACCGGTTCGGCGACGAGATGGACCCGGAGGGCGTCCAGACCGAGAGTGGTGACCCAACTGGCGTCGTCGTCGAGGAAGCAGTCGACGTGCTCTGGGAGGCCACCGAACCTGGCCGCGAGGAGATGACCGAACTCGTCCGCGCGGCACAGGAGTACGCCACCGCCCGCGGCGTCACCGGCGTCCACGACATGGTCCGTGGCTCTCGCGCCCCCGAAGTCTATCGTGACCTCGCTGCCGCCGGCGAGTTGGACCTCCGCGTCCGCATCAACTACTGGTCGGACCACTTCGACGCCCTCCACGAGACCGGTCTGCGGACGAATCACGGCGACGGACTCGTCACCGTGGGCGCAATCAAGACGTTCACAGATGGCAGTTTCGGCGGCCGAACGGCGAAACTGAGCGAACCGTACGCGGACGCTCCCGACGAGACGGGCCAGTGGGTCGTCTCCCCGGACGAACTCGCCGAACTCGTGGCCGAGGCGGACGACGCGGACTACCAACTGACGGCACACGCCATCGGTGACGAGGCTATCGAGACGGTGCTCGACGCCTACGAATCGACAGCGGACCCCGCGTCCGCCCGCCACCGTGTCGAGCACGTCGAACTCGCCTCCGACGACGCCATCGAGCGGTTCGCAGAACTGGGTGTCGTCGCCTCCGTCCAACCGAACTTCCTGAGGTGGGCCGACGAAGGTGGCCTCTACGACGCCCGTCTCGGGGGACGCCGCCGCCAGACGAACCGCTACCGCGACTTGCTCGATGCAGGAGTAAACCTCGCGTTCGGCAGCGACTGTATGCCACTGGGGCCGCTTCTCGGCATCGACCACGCGACTGACCACCCGAATCCCGACCAGTCGCTCACCGTCACGGAAGCACTCCGCGCCTACACGTCGGGGGGTGCCTACGCCGGATTCGACGAGGACCGACTGGGAGGTATCGAACCGGGGGCCACCGCCGACGTGGTGGTCCTCCACGAGTCGCCGTGGGAGGCCGAATCGATTCGGGACGTCGACGTCGCGATGACAGTCGTCGATGGCCGCGTCGTCTTCGAGGCACTGGACTGAATGGAGCGAGGCCTCGGTTCACCGGTCGCGAAGTACTACGCGTACAAGACGACCGAATTCGTCTCGTTCACCGCCGCTATCTGGATTCTGTTCGTCCGGTCTCGGGGACTCTCGTTCGCCGAGGTGGGTGCACTCAACAGCGTCTGGTGGCTTGCACTCGTCGCCAGCGAGATTCCAACTGGCTACCTCGGTGACAGACTCGGTCGGCGCTCCGCGATGGCGTTCGGAACGGCCATCATCGCCGTCTCGACAGTCGGCATGGGACTGTCGTCCACCTTTCTCCAGTTCGCCATCGTCTACGGGGCGTGGGCGGTCGGACAGACGTTTCGCTCCGGGAGTGACGACGCGTGGCTCTACGACTTGCTCGCCGAGACGGACGAGACGCAGGAGTTCGCGAACGTTCGCGGCCGCGCGACGGGTATCGGCCTCGCCATCGGCGCTGTAACCACACTCGCCGGCGGAATAATCGCCGACGCGACGAACTACTCGGTTACCTTCTTCGCGACTGCGGCGGTGACCGCACTGGGAATCCCGATTCTCCTCTCGGTTTCCGAGACGAAGACGGCGGGGAGCGACTTCACCCCGCAGACGGCGATTCGGGTCATCCGCGAGAAACTGACTCAGCCACCGCTTCGAGGGTTCGTGGTCTACTTCGCCCTCCTGTTCGGCGTCGTCAATATGGCCTACATCTTCGACCAGCCAATCGTCCGCGACGTGGCGCTCGGCCTCGGTGTTCCTGCGACGGCAGCGAACACTGCCGTGAGCGCGTCGTACGCGGTCTTTTCGCTCGCGGCGGCGGCAGCGAGTTACCGCGCAGGATGGATCCGTGACCACATCGGGATTCGGCGGTGGTTCTTCGTCGTCCCCATCCTCGTCGCGGTGGCGTTCGGGTCGCTCCCGCTCGTCGGCGTCCTGGCGTTCCCGGCGTTCATCGTCGCGCGTGGCGTCTCGAACGCGTCGCTCGTCCTCGGGAACCAGTACGTCAACGACCACGTGGACTCGGCGGGACGTGCCACGGTGCTGTCGGCCACTGGAATGCTCTATTCGCTCGCGGTCATCCCCTTCGAACTCGCCGGTGGCGTCGTCGCAGACGCCGTCTCTCCGAGCGGTGCGCTCGCCGCGTTCGGCGGGGTGTTGCTCGTCGGTGCGGGTGTGTTGTGGGTGGTCGACCGGCCAGTGTGAAGGGAAAACCCCTTAGTTCCAGTCGTCGCACTCGCGGGCAATGGGCTTCTTCGACGACCTCAGAGACCGAATCGAGAAGACGAACAGCGTCGTCTCGGTCGGCCTCGACGCCGACATCGACCGCATCCCCGACCACCTCCTCGACAAGGACCTCCCGCGATGGGCGTTCAACCGCCGTATCATCGACGCCACCCACGAACACGCGGCGGCCTACAAGCCGAACGCGGCGTTCTACGAAGACGCAGACGGGTGGCGCTCGCTCCGCGAGACCATCGCCTACGCCCACGGAAAGGGCGTCCCCGTCCTCCTCGACGCCAAGCGCGCCGACATCGGCAACACGACCCGCAAGTACTCCGAGATACTCGACTACGCGGACGCCATCACCGTCAACCCCTACATGGGCCGCGACTCCATCCAACCCTTCCTCGACCGGCCGGACAAGGGCGTGTTCGTCCTCTGCCGCACTTCGAACCCCGGTGGGTCTGACCTCCAGTCACTCGAACTCGCGTCCGGCGAACCACTGTACGAACGCGTCGCGGCGCTCTGTGACCTCTGGAACGAACACGGAAACGTCGGACTCGTCGTCGGTGCGACCGGTCCCGACGAGTTAGAACACATCCGCGAACAGGTCCCCGACCTGCCGTTTCTCGTCCCCGGCGTCGGTGCGCAGGGTGGCGACGCCGAGGCGGCGGTCGAATTCGGTCTTTCAGACGGCGTCGGCCTGGTGAACTCCTCGCGCGGTATCATCTTCGCCGGCGAGGGTCACGACGAGCACTTCGACAAGGCCGCCGGACAGGCCGCAAAGCAACTCCAGAAACGGCTGAACCAGTTCCGCTAACCCGACCCCACCTGAGCGAACTCCATCCACCCACAGTCGTCGCCGATGCGGTGCTGGCGAGACGTTTACCCTCGTGCACTCCTAATGTGCCCTCGTGGACCGGGACCGACTCGTCATGGGTCTCGCGGCAGTGTTCGCGGGAATCACCATGCTCCTCGTGGTGTTGGCCTTCGCCTACAGGCAGTTACTGCTGTTGTTCGTCGCCGTGCCGTTCGGTGCGACGACGTACTTCATGTACGCCCACGTCAGCGGTCGTTTAGAGGAACGGTTCTATCAGAAACGCGTCCGGATGAGTGACGGACGCATCGGCTTCCAGTCGGGTGCTCGCGGCGACACACGCCGTGAAACCGGCGGATTCGGCGCTGGCCCCCGTGGCGACCCACGAGAGGGGCCGGGCGCTGGCCGGTTCCGTGACGTCGGCGGGCAGGCCGGGCGACGAGAACGATACCAGCGTGTTCGACCCCCGCGAAACACGGTGAGTCGAAGCGAAGCACTCCGAACGCTCGGACTCGACGCCGACGCGACCACCGAGGACGTCAAACGGGCGTACCGAGAACGCGTCAAAGAGACGCATCCCGACTCGAAGACGGGCGACGAAGAGTCGTTCAAACGCGTCACGCGGGCCTACGAACGTCTCACGGAGTAACGGGACCCGTCGAAACACTACTTCCTCTGGCCGTTTCCAGTCGTCTCCGTGACGTTCGAGTAACGTCGCTCGATAGTTCACGAAGTATCGAGGTGTCGTCTGCATCTCGTCGACAGAGAATTCTCGAACGATGTGGGAACTATCTGTGTCACGTCGGAAGTCGGCCGACAGTCACGAGTCGTGGGAAGGGGATTCCCATTCGTGTGGCAGGCGATTCCCCGACGAGTCACGCGTCACGCGTGTGTGGTAATAACGTGGTAAGCGTTATCGCGGAAAGCGTTTTCACGGTTGGTTTCCTACGCCCGCCCATGAGCGCTGACCGGGCCCTCCTCGACGAGGCCCTCGAGCGCGGTGAGGAAGAAGGCGGAAACGTCGAGTTCAAAGAACGCCTCACCCGTGCCGTTCACTTGTCCGACGGTCGGATGGAGTCGCTTGCTGCCCAACTCCGACACAGAGTGCTCTCCGGCGACGGCGTCGCAACCTACGTGGTCGGCGTCACCGACGACGGCGGTATCGCCGGTATCTCGCCCGACGCGTTCTCCGAGACGATGGACGTCCTCTCGCTGCTCGCCGAAGAGGCGGGCGCACACATCGAAGACGTCGAGACGTGGGGCGTCGGCGAGAGCGCCGAACGCGGACTCGTCGGCGTCGCCACCATCCGCGAGGGCGGGATGCTCGACGTCGACGACGACCACATCGTCGTCGGCACCGCCGGCCACGTCGACCACGGCAAATCGACGCTCGTCGGGTCACTCGTCACCGGGCAGGCCGACAACGGGAACGGCCAGACGCGGTCGTTCCTCGACGTCCAACCCCACGAAATCGAGCGTGGACTCTCTGCGGACCTCTCGTACGCCGTCTACGGATTCAACGACGACGGCCCCGTCCACATGCGGAATCCCCACCGGAAGTCAGACCGGGCACATATCGTCGAAGAGGCCGACCGACTCGTCTCCTTCGTCGATACGGTCGGCCACGAACCGTGGCTTCGAACGACGATTCGCGGCCTCGTCGGCCAGCGACTCGACTACGGCCTGCTCGTCGTCGCCGCCGACGACGGCCCGACGCGGACGACGCGCGAACACCTCGGTATCCTCCTGGCGATGGAACTCCCGACTATCGTCGCCATCACCAAGGCCGACGCCGTCACCGAGGAGCGACTCGACGAAGTAGAACGCGACGTCGAGCGACTCCTCCGGAACGTGGGTCGGACGCCCCTCAGCGTCGAACGCCACGGCGTCGACGCCGCCGTCGACGAGATGAGCGAGTCGGTGGTGCCAATCGTCCTGACGAGCGCCGTGACGATGGACGGCCTCGGCGAACTCGACCACATGTTCGAGGCACTCCCGAAACGCAGTGCCGCAGAAGGCGACTTCAAGATGTACATCGACCGGACCTACTCGGTCACCGGCGTCGGTGCCGTCGCCTCCGGCACGGTCAACTCCGGTGCGGTGGAAGCGGGTGACACCCTCCTGTTGGGGCCGATGGCAGACGGGTCGTTCAAAGAGGTCGAAGTCCGGTCTATCGAGATGCACTACCACCGCGTGGACCGGGCGAACGCCGGCCGTATCGTCGGTATCGCGCTCAAGGGCGTCCGCGAGTCGGAGGTCGAACGCGGGATGGTTCTGCTCCCGGCAGACGCCGAACCGACTGCCGTCCGCGAGTTCGAAGCAGAGGTGATGGTACTCAACCACCCGACGCGCATCCGTGACGGGTACGAACCCGTCGTCCACCTCGAAACCGCCTCCGAGGCGGCTATCTTCCACCCTGAAGGCGGGCAACTCCTCCCGGGAGATACGGGCAAGACCCGTGTCGAGTTCAAGTTCAGGCCGTACTTCGTCGAGGAAGGACAACGATTCGTCTTCCGTGAGGGTCGGTCGAAGGGTGTCGGAACCGTGACGAAGGTCTATTAATCAGACGTCTGTGGCGACGTAGCCACCGTCTTTCGCCGCTGCGACATCGAACAGCACCGCCCACTCGACGAGGTCTGTCACTCGCGTTCGCCACCGTCGTCTCCACCCGTTCGGGTCGCGGTGGCGTTCCCAGTTCGGGACGGTCGGTTCGAACGCCTCGAAGACAGCGTCGACCGATTCGGGGCCGTCGCTCCGGGCGAGGGCGTCGAGCACTTCCCGCGCACCGAAGACGTTCGCTTCGAACGCGCGCCCGAGTTCCTCGACTGTCTTCTCGTCGCGGACGCGTTCGAATCCGCGACTCGTCTCGCGGGCGAGGCCGAGTGATTGACAGAACACCAGCCAATCGCGCCCCTCGTCCGGCGTCACGTCTAACCGCGTGGCGAGACGCCCACAACAGTCGTCTTCGGACCCGGGAATCAACGGGACGCCACGGTGAGCCTCCCACAGTCTGTCGAGCGTCTCCGGCGCGGGCGGGACCGGTTTTCGCCTCACAGTCCGAACGAGTCGGCGAGGACCGAGTCGTCGGTTTCACCGAGTGTGTACGTCGGGCCGTCGATTACGTCGATAGTCGCCTGTGCCGGGCCGAACACGTCGGGGTCGACGTCGCCGAAGTCCCACTCGGCGTCTTCGAACAGTTGCTGGAACGGGACGCCGTACTCCGCGCCGGCAGTCGAAATCGCCCGGTCGAACTCGTCGAAGTCTTCGGTGACGGTCATGTGGACTTTCCCGCCGTACGCGACGGCGTCGTTGGTTCGACTCATCGCGACACTCTCGTCGTAACTGACCGGTGCGAGCGGTGCGGACCCGGAGACAGAGATGACGTTGGTCGGGTCGTATCCCGCTTCGAAGAGGTTGAACATCGCGAGTTCGCCCGCCCGGGCGGCACCCGTGACGCTTCCTGCGAGCGACCCCGTGGCGTACGTCGGTAAGAAGACGGCACTCGGTTCGACACCGCACATCTCTGCGACGTGTTCTGCCACCTCGTCCGTCGGCAGTTCGATGCTCTCGACGGTGAGTGCGGTCAGGTCGAACTCGTCGTAGTAGCCGAGGTGGTGGAACTCCTCTTCTTCGCCGACCAGCGCTCGGGCAGGCCCGGACCCGAGTCCGTCGTAATCGTCGAAGACGAGTTCCCACCCGGCCTTCTGCGAGCAGAGGAGTGCGAGTGCGGGGCGGTCCGTCGAGAGTTCGACGCTCGGGCGGGGCGTTCCCGCCACCTCGCCCATCTGTGTCTGTACCGTTGCGAGGCCGGCGGTCTGAATCTCGGCGAGGAGCATCCCCGCTTCGACACCACCGTCGGCGTCGACGCCGAAGTCGATGACCGTCGCACCGGAGTCGAGTTCGTAGGCCTCGATGCCGAGTTCGCCGGCGAAATCGAGCGCCTCGTCGACCAGTTCGATGGCCATTCGGTTGATGCTGTCCATGCCCGCCGATAACGCGTCTTCGGCTAAAGGGTTTGTCAGTCCCACGCTCTGCGGCGGACGTGGACGTGTCTCTAGACGGGTGACTCGGGAGACTACTCGCGGTCCTTCTTCGCCTGTCGTCCCAGGTGCTCTTCGACGGCCGAAACCTTGTCTGCGGCACGCTGGTCGACCGTTCGCTTGTCGTCTACCTTCAAGAACGTACTCACCCGGTCGCCGTCGACTGCTTTGTGTGCCGCCCCAACCGCCGCGAGGAGTTCGTCGATATCGTCCGCCTCGATGACCGTCCCCATCGGATTCGTCTCGTACGAGACGTCGAAGTCGTCGAGTGCGGCAACCGCCTTGGCGACTTCGCCCGACATACTGCCTTCGACGACCGGTGCGACACTCAGCATTGCGATGACTGTCATACCGTCCTCGTCGTCGCGCCGGACAGTAAAACCGAGGTGTCGAATGACTAATACGTCGATTTGGAACCGACGAGGCTATCTTCCTGACAGTCAGAGTTTTCTGTATGTTCCGTAGTGGAATAACCCAAGTCGCCTTCACCTTCGCGTCCGCGATTCTCACCGGTGTCGTGCTCGGTTCGGTAATCGGTGGATTCGTCGGATACCCCACGGAGTGGACTGCCACAGGTGCGATTTCCGGTATCGCCTTCGGACTCCTCACCACCCAGTGACGACGCGGGACGAACGCGTCTTCGAGTCGCTCTTTTTCACCGTCGCCGACGTATCTGGTTTCATGAATCAACGCGTCACCCGCGCGCTCACTCTCGGGCGAGCGATTCTCTACGAGGTTCGTGCCGAACGTCTCACCTTCATGGCCGGCAGCATCGCCTACGGAGCGTTCGTCTCACTGCTTCCACTTTTCCTCCTCGTCCTCGCCGCCGTCTCGGCCACCGGCAACAGTGACCTCCGGGCGGGAGTTATCGCCCTCATCGAGACGGTGTTGACTCCCGGTGCGGGCAGTATCATCGTCACCGAACTCGAGACGTCGAGTCAACTCACGAGTCTCTCTCTCGTCGGTGTTCTCGTCCTGTTGTGGGGGACGCTCCGTATCTTCCGAAGCCTCGACACCGCGTTTTCGGACATCTACGAATCCGAGGCGGCGAACACGTTCGCCGACCAACTCTCCGACGGCGTCGTCGTCCTCGTCACCGTCGCTCTCGCCGTCGTCGCGGGGGCGCTCATCGAAACCGTCCTGCCGCCCCTCGATGGAACACTCGGGTGGGTCGTCTATCGCGGCGTCCTCGTCGTCCTCCTCTTCGTGTCGTTCTACCCGATGTACTACATCTTCCCCGACGAGAACGTCTCGCGTCTCGAAGTCGTCCCCGGCACACTCGTCGCCGCAATCGGGTTGACGACGTTCGAGTCGCTCTTTCGCCTCTACGTCCAGTTCAGCAGTCGCTCACCCGAATCGAGCGTCGTCGCCGGTATCCTCGTCCTGTTGACGTGGCTCTACTTCAGTGGCCTCGTCATCCTCCTCGGCGCGGCGGTGAACGCCGTCCTCTCGAACCGTTCGCGCGACGTGAACGTGCGCCCACTGTTCGGTGGTGTCCCCCTCGGCTCACAGGCCGACGTCGCGACTCGGACCGACGTGGTCACGGCCATCGAACGAATCGACCACCTCCTCGCGACGACTGCGGGCGACGTCGAGATACGTGTCGGCGACGAGACGGTGACGATTCCACGGCCCGAGAAGGTAGTCGTCGACGCCCAGACGAGCACGTTCCTCCCCGAAGGCCCGGTCCGGTTCGAACTCAGATGGTCGTCGTGGCCTGACAGTCAAGAGGACTGACAACGCGCATTATCACCTTTGCACGCGTACGTTGGCCATGGCTATCGACAAACCGACCCAACCGGTACACCCGACCAGCGAGACACCCGTGTATCCGACGCGTCCGCTCGAAGACGACCACACGACGTGGGAGCGAGTGGAGACGAGTTCGACCACGGTGTCCCGCGCCGTCCGCCCGCCCGTCGTCGTCGAGAACCGAACGATGGGTCACCACCACCACGGCGAGGCGTTCCTCGTCTGGCAGTGCGACGACTGCGGCGAAGTCGGCACCCTGACCGCCTTCCCGACGTCGTGTCCACACTGTGGCGCCGGCCGTGAGGTCCTGTACTACTACACCGAAGACTGACGACGAGTCCCCGTTTCGACCCCGACCGCGACCGTTTTCCCGTCGGCCACCAACCGGCGAGTATGTACCTCTCACACCCCGTCCGCCGGATGCGTGACGACCCCTTCGACGACGAGACGGCGGCACTCCGCGTCGAACCCGTCGACGACGAGGCGAGAGTCGCCCTCGACGACCACGTCGAATCACTCGGCGGGTCGGTCGAGAAGGAACTGCAGTTCGGCGGCGTCGTGGTCGTTCTCCCCGAACCCGACGTGGCGGCACTCTGTGAACTCGACGGCATCGAACGAATCGAGACGGTGGATACGCTCGGGTATTGATTCGGCACCTGTTCAGACTGTATTTCTTCTTCGCCCACACGCGTACGCCAGACTCAAAACCGTCGCCGAGGGACGCGATGGGTTCAGGGTTCGGGCCACGTTCGTGGCAGCGCTTTCCCGTGTTTCTTGACTCGCCAGAGCACGAGTATCGTGCCGAGAGAGAGAACAGCGAGCGTTATCAGCGACCCTTCGAGGCCGTATGCACCCCCCGAGAGCCAGTTCGGTCCGGTCGTCTCACCGACCAGAAAGGCCACTGATTCGACGTCGTTTCCGGACACGCTCACTCCGAAGAGGGCACCTTGCGTGAAATTCCACCCGGCGTGGATTGCGATTGGGAACCAGAGCTGTCGGGTGTAAACGTAGGCGGCGCCCATGAGTAACCCAGCGAGGAAGATGACACCGATGGCGATTGCAGTCGGATTCGCCGTCAGAATCGTGTGATAGCCCGCGAAGAACAGCGAGGAGACGAGGATAGCGGCCCAACTTCCCAAGCGCGATTCGATTTCCGGCAGGACGATTCCCCGGTTGACAACCTCCTCGAGGCTGACGAAGAAGAGAACGCCGGTGACCGCAGGGAGAACGATACTGATGGAGTTGACGCTGACCACGCTGTAGCCACCGGCGGCCCAAATCACAGCGAGTGCTGCTGTGAACAGCCCACTACCCAGAAGCGTCCCGACCAGAACGTCGCGTCCAGCGTTTTCACGCCGGAGGTCATTCGGCCACGACGAGTCGACGAGACGGGAGTACAGGACGTAGGACCCGAAGACGACGAGCGCGAGAATCACTGGCGCGACGATGGTGCCGACTCTGGCGTACGGCCAGTCAGGTCCGAAAAACGTCGTGTAGAACTGTTCGAGTGCGACGAGGGCCGCAACCGACGGGACGACGACGAGTGCGACGCCGATGAGTGTTCGCGCTGCGGCGGAGGTGCGGATACGTTCTCTCACCGAACGTCGCTCTTTCGCCTCTTTTCCTCGCTCAGCAGAGACTGTCGCATCCATACGTCATCTACGGCTTTCAGACTCTTATAGGAGCGTTGACATGCTTGGGCATGACAGACGGCTCTCTCGGCAGGTGAGTTCGGAAGAAGTGCGTCGGCTGGGAGTCCCGCGAGCAACGCAAGTGGGACTCAGGAACTCCCGTGAACGAACGAAGTGAGTGAACGGGTGTGACGGGATTTGAACCGGAACCAGACGTGCTCGCTCACTTCGCTCGCGACGCTCCCTAGTTCAAATCCCAGTTCTCGCATTCACAACTCACAGTCCGAGCGACACGCACAGCGGTCGCTCGGAAGGTAGATTCGTTGTAGAAGTGCGTCGGCTGGGATTTGAACCCAGGTTGTGACCATGGCAAGGTCACGTGATACCACTACACTACCGACGCAGTTTGGAAGTGCGCTGGCTGGGATTTGAACCCAGGTTGTGACCATGGCAAGGTCACGTGATACCACTACACTACCAGCGCATTCCGCGTGTATCGTGGCGCTTCCTGCACTTCTGGGTAAACCGGATTGATAAATAAGACTTGCGAAACGGGGAAGAAATCGGGTGACAGCGCGGCACCTACTACCATGTGAGATTCGGTCAAACCAACCTGTCGAAATCCGTGTAATTCACTACCACACGTCATTCGCCAATCCCCCACAAACTGGGCCGTGGGAGCCTCTACCACCCCAAAACGGATTCGCTACTCTTTTAGGTAGGCCCCCGGTACAAACGCCACAGTCTAGACGATACGAGGATGAACCCGGCATGAAACTCAGCGTACTCGTGCCGTCCTCACTCGTCCGGGAAGCCGAAGACCAACGCGAGGCAACTCGCAAACTCGGCTACGTCGCCCGTGCGGCGGCGGTCTTCCGGGCGGACGAACTCGTCATCTTCCCCGACGAAGATGGCGAGAACAAGTGGGGCGGCGAGTTCGTCGAAACCGTACTTCGGTACGCTGCGACGCCCCCATACCTTCGCAAAGAGGTCTGGGGCAAGCGTGACGAACTCCGGTACGCTGGTATCTTGCCGCCCGTTCTCGTCTCGTCTACGACCGCGGACGACTCTGACGAGTTGCCCGCGTTGCGAGAAGGAATCGTGACCGAGGTCGGACCTGACGACCGCGTTCGGGTCAATTGCGGAATGCAACACCCGATCTCCCTGTTCGTCCCTCCGGGGATGGACGTCTCAGAGGGAGAGCGCGTCGCTGTCAGGATCTCTTCGCGAGAACCGGTCCGTGCGCGGATCGTCGACGAGCCCCTCCCGGGCTTCGACGTATCCCGCATGGACCTCACGGAAGCACTCGGCAGGCCAGATGCGGGCGTGCGAATCGCCACGTCTCGCTATGGCGAGCCGCTGTCAATCCCCACATTGGGTGACCTGACTGCCCGCATCGCCGACGCCGGCGGTATGACCGTCGTCTTCGGTTCACCGGGCCGTGGGCTTCCGGACATGCTCGGGATGTCTCCCGAGGATGTTGCAGACGTCGAACCCTCCGTTGGTCCGGGGTTCGACCTCTGGCTCAATACGATTCCGCGACAGGGGAGCGACGTGGTGCGAACTGAAGAAGCGATGTTCGCCTCACTCGCCTCCCTGACACTCACGGAGTGAATACATGCCACAACCAAGCAGACCACGAAAAGGCTCGATGGGCTTCAGCCCACGCAAGCGTGTGACCAGAGAGGTTCCGCGCATCAAGTCGTGGCCAAGTGACGATGGCTCTCCTGCACTGCAGGGATTCGCTGGCTACAAAGCCGGCATGACCCACGTCATGATGGTCAACGACGAAGCGGACTCCCCCCGAGAGGGTATGGAGGAAGCAGTGCCGGTGACCGTCGTCGAGACGCCACCGATGCGTGCTGTTGCTCTTCGCGCCTACGAGCAGACGTCGTACGGTATGAAGCCGAAGACCGAGGTCTGGACGAACGAGTTCCACGACGAACTCGACCGCGTCCTCGATCTTCCGGAAGAAGACACGTTCGAAGAAGACGCCGAAGCGCTTCGCGAGGCCGTCGAGGCCGGCGAAGTCGATGACCTCCGCGTCATCACGCACACGGTCCCGTCCGAACTCAAGAACGTGCCCAAGAAGAAGCCCGACGTGATGGAGACTCGCGTCGGTGGCGGCTCCCTCGTGGAGCGCGCCGATTTCGCCCTCGAACTCGTTGGCGAGGGTGGCGTACACGACATGTCCGACGTGTTCCGCGCTGGCGAGTATCTCGACGTCGCCGGCGTCACGAAGGGTAAGGGTACGCAAGGTCCCGTCAAGCGATGGGGCGTCCAGAAGCGGAAGGGCAAGCACGCCCGTCAGGGCTGGAGACGCCGTATTGGCAACCTCGGCCCGTGGAACCCCTCGCGCGTTCGCTCGACGGTTCCCCAGCTCGGTCAGACTGGTTACCACCAGCGCACCGAACTCAACAAACGTCTCATCGACCTCGGCAACGGTGACGAGGCCTCCGTCGACGGTGGCTTCGTCAACTACGGCGAAGTCGACGGCAACTACGCGCTCATCAAGGGCTCGCTTCCGGGTCCCAACAAGCGCCTTCTGCGGTTCCGCCCGGCCGTCCGGCCGAACGACCAGCCGCGCCTCGACCCCGAGGTGCGCTACGTCTCTACCGCATCGAACCAGGGTTAAACCATGCAGGCAACTATCCGAGACCTGAACGGTGACGACGCAGGCAGCATCGACCTGCCTGAGGTTTTCGAGACGGCTTACCGTCCGGACCTCATCCAGCGTGCAGTCATCGCAGCTCAGGCAAACCGAAAACAGCCGTACGGTGCCGACCCCTACGCTGGCATGCGAACGCCAGCAGAGTCCATGGGCAGTGGCCGTGGGATGTCCCACGACCCACGCCAGAATGGCGTCGCCCGACGCGTCCCGCACGCCGTCTCCGGTCGTCGCGCACACCCGCCGAAGGCCGAGAAGGACCAGGGGAAGGAAATCAACACGAAGGAGCGTAAACTCGCTGTCCGCTCGGCGCTCGCCGCCACCGCGGACCCCGAACTCGTCGCAGAACGAGGGCACCAGTTCGACGACGACGTCGAGCTCCCGCTCGTCGTCTCCGACGACTTCGACGACCTCGTCAAGACGAAGGAGGTCGTCGACCTTCTGCAGTCGCTCGGCGTCTACGCCGACATCGAGCGCTCCGAGAACAACAAGAAGGTCAAAGGTGGCCAAGGGAAGCTCCGTGGCCGCAAGTACACCCGTCCGAAGTCCATTCTCTTCGTGACGGCCGAGGAGCCCTCGAAGGCTGCTCGCAACCTCGCCGGCGTCGACGTCGCAACCGCGGCGAACGTCTCCGCCGAGGACCTCGCGCCCGGTACGCACGCCGGTCGCCTCACCCTCTTCACCGAGAGTGCACTCGAGGAGGTCGCAGAACGATGAGCATCATCGAGCACCCACTGGTCACCGAGAAAGCGATGAACCAGATGGACTTCGACAACAAGCTCCAGTTCATCGTCCACGTCGACGCGACGAAGCCCGAGATTACGGAGGAAGTCGAGTCGCGCTACGATGTGACCGTCGAGAAGATCAATACACAGGTCACGATGAAAGGCAAGAAGAAAGCAACCGTTCGTCTCTCTGAAGACGACGACGCACAAGAAGTCGCGTCGCGAATTGGGGTGTTCTAACCATGGGACGCCGAATTCAGGGCCAGCGTCGTGGTCGCGGTTCGTCCACCTTCCGGGCGCCGTCGCACCGCTACAAGGCCGAACTGTCGCACAAGAAGTCTGAGAAGAAAGACACCATCACGGGAACGGTCGTCGGCATCGAGCACGACCCTGCCCGCAGTGCGCCCATCGCCCTCGTCGAGTTCGAGGACGAACAGCGCATGATTCTCGCGCCCGAGGGCGTCACCGTCGGCGAAGAACTCCAGATTGGCGTCTCCGCCGAAATCAAGCCCGGCAACACGCTGCCGCTGGCCGAGATTCCCGAAGGTGTCCCCGTCTGTAACGTCGAGCGTCAGCCCGGCGACGGCGGGAAGTTCGCCCGCGCCTCTGGCGTCAGCGCGCAGCTCCTCTCGCACGACCGAAAGGTCGCCGTCGTGAAGCTGCCGTCGGGTGAGGTCAAGCGCCTCAACCCCGAGTGCCGTGCCACCATCGGCGTCGTCGCCGGTGGCGGCCGCACGGAGAAGCCGTTCGTCAAGGCAGGGAAGAAGTACCACAAGATGAAAGCGCGCGGTATCAAGTGGCCGCGCGTTCGTGGTGTTGCTATGAACGCCGTCGACCACCCCTTCGGTGGCGGTGGCCGCCAACACCCCGGTCAGCCGAAGTCCGTCTCGCGGAACGCTCCGCCGGGCCGGAAGGTCGGTGACATCGCCTCCAAGCGCACCGGTCGCGGTGGCAAGGGAGGTAAGTAATCATGAGCACGCAATACCGTACCGGCCGCGAAGGTGAGTTCACCTACCGTGGCTACACGCTCGAAGAGCTGCAGGACATGGAGCTCGACGAAGTCGCGGAACTGCTCCCCGCTCGTCAGCGGCGAACTATCACCCGTGGCCTGTCGGCCGAGCACGAGAAACTGCTCGCGAAGGTCGAAGAGAAGACCGAAGAGGAGACGGCAAACGCACCAGTCCGAACACACCTGCGTGACATGCCGATTCTCCCCGAATTCGTCGGTCTCACCTTCGCCGTCTACAACGGTCAGGAGTTCGAACGCGTCAAGGTTCAGCCCGAGATGATTGGGCACTACCTCGGCGAGTTCCAGCTGACCCGAACGTCGGTCGAGCACGGTCAGGCCGGTATCGGCGCGACCCGGTCCTCGAAGTTCGTGCCGCTCAAGTAATACCATGGGAATCAACTACAGCGTCGAGGCCGACCCGGACTCCACGGCTAAGGGTATGCTCCGGGACCGGCCCATCAGCCTCAAGCACAGCAAGGCCATCTCCCGTGCCATCAAGGGAATGACCGTCGCCGACGCCGAGGAGTACCTCGAAGCCGTCATCGACGGCGAGCGGTCGGTTCCGTTCAAGCAACACAACTCTGGTGTCGGTCACCGAAGCGACATCGAGGGCTGGGACGCAGGACGATACCCTGAGAAAGCGTCCAAGGCGTTCCTCGAACTCCTCGAGAACGTCCGCAACAACGCAACCGAACAGGGATTCGACGGACCAGCCATGGAAATCAAACACCTCGCCGCCCACAAGGTCGGCGAACGCCAGGGTCGCAAGCCCCGTGCCTTCGGCCGGGCCGACCCGTGGAACACCCCAATCTGTGACGTCGAACTCATCATCGAGGAGGTCGAGGAATAATGGCTGACGAACACCAATTCATCGAGAACGGACTGCAGCGGTCCCAGATCGACGAGTTCTTCGCAGACGAACTCGGCCGCGCCGGCTACGGCGGCATGGACGTCGCCAAGACGCCGATGGGCACCCAGATCGTGCTCAAGGCCGAAAAGCCCGGGATGGTCATCGGGAAAGGCGGGAAGAACATCCGTAAAGTCACCCGCGAACTCGAAGAGCGATTCAACCTCGACGACCCCCAGATTGACGTGCAGGAAGTCGAGGAACCGGACCTCAACGCCCGCATCGTCGCGGACCGCCTCGCCAACGCACTCGAGCGTGGCTGGTACTTCCGCAAAGCGGGTCACACCACCATCGACCGTATCATGGACGCCGGCGCCCTCGGTGCCGAAATCGTCCTCTCCGGGAAGGTCACCGGTGCTCGCTCGCGCGTCGAGAAGTTCAACCGCGGCTACATCAAGCACAACGGCGAACCCGCACAGGAAATCGTCGACGAAGGCCAGGGCGTCGCCGTCATGAAGCTCGGTACCATCGGCGTCACGGTCAAGATTATCCCGCCGGGAGCGCGCCTCCCCGACGACTTCGAAGTCGAGGAAGACGCACAGCCCGAAGCGGTCGAACAGATAGAAGAGACCGAGAGCGTCGAAGACCTCCTCGAAGAGGAACCCGAAGAGGTTCCGGACGTCTCCGAGGACGTCGAAGCCGAACCCGAGACGGAAGCCGTCGACGAGGAAGTCGTCGAGGAAGCCGTCGAAGAAGTTGTCGACGACGAAGAAGTCGTCGAGGACGAAGCGGCCGACGACGACGAGGAAGTCGTCGAGGAAGACCTCGACGAAGACGTTGCCGAAGAGGCAGCGGACCTCGTCGCCGAGATGGAAGACGACGAAGACGAAACGGAGGAAGAATAAATGGCAATCCTCTACACCGAAGAGATTCGCGACATGACGCCCGCAGAGCGCGTCGCCGAGCTCGAAGAGCTCGAGACGGAACTGCTCAACGCCAAGGCCGTCCAGGCCGCGGGTGGCGCACCGGACAACCCGGGGCGCGTCTCTGAACTGAAGAAGACTATCGCCCGAATCAAGACGATTCAGGGCGAAGAAGGCGACCTCGACGAACAGTAAGATGTCACTCACACCCGAGACCCTCACGCGACACGAACTCAACGGCCTTTGCGTAGAGGTCGTCGACGCGGCGAACCCCGACCTCGTCGGGATAGCCGGGCGTATCGTCGTCGAGACGATGCGTACGCTGATGGTCGACGATGGGACTCGGGTGCGACAGGTGCCGAAACGAGGGGCGACCTTCGAATTCGAGATTCCGAGCACAGATGAAGCCGCCGACGCTGAGAAGGCGTCGGGGACCACGTCCAAACTTCGGTCGGAAACTACTGGCGGATTAGATGCCAGTCAGTCTGGTCGGCGCGCCGACTCATCATCGGCCGCTTCCCGTTCCGGGAATTGCGAGGGCGTGGCCTACGTTACGGTGGATGGCTCACAACTGCTCTCACGACCCGCCCAACGCACCGAAACTACAGGTGATTCGAAATGGCGATAGGACTAGACGTTCCAATGCCTCCGGAACCCGACGATTCCGAGGCTTACGACTACGAAAAATGTCCGTTTTACGGCTCGCTCTCCGTCCGGGGTCAGACCCTGGAGGGGACAGTCGTCTCCACGGATATGGCAAAGACCGTCATCGTCGAACGGGAGTACGACGTATTCGTTCCGAAGTACGACCGCTACATGAAGCGACGTTCGCGCATTCCGGCACACGTGCCGGGTGTGCTCGACGACGTCGCTGTCGGTGACGAAGTAAAGATTGCGGAGACACGCCCGCTCTCGAAGACGAAATCACACGTTGTGGTTGAAATTCTCGGGGGTGACGAGTGATGGAAGCGCTCAAAGCAGACATCACCAAAGGCGTTGCTCGTGGCTCGCTGGTCACGTGCGCCGACAACACCGGCGCTCGTGAACTGAAGATTATCAGCGTCGCGGGTTACTCCGGCACGAAGAACCGACACCCCAAGGCAGGCATCGGGAACAAGGTGACCGTCTCGGTCACCAAAGGTACCCCCGAGATGCGCCGCCAGGTGCTCGAAGCCGTCATCGTCCGCCAGCGGAAATCCATCCGCCGGCCGGACGGGACGCGCGTGAAGTTCGAGGACAACGCCGCCGTCATCATCGACGAGATGGAAGAGCCTCGCGGGACCGAAATCAAGGGTCCTGTCGCGCGCGAAGTGGCCGAGCGCTTCGGGAGTATCGCATCGACGGCTACGATGATTGTATAGTATGACCCGACAACCGCGCAAACAGCGAAATCAAGTTCGCGACGCGCCGCTCCACGAGCGGCAAAAGCAGGTCCGCGCACCGCTGTCGGCCGACCTCCGCGAGGAGTACGACACCCGGAACGTCCGCGTCAACGTGGGCGACACCGTGGAGGTACTCCGTGGCGACTTCGCCGGCGAAGATGGCGAAGTCACCGAGGTCGACCTCAAGGACGCCGTCATCTACGTCGAAGGCGTCACTGTGGCCAAAGCCGACGGTGAGGAGGTCCCACGACCCCTTCAGGCCAGTAACGTCCGCGTGACGGAACTGGACCTCGAAGACGACGTGCGCGAGGCCCGACTCAAGGAGGATAACGAATGACTCGACACCAGAAGCGACTATCCGTACCGAATTCCTGGCCGGTCGAGCGCAAGACAGGCACGTTCACGGTCAAAGCCGGTGCCGGTCCGCACGGCAAGGCAGGGGTTCCCCTGCTCATCGTCCTGCGCGACGTGCTCGGCTACGTGGACTCGAAGAAGGAAGCCAAGTACGCCCTCAACAACCAGAGCGTTCTGGTCAACGGCACCCCGGCTTCCGACGTTCGCCGTCCAATCGGGATGTTCGACATCCTGGCGTTCACCGAGCGTGACGAATACTACCGCGTCTTCCCCGACGAAGGCGGCCGTCTCGCACTGACGCCCGTCGACGCCGACTCGGCATCCAGCCGTCTCGGGAAAATCGTCCGCAAGACCGAAGTCAGCGGTGGCAAGTTCCAACTGACGCTCCACGACGGAGCGAACCTCGTCGTCGACGACGCCTCGGAGTACAACAACAAGGACTCCATCGTCGTCGACAACGAGACGAAAGAAGTCGTCGCACACTTCCCCTACGAGGAAGGTGCACTCGTCACCGCAGTCGACGGTTCCCACGCCGGCGAAATCGGTGAAGTCGTCGAGATTACCACGACGATGGGCAGCGGAAACAACTCTGTCCTCGTCGAGACCGAAGACGGCGACTTCGAGACCATCGAACAGTACGTCGTCGTCATCGACGAGAACTTCACGGGTGATGACGAATGAGCGAAGCTGAGTTCCACGCGATGCGCGACCCGCGTATCGAGAAAGTCGTCGTCCACATGGGCGTCGGCGAAGGTGGTCGAGAGCTCGCGAAAGCAGAAGACATCCTCGAGGAGATTACGGGCCAGCAGAGCGTTCGCACGCTCTCGGGCCGTGCATCGCAGGACTTCGGCGTCCGTCGCGGCGAACCCGTCGGCGCGAAGGTCACCCTCCGCGGTGACCAGGCCGAGGCCTTCCTCGAAACCGCACTCCCCATCGCGGACCTCTCGTACTCGTCGTTCGACGAGACGGGGAACTTCGGCTTCGGTGTCGAAGAACACACCGAGTTCCCGAGTCAGGAGTACGACCCGCAGATCGGTATCTACGGACTGGACGTGACGGTCAACCTCGTCCGCCCCGGATACCGTGTGAAAAAGCGTGACAAGCGCTCTCGACAGATTCCGTCTTCCCACCGGATGACCGTCGAGGACGCCGTCGCGTTCATCGAGTCCACGTTCGACGTGGAGGTTGAAGAATGAGCGATAGCGAAACAGAACAGACGGGCGAGCACGCGACCCGCCGCACCGGCCAGGAGAACGAGTGCCGGCGCTGCGGTCGGAAACAGGGACTTGTCGGCAAGTACGACATCAACCTGTGCCGCCAGTGCTTCCGAGAGATTGCCCGCGATATGGGATTCAAGAAGTACCGATAATATATGGCTGACAACGATCCACTCAGTAGCGCGCTTTCCGGTGTGAACAACGCCGAGAGCGTCGGACACCTGTCCCACGAGATCCAGCCCGCCTCGAACATCATCGGCTCCGTCCTCGAGGTCTTCTACGACCGCGGGTACGTCGACGGCTTCGAGTTCGTCGACGACGGCAAGGCCGGTAAGTTCGAGGTCGAACTGAAAGGCGCAATCAACAAGTGTGGCGCCGTCAAGCCGCGGTACTCCGCGGGTGCAGACGACTTCGAGCGATGGGAGAAGCAGTTCCTCCCGGCCCGTGACTACGGGGCGCTCATCGTCACGACGAGCCACGGCGTCATGAGCCACTACGAGGCCCGCGAACAGGGCATCGGTGGCCAGATTATCGCCTACGTCTACTAGAACAATGAGCCGAACAGAAATCGAAATCCCGGACGAGGTAACCGCCGAGGTCGACAACCTCGAACTCACCGTCGAGGGTCCCAACGGCAGCGTCACCAAGCGCCTGTGGTACCCGAACATCTCGGTCACCGCCGAAGACGGTTCCGTGGTCATCGAAACCGACGTCGATAACGCGAAGACGAACGCGACGGTCGGTACCTTCGAGAGCCACGTGAACAACATGCTCTACGGCGTCACCGAGGGATGGGAGTACCAGATGGAAGTCCACTACGCTCACTTCCCGATGCAAGTGAACGTCGAAGGCGACAAAGTCGTCATCAAGAACTTCCTCGGCGAGAAGTCGCCGCGACGAGCGAAGGTTCGCGGCGACACCGAAGTACAGGTCGACGGCGAAGAAGTCACCCTGAGCGGCCCCAGCAAGGAGGACGTCGGGCAGACTGCCGCCGACATCGAACAACTCACTCGCGTCACGGACAAGGACACTCGCGTGTTCACCGACGGCGTGTACATCACCCAGAAACCAAAGACAGGTGGTGCCTAAATGTCGGACGAAATCACCGAACTCGAAGACATCAGCGGTGTCGGCCCGTCGAAGGCTGACTCGCTCCGCGACGCAGGCTTCGAAAGCGTCGACGACGTGAAGGCCGCGAGCCAGTCCGAACTGGCCGAGGTCGACGGCATTGGTAACGCGCTCGCTGCGCGTATCAAGGCCGACGTCGGTGGCCTCGAAGTCTCCGAAGAGGCGGAGGCCGAGGTCGAAGACGAGACCGAAGAAGTCGAAGAAGAGGAACCTGCCGAAGAGGTCGAGACGGAGCTTCGCCCCCGCGGTCACGCGGACAAGAAGCCCCAGCTCGACGACGAAAAGGCAGCGGCCCTCACACAGAAGCGCCGCGAAGGAAAGCCGCAGTTCAACCGACAGGACTACCACAAGGCGAAGCGGACGCCCACGTCGTGGCGACGCCCCCGTGGGAACCTGTCCAAGCAGCGACGCGGCATCAAGGGCAAAGGCCCCAAGGTCGAAGCGGGTTACCGCACGCCGAAGGCCGCCCGCGGACTGCACCCATCCGGCTTCGAGGAAGTTCGCGTGTTCAACACGGACGACCTGGAAGGCGTCGATGGCGACACGCAGGCCGTTCGCATCGCCTCCTCGGTCGGCGCACGCAAGCGCGAGCGCATCGAGGAAGTGGCTGAAGAGCGCGAGATTCGCGTTCTCAACCCCACCTACGTCGAAGTAGAGGTGGACAACTGATGACGGACCTGAAAGCACAGAAGCGCATGGCCGCCGACGTCCTCGACGTTGGCAAGAGCCGTGTGTGGTTCGACCCTGAGGCACAGTCCGACATCGCGGAGGCCATCACGCGCGAAGACATCCGTGAACTCGTCGACGAGGGCACGATTCGCGCCAAGGACGCCAAGGGCAACTCCAAAGGCCGCGCACGCGAGCGCGCCGCCAAGCGTTCCTACGGTCACCGCAAGGGTGCCGGGTCCCGCAAGGGCCGTTCCGGCGCTCGGAAGAACAAGAAAGACGCATGGGTCAGCCGAATCCGCGCCCAGCGCCGTCGCCTGAAAGAGCTGCGTGACGACGGTACGCTCGACCGTACCCAGTACCGCACGCTCTACAACAAGGCGTCCGGTGGCGAATTCGACAGCGTGGACCGGCTCGAAGCATACATCCAGAACAACTACCAGGTGGAGATTCAATAATGGCGACAGGACCACGATACAAGGTTCCGATGCGTCGCCGCCGCGAAGTCCGGACGGACTACCATCAAAGGTTGCGCCTGCTGAAATCGGGTAAGCCCCGCCTCGTTGCTCGCGTGAGCAACAAGCACATCAGGGCGCAGCTGGTCACTCCGGGCCCGCAAGGCGACGAGACCCACGCTGCAGCGACCTCTGCCGACCTCGCCGAGTACGGCTGGGAAGCCCCCACGGGCAACCTCCCGAGCGCGTACCTCACGGGGTATCTGGCAGGCAAACGGGCACTGGCCGCCGGCGTCGAGGAAGCGGTCCTCGACATCGGCCTCAACACGGCCACGCCCGGGAACAAGGTATTCGCAGTGCAGGAGGGTGCTATCGACGCTGGCCTCGAAATCCCCCACAACGACGCCGTACTCGCAGACTGGGACCGCAACCGCGGTGTCCACATCGCTGAGTACGCAGAGCAGCTCGACGAGCCGCTCTACAGTGGAGAGTTCGACGCCACGAACCTCCCCGACCACTTCGACGAAGTGCTCGGGAACCTTCAGGAGGACGAATGAGCAGAGATAACAACGGCTGGGAGCCGCGAACGCGGCTCGGCCGCATGGTGCAGAACGGCGACGTCACGTCGATGGACCACGCGCTCGAGACTGGGCTTCCGCTCAAGGAGCCCCAGATCGTCGACCAACTCCTTCCCGGATTGGAAGACGAAGTGCTCGACATCAACATGGTCCAGCGTATGACCGACTCCGGCCGCCGGGTGAAGTTCCGGTGTGTCGTCGCAGTCGGGAACCGTGACGGCTACCTCGGCTACGCTGAAGCCCGCGACGACCAGGTCGGCGGCGCTATCCAGAAAGCCATCGAGGTGGCGAAACTGAACATTATCAAGGTTGACCGCGGCTCCGGTTCGTGGGAAGACCGTGCAGGCGGCCTGAACTCCCTCTCCCGCAAGGCAGAAGGGAAGGCAGGCTCTGTGACGGTCCGTATCATCCCGGCACCGCAGGGCCTCGGCCTCGCGGCCGCAGAGACGGTCCGCAACATCCTCGAACTCGCCGGTGTCCAGGACGCCTGGACCAAGAGCGACGGGAACACGCGGACGACTGTCAACCTCGCCAAGGCAACGTACAACGCACTGAAGAACGCGTCGCAGTCCCGTACGCCGCGACGCGCTCGTGAAGTTCGACAGGAGGTGCGCGACTAATGCAGGCTATCGTCCAACTTCGCGGTGAAGTCAACATGGCACAGGACGTCCGTGACACGCTGTCGATGCTCAACATCAGCCGCGTGAACCACGCGACGTTCGTCCCCGAGACGGACACCTACCGTGGAATGATCACGAAGGTCAACGACTACGTCGCACACGGCACGCCGAGTGTCGACGTGGTCGAGACGCTCATCCGCACGCGCGCCGAACCCGAAGAGGGCTCGGCCGACATCACGGACGAGTGGGTCTCGGAGAACACCGACTACGACGACATCGCCTCGCTCGCACAGGCCGTCTACGACGAAGAGACGACGCTGCGCAAGCAGGGTCTCTCGCCGGTGCTTCGACTCCACCCCGCACGTGGTGGCCACCGCGGCCAGAAGCACGTGACGAAAGAAGGTGGTCAGCTCGGCAAACACGAGACTGAGCAAATCGACGAACTGCTGGAGGCAATGCGATGACGTCCAAGAAACGACGCCAACGTGGCTCCCGGACGCACAGTGGCGGTACCCACAAGAACCGGCGTGGTGCCGGACACCGTGGTGGCCGTGGCCGTGCCGGGCGCGACAAGCACGAATTCCACAACTACGAACCGCTCGGCAAACACGGCTTCAAGCGACCGGACACCCTGCAGGACGACGTCGCCGAAGTCAAAGTCCAGAAGCTCGACGAGGACGCCGCACTCCTCGCGGCCGACGGAGTTGCTGAGAAAGACGGTGACGCCTACACGATCGACGCACGCGACGTGGCCGAGGATGGCTGGGACGCGGACGTCGTGAAGGTGCTCGGTGGCGGTCAGGTCCGCAACGAACTGAACGTCGTCGCCGACGCGTTCACCGCCGGTGCCGTCGAACTCATCGAAGAGGCTGGCGGCAGCGCCGAACTCTCCGAACGCGCAGAGGAAGCGGCCGAGGCCGAAGCAGAAGAAGCCGACGCCGACGCCGACGAGGACAACGAGGAATAAATCATGGGATGGAAGGACGCCGCCGAACCAGTGCTGGCGCGGATGCCCGCAGTCGCCCGACCGGAGGGACACGTACCGTTCCGCCGAAAACTCGGGTGGACTGGTGGCATTCTCGTGCTGTACTTCTTCCTGACGAACGTGACGCTGTTCGGTGTGGACGCGGCGACTGCGAACGACCTCTTCGGTCAGTTCCGGTCGATTCTCGCCGGTCAGCAGGGGTCGGTGCTCCAACTGGGCATCGGGCCAATCGTCACGGCGAGCATCGTCTTACAACTGCTCGGCGGTGCTGACCTGCTCGGGCTCGACACCGACAACAATCCGCGCGATCAGATCCTCTATCAGGGTCTCCAGAAGTTGCTCGTCGGGGTCATGATCGTCCTGACGGGCCTGCCGATGGTGTTCGCTGGCGGATTCCTGCCAGCCGATACGGGCGTCGCAACGTCGCTCGGCATCGGTACGTTCGGCGTGAAGACGCTCATCTTCGCGCAGATCGCCGTCGGTGGTGTCCTCATCCTGTTCATGGACGAGATTGTCAGCAAGTGGGGTGTCGGCTCCGGTGTTGGGCTGTTCATCATCGCTGGGGTCAGCCAGCAGCTCGTCGGTGGGCTGTTCAGTTGGCAGGGCCTCGGTGGCGCGTCGGGCTTCTTCCCGACGTGGTTCGGAATCATCTCCGGTTCGGTCCAACTACCGAGTTCGCCGACCGACCTGCTTTCGACCCTCTTCCTCGGTCAGGGTCAACTGCTCGCGCTCATCACGACGGTGCTCATCTTCGGCATCGTCGTCTACGCCGAGAGTGTCCGCGTCGAGATTCCCCTCTCGCACGCTCGTGTGAAGGGTGCTCGCGGGCGCTTCCCGGTCAAGCTCATCTACGCGAGCGTCCTGCCGATGATTCTCGTCCGCGCCCTGCAGGCGAACATCCAGTTCCTCGGGCGCATCCTCGACAGCCAGTGGGCGAGTATGCCCGCGTGGCTGGGCGAGTACGCGAGCGGACAGGTCACCGGTGGCCTGTTCTACTACCTCGCACCCATCCAGTCCCGCTCCGACTGGATGTGGTTCCTGGGCCTCACGTCGGCCGACCCCCTCGACATCGCCATCCGCGTGCTCATCGACCTCACGTTCATGATTGTCGGTGGCGCGGTGTTCGCTGTCTTCTGGGTCGAGACGACGGGCATGGGCCCGGAATCGACGGCACGACAGATTCAGAACTCCGGGATGCAGATTCCCGGCTTCCGACGGAACCCGCAGGTCATCGAGAAGGTCATGGAGCGGTACATCCCGCAAGTGACCGTCATCGGTGGCGCACTCGTCGGGCTGCTCGCCGTCATGGCGAACATGCTGGGCACCATCGGTGCCGTCTCCGGGACGGGGCTGCTGCTTACGGTCTCCATCACGTACAAGCTGTACGAGGAGATCGCAGAAGAGCAGCTCATGGAGATGCACCCGATGATGCGCCAGATGTTCGGCTCAGAGTAACGAAAACCTGTTAGCCGAACACGCTGACGACATTTCTTTCGCGCCACTAACTTCCGACCAGCGGTGCATCCCTGACCACGGGCACGAGCGTCGGTGACGACGCCACGCTACTCGCGACTACGCGACGTCGTCTCCGAGCGAGCCATCGTACTTCTCCTGTTCTTCGTCGGGGAGGTACTGTTCTTCCCACGCGACCACCTCGGGGAACTGAGAGAACTCGTGGAGGCTTCCGACGGGTTGTTCGTTGAACGAATCGTCGATTTTCCGCATCGCCGCCACAGGGTCGTCGGCGAACGCACTGAAGTCGGCATAGACGTTCGCGATGGTCGAAAGCGTCGCGGCGATGGGGAACAACACGATGTCGAACCCCCACTTCTCCAGCGCAGACAGGTCGACGTAGGGCGAAGAGCCGAGGTCACCGACGAAGTTGTAGACGAGTCGCCCATCGACTTCGCGTCCGATGCGGCGCAGTTCGTCCTCGTCGGTGGGTCCCTCCACGAACGCGACGTCGGCACCGACGTCGAGGAAATCGTTGACGCGGTCGATGGCTTCGCCTAACGACCCATCACCGGTTCCGCGAGCGTCGGTTCTGGCGATGAGAACGAACTCCGACCCTCGCTCGTCACGCGTATCTGCTGCGGCCGCGATTTTCCCGACCGCTTCGTCGTGCGGGATGACCTGTCTGCCCTTCGTGTGGCCACAGCGTTTGGGGAACGTCTGGTCTTCGATGTGGATGCCAGCGACGCCGGCCTTGATGTACTCGCGGACCGTGCGAATGACGTTGGTCGCGTTGCCGTACCCGTTGTCGGAATCGGCGATGAGGGGGACGTCGATGCGTTCCTGGATGTTGGCGGCGTTCTCTATCATCTCCGGCATCGTGATGAACCCGGCGTCGGGGTAGCCAATCTTCGACAGCGAGGTTCCGTAGCCGGTCATGTAGATGGTGTCGAAGCCGACGGTATCGGCGACGGCGGCCGTGAGCGGGTCGTGGACGCCGGGGCAGACGAGTAATCCATCGCTGTCGAGTTGTTCTCTGAGCGCCGCGCCGTAGTCGGTCACGAGACCCCTCCACGAGAACGGGTGAGAGTCGGGTTCGATGCAGTTCGGTCGTTGAAATCAGTAATCATTGGTTGAGAGGTGGTCGAGTACGGTGTCGGTCGTCACGACGTCGCCGTACTTCGCGTCGATGTCGAAGAGGTTCGCCTGATGTGGCCCTTCGGCGCGGTCACCGACTGCGTCGGCCGGGACGATGGTCCGGTAGCCATGCTGGAGGCTATCGACCGCAGTCGCACGAACACACCCGCTGGTCGTGACGCCAGCGAGGACGAGTGTATCTACGCGATGGGTGGTCAGTTCGGTCGCGAGGTCGGTGCCGAAGAACGCGCTCGCGTATTTCTTGAGGATGACGCGTTCGTCGCCCTCGGGTGCGACCTGGTCGTCGACGTCGACTGCGTCGGTACCGAGTCGCAGTTCTCGAAGCGCGGGGACTTTCTCGATGAATCGCCCGGCGTCGCCGTAGGACTCCTCGAAGGCGACGGTTGTGAAGTACCGCGGGAGGTCACGTTCACGGAACGCACCGAGGAGGCGAGCGGTCTGGTCGAGGACCCCGCTCACGTCGGACCCGAGGTCAGTGGTCGGGTCGGTAAAGGCGTTAATCAGGTCGATGACGAGGAGTGCGGGCCGGTCACCGAGGCCGACGCTCGACCCGAAGGCATCGTCGTCATAGTCGGCAGCGTGTGGCCAGTTCATGCTGTGGGTGATGAGAGGTGTTCAACTGTGTTGGCTCTCGAACGAGCGGCGTTCGTCGCGAATCTGTTTCCGCAGGGTTTCCTCGTCCGGGAGCGGCCCGTAGTCGAACTGCTTGGGTTCGTCGCGAGTCTCGCGAATTTCGGCGCGTCTGTCCGCCGTCGCGCTCTCGTCGACCGTCCCGTCGTCGGCGAGGACGACACCGTACTCCTCATCGGCGGCCGATTCGGAGACGAGTCCACGCTCGACTTCACTGGCGACGAGTTCGGCGTCCCGGTCGAGGGGGTCGCCGAGACCACCGCCGCCAGCGGTGCTGAAGACGAGTTTGTCGCCCGCCGCCACTGCGACGTTCTCGACTTTCGACGGTAGACGTTCTTCAGTCCCGTCTGCACGAATCAGTCGCTTTTCGCTGGTCTTGGCGTACTTGCCACCGTCGACGCCCCACGGGTACGTGTGCGCCCGGTCGTCTTGGAAGGTAATCGCGCCATCTTCCTCGAAGGTGAACACCTTCGTGATACCGTGTCCGCCACGGAACTCGCCGGGGCCGCCGGTGTCGGCCCGCGTGCTGTACTCGTCTATCGTCAGTGGGTAGTACGCTTCCTGATACTCGGCCGGAACCGTCCGGAACATCGGCCACCACGAGTGGCCGTCGAGGCCATCGCCGCCCGGGCGGGCGGGGATGCCACCGTAGAGGATTTCGAGCATCTGGAATTCGTTCCCCTCGGAGTCGGTTCCGGCGTAGACGAGGTTCGGCGAGGTTCCGTAACTCCCAGCGACCGAGAAGCCGTCGATGAGTTTCGAGAACGTCGCCTGGAGGACGTCGAACTGCCGGGCCATCATCGGGAGTCGGTTGCCGAGTGCGGCAGGGAACTCCGGTTGGAGGACCGACCCTTCGGGGAGTGTGACCTCGAACAGGTCGTAGTAGCCGTCGTTGAACGTGAGGAGGGGGTCGAACGCCATGATGAGGAAGACCCCGGTGAACATCTTGAACATCTTCTCGTTCAAGAGGAAGTTCACCGTCCCCGGCACCTGCGCGTCCGTGCCGGTCCAGTCGAGGTAGACCGTCTCGCCCTCCCGGTAGATTTCGAGGTGGAGTTTTATCGGGCCGTTGCCCATGCCATCGTCGTCCACGTGGTCTTCGAACGTGTAGCGCTCACCCTCGGGGATGAACTCATCGATGAGATTTATCATCCCGTCGCGGGTTCGGTCGAGGATGGCATCACAGGCGTCGAGATACGTCTCCTTGCCGAACCGGTCGCAGAGTTCGACGATTCGCGTCTCGGCGGCTTTCGTGCCCGCCGCGAGTGCCTTGATGTCTGCTTCCGCGTGGTCGGGAAGTCGTGTGTTGTGGACGAACACGTCGAGCAGTTCGCTGTCGATTTCGCCTCGCTTGTAGAGTTTGACTGGCGGGAGGCGCATCCCCTCTTCGAAGATGGTAGTCGCCTGGACGGGCATACTGCCGGGTGTCTTCCCACCGACGTCCATCAGGTTCCCCCACTGACTGGAGAACCCGACGAGGTCGCCCTCGTAGAAGATGGGTCGCAACAGGAGCATGTCCGGCGTGTGTGAGACAGCACCGGCACACATGTAGGGGTCGTTGGTGGCGAGAACGTCTCCCTCTTCGAGGTCGTCACGGTCGAACGACGAGTTCTCGAGGATGGTGTCGATTGCCGACCCGAACTGGCCCATCACCATCCGCCCCTGCGCGTCAGCGATGAGGGGGAACTGGTCGGACTGCTCGCGGATGACGGGGCTGATGGCCGTCGTCTCGACGACTCGGTCCATCTCGTAGCGGGTGTTCGATAGCGTACTCTCGATGATGTCGAGTGTGGTCTGGTCGACGGCGTGGTCGCCGACGAAGTCTGGTGTCGTGTCGCTCATTGGTCTGCACCTCGGGTAATTTCGATGTTTCCATGGCGGTCGATGGTCGCCACGTGGTCCGGTTGGATGACGATGGTCGAGTCGTCTTCAGTGACGATTGCTGGCCCGTCGAGTTCGTTCCCGGACCGGAGTTCGTTGCGGTCGTAAATCGTCGTCTCGTGGTATTCGTCGTCGAAGAACACCTCGTTGGTTCCGAGGACAGCGTCACTCGGGTCGGCGTCGGTTTCTTCGTGTTCCTCGATGGTCACGCCCTGCAAGGTCCCTTTTCCGACGACGCGAAGGTTCGCGATTTCGAGCGGGGCGTCGAGGGAGAACCCAAACTGCCGGTCGTGGCGGGCCTCGAAGTCGTCTTTAATCTCTGCGAGTCCGGTTTCATCGCGGAGATTCTCCACAGTGACCGGAATCGACATCTGAATATCCTGCCGGAAGTATCGGCAGTCGGCGAAGTATTCGAACGCGTGGTCCTCTTGTCCGACACCCTCGGAGACGAGCCATTCACTTGCCTCGTCTCTGAGGGCCGCGAGCGCGTCGTACACGTCTTCGCCGTCGACGTCCACTTCGGTTTCGAGATACGTCTCGGCGAACTCGTTTTGGATGTCAGAGGTGAGGAACCCGAACGCGGACATCACGCCCGGTCCCGGCGGGATAATCAGTGGGTACGCACCCATCACGTCCGCGAGTGCATTCGCGTGCATCGGTCCTGCACCGCCGAACGCGACGAGGCCGAACTCTCGGGGGTCGTAACCGCGCTCGACGCTCACGACCCGGAGCGCGCTGTGCATGTTCTCGTTGACGATGTCGAGGATGGCCTGTGCGGCTTCTTCGACTGTCGTCCCGCGCTCCTCGGCGATGGTCGCTACGGCCTCGCGAGCGGCCTCCCTGTCGAGTTCCATCCGGCCACCGAGTTGCACCGATGGCGGGATACGCCCGAGGACGACGTTGGCGTCCGTCACTGTCGGTTCCTCACCACCCTGTCCGTAACACGCCGGACCGGGGTCGGCACCAGCGCTCTCTGGGCCGACCTGCAACGACCCGTTCAACTGGACGCGAGCGATAGAGCCACCGCCCGCACCGACGGTATTCACGTCTACCGACCGAGAGGTGAACTCCCGATAGCCGACTTTCGTGTGTCGGGTCGTCCCGGGAGTTCCAGCCTCCACGAGCGAGACGTCGGTCGACGTGCCGCCCATGTCGAGCGTCAGGACGTCCGGGACGCCCTTCTTCGAGGCGATGGTCGCCGCACCGACGACGCCCCCGCTGGGACCGGACAGCGCTAGCTCGACCGGTCGTTCCTTTGCGGCCGCGCTACTCATGAGACCACCATCCGAACGGACGACGTTCATCGTCGCTGATGAGCCTGCTTCTGCCAGCGAGTCGTCGAGGTCGTCGAGGTAGTTGATGACGGTCGGGCGAGCATAGTCGTTGATGACCGTCGTCAACGTTCGTTCGTATTCGCCGTACTCGGGGACGATTTCCGAGGAGATGGACACCGGGAGGTCGGGCGCTTCTTCGGCGACGATGTCGCGGACGCGTTCTTCGTGCACCGGGTTGAGATACGAGTTGAGCAGTGCGACGGTGAGTGATTCGACACCCGCTTCGTCGAGTTCCCGAACGGCCGTTCGAACCGCGTCTTCGTCGAGTGGCTTGGTCTCTTCGCCCGACGGAGAGGCGATTCGACCGGGGACCCCACGAGTGTCGGTCAGGTCGGCCAGCGGATTCGGCTTTTCCATCCCCATCCAGCCATACAACGGACCGGGCGTCCACGCCCGGGCGAGGTGAAGGATGTCCTCGTGCCCTGCCGAGGTGACGAGGCCGACTCGTGACCCCGTCTCTTCTAGGAGCATGTTGGTCACGACTGTCGTGCCGTGAAACAACAAGTTGAGCTCTGAGACGGACGTATTCGCCTTCTTCGTCGCCTCTTCGATGCCGTGCAGCACACCCTCTGATGGGTTTGCCGGAGTCGAGAGTACCTTGTCGATTGTCAGTTCGTGGGTCGCTTCGTCGAACACGATAACGTCCGTGAAGGTCCCACCAACGTCGACGCCGAGATTGTGTGTCATATGGTATCGTACGCCATGTACATCGGTGGGTTGGAGAGTAAGGGTTGCCCCAACACGTGTTGGTTCGTTATATTTGTGCGTCTGGTTCGAGTACCCACTCTCCCCGTCACGCAGCTTTTTGCTCGTGGGGCGTGTTCACAACCCACTCTAACGATGTTCACCGCGACAGTTCACTTCACACAGCATCGCGAGTGCGTCCTCCGCCGACTCACGGCGGACGTGGAGGACCCGATTCCCATCGAAATCGAGGAGATACAGAACGGGCTCGTGACGTTCGTCCTGCGTGCCGGTCCGCATGCTGACGACTTCCAGGCGCAACTGGAAGCGACCGACCACGTCGAACACGTTCGACGACTGGACGACGACAACCTCCTCGTGACGAAACCGTCGTGCGGTGCCTACAGCGCGATTTACAAGAATCACGGGACGCTTCGCCGGTCGAACACCGTCTCCGGCCGCCAGCGTGAGTACCACGTCCTCGTCTTTCGACGTGAACATCTCAAGGCCATCCTCGTCGATTTAGCGAGTTTCGGGACGGTTACACTCGGAAAACTCGCGGAGTTCCGTGCCGACTCAGAGTCACCCCTGACCGCACGACAGCGTGAAGTCACGACCGAAGCCCTCGCACGCGGGTATTACGACTGGCCACGAAAGATATCGAACAGTGAACTCGCCGACGAACTCGGCATCAGTCGTGCGACACTGCACGAACACCTTCGAAAGGCTGAGCGAACGCTCCTCTCGGGGGCGTTACCCGACGAATACAAGCAAGCGGACACGTAGTGAATACTTCGTATATCTCACAGACGGCAAGAGCCTCTCTAGGCAGGCTACGTTCTCACCGCGTCGGATGCACCATCATGTCGAGGGCGACGGTACAGGCGACGACCAGACCGGCGTCCATCTCGGGTGAGACTTCGATACCGTAGGAGTCGCGGACTCTGAACCACTTTTTAGAGACTTCGCCTACTCTCTCACCGTTCCGCATCAGTTTGTACTCGTGGTCGAGGATGTTCCCTTTCACCGTGAGTTCTCGGTGCCCATCGATAGAGATGGTAAATCGGTCTCGGAGCGGTGTGACGAGTGCTTTCTTCACCGTCGCCACCGACGTCCCGTTCTTCTGAACCGTCATCGTGTCCTTGATGCGGACGATTCGCTCTCGAATCGTGTACGTATCGTCGTTCCGAAGGTCCGTCATCTTCAGCGTGTCGCGGACGCGAAGCACCTTGCCGTCGATTTTGAACACCGTCTCTCCGGCCTGATTCTCGACGTTGTAGTCGTCACCGATAGAGACGAGTTTCTGCGTCATCTTGTAGCGGTCCCACTCTCGTCCCCCACCGCGGCGTCCGATACCACGGTCCTCTCGGCGGGCCTTGCGTGTCGCCGCTCTCTGTCTTCGAGCCATGACCGAACTATCGCGTCGGGAGGAGATAGAAGTGTAGCACATCTGAGAAGACTGTCGTCGAGAACTGACGGTCAACGCAGGGGAACACTCGCAGTCCCCGAGTTCCACGGGGTCGTTCTCCGTCGGTCGAATCCGTTCGCTTTTGTACCCAATCCGAGACGCCCACTGTATGGACGAAGGGCGACTCGCACTCGACATCGAGACGGCTAGCCCGCGTAGCGAACCGACCGACTTTCAGAACACCGACGACTTCGAGTTGGTCGCTGTCGGACTCGGTCACTGCGTCGGCGACGAGATAGAGAGTACGGTCGTCCTTCGTGACGGCGGGTGGCAGATAGAGCACACCGCGTCGCTCCTCAGAGACGTCGTCGAGTGGTGTGAGGAACGCGGCGGACCGGTCGTCACGTACAACGGCGAGTCCTTCGACGAACATCACCTCCGAGCGTGGGCGCGAGACGTTGCAGACGCTGGCGTCTGGCCCGAGGCCCCTTCCCGTGTGGACGCACTCTTTTCGGACCACGTCGACCTCGGCACGCTCGCCGCAACCGCCTTCCCACACGCCGTCCGACAGAACAGGGAGATACCCGCACTCTGGAAGGCCTGCGACGAAGCGGGTATCGACCAACCGACCGTCTGGTACGACGATTACGACCTGCCGGCGGGCTATCTGGACCGACTCGGCATCGACGACCCACACGTGAAGGGCGCACACGTCGGTCAGGCGCTCGGTGAACGGTACGTCGAAGGCGTCGTCAACGGACTCGACCACACGCGGACCCACGCCGAACTCACTCGCCTCCTCGTGGCGTACGCCGTCGGCGACATCGAACCCCTCTTTGCGCTCCACGATTCGCTTCGTCGGTCGAACGCCGAACGGTAGGAAGCGTCATGTCTCGCGGCAAACGTTTAGCCGGCGGGTGCCGTATCGCACTCCATGAACGAGCTCGAACCGAGCGCCGCCATCGAGGAAGCACTCCGAGGGAACGGCATCAGCGTCGAGTCGCTCTCGCTCGACGAGACGGTTTCTGTGACCTATCTCACGGCGTTTCCCGACGTGAAACCCGACCACGGGGAGGTTGGACGCGCAGTCACCGCGTTCCTCGAACTCGCCAGTGAGGGCTGGGACCCGGTGACCGTCGAAGCGACGATTCTTCGCAGTGAAGGCGACGTGCAGGCGACGTGGCGACTCGAAGACGAGTGGATTCGGGCGTACGACAGTTACACCCTCGACGACGAGGAACTCTCTTCACGGGTTCTCGACACCCTCTACGAGGAGGAGGGAGACGCGTGAGCGCGTGGCGTCACCGCGGTGACCCACCGGCGGCACGCGGCCCCCGGCGGCCCTCACACTTCGACTACTCTCGCGTCAGTCTCACCTTCACGAGCGACGGGACGGACTGCGCAGGATGGCTCTACCGACCCGACGGCGTCGAGACGCCACCCGTCGTCGTCATGGCTGGCGAACTCGCCACCGACCGCCGGTTCGGACTCCGGACCTACGCCGAACGGTTAGCCGAGGCGGGATACGCCGCGTTCCTCTTCGACTACCGAACCACGGGCGATTCGGACGGTGAGCCTCGGAACCTCGTCGCTCCCGACGCACAGGTCGCCGACTGGCACGCTGCCGTCGAAGGACTGCGAGAGCGTCCCGAAATCGATAGCAACCGCGTCGTCCTCTGGGGTGCTGGTCTCTCCGGTGGATACGCACTCCGCGTCGCTGCCGAAGACAGGCACGTCGCGGGTGTGGTCGCACAGAATCCGATGCTCGATGGGGGCGCGGTGATGAGTGGCAGAGGTGTTCGAGGGACGCTCGCCGCCCTCGCCGCAGGCGTCCGCGACAAGGTACAGTCGCGCTTCCTCGGCCCGTATCGCGTCCCTGTCGTCGGTGACGGCACGTCGATGTCGGTGTTCGAAGACCCGAGCGTTCGCGTTGCCTACCGGGAACTCGTCTCACCGGGGAGCGCGTGGCGAGACGAGACGCCCGCACGACTGTTCCTCTCGATGTTCCGGTACAACGCGGTGTCCGACCCCGACGCCATCACGTGCCCGACGCTCCTCGTCGCCGGAACCCGTGACGAGTTAGCCGACGCCGACGACGTGGCCGCACTCGCCGACGAACTCGACGACGCGACGCTCGTCGAACTACCGGTCGGCCACTTCGACCACTACGACGACGCCTTCGAACAGACGTTCGGCCACCTGCTGTCGTTCCTGCGGACGGTCCGGTAGCGAACTGATAGCTGGCTGAACACTCGCGGGAACCATTATATCGTCTGCGACCAAGGAAGATGCGACTATGATTTCCGTCCACCGATTCGTTTCGCTATTTCTCGTCGTCGCACTGGTCGTCTCGTCTGCGGGTCCCGCGCTCGCGCAAGAATCAGAACTGTCCAGCGAGGACATGAAGGCAATCCTCGACGATGGTGTCGCACTGTACAACGCGAACGTCGACCAACTCGACATCCCGTTCGCCAAGAGTCTCATCGCCGGAAAGACGGTGAACGTCTACATCGAAGACGGAGACCAGACACACGTGTTCTCCGCCGTCTTCCAGGACGACATGCAGATAGCTGATGTGGCGACGGAACCCAACCCGGACGCGACCACTCGCATCAGCACGGACCGAGCGACGCTCGAAACCATCGCCTCCTCGTCGGACCCACTGAGTGAAGTCGAAGACGCAGTGCGCGACGACAGAATCCGTATCTCCGGCGAGGATGGCCACTTCCTCAACCAGGCCATCTGGACCGTCGCGAACGTGTTCAAGGGAATCTTGCTCTAAGCGGACGGGGACGCCTCAATTTTATCCAGTAGACGCTGGCCTCCAGCGCGTTCGAGTGCGACTGTCACGTCCGTAACCCACTTTGCCCCCCACGGCCCATGTCCGTCGATGACGTTCACGCGCACCGTCGAACTCGAAGGCCACATCATCGACTCAGGGATGATGCAACAGGCCTTCGGTATCGTGATGGACCTCGAGGGGAACTTCGACGTCGAGCAGTTCGACGTCGGGAAACAGAAGGACAAGACGTCGTACTGCCGGATGGCCGTCACCGCCGACGACGAGAAGAAATTACAGGAGATTCTCCACGAACTCCACCAGATTGGCGCGAACCTCACCGACCCGGTGGACGCACACGTCGAACCCTCGCCCGCAGACCAGGTGGTCCCGATTGGTTTCTACTCTACTACCAACCACCCGACCGAGGTCCGGTACGAGGGCGAGTGGTTGCCGGTCGAGAATATCGAGATGGACTGCGCGATAGTCGTCGACCCCGACGGCCCGGACGGCCCCCGTGCGTACACGAAGGTCCTCAACAGCGTCGACGAGGGTGACCTCATCGTCACCGACGAGGCAGGCATCCGCGTCAAACCCCCGGAACGACCACGCGACGCCTCCGGTCCCTTCGGATTCATGCAGGGCGGCGTCTCCTCGGAGCGTCCATCGGAGTCGCTCATCGGTGAAGTCGCCGACGCGCTTCGTGAGACGAAAGCAGACGGCGGGAACGTCCTCGTCGTCGCCGGGCCAGCACTCATCCACTCCGGTGGTGGCGACGCGCTCGCAGAACTCATCCGTGAGGGCTACATCGACATGATTTCGGCGGGCAACGGCTTTGCGACCCACGACATCGAACGCGGCCTCTACGGGACGTCTCTCGGGATGGACATGGAGACGATGGAACACCCACGAAAGGGGCACAAACACCACATCTACACCATCAGCGAAGTCATCCGCGCTGGCGGCATCGAACCGGCAGTCGAAGACGGACTCATCACGGAAGGCGTGATGTACGAGTGTGTGAAAAACAACGTCTCCTACGTGCTCGCAGGGTCCATCCGCGACGACGGGCCGCTTCCGGACACCATCACCGACTCCATCGAGGCGCAGAACGCCATCCGCGAACAGGCACACCAGGCCGACATGGTGCTCATGTTGTCGACGCTCTTGCACTCCGTCGCTGTCGGGAACTGCCTGCCGTCGACGGCCAAGACCGTCTGTGTCGACATCAACCCCGCAACCGTCACCCAACTCCTCGACCGTGGGTCCTCACAGGCTATCGGGATGGTGACCGACATCGGCACGTTCGTCCCGACGCTCGCAGAGAAGGTCCTCGAAGGGGCCGCCGAGTAGCCCACCGGCGGCGGTTCCGAGCGCCACGCAGGACGTTCTCGGCACGGAGACTCTCTCGGACACAACCATATTATACCTCCCCCACTCATCGGTTTGCATATGAACACTGTGTGGAAGACCCTCCTCGTCGCATCACTGGTTCTCTTGGCCGGGTGCGGCGGTGGCGTGGGTGGTGACGACGCGGCGACTGCGACTCAGACGACTGCTGCCGAAGACGCGGCAGCGACAACGACGGCGGCGTCTGGTGACGACGGTGAAAGCGGGAGTGGCGGTGGCGACGAGAGCGCGAAATCGACGACGTTCGACTTCAACCAGTCGTGGGACAAGCAGTTCCGCACAGGTCAGTACTACCGATACGAAGTCGAATCGCCGAACCTCGACGAGACTGCCACCTACGAGTGGGAAGTCGTCTCCATCGACGAGGAAAACGTCACTATCCGGACGACAGTTGTCGCCGACGGGACGACGACAGAACAGACCGTGACTGCGTCGCGAGACCAGCTATACAGCGAACTCTCGGGGAGTCCCTCGGGGTCTATCGCGACCATCGGGTTCAACTCACCGTACTACAGCGGTGTCGACGGTGAGACGCTCGAAGTCGGCGACGGATGGGAGGCGTCCGGGCAGAACGGCGACGTGAGTTTCACAGTCGAGAGCACCTCGAACTACGCCGGACTCCAGTGTGCAGACTTCGTCGTGCGGACGAACGGAAGCGTCTTCTGGGAGAGTTGTGTCTCACCGGAGAGCCCACTACCGGGGTACATGGCGTTCTACGAAGAGGAAGGTGACGAGGAACCGGCCTTCGAGATGACGCTCGTCGAATACCGGCCCGGAAACTGAGTGCGGCCTCAGTAGACTTTTTCGAGCGGGACGACGGCCATCGGGATATTCGAACTCAAGAGCACGTCCTGTGCGGTGCTCCCGAAGACGACTTTCGACGTCGGATTCCGCTTTCTGACGCCGATGACGATTTCGTCTGCGCTCTGTTCCTCGGCGCATTCGAGGATGTCGTCCGCCGGGTCGTTCCCACGGATGTACTGGTGTGTCTCGACGGTGACGAAGTCACCGATTCGAGAGGAGACGACGTTCAACGCGTCTTCACCGTCTCTGACGTCGTCGCTGTCAGTGTTGTCGCCACCTCTGTGGGAGTTGACGACGTGTACGACGTCGCCAGTTTCGATACGTCGCGAGAGATAGTCACAGAGTTCGGCACTGGTGTGTACCGAGTTCGTGCCCATAACGTACGTTGCCATGTCACATATCCCGACGCCGTCCTATAAAAATCCACGCTTCGGAGGAGACGACGACACCGACTTCGGCATCGCTCTCACGTCGAAAACTGTCGACTGCTTGCTGTGCCTCCCATCTCCGTGGTTCTGGACGACTCCGACGGGTTCGTCGTCGCGCACTCGAATCACGCTGAACCCACAGAACACGTCGCCTGTTGCACCTTCGACGTCGTGGATGCAGTACGTGGCCGGTAGCTACAACCGCAGTCGGAGAACTGCAGACGCTCCCGTACAGCGACTATTCGAGGACAAGACATTTACCAATACCCAAATGTCAAGCAATTATGGAAAGGAATGCCCTCCTCGTCGGTGGGGCCGTCGCCGTCGTCGTCGTCGCGGCGGTCACCGCCGTCCTCGTCCCCGGTGTCCTCGCGGACCCGACTGACGAGGGGCCGATTCGGCCCGGCCCGGTAGACGTCACCGACGTCTCCATCGCCGCCGGTCCCGCGACGGGAGAGACGGTCACCCTCGAGATACAGTCACGAATCGACCATCGCGGCAACCCCACACAGAACGTGAGCGTGCTCGTCCGCGCCATCGACGCAGAGTCGGGACTGCTGGCGACGACCCAACGCGTCCCGGTCGGAAACGTCACTCGCGACGGTGAGACGACGGCGACGACGAATCTCACCGTCCCCCGTGAGGGCGGGTACGACATCGAAGTGGTGCTCTACCGTGATGCCGAACGCGTCGACCAAGCGCGGCGAAGCGTCCGCGGCGTCTCGGCTATCAAACCGCCGTACCTCCAGTCGACGACGTCGTTCACCGAGACCGAGGCACTCCCGCCGGTTTCGTTCTCTATCGAGGACGCCGGCGAGAACCGGACGACGCTCGACCTGACGGCGTCGCTCACGAACACCGGTGACGAACCGGCCGACGACCTGTCGGTCACGTTCGTCCTCCGGCAGGCCGAGTCGAACATCGTCGCGTCGCGGACGACGGTAGACGCCGGCACTATCCGCGCCGGGCGGACCGAGTCCGTGGACGCGGCGGCGACTGTTCCGGATGGCTACAACTACTACATCGACGCCGTGTTGCAGCGGGATGGTGTCGTCATCGACACCGCCCGCGGCGCGGCGAATCTGAACCCAACGAGGACGATTAGCGTGAACGAAACCACAGAAGACGTCGAACTGCGCGTAGAGGACTTCGAAGACGACGGCGGTTCCGTCGGTGCCGACGAGGAACCCGAACGAACCAGAACCGAGTCTGCGGCCCCCGGATTCGGTGTCGTCGTGGCACTCGTGGCGCTTCTCGCCACTGCCTTCGTCGCCCGGAGGTGGCGACAATGAGCGAAGAGACGCCGACGAAGTCCGGCGCGAAGAAGACGACAGAGACGGCGACGTCGCCCGACCCGGACGCAGACACGTCCGACACCGAGAACCGTGAGTTCGCAGAGCGAGTTCGTCGCTACCTCGATTACGCCGTTCTCGCCGGACTGCTGTTGCTCGCGCTCATCGCGGCACTGCAGTTCTACCTCAACGCCACGCAGACGATTACGACGTGGGTGAATCCCGAGTTCCGCGCCCCCTTCCAGGCCGCGTTCAACCTCGTGTTGCTCCTCGGGGCGGCACTCGGTATCTCCATCCAGATTCGGCGGTTGACGAAGAACTGACCCGAAATTCTCGTTCGACCAACAGTTTTCACGGTGGCGGCCGAGTCGTGGAGTGTGAACTTCCTGTTCGTTTCCGCAGATGCCGCACTAATAACTGACCTCGCGTGGCAAGTCCACCGCGAGGGCCACGACGTCAAGTACTACATCGAAGCCGAGAGCGACAAGGAAATCGGCGACGGATTCGTACCGAAAACAGACGACTGGCAGGCCGACGTCGAGTGGGCGGACGTCATCATTTTCGACGATATCTGGGTTGGTTCGGACGTCGGTACGGGCGAACTCGCGAACCAACTCCGCGAGCAGGGGAAGGCCGTCGTCGGCGGGACGCCCAACACCGACCGTCTCGAAGACGACCGAGGCTACGCGATGGAGATTCTGGAAGCCCATGGCGTGAACACCATCGACCACTACATCTTCCACGATTTCGACGCCGGCATCCAACACGTCCAGGAGAACCCGGCCCCGTACGTCATCAAGCCACTGGGTGAAGTCCAGAACGTCAAGCGACTGCTCTACGTCGGCAGCGAGGACGACGGAAGCGACGTTCTCGACGTGTTGAAAGCCTACAAGAAAGCCTGGGGACACCGAATGAAGGGCTTTCAGTTGCAGCGAAAAGTCGAAGGCGTCGAGATTGCCATCTGTGGGTTCTTCAACGGAGACGAGTTCATCGACCAGGTCAATTTCAATTTCGAGCACAAGAAACTGTTTCCCGGAAACATCGGCCCGTCGACCGGAGAGATGGGGACGTCGATGTTCTGGGCGGGACAGAACAGATTGTTCGAAGAGACGCTCGGTAAGATAGAAGGGTGGCTCGCCAGCGAAGGGTACGTCGGCAGTATCGACATCAACTGCATCGTCAACGAGAACGGAATCTATCCGCTGGAGTTCACGCCACGGTTCGGCTACCCGACGATAGCGCTGCAAGAAGAATCGATAGAGTCCTCGACCGGACAGTTCTTCTACGACCTCGCCCACGGCAACGACCCCGAACTATCGGTTCACAACGGGTTCCAGATAGCCGTTCGCGTCGTGTTGCCGCCGTTCCCGTTCAATGACGAGAAGACGTACGCTGAAAACTCCCGAAACGCGGCCGTCGTCTTCCAAACCGAGAGCAGGGAGGGAGTCCATCTCGAAGACGCGAAGAAAGTCGATGGCCAGTGGCGCGTCGCGGGGGGCACTGGGATGCCCATCGTCGTGACGGGCAAAGGTGAGACGATGCAGGCCGCCCGCGAGCGAGCGTACGGGCGTATCGACGATATCGTGATGCCGAACATGTACTACCGCGACGACATCGGCGAGCGCTGGACAAACGGTGAGGGTGACCGCCTCTTGTCGTGGGGATACCTCGGACCGGGCGAGAAGTAGATTCGACGGCCGAACGAGTATCCGTCGCGATATCGGTATGTTTCGGCTCTGCCGGCACCGCAGCGGTTGAGAGGACACCCACGTTCATCTGACGTGGTCTTCCCCCGAAGACGACGACTCAGAAGAAGACGACAACCACCCACAGAGCGTGTGAACGCGATGCTCCAGTTCAGGAAGACACGTCGGGTGACGTGTCGGGTTCTGCCGTCGCACCGCTGAGTTCCCCGAGAACACCCTCGATTGTTTCGAGGGTGTCAGAGAGATTCTCCGTCGTCCGACCATCGCTGAGGAACGCATTGGTCTCCGTATTCTCGACGAGGAGGTTGGCGTGCGCGACGTCGTTTCTGAGCTCGGTAATCTCGTGGAGGGCACTGTTCGCCGCGCCTCTCGTGGAGAACCCGCAGGCCTGCCAGCAGTCTTCGACACTGGTGACTATCGTCTCGAGTGTCGAAAATTGCGCGTAGTGAATCTCGTCTAAGGCGACGTTGGCGGCCTGTGCGTCCGCATACCGCGATTCGATGTCGTCGAGTTCACCGACGGTGACCGGGGTCTGTTTCCAGTTGGGTGCTTCGTCGAGAACGAGTTCGCGAAGCTGTTCTTCGAGATAGGTGATACGGTCGAAGAGATAGATGCGTGCTGGGGCCGTATTGAGGTCCGCTCGGGTCAGGACTCCTGTAACGTTGCTGTGTCCGCCGAGGAAGTAGACCGGGTTTGCGACGAGTGCGGAGATGACGTCGGGGAGCGAGGTGTCTCCGCTCATCATGTAGTCGATGGTCAGCGGGGTGACGTGGGTGTCGAGTGTGTCGCCGTCGGTATCGGGTGAGATATCGTCTTCGTGGACGAATCCGACTGGGTCGCCGCCAGCGTAGACTGGGGCGGCATCGTAGCCATTCTCGTCTAACCAGTTGGCCGCCTCGCTGGGAGGGGTGTCGTGTTCGAGATGTTCGACGGGTCGCGTTGCGAGTTCTGCCGCCGTGCAGTCGTAGAGCTCGCGGGACATATCGGGTAGTTCGGTGCTTGGGTTGTGAAAGTTGGCCTGGACAGCGGTCAGAACTGTCCGATTACCACAATGTTTATGCAATTTGGGAATATATTTTGGTATGTATATGCACAAAGGGCATTTTACGTCGGCAGCGGCGAGCATCGACTACGGAGATGCCGAGGCCCTCTTTCCGGTCTGTACCCTCGATGCGTCGGTCTACCAGCACCGTGATGCCCAACTCGCACTCGCCGACACCGACGGGTCGGACGTCATCGTCGTCGCACCGACCAGTCTCGCGACCAGTTACTCCCTGACCCAACATCCCCTCACCGCCATCGTCGTCGACACGCTTCCCCCGGCGGTGAGGAAAGCGGTCGCTTCCTCGCTCGACGACTCACTGGACGCCTTCGAACTCGTCCAAATCGGGAAGTGGATTGAGGATAGTCCGAACTACTCACTCGCCGAGTTCACAGACGCCTGAGGAGCACGACCCACGGTGCACAGTACCGACGAGAGACAGCGCGCGAATTCGATTTGATGACGAACACACTCGAAGACACCTATCCCGAAGCCGCACCGTACATCGAGGACGCCGTCGCCGAACACGGCGAAGCGTGGGTGCTGGAGCACTACTACGAGAAACTCTACCCGCTCAGCGTCGTCGTGGCGATGCCCGAGAAGGAGGAACTGCCGTTCTACGACGACGCAGTCCACGACACGCTGACGAAGTCCGAACAAACCGAGATGTATCAGGCGTGGTCGGAGTATCGCGAGAACCTCCGCAAGAACACGCAGTCCACCGAGTGACGCGTCGTTCGCTGTGACCGGATGGCCATCGGGTGGCAGACGACTCCCGCGTTCACCCGACCAGAAGCCACGCCCCGAAGACGGCGAATCCGCCGACGAGTGTGCTCACCGTCGCGTGGAGTCGGAGTCTGTCGAGGACGGCGTGTGCGTGTTCGTCTTCGACGGCCAACAGGTCGTGAATCTCACTGCCGATTTCGCACCGCGGGAGGAAGTCCATCGCGACGTGGAGGAAGACACCGGAGGCGAATCCGAAGACGATTCCGCGGAACGCCGCCGTCGCAGGGAGCGAGATAGCACTGGAGACGATAGCCGCGATACCGAGTCCCGCCGCCGGTAGCAGGAGAGGAGCGACTGATTGTCCCTTGCCTGAGAGGCGGCGGGCGGCGGCGTAGCCAGCAGGCCCTTTGTGCGAGACGATGGCGAGTCCGAGGCCGACGCCCACGTCGATGTTGCCGTAGACGATGCCGATGATAGCACCGGCAGAGATAGCGTGTGCAGAGAGTTCCGTCACGGTGCGGTCCATCGGAAAGTCCATGTGGGCGAATCGGTGGCCGACGGTGTGGGCACCGAACCCGGCGAGGATGCCGAAGGCGATGCCGAACCCACCGAACTGCGGATGGTGGGCGATTGCCTGCGGGACGAGGAAGACGGCGGCACTCGTCACCATCGCACCGCTGGCGAGGCCATAGCCCCACACGAGTCCCTCGGGGTGTTCGGTGCGAGAGCGGGCACCGAACGGTGCGGCCACCGCCATCGCTGCGAACGCGGCCCACGAGACGACGAGGAGTTTCCACGCCTGCGTCGTCACGGCGTACGCAGAGAGCGCGACGAGGACGACGACGCTGCCGACGCCGATGGCTGTCGAACGGTTCATGTTGTGAACGAATTGGTTCGGATTAATAAGGCGCCCGATTCGGACAGCGCGTGCATTCCACCGGTTGGCACTAGGTGAGTGCACTCAGCGAGTCGCGCGCTTCCACGCCGACAGACCGACGACGTTGCCGTCGAGTTCGGCGGAGTCGGCATCGGTCGCTGCCCACACGAACAGTTGGGCGACGTCGTCGGGGTCACGCCCCTGTCCATCCGTTATCGCCGTCGCGACGACGCCGGGGTCGATGACGCCGATAGTCTGGTCGCAGTCGACGGCGAACTGCCGGACGAGTCCCTCGACGGCCGATTTCGAGACGGCGTACGCGCCCATCCCCGGTTTGGCCTCGCGGGCGATAGACCCCGACGGGACGAGAATCCGGGCGTCGGCAGTCATGTGCGGAAGCGCTTCTCTGACCGCATTGAAGACGCCGCGGACGTTCGTCCGGAGGGTGTCGTCGAAGGCGGCGTACGATTCGTCGGCCATCGGCATCTCACCCGGAGACCCGTGGTTGACACCGGCGTTGGCGACGAGCACGTCGATTGGCTTGCCGGCGCGGGCGGCCGTCTCCATCAATCGCTCCATGTCGAACTCGTCGCGGACGTCGGCCCGAATCGCCGTGGCCGACCCGCCGGCGGATTCGATGTCGTCGACGACGGACTGGAGGGCGTCGCCGTCGCGCGCACAGATGACCACGTTCGCCCCCACGCGTCCGAACGCCCGTGCGACGGCAGCACCGATTCCCGAACTCGCACCCGTGACCACGACGGTGGTGTCGTTCATGGGCGTCGTATGGGCGGGTGCGCCCTAAAGATGTCTGCCAACGAGGCACCCGGCACCGCGTCGGCGACTGCCGAATCGGTCACTCGATTTATGTTCTCGACGTTCTTACAACTCTGTATGAATTCTGTCTCGGACCTCGACTCTCTGGCCGGTGAGTCCGTCGTCGTCATCGGCGGCGGATTCGGTGGCCTCTCGACGGCGTGCTATCTCGCCGACGCCGGTGCAGACGTGACGCTACTCGAAAAGAACGAACAACTCGGTGGGCGGGCCAGTACGCTCGAACGCGACGGGTTCCGCTTCGACATGGGTCCGTCGTGGTACCTGATGCCCGACGTGTTCGAGCGCTTCTTCTCCTACTTCGGAAAACAGCCCTCCGACTACTACGACCTGACCCGTCTGGACCCTCACTACCGTATCTTCTTCAAAGACGGTGACCAGGTCGACCTCGTCCCCGACATCGAGACGAACAAGGAACTCTTCGAGTCGTACGAACCCGGCGCGGGCGAGAAGTTCGACGACTACCTCCGGAAGTCCGAGCGGAACTACCGCATCGGGATGGAGCACTTCGTCTACGAGGACCGGCCGAACCTCCGGGATTACATCGACTTAGACGTCGCCAAGAACGCGTGGGGACTGTCGCTCGTCGGGTCGATGCAAGACCACGTCGAGCGGTATTTCGACCACCCCAAACTCCAGCAGATAATGCAGTACACGCTGGTGTTCCTCGGCGGCGCGCCGAACAACACGCCGGCGCTCTACAACCTGATGAGTCACGTCGACTTCAACATGGGCGTCTACTACCCCGACGGTGGACTCGCCGCCGTCGTCGACGCGATGGTCGCCCTCGGCGAGGAACTCGGCGTCGAGTACCACACGAACGCGCCCGTCACCGAAATCGCGGGGCGCCGCGGCGGATTCGCCGTCCGAACCGAAGACGGGCGAGAGTTCCTCTCGGACCTCGTCGTCAGCGACGCCGACTACGCCCACACCGAACAGGAACTCCTGCCCCCCGAGAAACGACAGTACGACGCCGACTACTGGGAGTCGCGGACCTACGCACCGTCGGCGTTCCTCCTCTATCTCGGCGTCGAAGGTGACGTGGAGGAACTCGCCCACCACACGCTCGTCTTGCCGACGGAGTGGGACGACCACTTCGAACACATCTTCGACAGACCCGGGTGGCCCGACGACCCGGCGTACTACCTCTGTGTTCCCTCGAAGACGGACGATTCGGTCGCCCCCGAAGGCCACAGCAACCTCTTCGCGCTCGTCCCCATCGCCGCGGGCCTCGAAGACACGCCGGAGATGCGAGCGTCGTACCGTGACCTGGTCTTAGACGACATCGCGGCGAACACTGGGGTGGACCTCAGAGACCGAATCGTCGTCGAAGAGACGTTCTGTGTGAACGACTTCGCAGAACGGTACAACAGCACCAAAGGGACCGCGCTCGGACTCGCACACACGCTCAGGCAGACAGCACTCCTCCGCCCACCGCACGCGTCGAAGAAGGTAGACGGACTCTACTTCACGGGGTCGTTCACGACGCCCGGTATCGGCGTCCCGATGTGTCTCATCAGCGGGCAACTCACCGCAGAGGAGATGGCCGACGACGCTCGATGAGGACGGAGATGGCGACGAGTACGGGGGCGAGTGGCGGGTTCAAAGACCGACTCAGTTACCTGCTTGTCCTCTCTCGCCCGCGGTTTTGGCTCTACCTCGCTGGCCCCGTTCTCGTCGGTGCCGCCGCCGCCGCGACGGACCTCTCCAACCTCTACGCTCCCGTAACGCTCGCCCTAGTCGCGTACTTCCTCGTCCCGGCGAACGTCTTCCTCTACGGCGTCAACGACGTGTTCGACGTCGACGTGGACGCGGCCAACCCCAAGAAAGACGACAGAGAGGCGCGCTGGCGTGGCGACCCGGTGAACCTCGCTGTCGTCGTCGGGAGCGGCGTCCTCGGTGTCGGCCTGTTCGCGCTCACCCCGCAGGTTGCGTGGCCGTGGCTGGTCGCTCACTTCTTCCTCGCCGTCGAGTACAGTGCACCACCGTTCCGGTTCAAGACGACGCCGTTCCTCGACTCGATTTCGAACGGGTTGTACATCCTCCCCGGCGTCGCCGCCTACGCGACAATCGCAGGGGTGAACCCGCCCGTACTCGCTATCCTCGGTGCGTGGCTCTGGACGATGGGGATGCACACGTTCTCGGCGATTCCCGACATCGAACCCGACCGGGAAGCGGGTATTCGGACCACTGCGACGCTCCTCGGAGCACGGTGGACCTACGCCTACTGCGCGGTGACGTGGGGACTGGCCGCCGCCGCGTTCGCCCTCGTGGACCTGCGTCTCGGTGGCTTGCTGGCCGTCTATCCGCTCTTCGTCTTCGGCGTCGCCCGCACCGGCGTCGCCGTCGACAGGGCGTACTGGTGGTTCCCGCTTCTCAATACCGTCGTCGGCATGCTCATCACCTTCGGAGCACTCTGGAGTATCGTGAATGGCTGATTTGCGAACACAACTTCCTCGGACCCGGCGGGAAGTCGAACTCGCACTCGACGAACTCGTCCGCGACAACCGATTTACCATCTCGGTGTTCTTCCCGCTGAACGGTGCTGTCCTCCTCGTGGCGAGTGCGATGGGGTGGCTACCCGCCCCACTCGCGTTCAACGCGTCTCTCATCCTGCTCGGGACCGTCGTGATGCGCTCGCCGCTCATCGTCGGCCTGCTCCCGCACCTGACCCGCCGGGCCGCCATCGCCGTCGGCGTGCTCACCGCCTACGCGTACGCTATCGAGTACACCGGCATCACGACGGGGTGGCCCTACGGATGGTTCACCTACGGCGTCGACCTGGGCCCGACTGTCGCCGGCGTCCCCATCGGTCTCCCAGTGTTCTTCATCCCACTCGTGATGAACGCCTACCTGCTGTGTCTCCTCTTGCTCGGTGACCGTGCGCGGAACACCGCCGTCCGTCTCGTCGTCGTCATCGCGACGGTGCTGGCGATGGACGTGGTGTTGGACCCCGGCGCTGTCGCACTGGGCTTCTGGGAGTACTACAGACTCGGAGAGGGTGCCATCCTCTTCTACGGCGTCCCGCTGTCGAACTACGCCGGATGGGTCATCAGCGCGACTATCGCCGTCGTCCTCCTCGACTGGGGATTCGACCGGGAGGCACTGCTCACTCGACTCGCCGAAACCGAGTTCATGCTCGACGACCTGGTGAGTTTCGTCATCCTCTGGGGTGGCATCAACCTCTGGTTCGGCAACTGGGCACCGGTCATCGTCGCCGGCCTCTTCGGTATCGGGTTACTCCGAACCGACCGCTTCGACTCCAGTCTCCTCCGGATTCCGCGCCGGTTCCCGTGGCAGTCCTGACACGGGCACCATCCCACCGGCCGCGGCTCTCCTCGCCACGGTTCAGTCCTGAGTTTTCCCTGCCGGTTCGCACCCGTTGCTCGCTGACCCGTGGTGCGCCTACTCGGGACGAACAGACGGTGACGAACGACGCTCCGCAGAAAACGATGGTCGACGACGAATCCGAACTTACTCCGAATCCCAGCGATTCAGCGTGCGAATCCATCCGGTGAACCGACCGTCACGCTGTGGGTTCCGTGCGGGCGTCGAACCGGGGCCGAAGTCCGCGTCGAACCCGTCGTCGTCGGGGTACGGGACGACGCTGACGGCCTTGAACACGGCCACCGGGTCGCGCCAGATGGCCCAGTACGCCGCCGTCTTCACGAGGAGCGACACCTTCCGCGCGAAACTCAGTTCGGGCGTGGCCGAGAGCGTGTCGTAGCCGAGATTCCGAATCGAGCGATGGTGGTCGGCGTAGAGCACCGCCGACAGGAGCACCGGGAACTGACAGTCCGCCGGGAGATGTTCGATGCCGGCGACACCGTCGCGGTAGAGTGCCTCGGTCCGGCGGAGTTCGTCTTGCATCACAGCGGCCACACAGTCGTCGAACTCCAGGTCGAGAATCTGCTGGATATCGACGTCGTAGCGTTCGAGCGACGTCTGCGGCAGGTAGACTCGGTCACGTTCGACCACGTCTTCGCCCACGTCGCGGAGGAAGTTGGACATCTGGAACGCCTGCCCGAGCGCAGTCGCGTGCGGGAGTGCCGTCTCCGGGTCGCTCGGGTTCATCACGGCGACCATCATCCGACCGACGGCGGACGCCGACCCGTCCATGTACGTCTCTAACTCCTCGTAGGTGGCGTAGTGGTCTTTCTCGATGTCGGACTCCATCGCGTCGATGAAGACGTTCACGTCCTCGGCGGCGATATCGTTCTCTGCTCTGAGTTCGGCGAACGCCGACAAAACAGGGTCGTCCGACTCGACGTCTCCGAGTGCTTCGGCACGGAGTTGTTCGAGTCGCGCACGCTGTTTCGCCGGTGGCGCCGTCTCTTCGGCATCGACGACTTCGTCGGCAACGCGGAAGAACGCATAGAGGACGTACGTCGCGTGTCGCACACGCTCTGGGAGGAGTCGCGTGGCGAAGTAGAACGTCTTCCCCGTCCGCTGTTGTATCTCTTTTCCGGCTTCGATCTGTGATTCGTTTACCATCGTTTCGTGTTCGCGTGACCGTCTCGTGTCTCGTGAGCGAGAAAAGGGCCGGAAGGCCACAAGTGGTCTCACTCCATTAGTGGGCCGCTGGCGACATAACACTTGCCGCCACTGTCGAATTTACCCCCAGATGCGGGGACACAGCAGTGACAATGCACTGAGAGACTCATGTCAGGCATCACTACCAGAACGTGTCGCTACAGTCGTAGACGACACCGTGTTCCGGGCAGATATATTTACAGTGCCGGTGGGTCATCGACGCCCCACAGATGGGACACGGGCGACCTTTCGGGGACTCAATCGTACACGCGTCTCCACCCGGGCCGTCCATACCACATTCGAAAGGACTCTACTGACATATTGCTTTCTGCCGTTTTCGGCATCATCTTCCGGTTCGTCGTCGGCGACGACACCGGCCTGGGTGTGCCCGACTGAGAACTGACCCCGAATTTGGTACGGAAGTGGAACAACCCTCTTGTAAGGTGGGGACGGAGAATTACTGTCGACGTGTCGTATCAGACCAGTGGGGATATTACGCCCCCCGTCGAAGCAATACGAAGAGCAGTCGATGGAGAAGGCGCTTTGGTATCTACTCACGGCGACACGGGGCGGTGAGAACCGCGTCCGTATCATCCGTGCGCTCTCGGACCAACCGCTGAACGCGAATCGCCTCGCCGACGAACTCGACGTCGGTTACAAGACCATCAGACACCACCTCGACGTGCTCGAGTCGCACAACGTCGTCGAAGCAGGCGGTGACAAGTACGGGCAACTGTACTTCCTGACCGACCAGTTCGAACACTCCCGCGACACGTTCGAAGAGATAACAAAACACCTCGATTGAACATGGCAATGGGCACCCAAATTATGGCAGCGAGCGTCCTCTCGGGCGTGAACATCGTCTTCCTCGCGGCGTTGACCGCCGTGTGGATACGTAACTATCGGACGTTCCGGACGTCGCTCGTCTTGGGCCTCCTCGCGTTCGCCGTCGTGATGCTCGTCGAGAACGCGACTGCACTGTACTTCCTGTTCACGATGCAGAGTCTCTACTCGGGCGACCCGCACGTCCAGCAGGCGGTGCTCGTCCTCAGAGCACTCCAACTCGTCGCACTCGCGTTCCTGACCTACGTCACGATGCGCTGAGTTCGACGCCCCTCTGCGTCTCTCCTTGCTCCTCGACCGAATTTGGTACTGATTTGACCCTCACTAGGGCCTAATCTCGAAAAACCAACAATACCCTTGCTCGCATCCGATTCGTCGTGGATTATCCACACGTGAGCAACGATGACAGACCCGAACTACACGACGACACGACGAACCGTTCTCGGACTAACCGGTGCTGGCGCACTCACTGCGCTGGCCGGTTGCCTCGGCGGTGTGACGGTCCCGACACAGGCATACGGGAACGGTAACGGCGACCAGAGTGCCCGCACCTACCGCGTGACGGTGGCGAACCTCACGACTGGCCAACCGTTCACCCCGCCCGCGGTGGTCGCCCACCGCGCTAGCGTGGAACTGTTCGCTGTGGGCGACCCGGCGAGCGAGGCCATCAAGGAAGTCGCCGAGAACGGCAACCTCGCCCCATTGGCCGAACTCGCAGAGAGTACCACCGACGTGCGCGGCGTCGCCGTCGCAGAGACGCCACTCGTCCCCACCGAACTCCCGGCGAGTGAGATGTTCCCCTACACGACCACGCTCGAACTGAAGACCGATTCGAGCGGCGCGTACCTCTCGTTCGTCAGCATGCTCATCGGGACGAACGACGGGTTCGCCGGCCTCGACACCGTTCCGCTCCCCGAACGCGTCAACGAGTCGCGGTCGTACTTCGCGGCCAGTTACGACGCTGGAACCGAGATGAACACCGAGATGTACGGCGACATGGTTCCCCCTGCGCAGGCCCTCTACGGCATCGACTCCGGAACCGAAGGCACCGGCACGAGCAATCCTGACCTCGCCGAAGACGGCGTCGTCACGCCCCACGGTGGTATCGTCGGTGACGGTGACCTCGACCCAGACGTCTACGGATGGGAAGACCCAGTGGCACTCGTTCAGGTCGAACGAACGGCGTGACGGAGACGACGGACACACCACTCGCCGACACCCGCTGGTCGGCACTCGCCCCTCGCCGGGTCACATCGTTCGCCTCTCACCACCGTCGTCCCTCGTTCGTACCGCCGTCACCCCTCATTCTCACCGCCGTCGTCCCTCGTTCTCACCGCCTTCGAGCCTCGTTGTTTCCAGTCCGACTCCCTCGCCGCGCCCCGCTTTGTCCATCTCCACGACACACTTCCCCCCGTGTTCCCTTTTGAACCTTCGCCGCCTCGACGCCGAACCCACATCCACTGGAATACACTGCTGTGCGAAATTGGTCATCTAAGAACGCTTTTTGTGGGTGGACGAATTCAACAGGAATATACATGGCAAACGGAGATTTCGAGGGCTACGGCGGACGCTACGTTCCCGACGTCCTCGACGATTCACTCGACCAACTCGCGGCAGCGTACGACGAAATCTCGAACACCGAGGCGTTTCAAGCCGAGTTCCGCGGCCTCCTCGAAGAGTTCGCAGGGCGGTCCACACCGCTGTACTACGCCCGAAACCTCAGCGAACGATACGGTGCCGACATCTATCTGAAGCGTGAAGACCTGCTCCACGGCGGTGCACACAAGATAAACAACGCGCTCGGACAGGCGTTGCTGGCGGAGAAAGCCGGAAAGAAGCGTCTCATCGCCGAGACGGGTGCCGGCCAACACGGAACGGCGACGGCGATGGTCGGCGCCCTCTTCGGCCTCGACACGGAGATTTACATGGGGAAGAAGGACGCAGACCGACAGCGGATGAACGTCTTCCGGATGCGCCTCATGGGTGCAGAGGTAAACGAAGTGACGCGCGGTGACTCCGGACTGGCCGACGCAGTCGACGCGGCCCTAGAAGACTTCGCACAGAACATCGACGACACCCACTATCTCGTCGGCAGCGTCGTCGGCCCCGACCCGTTCCCACGGATGGTCCGTGACTTCCAGAGCGTCATCGGCGAGGAAGCACGCGAGCAGTTCCTCGAACGGACGGGCGAACTGCCGGACGCCGCCGTCGCCTGCGTCGGTGGCGGGTCGAACGCGATTGGACTCTTCCACGCCTTCCGCGACGACGACGTGGCGTTCTACGGGGCCGAAGGCGGTGGCGAGGGGTCGTCGTCGAAGCGCCACGCCGCACCGCTGGCGAAGGGGAGAGACGACGTCATCCACGGGATGCGCACCCGCGTCATCGACGAGGACGTCGAAGTACACTCCGTCTCCGCCGGACTCGACTACCCCGGCGTCGGGCCCGAACACGCGATGTTCCGCGCACTCGGGCGTGCGGAGTACACCGGCGTGACGGACGACGAAGCGCTCGCCGCCTTCCGCGAACTCAGCGAAACCGAGGGTATCATCCCCGCACTCGAATCCAGTCACGCCGTCGCTCGTGCCATCCAACTGGCCGAAGAAGGTGACCACGACACCATCCTCGTCAACCTCTCGGGTCGAGGTGACAAGGACATGGAGACTGCTTCCGAGAAGTTCGACCTGTAACGGAGTTCGAGGAGCGACCACCACATTTCGTCTGCGCGTGTCACCACTCTTCGGAACCTGAACCTCGAAAACGGCGTTCCACCCGCACCTGGCACACCAAAGAGAATAGCACGACGGGTGGACCAGACACGCCGCACATCGTTGCGTCTTCTTCTACCTGCTGTCAGAGTGTGGGTAACTGCTCTGGTGGAGTGTGTGTGGGGGGGTATCCGGACGACGACTGTCGTGCCAGACGAGAGGACCTCCGACAACAGCATATACCAAATGGTTATCAGAGTAGTAATAGTTATTGTATACTGTTCGTCAGTTCCGAGGCCAGCCGAGATTCGGCGTCGAGTCTGCGAGAATCAGGTATCGGTGTCGACGACGACTGACCCGTCGCTCGCCACGTGAGACACCTAAAATCGAGTAGTGCCCGGGGTGGGCTCCGAACCCACGATCTCCGCATGTCCCAGGTGCGAAGCCGGCATGACTTCGCGAGGGGCGGAGGCTTCCAAGGCGTTCCGCACCGATTGTGAAACCCTATGAGTGCGGCGCTATGTCCAGCTAAGCCACCCGGGCTCATCTTCGGGTTGCCCCGTGATTGTATTTAACCTTCTCATCTCGCCCGGCCCCGTGAGGAGTCACCACGCCACTCGGTGCGGGCGGTTCCACGCGAAAAATGACAGTGCCAACGAACGTCAGCCACGACTGACTGACCCACGGATTTATGCCCCGGCACCGGGTGCACACACGCATGAGCCAACCGGAGATCGTCCAGTCCGTCCTTGGTGAGGAAGACGTGGTCTCCCGCGTCCACCTCGGGGGCGAGGACGAATTGTTTGTGACTCCAACGCGGACGCTCGTCTATCGCGCAGAGGGTCTGCTCTCGGACGAGTCGGTCGACGAATTTTCGCACGCTGCAGAGCGACTGTCGGTCAGCGAAGGGCGACGAAAAGGAAAGATATCGCTCGACTACGGGCTCGACGGGACGAAGACGATTGGCCTCTCGGTAAAGCGTCTCGACGAAGCACTCCAACCGATAATCGAAGGCGTGCTCTCTGCGGCCGGTGTCATCAAAGACGACGAGAGCGTCGTGCAGTCGTTCCGATTCAGCGAACTCACGTTCGTCGTCGCCGAGCGACGTGTGGTCCGCCACATCGGCAGTGCGGTGTGGGACGAAGATTACGAGTCGTACAACTACAACGACGTGACGGACCTGGCGTTCGAAGACGGGAGCGTCGCGACGACAGTCGTCCTCACCGTCGACGGCCGGCAAGAACGGTTCAAGATTCCGAACGAGGAGGCCCGAATCGTCCGTGAGAAACTCTCGAAAGCGCTCTGTGCCCACTACGACGTGGGGAGTCTCGAAGAGTTCCGCGTGATGATGGCCGAACAGGAAGAACAGGAGGACGCCGAAGACGCGCGAGACAACACCGACTTCGGTAAAGGGCCAGACCCGCTGAGCGCGAATCCCGGCGAACTCGCCGACGAACCGGCGAACGGGACGCGCGCCGGCGAAGAGGCCCAACAGACAGAGAGTCAGACCGTCGAAGCGACGTCGACAGGGAGTGCCACCGCCGAGACGCAATCGGTCCAGACGCCGTCGAAGAAAGTCGCCGACGCGTCTGACCTCGGATTCGAAGCGTCTGGGTTCGAACCGCCGTCAGAGACGGCAGACCCGAGTGCCGAACTCGCCGCAGAAGTCGAGGCACTTCGCGAAGTCGTCGAAGCCCAGACCGAGCAACTCCAGTATCAGCAAGAACTCATCGAGCAACTCATCGAAGAACTGCGACGCGGTCGGTAACACTGGACGGACGCCGCTACTCTCGCCCGAGTACTTTCCTCACACACGACGACCCGAAGGGCCCGAGTTCGCCCGACTCGAACTGAACGAAGTGCCCAGTCGAGATGGACGCTCCGCAGCGACGACAGTCGAAGTCGCCCTCGCGCTGGACGACCTGACTCTCGAACCGGACGAACGTGCCGCCGCGCTGGTGGCGAATCCGGCCCTCCTCTCGTTCGATGATACCGCGGAGTTCCGCGGTGTCGAGGATGTCTCGCGTGAGCGTCGGGTCGGTGGTGACCGTCTCGATACGGTCGACGACGTCCGCGAGCGAGAGTTCGTCCGCTTCGAGGTGGGCGAGGAGTTCGAGCGCGAGTTCGACGCGTTCCTCACGTGGTTGTTCGGTCACGAATCGGGTGGGAGTCGTCGCGCATCGGGCTAAAACGCTCCGAAGCACAAAGGGTTTGGTCGCCGCGAAACGACCCACTGTCGAGTTACCGTGACCCGTCCGCGTCTCGTCGCTGGCCTCGCACTCGCCGTCGTCGTCGTGGGTGCGTTCCTCGTCTCGCCAGCGACAGTCGTCGCGCACGCGGCGTGGGTCGCCGCAGACCCGCTTCGACTCGTCGTCGCCGCGTCGCTCCTCGCACTCGTTCGCCCGCTTCTCGCGTGGCCGACGACGCTTCTCGCACTCGTCGTCGGGTACGGCCTCGGCCCGATTGGAATCCCCTTCGCGCTCGCGCTCATCGTCCTCACGAGTATCCCGCCGTTCCTCTTCGCCCGGCACTACCGCGAGACGACCCGATTGGCCGACGTGGGCGAGCGAACAGTCGCCGTCACCGGGTCGGTCAGGGGCGTCACCGCGAGCAGACTCCTGCCGGTTCCCTCAGACGTCGTGTCGGTGGCGGCGGGCGTCGCCAACGTCCGACTCGGTGCCTTCGCGCTCGGCACCGCCATCGGTGAACTCCCGTGGGCTATCGCCGGCGTCGTCGCCGGCACCTCCGTCGAGACGCTGACGACAGACTCACTGCAGGCTATCGTCCGCCCAGAGTTCGCCGTCCTCGTCGCGTTCGCTGGCGTCGCCCTCCTCGTCCCACCGGTCTACCGGCGATATCGCTCTGAACGCGGCGCGCTGACCGACGTGAACTGAGCGGGAAAACGAACTGTCGACGGGGGTCGGAGTCGATTACTCCAGGAGCGACTCGCCCGTCATCGCAGAGGGCTGGTCGACTTCGACCAGTTCGAGCAGCGTCGGAGCGATGTCGCAGAGCGACCCGTCTTCGCTGATGTTCCGACCACCGGAAAGCGGGTGTTCTGCATCGACGTCGTCCTCAGCGTCCTCGTCTTCGTCGTTTGGTCGCGACTCCTCACGGTCGGCGGCGAGATAGACGAACGGGACCGGATTGAAGGTGTGTGCCGTGTGCGGGTCGTCTGCCGTTCCCATGTCGTCTGCGTTGCCGTGGTCGGCGGTGATACAGACGTGTGCGCCGTGTGCGCGGACGCTCTCGACGAGTCGGCCGAGTTGTTCGTCCACTGCTTCGACGGCGGCGATGGCCGCCTCGTAGTCGCCGGTATGACCGACCATGTCGGGGTTGGCGTAGTTGAGCACCATCACGTCCGGGTCGTCGGACTCCACGATACCGATGGCCGTGTCGGTGAGTTCTTCGGCCGACATCTCGGGTTGTAAGTCGTACGTCGGGACGTCCGGACTCGGGACGATACGTCGAATCTCGCCGTCGAACTCGATTTCTCGGCCGCCGTTGAGGAAGTAGGTGACGTGCGGATACTTTTCGGATTCCGCGAGTCGCAACTGCGTCATCCCCTCGTCGGCGAGCACCTCGCCGATGGTGTCTTCGGGTTGTTCCGGCGGGAACGCCACCGGGATATCGAACGTCTTGTCGTACTGCGTCATCGTCGTCATGAGAATCTCCGGCGGCGACGTCTCGAAGGCCCACTCGGGTTCGATGTCGCAGAGCATGCGGACGAGTTGGCGCGCCCGGTCCGCGCGGAAGTTGAAGAAGATGACCGAGTCACCGTCTTCGAGGGCCGGCGCGTCGTCCACGAGCGTGGGTTCGACGAACTCGTCGGTGTCGCCTCGGTCGTACGAGTCAGTGACGGCGTCGACGGCCGTCTCTGCGGTCCACTCGGCATCGCGCTCGACGATTGCGTCGTACGCGCGCTTCGTTCGCTCCCAGTTCTGGTCGCGGTCCATCGCGTAGTAGCGCCCGGAGACGGTGGCGACCTGTCCGGTTCCCTGTTCGGCGACGACCGATTCGAGGCCCTCCAGATACTCCTCGCCGCCGGTCGGAGAGGTGTCGCGTCCGTCCATGAACGCGTGCGTGACGGCTTCGACGCCGCGCTCCGCGGCGAGTTCGATGAGCGCGTAGAGGTGTTCCTGGTCGGAGTGGACGCCGCCGTCGGAGACCAGGCCCATGAAGTGGACGCGACCACCCGTCTCTTCGGCGTGGTCGTAGGCGGCCGTGATGGCCTCGTTCTCGTAGAACGACCCGTCTTCGATGCTGTCGCCGATGCGGGTGTACGCCTGTTTGACGACGCGGCCCGCCCCGATGTTGAGGTGGCCGACTTCGCTGTTACCCATCTGGCCGTCCGGCAGGCCGACGCGCCGGCCGTCGACGACGAGCGTGCCGAAGGCACCGGTGTCGCGGTAGCGGTCGAAGTTTGGCGTGTCGGCCGCCTTGATAGCGTCGCGGTGGTCGTGGTCCCCGAGACCCCATCCGTCGAGGATGATGAGGGCTGCTTCCATACGCAGGGGTTCGGCACCACGGGGTAATTGTCCTTTGTTCTCGGCAGCGACGCCTCACCGCGGGTCGAACTCACTCCGGACGACGCCGCCACTCGCGAGACGTCCCCGACGTACTTTTCTTCCGGCGTGCCGTCGATTCCGGCGATGGGCCTCCGCGACTTCGACTTCGACGCCGCCGTCGACGACTGGGCCGAGTACTATCTCGGCAACGGCCCGAGTCTCGTCGTCTTCCTCGTCCTCCTCGCTTCCGCCTTCCTCGTCGGCGTGAGTTTCTACGTCCACTCGGACCCGTCGTTCGCCGACGTGCCGACGTTTCTCTACCCACTGTTTGGCGACTCGCCGACTGCGCTCGCGTTGATGACGCTGTCGGCCGCGACGCTCCTACCCAACCTCGGGCGACCCGTCTCGGATGCCCCGGTCAATCGGCCACTCGCGTATCTCCACACGCTCGCGTTCGTCTGGTTGGTCAAGTACGGCATCTGGACGGCCGTCGCGTTGAACCTCCGCCCTGACCTCTACGTCGGATTCTCGGGCGCGGCACTCTGGGACTACTGGGGTATCATGCTCACCCACCTCGGGTTCCTCGTCGCGGCCTATCTCGTCCCGCGATACGGCGCGACGACGCGCGGCGCACTCGGATTCGCACTCGTCCTCGCACTCGTCAACGACGTCTTCGACTACGGGTTCGGCTACTATCCGCCGCTGAAGTACGAGGCGGGCGTCCTGCTGGCGGCCATCACGGTCGGTCTCTCGTTCCTCTCGGTGTATCTCGCCGCTCGTTCGTTCGACCGCCTCCCCGAGGCGTCGAATCGGTAATCGAGTGACAGCGTCGCGTTCCCCATGAGTCAGGCTTTTGGCCACCCATAGACTATGGACACCTAATGGACTCCGCGGTACTGCTTGACCTACTCGGGAACGAAAACCGCCGCCGCATCTTGCGGCTACTCTCGCACAAACCGTGCTACGTCACCGAGATTAGCGAGTACCTCGGCGTCAGCCCAAAGGCCGTCATCGACCACCTCCGCAAACTCGAAGATGCGGGACTCATCGAATCGCGCACCGACGACCAGCGGCGAAAATACTTCCACATCTCGCGGAACCTCCGCCTCGAAGTGAACGTCTCACCGTACGGATTCGGCGCGAAGAGCGCCTATCCACCCAGTCCGAGTCTCGACATGGCCGGGCGCTGTCCGCACGTCACGCTGGACGTGGATAACGCCGAGACGAACGACGTCGTGGACCTCGCGCGAGAACTCGGCAAGCTACAGGAACTCGACAACGAACTCTCACTCGCCCAGCGGTGGGTACAGGGCCGGTTGACGGACGTCCTCGACAAAATCAACGACAGACTCGGCGTCGACGCCGACAGTCGGTTCTACGCGGAGATTCTGGCGTCGCTGGCGAACGGCGCGGATACCGTCGCCGCCGTCGCGAAGGACCTGAACGCCGACCCCGGCATGGTTGACGCCGCACTCCACCGCCTCGCAGACGGTGGCCTCGTCGTCTACAACGGCGACGGGTGGGAGATTAACTGAGTCGCACCCCCCGTTCGACACGTCGGTCAAACGGCTCTTTGTGCTTCCCGAAAGGCTTCACGTGACAGTGCCCATACAGCTCGTGTGAAGCGCCGAACGTATCTCGCCGGACTCGCTTCGACAGCGTCCCTCGCCGGATGTACTGGCACCGCCCCACCGACAGCGGGACGCTCGGAGACGACGGCTCCATCGGAAGCCGTCGTACGGTACCGCGACCTGAGCGACGAGGGCAAGGACGTGTTCGAAGCACTGCTCGAAACGGACTCGCTCGTCGGCCCCAAGTCAGACTTTCCGACCGGCATCTGGAACGCTGAGTACGTCGACTACGAGGGGACAGTCTACGCCATCGAACGAGACCAGACCGGCGACTACATCGCAGAACACAGCGTGCAAACCGAGTTCGTGAACGAGACGGCTATCGAGAACGACGCCGACGTCGTCGCCTTCGAAGAACTCACACCAACCGCACAGGATATCTTCGAAGCGTCACGGTCCGGTGCGGGACAGGGGTCGCTCGGAGACCCGTCGAGTCACTTCGGACAGTACGACTACGTCCGATACGAAGGAGAGTATTACCGAGTCGCGACAGTCGTCGCCGACATCCCGGAGTGGGAGCTCTCGGCAGAGAAGACCGGCCAGTGACGAGGGTGTCCGTTACAGGTCCCGCGTCAACCCGTCTTTCAAATCCCGGCCGAAGTAGTGGCCGACGAGTCCCGCGAGACCACCGCTGAGTGCGCCGACGCCGGCGATTGCCAGTCCGTAGTCGGCGAGCAGTTGGACTGCGAACGGCGCGAAGACCGAAAACAGCGTCGAGAGGACGAACGCGAGGCCGGCGGCGATTGCGCCGGCGAGGGTCACTTCGACGTAGCGCCGCTTCGACCCGACGATGCCGAGGAGGAACCCGGCGGCGGCGATGCCGACGAACCGGCCGATGAAGCCGACGATAGGAATCGCACCGCCGACCAGCAGGCCACCGATGGAGAGCACGAGTGCGAGGAGGAACGCGCGGGCCGAAAACAGCCCGCTGAGACGACCACCGCCACGCTTCGACCGCTTCTGCGGCGTCGATTCGTCGTCGTCGAGGTTGAGTCCGGAGAGGATGTCGTCGACGGACCGCTCAGACTCCTTTTGGTCCGACCGTTGCATGTGTGAGTTGTGGATGTGGAGGCAGATGGCTCTTGTGCCGTGTCGTAGACACTCACATCCAGCTCCTGAACACGCTGGAGCGCGTGTGAACCGAGCGAGTATGCAGAGTCGCCGAGAGTCCGAAGAGAGTCACAAACTTATCTCTGGACGCGACGACTCTCTCATCAGAAATGTTGCTCGCGTCACAGGTCCCGGGGGTACCGTTCGAGTCACTCCCGATTGTGGCCTCTCTGTCAGCCCTCGCGCTGGCGGCGGTCCACCTCCTCGCCGGCGAAGGAGTCGACACGGAGACGGGGCCGGGTCGCTCGGCGCTGTCTGCCGCCGGGGGAGCGGCCGTCGCGTACGTGTTCGTCCTGCTGCTGCCCGAAGTAGCGCACTTCGTGGCCGGCGACCCGCGAGTCACCGCAGGCTCTGTCACCGAGGAGGCAATCTACGGTGTCGCACTCGTCGGGTTCGTCGTGTTCTACGGACTGGAGGTCCTCATCGCTCGGAGCACGGCCGAGCAGTCCACACCGCCGCCAGCCGTGTTCTGGGGCTACATCGCCGTGTTCGCCCTCTATAGCAGCCTCATCGGCTACCTCCTGTTTCACCAGGAACTCCCGGGCGTCGTCAACCTCTTGCTGTACGCAGTCGCGATGGGACTGCACTTCAGCATCACCGACCACGGGATACGCCGACACCTCGGGGCACGGTACGACAGCGTGGGGCGGTGGGTGCTCGCAGGTGCGACCCTCGTCGGTGCCGCTGTCGGATTAGTCACACTGGGTCAACCGCTCGTCATTACCGGGCTGTTCGCGTTCGTCTCCGGCGGTATCGTTCTCAACGTCATCAAGGAGGAACTTCCGCACCCCCGACGGGGCCGGTTCCTCTCTTTTCTCGGTGGCGCAGTCGCGTACACCCTCGTCGTCGCACTCATCTGAGCCCAGTCCGGGTCAGTTGCGACCGGAGGAGAGCTACGACCGACCGCTAAAGGTGGACCGCCGTGTTTGGGGTCTCCGAACGTCGTTCGTTTAGTAGACATGACCTCTATTTGTTGCACACTACTCCTATCCCAGTCAGAGTAGTTCGACAGGCCAGTGCTGTAGAATCCTATCTGAGTTGCACCGAGAGACGAGCGGAGCGAGTCTCTCGGCCTTTTTCCCTCCAGGTTTTTGTCGGAGGGGTGGCTTTGCCACCCCCTCCGGTAAAAAGGTGGGTTTGAAGTCTGCCCCCGCGTTATCCCGCGATATGAACGCAGGGGACCGCGTCCGCGTCACACGCGCGGATGTCACGAACGAAGGCGTCTTGATGCCCTCCTCGACAGACGAGTATCTCGTCGTCAAACTCGACGGCGGCTACAACGTCGGAATCGACCGGGCCGACGCGGACGTCGAGGTACTCGAAACGGACGTCTACGACGTCGAAGACGCACAGACCGACAGCGACGGAACCTCCGAAATCGAGTTCGACGAGGACCTCCCGACCATCTCGCTCATCTCGACCGGTGGCACCATCGCCTCGACGGTGGACTACCGGACGGGCGCGGTGACGGCGCAGTTCGACGCCGAAGACGTGCTTCGGGCCGTCCCTGACCTCGCGGGACGCGCGAACTACCGCGGACGCGTCGTCGCCAACATCCTCTCGGAGAACATGACTACCGACGTGTGGGTGGACCTCGCCGAAGCAATCGCCGAGGAAATCGAAGCGGGTGCCGACGGCGTCGTCGTCATGCACGGCACCGACACGATGCAGTTCTCCGCGTCGGCGATGTCGTTCATGCTCGACACGCCCGTCCCAATCGTCTTCACGGGGAGTCAGCGCTCGGCGGACCGCCCGTCGTCCGACAACGTGATGAACGCCGTCAGCGCCGTCGAGGCCGCCAAAGCCGACGCCGCGGAGGTCATGATTTGCATGCACGGGTCGGAGTCCGACGACGTGTGCGCGCTCCACGAGGGGACGCGCGTCCGCAAGAACCACACCTCACGTCGCGACGCCTTCCAGACGGTCGGTGCGAAACCGCTCGGTGAAGTCGACTACGAGGCCGAGGAAGTCACCTTCCGCCGCGACTACACCGCACGCGGCGAACAGGAACTCGCGCTCAACGCGGACCTCGAATCCGGCGTCGAACTCGTGAAGTTCACGCCCGGGATGGACCCCGCGGCACTCGACTACCTCGACGGGAAGGCGGGACTCGTCATCGAAGGGACGGGTCTCGGCCACGTTCACACCGACCTCATCCCCCGCATCGAGGAACTCGTCGACGACGGCACCGTCGTCGCCATGACCTCGCAGTGTCTCGAAGGGCGGGTCTGTGACCGGGTCTACGACACCGGCCGTGACCTCCTCGACGCCGGCGTCGTCGAAGCGGGAGATACCCTCCCCGGAACGGCGAAAGTGAAACTCATGTGGGTCCTCGCCAACCACTCGGACCCTGCGGACGCGATGGGCCGAAACATCGAAGGCGAACTGACCGAGCGCTCTGTCCCCTGGGAGTAACCCGATGGAGATTCGACCCGCACGCCCCGAGGATTACGACGCAGTCGCCGCGTTCACCCGCGACACGTGGGCCGACCGAGGCGGGTCGGACTACATTCCGGACATCTACCACCAGTGGATAGAACCCGAGGGGGCAGAACAGGCGACGCTCCTCGTCGACATGGGTGAGGAGACGCCCTCCGACGACGTCGGCGCAATCGCGCAGATGGTCATGCTCTCGGAGTACGAAGCGTGGGCACAGGGCATGCGCGTCGCGCCGGACTACCGCGAACAGGGCCTCGCGACAGAACTGACACACGCCCTCTTCGATTGGGCGCGCGAACAGGGTGCGCGGCGCGTCCGCAACATGATTTTCTCGTGGAACGTGCCGAGTCTCGCCAACTCGCGACACGTCGGTTTCGACCCCGGAATGGAGTTCCGGTGGGCGACGCCGGACCCCGACCCAGACGCGGAACCGTCACTGTCGGTTACGGACGACGCCGACGCGGCATGGGCGCTCTGGACCGGTAGCGAGATGCGAACCGCGCTCGCCGGACTCGCGTTAGACCCCGAGGAGTCGTGGGCCGTCTCCGAGTTGACGCGGGCGAAACTCCACGACGCCGCGGCAGAGGACCGACTGTTCGTCGTCGTCGACGACCGAGTGAGTGGGTTCACGTACCGAAACCGAACGTACTCACGCGAACAGGAGGACGAAGGTGAAGTGACGTGGGCCGAGTACGCCGTCGCGGTGTGGGACGACACGGACGCCTGTCGCGCGCTGGTCGACGCGATTCGACGCGATGCCGCGTCGGTCGGTGCCGACCGGACGCGCGTGCTCGTTCCAGAAGGTGTCGAGTGGGTCTCCGACGTCTCGGTCGCTCGAAGTGACGTCGCGGAACAACCGACGTTCGTGATGGAAGCAGACCTGTCTGCACTGTCGCTTACAACCACCTGACGCCGCTGACTTCGAACCGTGCACCGCCGAGTTCGGACTCTGTAGTACTGAGTTGCCAGCCGTGAAGGTCGGCGATGCGCCTGACGACAGAGAGTTCGACCGAGTCGTAATCGACGCCGAGAATCTGGTTTTCACCCATCGTCGCGAGACGCTCTTCGTCCGAGGGCCGCGGGCCGTCGTCGTCGACGTAGAACCCACCGAGCGTCACGCCGGCGACGATTTCCGTCGGGTATCCCGGGACCGAGCTTCGCTCGACGGTGTTCGTCAACAGCGAGTTGACCAGGAGGCCGAAGAGGTGGTCGTCCGCCGAGAGCACGCCACCACTGACGACTCGTAACTCGGCGCCCGTCCGCCGGCCCACGTCGTCCCACTCGGTTTCGAAGTACTGTCGAAAATCGACCGAGTCGAGTTCGAGCGTACTCGTCTGGTCTGCGAGCGTGACGCTCTGTTCGATAATCGTGTCGATACGCGACAGTATCTTCGAGAGCTTCGACGCGTCGGGGCCGTCTTGGGCCACGAGTCGTCCGGCCGTCTCGATGGCCGCCGTGAGCGGTTCTTTCAGTTCTTTCGAGAGGACGCGCGCGAGCATTCCGAGGTGCTGGTTCTTCTCGTTCACCTGTAACTCCGCGAGGCGGCGTTCGGTGATGTCGAGATGCATGACGATGACGAACCGACCGTGACGTGGTGTGTCGAAGGGGACGGCCTGCATCAGGAACCACCGATAGACGGACGGTGAGTGACAGGGGTACTCGATAGTCAGCAGGTCCTGATGGCCCCGGAGAAGGGACCGAATACCGTCGGCGACGATGCCCGCGGTTTCACTCTCGTCGCGAGCGGCCTCACACACGTCGAGGTAGTTGATGCCGACGAACTCGACGTCACCGTCGTAGTCGTTGGCTTCCGCGAACATTCGCCACGCCCGATTCGTGTAGATGATATCTCCGTGCGAATCGAGGATTGCGACTTCTGCAGGGAGTTCGTCGAACCCACGCTCGATGAGCGATGCATCCCCCATGCCCCTCTATACGGTGTGTATATGCTTGACACTACCTCTCAGAGAGCGCTCGTCACCCGACGGTGAAAACGAGCGACTGTAGTGCAGTTGACCGAGAGAAGATAGAAGTGGTTCGTACCTGGTAGAAATACGCCTACCGGGTGTCAGACGCGTTCAGTCGGAGGCGACTACTCGGCGCTTACGGCCATTTCCCTCCGGCGATGCCATGGAGAGCACGTCGTCGAAGAAGCCGAGCGAATCGTGGGGGCCGGGGTGTGCTTCGGGGTGGTACTGACGCGTGAGGACGCTCAGTTCCTCGCTTTCGAGTCCTTCCGCAGTGTCGTCGTTGACGTTGACCTGCGTCACGTCGAGGTGTTCTCCGGGGTCCTCGACGGTGTAGCCGTGGTTCTGCGTCGTCATGATGACCTTCCCCGTCTGGAGGTCACGGACCGGTTGGTTGACGCCGCGGTGGCCGAAGGCCATCTTTCCGGTGGTACCCCCGAGCGCACTCGCGACGATTTGCTGGCCGAGACAGATGCCCGCGATTGGGACGTCGCCGGCGAGTTCCGCGACGAGTTCGCGCGCGGCAGTGAAGTTCTCCGGGTCACCGGGACCGTTCGAGATGAACAGCACGTCAGAGTCGAGTTCGGCGACGTCGTCGGCCGTCGCGTCGTACGGGAGGACGTGGACCGTCGCGCCGCGCTCGACGAGTGAGTCGACGATGGACTGCTTCGCACCGCAGTCGATGAGAGTGACCGTCTGGTCGCCGTCACCGTCGTAGGTCGTGAGTTCCGTCGTCGTGACCTGCGCACCGATGTCGACGTGTTCGCTCATGCCCTTGCACTTCGCGAGTTCTTCTTTCGCGTCTTCGGGGGTCACGTCGTCGCCGACGACGATTCCGACCTTCATCGCGCCCTCTTCGCGAATCGAGGTCACGAGGTCACGGGTGTCGATGTGGTCGACGGCCGGGACGCCTTCGTCGGCGAGCCACTCGACGACGTCGTCGGTGAACTCGCGGGCGACGGCGGCGCGCGGGTGAACCCGGTCGGACTCGAATCGCTCGGCTCGGACGCCGTAGTTTCCGATGAGGGGGTACGAGAAGGTGAGTACTTGTTCTTCGTACGAAGGGTCGGTCAGACTCTCTTCGTATCCGGTGTATGCGGTCGTGAACACCAGTTCACCACGTGTGCGTCCCGGAACGCGACCACGCGCTTCGACCACGCGGCCATCTTCCAGGGCCAGATAGGCGTCCGACATTACGAGAAACGAACGGAACACGGGTGCATAAGTGTTACTTTCGAAGCCGAGTTACGAAATTCGTAATCGGTAAGTCACTGCGGTGGGCAGATGAAGGTATGGACGAGTTGGACCGACGCATCCTCGACATCCTCCGACGGGACGCACGAACCCCGAACACGGAGATTGCGGCGGAAGTCGGAACGTCCGAAGGGACGGTCCGCAACCGCGTCGAACGGATGGTCGACGAAGGCGTCATCGAGCGGTTCACTGTGGCGACCAGCACGGGGAACATCAAGGCGATGATAGAGGTGACCGTCGCGGTGGACGTCGACACGAACGACGTCTCGGAACTCATGTCGGAGTGGAAAGACGTGGACTTCGTCTGGCAAGTCTCCGGGGAAGAAGACATCGTCCTCGTCGTCGACGCCGCCGACACGCGGGCGGTCAACGACCTCATCACACGGGCACGCGAGCACGACGACGTGAAGAGTACGAAGACGCGCCTCATCCTCGACGAGCGCCTCGGGTGAGTCGCTGGTCTGCATCGAAGCATAATTTACCCCTCCCTCCGACGACAGGCACATGAGCAATGCAGCGGCCGACGAGGCCACGGAACTTCACAAGAACGCGGCACAGGACGTTATCGCCGTCGACTCCGACGACAACGCCGAGGGAACCGTAAACCGCCTCGACGCCCACACGGGCGACGGTATCCGTCATCGTGCCTTCACCTGTCTCGTCTTCAACGAAGACGGCCAACTCCTCCTCGCACAGCGCGCACCCAACAAGCGTCTGTGGGACACTCACTGGGACGGCACCGTCGCTTCCCACCCCGTCGAAGGGCAGTCGCAGGAGGACGCGACCGAAGAGCGACTGGAAGAAGAACTCGGCATCACGCCCGACCAGTACTCTGACCTCCGCGTCACGGACAAGTTCGAGTACAAGCGCTACTACGAGAATGCCGGTCTGGAGTGGGAGGTCTGTGCCGTCCTGAAGGTCACGCTCGAAGACACCTCGCTGGACCCCGACGAAGACGAGATTGCCGGGATGCTCTGGGTGGATTACGAGCACATCCACGACCACCCAGAGTGGTACCGTCAACTGCGTCTCTGCCCGTGGTTCGAGATTGCGATGCGCCGTGACTTCGAGTAACGTCTCGGTTTCACACGCCGCCCGCGACTCGGTTCTCTCGCACGCTCGCGATGGGGCCGCCAGAGACCCTCCTGCGGAGGTCTGTGGCGTCCTCGTGGGCGACCGAGATGCGGGTTCTATCTCTTCTGTTCGCCCGGTTTCGAACGTCGCCGACGACCCCCGCGTCGCCTACGAACTCGACCCGGTGGAGACGATGGCCGCCATCGACGACGTCGAAGCGTCGGGCGCAGACGTGGTCGGGTTCTACCACTCACACCCCGAGTCCGCTCCCGTCCCCAGCGCCGCCGACAGGGCACAGGCGTCGTGGCCCGGATACCTCTATCTCATCTGCAACCCGGACGGCCGAATGACCGCCCACGAGTGGACCGGCGACGACTTCCGCGAAGTCACACTCACCGTCGATTGAGGGGCACCCCCACAGTCGGGCGCTTCCGGTGAGAATAACCCGCCCGAGTCCTCACCGGAGGGTATGGAACCCGACGTGTACGACGACTTAGAGGGACAAGTCGCCCTCGTCACCGGTGCGAATCGGGGCATCGGCCGGCAAATCGCCGCGAACCTCCGTGACCTCGGCGCGACTGTCTACGCCGGGTCTCGGAGCGTCACGAACGAGACGCCCGACGGAACCGAACGCGTCCTCCTCGACGTGACTCAAGAAGGCGACATCGAAGAGGCAGTCGACGGCCTCTTCGCCAGCGAGGGCCGCCTCGATATCCTCGTCAACAACGCCGGCATCGGCGAGTTCGACAATGACATCGTGGCCGAACCGACGGACGCCATCGACCGGACACTCGCGGTCAATCTCCGCGGGCCGATGCTCCTGTGCAAGCACGCCGTCCCCCTCCTCTTGCAAAACGAGGGCGGGCGTGTCGTCAACGTCTCGTCGGGCATGGGCGCACTCGTGGAAGGGCAGTCCGGTGGGTCCCCCTCGTATCGAATCTCGAAGACCGGTCTCAACGGACTCACCGTCTACCTCGAAGGCCAGTACGGCGACGACGGCCTCATCGCGAATTCGGTCTGTCCGGGGTGGGTTCGCACCGACATGGGCGGCGAGAACGCCTCACGGTCGGTCGAAGAAGGTGCGGAGACGCCGACGTGGCTGGCGCGGTTCGAACCGGGCAGTCCCTCCGGGAAGTTCTGGCGGAAGAAGCAGGTCATCGACTGGTAAGTCGAACAGTTGGCCCTGGCTCTCGTCAGGTCGATTGCGAGTCTTCGACGTTCGTTCGTGACGGCCTCACGAGTTCCTTCACTGCCACGACCACGTAGTACAGTCCCACGAGTCGTGTCGCCTGGTACACCCAGGGCCTCCAGTGACAGGCGTCAGCGTCGGTGTACGCGAGTTTGGTCGCGTATCTGAGGTACTGGCGTGGGTACAGGAGGGAGAGCAGTCCCATGATACCGAGGAACTTCTTGAACCTCGAATACGAACCCCCACGCCGCACGAGGAGTAAGAAGGCCACCCCCTCGGCCCGAGCGACGGGGACTGTCCACGGGCGTAACTCGCACTCGTCGGGGTTCTCGAGTGCCAGTCGTTCTGCCGCCCGGATGAGCACCTCCGGCCGGAGGATTTCGGCGATGCCGAACACGGTGAGTATCGCGCGCAACATGAGCACTAGAAGATATGTCGTTCAAACTAATGAACACAGACCCTCCCCACTCGTACACGACGGGTCACCATCGTCCGGTGTTTCACCGATTCACGTCACCCCACCACTCCGCCGCTCGAACTGCTCGTACTCGTCTCCGTCCAGAATTTCGCGCAGGTGTTCTACGGCCCGAAAGACGTCTTCGAACCCGACGTAAGCCGGCGCGGGCGCGATTCGGACCACGTTCGACGGGCGAAAGTCGACGACGACACCGCGTTCCTTGAGTGCGAGACTGATTCTATAGGCCTCGGGGTGTTCGACGGCGACGTGACCGCCGCGGGCCGACGGGTCACGTGGCGTCCCCACCTCGCACTCGGGGAGCATGTCGTCGACGAGCGCGATGAGGTAGTCGGTGAGCGCGAGTGACTTCTCGCGGAGTGCGGCCACGCCCCCCGCGTCTGCGACGATATCGAGCGTCCCATCGAGGGGTGCGGCCGAGAGGATGGGAATCGTCCCGATTTGGAACGCGCCGGCCGAGTGCGCCGGGTCGTAGGTCATCGCCATGTCGAACTGCGTCTCCTTGTCGTTGCCCCACCACCCGGCGAGCGCGGGTTCGACGCCGAAATGTCGCTCGTTGACGTAGAGGCCGGCGATTGCACCGGGGCCGGCGTTGAGGTATTTGTAGTGACACCAGACGGCGAAGTCGACGCCGACTGCCGACAGGTCGTGGGGGACGACGCCAACCGAGTGTGCAAGGTCGAATCCGGCCAGCGCACCCGCGTCGTGGGCCGCCTCCGTGATGGTCTCGATATCGAACAACTGCCCGCTCCGATACAGAACCGACGGGAGAAACACCATCCCGACGTCGTCGTCGATTGCGTCGAGCACGTCGTCCGTCTCGATGGTTCGGCCGTCACGACTCTCGACCACGCGAAGCGCGTCGTCTGGGTCGACACCTCGCTGGCGGAGTTGCGCGCGAATCGCGTAGTGGTCGGTCGGAAAGTCGAGGGCGTCCACGACGATTTTCTCCCCACGTTCGGGGTCGTAGAACGTACCGACGAGCGTGTGGATGTTGACCGTCGTGGAGTTGGCGACGACGACTTCGTCGGGGCTCGCACCGACCAGCGGAGCGAGTCGCGCACCGAGTCGCTCGCCGTAGGTGAACCAGTCCGGGTCGGCGTCGGTCCACCCGTGGATGGCGAGTTCGCGCCACTCGTCGACGACGCGTTCGAGGGCCGCCTCGGCGTCTTCCGACAGTGGGCCGAGTGAGTTACCGTCCATGTACACCTCGCCATCGGGGACGTAGAACCGGTCACGAAGGTCAGAAAGCGGGTCGCTCGCGTCCATCTCCCGGGCGGTTTCGACGGTCAGGTGGTCGCCCTCGTCGTGCATAACCGCGAGTGGGCCGGGCGAGGGAAGTAATTTTACGCCCCGTGCGGCGTGGTGTTTTTCACGCTCGCCCGCGCCGCTTGCACATGGTTCTCTTCGGCGACGACGAACGGTCCGGTGGTGGTTCTGACGTCGGTACTCACGCCGATGCCGCCGACACGCTCGACCCGCAGGTACAGGCAGTCGTAGACGAGGTGGACGAACTCGGCATCCCCGAGTGGTCCGCACTCGGCGTCGAGAGCGCTCGCCGTCTCGAAGACGAACTGTTCGCCCCGGTTGACGTCCCCGACGTGGCCCGAATTACGAACATCGAAATCCCCGGACCGGCGGGGTCGATTCCCCTCCGAGTGTACCATCCCGACCCGGGCGAGACGCTCTCGACGCTCGTCTTCTTCCACGGCGGTCTCTGGGCGATGGGGACGCTGGACTCGATCGACGGTGTCTGCCGTCGTCTCGCGCTCCGAACTGGGCACGTCGTCGTCTCCGTGGAGTACCGACTCGCACCCGAACATCCGTTTCCGGCCGCCCTCGAAGACTGCGTCCACGCGACGGAGTGGGTCGAAGACAACGCGACGAGCATCGGTGCAGACCCCGAGGGACTCGCCGTCGCTGGCACCAGTGCGGGCGGCAATCTCGCCGCGGCGACATGTCTTCACGTCCGCGAGTTCGGCGGGCCAGGTATCGAGATGCAGGTGCTCCTCTATCCGATGACCGACCTCTCGGACGACCACCCGTCGCTCTCGGAGAACGCCGACGGGCCGCTCCTGACGCGTCGTGACGTCCTGTGGGCACACGAGACGTACCTCCGGTCACGAGTCGACCGCTACAACCCCTTCGCCGCCCCGCTTCGAGCAGAGTCGCACGCCAACCTCCCCCCGGCGTACGTCGTCACTGCCGGATTCGACCCGCTTCGAGACGAAGGTGCGGCCTACGCGTCGGCACTCGAATCGGCGGGTGTGACCGTCGTTCACGACCACGAACCGGCGATGCCCCACGGATTTCTCAGTCTGACCGCAGACGTGGATGCGGCGGACGCAGCGCTCGACAGGGTTGCGGTTGCAGTGACGAATCGCGGCTGAAACGAGTCCGAAGACGGAAGGGTCGCCGCAGGGAGGCCCGACGAGTTAGGCCACCGGTTGGCGGGTCTCTTCGGGCTCCTCGCGCGGGTACATCCCACCGAGGAGACCACCGAGCGTCGCGGGAATCGCGTGAAAGAGCACTAAGACGAGGAGGGACAGAACCACACCGAGCGTCGCGAAGACACCACCGAGCGACAACTGGGCGACGGAGACGGCGAGACCAGCCAGAAGGAGCAACCCCATGGCGACGAGTCCACCGACCGACCCCGCGAGGAGGCCGTTCCACGCGCCGCTCAACCGTCCGCTGCGTGCGTAGTACCCAGCAGTCCAGCCACCGAGCAACCCGGCGACTGCCCCACCGAGAAGCGCGAATGCCGGGACGAACCCACTGGCGAACGAGAGGACGAGCGTGATGCCGAGCCCAATCGCGACTGCACTCCACTTTGTGACGACCATAGAGGCGATATACGTGCGGAACAGGTATTAATTACATTCAGGAATTAAGTGAAATTCTCGGAGAACTGTCTCTCTTCGCAGAGTGTACGACGTCGTGGCCGGCCGGGTACCGACTGCTCGGGTACTTATCGACCGGTCACTCGTCGGTTGCGCTCGCCAATCGCTCGTACGCCGCCCACGACGGGTCGACGTCCGGGTGGTCGATTCTCTCGCCGTCGACGACGACACCCTCGCCCTCGACGACGGTGCCGGCGATGCCGACTGGTGTCCCGCGTGCTTCGAGCGCGGTGACGACGTCGTCGGTGACAGACGAGTCTGTCGCGACGACGAGCGACCCGGCGGTAGTCGAACGCCACGGGTCGATATCGAGGAAGTCGCAGACGGCGCGGACACCCGGTCGGAAGGGGATGCTCGACTCGTCGATTTCGAGTTGAACGCCCGCACTCTCGGCTACCTCGTTGAGCGCGCCGTGGACCCCACACTCGGTTGCGTCGTGCATGGCGTGGACACTCCGCCCGCCGGCCGCCGAGACGGTCATCGCGTCGCGCACGGCGTCGGTTTCGTCGAGTCGTTCCTGTGCAGTGGCCAGCACGTCGGCGTCGAGTCCGTCGAACCCCTCGGGGAAGAGCGTCGTCAGGAGGCCAGTCGTCTCGACTGCGGGGCCTTTCGTCACGAGCACGTCGTCACCGGGGCGTGCGCCGTCCGGGCGAATCACGTCTTCGTGGTCACCCACTGCGAGTGCGGTTGCGCCACCGACCCACGGGTACGAACACCCCGAGTAGCGAGCGGTGTGGCCGGTGACGATGCTCACACCGAGGTCCGCCGCCTCCTCGTGCATCGCGTTCCAGAGTTCGGCGAACTCGTCGTCGGTCATCTCCGGTGGGAGCGTAAAGGAAATCGCGATGTGCGAGGGGTCGAGTCCGGAGACGGCGATATCCGAGAGGACGATGTCGATTGCGAACCGGCCCGCTCGTTCGAACCCGAGTGCGGGCAAGATGGAAATCGGGTCGGTCGCCAGCGCGACAGCAGTGCCGTCGATATCGAGGAGGCCGAAGTCCACGCCGTGGGTCGGGCCGAGCGCGACGTCGTCTCGGTCTGCACCGAGGCGAGGGTAGATGTACTGGTCGAAGAAGTCGCGGTCGACCTTTCCGAGGTCGGTCATATCGGGACTGGGTGTGCCGCGAGTAAGAACGTACCCATCCGTCGATTCCGGTCGGCCTCCGAGACGAGTGTTGCTCGCCGGGTGCTGGCGATGCTCACCGGGTGGAAAGTGGGACGGTCCCCCGTCCCTGCTCATGAAGAAGGACGCGGAGACGGTTCGAGGGGACTGAGCGTCCCACCACCACCGGCGTGTGACCGCGTCGAATGTACGTCGTCCCTGGACGTACAAGAACCCCGCTAAGTTCCCTCGATGGTGCTATATAGGGGAATCAAACCGACGTAAAACAGTGCCGACTTCGAGAGCGACGGCCCGTTCTCAGACGGGTCGGTGACCCGCTTCGTCCGGGGTGTTGTTCGGCGTCCACCACACGTCGTCGATGTGTTCGATGAGGGCGCGAGCGACGGCGACGGGTTCTTCGTGGTGGACCCAGTGGGTCGCGCCTTCGAACGTACGGATGTGCCCGTCGGAACAGTACGAGAGACTCTCTCTGGCCATCTTTGGCCGGAGGAAGCGGTCGTTGGTTCCCCACACGACGAGCGTCGGGACCTCGACGCTCTTTCGCTTGGGTTGCGGGCGCTCACGAACGACTGCACGGTACCAGTTGACCATCGACCGATACGCATCGGGAACCGACCACGACGCCCGGTAGTGTTCCACGTCCGTCTCCGAGAACGTCCCCGGAAGCGACGTCGAACGAAGCGCCCGCTCCAAGACGGCCCAGTCGCCGACGGAAGTGAGCAGTTCTGGGAGTTTCGGGAGTTGGAAGAACAGCATATACCAACTACGGAGTTGCTGTGCAGGGTCACGCAGGAGGTGGCGAGCGAAGACGGTCGGATGCGGGAGGTTCATCACCGTGAGCGATTGCACGTGTTCGTCGTGGTGAAGCGCCGTCCACCACGCGACTGCCGCGCCCCAGTCGTGGCCGACGACGTGTGCCTTCTCGTATCCGAGTGCGTCGATTAGACCCACAACGTCGCCGGCGAGTTCGTCGATGCGGTACGCCGAGACGTCGGCCGGTCGGTCGCTCAGATTGTATCCCCGCTGGTCGGGCGCGACGACGCGATAACCGTCTTCGACGAGCGGGCGGAAGTAGTCGGTCCACGCGTACCAGCACTCGGGGAAACCGTGGAGGAGGACGACGAGTTCGCCATCTGTCGGGCCTGCTTCGACGACGTGAAGCGAGACATCACCGACTTCGACCCGCCGACCCGACGCCTCGACGGGAAGCTCTACGTCCTCACACCGTAACCCCGATTGACTCGACATGCGTCTGGCTACGCACGCAGAGGACAAATGTGCCGCGGCGAGAAACAGTGTCGCACAGAGTCGCCCGCTGGCCGGTACTGACCGCGGAGTCGTTGGCGACGTTCGTTATCCGAACAGTCGCTCGCGGAGCGTCCGCTTCCGACTCCGTTCTGCGAGGAGCACCGAACAGTCGACGTCGTTGAGGACGTCCAACACCAGCGTCCCGCGGACGAGTCGCGACAGCAGGCCGCGTTCGGTCGCCCCGATGACGAGGAGCGACTTGTCCCGCGCGTGGGACTCGATGGCCGTCTCGACGTCACCAGTCTCGACTTCGAGGGTGGCGTCATCGAGGCCACGTTCGTCGGCCCACTGCCTGAGGAACGCTTCGCCTTCGGCTTGGTCGTCCGCGACGTGGAGGAGCGTGACGTTGGCGTCGTAGAACTCCTTGAGGACCAGTGCGATGGACGCAGAGAGGTCTGAGTCCGGTCCACCGGCCGTCGGGACGAGCACCTCCGAGGGGTCGAAGCCGCGGTCCTTCAGCACCAACACGTCGTACGGAAGCGTGTTGGTCATCTCTTCGATGGCGCTCTCTGCACGACCCGGTGCACCGTGGCTGTCCGGGCCCCAACCCATCACGACCAGGTCGGCGTTGTACGTCTCGGCGGCGTCGAACACCTCTTCGAACGACCGGTGAGACAGGATTGTGTGCGTCTCGATGTCCACGTCAAGTTCGTCCGCGTCGAGGCGGGCCTGTTCGAGCAATTCGTCCGCCTCGGCGAAGTCGTACTCCGTGCGGGCGGATTCGAGGGCCGTCTGGTCGGGCACCTGCACGATGTGGACACCGACGAGCGTCCCGTTGTTCGCCTTCGCAACGGACCCACCGAGCTCGACGAGGTCACGTTCGCTCTCGGGGTTGGCCAGCGGAACCATCACCCGGAAGCCACCGTCGGGTTGGACCGACGTCGTCGCCGAAACGGCCGCTGCGGGCAGCTCCTCGGACCGTTCGAGGACGTACTTGCCGAGGATACCCTGTTTCGTCGCCTTTCCACGGGCGTAGACGGCGTACCAGAGCATCGCGAACACGACGAACCCGACTGCGAGGAGGACGATAGTGTCCGCGAAGAAGGCGATGAGCGCGAACGACGTAATCGCCCCGAAGATGGGCGTAAACGGATAGAGCGGAACCCGGTAGTCGGGTTGGTACTCCTCGGGGTCTGCGGTACGCATCACGATGAGCGAGACGTTGAGGAGACCATAGATGATGAGGTGCAAGACGCTCCCTGCGTTCGCGAGCGTCCCCACGTCCGCCAGCAGGATGAAGAGCAAGATGAACCCACCCGTGATGGCGATAGAGCGGTACGGCGTCCCGAACCGTGGGTGAATCTCGTTGAGTTCCGCGGAGACGATGCGGTCACGGCCCATCGCGAAGTTGATTCGCGAGGAGGCGAGGATAGACGCGTTCGCCGACGACGCCGTCGCGAGGAGGCCACCGAACAGCATCGCGGCGGCCCCGATAGGCCCGATGATGATGCGCGCGACGTCCACGACGGCGGTTTCGTTGCCGGCGACGACGCTGTTGTCGACGGCGGCTAACACCGTCACGAGGACGAGGGCGTACACCGCCGTCACGATGATGACGCTCCCGAGAACCGCACGCGGGAGGTTCCGGCCGGGGTCTTTGATTTCCTCGGCGACGGACGTAATCTGGACGAATCCGAGATACGAGACGAAGATGAGGCCCGTCACGGGGAGCAGTGGGCTGACGCCCTTGTCCGGCGGGACGAACGGCCGAAGCTTCGCCAGGTCGGCGTTCAGCAGACCGAAGAGCGTGAACACCGCGAGGATGGCGAGCAGGATGAGCACGATAGCGTTCTGCAGTCGACCGGTCTCTTTCGCGCCGACGTAGTTGACGAACACGAACAGCGCCCCGCCGGCGAGTGCGACGAGTTTGACGGCGGAGATAGTTATCCCCGCAATCGAGAGACTCGGAACGGCGAGGAAGGTGACGACGTACTGGCCGAACCCGGTCATGTAGAACGCGGACGCGAACGCGAGGCCCATCCAGTTGCCCCACCCGGCCACACTGCCGAACAGTGGTCCGAGTGCGTGGTTGATGTAGTAGTACGCACCACCGGATTTCGGCATCGCCGTCCCGAGTTCGCTGGCGGACGCGGCGGTCAAAATGGCGATGCCGCCACCGAGGACGAACGCGGCAGCGGCGAGCGGGCCGGCCTGTGCGACTGCGGCACCGGGCAGGACGAAGATACCGGCACCAATCATCGTCCCGATACCGATAGTCAGCGCCGCGAGTGGGCCAAGGTCTTTTGCGAGTTCCTCGTCCGTCATGTCTCACCGTCCGTGACGTCGGTCGGTTCGGTCGCTGTTCCACCGTCGAGTTCGACACCGTCTCCGGGGAGGACGACGACTGGACGGTCGCTCTTTCGAACCAATCGGTCCCGAACGTCGCCCGAAAAGAGGTCCCACCACGACCGACCGCCGCGCGGCGTGAAGACGATAGCCGACGCGTCCGCCTCGACAGCGGCGTCGAGAATCGCGTCGCCGACGTCCGTGTCGAACCGGAGGTCGGTCTCCAGTTCGATGGCCGCCGCCTCGGCGGCGCGGCGAGCGACGTCGAACAGTTCCTCCGCGACTTCTTCGCGTTGTTCGACACCTGCTTTGTCCGGTGCACCGCCGGCTTTCTCGATGACGTGGACGACGTGCGCCGTGCCACCGACTGCGGCGATGCGTGGGAACGCGACGCCACACGTCACTTCGGCGTCCTCCTCGTTCGCCAGCGGGACGAGTGGACGCGAAAACAGCGATTCAGTTCGTATCGTCATAGTAGAGGTACGGACGGTTTCGGTTGTGTAGCGAGCGATTCGACCCGGCGGAACGGGATTGTGTCGGGCAGAAACGACCCCGGTTCACAATTTGACCGTCGGGAGTTCATAGCGCCGGCTTGAACGCGAATTGGTATAGAAGTTCGCAAACGTCGCCAACGAGTCGGCGAATTTCGCCGGATAAATGAGACGTTCGTTAATTTCGTCTCCTCAGATGGCGGTGACCCACGCGAGGTACTCTTCTGACCGCCCGTACACTGCCTGAAACGCCCGGTCGACGAACCCCGCCAGCCGGTTCGCGTCCGAGCGCGCACTGATACGCACGTTCGTTCCCTCTGCTTCCTCGGGCGTCTCCAGTTGGTCGATGCGGAACTCGGGGAACTCGTCGAGGAGGCCCTTCAGTCGGTCGAGTTCCTCGTCGGTCACGTCCATGTTGAACGTCCGCTCGGAGAACTGAATCCAGGGACCGGGGTCTTCCCCGTCTATCTCCGGGTCTCGTTCTGCTTCGATGGTGAGGAAGGCGCTCCCACGGTTGCGGTGAGCGACGACGGCGTCGGCAAAGAGTTTTCGACGCTCGCGGGGCGTCTCGGCTTCGAATCTGGTCATAGTCGTGGCTACTGTCGCTCGGTACAAAAACCGCCCGCGTCGCCGTCGGGATCAGACCAACAGGAGCACCGCGCCGAGCGTCACCACACTGATGGTGAGTAACTGCACTGCGAGGACGAAGGCGGGTTTGATACCCGTCTCGCGCATCGCGCCGAGTCGGATATCGAGGCCAAGGCCGACGAAGGCGAGTGCGAACAGGGCGTCGCTGCCGGTGTCGATGGCCGCCAACGCCCCTTGAGAGAACACACCCACGTTCGCGAGGACGGCGACGAAGAGGAATCCGACGAGGAACCCCGGGATACCCTCGAGGATTGCTTTCATCCCCGTCGACTCGGAATCCGCGTATCTGACGGCGTACCAGAGCGCGACGGCACCGAGCATCGAGTTCCGGGCGAGTTTCGTCACCGTCGCCCACTGCCCGGCGACGTCGGAGTGTGCGAATCCGGCGGCCGTGACTGGCCCGGTACTGAACATACTCAACCCGGCCCACACGCCGAACTGCTGTCCCGTGAGGGGGAGCATCTCGCCCGCGACGGGGAAGATGGCGAGGGTAATCGCGTCGAACAACAGGACGGTGGCCACGACGTGGGCGAGTGATTCACCGTCGGCGTCGATGGTTCCCGCGATGGCGGTTGCCGCCGAGACACCGCAGATGCTCGCCCCCGCGGCGAGGAGCGAACTGGTCTTGGCCGTGAGTCCGAACGCTCTGTTCGCGACGACTTCGACGAGTGCGATGCTCGCCGCGACAGTCACGACGACGAGTCCGAGGACCATCGGCCCGGACGCGACGAGTTCGCCGACGGCGATACGCGCACCGAGCAGGACGATACCCGCTTCGAGGAGCAGCGTCCGGGATCTGACGCCGGCGTTCGCCCACTCGGGAACGCCGACGGTGTTGGCGACGATGGCACCGAAGAAGACACCGAGGAGAAGCGCGTTGACGCCAGCGAGCGCACTCGCGACGAGCGTCGCTGCCCCTGCGAGGACGACGAGCAGGACGAGTCCGGGCAGGTACTCCTGCGGGCGAGTCTCTCTCACGTCACTCACTGCCGGGACAGGAGATGTCGGTCAGACTCACTGCGACGAGAGACGAAACACACATCGAGTAAAGAGACGCGTGATGTGCCGTTGAACGTATCGTTCTGTGTCGGTGAAATAGGCGAATATCTCCGACAATCTACCGCTTGTGAAAGAATCTCACACAAATCTGTGCCAAGAGAAGGTATTTGTTACCGGTTTCTCGGTCTGGGATACTCGCATATCTGGGTTGGTATCTTCAACACTATATGCTCTCGCTGGATGATAGTCGATATGGGCAAGCGCATCCTCCTGCTCGGCGCTCCTGGCGCGGGCAAGGGCACGCAGTCGAAGCGACTCGCCGAGAAGTACGACATCGACCACGTTACGACCGGTGACGCGCTTCGCGCGAACAAGGACATGGAAACCGAGTACGGCACGCCTCGGTCCTTCATGGAGAAAGGAGAACTCGTTCCCGACGCAGTCGTCAACGAAATCGTCCGGGCCGCACTCGAAGACGCAGACGGGTACGTCCTCGACGGCTATCCGCGGAACCTCTCGCAGGCGGAGTATCTCACCGAGATTACTGACCTCGACGCCGTCCTCTACCTGAAGGTGGCCGAGGGCGAACTCGTCGAGCGACTCACCGGCCGACGTGTCTGTTCCGAGTGCGGAACCAACTTCCACGTCAAGTTCAACCAACCGGACGAAGAAGGCGTCTGTGACGAATGTGGTGGCGAACTCGCCCAGCGCGACGACGACACCGAAGAGACCGTTCGCGAGCGTCTCTCCGTCTTCGAAGAGAACACCGCGCCGGTCATCGAGCACTACCGCGACGAGGGCGTCCTCGTCGAAATCGACGGCGAACAGACGCCCGACGACGTGTTCGAGGATATCGTTGCAGTCCTCGACGACGCGTAATCGCTCCACGGATTCGACTTTTTTCGCGCCGCTGTCGGGTCGGACGCCACGTCTGCAGTCGTGCGTGCTCTCGTCCGCAGAGTAAAACCTTGATAACGGGCGGTTGCTAAGGGGTCGGTAATGGCACGAATCGAATCTAAGGTGCGTGACCTCGTCGGTTCGGACTCCGGCATGCGCGCCGCCGTCGAAACCGTCCTCGAACGGGCGGACGACGGCGAAGTCGAGTGGGCCGACGTCCGCGACGAGCTCACGAGCGGCCAGTGGGGCCGTCTCATCGAGAAAGGAATTCTCGTCGACGGCGACGAAGGCTTCCGACTCGCAGACGTGGCGGCGACCCGCTCCGGCCTCGAAGACGACGACTCGTCGTCTGTCTCGTCCTCGTCGTCTTCCTCGTCTACCGATACTGGTGACTCCTCGTGGTCGAAGTACGACAAAGGGGCGGCAGTCGTGACTGTCGGCCTCTTCCTCGGCTACTCTGTCGCCGAGGTGCGCAACGTCATCGGCGGGATTATGGACGTCGCACTCGGTCCGCTGGCCGAGATGCTACCGTTCTACGCCGTCGTGATGGTCCTCGCACTCGCCACGGGTCTGTACTCCACGCTCCTGCAGGCGAACCTCATGGACATGGACAAGATGGCCGTCTACCAGGAGCGGATGAAGGACATCCAGAAGCGACAGAAAGAAGCACGCGCGAACGACGACGACGCGGCACTCGAACAGATTCAAGAAGAACAGATGGAAGCGATGGGCGACCAGATGGGCATGTTCAAAGAGCAGTTCCGCCCGATGGTCTGGATTATGTTCCTCACCATCCCGGTGTTCCTCTGGATGTACTGGGCCATCGGCGTCGGCGGCGCGAACGCCCAGCCACACGTCTCGCTCGAACCCCTCGTGCTCCCGCTCGTCGGGGAAGTCGCGTGGAAAGACGGCGTCATCGGCCCGATGCAGGCGTGGATTGTCTGGTACTTCCTCTGCTCGATGGGCTTCACCCAGATTATCCGCAAAGGGCTCAACATCGACATGACGCCCTCCACCTCGTAAGCCCACGTCTCGTCTCCTCCTCGACCGGCGTGAGAAGCCCCCACAGGGGCCGTCGCCAACGATAACCTCTTTTAGGCAACCCCACGGAGCATGGATATGTTACTGACTGTCTCCGGGCCACCGGGCAGCGGAAAGAGCACGACGGCCGCCGCCCTCGCCGCAGCGTTCGACCTTGAACACATCAGCGGCGGCGACATCTTCCGTCAACTCGCCGCCGAGCGCGACATGTCCGCCGTCGAGTTCAACAAACTCGCCGAGGAAGACGACCAAATCGACCGTGACCTCGACCGTCGCCTCCGCTCTATCGCAGTCGAACGCGACGACGTCCTTCTCGAATCCCGACTCGCTGGCTGGCTTGCAGGTGACGAAGCTGACCTTCGGTTCTGGCTCGACGCCCCCGTCGCTGTCCGCGCCGAGCGTATCGCCGACCGGGAGGAAAAGCCCGTAGACGTCGCGCGCGAAGAGACTGTTACTCGCGAGGCCAGCGAGGCGAAGCGATACAAGGAATACTACAACATCGACTTTTCGGACCTCTCTATCTACGACATCTCGCTGAACACCGCCCGGTGGGGGGAGAGCGAAGTCACCGAAATCATCACGTCGGCCGTCGAGGCCTACGACCCTGACGACGACGAAGGCAAGTATCCCATCGAAGGCGTCCGCTACGACTTCTGACCATGCTCCGCACCCCACCCGAAGACCGAAGCGTCGACGAACTCCTCTCGTTCGGCGTCGTCAACCTCGACAAACCACCGGGGCCGTCGGCCCACCAGGTGACCGGGTGGGTCCGCGATATGGCCGACGTCGGCCGGGCCGCCCACTCGGGAACGCTCGACCCGAAGGTGACTGGCTGTCTCCCGATTCTCCTCGACGACGCGACTCGCATGGCGCAGGTGTTCCTCGAAGGCTCGAAAGAGTACGTCTCGGTGCTCGAACTTCACGGCCCGGCACCCGCCGACATCGAATCGACCGTCGCGGAGTTCGAGACCAAACTCTACCAGAAGCCACCTCGGAAGTCGGCCGTCTCGCGTCGCCTCCGCGTCCGCGAGATTTACGACCTCGACCTGCTCGAAGTGAAGGACCGACAGGCCCTCCTCCGCATCCGCTGTGAGTCGGGCACCTACGTCCGCAAACTCTGTCACGACCTGGGCCTCGCACTCGGCACGGGTGCCCACATGGGCCACCTGCGCCGAACCGCGACAGACCCCTTCGACGACTCGGACCTCGTGGACCTCCACGACCTGAAAGACGCCCTCGTCTTCGCCGAGGAGGGCGACGAATCGTGGATTCGTGACCTCGTCTTCCCGGCCGAACGCGCACTGACGCACCTCCCGTCGGTCACCATCGCCAACAGCGCCGCCCGCGAAGTCGCGAACGGCGCTCCAGTCTACGCTCCCGGCGTGTTCGACGTGGACGCCGACGCATCCCGCGGTGACCTCGTCGCCTGTTACACCGAAAATGGGTCGGCCGTCTGTCTCGGCGAACTCGTCGGCGACGCGAACGCCGAATCTGGTGTCGTCGTCTCGTTAGAACGCGTGTTGGTCTAATAGACGACCGTCTCGAACCCTCACTTCCGTCTTTTCTCTGCTTCCGAGAGTGTCTCGGCTTGCTCGTTGACCGACCGTACTGCACGGTCGGCCTCCGCCTTGTCGAGGTCGTAGACGTACCGCCACGACGCGAGTGGGTAGCCGTGTGATTCCTCTGGTCTGCGTTCCGGTGGCGGTGCCTCGTCGTCGGTTCGGAGGGTCCACCACCGGATGCCGCCGATTGCCAGCGCCGTGACGAGGAGTGCGGCCGTCAGACCGTAGAGCAGGTCGAACGGGACGCCACCGAGCGGACTCGACATACGGTTGTCAATTGTCCGGCGAGGAGTATAGGCGTATTCCCAGTCACAGTTTGCGGGGGCGCTCACACGCTCAACGTGCGATTTCGTCGCACGCCAGACCGTCGCGCTCCGACGACGAAACGAAGGGCTTAACCGCAAGACACGCATCGCTTTGAATGCACCCTGGGACCGTGGGGTAGTGGTATCCTCTGCCGATGGGGTCGGTAGGACCTGAGTTCGACTCTCAGCGGTCCCACTCCACCTTTTTCCTCGTTGGGTTTCCTCACGAGCCTTCGGCTCGTTGCGGGAACCCGCCTCGCAAAAATCTGGACCAAAAAGGGCCGCGAGGACTCGCTTCGCTCGCCTCGCGGTACAATATCTGTATTCGATACCGAGCCGTGAGTCCGTCAGGACTCCGGCGAGAATCCAACTGCGTCGAGTGAATTCGTCACAGCGCTGAGCGTCGAGCCCGGAAGTCGCAGCCGACGAGCGAAGCGAGGAGGACCGTCTTCCGACGTTCGACTCTCAGCGGTCCCACTCCACCTTTTTACTTCGTCAACTGTCGCTCTCTGAGCGACAGTCTCCTCGCAAAAATCTGTATTCGTGAGCGTCAGCGAACGAATGCTCGTGAGACGCCTCGCGTCTCACGGTGGAGCAAAAAGGGCCGCGAGGTCTCGCCTCGCGGTGCAGCATCGGCTACAGCCGTTAGGAGTCCTACCCTCCGGTCTTCCTACAACTCCCCGTCAGGTAGTTGCACCATTCACATGATTTTTTATCTCAGCCACTAAGCAGAGTCCATCGGCCGCGTAGGTTTGTTCGAGCGGACTGACGCGGCCGATTCTACTACCTTCGACACGCGGTGAGCGACGCCTCGACCAACCGAACTCCGATTCCGTCGTCTCTAAGAGGAAAATTTATCGTGAGGTGATTGGATGGCGTGCCATGGGCACCCCCGGAATCGAACAGACTGTCGAACAAATCGCTGAAACCTACGAATTCGAAGTCCACGACGTGCAGGAATCTGACGACACACTCGTCATCGAGCAAGACGGGTTCGACGAGACGCGATTCGCGATGACGTCGGCACTCCTGTTCGACAGGTACGACGCCGACTTCGAGCACATCGAAGTTCGCCTCCTCGACAGTGACGAGACGAAGCGCGTCAGCAGACACGAGTTACAGGATTCGTTCCACCGGCTTTCCTCCGTCGTCGAGAACTAGTTCCGACAGACGAGTCGTCCGCAGTCACCACGTTCGCGAACGGAGCGCGGAGCGATTCAGTAGGTTACAGTTCCTTCTTCGCGGGCGTCGTCGAGCCAATCGGGGTCAGGCACGTCAGTCGACCCGAGCGCAGTAAGTTCGAACTGCCACTCGGCAGAGACGCGTTCGCCAGATTCGGTCTCACCGAGGAGTTCCCACCCCGACGAGCGAGCGATTCCGTCCTCGTCCACGAGGACCACGAGCGTGAAGTCGGTGATAGTTACGTTCTGGTCGGTTCCGAACGTCCCTGCACCGTACTGTCGCCAGAGCATCGGGTCGGTGTACTCGTACCGCTGGACGGTGACGCCGTCGAACGTCTCGGTGCCGACGAGGGTGGCGTCTTCGAAGTCTTCGTACCCGAAGGACGCACCACGGGCGAGGGCGTATTCGAGTTGGTTGTCTTCAGAGGGGAAGACCTGATAGACCACGTCGTTTCCGTCGCCGAACCGGGTGTAACTCATCCCGTCGGCGATGAACCGTTCGTAGCTCGCCCCTTCGCCGTCACCAGTGATGGTGAACGCCTCACTCGTTCGGTTCGCGTCGAGGTCGACGTAGTAGGCGTTGGTGAACGTCGATTCTTGCCCCTCGGAATCGACGAGACGGAAGGACCACGTGCTCGTGAAACTGCCAGCGGAACGGAGGGCGGCAGTCGCGTCGTCGACGACGAAGTCGTCGGTATCACCCATATCGCCCGTACCACCGTCGGACCCACCGGACCCGCCGGACGACCCGCCGCTGGGAGTCGCCGTCGTACTATCGGTCGGTGCACCCGCGCACCCCGCGAGGACGAGGAGGAACGCCACCAAAACTGTGAGAATCTGTGTTCGCATAATCACGTCTACAACGTCACATAATGGCTTAACTTCGCTGCGCGACAGCGTCGCACGGTACAGATGCCGAGTGGCACGTCAGTTGCCGAAGGAGGCTGTCGGTCGGTTCACGACTGCGGACGCGCCGACGAGGAGCACCACACTCAGGACGATGATGCCCACCTCGGTGACAGACGAGAGCAAACCGAGTGAGACGATGAGTGTCGTCGCACACGCCGGGGCGTGGACGGTGTCAGTAGCGACCATTCCCCAACTCGTGGCGACGACAGAGAGGAGGCCACTGGCGACGAGACGGAGTCCGCCGAGCGAAAACGGCGGTGGTGTCGCGGTGAGTACCACGCCGGACGCGACGAAGGCGTACGCGAGGAAGCCAGCGACTGCGCCGACGACGTGGCTTCCGACGACACGGTACCCACTGGGTCTGTCGTCGGGGCGTGCGAACGCGAGGGCGAACGCCGAGGGGCCGAGACTGGGGAAGACGAACGCTCTGCCCGTCACCCACGCGACGAGTCCGAGGACGGCAAACAGGAGTCCAGCGGAGAGCGCAGTCTCGATACCTCGGCGTCCCATACCCAACCCTCCACAGGCCGACACGCAAAATGGTGTCTACTCGTGACCGTCTCCCCGTTCAGTAGTCACGCCTGAAATGTGCGACAGCAGCACCGGCGAGGCCAGTAACTGCGTAGTCGACACCACGGACGACGGACGTGTACAGCGCGCTGAGGACGAACGTCGGTTCGGTCCCTGTCACGGGAGTGAGAAAGGCGACGACTGGCAGATATCCGACGAATGTCGTGACACCACCAGCGACACCGAATACGGCGGCGAGTGTGGCGAATTCGGACGGGACGTCGGCGCGTCCGGCGGCCCAGTAGCCCACGAGGAAGAGCAGGACTGGCGAGAGCACGAACGAGAGGACGCTCGTCGCCGCCACCAGCAAGCCAATCGACGACGACGTGGGCGCGCCAGACAGTCCAATCGCTCCGGGATGCCGGTTCAGGAGCGTCGGGAGGAACTGGTTTGCGGCAGTCAGGACGCCACCGAGCAATCCGAGGAGGGTGACAACGAGTCCAATCGAGCGGGTTTGCATCGGCCAAACCAAGTCGTGACAGAGTGATAGAACTTTTTCTCGGCGAGACCGTATGTCCCGCGGTAACGGTAGTTGAAGTCAATTCGCGGTGATATTCCTCCTATGCCCGGGGCCGTATTTATCGAAGGAGAGAAAGTCCAACTCCGGACAGTCGAGACGGACGATATCGACTTCCTCCACAAACTGGTCAACGACCCTGAAGTTCGACGCGGTATCGCCGCCGTCGACCCGGTTACGAAGGGAAACGAACGCGAGTGGGTCGAATCTCGCGGCGAGAGCGACGACATCAACTTCGTCATCTGCTACGACGGTAACTCGGTGGGGACGATTGGCCTCAAACCGCCAGACCTCATCGCGGGGACAGTCGAAGTCGGGTACATCGTCTCTCCGACCAACTGGGGAGAAGGGTACGCGACAGACGCCGTTCGGGCCATCTGCGACTACGCATTCGGAGAGCGGCGGATGAACAAAGTGTACGCCAAGGCGTTCGAGACGAACCCGGCGTCGTCCAGAGTGTTAGAGAAGGCCGGATTCACACGAGAGGGTGTCCTCCGCGAGGAGGGGTTCGTCGACGGCGAGCACGTGGACGTGTTCAGGTACGGTCTGCTCGTCGACGAGTGGCGGGACGGAACCGACGACGCCGACGGGGCCGAACGCGAGAAGAAGAAGTGGTTTAGTTAAATCCAGCCCTCTTGAACGAGGAGTTCGCCGTTGAGGACGGAGGCACCTGCCGCGCCGCGAATCGTGTTGTGAGCGAGGCAGTTGTACTTCACGCCGTTGGGCGTCTCTTGGACTGCACCGGCCGAGATTTGCATGCCGTCGCCACGGTCACGGTCGAGGCGAGGTTGCGGGCGGTAGTTGTCGTCGAAGACGTGGATGAGTTGTTCGGGTGCGCTCGGGAGGTCCACACCGGGGTACTCCCGCATCGCCGCTTTGACGTCTTCGTCCGAGGCGTCGTCTGCGAGGTCCACGAAGACGCTCTCCAGGTGGCCATCGAGCGTCGGGATACGGTTACAAGAGGCGTTGACCTCGGCGTCGTGGAGGCTGAGTTCCGCGCCGTCGAACGAACCGAGGAGTTTGCGCGACTCGGTCTCCATCTTCTCTTCTTCGCCGCCGATGTGCGGGATGGCGTTGTCGATAATCTCCATCGACGTGACGCCGTCGTAGCCTGCACCGGAGACGGCCTGCAGGGTCGTCACGTGGACTCGGTCGAGGCCGAACTGGTCGAGTGCGGCGAGCGTCGGCACCATCGTGATGGTCGAACAGTTCGGGTTCTTCACGAGTGCGCCGTCCCATCCTCGTTCGTCGCGCTGGACCTCGATGAGGTCCAGGTGGCCGGGGTTAATCTCCGGAATCGTCAGCGGTACGTCGGGTGCCATCCGGTCGTTCGACGAGTTCGACGAGACGACGTATCCGTCGTCGAGGAACTTCGGTTCGACGTCTGCGGCGACGGAGGAAGGAAGCGACGAGAAGAGAAGGTCGATATCGTCGGGGACGTCCGCGGGGTCCGTTCGACCGACTTCCATCTCGGCGACGTGGTCCGGGATGGGCGAATTGACGCGCCACTTCGCCGCTTCGTCGTACCGCTTGCCCGCACTGGACTCACTCGCGGTCAACGCTGCGAGTTCGAACGTGGGGTGGTCTTCGAGAAGCTGGATGAATCGCTGTCCTACTGCACCGGTTGCGCCGAGAATTCCGACTCGTACTGCCATTAACCGTGTCTTAGTGTATCACACGCATAAGGCCGTTTGGATTCGAGCCGATATTCTCCCCGAAAATTGGGAATAAACTACCACTTGACGGGTTCTATCACGGTCGAATACGTAACTCGGCAATCGTCGAACAGAATACCGACGCCTGTTGAGGAAACCGATAGAATAAGGTGGAGTTCCCTGAAAGACTACCGCAAATGTTCAGCAAGGTTCTCGTCGCCAACCGAGGCGAGATCGCAGTACGCGTCATGCGTGCATGCGAGGAGTTAGGAGTCCGGACTGTCGCCGTCTACAGTGAAGCGGACAAACACGGCGGGCACGTACGATACGCCGACGAGGCGTACAACATCGGTCCCGCTCGCGCTGCCGACTCCTATCTCGACCACGAGTCGGTCATCGAGGCGGCCCGGAAGGCCGGTGCCGACGCCATCCACCCCGGTTACGGATTCCTCGCGGAGAACGCGACGTTCGCCCGCAAAGTCGAGGAGTCAGAGTTCAAGTGGATTGGCCCGTCGGCGGACGCGATGGAGCGACTCGGGGAGAAGACGAAGGCGCGGTCACTCATGCAGGACGCCGACGTTCCGGTCGTCCCCGGAACGACCGAACCCGCCGAGTCCGCCGCGGACGTGAAAGCCGTCGCAGACGACTACGGCTACCCGGTCGCTATCAAGGCCGAAGGTGGCGGTGGCGGCCGCGGTCTGAAAGTGGTCCACTCCGAAGACGAAGTCGACGAGCAGTTCGAGACGGCCAAACGCGAGGGTGAAGCCTACTTCGACAACGCGTCCGTCTACGTCGAGAAGTACCTCGAAGCCCCACGCCACATCGAGGTGCAGATTCTGGCCGACGAACACGGCAACGTCCGCCACCTCGGCGAGCGTGACTGCTCGCTCCAGCGCCGTCACCAGAAGGTCATCGAGGAGGCACCGTCGCCCGCACTCGACGCGGACCTGCGCGAGCAAATCGGTGAGGCCGCACGCCGCGGCGTCCGCGCCGCCGACTACACCAACGCCGGGACGGTGGAGTTCCTCGTCGAAGACGGCGAGTTCTACTTCATGGAGGTCAACACGCGGATTCAGGTCGAACACACGGTCACGGAGGAAGTGACGGGTCTCGACGTGGTGAAGTGGCAGATTCGCGTCGCCGCCGGCGAGGAACTCGACTTTTCGCAGGACGACGTCGAAATCGACGGCCACTCGATGGAGTTCCGTATCAACGCGGAAGCGCCGGAGAAGGACTTCGCGCCCGCGACGGGCACGCTCACGACCTACGACCCACCGGGCGGCATCGGCGTCCGCATGGACGACGCCGTCCGACAGGGCGACGAAATCGGTGGCGACTACGACTCGATGATTGCGAAACTCATCGTCACCGGGTCGGACCGCACGGAAGTGCTCGCGCGTGCCGAACGCGCCCTCGCCGAGTTCGATATCGAAGGGCTTCGGACGGTCATCCCGTTCCACCGCCTGATGCTGACCGACGAAGCGTTCCGCGAGGGGACGCACACGACGAAGTACCTCGACGAGGTGCTCGACCGTGACCGCATCGAAGCGGCCGTCGAGCGCTGGGCCCCCGACGCGGTCACCGGAAACGACGACGACGAAGAGGTCACCGAACGGACGTTCTCCGTCGAAGTCAACGGCAAGCGCTTCGAGGTCAGTCTCGAAGAACGCGGCGCACCCGCCATCCCGGTCGGTGGGGCCGCAGCATCCTCCAAGCCGTCGACTCCGCGCAAGCGCCGCGACGACGGCGACGACGACCAGCAGATTATCGAAGGTGACGGCGAGTCTGTCACCGCCGAGATGCAGGGGACCATCCTCGCCGTCGAGGTGGCGGAGGGCGACGACGTCGAACCCGGCGACACCGTCTGTGTGCTCGAAGCGATGAAGATGGAAAACGACGTGGTGACAGAGCGCGGTGGCACCGTCTCACAGGTCCTCGTCGCCGAGGGCGACAGCGTCGACATGGGCGACGTGCTCGTCGTCATCGAGTAGTCTCCTCGCCAGTCGAGAACCGCGACGCTCTTTTCCCGTCCCGAAGTAGCCGACTCCATGAGCGACACGCGACGCGTCCTCCTCGCCGCACTCGCCGAGGGCCCCGTCTCCGGTCCCGAACTCGCGGAGCGTCTCGGCGTCTCCCGCGCCGCCGTCTGGAAACACGTCGAGTCACTCCGAGACGACGGGTTCGGCGTCGAGAGCACCGACGAGGGGTACGTCGTGACCGACGTCCCGGAGTACGGCGGCCCGGCAATCGAGTACGGACTGGCAGTCGACTACGACGTCGAGTTCCACGAGACACTCACCTCTACGAACGACCGGGCCCGCGAACTCGCTTCTGAGGGTGCGAGCGACGTCGTCGTCGTCGCCCGCGAACAGTCCGCCAGCAGAGGGCGCAAAGACCGTGAGTGGTCCTCGCCCGACGGCGGTGTCTGGATGAGTGTTCTCGTCAGGCCGGACGAACCGCCGGCGTTCGCGCCGTTGTTCACGCTGGCGATGGCCGTCGCGGTGTGTGACGCGGCGCGAGAAGCAGGGGTGGATGCGAGTATCAAGTGGCCGAACGATGTCATCGTGAGTCGCCCGCCGTGGCGGGCGACGAGCGATGGCTCATCTGACTCGGGAGAGTCAGATGTAGTCCCCGCGAGCGAAGCGAGCGGGGGTCCGTCTGCAGAAGCAGACGCGTCCAACACAGAACAGCTACCCCACCCCTACCGCAAACTCTGTGGCATCCTCACCGAGATGGAGGGCGAAGCGGACCGCGTCTCGTGGATGGTCATCGGTGCCGGCATCAACGTCAACGTCGACCCGCAGACACTCCCCGAGGGGGCGACGAGCGTCGCCGCGGAAGCATCGGCCGTCGAACGTCGGGTCTTCGTCCAGCGAGTGCTCGAACGATTTGACGAACTCAGAACGGACCTCGACAGCGTGCTCCCGGCGTGGCGCGAACGAGCAGACACGCTCGGGAGACGCGTTCGCGTCCACACCGCCGGTGGCGTCGTCGAAGGCGACGCAGTCGACGTCGAACACCCCGGCACGCTCGTCGTCCGGACCGACGAGGGTGAGACGCGCGTCCACGCCGGTGACTGTGAGCACCTGCGTCCCACGACCGAAGAGCGTCGCTGAGAACTATTCTTCGCCGTCCGCCGTCGCCGTCGCGTCCGCCGGCGCGTCGCTGTCGGCAGGCGACTCCGCGGCGGCGTCGTTCGTCGCTTCGCTCGTGACGTCTGTCCCGTCTTCGTCACCGCCTTCGATGCGGACGGTCAACACCGGCACCGACGACGCGCGAACGACTTTCTCGGCGACGGACCCGAGGAGGAGTCTGTCGATTCCGCCGCGCCCGTGTGTCCCCATCACGATGAGGTCACACTCGCCGCGTTCGGCGAACTCGACGATCTCCCGACTCGGCGTCCCTTCGAGGACGTGCGTCTCTACGGGCACCCCTTCGTGTTCGGCCGCCCGTTCGACCAGTTCGAGGGCCGCCTCCGCGTCGGAGCGCAACAGGTCGTCGAGTCCCTCCCACGAGGACTCCATCGGGAGGCCAGCGAAACTCCCGGCGTTGACGACGTACACGCCGTGCAGTTCGGCACCGTGAACTGCGGCGAGTGCGGCGGCGTGGGTCGCGACCCGATTCGACCCGTCGGACCCGTCGATTGGAACGATGATTCGGTCGTACAGCACCATGACACTTGTTCACATATTACCACCGCTGGTAATAACACTTTGTGACAGAGGGAATACTTCGAGAATAGCGACGACGGAGTCCCGTTCGTGCCGACTCAGAGATAGACGTCTTTCACGTCGGCGAGGCCAGCGCGGCGGACGACGGCGCGAACCACGTCCTGGACGCCAGCGAGGTTGTCGGAGTCGCCGTCGAGGACGAGCAACTTCGCATCCCGGCCTTCTTCGACGAGTCCGTAGTTCAGACCGGCGATATCCGCGCCGTTGATTGTCGCCATCCGAAGCACTTCGGCCGCGGGCACGTCGGCGAGTTTCGACGTGAACTCCATCTCGCGGAACATCGAGGGACTGTTCAGCATCACGTTGTCCGTCCCGAGCGCGACAGTCGTGCGTTGGGTGAGTTCTCGAATCGAGGGGACGCCGACGTTGGTGACGAGGTTCGACCGTGGACAGACCACGATTGGAATCTCGCTGTCTTCGACGCGTTCGAGATGAACCGACTCGGCGTGGACCATGTGGACGAGGAAGTCCGGGTGGAGGTCCAACGCGGGGTTGATGTCGAGAGCGTCGCGCTCACCGGCGTGGATACCGAACAGTTTGCCAGCCTCCTCGGTGGCGGTTCGGAGCGCGCCGAACTCGGCGTCTCTCGCCCCGGACGCACCGAACCCGTCTGCGATTTCCATCGCGTCTGCCGTCTCACGGCCCAGGACGACTGCCTCGATGTCGCGGCCATCGAGCGCCTGTCGGATGACGTCGACGCCCTCGACGCCACCCTCGCGGAATTCGATACAGGCGGCGGTTCCGCCCTGTTCCATCATGCGAAGCGAACGGGCCATCGCGGCCACCTTCTCGTCGGTACTCGCCGCCCGGAGGAGACGGTGTTTCAGGCCGTCCGGTGGGGCGACCAGTTCGTCGAGCGAGAGGCCGCCACCCGCTTCCTTGGCGATAGAGTCGCCGAGGTGGGTGTGTGCGTTGACGAACGCCGGGAGGATGACGTCCGTCGAGTCGGTTTCGGCTTCTTCGATAGCGGTTATCGTCCCGTCCTCGACGACGACCCGTCCCTCCACTGGTTCGAACTCACGGCCGCGGAGTACGGTTCCCTCGAGTTGCATCGCTCTGGAATCGTGGTGCCCACTGCTTGAACCTCTCGTCTCGGAACGACCGGCGAGACGGGAAGCCGACGCCCGTTCAGCGACGGAACGGCACAGCGTTACTCGAACTCGTCGAGCGTCGTGTTGAGGTTCCGTCGCACTTCGGAGACGAGTGCGCCGTCGACGTCGAGTCCGAGGACGTCCACGGCAGCACGTCCGACACGGTCCGTCTCCCCCCGTGGCGCGTAGACGCCCAGTCGCCACTGCTGTCCCTGTGCGGTCCGCAAGGCTTGCACGAGCGGCGACTCGCGTTCTAACTGTCGAATCTCGCCGTTGACCATCACCCGGGAAGACGACTCGGTCATCGACGGGCGCGGCGGGACGTCGAGGATGACCGACTCGGTGGGGACGTCCGCCCTGTCTGCAATCTCTCGTTCGAAGTCGGCCAGTGCCGTGTGGTCGTCGTCGATGACAGAACCGGGAACGTCCGGGATTTCGGCCCAGACGGCCCGTTTGTAGAGGCTTCGGGTTGCGAGGCGCTCGGCGAAATCGCCGGTCGAAGGGGTGCGTCTGAGCGCGACCAGCAGGTCGTAGTCGTCCATGCGCCGGAGTTCGTGGGCGTCGATGTCCGGTTCTTCGAGCAGTCGCTCCGACGCCCGTCGAAGCATCGCCTTCGAGATGCGAGCGACGTGGTGTTGGTAGACAGTCGGGTTCATCAGCGCCCGTGCGAGCAACAGCGACTCCGCCGTCTGGACGTTCCCTTCCGCGAGGACGAGTTCGCCGTCGACGAAGGCGAGTTCGCGAATCAGACGCTCGTGGTCGATAGTGCCGTAGGGGACGCCCGTGTGGTGGGCGTCGCGGACGAGGTAGTCCATCCGGTCGACGTCGAGTTCCCCCGACACCAGTTGGCCGAACTCGCCGTCGCCTGCGACGAGGTCCGCGACGCGCGTCGGGTCGAGGCCGTGGTTTTCGAGCGTCTCTCCGATGGTTCCGCTCGTGACGAGTCCGGTGACGTCGTCGTGGTACTTCCCGGTGTGTCTGTGGGTCACGTCCTCGATGTTGTGGCTGTACGGGCCGTGACCGACGTCGTGGAGGAGGGCCGCCGCTTCGACGTGCGCGGCGGCGTCGCCCTCGATGCCGAGGTGAGAGAGTGCGCGGGAGGCGAGATGGTAGACGCCGAGGCTGTGTTCGAATCGGGTGTGATTCGCAGAGGGGTAGACGAGTTGGACCGTCCCCAACTGCTTGATACGCCGAAGGCGCTGCATCTCCGGCGTGTCGAGGAGGGCCTCGGCCGCGCCCTCGACCTCGATGTGGTCGTGGACGCTGTCCTTGATGGTCGTCATGGTGGCCCCTTCGGCCGTCATCGGGTAAAAAGGGTCGGCTGGATGAGGGGAACTGCCGAGCGAGGGCACTCTCTACGAAACGACATCAAAAACGGTCAGGAGGGCGTCCCGTGGCCGGCGCGTAGCTGGCTCGTGCGGTGCGTCGTTGGATTACGCAGTCGGGCGTCCCGCAGCGTCGCCGCGGCCACGGTGGACGTATCCACCGACGATGCCACCGATAGCACCGGGGATGCCGGCGACGAAGATGAGCACGAGCAATCCGAGGCCCGCGCCGAGGCCGAAGATGCCTGCGACGAGCGTTCCGATGACGGTCAAGACGATGCCGACGATGAGCGCACCGATTACCGTCGCGAGTGCGCCGTGGGTCGCATCACTCATCGTGGACCGATTGTTGTAGTATCCGGCGACACCACCCGCGATGAGTCCGGCAAGCCCTGCCCCGATGACCGGCAGCGCGAAGTCTGTAAACGGGACGACGAACCCGCTGAGCAGCCCGAGGAGGATTTGGGTACCAAAGCCGTACAGGACGGCACGCCAGTTGATTGCCATAGGAAATTGAACAACCCGTGAGAGAATAAAAACCTCAGACAGATAGCAAGAAAATACGAGAATTCTGGACGTGTTTTCTGAACATCAAGCTTCGCGTGACGTCTTCGTGGCCAGATTGGCCACACTCGGTACCCTTCGAAACCGGTGGTGAGCGCCGTCCACTGGAACACGTCACCGAGTCATCGTCACGTGTATCGGCACGTCGAGAACGTCCACAGCGGCGGCGGCAACCTCGTCTCGAACCGCCTCGGGTGCGTAGACGCCCAGTCGCCACTGCGAGCGTTCTGCCGAGCGAAGCGCCCCAACCAGTTCTGAGGCGTCTTCGAGACGGCGGACGACGCCGTCGACGACGACCCGTGACCGCGACTCTTTGATACGTGGTCGTGGCGGCGCATCGACGATGACCGACTCCTGTGGAACGTCGGCGACGGCGGCGATTTCCCGTTCTACCGACCGTGTCGCTTCGTAATCGAGTTCGGTCACGTCCGTCGGTACCGAATCGAGCGACGCCCACACCGCTCGTTTGTACAGGTTGCGACTCTCGATGCGCCGGCCGAGTTCCGGGACGCGTTCGCCGAGGGCGACGAGCAAGTCGTGGTCGGCCATCCGGACGAACTCCCCGATTGGCAGGCCGTCTTCGAGCAGTCGCTCGGAGGCGCGTTCGAGCATCGCACCCGCGATACGCGAGACGTGGTGTCTGTAGACGGTTCCGTTCATGAGTGCCCGGGCGAGCAACAGTGACTCCGCCGTCTGGACGTTCCCCTCCGCGAGGACGAGTTTCCCGTCTCGGTAGCGGAGTTCACGGACGAGTCGCCCGTGGTCGATAGTGCCGTAGGGGACGCCCGTGTGGTGAGCGTCGCGGACGAGGTAGTCCATCCGGTCGACGTCGAGTTCCCCCGACACCAGTTGGCCGACCGGTCCCTCTCCGGCGACGATATCGGCCACTCGTGACGGTGAGAGTCCGTGTGTTTCGAGCACGTCTCCGACCCGCGTGCCGTCTAGTAGATGGCCTATTTCGTCGTGGTCACGGCCGGTTCGGCGGCGAATCAGGTCTTCGGTCTGGTGGCCGTACGGACCGTGGCCGATGTCGTGGAGGAGGGCGGCGGCGCGGACGTGAGCAGCACGGTCACCGCCGATGTCGAGATGCGAGAGCGCCTGCGAGGCGAGGTGGTAGACGCCGAGACTGTGTTCGAACCGGGTGTGACTCGCGGAGGGATAGACGAGACGCACCGTCGAGAGTTGTTTGATGTGTCGAAGGCGCTGGAACTCGGGTGTATCGACGAGTTCGGCGGCCACCGGGTCGAGCGAGATGTAGTCGTGGACGCTGTCTTTGACCGCGGTCATACCGACGCTTGGGCGACGAGTGTCAAATATCCCGACCGTTCATCTCGGGGAGAGTCTCCGTCGACGTCATCGGCCGTGTTCGAACTGTGCGACGACTTGTTCGGCCGTCGTGTTGGCTACCGAGTCGAGCAGGTGGGACCGGTAGGCCGGGCGTGAGACCACACCCGTCGCCGAGTCGGTGACAGTCGCGTCGAGCGACCCGGCGATGTCCGGGCCACTCGTCGAGTTGAATACGAGCGGTTCGTCCGAGAGGCTTGCCTCGATGTGGTCACCGTGGCCATTGGCGTCGAACGCGGCACGCCACGTTACCGACCCAGAGGGGACGACGGGGTTCCACCGCGGGTTCCACTCGTCGACGACGACGACGACGACGGCCTGGTCATACGAGTCACGTTCGGCCGTCGGTTCGAGGGTTATCCCCTCCCGCTGGAAGGCGGCGACGAGTTCCGCCGTCAGGTCGTCGCGGATGGCGTCGGGGGCGTCGACGACGAGATACCCGTCGGTGACGGGTGGGAGCGACTCGACGTTCGTCGCACCGGAGGTGGCAGTCGTCTCGGCCGACGTTTGGAAGGTGGCCGCCTGAAAGTCGGCGAGGAGGAAGCCACTGCTGATGGCCGCGAGAACGACGACGACAGCGACGACGAGGACGCGAGGGGAGGGCGAGGACCGTGACATAATCCAAATCGGTTGGCTGACGAGATAATCGTACTGTGAACCGTGTTATCTCGTGGGAGGGAACCGGGGGCACAACCCGTTTACTGCGGCCCTCCGAAGCGACTCACATGGGCATCAAATCCGCACTCGGAAACGCGGTTGGGTTCGCCTTGCTCGTCGTCGCGGCAGGTGCACTGCTCAACGCGGTGTATCTCGTCGGGGTGAGTGTGCTCTCTGGGGTCACCGGTCCCCGCATCGCGGCCATCGTGTTCTCGCTCGGACTGACGGTGACCGCCGGATTCGTCGGCTACTTCGTCAGAAAAACCGTCGCGGGGCAGGTGATGCCCTCGTCGTTCGACGTCTCTGTCGCGTACCGTGGCGGACGCTGAACGCCCACTGCCGAGGAGGGAACTTTCAAACCGACACTCCTCTTACGGCCGGGCATGGTAACCTTCCTCGCCGGGGGCACGGGTACCCCCAAACTCCTCGCTGGCGCAGGCGAGGTGTTCGACCCCACCGAGACGACAGTCGTCGCCAACACGGGCGACGACGTGGAACTCGGTGGCCACCTCGTCTGCCCGGACGTGGACACGGTCCTCTTCTCCGAAGGCGGCGTCCTCGATACCGACCGCTGGTGGGGTATCGACGGCGACACCACCGAAACCGACGACGAACTCCACCGCCTCGCGGACGCGGCGGGACTCGACGCCGGCCCGCGATATCTCCCCGACCACGCCCAGACCACCGGGCGCGACATCGCCCGCTGGCGGCGCTTTTCCGGCGTCGCGGAGTTCATGGAAATCGGTGACCGCGACAGGGCAGTCCACATCACGCGCACCTCGCTTCTGGACGAAGGGCACACGCTCACCGAAGTCACTCGAACACTCGCCGACGCGTTCGGCCTCGACGTCTCACTGCTCCCGATGAGCGACGACCCCGTGGCGACGCTCGTCCACACCGACGAGGGGACGATGCACTTCCAGGAGTACTGGGTTCACCGCCGTGCCGAACCCCAGGTCCGCGACGTGGAGTTCCGCGGTGCCGACGACGCACACCTCACCGACGCCGTCGCCGACGCCCTCTCCGACCCCGTCGTCGTGGGCCCGTCGAATCCGGTCACGAGTATCGGCCCGATGCTTGCCCTCGACGGATTCGCGGACGCACTCGAAGCGACGCCTGTCGTCGCCGTCTCGCCGTTCGTCGAAGATACCGTCTTCTCCGGCCCTGCGGCGGACCTCATGCGAGGTGTCGGCTACGATGCTTCGACGGCGGGCGTCGCCGATGCCTACCCCTTCGCGGACGCGTTCGTCCTCGACGACGCCGACGGGACGGACCTCGACTGTCCAGTCGTCCGAACCGACACCCGAATCGACGGCCCAGACGACGCCGCACGAGTCGCTCGTGCCGTCGAGGCGGCGCTCGCGGAGGTGACGTGATGTTCGACCCTCGTGTCGCCGTCGCGAGTCTCAGCGGTGAGTCGGACGCCGAGTGGGCGAGACACGCCGCCCCCCACGTCGGCGCGGCGTTCCTCGGCGGTGTCGCACTCGACGAACCTGCACAGGAGGCCGCACGTGCGCTCGTCGCCCGCGGACGCTCTGAGTTCCTCACCGACGACCCACTCGCCTTCGTCGAGGAACAACTCGTCGCACTCGCTGACACGGACGTCTTCGCGGCCGTCAACGTCCGCTCGACCACTGTCGACCCGATTCGCGACGTGGCAGTGCTCTGTGCCGACCACGACGCTGGCGTCGAGATAAACGCCCACTGCCGACAGGACGAACTCTGTGCGGTCGGATGCGGTGAGACGCTCCTCCGGGATACCGACCGACTCGTCGAGTACGTCACCACGGCGGCCGACTCCGAGGCACCCGTCGGCGTCAAAGTACGCGCCGAAGTCGACGGCGTCTCTCTCTCCGACCTCGCACCGAAACTCGCTGACGCTGGCGCGTCGTGGCTCCACGTCGATGCGATGGACACAGAGTCCGTGATTTCCGATATCGTCGCCGCCGCACCCGACCTGTTCGTCGTCGCGAACAACGGCGTCCGTGGCCGAGAGACGGCACACGAGTATCTCCGGTACGGTGCGGACGCTGTCAGTGTCGGCCGGCCGAGTGACGACCCGGTGGTGCTCCGGCGTGTCAGAGCGGCAGTCGACGAGTGGTTCGACGGCGACGCTACGGACCCGTCCCGTGACGCAGGACGCGAGGTGCCACACCGATGACGACACCAGTCTCTGACCGTGGTTTCGGCCCGGCACGTCACGCCGAACTCGCGTTGCTCCTCGAAGTCGCGGGAACCCCCAAACCGGGCAACGTCGACCGGCGACGTGACCTCTCGGACCTGCACTTCGAACACTTCCTGACCGGCGCAGTCGGGTCTGCACCGGGACTCCGACTCGCCGAAGAGGGCACAGCGGTCGGCACGGCGTTCGAGACTGCCGTCGAAGGGATGAGCAAGCAGGGCGGTGGCAACACGCAGTTCGGGTGTCTCCTCCTGTTGGTTCCACTCGTCCGGGCGGCGGCGACCGGTGACCTCTCGCCCGACGGTGTGTCCGACGTGGTTCGTTCGACCACCGTCGACGACGCGGTGTCGTTCTACCGCGCGTTCGAACACGTCGACGTCGCCGTCGGCGACCCACCCGAAGATGCGCCTGCCCTCGACGTACGCAGAGGAGCAGATGCCGAGTCCGCCCTGCGCGAGCAGTCGCTCACCCTCTTCGACGTGATGGAACTCAGCGCCGAGCGAGACGCCAACGCCCGCGAGTGGACCGGTGGGTTCGAGCGCACGTTCCGCGCCGCCGACGCGATTCTCGGCGACGAAGGGCCGGTCACCGACCGTGTCGCACGGGCGTTCCTCGACTTGCTCACCGAGGAACCGGACACGCTCGTCGTGACGAACCACGGCGAGGATGTCGCTCGCGACGTGATGGACCGCGCCGCCGGCGTCTCGGACTTGCAGGAGGCAGACGAACTGGCCGAGTCGTTCGTCGCCGAGGGTATCAATCCCGGAACGACCGCAGATATCGTCTGTGCGGCCACCTTCGTCGCACTGGAACGAGGAGTGCCGCTGTGAGCGACGAACACGGCGACGTGGAGTCCAACGACGGTACCGAGTGGCCGGTCGAACTCCGCGGTGTCACCGAATCCGTAGTCGCCACGCTCGGCCCGAACGACCGATGGAATCTGGCAGCACTCGGCCTCCACGCCCCCGAGTCTCCCGACGCCGCAGTGACTGCGACAACGTGGGGAAACACCCGGACGCGCCGAAACTTCCACCGGCAGGGAGGCGGCGTCGTTCAGTTCGTCTCCGACCCGCGGGAGTTCGTCGAGGCGGCGATGACTATCTACGAGGCGGACGCACCGGTCCTCGACGCGGCAGACGCGTGGGCCGAAGTGAGAGCCGAGATGGTCGAATCAGGAGACGACGAAGGGACACACTGGGAGCGGTGGGAACTTCACCCCGTCGACGCCGGCGTCGAGCAGACGCGTCCGTTCACCATCAACCGCGGGTTCGGTGCCGTCGTCGACGCGACTGTCGCCGCCTCTCGTCTCGACGTCCCCGCATTCGACACCGACGAACTGCTCGACAGACTCGCGTACTTCGCTGCGACAGTCGAAAAGTGCGGTGGCCCAAGAGAGCGCGAAGCGTTCGCACGAATCGACGAGGTGGTCGGGTGGCGCGAACGGGCCTCGCAAAGACGGAACGAATCGTTTTAGTGTTCGTCGGGGGAATTCTGGCATATGGCAATCAAGCCCAAGTACGTCAAGCAACTTGGTAACATCCTGCTGGAGCGATACCCGCAGGCGTTCAACACGGACTTCGAGACGAACAAGGACAGCGTCAGCGAACTGACCACGGTGGAGTCAAAGAGCGTCCGTAACCGCATCGCCGGTTACATCACCCGAAAGAAAGGCAGTCAGGCCGCGTAAATTCGAAGCAGACGATTCTCTCTGCGACCACTCTTCTCCACCCGCGGCGGGAGCGGTAGCGCCGGCGAGTGAGTTTTCACGTGCAACCTCGTGACCCACGAGTATGCGCGTCATCGGCCACCGTGGATGCCCCGCACTCGCGCCGGAGAACACGCTGTCGGCCTTTCGAGCGGCCGCAGAGCACCTCGACTGGGTCGAACTCGACGTGCGGCGGTGCGGGAGCGGCGAACTCGTCGTCTTCCACGACGAGACACTCGAACGACTGACCGAGGCCACCGGCCGAGTCGGCGACACGAGACTCACGGACCTGCGCGCGCTCCGCGTCGGTGACTCCGAGGAGTCGATTCCGACGCTCACAGAGGTGTTCGAGACACTTCCCGACGACGTCGCTGTCAACGTCGAACTGAAGGAATCGGGGCTGGCGGCGGACCTCGCGGATATCGTCGCCGAGACTCGACACGAGGTTCTCGTCTCGTCGTTCGACGCCGACGCACTCCGGGAGGTTCGAGAGCAGACTGACCTTCCCGTCGCGTATCTCTGTTCTACCGACTGGGACGACGCCCTTCGCGTCGCGGGGGAACTCGGATGTACTGTACTCCACCCGCACTACGACCTGCTGTCTGCGGAACGCGTGGCCGAGGCCCACGACGCTGGGTTCGAACTGAACGCGTGGACCGTCCCCGACAGCGAGACAGTCGAGCGACTCCGCGGGTGGGGTGTGGATGGTGTCATCGTCGACGACCCGTCAGTCGTCAGCGAAGAACGGAACTAGGGGAGATTAGAACCGGTCGGTTCGGCCGGATGCGGCCCACGCGTTCGTCGGTGCCCCAGAGGGGACGCGACGACTGCACCCGGTGACCGAATGGAGTCGGCCGGCGTACTGCCAGCGCTTTTCGTTCCACGTCTCGTCGCCGTCGTCCGCGGCGGCGGCAGCAGCAGCGACCTGCTGGTCGTGGAGGTGTGCGCCGACGGCGGCGGCGATGGCCGCGGCCTCTTCTGGGTCTGCGTCGTCGGGAATCGACAGTCCCGAGAGCAGGTCCTCGGTCATAGCGGGATGTTCCCGTGTTTCTTGTCCGGTTGGGACTTCCGCTTGGAGTTCAGCATCGTGAGGTCCGCGATGAGTCGCTTGCGCGTCTCGCCGGGTTCGACCACGTCGTCGACGAACCCGCGGTCCGCGGCGGTGTAGGGGTTGGCGAACTCCTCGCGGTACTCCTCGATGAGTTCGTCGCGGCGGGCGTCCGGGTCGTCTGCCGCGTCCAGTTCGTCGCGGTAGAGGATGTTGACCGCACCCTGCGGGCCCATGACCGCGATTTCGGCGGTCGGCCACGCGTAGTTCACGTCAGCACCGAGGTGCTTCGAGGCCATGACGTCGTAGGCACCGCCGTAGGCCTTGCGGGTGATGACCGTCATGAGCGGCACCGTCGCTTCCGAGTAGGCGTAGAGGAGTTTCGCGCCGTGGCGGATGATGCCGTTGTGCTCCTGGTCGGTTCCGGGGAGGAATCCGGGCACGTCGACGAACGTCAGGATGGGGATGTTGAAGGAGTCACAGAAGCGGATGAACCGTGCGGCCTTCTCCGAGGCTTCGATGTCGAGCGTTCCGGCGTTCACGCGGGGTTGGTTCGCGACGAGTCCGACCGAGTGGCCATCGAGGCGGCCGAATCCGACGACGATGTTCTTCGCGAAGTCCGGTTGGACTTCGAAGAACGACCCTTCGTCGAGGACCCCACCGAGCACGTCGTGCATGTCGTAGGGTTTCTTCGGTTGGTCGGGGACGATTTCCGCGAGGTGGTCGTCGACACGGTCCGGGTCGTCCCACGGGTCGACTCGCGGCGGGTCTTCGACGTTGTTCTGCGGGAGATACGAGAGGAGATAGCGGATGTCGTCGAGCGCCTGTTCTTCGGTGTCGGTGGCGAAGTGTGCGACACCGCTCGTCGAGGTGTGCGTCGTCGCGCCACCGAGTTCGTCGAAGGTGACTTCCTCGCCGGTGACCGTCTTGATGACGTCCGGGCCGGTGATGAACATGTGGCTGGTGTCGCGGACCATGAAGGTGAAGTCCGTCAGCGCAGGGGAGTAGACGGCACCGCCCGCACAGGGACCCATAATCGCAGAAATCTGTGGGATGACGCCGGACGCTTCGGTGTTTCGACGGAAGATTTCGCCGAATCCACCGAGCGACTGGACGCCCTCTTGGATTCGTGCGCCGGCGGAGTCGTTCAGGCCGATGACCGGCGCCCCGACTTCCATCGCCTTGTCCATCACCTTACAGACCTTCTCGGCGAAGACTTCACCGAGCGACCCACCGAAGACGGTGAAGTCGTGGGCGAAGACGAAGACGGTTCGGCCGTCGACTTCACCGTACCCGGTGACGACACCGTCGCCGGGGAGTTTCTTCTCTTCCATTCCGAACTTGTGGTTTTGGTGGGTTCGGAACTGGTCGAACTCCTGGAAGGTGCCGTCGTCGAGGAAGTAATCGACTCGCTCGCGGGCGGTCATCTTGCCCTTGTCGTGTTGAGAGGCGATTCGGTCCTCGCCACCACCCTTGAGGGCACGTTCGCGTTTCTCTCGGAGTTCGTCGATGCGGTCCTCCATCGTCATGCCAGACCACCGTCGCTCATTGACTCGTCGGTGCGCAGTCTGGGGTCAAAGGAGTTCCGCAATCCGGCAACCCTTACTTCGACAGTCGTCGAATAACGTACCGAAAAATCGTCTCAGTTATGGGGCGTAATCGAGAGACAGAGGCGAGGCACTGCCAAGAGAAACCGAAGCGGGTGTTAGACGACAGAGTTGGGGTGGCGGAGTCCGACGAACGTCACTCCGCTGGCGACGACGGAGACGGCGACAGTCGGCCAGAAGCCGATGGTCGTGTCCACGCCGAAGTGCGTCAGGAGCGTGAAGACGAGGAAGAGCGGTAAGACGACGCCAGCGCCGAAGAGCCACGGCGTCCCGAGCGTGCGGCCGAACGACCCTGCACCGTTGGTGAACTCGTCGAGGGCGTCACGGCCCATGACCCACCCGACGAACAGGAGGAAGGCGGCGAGGCCGGCAGTCAGGAGGATGTTGACGAGCGTGCCGGCGACGAATCCGAAGATGGACGGGTTGAACGCGCAGACGGTTCCGGTGACGGCGACGAACGCAGTCATGCCGACGACGGCCTGCTTGCGCGAGATGTCGTACTCGTCGACGAGGAAGGCGACTGGAATCTCCAGCATGCTGATGGAACTCGACAGTGCGGCGAGCGTCACGACGGCGAAGAACGCCGTCGCGATGAGCGTTCCCGCGGGGAGTTGCGAGAACGCGCCGGCGAGGCCGACGAACAGTGCGCCGGGGCCAGTGCCAGTCTCGGTCGGATTGATGCCTTGGGAGAACAGCAGTGGGAAGACGACGAGGCCAGTGATGACGCCGACGCTCGTGTTGAGGACGGCGATAGCAGACCCATCGAAGGGGAGCGACCGGTCCTCGTCGAGGTAGGAGGCGTACGTTATCATCGTCCCGGCACCGAGCGAGAGTGTAAAGAGCGCCTGTCCAGCGGCGGGGCCGAGGATAGCGAAGAAGTTCTCCGAGAGGACAGATGGGTCGAACCGGAGGAAGAAGGCGTATCCGGCGGCGGCGTTCGGTTGCGTCGCGGCCCACGCCGCGAGGCCGACGAGGAGCACGAGGACGGCGGGCATCATGATTTTGGTGCCGAGTTCGATACCCTTGCGGACGCCCGCGAAGACGATGAGCGCGGTCAGTCCGAGAAACAGCAGGTGGTAGAGTGCCGCGTCCACGCCGGCGGAGACGCCGCCGAAGTACTGACCGGGGTTCGTGAAGTAGGCCGGATTGCTCCCGACGAGGGAGACACCACTTTCGAGGAGGTACCGGAGAATCCACCCGCCGACGACGCTGTAGAACGACAGCAGCGAGATGCCGGTGACGACGGAGAAGGCACCGACGACGCCCCACTTCTTCGACCCAGAGAGGTCACGGAGTGCGCCGACCGGCGATTTCTTGGCGCGGCGGCCGATGACGAACTCACCGAGGAGTCCGGGGACGCCGACCAGAAGGACGATTGCGAGATAGACGACGAGGAACGCGCTGCCACCGTTTTCGGCGGTCTGCCACGGGAATCGCCAGATGTTCCCGAGGCCGACTGCACTGCCGACAGCGGCGAGGATGAATCCAAGTCGTGTTGCCCATGTTTCTCGTGCCATTGAGAGCCATTGTCAGTCCGGCCCTAAAATGGCTTTCGAACCGATAAAACGTCATCGCAGAAATTTAACGGTTTTACCCGTGTGAACTGCAAATATCGCTGTCGAATAGTCAGCGAATATCGACCAATGCCGACGATTCGTAACTTCTCGAAAAACTGAATCGTTCGCCGCCTCAGAGGGGCGGGATGATAGCCGGGTTCTCGCCGAGGAACAGGGTCTGAAGACCCAGTGCCAGCGTGGCGACGACGGCGACGATGACGAGCGTGCGCGCCAGCCAGAGCCACGTCAGGCCGACGCCGTCGCCGAGTGCGCTCCCCTTCATGAGTTCGTCGAGGGCGGGCGCGCCGTAAACCCACGCCACGAAGACGAGGATGCCGAGGACGCCAACCGGCAGGAGGAACTTGTAGGCGAGCGTGTCGAACCAGCCGAGCCACGCCGTGTCGAGTGCCGACGGCACGCCGAGGGTGAAGATGATACCACCGAGGAGGGTGGCCACCTGCGGACGCGACACGTCGTAGTTGTCGATGGCCCACGCGACGACGACTTCGAGGAGACTGATTGCAGACGAGAGCGCCGCGATGAGGACGACGGCGAAGAAGACGACGCCGATGATTCGCCCGGCGGGGAGACTCCCGAACGCGCCGGCGACGCTGATGAACACCGCACCGGCACCGCTCGTGTTGGGGTCGATGCCCTGTGCGAACAACAGCGGGATGACGACGAGGCCAGCGAGGATGCCGACGAAGCTATTCAGGAAGACGATGGTGATACCGTCGCCGAACAGGCTCTCGTCGCCGTCGATGTAGGAGGCGTAGGTAATCATCGCACCCATGCCGAGCGACAGCGAGAAGAACGCCTGCCCGACTGCGAACGGGACGATGTCACCGAAGTTGGCGGCGAGTGCGCCGAAGTCCGGCGAGAGGAAGTACGCGTAGCCTTCGGACGCTCCGGGGAGCGTGAACGCGAAGACGGCGAGTGCGCCGAGGATGACGACGATACTCGGGACCATCAGTTTAGTCGCTTTCTCGATGCCGTCTTCGATACCTGCGGCGACGATGACGATGACGAGCGCCATGAACACGGCGTGGAGCACGAGCGCGTCCATCCCGGCAGAAATCTGGCCGAAGTACTCGGCGGGCGCGCCGAAGTACGCACCCGTCACGCTGCCGCCGATGTATCGGAGGACCCACCCGCCGACGACGCTGTAGTACGAGAGAATCCAAAAGCCGGTGAACAGACCGAGTGCACCGACGATACGCCAGTTCTTGTAGCCGAGTTTCTCGAAGGCGCTGATGGTGTTGAGGTTACTCTTCCGGCCGATGACGAACTCCGCGAGGATGGTCGGAAGCCCGATACCGAGTGCGGCGATGAGGTAGACAATCAGGAAGGACGCGCCACCGAACTGCGCAGTCTTGAAGGGGAACTGCCAGATGTTCCCGAGGCCGACTGCACTGCCGACGGCGGCCAGGATGAATCCTGCCCTCGTCGCCCATGTTTCTCGTTCACTCATTTCTATCTCCCAGTTGCCGATGTGGGCCTGATAAATGACGCGGTATGCAGTCGCATATCGGAGAAAAAATCGACACAATTCTCTAACTCATTATATATGGTAGGACATTCGTCCGAATATAGAGGGTGTATCTCCTCTATTTTCTAACGTGTGTCGTGTTCGTGAATCGCTCACGTAGTGTGTAAAAATCCTCGCGCACTGCTGTGAAAATATCTGTCACGGTGAGTGGTATCACGCCTCGCCGTAGACTGGGACGGCGGCCCCACTCGTCGCGGACGACGCGTCTGAACAGAGGAACAGCACCGTCTGTGCAATCTCCTCCGGTTTTACCCACGCGTCGAAGTCGGCGTCGGGCATCATCTCGCGGTTCATCTCCGTGTCGATGACGCTCGGCATCACCGCGTTCGCGCGCACGACGCCCTTGTTTTCTTCCGCTATCGTCTCGGTGAGCAGGCGGACGCCCGCCTTCGACGCCCGATAGATTCCGTCTCCAGTCCCGCCTTCGAGCGAGGACCGGGCGGAGACGCTCACGATAGCACCCCCCGTCTCCCGGAGGTGCGGAATCACGTGCTTCGACGCGAGGAACATCGTCTTCAGATTCACGTCGAAGAGGAAGTCGAACGTCTCCACGTCGGTTTCGTCGAGCGGTGTCCCGCCACGCCACGTCCCTGCGATGTTGGCGAGATGGTCGATGCGGCCGAAGTCGGAGGCGATGGCGTCAACGACGCGGGCCACGTCGCCTTCGTCGGTGAAATTACCCTCGTAGAATCGGACGCCCTCAGAGTCGAAAAAGCCGTCATCGTCGTCGGGTTCGACGACGTCCGCCGCAGCGACTGCCGCACCCGCCTCGTGGAACGCCCGCGCAATCGCTCCACCGAGCGCACCGCTGGCACCGGTCACGAGTGCAACTGTCCCGTCGAAGTCGTAGTTCACGTCCATATCTGTGTACTACGTCAGCATGGCCCATAATTCGGTCGCGGTGATGTGGTCGTCGTACGCGACGACGGTTGCCCGTCCCGCGAGGACACTCGTCTCACGGCCGTGACGGTCGACTCTCGACCGTGGCACGTCGGTCGTCGTAGATGGCGTTCAGGGCGTGATGACCAGCTTCCCGAGGAAACTGTCTTCCATCACGGCGCGGTGTGCTTCTGCCGCCTCGTCTAAGTCGTAGGTGCGCGCCACGTCGATTTCGAAGTCCCCTGCGTCGACCATCCCGGCGATTTCGCGCAGTGGCGCGGCGAGTTCGGGCGTGTTGAACATGCTCATCATCGTAATCTGGAGGTCCTTGCCGCGAGCAGACGACGAGACGTCGAACCCGACCTGTGGGTCGTTCTCGCCGATACCGACGACGCGCCCACCGGTCGTCGCCACGTCGGCGTCGAACTGCATGTAGTCGTCGAGGCGGTGGTCGAGCGTCAGGTCGACGCCGTCGCCCTTCGCGGCGTCTGTGACCGCTTCCGCCAGGTCGTCTCGGTCGTAGTCGAGGACGACGTCCGCGCCGAGTTCGGACACTCGGTCGTGGTACTTCGGGGCGGCAGTCGCGATGACGTGTGCGCCTGCTGCCGCGGCGAGTTGGACGGCGGCGTGCCCGACGCCACCGGACCCACCGTGAATCAGGACCGTCTCACCGAGTTGCATCTCGCCGTGGTCGACGAGTGCGCGCCACGCCGTGACGCCCGCGACACCTGCGCCACCGGCGGCGACCAGGTCGGCGTCGTCGGGGAGGACCGCGAGACGGTCGGTCGGGACCGTGGCGAACTCCGTGTAGCTACCGTAATACTGCTGGTTGCCGATACCCGTCCCCACGACGGCGTCGCCTTCCTCGAAGTCAGTCACGTTCGGGCCGACGGCCGAGACGGTCCCTGCGACGTCGACGCCAGGAATCATCGGGAGTCCGAGCGGTGGGTACTCTCCGGTTCGGAAGTAGGTGTCGACCGGATTGACGCCTGCTGCGGCCACTTCGACGAGCACCTCGTCGGCCTGCGGTTCGGGGGTGTCGATGTCGTCTACCTGAAGTACGTCACGTCCGCCGTGTTCGTGAAATCTGACTGCGTGCATGTCGGTCAGTGTGTCTTCATCCGTGATAAAATCGGACACAGCGGCCAGCCACGGGGGTGTTCCGTCGAGGGGGGTTACCCAACTATCGACGCGTAGAGGAACGCGGCCACACCAGCGGCGACGCCGAGCGTCAGCAGAACCAACAGCAGTCGGCGCTGCCCCGCCGTGAGCGGCGTCGGATTGAGTGAACTCTCCAGCGCGTAGCCCAACGCGGTTCCAGTCGCGACGAAGATAACGAGGAGGAACGTTATCTCGGCGGTCAGCCACCACCCGATTACACCGAACAGGAGACCGAACACCATCCCGATAAACCATCCTGTCCCCGGGGGCGCGCGTCGGTCTGTCGACTCTCTGGCCATACGGAGTGATACGTCGTCTCTATGCAAACACATGCCGTTCGAATCCACTCGCTGAGAACGATGCCCCTCGGTACTGTGGGATTTGGTCACGCCTCGTCGGCCCGATTCTGCCGAACATGTTAATTCACCCACGAGTACTCTCCTGTCGGCGATTTTGGCCGGATAATTGGGCCGAGATGAATGGGATTTAAGCGCGTGCCTTACCCTCCCACGGATGGTAATGAAGCTTCACGAATACCAGGCGAAGGACATCTTCGCAGAGGCAGGGATTCCGGTCCCAGAGTCCCGTCTCGCGTCGTCTGTAGACGAGGTTATGGAGGCGGTCGAGGATATCGGCTATCCTGCGGCCATCAAGGCCCAGGTCCACGTCGGTGGGCGTGGCAAGGCTGGCGGTATCAAAATCGCCATGGACGAAGACGAGGCCCGACAGGCCGCCGAGGACATCCTCGGAATGGACCTCAAAGGCTACACCGTCGAGCGCGTGCTCGTCGAGGCCGGCGTCGACTTCGAGAACGAACTGTACGTCGGTGTCACGATGGACCGTGGCGAGGGCAAACCCGTCGCGATGGTCTCGACGGAAGGTGGCGTCAACATCGAGGAAGTCGCAGAGGAGAACCCCGACGCTATCGCACGCGATCACATCGACCCCGCGTTCGGTATGCACCCGTACCAGGCCCGTAAACTCGTCTTCGACGCGGGCATCCCGCGTGACGTGGCGTTCGACGTCGCCTCGTTCCTCACGACGCTCTACGACCTCTACGAGGCCAACGACGCGTCGGACATCGAAATCAACCCCGTCATGATTACGTCCGACCGCGACGTCGTCGCCGCGGACGCCGTCATGAACATCGACGACGACGCGCTCTTCCGCCACGAGGACCTCGCGGCGATGGAAGAAGACTCCTACGAGGACGAACTCGAAGCCAAGGCCGGCGAATACGGCTTCGACTACGTCCGTCTGTCGGGTAACGTCGGTATCATCGGCAACGGTGCCGGACTCGTCATGACGACGCTGGACCTCGTCGACTACTTCGGCGGCAAGCCCGCCAACTTCCTCGACATCGGTGGCGGTGCGAAGGCCGAACGTGTCGCGAACGCGCTGGACATGGTCTTCTCCGACGAGAACGTCGACTCCGTGGTCTTCAACATCTTCGGCGGTATCACCCGTGGCGACGAGGTTGCCAAGGGTATCAACGAGGCACTCGAACAGTTCGACGAGATTCCGAAACCCGTCGTCGTCCGCCTCGCAGGCACGAACGCCGAAGAAGGGATGGAGATTCTGAACACGGAGCTCGTACAGGTCGAAGGGACGCTGGAAGATGCAGTCCAGCGTGCCGTCAAGAACGCACAGGAGGTGTCCCAATGAGTATTTTCGTCGACGACGACACGCGCGTAGTTGTACAGGGTATCACCGGTGGGGAAGGCCGCTTCCACACCCAGCAGATGATGGAATACGGCACGAACGTCGTCGCCGGTGCAGTCCCCGGCAAGGGCGGGCAGGAAGTCGAAGGCGTTCCCGTCTACGACACCGTCTCCGAGGCCGTCGAAGAGGAAGACGCCAACGCGTCTGTCGTCTTCGTCCCGCCGGCGTTCGCCGGCGACGCCATCTTCGAGGCGCTCGACACGGACCTGGACCTCGTCGTCGCTATCACCGAAGGTGTCCCGACGCAGGACATGGCCAAGGTGAACAAGCGACTCTCCGAAGTCGACACTCGTCTCATCGGCCCCAACTGCCCGGGCATCATCACGCCCGGCGAGGCCAAACTCGGCATCCTCCCCGGCAACATCTTCGAGGAGGGGAACGTCGGCCTCGTCTCGCGCTCCGGCACCCTCACGTATCAGGTCGTCTCGAACCTGACCGAGCGCGGTATCGGCCAGACCACCGCCATCGGTATCGGTGGCGACCCCATCATCGGCACGTCGTTCGTCGACGCGCTCGAAGCGTTCGAGAACGACCCCGACACGCACGCCGTCGTCATGTGCGGTGAGATTGGTGGCGAAGACGAAGAACAGGCCGCGAAGTTCATCGCCGAGAACATGGACACACCCGTCGCTGGCTTCATCGCCGGTCGCACGGCACCGCCGGGCAAGCGCATGGGTCACGCCGGCGCTATCGTCTCCGGGTCCGGAACGGGCACCGCAGAGTCCAAAATCAACGCCCTCAACGACGCGGGCGTCCCCGTCGGCGACACCCCGAACGAAGTCGCCGACCACATCGAAGACTTCCTCTAAGTCTTCACTCTCTGCCTCTGTTTTTTCGACGTACAGCGACCTCCAGAAGGCTTACGACCGCACTTCCCAGACCTCGCATATGGTCGACACGTTCGTCAGGAAGCAGCGCATCACGCCCGGAAAGACCGACGAACTCCGTGAGTTGGTCGACGAGTTGCGTGTCGAAGCGCGGGCGAACTCGACCCACAGACTCCACGAACTCGAAGACGCGGTGATGGAGACGGTGCTCGAAGACCCGGAAGAAGTGGGGTCGTTCGAATCGCTGTTCCACGGCGTCAGTCCGAACCGACCGACCGAATTCGTCGTTCAGTAGCCGAGACACGGGTCAACGTCGGCACGCCGCCGGCTTACAGTCGCGTTCCACACAGGCCGCACCGGTTGCTCTCGACAGGGTTCGGCGCGCCACAGTCGGGACAGACGGTCATCCGTCTGTTGGACTTCTCCTGTGCCGTCCGGAGGAACGTCGTCGGGTCGACTGTCGTTCCCGTCTCGGCGACGTCCTCGTCGAGTCTGTCGAGAACCCGTTCGACGAGTGCACCCTCTCGCATCCTGTCGAGGACGCGCACGAACCCGACGAACAAGAGCGACGGCGCGAGGATACAGAACCCCGCTACGAGCAGTCGGAGGGCAATTTCCATGTGCTACGCTAGCGCCCATCGAACCTATCCTTACCGTCGTCGCCGAGCTCTGAGATTCACGGCCAGCTGAACGACTGATTATCGGCTTTGATATCTAAGAGGGCGGATTTATGCGCGTCATTCCGAGTCGTATTGCTAATGGCAAGCTCTATCGAATTTAGGGGTGAGAATCCATCTCGCATCGCGCTTTCGACACAGCGAGCACGCTACCGTCGCTCCGTACCGTCTCTCTGCTCTCCGTTCGCTACACTCTTCGTTGACCAATCGTATCAAAGTTTGATAACTAGGTTAGTCTGGGACCCACACGAGGAACCGGGACGAGCACGGACGTCGCCACCGGCCATCTCGGGTCGGACACACGTCGGCCACTGACGATGCGCGTCGACGAAATCATGACCGAAGACGTGGCCACCGTCGGCGTGAAGTCGAGCGTCGCCACGTGCGCGAAACTGATGCTTCGAAAGGGGGCGGGAAGTGTCGTCGTGACCAGCGACGGCCGTCCAGTCGGTATCGTCACGGAGTCGGACGTACTTCGCGCCGGCGTGTCGAGTGACGCTCCCTTCTCAACGATTCCGACGCGAGCGGTCATGTCGAACCCAATCAAGTGGGTCCGGCCGGACTCGACGAGTCGGATGGCCGCCCAGAAGATGCGCGACGGGCGCGTGAAGAAACTCGTCGTCGTCGACGGCACGGAGATGGTCGGTATCGTGACGGCGACGGACATCGCCTTCCACGTCTCCGACGTCGCTCGCGGGGTCGGTGAGATGATGGAACTCAAGCAGAAGTGGGAGTCCGACCGCCGGTTTAGATAGTCACGAAATAACGAATTCGGTAGTGAGAGTCTCACACGCCGAAGAATTGATAATCGGCACTCCCATCTAGACAGTACCTGTGGGCGAGAGAATAGCGTCGATTCGAACCCGTCTGACCTCGATTCGAACCCGTGTGTGGTCGGGAATCGAACGTGCCTTCGCAGCGGAGCACACTCCCAACGAGATTGCACTGAGCTTCGCCTTCGGTGTGTTCGTCGTGGCGATGCCAACCGCCGGCACCGCTCTCGCACTGTTCGCACTCGTCGCCTACTTCGTCGATAGAGCGAGTAAACTCGCGCTCGTCTCCACGCTCGTCATCTTCAACCCACCCGTCAAGTGGGCCGTCTACGGCGCGAGTTTCTGGCTCGGGTCGTACGTTCTCGGCCCGATTCCCGGTGTCTCCGTCTCCGACGTGTCGCTCGACGCGGGGTTCGACATTGTCCTCCGGCAACTGCTCGGCAATACGGTGCTGGCAGTCGTCATGGCAGTCGTCGGTTACGTCGTCGTCTTGCAGTTGGCTCGGATGTACAAGCACCGGGAGTTTTCGGCGGTGGACGTGGTTCCGGCGGACGATTAGGGTCCGAGGGCTCCGTCGAAAGTCGGAGAATCGGGGAGCGGAGTGTGCTGAATGGAGCGTGTACCGGTCAGCACTCTGCCGTCTTCTGTTCTACACCCAGTTTAGTGAACCAACCTGTAGTTCGGTCCAGCTTAGTCATCGTCGCGGATACGTCGTCGTTTTTTGCACTCTCCACAAAATTCTGCAGGGAGTGCAGATATCGAGTCGATTGTCTTGGTAGCCGTGAATTCGTCCAAGCGAGTGTAGTGGTCAGCCCACCCACAACGGACATCCTCTGCGAAGTGCCACTTTTGCTCACCTTTTCGCTTGAGTTCTACCATCATCGGGTATGTCACAAGAATCTGCAATAGAGTTTTTCACTGTCATGTCTATTCTGTTGCGTCTATGCTCTGTATTTAGCGATTCGACACCTCGTGTAACCGGCCTGCAACCACTGTTCAGCGGGACCCCAGGCCACGACGGAGACGCGAATGTCTCTCCTCGTTGCGTCGAAGGAAACTGGGTTGGGGCAGATTTGAACCTCCCTCGCTCCCTGCGGTCGCTCGCTGGTTCAAATCTGTCGTCACCATTTTCGATTCCACGGACTCCTCGCTCTGCTCACTCCGTTCGCGACGCTCGAAGTTGCGAGGAATCAGAAAATGGGTTGGGGCAGATTTGAACTGCCGACCTCCTCCATGTCAAGGAGGTGTCATAACCAGACTAGACCACCAACCCGGTGTGTTGCGAACATCGACCGAACTCCGAGAGCATGGGAAGTGTAGTGGGTTGGGGCAGATTTGAACTGCCGGCCTCCTCCATGTCAAGGAGGTGTCATAACCAGACTAGACCACCAACCCGGTTACGGTGCTTCCCACGCCCGTTCGGACGCATCTCTCCGTTACCCGGGGTTACAATTTAACCTTTCGAATCCAACCACGTGCGGCGATTCACACCATGGTACTCCTGTGCGGCGCACGCGGGCGATTCGCGGCGCAGTGGAACGATTCGGTGGCGGCAGGTTTCGCCAGCCCGACATCCTTAAGTCGATGTACGAATTTGTACATTGTAACCCGAACACGTACACTGGTGATTACCAATGCAAGATTACATCGAACGCGTCACTGCCGGTTCTGATTTGACTGTCGACGAGGCGCGCGACGCCGCGCGTGCGGTCTTCGAAGAGGCGACCGACGCCCAAATCGGTGCACTCCTGGCGGCACTCCGGGCGAAGGGCGAGACGGAAGCCGAAATCGCCGGATTCGCACAGGGCATGCGCGACGCCGCGCGCACCATCGAACCCTCCCGTGAGCCACTCGTCGACACGTGCGGAACCGGTGGCGACGACTACAACACGATTAACGTCTCGACGACGAGCGCGCTCGTCGCCGCCGGGGCCGGCGCGGCAGTCGCCAAGCACGGCAACTACTCCGTCTCTTCGTCTTCTGGGAGTGCCGACGTGCTGGAGGTTGCAGGTGTGAACGTGGAAGCCGAACCCGAGTCCGTCGAACGCTGTATCGACGACAACGGCGTCGGCTTCATGCTCGCGCCCGTGTTCCACCCCGCGATGAAGGCCGTCATCGGCCCGCGGAAGGAACTCGGGATGCGAACCATCTTCAACGTCCTCGGCCCGCTGACGAACCCCGCCGGGGCCGACGCACAGGTTCTCGGCGTCTACGACCCTGACCTCGTGCCGGTTATCGCGCGCTCGCTGTCACACATGCCGGTCGAACGAGCGCTCGTCGTACACGGGTCTGGCATGGACGAAATCGCGCTCCACGACGCGACGACTGTCGCCGAAGTCGACGGCGAAGACATCACCGAGTACACGCTCACACCCGCAGACCTCGGCCTCGAACAGGCCCCAATCGACGCCGTCGCCGGCGGGTCACCACAGGAGAACGCCCGTGACCTAGAGGGCATCCTGACGGGCGACGTCACCGGCCCAAAACGTGACCTCATCCTCGCGAACGCCGGCGCGGCCGTCTACGTCGCAGGCCTCGCAGACTCGCTCGAAGACGGCGTCGACGTCGCCCGCGACGCTATCGACTCCGGGGCCGCCGCGAGCAAACTCGACGCGCTCCGGGAGGCGTGAGATGGTCCGTGTGAAAGTCTGCGGCGTCACTCGTGAGACAGACCTCCGCGTCGTCGCCGCCGCTGGCGCGGACGCAGTCGGAGCTATCTGCGACGTTCCTGTCGAGACGCCACGTGACGTCTCGCGCGAACGCGCCCGCGAACTCTTCGATGCGGCCCCGCCGTTCCTCTCGACGACGCTCGTGACGATGCCCGACTCCGTCGAAGACGCCCGCGAACTCGTTCGCGACGTCGAACCTGACGTGCTCCAACTCCACGCCGACTTCTCCGCCGACGAACTCGCGTCGCTCCGCGACGAGGGCGTCCGTGTCGTCCCAGTCGTCGAAGCCACCGCTGTCGAACGTGCGCGCGCTGTCGCGCCTGCCGTGGACGGCATCCTCGTCGACACGCCGTCCGAATCGGGTGCTGGTGGAACCGGCCAGACCCACGACTGGGAGGCCTCACGTGCACTCGTCGAGGCAGTCGACGTGCCCGTGATTCTCGCGGGTGGGTTGACGCCCGACAACGTCGCTGCGGCGATTCGAGCGGTCGGTCCGGACAGTGTCGACGTCGCCAGCGGTGTGGAGGCTACCGGCGGCGTCAAAGACCACGACGCGGTTCGTGCGTTCGTCGCGGAAGCACGGGACGCATCGGGCCACGAGGAGGTGCCCGCGTGACGCGACCCGAGACCGACCGCGAGGCGTTCGTCGCCGCCGTCTCCGATTACGACGAACCCGTCGTGACACACCTCGTCTCCGACCTCGACGTGGACATCGACCCCCTCGCGGCGTACACCGCACTCACCGAGCGGAGCGAGTACGGATTCCTCTTAGAGAGCGCCGAGAAGGTGTCGTCGAGCAACCCACAGGGTGCGTTCTCGTCGCCGGCGGCCACCGCCGACTCCCACGCACGCTTCTCGTTCGTCGGTTACGACCCCGAAGCGGTCGTCACAGTCGGCCCGGACGGCACCGAAGTGACCGACCTCGGCGGCCCAGCAGCAGCGTTCGTCCGCGAAACCGATGGCGACGTTCTCGACTCGCTTCGCGGCGCGCTTCCGGACCTCCCGCGGGTCAACTTCCCCGAGATGGACCGCCAGACGCTCACCGGCGGCCTCGTCGGGTTCCTCGCGTACGAGGCCGTCTACGACCTCTGGTTGGACGAAGTCGGCCGTGACCGACCCGACACAGACGACCCGGACGCCGAGTTCGTTCTGACGACGAAGACGCTCGCGTTCGACCACCGCGACGAGACGGTCAAACTCGTCTGCACGCCGGTCGTCACGCCCGACGACGACCCAGCCGAAGTGTACGACGACGTCGTCACAGAGGCCGAACGCGTCAGTGAGACGCTCACCACCGCCGCCGACCCCGAACCCGGTGGCTTCGAGCGGAGCGGCGAGGAGGCCGGGTCGCGGGAGTCCTACGAGGCGGCCGTCAGGAAGACGAAAGAACACGTTCGCGACGGCGACATCTACCAGGGCGTCATCTCGCGGACGCGAAAGCTCCGTGGGCAAATCGACCCGGTCGGCCTGTACGCTTCGCTCCGCGAGGTCAACCCGTCGCCGTATATGTACCTGCTCCGCCACGGTGACCGTCGCGTCGTCGGCGCGAGTCCGGAGACGCTCGTCTCCGTTCGCGGTGACCGCGTCGTCGTCAACCCCATCGCGGGGACCTGTCCGCGTGGGTCCGGCCCGGTCGAAGACCGCAGACTCGCGGGCGAACTCCTCGCAGACGGGAAAGAACGCGCCGAACACACGATGCTCGTGGACCTCGGACGCAACGACGTGCGCCGCGTCTCCTCGCCCGGGAGCGTCCGCGTCGAGGAGTTCATGAGCGTCATCAAGTACAGCCACGTCCAGCACATCGAATCGACGGTGTCCGGTAACCTCGACGCCGAGTACGACGCGTTCGACGCGACGCGTGCGACGTTCCCTGCCGGGACCTTGACCGGTGCACCGAAGGTCCGCGCGATGGAGATTATCGACGACCTGGAAGACGAACCACGCGGTGTCTACGGCGGTGGTGTCGGGTACTACTCGTGGACTGGCGACGCCGACATGGCTATCGTCATCCGGACGGCGACGGTCGAAACCGACGGCCACGAAGACGTCGTCACCGTTCGCGCCGGTGCGGGTATCGTCGCGGACTCCGACCCCGCCTCGGAGTACGACGAGACGGAACAGAAGATGGGCGGCGTCCTCGACGCGCTCAGACAAATCGAGTACGAACCATCGGACGAGCGGTACGAAACGACGGAGGCACCGCGATGACCCGCATCGTCGTCGTCGACAACTTCGACTCGTTTACGTACAATCTCGTGGAGTACTTCTCCGAACAGACGGTCGATGGCGAACCGCTCGACATCGAAGTTCGGAAGAACACGGCGTCGCTGGACGAAATTCGGAACCTCGAACCCGACGCGCTCGTCATCTCGCCGGGGCCGGGCCATCCGAAAAACGAGCGCGACGTCGGCGTGACGACTGAGGTGCTCACGGAACTCTCAACGGAGATTCCGACGCTTGGCGTCTGTCTTGGCCTCGAAGCGGCCGTCTACGCCTACGGCGGAACGATTGGACACGCACCGGAACCGATACACGGCAAGGCGTTCCCCGTCGACCACGACGGGGCGGGCGTCTTCACCGGCCTCGAAGACGGATTCCCTGCCGGTCGGTATCACTCGCTCGTCGCCACCGAAGTGCCCGACTGTTTCTCTGTGACGGCGACGACAGACCACGACGGAGTGTCGCTCGTGATGGGCGTTCGACACCGAGAGTATCCCATCGAGTGCGTGCAGTTCCATCCCGAGAGCGTCCTCACGGGGTCCGGACACGGTGTCGTCAGAAACTTCCTCTCGGCAGTCGCCGGGTTCGACGTCGCCTAACGGCGTCGCGGTTGGCCGACAAGTTAGTTCGGCCCCACCTTCAGAGGACGTTGATGCCGAAGAACGACAGCAACAGCAACAGGCCGACGATGATGGCGGCGATGGTGACGAGACGCCACGCGATTTTCAACACGAGGCGGCCGACGAGAATGACGACTGCAATCGCGACGAGCACGAAGAGAATCTGTCCGAGTGGCCCCGAGAGAAATCCACCGAGTTGTAACGGGACACTGGAGAGGGCGGATAGTACCATATCTGGATATGTTACCGGCGAGGCGAATAAGCTTGCGGCACGATACCGAGAATCTCACCCGAACGTCTCACGTCCCCTATTTCGGGCGGTATCGACCCCTCCGAGCTGGCTTCAGTCACTAACATACGAATTGTGATACTTCTGGCGAGTGTGTCTCTCGTGAATTCCTTTATAATACGGGGCGAATCACGGGACAGTCCCCCATGAGATGGTGTCAGGCATCTTCTATCCCCCCTCCCATTCTACTGCATATCCGACTGCAGTCTAGCGATTATACCACTCATTATTTCACTTCCACTCCGCTCTGGCTACCGTTATGTGGCCTGCTCTCCTCTAGGAGAGATGTGCGTTTCGACTCGGGGACATTCCCCTGCTCACAACTGCACAAAATGTGATAGTTCCGGGGCTGAAACGCCCCCGAGTCCGAAGCCTTAACCGACCACGCCCCACACACCAATATCGTCACAATGAGCGGATATTCACGAAGCCTACGACACCACGCCCGAACACGCCTCGGGCGGGAGGTACAGTAAGATGAGCGACGCAGAACTCTCGACGGACGAACTCGTCCTGCCGGTCAAACGGACCGAAGGCGAGACGCTCGCAGAGCGGATGACCGGTAACGCTTACAACAACATCCTGCCTGCGCGGTATCTCCGAAAGGACGCCAACGGTGACCTCATCGAGACGCAGGAAGACCTCTTCCCGCGCGTCGCGAAGAACATCGCCCTCGCCGAGGCCGTCTTCGAGGCCGAAAAGCAGGGCATCGAGATTACCGTCACGCCGGACCTCATCAAGCCCGACCACCCGCGCCGTGACGAACTCGCCGCGGAAGTCTTCGGGAAGGGCGTCACTGCCGACGACACCGACGCCGAGGCGACGCTCTCTATCTACAACGTCAACAAGTTCGCCTACGACACGCTCGTCCCCGAACTCCCCGACGAGGTTCGCGACGTCGTCGTCGAAAAGCGCGAGACGTTCCAGGACATGATGGAACAGCTCTCGTTCATGCCGAACTCGCCGACGCTGATGAACGCTGGCGACGAACTCCAGCAACTGTCGGCGTGTTTCGTCGACTCCCCCGGTGACGACATCACCGACATCCACCAGACCGCCAAGGAGGCCGCAGAAGTCTTCCAGTCCGGTGGCGGCATGGGCTACGCGTTCTGGAAACTCCGCCCCTACGGCGACGCCGTCGGGTCGACCGGTGGTATCGCCTCCGGCCCCATCACGTTCATGCGGACGTTCGACCAGATGTGCGAGACCATCGCGCAGGGTGGTGCCCGTCGTGGTGCCCAGATGGGCGTCATGCGCGTCTCGCACCCCGACATCATCCAGTTCCTCCACGCGAAGAACAAGGACGTCTCGCTCGCCCACACGCTCCGTCTGAACGACCCTGACGACTTCACGCACACGAAGTTCGCAGACGCACTCGAAGAAGCGCGCGAACTCATCGACGAAGACGGACGTGTCCCCAAGCACCTTCGGAACGCCGTCGAAGGGCACCTCTCGAACTTCAACATCTCCGTCGGCATCACCGACGGGTTCATGGAGGCGCTGTACAACGACGAAGAGTTCGTCTTCACCAACCCGCGGACCGAAGAACCGCACGTCGCCACGCCCGAGACCAAGGAAATCTACGACATGTTCGGCCTCGGCGAGCACGTCGAAGTCGGTGAAGTGCTGTCGATTCCGGCCGTCAAAATCTGGGACCAGATTATCGACGGCGCGTGGGAGAACGGCGAACCCGGTGTCGTCTACCTCGAACGCGCGAACAAGGAACACTCCTTCGACGTCGAGAAACACCCCGACCACCAGATTCTCGCGACGAACCCGTGTGGCGAACAGCCCCTCGAAGAGTACGAGGCGTGTAACCTCGGCCACATCAACCTCTCGACGCTCGTCGACATGGACGCGCCCGACTGGCGCGTCTGGTTCGACGAACACGGCGACGAGTACGAGAACCGCTCGACCGCCATCGACGGCTTCCTCGAAGACGCTATCGACTGGGACGAGTTCGACTACCGCATCGAGAACGGGACGCGCTTCCTCGAGAACGTCGTCACGATGTCGGACTTCCCGGTCGAGAAGATAGAAGAGAAGGTCCGCGAACTCCGGAAGATTGGCCTCGGCATCATGGGCCTCGCACAGCTCTACATCCAACTCGGCGTCCGCTACGGGTCCGACGAGGGGAACGAGATTGCGCGCCAGCTCATGACCCACATCAACCACCAGTCCAAGTGGGCCTCTCACGAACTCGCAGAAGAGCGCGGGTCGTTCGACGCGTGGGACGACTCCAAGTACGCTGACCCGCTCGAATACCGCGAGTGGTTCGAACACCACACGGGTCAGTCCGCCGACGACTGGGCAGACGGCTTCCCCATCCGCAACCACAACACGACGACCATCGCCCCGACAGGCACCACGTCGATGGTGTCGAACACCACGGGTGGCTGTGAGCCGATTTACAACGTCGCCTACTACAAGAACGTCTCCGACGACGTGCAGGGCGACGAGATGCTCGTCGAGTTCGACGACTACTTCCTCCGCGTCCTGGAGGCCAACGACATCGACGTCGAGGCCGTCAAGCGCGAGGCACAAGACCAGATGGCGAACAACGAGTTCGACGGCGTCTCCTCGCTGACGACGGTTCCGGACGCTATCTCCGAACTGTTCGTCGTCACGTCCGACCTCGCGGGTATCGAACACGCAGGCGTCCAGTGCGCCCTCCAGGAGGGCGTCGACTCCGCCATCTCGAAGACCTGTAACTTCCCGAACTCGGCCAGTAAGGAGGACATGGACGAAGTCTACCGCTACATCTACGACAACGGCGGCAAGGGCGTCACCGTCTACCGCGACGGCACGCGTTCGAAGCAGGTCCTCACCACGCGTGCGAAGAACACCGAGTTCTCCGACGACGAAGAGGCCGCCGAAGCCATCGTCTCACAGATTCGCGACGTGTTCGGCGACGTGGATGCCTTCCTCGAATCCGAGGAAGTCTCCGACCTCATCGGCGACGAACTCGAACTCGCCTTCGCAGAGTCGCCGAGCGAAGTTGGCAAGAAACGCCCCCGCCCGGACGTGCTCTACGGCGTCACTCAGCGCATCGACACCGGCTACGGGAAGCTCTACGTCAACATCAACGAAGACGAGAACGGCGAACCGTTCGAACTGTTCGCCAACATCGGCAACTCCGGTGGCTTCACCGCCTCCTTCACCGAGGCACTCGCCAAGACAGTCTCCACGTCGCTCCGCTCGGGCGTCGACCCAGAGGAGATTGCGAACGAGCTGAAGGGTATCCGCAGTCCGAAAGTCGCCTGGGACAAAGGCGAGCAGATAAACTCCATCCCGGACGCTATCGGCACCGCGATGCGCCGCTACCTCAACGGCGACATCGACAAGGGCTACCCGCGTCAGAAGAACCTGACCGAAGTCGAAGCCGAGGCTGCCCAATCCGGCGGCACCAACACCGACGGTGGCGTCGCCGTCGACGACGGTGCCGACGAGACGGCCGACGCGACTGCCGACCTGCTGGCCGCTGGCGAGAGTCCCGAATGTCCCGAGTGTGGAGAGATGAACCTCTACTACTCCGAGGGCTGTAAGACCTGCCAGAACTGCGGCTGGTCCGAGTGCTGAACACGACGTAACTGACCCGCCGGTCTGCTGACCGGCACTGTGACCGTTCTTTTTTGTGGTCTGCTCGGTACCGGAGTGACTCCTGTTCGATACGACAGCGACCCGGTCGTCTGAACCGAACACTCTCGCCCAGTTGCAGTAGCGACGACTCACGAGAGACGGCGACCGTACACTCCTGAGAAAGGATTCAGCACGACCGACACGGGTTCAGTCGTTCGGTTGGTCGTGTGGTTGTGGCCAACACTCTGGCCTCCAGACACCGCTCTGAGAGACGACAGAGATGCTCTACGCTCGGGGTGAGACTCCCGCAGAATTCGACGTCGAGGCTGTGGTCTCTCTGGAGTCTCGCCTCTCGTCTCCGATACGAGTGACTCTGCAGTCGTAACAGAAGCCCAGTGGTCGCATCGAGTTTGTCCGTCGGCAATGGAGTAGCGAGCGACAGGACACCAAGACACCCGCAGCACAGCAGGAGGGAGACGCAACCGCGATACATCCGGTAGACTCCGTGCGTCGAGAACGAGACGACTGTCGGACGAGTGCAGTCGCTCACCGGACGAGCGTCGAAAGAATGGAAACGGGCCGGGAGCGGTCCCGGTGGTTAGTTAGCGGTCGTTAGTCGCGACGGATGGCGAGGAGTGCCGCGGCGACGAGGGCAACGAGGGCGACGACAACGCCGAAGCCGGGCGTCTGGGATTCCGTGGTGGTCTCCTCAGTCGTGGCTTCAGTCGTCGTTTCTTCGGTGGTCGTCTCCTCGGTGGTGGTTTCCTCAGTCGTCGTGGTGGTTTCCTCAGTCGTCGTGGTGGTTTCCTCGGTCGTGGTGGTCTCTTCGACCGCCTCGCCGACGTTACCATCGACTTCGACCTCGTCAGCGACGCCGCCGGACACGGTCGCGGTGAACGTGTCGCCGACGCTCTGTTCGGAGAAGTCGAAGTCAGCCGTGAACGTACCGTTCTCGCTCACGTAAGCCGTCGCAGTCTTGAGGAACCGTGGCTGGGTGTCGCCGTCGGAACGGAGACGGATCGTGAGCTCCGAACCGGGTGCGACGTTGGACGTCCCAGAGATGGTCTGCGATTCAGCGTTCGTGACGTTGACCGGGTCCATGTCGAAGTCGTGTTCGGCTTCGACGTTGGAGTATTCGGCCGTCATCGAGCTGTTGTCGTCGACCAGCGCGGTTGCGGAGTCGACGTCGTCCTCACCGACCATCTTGAACTCGACCTGGTAGGAGTCGTCGTCCTCGGGCGCAGCAGCGGAATCAGCGCCGTCGCCAAGGTCGTAGACACCGGACTCGTTGTTCTCACGCTGGGCGTCGATGGACTCAGAGTTGAAGACAACGAAGTAGGTATCGTTGTTACCGTCTGCGACGACATCGGCGTCCGACACGTTGAGAGTCTTCGCGTCGCGGTTCGGACCGGGGTTGGTCTGGTTGATGACGAGCTGGTAGGAGTCACCGTAGCCGTTGCCGAAGAAGTTCGGCGTCTCGTCACCTTCAGCGCCGGTCGAGCCTTCGAGGCCCGACGCGACGATTTGGACGACGACCTTGTCGCCGAAGGCGATCTGGTCGTCCTGCGTGACGTTACCGTTCTCGAGTGCTTCTGTGACGTCGTCGAGGTCACCGAAGCTCTCACTGTTCGGTGCAGTCCAGATTGCAACGGTCTGGACGCCACCTTCTTCGAGGACGAGCGTACCGACGTTGTCGGCGTTGTCCTCGGTTGCAGTCCGTCCGGTACGGATTTCGAGGTCGTAGTCACCAGCGTCGATGAGGTCGCCCGTCGCCGTGGTGACTTCCGTGTCGTCGTTCGAGCCAGTCAGGATGTCGTCGTCGCTGTCGTCGACATCGAAGACGTCGCCCGTGTTAGTGCTCGTCGATTCGGAGCTGTCCCAGAGGAGGATAACTTCGCCGTCGTCGTTGCCGTCTTCGACGGTGACGTTAGCGGCGTAACCCTGGTCTTCCGAACCGATGGTGACGGTTGCGATGTCAGTGTTCGAGAGGGTGAGCGGGATCGCGACGACGTCACCACGCTGGTCGGTGACGACGTTGTTCGCGAAGTCAGCCTTCCCGTCTGCTGCTTCGGTCACGGTGACCGTGTCAGACTCGATGGTGACACCGGACCGCGTGTCGGTGACTTCCACCGTGTAGTCGCCGTCGTCGAGGTCAGTGAGGTCGAACTCGAAGTCGAGTTCACCCTGACCGTCGAGGTTCTCGTCTTCGATCGGCGAGTAGTCGTCTTCGTCGACTTCGTCGCCGTCCTCGTCGAGGAGGAGCACGTCGACAGGCCGGTTACCCGCGTTAGCGGAGGCCGTGCCTTCGAGGTCGTCGTCGGTCGTGACGTTCAGGTCTTCGAGCGTGACGTCGAGACCGAGGTCACGGACGTCGATTTTGCCGCTCGTACCATCGATAGTGTAGTTGTACCGCTCGATTTCGCGGTTCTCAGTGTTGAACGTGAAGACTTCAGAGTTCTCACCGGTGGAACCACTGAATGCGAAGCCTTCGTTGTCGTCCTGGGATTCGTCAGACTCGACGTCAACGTCCTGGTTAATGGCACCGTTCGTGATAGCAACGACTTCGCCCTGGTAGGCGTTGACGTTGTTACCGTTGGCGGTCACCGTCGCGACGGTCACCGTCGCGTTGTTGTCGCTGTCGAGGCCGTCAGAGACGGAGTTCCCAGCGGTGTCCTGAACAGTGTCAGGCACTTCGACGACGATGTCGCCGGTGTAGACGCCGTTAACATCGAGGACAACCTGGCCGGCGTTCGGCTGGCTGCGGCTCTCGATGATGGAGTTGACCGGATCGTCGTCCTGGTAGACGTTGATATCACTGATGTTCGTGACTTGCTCGGTGAACGCGATCTCGATGACCTCGTCACCGCCGTCGTTCACATAGTGGACTGCCGAGGACAGTTCGGGGCTACCGGCTTCGTCCGCCGGCGTTGCCGCTTCGACAGTCAGCGTGGCGTTGGCTTCCTCATTCGTACTCGGAATGGTTTTGCCAGCGGTCTCGATTGCCGAGAGGTTGTAGGTTCCCGTTGAGAGGCCCGAGGTGTCGAGCGTGACGAGAACTGTGTCATCCCCGTCGTCGTAGGTTGGGGAATAGGTGGTGTTCGTTGCGTTCAGTTCGCCATCGTTGAGAACGCCGTCATCGTTGGAGTCAATCCAGACGGTAGTGTTGTTCTCACCGGAGGCGCCTGCTGCACTACTACTATTGACAGTAACGCTGATCGTTACTGTGTCACCTTCTGTGACTGTTGTGTCAGGGAGATTGGTGACTTCAGCGGCGGCACTACCCGAGAGCGCGATGGACCCGGCGAAAACCGAGAAGACCATCAGCGCTGCGAGCAGTACAGCGCGAATTTGCTTATTGCGTGTCATTGTTGTTTTGATGGGTGTTGCAGTCGGGGACATCGTTTTCGTCGACCCTCGGACGTAACCAAGCCGGGCAAGACCCGGGCCGAGGCGAGGTACTCACAGATGCCTCCGTGGGCAGGGGTACAGTAAGACCACTTGACCTATCGCGGTAAATACTTTGTGTGATTGACTTTTCCTCAAACCGCCATCGTATGGCGATACGAGGCCCGATTCGGCCATGTAGGGCAAAAAGCATTTATGCCCTCAATTCTTTAACAATAACGCGTGCGCACGCACCTTGGGTAGGAACGAAGTCCCCACACATTGGGGACACTCGTTCTCGGGTGGTATCAACTCCTGAGCGACTGTTCTGGACGTTCGAGCCCCGTCGACGAAAGCCACCAACTAATGTTAGTCACGCGTGGGCGAGCGTCGGCAGCGGTGCGCGATACAAATATCTCCCCGCTCAGGAGTGATATTTATAGAAGCGACTCGAATGTGTCAATTCAGTTAACTTGACGTGAAATCCGAGACGACATTCACTACTTAAATACAATATAAATAGTATATTAACCAGTGATTTCGAACCGATAACAACCCGTTAATCTGGCACCTACATTTAAGTAACCACCAGAGTAACCACTCCGGTACACACCGAGACGGAAACCGGGCAGTGGCGTGGGGGCGCACCCTCCTCACGAGGGTGCGACGAACGCTTACCAATCGTCCGGCAGCAACACCACCGTCCGGGTGTTGGACATACATGCAACTCAAAAACCTATTCACAGAAGACCGCGCAGTCAGCCCAGTCATCGGGGTCATCCTGATGGTTGCGATTACCGTCATTTTGGCGGCCGTCATCGGGACCTTCGTCCTCGGACTCGGTGACCAAGTGAGCGAAACCGCACCGCAGGCGAGCTTTAGTTTCGACTACGACGGTTCAAACACTTTGACGGTTACCCACGAAAGTGGTGAAGCAATTGACAGAAACCTGCTCTCGTTCTCGGGAAGTGGGTACGGTAGTACTTCCAGTGACTTCCCCAACACGAATGTTGCCGCAGGAGACAGTGCAACCATTACCACTGCGACGGACCCATTGACCGGCGGGGATGAGGTCCGGATCGTTTGGACATCTCAGTCCGGCTCGACCTCCGCGACGCTCCAGAAGTGGACCTACAACGGATAGATGAACTTCAAACAACTCCTCGCTGACGACGATGCGGTATCGCCCGTCATCGGGGTCATCCTGATGGTCGCGATTACGGTCATCCTCGCGGCAGTCATCGGGACCTTCGTCCTCGGACTAGGCGATCAAGTCGGGGACACTGCTCCACAGGCGAGCTTTGCGTTCGATTACACGAACAACTCAGCACACACAGATTCAACTCTCGATGGTGACGTTCTGGAGATCACTCACGAGAGTGGTGACCAGATCGCAGCGTCCGAACTGTCAGTTTCAGTTTCGGGTGCCAAGAACGCTAGTGACGATTCTAGTGTCAGCTTAGCCACCGGTGAACCATCCATACCGAATCCAATGAGCGCTGGAAAAACGATTACGCTCGATGACGATTCGTTTACTGGACTGTCAACTGGTGATGGCAGTGCTGGAACAGACGTCAGTCTTTCTGGCGCATCTGTCCGTGTCGTCTGGACCTCCGAGAGTGGTTCCAACTCCGCCACGCTCCAGAAGTGGACCGGTCCTGACGCCTAACCGGGAAAGCACCGTTCCCTTTTCTTCAGCGTCTGACGCCCCGACACCTTTAGGTTCAAATGTTGTGAATGTTCAACAGAACACACAGTCAGCAACCATGAAATTCACTGACCTACTCACAGACGACGACGCAGTATCACCCGTCATCGGGGTCATCCTGATGGTCGCGATTACAGTCATATTGGCGGCCGTCATCGGGACGTTCGTCCTCGGACTGGGCGACCAAGTCGGGAACACAGCACCGCAAGCGAGTTTTGCATTTGACTACACGAACAATTCGACACACACTGACACAAATAGCTTAGAGGGAGACCAACTCGTGATAACTCACGAGAGTGGTGACCAAATTGAGGGTGCTCGGCTCTCTGTTGCGATTAGTGGTGCCAGCACAGGTGCGGATGGTTCGGTCACCCAAGCAAGCGACAAGCCAGATATTCCAGACCCTATAAGCGCAGGAAAATCAATTACTGTTGATGATACTACATTCTCGCTCGGGACAGGAACCGCGACAAACAGGGAACCAGCTAATGACCTCAGTCTCGCAAGTGCTACTGTCCGCATCGTCTGGACCGACGAATCCGGTTCCTCTTCGGCGACGCTCCAGAAGTGGTCTGGACCTGACGCGTAAACTCAGCTAACGAATTATTTTTTCGAACGCGAAAAGCGCGAGAGCGACGGCCTTAGACCGGACGCCCGCCTTCGGAGGTGCCGACCATCCACGTGCCGAGGACGATGGCCGCCGCGCCGGCGAGGACGGCGTACGACGTTATCTGTGCGGTGTTTGGAAGTGCAGCGGGGAGCATCGCGACCGTTCCGACGAGCATCAGGACGACGCCGATGAGTGCGTTGCGCGAACTGAGGAGTCCCATATGGTAGCCTCTCCGGAAGGAGGTGATATGGAACTTGCGCTTTCGATTGCTAAGGCGACTCGTACTGCTTCTCGCCCGCCGGGACGACGACTTCCAGCCAGTTTTCCTCCGGCGGGAGCGGACAGTCGAACGTGTCCGTGAAGGCGCAAAACGGGTTGTACGCGATGTTGAAGTCGACGACGATGTCGTCGAGTTCGTCGAGGGGCACTTCGGGCGTGAGTTCCATGTACCGACCACCCTCGTAGGTCTGTTGTCCGGTGGTCTTGTCCCGGAAGGGGACGAACAGCGTGCGCGTGTCTTCGTGCTCCTGTTGGTACGCGCCGAGTTCGAGTTCGGTGTCGCGCAGTTCGAAATGGAAGGTCGCGACGCGGAGATACCGAACCTCACGGCCGGCGGAGGTGTCCATCACGACCGGTTCCGGGTCGGCGTGCGTCTCGACGGACGCGGTGACGCGGAACGCCGGGTCTGGGTCGAAGTAGTCGAGGCCGGAGAAGTCGTCGCGCTCTGCCGGTGGAATCGGTGACTGCGGGTGGGTGTCGAAGAAGTCGTCTTTCTCGCGGCGCTTCGCTCGGAGTTCGTCGATGTACGCCTCGGCGTCGAACGCGTCGTCGGTCATAGTCGGTGGTATCCGCCCGCGACACCTACACCTGACGGTTCGAGGTGCGCTACACCGAGAGGTGGCGCTTGGCGGCCGAGAGACGCTCGAACTGGCCCGCAGTGAGGTCGATATCGGCCGCGACGACGTTCTCTTGGAGTTGGTCGACGGTCCGTGCGCCGACAATCGGTGCCGTGACCTGTGGGTGATGCAGCAACCACGCGAGACTCACCTGTCCCGGTGACGCACCGACTTCGTCGGCGACTGCTTCGACGACGTCGAGGGCGTCGAAGTTCTCCGCGGTGAGATACGAATCCGCGAAGCGCTGGTCGTTCGCCGCGCGAGACGTCGGCGGTGGCGTCTCGTCGCGTGCGTACTTCCCGGTGAGGAATCCGCCGGCGAGTGGTGACCAGGGGACGACGCCGATGTCGTAATCGGCACACATCTCGAGATAGTTGCCTTCGATTTCTCGGTTGACGGCGTTGTACCGCGGTTGGGCTACGCGAAACGGTTCGTAGCCCCGTTTGTCGGCCAACTCGTTGGCCTTGACCACCTTCCACGCGTTGGGTTCGAGCGTCGACGTGCCGAGGTAGTTCACCTTCCCGTCGCGGACGAACTGGTCGAGCGTCCGCATGAACTCCTCGACTGGCGTGTCGTCGTCCCATCGGTGGATGTACAGCAGGTCCACGTAGTCGGTGCCGAGTCTGTCGAGGATGCTGTCGATTTGTCGACGGAGGTGTTTTCGATTGAGTCCGCGTCCGTTGGCGTCGTCACGGGTGGGCCAGAATATCTTCGACGCGACGACGAAGTCCTCTCTGTCGAGACTCGCGAACCACTCCCCGATGTACGACTCGCTGGCACCGTCGCCGTACATGTCCGCGGTGTCGATGAAGTTCCCACCCGCGTCGGCGTAGGCGTCGAGGAGTTCGTGGGCCTGCGCAGCACCGACTTCGACCGACCCGTCGTCGGTCTGTCGGCCGAATCGCCACGTTCCGAACGCGAGTTCCGAAACGCTCGTTCCGGTTCGTCCCAGTGGGACCATCTCGAGCGACATACCTGAATCGACGACGTGGCCGTGATAAAGAATCCCGATTTCCATCTACGAACGGATCTCACAGATTAACAGAACACTATCGGAAGTCGGATGAACCGCAAAAAAACGAATCGAGGAGGGGCGACAGGGGGGTTACGAGCGTGCGTAGTTGTGTCCGAGGACCAGTGCGAGGGCGTTGAGCGCGATGAGCGTCACGAAGACCGTGAGTTCACTCGCCTGCAGGCCACCGAACAAGAGTGGCACGTACAGGAACGGAAGCGCGACTGCGGCCCAGAACCCGACGAAGCGGAGGGGTGCTGCGACGAGTCTGACACCGATCGGTAGTTGCTGTTCGTCTGCGACCATCTCCCTGAGTCTGGAGATGCGTTCGCGGGGGAGGTTGGTTGATGAGTTCGACATAGCGGGGAACCTGCATCTACTACAACAACAGGAGGGGTCATAATTACGTGCGAGAATTCACATCGTTTCATTTCCATTATCAGAAGAACGTCCGGTAAATGTGAAACTTTATTTGCGGTCGAGCGGGCTTTTAACCGTTTATAGAGTCTTCTAACCTTTTTATTCAATTTTATGTTCTGAGATATTGGATTGTAATAAATACCTGAATGTACCTGCTCGAAGTGACGTTAGGACGACACAAATCGGCACCCATGACCCCCTTCGAGCGTCCAATTAGGATGAACGAAATACGAACCAATCTGTGACTGTTCACCGGCTTGATCGCGATAAAGACTCAGAAACGGGGGTGGTGAGGGTGGCCGACGCCGAAAGCCCCTTCCTCGCCGTCGTCCCGTACCGATTTACTTCGTGCGCACGACTGACGGACCATGTCGGACCTCAACCGCGTCGCCAAGCGCATGTACAACATCCACCCGAATGCGATGTACCTCACCGTCTCTGACGACACAGAAGGAACGTTCAGACTACAGAGCGCGGAGTTCTTCCAGACCGAGTTTCAAGCGGAGGGAAAACGAGAGAGCGACGATGCGCTGTATCGGTTCGCGACGACGGACGATAACGACGCAGTCATCGTCGGACGACAGGCCCCCGGCGAAGACGGGTGGTCGATGGTCGGAACGGTGAGGTCCGTCGAACGAATCGACGAGTAATCAATCAGTCACCGAGACGCCATCGCCGAACCGATGGCGGAGTTCCCGCTGAATCGCCCCCCGTTTGAGCAGGACGAACCCAAGGAAGATGAGGGCGAACCCACCCACAGTCGCGAGCGTCGGCACCTCACTCAGGAAGGCCCACCCGGAGAGCGCGGCGAATATCGGTGCTACGTACGAGACGAGATTGATTTCGATAGGGCCCAGTCGTTCGAGCAAGTCGAAGTAGATGAGAAAGCCAATCGCGCTCGCCGCAATCGACAGATAGCCCAGTGCGAGCATCGACTCCGTGTTCACGACGACGTCGGTGAACGACTCCCCCAGGCCGACAGAGAGGACGTGCATCAACAACGCACCGCCGAGCATCGACCACGCCTCCATCGTCTCTATCGGCATCTCCGATTCGATACGTCGAGTCAGGACCGACCCGAGTGCGAACGACGCTGCTGCGCCGAAGACGAGGAGTTTCGCGACGGTGCCACCGGCGAGTAAGTTGTTTGGGTCGAGTTCCGAGAGGACGGCCACCCCCACGAGTCCGAGGAGGAGGCCGACGATACCGAGCGTCGTCAGTCGCTCGCTCGGGAGAAACACCCGTGCGAATCCGGTCGTAAGTACGGGACTGAGACTCACGATGACGGCGGCGGCGGCACTCGTCACCGCAGGGTCGGTTTCCCCGACGAACAACAGTGCGTGATACGCCGCGATGAGCAGGACAGAGCCAATCGCGATTTCCGTCCACTCTGCTCTCCCGCGTGGGAGCGGTGCGTCGGTGACGAAGAGCGCGTAAGCCAGCATTATCACGCCAGCGACGTCGTAGCGGAGGGCGGCAAAGAGCACTGGCGGGAAGAACTCCAGTCCGGCCTTGATGGCCATGAACGCCGACCCCCAGATAGCGGCGAGGACAACGAACAGTCCGAGGTTGCGGTACCGTGTCACAGCGGTGATGTGCTCGGTGTGTGCCTGAACGTTTCGATGTGGGGTCGTTTCGCCGGAATCTGCCGGCGGTTTCGGGCTACCGTCGTCGAAAAACAGGTGGGAGACGTCCCGCTCAGTCGTCTGCTTCGATTGGTCCGGCGTTCGTCTCGATGACGGTCACCTCGTCCGACCCCTCGTAGAGGTGGCACGCAGCGGGGTGGTGTGCGTCGCCGACGGCGGGGCGGCGGGTCTCACACGGACTCTCGAAGCGATTCCGGAGCGTCTCTTTGGCGCGTTCCTCGTCGCCGTCGGCGAGGTGGCCGAGTGCGGTATCGACGACGCCTGCGACTTCACCGCGAAGTTCGGCGTCGACGTGGCGCGACCGGGCCTCCTCGATGAAGGCTTCGTCGTCTACGCGTTCGGGGTCGGCGGCGTCCCAGATGTGTTCGGGGTTGACGTCACCGACGTCGAGTGCGTCCCGGAGGTCCATCACGGCACGGTAGGTCTCCTGGTCGATACTCAGGTCTGCTGGCGGGATGACCTTCGGACAGCGCGTCCGGAACCGACAACCAGACGGTGGGTTACGTGGCGATGGCACGTCGCCAGAGAGCGCCTCGACACGGCGGCCGTGTTCGGCAGTCGATGGCCGGGGAACGCTCTCCAAGAGCGCCTGCGTGTAGGGGTGTTTGGGCGACTCGAACAGGTCGTCTGTCGGACCGAGTTCGACGATGTTACCGAGGTACATCACCGCGACGCGGTCACAGATGTGCCGGACGACAGAGAGGTCGTGGGCGATGAAGAGGTAAGTGAGGCCGAACTCCTCTTGGAGGTCACCGAGCAAGTTCAGCACCTGTGCCTGCACGCTCACGTCGAGCGCCGACACCGGTTCGTCGAGGACGATGAAGTCGGGTTCGAGTGCGAGTGCACGGGCGATGCCGATACGTTGGCGTTGACCGCCGGAGAACTCGTGAGGATAGCGGTCGAGTTGGGTCGCCGAGAGGCCGACGCGTTCGAGCAGTTCGCCGGCCTTGCTTCGGCGCCACTCGCGTTTCGACTGGTCGCCCGAATCGTCGGGAATCCCGTGAATCTTTAGCGGTTCGGCGATGATGTCGCCGATAGTCATCCGCGGGTCGAGACTCGAAAATGGGTCCTGGAAGACGATTTGGGCGTCCTTACGGAACGCCTTGAGTTCCTCGGAGTCCATCTCGAAGACGTCGTCGCCGTCGAAGCGAACCGACCCACCGGTCGCCTCTCGGAGACGGAGGAGCGTCTCACCGGTCGTCGACTTCCCGCACCCGGATTCGCCGACGAGTCCGAGCGTCTCACCGGGTTCGATGTCGAACGAGATGCCGTCGACTGCTTTCACGCTGCGGCGCTCGCGGCCGAGTAACGTGTCGACAAACGTGTCCTGTTCGAAGTAGTACTTCTGGAGGTCACTCACTTCGAGGAGGGGGTCAGTCATCGGCGTACACCTCCGGTTCGATTGCGTCGGCCGGGTCGTACTCTCGTTCGGCGAGCACACAGCGGACGCTGTGGCGCCCGTCGAGTTCGTACTCCGGGATTCGGGTCATACAGTCGTTCATAGCTTTCGGACACCGGTCTGCGAAGTAACACGCGTCCGGCATCTCCGAGTCGATGAGACTCGGCACGTTGCCAGAGATGGGTTCGAGTCGAGTCGAAGGGTCGTCGACGTCCGGGATGGACCCCAACAGCCCTTGGGTGTACGGGTGGACGGGCGCGTCGAAGATGTCGCCGAGCGGCCCTCGTTCGACGATTTCGCCGGCGTACATGACGCCGACACGGTCACACATTCGGGCGATGACTCCCAGGTCGTGGGTGATCATCAGGATGCTCATGCCCTCGCGTTCCTGGAGGTCACGAAGCAGGTTCAGAATCTGTGCTTGAATCGTCACGTCGAGCGCCGTCGTCGGTTCGTCCGCGACGAGGATGTCGGGTTCGCCAGCGAGCGCCTGTGCAATCATCGCCCGCTGGAGCATCCCCCCAGAGAACTGGTGGGGGTACTCTTCGGCGCGGTCCTCTGGGTCGGGAATCCCGACCTGGTCGAGGAGTTCGACCGCTCGCTCCATGCTCTCGTCGTCGACGTAGCTCTGCGACGGCAGTAGCGTATCGACGACGAGCGACCCCAGACCGTAGCCTTGCGTCCGCGAGCGAGTGCTTCGCGGGTTCGCCTTGGCACGGCGCTGGACCTCTACCGCTTCGGCAATCTGCTCACCGACGGTGATAGAGGGGTTGAAACTGCTCATCGGGTCCTGAAACACCATACTGAACGAGGGGCCGCGAAGCGACCGGCGGACGCCTTTCGGAAGCTGGCGAACGTCCACGAAGTCGCCGTCGACGGCGCTCGGATGCGACCCACGGAACTCCTCGGCGAGCGATTCGTTTCGGTACCAGATTTCGCCGGCGGTCACGCGTCCGGGCGAGTCGATGAGGTCGATGACCGACAACGCAGTGACGGACTTCCCTGACCCCGACTCGCCGACGATACCGAAGATTTCCCCGTCTTCGACGTCGAACGAGACAGATTCGACCGCGTTGACCTGCCCTTCTTCGGTGAAGAAGCGAGTCGAGAGGTCCCGAATCTTGAGGATGGGGTCGGCCATCTCAGACACCTCCCTCCCCTTCGATGCCGGGGTCGAGCGCGTCTCTGAGCCAGTCGCCTACGAGGTTCAGTCCGATGACCGTCACCACGATGGCGAGTCCGGGCATCGTCGAAATCCACCACGCAGTCGACTGGTACTGCCGACCGAGCGCGATGTCGAAGCCCCACGACACGTCGGCCCCGGAGAAACCGAGGAACGACAGCGCGGATTCCAGCAAGATAATCGCGGCCACCTGAATCGTCGCCAAGACGAGAATCGGCGTAATCGCGTTGGGGAGGACGTGCCGGAGCATCGTCCGCCCGTTGCTCGCGCCGAGGGCGCGTGCGGCTTTCACGTACTCCTCTTCGCGGATAGAGAGTGCTTCGCCACGCGCGACGCGGGCGAACCACACCCAGTTGACGAGGGCGACGACGACGATGACCGTCCCCGGAAGGACGACGGTGTCGGGCATCCCCGTCGGTAACCCGATGGCCGACCGGAACGCGGGTGCGACTCCCGACACGACGAAGGGGTCGGGTATCGGTGCCTGTGCTTGTCCCCAGACGCCCACGAGGGCGATTGCGAGGACGAGCGACGGGAACGCGAGCATGATGTCCGCACCGCGCATCAGCGCGTCGTCGACGCGTCCACGGTAGAACCCCGCCGAGAGACCGACGAGGACGCCGATGAGGGCGGCGAGCGACGTGCCGAAGAGACCGACGAGGATGGAAGTTCGGGCACCGTAGATGATGCGAGAGAGGATATCTCGCCCGTTACCGTCGGTACCGAGAGGGTGTGCCACGGTAGCGTTCGTGTACACCGTCTGTTCTTCGGTGACGACTTGCCCGTTTTCGATGACGACACTCCCGTTTTCCATCTTCGTCACCTCCTTCGTCTCTTTGGTGCTGAATCCGAGGGGTGGTTGGCGTGCGTTTTCGAGATTCTGTTGGCCCGGACTATACGGCGAAATAAACGGCGCGAAGATGGCCATCGCCAGCATCAGGACGACGACGGCGATGCCAATCTTCGCGAGAAGACTCCGGTTTAGTTCCCGGCGAAGGTTTCTGATTGTTCGTTCCGATATCATCGATTAACGACCTGGTTCAATCGTAGGCCACCTGCGGGTTGACGTAGGCGTACAGCGCGTCTACGAGGATGTTCACGAGGACGAACCCAACCGCGACGACGATGAGCGACCCCTGTAGGACCGGCCAGTCGCGTGCGTTGATGCTGTTGATGATGAGCGTCCCCAGACCCGGCCACGCGAAGACGGCCTCGGTGATGACGGCCCCGCCGATGAGGGTGCCGAGTTGGAGGCCGATGACGGTGATGACCGGGATGAGTGTGTTTCGAAGCGCGTGCTTGTAGCGGACGAGCGTCTCGGGAAGCCCCTTCGCTCGCGACGCTCGAACGTACGTCTGGCCTAACTGGTCGAGCATGCCGCTGCGAGTGAGGCGCGTGATGAGCGCGGTGAAGTAAGTTCCCAACGTAATCGCGGGCAGTGTGATGTGCCACAACCACGTCGTGAGCCCATCGAATGCCGCACTGAGGTTCCCATCGAAGACGAGCAACACGATGCCATCGATACCGATGGGACGTTGACTCGTCGGGAAGAGATTCAGTTGCACCGCCAGTACGAGGATGAGCATCACGCCCAACCAGAAGTTCGGCGTGCTGATGCCGACGAGTGAGAACACCGTCGCCCCGTAGTCGGCGGGTTGGTGTCGTCGCGTCGCCGAGACGACGCCGAGCGGAATCGCGATGATGACCGCGACGATGGTCGCGGCTATCGCGAGTTCGAGCGTAGCCGGTAGTTTGGTGACGACGCGCGATGCGACCGGCGTTCGCGTCACGAGCGAGAGGCCGAGGTCACCGACCGGGATACCCGAGATGAACTCCCAGTACTGGACGTACAGGGGTTCGTTCAACCCGAGTTCAGCGATGACCTGCGCTCTGACCTCGGGTTCGACGTCGGGCGGTAACAACACGTTTGCCGGGTCTCCCGGTGAGATAAACCGGAGACCGAAGACAACCGTGATGACCCCCCAGATGACGAACAGCCCCTGGAGCGAACGCTTGATGAGGAACCTCGACAGGGACATCGACTACTTCAGGCTCATGTCGTACACGTCGATACGCTCGTCGGAGCGTGCTTCCCACGCGATGGCGTCGTTGACACCGTAGACACTGAACTGCTGGTTCAGGAAGATCCACGGACATTCCTCGTGTGCCATCGCGTTTGCTTCCTGGAGCGTCGCGTCGCGCTCGTCGCCAGACTGTTGGCTGGCCTCTTGGAGGAGCGCGTCGAAGTCCTCGTTCTGCCAAGTTGTGAGCGTCCCGTCCGAAGCGAGGAGCGCCTGCATGACGAGGCCACCGTCGAACGTCGCTTCACCCCATCCGATGAGGAACCAGTGCGGGCGTGCCTCGATGGACCCGGCGAGGAGTTCGTCGACGAGCGACCCGAAGTCACGCTGGCGAACCGACGCCGACACGTTCGGCAGTTCGTCGATGTAGCCGGCGACTGCCTGTGCGATTTCGAGGTCCTTCAGGTAGCGACCGACCGGCGTGTTGAGTTCGATTTCCGCACCGGCGTAGCCGGACTCTTCGACGAGTTGCTCGGCCATCTCGGGGTCGTACGGGTACGGGTCGAGGTCCTCGTTGTGGCCGACGAACTCGGGGAGCGTCGGTTGACTCGTCTGTGCACCGAAGCCACCCAGGACGTTCTGGACGATGGACTCGAGGTCGATGGCGTAGTTCATCGCCTGTCGGAACTCGACCGAGTCGAACGGTTCGACGTCGTAGCGCATCGCGTTGTAGATGATACGCGTCGACGGTGCCGCGGCGACACGGGTGTTCTCGTTGTTGTTGACACGCGAGACTTCCTGCGGCGGGACGTTGACGATGACGTCCGTCTCACCCTGCAGAAGCTGGTTTACACGCGTGCTCGCTTCGGAGGCGGCACGGAACGTGAGCGTATCGACTGCTGCGGGTTCCTGCCAGTAGTCCTCGTACGTGGTGAGAACGACTTCTTCGTCTTCCGTGTAGGACTCGAGCATGAACGGACCAGTGCCGTTCATCTCTTGGCCGATCTCTGCCTTGCTTCGCTCTTCGACCCACGAGCGTTGCATCACGTCGAGGTACGTCGCGAACTCGGAGAACACGATGGGGTTTAGACCGTCGTTGTTCACCTTGACAGCTCGCTCGCCGTCGATGACCTCCGCACCGGTGACACCGGCGAGTTGGTCGGACTGCGGACTCGCGAAGCCAACTTCCTCGTCGACGACGCGGTTGATACTGTAGGCGACGTCCTCGGGCGTGAGTTCGTCACCGTTGTGGAAGGTGACACCCTCGCGGATGTCGAACCGGACGGCGTCTTCGCCGTCGATGCGCTCGTAGTTCGTCGCGAGCGCAGTCTGCATCGCACCGGCGGCGTCGCGCGTCAGGACGCCCTCGTACGCGTGCAGGACGACGATGTCCGTCGGCGTCTCACGGTGGTCCTGTGGGTCGAGACCCGAGGGCATCTGCCCCTGCGTAATCGTCACCTCGAACGGTTCGCTCTCGTCGGGCGTCGACGTCGTCGTCTCTGTCTCCTCACCACCGCTTTCGGTGGTGGTAGTCGTCGTCTCCGTCTCGTCGCCGCCGCCGGTACACCCAGCGAGAGCGGCAGACGCGGCAGCGCCTCCAGCAAGCTTCAGATAAGTCCGTCGACCGATGTGAGAATTGCTATCAGTCATCGGAGGAAGATTGCGTCCGTCGTTCTTATATCCATTGCCTTGTTGGCACGGATTCACCCGTCTGCCTATATATATTTTAGACGTATAACATAGTGCATCGGACCCTCAAACACGGGGTACGTTTATTAACTACCATCGCGGAACGATTCGTATGGCCGTGACCGGCCGTCCCACCCTCAGGGACTTGTTCGACGAGTCACCGACGCCCCACATCGCACATCCACCGCGGACCCACCATCGGCACTTCTACGTGGCGACGGACGGGTCGTACCGACCGAGCGGCGGCGGACTCGGTGCAGTAATCGAGACGCGTGACGGGGAACGAGTCGCCCGTATCGCATTTCAGGACGTCGCTCCCAACAACAACATTTCAGAGTATCGGGCGCTCCACCTCGGATTGGACGTCCTCGCCCACCGTGCACCCAGAGGTGCCCGTGTCGGCATCCTCGTGGACCACGATGACCTCGCGGCGAACGTGAACAACGCCGTGCTCGCCGGCAACAACCCCGACTGGAAGTCGCCGAAGCGCATCGTCGTCCCACCGGGCAGCGAACACCATTGGCGGGGAATTCAGGCCCGTATCGCTGGATTCGACGAGGTTCGCGCCGCCCGCATCGACAGCAGGGAGAATCCGGCACATCCACTCGCAAACGCGCCGAGTGAGTACGAACACGTCAACGACCAAGCCGACCGGTGTGTCCTTCCCGAACCGCTCGACTTCGAGTCGGACCGCGACAACGACGTGAGTTACCTCCCGCCGTCGCGGTTCGAAGGCCGAGCGAGCGACTGAGAGTCCGCAGAACCCAAGCCCTCGACTCGTCAATCGGAGGCCGATGACGAACAGGAGACTGGCTTGAATCCGAGTTGTGAGTGCGCGTCTCGCGCAGCGTCGCTCAGTACAGCGTCGTCCACACCAGCAGCTTTTTGCGGATTTCCTTCGACGTGAATATATGCCCGCCGAGGACGACACGTTACTCCGACGCGTCCGACCGATTGCACGGTCGTACTTTCGGCAGGAGACGAGTCCTGCACACGACTGGTTTCACGTTCGCCGCGTCGAAGTGAACGCCGACCGACTCGCGTCAGCCTACGCCGACGTCGACGACACCGTGATTCGACTCTCGGCACTGTTACACGACATTGGCCGCCCGAAGGAAGACAACGGCGACATCGACGACCACGCCGAGTGGGGCGCAGTGGAGAGCAACCGCATCCTCCGCGAGCACGGATGCGCTCCCGAGCGACGTGACGCCGTCTCTCACTGCATCAGCGCACACCGCTATTCGAACGACGTCGAACCGGAGACGCTCGAAGCGAAAATCGTCAGCGACGCAGACAACCTCGACGCCATCGGCGCAGTCGGCATCGCCCGGTGTTTCGCCTACGGCGGTGAATCGGGGTCGCCGATACACGACCCATCACTGCCGGTCGAAGCAGACCTGTCGGCCGCTGGTGAGACGCAGTTCAACCACCTCCAGAAGAAACTCCTGAACGTCTCGAACCGGATGTACACCGACGCAGGGCGCGAACTCGCGGCGGAACGAACCGAGTTCGTACAGGCGTTCGCCGACCGATTCGAAGAGGAAGTGGCAGGAAGACGGTAGGGGGTCGGCTCTTACTCTTCCTGTGCGTCGACAACCGCAGTCGCCGCCAGATTGACGATGTCCTTCACTTCGTCACCGCGCTGGAGGACGTGCACCGGTTTGTCCATGCCGACGAGCATCGGGCCGATGGCTTCCGCGCCGCCGAGGCGCTGGAGGAGTTTGTAGCCGATGTTCCCGGCTTCGAGGTTCGGGAAGATGAGGACGTTCGCGGGTTCGTCGAGTTCGGCGAAGTCGTAGGTTCCTTCGAGGATATCCTCGACGAGCGCCGTGTCGGCCTGCATCTCGCCGTCGACGGGGAAGTCGACTTCGGGGTCGTTCTGGAGCAGTTTGGCCGCGTCACGGGGCTTCGCAGTGCCCTCGTTGTTGACGCTGCCGAAGTTGGAGTACGACAGGAGCGCCGCGCGCGGTTCGATGTTGAACCGGCGGGCGAGTTTCGCGGTGTGTTTCGTAATCTCCGCGAGAATCTCCTCGTTGGGGTCGAGATTGACCGTCGTATCGGCGCAGAAGACGACGCGGTTCTTGAACGTCATCATGTAGACACCAGCCGCGTAGTTCGCGTCCTCGGCAGTGCCGACGACCTGCAGCGGTGGCCGGAGCCCAGCGGGGTAGTGGTGGGTAAGCCCCGTGAGCATCGCGTCGGCGTCGCCCATCTCGACCATGATGCTGGCGAAGTAGTTGGAGTCGCGGCGAATGAGGTCGCTCGCCTCTGACTCGGTGATACCCTTGCGCTGGCGGAGTTCGTACAACCGGTCGGCGTAGTGGTCCCACTCGCCGTCTCGCGGGTTGGCGATAGTCGGGTCGAAGTCCAGTCCGAGTTCTTCGGCCTTCCGGAGGATGCGTTTGGTGTTGCCGATGAGGATGGGTTGAGCGATGCCTTCTTCTTGCATCTGATAGGCCGCTCGAATCATCTTCTCGTTGGTCCCCTCGGCGAGGGCGACTCGCTTGGGGTCGGACTTCGCCTTGTTGAGGACGACGCGCATCATCTCGCGCGACTTCCCGAGACGTGCTTCGAGGCGTTCGCGGTACTCGTTCATGTCGAGGCGCTTGCGGGCCGCCCCGGAGGTCATCGCCGCTTGCGCGACGGCCGGTGCGACTTCGAACAGCACGCGTGGGTCGAGCGGTTTGGGGATGAGATAGTCGGCACCGAACTGCAGTGGGTGGTCGCCGTAGGCCTTGACGACGGCGTCGGGCACGTCCTGTCGGGCGAGTTCGGCGAGGGCCTCGGCGGCGGCACGCTTCATCGCCTCGTTGATTTCGGTCGCTCGCACGTCGAGTGCGCCGCGGAAGATGAACGGGAACCCGAGGACGTTGTTCACCTGATTCGGGTAGTCCGAGCGTCCCGTCGCCATGATGACCGTGTCGTCGCGGGCCGATTTGGCGTCCTCGTACCCGATTTCCGGGTCCGGGTTCGCCATCGCGAAGATGATTGGGTCCTCGGCCATCGACTGGACCATCTCCTGGGAGACGATGCCGCCGATGGAGAGTCCGGCGAAGACGTCTGCGCCCTCCATCGCGTCGGTGAGGTCACCGTCTTCGACCGGTTGGGCGAACTCGGCTTTGTACTTGTTGACGTCGCCCGCTTCGACGCGCGACTCGGTGATGATGCCCGAGGAGTCACACATCGTGATGTTCTCTTTCTTCGCGCCGAGCGAGACGTAGAATCGTGCCGTCGCGAGCGCGGACGCCCCCGCACCGGAGAAGACGATGTCGAGTTCGTCGAGGTCCTTCTCGACGATGTCGGCGGCGTTGAGGAGGGCCGCACCGGAGATGATGGCCGTCCCGTGTTGGTCGTCGTGGAAGACGGGGATGTCCATCGTCTCGCGGAGTTGCTCTTCGATTTCGAAACACTCCGGGGCCTTGATGTCCTCTAAGTTGATGCCACCGAACGTCGGTTCCATCGCCTTCGTCGCGGCGACGAAGTCGTCGACGTCGGTGATGTCGAGTTCGATGTCGAACACGTCGATGTCGGCGAAGCGCTTGAACAGGACGCCCTTCCCCTCCATGACCGGCTTCGACGCCTGAGCACCGATATCACCGAGTCCGAGCACCGCCGTCCCGTTCGAGACGACGCCGACGAGGTTCCCCTTGGAGGTGTACTCGTAGGCGGCGTCTTCGTCGTCGGCGATGTCGCGACACGGTGCCGCCACGCCCGGCGAGTACGCGAGGCTCAGGTCCCGTTGTGTGTTCGTCGGCTTCGTCGTCGCGATCTCGATCTTACCCGGCGGGTCTTGCCGGTGATATTCCCGAGAGTCGTCGTCTAATCCCATGATTTACACCTGCACGCGCGGGAGGCAAAAAACTATCCAACCCCGTCGAATAATGACTTCGACGATAGTCGAACACCCGCCAGACGGCGAGCGGGTGCTGGTGGGCGTCGTCGGTAGAGTGTGGCGGAGGACTACTCCGCGTCCAGATGGAGAATCTTGGGGCGTTCGAGTTCCACGTCGCCCGTGGCGTCCGTAACCGTCGTCGTCGGCCACTGGCCGGTGGTCGTCAGTACGTCGATGTCGTCTGCGGTGACGAGTACGGTGTCTTCGCTCTTGGCACCCTCGATGGTCGGGTTGTACGCGTAGGCCATCGGAACCGTAACCGGGTCGTCTGCGTCCGGCCGTGCGAACCACTCGCGTCCGGCGTAGCCTGCGGCACCGCCCTGATGGTGGTTCAACCACTCGTCGGACTCGCCAACCTCGTCGTAGGTGTCGCGAATCGCGTCGAACACGTCGCCGGCAGTCCCGTCTTCGGTTGCCACCCGCTGTGTCGCTGCAAGCGCGTTCACCTCCACCTGCATCGTCTTTTCGTGCCGCGATTCGAGCCAGTCGGGGGCGTCGAAGGCGACGGTACGCGTACAACTCGCGTAGAGGCCGTCACGCTCTGCCGTCACCGAGACGAGTGCGTAGTCGCCGATGCGCTCCTGTGTCGGCGTGTAGTGGCGGTACTTCTGTGCGCGACGACTGCCACCGACGAGGACGACGGGCGTCTCGATACCCATCGCGCTCAGCGTGACGCGGAGTCCCGAGGCGACTTCCGTCTCCATGTCTTGGGGTTCGAGTTGACGACAGACCCGTTCGACGGCACTCGCGGCGTCGCGGCCGAGTTCACGGAACGCCTCGATGTCGTCGTCGGTGAGTGGGTGACGAAGTGCGCCTGCGTCCACGTCCTCGAATCCGGGGACGTCGAAGTCGGCGGCGGCCGGTGTCGGCGAGACTGCCGCGACGCCAGACGCGAGCGAGCCTTCGTACCACTGGTACTGGTGGATTTGGACGTCCTCGTGCGGCACTTCCTCGTGGAGGAGGCGCGTCGCTTCGATGTTGTCGGTCACGACGTGGAACTCGTCGCCGTCGTACCCGGCGGCGGCGACACCGACTGGTGCGTCTCTATCCACGACGTTGTCGCCGTCGAGAAGCCACGCAAACGAGTTCGGGCGGGCGAACCAGACTGCTTCGAGGCCAGTCTCATCGAGATACGCGTCGAGACGTTCGGCCCGAGATGCGAGTCGCTCGTTCATATCCGGGGGTCCAACTGGACCGACTTCAATGGGGCGACTCGTCGCCGAGACTCGCCGAATGGACAGTCGACAAAAAAGCAATTCAGGGTGATTCTATCGCGCAGTTCCGCGTCGTCAAGTCGTAGTTGAGTTGTGAGACTACCGCCTGAATCGGGCCGAGCACGTCACCTTCGAGGACGTGGTCGACCGGAAGTCTCTCCGCGAATCCGTCGATTTCCGCGTACGCGTCGGCGTACAGTTCTTCGCACACCGCTTCGCCGGTGTTATTCCCGTCTGACAGTTCGTCCGCCGCCACCGGTCCGACACCGGCGACGAGCAGTCCCACCACTACACAGAAGGCCACGAGCCCCCTCGTGAGCCACTTTCGCGTCATCTCTCTCCCCCAACTCTTAGTTGGGTGTCTCATCGGAAATATGTTCGCTGAATTATATTTCTATCCGATTCTGGACTGAAATCGATATACGTCCGTAGGTTGTCAGACGGTTGGTGTCTCTCCGAAGATGGTCACGTCGTCGACGTCGCTGTGAGTGGCAACCGGACTGGCCACCCGTGACAGCTTCGACGCCCGAACCTGAGAGATATAAGTTCGCGCAAACCTGACCCCAGCGTATGACACCTCGGCTTCGCCGCCTCCTGGCCGGTGCCGCCGCGATGACTGGCATCCTGATGGTCCTCGGCGTCTACACCGCCGCCTCGGGTGCCGGACTGACCTGCGCGGGTCGTTGGCCGTTCTGTGACGGATTCCTCGGACTGTTCCCGGCCAACTGGGGCAGTTTCATCGAGTGGTTCCACCGCCTCGTCGCCATGCTCACTGGCTTCCTCATCCTCGGGACGACGGTGAAAGCGTGGCGCGAAGGCGTCGCGGCACGCGTCCGCTGGGCGCTCGTCGTCGCCACCGTGATTCTCCCGTTCCAAATCGTCCTCGGCGCACTCACCGTCACCGAGTACGAGTGGGTCATCCTCACCGCCCACTACGTCGTCGCGACGTCCATCTTCACCGCCGTCGTCGCCGCCGCCGCGTGGGGACTCACCGACCGTGGAATCCCGCGCGTCGCAGACGCCATCCGACTTGCACTCGTTGGGGCACCCATCATGCTCGTCCTCACTCCCCACACGTTCGTCTCGTTCGGGCCACTGTCGCAGGCGACGTACTACGTCGTCGGACTCGCGACGTACGGTGCACTCGTGGCCGCGACGCTCTGGGCGAACGCGGCACACGAGTCGCGTGCGGACGTGTACGGCCGTCTCAGATTCGTCACCGGACCCGCCAGCGTCGTCGTCGTCGCCCTGCTCATCGCCGGCAGGCAGGTGTACGGCCCGACGCTCCAACTGGCCCACCTCGGCGGGACTGTCGTCGCGCTGATTCTCGTCGTCGCCGCCGCTGTCCTGGTGCGTGGCGGACTCCCCCGTCCCCCAGAGGGAGTCTCCAACGACGCCGACTGACGGGGAGTCCGTCCCCCATTCTGCTCTCCGACGCCGTAATCGACTGTCAACGGGATCAAAAAAGTAAGCAACAGTTATATCCTTGTGCCAAAATCCGCCCCGTTTTTGATTTCTGTCCATAATCCGAGCAGTATTCTATTCATTCACCTTATTTACTGGCAATTTTCACCAAAAGAACCGTGAATCGAGACGCATATCGAAGAAGTGTTATACGGGGATGTGCTACCTGTGGCCTGTTATGAAACGTCGTACCTATCTCAAGGGCTCCGCAGGGGCAGCGGCCGCGTTCACGTTGGCCGGTTGTCTCGGCGGCGGCGGCGGTGGCAGTGAAACGATTACCATCGGTTCGGACATTCCGTACCGTCCGTTCGAGTGGGAGACGACCGAAGGCGAACTCACCGGCTTCGACGTCGACATCGCAGAAGCCGTCTTCGGTGAAGAGCTGGGCTACGAACACGAGTTCCAGAAGACGAGTTTCGACGGTATCATCCCGTCGCTCAACAACGGGAACTTCCGCGTCATCATGTCCGCGATGACCATCACCGAAGAGCGTGCGGAGAAAATCGACTTCTCCGACCCGTACTTCACGGCGTACCAGACTGTCGTCGTCCTCAAGAACGGCGACATCGGCGCGAAAGAAGACCTCAAAGGCAAGACCGTCGGTGTCCAGAAAGGGACGACCGGTGCAGCAGCGGCCGACGCACTCAAAGAAGAGTTCGGCGGCGACATGACCATCCAGCGCTACGACCAGATTAACGGTGCGTTCGACGCGCTCATCAACAATCAGGTCGTCGCGGTCATCAACGACAACACCGTCAACGCCGAGTTCGTCAACCAGAGCGGCGACGTCAAGTTCCTCGAAGGAGAGGGCGCTGCCGCCGAGGCAGGCAAAGAGGCTCCGCCGTACCTCACCCTCACCGTCGAGGAGTACGGTATCGGCTTCCGCAAGGACGACGATGACCTTCGCGAAGAGGTCAACGGCGCCCTCGCGACCATCAAAGACAACGGGACGTACGACGAGATCTACTCGAAGTACTTCTCGGGCTAAATCGACGCACCACCCGTTTTTATACAAACACCGTGTTAACCATTATCAATGGCTGAATCATACTCGGACGGGAGAACTGCTGACGAGGAGTTTCAAGAGCAGTTTTTGAACGATAAGACGCTCAAGTTTGCGGGCGCGGCGTTCGCCTCACTGTTCACACTGGTCGTGGGCCTGTTCATCGGTGCCATCATTTTCACACAGGTCGACTTCGGTCTGTTCGTCGAGATTATCTATCCGCAGTTCATCGAGGCGTATCTGCTCGTCCTTGGCATCTTCCTCGCAGGGAGTTTCCTCTCTATCATCGCCGGCATCTTCGTCGGCCTCGGCCGTGTCTCGAAGACCCGTATCACCAACACTGTCGCGAGCGGATACGTCGAGTTCTTCCGCGGGACGCCGCTTCTGTTCCAACTCATCGTCATCTTCTTCGGGATTCCTGCGTTCTGGCCACCGGGTCAGTTCCCCATCCCGAACTGGGCGATTCCGGCCGCCATCATCGGCCTGACCCTGAACCACGCCGCCTACGTCGGTGAGGCGGTCCGCGGCGGTATCAACGCGGTTCCGGAAGGCCAGATGGAGGCCGCTCGCTCGCTCGGGATGTCGTACGTACAGGCGATGCGCGAAGTCGTCCTCCCGCAGGCGTGGCGCAACGCCCTCGCCGCAATCGGGAACGACCAGGTCATCCTCGTGAAGGACACCTCGCTCCTGACGGTCATCGCGGTTCCGGAACTCATCAGCGCGTTCCGCCAAATCAACTCCGCGACGTTCGACCCGTGGACGCCGATTCTGCTCGTCGCCATCGCGTACCTCGGTATCACCCTGCCGCTCGGCAAGGTGGTTCGCTACCTCGAAGCTCGCTCCGACTGGGGAGGTGACCGCCGATGAGCCTCCTCGAATTCGAAGGGGTAGACAAGTACTTCGGCGACACGCACGTCCTCAAGGACATCGACCTGAACGTCGAGGAGGGCGAAGTGTGCGTCATCATCGGCCCCTCGGGGTCGGGGAAATCGACGCTCCTTCGCTGTGCGAACCGCCTCGAAGAGATTCAGAACGGCGAGATTCGTCTCGACGGAACGTCCATCTCGGACCCCGACGCGGACATCAACCACCTGCGCCAGCGTATCGGGATGGTGTTCCAGAGTTTCAACCTCTTCCCGCACAAGACGGCACTGGAGAACGTGTCGCTCGCACCGACGAAAGTCAAAGGCCTCGACGAATCGAACGCCACACAGCGAGCGGAGACGCTCTTGGACCGCGTCGGACTCGCCACACAGTCGGACTCCTACCCGAACCAACTCTCCGGTGGGCAACAACAGCGCGTCGCCATCGCCCGCGCACTCGCGATGGACCCACGCGTGATGCTCTTCGACGAGGTGACGAGCGCGCTCGACCCCGAACTCGTCGGGGAAGTGCTCGAAGTCATGCACGGACTCGCCGACGAGGGGATGACGATGCTCGTCGTCACCCACGAGATGGGCTTCGCCCGCGAAGTCGGTGACCGCGTCGTCCTCATGGCCGACGGACGTGTCGTCGAAGACTCGCCGCCAGAAGTGTTCTTCGAGAACCCGGAGACCGACCGGGGCAAGCAGTTCCTCTCGAAGATACTCTGAGAGCGGCCACACCGAGACGCGACTCTGCGGTAGGTTAGTCGGGCACACACCCGACAACTATCCAACAGGCTTATCCCCGGGAGTACCGCTTTCTGCGGCATGAACTGCCCTCCACGCAGCGTCCGTACCGACCCGCCCGACACAGACCGACGAAAGATGGTCCTGTTCTGCCAGACCTGTGGCCGGACCGCCGGTATCGACGACTGGCCAAAACAGATAGACGACGAACGCGTCGACCACATCGACTGCCCCGACTGCGGAACCACCGTCTGGCGCGGACTCGACACAGACGAGACTGACGAGACGAAGCGCGTCCTCACGCCGACTGCCTGACGCGATACCGGTCCCCTCTCCCCCCGCTTTTCACATCGTCATGACTTCGACACCGACGGTGTCGTAGTCGGTCATCGCCGCCAATCGTTCGGGAACCTCGTCCAGCGAGACTGTCTTCGTCACGAGTGACCCGGGGTCGACCGCATCCGATTCGAGAAGCGACAGCAGGTCCGATGCACTCGTCGGTGGCATCCCGCGCGCACCCACGAACGAGACTTCGTGGCGCGTCATCCAGTCAGTCGGCAGTGACACCTCGCCTCGCTCGGCGTCCGTCGTCAGTCCGACCTGCACGTGAGTCCCACGTGGTCTGACACACCGAACGGAGTTCCGGCACGTCTCCGCGACGCCGAGTGCGTCCACCGAGACGTCCGCGCCACCGTCCGTCACGCCCCGAATCGCCGCCACTGGGTCCTCCGCCGACGCGTCGACGAGTTCGTCGGCCCCGAGTTCCGCGGCAACGTCGAGTGCCGACTCACGGACGTCGACGGCTACGACACGGGCACCGAGTGCGTTCGCCACCTGAATAGCCGAGAGTCCGACCCCGCCGCATCCGTGGACGGCGACCCACTCACCGGCGCGAAGGCCGGCCCGCGCGTCGAGGGCGTTGTAGGCGGTCATGAATCGACACCCGAGTGCGGCGACGTCGCGCGAGGCCACCCCGTCTGGCAATCGAATCGCGTTGTACTCTGCCGACGGGAGGTGGACCTGTTCGGCGAACGCACCCTGTGCAGTCTGTTCGAATCCGAGTGCGTGGGGGTGGTCGCCGGTACAGACGTTCCCGTGTCCGATCCGACAGTAGCCACACGACCCACAGGCGAGATTGAACGGCAGTGCGACGCGGTCACCTTCTCGAATCGTCTCGACGCGTTCGCCGACGGCGACGACCCGTCCGGCGGGTTCGTGGCCGAGAATCTGTCCCGGTTCGACCGCATCGTCTGCCCACTCACCGTGGCCCATCCACGCGTGCCAGTCGCTCCGACAGATACCACAGGCCTCCACGTCGACGACGACACCGTCGGAGTCGAGTTCTGGTTCCGGAACGTCGGTCACGTCGAGTGGTTCACCGTGTTCGCGGAGGACTGCGGCACGCATACGCAGGGGTGCGTCGCTATCGTACAAAAGGCCTCGCCCGCGACGACGTGGGATTGTGCTCGTGGAGCGAACGCAGTAGCGCGCCCGGGAGGACGCAGTCGTCGTTCAGAAGAAGTCCGAAAGACCGGCCTGTCCGTCGTCTTTCTCCGACTCGTCTTCGGTCTGGGCGGCGTCCTCGTCGTCGGCGTCTCTGTCGAGAACGTCGTCGGACGCGTCGTCGCTCGCGTCGCTGTCGGTCATCTCGACGTCTTCCATGCCGGCGAACGCGCCGCCGGCGTGTTCTTCGACGAGTTCCTCGCGGAGTGTTTCTGCGTCTTCGACGATGGACTGGACCTTGTTCGTCGTCTCACCGCTTCCGGTGACAAAGGAGACGTGCGACTCGTCGAACTCGTAGTACGCCGTCATTGCGACGGTCAGTTCGCGCGGTTTGCAGTGGTGCGTCAGCGCCGAGAGATACGGGAGGACTTCGCGGCGGGCCGTCGCCATGCTGAATCCGCCTCTCTCTGCAATCTTTCGGACGACGGTGTCGCGCGTCTTGTCTCGCGTCGAGCGGTAGGGTGCGCCGCCGTAGCGCGTCCACCCACCGCGTGTCCGGTCCCGAGAGGCGGCGACACCGGCGGCGAGGTTGTCCGTCGCGTAGCGCCAGTACGAGTAGTTCTGTGTGGCGCGAACCCGACCAAGCCACTTGTCGGCGTTGGCGAGGAACTCGTAGGCGCGAGCGAGTTCGTCCGGTTCGTAGACGAGCGACACCTTGTCCTCTATCCACTTCGTCAGGTCGTCCGGCGTCTCGTCCACGTCGTAGGCGGTGTAGAGCGCCTCCTGTGCGGACTTCTCTTTGAGGACGGCGTCGAGGAACTCGAAGAGGCCGACCGACCGGTCGCGGTCACCCATGACGACGTCGTCTTCGGTGATTCTGTCGCGGCCCTCCGCGATTGCCTGCAGGTCGTTGATGGCCGACCGCAGGTCACCGCTGTTCATCTCGGCGATGCGTTCGAGCGCCGCCGACTCGAACTCTAGTCCCTCCTTCCGACAGATGTCGCGGAGGACGGGGACGATAGAGCGCGACGAGACGTCGCGGAACTCGATTTCGCGGCAGGCACCCCGCAGGCCGCGACTCATGTCGTAGAATTCGTTGGCGATGAGGACGATGGGCTGACCCGACGATTTGACGAGTTTCGTCACGGCGCTCGACCCGCCTCGGTCGTAGTTGCCGTGGATGTTGTCCGCCTCGTCGAGGATGACCAACTGGCGAGTAGAGGTACCCGCCGAGGACCCAGAGAGCGTGGCGTTCTTCGCGGCGCGACCGGCGAAGCGTTCGATGACGTCACCGGTCCGCTGGTCCGAGGCGTTCAACTCGACCGTCTCCCACCCCATGTCCGCGGCGAGCGCGTGGGCGGCGGAGGTCTTTCCGATGCCCGGGCTTCCGTGGACGACGACTGCCTCCCGGTGGTCGTCCCACGTCTTGGCCCACTCTGCGAGGGCGTCACGGGCCTTGTCGTTCCCGCGAACCTCCGAGAGCGTCGATGGGCGGTACTTCTCCGTCCAGTCTACCATTACCGGAGGAAGGAACGAGGCGCGTTTAGTGGTTGCGGAGCGTCACTCACCGACGCCTCACGGCCGTTTCGCGACTATCGTTTTACACGCGGCGAGTGCATACACACTGTCTCACGCGTCTGTCGCCACATCCGACACCGCACACTGCGCTTCGCTCGCAACACTCCCATGCCTGACCAGCCACCCGACCCATTCCGCATCCACGACGGACTCGCAGTGTACCGATTCGGCGACAGTGGCGACCCCGTGTTGTTGATGCCGGGGCCACATCGGTTTCAGCGGCCGGGCCTCCGAAGCGCCGACGCACTCATCGATGGCCTCGTCGCGCTCGGCCGGCAGGTGATTACGTTCGACCCCCCGGGGTCCGGTGCGTCGACGCGTCCCGCGTCGCTCTCGATGGAAGAGATGCACGACTGCGCCACCGAATCGCTCGACGTGTGTGAGGTGTCCGACCCCGTGGACGTGGTGGGTCACAGCATGGGCGGACTGGTGACGCTGGCGTTCACACTCGAACACCCGGCCAGGGTGGCGCGACTGGTGTTGGTCGGAACCGGGGCCGGTGGCCCGTCGTACATGGACGCACCGGGAGCGCTGTGGAATCGGAGCCATCCGGCATTCTGGCGACTCGCCGTTCTCGGCACCGTACACCTCGTGTGGCCTCGGTTGGCGACAGAACGACACCTGAACAATTTCGTCGCCAGACACTCCTTCGTCGACCAGCGGTTCGTCGAGACGGAACCGGTGGAACTCCGCGACTGGATTCGACCGAAAGAGGGGCGCGCCGAGTGGCACCGCATCGCGCGAACAGTCGACTACACACCACGTCTCGGTGAGATATCCGTCCCGACGCTGGTGCTGTGTGGCACCCACGACCCGCAGTTCCCACCCACTGCGTCGAAGCAATTGGCCGAGGGTATCACGGACTCGCGTCTCGTGTTCTTCGAACAGAGCGGCCACTATCCGTTCATCGAGGAACCGGACGCGTTCTGGGCCGAAGTTGCTCGATTCCTGGCTGAGTGAGGTGGGGCGCGGCGAGGCACTGCGCGTTTCGGCCGCTACAGTGTGAGAATCCCCAGCGACGACAGTTTCCACGCGACCAGTATCGCGACGAGTGTCACGGCGGTGTAGTGGAGTCGGACGGGGACGGTCCAGTAGTCGTCACGCCACGCGATGCCGGTTGCGACGACTGCGCCGAGCGTCCCGACGAGTGCGACGAAGGGGAGGACCAACCCCACGCGGAGCGCGAGTGACGGTGAGGCGACTTCGGCGTTGAAGTTCAACCACGCGAGGAGGAAGGTGACCACCGTGGCCACCCACAGCAGACTCGACGCGCCCAAAAGCCACCGCGCGACCCGTTCGCGGTCTGTCGGCGGTTCCCGACCACGGAACCGTCGCCACAAGTAGCCACCGGGGAGCAACAGGAGCATCGAGAGGAGCACGAGCGACCCTCCGACGACGATACCTTGCGTGACGGCCAGTGAGTCGTACCACGGCACGCGTTCGTAGGTGGCCGGGCCGAAGTTCCCGAAGAACAGGTGGGTCGCCCGCCCCTCGTCGTCGAATCGGAAGGCGAGTTTCTCCTGCCCACCCACCGCCTCGTAGACGCCGGGTCGCAGTTCGACCCACGTTCGTCGCTCACTGCCGAGTCGCTGGGTCGTGAGATAGCCGTCGTCGGTTACGCCGACTGTGAACGTGCGCGTCATGACGCCGAGGACGCGGTGCCACGAGGACTCCGAGACGGTGAGCGACCGATAGTCACCGGTCAGTTCTGCGGCCCGGTCGGCGGAACCCACCGGCGGTTCGCCGGTCTGTGACCCTGACCGCGGGTAATAGCGGTCAGTGAACGCCTGTAAGAGTTCGAATCGAGCGTCGTGGCCACCGGGCGAGTTGTAGACGACGAACAGGCCAGTGTCGCGTTCGGGATAGAGTGCGAGCAGGCTTCTGAAGTAGGCCGTGTCACCCCAGTGACCGACGATTCGTTCGTCGTTCCGGTCCATCTCGATGAACCCGTAGGCCATGCCGTTGAGTTCGGGAACGTCAGGTGTCTTGGAGACGTGCTGGCGGTGCATCTCGCGGACAGTTTCCGCTTCGAGGATGCGTTCTGTGCCGAACTGGCCCTCGTCGAGATACGCCAGCATGAAGTTCCCCATGTCGGCCGGCGTCGACCGCATGGCACCACCCTGCGGGGCGATTCCCCATATCTGTGGCTCCTGTGGGACGAACTCACCGTTCTGGTAGGTGTACCCCTTCGAGAGCCGTGACTGCAGGCGCTCGGGGACGGGTTGGTCGTAGGTGCTGTCGTCCATCGAAAGCGGAGTGAAGACGTTCGACTCGACGTAGTCGGTGAACGTCGTCCCGTACTGTTCTTCGACGACGTGCCCGGCCAATCCAGCACCGTAGTTCGAGTAGGAAACCTCGACACCCGGTGGGCGAACGCGGTTCGGTTGGTTCTCGGCGAGCACCGCTCCGAGCGGTCGCAGGTCACTCGGGTCGTCGACGAGTGTCCCGCCGAAGGAGTCCTCGTAGCCCGCCGTGTGGGTCCCGAGGTGTTCGAGCGTAATCGGAGTCGCGTAGGTATCCGGAACCGTCACCGGCGACTCGGTCAGGTAGTCGTTGACGTCCCTGTCGAGTTCGAGTTTGCCGTCTTCGACGCCTTGCATCACGGCCGTCCACGTGACGAGTTTCGACGTCGACCCGACGCCGAAGACAGTCTCGTCCGCGTCGACCGGCGTCTCGGATTCGATGTCGGCGTAGCCGTAGCCTTTCGACAAGACGACGTCACCGTCCTGTACGAGAACGACCGCCGCACCGGGAACGTGGTACGCTTGGAGTTGGTCCGCCATCGTCGCGTCGAGCCACGTCTCGAACTCGTCGGCGTCGACGGGGTCACCGTCGGCCTGCAGTGGGACGAGTGGGTCTGCCGCCGGGACGACCTGTGACTGAGTCGCGACGGCGAGTGAGGCGAGCGCGGGCGTACTCGCGACTGCGAGGACGAGCGTGAGGACTGTGAGTGTCCGAAGGAGGGGGAGGGTCATACTGAATCGCCGTCCTCAGTCAGCGCCAGCGGGAGTGCTGTCGGCAGCGCCGGTTCGGGTGTCGGTGGCCGCCATGAGGTAGCCACCGACGGCGACGAGCCACAGCATCGGGGGGTAGACGATCATTCGCTCGGTGCCGCCGTGGCCAATCGCGCCGAAGACGGCCGTGTTGCCACTGTCGCCGAGAATCATCAGGACGACGAAGACGAGGCCGGCCAGACCGAGGAGCACCGAGAGTGCTTTCATCGGTCCTTCGACGCGCGTCGCGGTGCCGAGCGCCTGCAGGTTGAAGAACAGGAACGCGAGTAGCGCACCGAGACTGTGGAGGTCAGAGGTGCCGAGTGGGAAGAGTCCCGCGACGATGGCACCGACACCGGCAACCGCGAACAGACCGAGGAGCCATCGCTTCCCGTGCGTCCGGTAGAAGGCGTACCCGCCAAGCAGGTTGAACACACCGACCAGGACGAGCGAGACGTTGAACAGCAACGCCGTCTCGGGGAAGACACCGAGGTCACTGATGGCCGCGCTGTTGAAGTCGTAGCCCGGAACCATCGCCGCCGAGAGCATGATTACCGTCATGAACTGTGCTGCGAGGACGAAAAATAACACACCGGCGAGTTTCCGACCGTCGTCGAGTACTGCTCTTACCGCACCAATTCGCACCGTTTCGCGCTGGAACTGCGTCATCACACGTCACCAGCTATCGATACGCTGAACGAGTGCAAGGAGAATACAGACGGTTCTCAGGCCTCAAGAACCGTCACAAGCGAACTGTGCACACGCGCCACGACGTCTTCGTCGTCCTCGTTCACCACGACGTCCGACGCCACCGTCTCCGTGCGTCCAGCAACGCCCATCCGAGTGCGACGACAGTCGTGAGCACCATCGCAGAGAACACCAACATCACGCCGACTTCGCCGAGTTGTGCGTAGTAGCCCGCGCTGTTGATGACCGTGTAGAGTAACATCCCGAACGCGACGAGACTGAGCGGTTGGGCCCACTCTTTCTGTCGAAGTAACCCGATTCCCGCGCCGACGAGTGCGACAGACGTCAATCCCTCTGCGACGAGGTGAGTGAACATCGAAAACGGCTCTGTTCGGAGTTCGGTCACCTGCTGTGTCGTCACGAGCATCGTCCACAGTCCCAGTATCGCCACTCCGGCGACGAGCGCGTACACTGCGACGACTTTCTCCCAGTTCATCCTCCTCCCCCATACGGAGACGTGACGTATCGACTAATACTTCACTCGTGATTCTTAGTGTGTGAGACTCCGTGACACTGTTTACCCTCACACCCGGTCAACGGGCTCTGGAGGACGAAGAAAATCACCGCAGAAGACGGAGGACGGGTGAGTCGAAACCGAGTCGCGCGAGGCTTTCGTCTCCTACTCGGTCTTACCTACGTCGCCGGCGCACTCGCCCACGTCTACCTCGGGGTTCGGACACCGGGCGTCTACGGTGAGATAACGCAGTTCATCCTGTTCGACATCTATCGGTCGCTCTGGGTCGGTATCGTACTCCCGAACTTACAGGGGTTGCTCGCGATTCTCGTCGTCTTCGAGGCGCTCTTGGGTGTCACCTTGCTCCGCGGTGGTGCCGACGCCCGTGGGGGACTCGCCGCTGGCGCGGTGTTCCAACTCGCTCTCGCCCCACTCGGGTTCTGGTGGCCGACGAACGTCGCCCTCGCAGTCGTCCACGTCGCCGTGTTGGTCACAGAGTCGCCCGCGAAAGGGTAACGCTCTCAGCAGACGTTACTCCCGTGTGAACCCAGACGACTTCCTCGAATACGTCGCAGACCGATACGACGACGTGGTTCTCCACGACGCGTGGGGCGAGCGTGGACTCTTCTACAACCCCGGCGGGCGACTCCCTCGCGGCACCTACTTCGTGACGGTGAAAGTCCGCGACAGCGACAACGACGTGGCGTCAGCGCTCTACCGTGACGACTGCTGGCGGGTGAATCTCGGCCTCAGTGACGCAACCTATCGGAACCTCTTCGGCCCACGTCCGGAACGCCCACCGAGGGGTGGTGTCGTCGACACGGGCCACGATTTCACGGCACTCGACGAACTCCAACCCCACCCAATCTACGGGTGGGCCGGGTGGGTGAGCGTCGTCTCCCCCTCCGAGAAGACTGTCGAGACGGTGCTCGCACCACTCCTCGACGAATCGTACGAACGTGCGAGCGCCCAGTTCGCAAAACGCGTCGCCGCTCCGGAGCAGAACCTGAACTGGTGACCGACACATCTTGAGTGTATAGAAATGTGAATACCGTGCACTATTAATAGTCGAATCTCGGACCCACATCCACACAGATGGTCAGGTACGCACAGGGGATTCGCGAGAACTGGCAACAGTTCGTCCTTCAGTTGCTGACGGTGTTCGCCGTCGGGTTGACGATTGGTTCGGAGCGGAACGTCGTCCCAATCCTCGGACGCGACGTCCTCGGCGTCGAGTCGGTGCTCGTCATCGGGTCGTTCGTCGTCAGTTTCGGCTTCGTCAAGGCACTGCTCAATCTCTACGGCGGCAAGTGGGCAGAGACCTACGGTCGGAAACCGATTCTCGTCGCAGGTTGGTTGGTCGCACTGCCGATTCCGGTCGTCCTCATCTACGCACCGAACTGGTGGTGGGTGACGATTGGAAACGTCCTCCTCGGGGTCAATCAGGGACTCGCGTGGAGTATGAGCGTCAACGCGAAGATTGACCTCGCAGGCGGTGAACGCCGGGGACTCGCCGTCGGACTCGACGAAGCCTTCGGCTACGGCGGCGTCGCCGTCGGGTCGTGGGTGACGGGTATCATCGCCGGGCAGTACGGCCTTCGACCCGCACCATTCGTCTTCCTCGTCGGCGTCGTCTTGCTTGGCCTCTTCGTCGCCATCTTCTTCGTCGAAGAGACGCTCCCGTACGCCGAAGCAGAGGCAGAAGCGTCCGCCGCGGACGACGACGCGGACGCAGACCTGCCGTTCGTCGACATCCTGAAACGAGCGACGTGGGGTGACAAGACGCTGTTCGCGGCGGCACAGGCCGGCAGCGTCGAGAAGTTCGTCGACGCGCTCGTCTGGATTGCCTATCCGCTGTATCTCACCTCGTCGGGTCTCTCCGTCGTTCAGGTCGGTGGTGTCGTCGGCGTCTACGGCGGTGTCTGGGGCGTCCTCCAACTCTACACAGGGAAACTCGCCGACGACATCGGCCGTCGACCACCAGTCGTCGCCGGGATGTTCCTCGCCGGGGCGGGCGTCCTCGCGACGACGTTCGTCACCGGATATCTCCCGTGGATGCTCACCGCAGGCGTCACCGGCGTCGGGATGGCACTCCTGTATCCGAACCTCATCACAGTCGTCGGCGACGCTGCCCACCCGACGTGGCGGGCCACCGGACTCGGCGTCTACCGGATGTGGCGCGACGCCGGGTACGGATTCGGTGCCATCCTCATCGGCCTCGCCGCCGACATCGTCTCGGTTCAGATGGCCTTCTACGTCACCGCTGCCGCGATGTTCGTCTCCGGTGGCGTCGCGCTCGTCTGGATGCAAGAGACTCACCCCGAGTTCGGCGACTACGAGTCGGCACCGACCCCCGAACGAAGCAGTCCGCAGTTGGACGACTGACCCTCGGACTGCCCAACTTCTGCGTCTCTGTACGGCCCGTGAGGCGTGCGCACACGTGTCAATGTTCAGAAAATTTATTATCGTGCTCCGAGTGCGTTTCGTTCCATGTTCCCCGACGAGATTGTCACCCCGCGGCTTCGCCTTCGTGCGTTGTCGCGGGAGGTTGTCGACCCCTTGGACGCGTACGACTACTTCGGTGCCTCGCGGTCGGACACCATCGAAGAAGAGACGAAGTACGTCACGTGGAACCCCCACGAGACGCCGAAAGAGGCGTTCGACTACTTCGGCGAGGTGAGCGAGGCCCACGAGAAGGGTGAGAAAGCCGGCTACGCAATCTTCCCACGCGACGGGGAAGACGGTGCGGGCGAACTCGCCGGGACGACCGGTTTCGACCCGGAGTGGGACAAGCGCCGCGCCGTCTTCGGTCTGTGGCTCCGCAAGAAATACTGGGGCCGTGGCTACTCCGGCGAACGCGCCGCCGCGTTCTTCGCCATCGTCTTCGACCTCCTGGACCTCGACGTCGCCTACGTCGCCGCCCTCCCGGAGAACGACAACTCGATTCGCGCCATCGAGAAGTACGTCGACCAGTTCGGTGGGCAGTTCGACGGCCACTTCAGAAACGACGTGGTCGATATGGACGGCAACCCTCGCGATACGCGCACGTACTCGGTGACGCGCGAACAGTGGTACGACGCCACCGACGGCGAGTACGACGCCGAATTCCGCTGGGAGGGCCGCGATGAGTGACCTCTTCCCGGACGTCGTCGAGACGGAGCGACTCCGACTCGTCGCCGCCCGCCCGGAGCACATCGACACGTTCGACGCTTACGAGGTGTGCTCGCAACCGTACATGGACGACGTGACGGAGTTCATGCCGTGGGCACGTCACGAGACGCCGAAAGTGACCAAGGACTTCCTCGACCGCTGTGCGTCGAAGTGGGACGACGCCGAGAGCGCTCAGTTCGGCGTGTTCCCGCGCGAGGGTGAAGACGGCGCCGGAGAACTCGCCGGGTTCGGCGGTATCCACACCGAGTGGGACCGTCGCGTCGGCACCCTCGGGTTCTGGTTACGGCCGCGGTTCTGGGGCCGGGGCTACTCGGGTGAACGTGCCGAAGCACTTGCGGCGCTCGCGTTCGACGTGCTCGACCTGGAACTCGTCGAAGTCAAACACGCCGTCGAGAACGAAAACTCACAGCGGGCTATCGAGAAGTACATGGACACACTGGGTGGCAGGCGTGACGGCAGAGACCGGAATAGCCTGCCCGTTGGCGACGAGATAGCCGACCAGTACGTCTACAGCGTCTCTCACGAAGAGTGGCAGGAGGCGACCGGTGGCGACTACGACGCCGAGTTCCACTGGGACGCGAGCGACGTCCTGTGAGTCGGAGACTCAGTTTTCGGGGAGCGACCCGGTGACGACGCGCCCACCTTTCAGCACTGCCGTCGGGTCGTTGAGGACGGTGAGGTCCGAAAGTGGGTCGTCGTCGAAGACGAGCAGGTCGGCGTAGGCGCCGGGTTCGACGACGCCGCAGTCGTCCAGACCGATGGCGTCCGCCGCCGTCTCGGTCATCGCGCGGATGGCGTCGATGGGTGCCATCCCGTGTTGGGCCATGAACTGTATCTCGGAAGCGTTGCCACCGTGGAAGTTGAACGGCGTCCCCGCGTCGGTACCGCCGGCGATGGTGACGCCCGCCTCCACGGCGTTCCGGAAGGATTCGAGGTGTCTGTCGTAGACGAAATCCACTTTCGTGACGTCTTCTCGGGTCGCCGCCTCGGTGTTGCGGGAGATGTGATACGGCGCAGAGAGCGTCGGGACGAGCGTCACGTCTTCTGCGAGAAACAGGTCGATGGCCTCGTCGTCGAGGAACGTCCCGTGTTCGACGGTGTCGACGCCCGCTCTGATGGCGGCCTTGACGCCTTCGGCACCGTGGGCGTGCGTCGCCGTGTGGACGCCGCGACGGTGTGCCTCGTCGACGAGCGCGTGGAGTTCTTCGTCGGTAAACGCGACTGCACCGGGGTCGCTCCCGGGCGTCGTCACCCCGCCGGTAGTCATGAACTTGATGAAGTCGGCACCCAGTTTGACCTGTTCTCTGACCGCTCGGCGGGCGTCGTCAGCACCGTCGACTTCGCGGCCCATGTGGTGGCCGTGGCCGCCGGTAATCGTAATCGACCGACAGTTGGCGACCATCCGTGGGCCCGGAACGTCGCCGGAGTCGATAGCCCGCTTGAGCACCACGTCGATGTCGCGGGCACCCATCCCTCGGACGCCGGTGATACCCGCTTCGAGGGTCTTCCGCGCGTTTCGAACCTCGACGAGTGTGAGTTCGGCGTCCGAGAGTCCGACGACGTCTTCGACGCTTCGCTCACCGGACAGCGAGAAGTGGACGTGTGCGTCCACGAGGCCGGGGGTGACCGTCTTCCCCGAGAGGTCTACGACGCGCTCGTCACCCCGTGCAGAGAGGTTCCCGACCGCACGGATGCGTCCCGTTTCCGGGTCGACCCGGACGTCGGTCGGGGTAGTGACCTCCCCGCGGTCGATAATTCGAGCGCTCCGTAAGAGCATGGGGACCGATATCACCCCACAGGTCTTGAACGTGGCTCTTTTCGTGCCGGTGTGCGGCGTCGTGGTATGGTGGTCGAGAACGCCGCACACGACGGCCACGAGATATTTACCGGCGACTATCGTTGCCAGCGTTCACAGTGTCAGTCGCAACTGAATCGGTCTCCGAATCGAAGCAGAGTGGACTTCGAACCGCCGGTGTCGGTGCAGTATCCGGCCTCGGTGCCGCCCTCCTCGGCTATCTCCTCACGTATCTCGCGACGTCCGGAACCATCGAGAACTCGACGGCGAGTCAGGTGCTCGAAGCGCTCGGGTCTGGGCTTCCGACGTGGAAAGTCGTCGGGTGGGTGTTCCTGAACGCCCACGGCGTCGCGACGACGTTCCCCGGTCTGTTCGGGACGACGTCGTCGGCCAATCTCGTCGAGCAGTTCGAGGCGTTCTCGGCGCTCCTCTATGCCGTCCCCGTCGTGACGCTCGTCGCTACCGGTGCCGCCATCGCAGTCGCGCACGGCGCGTCGTCCGTCCAGACTGGCGTCGTCGCGGGCGCGGCAACAGTCGTCGGCTATCTCCCCGTAATCGTCGCCGGTCTCGCACTGTTTTCGGTCACCGTCGGTGACGCCGTCGCTCGCCCGGACCCGGTGACTGCGGTGCTCCTCGCCGGACTGGCATACCCGGTTTTCCTCGGGGGCGTCGGTGGCGCAGTCGCCGCCGCACTCAGATAACGACGCTCGTCAGGCGTCGAACGCGGCGCTCAGAGGTCACGAGCGACGAGTTCGCCCCAGTGGTCGAACCCGTATCGTTCGTAGAACGCACGCGCCCGGTCGTTTGCTTCGTCCACGTCGAGGACCATCCGCTCGAGCGGCAGGTCCTGTGACCGCGCGTGGTCGAGGACTGCCTCCATGAGTTCGTCCGCGACGCCCGTCCCGCGATAGTCGGGCGCGAGGAAAATCTCGTTGAGGACCGCCGCGTCCCAGATGAACGTCATCTCCTCGGGAAGGACGAACGCGTAGCCGACGAGTTCGGACTCCTCGGCTTCCGTCTCGCCGTCGTCGGTGGCCTCCGCGACGACGACGCACCCGGGGTCCTCGGTCCCACAGCGGTCGACCCACGAGAGATATCGGGTTCGGTAGTCGTCGGTGAGTTTGGACTCGTACGCCGAGAGTTTGTCGTCCCCGCCGGTTCCCTCGCCGATGCCGAGTTCGAATCCTCGTTTGAGTTCCCAGAACGCGTCGGCGTCGCTCGAATCGTACGGGCGAATCACGACGTCACCCGGTGTCTCGCTCATAGGAAGCGGTGCGCCGGCATCGGTTATGAAGCCTCGGAGTCGGACGGTGGGTAGAACGCTCGGAGTCGAACGGTGGTCAGTCGCGTCCGCCCCACACTCGCGCCGCGGCGAGTCGGCCACCGACCACGCCAGCGCCGAGGAGGACCAGCATGAGTTCGAGACCCGACGACGCGAGCGGTGCGATACGCTCGACGTTCTCGGGTTCGGCACCCGGCGACGGGTCGACCACGGTACTGTAGTGGAGCGTCTCAGTCGTCGGCGGTGGTTCCTTCGCACCGAACTCGACGAACGTCTGGACGAACCCGCGCGTACTCGACCACAGTGCCTCGCCGTTGATGGCGATGAACGCGTCTCGGAGGGGGTAAAATGCGTTGACGCCGTTGGTAAAGAGGTCCGGCATGATACCACCGCCGAGGAGCGCGGCGATTGCCACCCACGCGACGACGACGCCACGGGTACCCCACCGACGCCGAATCACCGACTCGTCTCGGAGACGCGTGTCGTAGGCGACGAGGGCGGCGAGCAACAGGGGCAGAAAGAGCGTGTGGAAGAGCGACCGATGACTCCCGGGGAGAATCGTGCTGGTGAAGGAGTCGAGGTCAGGAACCGCCGCCGCCACGAGGACGACGAGAATCGCCCGTGAGTCGAACCACCGACCGAGTAAGGCCGCCCCGACGAGTCCGCCGACGGCGACGTGAACGAGGGTCGATGGCATATCACACACTCACCATCGAACGAACTTGAGGTTTTGCGTGGGGTTCACTCGCTTCGCTCCACCACGACGTTCCACTCACCTCGTTCGGGGAATCGTGTGAGATTCGTCCACGTCTGCCGCGCCGAGTTCGTCAGGCGACGATGACCCCTTTCGACACTCTTTTGCAGGGGACTCCCGCACGTTACGCCATGTCTCACCCCCCCGTCGTATGGAGGTGCTGCCGATGACCGCGGCCCCACGCGACGACCTCGCCCGCCGAATCGCGGGAGAGATTACTCTCTCTGACGACCCCGGCGCGACCCTCCGGAAGTGGCGAACCGACTTCGACATCTCACAGACGGCCCTCGCCGAGCAACTCGACGTCTCGTCGTCGGTCGTCTCGGACTACGAGAGTGGTCGTCGCGAGAGTCCCGGCATCGGCGTCATCCGCCGCATGGTCGAAGCGCTCCTCGACATCGACGAGGCCCGTGGCGGGAGCCGTATCCGGCAGTACGCTCGCGTCCTCTCGGCCGGATTCGAAAGCGACATCGTACAGGACCTCCGGGAGTATCCGACGTCGATTCCGCTCGACACGTTCTACGACGCCATCGGCGCGACCAAAATCGTCGACGGCGACCAGGACCGAATCAGCGGCCACACCGTCATCAACAGTATCCAGGCCATCACGCGCCTCTCGTCAGAGGAGTTCTACCGACTCTACGGGCAATCGACGAGTCGTGCGCTCGTCTTTACGGACGTCACCCGCGGCGAGTCACCACTCGTGGCGATGCGCGTCGTCACGCCGACGCCCAACGCAGTCGTCCTCCACGGCCTCACGGAAGACGACCTGTGGGAACACGCGCCGTCGCTCGCGACTATCGACGGATTCGGCCTCGCCGTGACCAACCGGGACCTTGACACGATGCTCGAAGACCTGCGGAAACTCCCCTGACGAACGTTCGCCGAGTCGCCTCGTCCGTCGAACCGGCATCACTTCGGTTCTCCAGAGTGTCCTCTCGAAGGCCAAAAAAAGAGACATGGTGGGAGCGACTAGCACTGCACATGAAGTTCCGCGAACTGTCCCCGTTCCTCGAATCGGAGTTCGACTACCCGGTCACGTCGGACCTCGTGGTCGAAAAAGCGGGCGACGTTCCAATCGAGGCACCTGACGACGACAACTCCGAGACTATCGAGACGATTCTCTCCCGACTCGGCCCAGAGACCTACGCGTCGCCGGGGGAACTGTACACCACGATTATCGGTAACGTGAGCGACGACTACATCGGACGGAAGTTCTACGACGACCGTGGGGGCGACCCCGCAGAGTCGTGGACGTTGGCACCCGGCCGTGTTCGGTCGTTCTAACCGCCACACCTCCTGCGGTCAGGTCGTCGCTGGCCTCTCGGCCGAATCGACCTGCACTCGTCGACGAAAAAGAACCCAATCGCGAGGAGTGCGTAGCACACTCTGACTCCGTTCGAGTGAGCGGACTCGCTCCTCGACGTCTATTCGACGTATTCGTAACGCCGCTCGTTCATCCGACCCCAGCCAGTGAAGACGAACTCGCCTTCGGGTTGGGTGAACTCCTCGACTTCGATTTCCTTCTCGTGGTTGTGGACGTCGTGGATGAGTTCGTAGTCCTCGAACGAAATCTCGGTTCGGTCCTCGAGTTGGCTATCCACGTCGACGCCGTCGATTTCCTCGCGCCACGTCTCCTGGACCGTCTCGGCGTGAATCTCGGCCTGCGCGCCGGACCCGTAGGAACCGACGAGGAGCTTCTTACCGGCCATCTCTTTGTCACCCTCGGCGGCGGACTTCAGCGCCGACAGGCGAGCGATGTGGACAGACCCCGTGTACCAGTTGCCGACACGACTGGAGATGTCGATGGTCGGGTCGATGACACGGTCGTACCAGTCGCGGTACTGTTCGGTCGTCTTCAGGTCGTCCATGTAGGCGCGGATGGCCTCCTCGTAGTCGTCCCACGTCTCGAAGTCGACTTCACGGGGCTGGCGGCCGATTTCGCCTTCGAGTTCGTCTTCGATTTCCGTGTCGCGACTCATGTGACGGAAGCCGAGGAGCGCCGCCTTCCGGACCATGCCGGGGAACGGCGTGTGGAACGGGATGTACTCGAAGTGGTCCGGGTGGGTCCGACCCGCGACGCTCTCGTAATCTTCGAGTGCTTCGCGCATGCGAGCGAGATACACCTGCATGGAGCGCTTGCCGTCGACCGAGGGGAACTGCTGGTTGGGCTTGAGGAAGTCCGTCTCGTCCATGCTCCCGTAGCCCTGTTCCGTCGAGAGTTCGACGAGGTCCGGGTCTTCGTCGATGAGCATCGCGACGGCACCGGCACCCTGCGTCGCCTCGCCCGGGTCACCGCGCTCGTAGAGTGCAGTGTCCGTGGCGATGACGAGTGCCGAACGACCACGGTTGCGGCCCGCTTTTATCCAGTTGTACGCGTCGTCGAGACTCTGGGTCCCGGCGATACACGCGAACTTACGCTCGCCTTTGTTGGCGTGGCGGAAGTCCTCGTCGTACACCTGTTCGAGACAGCCTGCGATGTACGTCGACACCGGCTTGGAGTTGTCGAACGCGGACTCCGTCGCAACGTCGATTCGGCCGATGTCTGCGGGCGTCAGCCCCTTTCGGTCCATCAGCGACTTGGCGGCGTTCGCGCCCATCGTGACGATGTCTTCGTACACGTCGGGGAACGACGAGGTGTAGAGGCCGAGGCCCTTCGTGTACTTCTCTGGGTCTTCACCCTTCACTGGCGCGAAGGTGTTGGGGAGGTCTAAAACGAGTTTACCGGTCCGAATCTCGATGGCGTCGATGCCGACGGAAGTCATAGTCGGAGATACAGAGCAGGGGGATAAGATTTTGTCGATGGTGAGTTACGTCGTTCGTCGAAAAGCCGCTATTCTGTGGGCGTTCAGTTCGGTTCGTCGCACGATTCGTCTCGGTCGGACGCGACAGCGCACCGTAACGGGACTGCGAACTGACACGACGCCCGTCTCAGAACCTCTTGGTCGACTGAGAGTCACGGCAATAGACCTATACCCTTCCACGCGGTTTTCCCCGCCAATGGACTTTCTCGACAGTGAACGAGGACAGTCGGTGCAGGTTGGTGCAATCCTCCTGTTCGGCATCCTCGTCATCGGCCTGTCGCTCTATCAGGCGACGGTCGTTCCGCAGGAGACGAAAGCGACGGAGTTCGAAGCGTACCTCGACGCTTCGGATGACCTCGTCTCGCTGCACAACAGCATCCTCACGGGTGCGACAGAAGACGTGCAGTCGGGGACTACCGTCCAGACCGGCGTGCGATATCGTCCGCGCGCACTCTTCGTGAACCCCGGCCCACCGACGGGAAGTCTCTCGTTTTCCGACTCGACCGACGTTACGATAACTGGGGCGGTTGCCGTCGACGGTGAACCGGATTCGGTCGAGACGGTGTGGGACGGGAGTCCCAGAGCGTACGACACCAAGACGCTCCGCTACACACCGGACTACAACGAACTCGACGCGGAACCAGTCTCGCTGACGGGGATGGGCGTCCACCGGGAGACGGGCGCGAACGTCGTCCCACTCGGTGGGCAGACGCTCCTCTCGGGTAACCGACTCACCGTCGTCACCATCGACGGCCGAATCGGTTCGTCGAGCATTCAAACACCGCTGACCGTCACGCCGGTCACGTCCGCGACGCGAACCGTGACGGTGACGAATTCGAGTGGTAGCGACATCGAAGTCACCGTCCCCGTCGGGGCCAACGCGACGGCGTGGAACCGCTCGACTGTGGCAGACCGGATGCGAGAAAACGGCGACGTCGTCTCGGTTACGGACCTCGACGCCGCCGCCGACGCGACGAACACGCTCGTTCGGATAACCCTCGATGGGTCCGAGACGTACGAGTTGCGCCTCGCAAAGGTCGAGGTGTCCTCGGCGTCGGCGACGCCGTCGGTGACGCAACCGCCCGCGGACTACCTCGTTCCGGCGACGACAGACGTCACCGCGTCGCCCGGTGAGACCACGTCAGTCGTCGTCGAAGCGCGCGACCGGTACAACAACCCAGTCGGTGGCGAACCAATCGACTTCACGGTCACTGGTGACGCCACGCCGGCGAGTCAGACCGTCACGACGACTGACGAGGGGGAAGCCAGATTCACGTTCACTGTCGACGACGACGCCTCGGGCGAGATTACCATCGAGGGAGGCGGCACTGACCTCGACGGAAGTGGCACGGTCGAATCCGACGAGTCGGTGACGTACACCATCCCAGTCGTCACCGGAGACGGGTCGGGAAGCGGTAGCGGTAGTGGGGACGGCGGTTCGACCGACGAAATCAACCCGCCGAACGACTACGAGGGAGACGTCATCCTCGAGAATTCGGAATCCCGGTCGAACTCCAACTCACACATCGTGGACGTGACGCTCAACAACACCGGTGCCTCGCGGAACATCACGAGTTTCCGGGTGTCTTTCTACTACCCGGACCAGGGTGGCCAGTTGGCGAACGGAGTCACGTTCAACGGTTCCGCCACGCAACCAGTCGGCGGACAGCAACACGAACTCGGGACGAACAGCGTCTCCTTGCCCGCCGACACCTCGACGGAGGTTGCACTGGAGTTCTTCAAAGATGGCTCGACGAATCAACTCAGCACTGACGGTGACTTCTTCATCCTCACCGTTCGGTTCGACGACAACCGGGTCGCGACGTACTTCGTCGCAGTTCCGAAGTAGCCATCGCCAGCGACCGACTGGTCGTCGGTCCGCGTCGCCGCCGTCGAGGCGTCCTCCGCAGCGACTCACCACGTCGAGCGCTTCGTTCGCGACGCTCGCGTCCCACGAGTGTCGTCACTCGATGACGGAAGGCGAAACAGAAGCGAGCGAGAAGGAGGCCGAGATTAGTCTTCTTCTTCGACGACTTCGGGTTCCGAGAGGCCGCTCTTGAGGCTCTCGATACCGTCGACCCACTCCGTGACGAGGCCGAACTCGATGTCTTCGAGGACGGAGATATCCAGTTCCTCCCCGTCGACGACGTTCGTCCCCATCTGGACGATGTAGCCGAGTGCTGCGTCTAAGTCGTCGTTCGCTTCGGCGTCTGCGGCGGCGAGCACGTACGCCTCCAGTTCGTCTTCGAGTTCGGCCGGCCCGGCGACGAGGTACTCTTCGGCCGTGAAGAAGGCACACGTGAGACTCGTCTGGACACTGCCGATGAGAATCTCACCCTCTTCGTTCTCGGATTCGAACTCGGCTTCCGCCATGACGATGTCGTGGACGGTGGCGAGTTCGTCGAGTGCCTCTTCTTCGTCGAGCGTGCCGTCGTCGTACGCCGTCAGAATCTTGGCGATGGCGATAGCCGCGTCGTTCTGGATGTTCATCAGGAGACGACCGGTCTCCTCGCTTTCGAGGTCCAGGTCTTCTTCTTCGACGCGTGTCAACCAGTTCTGCCAACGTTCCGGGGAGTAGTATCGTTCCTCGGCCTCGGTCATACCTACAACCTCCCGTGCCGGACTCAAATGCCTTTCTTATCCGATGGCACCGTGTGCGACCCCGGAGCGTGCGGGTTCGACGCACGAAAATCGCCGACGGGAGTCGGATGACCGACCACGAGGACGTCGTTCACGATGGACACACTGTCAGTGTTCGCTACCAGACGCCGGTCTACCGGTCGAGCGTCGCTTCGGTGTCGACGTCGTAGACGAGTGCCGGTGTCTCGACGTGTGCGTTTCTCACCGCAGCGTCGTAGCCTTCGTCGAGCATCCAGTCGACGCGACGGGGAACCGTCTTCGGCCCCATCACCGCGCCGGGTCGGTCCGGGTCGTCGATGAAGTCAGTCTCCATGAGGAAGGGTTCGTCGCGTCCGGCGGCGACTTCGAGTCGGTCCCTGTCGCTCATGACGCTCGGGGTGGCGCCGGTGAGGTGGCCCTGTGCGTAGTGCTTGACGACGCGCTCACGAGGGACGCCGCGTTCGTCGGCCCACGACGCGACGTCCGAGATGTCGGTGGTCGACTCGGTGTGGAGTTGGAGGGCGCAGTCGCAGTCGGCGGCGAGTTCGAGTCCGTGTTTGAGCACGTCGTTCGACGCCTCCCAGACGGCGTCGGTGACATCGTAGTGTGGTCGCCCGGACTTGAGTGCGAGTGCGTCGCCCGTGCGGACGTACTCGGCGGCGGTGTCGAGGCCAGCACACATCAGGTCGCGCGCGTCTTCGGGGGCGTAGCCTCTGTCGTCGACGAGTTTCGAGACGAGTCCGGGATGGACACCGAGGACGGGCCACGCTCGGCCGTCGAGTAGTTCGGAGGCCTCCCGAACCACGTCGATAGTCGTCTCGAAGACGGGGCGGAAATCCTCGCCAGTCTCCACCTCGTGGCCGAGAAGCCACGAGGGCTTGTTCACGACGAGAAGGTGCGTTCCGCCGCTTCTGGCGAAGTCCTTCACCGCCTCGAGGCCACGGCCGTGGGCCGGGTCGAGGTGGAGGTGATTGTCCAGTATCGGCGTGTCGAACTCCTGCATGGTCGTGTGGTCGGCCGGGCGGGAAAAAAGCGAACCGTTCGGTATCGGTGCGGGGCGGCGACGGCGACGCGACTACGATTCGGTTTCGTCGGTGAGTTCGTCGAGCGTGACGGCGTGCGTCGCCGCGTTCTGGAGGGCGTCGGACCGGCCGTAACTGCCGGGTGCGATGGCGACGGTTCGGAGGCCGTATTCGTTTGCCGTCTCCAACGCGGGCTTGAAGTCGGTGTCGCGGGAGGCGATGGCGACGACTTCGGCGCGACGCTCGACGGCGAACCGTGTGAGGTCCACCGCGAGTTTCACGTCTACGTCCCCACTGGTGACGACGACTTCGAATCCGCGCGCCTCGGCCGCCTGAATCAGGCCGGGCGTCGCGTGTTCGTCGAGGTAGAGTCGTGCCGTGCTCATCTGGCCGCCGAGTGCGCGCGCCGCCTCTCGGATATCGTCTAAGTCGACGTCGAACTCGTCGCGGAGGACGTTCGGTCCATCCACGAACAGGGCGACCCGGCCCGATGGCGCCTCGTCGGAACCGAACAACCGCCGCAAGAGGTCCATACATCACCTCACCCGGTTTCGCGTTTATAAATTTCGAGGTGTGCGTTCGACGGTCACCGCCACCGCTGTTCGTCGGAGCGGGAGTCACCGATGGAGATGCCCAAATTGGAACTATATTCAGATTCGCCTCAGAAAGTAGGATATAATTTTGGTAATTGGGTGAAATATCGATTTCAGTCAAGCAAGAACATAAGAAGACTCTCTGATGAGATGAGTGTGCCCATGGCAGGCACCTCACGTGTCGGACGACGCACCTTCCTGCGTCCCTCCGCCGCAGCAAGACTCGCCGGCGACGCCGGCGTGACAGCGGCGACACCGAGGCGAGCGCCGGGCCCGAAAGAAGACGAGGTCCTCGTTGGCGTCTCGAAGACTGCAGGCAGTCCTCGGGTGGTCATCGAAGCACACGTGACGGGTGACGAACGCGTCGTCCACGAGAACGAAACGCTCGGCTACGCCGCGGTCAAATCCCTCGCAGAGGCGCCCGACCAGGCGTCCGAGAACGTCATCTCGGCAAGCGACACCGCGCTTGGACGTCCGAGCGTGACTGTCGCCGACGAATATCACGGAACCCATGTTGCAGGTATCGCCGCCGGAACCGCGGACGACGACGACGGAACCGGCGGCATCAGTAACTCGTCGCTCCTCTCAGGGCGGGCACCCTCAGAGGACGAACACGGTCGACGAGTGACACGCTAAGCATCACGAAAACGCAGTACTGGACTACGGGCACCCCGCGATTTCCGGCGCCCGTGCAAGCACAGCAACGACCCCTCTCGGAATCTTCATGAGCAATTTCGGGTGCGGTCCGCACACTCAGCAACTCCCATTCTTTCGTCCAACTCGCGATGCGCTGATACTACTGGACGTCGTATCTCACCTATGAAGGACGGGGGGTCAACCATCACAGTCGGGATTCTCGGCTTTCACGATAGCCGGGAGACGAAAGCACTCAGTAACACGATTTCGTCGTTGGGCCACGAACCGATTTGGCTCCACGAAGAGGCGGTGGGTATCGACGTCTCGTCCGACGGGGTGACACTCGACCCCGACGTGGATGTCGTCGTCAACCGACTCTTACTCTCGAAGTCGACGACTCCACTCGAAGACCTCTCTATCGCGAGTTGTTATGCCGCCGTCCGCCCCGTTCTCAACGACCCACGAAGCGTCCTCTTCGCAGTCCACAAACACGCGACGTCGGCCAAACTCGCTGCAGCAGGCGTCCCAGTCCCGCATACCTATCTCGCGACGGGTGCGGCCAAGTTGAACGAAGCGCGCTCTGCCTTCGGGACGCCCGTCGTCTACAAGACGGCTATCGGGACGAACGGCGGCGGGACGTGGCTCGTCGACCACGAACGCCCACTCTCGGTGAGCGTCGACGGGCGTCGCGCGTTCGTCCAAGAGTATCTCAGTGAGGCCGACACACACCGTGACCTCAGAGTCTACGTCGTCGACGACAAAATCGTCGGCGCGATGTATCGGTACGCGCCGGCAGGAGATTGGCGGACCAACGTCGCACTCGGGGGCGAAGTCGAAGACGCGACAGACGACGTCTCACAACAGGCCGCCGGCGCAGCACTCCACGCGGTTCGCGCACTCGGACTCGACTACGCGGGCGTCGACCTCATCGAGGGTCCGAACGGGTGGGTCGTACTCGAAGTCAATCCGACTGCTGGCTTCCGTGGCCTCTTCCGAGCGACGGGGCGGTCACCCGCCGCAGCCATCGCACGACTCGCCATCGAACGCGCGGGTGGCACCGTCGACGACGCCGACGTCGAACGCCTCAGTCGCCAACTCGACGGCTCACCGCCCGACGACGCACCGTCGTCGGTCCGGGACCACCGGGTCCCAGTCGTCGGGTTCACGGAGCAAGTGACCGTGACCGGAATCAGCGGGTCGAAAGACGTGCTCGCACACATCGACACGGCGGCAGACACGACACGAATCACGCCCGAGTTGGCAATCGAAGTCGGTACCGAACCACCCTCGGTCATCTCCGACGACGCCACTCCGCGGGTCGATATCGTCGTCGAATTGGCTGGCGAGCGTCGGACCGTGACCGCCGTCCTCGACGACGACGTCGGGAGCGAGACACCGCTTCGCATCGGCCGGGACGTCCTCCGGAACTACTACGTCGACGTTCGGCGACGCGTCAGCGACGTCTCAGAGGTGTAAGTACTCCTTGCTATATCAGGCCCGTTCGTTAACTTACTTGCCCACGTCGATACCGTCGCGCTCGGTTCACTGCAACGGACGGACCACACAGCTGTGGGCGGTAACGTTTCTCAGAACAGACGCACCCCGTCTCGGGGGTGTAACCGACCCACGACATGTCCCACACCGGCCCCAACGAACGGTGCGTGGACCGTCCGGGTGCTAGCTGGGACCGGGCCGTTTTGTCGACTCATCGCCCGACGTGAGAGTGTCGTGACGGGGGCGTTGTCGCAGACGTTCCTAGAAACGTGAAAATCGCTAATTAGTTTATAATGATTTATTAAACGAGTCGCCGGCTTTATGCTACATTCACACATATTACTGTTCATGCCCGAGACGATGTCCACAAAGGCAGCCAAGACATACACGATTGTGAAAGAGGTAAACCACCACGGTGCGGCGACACTCCGGGACGATGACGGGTCGACGTACCACGTCACCTCGTACGACGACGAGACGCTCCGTGAGTTCTTGGCTACCCACCGCGCTGGCGAGCAGGTTCGGATGGACATCGAACGTGCAGGCGTCCGTGCGAACGTCTGGCAGGTCTCTGCACTCTACCCGGGAATTCAGGGCCAGACCTGAACGCGTCGCGCGAAAAGAACAGTCAGACCGGGCACCCGGTCATTCGTTGACTTCGAGTACCTTGCCGGCGGCGATGGTCTGTCCCATATCGCGGATGGCGAAACTGCCGAGTTCGGCAATTTCGGACGATGGCTCGATGCTGAGTGGTTTCTGTGGCCGGAGCGTGACGATTGCCGCGTCACCGGCTTTGATGAAGTCCGGGTTCTCTTCTGCGACTTCACCCGACGCAGGGTCGAGTTTCTGGTCAAGCGATTCGAACGTACACGCCACCTGTGCGGTGTGCGCGTGGATGACCGGCGTGTAGCCAGCGGTGATGACCGACGGGTGTTGCATGACGACGATTTGCGCCTTGAACGTCTTCGCGACGGACGGCGGGTCGTCGGCCGGGCCACAGACGTCACCACGGCGGATGTCGTCCTTGCCGACACCACGGACGTTGAACCCGATGTTGTCACCGGGGCCGGCCTCACCGACTTCCTCGTGGTGCATCTCGATGGTCTTCACTTCGCCGCCAGCGTCGGACGGCATGAACCGGACGTTGTCGCCGGTGTTGAGGATGCCCGTCTCGACACGTCCGACCGGAACAGTCCCGATACCCGAGATGGTGTAGACGTCCTGAATCGGAATGCGAAGCGGTGCGTCCGTCGGCGGTGACGGTTCTGGAAGGTTGTTCAGCGCCTCCAGAATCGTCGGCCCGTCGAACCACGACATGTTCTCCGAGTGTTCGGCGATGTTGTCTCCTTCGAACGCCGAGATGGGGATGAAGCGGGCGTCGTCGGTGTCGAACCGAACCTGTTTCAGGAGTTCTTGGACTTCCTCTTTGACCTGTTTGTAGGTGTCTTCGCTGTAGTTGACGACGTCCATCTTGTTGACGGCGATGATGAGCGTCTCGATGCCGAGCGTCCGGGCGAGGAAGACGTGTTCGCGAGTCTGCGGGGCGACACCGTCGTCGGCGGCCACGACGAGAATCGCGTGGTCGGCCTGCGACGCGCCCGTAATCATGTTCTTCACGAAGTCGCGGTGCCCCGGCGTGTCCACGATAGTGAAGTAGTACTTGTCCGTGTCGAAGCGCTGGTGGGCGATGTCGATGGTGACACCGCGTTCACGCTCCTCTGCGAGGTTGTCCATGACGTAGGCGAATTCGAAACCGGATTTGCCTTTGGACTCTGCTTCCTCGCGGTGCTGTTCGATGATGTGTTCGGGGACGCTGCCTGTCTCGAACAAGAGTCGACCGACGAGTGTCGATTTTCCGTGGTCGACGTGTCCGATGATGGCCAGGTTCTGGTGTGGTTTGTCTGCCATGGGTATCAGGGCACTGTTGCCCAGTTCGGTAGAATATGTCACCCAAGGGTATATCCGTTTTCCCGGGAGACACTGCTGAGACCCGAAATTCGGGGAGTAGAGACGTTCAAACCCCAGATAGTCTCGTAATACTAGAGTAACCTACAGGTTAGACGAGGCCGGCGGTATTCGACCGACTGGCGTCGAATCGAGAGACTAAGACACCCTCAGTAGCCGAAACAGCAGGAGGATACAGGAGAGAAGATTCGAAACGAAACGTTCACAGGTCACGCATCGCAGCGGACATCTCTGCGAAGGTGGCGGTGCGGCGAACGGGCGTCGAGCGGACGGTGGTCTGGTTCTCAGAACTTACAACAATCATAGTAACTATTTCCACCTTTGTGCTAATAAATCTATCTCCCGCCACGGAACGTGTCACGTGAGTGCACAGTGCAGTCCACGATAGACAACACGTCTCACTATTATCCGACAGAATGTGGGAAGATTTATTCGTTCATCGACAGTTCCTCTACTCGTATGGCAACAGACCAACGAATCTGTATCCGAAGCCGTGGGTCCGGTGCGACTCACGGCTGGGTTCCGCGATAGCCGTATCGACACTGTTTCTGCCCGACTACTGACGAGCGTCTCTCGGACAGTCCCTGCGATAGCGAGCGACTGCGTTACTGGAGGTGAGTCCTGTGCGACGTAGCGACCTGACCCTGTTCACGAGTCGCGAAACGCGGGGCTGGGAGAACGACACCGTCGGACTCCTCGTCCGTGCGGGCCTCATCCGGCAGTTCGGGAGTGGGTTGTTCGGCTTTGCCCCCTCCGGAGAGCGCGTCCGCCGGAACGTCATCCGGCGAATCGAGGCAGAGATGGACGCCATCGGTGGACAAGCAGTCAGTCTGCCCAGTCTCCAGCACAGGGCCATCTGGGAACAGAGCGGACGCTGGGGGAGCTTCGAGGGCGAGATGTTCACCTTCGAGAACCGCGACGGACAGGAGATGTGTCTCGCACCCTCGCACGAGGAGGGTATCGTCCACCTCGTCGAAGGCGTCGTTCGGTCGGCCCACGACCTGCCCATGCTCCTGTACCAAGTCGAGCGGAAACACCGCGACGACCATGCCCGAAACGGACTCCTCCGCACGAAGGAGTTCACGATGAAAGACGCCTACAGCCTCCACGCCACCCGTGAGTCATTAGACGAGTGGTACGTGCGCGTCCGCGAGGCGTACTGTCGCATCTTCGATGCAGTCGGCGTCGACTTCGTCGTGGTAGACGCCCAGAACAGCGTGATGGGCGGGACCAACTCTGAGGAGTTCGTCGCCCCCGTCGAGAGCGGGAGCGACACACTCGTCTACTGCCAGGCCGATGGCTGTCGGTTCGGTGTGACGGACGAGTCGCCCGGTGTCCACGTCGACGCCGGTGACGCCTGCCCCGACTGCGGCGAAACGCTCGTCGCGGGCGAGGGTATCGAGATTGGCCACGTGTTCAAACTCGGGACGCGGTACTCCGAACCCGCGGCCCTCACCGTCGACACCGCCGACGGGACGACACGACTGGTCCAGATGGGGAGTTACGGCATCGGCGTGGACCGACTCGTCCACACACTGGTCGAACAACACGGCGACGAGAGTGGCCTCCGATGGCCCGTGACCGACCACGGAAGCGTCGCTCCCTACACGCTCGCAATCGTCCCCCTCGACTACGACGAGGACATCGCTGCTGTCGCCGACCAACTCCATCACGTGTGTGGGCGCGACGAGACACTCCTCTTCGACGACGACGACCAGACCATCGGCGAGCGCTTCGCCGAGAGTGATTTACTCGGCATCCCCTGGAAAGCAGTCCTCGGCAACAACTTCCGGGAGACAGGGACTGTCGAACTCGAAAACCGCGACGGCGAAAAGCAGTTCGTCGCGCTCGAAGACGTCGCCAGCGTCGTCGGACTATCGTAACCGACGGCAAGTCGCCACACGAACACGCCATTTTTCGGTCACCGGTCTCCCGCCGTGTACGCACTGCGGTTCCGCCACCACTCCCCTACGTCTGCGTGCAGTACCTGTTGTGAGTGCCTCGCCAATTCTGTATTGCAGTATCCGGTTTATGTGTCCGACGCGTCTCGGACGGCCCGAAATCAGACAGATGGCAGTATTCGCCCTTCGAGTTGCGGGTTCGTGGTGTTTTTAGCCATTCAGACGTGCTATTTTACCCACATTCGTGCACACACCGGGAGAGGAGATACCAAAGCATTACTTATCGCGGTTCGCAGTGGCCCGTATGGGCCTTCGAAAGCCGCCGTTGTACGACGCCCACGCTGACGCCGGGGCGCGTTTCACGGAGTTCGGCGGATGGGACATGCCGGTGGAGTACGACTCCATCAAGGCAGAACACGCGGCAGTCCGAGAGTCCGTCGGCATCTTCGACGTCTCGCACATGAGCGAGATAGAGGTGTCCGGGCCGGACGCGACTGCGTTGATGCAACGCCTGACGACGAACGACGTGACGGCCCTCGACCCGGGTGACTCGCAGTACTCGGCTATCGTAAACGACGAGGGAGTCATCATCGACGACACCGTCGTCTATCGATTACCCGACCGCGACGACCGGGTGTATCTCTTCATCCCGAACGCAGGGCACGACGAAGAGATGTACGACCGCTGGACCTCGTTCCGCGACGAGTGGGGCCTCGACGCCACCGTCGAGGACGTCACCGAAGAGTGGGCGATGTTCGCGGTACAGGGACCCGACGCAGTCGAAACGGTCGGTGCCGCGGCACCCGACGCCGGCCTCGGCCGCCTCTCGAAGTTCGAGGCGACGTTCGCAGACGTAGCGGGTGTCGAATGCTGGGTCGCCCGAACGGGCTACACCGGCGAAGACGGCTTCGAAGTCCTCTGTCCGTGGGACGACGCCGAGACGGTGTGGTCGTCGCTCGACGCGACACCGTGCGGACTTGGCTCTCGCGACACGCTCCGACTGGAGATGGGCTACTTGCTCTCTGGGCAAGATTTCGACCCCGAAGACGAACCGCGGACACCGTACGAAGCAGGAATCGGCTTCGTCGTCAAGTTAGACACCGAGTTCGTGGGCCGCGACGCTCTCGAACGGCAGAAGGAAGAAGGAGTCGACGAGAAGTTCGTGGGCTTCAAACTACTGGACCGTGGAATCCCCCGACACGGCTACGATGTCGCCACCGAAGACGGCGACGTTATCGGCACCGTGACGAGCGGGACGATGAGTCCGACGCTGTCGGAACCCATCGGACTTGGATACGTGCCCGTCGAGTACACGGACGCAGGAACGTCCATCCGAGTGCTCGTCCGTGGCCGACAGAAGCGCGCACAGATAGTCACACCACCCTTTATCGACCGATAATGTTCGAAATTCCCGACGACCGAAAGTACCTCGAATCGCACGAATGGACCACCACCGACGGCGACACCGTCCGCGTCGGTATCTCCGACTTCGCACAGGACGAACTGGGCGACGTCGTCTTCGTCGAACTCCCCGCGGAGGGCGACGAACTCTCGGCCGGCGACGAATTCGGCGTCGTCGAGAGTATCAAGGCGGTTTCCGACCTCTACGCCCCGGTTTCGGGCACTGTCGTCGCCGTCAACGAAGACCTGTTCGACGCACCAGAACTCGTCAACGACGACCCGTACGGCGACGGATGGATGCTCGAACTCGAACCGTCCGACACCGACGAGTTCGAGGCTCTCCTCTCTGCGGAGGAGTACCGCGAGCAGACGGAGTGAGATGACGGCTGGAAACGGACGTCGGGACGGAAGTCCCTACGCGCCTCACACAGACGCCGACGAAGCGGACATGCTGGACGCCATCGGGGCCGAGTCCGTCGAATCGCTCTTCGACATCCCCGAGGACGTGCGCTTCGCCGACGAGTTCGGTATCGACGCGACGGGCGAACGAGAACTCAGACAGTCGCTCGCGGAGCTCTTCGCCCGCAACGAGGATTTGACCGAGTTCCTCGGCCGCGGCCACCACGCCCACTACGTGCCGGCGCTGGTCGACGACCTGTCGCGTCGCTCGGAGTTCCTCACCTCCTACACGCAGTACCAACCGGAGATTGCACAGGGATTCCTGCAGGCACTCTTCGAGTACCAGTCGATGCTGGTCGAACTGACCGGCCTGCCAGTTGCGAACTGTTCGATGTACGACGCCGCGACGGCGCTCGCAGAGGCCGCACTCCTCGCGAACCGCCTTCGACGCGGTGCGAGCGGCCATCGCGTGCTCGTCCCCGAGCACATTCAGGAGGGCCGTCTTGGCGTCCTCGAAAACTACCTGGACGGTGCCGACATGGAGATTGCATCGTACCCGATGGACAACGGTGCGGCCGACGTGGACGCCCTCTCCGAACTCGCGGACGACGAGACGGTGATGGTCTACGCAGAGAGTCCGACCGTTCGAGGCGTCATCGAGGAGCGACTCGCCGATATCGGCGATATCGCCCACGACAACGACGCACTGTTCTGCCTCGGCAGCGACGTCGTCGCCCTATCGCTCCTGCAAGAACCGGCGAGCGTCGGTGCCGACGTCGTCGTCGGTGAAGCAGACGCACTCGGCGTCGGAACGGCCTACGGCATGGGCCTCGGCATCTTCGCCACCCGCGAGGACTACCTCCGGCAGGTCCCGGGTCGTCTCGTCGGTGTCTCCGAAGACGCCGAAGACATGCGAGCGTTCACGCTGACGCTGCAGACCCGCGAACAGCACATCCGCAAGGAGCGTGCAACCTCGAATATCTGTACGAATCAGGCGTGGGTGGCGCTTCGCACCGCCATGCACATCGCGTGGCTTGGCCCCGACCGTCTGGTCGGATTGGCGAAGGATGCGGTCACCGAAGCACGTGAACTCGCAGACCGACTCGACGACATCTCGGGCGTCAAAGCACCGGTCTACGACCGCCACCACTTCCGTGAGTTCGTCCTCCACACCGACCAACCCGCACCGGCCATTACGAACGACCTAGCCGGCCGTGGCTACGCAGTCCACGCACTCGACGACCACCACATCCAGGTCTGTATCACCGAGGTGAACGCCGACGCCGCGGACGGACTGGTCGCGGCGTTCGAGGAGGTAGCCTGATGAACTTCGACCAAGCCCGATTCAGCCGTGACGACGTGTACGAACCGCTCCTGTCCGAAAAGGACAGCACCACCGTCGAAGTCGACGCCGACGGCGTCCTTCCCGACGACCTGACTCGTGACGAACTCACGCTTCCGGCACTCTCGGAACCCCAACTGGCGCGTCACTACACGCGTCTCTCACAGATGAACTACAGCGTCGAACTGGGGCCGTACCCACTGGGGTCGTGTACCATGAAGTACAACCCCTCGTTCACCGAAGACGTCGCTGCAGACCCGAACGCCGGTGTCCACCCGGACCGCTCGGACCGGACGATTCAGGGGACGCTCGGCTTGCTCCACGGCCTCCAAGAGTATCTCGCCGATATCGGCGGGATGGACGCGGTGACGCTCCAACCCCCGGCAGGTGCCGCAGGAGAGTTCACTGGCATCCTCATCGCGAAAGCGTACCACGAGGCCCGAGACGACGACCGGTCGGAGATTATCATCCCGGCGTCTGCCCACGGAACGAACTTCGCCTCTGCCGCGATGGCGGGGTACGACGTGGTCGAACTCCCGTCTGACGACGCGGGACGGGTCGATATCGAGGCTCTCGAAGCGGCTATCTCCGAGGAGACGGCCGCACTCATGCTCACGAACCCGAACACGCTCGGCTTGTTCGAGCGCGATATCGTCGAAATCTCGGAGATGGTCCACGACGCCGGTGGCCTGCTCTACTACGACGGCGCGAACTTCAACGCGCTCTTGGGACGTGCTCGCCCCGGCGACATGGGCTTCGACATCATGCACTACAACGTCCACAAGACGTTCGCGACGCCTCACGGCGGCGGTGGACCGGGTGCCGGCCCGGTCGGTGTCGTCGACGAACTGGCCGACTACCTGCCGAGTCCGATGGTTCGCGAGACGGCCGCCGGATACGAACTGTACACTCCCGAGTCGTCTATCGGGAAGGTACACGGGTTCGCCGGCAACTGGCTGGTGCTCGTGAAGGCGTACGCGTATATCGCCCGCCTCGGCGACGAAGGACTCGCAGACGCCAGTGCGAAAGCCGTGTTGAACGCGAACTACCTCGCCTCGCAAATCGACCTCGACGTGCCGTACGGACCGTTCCACCACGAGTTCGCGGCGACGTCGGGCGACAGAGACGCGGCCGACGTGGCAAAGCGGATGCTCGATTACGGTGTCCACCCACCGACGACGAAGTGGCCCGAACTCGTCCCCGAAGCGATGCTCACGGAACCCACGGAAGTCGAAGACAAAGCGTCGCTCGACGACTTAGCCCGCGCGTTCAACGCGGCGTACGCCGACTCCGACGAGGCACTGGAGACTGCGCCCTCGAAGACCAGCGCCCGGCGTATCGACCAGGTGTCTGCGGCGCGGAACCCGCGTCTCTCGTGGCAATCGCTCGAGACTGAGGAATAACCGAAAACTCGTTTTTCGACTTACGCTTTCGCGTAGGTTTCTGCCTCGTCCGTGATGTGGATGTAGCCGTAGCCACACTCGGTACAGCGCCACTTGGTCTTCTTGCCGAGGTGAACCTCCATGCTGGCGGAGAGGTAGAACCTGTCGTTGTCACAGACCGGGCAGTCTCGTTCGATTTCGAGGTCGCTCATACGAGCGAATCCGTCGTGGTCGTTGTTGAAGATATTGGTTCGTGTGCGGTTCCTGCCGTCGCAGTAAACTAAATATCGCGATACAAAATCCGGGTTGTCGGCACGAGTGACGACGTGAGACGGGTGAGCGTCGAATATCGTCAGTCGGAACTCGCGTTCGCGTCGCTGGCGTCGATGCTGCCGAGTTCCGGCGTCACATCCTCGCGGACACGTGCTTGTAGTTTTCCGACGACCACCGAGACGACGTAGATAGCCACCGCGACGAGGACGATGACGCCGCCCGCGGTTGCCTCGCCGTAGTACGACACGCCGATACCGAGGAGAACGGCGAGTTCGGCGAGGACGACGGAGACGAGAAGCGATTCAGAGAAGCTCCGCGCCATCTGAGCGGCCGCCGCGACGGGGACGACGAGCATCGCGGCGACGAGGATGACACCCATAATCTGCATCGCCCCGACGACGACGAGTGCAGTCAGCATGACCATCACACGGTTGTACCACGTGACCGAGATACCCGAGACGGCGGCGGCCGTCTCGTCGAAGGTGACGTAGAGGAGTTGGTTGCGCGTGAGGGCAATCGTCCCGACGATTATCGCGAACAGTACGAGGAGGATTGCTGCGTTCTCCGCCGAGACAGTCGAGAGGTTGCCGAAGAGATACTGGTTGATGCCGACTGCGAGGCCACCGGCGTTGAGACTGATGAGGACCGTCCCGAGTGCGAACCCCGTCGACAGCACGATGGCCATCGACACGTCGTTGTAGGCGTCGGTGGCTTCGGAGATGAGTTCGATGAGGAGTGCGGCGATGACGGCGACGACGACGGCGCTCAGATACGGCGAGACGCCGAGGTTCAACACGCCGTTGAGGAACAACCCGATGGCGACGCCGGCGAACGCGGTGTGCGCGAGGGCGTCACCGATGAGTGCGAGTTGTCTGTGGACGAGGAACGTCCCGATGAGCGGTGCCATCACCCCGATGCAGAGACCGACGAGGATGGCCCGGTGCATGAAGCGGTACTCCAGGAATTCGAGGCCAGTCACGTCGCCGGCGAGAAACAGGAGGTCAGACCAGATTGCGAGGAACCAGTACAGCGGGGCGAGCAGTGCGTCCAACGGACCTGCTTGAAGCACGGCGGAGAGGACAACCGACATCACGTCCCTCCCACGAACGTCGCGGCAGTCCCGAACGCCCGGGCGAGGGCGTCACTCTCGACGAACTCGTCGGTGGGGCCGTCGAAGTACACCTCGCGGTTGAGACAGACGATTCGCCGAGCGTGGTCCGTCACCGCACCCAGGTCGTGTTCGATGAGGAGGATGGTGATTCCGTCCTCGTTGAGCGATTCGAGGAGGTCGTAGAAGGCGTCGACGGACTCGGCGTCGACGCCGACGGTGGGTTCGTCGAGGACGAGGAGGTCAGCCTCGCCCGCGAGTGCTCGGGCGATGAACGCTCGTTGACGCTGTCCACCGGAGAGCTTCGTCACACGTCGGTTGGCGAACGACGCCATCCCGACGGTTTCGAGGGCATCGTCGACGATTCGATGGTCGGCGTCGGAGAGGCGGCCGAATCCGACGTGCGGAAATCGGCCCATCTTCACGACTTCGCGGACCGTGATGGGCATCTCTTTCGACGCACTCGCGTGCTGGGCGACGTAGCCGATTCGCGAACCGTCGTCGAAGGCGTGCGAGGCTTCGCCGAACAGTCGTGTCTCACCAGTGTCCGGACGGAGGAGTCCGAGCATGAGTTTCATCAGCGTCGACTTCCCCGACCCGTTCGGGCCGACGACGGCGACGTACTCACCGGGGTCGATACGAAGCGAGATATCTTCGACGACGGGAGTGGTGGTGTAGCCGAAGTCGACGTTCGAGAGTTCGACCACTGGTTGAACTGCCGCGTCAGCAGGTCGTTCCCCGGAGTGGTCTGTCCTGCTCATTCGAAGTTCCTCCACTCGTCGTTCCACTCGTCGGAGCCGACTTCGTCCGGCGTCTTGTTCCCGAGGACGACTTCGAACGTCGGCATGTTGATGTTGTACGCTATCTCTTCGTAGCCCCACTCGTTTTCGACCCAGTCCTCGCGGACGCCAGCGTACGGTGTCACGGGGTAGTACGCTTCGACTGCAGTCTCGGCAATCAGTTGTTTCGCCGGTCTGCGCGTCTCGAACACACCAGCACCGATGTATCTGATATCGTTCTCGTCGATGACGCGTTTGGCCTCCGTGATGTCGGAGGGTTTCACGTCACCGCTCGCGGCGAGGTTGACCACCAGTGGACGCATCTCGACGCCGTACCGCACGCCGATGTACTGGAACGCGTTGTGTGCGGCCAACTGGACGACGTTCCGCGAGGCGTCGTCGAAGATTCGCTGGTAATCCGCGTCGATTCTGTCGAGGACGTCTGTCTTGTAGGCCGACGCGTTCGCCCGGAAGGTGTCTTCGTGCTCGGGCGCGAGTTCGACCAATCCCTCGGTGATGTTGTCGACGGACGTCTTCGCGCGCTGGGGGTCCAGCCAGAAGTGCGGGTCTTTCCCGCGGCCTTCACCGACTCCCTCTTCTTCTCTGTCGAGACTCGCGGCGAGTTCGACGAGTTCGACGCCTTCGCGCACGTTGATGAGTTGCGTATCCACGCCGTCGTCTTCGAGCGTTTGAATCGCACGGTCCGCCCACGGTTGGAAGTCTTTTCCGACGTGGATGAACGCGTCCGCATCGACGATGTCTCTCGTGACGCTCGCGTCCGGTTCCCACCCGTGGCCGTGAAGCCCGGTCGGAATCAGGTTCTTCACCGTCACGGGAGTGTCGTTCGTCACCTTTCGCGCGAAGTCATAGAAACTGAAGAACGATGCGACGACGACGGGGCCGTCTTCTGACTCGTCGGTGTTCGAGCTGTCGCCGCCACCGACGGTTGCCTCCGAACCACCGAGACAGCCGGCGAGGCCAGCGGTCACGAGTCCGGTCCCGGCGGCGAGGACGCGCCGACGAGAGAATGTCCGTTCTCTCGTTGGACGAGATTTGTTGGTCATCACTATTTTGAATAGATGGTGAGGGGTTTATAGATATATTGGTCTAAGATAGAAATTAGACGCGTCTAATTCTCTATGGTGGGTCGGGCTACCCGACCAACCCAACACCGACGAGCGAGCCGATTCCGTAGGTCAACGCCGCAGCGGCGAGGCCGATACCGACCTGTCGGCCACCGGAGTAGAGCAGACTTCGACCGGTCAGGACGGTGATTCCCGCCCCGATAGCGAAGAGACCGACCGCACTCAGTACGAGACTCGCGACGACCCCCGAAACACCGGAGAGGAAAAAGAACGGGAGGACCGGGAGGACAGCACCAATCGCAAAGAGGACGAACGAACTCGCCGCCGCACCCCACGCCGACCCGCCGAGGTCCTCCGGGTCGATTGCGAGTTCCTCTCGTGCGAGCGTATCGAGTGCCGTCTCACGGTCGGAGACGAGGCGATGGGCGAGTTCTCTCGCCCGGTCCTCGGGGACACCCTTGGCTCGGTAGATGAGGGCGAGTTCTTCGGCTTCCTCTTCTGGACTCGCTTCGAGTTCCGCAGCCTCGACGGAGAGTTGTCGTTCGTACAGTTCGCGCGAACTCTGTACCGAGAGCCACTCGCCCATCGCCATCGACCCGGACCCGGCAACGAGCCCTGCGAGACCGGCGATGAGCACGGCTTCCGGCGCGAGCGACGCGCCTGCGACACCCATTACGAGGCTGAGATTGGAGACGAGACCATCGTTGGCACCGAGTACCGCCGCGCGGAGTGTATTTCCGCTCGTCGCACGGTGCCGTCCCTCCAGCATTGCGAGTGTGGTCCCCTGTACGCCGCTGGTCGTCTCCGAGAGTGCCTGCAGTGTTCTCGCGTGGCCGTGTTCGTCGGCCGCGATTTCCCCTTCGCCTGCGTCGAGATACCCCGCAGCGCCATCTATCTCTCGTTCGGTCAGCGTCGAGAGGACGATACCGGGACCGAATCGCTTGGCGAGTCGAGAGAGGACGCGCGCCCGCCACGAGGGAGACGACGAGAGCGATGCATCGTCGCCGAGAAGTTCCCGCAGTCGCTCGGCGTGAGAACGTTCCGAGTCGGCAAGACGCTCGTATACGGCCGCTAGTTCGGGTGAGTCCGCGAGTTCGGCGAGGACATCGTAGAGGTACGCACCATCTACTTCGTCGCGGTAGGCGACTTTCGCACGCTCAAAGTCGATAGTCTGTACATCACTCATCATATACAGTTGATACGACGGGCAGCGACATAGCAATCGCGCCGAGTCGACGGCGCCACGTGCGAATCGACTCGAAGTCGTAGATAGCGACCAAATCTCTTTGCCCGGCCGCCCCAAACCACAGGTCATGGGAATCGTCCTGTACGCGCTCGATGGGTGTCCGTTCTGTGAGAACGTCCACGATGCGCTCACCGAGGCAGGAATCGACTACGAGACACACTGGGTCGAGGCGTTACACTCCGAACGCGACGAAGTAAAGCGGGTGAGCGGCCAGCGAGTCGTCCCGGTGCTCGTCGACGAGGACCGCGGTGTGACGATGAACGAGAGCGAGAACATCATCCAGTACATCGACCGAGCACTCACACAATGAAGATTTACACCGGCCGTGGCGACGAGGGAATGACCGACCTGCGGGATATGACCCGCGTGTCGAAGACGAGTAGTCGAATCGAAGCGTACGGGACCGTCGACGAAGTGAACGCCCTCGTCGGCACCGTCAGACCGACTGGCTACGACGACGTCGACGACGTCCTCGAAGCGGTACAGAACCACCTGCACATCGTCCAGGCGGACCTCGCGAATCCCGACCCGGACGAGGACGACCCACAGATACGTGCCGAACACGTCGATGACCTCGAAGCGTGGATAGACGAGGCCGAATCCGAACTCGACCCACTTTCGTCGTTCATCCTTCCGGGTGGAAGCGAGACGGGGGCAAAACTCCACCACGCCCGTGCAGTCTCCCGGCGAGGCGAACGACGCGTCGTCTCGCTCGCGGCCGAAGAACCGGTCAACACTGAAGTCGTCGCCTATCTCAATCGACTCTCTGACGCACTGTTCGTCTTCGCCCGCCTCGTCAACAAACGCGACGGCGTGCGCGAAGACTCGCCGACGTACTGACGGGGGCGTCCCGTCGGTGGGTTTCGATAGCCGCGGTGTCGCCACCACTCGCTTCCGACCGGTCGTGGAGTCGTCACGAACCCGACTATGGTGGGGTAGCTATTCCTACCGGTTGCCGTGAGACCGGCGGTGTACGATGTTACGACAACCGTGTCCGGAATGCGGCGGGCAAACTTCGCCCGTCACAGGAATCGACCGCTGTACCGACTGCCCCTGGTGGGAACCGCAGGGTGCAGACTGAATCGGGTGACCTGGAAGCGGCGGTTCTCGACGGGCGCTCGACCGAACCGACGGCTAGAGAGCGGTAGTGGGCCAGGACGGACGAATCGTGCCCACGGTATCGCCGTCCTGAGGAGACAGACGCTGTCGGGTGACCGATCGTCTTCCGGTCGGTCTGCCCGTGTTTTAGGTATGCCTAAGAATTACTAAAATGTGTCGTTTGTTCACAGCCTCGTGACACTCACGTCTGACCGACGTAATCGTTTTCTCGTTTGCGAGAGTATTTCAAGGTATGAACCGGCACTTTACCGACGCGCGATACTACTTCCGAAAAGGCTTCGAACACCTCTACGCGGGCCTCGACGAAGAGACGGAACCGTACCGTGAACGTCTCATGGAGCGAGTGGGACGCGAGATGGAAGCCGATGAGGAAGTTGGTCCCCAGACGCGTCGTGAACGCGTCGAGTACGGCGCTCGACAAGCGGCGACTCGAAGCAAGCAGGCGGCCGGAAAAGTCCGACGCCGTGTGAACCGAACTGGTCAGTGAACGTCCGCTGTTGGCCCCATAATCGGGGCACAACGTAAGTCTTAATTGGCGGCGCAGGGAACGAACGTTCGTAGCCGGGTTGGTGGTCTAGCCAGGTTATGACGGCTCCTTCACACGGAGCAGGTCGGCAGTTCGAATCTGCCCCAACCCACTTTTCAGAACACTACCACGACGAGTTGTAACTCCGTGAGCATCGCGAACGGAGTTCACGAGGAGTCGTGTTCTGAAAAGTTGTCACGGGAGATTCGAACCAGCGAGCGACCACAGGGAGCGAGTGAGGTTCACGCGAGTGGAGCGAGCGTGAGTACGTGAGACACCTGTCTCACGAGGTTCGAATCTGCCCCAACCCAGCACGTCTCCCGACATTCTCGAAGGAATAGCCTGACATTTTCACCGAGAAGTTCGTTGCAATCCACGTTCAGACCGTTGCGACTCAGTCGTCCCCGAAACTGTTCTGAACAGTTTCGACCCTTCACCTCGTTTTACTCGCTTGGCGTCTCCAACGGTTCGTCGAAACCGAGCGTCGAGCATCGGCCACGTCGCACAGGAATGGCCGCGACGTTCTTTCGAACGTATCTGTTCAATTGTCAGAACAGTCTCATAAAAGGTGAACGACGGTATCAGAAACCGATATTGAACCGAAATTCTGACAGTTAAATGAAACAGTCACACGAAAACAATCGTGGTGATTGGAATGTCTCAAAAGACCTGTCAATACGAACCCGTAAGCGCTTAAAACACTCTCTAACTCCGTAATTCCTTCTCCTAACTTGATACTCATGTCAGACAGTTACTGAAACAATCTCGTCACCTTTTGCCCTTCGTTTGAGTACGTTGTCAATGGAAAGATATGAACACACGACCACAGATCGCGGTAGTGATTGTCGTCGCCGCGCTGATGACAGTCGCGGCTGCAGGAATCGGCTTTGCAGCGCCTGCTGGTAACACACAGGCGGTGTCGGGGCCGAGTGACGCAGTCCAACAGCAACAAGCGCAGGTACAGGTACAACAACAACAAGAGTGCACGTTCCCGGCGAACGAATCGTACGAATCGTTCGACGTGAGTAACCTCAGTGCACCATCGAGTGTCGAACCCGGAGCAACGGTGACGGTGACAGCCAATATCTCCAACCCGAACGACGCACCGCTGATTCAGTGCGTCGAGTTCCGCCTCGAAGGTGACGTCGTCGAGCGGAGAGGATGGGCACTGAACCCCAACGAGACGGAGACGATTACGTTCGAAGTCGACACCACGGGGCTCGAAGAAGGAACGTACATCCACGGCGTGGAGACCCGCGACATGGGTGAACTGACCACGCTGGAAATCTCCAGCGAACCGACCGTCGAAGAACCGACGGCGTCAGTCGAGTTCAACGACCAGGTGAGTAACGGGTCTGAGGTAATCGTTTCGAACGCCTCACTCTCAGACGGAGGCTTCATCGCCATCCACAACGAGAGTGGCGCGGTCATCGGAGCGTCGGAGTATCTCGAACCGGGAGACTCCGAGCGTATCGTGGTGACGCTCGCAGAGCCACTGACGGCGAACGCGACGTTGACTGCGATGCCGCACCTCGACACTAACGACAATCAGGAACTCGACTTCATCACATCCGACGGAGCTGAAGACGGTCCGTACACCGACAACGGCACGCCCGTCACCGACGATGCCACCGTGACCGTCGAGATGGATGAACCGACGACTGAGGAACCAACAACTGAAGAGCCAACCACAGAAGAGCCGACCACGGAAGAGCCGACCACGGAAGAGCCAACAACTGAGGAACCGACCGAAGAACCGACTGCGTCGGTTCAGTTCGACGACCAGTCGACTAGCGGTTCTTCGGTGACGGTTGCGAGTGCAACTCTCTCAGAGGGTGGGTTCGTCGTCATCCACGCAGCAAACGGAAACCTGGTCGGTACATCGGGGTATCTCGAACCCGGAGAGCACACGGACATCGTTGTGAACCTCCCCGACAACTTGGCTGAGAGCGCGACACTCACGGCGATGCCGCACCTCGACACCAACGACAACCAGCAACTCGACTTCGTCACGTCAGATGGTGCTGACGACGGTCCGTACACCGACAACGGGACACCCATCACCGACGATGCCAACGTGACGCTCGAGACTGAAGAACCGACGACGGAAGAGCCAACCACGGAAGAACCGACCGAAGAACCGACTGCGTCGGTCCAGTTCGACGACCAGTCGACGTCTGGCGTCGCAGTTCTCATCGCCAGTGCTGACCTCTCTGAAGGTGGGTACATCGTCATCCACGACGAGAGTGGGGACGTTCTCGGTGCGTCTGGCTACCTCCCACCCGGTGAGCAACAGAGCGTCGCGGTGACGCTCGACGAACAACTGTCCGAAGACGCGACGCTGACTGCGATGGCGCACCTCGACTCGAACGACAACCAGCAGTTCGACTTCGTGACGTCGGGTGGTAGTGACGATGGACCGTACACGGCAGACGGGGAACCAGTCACTGACGACGCCAACGTAACCGTCGAAAGCGAGGCATAATCGACTGACTCGAAACACAGACCTGACCACGTATCGCCCGCTCGAACACGAAGCACGACAGCACACCAGTGCTGTTCGGTCCGTTTTTTGACGCAGTTACCAACGACGTCACTGGCCGAGTGCCGACAGAATACCGTCGGGGACGGTCAAGACACCGAACCACACGAGGGCGGCGACGAGAACGGTGTACACCACAGAGACGAAGATATCTTTAGCGAGACGCCGAGTGGTGTACGGTTCCGGTTCGTCGGCAACCACGTCTATCGCCCCCTTGTGGAGTAAGACGAATCCGACGATGTTCGTCAACCAGTACCCGACGATGACTCCCGGGAGAAACCACTCTCGCGAGATGAGAGCGACAGCGATACCGAAGGCGTAGGCCAGCGGGAGGTTGACGACGACGTCGTTCCACCACGACAGTGGCGAGAGGACGAACCCCACGAGTGCGAAGAACCCGCCTTTGACTCGCCGCTTTTCCATGAAATTTGTTGGCTGCTCAGAACGAATAAAGTTGGCATTTGGTGGCATGTGACACGGTGAAGCGACCCCGGAGAGTCCCGGTCAGACACCGAGTTCGTCGGCAAACTCCGCGAGTCCGGGGACTGTCAGGTCTGGTTCCGGGCCGAACGGTTCCCACGGCGAGTTCTTTCGGTTCGCCCAGACGCCTTGCATTCCAGCGTGCTGTGCACCCATCACGTCGAACCACGCTGCAGTCACGTGTGCAATCTCCTCGATTGGGGTTCCGGTCCTGGCGGCGGCGTGGCGGTAGAGTTCCGCGTCGGGTTTGAACACCTCGACTTCGTCGGCGCTGACGATGCCGTCGAGGAGGCGACGGATGTTCGCGTGGTCGACCATCGAATCCAGCATCTCCGGGTTCCCGTTCGAGACGACGTAACAGGCGTAGCCCGCATCACGCAGTCGTTCGATGGAATCACGGACGTCGTCGAAGACGTCCAGTTCGTGGTAGACGGCGAGAATCTCGTCACGTTCGCTCGTCGACACCGGAACGTCGTGAGCGTCGAGTGCGTACTGGAGCGCATCACGGTTCACTTCGTAGAATGGTCGATACTCGTCGATGTGGTTTCCGACGAACGTGTATTCGAGCGAACGTGCCCGCCAGAGTTTCGAGACAGGTTCCGGGTCGGCGACGCGGTCAGAGAGTGCCTTCTCGGCGGCGTCGACGTCGACGAGTGTACTGTAGGAGTCGAAGGTGACAGTCGAGGTTCTATCGGGGTCGAAGGCCATGAGAATGAGGTATGGTGTGGGGTGTGTTAATTCTCACCCCGGAGTGCGGTGACACTGACAAACCGAATCAGTGCGGGTTACCCCTCGTAGAGGTCAACTCCTTCGTCGAACCGACGGATTTCGAACTCCACGGTGACAGACTTCGTGGGGTCTCCGGCGAGATGGACCGTTATCGAGTCGGTGGCAATCTCGTCGGCCATCGTGTCTGTCGTCTGGTATCGCAACTCGACTCGGCCGTCCTCGTCGGTGTAGAGGCCATTCGGAGCCGAGACGGAACCGTAGGAACCGCCAGTCCAACTGATTTCTGCACCGGCGACAGGGGCACCCGAGCGGTCGAGTGCTCTGACGACGATGGTCTCTCGGCCACCGGTCGGAACCCAGGTTCCGTTGGACGATTCGAGCGAGAGGTACGCGACGGACGAAGCAGGGTCGTCTACCGCGGCGATACCGACATCACCACCGGTCGAAGACGACCCGACGCTCACCCTCGCGAGGTGCAGGTCGTACAGGCCGGGCGCGAGTTCGACCGTCAGGTCCGCGTGGTCGGTTCCCGGGCCGGCAGATGCGTACATGACGTTGGTGACGTACGGTTCGTCTGCCAGGAGTTCCTGCCACGTGTCGTTCGAGAGCGTCGTCGGCACCGTCACGGTGAGCGGATTCTCTGAACTCGACCGAACGGTCACAGTCCGGTCGCTCGCAGCAACCGGTGTGAATCGGACAGTCTGTCCCGCGACGGATTGGCCGTCGAGTTGGTCTTCGAGGAGGACGAGTGTGATGTCCGTCCCGCGGACCAGCGACTGGCGGTGGACGACTTCGGTTCCGTCTGCCGCTTCGAGGTAGGCGACGCCGGATTCGACGTATAGCCGCTCGGTGGTACGCTCAGCGTAGTCGGGGGAGTAGACCAGCGCCTGTGTGGAGAACGTCTCTTCGGACGTGTCCCAGTAGGAGTTCGCAGACCCGACTGCCGTGACGTTCGAGATTGTGACTGACCCACCCGCGACGGTGGCGAAGGTGCCAGTCGCCTGCGGCGGTGAGACGATGAGATACCGCTCCGGGTACGAGACGTCGGTGTCGACGGCGACGCGACCGGACTGGTCTGTGCCTGCGGCAGCGAAGACTGCCGAATCGAGTTCGGCGAGGTCGGAAATCACGCGGTGCTGGTGGTCAGCCTCGTCACCCGCGGTCAGCACCGGCGTCATGGCTAACTGCGCCGTCGCGATGAGCGAGACGACGAGACCGAACGCGAACACGAGGCCGAGGATTTCAGACGTTCCTCGTCCACGTCCACCCGGGAGGTTCATAACGAACACTCCACGTCGTCTGGGTCGTACGGGGTGATGGACGCGTCGGTGCAGTCCACACCCTTGTTGTCGTTTTCGTTCCCAGCGACGATGAACAGTTGGTCGTTGCCAGAGTCGTCGCTGTTGGCGGTTATCGTCGCCTTCGTCACGTCGACGTACGTTCCTGCGTCGATGTCGATGTTCCTCGGTGAGACGATGGAGGCTTCCTCGGCGCTGATACCGGTCTTGGCCTCGACGACGATGTCAGCGTTCGTCTTCGACGACGAGAGACTGCCACCGCGGAGGTAGATAGCCTTCTCGGAATCGATATCGATGCCACCGTCGCCGTCCATGACGACGCCGACGAGGTTGATGCCACCCACCGTCGAGGTCACTTTGAGGGTCTTCGTGTCCTTCGTCGAAGAGATACCGGCACCGGAGAGGTCGACTGCTGCCCCGGTGACAGCGACGTCGCCTTTCCCGGAGATGTCGGCATCTCTGGCGCTGATGTTCCCGGTGGAGGTCACTTCGAGCACACCGGTGTCTTTCTCGGACGTGATGCCGGACCTCGTGAGTGTGAGGTCGCCACCCGTCGTCAACACGACGTCGCCGAGCGAGATAACCGACGCACCGGTGAAGTCAGCGGTGCCCGTCGTCTCGATATTCACGTCGCCAGAGGCGGACGTGAGACGAGTTCCAATCGCGTAGATTGGACCGTCGCCGCCGTTCAGCGTGATGTCGTTCTGCGTCGCGATGAGGTCGGTGTGGAGCGAGATGCCCTCACCACCGCTGAGGTCTATCGTCGGAGCGACGATTGTGCCGACGCTCCGCGGGATGACGAGCATCTTGTCGCTGTCGGCGGCGTAGCTGCCGTCTCGAACGTCACTCGTGTTGACGAGGACGTCTCCGTCAGCGGGGTTGTAGATGCGGTCACCGTTGGCATCTTCGAAGGGTTGGCCGGGGTCGTCCACCGCGGCGATGAGGCCACGGTCGGGCGACGACGGGCCACCCTCGCGCGTCTCCACGTCGAACGTGACGCGGTCGATTTCGTTCCCGTCTCCATCCTTGACGTAGACGTCGAAACTATCGGGAACCACACCGTCGGGCGAACTCGGGGCGGTGTAGACGAACGTCGCCCGGCCAGCTTCGTCGGTCGACGTCGACCAGGTGCCCGTGTCTCGGGCCTCGACGCGTGCGTGGTCGGTTGCGACCTTCGCGTCGACGACGGGGTTGTTCTGTGCGTCGCGGACTTCGACCACGGCGAGGTGCGAGGCACCCGGTGGGAGCGTCTCACCGTCACCGGAGATATCCACGATGTACTCGGGGTCTTGCGGCGTGCCGGGCGTGTCGATGCCCACACGCGCGATGTGCAGGTCGTAGACCTTCCCACCGGCGAGTTGCACGACGACGGTGTTGTAGTCGGGGCCAGTGGTGTACGATGCGACGTGTGCGTTGGGTTCACTCGCGAGGAGTTCGTTCCACGTCGATTCCGAGAGACGCGTCGCGAGGGATATCTCGATTGGCGTGCCGTTGTCGGTCACGCTGATGTAGTCCGTCCCTGCGCTCACGGGCACGACACTGAACGTCGTCGCGTCCTGTGCGCCGACGTTCACGTCACCTTCGAGGAGGACGAGCGAGATTCGGTTTCCGTCGACGAGCGACTGGGTCGCACCGACGTCACCCGACTCGTACTGGGTGTAGCGCACGACGCCCTCGTGGGTGAGGGCGGGGTCGCTCTGGAGGTAGCGGTAGTCGGGTTGGTAGACGAACAGTTGCTGGTCGAACTCGTGGACGTCGCCGTTCCAGTATCCCGCCGACGACCCGACAGACTGTGCGTTGGCTATGCTCGCAGTCGTCGGGTCAGTCGTTCGAATCGTTCCGGACCCTGCGGCGGGTGAGAGGAACAACGCGCGCGTCGGGTAATCGACGCCAGCCTCGATAGTCGCCCGACTGGGCGTTCCTGACGAGGCTTTCGCGATACGTTCGTCGAACGTGGCGAACTCGCTCTCGACGGACTGGAGGTGCTCGAACTCGGTCTGTTGGTTCCACGCGGGAACCGCCGAGACTTGCACCATCGCGACGACAGACACGACGAGCGCGAACGCGAACATCGTGCCGAGGATGGCGGATGCACCGCGTTCGTCTGTTCTGAGGTGCGAGCTATCGCTGCCGAAACGGGCGGCGAGCTCGCGCGAGACGTGCCTGAGTGGCGACAGTATGTGTTTGGAGGGGGTTTTGTGGGTCATGTGTTTACACCAATGCGAAGGCGACGAGCGCCAGCGCGGACAGGCCGAGGGCGTATTTCAGCCCGCTGAGGGCACTGTTGTCTGCGAGTTTTCCGGCGAGGAGTCCACTTCCGACGGCCTGGATGAGCGCGGAGTGGAAGAACACCACGTGGAAGTTGGCGAGCGGGACGGCAGAGAGCCCGATTGGGAGTCCCTGTCCGCTGACGCCACCTGTCTGCCCACTCGCGGACATCTCGGCGAGTGGAGCGAGATAACTCGCACCCAGCATGAGGATGACGAACAGGTAGACGAGGTATCCCATGACGACGATGGCAATGTACGAACCCATGGCGCGACGTCGGGATTTTTCGAGTTTGTACCGGTTTCGCGTGTCCTCGGCGGCGACGCTGAGGACCCGCGAGAGGTCACCGCTGGTCCGGCCACCGCTCGCGATGAGGCGGATGACCCGCGACAGTTGCGGCACGCCGAGGCGACTGGAGAACGCCATGAGCGCCGAGTGGGCGTCGTGGTTCCACCGGATGTCGTTTCGGAGCGCGCGGAGTTCGTCCGCGAGGATGCCGCTGGACCACCGCGAGACGAGTGCGAGCGCCTCGACGAGCGGGATGCCCATCTGGTTCGCACTCGACAGCAGGTTGAGCGTGTCGGGGAAGCGTCGTTCGAGAGTCCGTTCGCGGCGCGTCCGCATCTCGTGGAACACGGTCAGCGGGATGGCGACGATGGCGAACGGGAGGACGACGAGCCAAACCGTCGTGTTGTACGGGTCGGCCAGCATCGCGTCGATACTGGGCGTCGCAAGGCCGAGCGTGACGACGGCGATGGGTGCCGCGATTGCGATTGGCACCGTGATGAGCGCCGAGAGGTACGGTTGTCGTCGCATGATTTCGACGGGGTTTCCGACGAGGCGTCGGAGCTCGTGGACGACGTTCGCTCGGCGGTAGTGGTCGCGACGAGCGTCGGCGACGCCACCGTCCGATGCGACTGCAGTGTCCGTACCCCATCGGTCTTCGCGGGCGCGTGCGATTTCGCGTCGGACGACCCCCGCGAAGTCGCGGAGGGCCGTGCGAATCTCTTCGACGATGGTCACGTCGTGTTTCGTCCGGACCGCGTCCTGCGTGTACGGCGCCGACAGCACGTCGATGAGTAGCAAGAACAACATCATCCCGAGCGGGAAGATGAGGTAGTTCAGCGCGTACAGTTGGCCAATCGTGTCGCCGCCGAGGAAACTGATGACCATCAGCGTGACGATGAGCAGCAGTGGTGCGGCGACGAACGCCGCGACGAACACTTCCGAGAGCATCGAGAGCGTCTCGATGAAGTCTTCCTGCTCGTCACGTGCCTCTTCGAGATAGGTCGACGACTCACGGTCCAAGAACGCGGTGACGTCGCCACCGGAGTCGAGAATCGAGAGCAAGTCGTCGAGGAACTGCTCGAAGTTGAGAGACGACGTCAGGTTGCGCGCGTTGCGCAGGGCCGTGAACAGGTCGTTCCCGAACAGCGCCATGTCGCGTTCTATCATCTCGAACTCGCGGGACACCTCGCCGTAGTCGGGCGCGTCGGCCACGCTGCGGATGACTTCGAGGAAGCTCATCCCGCCGTGACTGAGGGCGTACATGTAGACGATGGCGTGTGGGAGCAGGATGTCGACGCTCCGGCCGCGCATCTCGGCACGCTGTTTCGGGAGATAGTAGCGTGTGTAGTACGTCCCTGCGCCGAACAGTCCACCGAGGATGAGGACGAGGAGCGTCCCGAGGATGGGCACCTTGTACGGGAGCAGTGGCGCGACGAGGTTGTACCCGACGCCGAAGTTCACGGGGCTACTGGCGTTCGCCAGCACGCCCATCCGAGTGAGGACGAGCGTCACACCGACGCCGAGGAGCGAACCGAGCAGCGCGGCGACGAACGCCAGTTTGACCGACTGGGTGAGGTAGACGTCGTAGGTGACGCCCACGCGAGACTGGTTCAGCCAGCGCTGGAGGTCACGGTGGCCACCCGGGTGGCGCTTGAAGTACGTGCGGATGTACCCGTAGCGTTCGCGGAGGCGACTGACGTCTTCGGGCGATTCGTCGAAGTGTTCGCGTGGGAAGTACTGCTCGACTTCGTAGTCGGGCAGCGGGACCGAAGACGGTGAGTTAGCGGGCATCGGACTCCTCCGAATCGTCCTCGTCGGTCACGTCTTCATCAGCAGACGCGTCGGCGTCTTCCTCGGACGTGTGGTCGGAGTCGGTGGGCACTGCGTCGTCAGCGTCGTCGCTTTCGGCGTCACCCGCTTCGTTTCCGCCATCGGTCTCTGCGACGTCACCGTCTGACCCGCCGACTTCGATGTCGAAGAGGTCCGAGAGAATCTCTTCGGCCTCTTCTGCGAGTTGGGTGTCGTCGACTGCGTCGTCCGCGTCGTCGTCGGTGTCGACGGACACGAGCGACGTTTCCTCGTAGACCTCTTCGAGGAGGCCCTTGCGGTCACGCTCGAAGCGACGGATGACGGACGCGACGGCGCGGTAATCTTCGATTCCCTGTGCGGCGATGTAGCGGAGGACGTCGGCGCGAACGTCCATTTCGTACTGGAGTTCGGCCGCGGTCCAGCCACGTTCGGTCGCGATTTCGTCGAGGACCTTCGAATCAGCCACCTTTTCGTGCGTGTCGTCGGTCGGATTCCGCTTGAAGACGTCTCGAAGTTCGACTTCGCCGTCTTCGTCGACACCGACAATTTCGGTGACGCAGACGTTTCGGCGCGTCCGGTCGCCGTCGAGGTGAGTCTGCTTCTGGACGGAGATGATGTCGAGGTCCGACAGCATCTGGGAAGGCACGCCGAGCGGTTCGTTCCGCATCCGGTGGACCACGCCCTGCGCGGAGTCCGCGTGGAACGTCGTGTACGCGGTGTGGCCCGTCGCGATGGAGTGGAAGAACGTCAGTGCGACGCGTTCTTCGGTCCGAATCTCACCGACGAGCAGGTATTCGGGGCGCTGTCGGAGCGCGGCCTGCAAGAGCGCGTACATCGACACTTCGCCGCGGCCGTCGGCCGTGAAGGTGTCACGGGTGACCGACTGAATCCAGTTGTCGTGCGGCAGCGTGATTTCGCGCGTGTCCTCGATAGAGACGACTTTCGCGTATCCGGGGACGAAGAACGACACTGCGTTCATCGAGGTGGTCTTACCCGACCCCGTCCCGCCCGCGAAGACGAGACTCTTGTTGTTCTCGATGGCCAACCAGAAGTAGGCCATCTGTTCGACGCTGAAGGTGTTCCAGCGCACGAGGTCGACTGGCGTCAGCGGTTCGTCAGCGAATTTGCGGATGGTGAAGTTCGACCCGCGCGTCGCGATGTCGGACCCGAGCGTCAGTTGGACGCGAGACCCATCCGGAAGGCTGGCGTCGACCAGCGGGTCGGAGACTGTCACCTGCTTGCCGGCACGCTGTGCGAGGCGAATCGTGTACGACGAGAGGTCGCCGTCGTCGAAGACGACGTTCGTCGGCATGTCGCGGTAGACACCGTGGAAGATGTACACCGGGACGCCGTCACCGTCACAGGAGATGTCTTCGATTCCAGGGTCGCGCATCACCGGGTCGATACGGCCGTAGTGGATGAAGTCGCGGAGCAGGAAGTAGAACAACTTCCAGAGCGACCCGTCTTCGACCGTCGCGGCGTGCTCCGAGATGATATCGCGCGCCTCGTCGTCGAAGACGTCCTCTCGGTCGCCTTCGTGGTCGAGGTCACGGTAGAGCAAGCTGTTGCGGAGAATCTTCGTGAGGTCGTCGCGGACGAACTTCTCGAAGTGGTCGAGGACTGGTTCGCTCACGTGGTAGCGGTACTCTCGCTGCTTGTGGTCGTACAGAATCGAGACGAACGCGAAGGGTTTGTTCACCCAGTAGTGTTCGATATCTTGGACGCCTTCGAGGAACGAGAAGTCGAAGAAGTTCTCTTCTATGAACTGCTCGTTCGGTGCCGGCGCGAACGCCGTGTCGTCGTCGAGGGCCGCGAAGAACGCTTTGACCTCTCGGAGAACTGCTTCTCGGAGCGTCTCTGGCGTCTCTTCTTCCTCGCCGTCGGCAGCGTCGGCGTCGGTCTGGACGTCGGATTGACCGTATTCGATACGGTCGGTTTGCGGAACTGGAAGTTCCATCGTACGCGCAGCCATCACGTTGGGCCCCGTCGTCGGGACGAGTTCTGCGCGCCCCGAGCCGTCTGCTCGGAACGATTCTTCGCCATCGTGGCGGTCTGTTTCAGAGTTCTTGTCAGGAGTCACCATACTCTCGAAAAGTAGAACGACCGGAAAGCGTGTAAGTATGGAGAGGCTAGATGTTCGAATTTAGGCGGTTAGGACACTCCTACCCGCTGGATTAGGAGAATATTCATCGATGGATTTCGGTGTATCAGTTTTGCTGACCGGGAAGTCGTGTGTATTCGGTGAGACACGGCGCGGCGGGATTGGCGGCGTGATGTCGCTCCAACGTCACGTTAACGGCAGACGCGAGTGTGTTAATGAGGCGCACGGACCGTCAACTAACCGAATTCGGCCGTTCAGACTCACCGATGCCTTGCGATTTCGTTACTTCTTGAGCGGTGGAAACGGGACGAAGTTTCAAGATAGGACGCGTTGTATATCAGGATGTATTATGGATATTGCTGATATCGCCACTCCTGATTTCATCGAGGTCGACGTTAACGAGCGATTAGGCAAAGTCCGCTCCATCTTCGAGCGGGAAAACCCTAAAGGAATTATCGTCACCGAGGACGGTGAATACGCGGGCGTCATCGGTGAGAAGCAACTCATCAACTCGCACGTCGAGGACAACACCAAAGCCGCCGCGCTGACGAAGGCGGTTCCGAAAATCGACCGACACGAGAACGTGCGTGAAGTCGCACGGATGCTCGTCGAGGGCGACACGAAAGTCGCCCCGGTCTACGAGGGTGAAAAGCAGTACGGCATCATCACCCAGAACGACATCCTCGAAGCCGTTCTCGACAATCTCGACGCACTGACCGTCGAACAAATCTACACCGACGACGTGGTCACCATCGGCGAGCGTGACCACCTCGGACAGGCAATCAACCGACTCCGCGAACACGGCATCTCGCGCCTTCCGGTCCTCACGCCCGACAACCGTCTCGCCGGGGTCTTGACCACGTACGACCTCGTCGAGTTCATGGTTCGCGACGAGGGCCGACAGGGCAAACAGGACCGCCGCGGTGACACCGACCGGATGTTAGACCTGCCGGTCTACGACCTGATGACCAGTCCGGCGCTCACGGCGACGCCCGAAGAGAGCGTCCGCGACGCCGTCGCCCGGATGCTCGAAAACGACATCGCCGGCCTCGTCGTCACCCCGAAAGACGACGACGGAGAAGTGCTCGGCGTGCTGACGAAGACTGACGTGCTCCGCGCGCTCACCTACACGGAAGAAGAGCGGATGGACGTGCAGGTCACGAACGTCGGACTCTTGGAGACGCTCAGCCGTCAGGACATCATCTCGGCTATCACCGAGGTTGCCGACAAGTACCAGCGGATGAGCGTCCTCCACGCGCACGTCCGCTTCCACGAGCACAAAGAGAAACTTCGCGGGACGCCCCTCATCCAGTGCCAGATTCGGCTTCGAACGAGCCACGGCCAACTGGCCGGGAGTGGCGAGGGCTACGGGTCGGAACACGCGTTCCACGTCGCGCTCGACAAACTCGAACGCAACGTGCTCGAAGTGAAGGGCTTCGAGGCCGACGAGCGCTACCGCGGCCAACTCCTGCGGAAACTGAACGAACTGTAAGCACAATCCGAGCGCATCCGAACCGAGTACGAACACTACCGGGCCGACCGAGTTCGGCCCCGTCGACCTCTTTTTATAAGTCCGTGCTGGAGAGCCCGCGGTCGGTTATCTTGAACGTCGCCGTCTCGCCAGCGGGTTTCGCGCGGTGTTTTTCGAGTGTCGCCCGTCGGTTGCCGCCGCGGAACCGGTCGAGACGGATTACAGTTCCTGTCCAGTGTTCGAGCGTGTGGCCACCCAGCGCGCGTGTCCGGTCACTCTCGGGGTCAGAGTACACCTGGTTCGTGAGGACCACAGCGAGGTCGTGTTTGCGTGCGAGCGACAGCAGGTGGGTCACCTGTCGGGCGACTCGCCGAAGCGACTCGCCACCGTCGCCCTCGGCGGTTCGTTCGAGTCGGTAAAAGCCAGTCGCAGAGTCGACGACTATCAAATCGGCTCGGTCGACGAACTCGGCGGCGTCGCGAACGGCTTCTTCCTGGTCTTCGAAATCGTACGCCTCGCTAATCATCAGCCGCGAGGTCACAGCCTCCACGTCTGCGGGCGCAACGGCCTCCGCGAGTTGCTGGAAGCGGTCGACCGACAACCCCTCGGTGTCGATGTAGACGACGGTCCCACCGTCGGCCGCGACGTTGACGGCCGCAGAGAGCGCGACGTTCGTCTTGCCGGCGGCTGGCGGACCGTACACCTGCGTGACGGTACCGCGTTCGAACCCACCGTCGAGCAGGTCGTCGAGCGAAGCACATCCGGTGGAGACTGGCTCTGTCACGGACGGAAGTGTGCGCCACCGGCCGAAAAAGCCCTCGGTCCACCCGACGCCCGGGTGGCGACCTGCGCAACACGATTTATTCCGTCCCGTCGCCAACCCCCATCCGTGATAGTCGTCGCCACCGCGGACTTCGAACTCTACCACGAAGCCGTGGCTGAATTACGTAGTCGAGGAGTCACCTTCACGACCATCGAACCGGGCGACCCGGTTCCCGAACGAGCGCGCGTCCTCATCACCGCCCCGGACGACGACGTGAAGACTGACGCCGCCGTCTCGCGGGTGACAGCGACCGGTGACGACGCTCGGCGTGCCGTCGACGAGGCACTCGCGACGCTTCGCGGTGGCGGCGGGCGGATGGTCGTCGGCGTGGACCCGGGAACGAGACCCGGCATCGCAATCCTCTCGGGAGACACCGTCGTCGCGGCGTTTCACGTCCCGTTGGCGGACGCAGTCGACGTCATCCGACAGGAGACACACGACGCCATCGACCCGGTGGTCCGCATCGGCGACGGCGCACGCCTGCAGGGCGCGAAACTGATAAACGACCTCGACGAGGTTCCGGTCGAACTCGTCGACGAGACGGGGACGACACCGTATCTCGGTTCGGGCGCCCGCGGGATGGGTGACGTCCTCGCCGCCGTCAACATCGCCCGGATGGCCGGCGACCCAATCGAGTCGCGGGAGATAGAACCGACCGACGGGGAACTCCAACGCATCAAAGCTCGCTCTCGGGAACAGTCGGACGATAGCCGGACTATCGACGACGAACTCGCTCGCCGGGTGGCCGGCGGTGAACTGAGTATCGACGAGGCCCTCGACGAACACCGGACGCGGGAGGAGTGACAGTCGCGGTGGCACCCAGCCAAGACGGCAGATGCGACACCCGAGACACCGAGAAGGCAGTTCCTAACCCCTGAATTTCCGGAAATCGCCGCGTTCGCTGGTTCGGTTTTATTTCGATTGCACGCGTACGTCTCCTATGACATCCATCAGTCCAACCGCCGTCGACGACGCCATCTCGATGGCACACACCGGAACCGGGTGGGTCGACCGGTCGGCGTACCCGTTCGAATCGAAGTGTCTCGGCCTCTCGGCGGGGGCAGTGCACTACGTCGACGAAGGTCCGGACGATGGCGGGAAGGCGACGCTCGTGATGCTCCACGGGAATCCGACGTGGTCGTTTCTCTACCGACACCTGATTCGTGGACTACGAGACGAGTATCGCTGCGTCGCTCTCGACTACCTCGGGTTCGGCCTCTCTGAACGTCCGGCGGACTTCTCGTACCGACCCGAAGACCACGCCGACGTCCTCGAAGCGTTCGTCGACGAACTCGGACTCGAAGACGTCGTCCTCGTCGTTCAAGACTGGGGCGGGCCAATCGGCCTCTCGTACGCCATCGACCACCCCGAAAACGTCGCAGGCCTCGTCGTGATGAACACGTGGATGTGGCCCGTCAACGACGACCCGCATTTCGCGCGCTTTTCCCGACTGCTCGGTGGGCGTATTGGCCGCGAACTCATCGAGCGGTTCGACCTGTTCACGCGGGTGGTTATGCCGATGGGGTTCGCAGACCGCTCGAAGTTCACCGACGCCGCACGCCAACAGTACCGACTGGCCAACCGAAACGACCGGACCGGAGTCGGTGTCTTCCCACAGGCAATCCTCGGGTCCCGGACGTGGCTCTCGTCGCTCTGGCAACGACGTGAGAACATCGCGGACATCCCGGCACGACTCATCTGGGGCATGGAAGACGGAGCGTTCAGACCTGCCGAACTCCGGACGTTCGAAGGACTGTTCGACGACTCGACGACGGTTCGCCTCTTCGGCGTCGGCCACTACGTCCAAGAGGAGTTCGGCGCTGACCTCGTGCCGTTGGTTCGAGAGTTCGTAGACGACCTACCTGACAGTGAGTGATGTCATTCGGCGTTACTGATAATTTCAAAGTAAACTGACCTCCAAATAACGAGACGCACGGTCGCCGGTTCATACCTAACCACTCCTGTCGCGTGACACTAGCTACAGGCATGGAATCACAACCAGCATCGATTGGGCGCAGAACGTATCTGAAAGCACTCGGCGTAGGGGCACTCGCCGTGGGCGGATTCGCCGGCACCGCCGCGGCACATCCGAGTGGGTTGAAGGGTGAACTCGCGGAAGTCAGGTCGGCAACCGCGAAATACAACAACCTGAAGAAGGCGCTGGCAGACGGATACGTCCAGGTGACGCCGTTCTTCCAGGGGCAGGGGTATCACTACGCTCGGTTCGACCTCATCGGCACAGTCGACCGGACGAAGCCACAAGCACTGACGTACGGACAGGGCGGCGACGGCCAACCCGTCCTCGGGTCCATCGAGTACCTCGTCCCGAAGGCAGGGCCGTACGCGACATCCCCTCCGGACCTGTTCGCACACGACGACCCGGACCACGACAGCGGAAACCACGAACACTGGGAGGTAGTCGACCTGGGTGAGAACGGGGCTCCTTTCCTCGTCTGGGCGCTCCACGTGTGGGTTCACGTCCACAACCCGGCGGGGTACTTCTACCACAGCAACCCACACTCGCTGTTCAACCAGTAATCACCGGGTGGTTGGGCCTATTTTTCAGTCGTCACGGGTGACGGCATCGACCGCTCGACGCATCACCTCTCGAACCGCGAGACCAGTCTCTTTCGCCACGGCGAGTGCGTCGTCGTACTCGGCGCTTCGGTCGTAGACGACACCGTCGACGTCGCTAGCGACTTTCACCGTCACCTCGTAGGCGTCGCCGTCGATATCGAGCGTCGCCGTCTCGAACTCCCGGTGGGCGGTCCAGCGGTGGCCCGCGCCGTGTTCTCTGATGCCGAGCGTCCCCGTCTCGACGGCGAGTCGGTAGGCGACGCGTTCGACGTCCTCGGGTTTGACGACGACTTTGACGAGGTGACCGGGGCGAGACTTCTTCATCGTCGTCGGGAGAATCGTCACGTCGCGCGCGCCGGCGTCTTTCAGCGTCTCCTGTAAACTGCCGAGAATCTCGGGTGAGGCGTCGTCGAGATTCGTTTCGAGGACAGAAATCTCGTCGCGGACGAGTCGCGACCCGCCGTCGCCGACGATTGCCCGAAGGACGTTCGGATGGTCCGGGAAGTCCCACCCCCCGGCCCCGTAGCCAGACGATTCGACCGACATCGAGGGGAGCGTCTCGACACCCTCGGCGACGTGTGCGAGGATGGCCGCGCCAGTCGGCGTGAGCAGTTCGGCCTCGACGGGGCCGCCACGGATGGACCAGTCGGCCCGTTCGACCACGTTGAGTACCGCCGGGGCGGGAATCGGGTAGGTGCCGTGACTCATCGTCGTTTCGCCACCCCCAACCGAAACCGGGCCGGTCACGACCCGGTCGACGTCGAGGTCAGAAAGGAGGAGACACGCCCCCACGACGTCGGCGATGGCATCGTCTGCGCCGACTTCGTGGAAGTGGGTGTCTTCGAGGTCCGTGCCGTGGACCGTCGCCTCCGCGTCACCGAGGATGCGGAAGATTGCCGTCGCGTCCTCGACGACGCCGGCCGGGAGCGCCATCGACTCGACGAGTTTGACCACTTCGGGGTAGGTTCGGTGGGGGCCGTGACCCTCGGCGTGCGTGTGGTCGTCGCCGTGTGAATGGTCGTGGTCGTCGCCGTGGGAGTGAGCGTGACTGTGGTCGTGTGTGTGACCGTGACCGACGGACAGGTTGCCGCGCAGGCGGTGTTCGGGCGGGTCGTCCGAATCGTCGGTGTCGCCTCCGTTCTCTGACGCGACGTGGTCCCGTCCGTGGTCGTCGTCGTGGCCTTCACCGCGAGGGTCACCGCCGTCCGTCTCGGCGAGCAAGACGTCCACTTTGGTCGCAGTGATGCCGTTTTTGTCCACCTCGTGAATCCGATATTCCACGTCGAGTGCGTCTTCGACGGGGGCCAAGACAGCGGGGTCTGCCCCGGCGGCGACGAGTGCGCCGAGGAGCATATCCCCGCTGGCACCCATCCGGCCGTCGAACGCGAGAAGCCTCATGATACGACTGGTCGGGATGCGAAGGTAAAAACGCCCGCCATCGGCGTGACCAAAAACAGTTGGGTCGGTAGGGATTAGTAGCCACCCGACCTATTGTGTGCTAAGCTGTCACCAGCGGGAGACGCCACCCCGGACAGACCGGGGAAGGACTTATCCGGTGGCCTCCCACAGGTATCAGCATCCCCGCGAGGTAATTCATATGAACGAAGTCCAACTCGAAGTGGCGAAAGCGTACCCGAACGACTCGGGGCGTGGTATCGCCCGTCTTGACCCGGACACCTTGCTCCATCTCAAGCTCTCGCCGGGAGACATCATCGAGATCGAGGGAGGAAAGACCACCGCCGCGAAAGTGTGGCGGGCAGACCGGCAGGACTGGAACACAGATACGGTCCGCATCGACGGGTTCACGCGGCAAAACGCCGACGTGAGTATCGGCGAGCGTGTGACCATCCGCAAAGCAGACGCCAAGAAGGCCGAGAAACTCGTGTTGGCACCGCCGGAAGAGGCGAGTGTCCAGTTCGGGTCCGACGCGGCCGGAATGGTCAAACGGCAGATTCTCAAACGGCCCGTGGTCGAACGCGACATCGTCCCGGTGATGTCGAGTACGAACCACCCGTTCATGCGGTCGCCCGGACAGGCGATTCCGCTCATCGCCGTCGAGACGAAACCGGAAGGTGTCGCACTCGTCACCGAGGACACCGAAGTCGAACTCCGCGAAGAGCCGATTTCCGGATTCGAGAAGACCGGCGGTGGCATCACCTACGAAGATATCGGTGGGCTGACCAACGAGATTCAGCGCGTCCGCGAGATGGTCGAACTGCCGATGAAGCACCCGCAGATATTCAAGAAACTCGGCATCGAACCGCCGCAAGGGGTGCTGCTCCACGGCCCGCCCGGCACCGGGAAGACGCTGCTCGCCCGCGCGGTTGCCAACGAGACGTCTGCCAGTTTCTTCTCTATCGCAGGCCCGGAGATTATCTCGAAGTACTACGGTGAGTCCGAACAACAGCTCCGCGAGATATTCGAGGACGCAAAAGAGGAGTCCCCGAGTATCATCTTCATCGACGAACTCGACTCCATCGCGCCGAAGCGCGAGGACGTGACCGGCGAAGTCGAACGCCGCGTCGTCGCCCAGCTGCTGACGATGATGGACGGCCTCGAAGCGCGTGGCCAGGTCATCGTCATCGCGGCGACGAACCGCGTCGATTCCGTGGACCCGGCACTCCGCCGGCCCGGCCGGTTCGACCGTGAAATCGAAATCGGCGTCCCCGACGAGGAAGGCCGCAAGGAGGTTCTCCAGATTCACACCCGCGGCATGCCGCTGTCGGACGACGTGAATCTCGACGACTTGGCGGACGACACCCACGGGTTCGTCGGTGCCGACATCGAGGCGCTTACCAAAGAGGCCGCGATGAAGGCGTTGCGGCGCTACTTACCCGAAATCGACCTCGACAGAGAGGACATCCCGCCGAGCCTCATCGACCGGATGGTCGTCAAGAACGACGACTTCAACGGTGCACTCGGCGAGGTGGAACCGTCGGCGATGCGCGAGGTGCTCGTCGAGATTCCGAAGGTCACGTGGGACGACGTGGGTGGCCTCGAAGAGCCCAAACAGAAGGTCAAAGAGAGTGTCGAGTGGCCGCTGACGACACCCGAGAAGTTCGTCCGGATGGGTATCGAACCGCCGAAAGGCGTCCTTCTGTACGGCCCACCGGGAACCGGGAAGACGCTCATCGCGAAAGCCGTCGCCAACGAGACGAACGCGAACTTCATCTCGGTGCGTGGGCCGCAACTGCTGTCGAAGTGGGTCGGTGAGTCGGAGAAAGCGATTCGGCAGACGTTCCGCAAGGCGCGGCAGGTGTCGCCGACGATTATCTTCTTCGACGAGTTGGACGCACTCGCACCCGCTCGCGGACAAGACATGGGCAACAACGTCTCCGAGCGCGTGGTCAACCAGCTCCTGACGGAGTTAGACGGCCTCGAAGACGCCGGAAACGTGATGGTCATCGCGGCGACGAACCGCCCGGACATGATCGACCCGGCGCTCATCCGCTCGGGTCGTTTCGACCGTCTCGTCCTCATCGGCCAACCCGAAGAGAAGGGTCGCGAACAGATTCTCGACATCCACACCCAAGAGAGTCCGCTCGCCCCGGACGTGAGCCTCCGGGAGATTGCCGAAATCACCGACGGCTACGTCGGGTCCGACCTCGAATCCATCTGCCGTGAAGCGGCTATCGAGGCGCTCCGCGAGGACAGCGATGCCACGGAAATCGAGATGCGGCACTTCCGCAAGGCGATGGAGTCGGTCCGCCCGACCATCAACGAAGACCTGATGAACTACTACGAACAGATTCAAGACCAGTTCAAAGGCGGGGCCCGCGAGGGACTCTCGCCCGACACCCGCGACGGCCGTCTCGGCTTCCAGTAAGCCGGGCGTCGTCCCTGTCGCGTCGCTCTGTTCTCGTTCGTCTCTCGTCGGCCAGCGTTGGCCCCGGCCGACGAACGTCCACAGAGAAGAAAGCCGCAGCGGCGTTAGAAGAGTAACTCGTCGTCGTTGTCTATCATGTAGAGCGTCCGCGCCGCGACGTTGACCGCGTGGTCACCGATGCGTTCGAGGTCACGAATCGTCAGGAGGAGGCGGCGAACGTCCACGAGGAACTCCTCGGGTTCGATGTCACCGTCGCCTTCGAAGTCGTCGCTCGTCATCAGGTCGCGAACGACGGTCTGCGAGGCGTTCGAACACATCTCGTCGATATCGTCGTCACGGTCTGCGACGGAGCGACAGAGCTCCGAGTCCTCGCTCTCGTAGGCGTCCATGGCCTGGTCGACCATGTCGAGTGCGGCGTCACCGATTCGGCGGATGTCGACTTCCGGGTAGACGTCTTTCTCGGCGTCGATGGCGTAGCCAGCGAGATTCGTCGCGAGGTCACCGATGCGTTCGAGGTCGGTGATGATTTTGAACGAGGCGGTGATGAACCGGAGGTCACCCGCGACGGGTTGCTGGAGCGCGAGCAGGTCGATGCAGTCCTTTTCGAGGTCCAGGTAGATGCGGTTGATTTCGTGGTCGCCTTCGATGACTTCCTGTGCTTTTGTCTCGTCCTTGTCTTCGAGCGCGTCGAGCGCGAACCGGACGCGCTCTGCGACGAGCTCTGAGAGGTAGAGGACGTCCTCTTCGAGTTCGTTGAGTCGGGTTTGGTACGTATTGCGGGCCATATTTGTTGTTCCGTGAGGGGTCGTAAAATTCCTTGTGTTGCTCTCAGTTTCGAGCGCATCTGGGTGATGCGAACGTCCCTGAAAGACGAGGCTGAATCCCGGATTGGAATCCAGCGGGCCGAGGGTGAGGTGAAGTTATCCGAACTTGCCAGTGATGTAATCTTCGACGCGTTGGCTCTCGGGGTTCTCGAAGATTTTCTGCGTGTCGTCGAACTCCACGAGTTCGCCGCCCGTGAGGAACACGGCGGTTTTGTCCGAGATGCGGGCCGCCTGTTGCATGTTGTGGGTGACGATGACGACGGTGTAGTCCTCGGCGAGTTCCTCGACGAGGTCCTCGATTTGCGAGGTTGCGACCGGGTCGAGTGCGGACGCAGGTTCGTCCATCAGGAGGACTTCCGGGTCCGTCGCGATAGCGCGGGCGATACAGAGACGCTGTTGTTGCCCGCCGGAGAGGTCGAGACCCGACTCGTCGAGTCGGTCTTTGACTTCGTCCCAGAGGGCGGCGCGCTTGAGCGACTCTTCGACGATTTCGTCGTAGTCGCCGTCGATGTCCTGAATGTTCAGCCCGTAGGCGACGTTGTCGTAGATGCTCTTCGGGAAGGGGTTCGGCTTCTGGAAGACCATCCCGACGCGACGACGGAGTGCGACCGGGTCGACGTCGTCGTCGTAGACGTTCTTCCCGCGGAGCGTCAGTTTCCCTTCGACGCGGGCGACGTCGATGAGGTCGTTCATCCGGTTGATACACCGGAGGAACGTGGACTTGCCACACCCCGACGGGCCAATCATCGCGGTGACGCTGTTTTCGGGAATCTCCATCGAGATGTTCTGGAGCGCCTGTTCGTCACCGTACCAGACGTTGACGTCCTCGGCCCGGATGATGGTCTCCGCCTTCATTTTCGCACCCGACGCGGACGAAGACAGCCCATCGCTGACGTCCGTCTGGACGAGCATCTCGTCGTTCGTCGGGTCCTCTGTCCCGGTCATATCTGACGTTTCAACCTCTGCTGATTTGTCTTTTTGGCTCATGAGTGTGTATTAACTTTCACTTTCGAACTTGTTCCTGAGGACGATAGCGACGGAGTTCATCGCGAGGAGAACCGCGACCAACACGACGACACCCGCTGGCACCGCCTTGGTGTAGAAGTCCTCGCTGGCGAACAGACTCGACCACGCGTACACCTGCAGGGGCATCGCGCTGACTTTCGAGCTGAGTTCGGTCGGCAGACTGAACAGGACGTTCGGGGCCCCAATCATGATGAGTGGGGCGGTTTCACCGATTGCCCGGCCCAGTGCGAGAATCGTCCCGGTGAGGATACCGGGGAACGCCTCCGGGAGGACGACGTTCTTGACCGTCTGCCAGCGCGTCGCGCCCATCCCGTAGGACGCCTGTCGCATCTCACTCGGGACGGAGCGAATCGCCTCACGAGAGGAGATGATGACGATGGGCAAGATGAGCAGTGCGAGCGTCGCACCGCCGATGAGAACCGTTCCGGTCGGTTGGCCGAGGTAGGTGACGAACACACCGAGGCCGAGCAACCCGTAGACGACGGAGGGGACGCCGGCGAGGTTCGAGATGTTGACGTCGATAAAGCGAGTGAAGACGTTGTCCGGTGCGTACTCTTCGAGGTACACCGCGGCACCGACGCCGAGCGGGAACGAGAGCGCCGCGACGGTAATCATGAGTAGAATCGAGCCACCGATGGCCGGGTAGAGACCGGCGTTCTCTGCGGTCCCGCTGTGCGCACTCGTGAGGAACTGCCAGTCGACCCACGACTGTGGGCCGGCGAAGCCGAGTGCGTCGACGGCGACGGCACCGACGAGCGACCCGAAGATGACGACTGCCGCGAAGACCAGGCCGGCGCGTTCTCGTTCGCGTGTGAGTGCGGCCCCACCGGCGTACGCCGCAGTCGGGACGAACGCACCCGCGGTGACGACGGCGAGTGCCACCGGAGTGACGCCAGTGAAGTACCCAGAGGCGGCGACCACACCGGTCACCGTGAGTGCGGTGGCGCCAGCGACGAGTCCTGCACGCTTGCTCTCTTGGATGCGAGCGAAGTACAGGCCGACAGCGATTGCGACACCGCCACCGAAGAGGTAGGTGATGATGGTCCACTCGGTGGGGACGTACGGGAGTATACGCACTATCTCTGGAATACTGAGGTAGTACCCCGGGATACCGAACAGCGAGAGGAAGAAGATGACGCCCGTCGCCGCGACACGCACGGTGAACGGAATCAGGTCTTCGTACTTCGTCATGAGGACGACGGCCGCGAGTGGGACCACGAGACCGACTGCGTACGAGAGGCTGACGAGCGGTGGGACGATATCGACGAAGAGGATGGCGACACCGCCACTGAACATCAGTGTCACCGCCAGCATCCCGACGACGAGCGCGCCGAGTTTGAACGCCTCGACGTTCGTCCGGAGGAGGTACGCACCGACGAGCGTCGCCGGTGCGACGAGTGTGAGGAAGAAGACGAGATACCACCCGAGGTCAGCGGTGAGCGGTTGGAGTGCGTCGTTCGCGACGTAGACGAGGAGGATGGCCAGCGTGACGATACCGAACATCGTCGCGCCCATCAGCAGGTATCGGAAGATGACGCCGGCCCGGCGACTGACCTGACCGAACGACTCGATTGTGTCGCTCTGTGTTGCCATCTCAGTACGCCTCCCGGTATTTCTGTGCGACGTAGTCGCTGATGATGTTCATGATGAGCGTGATAACGAAGAGCACGAGACCAATCGCGAACAGACTGCGGTAGGCCAGTCCACCACCGGTGATGTCACCGGTGAGCAGTTGGACCATCGCCGCCGTCATCGGCAGTGCGCCTTCGAGATACGACGTCGGGTCGAGTGGGTTGAGGAACTTCGCCTGTGCACCTGCGGCGACGGTGACGGCCATCGTCTCACCGATGGCACGCGAGAGGGCGAGGATGAACGACGAGAAGATGCCCGAGAGTGCCGCCGGAACGACGATGCCCGTCGAGACGTCGAACTTCGTGGCACCCATCCCGTATCCGGCCTGCCGCAAGTCGTCGGGGACGGCGGACATCGCGTCTTCAGAGATGGACGCGACCATCGGGATAATCATGATACCGACGACGATGCTGGCCGAGAGGACGTTGAACGTCCCGATACTCGGCAGAATGACCCCAATTGCGGGCGTGATGTAGATGAGAGCGAAGAACCCGTAGACAACGGTGGGGACGCCAGCGAGAATCTCGAGTGCGGGCTTGAGAACCGACCGTGCCTGCGGACTCGCGTACTCGCTCAGGTAAATCGCCGTCGCGACACCCAGCGGAAGCGCGATAATCGCCGACCCGATGGTAATCATCATCGTCGCAGAGACGAGCGCCAGTACGCCGAACTCCTGGCTGTTGATTTGCCACGTCGTCCCCGTGAGGAAGTCGATGACGGAGGCCGTTTCTCCCGTTACACCCATCAACGGGGCAGTGATACTGAAGAACTTCGCCGCCTCGGTGACGAGGAGTGCGACGATGCTGATGGTCGTCACGACGGATAGCGCCGCGCACAAGAAGAAAAACGACCGCGTCAGCAACTCACGCGGGGAGTTCTCCGTCTTCCGCGTGAGGTCGGATTCGAGGTCATCTGTGCTCATTGTTTTTTGTGGTTGGTGGAAGTTGAAAACGTACTTTGGGAGCCTATTCTGCCATCAGTAGTTCAGTTCGCCTCTTCGATTGCCGAATTGAGGGTGGCGAGCATCCCGGCCTGTTCCTTGTAACTGAGCGGGACGTATCCGACTTCGTCGGCGACGAGTTCCTTGCTCGTGGCGTTGCGTAGCCAGTAGCGTGCGAACTCGGCGACGGGTTTCCTCGCGAGTGCTTGCTTAGAGATGTAGGTGAAGAGCGGACGCGACAGCGGGGTGTAATCGCCGGAGAGCGCCGTGTCGAGCGACGGTTCGACGTAGCCGTCACCGTCGTCGACGGCGACTGCCTGCACACTGTCTTGGTTCTCGCTGTAGTAGGCGTAGCCCATGTAACCGATAGCGTACTTCGAGCCTTCGACTCCCTGAATGATGGTGCGGTCCTGTTCGGTCGCCGAGTAGTCTTGGCGGTGACTCGGACCCTCCTCGCCGAGGATTGCCTCGATGAAGTAGTCGTAGGTACCGGAAGCGTCAGTGGGGCCGAAGATTTCGATTTCCTCGTCGGGCCAGTCGGAGTCGATGTCCGACCAGACCGTCGGTTTCGTCTCGGCAGAGAAGATGGTCTCCAGTTGCTCGACGGTGAGTCCCTCACCGATGAAGTCGTTGTCGTTGTTGACGATGACGGTGAGTGCGTCGGTGGCGACCTTCAACTCGACCGGTTCGACAGTACTTGCAGAACACTGCTCTTCTTCTTCAGGTTTGATGGGCCGCGAGGCGTTGTTGAAGTCCGTCTGTCCGGGACAGAAGTAGTTCGCGAACCCACCGCCGGACCCCGTCGACTGGACGTTGATGTTGACGTCGGGGTGGTTCGTCTGGAACCGTTCGGACATCGTCGTCGCGAGCGGGAAGACGGTAGAGGACCCGGCGATGTCGACAGAACCCGAAAGGTCGCTGCCGCCGGTCGTACCCGAACCCTCGGTGCCGCCAGAACCACCGCCCGAGTTGCCACCATCTCCCGAAGTGTTCTCTTCGATACAGCCAGCCAGCCCAGCGAGACCGGCCGCACCCGACGCAACTAGGAACTTACGCCGGGATAGGACGTCCGAGTTGCTCCTCATCATCGATTTCGAATCGATTTGGGGGTAAATACCCTGCTATGACAACTATATAGTGCTACATTCTGTAATGTGTGGCATGCGAAGTTGTCACGTGGACAGCAGCCCGAAAGTCCTCCAACCCTTCCGCACCCAGAGGGCACCCGAACGGGAGACACAGTTCGTCACGGTGGCGACCGGGTAATCATCCGTCTGTCAGCCTACAGGAAACGTCACCGTATAGAATCTCTCCACCGACACGTTGGATACCGCACCGTTGCGAGAGTGATGGGAAAATCGGACTCCGATATATAGTCATAGACAGATTTATTGTGTGAAGCGCACCAGAAGCCCGTATGGTCGAAACCCGAAAGGTGCAGGTGACGGGCGGGTCCACCTACACCGTCTCTATCCCCAAAGACTGGGCGACCGAGAACGGCGTCTCTGCCGGGAGTGAAGTCGAATTCTACCCGGAAGGGGACTCGTTGTTCTTGACCCCGCGGTCTGAAGAAGAACGGACCGAGGGCACCCTCGACATCACGGACCTCGAAGGAGACGAACTCACGCGCGCGGTCATGACGATGTACGTCAGCGGGTTCGACATCATCGCACTGGAGAGTTCGCGAATCACGACCGACCAGCGACGGACGATTCGCGAGGCCACACAGAGTCTCGTCGGCCTCGAAGTCTTAGAAGAGACCCGTGACCGAGTCGTCATCCGCGACTTGCTCGACTCCTCGGAACTCTCGATTCACAACGCGGTCACGCGGATGCGACTCATCGCGATGTCGATGCTCGAAGACGCCATCGCCGCCATCGCCGAGCAGGACGAAGACCTCGCACACGACGTCATCCAGCGCGACGACGACGTGGACCGCCTCTGGATGGTCGTCTCGCGTATCTTCCGTGCCACGCTCCGCACCCCGAAAGCAGCAGAAGAACTCGGCTTGCCCCGGGAGGTCTGTTTCGACTACCAATCCGCCGCCCGCCAACTCGAACGCATCGCAGACCACGCGACGAAGATTGCACACCTCTCGTTGAACTTCGAACAACCGGTCGGTGAGGATATCATCAGAGCGATGGAGGAACTGTTCGAAGACGTCGAAGAAGTCGTCAACGGCGGGATGGACGCGCTCTTCGCCGAAGACAGCAACGAGGCGACCCGACTCGCGAACGAGTCTCGCGAATCTGTGCAGGCTATCGACGAGAGTGCTCGCAAAATCGACGAACTCCTCCGCAACCTCGACCCTGCCCGCGCCCAACTGCTCGGACTCGTCGTGGACTCGATTTCCCGCAGCGCCGACTACGGTGGAAACATCGCCGAGACGGCGCTCCAGAAAGCCGCGCCGACGCCCTGAAGACGCCGCTGTTCTGGCTCTATTTTCGACTGTTCAGACCGTCAATCGACTGCTGTCGCTCTCAGTGTATCGAACGGGGAACCGCGCGGAAATCCGACGCGGTAAGAGAGAGTTACTCCTCGTCGAGGAGGACTGCGTTGACCTGTCCGTCCTGCCCGGGGCGGGACGTGACGCGGGCCTGACCGGCACTCGTGTCGATGATGGAGCCTTTCGTGATGATGTTACGGCGGGCGTAGTTGACGTTCGACGGGTTGTCGATGACGCCTTCGATGTCGGCCTGTGTGACCTCTGCGCCGTCGGCGACCTGTGCGACGTTGGTCGAGAGCGTGCGGAACTTCTCGTTGTTGCCGCGGGAGTCGATGACCTGGAATCGGGGTTCGCCGACCGTCGTGGCGGCGGGTTCGCGACCCAGCTGGTAGCGCTTCTTGTTCGACGACGGCTTGAGTCGTCCACCGGTCCGCTTCCGCTTGGAGCGTCCTTGGTCCTTCATACGGGGTAAAAACCTCGGTGACTACTTGAATCGCTCGAATCGGCTCTTGTCGATGGGTGTCATCTCAGGGTGGGGCCCCGGACGCAACACAAACCGTTTAGGTCACGCGCACCGGCCGTCGAACCGATGAGTCTCGACGTTACCGTCGCCGTTCCCTTTCGCCAGCACGGGGCGACTCGTCTCGGCGAAGGCGAGTTCGTCGTCGCCCTGTCCCTCGACCGTGACTGGTTTTCACCCGACCAGGCGAAGCGTCTCATCGACCTTGCCGCGGGACGTGGCCTCGTCGAGCGCGACGACGACGAAGTCGTCGCGACGTTCGACCCCGCCGACGTGCAGATACCCGAAGAGTTCGAACCCGACGCCTCTGTCCTCCGCGAGCAGTCCGCGTTCGAACAGATTCTCGACGCGTGCGTCGCTGCCGGCCTCGAAAAACAGGACGCTGTCGCCAGCATCAACGAACGACAGTCCAGACTCGGTGTGACCGCAGAGGCCGCCGCTGTCCTCTTCGCCCGCGAGAACGGTGTCGACGTGGACGACGCGGCCACGAAAGCGAAACAGGGCCTGTCGGAGTAGCGACGGTCAAGAAGACAGGTCTACGCTCTCGACCTGTACGAAGTAGTCGTTGCAGGGTTCATCCTCGTTCCCGTCACCCTGCTGAACGACGACCGAATAGTAGTCGCCCTCGTACTCGACGTACGACTCCTCGACGTCCAAGAGCGCGACGTCGCACTTGTGGAGGCCGCCCTCGCGCAGCACCGTCTCGAACTCCGTCTGTGCCTCCGACGGCAACTCGTCGAAGGCGACTACCTCCTCAGGTGGCGGGCCGCCACCGGTACCGAGACAGCCGCCGACGCTCCCGGTGACGACGAGACCGAGGACAGTTCGTCGCTTCATACGCCGTGTGCTGTGTTGGCACGTCCTAAAGTGGTTCGACAGAAACGACACGCCGAAACCATCCCCCGTGTAACTACGGCTATGGTCGTGGACAGACTCACCGACGGCACACGAATCGCGCAACTTCTCGCGTCCGAACTGACCGGCCACGAAGCGGCGTTCGCGACGCTCTCGGTAGTCGATGCCGACACCGACGTCGAACCGACCGACGACGGTGCGCTCGCCTACGCAGTCGCCGCCGCCGACGCTGACGAACGCGTCGCAGAGGTGTACGTCCAACCTGACCGCGCCCGCGTGGAGTTTCTCGCTCATCCCGACGTGACCGCCGAGGCGGCGAGCGAGGAGGGCCTGCGGGTGCGTCCAAAAGCGGTTCGTCCCCCGCGAACGCTCGTCTTCGTCGAAGACGGCGCGCAGGTGAAGTGGATACTGCCCGCCTTCCGTGCGCTGGTCGAAGCGCTCGACACAGATGCGACAGGAGACGAACCGGACTACCGCGACGAGACTGCGTAGTTAGAGGTCTGCGAGCAGTTCGGGGAGTTCCGTCGGCAACCTCTCACGAGGGATGTGGGCGACAGCGCGGGGGTCCGGGTCGTCGCACCCCTCGCCGACCACCTGTATCGGAATCATCCCGGCGTTGTCCGCGCCGGCGATGTCGTGGTGGACGCTATCGCCGACGTAGACGGTCTCTTCTGGTGCGGTGTCGAGGCCGTCGAGGAGTGCTTCGAAGGCCCGAACGTCGGGTTTCCCCGCGGGGAGCGACCCCGTGACGAGCGCCGTATCGAAGGCGTCGAACCATCCGAGTTTGGCGAGTTTGTCCTCCTGTGCGACGACTGGGCCGTTCGTGAGCAAGCCGATGCGATAGGTCGTCCGAAGACCGGTGAGCATCGCTTCGACGCCGTCGACCGGAACGACGGCGTCCGTGATGCGCTCGCGGTAGGCAGTCGCGACGTGCTCGGCGTCCACCGGCGAGTCGTGTTCTTCGAGGAGTGACTCGAAGATTGGAGCACGCGTCTCGCGTGTGAGGTTTTCTTGGTGTGCCCGGAGATACGCCTCTCGAGACAGCGATGGCGCGCCTGCCGCCGCTGCTGCCTCCGAGAGAATGGTCTCGCGGTCCCGCGTCGGAACTGCGAGTGTGTAGTCGAGGTCGAACCCGACCGCGGTGACTGACATCGTCGTCGGTTGGTTGGTAACGAAGCGATAAGAGCGTGCCGGGAACAGGACCCGGGGCCGACACGTCGGGAGACGGGCGGCTTTTTCACCGTCGGCGACGACGCCGAGATATGACGCTCGACCCCGTCCACGTCGACGACATCGCGTCGATGGCGAGTTCCATCGCCGACTCCGTCGACGACACCGATTACGCCGACCTCGCGCGGACGGTGTGGGAATCGTGGCTCGACCCGCTTTCGCGCCCCGGTGGCGGACGACCGGTCGTCGAACCCCTCGGCGAACAGCGCCTCAACGCCGCCAACGTCGACGACGTCGCACTCACCGACACGCCGTTTCCGACGGTCCACGGCCTCGACTCGGGGACCATCAACCCGACGACGTTCAAAAACGGCCTCGTTCTCGACGTCGCACACGCCGCGATGGCGGCCGAACCGTCCGACCTCGAACTCCACCGCGCCCGCTCTATCGTCATGACGGCCCACACCCGCGACTCGTATTCGGTGTTCGACACCGACGAGTGGCAGAAATCCGACGAGGGCTACGTCCGCAAACGCGTCCTGCGTGCGCCTCGCGTCAACCGGTACGCGGAGGGCGTCGTCCACGCGCTGTCGCTGTATCTCGCCGAGAGCGAACACGCACTGCATCACGCCGACGCCGTCTCCGACCTCCTCATCCTCGACGGGCCGGTCTACCCGAAAGAACTCCTCAACTGGCGTGACCGAGACGCCGAACTCAGGGACCTCGCACGCGACGCGAAACCGAAAGCAATCGTCGAGAACTACGTCCGTCTGGTCGAGCGATTCGTCGAACGCGACGTTCCGCTCGCCGGATTCGTCAAGAATCCCGGAGCGAAACACATCGTGCGGACGCTCCAACAGCACTTCCGCGAGGAGAAATCTGGCGACGTCCCGTGGGTAGACGACGCCGCCTTCTTCGTCAACCTGCTCGAACGACGCGACGGGCCGGAGTCCGAAGACCGGCAGACCGAGGCACTGACGTTCACCAACTGGTTCGTCTCCCGCGGCGGGTCGGACCGACAGATGAGCGCCGAGGGCGAGGCGTTCGACGTCGACCGGTCGCTCGACCCAGAACAGTATACGCTGACGTTCTTCGTCTTGTACGACCCACGGACCGACGTCTGCTACCGGGTGGAAGCGCCGTACGCGTTCACGAAGGACGAAGCGACGCGCGAGAACCTGATGCACCACATCGTCCGCGACGTTGCCGCGACGCGTGGCCCACCGCTCGCAGTCGAGAAAGCCGACGAGTTGGCGCGAGTGAGTGTCGGTGAGAAAGCCGCACTCAGACGAAAACTCTCGGACCGCCTCTCGTCGGACCAGATGAAGAGCTACGACAACATCCGGTGGGTCGACGCCGACGAGTGACCTACGCCGTCTCTTCGGGGGTCCCTTCTTCGTCCGGTCTCACCACCTCGATTCGGACGTCGTCGGTGTCGACGCCGACGCGGGCGAACTGGGTTCGGATGTGGTCTTTCGCCGCGTCGAGCGCCTGTTCGCGCGTGTCGAATCCGCGAGGCATCGGCGTGTCGAACGCCACCCGAATGGTTCGCCCGTCGATTTCGGTCTCTGTCCCGCCGCTTTCGACTTCGTAGAATTCGTCGCAAACCCAGACGTAGGGTGCCGCTTCGTTGGGTGCCCCCCGGTACGTCGGCGGTTCCTCCCCCCGCTCGAATATCGTTCCCGTGAGCGCCGTTCCCCCGCCGTGTCCGCGGACCAAAAGCATGGACACTGCTAGGCAGGCGAGACAGAAAAATCGTCCGTGGGAGCGCGACGATACCACGCCGACGCGACGTGAGGATTTTTACACGCCGCCTGCAAGCCTTTGGACATGACCGACCTGCGGGACTTCGAGGATTTCGTCGGCGACGATACCGACGAGACAGACCGAGGCGAACGCGAGGGTCACCGTCCCTCGGAGCGCACCGACACCGACACGACCCGCAGCGACGACGGCGAGGACACACCGGCGTCGAACACCGCCGACGCGGCGACGAGCGACGAACGCGGACTCGAATTCGACGAGTACGACGCCGACCCGGTCGGAACCGAACGCGGTGTCGGAGCGATTGCCGTCTCGCAGGGACTCCGCGTCTCCGAAGACCGGGAACGAACGACGCTTCGCGCGTTCGTCACTGCCGGCAACCGCGAACACGTCCGTCTCGGAACGTATCTCATCGTCCCCTATCCGGACGGCGAAGACCTGTTTTGTCGCATCGTCGCCCTCGAATACGCACAGGAGTTTCAGGCCGACGACGCGACGGAGATTCACGCCCGCCGGGCGATGCGCAGACCCTCCGACGAGTTCGAAGAACGCGACTACAAGTTCATGGCCGAACTCGAACCCATCGCCGTCCTCTTTTCCGACGGCGGCGAACTCAAGCGGCGGATGGTAGACCGGGTGCCCAAACCCGGAGCGACGGTGGGCGAGGCCAACGACGCGACGCAAATCAAGACCGGACTGAAGATTCCGGAAGACGGCGTCTTCCTCGGCCACCTCTCCGTCGGTGGCGAGAAGGTTCGGACCGCGGCCCAACCGCCGACTATCGACTACCGCCTGAAAGACGACTACACCGACGGCGACCCACTCGTGTTCCGCCACACGCTCGTCGCCGGTGGCACGGGGTCCGGAAAGACCCACGCGTCGAAGAACATCATCCGGCAGTATCTCTCGTCGGCGCGGACCTACGAGATGGACGACGGACGCGAGGTACAGACCGCAGTCGTACAGTTCGACCCGCAAGACGAGTACGCACAGATGCACGACGACAACCCCGGCATGGACGCCGACACGGCGCGTCGCTACGAGCGAGAGGGCATCGCCCACGGCGGTCACGACGACACGCTCGCACTCGTCCCGAAGATGGCCGGGTCGTCGTATCCGGGGTCGAACCACAGAGCAGAGCAGTTGGAGTTCACCATCCCCTTCTCGATGGCGCGTGACCTGCCGTGGTTGGTCGCCGGGAGTAGCCTCAACGAAAACCAGTATCCCGCGCTCCTCGAACTCTTGAACCGGTTCTTCCGCAGTTACGGTGACGGCGGGACCTACCGAGAGTTCCTGACCTTCCTCGACGACCCGGCGCTCAAAGAGGAACTCGACGAGTCTGGTCGCGTCCACGAAGCGACGTTCGACGCGGTAAAGCGACGCGTCAGAGGCGTCCCCGACGGCGTGTTCGACCAGGACGCTCGCCCCATCACGGACCTCGACCACGAACTCGTCCGCCCCGGTGGCCTCACCGTCGTCCCGACTTACCACCTCTCGTCGAGTCGGGCGAAGGAACTGTTCGTCCTCGCCGTCTCCGCGATGCTCATCGACGACAAACTGTCGAACGACCCGTCGAGCGAACGCATCAAGGAGACACCGCTCGTCCTCGGGATGGACGAAGCACACAACTTCCTGACCAACGCCGACACCGTCCAGGCGCGGAAGGTCATCGAGAAGTTCACCGAGGCGGCCAAACAGGGGCGAAAAGAGCGCCTCGGCCTGTTCCTCATCACGCAGGACCCACAGGACATCGCCGACCCGGTGTTCAAGCAAATCAACAGCAAAGTCGTCCTCAACCTCGGCGACGAAGACGCCATCAAGAGCGTCAACATCCCACCGAACCTCGAAGACAAGGTGCCGTACATGGAGAAAGGACAGATGGTCGTCTACTCCCCGGACAACTCCGAACCGGTCGAATTGAAGGGACTCTCGACCTGTGTGACCCGGCACGGCGACTGAGGAGACGCCGATTTCGTCGTGCGGGTTTTTGACCCACCGCCGAGTAGTCGACAGTATGGCCGAACACGTCCTCGTCCCCGTCGATGGGTCGCCCCAGTCGGTCTCCGCACTCCGTTTTGCGACCGAAGAGTGGCCAGACGCCCGATTCACGCTGGTACACGTCATCAACCCGGCGGATGCAGATTACAGAGAACGAGCGCTCAGCGGGACCGAAGAGTGGTTCCAAGACGAGAAACGCGAGGCACGTGAGACGTTCGCCAACGCGAAAGCAGAGGTCGGACTGGTCGACAGCGACCAGGTGGTCGGAGAGGAGATTGCCGTCGGCAACCCGGAGAAAGCCATCGTCGACCTGTTGGCCGACGACGCCGACTACGACCACGTCGTGATGGGCAGTCACGGGCGGACTGGCGTCTCACGTATCATCCTCGGCAGCGTCGCAGAAGAAGTCGTCCGACGCAGTCCCGTGCCGGTCACTATCGTCAGGTAGGTTCAGTTCAGCGCGGTTCGAGGGCGGAAGACGCCACGAGGGTCCGACTACACCGCCAGTCCGAACGTCTCGCGAAGTGTCGCGTCCTCCCGGGTTCCGATGTCGCGAAGCGTCTCGAACGTCCGGTCGATGTCGTCGGTCGTAGTTCGGTGGCTACAGATGGAGAATCGCAGGACTGTTCTGCCGTGTATCGACGTCGTCATGACGAACGCGACGTCGCTGAGTTGGATTTCGTCCGCGATTCGCTGGTTGAGCGCGTCGAGATACTCGTCGACTGCCTCGCGACGTTCCGCCCCCTCCGTGGCGGCCGCCTGAAGGTCTGGCGGGGCGTACTGGAACGAATACAGGTAGAGGTTCGGTTCGTGGAGTGCGACGAAGTCGTCGGCGTCGCGGACTCTGGCGTCGAGATGCTCTGTACACCGAATGGACTGTGAGAGGCGCGTCCGATACCCCTCGACACCGAGGTGTTTCAGACTCATCCAGACTTTCAACGCCCGGAATCCACGCGACATCTGCGGCCCGAGTTCGTAGTAATCCAGTCCCTCGTAGGGCGTCCGCTCGGTTCCTTCCAGGTAGGAGGCGTGCATGGTGAACGACCGTTGCATCGCCGAGGGGTCCCGAACGAGAATACAGCCACATTCGTAGGGGATAGAGAGCCACTTGTGAGGGTCGAGTGTCACGGAGTTCGCACGCTCCAACCCGGCGTACTGTGGGCGTTTCTCGGGGAGAATCGCCCCGACTGCACCGCACGCACCGTCGGCGTGGAACCAGATATCTCGCTCTGCACAGACGTCGGCAATCGCTTCCAGTGGGTCGATAGCACCGACGTTTATCGACCCGACCTGTGCGACGACACAGAACGGCACGTCCCCGTTTGCTTCGTCCTGGTCGAGTCGTTCGACGAGGGCGTCGACGTCCATCGTGAAGTCGTCGTGACTCGGGACGAGTCGGACCGCGTCCGCGCCGAGGCCGAGGATTTCCGCGACTCGGTAGATAGACGAGTGCCCTTCGTGGTCGGCCATGTAGATGGTGAAGCGGCCGGGACGGTCACCCGATTGAAGTCCACGGGATTTCGTATCGTACCCCGCCGTCGACCGGAGGCCGGTGAGAATCCCCGTCAGATTCGCCATCGTGCCACCACTCGTGAACATCCCGCCGCAGTCGGTGGGGTAGCCAATCATCTCGGCGACCCACTCTATCGTCTGTCGTTCGATTTCGGTCGCCGCCGGCGCTGGTTTCCACCCGCCGACGTTCATGTTGACCGAGGCGGCGAGCGCCTCTGCGAGGACGCCCATCGTCGTCCCGGAACCCATGACGTACCCGAAGTATCGCGGTGACCCGACGTGAGTCGAGTTCGGAAGCACCTGCTCGGGCCACGCGTTCAGTATCTCCTGTGGGTCCTGCCCGGTCTCTGGCAACGGTTCGTCGAACGTCGCTTCGACCGCTGGTTGCTGTTTGGCAGGGAAGACCGGCAGTTCGTCGACCTGCTCGAAGTACTCCGCGATGATATCGACCGTCCGATAGCCGAGGTCACGAAACTCGTCGGGGTCGGGAGCGGATGGGTGGGGCCCTGCTGTGGTTGCCATGTTAACTGTACGCACAGAGACGAGATAGCGTTATCTCGTGACGTCGTTCAGACCTCCCAGTAACATCGATGCCACCAGGTGAAATCAATGGAATGAGTACTGCGAGCACACCGAAATCGGCGGTTTCGCCCGGTTTGCAACGCCCTATTATCGTGACGCCCTTGGATGGTATCGATGGAATTCACTGAGGTCGTCACGACCCGCCGCTCCATTCACGAGTACGCTGACGAACCACTCGACGACGAGACGCTCGAACGCATCTTCGAGAACGCCATTCAGGCCCCGTCGAGTTACAACCTGCAACCGTGGGAGTTCGTCGTGCTCCGCGAAGACGAGACGAAGGAAGCGCTTCGCGCCACCGCGTACGACCAAGAACACGTCACCGGTGCCGCGGCGTCGGTCATCATCCTCGGCAACAAAGACCCCGAAGCACACGCCGAAACCGTCGCCGACGACATGCTCGCGAAGGGCTACCTCCCGAGCGAAGACGTCCGCGACGACATCCTCGACAACATCGCCGGGATGGCCGACCTGCCCGAACAGGAACGCCGCGTCTGGACCGTCCGCTCGACGTCGCTCGTCGCCATGTCGCTCATGCACGCCGCGTGGGACGAAGGCGTCGCAACCTGTCCAATCGGTGGCTTCGACGCCGACGCCGTCCTCGACGCGTTCGACATCGACGGCGACCAGTACGAACCGGTGATGCTGCTGACGATGGGCATCCCCGCCGAAGACGCCGGCGAACTGCAGGCCGACGCGAAATACCGTCGCCCCGTGGACGAAGTCGTCCACTACGAATCGTTCGCGCCCGAGCGCAAAGTGACGCCCACGCCTGCTGACGACTGAACCAGACACTCAACTCGGACACACCGCTCCAACCTCTCCCCTCTCTTCCCGCCGTTCACACCCCGACGAGTCGTATCCACGAGAAAATCCGATTCTCAGGCCGTGAGGACCGGCGAACTCGACTATTCTGGTTCGTCCCGTATCTGTCGGTGGTGAATCAGTGATGCGAACCCGTATTCGACGCTGGCAGGTCGTCACGACGAGCGGTATCGTCGCCCTGTCAGTCGTCGCTGCCCTCCTCGGCCTCTTCCGACCCGGACACTACCTCGACGCGCCGGCGTTCCTCCCACAGACGTTCGCACAGGACCTGACGATGCTCGTCGTCGGTGCTCCCGTCTTGGCAATCGGCCTCTGGTTTACGGTTCATGGGTCGCTTCGCGGCCGGTTTATCTGGTTGGGGGCACTCGCCTACATGACCTACATGTGGGCGTCGATAGGCCTGCAAGTCGCGTTTAATCAGTTCTTCCTCGGGTACGTCGCCCTGTTTTCCCTCTCGTTGTTCACGTTCGTTGGCGGCGTCGTGACGACAGACGCTGACGAGGTGGCCGAAACGCTCGTCGGGCGTCTCGCTGAACGAGTCTACGCCGGATTCTTACTGCTCGTCGCAGTGGGACTGGCGTCCCTGTGGCTCTCCGAACTCGTTCCGGCGACGCTCACGGGGACGACACCACTTCTCGTCGCGGAAGTCGGCCCGCAGGCGATGGTGTCTCACTTCATCGACCTCAGCGTCGTCGTTCCTGCCCTCGGACTGGCCAGTCTCTGGTTGTGGCAGGGTCGCCCGTGGGGGTACGTCCTCGCCGGTGTCGGCGTCGTGTTCGGCGCAGTGCTCGCACCGGCGCTCACGCTTGGAACGTTCCTCCTCGCCACAGGCGGTGCCGTCACAGTCCCACTCGTCGCCGTCGTGTTCACTATCATCCCTGCGCTCGTGGCCGCAGCACTCGCCGTGAACTTCGTTCGGGTACTCGACGGAAGCAAGCATGGCCGAACCGTAGACGAAGTCAAGGATACGGTCTGAGCGGATTCACGAAATGTCGTTGCCGGCGACGACCCGGAAACCACTCACAGACAAGTGTCCCGTACCGAACCGAGCGAAGCGAGGTTCGGCCTTTTTCCCTCCAGGTTTTTCGAGGAGGGTTCCCGCAGGGCAGCAACGCTGCCCGAGGAAACCCGACGAAGAAAAAGGTGGGTCAGAAGATATTCGCCTGCCGATACACACTGATACCGTCGCTCGTGAGTTCGTAGGGTTTCGTCTCCCGTGAGTGGTTGGCGTCGCGTATCTTTTGAATCTCGATTGCCAGTCGCGTCTCGCGGAAGTCGTCTGGGCGGACGTACTGGAGAATAAACACTGCGTCGGAGAGATATTCCACGATGCCGTGCCGAGAGATGTAGGGGTTCGACTGGTCCGCCTCGGAGGTGAGCATCGTCGTCACGCCGGCGTCTTTCAACGAGCGCGTGAAGTCGAACACCTCACTGCGGCGTTTCGACGGGTGGTCGTACATCATCTCCAGAAGCGAGACGGAGTCGAGGACGAGACGGTCAGCGCCGAATTCCTCGACGAGACGTGGGAGTTCGTTTCGGATGCTGGAGAGACTGTTCGCCATCTCGATGGGGTCCAAATCGACGATTGCCAGTGTCCCGTCCGCTTCGTACTCGGAGAAGTTCCACCCTTTCTCGTCGGCGGTGTTGAGGATGCGCTCGCGGTTCTCTTCGAGCGTGATGAAGACGCCACTCCCCCCGTTTTGGAGCTCCTCGAAGAGGAACTGGAGTCCGAACGTCGTCTTTCCGGTCCCTGCGCTCCCGATAGTCACCATGAGTGACCGCTCCGGAACGCCGCCGAGAATCATCTCGTCGAGGCCCTCGATACCGACGTCGATACGGTCGATATTCGACTCGAACGCCTCTTCGTCGAACTCGAGTGACCCGCTGTCGCTGTCTCTGCCCGACCAGAATTCGTCGCTGACGTCGCCAGTAGGATGCTGGCCGCGCGTGTCGTCGTCTGTCCCGGGAGCCGGGGCGTTTTCGAAAGCCTCGGCGAAACTCGTCGCAAACGGGTCGTCGGAGCCGCCGGGGGCCGGGGGTTCCTGGTTCGGCGCGTCGGCACTGTCGGGCGCGTCTCTCGTGTCGGCGTCGCTGTCTTCCGCCTCGTCGTTCGTCTCCGCGGCGTCGGTATCCCGCGTCGTGTCTTCGTCGTCACTCTCTTCGCGGAGTGCACGTTCGAACCAATCGTCGTCGTCGCTCACGCTGACCACCCCCACGTTCGCTGGGTACCGACGCCGGTGCCTGCCATCAGTTCAACGTTGGCAGCGGGTATCATGAACGTTTCCCGTGAACGAACCGTCTCGATAACGTGACGGTGGGCTTTTGCCCGGTGACGTCAAACCGCGGGTTATGAACGTCGGCATCGTCGCACAGAAGGGCAACAGTCGGGCCGCGTACCTCGCCGCAGATATGCGTGAGGCGCTGGCGGGCGTCGACGTCGACGCGGTTGTCGATGCAGCGACGGCCGAAGAACTCGGCATCGATGGGATTCCCGTCGAATCACTGGGTGAGTGTGACCTCGTCGTCAGCATCGGCGGTGACGGGACGTTCCTCTACGCCGCCAGAGGTGCAGACGGCGTCCCTATCCTCGGCGTGAACCTCGGCGAAGTCGGGTTCTTGAACGCCGTCTCGCCCGCCGACGCCATCGACGAAGTGCTGGCCGAAGTCGCGGCGCACCGAGACGGGACGCAATCGGTCCGCGAAGTGCCACGCATCGTCGCCCGCGGCGAGGACTGGGAGATGGACCCCTCGATGAACGAAGTCGTCGTCCACGGTCCGCGACGGGGCCACGGCGGCGGCGCTGGACTGGAGATTCGTGTCGACGGGTCGCTGTACACCGGCGGCCACGCAGACGGCGTCCTCGTCACGACGCCCGCCGGAAGTTCGGCCTACAACCTCAGTGAAGGCGGACCGCTCGTCCACCCCGGCGTCGAGGGACTCGTCGTCACCGAGATGGCCGCACGCGAGGGGATGCCGTCGCTCGTCGTCCCCCTCGACGCGACGGTGAGCGTGACGGTCACCGACGCCGAATCCGCAGTCGTCGTCGGCGACGGACGCACGAGACGAACCGTCTCGTCACCCACCGAGATTCGAATCGAACAGTCCGACTCGCCGGTTCGACTCGCCGGCCCAACCTCCGACTTCTTCGAAGCGCTCGGAAAACTCGACTAGTCGGCGGGTTCGCCTCGCGGCACCGGTTGCCACTGGATGTCGACGAGGTGGTTCGGACGGCCACGCAGTCCGGGCCGTGAGACGATTTCGAACGTCCTGTTTTCCGTCTGTGTCGTGAACAACGAGCGAGTGAGGACCGATGCGACGTCCGCACGTGGGATACTTCCGCGGACAGAGTCACCGCCCTCCCCGACGAGCACTTCGTCCGTCGCTGGAGCGTCCGTCAGTGCGCCGGGGCGGATAATCGTGTGGTCGAGTGGGGCGTCTCGGAGTCGTTCTTCACCGCGCTCTTTGGCCGAGAGGACGCCCGCAGCGGTGAGAATCGCGCGAAGCGAGAGTGGAAGACCACCTTTCGAGTCGCCGACACCGATAGACGACGTGAGGACGAACCGCTGGACACCGCCGGCAGTCGCCGCGTCGACGAGGTTGACGATGCCGGTCCCATCGACGAGGTCACCGCGAATCGTCTCGAGACCAGCAGCGACGCCGACAGTCGAGACGATGGCGTCCACTTCGAGGACTGCCTCTCTGGCGTCGTCTCTGTCGAGTAAGTCACCGACGACGACTTCGTCTGCGCCGCGTGTCCGGAGGCCGTCTTCCGCGTCGGAGTCGCGGGTGAGCGCCCTGACCACAAATGGAGTCTCCGCCAGCGCGTCGAGGACCAGTCGGCCCGTCCGACCCGTCGCACCGGCGACGAGGACGCGGCCGCGCTTCCGTGTCATACTCGCGCATAGAGTCGAGACTCAATAACCTTCGTGAAGGCGTCAAAAGTCCGGTTCGACGGCGCGGTTACGAGCGGAGTCGAGACGGCGACTGAGGGATTACTGACCCCAGTTGGCGACGATGCGCTTGCGGTCGGAGACGGGGTAGACGTCGATGTCTTCGTCTTTCGCGCCGCGTGCTTCGAGTGCCGCCTTCGCAGACGCGTACGTGGAGAAGTAGCCGACTTCCTCTTCGACGCAGTCCGTCAGCGTCTCGCGGTCACGGGAGACGACGAAGTCGATTTCGCCCTCGCGGAGCGCGGTCAGTAGGTCGTCTACGTCGTCGGGGGTGAGTACCTCGTAGTACTCTTCGAACCCGTCGAGGAGTGCCTGACCCGCCTCGCTGTCGGCGTCGGGGAACTCCGCGTCCGAGAGGTCCACGAAGATGGTGCCGTCGCGCGGGATGTGGTCGTTGGCCGCCTCCTGGGCTTTCTCGTAGGCTTTGCCGAACGTCGTCGCGGTGCCCATGACCTCACCCGTCGACTTCATCTCCGGACCGAGACGTGGGTCAGACCCCGGCAGGCGGTCGAACGGAAGGACGACTTCCTTGACGGACACCTGTTCTGGAATCTGTTCTTTGACGTCGAGTTCGGCCAGCGTGTGGCCGGCCATGACCTTCGCTGCGATTTTCGCAATCGGGACGCCCGTCGCCTTCGAGACGAACGGGACCGTGCGTGACGAACGCGGGTTCGCTTCGAGGACGTACACCTCGCCGTCCTTCACGGCGAGTTGGACGTTCATCAGACCGACCGTGTCGAGTGCCGCGGCGATGTCTTCTGTGACTTCGCGGACGCGTGCCAGTGTCTCGTCGTCGAGCGAGCGCGGCGGAATCATACACGCCGAGTCGCCGGAGTGGACGCCGGCGGCCTCGACGTGTTCCATCACGCCGCCGATGAGGACGTCTTCGCCGTCGGAGACGGCGTCCACGTCGAGTTCGACGCCGTCGGCGAGGAACTCGTCGATGAGGATTGGTTTGTCCGGCGAGACGCGGACTGCCTCCTCGATGTACCCTTTGAGTTCCTCGTCGGAGTAGACGACTTCCATCGCACGGCCACCGAGGACGTACGACGGGCGAACGAGAACGGGGTATCCCAGGTCGTTCGCGAGTTCGAGCGCCTCGGACTCGCTCGTCGCAGACCCGCCTTGTGGTTGCAGAATCCCGAGTTCGTCCATCATGCGGTTGAACCGGTCGCGGTCCTCGGCGAGGTCCATCGCGTCGATGGTGGTGCCGAGAATCTCGCAGTCGACGCCGCGGCGCTTGAGTTCGGATTCGAGCGGGTGGCCGATGTTGACCGACGTCTGGCCGCCGAACTGGAGCATCACGCCGTCGGCGTCGATTGCCTCGATGACGTCCGCGACTTCCTCTGGCGTGATGGGTTCGAAGAACAGGCCGTCGGAGGTGTCGTAGTCGGTCGACACCGTCTCTGGGTTGTTGTTGACGACGTGCGCGTCGATTCCGAGGTCACGGAGGGCCTGCACGGCGTGGACCGAACAGTAGTCGAACTCGACGCCCTGCCCGATACGGATGGGGCCGCCACCGACGACGACGACGCTCTCCATGTCACGGTCGACGCGGAGTTCGTTGCCTGCGGCGTCGCCCTCGAAGGGGCCACGGAAGAATTCGGGTTTGCGTGCGGAGTAGTAGTACGGCGTCTGTGCGGCGAACTCGCCGGCACAGGTGTCGACCTGTTTGTACGTGCGTCCGGGGACGTTCTGTTCGACTTCGTCGACAGTCGTTCCGGTGGCCGTGGCGATGCTGGCGTTCGTGTGGCCGGCGTTCGCGGCGGCGGCGAAGTCTCCCTCAGACGCGGCCTCGACGGATTCGACGATGCGGCCGAAACGCTCGACGTACCACTCTTCGATGCCGGTGAGTTCGACCACGTCCTCGGTGGTGTACCCACGTTCGAACGCCTCGAAGATGGCGTACGGACGGTCGGGTGTCGGCTTTTGGAGGTGTTCTGCTTCGAGTTCCTCGTCGGACACCTCGTCCCAGTCGACGGCGGGGTCGTATTCGGAGGACCGTAGCGCCTTCATCAGCGACTCTTCGAACGTCCGGCCGATGGCCATCGCCTCACCGGTGGACTTCATCGCCGTCGAGAGCGTGAAGTCCACGTCGGTGAACTTGTCCTTGGGCCACCGGGGAACCTTCGTGACGACGTAGTCGATTGCGGGTTCGAAGGCCGCAGTCGTCTCGCCGGTAATCTCGTTGGTAATCTCGTGGAGGTGTTTGCCGAGGGCGACTTTGGCCGTCACACGGGCGATGGGGTAGCCAGTCGCTTTCGAGGCGAGCGCGGAGGAACGAGAGACACGCGGGTTCACTTCGACGACGCGGTATTCGCCGCCGGGCGTGCCGTCGTCGTGCCACGCGAACTGGATGTTACAGCCACCCTGAATGCCGAGTTCGCGAATGACTTCGAGCGCGGCGTTGCGCATCTCCTGGTGCCCTTCGTCGGGGATAACCTGCGATGGGGTGACGACGGTGGACTCGCCGGTGTGAATCCCCATCGGGTCGATGTTCTCCATGTTGCAGATGATGATACACGAGTCGGCGGCGTCGCGCATCACCTCGTATTCGAGTTCGACCCACCCGGAGATGGACTCCGTGATGAGCACTTCACTGTTACGCGAGAGGCGGAGGCCCTTGCGGACGCGGCCGACGAGTTCGTCCATCTCGTGGACGACGCCGGACCCGGACCCGCCGAGCGTGTAGGTGGTGCGGGCGATGACGGGAAGGCCGCCGACGTCGTCGACTGCGGCCTCCACGCGTTCTTCGAGGTCCGACTCGGTGATGTTCGAGACTTTCTCGTCGTCTTCGAGAGAGATAGTCGTCGAACGCGGGACGGGTTGTCCAATCTTCTCCATCCGCTGTCTGAACAGGTCACGGTCTTCCGTCGCGTAGATAGTGTCCAGCGGCGTCCCCATGATTTCGACGTCGAACTCGTCGAGGACGCCTTCTTCCGCCAACTCCGCCGTGACGTTGAGTCCCGTCTGACCGCCCAGTCCGGCGATGACGCCGTCGGGGCGTTCCTTCCGGATGATTTCGGAGATGGCCTCGGTCGTGATGGGTTCGATGTAGACCTTGTCGGCCATCTCGGGGTCGGTCATAATCGTCGCGGGGTTAGAGTTGACGAGGACAACTCGTGCGCCTTCCTCTCGAAGCGCGCGGCAGGCCTGCGCGCCGGAGTAGTCGAATTCCGCCGCCTGTCCAATCTGGATTGGGCCACTCCCGATGAGCAAAATCGTCCGGTCCTCTGTGTCTTGCTGAGTCCCGGTTGAGGTGTCCTCGTCGGTCATCGATGCAATCCAATCCGTACATCGTAATAAGTCCGGCGAAAAATTACGAGGTCCGAAATTGCATTGCGAATATCGAAAATGTTGCCAAACGGCAGGTAACAGGCCAGGGAAGGGTTTTTCGTGGACACGAACGGACCACAATCGCATGACCAATGTGCCCACGGCACCCCCGCCACTGGAACCGGGGAGTCGAGTCGCGATAGTCGCACCGTCCCGACCTATCGACGACTCGCTGTTGGAGCGGGCGTGCGAGCGACTCGATGAGACGTTCGGCCTCGACCCCGTCGTCTTCGAGACGGCCCGAAAGGAGTGGGAGTGGCTCAGAGACAACCCGCGAGCACGCGCAGAGGATATCATGGATGCGTTCGAAGACCCGGAGATAGACGGTGTCATCGCTACGACTGGCGGTGCCGACCAGATTCGCATCCTGAAGTACCTCGACCCGGAGCGGTTGAGCGCGAACCCGACGCGGTTCTACGGCTTCAGCGACAACGACAACCTCCGACTCTACCTCTGGAACCTCGGTATCGTGAGCTATGGGACGACGCTCCACCCGACGCTCACCGTGGACCCCGAGATACATCCCTTCGTCGAGCGCTACCTGCGACGTGCGTTCTTCGACGACTCACTCGGCGTGGTCGAACCGACCCCCGAGTGGACAGACGAGTGGTTCGACTTCGACACCGAGGAACCCCGCGAGTGGCGAGACAATCCCGGCCGGACGTGGCACGGCGACGAGCGCGTCACCGGGGCGCTCTGGGGAGGGTCGTTCGCCATCGTCAAGTGGCACCTTCAGACAGGCCGGTACATGCCGGCCCCCGAGGAACTCGACGGCACGATACTGGCACTGGAGACGTCGGAAGACGTGCCAGTGCCGCGTGAGGTCACCTACACGCTTCGCGCCATGGGTGAACGCGGCCTGCTCGGACGGTTCGATGGCCTCGTGATGGGTCGGCCACGGACGTACTCACCCGAACTGGAGTGGGAACCACCCGAAGACTACGGTGAGCAACTCCGCGAAGCGGTGCTGTCCGTCCTCGACGAGTACAATCCAGACGCGACGGCAGTGTTCGACGTCGAGTTCGGCCACGCCGACCCGAACGTGCCGCTTCCGTTAGGCGCGAAGGCGACGCTCGACCCGGTCGCCGAAGAAATCAGACTGGAGTGAGACGGGTTACAGACCCCGTCGTTACATGTACGGTTCGGGGTCCAAGTCGCGCTGGGAGCGATACTCGTCGACGAACTCGCTCACGTCGAACTGGAGCATCTGAGATTCGAACTCCGAGATGACGCTGTCGTCGTCGGCGTGACTGACGGCGTGTTCCATGAGTTCGACGACGAGTTCGACGATTATCTCGTGGAGTCTTCGAGAATCGAAGTCGGAAATCCAGACGATACCCGCGCCGAGTTCGCCGTCGTCGGAGACGTCTTCGGAGACGACAGACTGCGGGAACTCTTCGAGGACGATACCCATGAGGTGTGCCGTCCCGAACTCGGGCATATCCTCGCTCGTCGTCTCGATGGTGTTCTGGAGAATTTCGACGAGGAACTCCGGAAGGAATCGGTCCGGTGGGTGGACGTCCATCACGACGGCGTGGCTGTCGCCACAGGGACAGTCGAACTCACGTTTGCCCAAGTCGAGTTCCCGGACGCGCTTTTGTTCGCCACAGGGCAGGTCCAATACTGCCCCACGTCCGCCGGGAACGCGCGGTTCAGACATACCCGTGCGTTACGGGTCTCACTGTTTAAACGTCGCGTTCTTCGGAGTCTGTTGGGAGAGAAATCGTCGTGGTGGCCGAATCGTCGGTTAGCGGTTGCCCGTCACGTAGAGGATGGGCCCGACGATGAGCAGCGCGATGCCGAGGAACATGTAGTGCGGCTTCGCCAGCGCCTGTGGCGTCAAGAGGAAGATGAGTCCGAACACGACGGAGTTGATACCGAGGACGCGCCGGGATTTCAGCGGCAGTGCCCCGACTGTCGTCAGGATGAACACGAGCAACAGCGCCTGCCCAATGTTGTAATTGAGCAGAAAACTGTCTATGAGCTGAAGGGGAAGCATTCTTGTTTTCTGGGTGGGTTCGAATCGACTATCAAAGTTCCGTTATTCCCGCTCGCCTGCGCCGACCGGATGCCCGCGATATTGGGGTGAAGTGATTCCCGAGTGACAGGAGAGCGTTATCGTGTCGGTCCAGAGATATCGAGCGGTCGAATCCACCCGTACCAGACGATGAGTATCATCCCCGCGTATCCGAGGGTGAAGACGACCATGCCGAGGGTGTTGTATCCGGCCTCACCGAGGAGTCGCCGCACGACACCCGGAACGACGATTCCGAGCGTCACGACGGCGATGAGGAGCAGATTCTTCCGCTTCAGAAACGAACTCTGCGTCTCGCTCATACTGACGCCTCGGGGGCGCGACGACGTGAATCGCACGGTTCTCGAAGCGCCGTGAAGAACCGACTGCGCCGAATCGGACCGCACATCTCCGAAAGCATTTATCGCCATCCAACGGACCGGTGATATGCACCTCCACCCACTTCCCGAGGAACACCGCGACACCTACCGCGAGTTCCTTAGTTACGCCTTCCGCCCGGAAGATGGCCCCGATTGGGACGACAACAGTCTCCAAGACCCGGACATCTACTTCCCCCGTGGTCTCTACGACGTCCCGCCCGAGACACCGACCGGTGACCTCGATGCATCAGACCTGGTGACGGTCTGTGCGTTCTACGATTACGAAGCGCGCGTGCGCGGCGAGTTCCACCCGCTTCCCGGAATCTCCGCTGTCGCCTCGCCTCCGGAGGCGCGTCGCCGAGGCCACATCGCCACGATGCTAGACCAACTCCTCGTCGAGTTCCGCGAGTCTGGGCGATATCTCTCGGCACTCTGGCCGTTCAAGTACGAGTTCTACCGCCGGTTCGGGTGGGCGACCACCAACAATCACGCGCACACGTCGGTTCCACCGGAAGAACTCACAGCGGTGAGTCCAGCGGCAAGCGGCGAGTTCGTCCGCCTCGACGCCGACGACTGGGCGCGTCTGGACGCGGTGTACACTGAATCGGCCACCGAGGACCTCGCAGTCACCCGGACTGAAGGATGGTGGCGACACCGCGTGTTGCGTGGATGGGACACCGACCCGTACATATACGGGTGGCAACGCGACGGCGACTTGCGGGGATACCTCGTCTACCGCGTGAAGGGCGATTGGGAATCGCGGACGATGCACGTCCAGGAACTCGCTGGCGTCGATGCCGAGGCGAGGCAGCATCTCTTCCGATTCCTCCGCGACCACGACTCACAGGTAGACGAGGTAATCGTCGAACGAGCACACGAAGGGACGCGCCTCATCGACGACCTGACCGACCCGCGGGCAGCGACGGTCGAAATCAAGCCCGGTCCGATGGTCCGTCTCGTGGACGTTCCGACAGCACTCGAAGCAGTGTCGTTCCCGGCCGATGCCGAACACAGTTTCGTCCTCGACGTCTCCGACGACCGGTGTGGGTGGAACGACGACACGTTCCGCGTGTCTGTCTCTGCTGGTGAGGCGTCCGTCGAATCGACGGCCGCCGACCCCGACGCGACTGTCGAAATCGGTGCACTCTCGCAACTGCTCGTCGGGGCACGCCCGGCGGTCGAACTTGCTCGAACCGAGTACCTCACCGTCCACGAATCGAGTGCCGTCGAAGCCCTGAGTGCGGTGTTCACCGAGCGAGACGTCTTCCTCAGAGAACGCTTCTGACGGGGGAGCGACGCCGGCCGACGACACCGGTCGGCGGGCACCGATTCGAGTGGGCATCGACTGACGAGTCTATCACGCGGTTTTTTGTCACGCCACACGAACGTCCGCTGTGGCATCGGTTCCAGTTCTCGTCGTGTTCGCCATCGTGGGTGCGGTGCTCGCGTGGAAGGGTGGAGACTACCTCGTGCGCGCGTCTGACCGATTGGGCGCGTACTACGGCCTCCCGGCAATCGTTCAGGGGGCCGTCATCGCCGCCGTCGGGTCGAGTTTTCCGGAGTTGTCGAGTATCATCATCGCGACGCTTCGGTACGGCGCGTTCGACATCGGTATCGGTGCCGTCGTCGGGTCGGCCGTCTACAACATCCTCGTGATTCCGGCGGTGTCGGCACTCGTCGGCGAGGGACAGCGACTCGCGTCGAACCGTGACCTCGTCTACAAAGAAGCGCAGTTCTACCTGCTCTCGCTGGCCGTTCTCGTCCTCACGTTCTCGCTCGCCGTCATCTACCGACCGAGTGGGAACCCGAGCAACCTCGACGGGTTCGTCACGCCCTCACTCGCGCTCATTCCGCTTTCTCTCTACGGCCTCTATCTCTTCATGCAGTACCACGACACGCTCGACCACCGGGCGATGCTCCCGACGACCGTCTCCGATATCGACCCGAGACGGCAGTGGGCCGCGCTCGTCGGGTCGCTCGTCGTCATCCTCCTCGGGGCGGAACTGCTCGTTCGGGCGGCGGTAGGGTTCGGAGACGCGTTCGGAACGTCGCCGTTCCTGTGGGGGTTGACCGTCGTCGCCGCAGGGACGAGTCTCCCTGACACGTTCGTCAGCGTCACCGCCGCCCGACAGGGGAACGCACCGATGAGTCTGGCGAACGTCTTCGGAAGCAACGTCTTCGCCTTGCTCGTCGCCCTCCCAGTCGGCATCCTCGTCGCGGGCGGAACCGTCATCGCCTTCCAGGAAGTCGTGCCGATGATGAGTTTTCTGACCGGCGCGTCTATCGTCTTCTTCGCCGTCTTGCGCACCGAGATGGCGCTGACTCGCGGCGAGGCGTTCGTACTACTCGGAACCTACGGGCTGTTCATCCTGTGGTTGATTGCCGAGAGTCTCGGCGTCACGTCGTTCGTTGGGTGAGTCTCCGCTCGCGCGTCAGTCGTCTCCCGGTGGTTCGACCCACACGGGGCCAACCCACGCAGCGCCGGGGAACGAACAGTGTCGCGGGACTTGCCACACGCGGAGATAGTAGACGTCGGCCACGGCGCGTCGGGACTCGTCCCAGACCATCCCCTCGACTGGGTCGTCGTCCGTCCACGAGACGCTCGCCGTGTACGTCGAAAGAGGGGCCTCCGGGTCGGACGTAATGGCGTGTGAGCGCCAGACGGAACCGTTCTTGACCACTTCGACGCGTTCGAGGGGTGCGGTTCCAGCGACGTCGAGAGACACCTCGCGAGGCGTCGTCCGGTCGTCGAGTCGAACCGTGCTCTCGTGTTCGCCCGGTGAGACGCCGGCGACGGTCAGGTCGGCGAGTATCCGATGCGGTTGCGTCGTTCCGTAGACGCGCCGACTCCGAAGCGCTTCGAATATCGACTCGCGCGTCAACTCGGGGGCACGGAACGCCGAGAGTCCACCGGGATAACTTCGTTCGTTCCAGACGCGCCAGATGCTCGACCATCCGACGCCGTCTCTGACCCACTCCCGAGTCGACGGGAGGTGCGGGTCGGCGTGGATGAGCGAGTGGCCGGGATGGGGGCCGTGATAGTCCGCCCCCGCGACGAGTCCGACGCGGTATCCCATCGAGAGTGCATCCCTGACGAAGTGACCGGCGTCGTCTATCTCGCCGCGACCCATCGCCAGCGGGAACGGGTTGCCTTCGTCGCCCGGGAGTTCCCCAGACCCCCACTGCGAGTACACCTCGACGAGAGGGGCGAGTTCGTCGTCGTAGTCGACGGCCGAGAAGTCGAATGGGTACATCGCCTCTGTCGGGTGGTGTGGAATCGTCACGGCTCGCGAGTCGTGGGTCGCTTCGAACTCGTGGAGTCGTCGCCAGAGTTTCTCGTAGGTGTTCGTCGTCCCGCCACGCGAGTCGAACAGGACGGCGTCTTCGGGGTCTTCGAAGTAGACGTTGATGTGACCGCCGCAGTTCGGTTGCTTCGTCCACTCGTACCCGAAGAGCGTCACGAACGACCCCGGGTCGTCGAACCGGTCGGCGACGCGTCGCGAACGGTCGAAGTTCCGCGCGTGCATCAGCGCTCGCTGGAGCGTCGGTGGGATGAAAAACCCCATCGTGTCGTGGTCGGTGTACGCGACGACGTCGAGCGCCATGGTGTCGCGCCCGAATCGGTACCCCTTTTCGAGACTCCCCGTGCCGTCGGAGAGTCGAGAGTGGAGGTGGATGTCACCCCAGTAGACGTGTTCGTCAGGGTCGTCTGCCGTGACACGAACCGGGTTCGAGACGAACCGCTCGTCGGTGCCGGGGCGTGAGAACGTGAGATACTGTATCCCCGTCGTCTCGAAGGTGACGGCATCGGTGGACGTGACGACACCCTCGTCGTCGCCAGCGAACGAGACGCGCTCTGGATACGTCGCCGCCGAGTCCGTCGAATCGACACGTAACCGGCCGTCGTAGACGTCGTGGACGCGTTCGTACTCGTCCCAGACCTGCACCGTCAAGTCGAGTGACTCGCCGACGACAGTCGTCGATGGAAGAATCGCGTGTACTCTGTCGAAGGACCCCGTTCGACTCCGCCACAGTGCGCGAACGGAGGGGCGGCGCTCGGCGAAGATGTTCGCCGTCTCCACGAACTTGTCGAGTGTCCCGTCCAATCCGATACCGAGCACGGACGACGCTACGGAAGAAAGCCACATGAAATGCTCGGCCGCTGAAAATTCCGGCGACGACGCTCCGGCGACGCAGGCCTGCTCACGGCGTCGAGGACAGTACTCAGGCGACCTGATATCCGAGTTCTGCGAGGATATCCCGGGCGCGTTCGACGTGGTTCCCCTGGAGTTCTATCTCGCCGTCTTCGACGGTGCCACCGCAGGCGAGTTTGCGCTTGAGTACCGACGCGAGTTCCTTGATGTCGGCACGCTCCATCTCGAATCCGGAGACGATGGTCATCGGTTTTCCGTACCGTCGGGTGTCTTTTCGAATCGTCAGCGTCTGTCCGACCTTCGAGAGGTCATCGTCGATGCCGAGTTCGTCTGGAAGGCCACTGATGGACGAGAGGTCTTTGTTCTCTTTTTCCACACGCTCTGAGACGTGTTCTATGGATAAGTGGTTGTCTGCGAGTCGGGGCTACGGCGTCCGAACTCGGTGCGAGAGACAGTGTTGCGACTGCTCGAAACGTGAATTACTCGCCGTGAAAAGGGCTACCACGGCGAGAGGGGTTGATGGTGACCGCGAGGGCGGTCGGGGTCAAGGGGGTCTTCGAACCTGCTCAGTCGCCGGGCGTGTTACCGCGCTGGTAGCGACCGACCATCTTCCACATCGCCGCGTCGAGGTCGTCGCCGTCGGCGGCGGACTGGAGCTGGCGGTACAGGTGTTCGGAGACGTCGATGGTTGGCATCACAACTCTATATGTCGTGTACGACTTTAATACTACTGGAATACAGAATCGAGTAAATTTATTCGGCAGTGAACTGAGACGACGTGCAAAACCGCATGACATGGCGGCCACGTAGAGAATCGGGACGTCATTTCGCGTGAGATTCACACGGACGGCGACCTGACAGAATCGTTTTAATTCGCCCGGTACGTCGGCACCCCCTCGTCGGGGCGTCTCAACGCCAGTTCGCCCGCCTCGAAGGGGTCCACTGGCGTATCGTGCTCGGCGTCCATGTGCTCCATGACGAGCACGCCCACCATCTCGCGTGAGTCGGCAGTCGTCGAAAATCCACAGCCAGAGAGACAGGTCAAGGTAAAGGTCATGTCGAATGGTACCACAACCCATGTTGGCTTAATTGTTCCCCAATATATGCGAGGTGAGACTATGTATCTGCTATTTTGCGTGACGTTCGAGTAGCGAACGACCACACAACTACATAGATGGAGTATTATCTCGCACGAACTGTTGCGAATCAGTAATCGAGTGATGGAATTGTCGTGGTGGCGGAAAATACCTGCCCCCAGTACGAGGTGAACGCCCGACTGGTTACGCGGTTGAGGTTGGTGGTGGAGAGCGGAACGTCGAGCGTGGAGTGGGTAGACGCGGGTGGGTGCGGACGTCTCCCAGGTGGGGTGTCCCTCTGACAGGGGCAACTAGTAATTCGTCACCGAGTAAGTTATGTATTTCGTGATACACGTTGTCGCGCTGCACACCCGTGGCTCTCGGGGGAGTGGAGTCGAATCGGCGGCGAGAACGCTCTCGAGTTGTAGCGGAACCGCAGAAGTTGGGTGGCTGGGGAGCCATAAGCCCGAACTCCCTCGGCAAGATGCCGAGTTCGTTGTGGATGGGCCAACGCGGATTTGAACCGCGGACCTCCCGGTTATCAGCCGAGCGCTCAACCTGACTGAGCTATTGGCCCAGGTTGGCGCGTTTAGTCGTTGCGCGCTGTTGATTTTAAGACTTTCTTTTCGGACCGGCGTTGGTGCGTGTTAGTGAATGTCGGCGATGTCTGTCGATTCTTGCCAGTCACGAATCGACCCAAATGCGGACGTTCGGGGGGACGAACTGGCCGACGCCGAGGACAGGCCTGCAGTGGAGTGCTGTCGCTCGTGCTCGTCGGCCGAAACGAAAACAGTCGCGTTATTCGGAGTCTTGCCCGCCGAAGCGGTACGAGTCGGGGTCGGCGTCGTAGACACCATCGCCGCCGGTGTCGTAGACGTCGTCGCCGCCGGCGTCTTCTTGCGGGAACCCGGCCGTCCAGACGTTGCCGGTGACGAACCCGTCTGTCTGCTTGTCGAGGTACGGTTGAACGACGAACCGTTTGAGCACTTCGCGGATGGGGTACCGGGTCACCGGGATGGTGATGAGAAAGCCGATGGTGTCGGTGACGAGGCCCGGCGTGAGGAGGAACGCACCGGCAGCGATGAGCAGTCCACCGTCCATAAGTTCGTTCGTCGGGAGGTCACCGCGAGCGAGTTTCGTCTGAAGGTTTCTGAGAGTGTGTCGCCCCTCTGCGCGGACGAGTAGCATGCCGACCAGACCGGTCAGCACCACTAACGCGACGGTCGGCACGAGGTCGATGTACTGCGCGACGACCACGAGCAACAACGCGTCAGAGAGGGGGATGAGGAGCAAGAGCGCGAGCAACGTGCGCGTTCGCATGGTCCTTCCTACCCGGTCCCGGCCCATAGCCCTTTTGTCCCGTCGAAGTGTTGGCTGTCTCCCGCCGACCGCCGTGCGACGTGGCCTCGAAGCGCTTACCCGCGTCCACTGCGCACAGTCGGACATGACTGACGAGACGCGGGTCGAATGGCGACCGTGGGGTGCCGACGCGTTTGTCGAGGCGACGTCGACGGACAAGCCGATTCTCCTGTCGCTCACCGCGACGTGGTGTGAGGACTGCCACGAGATGGACGCCGAGACGTACGCCGAACCGCGTATCGCCGCGAACCTCAACGACGGGTTCGTCCCCGTGCGGGTGAACGTCGACCGGCATCCGCGAATCCGCGAGCGATACAACATGGGTGGGTTCCCCTCGACTGTCTTCCTCGCGCCGGACGGAAAACCAATCACGGGCGCGACGTTCATCGGCCCCGACGGGATGCGACAGGTCATCGAGCGCGTCCGCGAAGTGTGGGAGAAGAAAGGGGCGGAGGCCGGACGTCTCCCACGCGCACTGGCCGGTGACCTCCCTCCTGCAGGCGAACTCACCGACCAAATCGAAGCGCACCTCGCGGGACAACTAGAGGTCACGTACGACGAGACACACGCCGGGTGGGGTGACGCCGCGAAGTTCCCACTCCCCCGGACCGTCGAGTTCGCGCTCAAACGTGACCGACCCCGAGCGCTGCGCTCACTCGACGCGATTCGCGACGGCCTGTTCGACCCCGTCGAGGGCGGATTCTTCCGGTACGCCGACGACGCGGCGTGGACGAACCCCAACCGCGAGAAGACGCTCGAATCCAACGCGGCGCTCCTCAGAGCGTTCGCGAACGGCTATCGGTACAGCGGCGAAGACGCCTATCGCGACCCGGCGGTCGAAACAGCTAACTTCCTCGTCGAGTCGCTGTGGACCGGCACCGGATTCGGTGGCAGCATGGGGCCTGCCGCCGGGACGGACTACTACCTCCTCGGAAAGGAGGGCCGGGAGAACGCACCCGGACCCCGGACGGACCTCACGGTTTACGCGGGTGGCAACGCACTCGCAGTCGACGCCCTGTTGGTTCTCGCCGGCCTCACCGACGACGAACGCGCCCGAGAGTACGCGGCACGCGCACTCGACAGAGTCGCCGAGGACCTCGTCGACGACGGCGTCGTGACGCACTTCCGGTCTGGCGGGGACGTCGGAGAGTCACGCTTGCTCGAAGACCACGCCCGCGTCGTCGCCGCCGCCTGTCGCGCCCGGCAGGTACTCGGGGACGACAGCGTCGCTGGCGAGTCGTACCTCGACTTCGCGACGGCCGTTGCCGACGCGGCTATCGACGAACTCTTCGACGACGGGTCGTTCCGCGACGGTCCGGAAACCGGTGAGGGACTCCTCTCGTTACCGCTTCGACCGCTCGACGGCAACGTCGAGATGGCGAACGCTCTCGTCGACCTTGCCATCCTGACGGACACCGACGAGTACCGCGACATCGCCGAAGAAACGGTCTGTGCGTTCGCCGGTGCGTGGGACCGAATCGGCGTCCAGGTCGCCGAATACGGGAGCGTCGCCGCGCGACTCCTCCGTGACCCACTCGTGGTCGAAGTCGGGGACGAGGCAGGGGCGGACCTCCACCGCGCGGCGCTTCGGGTCGCAGACCACGAAGCGCTCGTCGTGCCAGCGGCCGATATCGACGCTGGGACCGCACGTGTCAGCGTCGGGTCCGATACACACGAAGCAACCACTCCCGACGAGTTGATGCGAGCAGTGTCCTCAGTCACAAAGGACGCCTAATTCGTCGTTGTCCCAACCGACACATTGTGTAAACATCCGGTTCGTTTATAACGAAGAAACGAGACAGACCGACTATGGCGAGTCTTCGAGATCTCGGACTGTCTGAATACGAGGCGCGAGCGTATCGCGCCTTGTTGCGAACGGGGGCGACGACGGCGAAAGAACTCTCTCGGGCGAGTGACGTTCCGATGGGGCGCATCTACGACGTACTGAACAGCCTCGAACAGTATCACCTCATCCGGAGTCAAGCGGCGAGTCGGCCGAAGAAGTACGTCGCCGTCGAACCGGATATGGCACTCGACCGACTCCTCGAGAGCAAGCGACAGGAGTTAGAAGAGAAGGCCCAACAGTACGAGGCAGTTGTCGACGAACTCAACGACGAACTGGACGCCGCGGAACCGGTCCACGACCAGTTCTGGACGGCGGCGGTCGGTGCCGACGAGACCATCGACCTCCTCGTCGAGCGGTTGGCGGCAGCGGACGAGTCGCTCGTGGTCGTCGCGGGGACGATGTCACCACAGTTCGACCTGGGGGAGGTCGGTGACCTCGTCGTCGAAGAACTGGAAGCGGCCCTCGAACGTGGTGTCGAAGTGTCGGTTCTCATGTCGCCGGACCTCGTCGATAGCCTCCCGGAGAGCGTCGGACAGCGCTACATGACTCGGCTCTCGAACCACCCCGACTTCCACGTCCGGACCGCAGAGAACCTGACGGGTGTGTTCAACCTCATCGACGACGTCGAAGTCTGCATCGAAGTTCCCAACCCGCTGGACCCCGGGCAGGCGTTCGCGATGATAGACCTGAAAGACCCCGAGTTCGCCGCCGACCTCAGGACGACGTTCAACCCGCGGTGGCAGTCGGCAGCACCGCTCCCGTTGTAAGAACGAAGGTCAGTCGGTGTCGACGCCAGTCGACACAGACCGTCAGTCCGAGTTACGCGTCGAGTTCGTTTCGGAGTTGACCCAGTGTCACTTCACGCTCGGCGTGCGCGTTGTGCTGGTGAATCGACTCGTCGTTCGACTGTTTCATGTGAACCACGGCGTCGTCGGGAAGGTGTTCGAGTTCGGCGATGGTCATCTCCGCCATCGAACGAACGCAGTCTTCGACGAACTTCGCGTTCGCGTGAGCGTGGTACGTCATGTGGTCTTCGTCCGGGCGTTTTGCGAGATTGTAGATTCGTGCCGACATCGAGTCGCGGGCGATGTCGATGAGGTCCATCAAGTCCACGTCCGGCGACCCCTCCGTCTCGACGGTGAGCGTCGCGTGACCGCGCTGTGAGTGACCGGGTTGAGGGACCTTGTCGAGGAACTCCTCGATAGTCTCGTCGTCGACGGCGAGGTCCTGGAGGACGTCGCGGGCGCGAGACGCCGACATGCCCTGTGAGCAGGGACAGACGGTCATGCCGACGACTTCCGCACCGATTTCTTCACGGGTTCCGTCTTCTGTCGCCGTCGCACTCGCGATAATCTGTGCGGTGGACTGGGTCGACAGTCCGCTGGCGGGCGTATCTTCGCGGACGACGAGTTCGGCGGTCATCCGAACCTCGGCCGTCGTCGTGTATTCGTGTTTCGCGAGGAGACGCTCGGCGGCGTCGCCACACATGTCTTCGACTCGGTAGGCTGGTTCGGAGACGGCCGCCTCCAACACCTCGTCGATGACCTGCATATTCCGGCTCATGTCGATGCCCTTCCGACCACCCGGCAGGTCGACGAAAACTTCGAATTCCGCCATCAAGACCAGCGGGCGTTTCCCGTTTCGGGCAATCTTGACGAGCTTCTCGACGCCTGTGACGCCGACCTGACTCAGCCCGACGGTTACATCTGGCTGGGAGGCCTGCACGTCAGGCAACTGGTGACTCATCAGCGAGTAAGAAGTGCTGTTGCTGATTAGTGCTTTCGATAGACGAACAAAATCGGAGGAAGACGCCCCGCCTCACCGATTACGGCCAGTCGTCGCGAGTCTCTGTCTCGAAGGGGTCGTCCATCGCGTCGTCGTCGCTCGCGAGGGCCCACCCTGCCGCGTCGGCGGCGTCTTCGACAGAGAGGTACTCCCAGTCGGCCTCTTCGGCGAGCGCACGGTCATCGTCGGTGGTGCCGATGTAGACGTGTCTGTCAGTGTCGAACTGGCGCATCACGTTGTCGAGGCTCTCGGCGACGCCGCGTGGCCCGGAGAAGAAGTCCTGTCGGATGCGTTCTTTTCGAGTGAAGTTGGTCACGACGTACGTGGGCTTTTCGCTCACGACGCCGACGTACTCTGTCCACGTCCGCGCGTCCGCGAACGCCTCGTTCGGGTTGGCGAGACGTTTGAGTGCCTCTAGTTCGAACGCGAGCGTCATCGTCCCTTGTCCGCCACCTGCTGCCATATCGGGCGATAGGCGGCGAAGCGTGGAAAACCACTTCGGTCCTCACTGACCGGTGAGAACGGAAGCGAGTGTCTGTCGAAACAGAGCGACGAGAAATCACGGTCGAGTGCCAGCGACTCGACGGAGGGTTACTGGATACGGACGTACTCTGTGAACACGACGACGTCACCACGGGAGAGTCTCGTGGAGGCCGGGTCGATATCGAGACGGCCCGACGGTGCGGCGGTTGCGAGTGCGTGTTGCGTCCGGTCGCTCAGTTCGTCGAAGTGGCGAACTCGAGCCCCGGTTGGTACATCAGTGATTGGCACGACGGTAGGGGACGATTTGAATCCCTGCGTCGGTGCTGGCTGTCCATCCTTCGATGACATGTGTTACCACATGTCCTATTAGAATATAAATGTTTGTGATACGTTAACATGCCTTAATACGGCGGGGGTATAAGAACAACGGGCGCCGTGAAAGTCGGCGACAGCGGTGGCCCGAACGGCGAGTTCGGTATCTCTGGGTACGTGGCGACCACCAGACAGGTCGCAGTACCCGGCGACGCAGAAAAGTCGTCGTGGGGTTACTGTTCTGCTGCCGCGCCTTCGAGGTCTTCGAGTTGGAAGTCCTGTTTGACGAGGGTGTCGAGTTGGCCGCTGACGTCGACCTGCTCGCGCATGAGTTTCTTGTACTTCGTCTGTGGCGAGAGGTCACCGATGAGGACGCCGCCGACGATTTTGCCGTCCTTGATGGCGAGACGCCGCCACTCGGTGTCGGAGTACTTCGCCTCGACTTCGTCGTCGCCGAGGGTCGGGTGGCCGAACGAGAGGAACGGGAAGTCGAAGTGGGTGATGGAGTACGACGAGACCCAGCGGAACTCCTCTGAGCCGTAGTCGACCATGTTCTTGGCCGCGATGGTGCCCTGTTCCTTGGCGGAGCCCCACGCACCGTTCTGTGCGCGGTCGCCGAGGATGACGTCGTGGAACTCGGTGATGTCACCGGCCGCGAAGATGTCGTCGTGGTTCGTGCGCATGTACTCGTCCACGTGGATGCCGGTGTCGTGCTCGATATCGGTGCCTTCGACGATTTCCGTGTTGAAGTTCAGACCGATAGCGATGCCGACGAAGTCCGCGGGGTAGCGGTCGTCGTTGGGGTCGATGGCCGCCGTGACGACGCCGTCGTCGTCGACTTCGAAGTGGTCCACACCGGAGTCGAAGACGGGTTCGACGTTGCGCTCGCGGAGCGCGTTGTGGATAATCTCTGCGCCTTCCTGTGAGAGCGCGTAGCGCCACCACGCCTTCCCGCGCATGAGGTACTTGCCCTCGACACCCTGTGCGGCGGTGATAGCCGCGAGGTCGATACCGAGGAGACCGGCCCCGATGACGACGGAGTTGTCGGCCTGTTCGATGTGCGCTTTGATGTCGCGCGCGTCCTGGAACGTCCAGAAGTGGTGGATGCCCTCGGCGTCGGAGTTCTCGACGGGCAGTTGCGTCGGCGTGCCGCCGATGGCGAGGAGCAGTTTGTCGTACTCGAACTCGGACCCGTCGTGGGCGGTGACCGTGTGACCCTCGGGGTCGATGTTCGTGACGAGCGTGTTGAGAACGAGGTCGATGTCCCGGTCGTCGTACCACGATTCTTCGTGGATAGCGATGGGTGCCTCGGGCAGTTTGCCTTTGGCGAATTCTTTGATTAGAATGCGATTGTAAAGGGGTTCTCCCTCGTCCGTGATGATTGTGATGTCGGCATCGGGTTCCTCCTCGCGGAGTGTCTCGGCCGCTGAGGCCCCCGCGATGCCGTCGCCGACGATCACGTACGACTGACTCATAACCCGTGGTTTGTATTCGGGGTTAATGTGGATTGCTATCTCTCTCATGATTGTATACAGGTGATTAGCCGGCGAGAAGAGAGAGAATTCGGAGTACGTGGGGCGTTTCTAACAGGTATCCGCTACTTCGCCGGGATATCCACGTCGGTGACCAGCGTCTCGGGCGACCGAATTCGGCGCGCCGTGTCTCGAACGAACGCGGGGAGGCCGCTTCGGACCAGCGCACGGTGTCCGAGTCGAAGCGCGAACACTGCGGCGACGAATCCGAGTGGCCATCCGACGAAGACGACGACGAGGCCGAGACCCGGTACGATGGGCGCGACGAGCGTCGCGGCGAGCGTCGCTATCGACACGCCAACGATGGTCGCCAGCGCGACGAACAGCGTGTCGAGGAACGTTTCGAGACCGTCTGGGCGGACGTCCATCGGGTCTGGGAGGCCGAGTGCGTTGTGGTGGGACATCGTAGTTCTCCTCACCTAGTGAGACGGCCCACACCCTCAAAAGGGTAAGCAGAATGATATTTTTGTAAGCCGGCTTACCGTACCGAATTTATGCAATCTCGGTGATGTTTTTCACGCGCGAGTCGACGACAGATAGCGACTCGTCGAGTTCGACGGTGAGCGCTTCCACGTCGTGCTCGATACGGATGCGGACGTGCCACGGGTCGTCGTCGACGACGGTGAGGGCCTCGTTGCCGACGACCCACGGGAATCGCCAGAAGGGTGTCCCACAGACGTCGTCGCCGCGCGACGAGAGGAATCCGAGCGTCGTGGACTCGTCGAGGAGAACCAACCCGGGCGGCGAGAGCGCCTCGTAGGCACACTGCGCACAGCGGTGGTTCACGACCACGTCCAGGTCGTAGGGCCCCGTCTCACGTGACAGCGACGTGCTCGTCGTCCCCCCACACTCGGGGCAGACGCCGTCGGCGGCGAGACAGTGGAGGTGTCTAACTCGCTGGTCGAACGCCGAGAGGAGTGCCTCCGTCGAGCGTCCCTGCAACCCACCTGGTGGGAACTCGTCGTGGGCGTGTACGCGCCCGCAGTCGGCACACGCGATGGTGAGTTTCTCGTCGGCGTACGTCGCTTCGAGGACGCCGTCGCAGGCGACACACGACCCCGGGGCGGTGAACGCCGGCAAGACCGGGTCTTCGTTGAACGTTCCTGCCAGCACCGCGCGGACGACTTTCTCGCCGGCGTGCCGGAAGTCGTACCCGTCGTCGGTCTTGTGGACGAACTGGCCGCGGAGCTTGCCGAGGTGGTAGTTGAATCGGGCGCTGTCTTCGACGCCGACGCGCCGTCGGAGTTCGGAGAACGGGACCGGTCTGTCGGGAGATTCCCACAGTGCTTCGAGGATTGTCAGTCGCGTCTCGTCCGCGACGATGGCGAACGCCTCGGCGGGTGCGAGGCAGTCGTCGCAGTCGAGGACAGAGTCCTCGCGGGCGGTGACGGAGTCGCTCATACGTCGAACATGTGAACGGGCAACAATAAAATGGGTCGTGAAATCTCGTTTAGGACCCTGTATAGGCGTGGTCTTTACGTGTATTCGACCCTAAGCCGGCGACTGAATGAAGATTCGTCAGAACCTCCGCCACTTTGCGACGAAGAAGGCGCTCACCATGCCGGTCATCGGTGACATCGCCACCGAGAAGATGGTCGAACTCCACGTCCGTGTCTTCGGTGAACGCGCGGACCCCGAACACAGGACGGAACGCGAAGCACACATGGCGGCGTTCTTCGAGTGCACGTTCGACACGTATCTGGCGGCGCTCGACGATGGGTTCTCGGAGGCAGAGGCCCGCGAGATAACCCACATCCAGGCCAACTTCGACTTCTACAACCACGGGTGGACCGAGATGATGGAGTTCCCGGTGGACGAAGTCGAGGACCACTACGAACGCTACGAGACGTTCTTCGAGCGCTACGACATCGACATCGCGAACCCGCTGGGTGAGTTCCAGAGTATCGAGATTCCCGACGCCCCCGCGACGATGGAGAAACTGGACGACCCAGAACACCCACACGCAGAGGGCGGATTCGCCGACGACGTGTACGTCGAAGACGAGACTGGCGACGTCGGCGTCGGCGGTGCCGACGAACCCGAAGACGTGGACGTGAGTGCGGCACCCGGCCTGCAGGACGTCGACGAAGAGACGGCCTGACGCCGCCTACATCTCGTTTTAATCGTCCGCCGCCGCGGCCATCCGCGGCGAGTCGACGACGTTGTCTTTCCACGTTCCGCGCAGGAACCACGCGTAGGCGAGGACGGCGGATATCACGCTCGACAGCGCGATTGCCCACCAGACGCCCGACACGCCCATGCCGCCGTAGGCGACGAGGAGGTAGGCGGGCGGGATGCGGAACACCCACAGCGAGAGCAGGGTAAAAATCATCGCTGTGCGCGTCGACCCACTGCCACGGAACCCGCCGGAGACGACGCGGAAGATGCCGAGGAAGATGTACGTCGGCGCGACGATGTGGAGGAAGTCCACGCCGATTGCGATGACGTTCGGTTCGCCGGGGATGAACACCGAGAAGATGGGTTCGGCGAAGACGTACGCACCCACAGAGACGAAGACGAGCGCACCGGTGATGAGGCCAGCACCGAGGTGGACGCCGCGTTCTGCGCGGTCCGGTTTCTCTGCGCCGAGGTTCTGCCCGACGACTGTCTCGATACCCTGCTGGAGGCCAATCGCCGGTAGGAAGACCAGCGAGTTGAGACGGATGCCGATACCGAACGCCGCGACTGCCGCGGAGGTGTCGACACCGACCGTTTTGGCACCGGCGAAGGCGACGATAGCCGTCAGCGCAGTCACACCGAGCGCACGGGTCGATTGTTCGACGCTCGACGGCGCCCCGATTTTGACGATTTTCCGCACCGTCTCGGCTTTCAACACCAGGTCACGCGGTGACAGTTGGATGCCGACCCGTCCCGAGAACAGCAGGAAAAAGCCGACGAGTGCGCCGAGTCCCCGCGAGAACACGGTTGCGATGGCGGCACCCTGAACACCGTATCCGGTGAACCCCGTTGCCGCGAACAGTTGCGACTGGAGGGCGTCGAGTCCGAGCAGTCCGAACACCGGGTTGGCGTCGAACCCGAGGATGAGAAACGGGTCGATGATGACGTTGAGCGCGACACCGAACGCCATGAGAAACATCGGCGTGCGCGTGTCACCCCATCCGCGCAGCAGCGCCTGAAAGATGAAGAAACCGAACATGAAGTAGACGCCGAGGAAGATGGTTCGCGTGTAGGCGACGGCGAGATTGTGGACTTCCGTCCCCGGCGTCGTCCCGATGAGGGGCAACAGCGTCGGCGCGAGAAGATAGCCCACTGCCGAGAAGAATATCGACAGCAGCGTGACGAACGCGATGGTCTGGCCGGCGACGTGGTCGACTCTGTCGTGGTTGCCCGCGCCCTTGTTCTGGGCGACGAGGACGGTTCCGGCCACGGTGAACCCGCCGCCGATGGAAATCATGAGGAAGACGAGCGGCCACGAAAACGACAGTGCCGACACTGCCGCTTCGCCGACGCGACCAACCCAGAAGGTGTCGGCGAGGTTGTAGCCGACCTGCATGAGTTGCGAGAGGACGATAGGAACCGACAGCGTCAACAGCGGTTTGAGCAGGTCGCCTTCGGTGAGTTCGACGTCGCGGGCGCTCACTCGTCACCCTCCGTCGCGTCGGTGTCGTCCGTCTCGGGTCGAGCAGTCACCTCGTCGCGGTTCGACGCGTCGTCGCCGTCGTCGCGGTCAGACTCGGCGTCGTCGGCGAGGAGGTCAGAGACGACGAACGTTTCGAGGGCGGCACGGACGTCCGCCGGGGTGTCGTGTGCCGGTCCCGGCGGGTCGTTAGAGTCCACTCCGGAGGCGACGACTCGCTGGAGTCGGGCGCCATCGAGGGCAGCGAACAGAAGCGACGCCGTCCGGTCGGGGTCGACCGCTCGGAACGTTCCGTCGTCGATACCGTCTCGGATGATGTCCGCGAAGCGCTCGCGGATAGCGACCTCGTTGCGCGCGACCTGCGTTCGGTACGCTTCGTCGTGGGGGGCCTGTGTCCGAAGTTCCGTCAACGCGAGACCGAACCGGTCGTAATCGCCGTCGTCGTCCTCGTCGGGACACATCTTGTCGAGGAGGAACCGGAGGCGTTCGTCCGGCGCATCGTCCTCTGTCGCTTCGACTTTCTCCTCGAATCGGTCGAGCAGGTAGGCGAGAAACGAGACGAGCAACTCGCGTTTCGTCCCGTAGTGGTAGTGGAGGAGGGACTTGCTCTTGCCCGCTTCGTCGGCGATTCGCTGCATCGTCAGGTCGGCGTACCCCTCGGCGCATAGCGCCCGATAGGTCGCCTGCATCAACGTCTCGTGAACTTCGGTGGGGACCGAACTGTCTGTGTCTGCGCTCACTAACTGACTGGTCAGTCAGTGTGGCCAAAAGGAGTTCCGAATACGAAGTGGATTGCCGGAAAGCGTGACTCGCAGTCGCACACGAACTCGATTCGAACAGTGGCACGACCAGACGACGAAAAATGATTCAGCGGACAGGCCGGATTTCGAGCGGTCTGTCGAGTTTCGAGAAGTTAGCCGCCCCACAGACCCGGCATTTTCTCGGTCCCGTCGTCGACGCAGTCGCCATCACGATTCCACATTCTCGGCAGATGTGGAGGGTATTCTTATCCCCCATGACACATGGTACACTGTGTCACAGGATAAACTCGATTAAAACTGGACCGCGTTGCTGCTGACTATATAGACCATCTCGTCAAGACGGTATTATCTCCACTTCGGTGGGATATTCGAGAACGTCTGCCTCGGGTCAGAGACGCTCGTCGATTCGGTCGGCGACTTCGTATCCGGCGACGATACCGCCGTTGAGCGAGCGCTCTGGGTACTGTGCTTCGGAGGCCATCCCGGCGTAGTAGACACCCTCGGCGACGTCGTCAGCGAGGTCGTACGGGACGACGAGGTCGAGATAGCCGCGTTCGTACACCGGCCCGGCACGCGGATTGCGGGCGATTTTGAACTCCTCGACCACGGAGCGGTCGAAGTCGGGGAACATGTCCTCGATTTCGTCGAACCAGACGCCCTCGACTTCCTCGTCCGACATCTGCCAGAGGTCTTCCTCCGGTCCCTGAACGTAACTGGCGACGTAGAGCAGGTGGTCGCCGCCGTACTTCTCGGGCGGGACGAAGTTCGTGTGTTCGATGAGCGACCCGAAGGGCGCGTCGTGGGCGATGTTGAGCCAGTAGGTGTCCATCAGCGACTCCGACATCGTCGCGAGTCCGCAGACCGCACCCTGAAAGTCGATTTCGCACTCGAACCCGGTCAGGTCTTCGAGGACGTTCGGCATCGTCGCGACGACGACGGAATCCACCTCGTGGACTTCCGTTCCGTCCTCCGTTTCGACCGTAATCGACTCGACGTCGCCGTCTTCGGTGTCGAGTGCGGCGACGCGCGACCCGGTCTGGATGTTCTCGTGGCCGACTGCCTCCACGAGTGCGTCGATGAGCGGTGCGAATCCTCCGTCGAAGTAGCCGAGCAGTTCGCCGCGAAGCAGGTCACGCTCGCCGCGGAAGCGAACGCGCCCGAGGAACCACGCCGCCGACACGTCGTGTTTTCGCTCGCCGAACTTGCCGTCGAGAAGCGGGTCCACGAAGTTGTCGTAGACGCCGCGCGTCGTGTGTTCGACGACGAACTCCTCGATTGGCGTGTGTTCGAACTCCGCGAGTTCTTCGTACGCGTCGAAGTCGGGGATGCCGCCGCGCACGTCGATGCCGAGGGTGAGCATGCCGAGGCGGAACTTGTCGTAGAGGCTCATGTGCGGGTAGGCCGCGATTTGCCACGCCGTGTCGAGTGGGTGGACGACGCCGTCGACGTAGTAAGCGTTCTTGCCGATGCGCCACTCCAACTCGTCGCCGAGGCCGAGTTCCTCCGCGAGTTCGACGATGGTCTCTTCGGACTTCGAGAGGTGGTGGTAGTACCGCTCGATGTCGTCGCCGTTCGTCTCGTAGGTTGCCGCGAGGCCACCCAGTGAGTCGGACGCCTCGAAGACCCGAACCTCGTGACCCTGGTTTCGGAGTCGGTGCGCCGCGGCGAGGCCCGCGATGCCGCCGCCGACGATACCTATCATAGCCCGGGGTTCGAGATGCGTCGGAAAGTCCTTTCTGATTGGCCCGTCTGAGCGAGCGACGGTGGGAATTTTAACCCCCCTCTACTCACACCCTGCATGCACGGTGCGCCCCACTGGCAGGTCACACCCTACACGATTCCGCTCGGGGTCGGTGCGGGCCTCTTCGTCCTTCTCGCCGTCTACTTACTCCGACGGCAGACGGAGCGGAGACTCGTCCCCGGCGCGACGCTCGGAGCGCTATTGCTGTTAGCGTCTGGCCTCTGGATGGGAATGTACGCCTTCGAACTCTCCCGCACGGACTTCGCGGCCAAGGTGGTGTCGAACCAACTCGGCTACCTCGGCATCGCACCACTGCCGCTGTTGTGGTTCGCGTACGTGATTCGGCACGCTGGCCTCGAACCACTGCCACGAGAGGCGTGGGCGGCGCTCGGGACAGTGCCCGTCGCCATCGTCGCCCTCGTCTTCACGAATCAGTGGCACGGACTCATCTGGAAGGACCTGTGGCTCTCTGACCAGAGTGGCTACGTCATGCTCGTCAACGAGCACAACGTGGCGTTTCTCGGCTTCATCATCTACGCGTACGTCCTCATCCTCGTCGCCCTCGCCGTCCTGATTCGGACCCTGCTTCACACCGACGGCATCTATCGGAAACAGACAATCGGCTTGCTCGTCGGCGGGTTGGTTCCCGCGGTTGGCGGCGTCGTCTACGTCGCCGGCGCGAGTCCCGTCCCGGGATTGAACCTTCCCGCACTGGCGTTCTCGCTCACGTCGACGGCCGTCGCGTGGAGCGTCTTTCGCCACCGACTGTTCACCGTCGTCCCCATCGCGTGGGAGTCGGCCGTCGAGTCGATGCACGGCGCGGCCATCGTCCTCGACGGAGACGACGCCGTCCTCGATGCGAATCCGTCGGGTGAGGAGATTCTGGACCGACCCCTCGCCGATTCGTACGGCTTGGCCGCAGAGACTGTCCTGCCGGACGGTATCGTGGCCGCCATCGACACCACGGCCACCGCAGACGACACCCGGAACACAGACGAGACGGTGACACTCGACGGCGACAACCACCTGCTGGTGTACACCACACCACTCGGCGAGGACGCGACGACGACTGGAACGCTCGTCCTCGTGCGCGACATCACTGCCCGGAAAGAACGCGAACACCAACTTCAGCGGCAGAACGAGCGCCTCGAAGAGTTTGCCTCGGTGGTCTCACACGACTTGCGAAATCCGTTGACCGTCGCCCGTGGGTACCTCGAACTCGCTGCGGAGACGGGCGACGACGAGTACTTCCACCGCGTCGAAGATGCTCACGACCGGATGGAGGCGATTATCGAAGACCTGCTCACGCTCGCCCGACAGGGTGAGACGCTCACCGACGTTTCGCCCGTTTCCCTCTCTACCGTCGTGTTCGAGGCGTGGGACGGTGTCGCCGTCGCAGACGCGACGCTCGACGTACATGCCGACATCGTCGTCGTCGCCGACAGAAGTCGTCTCCGACAACTCTTCGAGAACCTGTTTCGGAACTCGGTGGAACATGGCTCCACAGGCCGTCAGAATGGGGACGACGACCACGTCGCTATCGTCGTTGGGTCCCTCGACGACGGCTTCTACGTCGAGGACGACGGTCCCGGCGTCCCCGAATCGGAGCGTGAAAACGTGTTCGAACGCGGGTTCACGACGCACGAAGACGGGACGGGGTTGGGCCTCCCAATCGTCAAGTCGGTTGCCGAAGCACACGGGTGGTCTGTGACACTCACGTCGTCGCCGTCAGGGGGCGCTCGGTTCGAGTTCACCGGTGTCGAGACGACTCCGTCGGACGACGAGACAGTCGAGACGACGGACTGAGACCCGTCTGCTTCGACGTTCGCCACATTTTTATCTGCGATACGGCAACTGCGGGGCATGGTTACGGTCCGCGCACCCGCAACGAGCGCCAATCTCGGAAGTGGGTTCGACGTCTTCGGTGTGGCCCTCGACCGCCCGGCAGACGTCGTTCACGTCGAGCGAGCGGACCGCACGACAATCGAGGTGACAGGCGTCGGAAGCCAGTACATCCCGACGAACCCCGACCAGAACGTCGTCGGCGCCGTCGCCGAAGCACTCGACGCCCCGGCCCACATCCGCATCGACAAGGGCGTCCGCCCGTCGTCTGGCCTCGGGTCCTCGGCCGCGAGTTCCGCCGGTGCCGCCCTCGCGCTGAACGAACTGTACGACCGAGGCCTCTCTCGGGAAGAACTCGTCCCCGTCGCCGCGGAGGGCGAGGCAGTCGTCTCCGGCGAGGCCCACGCCGACAACGTCGCCCCCGCGCTCCTCGGTGGGTTCACCGTCGCCACCGACGAGGGCGTCACCACCGTCGATGCCGACATCCCACTGGTCGCGTGCCTCCCCGAGATAGCCGTCTCGACGCGCGATGCGCGCCGAGTCGTCCCGGAGACTGCGACCATGGAAGAACTCGTCCACACCGTCGGCCGCGCGGCGACGCTCTCGGTCGGAATGTGCCGTCGCGACCCGAAACTTGTCGGTGCCGGGATGGACGAACGAATCGTCACGCCGGCGCGTGCAAAACTCATCACCGGATACGACGAAGTTCGGACCGCGGCATTCGACGCCGGGGCCGACGGCGTGACAGTCTCCGGCGCTGGCCCGGCGGTACTCGCAGTCTGTGGGACTCACGCTCGAACACGGGTCGCCGCCGCGATGGTCGAAGCGTTCGACGACGCCGGTGTGGCCGCGCGTGCCTACAAGACTCGCGTCGGGAGTGGCGCAGAAGTATTTGGCATCTGAACGGTATCGAGACATTCACACACATACTCGTTCTCGCAGAATTCGAAGGTTTGAGCGTCCGTAACTAATACACACGGGGCATGTTAGCACGATTCCGAGAAGACTTTTCTCATATAGACGATAATTTCGATGTATGAACCGAGCACTCGTCGTCGTGACTCCGGACGAGCGGTCGAATCGAATCATCCGCGAGGCCGGACAGTACGCCGCCGGTAGCGGGGGAGAACTCATCATCCTCACAATCCTCCCCGAAGAGGACTTCGAGCGGACGCGTTCGGCCCTCGCCAACGTCGGGTCGCCAGACGTCGTCTACGGCCTCGACCAGGCCCTCGAATCGGCCACACGCAAAGCCAAACGTCTCGCCCGTGAGGAACTCGACGGACTCGACGTCGACTACCGCATCGTCGCCGACATCGGCCCGAAAGTCGACACCGTGTTGGAGACTGCTCAGTGGGAGGCGTGCGACCACCTGTTCGTCGCTGGTCGCCGCCGCTCACCCGCCGGGAAACTCCTCACCCGCGACCTGACGCAGACGTTGATGCTGAAGTTCGACGGCCCTGTGACCGTTCTCCTCGGTGAAGAGGCCGAAGACGACGTCGAAGCGGAACGGAAGAAAGCACCAACCTCTGCGTAGTCGGAGTGCACGCTGTCGGCGTTGACGGTGTCGGAGACAGGTGGGGAATCGCTCGAACAGAGAACGCGTAGAAGACGTCGGCGGTGTCGGCTTAGACGCCGCGGCCCTGGAGTTTCTCTTCGTCGGGCATGTCGACGTTCGACTCGCCCTTCATGCCTTTCCCGACGCCGGAAGCGATTTCGGCGAGTTTCTCTGGGTCGTCCCAGTTGTTGACCGCTTCGACGACTGCTCTCCCCATCGTCTCTGGGTCTTCGGCACCGAAGATACCGGACCCGACGAAGATACCGTCACACTCGTGGTACATCATGAGCGCGGCGTCGGCGGGCGTCGCGATGCCGCCGGCGGCGAAGTTGACGACCGGAAGGCGGCCCATCTCCGCCGTCTCGTGGACGAGTTCTGCCGGCGCTTCGTGCTCGCGTGCCCACTTCTCGCGTTCGTCGAATTTCAGTCCCGTGAGGGTCCGAATCTGGTTCTTGATGGTGCGCTGGTGGGTGACCGCCTGGTTCACGTCGCCCGTACCGGCCTCACCCTTCGTGCGAATCATCGCAGCACCCTCGTTGATGCGGCGGAGGGCCTCGGGGAGGTTCCGTGCACCGCAGACGAACGGGGCGGTGAAGTCGCGTTTGTCGATATGGTAGTCGTTGTCCGCTGGCGTGAGCACCTCGCTCTCGTCGACCATGTCGACGCCGACTGCTTCGAGAATCTGCGCTTCGGTGTAGTGACCGATTCGGGCCTTTCCCATCACCGGAATCGAGACGGCGTCGATGATTTCTTCGACCTTCTCGGGGTCGGCCATCCGCGAGACGCCACCACGCTTGCGAATGTCCGCCGGTACCGCCTCCAGTGACATGACGGCGACTGCACCGACTTCCTCTGCAATCTTCGCCTGTTCCGCGTTGACGACGTCCATGATGACGCCGCCTTTCTGCATCTGCGCGAACCCGCGCTTGACCAGTTCGGTCCCGCGTCGGAGTTCCTCGAGGTCGGTCTCCTCTGGCATATCGTGGGCTTGCGACTGGGTGTACTTAAGCAGTCTCTTCCGTCCGTCAGTCGTTCTCACTCGGCAGCACCTGCCATGGGTGAGACCGGCATCGCTTTCACGTCCCCTCACTTTCGCGTGGGTATGGACGCGGTGACGCGATTACGCCGACTACTCGACGACCCCAGACGACTCTTCGTCGACGACGAACTCCCGGCGACGACAGACCTCCCCCGTTGGCTGAGTCCGCTCCCCGAATGGCTGGAGAACTTCGGCCTCAACATCGCGTGGGTGGTCGTCGTCATCAACCTCGTCGGCACCGCATTCGGCTTCTGGTACTACGGGTTTCAGTTCAGCATCGAACCGGCCGTGATGTGGCCGTTCGTCCCCGATAGCCCCGTCGCGACGCTCTTTATCGCCCTCTCGCTCGCCCTCTGGAAGCTCGGCCGGTCGAACGAGTACCTCAACGCCCTCGCGTTCTTCGGGTGTCTCAAACTCGGCCTGTGGACGCCGTACGTCCTGCTCGCGTTCAAGAGCGACTTCTCGTATCTCCACTGGGCGATGTACAACTTCCTCTTTTGGAGTCACCTCGCCATGGTCGTCGAGGCGTTTCTCATCCAACGGTACGCGAAGTTCCCCACGCTCGCTATCTTCGTCGCCGTCGCCTGGTACGGGTTCAACGACGTCGTCGACTACTTCGTTCCACTCGTCGGGACGCCACACCACACGCTCATCCCGGCCGAACCGATTCTCGACGGCGTCGTCCAGCACGTCGCACCCGCCCACGAACTCGCCGCCGCAGGCGCAGTCGTGTTGACGCTCACCGCGACGTTCCTCGCGTTCGCAACCCGTGTCGAGAAGGTCGAACGCGGCGGCGTCTGAGTCGTCGTCGCCACCGTCACACACGCTTTTCCCTCGCGGTGTCCAAGTTGTGCCTCGATGAACACCTTCGAGCGCGTGGCAGACCTGCCGCTGACCGTCGAGTCCGTCTCTCGTGACCGCCGTGAGAGCGACACGTCGAGTGGGTTCCTCCGCAAGACGACCATCGTCTCGTTCTCCGGCGACGGGGAAGTCGGACACGGCGAAGACGTGACCTACGACGCCGAAGACCACGACGCACTCGCAGACACCCCCGACGACGTGTTCGGAATCAAGGGGTCCTACGACTCGTTTTCCGACTTCTCGGCCGCACTCGACGACATCGACCTCTTTCCGACGAAAGACCCCGAACGCGAGACGTCCAGACACTACCGTCGGTGGGCGCTGGAATCCGCTGGTCTCGACCTTGCACTCCGCCAGAATGGCACTGACCTCGCCACCGCAGTTGGCCGCGAACGCGACCCGGTTCGGTTCGTCGTGAGTACCCGCCTCGGCGACCCACCGTCTGCTGACCGCGTGGAGATGCTGCTCGAACGCGACCCGAACTGCGAGTTCAAACTCGACCCCACGTCCGAGTGGGACGACGAACTCGTCGCATCACTCGCCGCCCACGACTGCGTCCGGATTCTCGACCTGAAAGGCAAGTACGAAGGGACAGACGTGGACCAAGCACCCGACCCAGAACTCTACGAACGAGTCGTCTCGGGGTTCCCCGACGCTGTCGTCGAAGACCCGGCGTTCACAGACGAGACGCGACCGCTGTTCGACGGCCACGAAGCACGCGTCTCGTGGGACTACCCGATTACGGGCGTCGAGTCCGTCGAGGCACTCCCGTTCGAACCCTCGTGGCTAAACGTCAAGCCCTCGCGGTTCGGCACCGTCCAGTCGCTCTTCGACACCATCGACTACGCCGACGAGCGTGGGATGTCGCTCTACGGCGGCGGTCAGTTCGAACTCGGCGTCGGCCGTGACCACATCCAACTGCTCGCGTCGGTGTTCTACCCGGGCGGGCCGAACGACGTCGCACCGAGTGGGTACAACCTCCCCGACCCGCCGGCGGACCTCGCTGTGAGTCCGTTGGAACCGTCCGACGACCCGTCGGGTCTGGAGTTCTGAGCACCAAAATGGGGTAGGGGGGAGAGGAGAGGGGCAGTGTACAGGACGGGCAAACAGACGACTGGCATCGTCACCGCGTCGGACACGAGTCACTCGGCGATGCCGTGGCCGGTTCACCCAACAGGAGAGTGGTCAGAGAGGGCATTAACAAACGCGCGGGGTGGGTCGACCGACACACTGCCCCCATAGATTCAAATACTGAAAAGCGACCCGAGCGACCCCTCTCGGTCGTCGTCGAAAAATCCGTCACAAAACGAGCGTTACCCGGTTTTACTTGCCTTCGTTGACCTCGTATATCTCGTCGGCTTCGAGTCCGTGGGCCTCTCTGTGGACTTTCGCCCCGGCCTCTTTGTTCGGTGCTTCGAAGAGGCAGAACACCGCACCGTCTTTCTCGTCTACCCAATAGCGTTTGTAATCGACGCCATACTTCTTCTGAGTCTCGAGGTCAGCCTTGTGCGCCTCGGCGACGTCCGCGGCAGTCCCCTCCACGTTCCTGTGTACGTCCATGTATAGTGGCATGGCCGGTAGACAATAGCACTCGTAGCACGATAATCATTTCTAATTATTTATCTGAATATTCTGATAATTGTTATCGAGCCTCGATTAGGCTGAATTGTGGAGTTTCAATCAAAAAATTACATATCAGTAACTCAGTACTTTATCAGAGTTGGTGTCGAACAGCCACTCGAACAGACTGCGACACTGCGTGGCTACAACGTCGGCCGGTGCCCCTCTACTGTCCCGTAGGTTTATCAGATGAGAGGGGACCAGACTCCACAGACTCGTGTGGACTGGTACGTACGTCGTCGGAGAAGCTCACGCCGTTGGTTCCGTCGTCTCACTCGCCGTCGCTATCGGCGTGGGCGCGAACCCACAACTCGCCGATGCGGGAGAGTCGCGTCCGGTAGGACTTCCCGCGTTCTTCCTGTTCGATGTAGCCTTTCCCGCCCGGTCCGAGACGGTCCACGTTGTAGATGACCTTCGACCGGAAGGAGTCGGTGTACTCCTCGTTCATCTCCCGAGCGAGTGCCTCCGCGAGTTCCGACACCGACCCGAACTCGCCGTGTTCGCCCAGTTTGAACAGGATGACCTCCTCGAACGGTTTGACGTTCGAGAAGGAGGCGACGGGGAGTTCGACGATGTGTCGTTCGCCGATTTGCTTCGCGCCGATGGTCGTCCCGCGTTCGTCGAACTCCGAGAGGAGGTCGGAAGTGGCGTCGAGGCGTTCGCGGATGCGCTCGGCGTCGATTTTACCGGATTCGAGGAGGTCCTGCAGGAGAGCACGCTCGGTCCGCAACTCCTCGGCGAGTTCGGTCTCCAGATACTTCTCGGGGGCGGTGTAGTAGGTGTGGATACGGTCTCTGTCGGCCTGTCGCTCCACCATGATGGAGTGGGCGGCGGTGGCGAAGGCGAACGAGACGGGGCGCGGCATGGCGCTCACGTTGACCCACACCTCTCCGGGTTCGTCGCCGTCGCTTCGCATCTCGTCGTCGGCGTCGAGTTCCGCGTTGATGAGGTCGTAGGCCTGCTCGAACGCGGCGTCGTAGTCGTAGACGTCGTCGAGGACGACGCGTACGGTCTCCGCGCCCAGCAGGTTCTCGAAGTCCTTCTCCAACTTGCCGGAGAGGTTCTTCGAGTACTCGACGTTCGCCTCGCTCCCGACGGCACCCTCCAAGAGGATGACGCGGTCCACGTCCAACTGATCGCGGATGAGTGGCGCGATGAGTCGGTCGTAGTCGAACCCGACGGGAACGATGTGCGTCTGCATACGTGGTACGTGGGTACGGTGCTTATAAAAAGCACCAGTTCCCTTACCGTTGAACAACACATCGAGGATGTGCGTCCCCGCGCCGTCTCGGATTTCGTGAGATACAGCGGGGGAGTATCACATAGAGGTTGCGGGTGGTTGAACTTCTGGAGAAACTTTTCACTACCAAACCGGGGACGTCGAAATGCCACTAAACAAGAGGAACATATTTTTCAGTTGGACTGACAGTAACGATATGGTAGAATTATCGGTTCTACTCAATGCCCTTGCTTTGTTTGTTCCCGCCATGATTGGTGTGTCGGGAAGTTACTACATTTATCGGACAAGACAGAATGACTTAGAAGAAAACCTAAGAACTGCATTTCTCGCAGAAATGGAGGGCGTTGAGTATTTGGATATGTGGCCCGAGACGAACTACACCGTACCCACCTACAATTTCCTCTCATTGTCAGTTTATGAATCAAACTCGGACAGTCTGGGTGTCCTCACTAACGAGGAAGTCGAGGCTATCGTTCAGTATTATACTCGGGCAAAGTCTGTTCAAGACTTACTCCGGTTACACTCCGATATCGTGGTTCAGACCAAAGGATTCATGGAATCAGATACCGGGTTATCCAAGCGAAAAAAGGGAGTCCGGAAGTCTATTGATAGGTTAGAACTTGCAAGACAGAGAGCAATCAACCATATTAGAAGCGCCAGAAATAAAGAGGAACTACCAAAAGAAGGCATGTCTGTCTCATCGACAAGTTCTGGCATAGAGAAAGACGAAACCTTACTTCTCGATTATGGGTTTGCAGAGAGGACAACCGGTGAAGACACGGTGATTACAACCAAAGGAGAGCGCTTCTTCGATGGCGATGTTATGCTTACAGGATTAGAGAAGGAGAGAGATATTCTCGACCGCGACAAACACCCAACTATTAGAAAATTTGAGAGACTGTGGGAGTGGCTTGTTTCAACTCTCCTGTAGTCAGGAAAGGGTATCGAGGTTTTAATGCAATTTTGAAACCGAGGACGACGAGAAACGAGAGATTGTACAGAGTAAGAGTAGTTCGAGGAATGTGTTTTTAATCCAAGGGGTTGTGCAAACGTACATACGAAAGATGGACAGTCAACAATATCGGCACATTCTGTACTATTCACCGTCGCATATTGAGCAACTATTTGTCGACAGGATTGGCGAAGAAACAGAGGTCGTAGAAGAAACAGAGACACGCTTTTCTCAGAGACTGGTGGCTGGCCTGAATGTGTTGATAAATGGGAGTGTCGAAGGAAAGCACCAGACGCGAAAAAGCGTCATGAAATCAGTCAACCAAAGCAAAGAACACATACAGACCAAGAAGGTCGTCAATGATTTACTTCAAGATGAGACTATCCCTCGAATCAAGGAGATAGATTTGGATGACATCTCTCCTCTCTATCGATTTTCTTGTGAATGTCAAACCTTACCGCGTGAGAAAGACGAGTATAGCGACTCAAAATTACTGGAGGTAGTTGGGAAAGAGGGAGATATCAAATTCAGGGGTATTACTTCGTTAGAAAACTGGAGTTCGCTCAGTGATACGCTCATGTCTGTTAGAAACGACATTCCGTATCCATTGAATGGAATTGTCCAGCTACGCGATGTCAACGAACAGATGGTACGAGAAGTTGAGAGTGGGTGGGAACTCGAACGGGCAGACTGTGATGTGAATTTCGTATTCATTTGCCAGCCAGACAGAGATGAAGTGCAAAAATGGTGGAACAGGAGAGACCTGTTGGGGGAGTACTACGAACGGAAATCCGATTGAGAAGTAGACCAACACCTGCGAAATCTTTCACCAGCCTATTCCAAATTCGACCTCAAGACCGAGCTCGTCAACTAACCTCTCCAAAGTGCGCTTTTTCGTAACCTTGTCCATGTGTGTGTCGAGATAGTATCCACCGCTCAACTCGCGATAGAACCTCATTGCTTGTTCGTCGTGTGGTGAGGAGGGTTGGTCGTTGATAATCGCCTTCTCTCTACCGGGGATATATGGCATTGGCTCAATCTTTGAAATTAAGTTCTGATGTTCAACGAGATAGCTTACAGCTTCTGCCATCACATCAGATTGGTTGTCGTTTCCAAATGCTGCAATCGTATTCCCCTCGCTCAGAATCTTGATTACGTATTCACCGGAAGCATCCGCTGTGATTTCAGGAATATGTGACTTATTGCTTGATTCATCTTGTATCTTTGATGAAACGGGGCCGTCTGAATCGATCTCGGATTCAATATCCTGGATAAGCCTATCAATCATCTCCTTGGCCTGTGGTTCAGCTGGGGAAGAAATTGCGTCCGAGACGGTGCTAGCTAATAGTTCCACTATTTCGGAAGCCAAACCATCCTTCTCTGCTTCAAGAATCTGACGAGCTTCTCGCAATTCGTTAATACGACCAAGAATTTTACTCGATTCACCCGACCCGATAGCCTCCTTATTGAAAGCCCTCAAAACCGCGAGTCGTTTTGGAAGTTCCTCAAGATCAACATCGCCAACCTTCTGAACATTCACGTTCGACGCAGTTACACGACGCTGATAGAACCGGTAGGCCTTCCCATTGGTCAGAATACCGTAGTTGACGTTTTTGTTCGTCATGTACGACGAAAGCTGTTCTTCATGCTTCGTGGTCAAGGGAGTATCTGCTCCTTTTGCTTCGAGAAATGCGACAGGCGTTCCTTCTAGAATCAAAGCATAATCAACCTTGTAGGTACGTCCAAACGCTTCAACAGAATACTCTAATTGTGTATCCGTAGGTATCTCCCAATCAAGTAGATCAATAAACTCTCTTAGCACGGCAGCCTTCGTGTTGGCTTCATCCATCTGCGGTGAGGACTCTATAATGGACTGAGTGTGTTCGACGTACTCTCTCACCGCTTCTCGCTTCATAATTATCTTCAGAATGTTCAGGCCATTGTTATCAATGTAACCGATTCACGGAGTCGGGGCACAGATGAGCGAACCGAAGCGGTCGCTTATCAACCCAACCAACTGAACCGAACCAGCGATCGCCCGGCACCCAACCGCTCCCACACCAACCACACCACGATTCCCACGACGAACGCCACAGCCAGATTCACAGCAACGCCCAGAACACCAATTCCAACGACCAGCACGTACTCCTCAGTCGCTCGGAGACTCGTTCGGGCGAGTTGCAGGGCGATAATCGCCAGCACGACGCCGAGCATCGCCACGGGGAAGGCGGCGACGAGTTCGATGGCGACGAGGGCCGCGAGCAGGTAGCCGACACCCAGAATCACGTTCGCCGCGGCGGTGCGAGCGCCGAAGGCGTACTTGCCGGCGACGCCGCCACTGCCGTGGCACATCGGGAACGCGCCGAATGGGACGGCGGCGAGGTTCATCACGCCCATGCTGCTGGCGAGTTCGTCGGCCGAGATATCCCGGTCGAAGTAGTCGGTCATCAACACCGACGTGGCCAACGCGGCGTTGCCGACGGTCATCGCAATCTGGGCGGACGCCGCCTCGAACGCCGGCATGGCGAGTCCCGACGAGGAGAGGAGAAAGAGGCCATCGAGCGACGGGAGCGTCGGCGTCGGGACGCCGGTGTGGAAGACGCCGATGCCGCCGCCGACGGCGAGCACTGCGAGGGCACTCAGATTCACCCGTCCGAGAGCGATTGCGGCGAGGGCGATGACCGCCGCGACGCCGGCCAATGGGAGGTTCGAAAGTCCGAGCGAGAGGCCAGTGTCGAGCAAGACGAGGGCGACGCCGAACTGGATGCCGCGGACGACGGGCGAACCGATGTATCTGCTCACTCTGCCGAGGGAGTTGGTCCGGCCGATACCGAGGAGAACGACGCCGAGGAAGAGTCCGGCGACGAGCGCTTCGGCAACCGAAACCGTGCCGGCGAGGACGAGCGCCGCCAGCGCTTTCATCGGTTCGACGGACATCGGGGCCGCGTAGTAAAGGCCCCAGACGACCTGAAAGATACCGAACCAGAGGAGGACGAACGTCAGCGAGAGGTCTGTGAGGACGGTGAGTGCAACGACGATAGGGAGGACCGTAACCGAATCTCCTACTGCTCCCGTGAACTCGTTCCACGCGAAGTCGGGAGCGAGATTGTCTCGATACGGAAACGAGGCACCCATGTCTACCAGATTTTGGTCCGAGAATAAATGCATTTGCGTAACGACAACCCCGAACGCATCGGAGATTCGAAACCGTTCGTGGTTACCCAAGACATTCGTCTCGCGACTCGTCTGGTGTGGTCACCGCCTGCGAAAAGCCACCTCACTCGCCGCGTGCGTCTACCACGTCGGCCGTCTCGACGATGGTCGCGAACTCGCCGTGGAGGTGCGCCAGCGCCGTCCGGTGCATCTCCTCGGCGCTGTAGCGGGTTCCGTCGTATCCGTCTCGGTCGAACGTCGCAACCGCGTCCGCGGGGAGGAACACCTCGAACCCGAGGTTCTCGGCCATCCGCGTCGTCGTCGAGACGCAGTGGTCCGTCGTGAGTCCGCAGACGACGAGCGTCGTGTAGTCGCGGTCACGAAGCCACGATTCGAGGCCGGTGCCGACGAACCCGCTGTTGACGTGTTTGGTGAAGACGACTTCGCCATCGACGGGTTCGGCCTCCGGTTTCCAGTCGAATCCTTCGGCGTCGCGCCGGAGTGGGGACTCCGGTTCCGTCGAGTCGTGTCGGACGTGAACCACGGGGGCGTCTGCCTCGCGCCACGTCGCCAGCAGGTCTGCGACGCGTGCTTCCATCTCGGGATTGTTCCGGTCGCCCCACGCGTCGTCGTCGAACCCGACTTGCATGTCGATACAGACGAGGACGGCGTCTGCAGGGAGTTCGAAGTCGGCCATCAGTCGTCTGCCGGCGACATGGTCCTGTCCGCCGACGCGAGGGGAACCTTCGGGTGGTCACGCGTGATGCGAATCGGGCACTCGTCGGGGGCCTGTGACTCGTCAGACGAGAACATATACTGCGGCCACTCGCGGTCACCCTCGACGCCCCAGTCACCGAGGTCAGCGTGCGGGCAGACGCCGTCGTACGCCTCGATGCGCCCTTGGATGACGTCACGGGCTTTCTGCCCCGCCTCGGTGTCGGCGGTGATGCCGTCGAACAGCGAGCGAGGTTGGAACGTGATTTCGAGGCCCCACGGGCAGTAGCGACTCAGACGCTCGTCGTAGAAGGGAGCGCGTGTCGTCGGGAAGATGGGTTCGCCGCCGAAGGAGAACTCCCACGTCGAGTCGTCAGGGTCCGTCGGGATGTCTTCGGGCCACGGTTCCGGGTCGTGGACGTGGAGGAACTGGAGGACGTGCCACAGGCGTTCGTGGTAGTCGGCCTCCGTCAGGTCCGCTGCGGGCGGTTTGAAGAAGGCGACGAGCGACGCCGCCTCCGAGTAGTCGCGGTAGACGTCGAGATACTCGACGAGCGTGTCGCGGAGGGCGAGCAGTGCGTCTTTGTCGGTCACCGAGTCGACGAAGGTGTAGAGGGCGTCGCCGTTTCGCTCGGATTCGACGCCGAAGTAACACGGGAAGGGGGCGCCGTCGTTCTCGCCGAGCATCGTCTCGCGGAACGTCTCGTAGTGCTTCTCCGCCCACTCGGGGAGGGACCCGTCGGCCAGACGCCGGCGGAGCACGTCCTGCTCCATGAGCACCTGGTGACCCGACTCGTTCATGTCCGGGGGGTTAGCGTGGACAGATTTGAGGGTTCGGGTTTACTGGTCGAATCGCCCCGCTGGACCGACGTGACTGCCCGACGACTGACGGGTCACAGTGGGCGGTCCATCTTGACGTATCGCGTCTCGTAGCCCATCGACTCGTAACACGACTGGGCGGCGTCGTTGCGGGCGTGGACGCTCAGCGAGACGCGACGGCACCCACGTTCTCTGCCCCACTCGTGTGCCCGTTCGAGGAGTGACGTTCCGAGTCCCTCCCCTCGTGCGTCGGGAGCGACGTAAAGGTCGTTCACCTTCGCCATCGCATCGCGGGCGAAGACTGGCGGCGAGTCGGAATACGAGACGGTCGTATACCCGACCAGTCGCTCGCCTTCTTCGGCGACGAACGTTTCGACGTCGTCGTCAGTGAGTTGCTCCCGACGATAGTCGATTGCGTGGGCGCGAACGGCTACGTCCTCGGCCAGTGCGTCGTACTCGTCGATTTCGGCCATCTCTTCGGCGAACGGAAGCCACAGGTCGTCGACGAGTGCGGGGACGTCGCGCTCGGTAATCGGTCGGATACGCATCGATACGTGTTGACTCAGATACGTGTCAAAAAGATATCTGAATGTGCGTCCGGGGGCGACGCCGTGTTATTCGATTTGTAAGTCGCCGCCGGCCTCACCGTCGCCACCGTCTTCGTCCCACTCCAGTTCGAACTCGACGCTCAGTTCACCGGGTTGACCGGTCGGACCTTCGCGTTCGGCCTTCACTTCGAACGTCGGTGACGCCGGCGGGTCCATCGTCACCGACTGCGACCCGGCTTTCAGCGTAATCGGTTCGCCCGCGTCGAGTTTGTCGGCAATTGCTCGGAGGTACGAGGCGATTTCCGCTCGACTCTGTCGTCCTTCGGATTTGAACAGAACTTCTTCAGGCATGTCTCGACTATCGGGACACAACGGAATAAGTCTCCCCTCGGTCAGAGGTGAGGGTCGGGGGTTCGGATGACCGCTCTCAGTCGGCGCGCAATCCCTCGGAGAACCGACTCTGGTTCTCTCCGGGTGCCGCGACGGTCAGGGCGGAGACGCCGAGCGTCAGGATGGCCGACAGTGCCATCCCCCACAGAGCGAAGTCCCACGTGAGATACGTCGCTCCGAGGACGGTGAGACCACCGATTTCGAACGACGGGAGGAAGACGTGGGCGAGGTAGAACACCTGCCCGCCGACGATGCCGGCGAACATACCAGAGCGCGTGGTCTTGGCCCAGTAGAGCGCGATGATGACGGGCAGTGCCATCTGTGCGAACCCACCGAAAGCCGTGTCGCCGACTTCGATGAGCGTCCCGGGCCGGAACAGACTGGCGACGAACGTCAGCGTCGCGAAGAGGGCGACGCCGATGCGGGCAATCCACGCCTCTCGGGACTCCGAGAGCGAGGCGTCCACGAACGGCCGGTAGAGGTCACGGGTGAAGTACGACGACCCGGAGAGGAGCATCGAGTCGGACGACGACATCATCGCGGCCATCGCGCCGGCGACGACGAGTGCAGCGAACCAGACGGGAGTGTACTCGTTGAGGAGCACCGGCAGGACGTTCGCCCCTTCGGGGACGGTGATGCCGAGGCCTGCCGCCCACGTCCCGAGGATGAACGCGGGGACGAAAAGCAGGACGACCAGCACGGGCCAGAGGGCGAACGACCGTTTGAGGACTTCACCCGACTTCGCGACGAAGAACCGCTGGTTGATCTGGGGGAACATCGCCACACCGAACGCGATGGTGACGGCGGTAGAGATGATGAACTGTGGCGAGTAGAGGCCGCCACCGAGGGCGAGGAACTCCGGTTTGTTGGTCGCCAGCGCGTTCGAGAGCGCACTTGGTCCGCCTGCGGCGGTGGCGACCCATCCGACTGCAAGCCAGACGACGCCGAGCATGAAGAGGCCCTGCAGCGTGTCGGTCCACGCGACGCCGCGGAGGCCCGCGATGACGACGTAGGCAATCATGAACACCGTGATGCCGGCGGCACCGGCCCAGTAGGGAACGATACCGTTGGTCAGGCCGACGATAGCCTCGCCGGCACCCATCTGTTGGAGCATCACATACGGGAAGAGCCAAAAGAGACTGACGCCCGCGACGAGGGCGCGGAGGCGCTTCGATCCGAAGCGGTCACCGAGCATCTCGCCGAGCGTCACGTAGCCGTGGGCCTTCCCGACCAGCCACTGCTTGTAGCCGACGACGTACCAGAGGATAGCGAAGAGGACGCCGTCCATGACGCCCATCACGAGAATCCACTCGGGGCCGGCGCGGTACGCGAGGTCAGGGCCACCGAAGAAGGTAAACGCGGACAGGAGCGTCGCGAACGTCGTAAACAGCAGGACGACGGTTCCGATAGAGCGCCCGGCGAGGTAGTAGTCTTCGGCCTCTCTACTCGTGAGACGGTAGGCGAGGAGGCCGACAGCGAGTGCGACGACCAGATACAGGCCGACGACACCGAGTTGAATCCCGAGTGCGGAGACCATCAGTGGACCCCCTCTACGATACCGCGGTCCCACGCTCGTCGGGTGAACAGGTGGAACACGACAGCGGTCAGTAGCATCCATCCGATGTGCCACCAGAGCCACAGCGGCAGGCCGGCGAATACACGGCTATCGCCCCAGAGGAACCACGGGACTGCGAACGTTACGAGGACTGCGAACACCAAAATCCAGCCGTAGTCGATACGCGTTCTCGTCATCTCTTGGAGACGATAGTTAACATTAGAACGTAAATCTTACTCTATTGACCTACGTTGCATCTAATTGAAGAATATATTTCTTCAATAGTGGCCTGCGAACTTCTGTGACCACTCATACGACACGGAACAATAGTCGCTCAATCGAACGTGGGGCGGTACCCAACCGGGACACCGCGTGAATTCGCCGCCCCCGGAAGGGTTTCCACCCTCGACACCGAGGTGACAGGTATGGACTTCGGTATTCAACTCTACTCGCTTCGGACGCTCGACGAATCGACGGGGACGCTGGTCGAACGCGCCGCAGACGCCGGATTCGACGGGGTGGAGTTCGCGGGCGTCGACGACGACGAACGCACGCGGATGGCCCTCTCGAACACCGGTCTCGCTGCACCCTCGGCACACGTAGACATCGAGACACTCGAATCCGACCTCGACGCAGTCTGTGAACGATACGGGTCACTCGGCGTGGAGACACTCGTCGTCCCCTACCTTCCCCCAGAAGCGTTCGCCGACGCCGACACGGTCGACGAGACTGCACACCGACTCGACGACCTGACGGCCCGGTGTGACGACAGGGGCGTTAGACTCCTCTACCACAACCACGACCACGAACTCCAGATGGTCGACGGTGAACCAGCGCTCGACCGACTCGCAGACGAGTCTGGCGTCGGATTCGAACTCGACCTGGCGTGGCTACTGGCCGCCGGATACGACCCGACCGAGTATCTCGACCGGTACGCCGACCGGACGCCTATCGTCCACCTGAAAGACGTGGTGCTCGATGCCGACGCCGAACGCGGTGGCCGTCCCGTCGGACTCGGCGACGGCGAGTTGGCTATCGACGCCTGTCTCGACGCGGCGCGCGACGGGTTCGTCGAGTGGGTCGTCGTCGAACACGACTTCCCCGACGACCCCGACGAATTCTGCCGCGCTTCTGGAGAGTACGTCGCCACGCGACGCTCAGAAAACTAGCGGAGAACCGAACCGGAACCGAAACGAGGCGTCGTCACCGAACGCGCTCGATTCGTCGGCCACGATAGATATTTCCCTCGGGCGCGACTTATATAAACACGTTCGTGGGTTCCACCCATGACAGCATCACTATCACCACATCATCACCTCCCTCGGGAGGATTTCACCAATGGACGACACTGCAAAATATCTCATCCACGCTTCCATCTCCGCCGACGGGGTTGTCGAACGGAGCGACGTCGTCGGAGCCATCTTCGGCCAGACCGAGGGCCTCCTCGGCGACGACCTCGACCTCCGTGACCTCCAACAATCATCGAAAGTCGGTCGGATAGACGTACAGATAGATTCCGAAAACGGCCACTCGTTCGGTCAGATGACCATCGCGAGTAGTCTCGACAAAGTCGAGACGGCCATTCTCGCCGCCTCACTGGAGACGCTCACCCGCGTCGGCCCGTGTCAGGCGGTCATCGAAATCACGAACATCGAAGACGTGCGCGAGGCCAAACGCCGGATGGTCGTCGAACGCGCCAAGGAACTGCTCACGGATTCGTTCGACGACACCGTGATGACCTCGACGGAGATTCTCGAAGAGGTCAAAGAGAGCGTTCGCGTCGAAGACATCACCGAGTATCACGGCCTCCCGGCGGGCCCGCGCGTGGCAGACTCCGACGCCATCATCGTCGTCGAGGGTCGCGCCGACGTACTGACGCTCCTCCGCTACGGCATCAAGAACGCCATCGCCGTCGAGGGGACGAACGTCCCCGACGACGTGGCGTCGCTCACCCAAGAGCGCACCGTCACGGCGTTCTTAGACGGTGACCGCGGCGGCGAACTCATCCTCCGCGAACTCTCGCAGGTCGGGGACGTCGACTACGTCGCCTTCGCACCCGAAGACCAGTCCGTCGAGGACCTCGGCCGCGGTGCGATTATCCGCGCGCTTCGGAACAAAGTTCCCTTCTCGTCACTGCCGGACGACGGCGACTTCCAGTCTGCCGTCGCCGCCGCCAGTGAGAGAGGCGGTGTTGCGTCGGACCCTCGTCCGGAGTCGCCGACGACTGACGCGTCGTCGACTCCACCCGCAGAGACACCCACCGATGCGGTCAGCGAGACGAGTTCCGACAACGGCAGTACCGTCACGGTCGAAAAGACGGTCGAAGCGGAGACCGACCCCGACGTCTTCGGGGAGTCGAGCGTCGACGCAGTCACCGAAGCGGTCGAACAGGTCCAACAGACCCGGTCGCTCTCGGACCACGTCCGCGAGACCATCGCAGACGAGAGCGGACTCGCACGCTTACTCGACTCGGACCTCGGCTTGCTCGACGAGGTTGCCGTCGAGAAGATATACGACACGCTCGAACAGACCAGCCCTGCTCCACGACTCGTCGTGGTCGACGGCGAAGCGAGTCAGAAACTCATCGACATCGCGGCCCAACGCGGTGTCGGTGACGTCGTCGCTCGGTCGGCGGGCGAATACGTGAAGAAACCGGTTAGCGTCCGCGTCAGGACCGCAGACCAACTGCTGACGTAAACAGCGCTCCGCCTTCTCGTCGCTCGTCTCGTCTCATTCCTCAGCAGTCGTTGCCGCGCCATCTCACTCCTCGTCAGTCGCCACCATCTCGGCGTCGAGGACTAGTCGGAGTGCGTCGTCGCCGTCGAACGCACCGTCGAGACGTTCGTCCTCGCGGAAGCCGAGTTCGTCGTAACAAGCGCGGGCACCTTCGTTGTCCGGATGGACCAACAGCGTGAGTGGCGACTCGGGGTGATGTTCGTGGTACGCGTCGACGAGCGCGGTGGCCCGCCCCTCGCGACGGGCGTCGGGTCTGACCGCGAGTTCTGCGAGGTGGTCACCGACGCCGAGGACGTAACCGACCGGGTTGTCGTCGGCGTCGACGGAGACGAAGAGTGCCCCGACTGCGGGCCACGCGTCGAGTAAGTCGGGAGACGGGTGAGAGACGAATCGTTGCAGCGACGAGACGGCGGAGACGTCCGCCGGGCGTGCCGGACGAATGGTCACAGTGGAAGCCAGACGACGACGGCACCCAGTGCGCCGCCGAGCGTCATGAGGAAGTTGACAGCCTGATTGCCGAGGGTGACACCTTCGACAGTCGCTCCCAGCAGACTATCGACGGTCATCCCGATGACGCCGCCGACGAGAATCGCAATCGCGGCGGCCACGTCGGGGAGCGGAAGCAACACGTACGCGCTGCCTGCGACCAGCGCCGCCCCGGCGACGCCGGCAAGTTCTCCTTGCCACGTGACCGCCCCGTCGGTCCCCGCCGGAACCGGCTTGAGCGACGTGATGAGACGCGGTTTGTCGAACAACCCGCCGATTTCACTGGAGAGTGTGTCGCTCATCGCTGCCGCAACCGACCCGGCGAACGCGAGAACGAACAGGTCGCTGCCGAGCGGTTGGCCGATAGTCTCCATGGTGGCGAACCCGACGACGGCGAGCAGCGAGACGGCCGAGTTTCCGAGGACGTTACCGGTGCCGCGAGCGCCTTCGTTGTCCTCGGCGACGCCCCGTTCGGCCTTTCGTTCGTATCGGAACTTGGTCGCCAGTGCGCCGATACCGAAGAACGACGCGAGGAGGATGGCCCATCCGAACCCGCCGAATCCGACGGCGACGAGCAAGAGGAGCACACCGGTAATCATGCCGGCGACAGAGGCGGTGCCGAGGGCGTAGGCCGCATAGCCGAGTGCGACGGTCATCGCGATGGCGACGGCAGTCTGTGCGACGCTGACGGTGCCGACCAGTCCATCGACGCCCCACAGGGCGATGCCGACGGTGAGCATGACCACCGGGTCGTCACGTTCGTAGAGTGCAGACCGAAGGAGTGCGGCCACGAGTGCGCCGAGTGCGGCGATGAAGACGGCGTGAGAGATGAACGGCGCGAACGCCACCGACTCGTCTGTCAGCATCACGACGGCCGCCTGTCCAACCGTGCCGGCGAGGACGCCGACGCTGACGAATCCAGCGGCCTGCAGGAACTCGTCGTCGTACTGCGTATCCACCAGTCGCGCTCCGAGGTTGCCGTAGGCGAGTATCAACACGGAGGCAACGAAGACGGTGAGGGGCATCCGTGCCCGGGGCACCGTCGCTAACAGCGCCAACCCGGTTGCCGCGAGAGAGAACCCGGCCAACCCGTTGAGGCGGCCGTCCTCCCGGTCACCGGGTCGCGCGAATAGCTCGAACAGCGGGCCGTCCTCGATGACGAACGCCGCGAGGAGCGCGACTGCGGCGAACGGTGCGAACGCTGCCGTCCCGAGACTCGGGGCCGCGAGGGCCAGCGTCCCGACGACTGCGAACCCACCCGCTCGCCGGAGCGTGGAAGTCACACCGTTCGGTATCCCCGACTCGCACTTAACCCTCCCGACATCGGTGACCGGCGGGGTCCCCCAGAATGAGGGGAAATACACGCCTCGAGCGCGCCGAACCGTCCCCCCATCGATACCAAACCCGAAGCGTTAGGGGCCCGCGGAGAACTACCAAATCCTGTGGGATTGTACGACTACTACCTCGCCCTCCGGTTCCGTCTCGACGATGCGAACGCCCCCGAACACGTCGCGCTCGTCATCACCGAGCGTGACCTGTTAGAACAGGGAGCGTACGCCACGCTCGAAGACTTCATCCAGTGGGCGTTCGAGTACGGGAGCGAGCGCGTCACCATCTCGGTGAGCGTCCTCGACGAGGCAGTCGTCCCGACGCTCTCCCGTGAACTCCGGAGCCTCGACACACCGTATCACATCGCGGTGCGCGAACCGGGCGACACCGAACCTGCCGACGCCCCCGTACAGGTGAACATCGGCCTCGGTGGAAAACGCGAGTTCGCCGCCGTCGTTCGGTCGCTCGCAGAAGAAGTCGAGGCGGGCGAACTGGACCCAGACGACATTGACGGCACCGACATCGAAGAGCGACTGGTGTTCCCCGACGAACCGGACTTCGTCGTCAAGACGGGTGCAGAGCGACTCTCGGACTTCATGATTTGGCAGTCGGTCTACGCCGAACTCTACTTTACAGACGTGAACTGGCGTGACTTCCGGAAGCGCGACTACCTGCGGGCGTTGCGTGACTATCAGGACAGACAGCGGCGGTTTGGGCGATAGCCCAAACGTTGTCGCGAGTGTCTCGGGAGCGACAGAAGTTCGGCCGATAGGCCGAATGACGCGACAGTACAGTTGGCGAAGTAGTTTGCAGGTGGGTCGCCCGTCCGCTATCTCGCCTCTGTCGGTGAGTCCGACTGACGCGTATTCAGGTAGACGATGACGAATGCGACCACGGCCGCAAGCAGCGCCGTCTGGATGGCCGAACTCACGGGCATCTGAAAGACGAAGAGTGAGAGGACGGCGGCGAGGACGGACGCGACGAGGGCGCTTCCGACGAATTTTAGCAGGGCGTTCATGCCCACGTGTACGCAGAGTACGCATTTATTCGTATTCGTGACAGCGGTTCAGTATCTTCCCACCATCTTCACCGGCGGCGACGGGGATGACTCAAATGACCGTGTGGGTCTACAGAAGACCTATTCCTCGCTGTGTGAACCATCCGACATGAACCGTCGCGAACTGCTCGCACTCTCGGGTGCACTCGCCGCCGCAACCGTGGCAGGGTGCACGGGCGACGGTGGGTCCCCAACCGAGACGGACACGACAGCACCGCCCTCCACGACGACAACCGAGACGCCGACAGACACACCGACCGAAGAACCGCCGACTGGCGGGCCGAGCGTCGACGACGAGCGACTCGCCGCACTCGCATCGGGGAACGCCGCGTTCGCCCTCGATTTGCACTCACATCTGGCGAGCGAACAGGGTGGCAATCTGTTTCTCTCGCCGTACAGTATCTCCGTCGCACTGGCGATGACCTACGCCGGTTCCCGTGGCGAGACACGCCAGCAGATGGAAGAGACGCTCCAATACACGCTCGGCGAGGATATTCACCCGGCGTTCGCTGACCTCCAAACCGAACTGGACAGTCGGGCAACCGCTACCGACCCCATCGACGACAGTGAAGTCGACGCCTTCCAGTTGGCCGTGGCGAACGCCCTCTGGGGTGCAGAGGGCTACCCGTTCTCCGAGGACTACCTCGCACTGCTGGAAGAGAACTACGGTGCGGGCCTCCGAGAGGCAGACTTCGCTGGCAACCCGGAAGGCGAACGCGAGCGAATCAACGACTGGGTCGCCGACCAGACTGAAGACCGAATCGAGGACCTGCTTCCGGCGGGGTCCATCACCCCCCAGACGGTGCTCGTCCTCACCAACGCCATCTACTTCATGGCGAGTTGGTTGCACAAGTTCGACTCCGAGAACACCGAAGACGGCACCTTCACCGCGCTCGACGGGAGCGAATCGACGGTGCCGCTCATGCACCAAGAGATGGACCGAGTCGGCTATGCGTCGGTTCCGGGTGCGCAGGCCGTCGAACTCCCGTACATCGGTGAGGACGTGTCGATGGTGCTGCTCCTCCCCGACGAAGGCACCTTCGAGGAGTTCGAACAGAACCTCACCCCGGAGCGACTGTTCGGTATCTTCGAGGAGATGAGCGACGCGACGGGGTCGCTCGTCTTCCCCCGGTTCGAGTTCGAGACTGAAGTGCAGTTGTCGAAGGCGCTCTCGGACCTCGGGATGCCCGTCGCGTTCGGCGGTGGTGCCGACTTCGGTGGGATGGTCGAAGGTGGAGCGGGCGGCCTCTTCATCGACGAGGTGTTCCACAAGTCGTTCGTCTCCGTCGACGAAGACGGCACCGAAGCGGCCGCATCGACTGCCGTCGTCATGCTCGAATCACTGCCGCCGTCGTGGGGCGAACTCCGATTCGACCGGCCGTTCCTGTTCGCGATTCGTGACCGGCCGACGGACGCGATTCTGTTCTTCGGGCGCGTCACCGACGCCGGCGCTGCACAGGGGTCAAAATAGCGCCACAGAACCGCGCTCCCGGTCTCAGTCCGCCGATTCGTCGCTCCGCTTGGCTAACTCTGCGGACACCTCGTCGGCACCCGACGAAGAGAGTTGCTCTCGGAGTCGTCCAGCGACGGCGCGAGCGTCTTCGAACTCGACTTCGGCGACGGCGCGGACGAGGGCGACGGCGCGTTCGGTTCGTGTCCGTTGCCACGACTTCTCTCGCGACTCGTAGGTACGGATGCCGCGGAGGAAGTCGGTTTTCGAGAACTCCGGCCAGTAAGGGGCACAGAAGTAGACGGCCGCCTCGTTGCCGTTGGCGTGCCACGGCAGGAAGTTCGAGATTCGTTCGTCGCCACCGGTGCGGATGATGAGGTCCACGTCGCGAACGGGTTGCCGCGAGAGGTGTGCATCGACCGTCTCGACGTCTACGTCGTCGGGTGTGATGGCACCCGACTCGACATCATGACAGACGTCGCGGGCGGCGTTGAGCAGTTCCGCTCGGCCGCCGTACGCCATCGCGATGTTGAGCGTGAACTTGTCGTAGTCGGCAGTCTGTGACTCGGCGTACTCGACGGCCTCCTGGACCCGCTCTGGGAGTCGGTCTACCTCTCCGATGACTCGCACCGCCACCTCTCGCTCGTGGATACGTTCGGAGCGAACAGACTCGTACAACTTGTTCTCGAAGAGGTCGAAGAGATGTTCTCGCTCTTCGGGCGGCCGGTCGAAGTTCTCGGTCGAGAAGGCATAAAGCGTCAACTCCTCGATGCCGATTTCCTCACACCACTCGAGGACGTTCTCGGTCGTCTCTGCACCGGCGCGATGGCCCTCCGGTGCGTCGTCGCCGCGCTTTCTCGCGTAGCGGCGATTCCCGTCTTGGATGATTGCGACGTGTGTCGGTCCGTCGCCAATCTCCCGGCGGAGCACACGCTCGTAGGCGCGTCTGAACCCGCGGCGGACCCAACCGAACATGTGTTATGGGTGGCGTGGGCGGCCTATGTGTCTTGTGGGTTTGCATCGCCGAGTCACCGAGTCGTCCCCGCGATTCGAACGTCACGAGTGAATCGCCATCCGTTTGTACTTCCCCGAGAAGGGTCTCACATGAGCGAGACCATCGACGACGACCTCTACCACCGAACGCTCGCCCTGCTCGAACCGGGCGACATCGAACTGGTCGGCGCAATCGTTCACACGGACCTCGGGAGCCGTGAAGACCTCGAGATGCAGGAGATGACGGTCACCATCAACGACATCATCGCCGACCACGCGGGGAAGGGCGACACGTGGATTTACGCCGGCAACGACGACACCGACTTCTCGTCGAACCAGTTCCAGGGACTCTCGACCGACGACGACGAGTTCGTCTGGGAGTGCCAGCAACTCGTCCGCGACGGCACGTTCGACCTCGTGTTCTACTACGAGGCGACCGCCGACCACGACGCCATCGTCGCGGCCCTCGAATCGCTCGACCGCGTCGAGCGCGTCACGCCCGTCCCCTGACCGCCTCCCTCTTTCTCTCCGAGGTGCGAACGATGACGACTCGTCTCGACGCCACGCCCTCGATGGCCGACACGACCGAGTCTCCGGGGCGAGAATAAGCGAGTCGTTTATTCCCTTTGCATCCTGACTCACGCCCATGATACAGGCGGACGCGGACCTCTCTCGTCTCGACCGCGCCATCGTCAACGCCTTTCAGGGAGGGTTTCCCGTCGTCGAACGTCCGTTCGAACCCGCTGCCGCCGCACTCCGGGACCGCGGCGTGGACGTGACGGCGTCGGCCCTCTGTGAACGAGTTCGACTCCTCGACGACGAGGGAACGCTCTCTCGGTTCGGCGCCCTCGTCAACGCCGAAGAAATCGGCGGGACGGCGACGCTCGTCGCCATGCACGCGCCGCCGGAGCGCTTCGACGAGGTGGCCGAACAGGTGAACGCACACCGCGAAGTCGCGCACAACTACGAGCGTGAACATCCACATCTCAACATGTGGTTCGTCGTCTCCGTCGCCACGGAGTCGCGGGTGGACGAGGTGCTCGCAGAAATCGAAGCCGAGACGGGCCAACCGACGTACAACATGCCCAAGCACCACGAGTTCCACGTCGGCGCGAAGTTCCTCCTCGACGGTCCCATCGCCGAGGGTGACCTCGACCTGTCGCATCTCGGCCCCGACGTGGACCCGTCGGACGAACGGATGCTCACCCCCGACGAACGCGACCTGATACTGGAGATTCAGGGCGGCCTCCCGATTACCGAGACGCCCTACGCCGACGTCGCAGACGCACTCGGGCAGGACCCCGCGTGGGTCGTCGAGACTATCAAGCGATTCGAACTCGAAGGGAAGGTCCGTCGCGTCGGCGTCATCCCGAACCACTACGCACTCGGGTACTCGGAAAACGGCATGACCGTCTGGAACGTCCCCGACGACGTCGTCATGGAGGTGGGGCCGGAAATCGCCGCCCTCGACTTCGTCACCCACTGTTATCGCCGTCCACGACACGAGGGCGTCTGGCCGTACAACTTCTTCGCGATGACCCACGGACGGTCGAAAGAAGAGAGCGACGCCCGCATCGAACGCGTCCGCGAGGTCATGAGCGACTACTGGGAGGTGGCCGACGACGACTGGGACACCCTGTTCTCGACGCGCATCCTGAAGAAGACGGGTATCAGACTGGACGAACGAGCAGACGCACACACGGAGTGAGATGATTCCGCTAGTCCACGACCTGTCCGGTGAGACGGTCCTCGTGTTCGGAGGTGGGCCCGTCGGTGCGCGGAAGGCCCGGCGATTCGCCCGCGAGACACGGACCGTCGTCGTCAGCCCCGAGTTCGCAGACCGGGACTTCGGCGACGCCGAACTGGTCCGTGCCGCCCCCGCCCCCGACGACGTCGCCGACTGGGTGGACCGATTCGACCCGGTGCTCGTCGTCGTGGCGACGAACGACACCGACGTGAACGACGCCGCCGCCACCGCCGCACGGTCCCGAGGGGCCATGGTCAACCGGGCGGACGAGAGTGGTGACCGAGACGCGGGGAGCGTTGTCGTCCCCGCCACCGTCGACGACGGAGCTGTGTCTGTCGCAATCACGACTGGTGGGTCGAGTCCCGCTCTCTCGAAATATCTCCGAGAGCGAATCGAGCGTGACATCGACGGGGCGGGAGCGATGGCGGACCTGACTGCCGAACTCCGCGCCGAACTCAAGGAATCGACTCGCACACCGGCCGAACGTCGTGCGGCGATTCGCGCCGTGGTCCGAGACCCGACAGTTTGGAAGGCTTTACGTAGTGCCGATGCAAACCCCCGACGAGAGGCAGCGCGCGTGATTACGAACACAACACAGGGTGATTCATGAGAAACGCGGGAGTCATCTCTGGTGTAAGCGTCGCCCACGACCGGGCGAGCGTCCAAGAGATAGAGTCCGCTTCGAGCGACGATGTCGAGACCGTCGTCGACCGACTTCTCACGCGCGACGGTGTCACAGAAGCGTTCTCCGTACAGACGTGTAACCGGGCAGAGGCCTACGTCGTCACCGACGATGCCGCCGACGGACGGCGCGCACTAGAGGACTTCGCGCCCGACGTCAGAGACGGGAGCATCCGCCACATGGACCACGAAGAGAGCCTTCGCCACCTGATGCGCGTGGCGGCGGGTCTCGAATCGCTCGTCCTCGGCGAAGACCAGATTCTCGGCCAACTGAAGGCCGCAGTGGAAGCGGCCCACAACGCCGGAAGCATCGGCCCCATGCTCGAAGACGCGTTGATGAAGGCCATCCACGTCGGCGAACGTGCCCGCGACGAGACGGCCATCAACGAAGGTGCCGTCTCGCTCGGCAGTGCCGCCGTGCGACTCGCTCGTTCGAAACTCGGCCACCCCATCGAAGAGGCACGCGCCCTCGTCGTCGGTGCCGGCGAGATGGGGACGCTCTCCGCGAAAGCACTCGCGTCCGTCGACGTGGCGGAACTGGTCGTCGCGAACCGGACCGTCGCTCACGCGACGCATCTCGCCCGCGAGGTTCCCGGTATCGACGACGCAACCGGCCTCGACGCCATCCACGAGTTGCTCGCGAACGCGGACATCGTCATCTCCGCGACGAGCAGTCCGACCTACGTCGTCGACACGGCCCACCTCGAAGCCGCCGGAGAGACGATGCTCATCGACATCGCCCAACCGCGAGATATCGACCCCGACGCCGCCGAGATAGCCGGCGTCTGCGTCCACGATATCGACGACTTGGAGACGGTTACCGACCAGACGGCCGCACAGCGCGAAGCGGCGGCTGAGCAAGTCGAAGCGATGATCGACGAAGAGTTCGACCGACTCCTCGCCGCCTACAAACGCAAGCGAGCAGACGAGGCAATTTCCTCGATGTACGAGGCGGCAGAACACGTCAAGCGGCGCGAGGTTTCGACGGCGCTCTCGAAGTTAGAGGCCCAGGGTGACCTGACCGACGAACAGCGTGAGACAGTCGAGTCACTCGCGGACGCACTCATCGGACAACTGCTCTCCGCGCCGACGAAGAGTCTGCGCGACGCCGCCGGCGACGACGACTGGACGACCATCCAGACGGCGATGCAGTTGTTCGACCCCGGGTTCGACGACTACTCCATGCCAGACGAACTGAAGTCAGTCTCCGCGACGGACGACGACTCCGACGCGAGTCGTCCCGAGTTGGACGGCGGTACCTCCGAGGACGCGGTTCCACGCCGCGTCATCGAGCAGTTGTCTAACGACTGACCCGGACGAAGTCGGTTGTTTCGGTTGTTTTCACGACGGAGAGCGCGAGCGCCGCAGTCGGTGACTCTGGCGCGTCTCGTCAGGTTCGGCGACGGCGGAGATTTATATACGAACACGGGACCACTCGCGTTCGATGGAGTCACCCACGCAGTCGCCGACGGCGTTCGTCCGCCGACAGGCCGGACGACTCGGCCGAACGTTCGTCGCCCGACGCAGCGCACGCCGGGTCCGGCACCTCGTGACGTCGACGCCGCGGCGACGAGTCACCGACCTCACGGGCGTCGTCAGAGCGACGCTCGTCGGATGCGTCGCCGACGTCGCGGGCGAGGGGCCTGCAGTCGAGACGTGGCGCCGTGGCGACCAGCGAGGGCATGCAGTGCGTGGACGGGCCACCCGTCCGTTCGTCCTCGACGACGACACCGGACGGATTTCGGTGCGTGTGCCACCGGACGGTGACGTCGTCGTGGGCGACGAGTTCCGCCGACAGCGAGGGCGTAGCGTCCTCGAACGAGGTGACTGCGTCGCAGTGACCGGTCGGGTCGTCCGCACCCGTGAGTGGCGGGTCGGTGGCGTCCCCGAAACGGACGAACCCGGCGGGCGTCTGACGCTCACGGGGCCGGCGTTCGCCCTCCTCGCGCCACCGTGACCCGGGCGAATCCTTATCGGTTTTCCACCCGACATGTTTGGTATGGCCGAGGTACTCCCCAACGACGACGTCGACGCCGAATTGAGCGACGAGTGGCACCGCGAGGGCGACGAAATCGTCCGCGTCTACGAGTTCGACGACTACCTCGACGGCGTCGCGTTCGCCGCGAGCGTCGGCGAAGTCGCCGAAGAAGAGTTCCACCACCCCGAGATAACCATCCGGTACAAGAAAGTCGAAGTCCGACTCACGAGTCACGAGGAGGGCGGTATCACGGAACGTGACCTCCGCCTCGCCGACCTGTTCGACGCCGAACTGTAGGGATGCCCCTCACGTACGTCTTCAACGTGCGCTTCCGTCTCGAAGCGGTGGCGGGGGCCAGTGTGGACCCACAGGAGTTCGAGACGACAGTTCGCGTCACGCCGCCGTCACCCGGCGACGCGGGGTGGATGCTGTTTCGTGACGCGCTGTGGCACGGTGAAGTGAACGACCCGGTGTACGCGTGCCGACTCGCGGAGTCGTGGCTCGACGTTCCCGTCGTCTCCTGTGAGTTCGCAGAACTCCGAACCGACGAGGCGGCCCTCGACGAACTCCGCGACGAGATAGCCGAGAACCTCGACGCGTTCAACGCGTCGTCGGTCCGAGAGACGCTTCACAAATACTTCGGCAGCGCAATCCACGTCGACTCGGACGGTGGTGAGAGTGGCTAACCCGCCACGGCAGAAGACATTTATTCGAACCTGACCTACATATCTGTCCGAATGGTCGCTGATGACTACGATTTCTGGCTGTTCGACCTCGATGGGACGCTCGTCGACGCCGAGTGGTCCTACACCCGCGACGTGTTCGACCGGGTCGGAGAGCGGTTAGGTTACCGGTTCACCGACAGCGAAGCGGAGGTGCTCTGGCACGGACTCGGTGGTGCACGCGACCCAGCACTCCGTGAACTGGGTATCGACCCCGCCGAGTTCTGGCCCGCCTTCCACGCAGAAGAAGACCCACTGAAGCGGGCGGAAGCGACGTATCTTCACGACGACGCCGTGCGCCTCGTCGAGGAGATTCACGACGCCGGCCGACCGGTCGGTATCGTGACCCACTGCCAGCAGTTCCTGACGGACCCCGTGTTGGACCACCTCGACGTGCGCGACTGGTTCGATACCGTCGTCTGCTGTACCGAAGAGACGGGGTGGAAACCCGACTCCCGACCGGTCGAACGTGCCATCTCGAAGCTGGGACTCGGCGGGAAACTCATGACCGACGGCGGCACCTCTGGCGTCCTCGCTGGCGACGGTGAGAGCGACATCGGGGCGGCGTGGAACGCTGGCCTCGACGGCATCCACGTCGAACGTCACGGCCCGGAACACCGTGGCCGGTGCGTCCTCGGTGAGTATCGGGTCGAATCGTTCGACGAACTCCCGCGGCGCGTCGCGTGAACAGTTCGCTGTAGCGACCGAACCGACGAGTGGAGTGGCGAGCGCAGTCGCGTTTTTGTAGGGGCGTCTCCCCAGAAGAGTCAGTAGAGCGTCTCGTCGGGTTCGGGACGAGCGAAGATATCGCCCGTACTCGTGACGGCGAGTTCGAACTCGTCGTATGGGAACCGTACCTCGATACCAGGTCGCTCTTCCTCTTCGAGGACCGGTTGAAGCAGCGCTTCGAGCGCGTCCGCGTCGATATACCCGTACAACGGGTTCTCGATGGCCGGAAGGCCGGCGTGTGATTCGACTGCCTCGATGAGGGCGATGCCGAGTTCCTCGTCGCCGAGCCACTGGCCGACGAGTTCCCAGTCGTCGCCGAGAGCGAACGATGCGTGCGAGGTGGCAGACGCGTGGTCGGCGAGCGCTTCGGCTACCGCCGACTCGCCGAGTTCTGCCGACTCGTCGGAGTCGTCCCGAACGAGTGTGCCGACGTGTTGGAGAACCGTCGAAAAGTCGTCAGGTCCCGCCTTCTGGACGAACTCGGTGATGCGAGCAGACGACGCGACGTCCGCGACTTCGGCCCAGTCTTTCGCCGTGAACAACACGATTGGAACGTCGTCGTCTTCGCGACGGACGGCCTCGATGAGCGGGACGCCGTCGGGCAACACTAGCGAGTCACTGACGACACAATCGACACACTGAGTGGAGACGACTTCGAGAGCTTCGGAAGCAGTCGTGGCCGTGAGAAGTGAGATATCGTCGAGTTGCCGAAACGTCGCCTCCGAGAGGGCGAGCATCTCCGGGTCGTCGTCGACGTGTAGGACCGTTTGGGGACAACTCATGATACGGCCTACTCTCTTCGCGGATATATACCTTTTACCTAATTTATAGTTCACTCGAAGCTGAATATCTCGAACAGTCGTCGCGTCAGGCGCGTTCGTATCCTTCGAGGGTATCGAACACGTCGCTGTCCGCGACGAGTGATTCGAGTGTCCGGACGCTCGTTTTGTCCGTCCGGTCCGGGTCGGCGAAGACGGTGACCGGTTGCACACCGAGCGAGACGAACCCGAGGCCGAGGGAGTCTGCCGTCTCACGGAGGCCCAGGCCGACGTCGGCCCGCCCGGCCATCACGGCGCGTGCGGGACTCTCGAACGCCTTGGTTCCGCGTTCGAATCCGTCGATTGCCTCGACGAGTTCGTGTCGGGTCGTCCCGCGTTCGTCCGCGAGCGTCGCGACGGCGTTCGCGAGTTCGGTTCGGAGTCCAGCGGTCGTATCGCGGTTGATGAACCGGAGGTCGGACTCGACGAGGTCCGAAAGCCCGGTTACGTCGTCGGGGTTGCCCGCCGGGACGACGAGGCCCCACTCGCGCGTCCACGACCCGAGTTCGACAGCGTCTACGTCGGCGGTGACGTCCCCTGCGACGACAGCGACGTCTGGGACGCCGTCACGGAGTCGGCGGAGGCCCTCTCGGGACCCGACAGCGAGGTATCGCGGCGACGGAACGCCGTCGAGGAGTCGCGATAGCGCGGGGTCGTCTTCACCGACACCGAGCAGTTCCGGGGGGCGAACGTCGGGCGAGAAGAGTTGGACCGACACGCGTTCGCCCTCGGCGACGTACTCGACATCCGCGGGGACTTCGACCACGCCGTCTGCTTCGACCAAACTCGTCGTCGCGCCCGACCCCTTGTCGACGGGGTAGACGAGCATCTCGCCGTCGCCGTCGGTCACGACTCCGACCGGCATGAGGCGCGTCCGGCCTTCGGCGTAGCGTTCGCGGACGGCCATCGCCCCTTCGATGGTCGCCGTCGGCGGTTCTGAGCGTCCCGCGGCGTCACGAATCGCCGGCGCGACGAAAGTCCGGAAGATGGTGAGCGCGGAGACGGGGTAGCCCGGAAGGCCGATGTAGGCGCTTCCTTCACCGAGCGTCCCGACGAGCATCGGTTTCCCCGGTTTGACGGAGACGCCGTGGAGGAGCAACTCGCCGCGTTCTTCGACCACCTGATAGATGACGTCCACGGCGCTGGCCGACGTCGAACCCGACGAGAGGACGAGGTCACACTCGTCGGCGGCCTGTCGGAGCAGTCGCTCCATCTCGTCGTAGTCGTCGCCCGCGTGCGGGTAGAGCTTGGGAACACCGCCCGCTTCCTCGACGCCGGCGGCGATGGTGTAGGAGTTCACGTCGTAGATTTGGCCCGCCTGGGGGCGGAGTTCTTCGCCGGGCCTGACGAGTTCGTCACCAGTCGAGACGATGCCGACGGTGGGTGCGCCGCGAACCGGAACTTCGTCCAGACCGAGCGCCGAGAGCAGGCCGATTTCGCGCGGCGTGATTCGGGTTCCGGGGCCGAGGGCGCGGGCACCGGCGGCAATGTCCGTCCCGGCGGGCATCACGCTGTCACCCGGTGCGACGGCCTTGTAGACGACGAGGTTCCCGTCGCGTTCGTCGGTTCGTTCGACGATGACGACGGCGTCAGCGCCCGGCGGCATGACCGCACCGGTCGAGATTTCGACCGCCGTTCCGGGTTCGACTTCGACGTCGGGTTCGGCCCCTGCGTGGACAGCGCCGACGAGTTCGAGTTCGACCGGGTCGACTTCGTCAGCGCCGAAGGTGTCGCGGGCGCGAACTGCATAGCCGTCCATGCTCGCCCGGTCGAACCCGGGCACGTCGATTTCGGCGTCGACGCGTTCGGCGAGGATGCGGCCGCGAGCGTCGCCGAGTGGGACGGACTCGGTGTCGGGAGTCAGTTCGAGCGACGCGATGGTCTCGCGGGCCTCGGCCGGCGACGCGAGGTCACGGAACTGCTTTCTCATGCAGACCACTCCCAGCCTTCGACGGTGACGGTTTCGCCTTCCTCGTAGCCCTCCTTCTCTTCGGGGACCTGTACCCATCCATCGGCGAGTGCGACGCTCGACAGGATACCGGACCCACTCGTCCGCGTCGGTTCGGCGGTCGGTTCGGCACCCGTCTCGTCGAGGCGGACGCGGGCGAACGTTCGCGTGCCGGGCGAACTCGGAATCTTCCGCGTGAGCGTCGCCTCGACGGACGGGAACGGTCGGTTCGGAAGCGACCCGACGTGTTTGAGCACGGGTCGGAGGAACTGGAACGCGTTGACGACGCAGGCGACTGGATAGCCCGGGAGCATCACGACAGGCGTGTCTTCGACGACTCCGAGCGCGACGGGGTGGCCGGGTTTGAGCGCGACGCCGTGGACGAGTACCTCGCCGATGTCCGAGATGACTTCGGGGATGAGGTCACGTTCGCCGACCGACGACCCGCCCGTCGTGACGACGACGTCGTGGTCGAGGTCGGATTCGACCGCCTCGCGGAGCAGGTCGGCGTCGTCGACGACGATGTCACGGTAACTCGCCTCGCCGCCCCAGCGTTCGACCAGTCGCGAGACGGTCAGGCCGTTCGTCTCGATGACCTGTCCCGGTCCGGGGTCGGATTCGACGAGTTCCTCACCAGTCGGGACGACGGCGACGCGGGGGCGTTCGAAGACTGACACGTCTTCGATGCCGACAGAGCGGAGGAGGCCGAGGTCCGAGGGTCGGAGTTCGTGGCCGACGTCGAACAACGCGTCGCCCTCGCGGACGTCTTCACCGCGTTCGCCGACGTTTTCGCCCTCAGCGAGTGCGTCGAACACTTCGAGTTCGTCACCGAATCGGTCGGTGTGTTCGACCATCACTACGGCGTCGGCACCGTCTGGGAGGTCACTCCCCGTGTGGACGCGGGCGGCCTCACCGGGTGCGACGGCCCCCTCCACAACGCGGAGGACGTTCGGCGAACGGTCGCTGGCACCGAAGGTGTCGCTGGCGCGGACGGCGAATCCGTCCATCGCGGCACGGTCGTAACTCGGGACGTCGGCCGGCGCGACGGCGGGTTCGGCGAGTGCCCGCCCGTCGGCATCGGCCAACGGGAGTCGTTCGGTCCGTCCGTGTGGGGTGACCGCCGCGAGAAGTGTCTCGCGGGCGTCCGCAATCCGGGTTCGTTCTTTGAACCCTGCGGTGTGCCGGTCGTGGTGGTCCATGGCGGCAGTTAGATGCCGGGGGGCAAAAAGCGTCGACCTCTCCCCCGCCGATGCAGTCGAATTTTCCTCTTTTTTGGCGGCCGGATTTGCCGGGAGAATCGACTGCGTGGCCGTAATTGACCGCCGGCTTTTTCGACACCGACTCCTTATAGACGTTCATGTCAACACTGCGCGACGCGCTGTCCGAACTCCCGGACGCGGTGTTCGCAGACCTCCTGGAGTCCGAGTCGTCGTACCTGCTGGTCCTCGACCTGCCCGGCGTGACTGCCGAGACTGCCTCCCTCAAAGTCGAGAAGGGTCGGCTAGTCGTCGAAGCACGACGGGAGAAACAGGCACCCGCGGCGTTCGACTACGTCCGCGAAGAACGACCGCTGTTCCTCGACGCCGAACTCCCCCTGCCACCAGACGCCGTCGGTGACGACGCCGAGGCATCGATGGACCGTGGGGTGCTGGAGATTCGCATCCCCAAGCGTGAGGCCGCGTCCGAGCGGACCATCCCCATCACGTCCAGCGAGGACGACAAAGGAACCTCGTCGGCCCGCCGGACAGACTCCGGCGAAGTTGATGAAGAAACTTCATCAGCCCACCGGACACCGTCCGGTGACGACGCCTGACGAGAGAAGGTGGTCACGCTGGTCAATCTCCGCGCGTACTGGCGGTTTCTCGTCGTCGTCTATCAGTTCTCCCCGCTCATCGTCGCGTACACACGCGACAGGCGGAAGTACTTCCTCTTCGGAGGGCGGCGACGGGTGTCGTCGGAGATGCGCGTCAAACGCGCCGAAATCCTCTTAGAGTCGTTGCTGACGCTCGGGCCGACGTTCATCAAACTCGGCCAGTTGCTCTCGACGCGACCCGACGTGCTCCCTCCGGAGTACATCGACGTGCTCGGACGTCTCCAAGACGACGTCCCGCCCGCCCCGTGGCCCGAGTCGAAAGCCGTCGTCGAAGAGGAACTCGGCCCCATAGACGAGGCGTTCGATTCGTTCGACACTAACCCGATAAGCGGTGCGAGTCTCGGACAGGTCTACGTGGCTGAGTACGGCGGCGAGAAAGTCGCCGTGAAGGTTCGACGCCCCGGTATCGAAGAACTCGTCGAGGCCGACCTGCGGGTGGTTCGCTGGTCGCTGCCCCTCCTCATGCGATTCATCGGGCAGGCGCGTGCCTTCTCGCTGGAGAATCTCGCCGACGAGTTCGCCAAGACCATCCGCGAAGAGATGGATTACGAAGAGGAGGCGGCGACGCTCAAGGAGATTCAGGCGAACTTCGAGGACGACGACGCCCTCGTCATCCCGAAACCCATCGACGAACGCTCCGACGACCGGGTGCTCACGATGGAGTACCTCCCGGGGACGAAGATAAACAACCTCGCCGCACTGGACGAACTCGGTATCGACCGGACCGAACTGGCGACGAACTTACAGCGAACCTACCTGCAGATGATAGTCGAAGACGGCGTCTTCCACGCCGACCCCCATCCCGGCAACCTCTCTGTAACCGACGACGGACGCATCATCTTCTACGACTTCGGGATGCACGGCGAAGTCGACCCGTTCATCCAGGAGAAAATCGTGGAGTTCTACATCGCCGTCGCCAATCAGGACGTCGACGACATCCTCGACACGCTCATCGAGATGGGGACGCTCAGCCCCAACGTCGACCGGCAGGTGATGGGCGACGTGATGGAACTCGCCATCGCAGACGCTCGCGGCGACGACATCGAACAGTACCGTGTCAACCAGATTCTCGAACAGGTCGAATCGACCATCTACGAGTTCCCGCTTCGACTCCCGCGGAATCTCGCGCTCGTCCTCCGCGTCGCGGGCGTCGTCGAAGGCGTCTGCGTCACGCTGGACCCGGATTTCGACTTTATCGCCGTGGCGACGGAGTATCTCACAGAACAGGGCTACCGCGAAGAGAGCATCCAGCGCGTTCTCGAAGGCGTAGGCCAACAGGGCCAAAAGACCGCCCAGTCGCTGTTTCGCGTCCCGCCGAAACTCGAACGCGTCCTCGACAGGGCCGACCGAGACAACCTGACGGTCAACGTCCGTCTCGAAGACAACAAGGGCGTCCTCGACCGACTCGCGAAACGACTCGTCTACGGCATCTTCCTGTCGTTCGGTTTCGTCGCGACGATACTCGTCTACGCTCTGGACCCACAGAATCTGGTCGCCGTCGGCGTCGCCGGCGTGCCGACTGCCGGTGTCGCCATCCTCCTGTGGCGGTCGTTCCGCAGTCGGAAGGGAATCAAGGCGACACCGCAGTTCACGCGACAGAACCTCCGGCAGCGCCGCGAAGAGTAATCAAAGCTGAGAATCGGGCGCGAAATTTTATGCGCGTCCACGATATCACCTCCTGCAATGACGGAGTGGCGCCCGGTAATGGTGGGAGTGTGCCTCGCCGCGTGTACCGAGACGCTCGTCTTCGGGATGACGGGTCAGTTTACCCTCGTCGGCGGTGTGACCGGGAGCGCACTCGCAGGATACACCGTCAGCACCGACCCTGCAGACGGCGGGTGGCACGGACTGATGTCCGGCGTCGTCTGGGGGTGTCTCCTCATGCCAGTCGCCATCCTGCTCACCTTCCTCAACCGGACGCCGATTCTCTTTCCGTTCCAGTACCTCATCCCGATGTTCGAGTCACCCGGCGAACTGACGACGGCCATCATGCTGGCGCTGTCGCTGCCGAACGTGGCGTCGGGAGCGCTGGGCAGTCTCGGCCGCCGAGACGCCAAAGGGACGTGGTTCGACCCCTCGATGGCAGAGGTAGACGCCGTCGAAGACGCGTAGGTGTCGTTGGGGACCCGACGGGCGAAGTCGGCGAACGGCACCACTCGGTTCCGGCGCGTTCAGACGGCTACGTGAAAGATTCGCGTCCGAGAGTGGTTCCAAACCGTTTATACCCTCCATCCGATAACGAGTGAACATGGCGAAAGAGCAGAAGCAGGTGCGCGAGCTCCAAGAAGGCAGCTACGTCAACATGGAAGACAAGCCGTGCAAGATTTACGCCTACAGTACCGCGAAGCCCGGTAAGCACGGTAGCGCCAAGGCCCGTGTCGAGGCCCGTGGTGTCTTCGACGGAAAGAAGCGCTCGCTCTCCCAGCCCGTCGACGCGAAGGTGTGGGTCCCAATCATCGAGCGAAAGCAGGGTCAGGTCGTCTCCGTCACCGGTGAGGACGCCCAGATTATGGACCTCGAAACCTACCAGACGTTCACGATGCGCATCCCCGACGACGAGGACCTCAACCCCGAAGACGAAATCGAGTACCTCGAATTCGAAGGCCAGCGCAAGATCGTCTAAACGGGGGTCAGAGAGATGTTCCCCGGGGCAATCGCAGACCGTGAGGTCGCCGACTACGTACTCGTCGGTGCCCCGCTCGACATCTCCACGTCCTTCGAACCGGGAACCCGTTTTGGACCGAACCGCATCCGTCGGTTCGCCGAGTCGTTCGACGATTACGACCGGCGTACCGACCAACTTTTCACCGAACTGCAGGTTCACGACGCGGGCGATATCCGCGCGTGGGACGACGCACCCGACTACGTCGATTGGCTCACCGGGAGCGTCCGCGACGCCGTCTGGGACGACGCTATCCCCATCGTCCTCGGCGGCGAACACACCGTCACCGCCGCCGGCGTCGATGGCGTCGAACCGGACGTCTTCGTCTGTCTCGACGCACATCTCGACCTGAGAACGGAATACGACGGCAACGAGTGGAGTCACGCGACCATCACCCGACGCGTCCTCGACGAACTCGACGTGGACGAGGCCGTGATTCTCGGCGCACGAACTGGGTCACCCGACGAGTGGGAACGCGCCGAAGCAGACGACGTGACCGTCGTCCCGCCCGAAGACGTCGCCGACTGGACCCCCGACTTCGGCGACGAGTCGGTCTATCTGAGCGTCGATATCGACGCCGCCGACCCGGCGTTCGCACCCGGCACGGGCACGAAAGAACCGTTCGGCCTCACGTCGCGTGAGATGCGTGACGTGGTTCGGGCAGTCGCTCCATACGCAGATGGCTTCGACGTGGTCGAAGTCAACGACAGAGACGACGGACAGGCCGCGTCGCTGGCGGCGAAGTTGCTCCGGGAGTTCGTCTTCTCGCACGCCGCCGGACAGGACTGACCGGTTCGTCTCCTCCACGGCATCCCGGTCCTCTCGCCCCGTTCAATCCCGTCTCTTACAAGTCTTCGAGTGACAACAGACCTGTATGCACCTCTCCGACATCGTCGCGGAATTCGACGCGCGACTCGACACCGACGAGTTCGCCGACGTAGACGCCAGCGCGAACGGGTTACAGGTCGGTCCGGCCGAGAAACCCGTCGAGAAAGTAGCGTTCGCCGTCGACGCCGCCGAAGCGACTATCGAGGCGGCCATCGACGCCGACGCCGACGTGCTCGTCACCCACCACGGCCTCGTGTGGGGTGGCCTCGACCGGTTGACCGGCCGAAACTTCGACCGCATCGAACCGCTGCTGAGCGAGAATCTCGCGCTCTACGTCTCACACCTCCCGCTCGACGGCCACCAGGAACTCGGCAATGGCGCGGGACTCGCAGACCACCTCGGACTCACCGACCGAGAACCGTTCGGGGAACTCGGCCCGGTCCACATCGGGCAGGCAGGGTCGTTCGACTCGCCGAAGACGGCCGAGGAGGTTCGAGACGCCCTCGACCAGTTGGAGGGGAGTGAGGGAACACAGGTCTTCGACTTCGGACCCGACGAGATTTCCGACGTCGCCATCGTCACCGGGTCGGGCGTCGACTGGTTGGACGAAGCCATCGAGTCGGGCGTCGACGCACTCGTCACGGGCGAGGGCAAGCAGAAGGTGTACCACGAGGCACGCGAGGCAGGCATCTCGGTGTTCCTCGCTGGCCACTACGCGACGGAGACGTTCGGCGTTCGGAACCTGCTGGACGTCGCCGAAGAGATGGGCGTCGAAACCGAGTATCTCAGTCACCCAACCGGGCTGTAATCCGAATCGTCGCCACTCGGGGTGCTGCCCCCGAGTCGCTGTCGACAACAGTCTGCCAACGCCCCACACAGCCTCGTCGGACCGGGGCGTTCAAACGCTCGGGCGTCGCACTCCCTCGCATGAGCGACCACGACGACGGCCACGACGGGGGCCACGAGGACGACGCCGCCGACGAGGGACACGACCACGAGGGAGGCTACGAGATGCCGGACCGCGAGGAGTTCAGTCACGACCCACTCGGACACACCGAAGTCCACGCCGGGATGACCGTCGGCGAACTCGTCGAACAGTACGGCCACGCCGGCATCGGCGCGGCGGACGTCCACGAAGCGGCCGACATCTACGCAGAGATGCTGGCCGACGAGGACTGCACCGTCTTCATGTCGCTGGCGGGCGCGATGGTGCCGACGGGGATGCGAAAAATCGTCTCCGACCTCATCCGCGACGGCTACGTCGACGCGCTCGTGACGACGGGGGCGAACCTCACCCACGACGCCATCGAGGCTATCGGCGGCAAGCACCACCACGGAAGTGAACACCACGGCGAAAAGACGCCGCGAGAACACGACGAGACGCTCCGCGACGAAGAAGTCGACCGTATCTACAACGTCTATCTGCCACAGGAGTACTTCGCCCTCTTCGAGTCGCACCTGCGCGACGAGGTGTTCCCCCCACTCGAAGAGGAAGGTATCGTCAGCATCGAGCGTCTCTGCCGCGAACTCGGGCGTGCCAACAGCGAAGTCAACGAGCGCGAAGGAATCGAAGAAGACGCCGGTGTCGCCGCCGCGGCCTACGAGTCCGACGTGCCAATCTACTGTCCTGCGGTACAGGACTCCGTGCTCGGCCTACAGGCGTGGATGTACTCACAGACGTCGTCGTTCTCGCTGGACGCGCTTTCGGACATGACGCCGCTGACGGACCTCGCGTACGACGCCGACAAAGCCGGGTGTCTCCTCGTCGGCGGCGGCGTCCCGAAGAACTTCACGCTCCAGACGATGCTCGTCACCCCCGGCGCGTACGACTACGGCGTCCAGATTACGATGGACCCCGCAGCGACCGGTGGCCTCTCGGGTGCGACGCTCGACGAAGCACGCTCGTGGGGGAAACTGGAGAAAGACGCCCGCAACGCCACCGTCCTCGGTGACGCGACAATCATGCTGCCGCTTCTTGTCGCTGCAGCACGAGAACGCCTCGAATAGACTGCCCCGGTGAGTCACGGCGGGGTGCCCTTCCGAAGTGACGCACATATCGCGCCGGTTCTCAGCGACGAGAACTGGGCGAAAACAGATAACAGGACCGGAGTGACAACCTCGAACTGAATGAGAGACCGGTCGCTCGGGGCAGTCGTCGCAGACCGCTCCGACGTCGAACTCGCCGCCATCTTCGAGCGAATCTGGGAGGCACGCGGCTACGAGACGCGTGTCAGATTCCACGGCCCCGACGTCCACGTCGAAGCGGAGGGGACGACGCCCGAAGGTGTCCCTCGTGAGGTTCGCATCTGGATTTCCACGTCGACGCACCTCACCGCCGACAAGATGAGCGCGTTCGTGCGCCAGTGTGACCGGTCCGACGTCGAACCCTACGTCGCGGCGGTCGGACGCGGGCGACTCGACGACGACGCCCACCGACCGGGACTCGTCACCCTCGACGCGCCGACTATCGCCGTCGAAGTTCGGGAAGCGGGTATCGAGTCGTTCGTCCGCGAGTACGACGCCGACGGCGACGAGCGACCGAAGACGAACTGGCTGGGTGACCCAATCGAAGACGACGACGTGGCCTCCGACGAACCGGAGATTGACCACGAGGAGTCCAGTGGACTCACCCGCCGTGCAGCACTCGTGACCGCCGGAAAGTACGTCGGCGGCAGCCTCACGGCCTATCTCGTCGTCGAACGCGTCTCCGACTACGTGCAGAAGTCTCCCGCCCTCCGTGCTCGTCTCTCTCGGAGTGTCGCGTGGGCCGACTCGCACCGCCCCGACATCCACCCGCCGACTATCGAGTGGGAGGTTCCGAGTCCGCAACCCTTCTACGAGGACCCGAGGCTGACAGAGAACACGACGACAGCGGCGGCCAACCCCGACGACGTGACGGCGATTCCGTACGCAGACCTTCGAGCGAATCCGGGTGACTACACCGGGACTGCCGTGACCTACACGGGGCGCGTCTCCGAGACCAGAACGCGAGCGGACACCCGACTCGCCGTCGTCACAGTCGAAGACCAGCGAGGGCGCGCCCGCGGTGACGTCGTCGCTCGGTGGCCGAGCGGGCGGTTCTTCGACGACGAGATTGGCTTCCGACTCCTCGACGGGTCACGTGTCCGGTTGTGGGGCGTCGTCTCTGGCGACACGACGCTCGACGGTGCCGTGTCGTATCCCCGAATCGACGTGTCGACACTGGAAAAGGCGTGAGTCGCTGGTGGCGGTGGTGTGACGCGTTCGAGACCGATGGTGATTACTCGAAGGCGTGCTGACTCTCAGATGGCCGATGACGACGGCACCGTTCCGAACCGAACTAGGCACTCGGTGATGCGGAGCCCTATGAGTGCCGAGGCCATTCTAATCTGAAGAATACCATTCGAGAGCGGAGTTACTCCCCCGGTTCCGCCTCCCACGACGGATGAATCGACCCGAACAGAAAGGTCACGTCTGCCAGTCCGAACGCGACGATAGCGAGCCACTGTATCGCATCGAACGGGGACAAGAACGGATACACTGGGTCGAACCACCAGTAGACGAGTACAGCGAGAAGCGGCGGAACTGCGGCCACGAACGGAAACGCGACCCGGACCCCGTATGAGAAGGCGACGGACACGCGATTGAGGAAGAACCCGCCGAGCAGTGCCACCGCGCCGTAGCCCGCACGAGGGAGGTTCAACGACCCGAGTGCGACGAGCCCCCACCCCATCAACAGATACGACGCGACAGACGTGATGACGATGGGTGCGTTCGTCACGACTTTGTCGCCCTCCTCCCGTGAGTTCGCTACTCGGCCCCGACCCCTGAGAATCTCCCACCCCGTCACGTCCTTCGGGAACGTCCGCCACCCACTCGGCCGGTTCGGGAGTCGGTCGAAGATGTCGGTGTTCTCTTCTGTGTCACGCCGTGTCATGAACCCAAATATCAGCAGGTAGACAAAAAAGTTCCGTCGAAGACAGTCTCCGAGACATCGCCACCCAACGGTTCGATACTGGGTGTCTGCGTGGGACTCGGTCAGGCCTCGACTGCCGAGGCGACAGTGTCGACCCACGGGTTGACGAGCGTCTCGAACGCGACGAGTGCGCTAAACAGGAGCGCGATGACGCCAACGAGTCCGAGGGGTGAGAGCGACCCTCCGAAGGGGACGAGCGCGGCCAACAGCACCACGACTGCAAGCCGGGCCGCCAGAACACGAGCGTCCAGCGGCGTTTCGCCCGAGACCTGTAGCATCGCCCGATGGAGGATGGCACACCCAGTGATGAACAGCGCGACGCCACCACAGAGGACGAACCGGGCGTCCTGTTCCAGCGGGAGACCCGCAGCAGTCGCATCGATAGCGAGGACGACGCCGACTCCCGACGCGACGATACCGAGGTGGACGAAGAAGTGACTGAAGACGTAGACGAGGGCCGCCTGCCGCATCCGAACGAGTCGGTCACGGGGCGCCCTGAGTGCCCGGTCGATGAGGTGTTCGTCGAACTGTTCGAAGTATATCCACCAGGCACCGACGGCGGCGACGAATCCGCCGAGGCCGACGAGCATCGGCAACAGTTGGACGCCGAATCCAGACGTCGCGATGGAGGTACCGAACGAGACGGCGAGAATCGTCTCACCGAGGACGATGATGGTGATGAGACCCAACCGTTCGGGGAAGTGCGACACCTGAACGAGGACCGTGTCGAAGGCGATGTACATGACGGCGACGCCGGCCATGTTGATGACGAAGGCTGCAATCCACAATCCGAATCGGCCGGGGTCGGGGACGAAAAGCGAGACGACCCAGACAGTCGTCGTCAGCAATTCGGACGTAATCCAGGTGGCGACGAACACCTTCGTCCCGGCGTTTGCGACTGTCGGTCCCGGCCGCAGATAGAGGGCCGTGAGTACGAGGCGTAAGAAGAGCATCGTCGCGCCGAACGTGAACGTCTCGCCGTGGAAGACACCATCGACGGTCTGTGAGAGGAAGATGACGACGAACATGACGGCGATGAGTGCAAATCGCGAGACAGTGTCGTCGGCGGCGTAGAGGTCGGCGTAGTAGCTGAAGTCGAGCCAAACCCACCACACGAGCGCGAAGACGCCGACGAAGTAGAGGATTCCCGACAGCGTCATGTTGTGGTGGAGGTTCGACCCAATCTCCGCGATAGCGACGACGAAGACGAGGTCGAAGAAGAGTTCTAACCACGAGGCGTGACGTGGACTCTCTCCCTCGTCGGTGTAGACCGAGGGAGACTGCCGTATCAACCTCCGCGCTCCCCGAGAATCGAACGCCATCGAGGCCAGTCCCTAGCAGATTGTATGCTAGCAGATAGCATAAATGTGTAGTAGCGGAACGGCTATTCTCCCGGGAGAGAACCGCTACCGTTCGTTGAAGCGTGTTGGTCGCAGGCGACGTACGAGTGGGTGTCTGTGTTCTGTCACGTCTGTGCTCGTCGTCTCCGGGGGCAGGTGAAGAACCGGACGACTGCAGTCGCCGTTCGGCAGAGAAACGCCGGTTGTTGCACGTTGAGAATCGAGAACGTGGTTAAGAGACGACAGGTCGAAGCGTGAACTATGCATCTCGGACTCATCATCGAGACGAACGAGGCAGAGCGCATCTGGAACGGGTTCCGACTGGCCAACAAAGCGCTCGACGAAGGGAACAGCGTCGAAGTGTTCCTGCTGGGCGACGGCGTCGAGGCACCGGACATCGAGACGGAGGCGTTCAACCCCTCCGGCGTGATGCGACAGTACCTCCAGAAGGGCGGGGAGTTGTTCGCTTGTGGGACGTGTCTGGACTCGCGTGGCCTCGACCCGGGAGAACTCCGCCCCCATTCGACGATGGGCGACTTACTGGGTATCGTCGAACACACGGAGAAAGTCGTCACTATCGGGTGACGGAGCGTTCGACTCGAGACAGCGACTGCTCGGGCGCGGTAGTCGTCGGTAAAATCGGTGTCTTTCGCCGCGGTAAAGCGGTGTACTAAACTAGTTTAAAGTCGCGTCAGGTTCGCTGCGCGTGGTCCCTTGGGGGACGATTCGATACTGAACTCCACTTCTTGGTCCTCTTCGAGGTCCGGGCCGCCGATGTCTTCCATGTGGAAGAACACGTCGTCGTCCGCGTCGTCCGTCGAAATGAAACCGTAGCCGCCTGTGTCGTTGAAGAAATCAACGTTTCCTTTCGCCATTACAATTGGACACAATCGGAGTAGAGGGATAAGGCTTCCGAGATTTGTTTCAATATCCGTAAAATATTTTGAACTCATTTCTTTTTCAGAGAGAATAATAGACATTTGTACTCGTGCGGTCGGCTTTAGCGAGGCTCACCCGCCACTTCGACGACGAGTCCCGCAGATTCTGTCGTATCCACAGTTCGATAGCGGACTCGCGACCAGTTCGGTACCCGGACGGGTCGCTCGCAGAACCACCTGGCCGTGTGGGTACTGCCGCCGATTCTGTTCATCAACCACATCGACGGTGACAGTCCACCGCGACGACAGCCAGGACGCAGATACTGACATTCTCGAACACTGATTCACGGAGAGAGTATTCCGGTCTCCGACAACCGTTCAATCGAGTTACTGTTCGTGTGCCGATGACGGGAGTCGGTCCGAGAACGACGAGGAATCAGAGATGCAATAACGGGTACCAGAAGACGAAGACGATGCCGATTGCGGACGTAGCACTCACTTCAAGAGACGGGCATTCGCGCAGACGACTGACCGACCGGAACGAACCAGTCAGTGATGGTTTTTGACAGTTTTTAAATATATACTCAAGATACGCCAGCTGTTTCCTTGTTTAACCGATGAATTCATTTCGTTCCGTCACATAGGCTGTGAGCAGATGAGCGAGCAGAGGGTCAGGTTCAACGGGGACACGAAGGTGTTGTTCCGGAACGCGGTGCGGACACCACTTCCGGACGAAGACGCCGAACGCGTGTTCCACGAGAACATGATGAACGTCGCAGACGCTCAAGAGCGGAAAGCAGAGATGCTCGCAGACCCCGACGTACCACTGTTAGAAGCCTACGAGAAACAACTCGAAGGCATCGCCGAAAGTTACAAACGCCGCTGTCGTCACATCGCCGGCGACGACTACGAGGAGGTGGCACTGGCGTACCAGCGTGGCGAACGAAACGATAGAGTGGGCGCGCTGACCGCGTACTACTTCGAGGGGTTGTGGCGGATGCAACAACGCATCACCGTCACGGACATGCTATTCTTCCCGATTATCCTCCGCTATCCGGACAGTTTCACGGTGAACATTCGCTTCGCCAGTGGCTACAAGACGACGGAGTCGGTTCTGTACGAGTCACCGGAGCACTCGGAAGAAGAACTCGACGACGAGTACGTCGAAACCTACTACAACGAGAGCCTCTACTCGCAGAAGAAAGCCGCCGAGTACATCAGAGATACGGCACAGATAATCCGCGAGGAGTTCCCGAGCCCGGACGACGTCCCCTTCGAAGAACGCAAGTACGGCGGTATCGTCTCGGGTGGCGGCCGAAAGGGCTCGGTGTTCTCGTCGATGCTCAAACGCGTCGAACCCGACCCAGACAGGTTTTCGGAACCGGTCTCCGAACCGATGCTCGTCGACGAAGGGACGGAAGCAGAACGCACCGAACGCGAGTTACTTCCCGACGGCGCAATCGTCATCTGACGCTCCTCGGGTCGGGTGTCGATACGACCCCCGTAGATGTCGCCTGTGAGCGACGCCATCAATAGCCGTCGATACTATGGGTTCGTATGGGCGGCCACGCACCCACCGGTCACGGTGACACGCCGCGGGACGTCGTTCGGTTCTACCTCCTCGACCACCGGACTATCGTCGGGAAGGCCATCGACATCGCCCTGCTCGTGCTCAACCTCGTGTTCGTGGCGGTGTTCGTCCTGGAGACGTACCCCTTCTCGGCAGGACTCCAGACGACGTTCTGGCGAATCGAAGTCGCCATCTCGCTCGTCTTCCTCCTCGAGTACGTCCTTCGGGTGTACGGTGCCAAGAGTCGCACCGCGGAGATTTTCAACTTCTACTCCATCGTGGACCTGCTGGCGATTCTGCCGACACTCGCCGTCTTGGTGTCGCCGGTCCCGGTCATCGCGGCGAACATCGGATTCCTTCGAGCGATTCGCGTCGTTCGCGTCCTCCGATTCTATCGGTTCACGCGGGACGAGGAGTTCTTCTTCGGCACCGTGTCGGTCGGGACGCTTCGGGTGATGAAGTTACTCCTGACGGTGTTGACCATCTTCCTCGTCGCCGCGGGGATGTTCTACTCGTTCGAATTCCGGGTGAACCCCAACGTCGCCACGTTCGGTGACGCGTTTTACTTCGTCGTCGTCGCTCTCACGACGGTCGGATTCGGTGATATCGTGCCGGTCACGCAGGGCGGGCGGTGGGTCACGGTGGCCGCAATTCTGGCTGGCATCATCCTCATCCCGTGGCAGGCGAGTAAAATCATCAAAGAGTGGGCGCACAGGGACAAGGTCAACGTCGTCTGTGAGAACTGCGGGCTGGCGTTCCACGACAGAGACGCCTCTCACTGCAAGTCCTGCGGCCACGTCATCTATCAGGAGTACGACTCGCGGGAGTGACGGCAGGGGGGTTCCGGGGACGGCAATCGATCGCTCACGGAGCGCGTCCGTATCCCACCGACCCGCGTTTCGAGTTCGTCCAACAGGTCGTAGAGGTGGTCGAGGGCTTCCTGTCGTGTCATCGGGTTCCTACGCCGAGGTGCGGCGTATTGGTATATAAACCTCGGCACGAGATTCGGGCTTCGACGACGAAGTGAGCGGTGACCACGAACCAGTGCCGTTCGTCCGCAGTTCGAACTGCAATCGAAGACGAAGGACTAGACAGCACACAATCATAATGAAAAATAATGAGAATCTATTTGCGGCTAATCGGCGTCTTTCGAGGTGAGTAACGATGGCAATCGCAACGGGCCCCGTAGACGCGGGTGCGCTAACGACGCTGGAAGCATCGTTCCGCGGTCCAGTAATTCGACCGGGAGACGCCGAGTACGACGAAGCGCGGACGGTCTATAACGCGATGATCGACCGTCGGCCGGCGGTCATCGTACGTCCGACGGGCGTCGCCGACGTGATGACGGCGGTCGATTTTGCCCGACAACACGACCTCCTCGTCGCGGTAAAAGGAGGCGGGCACAACGTCGCAGGGAACGCCGTCTGCGACGATGGGCTGATGATAGACCTCGGTCTCATGTCGTCGGTCCGAGTCGACCGCGACGAACGAACGGTCAGGGTCGGGGCCGGTGCGCGGTTGGGTGACCTCGACCACGAGACGGCACCGTTCGGACTCGTCGCCCCCGCTGGCGTCGCCTCGATTACGGGGATTGCCGGACTGACGCTCGGTGGCGGGTTCGGCTATCTCTGTCGGAAGTACGGCCTGACGATAGACAACCTTCGGTCGGTGGACCTCGTCACAGCCCAGGGGGAACTCGTCCGGGCGAGTGAGGACGAGAATCCCGAACTCTTCTGGGGCATCCGAGGCGGGAGTGGCAACTTCGGTATCGTCACCAGTTTCGAGTTCGGCCTCCACGAACTGGAGCACGTCCTCGCGGGGTTACTCGTCTATTCGGCCGAAGAAGCTCAGTCAGTCGTCCAACAGTGGTGGAACGTCGCGTCCGACGCGCCCGACGAACTCTCGGTCTGGCTCAACTTCTCGAACGCGCCGCCCGAACCGTTCATCCCCGAGGCGTACCACGGTGAGCGCATCCTTTCGGTCGTCCCAATCTACGCCGGCGACGTCGACGACGGGTGGGACGTGATAGCGCCACTGCGCGAACTTGGCGACCCAATCGCCGATACGGTCGAACCTCGGCGGTTCGTCGACTGGCAGCAAGCGTTCGACGAGTCGTATCCTGCAGGAGAGCGGTACTTCTGGAAGTCACACAACTTCAGGGACCCCTCGTCCGAGGCGCTCGACCGAATCGTCGAGTTCGCCGTCGCTCCACCGACACCCGAAACCAGAGTCTCGGTGACGCATCTCGGCGGTGCAGTCAATCGAGTCCCTTCGGACGCGACTGCCTACCCCCACCGGGACGCGGACTTCCTCGTGAACATCACGACCCGGTGGAGCGACCCCGCTCTGGACGAGGAGTGCATCGCGTGGACTCGGGAGTACTTCGACGCGTTAGCCCCCTACGCAACCGGCGGTACCTACGTGAACTTCACGACCGAAACCGAGGGGGAACAACCGATGGCCTACATGGACAACTACGACCGGTTGGTCGAACTCAAAAACGAGTGGGACCCAGAGAATCTGTTCCGACTGAATCAGAACGTCGAACCGACAGTCTGAGAGTCCACCGGGTGAGGGGTTCGAGGGACCCATCGGGGGAGTGGGGGTTCGGGCCCCGACGCCGACAGCGGTTCGTGACCGGATTAGAACAGGTTCAGTGGGTTGAGCATATCGACGAACGTCAGCAGGTTCTCCTGAGAGAACTCGATGACGTCGACGATGAGGTACTCCGTCTCGACGATGAGTTCTTCGGTGAAGACGATGCGGTCTGCCATCTCGCCGATGCGGTCGGCCATCTCACCAATCTGGTCTTCGGTGTAGACGACGCCGTCGAGGCTCTCGACGAAGAGGACTTCGCCCGTCTCGGCGAGGACCATGACGACCGTGTCGACGTCGAAGAAGCCGTTTTGGACCTCGAACATCGCGAACGTGGTCCCGTCTTCGAGCGGGGCGTAGACGAACGACTCGGCGAAACTGGTCTCGGCGAAGTAGAAGGTGTCACCGGGGACGAGTTCCAGGTCGTAGCCGTCGTCGGCCGCGGAAGCGGTGGTTGCCATGCCCGCGGCGGCGACGCCACCGAGGGAAACTGTGCCCAATCTGTTGAGGAACGTTCTCCGTTTCATGTGGGATTTCGAAGCCTTGTATTGTGCTTGGAATACAAGACTCTGGAGAATCGTATCGGACGAAGCTATTTGAATCTGGCGTGGTGGCCACTACCAGTTGGCTAGCGCCATGTGCGATAGCTGCGGACGCCAATCGTATTGTCCGCCACGGGCACTACTGAGGACCAGTGTCAGTCATCGTTCCCCGGCCGGATTTTAAGACAGACGTGGTCGAACAGTGGTGTATGGATTACACAACGTTCGGTTCGACGGGGACCACCGTGAGCGAACTCTGTCTCGGGTGTATGAGCTTCGGGACAGACTGGGACGACTGGACGCTGGACCACGAGGAGAGTCGCGAACTCATCGAGCGAGCAATCGAACTCGGTATCAACTTCTTCGACACCGCCAACGTCTACTCCTACGGCGAGTCCGAGGAGATTCTCGGCGACGTCCTCTCCGAATACGACCGTGACGAGATGGTCGTCGCGACGAAAGTCTACGGGCAGATGCGAGACGACGACCCGAACTCGGGTGGGCTCTCGCGGAAGGCGATAGAACAGGAACTCGACAACTCCCTCGAACGTCTCGGCATGGACACCGTGGACCTCTACCAGATTCACCGCTGGGACTACGACACCCCCATCGAACAGACAATGCACGCACTCGACGACGCGGTGCGACGCGGGAAAGTTCGACACGTCGGTGCGTCTTCGATGTGGGCCCACCAGTTCGCCGACGCACTCCACACCGCTGACCGCCTCGGCCTCGACCGGTTCGTCTCCATGCAGAACCTCTACAACCTCGCCTACCGCGAGGAGGAGCGCGAGATGCTCCCCCTCTGCGACAAAGAGGACATCGCGGTGATGCCGTGGAGCCCGCTGGCCGCCGGGTTCCTCACCCGACCACACGAGGAGTTCGAATCGACCACGCGCGGCGAACACGAAGCAGACGTGGGCCGCCCGTACGAGGAAGGTGGCGGCCGAGAGGTGAACGAACGCGTGCAGGAACTCGCCGCCGAGAAGGGCGTGAAGATGGCCCAAATCGCACTTGCGTGGCAGTTCCACAAAGAGTGGGTGACGACGCCCATCGTCGGCACGTCGAGCATCGAACACCTCGAAGACGCCGTCGACGCGCTGGACATCAAACTCTCGAATTCGGATATCGAGTACCTCGAAGAACCCTACCGACCGGTCCGTATCTCCGGCCACGAATAACACCGGCGCCCACCACACCACGTCCATTGGTAGCAGGGGCAATCAGACAGCAGTGGTTGGTTGAACATGAACATTTATTATAGATAGGGCAGTAGAGCCGGGTACACAATGTCGGTCGTACGCGTACACCCCTAACTCTCCTCGTCGCCGCATAGACGTCCGACCGACCCACCCGAACACCACAAAACCGTGAGCACACACGCGAACCCGACGTACGAACCCACCCTGCGAACAGACCAGCCTTCGACACGAACTCCCACCGACAGCACCGCGACTGACACGTGGGTCGCCCGGTGTCAACGGCAGTTCGACGCCACCCGAACCGAGCGCATCCACAACCTCGTCGACAGCGAGAACCGGTCGATGCCGCGAATGGACTGAGTCCCCGACGACGCCATCTTGCGGAGACACGTCTGTTGAAGTACGTGGCCGAGAGACACCACAGCAATGCGATTGGCACGGATTCGAACGGCCGACGGCGTGGTGACCGGCGAGTACGACGACGGCGTCGTCACGGCCGACGGCAAACAGTACGAAATCGGTGACGACGCTGCCCTTCTCGCACCGTGTGAACCGAGCGCGCTCTACTGCGTCGGCCGCAACTACGCGGCCACGGTGGACCAGATGGATTACGACATTCCCGACCAGCCCGACTGGTTCATCAAGCCACCCGTCTCGGTGCTCGACCCTGGCGCGGACATCGAGTATCCCGGGTGGACCGACGAACTCACCTACGCCGGCGAGTTGGCGGCCGTCATCGACCGCGAGTGCTCGGACGTCGCCGAGTCCGAGGTTTCGGACGTCGTCCGCGGATACACCATCCTCAACGACCTCGACGCCCTCGACCAACCCGGACGAACCGCTCGCAAAGCGTTCGACGGGTCGGGCCCGCTCGGTCCGTGGATAGCGACCGACGTCGACCCCGCGGACCTCGATATGACGACCCACGTCGGCGGCGAGTTACGACAGGAAGCGAACACCCAGCAGATGCTGTTTTCGCCTGCGGAAGTCGTCTCGTTCCTCTCGGAGCGGTACACATTCCAACCGGGGGACGTCGTCTCGTTCGGGAGTCCGGCGAACCCCGGCCTCGTCGAACCCGGTGACGACGTCGAAATCTGGTACGAGGGCGTCGGCACGCTGGAGAATACGGTCGTCGAACAGGAGTAACACGGCGACGCGTGACGAGCGCGGGTTTTCGAACCGGTGGCAGAACTCAGTTCAGTGTGTCGACTTCGTCGGTGAGGTCGGCCGGTTCGTCGACGGGACCGTTGACGAAGAGGCCGTGGCCCATCACCATGGCGGCGACGAGACTGAACCCGACGATTGCCGTCGTCGGGTGAACCGTGGTGAACTGTCCGACGAGGATGCCGACGACGAGGCTTCCGAAGATACCCGCGAGTACGAGGTCGTAGTACTGCCACGTGTAGCCCATGAACCGAGGGTTGTCGTGCCAGTCGGGAAGGAGTACCGCTCGGTTGCGAGCGACCTGTCGTGAAACGAAGACGCGAATCGGAGGAGTGGTTCGTTCGCGTGCGCAGAGCCCGTGAATCTCGACAGGGGTTCGGTGGCAACCTCGTCGGGCCTGCGGGACGCTGGGAGAACGTCCATATCACGGAACGGATATACGTCGGCAGACACTCCGGGGACTATGGAGTATCAGTCTGCGCTCGACCGAGCGCTCGATATCCTTCCGGAACGAAACGTCGAACAAGAACGCCTCAGGATTCCAGACCCCGAGGGAGAGACAGACGGCGCGTTCACGCGACTCACCAACCTCGGCGACATCGCCGACGCGCTCTCGCGGACGTCCGAACACCTCCACAGTGCCATCCAGCGCACGTTCGGTACCAGCGGCCAACTCGAAGGTGACCGTGCCCGCTACAGCGGGTCGTTCTCCATCAACGACTTCGAGGAGGCAATCGAAGAGTACGTCGAAGAGTACGTCACGTGCTCTGAGTGTGGCCTCCCCGACACCCGTCTCGTGACCGAAGACGGCGTCGACATGCTTCGCTGTGAAGCGTGTGGTGCCTTCCGTCCGGTCCAGAAGCGCTCCAGTGCGAGCAAGACCCACAAACGCGAAGCAGTGGAAGAAGGCCGTACCTACGAAGTCGAGATTACCGGTACCGGCCGCAAAGGCGACGGTGTGGCACAGCGTGGAAAGTACACGATATTCGTTCCCGGTGCGCAGGAAGGACAGACTGTCCGCGTCTACATCAAGAACACGAGCGGGTCGCTCGCGTTCGCCGAACTCGCCTGAACGGGTCGCAACGTCACGTCTCGCTTATTCTACGTTTCTTCGACGCCGTCGTCCAGTACCGAGAAAAATCAGCCGTGAGGTTACTCTTCGTCGTCGCCGCCGCCGCACCGCTTGCCGACGACGAACAGGGCGAGGAAGAGGAGCGTCGCGCCTTCGACTCGCGCCGCCGTGGACACCCACGGTTTGGCGGTCACGTCGCCCCCATCCTCGTATGCGAGTTTGGTGAGCGTGTCGACGAGTTGGTCTGGGAAGAGCAGTTCGACGATGCCGAGGCCAGCCATGAGCAGTCGAATCATATCGAGATATCGTCGTGCAACGGGTGAAAAACCTCTGTCAGTTCTCAAGAGACGAGAGAACCGACTCCGACTTGGTGCCAGAGCGACGAGGACGCTCGATGGTCCGCATCTCACAGGAGACCACAGACGACGAACCCGCAGTCGACGCCGTTCACACCGCTGCCTTCCCGTCCGCAGACGAAGCGGAGTTGGTCGCCGCCCTCCGACAGACCGACGCGTTCGTGCCCTCGCTCTCACTCGTCGCCCGCGACGACGGCACCGTCGTCGGCCACGTGCTCTGTACTCGCGTTCGCGTCGAAGACGACCCGTCGATTCGGGCGCTCACCCTCGCACCGGTTGCCGTGCGTCCCGACGAGCAAGGCCAGGGCATCGGCAGTTCACTCGTCCAGACGGCGCTCGACACCGCCGCCGAAGCGGGATTCGACCTCGTGTTCCTCCACGGCGACCCGGACTTCTACTCGCGGTTTGGCTTCCATCCCGCCGAAATCCGAGGGTTCGAAAACCCGTTCGAGACGCCACCGGAGGTGTTCATGGTCGCTACCGTCGGCGACGACTCGGACGAGGGCGGCCCGCTTTCGTACCCCGACCCGTTCGACCACATCTGACCGCGACGCGGCGTGCGCCTCACCGAGACGTGCGTTCGAACCGTTCGGCGAACGATTCCGTCGCCTCGGTCCACGCCGAGACGACTCGGTCGTCCAGTGGTTCTGTCTCCCACGAGTCCACCGCGTCGTGGTCGTCTAACCACTCGACCGTTCGCTTGACACCCGTCTCGAAATCGACCGTATAGCGGAAGTCGAGGTCCGCGAGGGCGCGAGCGTTGTCGAAGACGGTGCTGTACTGGAAGTGGTCACGAAGCATCCGCGTTCGGTCCGGGGCGACGTCTCGCAGAACGTCCGTCGGAACGTGGACGAGCGTCGGGTCGGGAGCGTCGAGGGCGGACGCGACGCGACGGTGGTACTGGTTCCACGTCATCGTCTCCTCGCTCGTCACGTTGTAGGCGCGCCCACCGACACCGGGGCGTTCGACTGCGCCGCGGAACGCCCGCGCCACGTCGTCACGGTGACACGGCCCCCACAGCGACGTGCCGTCACCGTGGACGACGATGGGTTTCCCGTCGCGGATGCGGTCGATGTAGTACGACCCCATGCCGAACGTGTGGACGAGCGTGCCACCCTCTCCGTAGGTGTTCCACGGGCGCAGGACCACGACGTCGAAGACACCTTCCTCGTGGGCGTCGAAGAACACGTCTTCGGCGGCTATCTTCCCCGCCGCGTAGTCGCTCACCGGTGGGTTTCTGGGACTCGATTCCGTGACCGGATTTTTCGGTGGCGGCCGGTGGTAGACGTCGATAGTACTGCAGAAGACGTATCGGTCGACGACGCCCGAACAGATGTCGACGGCGGTGCGAGCAGTCTCGGCGTCGAAGCAGGCCAAATCGACGACCACCGATGGGTCTGTCTCGGAGAGCGCCACCCGAAGTTGCGAGTCGTCGTCTCGGTCACCAGTGATTCGGTCGACTGCGTCGGGGAGGGAGTCGTCCGTCTCGCCGCGCTGGAAACTCGTCACGTCGTGGCCGGCAGCGACGAGTCGCCGAACGATGCCCGTCCCGAGGAGTCCTGTCCCGCCGATGACGAAAACGTCCATGCAGTGAGAGGGACGGCGGGTGAGAATAAACCCCGGTCACAACGGTGACAACGCTTTCGTGTTAGATGCCCTACGTTAGTCCATGAAGGTGGTTCTCACGGACGGAACGACGTTTACGTGTGGTGGCTACAAGGCACTCGACTCGGGCGGTGTCGTGCTGACGGACGACCCGAAGCGAAAACACGTCATCGGCTACGTCCCGGAGGCGTCACTCGCCTACATCCTGCCCGACGGCGTCGAACCGGGTGGAAACGGCGAGGGGAGCGACGACAGCGAGAGTGAGGAGAGTGAGGAAAACGACGAGTTGGACGGCGGCGGCGACGACGGACATGAAGACGACGGCGACGGGTCTGAGGAAGACGACGAAGACGAACGAACCGACGCTGACAGTGACGACGAACACGAAGACGAACGAACCGACGCTGACAGTGACGACGAACACGAAGACGAAGGAGAACACGAGGACGCTGACGACAGCGACGAATATTCGCACGCCGACGACGAAGACGACGAAGTGGCCGACGAAGCGGTGGGTACGGTGAGCGACGAAGACGACGAAGTGTCCGAACGCGTCGTCTCCGCAGGTGTCGAACCGACAGCAGAGGGCGTGACCAGCGTCGCATCGGACGACGTCGTCGGCGAACACACACACGAAGATGTCGTCGAACGCGTCGAGCAACTCGAATCGCGAGTCGACGGACTCGACGGCCGAGTCGACGCGATGACCGAACAACTCGCAGACGTCGTCGCTCGGGGGACGGTGGCCGAAGACGAAGTGCGCTCACCCGAGGACGTACGAAACATCCGTGGAATCGGCGAGGCGTACGCGACTCGACTCCGAGCGAGCGGTATCGACACGGTGGCCGCACTCAGTGAAGCGAGCGACGCCGAAATCACCGCCGCAGTCGACGTCTCAGAGCGCCGGGCGAGCGAGTGGAGACGACGGGCCAAAACGGCCGTCGAATCAGACGTAACAGACGACGTATAGGACGTCTCGTCCCGACCACAGTGTCGTGGAAACTGGCAGAGACGGAGGGTACAGCGGATACTCCCGTCGGTTGTCGAACGGCTAATAGTTCCCACGCTCCGGGAACTAACTAAGAGGGTTGATACAGTTGCAGTCTAATCTCCACTTGATGTACGATACCATCCTCGTACCTATCGACGGGAGCGATTCGATGACGCCAATCGTGGAAGATGCCGCGGAGTTCGCTGCAACCCGTGAAGCGTCGGTGTATCTCCTGTACGTCGTCGACAAACGCGCCTTCCTGACGCTCGCTCAGGAGCGACAAGACGAAGTGTGCGAGGAACTCGAAGCGAAGGGTTCGGACGCCCTCGAAACGGCACGAGCGACGATGGAAGAGTACGGTGTCGAGGCGAACGTCACGCTCCGACACGGTGACCCCGCGGACGAGATTCTCGACTACGCCCACGAAATCGACGCGGACCTCATCGCGATGGGGACGCACGCTCGATTCGAAGACAACATCCTCGGGAGCGTCTCACGGTCTGTCGTCATCGAGTCGGATATTCCGGTGCTGGCGACCCCTATCAAGGCACACTGAGTTCGAACGAACGTCACTCTCGGCCACACTGACCTGCGACACGGTATCTCTGTCTTCGGGCGCTCTCAGTTGAGGCGGACTAGTAGTAACAGCACGCCGAACAGCGTCGCCGCCACGCTGACGAGTGCGAGACCACCGCTCACGACCAACAGTCGTCCGTCGAGCGCCGGCGACGCGCCACTCGTCGCGACGTCGACGAGGGAGAGTCCGGCCGAGAGGTCGGCAACTGGAGTGAGAACCGCCGCGCAGAACGTGAGCAGACCGACGACGACGAGTGCGTACGGAGTGGCCCCCGAGCGACGGCGAGAGGCGTGTGGTGTCGAAGAGTACCCGCGAGACATACAGTTCGTACGCCACCACTGGTATTTGATACTAGTAGGCTACCGTGACTGTTCGGCGGTTATGACCGTCCTAACGTGCTGAATTTGATGTGTCTGGACGCGCGCTCAGTCGTCACGCTCGCCGTCCGTCTCCGGGTCGAAGTCGAGCGCGACGGAGTTGATACAGTAGCGTTTCCCCGTCGGTTGCGGACCGTCGTCGAAGACGTGTCCGAGGTGGCCGCCACAGGTCGCACAGACGACTTCGGTCCGGTCCATGCCGTGACTCAGGTCGCGGCGGAGTTCGACGTTCGACTCCTCGGCCGCGTAGAAACTCGGCCAGCCACAGTGTGACTCGTACTTCGTCCCGGAGGTGAACAGTTCGGTCCCGCAGCCGACACAGCGATAGACGCCGTCGTCGTCACGGTCGACGTGCTCACCGGAGAACCGTGGTTCGGTTCCTTGCTCCCGGAGGACGCGATAGGCGTCGTCAGAGAGTCGTTCTCGCCACTCGCTCTCGGAGAGTGTGAATTCAGCATCGCTCATACACAACAGAGAGGCCCGCAGAGAGAAAGGCGCGTCGCCTACTCGCGTCGCAGGAACTTTGGCAACCGAAATCTGGCGAAATCGTCGCGGTCGATGTCGAGAGCGTCGGTTCGGCCGACCGCTTCGGGGACGCCCTGATTGTCCGTCGGTTTGCGCATCTCCACGTCCGCACGGCCAGTCGTCGATGGCGTCGTCTCCTCGTCGACCAGCGCCTCCCAGAGGTCCTGTTTCGAGTTGTACTCGCCTCTGTTTCGTGCGACGCGCTGTTTCCCCTCTTCGAAGGAGAGTTGGAGGACACTTCGCCCGTACGCAGTACTCGCATGCCGGCGAATCCGCTCGAATTCGCTTCGGTTCGGCGCACCGAGGGCCGTCGAGACGCCGAGTGCGTACATCCGGCGAATCGCCTCCTCGTCCGAAATCGTTTGCCAGTCCGTTCCGAAAGCCCGTTCGTACATCGTGAACCTCAGAGGTCGACCTTCGACCGGGGGTCTACGACTAACCCGTCGTCGGTGAAGGTGAGCGACCGAATGTCGCAGTCGATGTTCGTCCCACGCATCTTGATGACCTGAATCCCCCTCGTCATCCCCGTCGCTTCGAGGTAGTTGTGGAAGAAGACGACGCCGTGGGCGAGGAAGTGCTCGTCCGAGTACGACGACGGGTCGGTCATCTCGGAGATGAGGAGCGTCGTCGCGTCGCCCTGTTTGAGTGCCGTGAGGAACCGCGTCATCTCTTCGGACCCGTTGGCGAAGAACAGACGCAGGAGCATCGTCGAGTCGATGACCAACCGGTCGACCTGTCGAGAGTTGACGAAGGCGACGATTTTGTCGGTGAGACTCTGGACGTTCGACGTACTCCCGTTCTGTGAGAACTGATTCAGGAGGTGTTTCCCTTTCGGACTCACGAGGTTGATGTATCGGAAGCCATCCGAGTTCGTGAGCGTCTCGAACCCGAAGTCGAAACTCGACATGTCGTTGACGAGTTCGTCTTCGGTTTCGTGCATGGTGATGTACATGCACTGCTCACCGTTTCGGAGCCCTTCTGCCATAAACTGTGCCGTGAACGTCGTCTTGCCACTTCCAGGAGGCCCACTCAGCACGTACAGTCGCCGTGGAAGGAAGCCACCTTGGATGAGTTCGTCGAACCCGCTTACCCCACTCGGAATCCGCATGGACGGAACCTCCGAGCGTCCTATTATAATCGTTCCGGGGCGAGTATCAAGCGTGATATCTCACCACCGCAGTCCGTCGATTTTTTCACTCGGGGTAGAGCTCGACTTCTCGGTCCACGGCGTCGATTGCGGCGACGTCTTCCTCGTCGAGTTCGATATCGATGGCTTCGAGATTGCTCCGGAGGTGCCGCCGACTCGACGCCTTCGGAATGATGCTCACGCCCTTCGCGGCCAACCACGCCAGACTCACTGACTCGGGAGAGACGTCGTGTTTCTCGGCCACCGAGACGACTTCGTCGACGTCGTGGACGCGCCCACCCGAAAGCGGTGAGTACGCGACTACGTTGTAGTCGTGTTCTGCGGCGTGTTCGAGGAGTTCCGGGCGCTGGAACAGTGGGTGGTACTCCGTCTGGTGGGCGACGAGCGGTGTGTCGAGCACGTCGAGTGCTTCGTCCAGTTCGTCGACGGTGAAGTTGCTCACGCCGACACCGCCGACGAGGCCATCGTCCACGAGTTCGTCGAACGCGGCGAGCGTCTCTGGCGGGTCGTAAGCGTCTATCGGTCGGTGGACGTACAACAGGTCGACGAAGTCGGTTCCGAGTCGGTCCAGACTCTCGCGGGCCGTCCGGAGGACGTCGTCGTACGCGAGACTGTCCGCCCAGATTTTCGTCGCGAGATAGACGTCTTCGCGTGGCGTGTCGGCGGCGGCGATGGCGTCACCGACGACGGACTCGTTGTCGTAAATCTGGGCTGTATCGACGTGTCGGTATCCCATCTCCAGTGCCGTGGTGACGGCCGTCGCGTCGTCGGCGGTGTCGAGACCCATGGTCCCGAGTCCGAGGCGGGGAACGCGGGTCATCGTGCCTCCTCGTCGTCGACGATAGTGGCGTCGCCGGTGACCGGGACGCCGTCGAGTGCCAACAGGTCGTTGAGGCCCGCTACCTCGTGGGTCGGGTCGGGTGACGGCGTGTGGTCGGCACGGTGGTCACGGCGGATGAACGCCGAGTCCACCCCTGCCGCCTCCGCGGCGGCGATATCGCTGTCACTGTCGCCGACGAAGAGTGGCGACTCGACGCCGAGGTCAGACATGGCCTGTTCGAGATAGTACGGTTCGGGTTTCTTTCGGTGGAGGCTGGTCATCGACGGTTCGCGGCCGTAGGCCGTCCCGAACAGGTCACCGACGTTCAGGTGGTCGAGGACGAAATCTATCGTCGCTTGCTGGTTACTCGAGACGATACCCATGGGCGCGTCGATGCGTCGAATCGCGTCGAAGTCGTCGTAGGGGGCCTTCCGTCCGGCAGTGATGGCGTCGATTTGGTACGACGAGGCGATTTCGTCGCGGGTTCGAAACAGCGTCTCGGGGTCGAGGTCGTAGGCGCCCGCGACGGTGTGGACGTCGTCGGGGCTAACGTGAATCGCCATCGTTTCGACGTGGTCAGAGGTGGGGTCGGACACACCGAGTTCTTCGAACGCGGTCCGCGTCGCGTCGTGGAGGAGCGAGATGTCGACGAGCGTGGTCAACACGCCGTCGTGGTCGAAGATGACCGAATCGTACATACCGGGAGTTGTGAGTGCGAGACGTGAATCAGTTTCGTCTGTCCCCCCAATCCCGCCGCTGTGCGAGTCTTTTAGCGCCTCCAACCCACTGGTTCACACGATGCAGGCAGGAGCCACACGCGAGGTGTCGAGATGACGCGCGACGTGTGTATCGTTGGGGCAGGGGCCGCAGGGACAGGCGCGGCGTACGCGCTCCGCGACGCGAGAGCGAACGTGACGATTCTGGAGAAGAGTCGTGGTGTGTGCGGGCGCGCGGCGACGCGTCGGAAGCACGACTGCCGGTACGACCACGGCGCGAACTACGTGAAAGAGTACGACCACCGAACCGAGCAGTTGATTCGGCGTCTCGGTGACGACGGACTGGTCGATATCGAACTCCCGGTGTGGACGTTCGACAGCGACGGAGTCGTCTCCCGGGGCGACGCACGCGACCAGCACAAGTGGACGTGGACGGACGGCATCACGCAACTGGCGAAACGACTGCTCGCCCGGACCGACGCGACAGTCGAACACGAGACGCGCGTCTCGGCTATCGACCACAACCCGGATACGAACTACTGGTCCGTCGTCGACGACGAGGGCACGCGACACGGGCCGTACGACGTGGTGTTGTTGACACCACCCGCCCCGCAGACGGCGGCGCTCCTCACCGAGATGGGGTGGGGCGACCAGTGTATGGTCGGCCTCCGCGAGGCAATCGGGAGCGTCCAGTACCGGACGATTCGGTCGGTGATACTCCACTACCCCTTCGAAGTGGAGAAACCGTGGTACGCGCTCGTCAACACGGACAAGAACCACCCACTCGGGTGGGTCGCACGCGAGGAGTGCAAAGACGGGCACGTCCCCGACGGCGAGAGTCTCCTCGTCGTCCAACCGAGTCCCGAGTGGTCCACCGAACACTACGACGACCCACTCGACGACGCGGCAGCGGAGGTAGCCGACATGGTCGCCGACCTGCTGGACGACGACAGACTGCGCGACCCAGACTGGGTCGACGACCAGGGGTGGCGATACGCCCTCCCGAACGGCGTCGCCAACCGAGACGTCATTCGGTGTGGCGAGGCAGACGGCCTCTACTTCGCCGGTGACTGGACGACCGGTGAAGGCCGTGTCCACGCGGCGCTCTGGAGCGGTATCGAAGCGGGCGAACGAATCGCGGACAGGTGAGCGCCCGACCGAGACGGGGCGACGCTATTCCGAGTCGACTGTCTCGTGGACCGACTCGCCGCGCTGGAGACGCGCCGCGATAGTGAACGTCTGTTCTCGTTCGCGTCGCGTCGGCGAATGGGCGGCGAGATAGCGAGCGACACCGACCAGGAGCGTCCGCGCTTCTTCTGGCGGCCGGGACGCCGCTTGCGTGAATCCGGCTTCGAGGGCCTGGTACGTGTGGAATCCGGCGTCCTCCGAGAGCAGTGCAGCGCCGAGTTCGCGTCTGAGTGTCGCCGTGTCGCCGCCGGCATCGAGGAAGTGCGCTGCCGCACGGCCGGCGTCGGCGACGTGGCCTTCGGTGTCGAACGCCGCCGAGAGCGTATCGAGAGCATCGTCTGGGTCGGCATCGGGATTCACGTCTGGGAGCGGTGCTGGCGGCGTGTTGAGGAACCGGTCGAGGTAGACGTTGATGGCGGCGTCGAACACGCCGCGGTAGAGTTCCACGGCGTCCGTTCGCTTGGTCAGTTGGTGCACGGCGTTGGCGTAGGTGAACGTGTGATGCACCGTGTTCCAGTCGCTGAACTCGTTGCTCGTCGCGAACTGGGCGACTCGCGTTCCGGCAGCGAACGCGACGACGTCCGCGAGTTGCTCGGGCGTCGCGCCGTCGCGAATCGCCTCGACGAGCGTATCTACGATGGCGTCCGGGTCGTCACCGAGGAGCGAGTCCAGCATTCCGTCGGGACGCGACCACGTCTTTCTAGCCCCGAACTCCACGAACCGGTGCAGTTCGTCGAACGTGTCGTCGAGGAGGCCGGCAAGGTCGATTGGCCGCCGCCACTCGGCGGACTCTTCGGCCCGGTCTGCGGAGGTGAGTCCACGGACGAGACTCGGGAGCACCACGTCGGCGTGGTCCCACCCGATGTGGTCGAGTGCCTCACACGCCTTGTTGACGAAGTCGAGGACGTGCCCCGTCTGGATGTAGCGGTGGTCGGTCGCCGCCGTGGCGAGGAGTTGGGCGAGTTCGTCGTCTTCGTAGCCGGCGTCGATTGCGGTCCTGAGGACGCGCTCTGCACCGTTCGGGTCGCGCACTTCGACGTTCTCACGGAACCAGGACAGCAGGCGGTCGAAGTCCGTCGCCGTCGCGCCGAGTGCGTCCTGTTCGAACTGCGGTGGTTCGTTCGACACGTCGCCGCCGACTTGCAGCAGGCCGTGGTAGAGTGCGCGCTTTCGGTCCACCGGGTCGAGGTCAGTGAGGACGTTCGCCATCGCCGTCAGGATAGTGAGTCCGGGGCCCCATCCCTGCCGTCGGTACCGACAGCCGAATCGAATCCCAGTCTCCAGTGGTTTCGTCGCGTCGACGCCGGCGTCGGCGAGGCCGATGACGGACTTCGCGACGACCAGACGGAGGTTCTGTTCGAGGCCGTCTTCGAGTCTGTCGGACCAGTGGACCTCCGGCGGGTCGTCGGGTTCGGGATGGGGGTCCACGTAGACGGTGCCGTCGCGGACATCGACCGGATAGGTGAGGACGTCGTCGGCCCACGGGTCGAACGTGTCGCCACAGGAGAGTTCGAAGCGCGCGTGGTGCCAGTGACAGGTGAGGACACCCTCGTCGACGGTTCCCTCGACGAGCGGGAACCCCATGTGCGGGCACGCATTATCTACCGCCCGTACCTCGCCTTCGTGGGCGAAGAGGGCGATTGCTCGGCCATCGGCGGAGACGAGTTCGCGACCCGACTCACGAACGTCTGCGAGTTCGGCGACGGGGACGAAACTGTCTGGTGATGCCATACGAGAACACACGCCACACGAATTCTTAACGGTTCGCTGAAACGAATTTGTGTAAGGTACGTAGAAAAAGCCGAAACCCTCGAATTCTGGCATCAAAAGGCGTCTGAGTGCAGTGTAGGGTTCTGTTCGAACAGAGCGGTGGGCGTGACACGGGCGAACACTCACCGGGCATGGGTTTTTCCTCACCGACGTATTACCACAGTGTGTGTCTTCGTTGACCGTTCGCATCGACCCGCACGTCCACTCGGAGGGTTCGTACGACGCCGACGACCCTGTCGAGCTCATCTTAGAGCAGGCCGCCGAAATCGGACTCGACGCCGTCGTCATCACCGACCACGACGTCATCCACGAGTCCATCCGAGCGGCGCAACTCGCGCCGATGTACGGCCTCGTCGGAATCCCCGGCGTGGAAGTCTCGACGGCCGACGGCCACCTCCTCGCACTCGGCGTGGAAGAACTCCCACCGCGACGTCAACCACTCGACGAGACGGCCCAGTGGGTCCGTGAACGAGGCGGCGTCGCCATCGTCCCACACCCGTTCCAGCGAAGTCGTCACGGCATCCGTAAACGCCGTCTCGCCCGGTATCACGACGCGAACGGCGGCGATGCCTTCGACGCCATCGAGACGTACAACTCGTGGCTCTTTACTGGATACAAGAACCGCCGTGCCCGTCGGTTCGCGACGAACCGAATGTATCCCGGCGTCGCCGGCAGTGACGCCCACAAAGTCGGATACGTCGGACGTGCCTACACCGAGATGGAGATTCCCGACGTGACGCGGGCGTCGCTTTCCGGCGACGATATCCTCGACGCGATTCGGAACGGGTCGACGCAGGTACAGGGCCGCCGGACGCCGATTCCCACGAGTACGAAACACTACGTCGGTGCGGCGGGGCGGAAGTCTGCGTACTACGCCAAGCGCGGCGCGCTGACGAGCGGTGTGCTGGCGAAGAAAGGCGCGTTCAAATCGGCGTATCTCGCGAAAATCGGCGCGCTCAAGAGCGGTTATCTCGCCAAAGAGGGCGCAGTTCGCGGTGCGCAGTTGCTGGCCCGTCTGTCACCACGGTAACGACGCCAACATCGTTTTTCTGCTTCTGCTTAGTCGTTCGCCTGCGGAGGGGTCCCCACGGGGGGTGCCGCGTCGGGTAATCCACTCGTCGATGCGGGGTGGCGCGACAGATTGTCTCGACCACGAGTGACGATGAGCACGAGAGCAACGACCCACACGGCCGCTGCGAACGTGGCGATTGCGGCGATACGAACCTCCTCGTAGATGGGCGTCCCGACGACTGTCGCGTCGATGGGGACGAGGCCGCTCAAGATGTTAATCGCACCGTGACCGAGCATCGCTAGCCAGACGCTGCCCGTCTCGTTGTAGAGCCACGTCAAAACGATAGAGAATCCGACGACGCTGACGCCCCAGAGCACCTGCTGTCCGAGCGGCCACGTCCCGTGCGGTGACGACGTGGTGAAGAACTGTGGGAGGTGCCAGAACGCCCACGCGATACCGATGACGAGCCCAGAGATGGTCGCCCCGTATCGTGCCTGCATTTTCGGGAGGGCGAACCCACGCCAGCCGAGTTCCTCTTTCCCGCCACCGATGACCGCTTCGAAGAGGATGAAGAGGGGCAGCGTGAGGTAGAAGACGGCACCTAGATCGAGGACACCGAGGTCGTACGGGTAGCCGAGGGCACCGTACATCGCGGTTCCCAGGGCGAGAAAGAGGATTGGGATGGCGACGACAGCGACGTACCAGCGGGGAGAGAGGCGCCAGCGGAGGCGCGGTTTGAACCACTCGCGAATCGACTCACCGCTCGCCCACAGGACGATAGCCGCGGCGAGGAACGGACCGAGTGCACCGAGGGTGAACAGTCCCCACACCGCCCACGAGGCCGGCATGTCGAACAGGAGGATGGGCGCGTCTATCGTCCACGTAATCGCGTACGTGAGGACGAAAAACGATACGACGGGATGGGCGGCGATGCGGGAACGAAGAGACGTCATTGGTAGTCAACAGCTGTTCGTGTCAAGAGGGGATAATCTGGGCCAACGATTCTCTCCCGAGGAGAACGACCGGAACGCTATCGGCTGATTCCGGGTTCCAAATCTCTTTGAGCGAACCGTCGGTACCCAACGTATGAAATTCGCAATCTTCGGTGCGGGTGGCGTCGGCGGCTATCTCGGTGCCAGACTCGCGGACGCAGGACACGACGTGCATCTCGTCGCACGCGGCGACCATCTCGCCGCACTCCAGTCTGACGGCTTACGCCTCGAAAGCGTCGCTGGCGACACGAGCGTCGACCTGCCTGCGACGGACGACCCGAGCAAAATCGGTACCTGCGACTACGTCCTCCTCTGTACGAAGGCACACGACGTCGAAGACGCTGCAGCGGACCTCCACCCACTTCTCGGCGAGGATACTGCCGTCGTGTCGTTCCAGAACGGCGTCGATAGCGAGCGTTGGGTCGCCGACGAAGTCGGGGAGGCCCACGTCGTCGGCGGCGTGGCCTACATCTTTTCGACCATCAAAGAACCGGGCGTCGTCGAACACACCGGTGGCCCCGCACGGTTCGTCTACGGCGAACTCGACGGGGAACGAACGCCCCGAATCGAGGCGCTCCACGAAGCGATGTCCGAGAGCGACGGCGTCGACGCAGTCCTCGCAGACGACATCGCCGTCGAACTCTGGCGGAAGTTCACGTTCATCTGTGCACAGGCGGGGATGACGGCGACGACCCGTCTCCCGATAGGTGACGTTCGAGCGAGCGACGCCTCGTGGGAGATGTTCGAAGCTATCATGCGAGAAGTGGTCGCCGTCGCACAGGCAGAGGGTGTCGACGTCCCCGAGGGAACCGTCTCCAAATGGCTCGACTTCGCGTCTGACCTCGACCCGGAGATGTACTCGTCGCTCCACTACGACCTGACCCACGGCAAGGCGATGGAACTCGACGCGCTCAACGGCGCAGTGGTTCGTCACGCGGCGGCGACTGACGTGGACGTACCGATGAACAGAGCAGTGACGGCGATACTGCGTCCGTGGGCGGACAAGAACAGTCAACAGTGAGCGTGGTGCGGTCAGTCCTCGAGTAACCGCTCGTACTGTGCGCCGGTCTGTTTCAGCGTCGCCGTCGAGTAGAGTCGCTCGTGGTCGAACGGGAGGTATTCGGCGGCGAGTTCGTCTATCTTGGCGTCGACGGCGTCGGCGTCGCGGCCGTGAATCATGGTAAACAGGTTGTACGGCCAGTCCTGTTCGGGTCGCCGGGGGCGGTTGTAACAGAGCGTGACGTAGGGGAGACTGCCGACGACTTCGCCACGGGTGTCGAGTTCGTCGTCGGGGACGTCCCAGACGACCATGCAGTTGTTCCGAAAGCCGGTGACGACGTGGTTGACGACACAGCCGATGCGTTTGATACATCCGTCGTCGAGGAGGCGTTCGATAGCCTCGAGAACGTCGTCGGTGTCGGCGTCGATGGCAGCGGCAACGTCCGCGTAGGGGGTCTTCGACAGCGGAAAGCCGTCTTGAATCTCCACGAGGAGTCGGGCGTCGAGTGGCGAGAGGTCACCCGTCGCGTTCTCGGAGATGCGCGTGGCGCTCACTTCGGTCTCTTCGAGACTTTCGCGGGCGAATCGGTCGTCGTTCATCACGGGGAACTCTAAGTCGATGTAGTAGTCCGTGAGCATCGGAAGGTTCAGCACCGCACACCCAGTTCGCTCCTCGATTTCGGAGAGGATGCGGTCACGCGTCTCGCGGGAGCCGGCGGTGACGACGAACCACATGTTCCACTCGTGTTCGCGGCGGTAGTTGTGGTTCACCTGCTGGTAGCCGTTGATTATCTCCGCAATCTCCTCGAATCGGTCGTCGGGTGCGGAGACGGCCGCGAGCGTCGAACTGCCGATGACGGGCGGGTTGAGGACGGCACCGAACCGGCGGAAGATTCCCTTCTCGCGGAGTCGGCGGACACGTTCGAGCGCCTCGTCTTCGTCGATACCCAGTCGCTCGCCGACGATACGGAACGGGCGAGCATCGACGGGGAAGCCACTCTGATACTCGTCGATGAGCGTGGCGTCGATGTCGTCGAGGCCGTCCCGCCAGTCGTCCGACAGCGTGGTCATTGTCCGGGCTTAGGAGTCGGAGGGCCTATCGCTTTCGGACCGCGTGGCATCGGTCGTTCTCCGGGACCGAACAGGACGTTTTTTGCACACTCACTCGAAGACACGGGTATGGCAGCAGCCGACAGTGAGTTCGGGGAGTGGCCGCTGAAACGTCTGATGACCGAAGTCGTCGGCACGGGGACGAAGTCCGCCGAGGACATGACGCGTGCCCAGGCGATGGAGGCGATGCGGCGCATCCTCGCCGACGAGCCAGACCACACGACGCTCGGGGCGTTCTGGCTCGCCAACCGCTGGAAACACAACAACGCCGAAGAACTCGCCGCCTACGCCGACGTGATGGCCGAACACGTCGAGTACGCCGAACCGGAAGTCGACCCAGTCGACTGCGGGGCGAACTACGACGGCAAGGGCAAGACGGCCATCCTCGGCGTCGCTGCGGGCGTCACCGCCGCCGCCGCCGGCACGCCCGTCGTCGTCCACTCCGGTGACCGCGTCCCGACACAGAAACAGGACGCCTACAAACACGTCCTCGACGAACTCGGCGTTCGCACGGAACTCGAACCCACCGAATCCGCCGACATGGTGGACGAGACTGGCTTCGGCTTCTACTACCAGCCCAAGTTCAACCCCGCCATCCACGCCCTCTGGGAGCGCCGTGACAACATGGGCGTTCGGACGTTCGTCAACACCATCGAGACTATCGCGAACCCCGCGAACGCCTCGGTCCACCTCGGGTCGTTCTACCACCTCGCGTTCGCGAAGAAGATGACGGACACGTTCAAAGAAAGCGAGCACCACGACCTGCACCGCATCGTCATGTTCCAGGGGATGGAAGGCTACGACGACATCCGCCCGGGCTACACGAAGGTCGCAGAATGGACTGCCGGCGACGACGACGGCGACTTCGACGACTTCGAAATCGAGACGGCCAACTACGGCATGGACTTCGAGTACGACGACTTAGGTGTCGACGAAGACGACGTCGCCGGCGACTCCGCCGAGATTACGGAGGCCGTCCTCTCGGGCGAGCGCACGGACCGCTTCGCCGACGCCGTCGCACTCAACGCCGCACTGCGTATCTACGCCCGCGAAGACGCCGACTCCATCGACGAGGGACTGGAGATGGCTCGTGAGGCTATCGACTCCGGCGCTGCGGAAGCAGTGCTCGAAGACCTGCGGGGCTTCTGAGGGGCAGAGAAGGCGGAGTGACATTCACTCTGTATTTTTCCTCTTCCTCTCTGGTTCTGAGTAGCGGTTCGACTACTTCGAGACCCGAATGACGTCGTAGTTTGCGTTCGCCGGGTCTCCGATACCGAACCGGGCGTTCACCGCGTACAGAGAGTTTCCGAACCCTGCAACCGTCGTCGGAACGTCGAACAGTGGGTCGGTTATCACATCGACGACTTCGCCCGCAGTCGCGTCTGGGTCGAGTCTCACCTCCGCGATGAGGTTCAATTGGTTTCGGACGACGTAGAGCGTCCTGCCCGCCAGCAAGATACCGTCACCCGCCGTCAGCGACGCGCCGCCGAGGTCGATTTCGGTCGCATCGCCCGTCGCCGGGTCCACGTTGTAGAGCAGTCCGGCAGTCGAATTGACCACGACGAGGTACTCACCATTCGGTGGCGCGTCGATGCCGTTCGCATTGAACGCGCCAGGTGTGAACGTGAAGTCACCGCCGAGCGGAATCTCCTCGACTGCGCTCTGGTCGGGGACCTGACCGCCTGCACCCAGCGGAACCCGGTACAGCGATGGTCGGAACGAGTCGGTGAAGTACGCCGCCGTCCGCGTCACCACGACGTCGTTGACGAACGTCCCGGTGTCCTGGAAGTCGTAGTCGGCGACCATCGCTCCCGTGTTCGCGTCGTACACGAACGCCATGCCTGTCGGGCCGCCAGCCACGAAGAGGTAGTTGCTCCGAGCGTCGTGTGAGAGGCCAACCGCGACTCGGCCCTCGGAAGGAGAGACGAAGACGTCCCCTTCGCCAGTTCGCAAGTCACCCCGATAGATGGCCCCGCCGGCGAGCGACCCGACGAAAAACTCGGTGCCGAGTCCGGTGACGATTCCTTCTGGTCGGAATCCAGTGGGCAGTGGAATGACCGATGGGTAGGCCGGTGCAGCAGCAGCGGACCCACTTCCGACCACCGCGAGTCCAGCGATGGGAAGCGCCTTCAGCAACGCGCGTCGTTTGTAATCAATTCGTCCGCCTCCGTCCTGTTTCGATGTCATTGAGTTCTCCTACTGACCCATCTGCTGCCACAGGCCGAGCGTCGTGCACCGCTGTTGGGGTACTCGACACGTTGACTTGGCAGTCCACAGAGCTTGGGTACGTGTTGATTTGACAACGTGTGTGGCGATATAGATTATTCTCACAAAACTCAAATTCACTCCATCTGGGACGTGGAACCTCAGATATCGAGTTCGTCGCCCGTCTCACCGAACACGTCGTCCGCCGCTAAGTCGTCGCCTGCTACGTCGTCCAGTGGAAGCGCCACGCCGACGAGCGTCTTGCCTGCTGTGACGGTTGCCTCGCGGGCGATAGAGTAGACGACGCCGGCGCGTTCTGCTTCGACTTCCTGAAGAACGGTGTATTTTGTCGGGTCGTAGACCCACCCGAGATGGTCGCCAGGGCGGACTTCACGCCCGAGTTGGACGTCTTCGCGGGCGACGAAGAGCCCCGACGTCTTGGCTGTGACGCGGCCGAGGTGGTTGCGGTACGTCTGGCCGTCCCACGTCTCGACAGCGCCGGGCAGGATGCCGAGATGGCGGCAGACGTTGAGGAGGCCGTCCACGCCGGCGACGATAGCTGGTTCGACGAGTTGCTTGTTGTGGGCGAGTTCAGGCGTGATAGAGGGGATGTTCGCCTCAGTCGCGGCGACGCGGAGTTTGCCGTCGAAGTTGCGTTTGGTCCACTCTTCTTCGGCGTCTTCGCCTGCGGCCTCTGCGAGAAGCAGGTCCACACCGAACGCTTCCGCGAGTTGCCGCGAGGCGTCGTCGTGCTGGCGGTAGACCGTATGCGTGAGCATGTCGGGACTGCCAGTGTGGAGGTCCACGATGGCGTCCGCGTCGCTCGCGAACTCCCAGAGTGTGGCGGCCATACGCTCGTGGAGCGTCCCCTCGGCGTCGCCCGGCCAAACGCGATTCATGTTGGAGTTGACCGAGTCTATCGGTTCCGAGGTGACGTACGAAACGTGGTCGAACGTCAGGGGGTCGGCGACGGGGACGGCGACGACACGGCCCGTCAGGTCGGCGCGTTCGAGTCGGCCGTGAAGTCGGCGAAGGACCTCGGTGCCGTTGATTTCACGGCCGTGTTGGGCCGCCTGTACGTAGAGCGTCGGCCCATCCGTGTCGTCGTCGGGTTCGTAGACGTGAACCGTCGTCTGCACCGGGACGCCAGAGGGAAGACGAGCGAGCGTCACGGTCTCCGCAGTGTGCATATTCGACGCAATGCGGTGGGATGTCTTGTAGTTAGTGGGGTGTCGACGTAATGCGAAAAAGAGACTGCGAGGCCGACGGTGTTCGGGTGTCGGTACGTCGAACGACTACCGCCTATCGGACGTATCGATGCCGAACGGGAGATAGAGCAGACACGACTGCCGATACCCCGTCACGAGGAAGACGACACCGAAGAGGAGGCCGACCGCCGCCGGAATCGTACCGAGCGGAACCGCGCCGGCGAACGCGCCGAGACCGACGAGGACGAGCAGTGCTCCGAGTGCGAGGCGAACCGACCGGTCGAGGCTGCCGACGTTGTGTTTCATCTGAAGTTCAGTTGTGTCTTCGGCCCGCAAGACAAAAGTCTCACGGCCGGTTCTCGTGCATCGATAGTATCCGAAATAGACGGATATGAGTTGTAGAGTCCGTACACACCCGTTCCACAGGGACGCACACACCACCGTTCCACGAGCGCTCACATCCGGATTCCACGAGCGAACACACCCGACAGCCAGGGATGTACACACGCGTCATTTCGCCCGTCGTGACCGACTTCCCGTGTCGAAGGCGGCACGGTTTTCACTCGCCCGCCCGACGAACGAAGTATGAGCGACAACCCAACTGCCACGCTCCACACCAACAAGGGCGACATCACAGTCGAACTCTTCGAGGACAAGGTTCCGAACACCGTCGAGAACTTTATCGGCCTCGCCACGGGCGAGAAGACGTGGGTCCACCCCGAGACGGACGAGACGATGGAGGGCGAACCCCTCTACGAGGACATCCTCTTTCACCGTATCATCAGCAACTTCATGATTCAGTGTGGGGACCCGACCGGAACCGGACGCGGTGGGCCGGGCTACACCTTCGACGACGAGTTCCACTCGGACCTCGGCCACGACGGTGCCGGTATCCTCTCGATGGCGAACCGCGGACCCAACACGAACGGGTCGCAGTTCTTCATCACGCTCGACGCCCAACCCCACCTCGACGGCAAGCACGCCGTCTTCGGTGAAGTCGTCGACGGCATGGACATCGTCGAGGATATCGGTTCGGTGCCGACCGACCGCAACGACAAGCCAGTGTCCGACATCGTCCTCGAATCCGTCGACATCGAGCGGTAATCGCTGTCACTCGGGCGTCGTCTGACTCGCGCGGAGGACCCACAGTGGTGGTTCCACCGACGTATTGCCGACCGAGTCGTATTCGGACCAGACGGTGATGCCGAGTCCGTCACGCGTCTCGTAGGTGACGCGCATCGAGCGGACGAATCCAGTTTCGTCGACGAACGCGACGAATTCGTAGTCGCGAGAGCGGGGAAAGTCGTTTCCACTGCCCTCGATTCGGTACACTTCGACGCCATCTTCGACTGTCGAGTTTACCACCCGGGACTGTTCTGTCGAGAGATACCACACGACGTAGCGTTCCGCACGGGTGGCCTGTCTCCCGGGCCCGTCGAGTACGGCCGGGTCGAGGACGCGGGCGGCGATACCGTCGGGTTCGTTCGGCCGGCGAGCGTATCGGGTAGTGCCGTCGGCGTAGGAATCCTCCGACGCAGTCGGGCGTGGGTACGCTCTGAGCCCTGCCCAACTGACGCGATGCACCTCCGAGACGTAGACGTGCGGTTCTTCGACACGAATAGTCTCGACTTCGCGCCCGATTTCGTCGCCGGCAATCGATTCGAAATAGCCGAGCGTCCACTGATACGACTCGTTCGAGACGGCCTGGCGGTGTGCATCGGCCAGCAGTGTCGCGTTTTCGATACCCGCTGTCGTCACGCCGGGGGCGATGGACCGTGGTTCGGGTGTCGGCGTCGGGTCGGGCGTCGGTGTCGCCGTCGGTGTCGATTGGGCCATCTCCGGTGACGCCCCCAATCCCGGAACGACACCCGGAACACCGGCAGTCGCGACGATGGCCGCGACGAGAAGTGCGACGGCGGCGAGGACGACAACTGCCGACCGAGACGACCCGAGAACTGACACGCGCGTCGAAGACGGGTGGGACATGTCGTCGAACGACTCCCCGAAGTGAGTTTCGACGAGTCGATTGCCCACGTCTGCTGGGAGGCCGTAGCGGACCTGTTCGTAGAGTTCGTCTACCGAGACGACGCGTGCTGCTGCCGACGAGATGTCGGTGAGTGCGACGACGACGTCGGCGTCGTCCGGAACCGTGGGTCGCAGACCGAACCACCCGCCCGAGACGACTGCGATGCGTCGTGTCTGTGACCCTCTCCGAGCGACGACTCGTGTGTCTTCGAGCGTCGTCTCCCATCCCCGCGCCGTCCACAGGTCGGCGACGAACCGACGGCGTTCGCTCGCCGTCGCTGTCCGAAAGTGGTCACCGAACCGTTCGCGCGGTGCCGAACCCATCGTTTCCAGTTGGGTCTCACACCCGATAGTCTCACCGGGAAGTGGTGACCGCCGACCGACAGCGCAAAGTCCGGTCGGTTGTAAGCACCGCCGATGAGTGAGGAGTCCGAGCGACCAAAGCCGAGTGAGTTCGGCACCGACGAGAACGCACCACCGGTCGAAGAGAAGCCCTACAAGATAATCTTCGAGGCGAACAAGTGCTTCGGGGCAGGCCGGTGCGCAGAAGTCGCCGACAACTGGGAGATGGACCTCGAAACCGGACTCGCCCGTGCGAAGTCGTACTTCGTCGGTGAGGACGAACTCGACGAGAACATCCGCGCTGCGGAGGTGTGCCCGGCCAAGAAGGGTCGCGGCGTCATCCACGTCATCGACCGTCGAACCGACGAGGAACTCGCCCCGGACCCGAACGGTGACGGGACGCTGTCGGTCGACTGGTAAAACGAAAGCACTTTTCTATTCCTCCGAGAACGGTCAACTGCGCGGGGGTGGCTGAGCCAGGCCAAAAGCGGCGGACTTAAGATCCGCTTCCGTAGGGATTCGCGAGTTCAAATCTCGTCCCCCGCACTTGTACCGAGGAACGAACGTGACGAGTGTCAAGTGCGGCCAGAGAGATTTGAACCCGACGAGTTGCAGCACCCGAGCGATAGCGAGGGTGACCGTCTCGGCTCGGTTCACAATCTCGTCCCCCGCATTTTCATCGGCGAACGACGGTGAGAGAGCGATGCGTCCCCAGTCGCAGACCGCTTCGATGTCGGCGTAATACTTACCGTGGCCCCTGTCGTCGGGCGGGTATGATTCCCGAGCTCCGCGTCCACGACATGGACTGGGACGACGAGACGTCGGAGATAATCGCTCGTGTCACACTCGTCGGTGAGGTGACCGGGGACAGTCCAACAGCCCGGTTTATAGAAGACCGCTATCCACGTCTCTTGGCCCGTTTTCGCGACGAACGCGAGGTGCTTGCGTTTCTGAGCGCGTCGCACTCGAATGGCTACAAACTCACGAGTTACGACAGTCCAGCGTCGAAAGAGGTAGTCGAGTCACTGTCCGACGAGGAGTACCTCGAGTGGTGCGAAGAACACGGTGTGAAGACGCTGTTCGCCGCCCGCCGAAGATGAACGACGATGACCCGCGTAAAACCGCCGGTGTCACCGAAAAATAGTCCGTGTCAGTACAACTTCGACCCACCGTCGTCGACAGGTTTCGAGGCTCCCGACTCCCGCACGCCATCGACGAGCGTGACGAGTCCGCCGAGGAACCATCCGACTGGAACTGCGAGGCCGAACCACATGCCGACGTAGGCGAGGCCCTGCAACTCGAACGACGCGCGGATGAACGCGGCGATGCCGGCGAAGTCGAGGAGGTTGTTCAGAATCCAGATTGCCAGTGACGTGGAACTCGGGAAGACGATAGACGCCAGCGTCGGAGAGTAGAGCGACGCGACGACGGGTGGCAGGAAGATAGCGGTGACCCCGAGTGGATACGCGAGAAGGACGGTCACGGCCCGCCCATCGAGACGCCTGAAGTACAGTGCGAGGACGGCAGAGAGTGTCGCGACGACGCCAGCGACGACGACGGCGACGAACCCTTCGAACGCGATGGGTGAGATGTACGTCGCGGCAGAGAAGAGACCCCAGACGAGAACCGAAAAGACCGCCACACCGGCGAAGCCGAGGCCCGCGGTGAATCGGTCGATTCGGTGGGCGTAGAACCGCGTCGCCAACCCCAGAACGAAGAGCGGGTACACGACGAGGAGAACGAGCGCACCGAGTGCGCCCCACAGTCGGTACGCGGCGGCACCACCGGTGCTCTCCGGTTTTCTGTTCTCGACCACAGAGTTGCTGCGGTCCCGGGTGAAGACGAGTTCCATCCACGTCGTGTGCAACCACTGCAAGTCGATTCGCATCCCGGTGACCATGCTCGCGAGCCACGCCGGAAGCCACCAGGGAGTCCGGTCCCAGTCTCCGCCCATCGGGTCGGTCATGGCGAATCAGCCGTCCCGACGGTTGCACCCTCGGCGCTCAGGGTCTCTTGGTGTTCGAGAGCCGTCTGCTGAATCTCTTTGATTCTGTCGACGTCCGTCACGTTCGAAAACAGGATGACCACGGTGAGCGACGAGGCTCGGTCGTGCGGTTCGTCGCCGGCCATCACCTCGACGATGTCGGCCTCTCGTTCGAGCCAGTACCGACCACCTTCGAAGCCCTTGCGAGAGAGCGTTCGCGACGGACCAGTGAGGACGATGAGTGCCCGGTCGGCACTCGATATCTCACACGGGAGCGTCAACTTCGACGTCGCCGCTTTCCGGACGAGTCTGTTTATCTTCGCCGCGTCAGTCGCGGTGTCGTCGTCGTCCGTCTCGGGCCGGTTCGCCCAGTCGGAGTCGGGCATCCACGAGAAGCGGTCGCTCATCGAGCGAACCCACGACCGGATTCCACCGGCCTGTGGCAAGTCGAGAGAGGCGTACCCGATAGACGAGATGCCGCCGGTGTCGAGCGTCCGCATGATGTCACTCGGGTCCATCCGGTTTTCGGACTCCGTGTTCCCGCGGAACTCGCCTGCGGCGAACAGCGTGACGAGTCGTTCGGCCAACGCGGCGTTCATGTGTTCGAACGCGCCGGTGGAGTCGGCGGCGGTGGAGGCGACAGCGTCGTCAGCATCGGCAGCGTCGTCAGCGTCGGTGGACACATCGTCGTCTGTCACGGCCACGTCGTCGGCCGAATCGTCGGCGTCAGGTTCCAGACGCCCCACAGACTCGACGTCGGCGTCCTGCCACGCCTCGTTGTCGAAGGTGATGACGTTGTCCGCCTTGGCGACGAACGATTGGAGCGTCCGCGCGGCGGTCAACGCGGGTTCCTCGCCTTCGGAAGTGGCGGGGAGGACACCGACTGCGTACACCGGTTCGTCACAGATATTTTTCAACTGGTCGATGACGACGGCACCGGCACCGCCACCGGTTCCGCGCCCGAGTCCGGCGACGACGAGGATGCCGTCTACCTGATGGAACTCGATGAGGTCGAACGCGCGGATGATGTCGTTCTTCTCTTCGCGTGCGATTTCGGCCGCAAGGTCCGGGTCACCGTCGATGTCTTCACCGTCAGCTTCCCAGTAGACGTCGCCGATAGTCAGGCGGCGCTCTTCGGGGACGTGCTCGGGGACGTCGAACGCGGGAGGCGTCGAGTTGATGAGCAGGGAGTTCCCGTTACAGAGGTTCCGACCCGTCTCCGATTCGAACTCCAAGACCTGATTGACGATACGACTCCCCGCGTTCCCGACGCCGACGACTGCGAGTTTCATCGCACCACTCCCTGAGAGGTGTGTGCTACCTCCCGGTTCACGGGAGTCATGGTCAGATGACCGGGTCGATTTTGCCGTCCTTGTCCGTTATCAGCTCGGATATCTCCTCTTCGCGGACGGCCTCCTGTTCGGCAATCTTCTCCTGTGCATCGACTGCCTGCTCTTGGATGGTTTCGATTCGAGGGGTCTCGGTGACGTTCGACAGCAAGACGACCGCAGAGAGGGCAGACGCGTTCTCTCGTGGGTCGTCGCCGGCGAGCACTTCCACCGTATCGACTTCGTTTTCTATCCACTCGCGGGCGCTCTCGAGTCCCTTCCGCGAGAGTTCCGAGGGCGGGCCAGAGAGGACGATGAGCGCCCGGTCTGCGCTCGATGGTTCACACGGCAGCGTGAGTCGAGAGTTCACCGCTCGGCGGACGAGGCCGTTAATCTTCGCCGCGGAGTTGGACGTGTCTTCGACTTCGTGGTCCTCGCGGAACCGCTTGAGTAAGCCATCGCCGTTCTCTACCGACGTCGACGCGTACCCGATAGAGGAGATGCCGCCAGTGTCGAGCGTCCGCATGATGTCACTGGAGTCCATCGCGTTCTCGGCCACCGTCGGTTCGTCGTACTCACCGGCACCGAGGAGGGTGACGAGACGCGTCGCCAGTTCGCGGTTCATCCCCTCGTAGCCCTCGCCGACCGTCTGGTCTTTCGAGCGCCACGCGTCGTTGTCGAAGGCGATGAAGTTGTCCGTGTTGTTGACGAACGACTGGAGCGAACGGGCCGCGTTCAGCGCCGGCCGACCGCCTTCGTACTTTCCGGGGAGGACGCCCAGTCCGTACACCGGTTCGTCGTACATCTTCTGCAGTTCGTTGATGACGACTGGCCCGGCACCGCTGCCGGTGCCGCCACCGAGCGATGCACAGACGAGAATGGCATCCACTTCGTGGATGTCCACGTCGTCGAACGCGCGGCGAATCTCGTCCATGTCGTTTCTGGCGACTTCTGCACCGACGTCGACGTCGCCGCCGACACCGTGGCCCTTGGCCTTCTGGTGCGTGTCTCCGATGAGAATTCGTCGTTCTTCCGGGATGTGGTCCGGTTTGGAGAGGTCCGTCCGTGCGGTGTTTATCACCATCACGTGGCGGCAGAGTTTTCGGTTCGTGAGCGACTCGAATTCGACCATCTTGTCGACAATTTTGCTACCGGCATTGCCGACACCAATGATACCTAATTTCATGGTTGGGTTGCGACCTGGGTCAGCTCTAAAAGGGGACGGCATCTCCGGAGCACTCCTCCGGGAGAATCAATCCGTACACCACCCGTGGATTAGAGTCCACCCCAGTTGACTTTGGATGCAAACCAAGAGTATTTAAGCAATTTGGCCACATGTCATGTAATAAACCATTATTAGATAGCGAATTCTCAGCAAATCGGTAGCCAGCGACGCTCTCGATAGTCTCGAATCGCACACTGTCTGGTTTTCACGACCGAGTATTTACCGAACGTAAACGGAGTGATAGCGGACGGACAGAGACGGTGATATCGGGGAAGGACCCAGAACACAGCAGTATGGTCACCTATTCGGCCATGTTATCACGTCTCCGCACCAACAGTAACAGATGACTTCGACGCGTGACCACCGGTACTCCGACGGGGACGGGTTCGGCAATCCGTACGAAGGGTTCGACTTCGACCCCCCGGAACTGCGGGTGAACACCAGACTCGTGGACCCGACGGACGACTACGTCCTCGCCGACATCGTCGACGAGTCACAGGTCGTCCCCGACGACGTCGACGTCCCGGCACTCGTCGAGATTGGACTGGCGTACGTCGCCATCGAAGAGTACGAACAGGCGGTCGATAGTTTCGGACGGGCGATTGCTTACGCCGACGAAGACTCCGTCGAGGCCCAGGAGGCGTGGGTGAACAAGGGCGTCGCCCACTCCCAACTGGGAGAGTACGACGAGGCCATCGGTGCCGCACGGGAAGCCCTCCGAATCGACGACGACAACGACCACGCGGCAATCGCGGAGATGAATCTCGCGTACGCGCTGTGGGAACTCGGCGACTCGTCCGAACCGCTCGAACACGCAGAGCGAGCAGTCGAACTCGACCCACGACACCCACACGCGTGGTACAACCGGGGGTACTTCCTCGCGGAACGAGGCCAGTACGAAGAAGCGAGGCGGTGTCTCGACGTCGCCATCTCGCTCGGACTCCGTGATGCATCGGTACTCGGTGAGCGTGAACGCACACTCGACAGACTCGAAACCGCCGAGGCGGAACGACCGGCGGCCGAACCATCCGAATGGACGGCCGAGGTGGACGGAGACGACGTCCACGAGCGAGGAGAGTAGTCCCGCTTCCGCAAATCCTTTGACAGATACTGTAATAATATGTAATTAGACCGTGGTCCCCCAGGACGCACCGTCGCGGTTCGACGTCGCCCTCGTCGGTATGGCGCTCTGTTTAGTCGCGGGTATCGGCGGTGGTGTGGTGTCGGCGCTCCCGATGTACGTGGCGACGGGTGGGGGCGCGACAGGCGCGGCGGCAGTCGCTCTCGGCGTCACGGTGAACGAACTGTTCTGACACGCTCTCGTGGCCTGTGAGGATGGCCACTGCACCCATCCGAAATTATTAGGATTGATACCTGGCGGGGCAACGCTTTAGGTCCCATCTGCTTGCGGACGAATAGCATGAGACTCGCCACGTTCGTCCCGGAGATACTCAGGCGAAGCTATCTCCGGAAGTTCCTTCTCGTCATCCTCGTCGTCGCCGGAGTGATGGGTGGTTTCGGCCTCTACGTCACGGATATGGTCGGCGATGAGGTCAGAGGAGACGCCCATTCCGAACTCGAGATGGTCGCGACCTTAGAAGCAGAAGAGTTGTCGAGTTGGGTCGATGGATACTCGCGGACCGCCCGGATGCTCTCGGAGTACAACGCGGTTCGGTCGGGGAACCCAGACCAAATCGCCCCCGTTCTCGATGCTGAGAAAGAGAACCTCCCCGACGAAGTGCTCGCCATCCACTACGTCAAGCCCTCGAACCGGGACATCGTCCGGAGTACCGACAGCGTACTCGAGACGAAGACTGTCGAGGACCTCGATATCTCGTGGACGAAGGGGTCGTTGACGATGCTCAACCCGAACCGGGTCGCAGTCTCGGAAGTGTACCGATACGGTGGCGGCGAACGACTCGCGTTCATGAGTCCGGTCGCAGGGCGAGACGCCGTCGTGATGGTCGTCGTCGATGCGACTCGTCACGCCGAGACGCTCAGCGAACCAATCGAGGGGTCGCACACGCAGGTTGTCACCGAAGACGGCGTCGTCGCCTTCGACAGATACGGGAGTAACGTCCTCACGGAGTATCGGGGCGGCGACGCGACACCGGCGCTCGACGCGGCACTGGAAGGCGACTCTGGCGTCGTCGAGCGCGACGGGTCAGTCGTCGCACACGCACCAGTCGACGGGACGAACTGGGCCGTCATCGTCGACGCACCACCGGAGAACGCCTACGCAGTCGCGCAGTTCGTCGAACGAGATATCGCGATTCTCGTCGGTGTCGGACTCGCTGGACTCGCCCTCCTTGGTCTCGTCATCGGTCGGGGAACCGTTCTCTCGTTGCGGCGACTCCGGACCCGCGCCGATGCACTCGCTGGCGGTGACCTCGACGTGGACCTGTCGACGACGCGCGTCGACGAGTTCGGTGCGTTGACAGACGCGTTCGCGGAGATGCGCGACGCGCTCAGAGAGCGCATCGAAGCTGCCGAAGAGACGCACGAAGACCTTGCGAGCGCCGCGAGCGACTACCGAGAGACGATGGACCGGGCCGCAGGTGGCGACCTGACGGTTCGAACGTCCGCCTCACCGGACGACGATGCCATGGCGGGCGTCGGCGAGGGAATCGACGCGATGCTGGCCGATTTAGAAGCGACGATTGGGCAGGTCACCGCGTTCGCGACGACGGCCGATAGCGCTGGCGAACGAGTCACTGCTGGTACCGAAGAGGTCACAGCGGCGTCCGAACGCGTCGAGCGCGGAACTGCAGACATCTCCGAGGGGGCCACAGAGCAAGCGACGCTCCTCGGCGACGTGTCCGCAGAGATGCAGGACCTCTCGGCGACGGTCGAAGAAGTCGCGGCCTCCGCAGACGAACTCGCCTCACTCGCGAGCGAGGCCAGCGAGCACGGCGAAACCGGCCGTGACGCGAGTGCCGCCGTCCACGAAGAGATGGCCGCAATCGACGACCGAGTGGCCGCCGCCGCCGACGGTGCCGAGCAACTACGGGAAGACGTCGCCGACATCGCCGAGGTGGTCGACCTCATCGACGACATCGCCGACCAGACGAACCTGCTCGCACTCAACGCCTCCATCGAGGCCGCACGGGCAGGCGAAGCAGGCGCCGGGTTCGCCGTGGTCGCAGAGAGTGTGAAAGAACTCGCAGAAGAGACGAGCGAGGCGACGAACGAAATCGCCGAGTCGATAACGGAAGTCGAGGCGGCAGCAGACGGCACAGTCGCGGACGTTCGCGCCGCGAGGGAACGCGTCTCCAGCGGTGCCGAGACGGTTGCCGAGAGCGTCGAGGCTATCGACGACGCGGTAGACCGACTCGAAGAAGTCGACGACGGCGTCGCGGCGATAGACGAGGCGACGGCGTCACAGGCATCCGCCGCACAGTCCGTCGCCCGCCTCGCAGACGAGGCGGCCGAAATCGCAGCAGAGACACAGAGCGAAGCGGCGGACGTCGCCGGTGCGGCCCGTGACCAGAACGACGCGATGATGGGCGTCGCGGGGCAGATGCAGGAACTCTCGGCGACGACGGACGACCTTCGGTCGCTCGCAGACCGGTTCGAAGTCGGGACCGACGGCGAATCCGACCACGGGAACAGCACGGACACCGACTCGGAATCCAGAGCGATGTCCTCACCGACGATGGCCGAACTCGCCACCGACGGGTCGGGGCCGGGCGACGCGTAACCTCACGCCTCCGCTATCGTCTCGTCGAACCAGTCGTATATCACGCTGGTCGCCAGCGTCAGATTGCCGACCTGGCAGTGTTCGCCTGCTCCTTCTTCGGTCGAGAACACGCGAAGCGTCGTGGGACAGGTCAGTTCGTCGACGAACTCCTGTGCCAGACCGAGTGGGACGAAGTGGTCGTCTTCGCCGGCGAGAACGAGCATCGGACACTCGATTTCGTGAGCGACGCCCGAAAGTGAGTAGTCCCGGAGCGTCCGCTGGACGGCGGCGGCCGAATCGACGCCGAACACCCACTTCGAGTTCGCCATCAACCACCGTGATTCGACGCTGAACCGCCCACCGAGTGCCGCCAGTCCGTTCACGACGACGTCGGGTGTTCGACGCATGAGTTCGGCAAATCGCGGCATTTCGTAGGCGGCAGCACGCCACAGGTCGTGCATGTGGTCGAACGCGACACAGGCGGTGATTCGGTCTTCGAACGCCGCGGCCCGGGGCGCGTAGTACCCGCCGAAGCTCACACCGACGAGTCCGATTCGCTCGGTGTCGACCCGTTCGTCGGCGGTGAGTGTATCGAGGACCGGTCCGACGACGTGCTCCCAGTCGCGGCGTGCGGTCAGGCCCTCGTAGCGGAGTGGTGCACCCTGCCCGGGACCGTCGAAGAGGACGACGGCGTACCCTCGTGCGAGTGCTTCGGGGACGCCACAGAGGAAGTAGAGTTCCTCGGCAACCGAGTCGAATCCGCCGAGGCAGACGACTGTCGGAGACGGCCCTGTCCCGGGGTCGCTATCCGGGAGGAACAGATAGCCCGGGAGCGTGGTTCCCTCGTACTGTATCTCGATTGTCTCGACAGGTGTCTCGAGACGAGACACGCCCGCCCGGAACGTCTCACGACTGCGCTCGTAGGTGGGCCGACGCCGCGGGTCGGACGGGTCGAGAAAGAACTCGGCGCTCCGGTAGTAGTTGTGCGCCCGGAGAAACGCACGGCACGCGGTTCGGTCGTTCCCTGCCCGCGATGCGTCGTCTCCCTGCCGTTCGACACGTTCGGCAGTCGTCTTCCACTCCGTGTACCACGAATCGGTGTCTCCGGGCTCGATTCGAGCAACCGTCGCCAGCACTTCTCCGGGTTCGGCCCCACCGAACGTCGTGTACGCCATCGCTCGAAGCGTCTGGTAGTCGAACGCCTGCTCGGAGAAGTGAACTCGCATAGTCTTCGCTCACTAGTTGGTGTCAGCGGGATTAAATATGCACGGGCGGAGCAGTCGCTCACCGACGCAAATATCCACGGCGAATAACGGACTATTCGCTCGACAATCAGTTTCGTCAGAAAGGGATAGGCAACCGCACGGGAGCGGCCCGTGCGGGAATTGCCGCCCTAGATTGGTCCCCGCTGACGCTTCGGCCCTCCAAAGCGAAGCGTCACTTGAAAGGAGTGCGGCGAGATACTTAAACATGCCGCCATTCTGTCCACTCAGGAGCTATCTGGCGGTTCGACGCTCACGATGACGCAACGAGTTTTTCTCTCGTGAGGCCGTTCGTCTCGCTATGAGCGAAGACGACATCCCCGGGCGTGTCCGTCGGGCATTCGGGGACCACGGGTCGTTCGAGCAGGTCACAGCGCGAACCTTCGAGTCGGTGACGACGCCGTTCGACGGAGTCGTCAGCGTCGACACTACGGATAGTGGCCACGTCGAGTTCGACGTCGAGGTTCGCGTCCCCATGCTGTCGGCAGTCGTCGCCGACGACGTCGCCGACATCGTCGAAGACGGGTGGTACGAGACGTTCGAACTTCGAATCGAAGATATCAACGGCGTCATCGCGGGCGACCACGAACTCGACCCGGCAGTCCGCCGTGTCGCAGACGAAGCAGTCGTTCAGACGACGTTCGCGGACATCAACGAACGCCGCGGTGTCGACGACGCCGGCGCAGTCATCGACTACGTCGAAGGGACGTACGTGGAGGGTATCATCCCCGGATACGAGTACACCGAACCGGTGACGAGCATCATGAGTCGAGCACGTGACGCCGCCGGGACGGGATTCTGAGTACGGCCTCTCCTGTGTTCGTCCGGCCGGTCTGTCGGCCGTCGAGCCTCGTTCAGCATCGGTCACAGACGAGAGAGCGGTCGCTCTGCGTCTGTCACCGTGCGAAAGAATTCGGACGTGAGCGGACTCGGCGGAGCGACGGCGGCCAGAACGTCTGCGTACCCGAAGGCGTGACCGAGTCACCCCGGTCCACACCGTCTCGTCGGCCCCGTGACCGCCGCGGCGACGTCTGTAGTCGTCGCCGTACCCCTCGTGCGGCGGCACGCCTTCCCGAAACCCACCTCCGTCAGAACCGGTCGGCGTCGGTCGAGTCGCCAGTCCGAACGTAAACTGTCCGCTGTCGGGCAGTCTCGTCAGTATCGAACTGTCTGCAACTGTCTCCGTTCGGACAGTGACTGAAGATTTTTGCTTCGTATAATCAAGATTTTGGCCAGCGAGACGAACGTTTCACTCACGTGTTCAGTCGCGGGGGTCGCCGCCGAACAGTCGAGACACAACGTCCGTCTGTCGAGAGAACAGGTCGGTGCGGGCGTCGAGCGCAACGGTGGGTCGTCCGGTACCGCCTCAGTCCATCGCGATGTAGGTTTGCGTGTCTTCGATTCCTTGGATGGCCTGGAGCCCACCGGCGATGTCCTTTACGTCCGCCGGCGTGTCGACGTCTACTTTCACGATGAAGTCGACGTCGCCGGCGACGATGTGGGCACTCACGATACCGTGGTCGACGGCCAGGAGTTCGTCTTTCAGGTGGTCGATACCGTCGCTCACGGCGGCGGCTTTGACCATGATGTAGGCGTGGACCATCGTCACGCACCCCCTGCTGCGACGACAGCATCGTCACCGACGAGCAGTTGTCGAACGTCGTCGAGGACGTCGAAGTCAGCGAGGACGGCGACACGGTCACCGGTCTCCAGCGAGTCGTCCGGGAGCGGGATGCCCATCGGTTCGTCCTTTTTACCGAACGCGAGGAGCCGTGCGTTCGCCGGGAGTGCGACTTCCTCGATACTGTACCCGTTCATGGGCGACCCCTTGGTCACCGTCACGAGGATGACCTGCAGGTGCTGAGCGATGTCCGCAATCGCTCGAATCGACCCGCCGAGGAGTGCGTTCTTCGCGCCGATAGCGCCGAGGCGCTCGGGGTAGACGATTTCGTCTACCTCGCGGGCGTACTTCTGGTAGACCTCTTCGCGGTAGTCTTCGTCGATGCGGATGACCGTCCGACACCCGAAGTGTTTGCCGATCATACACGCCGCGAAGTTCACGTTGAGGTCGGCAGTGAGCGCTCCCAGCGCGTCGGCGTTCTCGATTCCAGCCTCCAGGAGGACGTCTTCGTGGGACCCATCGCCCTCGACGACGTCGAACTCTCGCTCTTGTGCCTGCTTGACCCGGTTCGGGTCCAACTCGACGAGAACGATTTCGTGTCCTTCCTCCCGAAGGACGCGGGCAGTACGCAGACCAACCCGTCCAGCACCAATGATAACGAACCGCATACGAGTACGGTATGTCGGGGGAGGCAAATAACCTTACCCCGCATCGTGGTGAGCATACCGTTTTCGGGTGAGGCAAGGCTTTTGCATGATGTGGTAGAATATCTCACACATGGTTCACGCCTTCATCATGGTGAAGACCGGCGCTGGTGAGTCCGAGCAGTTACTCGGACCAATCCGCGAACTGGAGACAGTGACGGAGGCCCACATCGTCGCCGGTGCGTACGACATCATCGCCGAAGTCGACACCGGAGAAGTCTACGAAGTGTTGAAGACGGCGTCCAGTCGCGTTCAGGGACTGCAGGGCGTCACCGACACGAAGACGTACATCTCGCTGGACGAATAGCGCCGGCGTTCGCGCCGACTGAGAAGTGAGGGTGCGAACTCAGCGCTCGATGTCGAACGGTCCGTGTTCGTCGACGAACGCCATGTGTTCCTCGCGTTCGCGAGCGAGTTCTGGCGGCAGGTCCTCGTAGATGTAGTCGAACAATTCGTCCGGTCCCGGTTCCGGCGTCGCCTCTGCCGTCTCGACTGCTTCGGCCAGTTCTTCGTTGGCGTCTTCGTACATCGACTCGACGAGTTCGTCGTCGACGATGCCCTCCTCGCGGCAGAACTCCTCGAATCGTTCCAGTGGGTCGCGAACCCGCCACTCGGGGAGGTCAGGTTCGTCGTCGCGGTACCGTGATGGGTCGTCGGCGGTGGTGTGGGGCCCCTGCCGATACGTGAGTGCCTCGATGAGCACCGGGTCGCCGTCACGGGCTTTCTCCAGTCCCTGTTCGACCGCTTCTCTGACGGCGAGTGGGTCGTTGCCGTCGACTTGCATGCTGTCGATGCCGTAGGCCTCTGCTTTCACCGCGATAGACTCGCTGGCCGTCTGGCGTTCTCGTGGCAACGAAATCGCGTAGCCGTTGTTCTCACAGAAGAAGACGACCGGTGCGTCGAAGACGCCAGCGAAGTTGAGTCCCTCGTGGAAGTCGCCCTCGGACGTCGCACCGTCGCCAAAGCAGACCAAAGCCGCGTAGTCATCGTCGCGGTAGTTCGCGGCCATGCCGACACCGGCGGCGTGCGGAATCTGACTCGCAATCGGAACGGCCTGTGGGAAGACTGGGACGTCGTGGTCCGATTCGTACTCGGCGTAGCCACGGCGGAAGAGGAAGATATCGCTCGGCGGCACACCGCGTGCAATCTGGAGAGCGTTCGACCGATACGTCGGCAACAACACGTCTTCTTCGCGCATCGCGTGTGCCGCGCCGATTTGCGACGCCTCCTGCCCGCGGAACGGTGGATAGCCGCTCATCCACCCTCGGCGCTGGAGGGCGAGTGCACGCTCGTCGAACCGTCGCGCTCGAATCATGTCGCGGAGAGCGGCGCGGGCGTCGTCCTCGGAAAAGCCCGTGCCGTCCAACCCGCGCTCTGCGATGAGTCGGTGCATGGCGGTGGGTCACGGTCCTTCGTGATAAACGTCCCTTGTTTCTCGTTCCCCTTCGCATTCTGGACCGCCGAGAGCGACAGGCCAAAGACCACTGCCACCTAAGCCGGGGTATGGTCTCGGTGGTCAACCTCGTGCTCATGGTCGGCGTCATCGGCCTGCACACGCTCGTCGCGGCGGTCATGACTCGCTTTTTCCGCCTTCGACTGAAGACGCAGTGGGGCTACGTCCTCTACGCGTTGTTCCTCATCCCGCTGGTGTTGTTCTTCTCGACGCTCGTCTTCTCGGGCGTCCTCGGCATCGGGGTGGACCTCGGGAGTCCACTCGCCGCCTTCGGCGTGATGATAGGGATGCCGCTCGCTCTCGGCTTTACTATCGACACGCTCTACGTCCCGCCACCAGAAGAGTTCGAGAACCTCCCTGACTCCCGGTAGCGACGAGGAGACGAGTGCGACTTACTCGCCGTCGAGAATCGTTTCGAGTGCGCGCTCTACCTCGTCGAGCACGTCTTCCGGGGGTTGGGTCGCGTCGACTCGCACGAACCGCTCTGGTTCCGCTTCGATGAGTCGTTCGTAGTTCGCGTGGACCTCTGCGAGATAGCCGGACTGCTCGAACTTGTTGGTCTTGCCGCTTCGAGCTGCCGCCGTCTCGGGGTCGACGTCGAGGTAGATGGTCTTGTCCGGCGGGCGAGTGAACGCCGTGTGGATACCCATGATGTACTCCATGGGGCGTTCGATGTCGCTGTCGCGGAGTGACGCGCCCTGGTAGGCGTACCGCGAGTCGGAGTAGCGGTCAGAGATGACGAGTTCGCCGTCGGCGAGGGCGGGTCGGACGACCCGAGAGAGGTGGTCCGCGTGGTCGGCAGTAAAGAGAAAGAGCGTCGCCAGTGGGTCGGCGTCGTCGTCGCCGATGGCGCGGTTGACCGCGTCACCGTACCACGAATCGTCGGTCGGTTCGCGGGTGAAGACTGCATCCGGATAGACGTCGTGGAGGGCCTCCCAGACGGTGGTCTTGCCGCTTCCGTCGAGTCCCTCGAGCGTGACGAGCATACCTCCACTGAATCGCCCCCGAAGAAAAAGCACCCCGAACTGGTCGCGGTTCACGTCCCCGACACGATGCTGTCGTTCGACCGGCCGAACGAAACGTTTCTAATCGGACTTTTCGGAGGCGAATTCGACTCACATTGCCCGTTAGCTTTACCCTCGTTCCACCGGATAATACGGTATGGAAGTCCTTGTCGTCGGCGGAAGTGGGTTTATCGGCACACACCTGTGTGACGAACTCCAGTCCCGTGGACACAGTGTCACCGCGATGTCTCGGTCACCCGGCAGTGAGAATCTCCCCGACGGGGTCGAGACTGCGGTTGGCGACGTGACCGACTACGAGTCACTCACCGAGGCCTTCGACGGCAAAGATGTCGTCGTCAACCTCGTCGCACTCTCCCCGCTGTTCGAACCGAAAGGCGGCAACAAGATGCACGACATCGTCCACTGGCAGGGCACCGAGAACGTCGTGAAGGCGGCCGAAACAAACGACGTCTCGCGACTGGTCCAGATGAGTGCGCTCGGTGCCGACCCCGATGGCGACACGGCGTACATTCGGTCGAAGGGCCACGCAGAGCATGCAGTCGAGTCGTCGGGCCTCGACTGGGTCATCTTCCGGCCGTCGGTCGTCTTCGGTGATGGTGGCGAGTTCGTCTCGTTCACCAAGCGTCTCAAAGGGATGTTCGCACCGGGCGTCCCGCTCTATCCACTCCCCGGAAACGGAAAGACGCGCTTCCAACCCATCTGGGTCGGTGACCTCGTCCCGATGCTCGCCGACGCAGTCGAAGACGACGACCACGTCGGAAAGACGTACACCATCGGTGGCCCGGAGAAACTCGACCTGCGCCAAATCACCGAGATGGTCTACGATGCTGAAGGCAAGTCTATCAGCATCGTCCCGCTCCCGATGGCCCTCGCGGGCGTCGGGCTCTCTGTCCTCGGTGCCGTTCCCGGGTTCCCGATGGGGAAAGACCAGTATCGCTCGCTCAAGTTCGACAACACCACCGACGACAACGACGTTGGTGCCTTCGGCGTCGAAGTGGACTCGATGAAGACGCTTGGAACCTACCTCTCCGAACGGCCCTAATCCGGACCCGAGCGAGACTGGAACATCACGGTTCTCAGAGTGTTAGCGAATCGAACACGTGAGATTCGAATAATTTATTAGTTAATTGGTTATGAAACACGATTTTTCAGCACTCTGAAGGGGGTCTACCCCCATAACGACTCATTAACACCCCGCCGATGTTGCCCGTTTTTTTCGCCTAAAATCTTAGTGTGCTTACACGTACATCCCACAACGCTTATGCCCGCCTTCGTTCTTCCATTCACGCAATGGCGAGGGGACCGAACCTATGAAGCTCGCAATGATCGGATTCGGGCAAGCCGGGGGAAAAGTAGTCGACAAATTCGTCGAGTACGACCGCGAACGCAACGCCGGAATCGTTCGCGCAGCAGTCGCAGTTAATTCTGCGAAAGCCGACTTGCTTGGATTGAAGAATATTCCGAAGGACCAGCGCGTCCTCATCGGCCAGTCCCGCGTGAAGGGACACGGCGTCGGTGCGGACAACGAACTCGGTGCGGAGATTGCCGAGGAAGACATCGACGAGGTACAGGGTGCAATCGATAGCATCCCCGTCCACGAAGTCGATGCGTTCCTCGTGGTCTCCGGTCTCGGTGGTGGCACCGGGTCCGGTGGTGCGCCAGTCCTTGCGAAACACCTCAAACGAATCTACACCGAACCCGTCTACGGCCTCGGTATCCTGCCGGGGTCCGACGAGGGTGGCATCTACACCCTCAACGCCGCTCGGTCGTTCCAGACGTTCGTCCGCGAAGTCGACAACCTCCTCGTGTTCGACAACGACGCCTGGCGAAAGACCGGCGAGTCCGTCCAAGGCGGCTACGACGAAATCAACGAAGAAATCGTCAACCGCTTCGGCGTCCTCTTCGGCGCAGGCGAAGTCAAGGAGGGACAGAACGTCGCAGAGTCCGTCGTCGACTCCTCTGAGATTATCAACACGCTGGCCGGTGGCGGCGTCTCGACTGTCGGCTACGCATCCGAGGGCGTCGAACCCCGGAAGAAGAAGAACGGCGGCCTCCTGTCGCGACTCACTGGCGGTGACGAACCTGACGACAACCTCGACACCGCACACACCACGAACCGTATCACCAGCCTCGTCCGCAAGGCCGCACTCGGCCGCCTGACACTCCCCTGTGAGATAGAAGGTGCTGAGCGCGCCCTGCTCGTCCTCGCTGGCCCGCCGGAGCATCTCAACCGGAAAGGCATAGAGCGCGGGCGGAAATGGATCGAGGAGCAGACCGGTTCGATGGAAGTTCGCGGTGGCGACTACCCGATTCCGGGCGCCGGAAAAGTCGCCAGTGTCATCCTCCTGTCTGGCGTGGCGAACGTGCCACGCATCAAGGAGCTACAGCAGGTGGCTATCGAAGCCCAAGACAACATCGAGGAGATTCGTCAGGAGAGCGAATCCAATCTGGAGAACCTCATAAACGATGACGAGGACGAACTGGAGTCGCTCTTCTAAGCTGGCCCTCGCGCTCCTCGTCCTCCTGTCGGTCGCTACGATTCCGGCAGGAGCGGTGAGCGTCGCCTCCGAGGACGTCCCCTCCGAGGCACAGGTCGGTTCGAAAGTGACTGCAACGGTCACGCTCGACGAACTGTACAAGAACCCGCAACTCGAAGCCTGGAGTGTCCAGGGTGAGACGGAACTCGAGGACGTGACGTGGACCGTCACGTACTACGACCAGACGGGCGCGAAAGTCGACCAGCAGTCCTTCGACGGGCAGAACTTCACCGGTGCGGACGTCGTCGCCGACGACGGAACCAGTGAAGTCGAAGTCTCGGTGACCGGAACGGCGCCGGCGGTGGAGAACTACACCTACGACCCGGCGCAGTCGTTCACCGTCATGACGCTCAACCAGACCCGCGAAGGCGGTTCCAGTAACACCATCGACACGTGGACGGCACACCACTACACCGACGAGAGTGCCGCAGCACGCGAATCGCTCGACGGTGCCAAAGCGGCGATTGCCGCCGCCGGTGGTGCCAACACGCAGGACGCACAGAACCAGTTCACCAACGCTGTGGAAGCCTTCGAGGGCGAAGAGTTCGGCCTCGCGACCAACCTCGCTGAAGACGCAACGACCAAAGCGAACCAGGCCAAGCAGTCGAGTCAGACGACGCAGATGCTCATCTACGCGGCCGGTGGTCTGGTCGTCGTCGCGCTGCTCGCAGGTGGCTTCTTCTACTGGAAGTCCCAGCAGCAGACCTACGACAAACTGGGCTAACGACGTATGCGAGTCGTCGTCCCGTTCGGGGGTGACTCCCCGAAGACGCGACTTGCTCCATTTCTCGACGCCGACGAGCGACGCGACTTCGCACTGGCGATGCTCCGGGACGTCCTCGACACTGTCGAGGCGGCCGGTGGGAACCCAGTCGTCCTCGCAGACGCGCCCGTCGAGGTCGACGAGCAACGCTCGTCGGCCCACCAGACGATGTCTGGTGACGTGGACGTCCCAGTCATCGTCGACGACCGACCGCTGACCGAGGCGGTCAACGACCAACTCGGTGGCGACGACCCGATAGCCATCGTGATGGCTGACCTCGCACTCGTGACGGAGGCGGCGCTCACTCGCCTGTTCGAGACGGCGGGCGACGTCGTCGCCGCACCCGGACTCGGCGGCGGGACGAACGCACTCGTCGTTCGAACGCCGGACTTCCGAGTCGACTATCATGGGGCATCCATCGCCGACCACCGAGCAATCGCGGCCGACGTCGGCGCGTCGTTCGTCGAAGTCGACTCGATGCGCCTCGCCGTCGATATCGACGAATCGGACGACTTGGTCGAGGTGCTGTTACACAGTGAGGGGCGTGCAGGCGAGTGGGTGGAGGCCGCTGGCGTCGAACTCGACACCGATGGCGGGCGTGTCACTGCAATTCGCCGTCGCCGATAGGTCCATTACAGTTCACGATATACATTGACAAGCGCGGTGTGTTCGTGTGCCCGGCGGGAACTGAGGCAAACGTCCGCCGCGCGCTCCCGTGCCGTCTTCGAGACGACGCGGGAAACGAAGTGGAGTCCGAACGTTGCGGTAGGGAGGCGAGTCCTTCATTTCGGGACCGGCCGTCTAACGCCTCTTCGGACACGGGTCGGGGTCGTGTCTGGCACCAAAATCCCGGCCCACGCTCGACTTCTCACTATCGAATCGCCGTGAGTGACACGTTTTTAGTGGTCCGTCGCAGACCGAGTGGTATGTTCCCCGGTGCCGACGAGTACGAAGTCGATATCCACGTCGACGACGCAGACACCGAGCGTCTCCTCTCGGTTTCGCCCGACCAGGTCGAAGCACCGGCATCCCTGTCGTTTTCGCGCAACGTGTTTCTCCCGCTGACGACTGCCTGTCGGTACACGTGTACCTACTGCACCTACTACGACGTGCCCGGCGAGGCGACACTCATGTCGCTCGACGAGGTTCGAGACGTGGTTCGCATGGGTGCCGACGCCGGGTGTACGGAGGCGCTGTTTACCTTCGGTGACGCACCCGACGAACGATACACCGAGATTCACCGCCAACTCGACGAATGGGGCTACGACGACATCCTCGACTATCTCGTCGCCGCCTGCGAAGTCGCACTCGAAGAGGGTCTGCTCCCGCACTCGAATCCCGGCGACCTGACTCGCGAGCAGTTCGCCTCGCTCGCGCCCGTAAACGCCAGCATGGGTGTGATGCTGGAGACGACGGCGGACGTTGCTGCCCACTCTGGTGGGCGAAAGAAGACGCCAGGCCAGCGACTCAACACCATCCGTGCGGCGGGCGAGGAGGGTGTCCCCTTCACGACGGGTATCCTCGTCGGTATCGGTGAGACGTGGCGCGACAGAGCAGAGAGTCTCCTCGCGATTCGCGAACTCCACGAGCGATACGGCCACGTACAGGAGGTCATCGTCCAGAACGTCGTCCCGAACGACCGGTCGGACTTCGAACGTCCATCAATCGAGACGATGCGCCGAGTCGTGGCGATGGCACGGGTCGCACTCCCCGAAGACGTCTCCGTGCAAGTGCCACCGAACCTCTCGGAGGCGGCGAATCTCGTGAACTACGGCGTCGACGATTTGGGCGGTGTCTCCCCCGTCACCGACGACTACGTGAACCCGGAGTACGCGTGGCCGGCGCTCCAAGAACTCGCCGACATCGCCGACGAGGCGGGCGTTCCGCTCCGAGAGCGGTTACCTGTCTACGAGCGATTCTTACCCGACGACGTTCGTCCTGCCGCGACGTCACCGGCACCCGAACCACAGAACGGGGGCGAGTGGATTCGGCCACCGATTGCCGAGCGACTTCGCGACGATGACGTTCACGGGAGACGACTCCGGGATGTCGCCAACGGTGTGGGGCCGCTTTCGACGCCGAAGCGATAGGGCGAAGTCTCGGGTCGGCGCCTCAGATGCCGAACCAGTCGGGCATGCGCTTTCTGAACCCGGTGTAGAACAGTGCGATAGCGACACCCGCCACGACGGCAAGACGAATGCCGCCGTCGAAGACCAAGAGCGGAGGGATGGCGAACAGGAGCGTCAACCCGAGGTCCTCGGGCGCGCCGTCGTATCGGACGAGATACCGTGGGCGAAGCCATCGCTTCGCCGGATGGACGTAGACGGCACGGTCCGAGGTTCGGTCCCACGGACGGAGTTCGTCACCGGCACCGAACCAGTCGGTAATCGAGTGGAGTCCCGCCGAGAGGAAGAAGAACGCCACCCCGACGGCGACGGGAGAGGGAGAGACGAACGCGACTGACCCGACCAGTACAGCGGCGACTGTGTAGTAGACAGGGAAGTGCAGCGACTTGCGGTGGACGCCGACGAAGAGGTCCACGTCGGGGAAGACGCCGCCGACGAGTGCACCGACGGCGGCGGCGCCCGCGAGTTCCGGTGCGACCCACATCAACGGGACGACGAGGGTGAGACCCACCGCCGCGTGGGTAGTCGCCATCATGTCAGAGGGGTCCTCGTAGCCACCGGTCTACGTTGGTTCTCTGCAGTCGGCTCTGCGTTTCGGTCACCGGAAGCGGGTTCTACGAACATCTACGAGAACCCCTCTCAATCGTCGGCCGTCGCCGGGTCACGCCGTCGTTCGAGCATCGGCGTGCCGTCGGCACGCGGGCCGAGCATCGGGCCGTGAGAGTCGGCGTTCGGGTCCAGTGGTCGGCGGGTTCGGTAGTCCGTCGAGCGTTCGACCGGACGACGGCCGATGGCCGTAATCATCTCCACGTAGTCGTCGAACGAGCGGAACTCGCCGAACTCGCCGCCGGCGCGTTTCGTAATCTCCTCGGAGAGAATCGTTCCCATCAGGTCGTCGGCACCGCAGTTGAGCAGTTTGAGCGCCTTCGCGTTGCCGAACTTCACCCACGACGACTGGATGTGGTCGACGTTGTCGAGATAGAGGCGTGAGACGGCAATCATGAGTTCGTCTTCGGCGTCCGACGCGCCGCCGGTGACGAGGCCACGGTCGTACAGCGGCGTGTTCTGATAGACGAACGACAGCGGGACGAACTCCGTGATACCGCCGTAACGGTCCTGCAAGTCGCGGACGACGTCTAAGTGCATCACGCGGTGCATCTCGTTTTCGACGTGACCGTACATGATGGTCGCCGTCACGTCGAGGCCCGCTTTCATCGCGCCTTCCATCCCGGCGACCCACTCGTCGGTGCCGATTTTTCCGGGGCAGATGACATCTCTGACTTCGGGGACGAGAATCTCCGCGGCGGTTCCGGGCGCACTGTCGAGGCCAGCGTCTGCGAGACGGCGGTAGACTTCCTCGTAACTCCAGTCGGTGCCGCGTTTGGCGTGGTGGGCCTCCTCGGGCGTCATCGAGTGAACGTGGACGCCGTCGACGGACATCGCGGCCATCTGTTCGGCGTAGGTGCCGGGGTCGGTGTCGTACGTCTCGGGGGGTTTGTAGTTCACCTCGGCGGCGGGGTTGTCGTACGACTGGAGAATCTCGCGGTGTTCCTCGTCGAGGGTGAGCGCCGGGTGGAGGCCGGAGACGGACGTGACTTCGTAGATTCCCATCTCGACGGCGTCCGCGACGATGTCGCGAGACTCCTCGGGCGTCTTGGTGAAGCCCTGATGGGCGACGTCCGAATCGGACTCGAAGAGGTGGGCGGTGTTCTTGAAGTTACAGAAGAGACACCCGGTCGTACAGGCTGTCGTCACGTTGTTGTTGAGGTTGGCGACGAACGTGACGTCGTCGCCGACCACCTCGGCCCGGCGACGGTCCGCCGCTTCGAGGACGAGTTCTTTTCGGACGGGGTCGATTCCGTCGCTGTCGGTGCCCGTCGTCATGAGTTCGACGCCGTCGCTAACCGTCAGTCGGTCGCCCGCACGTGCCTTCGCCAAGGCCTCCTCGAACGACTGGTCGGTCTCAGGGACGTGGTCGAACCCGAAGTCGTCGCGGGCGGCACCGGTCATGATGGTGAGGGACGCGCTACGGTCGTAAAAACGGGACGGTCCCGGTAGCGGCGGCCGAAACCGACACGAGTCGGTGCGACCGGAGCCACGCCCGGAGAAAAGATTACCCACTCGGGAAGTGAACTGTCGCGTATGGAACACTCGACGGCATCTGACTCCGCTGAGGCGTCGCTCGACGAACGCGACCCGACTACTGACGACGGCGAGAGTCTGCTATTTTCGGCACTGGTCGGTGCAATCGCGAGCATCGTCCTCTCGCCTCTCCCCGGGTCGACGATTCTCGGCGGTGCACTCGCGGGGTATCTCACTGGGACAGACCGTGGCGTCGGCACGAAATCAGGGGCCCTCTCCGGACTGTTCGTCAGTCTCGTCGCCGTCTTGTTCTGCTTCGTCGCACTCGCCTTCTTCAGCATCTTCGCTATCGCTGGCCCCCGTGGCGTGTTCGGACTCGGTATCCTCGGACTCGTCGTCGTCGTCCTCGTCGGACTCGCTGTCATCCTGCTCTACACCGTCGGACTCGGCGCACTCGGCGGGTATCTCGGGGCGTATCTCCGCGAAGAGTTCGAATGAGAGACTGCGGCCACGTCGTCGAGTGAGTTAGACCTGTTTTTCGACTGCTGGCAGAAACACCGTGAGGTCAGCGCGGACGATTCGAGTCGCCTTGTCGTCGTACTCCGTCGGGTCGAAGTTGACGACGACGAGCGACCCGTCTCGGGCGGCCTGTTCGGCGAGTCCCGCCGCAGGGTGGACCGACAGCGACGACCCGAGCGCGAGAAAGACGTCTGCGTCGTCGGCTAACTGTCGCGCTTCGGCGAACGCCGCGCGCGGGAGTTGCTCCCCGAAGAGGACGACGGCGGGCTTGACGACGCCGTCACACGCCGAGCACGTCGCTGGAACGTCGTCGTCGCGAACCTGCTCGTAGGCCATCTCGGCGTCGAACCGAGACCCGCAGTCTTCGCAGACGACGGTTGCGGCGTTGCCGTGGAGTTCGACGACGCGCTCTGACCCCGCCTCGTGGTGGAGTCCGTCCGTGTTCTGTGTCACGACGGCGTCGAGGACGCCCCGCGATTCGAGCGCCGCGAGTGCGTCGTGACCCGAGTTCGGCGCCACGTCGTCGGGAAACATCCGCTCGTGGAGTCGAAGTCTGTCGCGCCAGAATCCGGCAGGGTCGTCGAGGAATCGCCGTCGGTGGAACGATGCCGGGTCGAACTCGGTGTTCCAGATGCCGTCGTCGCCACGGAAGTCCGGGATGCCCGAGGCAGTGCTCATGCCCGCCCCGGTCAGTGCCACGGCGGTGTCCGCGTCGCGAAGCAGACTGGCGACACGTTCGGCGTCGAGTTCCATGTCGGCGGCCATATCCGAGGCAAGGATGTGCGCGGGAAAAAGCGCCGTGATTGGCGCGGCAACGTCACAGCACGTCGATAATACTCGAGTTTGTGCACACATCTGGATGAGTGACACCCCGAGATACACACAGAAGTGGAAGGTTCTTAGTGGGATGAGTGCAGAGGTGCGACCATGACTAGCGTGAAGGACTTCCGCGTCGAGGAGGAACCGACGGCGACCGACCTCGGCCGGGGCCGCTTCGTCTTCTCCGACCGCTACTCGGTGTTCGATTGGGGCGAGATGCCCGACCACATCCCGAACAAGGGTGCGAGTCTCTGTCTGATGGGTGCGTACAACTTCGAACTGCTGGACGTCAACCACGTCCCGACGCACTACCTCGGGGTACTCGAAGACGGCGAGGTCAAAGACCTCGGCGAGTGTGAGTCGCCGCCGACGGAGATGGCCATCGAACTCACGCAAGTTCCGGACCTCCCGCACGAAGACGGCGCGTACGACTACGACGCCTACCACGAGGCCGCCGGCGAGAACTACCTCATCCCGCTGGAAATCGTCTTCCGCAACACCGTCCCCGTGGGGTCGAGCCTTCGGAAGCGCGGTACCCCTGCCGACTACGGACTCGACTACGACGAGTGGCCAGACGAACCCGTGGACCTCCCCGAACCAGTCGTCGAGTTCTCCACGAAGTACGAAGAACAGGACCGGTATCTGGACCGCGACGAGGCAGACGACATCGCAGGGGTCGTCGACCTGGACCGACTCGAAGAACTCGCACTCGCAGTCAACCACATCCTGACCGACCACGCCGCCCGCGCCGGGTTCTCCCACGAAGACGGGAAAATCGAGTGTCTCTACCACGACGGGACCGTCAAAGTCGCAGACGTGGTCGGCACGTTCGACGAGAATCGCTTCTCGTACGACGGCCAACAGGTGTCCAAAGAAGTCGTCCGGCAGTACTACAAGCGCGTCCAACCCGACTGGGTCGACGCCGTCTCGGCCGCCAAACAGGAGGCCATCGAGACGGGCGAACCCAACTGGCGCGAGAACTGTGCCGTCGAACCCGAGCACCTCCCCGACGAAATCGTGCAGGCGCTGTCGGACGTCTACTGCGCCGGGACCAACGCCTACGTCGACTACGACTGGTTCGACGCACCGTCTATCGAGGACGCCGTCGCTGCCGTTCGCGACCTGTAAGCCCGCAAAGCCCGCACTGGCCGTTCTCTCGAATTAACAGTCTATTTTTCTGGACTCATCTGCGACTAACAAATGCTGTATCTGTCGTCTTTCGAGACGAGATGCGACAAACAAACATCGGGAGACGGCGGTTTCTGGTCTCAATCGGGGCAGCAGGAGTGTTGTTGGGTGGACTCGGTGTAAGTCCGGCCGCTGCACAGGGCAACTCGTCCCCACGCCAGCGGAACTTCCGTGCACACCTCACGGGTGACGAAGAGGTAGACCCGGTCGAAACGAAGGCACAGGGACAAATGCTCGTCACGTTCGACGACGACCTCACAGAACTCAGTTACACCTTAATCGTCGCCAACATCGACGACGTCGTGGCCGCACACATCCATTGCGCCCCTGCGGGTCAGAACGGACCGGTTGGGGTTACGCTGTTCGGGGGCGGGCCAACGTCAGCAAGCGGTATCCTCGCGAAAGAGACGGTTACAGAACCCAACCCCGGAAACGCGTGTGGGTGGACTTCGATAGAAGACGTGTACGAAGCAATCCAGAGCGGCGAGGCGTACGTGAACGTCCACACGGTTGCGAACCCGAGTGGCGAGATTCGCGGACAGTTGGGCTAAACTGTCTCACCCACAGTACCTCACTGGGCCGCAGCGAATAGCAAAAATCAGCAGGTGGAGACGAACCGTTAGAGGTCTCGCCCGGTCGCTTCTTCCGCAACTTCTTCGACGCCTTCCGAAACCGCTTCGTCGACGCCTCCGTCTCGGTATCCTTCGAGTGCTTCTAACAGAATCTTGACGACGTTCATGACTTCGAGATAGTCTACGTATATAATAAGATGCTGGCCGTAGCAACCCCTCGACTCTGTATCACGGATACAATAGATGGACTGTACTCGGTGACGGGGGGTCACTCCGGTGTGGCCACCTCGTCACCACCGGACTTCTGTCCACTCCACTGCTGCCGATTCGCGAATCGGAACAGGCCGTAGAGGAACAAGACGAGTAACCCGAGGGCGATTGCGTACGCCCGGAGTGTGGGGTCGAACGAGGTGTGAATGACCACGTCCCCGAGGTTTCCGTTCGGACTCACCGTGTGGCCGGTGAAGAACGATTCGAAGATACCCATGACCGTCGTGCCGAGGAGGATGAGTCCACCACCGACGACCATCGCAATCTTGTCTGCCAGTTGCATTCTGCTCACTGTACCGGTGTCTGCCGTTTCTGTCGTTGTGACGTTCATCGAAATCACCCCAGAAGGTATCTGAGTCGCGGGTATTTCTGCACCGTCTCGGTCTTCTCTAAGTACGCGTCGATGCCCCAGATTCGTCCACCCCCAAAGATGATGAGCGTGATAAAGAGGACGAGGAGGAGCAAGTCACCGTTCACGAACCCGTGTCCCCAATCGGCGTTTCCGAAGTAGAGGAAGAACATCAACGTCGCCCCGAAGAACGACGCGAGACGAGTCAACGCACCGAGGATGAGTCCGATGCCGATGAAGAGTTCACCGAACGGAATCGCGTAGTTCACGACCCACGGCGCGTTCTGTCCGAACCAGACCATCAGCGTTCCAAGGAGTCCCTCACTGGCCGTTCCGGTGAGCCACCATCCAGCGTTGAACGGTTGGTCTGCCAGTAACTTGTCCATCCCTGCGTGGAGGAACACCGTCCCGACGAGAACCCGAAGGAATGCAATCCAGTACACGGCCCACGGCCACGACACCGCTAACGACACGTCGCGGCCAAAGAGTCGTGTTCCAACTTCTCCAGACATGGTCGTATACATATTTGTCTTGAAAAATCGTTAACTTTTTTATGTTGGTTCGGACGTTCACGAACGACAGACAGTTACTGGTCGTCGCAATCGGAGTGGTTCTCGTGTCTCGTCACTCGTACTGGTCGTTCTCGCCGATTCCTTCCGGGTCGTAACAGACCAACTCCACACGGTTCCCCTCCGGGTCAGAGAAGTACACGGAGCGCCACTCGACCCACTCGTGGTACGCGAAGTCGAGTTCGACGCCGTGGCCACGTAATCGGTCGACTTCGGCGTCGAAGTCGTCGGCGTCGATGCTGAACGCGAAGTGGTCGATGGTCGTCTTGTCTTGGTCGATTCCGTCGTAGCCATCGGTCTCGGTTCGGTCGAAGAGGACGAACACCGCCTCGTGGCCGGTGTGACTCTCGCCGAGGCCGAAGAACGTCGAGGTGTCGAAGTCGCCGATGGGGTCGCCGAGGCCGACGACGTCGCGGTAGAACGCCCGCATCGCCGGCAGGTCTTCGACGCGGAGTGCGAACTCGCCGAGTGCGCGAACTGCACCGGGACCGTTCGGTCGGCCGTCGAAGTCGGGAAGGGAAGCTTCGGTTCGCGTGTCGGAATCGGTCATCGCCCCGTAATCGTGGGACGACGACAAAAGCGTTCAGTCGTCCGACTGTTCGAGCGCTTCAGGCTCTCGGACGCCGAGCGCGTCGATGATACCGTCGACTGGCCGGTCGGGGTTGGCGGCTTGTGCCTCACGTGAGAGGCCGAGTTGGTAGTCGTCAGCGTCGGCCTCCTCGCGGAGACTCGTGCGGCCTCTGTGGACCGACACGGCGTCGTCGAGGTGGAGTTGCACCGCATCGAGCAGTGCGTCGGCCTCGAGCGGTTGGCCGCGGTTCTTTATGTCGTCGATGCTCGCGTCGTCGGGCACGTCGAACGCCCGTTGGGTGATAATCGGCCCCTGGTCGAGGTCCGTCGTCACGTAGTGGGCGGTGACGCCGCCGATGCGGACACCCTTCTCTTTGGCCTGCCGGTAGGCGGCGGCACCGGGGAAGGCGGGCAAGAGCGACGGGTGGATGTTGATGATGCGGTCTTCGTAGCGGAAGACGACCTGCGGGCCGAGGATACGCATGTACCGCGCGAGGACGATGAGGTCCACGTCGTAGTCTTCGAGGAGTTCGAGCAGGCGCTCTTCGTTCGCGGTTCCCTTCTCGTCGCCGATGTCGTGGAAGGGAACGTCGTAGTGACTCGCCAGCGGTTCGAGCGTGTCGTGGTTGCCGATGACGACCGAAATCTCCGCGCCGAGGTCGTCGTTCGCCCACGCCTCGAACAGTGCTTCGAGGCAGTGGGACTCCTTCGTGACGAGGACGGCAATCTCACGCGTCTCGCGGTCCGAGGGGAACCTGACCTGAACGTCGACGCCGAGGTCGTCACCGAGGTCCGAGAGCGCCGAACGGAGTTCCTCGCGAGTACAGGTCATCTCCGAGGTGTCGGCGTGCAGGGTCATCCGGAAGATTCCCTCACGGACCGCCTGGTCTAAGTCCTCGACGTTGATTCCGCGTTCGAACAGCAGGGTGGTCACGTTCGCGATGAGTCCAGTCTTGTCTCCTCCGATGACCGTGATTTCGGTTAGTTCTCGCGTCATACCGTCACCTCCAGCTGTTCGAAGCTGAACATACACGGCCTGGGAGAGGGAACGATAAACCGCTGTCGTTCTCCGCAAACGTACTCGGTGGCGAGTGAACCGAAATACGAATCCGAGTTCAGTTCTGACCGAACGAGATTTCTGTACGAGGATGGACAGAAATGTCATTCTGATTACTCTTATACTGATACGAGGAGTAGATGAAGGTGATGAACACAACACTCACGTTCCCACGAAAACTCGGCACAGTCGGCCGAATAAGCCTGCTCGCTGCCCTCGCTGCCGTCGTCGTATTCGCGGCGTCTCTGTTCGCGTCGTGGCTCGCACCAATCGCCGCAGTTCCACTGCTCGTCGCCGGTTGGGTCGTCGGACTCGGATTTGCAATCTTCCTGCCGTTCGCTATCGTCGTGGTTGCGGCGTGGCTCGTTACACGGTGATATCACCGCGCGAATCGATTAAGTCCGAGAGTGGCGTATCTGGAGGTATGCGTTCCCGTGATGTCCCGGCGTCCGTGGATTCCGACAGCGAGCAGGCGTTTTCGCTCCTCGCCGACGAGACGCGACTCGCCATCCTCCGTGTCCTCGCAGATTCACCGAACGAACCGCTCACGTTCTCCGAACTCCGTGAGCGTGTCGGCGTCACCGACAGCGGTCGGTTCAACTACCACCTCGGGAAACTCACCGGTCGCTTCGTCAAGAAGACAGGCGCTGGATACGAAATCCGCCTCGCGGGGTCGAATATCGTCGGTGCTATCCTTAGCGGGGCGTACACCCGCGGCGACGACATCGGCCCCGTGATAGTCGACCCACCGTGTCCAAGGTGTAACGGACAGGTCGAAGCGACCTACGTGGACGAACGCGTCCACGTCAGGTGTGCCGACTGCGACAAGACGATATTAGACGCCGGTATCCCGCCGGGTGTGTTGGAAGGCTACGACGACGCGTCCTTCCCCGTAGTCGCAGAACGATTCGTCCTCTCAGTGTTTTCACAAGCGCGTGACGGGTTCTGCGCGAGTTGTCAAGGACGAATGGAACCGCGCCTCATCACGACGATAGACGACCTTGGCCCGAAGGATATCTGTGAGGACGCGCAGGCAATCTACAGTTGCACGCGGTGCAGCGAGGAACACATCGCTGGCATCGGCATGGCCTTCCTCGACCACCCCGCAGTCGTCTCCTTCTACTACGACCACGACGTGGACCTCTCACAGCCACATCTCTGGGGAACCGCGTGGCGAGACAAACCGACCCTCACCGTCGTCTCAGACGACCCACTTCGTGCACGCGTCGACTTCGAAATCGTTGGCGACACGCTCTCGCTTTTCATCGACGAGCACCTCGACGTCCACGACGTCGAACGCTCTCCGGCCCCGTAGCCGCCGAGTTCAGATTTGTGGGCACGTTCGTGCACATCAAACGCGACCCAAAACCGTTTTTGCACATCACCACGCATCGTCATCCGATGACCACCTACACCGCGACGGTGACGGTGCGCCTCAAGCGTGGCGTACTCGACCCGGAGGCGGAGACCACGAAGCGCGCGCTGGAACGACTCGGCTTCGAACTCGACGCGTTGCGTTTCACCGAACGGTACGAAGTCGACCTCGACGCGGCGGACGCCGACGCGGCGGCCGAACGCGCAGACGAGATGGCCGAGCGCTTGCTGGCGAACCCGACCATCCACGACTACGAAGTCGAGGTCACAGAGGCGTAAGATGATTGCAGTAGTGCAGTTCGGCGGGTCGAACTGTGACCGAGACGCCGTCCGCGCGCTGACGGACCTCGGGTTCGAGGCCGAGCGTGTCTGGCACGAAGACCCGCTTCCCGAGGAGACGACGGGCATCATGCTCCCCGGTGGCTTCTCGTACGGCGACTATCTGCGTGGTGGCGCGATGGCCGCCCGGTCCCCGATGATGAACGCCGTCGGCGATGCAATCGACGACGGCCTTCCCGTTCTCGGCGTCTGCAACGGCGCACAGGTTGGCTGTGAGGCGGGACTGACGCCCGGTGCGTTCACCACGAACGCGAGCGCTCGCTTCCAGTGTGAACACGTCTACCTGCGCGTCGAGAACGCCGACACGCGCTGGACGAGCGCCTACGAGGAGGGCGAGGTTATCGAACTCCCCATCGCTCACGGCGAGGGACGCTTCGAAATCGACGACGAGGGCTACGAGGAACTGGAGTCAGCAGACCGCATCCTCTTCCGATACTGTGACGAGGACGGAAACGTCATCGACGAGGCGAACCCCAACGGGTCGCGCGGGAACGTCGCTGGCATCCTCGGCGACACCGAGTCAGTCGCCGTGTTGATGCCGCACCCGGAACGGGCGTCGCTTCCCGAACTCGGGAACACCGACGGCCGGGGCGTGCTGTCGGGATTCGAGGGCTGAGGCCGTCGCTCGACGTTCAGGTTTCGATAAAAAAAAGACCGCCGCAGCGGCGGTAGGCGATACGGGGTCGGATGGGCAAATGTAAGCAGCGTACACGATGAGCGATGGTTGGAGTTTTTTTCCCGACCCGCGTACCGCGTGCTATGGCATGAGAGCGCGAGGAGCGTCCGTGGCAATCCATGCCTCGGTGTTCTCTTCCTCGCGGATCTCGAACCACCCATCCGCATAGTAGACGGTCTTGTACGTGTGTTTCGTCATGATGGCGGGCAGTCCGGGCGGGCACGGGTCCGAACTCCCGACTATGACAACGCGGTACATCCTCTTTGATACGAAGCGCCTAGCAGACTAGTTAGGACGTTGTTACTTTCGCTTGGGATATCCTAACCGGGCCGTATTTCACAAAATCGAGGGGTCCAGGTGGGTGAACTGGACGAACGTCCGGAGAACTGCTCAGCGAACGAGCGGCATATTGTAACTCGTCTCGGCGTCGAGGACGTACTCCCACGTCGCCTCGCACTCACAAGACACCTGTTCGAAGACGGAGGGGTCCTGTCGGAGGTTGAAGTCCTTGACCGCCTTGAAGACGAGTTCGTCGCAGTCGCCGCAGTTGTGCGCACCGCGTTCTTGCCCGCCACCGACCGGGTCGGAGACGACGATGGCGTCTACGTCCGCCGTCTCGCGGAGCGCCTCGGCAACCGACCAGAGCCACGGGGGCCGGTAGCCACCGTTGAAGAACAGTTCGTCCACCATCGTGTAGGACTGGACGTTCGTCGGGTTCATCGAGACGGTGTGGCAGTTGTCGACGGCGGCACAGCGTCGGATGGACGACTTCATATCTTCGAGGGCCTCCGGTTCCGAGAGGAACGGCGGTTTCATCAGCAGGTAGGCTTTGACGCCGCCGCCTGCTGCTGCGGCCTCTTCGCAGGCGTCTTCGAAGTCGGCGAAGTCGAAGTACTTGTTGACGCAGTCGTGGCGGACACGGTCAGTCGCGGTTTCGAGGCCGATTGCGACGTCCGTCTCCAGACCACGGTCGGTGAAGTCCGCGAGTTTCTCGCGCGTGACGAAGTCCGGCAGCGACTCGACAACCATCCGGTCGCGGTCTGCGAACGTCTCGGCGATGGCGTCGCGCGTCTCTGCGGGCACCTCGCGTTCGTCGAGGAACGACCCCGACGTGTAAATCTTGATGAGGCCGGCTTTCTCGCCGTCGTCCATCTCCTCGGCTTCGTGGTCGAGACAGACCTGAATCTGGTCCATGAGCGCCTCGTGGGAGACGCTCCCGCCTTCGACGGACTCGGCGACGTAGCCACACATCGTACAGCCGCCGGCACGGGCCCAGCGACACCCGCCGGTGTTGAGGATAATCGTCAGCGAGTCGTAGACGCCGTCGGGCGTGTTGTCCTCGTCGATCCACACCCGCGTCGGCTCGTGAGGGTCGTAGGTCTTCTGCTTCCGCGAACGGATGTCACGCATCACCTTGTTGTGCGCGTCCATCCCGCGTCCCCGTTCGTAGACCTCGGGGGTCGGCTTACTCATTGGACTCTCCTATCCGATGGGCGCGTAAAGCCGCTTCGTCTGGCACCCGCCGCGACGCGACTCGTGGATTCGACGCCGGTGGTGGCGCAGAGAGCGGGCGTGAAACGCCTGTTGAGCGGTGGCGACATTTATTTGCACGACTGCGCCACATGAGCGGCCATGAGGGAGACTCCGTTCAATCTCGCCATCGTAACGGGGGAACTCGCACCGGACCTGAGTGACGGTGGGAAACGACTGGCCGCGACACTGGCCGACCACGGGTACACCTGCGACGCCGTGATGTGGGACGACCCTGCTGTCCCGTGGGAGGAGTACGATGGGGTACTGGAACTCATCGAACCGTATCTCGGATTCGAACGCGGCGAGAACACCGTCGAGCGGTTCGCCCGAGCAATCATCTCCTACTTCGAAGCTGTCGAGGACGTACCCCACAGTGAATCGTAACCAACTCACACCCACTGCTCCGGTAGCGTACGAAGAGAGAACCGCCGTGTCTCACTTCCTCGATGGAGACGGATTCGATGGTCGAGTGCCGTCTCCGGCACGTGCACCGAAACCGAACGGCGTCGTGATTCCGAACAGCGTCGTGATTCGAGAACGTCGCTGACGTTCATATATCCAGCGTCCCTAGGCCGTGGCATGGACCGCCGCACTCTCCTGTCACTCGTCGCAACCGGGATGGCGGGCCTCGCAGGGTGCGGGTCACCGGAAGACGAGACGGAGACGGAGACGCCGACACCCGAGGAGGGAACTCAACCCCCGACCACGACGCCCCCAGCAGAACGCGTCGAGCGCGAACTCTCGGTGTGGAATCCGACGCCCGACCCGGTGTTCACCACAGTCGTCGTCGCCCGCGACGGGCGCGACGTCTACTTCGACACCGTGGACCTCGTTCCCGGCGAGCGAAACACCAGTCGAGTGACCGTCCCACTCGGCGCGACGGACGTGTTAGTCGAGACGGATACCGGTATCAGAGCGCGTTCGGGGTGGACCGTCGACGGCGTCGGTGACGGACTGGAAGTCGTTCTTGGGCGAGAGGGTGCCGAGTTCTGGGGACGAGTCGCCTGTCACCCCAGTCGCGAGTGTTCGGTCGCCGACGGCGGCGAGGCCGCCGACCTCCCACTCGTCGGTGACGGGTCGGGGCGATGGTACGCGCCCGCTGGCCTCGTCGTGGAGAACTCGGGTGACGAGACGAACGCTCGTCTCCGGGTCAGTCTATCGGGAGTGACGCTTCTCGACCGAACCTATCGAATCCCGACCCAGACACGACTGTCGGTGCCGGTGACGTACCGGACGGGCACCTACGATGTCGTCCTCGAAACCGACGAGCAGACGGTCGAAACCGAGTGGCCAGTCCCCGCCGAACCGACGAAGTACATCGACACCCAGAGCGGTTCGGTCGGGTGTGGCCCGGCGAACACGACGCTCACCGTCGCGAACCAGGACGACGAACCACATCGACTCACTGTGCGCGTCGAATCGGACGGAGAGACGTTCGAGCAGAGCATCGAACTCGCAGCGGGCGAGGCCCGCGACCTGGTCCCGGTCGTCGAGTCGGGCCCGAAGCAGGTCTTCGCTCGTCTGGAGACCGGTGCAGAGGCGTCAGGAACGTGGTGGTCGTGTCCGCCGCGAGGCCCAGCCAGCGTCGTCGTAGATGCCACCGGTAGCGTCGCGCTCGCCACGGCCGGTCCGAAACCGGGATAAGTGGCACGGATTGCCGCAATCCAGAGACGGTGGAGTGTTCTCTCTCGCACGGGCAACCACATTTGGTTACGTCAGTGTGGGAATCACTAACCCACTTGCGTTCGTATATAATCAACGAGGATTACAATGACAGAACTCGGTGGTTATCACGACAGAGTCGCGCGGGTCGACCTGTCTCTCGGTGAGGTACATTACGAGGCGATTGACGACGACGACGCGAAGAAGTACATCGGTGCACGTGGCCTCGGTGTCAAATACGTCTTCGACCAGGGGCCAGACGTTGACCCGTTAGGCCCGGACAACCTGCTCGCGTTCATGACAGGGCCGCTGACTGGCACACAGACGGTGATGAGCGGTCGAATCGCCGTAGTGACGAAATCCCCGCTCACGGGAACCGTCACCGACTCCCACCACGGTGGGTGGAGTGGTGCTCGTCTCAAATGGTCCGGAGTCGATGGACTCCTGTTCGAAGGTAAAGCAGAACACCCGAGCTACGCCGTCATCGAAGACGGTGAAGTGACACTCCACGACGCACGGGAAATCTGGGGCTGGGGCGTCCACGACACCATCTCCGAACTCGAAGCCGAAGTCGGAGGGACACTCGGCAAGAACCTCTCTGTGATGGCAATCGGTCCCGGTGGCGAAAACGAGGTCAAATACGGCTGTATCGTCAACGAGGACGACAGAGCGTCCGGTCGTGGCGGCACGGGCGCGGTCATGGGGTCGAAGAACCTCAAGGCCGTCGTCGTGAAGTCCGGCACGAAGATGCCGAAACCTGCGGACCCAGACACGTTCAAGAAGGGATACCAGCAGGCGATGCAACTCATCCGCGAGTCCGAAGTCACCGCCCCGAACGAGGGTGGCCTCTCGCTGTACGGGACGAACGTCCTGATGAACGCGGGCGAGGAACTCGACGGCCTCCCGACGAAGAACGGGAAGTACACCTCGACGGGTGCGATGCGCGAAGCGGAGGGCGGAACCATCGACGCCGAGAACGTCTCCGGCGAGAACGTCCGTGAGAACATCCTCGTGGACGAACCGACCTGTCACTCCTGTCCGGTCGCCTGTAAGAAGGAAGTCGAAGTGACGATTATGCACAAGGGCAAGGAGATGAACGTCCGCGGCGAGTCCTACGAGTACGAGTCGGCGTACGCGCTTGGTCCGAACTCGGGACACACCGAACGCGACGAAATCGCCGTCATGATCGACCGCTGTAACGACATGGGCGTCGACACCATCGAGATGGGGAACATGATGGCGATGGCCATGGAGATGTCCGAAGAGGGCAAACTCGACAGCCTCGACGAACAACTCGACTGGGGCGACACCGAGCGCATGATAGACCTCATCGAGGAAGTCGCCAACCGCGAGAACCAACTCGCCGACGCACTCGCCGAGGGTGCAAACGGCCTCGCCGAGCGCTTCGACGCACACAGCAACTCGCTGGCCGTCAAGGGCCAGACCATCCCGGCGTACGACCCGCGCTGTATGAAAGGCATGGGCATCGGCTACGCCACCTCGAACCGCGGTGCGTGCCACCTGCGTGGCTACACGCCGTCTGCCGAGATTCTCGGCATCCCGGAGAAGGCCGACCCACACGAGTGGGAAGGCAAGGGTGACCTCGTGGCGCTGTTCCAGGACATGCACGCCATCTCGGACTCCTTCGACATCTGCAAGTTCAACGCCTTCGCAGAGGGTATCGAAGAGTACGTCCTGCAGTACAACGGCATGACCGGCCTCGACGTGACCGAAGACGAACTCCTCGAGACTGGTGACCGCATCTACACGCTCGAGCGGTACTACAACAACCTCGCAGGGTTCGATGGCTCGGACGACTCCCTGCCGGGTCGGTTCGTCCCCGGCGACGAGGCGATTCCCGGACAGGGTGCCTCCGAAGGCCAACTGTGCGAACTCGAAGAGATGAAAGAAGAGTACTACGCACGTCGGCAGTGGGTCGACGGCGTCGTCCCCGACGAGCGTCTCGAAGAACTCAGTATCGACGTCGGCCCCGGCACGGGCGTCTCCCGTGGCGACTCTCCGGCACCGGCAGACGACTAGTCGGACAGAGTCGACCCACGCGACTCACCGTATTTTTTGACTCGAAGTGCACCCGCTGACGAGCGTCGCTCTGCTCAATTCGTCGCGGGGGCGAGCACGATGAGGATGACTCCAAGAACGGCCAGGCCGGCGGCGAATCCGAACCCCGCCGTCCACGAGACGTTCGCAATCAGCCATCCGCCGACGAGCGGTGCGACGAGGTTGCCAATCTGCGAGAACGTGAGGAGCACAGAGAGACTCGTCCCTTGCGTGGACGAATCAGCGAGCGTGTTCACGTAGACGAGATAGAGACCGACTGCGAGGTTGACCGCCCCACCCGTCAGTCCCAGAAGGATAGCGAACGTCGTGGGCGAGGGTGCGCTACTCAACAAGTACAGAAACAGTATCGACGCGAGAAACGAGGTGAGTATCACGGGCTGCAGTCGCCCGCCGAGTTTCTCCGAGAGCCATCCGCCACCCGGTCTGGAGACGATACCCGCGAGCGGCACCAACGCTGTCGCAGCGCCTGCGGCCACCAGTTCGATACCCAGCACTTCCGTCCCGTAGGTGGGCATCCACGTGTTGAGGAACGTCCAGATGGCGTACGTACAGAAGCTGGCAGTCGAGACGAACAGAATCGACCGGTTTCGGAGTGCAGCGACGAACTGAGAGAGGGTAACGCGCCCGTCTGCCCGTACCGGTTGTCTGAGAAGTGCAACCGAGACGACGAGGCCGAAGACGGCGACGAGCGTGTAGACGAGTATCGCCGCTTGCCAGCCGTACCGTTCGGCGATGAGCGGGCCGCTGAACTGTGCGATAGCGACACCAAACGGCGGACTCGCGATGAAGATGCCGAGTCCGATGGGTTTCCGGTTCTCCGGGAGGATGTGGCCGAGGATGTTCACGCTCCCAACCACGATGAAGACGGCACTCGCCCCGCTGAGGAGTCGGGTGAGCAAGAACACTGTATACGAATCTGTGAGTAACCCCGTCACGGACGCCAGCACGAAGACTCCGGTTCCGAGAAACACCGGGTACCGGTTGTCGAACCGGTCGAGTAGGTATCCGCCGGGAATCTGAAGCAGCGCCCACGTGAGAAACACGGCACTAATCGACGCGCTCGCGGCCGGTTTCTCGACGGCGAACGTGTCCATGAACAGCGGAAGGACGCTTGCGGGAGCAATCGCGTACGCGATGAAGCCAGCCGAGACGAGAAACAGACTCCCGAGCGTCCCCCACGTCCGCCACCCGGTGCTGGTCACAGTCCCCTGTTGGCCGTTGGGCTCAGGTTCAGACATGGTGGGTCACTCCACCCCGTACTGGGACGCCAGCCCCGACTGGCACCGTCGAGAACCAGCCCGGGTGGACTTCGTCGTCACCCCTGTCGTCGGGATGGTCTGAGCCTCCCAACACCCCTCGCCGACGTTCGTATCGACGACTCTCCCCGTCGCAGACAACATTCTCTGTCACCCCGCTGCACTGTGCCGAGACACAGAACAGAGCGCTACCAACTAGTACGACCGACTGTGCGTTAACTGTTATCTCTTGACACGGCCAATAGATACGTAGGCGAAACGGAGCAGCAGATGAGAGCACGGAGTTTCATTTCGACAACCGGGACAGGCATTACTCGGGTAACTGAGGGAGAACCATCCAACACCGAACACCTCCACGGGCATTCGGTTTCGTCGCTGGCGACTGGGGCGGCCAAAACGGGACTCGTCCTCGCGGGAACCGAAGACAGTGGCATCTTCCTGTCGAGCGACGGGGGCGTGATCTGGACCCAAAGCGGACTCGCCGACGAGACGGTGATGGCAGTCGCCGTCGCACCGAGCGACCCACGGCGGTTCTACGCCGGCGTCCGGCCATCTGGTGTCTTCCGGTCAGACGACGGTGGCGAGACGTGGGTAGAATCCGAATCCTTCCGGCAAATCCGTGGTCGTCGGATGTGGCGCTCACCGGCGTCACCGCCGTTCACTGCATACGTGCAGGCACTCGCGGTGTCGCCCGACGACCCTGACGTCGTCGTCGCCGGCATCGAGTTCGGGGCCGTGGTTCGGAGCGCCGACGGTGGGGAGACGTGGTCGAATCACCGTCCGAAGGCGATTCGAGACTGCCACAGTCTCGTCTGGCACGCCACCGAAGGCGAGTTCGTCTACGAAGGCGGCGCGGGAATTGGGAAGCGCCCGGGTGCACGGAGCACAGACGGAGGTGAATCGTGGCGTAAGCCGGGCGGTGGACTCGATAGAGGGTACGGATGGAGCGTCGCCGCCCACCCGACGAAACCGACTATCTGGTACGTCTCTGCGTCGACTGGGCCGTTTGCGGCCCACGGAGGGGACGACGCGAAGGCCGCTGTCTTCCGTCGGACTGGTGAGCGAAACTGGGTTCGACTAGACGGACTCCCCGGCACGTCGATGCCGTACGCACTCGTCACTGACCCGGCGATGCCCGACCACCTGTGGGCCGGGTTGGCTGACGGTTCGATTTGGCACTCTCCGAACCGAGGCGACGACTGGGACCAACTCGACGAGCGACTTCCGGCGGTAGAGCGGGCGATGGTGATGGTGCCGCCGGCGTGAGTCGGTGCTCGTAGGCTTATTGCCTCGTCTGTTCAACGTACTCACACGATGGAGTCGGTGGATTACAAGAACGAACTGAAAGCGTTGTACCGACAGTCGGCCGACGAAGTCTCCCTCGTCGAGGTGCCCACGCTCTCGTATCTGATGTTAGACGGCGAAGGAGACCCGAACACGTCACCCGAGTTCAGCGCCGCAGTCGAGACGCTGTACCCCTTCAGCTACGCGATTCGGTCCATCGTGAAAGACGAACAGGACCTGAAGTACGTCGTCATGCCGCTCGAAGGGCGGTGGTGGGCCGACGAGATGGACGCCTTCGAAGTCGGGAAGAAAGACGAGTGGCAGTGGACGCTGATGATTATGCAACCCGACGTCGTGACCGAAGACGTCGTCGAACGGGCGCGTGAGAACGTCGCCCAGAAGAAGGACCTCCCTGCACTGTCGACGGTTCGGTTCGAGTCGTTCGACGAAGGGTTGTCCGCGCAGACGCTCCACGTCGGGCCGTTCTCCGAGGAGGGACCGACTATCGAACGCGTCCACGAGTACATCGAACAGAACGGATACGTCCGCGACGGCGACCACCACGAAATATATCTGAGCGACATGCGCCGCACCGACCCGGAGAAGTTGAAGACGATTGTTCGGCAACCAGTCGCCGAATAGCGCTGGGGATGCTGTCTACATGGTCGGTTTGTGATAGTTTGGCGAGCTTCTGCTGAATAGCGGGCGCGTGTCTTGCAGGAGATTTTGTGGTGACCAGGTCGTCCAGAGCGGTCGAGATGGACTGGTGCGAATATTCGAATCCTTTCAATAGAGACACTCTGCAACTCGTGTGTGCCTGAGTTTGCAGGCAGTTCTGACTTCGAGAACTGTCTGCGAGTGGAGAAGACATATACACGTCTGTCTACGGACGTAGAACATGAACCGACGCAATCTCTTGTTGACGACCGGGTTCGCTTTCTGTACACCGCTCGCCGGTTGTCTCGGCGTCGGACTCTTGAACGAATCACCCGGCCCTCCCGAGTCCTGTGACCCTGCCAACCCGGGGCTTGAACTCCCTGACGACGCCACGCTCAACAAAAATGACATCGGCACATATATCAAAAATATAGAAAAGCAACGCTACCTCAATCAGACTAGCGACCCGGAGTTCACCACGGTACATCTCTCAGTGGATTCTGTCACCACCTACGACAAGGGGTTCGTGGTCGGTATCCACGGGAACGGTTCGATAGACATGGGAGACAACAAAGCGATAGTCTCTATCCGCGAGAGGGTGCCTGAAAATGTGACCGTCAAGTCTGCCGACACTGCTCCGTTCTCCGCTATCGACCGACTACAAGAGACAATCGAAACAGCGTGGGTTCGGCTGGCTGATGAGCGGTGCGAGGGCCGGGTTGCTGCCCATCTCTCTCGGAGTGAATTCGACACCGTGCGGGCAGCATTCGAGGACATGGAATCAGGCCCGGGCGACATCTATTATCTTCGGGGCGACGTTTGCTACATCGGTGTCAAATTCGAGGATTCAACGGTCATAGTTACTCTTCCCCACGACATCCCTAGAAGCGTACAGACTGAATCCGTGACAGCTGAGCAGTTCGACCTAAAACGATTACAGGAGGCCATTGATCAGGCCCTCAGCATGAGTGAGTATACCCACGACCCGGCCTCGTCATACCTCACCGAAGAAGAGTACGACCGACTGAAAGACGGGTTCGCGGAGATGGAACCAGACAAGGACGGTTTCTACTACCTCCGAGACGACGAGTCATACGCTGCCGTCAAAGTACAACAAGAAGCTGGACCCATTGGTGACCTCGCACCCTGGGTTGCGAGATACTATGTTGACGATATGCAAGTACGCGTAACTGCCGATCACGATGCTGAGAACACCGCCGATGCGGATCTTGAAGACCCAACGGAGGGTGAGGTCATCGTCTGTTAGTGAGGTGAAGGGTGTGTAACACCTGCACAAGAGATAGCCATAGAGCTATGATTCGGTTCACGGGGAATCGAACGAAGCCTTCGTGCTGAACTCACCCTCTGTCTGTGTCACGCCACATTTGGTAGCCCCAGCACACATAGGCACCGACACGTCGCTCACACCAGACAGGACCCAGCGAGAAGCAACCCGATTGGAGCGGCGACGAATCCGACGAGGCGAGTCAGACGACGAACCGGAGAACCCACAACGCAATCATCCCGACGGCGATAGTGACGACGACGCGCTCTGTGTACCACGCCGCGAGTGCGGCGAGCGCTCCAGCGATAAGTCGGTCGTTCCCGAGCGACAGTTCGAGCGTCCCGGCCGGTGCGAGGACGGCGGGGAAGACGAGGGCGGCGAAGACGGCCGCTGGAACGTATTCGAGCGCCGATTGGACCGTCGGTGGAACCGCGTCGATACGGCCGAACAGGTAGACGAACGAGCCTCTGATAGCGAACGTGAGGACGCCCGCGACGACGATGACGCCCCAAATCGTCGTCGAGTCGTAACTCGTCGCCATCTACGCGGCACCTCCGCGTGAGTCGACGAAGAGGCCGACGGCGACGCCCACGACGGCAGCAATCATGATGTCGGCGTGGAACGGGACGCCGGCGACGACGACGGCCACGGCGACGACACCACCCGTGAGACCGGAAGCGGTCGACGCCCGGTCTTTCAACGTCGGGACCAACAACGCGAGAAACACGAGTGGGGCGGCGAACTCGAACCCCCACTCGGGCGGGAGGCTTTCGCCGAGGAACGCGCCAGCGATGGTCGAACTCTGCCAGACGACCCACAACGACGCGGCGACACCGATGTAGTAGGCCAAGCGGTCGGTCCCAGTATCGTGGTCGTAGCGAGCGATAGAGAGGGCGTACGCCTGGTCGGTGAGCAGATACGAGGCGAGCGTCTTCGACCGGGTGGCGAACTTCCGAAAGTACGGCGCGATAGACGCCGAGTACATCATCATCCGAAGGTTGACCATGACCGCGGTTCCGATGACGATGGCGAGCGGTGCGTCGGCCCCGAGGAGTTCTATCATAGCGAGTTGCGACGCGCCGGCGAAGACGATGCTAGAAAAGCCAATCGCGTGGAGAACCGAGAGACCCTGTTCGACGGCGGCGACGCCCGCGACGAGGCCGAACGGGACGAGGCCGAGGTGAAGCGGCGCGGCATCACGGACACCGTCGAGAAGGTCAGGAGGAACTGTTCCCATCTACCAGATGCAGGTCACAGGCACCGAAATACCCGTCTATCAGCGACGGGTTTGCCGCGGTCAGGCGACGTCGACGACGGCGACTTCCCGGATTTCGAGTGCCGTCTCGAACTCGTTTCGCCGTTCGGCGTCGGTGCCGAGGCGGCGAAGGTGCTCCGTGTGTGCCCGCCGAACCGCATCGATTTCTCGGTGTGAGAAGCCGAGTTCCGCACCCTTCGTGTCCCAGTGGCCGAGCGGGACGAAGTAGACTGCGACGTCCTCGTCTTCGTAGATACACTCGAACTCCCGGTCGTATTCGACGGCGTGGGCATCGAGATACGTCTGTGCCCGGTCGAGGAGGACGGGGACGAGCGCAGCGGGGACGCTGGCTTTGGCGGCGGCAATCATGATTGCGGTGCCGTCGATTGCGCCCCCGTGGGGTGAGTCGTCCTCGGGGCCCAGTCGGTCACGCAGGCGTTCGGGTGTCCGGTGTGGGTCGCCCGGGTCGCCGTCGGCCCCCACGGTCATCCACCTGCGCGCATCGCCTTTTGAGCGAACGTGTCGATGAGTTCGTCGAGTGTCTCGTCGTCGCCTTCGAAGGTGAGTTGAACCTCGGTCAGTTGGATGCTACTCGTAATCGTCACTCGTTCGGTGTCGATGTCGACGGTCCACCCCTCGCCGACGACGCGAGCATCACCGACTGCCTCACCGCCGAGTCCTTCGAGGTACTGGACGACGAGGCGTTTCGAGATACCTCGAAACGCTCGCTCTCGACGTGCCATCTCAGCCTCCTGCGACCGGTGGGAAGACGCTTATCTTGTCGCCGTCTTCGAGGGTCGTCTCCAGGCCCTCGAGATGGACGACTTCACGACCGTTCTTCAGTACGTTCACGTGTGGGCGGACATCGCCGTCCTCGATGAGTTCCCCCGAGAGACCATCGTACTCGGCTTCGAGTGCCCGAAGGACGTCGCCGACCGTCGAGTCGTCGTCGGCGTGCCACTGGACCGACTTCTGTCCGGCCACCTCCCGAAACGTCGCGAAGAAGCGTAATTCGAGTTCCATACCACCCTTCGGCGGTCACGGAACAAAAAGGTACGTCGCGCGGGCCGTCGGTTACCGAACCGACGGCGGCGACGGCACAGCAGAATGCACGAGCGAATCGCTGGTATCGCGTCGTATCGGATGACGTCACTCGGAACGGACGAGACCCATTGCCGGCGACGCGCGCCGTCGAGACGGGGTTCAGACGTCTCGCTGTTGGGAGGACGACACTGTCCCGAAAAACCAAACGGCAGGTGGAGGGCGACGTTCGGACGGAGAGACCGATTAGTTGGCCGACGATTCGAGACGGTCCAGGTTCTCGACTTCTATCGTCCCGACAGTCGAGACGGTGACGACGACGTCGGCGTATTCGAATTCGATAGTCCCGCTCGACAGCGACGGCGCCGCGGGACGGTCCGTCCCGAAGAGTGAGTTCAACGCGTCGACGTCGACGGCCTTCGACAGCGGTGGTAACACCGTCACTGCACAATCTTTGTGGTCGCTCGTGGCCGCCAGAATGGCCTCCGAAACCGCTTCTTTTCGTTCACAGTCGTACCAGAGTCGAGTCCTCCCGTTTGCGTCCTTGTTTGTCGTTTGCGTGGTAATAGTAACGCCCCCTTATGTCTGCTGTAAAATACATTCTGCTGATGTGTTAAATCTCTTGCGTACTAGCGGTATATCCCAAGTCAGTAAACGGCAAAAGTGGGTTCGACTGGTTGGCGAACGAAACCCAAACAGGAGAGATGGCGGCCGCATACCGAGGCAAGAGTAATTTCAGTCGCAGAACGTGTGTCGGCGGACCGGGGGAGAAAGAAGTGGGTGGCCGCGGGCGTGGTTACGCAGTCGAGGAGTTCACGTCGTCACCCCACGTGACACGGTCGTACGCGGCGTCGAGGGCCTGTGCGTCCTCCGGCAGGAGTGCGGCGACGAGGTAAGTCGGATACTGCTCGAAGTGTTCGACCAGTGCCGCGATTCGGTCGGAGTCGATTGCTTCGACGGAGTCCAGTAGCATGAACGGGACGTCTTCGTAGACTTCGTGGACGAGATAGCCGGCGAGTGCGAAGACGAGGCCGACGACTTCACGTTCGCTCTCCGAGAGGTGGTCTATCGTGTCCTCGTAGACGGTTCCCGAATCGGACTCCCTGACGATGTGCAGTTCGAACTGGGTCTTCATCACTTTCCGTCGCCCCTCTCGGACGCGGCGTTCGACTCGTTCGAGCCAGACGCGTTCGATGTTCTCGTAGCCGAGGTGGTCGAGAATCGTCTCCATCTCCTCGTTGAACGCATCGACGGCGGCGTTGGTGAGCGACTGAATCCGCGTCCGTGCTGCTTCGAGTTCCTCGGCCAGTTCCTCACGGCGTGCTTCGAGTTCCGCCCGCTCGTCGAACTGCTCGCTTATCGCGTCGATGTCGTCGTTCACCGACGCGAGTTCGTCGCGCGCTCTGTCGAGGGAGAACTCCACTTCGTTCAGCTTTTTGTGGAGTTCGATGAGGTTGCTCTCGGCCTGTCCCCGAAGGTTCGACGCCTCCACCTCCAGTTGTTCGACCCGTTCTGAGAGTTCGTCGCGGTCTGCCGTCAACGACGCGATTTGGTCGCTCCGGTTATCGAGTTCGTCTTCGAGACGGTCGAGTTTGCGCTGTATCTGCTGCCGCCGTTTCTGCGACTGTTCTGCGGACCGAAGGTCACGCTCGAGGTCGTCGAGTTCGCGACGCAACTCCGCGCGTTGGTCTCGCCGGTCGTCTCTGACGTCTCGCAGACGGTCCGTCGTCGCTTCTATCTGTTCGGCGTCGACGTCCGACCCACACGTCCAGCAGGTAATCGTCCCCGAGTCGACGAGTCGGTCAGTGGGCACACCGTCGTCGTCGCCACCGAGCGAGTCTTCGACCAGGCCGGCCTTGCCGTCGAGCACGTCTTCGGTGTACTGGATGACGGTCTGGAGGTCCGCAATCGTCGTGTTCAGTTCCTCGATTTCGGTTCGGATGCGGTCGATGCGTGCCGAAACGGCCTCACGGTCGATGTCGGCCGCCTCGAAGGAGTCGAGTTCGTCTTCGAGGTCACTCCGCTCTTCGCGAAGCGACTCGACGCTCTCTCGTTCACTCTCGAGACGGAATCGAACGGTCTCTAACTCCGAGCGTGCCTCCTGTAGGTCTTCGAGAACACGGTCGAGTTCGTCCTGATTCTCTCGCTGTGCTTCGACCGTCTGGTCTTCCTCGTCGATTCGCGCACTGACGTCGTCGCGTTTGGCTTCGAGGTCGGATATCTTCGACTGTAACTCGTCTCGTCGCTGTGCTAACGAGCGTTCGTCCGATTCGAGCGACGACAACTCGTCGAGCTTTCGTTCGGTCTCTTTGCGCTCGGTCTGGAGACGGTCAATCTCCGCCTCGATTGCCTCCGTATCGACCGGCGTCATGATGACGTCGTGGAGGTCACGGTTGGTGACGACTGCCTGCCGTGCCTCGTTCGACGAGAGCAAGAAGGCAAACAGGTCTGCCGTCGTCGTCTCCCGAAGGTAGGGGGTGCCACTCGATTCGACTCGGCCGTTCTCTCTGGAGAGTACGCGAGTGAACGTCCGCCCGTCGAGTTCGAGTTCGACCGACCCCTCGTCGGCGTCGCCTTTGATACTAGCTGCATCGCTGCCGCACCCGGCCATGAGTGCGCGGAGGAACGACGTCCGGTTGGTCGCGTTGCGTCCGGTGAGAACGGTCACGCCGGGAGTGAGCGTGACGTCGCGGCTATCTATGCCACCGATATTTCGAATTCGAACGGTTGCCTGCTGGGTTGCCTCTGGTGTACTCATTCGTGTGTGTTTGTGAAGGGTGACAGGTCGCTACTCGTCCACTGCACCGTCGGTCCGACGGGTGCAGTTACAGTGCCCGGAAGAGAGCAACGCTGTCGGTGTCATTCGTGTCTCGCAGTCTGTACAGGTCACTCGGATATCGACGTCTATCTCGTACGGGCCGATGAACACCTCGTTCGCGTTGACGAGTCGGTCGATGACGCCGGCCGTCACCGTCCGCAGACGAGACCGAAGCTTTCGAATCGTATCGAGCCCGGAATCGGTCGAAGATTCGTCGCTATCTGTCGATTCTCGTTCGACGTTTCGGTGCCGTTTGAGGTAGTTGTACACCGACTGGTAGGAGATGATGTCGGCTTCCAACTGGTCGACGTCGACGCCTTTCTCCCGGAGGGAGTTTCGCGCCGCCGTTCGGCTACCGGCAGTGACGTCGTCGCTCGTCAAGAGCCGATAGAAGTTCTCGGCTTCACCGTCGAGAACGTGTGCGCCGGCCTTGTCGAGTGCTGCACGGACCAGGCGTTTGTTTACGTCTACTTCGAGTTCACGAAGACTGCGCTGTTGTCGCCCCTCACCTAACCACGCAGCGACGAGGTCGTCACCGAGCTCGGGGATTTCGTACCGCTCAGCGATGCGCTCGATTTTGGGACCTCGACCACCACGGCGAGAGACTGGGCTATTTGAAGGGGCCATCCTATCGGTACGCCTTAGCATCCGCACTTGTCCTTTGTAAGTATTACTTGACGAATATCAGTCTTGATAAATTAAATACATTACCATATAGAGTCAAGTTTTGGCCAATCAGCCAGCAACTGACTCTCCTTCACCACAGTCTAGCAATTGTCTGAGAGACTGAACCGCGAACAACCATCTGACAAACACGTTTCGAACCGTCAGTTATCTTCGTCATCTATCCAAAATAACCCCGTATATTGTCGTTTGAGGATTAATTATCAATATTATTGTGAGAAAATTAATATTGAGATATTTGTTTCGTGCCCATTTCTCGCAATAGTCCGGGTGTGAGACTGGCTGCTTCCCTCGCCGGGACTACTGGCCAGTCGCAGATTCGTTGCGGACGGTCACCCACAGGTGCACTTCGCGGTAGGCGTTCTCGACACTCGGTGAAGCGGGTTGGGCACCCTTGTACAACAGGTAGGTCAGCCGAAGGCGGTTTCCGGTCATCGTCGGGCGAATCTGGTGTTGCTCGTGCCACGTCTCGTTGTGGGCGAGACGTGGAGAGAACGTTCTGAGTTGGTCTTCTTCGAGGACAGTCGTCGAGTTGTTCTCGACTTCGACTCGCTGGAGCAACACGACTGCCGTGTAATTGACCGTCTCGTATTCTTGATTTCCGACGCCGACGGTGAGTGTGGCGGGTTCTCCACGGACCAGTTCCTCGGGATAGTCGTCCGCGACGAGTTCTCCGTCGTCGTTCTCTGTGAGAAGGTAGAGTTCGCTGAACGACTCTCCGTCTTTCGGGACGGCGACTGCGTAGCCCACGCTCCCCATCGCGAGGACGACACTGACGGCGAGGACGACGTTCAGCATCGCGTCGGTTCGCGTCGCAGGTTCGAACAGTTCCGCCTTGCCAGCAGCAAGCCACTCGTCGTAAGGGACGCTGAAGCGCTCGTCTTCCGGGAGGGCGTTGCGGCGTGCGGCGGCGACGCCGACGCTGACGAGGGTAAACCCACCGACTGCGACGAGGATTGGGACGAGTCGGATACCCCACGGTGTGAAGTTGAGCACGAGTCCCAGAAGCGGGGTGACGGCGATACTCGTCCCAAACGAGAGGGCGACGCGCTCGATAC